>NZ_JAGGRL010000008.1 GCF_018612915.1 Stenotrophomonas sp. ISL-67 | reverse complement strand
GGCGCCTCGGGCGCCTCCATCGAAGCACGCGCGGCCTGGTCCAGCCGCGAGGTGAGATACCCCATGCCCACCAGCAGGCCCAGGGTCAGCGAGCCCAGCGCGGCGATCGAGATGCGCCGCAACGCCTCGCGGCGGGCCGCATGCTTGACCCGGGCTTCCATGTCGCCGGGCAGGTAGGGCTGCAGCAGCGGCCACAGCAGGCTGCCGTCCAGCACTTCCACGCTCCCGTCATCGTCCCGCCGTCAAACGGTCACCGTGCTGCCGCACGCCGGGCGCAGGCTCCCGGCCATTCAGCCGCCGGGAAGGAGCACGCGCCATGCACGCCATCGAGCAGCGTCTGCGGTATCACGGGGGGATTGCGTCGATGTCGGCCGGCCGCCGGGGGCGGTGGGCCGGCCGGCCGACAACCGGGACGGGCCGGGCCGGCTCCCTGCAGCGGGCGGCCCGGCCGCGTGGCGGCGGACGGTGTTCCTGTCCGACGTCCACCTCGGTTCCCGGCACTGCCACGCCGCCGAGCTGGCGGCGTTCCTGGGCCGCCTGCGCTGCCAGCGCCTGTATCTGGTCGGCGACATCGTCGACCTGTGGTGGCTGGCCCACCGTCGGGCCAGCTGGCACGCGGCTCACAGCGAGGTGATCCAGGCGCTGCATGCGCTGCGCCGGGCCGGCACCGAGATCGTCTACATCCCCGGCAACCACGACGCTTCGCTGCGCCAGCTGTGTGGGCTGATGCTGCCGGCCATGCGGGTGCGCCGTCGCGCCATCCACACCACCGCCGACGGCCGCCGGCTGTTGGTGGTGCACGGCGATGATTACGACGACGCCACCCAGTTCGGCGGCCTGCAGGAGCGCTTCGGCAACTGGCTGTACTACCGCATCCTCACCGGCAACCGGTTGCTCAACGCCGCCCGGCGTCGGCTGGGGCTGCGCTACTGGTCGTTGTCGGCGTTCCTGAAAAAGCACAGCGGCGCGGCCGAGCGCTACATCGAGCGGTTCGTGCAGGCCGGGCTGGCCGATGTCCGCCAGCGCGGCCTGGATGGCATCGTGTGCGGCCACATCCACCGCGCCGCGCTGGTCGAGCGCGACGGCCTGGTCTACGCCAACGACGGCGATTGGGTCGAGAGCCTGACCGCCCTGGCCGAAGATGCGGATGGGGGGTTGCGGTTGATGGATCATGAGGGGCAGACGTTGGTGCAGATGGTGGGGTCCAGGGTGGCTGCGGCGGCGTGATCCCAGGGTACGAATGGAGCGTCCGCTTCGGCCGTTGGTTGATTGATCCCGATGCATGGACGGTACGTAACAATTCGTAGCCCCGGCCGTTGGCCGGACACCGCGCGCAGCGCGACCCGAGTGTCCGGCGCCTGAAGTGCAATCGATCGTGGCCATGCGTCCGGGTGTAAAACCAGAACGAAACCGCGTATCAGGCGGCATGAACGCCCGAACGGCGGCTTCGGAACGTGTAAACGCCGGGGTGTTCGTCGCGAGCGATAACCCATCGGCTTCGGACGCTTGGGCCGCGCTGCGCGCGGTGTCCGGCCAACGGCCGGGGCTACGAACCGTTACGTACCGTCCGCAGATCGGGATCAATCAACCAAGGGCCGAATGCCGGCCACGTTCGTAAACCCTCACGCGTCCCGTACCATCGGCCGATGGATTCCCTCAGCCAGATCGTTCTGGGCGGCGCGGTCGCCGCCGCCATCGCCCCCGCCGGCCACCGCCGCGCCGCCCTGTTGGCCGGTGCTGCGCTGGGCACCCTGCCGGACCTGGATGCACTGCTGCTGGCCTTCACCGCGACCGACCCGGTGGCGCTGATGACCGAGCACCGCAGCTACAGCCATTCACTGCTGGTGCTGCCCTGGGGGGCGGCGCTGATCTGGTGGCTGTTCAAACGGTACGGGCACGGCAGGGTCGCGCAGGCACCCGCGCGCTGGTTCTGGGCGATCCTGCTGGCGCTGATCACCCATCCGCTGCTCGACGCGTTCACCGTGTACGGCACCCAGCTGTGGTGGCCGTTCACCCCACCGCCCACGATGTGGTCCAGTGTCTTCATCATCGACCCGCTGTACACGGTGTGGCTGCTGCTGGGCTGCGCGGTGGCGTGGTTCGCGTGTTCCCGCCCGCTGGCGCAGAAGGCGCTGCTGGCGGGGCTGGTGCTGAGCACCGGCTACCTCGGCTGGTCGCTGCTGGCCAAACAGCATGTCGACCGCCAGGCTGACCGCGCGCTGGCGGCGATGGGGCTGGGCGATGCGCCCCGGTTCTCGGTCGCCACGCCGTTCAACACGCTGCTGTGGCAGGTGGTGGCGATGACGCCCAGCGGTTATGTGATCGGCGAGCGTTCGTTGGTGGCCGACAGCGGCGAGATGACGTTTCGCGGTTACCCGTCAAACGTGCAGGCACTGCGCCAGGCCGCGCACATTCCCGCCGTAGCGCGCCTGAACTGGTTCAACCGCGGTTTCATGCGCGCGCAGGTGGTCGATGGCCAGCTGCAGCTGAGCGACCTGCGCATGGGGTTGGAACCGGACTACACCTTCACCTTCGCGGTGGCGCGTGCCGAAGGCGAACGCTGGGTGGCGATACCGCCAGAGCAGCTGCGCCCGGCCTATGAAGGCGAGGAGGGCAGGGCGCGGGTGAAGCGCCGCTTCGCAGCGATGTGGGAGCGCATCTGGGAGGCGCCGATGGAGGTGCCTGGCGCGGGTGCAGTACCGGCGGCGGATTCGACGCCGGCGGACGCGCCGACCGTGGATGCATCACGCCGGTAGGATCGCCGGATCGCCGGATCGTCAGCGCGGCCGCAGTGCGCTTCAATACACGGTGGCGCGTGCCTGCACGAACGAGAAGAAGAACACCGCGTTCGGATCGTTCTGGACCAGGCTGAACTCGCGGCGCATGCCATCCACCGTTTCCTGGTCGACCAGACCGGCGTCCAGCAACGGGTCGGCCGCCGACAGCAGCAGTTGTTCCCAGAAGGCCATCATCGTCTTGCGCCGGGCCGGTTCGCGGTTGTCCAGGTGGATGGTCTTGATCTCGGTATGCACGTCGCGGAAGCCACCGGCCAGCAGCAGGTTGCCGAGCTTGGCGCCCACGAACGGGTCGCCGCCGTGGTCGTACTGGAAGTCGTTGAAGGCCATCCAGTAGCGCCAGATGTGCGGCGAGTACGGGTCGAGCAGGAACGAGGCATTCATCACTTCGGTGACGTACACGGGCGAGCCGGGCACCAGCACGCGGCGCACTTCGTTGAGCACGCGAGCGGGCGAGGGCACGTGCTCAAGCACCCAGCACAGGAAGGCGGCGTCGAACTCGCGCGCGCCGAACGGCAGGTTGCCGGCGTCGGCCTGCAGCAGCGTATAGCGCTCGCTGCACCAGGGGGTCTTTTCCAGGTTCTGTCGGGCAGCGGCCAGCTGCGCTTCGCTCAGGTCGACGCCGGTGACGTGGAGCTCGGGGAAGCGGCGCAGCAGGATCTCGGTCTGGGCGCCGACGCCGCTGCCGACTTCAAGCAGGCGCTGGGCGCCGCTGTAGTCGATGCTGCTGAAGATGGACGATTCCAGCAGCCGCGCCTGGGTGACCAGACGGTGCTGTTCGGTGTCGGAGAATCCGTGCAGGTAGGTGGGGGCGGCAATCGGGGTCATGGCGGTCACGTGGCGTCGAGGCAGGCTCGACAGTGGGGGTGGATCAGGCAGCGGTCGACAGCGGTTCGCCGGCAGCCAGTGCAGAGAAATATTCGGTGGTCAGCGCAATCTGCGCATCGGCATTCTCGGCGCGGTTGACGACGGCGCGGAAGGCGGCATTCTCGGGGCGGTCCTTGGCATACCAGCCAAGGTGCTTGCGGGCGATGCGCACGCCCTGCGGTTCGCCGTAGAAATCATGCAGCGCATGCAGGTGGCCGAGCAGGATGTCACGCACTTCGTGCAGCGACGGCGGCGGCAGCAGGGTGCCGGTGGCGAGGTAGTGGGCGACTTCGCGGAAGATCCAGGGGCGGCCCTGTGCGGCGCGGCCGATCATGACGGCATCCACGCCGGTCCGGGCGAGCACCTGGGCAGCCTTCTGCGGGCTGTCGATGTCGCCGTTGGCGATCACGGGAATGCGCAGGGCGGCCTTGATGGCGGCGATGGTCTCGTACTCGGCGCTGCCGGTGTAATGCTGGTCGCGGGTGCGGCCGTGCACGGCAAGGGCGGCGATGCCGCTGTCCTCGGCGATATGGGCGATGCGAGGGCCGTTGCGGTGGTCGCAGTCCCAGCCGGTGCGGATCTTCAGGGTCACCGGCACGTCGACGGCGCCGACGACGGCGCCGAGGATGCGGGCGACGAGGTCTTCGTCGCGCATCAGGGCGGAGCCGGCCCAGGCATTGCAGACCTTCTTGGCGGGGCAGCCCATGTTGATGTCGATGATCTGGGCGCCGTGGTCGACGTTGTAGCGGGCGGCGTCGGCGAGCTGCTGGGGTTCGGTGCCGGCGATCTGGACGCTGATGGGGTCGGGTTCGCCGGCATGGTCCATGCGGTGCAGGGACTTGCGGGTGGTCCAGAAGCGCGGGTCGGAGATGGTCATTTCAGACGCGGCCAGGCCGGCGCCGAGCCGCTTGCACAGCAGCCGGAACGGCTTGTCGGTGACACCGGCCATGGGGGCCAGCACCACATTGGGCTGAATCGTGTAAGGACCAATCTGCATGCCGGGCATTGTAGTGCCGGCCCATGGCCGGCAACCAAGCAAACCCCTGCAATCCGGCCCCACATTCAGGCCAATCCGGAAGGCTCTGATGCCATACGGGCATCAACAGATGCTTGACGGTTGCTTCCCACGCCCCCAAGGCTGCGGGATGTTGGACGGTTGGGTGGGTAGCCCCGGCCGTTGGCCGGACACCGCGCGCAGCGCGGCCCAAGCGTCCAAAGGCGGTCACGCAACGATCGCGACAAGCCATCCGGCGTTTACAACATCCGAAGGCGCGCGTCAGGCGTTCATGACCCTGAAACAAAGAGCAGCCGGCCAACGGCCGGCGCTACCGCGCGCCCAAACAAAAACCGGCACTTTCACGCCGGTTTCCGTTGTGTTGCCTTGCCTCGGCTGCGGCCTTACACGTCCGCAGGCGTGAAATGCGGCATCGCCACGGCGGCGCCTTCCTTCTCCGTCGACTTGCCGGCGAACTGGTTGGCGAAGCGGACGTGGCGGGTGAAGGCGGCGTCCGGGTCCTGGGCCAGGGAGGCGACCAGGGCGCCGTTGAAGGCGTCGCCGGCGCCGGTGGTGTCGAGCACCTGGACCTGTTCGGCGCCCACACGGTAGTAGGGCTGGGTGTCGCCGCGCAGGTTCTCTTCGGCGTGCGAGACGAACACGCCGACCGCGCCGAGGGTGACCACGACGGTGCCGTTGCCGACCAGCATGCGGCACAGCGCGTGCAGGCTGGCGCCGTCGAGGGCGGCGACGTCGTCGGCGTCCACGCGTTCGCCGACATGGCGCCCGAGCAGGGCGGCGAATTCGGTTTCGTTGGGCGTGAGGATGTCGGCGAGCTTGAGCAGGCCGATGCTGGAGGGGGCGTCGGCCGGGGCGGCGTTGAGCACGGTGGTGGCACCGGCTTCGCGGGCGATGGCCAAGGCGGCTTCGATGGTTTCGACCGGGGATTCGAGCTGGGCCAGCACGACCTTGGCACCGGCCAGCAGGGCACGCTGCTGTTCGATGTAGGCGGTGCTGAGCGCGGCGTTGGCGCCGGGGCCGATCACGATGGTGTTGCGGCCACGGCTGTCGACGTAGATGCCGCCGGTGCCGGTGGGCTCGGTGCTGGCTTCGGCGCTCAGGGCGAACCCGTCCTGCTCGGCCAGGCCGCGGGCCATGGCACCGCCGGCGTCATTGCCGAGGGCGCACAGGAAGGTGGTCGGGGCGCCAGCACGGCGGGCGGCCACGGCCTGGTTGAAACCCTTGCCGCCGGGGCCGGTGCTGTAGCGGCCGGCGATGGTCGCACCCGGTGCCGGGAGCGATTCGCAACGCCACACATGATCCACGTTGAAGGAACCGACAACGACGACACTGCTACTCATAAAGACTGTTTCTCGGGAACGGATATCAGCTGAAATGCGTCAGCACGCCGGCAATGGTCGCCGTCATGAAGGTGGCAATGGTACCGCCCAGCACGGCGCGCAGG
Organism: Stenotrophomonas sp. ISL-67; assembly: GCF_018612915.1. Lineage (GTDB taxonomy): Bacteria > Pseudomonadota > Gammaproteobacteria > Xanthomonadales > Xanthomonadaceae > Stenotrophomonas. The sequence goes on along the minus strand of NZ_JAGGRL010000008.1, from coordinate 81,822 downwards.
CCGAACTTGGCCAGGTCGTGGCGACGCTCCGGTGCCAGCCCACCAATACCACCGATCTGGATGGCGATCGAGCTGAAATTGGCGAAACCGCACAGGGCGTAGGTGGCGATCAGGCGGCCTTCGGCCGACAGCGACACGCCGGGCACCTGGCCGTTGACGATTTCCGACAGTTTGGAATACGCCACGAACTCGTTGATGACCACCTTCTGGCCGATCAGTGAGCCCACGGTGGTGGCATCGGCCCAAGGGGTGCCGATCACCCAGGCGATCGGGGCCAGCAGGTACCCGAAGATGGTCGACAGGTCGGTCGGGCGGCCCAGCGCGGCCTGCAGGCCGGTGATTTCACCCAGCCAGGTCAGCGGCGCGTTGAGCAGGGCGATCAGGGCGATGAAGGCCAGCAGCATGGCGCCGATGTTCAGGGCCAGCTTGAGGCCGTCGCCGGCGCCGGCGGCGGCGGCGTCGATGATGTTGCTGGAGGTCTTCTCCACCTCCATCTTCACGGTGCCGCGGGTCAGCGGGGTGCCGGTTTCGGGCACCAGCAGCTTGGCCACCACCAGGGTGGCCGGGGCGGCCATGATGCTGGCGGCCAGCAGGTGCTTGGCGTAGAAGGCCTGCTGCACCGGGTCGTTGCCGCCCAGCATGCCCACGTACGCGGCCAGCACGCCGCCGGCGATGTGGGCCATGCCGCCGATCATCATGGTGATCAGCTCGGACTGGGTCATCTTGGCGATGTAGGGGCGCACGGTCAGCGGCGCTTCGGTCTGGCCGATGAACACGCTGGCGCAGACGCTGGTGGTTTCCGCACCGGACACGCGCATGACCTTGGTGATTGCCCAGGCCATGCCGCGCACGATCAGCTGCATCACGTTGAGGTGGTACATGACCCCCATCAGCGCCGAGAAGAAGATGATCGTCGGCAGCACCTGGAAGGCGAAGATGAAACCAAACTGGTTGGTGTCCATCAGGCTGCCGAAGATGAAGCGCGAGCCTTCGTTGACGAAGCTGAGCACCTTGACGAAGCCGTCGCCCAGCAGCGAGAACGCTTCGCGCCCGCCGGGCATCAGCAGCACCACCGCAGCGAAGGCGATCTGCAGGGTGATGCCGGTCAGCACCAGCCGCCAATCGACGGAACGCTTGTTGTTCGAGAACAGCCAGGCGATGCCGATCAGCACTGCCAACCCGAACAGGCCGAAGCCGATCCTGCCCAAACCTTCGACCATGAGACTTCCCTTGGGGCGCCGCGAAAAACGGGAAGCCTAGAGCAGCGGCAGGGGCGGGGCAAGGAAAAGCAGCGTCCATGCCCCGATCGGCCTCGATCGGGCAAGCAACCGCAAGGGTCCGGGCGGTGGCGGCTACACTGGCGGGCCGCACCGGGGCGGCGCCCCGGCGCAACCCAACACGTTCAGATTTCCGTATCCCGCAGGAGAATCATATGCATTACCGCCGCCTGGGCTCGTCCGGGCTGAAGCTGTCGGCCTTGTCCTTCGGGGCGTGGGTCACCTTCGGCGACCAGATCAGCCGTGATGAGGCCCGCAACCTGGTTGCCTGCGCCTGGGACCATGGCATCAACTTCTTCGACAACGCCGAGGGCTATGCGCGCGGCCGCGCCGAGCAGGTGATGGGCGATGTGATCGCTGACCTGCGCCTGCCCCGCGATGGGGTGTGCGTGTCCAGCAAGGTGTTCTTCGGTGCGGTGGACGAGCCACGGCCGACCCAGCATGGGTTGTCGCGCAAGCACGTGACCGATGCCTGCCACGCCGCGCTCAAGCGCCTGCGGGTGGACTACCTGGACCTGTATTACTGCCACCGGCCGGACCTGGACACGCCCATTGCCGAAACCGTGCTGGCCATGGATACCCTGATCCGGCAGGGCAAGGTGCTGTACTGGGGTACCTCGGAGTGGTCGGCGACGCAGATCCAGGAAGCGGTGGCGGTGGCGCGCAGCCACAACCTGCACCTGCCGACGATGGAACAGCCGCAGTACAACCTGCTGCACCGCGAGCGGGTAGAGCGCGAGTACGCGCCGCTGTACGCCGACCCGGGGCTGGGCACCACGATCTTCTCGCCGCTGGCGTCGGGCCTGCTGAGCGGCAAGTACAACAGCGGTTTCGACCCGGAATCGCGGCTGGGCCAGGCCCAGATGGGCTGGCTGAAGGAGCTGGTCCTGGGCGAGTCGGCCGGGCAGCGCCTGGACAAGGTGCGTGCCTACAGTGCACTTGCCGCCGACCTGGGCCAGTCCCCGGCGCAGCTGGCCATCGCCTGGTGCCTGCGCAACCCGAACGTGTCCAGCGTGATCCTCGGCGCCAGCCGGGTCAGCCAGCTGGAGCAGAACCTCGGCGCGCTGGACGTGCTTGAGCAGGTAGCCGACGCCGACTGGAGCAGGGTGGAGGCGATCTTCGCCGCATGACGTAACCGTGCGTAGAGCCACGCAGGGCGTGGCCCTACCGATAGATGTCGCCTATCAAAAAAAGAAAATCAATCATAAATCTCATCAATGAACATGAGAATGGTTGTTGATTGTGAACTGAGAATCATTATCATTTATCTCGTCCCTCGCACGAGTCCAGACAATGAACACTCAAGCCGCTGTACTGCTGCGCCCCGAAACGCTGACCCTCCGCGACCGCCCGGTCCGCGCCGTTCCGGCTGAAGAAGTGATCGACAGCGAGGCCCTGCTGAAGGGGCGTCGCGAAATCCTGATCCAGCACGGCGACCGTTTCTATCGCCTGCGCCACACCAGCAACGACAAGCTCATTCTGACCAAGTAGTGCCGGCTGCTGGCCCGCGCCAGACGTCCCCCGGCCCGCCTCCCCCACGGGGGTGCGTCCGCGCGGCCGCGCGGATGTGGCCTCCGGGTCCTGCTGCCAGTCGTACCCCTCTCTCCCCCTCGGCACGTCGCCTGCGACCGCATGGTCCCCGGCGTCGGTCGGGGGTCTCCTTCCGCGTCAAGCCGACCCTGTCAACCACCATGATCCATCTTCCTGCTCTGCCGGCCAGAGGCCGGCGCTACGGCTTGTCTGTATGGCTGGCGCTGCCCATGGCCGCGCACGCCGCCGCCCCCGCCAGCCCCGACGCCGCCAACGCGCGCGACTTCGACCGCGTGCAGGTCACCGCTACCCGCACCGAGCGTGCGCTGAGCGATGTGGCCGCCACCGTCGATGTGATCGACCGCGAACAGCTGGACGACCACCTGGTGCGCAGCATCAAGGACCTGGTCCGCTACGAACCGGGCATTTCGGTGACCAGCAGCCCGGCCCGGTTCGGCCTGGGCGGCTTCCGCATCCGTGGGCTGGACGGCAACCGCGTGCTGATCCAGACCGACGGCATCGCCATGCCCAAGGCCTTCAACATCGGCAGCTTCGCCGACGCCAACCGCAACTTCACCGACCTGGAAACGCTCAAGCGGGTCGAGATCGTGCGTGGCCCGGCCAGCGCGCTGTACGGCTCGGATGCGCTGGGTGGCGTGGTCGCCTTCGTCACCAAGGACCCGGCCGATTACCTCAAGGAGGGAAAGAACCGCTACGTCGGCCTGAAGTTCGGCTACGACGGCGAATGGAACGGCCTGCTCGGCAGCGCCACCACCGCCTTCGGCGGCGACCACTGGAGCGGCATGGTGAATGTCACCCATCGCCAGGGCCAGGAAACCGAGAGCATGGGCGATGTGCGCAGCAACGACCGCACCCGCACCGCCGCCAACCCGCAGGACCGCGACGGACGCAGCGTGCTCAGCAAGCTGGTCTACGCGCCCAGCGAGGACCAGCGCTTCCGGCTGACCGCGGAAGGCAACGAGGACAGCGTGGACACCGACGTGCTGTCGGCCATCGACCACACCACCACCACCGGCATGCAGGCGCGCGACCACCAGACCCGCGCACGCGTGTCGTTCGCGCATGAGATGGATAAGCTGGCCGCCGGCTTCGCCGACAGCCTCTCCTGGCAGCTCTACCGGCAGGACAGCGAAACCACCCAGCGCACCGACGAACAGCGCGCCAACCGCACCACGCGGCATCGCGAATTCAACTTCGACCAGCGCGTGTACGGCCTGCAGGCCGCCTTCCACAAGGCCCTGCAGACCGGTACGGTCGAGCACGCACTGACCTACGGCTTCGACGGCACCTGGACCGAGACGCGCCAGAAGCGCGACGGCTACCAGGTACTGGCCAATGGCCAGACCAGCACCACGATCCTGCCCGATGCGTTCCCGGTGCGCGATTTCCCGATCAGCAAAACCACCGAGCTTGGCCTGTACGTGCAGGATGAAATGCGCTTTGCCGATGGCCGTTTCTCGCTGGTGCCAGGCGTGCGCGTGGACCATTACGAACTGCGCCCGGAGGTGGATGCCATCTTCGGTGAGGACAACCCTGGCGTGGCCGTCTCCGACCTGACCAAGACCAGTGTGTCGCCGAAGCTGGGCTTGGTGTGGCGCTTCGCCGATGCCTGGTCGTTGTTCGCCGGTTACTCGCACGGATTCCGCTCGCCGCCGTACAACGACGTCAACCTGGGCTTCACCAACGTGATGTTCGGCTACACCGCCATTCCCAACCCGGACCTCAAGCCCGAAACCAGCGACGGCCTGGAACTGGGCGTACGCTTCCTGACGCCGGCGGCGTATGTGAGCCTGAGCGGCTACTACAACGACTACAAGGACTTCATCGAGTCCCAGCGCCAGGTCGGCATCAACCCGCAGGGGCTGATCGTGTTCCAGTCGCAGAACATCGCCGATGCGGAAATCCATGGTGCCGAGCTCAAGGCCGGTGTCGACTTCGGCGAACTCAGCACGGCGCTGGCCGGCTGGTCGTTGAACGGCGCGGTGGCCTGGTCGCGTGGCCAGGACAAGACCGAAGACGTGCCGCTGGAATCGATCGATCCGCTGCGCGGCACGCTCGGCGTGGCCTTTGATCGCGAAACCTGGGGCGTGGAGCTGCTCGGTACGTTCGCCAAGCGCAAGGACCGCATGGCCAGCGCCACCGCGTTCCGCCCCGCAGGTTACGGCGTGCTGGACCTGGTGGCGCACTGGGACTTCGCGCCCGGCGCGAAGATCAACGTCGGCGTGTTCAACCTCGGCGACCGCACCTACATCGACTACTCGGCGATCACCTCCACGCTGGCCACCAGCAGCACGGTGATCGACCGTTACACCAACCCTGGCCGCAACGTGTCGGCCAGCCTTGCCGTGAGCTGGTAGCCATCATGAGCCGAGCCCTTTCCGCACTGCAATCCACCGACCGGTACCTGCGCCCTGGCCAGCTGCCCTCCCCGGAACAGCTGGCGGAACTGGGCACCGTGCTGTGCCTGTACCGCCCCGACAGCAGCGAGCTGGGCGGCTGGAAACACGCCGTCTCCGCCCATGCCTGCCAGGGCGTGGCCGCCAGCCTGGCTTCGCTGTCGACGCTGGGTGCCACCGCCGCGCGGCGCATCGCGCGCGCAGAGGGTGCCCACCTTTCCCCCATTCGACATTCCTGAAGAGACCCGAGCAGATGAAACCCCAGACAGCCAGCGCGAAGCCACGCAGGGCGTGGCACTACGGTTCTGCGTGGTTGCTGCTTGCCAGCAGCGGCATCGCCCACGCCCAGCCCTCCGACCTGCAGCGCGACCACGCCAGCATCCTGGCCATGAAGGGCGAGTACATCGTCGATTTCGCCTTCGACGAAACCGTACTGCTCAAGCCGGGCTATGAGCGTGCGCCAGCCGTGCGCAGCGGCGGCAATGAAGTGGTGATCGTGATCGAAGACCGTCCGGAACGGATCGTGCTCCAGCACCTGCTGGTGGATGGCAAGAGCGGCCACGTGACCAAGCATTGGCGGCAGGACTGGGTGTACCAGGCCCCGACCCGTTTCGAGTTCAGCGCCGACCAGACCTGGCAGGTGCGTACGATCGACCCGGCGGTAAACGCCGGCGCCTGGACCCAGTGCGTGTATGAAGTCAGCGATGCGCCGCGCTACTGCGGCACCGGCAAGTGGGACTACAGCAACGGTGTGGCGACCTGGACCAGTGACCTCAGCTGGCGCCCGCTGCCACGCCGCGAGTACACCCGCCGCAGCGATTACAACGCATTGGCGGTGGTCAACCGGCACACGCTCACGCCCAACGGCTGGACCCACGAACAGTTCAACACCAAGATCCTGCGCGGGGCCGGCGGCAGCCAGCAGCAGATCGCGCGCGAGTTCGGCTTCAACGACTACAACCGCACCACCGAGGTCGATTTCAAGCCCGCCTACGAATACTGGAAGGCAACGGCCGACTACTGGGCGAAGGTGCGCGCGCGCTGGGACGGCTTCCTCGGCCAGGCGCCGGGCGTGCACCTGAAGACCAAGCCGGACGGCATGGCGATGATCATCCCGCTGTTCACCCAGGCGCAGGACCTGCAGGACGGCAAAAAGGTGAAGGATGCAGACATCGACAAGGTGTTCAGGCAGTGGGTCGAAAAGGCCCCGGCCGAAACCGTTCGCTGATCGAATCCCGCTGACTCCCTGCGTAGCGCCACGCCGCGCCCCCCTGATTGCGGGGCGCCTTTGCATTGAGCGCGTCGCCACGCGCCCATATGCCACCGCATGGTGTCGGGACATGATTCTGTTGCGTGGCTGCGGCGCTGCATGATCGATTCCTGGTGGTTTTTTCTCCACGGCAGGCAGCTACTGGAAGGACCTGCATAGAGAGGTCCTTCCTGCCATGCATTTCCCGAACCTGTTCACGGCCGTGGTCGGCGCCGCCGCCGCGTTCCACGGCACCCGCGCCGCGCCCATCGCGTCGAGCCAGAGCGGTGTGGTCCCGCTCACCGACGTCTGCAACGGCGGCAGCCCGCTGCCCGATGCGTTGCTCGCTTCGGTAGGGCGCAACTACGCCGCCTGCCACCGTCGCATCGGCGAAAACCCGCGCCTGTTCGGCGGGCTCACCGCCATGGGCGCGCAGGCACTGTGCGTGGCCCAGTCCGGGCTCGACGCCGGCTTTGGCCATGCGCTGCAGGGGCGGCCCAGCGAGATTCCCGTGCTGCGTGAAGGCCTGCATCGGCTGGCCGGCAGCCGGGCCGCCAATCCGTTGCCCAGCCCAGGCACCGCATCCCATTCGCTGGACCAGCTGCGCCAGATCAACTTCAACGATTACCGGCACAGCCGCTCCACCCAGTACGCCAGCCAGCTGGAGCGGCAGGTCGCGCTCCTGCGCACGCACATTCCGCCAGCGCAGCGTAGTTCCATCAGCGATGCACGTCGTGCGGCCGCGTCACCGGAATGTCGCCGCGCCTGGAAGCGTCACCTGCCGCAGTGGGTGCGCGCCGAGATCGCTGAACGCAGCACGCTGGTGACCATGCGCGAGGTGGGCAACCCCGAATCGATCAGCCATGCCCAGGCCGATGCGCTGCGCGCGGACCTGGCGGGGATGCGGTTCGGCAACACCGCAATGAAGCGGCGCATGCATGAGGAGGCGGTGGTGGCGCTGGTTGGACGCGATTGAGGGTCAACCGACCCACGGTATGCCCGCCGTTGGCGAGCACCCTTCGGGCCGTCGCAAGCGACGTCAGGCACGGCTCCGCCGTTCCTTGCGATTGCTACCCGAGTGAGCGCGTTGCGCTCACTCTTTGAACATCAGGAACGCCGCCGCCACGATCAACCCGAACGCCGCGTAGTGGTTCCACTTCAACGGCTGGTCCAGGTAGAACGCTGAGAACACCGCGAACACAACCAGGGTGATCACTTCCTGCATGCCTTTCAGCTGCGGGGCCGAGTACACCGCGCTGCCCAGCCGGTTGCCCGGCACCTGCAGGCAGTATTCGAAGAAGGCGATGCCCCAGCTGACCAGAATCACCGTCATCAGCGGTGCGCTCTTGTACTTGAGGTGGCCATACCAGGCGAAGGTCATGAAGATGTTGCTGCCCAGCAGCAGCAACACCGGGTACAGGTAGGCGGTGAACGGTGGGCCGGGCATCGCGGGGGGATCTCGAGGACGTGGAGGACGTGATTATCCACGGAAGGTAGCCCCGGCCGTTGGCCGGGGTACGTGGTGCGGGTCAGGCCTCGCGCAACGCCAGCGCTGGTGGCGTATGCAGGATCCGGCGGGTGCCCCACCAGCCGGCCAGCGTGCTCAGCGCCACGCCCAGCGCGCCGCCGACCAGCAGGGGGCCCCACGGCGGGCTGAGCTGCAGTTCAAACACCTGCCGGGCCACCACGCTGCCCAGCAGCGCGGCGGTGCCCACCGCCAACAGCGAGGACAGCAGCCCCAGCGCGCCGAACTCGACCAGCACCGCGCCGCGCAGCTGGGTGCGGGTGGCGCCCAGGGTGCGCAGCACCGCGCTGTCGTAGCGGCGCTCGCCGGCGGTGGCCTGCAGCGCCGCCAGCAGCACCAGCACCCCGGCCAGTAGGCTGAAGCCCATCACCAGCTGCACGGCCTGGGTCACCCGGTCCACCACCTCGCGCACCCGCTGCAGGATGCTGTCGATATCCAGCAGGGAAATGTTCGGGTACTCACGGGTCAGGCCGGCCAGCGCTGGCGCCTGTTCGCGGGGCAGGTGGAACGCGGTGATCAGGTTGTAGGGCGCATCGCCCACCGCACCTTCGTTGAGCAGAAGGAAGAAGTTCACCCGGAACGAATCCCAGTCGGCCTTGCGGATGCTGGTCACCGTGAAACGCCGTTCCTGCTCGCCCATCTGCAGGGTCACGGTGTCGCCCAGCGTCATCCCGTAACGTTCGGCCCAGCCCTGTTCGATGGACGCTTCGGGGGCGGTGCTGCCGGGTGCCCAGTACGTACCACTCAACAGGGTATTGGCCGGAGGGAAGTCATGCCGCCAGGAAAAGTTGACCGGGCGATTGGCATCGTCGTCATCGTTGCTGTTGTCTTCGCGTGCCTGCCGCTGCGGCGGTTTGTCGTTGACCGCCAGCAGCCGCCCGGTACTGAACGGCTCGATCCCCGGTGAATCCACGCCCAGCGCGCCCAGTGCGGCCAGCACGGGCTGGCGTTGTTCGGGCTGGATGTTCATCAGGAAGTAGTTGGGTGTATCGCTGGGCAGGCGGTCGCGCCACTGGGCCAGCAGCCCCGGGCCGATCACCGACAGCAGCAACAGCGCGCACAGCGACAGCGACAGCCCCACCAGCTGCATCACCGCCAGCCCGCGGCGCCGGGTAAGGGCGGCCAGGCCCAGCTTCCAGCGCCCACGCAGGCGTGGCTGCAGGCCGCGCAGCAGCCACAGCAGGGCCGCACCGGCCGCGCCGGCCAGCAGTGCCAGCGCGGCCAGCCCGCCCAGCACCCAGGCCGCCAGCCGCACATCGCCCGTGGCCTGTACGGTCAGCGCCACCGTGGCTGCCAGCGCAGCGGCATAGACCAGCAGCGAGCTGGGCGGCAGGGTCGCGAAGCTGCGGTTGAGCACCCGCATCGGCGGCACCTTGCGCAGCCGCAGCAGCGGCGGCAGGCCGAAGCCGAGCAGCAGCACCAGCCCGATCCCGGCCCCGCTCAGCGCCGGGGTCGCCTGCGGCAGTGGCAAGCGGCCCGGAATCAGCCCACCCAGCGCCTGTACCAGCCCGGCCTGCGCGACCATGCCCAACCCGATCCCGACCAGGCAGGCCGGGACCGCCAGCAGCACCAGCTGCAGCGCCATCGCGCTGAGGATGTCGCGCTGGCGTGCGCCCAGGCAGCGCAGCACCGCCACCTGGTCGATCCGGCGCAGCGCGAAGCGGTTGGCCGCCAGGGCGGTGGCGACGCCCGCGAGCAGCACCGCCAGCAGCGCGGCCAGCGACAGGAAGCGGCCGGCCAGGTCGAACGCGCCGCGCACGCCACGCTGCGCATCGGCGATGCCGACAATGCGCAGGCCCTTGGCGCGCGGCTGCAGCCAGCCGCGGAAGTCGGCAATGGCGTCGGTGTTGCCGGCGAACATCATCCGGTACGAGGCGCGGCTGCCTGGACCGAGCAGGCCGGCGCGGTCCACGTCGACCCGGTTGACCAGCAGCGGCGGCGACAGCTGCATCAGCTCGCCGGAGGTATCGGGTTCGGCCTGCAGCACGCGGGTCACGGTGAGCGTGCCGGCGCCGAACTCGAGTGCATCGCCCACCTGCAGTCCCAACGCCTGCATCAAGCGGGGATCGGCATACGCTTCGCCCGCCGCGGGGGTGCCGGCCACTTCGCCGGCGCCGCCGGAGGCGCGACTGACCCGCAGTTCGCCGCGCAGCGGATAGCCGGCACTGACCGCTTTGATGTTGGCCATCTGGCTTTCATCGCCATGGAACAGCACGCTGGGGAAGCTGACCATGCGCGTGCTGGCCAGGCCGCGCGCACGTGCCTCGTCGGCAAACGCCTGCGGCACGTCCTCGCGCCCGCCCAGGCCGAGGTCGCCGCCGAGCATTTCCGCGGCGCTGCTGGTCAACGCCAGCGTGACCCGGTTGACCAGCGTGCCCACCGCAGTCATCACGGCCACGCCCAGCACCAGCGCGGCGAACACGGTGAGCAGGTCGCCGGCCAGGAATTCCCGGCGCAGCGCGCGCCCTGCATGGCGCAGGACGTTCATGCGCTGATTCCGGCGGCATCGACCAGGCGGCCGCCATCGAGCCGGTAGATGCGTTCGCAACGCTGGGCCAGGCGCAGGTCATGGGTGACCAGCACCAGCGTGGTATCGCTGGTGGCGTTGAGCGCGAACAGCAGGTCGCTGATCTGCTGCCCGGTGGCCTGGTCCAGGCTGCCGGTGGGCTCGTCGGCAAACAGGATGCGCGGCCGCGCCACGAATGCCCGCGCCAGCGCCACGCGCTGCTGCTCGCCGCCGGACAGCTGGCGCGGGTAGTGGCGTGCGCGGTGGCTCAGCCCGACCTGGGCCAGCACCTCGCGCACCCGCGCGGCATCTTCGCGCCCGGCCAGTTCCAGTGGCAGCGCGATGTTCTCTTCGGCGGTCAGCGCCGGCAGCAGGTGGAAGCTCTGGAACACGAAGCCGACTTCGCGCGCGCGCAGCTGCGCGCGGGCTTCCTCATCCAGTGCGCCCAGCGTGGCTCCGGCCAGGGCGATCTCGCCGCGGCTGGGCAGGTCCAGTCCGGCCAGCAGGCCGAGCAGGGTGGTCTTGCCCGAACCGGACGCGCCGACGATGGCCACGCTCTCGCCTTCATGGACGGTCATGTCAATGTTGTCCAGTATGTGGACTTCACCCTCCGGGCCACGTGCGGACTTGCCCACGTTGTGGGCGGCGATGGCGACGGGCGCGCTGCGGGGGGACAGGCTGTCGATGAGGATTCTCCAATGTACCGAGCAAAGTGGGCGGGCCGCGCGGCCCAGGTGGTCTGGTTGCTGGCAGGGTTGCTGCTGTTGCCTGCGCTGGCGTGTGCCAAAGGTACGGACACCCGGCACGCGGTGCTGGTGGTCGGCGATAGCCTCAGTGCCGCCCACAATATCCCGGCCGCTTCGGGCTGGGTAAACCTGCTTCAGCAGCGGGTTAGCCAGCAGATCACGCCGCCGCCGGCGATCATCAACGCCAGCATCAGCGGCGAAACCACGGCCGGTGCGCTGACCCGGCTGCCGGCGCTGCTGGACAAGCACCGGCCGTCGGTGGTGGTGATTGAACTGGGCGGCAATGACGCGCTGCGTGGGCTCACCCCGGCGCAGCTGCGCGGCAACCTGGAGCAGATGATCGTGGCCAGCCAGAAGGCCGGTGCCAAGGTGCTGCTGCTGGGCATCGACGTACCTCCCAACTACGGGCCCGCCTACCGGGATCGCCTGCGCCAGAGCTATGCGGGCCTGGCCAGCCAGTACAAGGTGGCCCTGCTGCCGTTCCTGCTGGAGGGGGTGGCCCTGCAGCCGGGGCTGATGCAGGGCGACGGCCTGCACCCTACTGCCGCGGCCCAGCCGAAGGTGCTGGACAACGTCTGGCCGCTGCTCAAGCCCTTGCTGAACGCCCCGCCGAAATAATCTGTGAGCGGCTTCACATCGCCTCCACCGACGATCCGGCATGTTTCACAAAGCTGAAGAAAGAGGGACTCCCATGCGTCAGACAAAGGAAACCTCCGGCCTGGTGCTGGTGGTCGAAGACAACCGCAATATCTCCGAGATGATCGGGGAATACCTGGAAGGCCGTGGGTTCGAGGTGGACTATGCCCAGGACGGGCTGGATGGCTATCGTCTGGCGGCTGAAAACAGTTACGACGTGGTGGTGCTGGACCTGATGCTGCCGCGGCTGGACGGCATCGAAGTCTGCCGCCGGTTGCGCAACGATGCGCGCAAGTCGACGCCGGTGCTGATGCTGACCGCGCGCGATACGCTCGATGACAAGCTCACCGGCCTGGGCTTCGGCGCCGACGATTACCTCACCAAGCCGTTCGCGATCCAGGAGCTGGAAGCCCGCCTGCGCGCGCTGATCCGGCGCGAACGTCGCCAGGTGGGATCGGAAGTGCTGAAGGTCGCCGACCTGGTGCTGGACCCGGTCAGCATGCGCGCCACGCGTGCGGGGACCGAGCTGCAGCTCTCGCCCATCGGCCTGCGCCTGCTCACCATCCTGATGCGCGAATCCCCGCGCGTGGTGACCCGCCAGGAAATCGAACGCGAGATATGGGGCAATGGCCTGCCCGATTCGGACACCCTGCGCAGCCATCTGTACAACCTGCGCAAGATCATCGACAAGCCGTTCGACCGCCCACTGCTGCACACCGTGCAGAGCGCCGGCTACCGCATTGCCGATATCGCCCAGCCCATGAGCTGATGCGCCACACGGCAGGGCGCACGACGGCACCGGCCTTTGCCGGCTTCGGTGTACACGATGCCCCGGCACCTGCCGGGGCATCGTCATTGCTTGCACGATGGAATAACGGCGCGCTTTCCTATAATCGCGGCGACCCGACCTGGATTTCGTAATGCCGCACGGTCTGCCGCGCAAGATCCGCATTGTCTTCATCCTGCAGGCCGTCCTGGCCAGCCTGGGCATCCTGCTGGGTGCCTGGCTGGTGTCGCTGGTGATCAAGCACAGCCTGGTCAGCAGCGCGCTGCAGGAAGAAGCGACCTACTTCTGGGACCTGCACGCGGCCTCGCCCGCGCAGCCGCCGCCGAACACGCGCAACATCCGCGGCTACCTGCTGGAAACGGGGCAGTCGGCGCTGAGCCTGCCGCCCAACCTGCGCACGCTGGCACCCGGCTTCCACGAGTTGGAGGCCGACGACCAGCTGGTGCTGGTCGACGCGCGCGCGGAGGGGCAGTTGTACCTGGTGTTCCTGCGTTCGCGCGCGGAAATGCTGGCGTTCTGGTTCGGCATCGTCCCGGTGCTGCTGACGCTGCTGGCGGTGTATGGCGCCTCGTGGATCACCTACCGCGCCTCGAAGCGGCTGGTCTCGCCGGTGAACTGGCTGGCGCGGCGGGTATCGCGCTGGAACCCGGGCCATCCGGAAGCATCGGACCTGGCACCGGAAAAGCTGCCGGCGGACATGCAGGGCGAAACGCGGCAGCTGGCGGCGGCACTGCATTCGCTGGCCACGCGAGTCACCGCGCACGTGGCGCGCGAACGCAACTTCACCCGCGATGCGAGCCATGAACTGCGCACGCCACTGACGGTGATCCGGGTAGCCAGTGACATGGCCTTGGGCGACCAGGACATGACGCCGCGGCTGCGCCGCGGCCTGAACCGCATCCAGCGCGCGGGGCGCGACATGGAGGCGGTGATCGATGCGTTCCTGATCCTCGCGCGCGAGGCGGACGTGGAGCCGCAGATCGAGCTGTTCGATGTCAACGAGATCGTGCGTTACGAGATCGACAACGCGCGCGAGCTGATCGCCGGCCGGCCGGTCGAGATCCACCTGCACAGCGGGGCGCCGGTGCACCTGCACGCGCCGCCGCGGGTGCTGCAGGTGGTGGTCAGCAACCTGCTGCGCAACGCGTGCAGCTACACCGATGAAGGTCGCATCGACGTGGACGTGCTGGACGACCGCGTGGTGGTGCGCGATACCGGCATCGGCATGTCAGCCGAAGCGCTGTCGCGCGCGTTCGAGCCGTTCTACCGCGCCGAACCCAGCCGGCCGCAGGGCACGGGCCTGGGCCTGTCGATCGTGCGCCGCCTGTGCGACCGCTTCGGCTGGAAGATCGCGCTGACCAGCGAACCCGGCGTCGGCACCCAGGCCACGATCATTTACCGCTGACCCGTAAAAGCGTAGAGCGACGGCGTTTCCATTGCCTGCGTGCAGGTGAGCGAGCGCGGTAGGGTCGGTTCCCAAACGACCGCCGACCTTGCTGATCGGCCCTTTAACGCATGACCGCGAACAACACGCGCTCTTACCGCTTCACCGCGTCACACTGCACTTTCGGTGCCAACGCATCGCGCCAGATCGCATACCCATCCGCCGTCATATGCAGCATGTCTTCCCGGAACAACGCCGCGCGCGGCTGGCCATCCTCGCCCAGCATCGGGGTGTAGATGTCGGTGTAGCCGGTGTTGGGCAGTTTGGCCAAGGCCTGCTGGATCAACCCGTTTGCCTCCTGCACCGCCGGCAGCAGCTGCGCGCGCGACGGGCTGGGCTTGATCGAGATCACCTCGACGGTGGTCTTCGGCAGGTCGCGGTGCACGCGCTGCACGAACGCCACCACGTCGTCGCGCACCTGGGTAGGCGTACGGCCGCTGTTGAGGTCGTTGTCACCTGCGTAGAAGAACACCTTGCAGGGCGCGTAGGGGATGAGTATCTGCCCGGCATACCAGGTGCTGTCGCGCACTTCGGACCCGCCGAAGCCGCGGTTGAATACCTGCTGGCCCGGGAAATCGGCCGCCAGCGTGTCCCACATCCGGATCGAAGAGCTGCCGATGAATTCGATGCCGCCGCGCGGCGGCGGGGTGGCGGCGTCGGCCTTGGCGAAGGCGGCCATGTCGCCGGCCCAGGCCACGTTCGACACCTGGGCCGGAACCTCTGGCGGCGCCGGCGCCGGCGCGGGCGAAGGCGTGAGGGCCAGGGCGGGCAGGCTGGCGGTCAGCGCCAGGGCGAGCAGCAGGGGACGGGCGAAACGCTGGGACATGAACGGCTCCATGGATGCGTACGGTCATTCTAGGCCGGGCGCGCGATGGCGGTTGGCCGGTCAGGCCCCCCCGTGTGGCAAAATGTCCGATTCTTCAACGCCTGCCGCGCTGCCCATGACCCCTTGTCGTGCCCCGCACCTGCTGTCCTGCTTCCCTTCCCGCTGCGGAGTGTCCCTGCGTGGCTGATGAAATCGGGCACATGCCGCGCGGCCCCAAGCGCATCTTCAAGGCCGCGGTGTGGTCCTGGCAGGGCCTGCGGGCTGCCTGGCTGCACGAGTCCTCGTTCCGGCTGGAGGTCTACCTGCTGATCGTGCTGGCACCGCTGGCGTTCTGGCTGGGCCAGACCCCGGTCGAGCGCGCGCTGATGATCGGCTCGATGCTGCTGGTGCTGGCCATGGAACTGGCCAATTCGGCGATTGAAGCGGTGATCGAACGCTACGGCGCCGAATTCCATGAGCTGGCTGGCCGCGCCAAGGACATGGGCTCGGCGGCGGTGTTCGTGCTGATGATGAATGTTCTGTTGTGCTGGGGCCTGGTCCTGGCGCCGCGCGTGTTCTGACGCGCCCCACGTATCGTTCTCCCCCTTGGTAAGGATCCTGGTCCATGTTGCTTGAGCTGCTGTCCGACCCGAACGTCTGGTTGACCCTGTTGACCCTGAGCGCACTGGAAATCGTGCTCGGCATCGACAACCTGGTGTTCATCTCCATCGCCGTGAGCAAGCTGCCCGAAGCGCGCCGTCCGTTCGCGCGCAAGCTCGGCATCGCGGTGGCGTGCATCACCCGCATCCTGCTGCTGGTCTCGCTGGCCTACCTGGCGCACATGCAGGCCAACCTGTTCACCGTGGCCGGCATGGGCATCTCCATCCGCGACCTGGTGCTGATCCTCGGTGGCCTGTTCCTGATCATCAAGGGCGGCATGGAAATCCGCGAGCTGATCACCGGCGGCGAAGACGAAGATCCCACCACCACCAAGGCCTCGGCCGTGTTCGGCATGGTGATCGCGCAGATCGCCATCATTGACATCGTGTTCTCGCTGGACTCGGTGATCACCGCGGTCGGCATTGCCGACCACGTACCGGTGATGGTCGCGGCCATTCTGCTGTCAGTGGCGGTCATGCTGTTGGCGGCCAACCCGCTGGGCCGTTTCATCGACGCCAACCCGACGGTGAAGATGCTGGCCCTGGCCTTCATCCTGCTGATCGGTGCGGTGCTGATCCTGGACGGGCTGGACGTGCACGTGCCCAAGCCCTACATCTACGCCGCCATGGGCTTCTCGGTGCTGGTGGAGTGGCTGAACCTGCTGATGCGCCGCCGCGCGTTGGCGCACCACGTGCCGGGTGCGGGCAACTGGTAAGGGGACGCCGCCGCCCCCTGACTCAGGGGGCGGGGCGCGCGAGGCGACCCTAACGGCGAATTCACCCCTATTCATGGCATTCTCCGGCTCCCGACCACCCGATTCCGGAGCCGGCCATGCGTACATCCACCCGACTGATCCTGCTGGCGCTTCTGGCCAGCCTGTTGTCCGGTTGTGGTTACAACTCCATCCAGCAGAAGGATGAACAGGTCAAGGCCGGCTGGGCCGAGGTGCTCAACCAGTACAAGCGCCGTGCCGACCTGATCCCCAACCTGGTGCAGACCGTGGAAGGCTATGCCAACCAGGAACGCCAGGTGCTGACCGATGTGACCAACGCCCGCGCGCGGGTGGGCCAGGTCAACGTGAACGCCGATGATGCCGACTCGCTCAAGCAGTTCCAGCAGGCACAGGGCGAGCTGAGCGGTGCGCTGTCGCGGCTGCTGGTGGTCACCGAAAACTACCCCAACCTGAAGTCCGACCAGGGCTTCCGCGACCTGCAGGCGCAGCTGGAAGGCACCGAGAACCGCATCACCGTGGCCCGCGGCCGCTATATCCAGCAGGTGCAGGACTACAACACCTACGTCCGCTCGTTCCCGCAGCTGATCACCGCCAAGCTCTTCGGCTACAAGGAAAAACCGAACTTCACCGTGGAAAATGAAGCGCAGATCTCGCAGCCGCCGGCCGTGAAGTTCGGCGCGCAGCCCGCGGCCCCGGCCCCCGCCCCCGCGCCGCCGCCGCAGCAGGCCCCGGCGCCGGCCCAGTAACCGGTGAACCTCCGCCTGCTGCAGCGCGCGCTGTTGCTGCTGGGCCTGTGCCTGGCGGGGGCTGCGTGGGCGCAGACAGACGCGGCAATTCCGCCGCTGACCTCGCCGGTGGTGGACACCACCGGCACCCTGGATGCCACGCAGAAGCAGGCGCTGGAAGCACAGGCGCTGGCGCTGCAGCAGCGCAAGGGCAGCCAGCTGCAGATCCTGATGGTGCCCAGCACCCAGCCCGAGACGATCGAGCAGTACACCCAGCGGGTGTTCGAGCAGTGGAACATCGGCCGCAAGGGCGTGGACGATGGCGTGTTGCTGGTGGTGGCCAAGGACGACCGGCGGGTGCGGATCGAGCCGGGCTACGGGCTGGAAGGCGCCATTCCCGATGCCATCGCCAACCGGGTGATCCAGGAATACCTGGCCCCGCACTTCCGCAGCGGGGATTACGCGGGCGGGCTGGCCGACGGTACCGCGGCGCTGGTCAAACTGATCGATGGCGAGGACCTGCCGGCCCCGGTCAGCGCCAACCCAGCGCCGCGCGGCAGCGGCGGTGACGGCTTCACCGTCGCCCTGGTGATCGGCTTCTTCGTTGGCACCTTCGCCCGTGCCCTGCTGGGCTGGTTGCCGCGCCCGGTGCGCGCGCTGCTGGGTGGGGGCGGGGCGGCGGTGGCCGCGTTCCTGTTCACCTCGCTGTGGCTGGCCAGCGGCCTGGCCGGGCTGATCGGGCTGTTCGTCGGCTTCTCCTCCGGCCGGGTCGGCCGCTTCGCCCGCAACAGCGGTTGGGGCGGGGGTGGCTTTGGTGGGGGCGGTGGCTTCGGCGGCGGTGGTGGCTGGGGCGGTGGCGGTGGGCGATCCGGAGGCGGTGGCGCCTCGGGGGGCTGGTGATGCGCTGGTGGCGCCATCTGTTCGCCCCGTCGCTGCGGCGGACCTTCCCGCCGGCTGCGTTGCAGGCGATCACCGACGCGATCGCCGCAGGCGAACGCCGCCACGGCGGCCAGGTCATGTTCGCGGTGGAAGCGGACCTGCCGCTGACGGCGCTCTGGCAGCGGGTGACGCCGCGCCAGCGGGCGGAACATGCCTTCGCCCAGCTGCGCACCTGGGACACCGAGCAGAACAACGGCGTGCTGGTCTACCTGCTGCTGGCCGACCACGCCATCGAGCTGGTGGCCGACCGTGGCCTGCGCGGCAGAGTGGGCGAGGCGCAGTGGCAGGCGGTCTGCGCGCACATGCAGCAGCAGCTGCGCAACGGCGTGCTGCAGGACGCGGTGCTGCTGGCCATCGCCGAGGTATCGGACCTGCTGGCCGGGCACTATCGGCCCGGCAGCGGGTCCCAGGATGACGCCCTGCCCAATACGCCTCAACTGCTTGGTTGAGGTACGGTGGCGCTGGCCCGAGAATAGCCGCTTACCTGCAAGGCATCGCCCATGATCTATTTCCACGACATCGACCCCATCGCCATCTCGCTTGGGCCGGTCAAGGTGCACTGGTACGGCATCATGTACCTGCTCGGCTTCACCGCGGCCTGGTGGCTGGGGCGGCGGCGCATCGCGGCGGGGCGCCTGCCGGGCGTGGATGCCAACGGCTTCTCCGACCTGCTGTTCTACGCGATGCTCGGCGTGGTGGTGGGGGGGCGCGTGGGTTACATGCTGTTCTACGCGCTGGGCGATTTCCTGCACAACCCGCTGCTGCTGTTCAAGGTCTGGGACGGCGGCATGAGCTTCCATGGCGGCCTGCTGGGCGTGCTGTTCGCCTCGTGGTACTGGTCGCGCAAGCACCGCCTGCACCTGGGCGATACCATCGACTTCATGGCGCCGCTGGTGCCGCTGGGCCTGGGCTTCGGCCGCATCGGCAACTTCATCGGCGCCGAGCTGTGGGGCAAGTACACCGACGGCACCTGGGGCGTGGTGTTTCCCTCGGGCCTGCCGGCACCGCTGGACCAGCTGGACATGCCGGCGCTGCGCGAGCAGTTCGCCACCGGTGCGCTCAATCAGTTCGCCCGCCACCCGTCGCAGCTGTATGAAGCGCTGCTGGAAGGGCTGGTGATGTTCGCGGTGCTGTGGGCGGTGTCGGCCACGCCGCGCCACCGTTACCTGGTGTCGGGCCTGTTCGCGCTGATGTACGGCGTGTTCCGCTTCGCGGTGGAATTCGTGCGCATGCCCGACAACGGCGTGTACCTGGCCTTTGATTGGTTCACCCGCGGCCAGCTGCTGAGCCTGCCGCTGGTCGCGTTTGGCCTGGTGCTGCTGGTGCTGTCGCGCCGCGCACCGGTGCTGCAGCCGGTGCTGCCGGCCACCCCTGCCGCTGCTGGGGGCAAGGCATGAAAGCGTACCTGGACCTGCTCGAGCACGTGCTCGAACACGGCACGGAAAAGTCCGACCGCACCGGCACCGGCACCCGCAGCGTGTTCGGCTGGCAGATGCGCTTCAACCTCAACGACGGTTTCCCGCTGGTCACCACCAAGAAGCTGCACCTGCGCTCGATCATCCACGAGCTGCTGTGGTTCCTGAAGGGCGACACCAACATCGGCTACCTGCAGGACAACCAGGTGCGGATCTGGGACGAATGGGCCGACGCGAACGGCGACCTCGGCCCGGTCTACGGCAAGCAGTGGCGCAGCTGGGCCACGGCCGACGGCGGCAGCATCGACCAGATGCAGTGGCTGGTGGACGAGATCAAGCGCAACCCGGATTCGCGGCGGCTGGTGGTCAGCGCCTGGAACGTGGGCGAGCTCTCGCAGATGGCGCTGATGCCCTGCCACAACCTGTTCCAGTTCTATGTAGTGGACGGCAAGCTGAGCTGCCAGCTGTACCAGCGCAGCGGCGACATCTTCCTGGGCGTGCCGTTCAATATCGCCAGCTACGCGCTGCTGACCCACATGGTGGCGCAGGCCACCGGCCTGGGGGTCGGCGATTTCGTACACACCCTGGGCGATGCGCACCTGTATTCCAACCATTACGAGCAGGCCCGTGAGCAGCTGGCGCGCGAACCGCGCGCGCTGCCCACGCTGTGGTTGAACCCGGAGGTGACCGATCTGTTCGGCTTCCAGTTCGACGACATCCGCATCGACGACTACCACCCGCACCCGGCGATCAAGGCGCCGGTGGCGGTATGAAGCTCTCCCTGATCGTCGCCCTCGACCGCGACCACGGCATCGGGCAGGACAACCAGCTGCCCTGGCAGCTGCCGGACGACCTGAAGCGCTTCAAGGCACTGACACTGGGCAAGCCGATCCTGATGGGCCGCAAGACCGCGCAGTCGCTCGGCCGCGCGCTGCCCGGCCGACCGAACCTGGTGTTGACCCGTTCGGGCCAGGTGCCGTTCGAGGGCATGCAGGCAGTGGCGTCAATCGAAGAAGCAAAGGAGTTCGCAGAAACCGTCGGTGCCGACGAGCTGTGCGTAATTGGTGGCGGCGAGATCTTCCGCCAGCTGCTGGACCAGGCCACCGACCTGCATCTGACCTGGGTAGATGCAGAGGTAGCGGCCGACACGCATTTTCCCGAAGTCGATCCACAACAGTGGACCGAAGTCGCGCGCGAGCACCATGACGCCGACGCCAAACACGCGTTCGCCTTTGATTTCGTAGATTACGTCAGGCGCTGAGCGGTGGCGCTGTCGGCCCAAGCCAGGGATACTCGCGGTTGTGGGCCGTTCGCCTGAATCCAACTGCAGCCGGGCAGAGCCCGGCTCTACGATGCCGCCAATGCCGCAGTGCCGCAGTGCCGTCGTGCGTCACGCCGGCATGCGCGTCACGCCGTGGTCGGCGTGCTGTTGCCTTCGTTGCCGCTCGGTTCGGGCGCGCGCCGTGGCTGCTGCTGGCGTGGGCCGCGGTTGCTGTTGCGCGGACCACGCGGGGGACGGCCATTGGAGCTGCTGCCTTCGTCCTCATTGCGCCGCACCGGCGGGCGCGGCGGCGTCACCGGCTTGGGCACATCGCGGCCCGGCACCTGCACCACGCGCAGCTCTTCGGTGTCCAGCTGCAGTGCCGTGAGCTTGCCGCCCCAGACCGCGCCGGTGTCGATCGCATGCACGCCCTGGGTGATCGTCAGGCCCAGCGCCGACCAGTGCCCGCACACGATCTTCAGATCGCGTTCGACCCGGCCCGGTACCTCGAACCAAGGGTAAAGCCCTTGTTCCTGCGTGCCCGGCGTGCCCTTGTCCTCGATCCCGATCCGCCCACGCGGCGTGCAGTAACGCATGCGCGTGAGCAGGTTGATGATCGCCCGCGAACGGTCGTAGCCGGCCAACCCGGGCGACCAGCCCGGCTTGTCGCCGTACATGTTGCGGAACAGCTTGCGGTAGCCGCTGCCGTGCAGCTGTACCTCCACCTCGCGGGCGTGCTTCTCGGCCAGCTGCGTAGTCCACTTCGGGGCCAGGCCCGCGTGCACCATCATCCAGCCCAGCTCGCGGTCCACGTGCACCAGCTTCTGCAGGCGCAGCCATTCGAGCAGTACATCGCGGTCTTCGGCCTGCACGACCCGCAGCAGGTCCGGGTTGACCTTGCGCTGCTCTTCCTCGGTGCGGGCACCAACGGCCAGCAACGACAGATCGTGGTTGCCCAGCACCACCACGCTCTGGTCGCGCAGCGAATGCACCAGCCGCAGCGTTTCCAGCGACTGGCCGCCACGGTTGACCAGGTCGCCACAGAACCACAGTGTGTCCACCGCCGGGTCGAAGCGGATCTTCTCCAGCAGACGCTGGGTCACGTCGTAACAGCCCTGCAGGTCGCCGATGGCCCAGACACTCATGCGTGCGCCTCCATCAGTGCAGCGTGCGCGGGATGGTCAATACGAATGGCGCGATGGGAGCTGCGAACTCGGTGCCATCGTCGGCCACCATGTCGTAATGCCCCTGCATCGTGCCGTGCTCGGTTTCCAGCATGACACCGGAGGTGTAACGGAAGTCTTCACCCGGGCGCAGCCGCGGCTGTTCGCCGATGACGCCATCGCCGTCCACGTGCTCGACCCGGCCGTTGCCGTCGGTGATCCGCCAGTGGCGGGCCACCAGCCGCGCGGCCACGCGGCCGCCATTGTGGATGCGGATTGTGTAGGCGAATGCAAAACGCCCGTCCTCGGGCGTGGACTGGTCATCGAGGAAGCGCGGGGCGACCTCGACCGAGATCGCATAGTGTGCAGCGTCGTTCATGCAGGCAGTTTAGTGGGAGTTTCAATCTTCCGCGCGCGGCACGTTGGCCAACGCGATGAACTGCGCCACTTCCAGCTGCTCGGCGCGCGCATCACTGCGCACCCCGGCTGCTTCGAACTGTTCGGGCGTGACCACCCCGTTCAGTGCGTTGCGCAGCGTCTTGCGGCGCTGCCCGAAGGCAGCACGGACCACATCCGCGAAGCGGCGGCGGTCGATGATGCCCACCGTGGCCGGATCACGCGGCACCAGCCGGACCACGGCTGAGTCGACTTTCGGCGGCGGCCGGAACGCGCCCGGCGGCACCACGAACAACGAGGTGACCTTGCACCAGGCCTGCAGCATCACGCTGAGCCGGCCGTATACCTTGCTGCCCGGGTCGGCCGCCATGCGGTCCACCACTTCCTTCTGCAGCATGAAGTGCATGTCGCGGATCACCGCGGCATGGTCCATGGCGTGGAACAGGATCGGCGACGAGATGTTGTAGGGCAGGTTGCCCACCAGCCGGATCTGGCCGTCGCCGGCCAGCTCGGTGAAGTTCACCTGCAGCACGTCGCGGTGCACGATGGTGAGTTCGCCCAGCGGTTCAGCGGCGGCGGTCAGCGGTGCGATCAGGTCGCGATCGAATTCGATCACGGTCAGGCGCGGGTGGCGGCGCAGCAGCGGCAGGGTGATGGCGCCCTGGCCCGGGCCGATTTCGACCAGGCGGTCGTCGTCCTTCGGGTTGACCGCCAATACGATCTTGTCGATGTAGCTGCGATCGGCCAGGAAGTGCTGGCCCAGCTGCTTTTTGGCCGGAGCGGTAAACCCGGCGGCCGAGGGGGAATGCGGGGAAGTCATGGCACCAGTGTACGTTGGCGCGCCAGCCGGGCACACCATTGCGTGGCGGCGAACAGGCTGGAGGAGTCGGCGATGCCGCGTCCGGCCAGGTCCAACGCGGTGCCGTGGTCGACCGCAACGCGGGGGTAGGGCAGGCCCAGGGTGATGTTCACCGCCTGCTCGAAACCGCTGTATTTGAGTACCGGCAGGCCCTGGTCGTGGTACATCGCCAGCACCGTGTCGAACCCGGCCAGCTTCTGCGGCAGGAACGCCGTATCGGCCGGCAGCGGCCCGACTAGGTCCATGCCCTCGGCACGCAGCTGCGCGAGCAGCGGAATGATCAGGTCCAGCTCTTCACGGCCCAGGTGCCCGTCCTCGCCTGCGTGCGGGTTCAGCCCGAGCACCGCGATCCGCGGCGCGGCGATGCCGAATGCCCCGCGCAGCGCGCCATCCACGATCCGCAGCGTGCGCGCAAGGCGTTCAGGGGTGATGGCATCGGCCACCGCGCGCAGCGGCAGGTGGGTGGTGGCCAGCGCCACGCGGACGATATCGTTGGCCAGCATCATCACCACGTCCGCACCCGCCTGGTCGGCCAGCAGTTCGGTGGTGCCGCTGTAGGCGATCCCGCCCTGGTTGATGACAGCCTTGTGCACCGGCCCGGTGACCACCCCGTGCAGGCGGCCGTCCAGGCACGCCTGGCCGGCCTGCAGCAGGGCGCCGATCACCGCGCCGGCATTGGCCGGATCGACCTGGCCGAAGCGTGAGGGGACCGCATTGGGCACCTCCCGCAACGGCAGATCGCCCGGCTGGCGGGCGATGGCATCTTCAGGCAACAGGGTCAGGGGCAGCGACAGCGCCGCTGCGGCGGCCCGCAAGGTATCCGGGTCGGCGAACGCCAGCAGCCGGCAATCGGTGCGCGGCTGCTGGATCAGGCGAAGGCAGAGTTCCGGGCCGATCCCGGCGGGCTCGCCCGGTACCAGAGCGAGCTGCGGGATCATCGCCAGCGTCTCAGGGCTTGGTCGGGGCCGGGGCCTCGGCCTCGGCCGGCGCGGCTGCCGCAGTGCGCAGGTCCACGTAGGCTTCGCCGCGCAGTTCCTGCAGGTAGCGGTTGTACTCTTCTTCCAGCTTGCGGCGGCCGATGGTCTCGCGGATCTGGGCACGCTTGTTGTCGGTGCCCGAATCGGTCTGGCGGGTGGCCACGCGCTGCACGATGTGCCAGCCAGCGTCGGTACGGAACGGCGGGCTGACGCCACCGTCGCTCAGGCCGGACACCTCCTTGCCGAAGTCCGGGCCGAAGGCGTCAACAGGGAACCAGCCCAGATCGCCGCCCTGGCCCTTGCTGTTGGTGTCCTCGGACGAGGCCTTGGCTTCGGCCTCGAAGTCCGCACCACCGGCGATCCGTGCCCGGACCGAGTCGATCTTGGCCTTGGCGGTCGCGTCGTCCTGCTGGTCGTTGACCCGCACCAGGATGTGGCGGCCATGGTATTCGGTGATGGTCTGGCCCGTGGTGGCGGCACTGGCATCGCGCACTTCCACCAGCTTGAGCAGCTGGAAGCCGCTTGGGCCGCGCAGCGGACCCACCACCTCGCCCGCCTTCATGCCGGTCATCATCTGCGCGAACGCACCGGGAATTTCATCCAGCGAACGCCAGCCCAGGTCGCCGCCTTCCAGCGCGTTGGGGCTGTCGGAGTAGCGGACCGCGGCGGCATTGAAGTCCAGCTCGCCCTTGTCCAGCAATCCCTTCACGCCTTCGACCTTCTTCTGGCCGGTGGCGATCTGCTCGGCGGTAGCGCCTTCCGGCAGGGCGATCAGGATGTGGGCCAGGTGGTACTGGGTACCGGCGGTGGCTTCCTGCTTGAGCGCGGCATCCACTTCACCTTCGCTGACGCTGATGCGGCTCTGCGCGAAGCTCTGGCGCAGGCGCTGCACGATGATTTCATCGCGGACCGAGCTGCGGAAGTCGTTGAAATCCACGCCGTCGGAGGCCAGGCGCTGGCGCAGGGCATCCAGGTTGGAGCCGTTCTGCTGGGCAATCGCGTTCAGGGCCTGGTTGAGCTCCTGGTCGCTGACCTTGATGCCGCTGCCTTCGGCGCGCGTCACCTGCAGCTTGACCAGCACCAGGCGCTCGAGCACCTGGCGGCTGAGCACGTCATCGGGCGGCAGCTGGCCTTCGCGCCCGGCGTACTGGGCCTTGATGTTGACGATGGCACGGTCCAGCTCGCTCTGCAGCACGACATCTTCATCGACGATGGCGGCAATGCGGTCCAGCGACTGGGCCTGCTGGGCCAGCACCTGCAGCGGCGCGGAGACGGTGCTGACCGCGATCAGGGAGGCGAGGAGGACGGGGAAGGTCTTGGTCATGGGATCAGGTTGGGATCGTAGTCTTCGCGCGTGGGGGCGCCCGTGTTGGCGGGCGGCACGAGATAGAGGTCGTCTCGGTAGTACCCGAGAATAGCACGGCGCAAAGTGCGGTCCGTGTTCTGGCCGACGGAGCTCAGGCCCTTGAGCACGAACTCGATCTGGAAGGAGTTGTTCAGCTCGCCCTCGCGGTTGCGCACGTAGCGGCGGGCCAGGGCGCGCACGGCCAGGCAGCAGCTGTCCCACTGCACGCCACCGATGATTTCCAGCGGTGCCTTGTCTTCGATGGAGTAGTAGTAGCGGCCCACCACGCTCCAGGTTTCGTTGATCGGGTACAGGAAGGACAGGTCCACCTGTTCCAGCAGGGTGCGTTCTTCCTTGGTCGCGGTGGCCGGGGCGGCCGCATTGAGGCGGTGGCGGTAGGTCAGGTTGATGATGCCGTCGTTGGACATCAGGTAGCGTGCGCGCACGCTGGCCAGGTCCTCGCGCTTGTACTTGGGGTCCCACTGGTAGGTGGCGCCCAGGTTCCAGCGGTCGTTGATGGCGTAGTTGGCGTCGGCGATCCAGGCCGACTTGCCCTGCTCGATCTGGGCGGGCTGGTTCGGCAGGGTCACCCGCGAATCGTCGAAGTACAGGATCTGGCCGATGCTGCCGGAGAAACGCTCGCGACCGGTTTCCTGGTTGATGAAGCGGGTGCTCAGCGCCATGGTCAGCTGGTTGGCGTCGTTCTGGCGGTCCGCGCCGGTGTAGCGGGAATCGCGGAACAGCTGGCCCCAGCTGAAGGTGAAGTCGCGGGTATCGAAGATCGGCAGGTCGCTCTGGTCGCGGTAGGGCGTGCGCAGGTAAAACAGGCGCGGTTCCAGCGTGTGCAGGTAGCCCTTGCCGCGGATGGTGGTCTCACGGTCGAAGAACATGCCGGCGTCCAGGCTGGCGATCGGCACGCTGCGGTGCGGCGAGGTATTGCCGCGCAACTGGTCCGGCGTGGGGTTGGTGATCCCCGCGTCCCGCAATGCCTTCAGCCGGGTCTGGTCCGCAAGCCCGCGGTCAAGCTCGTAACCGGTGTAGCGGTAGGCCAGAGTCGGGGTGACGTACCAGGACGCGCCGGCGAACGGCATCGTCACGTACGGCTTCACGTCCAGGCGCGAACCGTTGTAATACGGGGTCACCACGCCCGTGCGTTCGTAGTCGCCGGCAGCGCCGAACTTCTGGTTGACGTCGTCATGGGTGAAGTGGACCGCCTCGGCGTACACCCCCACTTCCAGCCAGGGCAGCAACGGCTTGTCCCAGGTCCCGAACAGGCGCGGTTGGCGCGCGTACGGCAGTGAGGACTCGGTCAGGGTGTAGTCGGTGAGCTGCCAGTAGTCGGCCATCAGCCCGGCCCGCCAGTTCTTGCCGGTCCCGTAGATGCCGACCTGGCTCTGCAGGCTGGAGGTGGTCACCCCCAGCAGCTTGCTGGAGAAATCCTCGGTGTAGCGCTCGTCGCTCACCCAGGCGATGTTGGCGCGGGCCTGCCAGGTCTTGTTGACGTTGTGGTAAGCGCTGTATTCGACCTGGCCACGGTCCTTGTCGCGCAGCTTGTCATTGGGCAGGTAGGCGGTCTGCAGTTCGCCACGGCCGCCGTCATAGAGATAGCGGAACTCGTTGTCGAGCATCAGGCCGCGCTTGCTCATGTAGCGCGGGGTCAGGGTGTCGTCGTAGTTCGGCGCCAGGTTGAAGTAGATCGGCTGGGCATAGTCGAAGCCGTTGCGCCCGGACATGCCCAGCTGCGGGTAGAGCAGGCCGGTCTGGCGGCGGTCGTCGATCGGGAACTTGAAGTACGGTGCCCACATCACCGGCACGTTGCCGATGCGCAGCACCGCGTTGCGCGCGGTACCGAAGCCTTCTTCATTGTCCACGTCGATCTGCGGTGCCGACAGTTTCCAGACCGGCTGCGAGGGATCACAGGTGGTATAGGTCGACCGGTGCATCTGGCCCACCGAGCCCTGCAGGTCGATCGAATCGGCGCCGCCGTGGCCGCGCCGGTCCACCAGCTGGTACTGGATGTCACTGATCTTGTGGGTGTCCGATTCCTGGTTGCCTTCGGCGCGCTTGGCGGTCATCCGGATCGACGAATCCTGGTAGCGGACATTGCCTTCGGCGATGTAGTTGCCGCTTTCGGTGTCGAAGCTCAGGTGGTCCGTGCCCAGGAACTGGTCGCCGCGCTTGAGCGCCACGTTGCCCTGGTACTGCGGCACGGTGCTGGTACCAAACAGCGCGTCGCCTTCGATATCGGTGGGTTGCTGGTCGCGGGTTTCGGCCGCGGCCTTGTCCGCCACGGGGGCGTCCTGGAAGACAGGCAGGACATCGGTCACCGGGCACAGGCCCCAGTTCACCGGTTTGTCGTCGGCCATGGCCGGCAGGCAGATGGCAATGCTCAGGGGGAGAGGCAGCAGGCGGAGGGCTCGGCGCACGCGGGATTCGGATTCGGACGAAAACGGATCGTAGCTTGCCCCATCCCTTGCATAGGGGCAATGAAGGCCTGCCGCAGGCGAGGGTTCAGGTTCATCCGGAAGGCGGTAGTGCCGGGCCATGCCCGGCAATCGTCACAGCATCGCGCCCACATGCGCGACCGAACATTCGGCGAGGGCCTGCAGGTCGTATCCGCCCTCCAGCATGGACACCATGCGACCGCCGCCATGGCGACGAGCCAGGGTGCGCAGCTCAGCGGTGATCCAGGCGAAATCATCGGTTTCCAACATCAGGTCGGCCTGCGGATCGCGCAGGTGGGCGTCGAAGCCGGCCGAGACCAGCACCAGCTGCGGGCGGAAATCGTCGATGGCCGGCAGCATCTCGTCCGCCCACGTGTTGCGGAAGCGGAAGCCGCCGCTGCCTGGTGGCAGCAGGATGTTGAGCAGGTTGCCGGCGCCCCGGTCGCGGCGCAGCCCCGAGTTGGGGAACAGGCCGGCCTGGTGGGTGCTGTAGTAGGCCACGCGGGGCTCGGCCACGAAGATGTCCTGGGTGCCGTTGCCGTGGTGGACGTCGAAATCGACCACCGCGATCCGCTCCAGGCCGTAGCGGTCGCGCGCATAAGCGGCGGCGATGGCGATGTTGTTGAAGAGACAGAACCCCATCGCGGTGGTCGCGGTGGCGTGGTGGCCAGGCGGGCGCACCGCGCAGAAGGCCATCGGGTCGTCGCCCAGCATCACCGCATCGACGGCCGCCACGCCGGCCCCGGCCGCGTGCAGTGCCGCGCTGGCCGAGCCGGGCGAGGTCATCGTGTCCATGTCGATCAGGCGCAGCGGCTCGGTCTGCGGCGCCAGCACCTGGTCGATCAGCTCGCTGTCGTGCACCCGGGCCAGTTCGCCGAATTTGGCCGGCGGTGCCTGGCGCCAGTCGAGCTGGTCGGGGTAGGCGGCACGCAGGGCATCGAGCACCACCTGCAGGCGTTGGGGGCATTCGGGGTGGCCGCGGCCGGGATCGTGTTGCAGACAGGCGGGATGGGTGAAAACCAGCATGCGGACAGGGTTCCGGGACGGTGGGCGGCTCAGCCGTGGCGGCGGGTGTGCTGCCAGAGGACCTCGCCGTGGCCGTCGGCACGGGCGAGCACGCGGGCCAGTACGAACAACAGATCCGACAGCCGGTTGAGGTAATGCAGCGCCTCGGCGCGCACCGGTTCCTGGCGGGCCAGGGTGACGGTTTCGCGCTCGGCGCGGCGCACGATGGCGCGTGCCAGGTGGCAACGGGCGGCGGCTTCGCCGCCACCGGGCAGGATGAACTCCTTCAACGCCGGCAGGTCGGCGTTGAAGTGGTCAAGCTGCCGTTCCAGTGCGTCCACGTCGGCCGCCTGGATCGCGGCGTGGCCGGGAATGCACAGCTCGCCGCCCAGGTCGAACAGCTGGTGCTGCACGGTGGTGAGCAGGGCGCGCACGTCATCCGGCAGCGCCACCGCCAACAGCACGCCCAGCGCCGAGTTGGCCTCGTCGAGGGTGCCGAAGGCGTTGACCCGTGCCGCATCCTTGGCCACCCGGCTGCCGTCGCCGAGGCCGGTGCTGCCGTCATCGCCGGTGCGGGTATAGATGCGCGACAGCCGGTTGCCCATCTGCGCCGGACTCAGTGCAGCGCGTCGTGGCGGGCGTGCAGCAGCTTGACGACCTGTTCGGTGGCCAGCTGCAGCGCGGCCGCCAGGCCGACGTAGATCGCTGCGGTACGCAGGTAGGGCAGGAACCAGTCCACATAGTTCTGCGCCCAGCCCTGCACGCTGGGTGCAGCGACCACGTCGCTGGTCCAGTAGAAGCCGCTCTGCGCGAACAGGTGGCATACCGCCACCGCCGCCGCCAGCAGCGCCGCGGCCTTGGCCAGCGCGGTCCAGTCCGCGCTGCGGTAACCCTGGCGCAGCAGCGCGCCACCGGCCCACATCGCAGCGTAGGCCGGCACCAGCAGCGCGGTGCCTGGCGAGACGCAGTAGTGCTGCCAGTAGCCGATGCCGCTGGCGCGGATCACCAGCACGTCGATCACGATCGCCAGCACCATCAGCAGCGGGAACGCCCAGCGCGTCCAGCTGCGCAGGTGGAAGCCGGCGATGAAGAACACCGCCCAGGATGCGTCGGGGATCGCCGCGAAGTGATTGACCCGGGTCGCCGCCATCAGCAGCACGAGCACGAACAGGATGAAGGCGCGTTGGGCAGTGGTAGTCATGGGGGCGGGCGGTGAGAGTCCAGCGTTCATTCTAGCGCCTGCCGCCACGGGGCGTTGCCGGGCCGCACGCACTATCATGGGCGGCATGAGTGAACGTCATGACGTAGTGATCGTGGGCGGCGGCCTGGTCGGCGCCAGCCTGGCCATTGCCCTGGACCGGGCCGGCCGCGATGTCGGGCTGGTCGAGATCGCCCCGGCCGGCGCGCTGCCGCCGGTGTTCGACCAGCGCAACCTCAGTTTTGCCGCGGCCACGGTCAACGCCCTGACCGCGTTGGGGGTAATGCCGCTGCCTGGCGCGGCGGTGGGCCCGATTACCCGCATCCACGTCAGCCGCGCCGGCGATTTCGGCCGGGTGCAGATGGATGCCGCGCAGTACGATCGCCCCTGGTTTGGGCAGGTGGTGGTGGCGCGCGATTTCGGCCAGGCGCTGGAAACCCGCCTGCAGGGCCTGCAGCGCCTGGCCCGCTACCGCCCGGCGCGCTTTCTGCGGCTGGGCGCCACGGTCGACGGCTACCGCGAGGTGGTCATCGCCGACGACGCCGGCGAGCGCACCCTGCTGGCGCGGCTGGTGGTCGGCGCCGACGGCACCCGCAGCGGTGTGCGCGAGGCGCTGGGCATCGGCGTGGACGAGCATGACTTCCAGCAGACCCTGTTCGTGGCCCGCGTGCGCCCGGCCCGCGCGCCGGACGGCACCGCGTTCGAGCGCTTCACCGATACCGGCCCGACCGCGCTGCTGCCGCGGGGCGACCGCCATTACGGCGTGGTGCACGGCGTTGCCCGCGACCAGGCCGATGCGGTGCTGGCGCTGGACGACGTGGCCTGGCTGGCCCGGCTGCAGCAGGCCATCGGCTGGCGCGCCGGACGCCTGCTGGACAGTGGTCCGCGCAGCGCCTATCCGCTGGTGCAGGTGTTGGCGCAGGCACGGGTGGGCGAGCGCGCGGTGCTGCTGGGCAATGCGGCGCAGACCATCCATCCGCTGGGCGCGCAGGGCTTCAACCTTGGCCTGCGCGATGCGCTGACCCTGGCCGAGCTGATCGAAGCCGCCGACGACATCGGCAGCGATGCGTTGCTGCAGGCGCATGTCGCGCGTCGGGAAGAGGATCGTCGCCAGACCATCGCGTTCTCGGGTGGGTTGGCGCGGCTGACCAGCAATCCCGCACCGTTGATGCGCCCGCTGCGCAGTCTCGGGTTGCTGGCGGCGCAGGCCACCTCGATGCAGTCGATGCTGGTCGGCGGCGCGATGGGCTTCCGCGGCGAGGTTCCGGCGCTGTGCCGGGGAGCCGGCGCATGAGCCGGCGCGCGCGCGATGTGATCGTGGTGGGCGGCGGCGTGGTCGGAGCCGCCTGCGCGCTGGCGCTGGCCGATGCCGGGCTGGAGGTTACGCTGGTGGAAGGCCGCGAGCCAACGGCGTGGCAGCCGCAGCAACCTGACCTGCGCGTCTACGCATTCGCGCCGGACAATGCGCAGCTGCTGCGCACGCTCGGGGTGTGGCCCTCGGTGCTGGCCGCGCGCGCCTGCGCTTACCGGCGCATGCGGGTGTGGGATGCCGCGGGCGGTGAGGAGCTGCGGTTCGATGCCGACCGCCTGGGCCGCGAGCAGCTGGGCTGGATCGTGGAGAACGACCTGCTGGTGGATCGGCTGTGGTCCGCCCTGCCCGGGGCGGGTGTGCAGCTGTGCTGCCCGGCGCGGCTGGAGGCGCTGGAACAGGATGCCGACGGTGTCCGCCTGCGCCTGGACGATGGGCGCCGGCTGGATGCCGCGCTGGCGATCGCCGCCGACGGGGCGGACTCGACGCTGCGCCGCCTGGCCGGGGTGCAGGTCAGCCGCCAGGATTACGACCAGCGCGGCGTGGTCGCCTACGTCGACACCGAACAGGACAACCAGGCCACGGCCTGGCAGCGCTTCCTGAGTACCGGGCCGCTGGCGGTACTGCCGGCTGGCGCACGGCGCAGCTCCATCGTGTGGACCTTGCCCGATGCCGAAGCCGGGCGCGTGCTGGCGTTGGACGAGCCAGCGTTCAACGCGGAACTGACCCGCGCGTTCGGTGCCCGGTTGGGTGCGATGACGCTGGCTTCGCGGCGCGCCGCCTTCCCGCTGCGCCGTCAGCTGGCCAGCGCCTACGTGGCCGGCCGCGTACTGGCCCTGGGCGATGCCGCACACGTGGTGCACCCGCTGGCCGGGCAGGGCGTGAACCTGGGCCTGCGCGACGTGGCGGCGCTGCATGCCAGGGTGCTGCGCGCACAGCAGCGGCGGCAGGACTGGGCCTCGCCGGATCGCCTGCAACGCTGGGCGCGCGAACGTCGCAGCGAGAACACGGTGTCCGCCTACGGCTTTGACGCAATCAACACCGTTTTCTCGAATGACGAGATGCACCTGACCCTGGCGCGCGGCTGCGCGCTGGGCAGCGTGGGCCGCTGGCCACCGCTGGTGTCGGCATTGTGGAAGCGCGCGGCGGGGTTGTAGTCCCGAGGGGATCGAAATCTGGAAGCGGGCACGGTTGCGACTGGGCAGACTGCGGCGCGGCTGGCGCTGTCCCGCACCGGCAGCCGCGTCTCCTCCCTTCCGGAATCCTCCCATGGAACTGCCACCCCTTGTCCGTCCTCTGCCGTCCTCGCCGGCGCACAGCATCCTGGGCGGCGACCCGCGCCGTGCCCCCGGCGGCATCAAGTGGCAGCTTACGACCGTGCACAACCGTGGCATGGCCCCCCCGAAACCGCTGCACGACGTCGCCGGAGACGCGCGGACTGCGAAACCCGGTGTGCCGCACGCTGTCTCCGGCGCCGACGACAAGGTGGCAGTCGTGCGAAAGGACGAGGCCAACAGAGGCAGCTGCCAGTATTTCGTGGAGCTGTTGAGGTCCCAGAAGCAGGGTCTTCCGGTAGAGAAGTGCCTTCTGTTGAACCAACGCCGCCAGGACTGATGTGCACTGCGGCAGGCCTGGTGGTTGGCGCGACCGGCCTGGGATGATCGTTTCTTGAAAGCTGGTGACCTGCGTGTTTCAGCAGACTGAGGGCGTCTGGATGCGCCTCACCCTGATGGGTGCGCCCTCATCGCTCCCTTTCCGCAGGAAGAATCATGAGCATTGCCAAGGTTCTCAATCAGATTTTCCGGCCGGCGTCGTTCAACGCCGACAAGGCCGCGAGCGCGATCGTTGCCCATCCGAAGGCGGCAGCCGAAGGGTTCGGCGGGCTGCTTACGCACATCAACAACAGATGCCATCCGTTCGGCATCGGGTGCCGGGGCCAGGAAGGCTATCGGGCCCAGACGAAGCTCGACCGGTTCGTCCGTGCGGAGGGTAATGCCGCACCCAGCGCAGGCGAAGCGAAGCTGCTGCTGAGCAGCCTCAAATGTCTGGAGCGCGACCTCAAGAGCCAGTTGCGCCCCGCCCAACAGGCTGCTGGAGCACACCCCAGCTGGAACAATGACCGTCTCAATGCGTTGAACAAGGCATTGGAGCTCACCCGCAGCCTGCAGCATTTCCGGGGGCCGCCGGCGGGCTGACGCTTCTCAGGGCAACAACCAGCCCTGCAGCTGGCGGCGGATCATCGCCCGCTCCAGGCCAGTACCGTGATTTCCTCACGGTCGTGGTAAAGCTGCTTGGCGCGCACGGTGAGCGGTCGTCCGGCCTGCGCCTCGAACAGCTCCAGGCACGTCCGGGTTTCGTCCCAACGCTTCTTCATCGGCAGCTTGAGGTTGAAGATCGCGTGCCGGCACCAGCCCTCGCGGAACCAGGTCGCCATGCGTTCAGCCACCCGGCGCGGCTGCTCGACCATGTCGCAGACCATCCAGTCCAGCGGGGTTTCGGGTTGCCAGTGGAAACCATCGGCGCGCAGGTGCTCGACCAGGCCGCTGTCCAGCACGTGCTCGCGCAGTGGTCCGTTGTCCACGCTGATCACGCGCATGTGCTGGCGGGTAAGCACCCAGGTCCAGCCGCCGGGCGCGGCGCCCAGGTCGGCAGAACGCATGCCGGGCTTGACCAGCTGTTCGCGTTCCTCCGGGCTCATCAAGGTCAGCAGGGCTTCGTCCAGCTT
Source organism: Stenotrophomonas sp. ISL-67 (assembly GCF_018612915.1). Classification (GTDB taxonomy): domain Bacteria; phylum Pseudomonadota; class Gammaproteobacteria; order Xanthomonadales; family Xanthomonadaceae; genus Stenotrophomonas. The sequence goes on along the minus strand of NZ_JAGGRL010000008.1, from coordinate 47,746 downwards.
CAGGGCCGAGCGCGACGGTGCATCGGGCAGCAGCTTCAGGCGCGGAATGCCAAGCGCCCAGGGCGCGCTGTCGCGGGTGTCGGCCACGCAGACGAACGCGTGGCGGCCGTCGACGAACACGATGTGCAGGCGCGGCAGGCTGGTGTTGGGCTTGTCGGTGAGCAGGCCGGCCTTGCGCAGCGCCGGGCGCAGCGCATTGCCGAACGCGCGGGCCAGCCCGGCCAGCGGCTTGCCTTCGTCCGAATCGGGATGTTCCACCCACATGTCGCCGAAGCGCTGTTGGCCCTCGAGCGCCGCCAGGATCGGGGTGATCCGGTCGGCGGGGTCCAGTTCGCGCAGTTCGGCCAGTACCACCAGCTTCTGGCGGGCGAAGATCAAGGAACGCCAGGGCAGCGCCTTGGACAGCCCGGCGCCTTCGTCAGTGGCGAACAGGACGTAACCGTCATTGCGCTGGGTGCGCGCATAGCCGGCGATGTTCGCGTACGCGGCTCGTTCGGACAGCTCACCGGCCAGTTCCGGTTCGAAGCCCTGGCGGCACAGGCACAGCAGGCCGCTCATCGAATCACGCCGGCGGCGTGGGAATCAGTAATGCGCACCGTTGATCTCTCCGTATTGGCGCAGGACCGCGCGCGCGGCGTCGCGCTCGATGTCGCGCACGACCTCGATGCCTCGCTTGTTGAGTTCGCCAACCCAGTCGGCCGGAAGCGGGCCTTCATCGAACGGGGTCAGTTCCTCCACATCCTGCGCGCTGGCGCCGATCAGCAGGCGGTCGATGCCGGCCCAGATGGTGGCGCCGTAGCACTGGCAGCACGGCTGCGACGAGGTGGCCAGGGTGACCGGCGACAGCACGTCATTCAGGCGCGGGGTCTGCAGGCGCTGCTGGGCCAGCATGTAGGCCATGTTCTCGGCATGCGCCAGCGAGGTGCTGTGCGGCACCACGCGGTTCACGCCGGCGGCGATGACGCGGTCGTCCGGCCCGAACACCACGGCGCCGAAGGGGCCACCCGTCTCCGCCTCGACATTCAGGCGCGACAGTTCAATGGCCAGCGCGACCTTGGCCGTATCGCCGGGCCAGGCACGGGCCAGGTCGATCTGGTCGTGGATCCAGGCGGGCAGGGTGAGGTGGACTTGCGCGTACAGCATGGGACAGGCCTTTCGAATGCGGTGGGGCTTACGCCGACCAGGTATCGCGCAGGGTGACGCTGCGGTTGAAGACGGGTGCGGCGGCGGTGTGGTCGCGGCGGTCGGCGACGAAGTAGCCGGTGCGCTCGAACTGGAACGACTGTTCGGGCGCGGCGGTGGCGGCGGCCGGTTCCACATAGCCGGTGACAGTGCGGCGCGATTCCGGGTTCAGGTAGTCGCGGTAGGTCTTGCCTTCGGATTCGTCGTCGGGGTTCGGTACCGAGAACAGGCGGTCGTACAGGCGGATTTCGGCCGGCACGGCGTGCACGGCGCTGACCCAGTGGATGGTGCCCTTGATCTTGCGGTTGGCGCCTTCCATGCCGGGGCGCGATTCGGGATCCAGCCAGCCGCGCAGTTCGGTGATGGTGCCGTCGGCATCCTTGACCACCTCATCGCAGCGGATGATGCCGGCGCCGCGCAGGCGCACTTCGCCACCGGGGACCAGGCGCTTCCAGCCCTTGGGAGGCACTTCGGCGAAGTCGTCGCGTTCGATCCACAGTTCGCGCGCGAACGGCACCTCGCGGGTTCCGAAGGCTTCGTCCTTGGGGTGATTGGAGAAGGTCAGCGTTTCGGCGTGGCCCTCGGGCAGGTTGGTCAGCACCAGTTTGACCGGATCGACCACGGCCATGCGGCGTGCGGCGGCGCTGTCGAGGTCTTCGCGCAGCGCGCCTTCCAGTACGCTGAAATCGATCACCGAATTCTGCTTGCTGATGCCCACCCGTTCGGCGAACAGGCGCATCGCCGCCGGGGTGTAGCCGCGACGACGCAGGCCCTGCAGGGTCGGCATGCGCGGGTCTTCCCAGCCATCGACCAGCTGTTCGGTGACCAGCGCCATCAGCTTGCGCTTGCTCATCACGGTGTAGTTGATGTTCAGGCGCGAAAACTCGATCTGGCGCGGCTTGGCGGCCTCACGCGGCAGGCCGCGTTCGACCAGCGGTGCGGTCAGCGCATCGTCATGGGCGAAATCGACGTTGTCCACGCACCAGTCGTACAGCGGGCGGTGGTCTTCGAATTCCAGCGTGCACAGCGAGTGGGTGATGCCTTCGATGGAATCGCCCAACGCATGCGCGAAGTCGTACATCGGGTAGATCGGCCACGCGTTGCCGGTGTTCTGGTGCTCGACGTGCTTGATGCGGTAAAGCGTCGGATCGCGCAGGTTGATGTTGCCGCTGGCCATGTCGATCCTGGCGCGCACGGTGCGCGCGCCATCGGGGAACTCACCGGCGCGCATGCGGCGGAACAGGTCCAGGCTCTCTTCCACGCTGCGATCGCGCCAGGGCGACGGGCGGCCGGGTTCGGTCAGGGTGCCGCGGTAGGCGCGCACTTCCTCGGCCGACAGGTCGCAGACATAGGCCTTGCCATCGCCGATCAGCTTTTCGGCGGCCAGGTAGTAGGCGTCGAAGTAATCCGAGGCATGCCGCAGCTCGTTCCAGGTGAAGCCCAGCCAGCGCACGTCGTCCTGGATCGCGGCCACGTACTCGGGGTCTTCCTTGGCCGGGTTGGTGTCGTCGAAACGCAGGTTGCACACACCGCCGAACTCACCGGCAATGCCGAAATTCAGGCAGATCGACTTGGCATGGCCGATATGCAGGTAACCATTGGGCTCGGGCGGGAAGCGCGTCTTGATCGCGGCATGCTTGCCGGCGGCCAGGTCCTCGCGGACGATCTGACGGATGAAATCCCGCTTTTCGTGGGTTTCCGGAAGGGCGTCGGTGGGGGCGGCAGTAGGCTCGGACATGATGCGCAGGCAGAAGGCAGAAAGATCGCCAGTCTAACGCGTCCCCATGGGACGCGTTAGACGGTAGCCCCGGCCGTTGGCCGGGGTACGCGCCATCGCATGCGCGCTGCCGCCCCACGGTTGGCTGCGCAAACCGTGGGCCCCACTTACCATCACCCATACCCCCGCCGCTTCGCGGCCGCCCCCTGACTCAGGGGGGGCGCGCCATCGCATGCGCGCTGCCGCCCCACAGTTGCTTCGCAAACCGTGGGCCCCACTTATCAGCACCCAGACCCCCGCCGCTTCGCGGCCGCCCCCTGACTCAGGGGGCTACCCTCCAGATCCATCCCGGTTACATCCTGGCCGGTCGTGTTCATGCCTGCGGCGTATGCTGGCCCCAACTTTGCCCGGAGCCCCACCCATGCACGTGATCTACCAGGCCGACAACCTGTTCGACGCCCATCTGGTCAAGCACGCGCTGGAGGCGGCGGGAATTCCCGCCTTCGTGTTCGGCGAGTCTCTGCTGGGCGGGATGGGTGAGCTGCCGCTGTTCGGGGTGCTGCGGGTGTGCGTACCGGACCTGGCCAAGCCGGAGGCGGAACAGATCGTGGCCGGGCTGGACTTGGGCGGCCCCCAGGATGACCCCATATCAGACGGTGACGAAAGCGCCGGTCTGTTGCCGGCCTAGGAGAGCGCCATGTTGGGGATTGCCAAGGGTTTGAGCATCGGGGCGTTCAAGCAGCGCCTGCCGCGCCCGGACGAGGCGCTGCCCGGCCGCGAGCACGCGCTGCCGCTGCATAACCAGCACTACGTGAACAGCCACCCGCTCAAGGACGGTTTTGCCGGCCTGGAGCGCATCCGCTTCGCCATGGGTTGCTTCTGGGGCGCCGAGCGCATGTTCTGGACCTTGCCGGGGGTGTATTCGACGTCGGTCGGCTATGCCGGCGGGGTGACCCCGAACCCGACCTACGAGGAAGTCTGCTCGGGCCTGACCGGGCACACCGAGATCGTGGAGGTGGTATACGACCCGGCCATCATCAGCCTGCCCGAGCTGCTGCAGGTGTTCTGGGAGAACCACGACCCGACCCAGGGCATGCGCCAGGGCAACGACACCGGCACCCAGTACCGTTCGGCAATCCACGCCACTTCCCAGGTGCAGTTCGATGCGGCGCTGGCCAGTCGTGATGCCTACCAGCAGCGGCTGTCTGAGAAGGGCTACGGTCCCATCACCACGGACATTGAATTCCCGGCGCCCGAGTACTACTACGCCGAGGACTACCACCAGCAGTACCTGGCCAAGAACCCGAACGGCTACTGCGGCATCGGCGGCACCGGTGTGAGCTGCCCGATCGGGGTTGGCGCGTAAACCATCGGATTGCGGGCCCGTAGAGCCGGGCTCTGCCCGGCTGCTTTACGCATCCGGGCGAACAGCCGGTGGCCATCGCACGGTCTGAGCTGGGCCGGCGCGTGCGGGTTTGCGGGACACGCCGTGAATCCGTCCATGGAGGCTTGTAGAAAACATCCATGTTTTCTACAGTCCCGCAAACCCGCCCCCGCCGACCCTCGACGGTGGTTCGGTGGCCACGGAAGATCAACGGCAGCGCTGATCGCTTTCCTGCGGCGGCCGCCCAGCTCGGATCAATCGAGACGCTGCTGTCAGCGGAATCTCGAAAAACAAACGGGACGGATGCAATCACTGCATCCGTCCCGCTTATGCACTCTTACTTTTGGACAGCTTACAAACGTTCGCGAATCGTCTGCCGCAACGCTTCCAGATCCTTGGCGAACGCATCGATACCGGCGGCCAGCTTCTCGGCGGCCATCGGGTCGGCGGCCAGATCGGTGGCAAATTTCGCTGCGTCGATCGGGGTGACGTTGACCGCTTCGGCGGCACCCGCCACCAGCTTGCGCGGCAGTTCGCCGTGGTCGGCATCCAGCTTTTCCAGCAGGTCCGGCGAGATGGTCAGGCGGTCGCAGCCGGCCAGCGCTTCGATCTGCGCCGTGGAGCGGAACGAAGCGCCCATCACCACCGTCGCCGAACCGCGGCGCTTGAACTCGGCGTACACCCCGCGCACGAACACCACGCCCGGGTCGGCATCGATGGTGGCCGGGGCCTGGCCGTTGGCCACGTACCAGTCCAGGATCCGGCCGACGAACGGCGAGATCAGGAACGCGCCAGCCTCGCTGCAGGCCAGCGCCTGGCTCGGGTTGAAGATCAGCGTCAGGTTGCAGTCGATGCCTTCGGCCTGCAGCTGGCGCGCCGCTTCCACGCCTTCCCAGGTGGCCGCGATCTTGATCAGCACCTTGCTGCGCGGTACGCCGGCCGCTTCGTACATCGCAATGAACTGGCGCGCCTTGGCCACGGTTGCCGCCGTGTCGTGGGCCAGGTCGGCATCGACCTCGGTCGAAACGCGGCCCGGCACCAGCGTGCTCAGCAGCGTGCCCACGCCCACGGTCAGGCGGTCGGCGACGGCATGCACGATGGTCTCGCGCTCGCCCGCCTGCGTGCGGCCCCAGGCTAGTTCGCGCTCGATCAGCTCGGCATAGACCGGCAGGTCCAGCGCCTTCTTCACCAGCGTGGGATTGGTCGTGCAGTCGACCGGCTTCAGCCGCTTGATCGCCTCGTAATCGCCGGTATCGGCGACGACCACGGACAGTTCGCGCAGCTGCGAAAGTTTGGACGGGGTTGCGGTGCTCATTGCGGCTCCTGGAACGTTACCTGGGCCCTGCGTGGCGCGTGGCAGGGACGATCAATTCTTGGGGTTGTGGACGGCAGTCACCCGCAGGCGCAGTTTGCGGCCGCCAGGTGCATCCCAGTCCATGGACTGGCCAACGGCCAGGCCCAACAGTGCGGTGCCCACCGGTGCGAGGATGGAGACCTTGCCCTGGTCGACATCGGCTTCGCGCGGGTAGACCAGCGTCAGTTCGTGCTTGTCGCCGTGCACTTCATCTTCGCATTCCACACGCGAATGCATCATCACGACGCCATCGGGCATCTGTTCCGGCGCCACGACGGTCGCGCGGTTCAATTCCTCGGCCAGTGCCAGCGCTGCGGGCGTCTTGGCAACGGCGGGCGATTCGAGCATGGCCTCCAGTCGGTCCATGTCGTGGCTGGAAACGGTGATGGAAGGCGGCAGGCCGCTGGCGGTGGACATCTGAAACTCCTTGGTTATGGAAGACCCATGCAAAAGGCGGCGCCTGCTGGCACCGCCTTGTTCTATTGTGCTGCCTATCAGCGGCGGATGCGACCCGGACCCGGGTCGCCCCGGCACGGCCGGTTCAGCGTGATCGTCAGACCCGTGGCTGGATCGGGCGCGGGCGGTCGGCCGCCGCGTCGCCGGTGTCCAACGTGAACAGCGCTTCCGGCAGCCGCTTGAACTGCTCGGCCAGCTGCTCCAGGAAGCCGGTCATGGCCGAGCTGCGCCGCCAGGCCATTGCGATGCGCCGGCTGGGGCGGTCATCGCCCTCGAAATCAAGCAGGCGGATGTTGTCCGAGCGCGGCACCGGTGGCTTGACCGACAGGGTAGGCAGCAGGGTGATGCCTACGTCGGCCGCGACCATCTGTCGCAGCGTCTCCAGGCTGGTGGCGCGGAACTCGGATTTCTCGTTGGCGCCGAACAGCCGGCACACCGCCAGCGCCTGGTCGCGCAGGCAGTGCCCGTCTTCGAGCAGCAGCAGCTTCTGCGAGGACAGCTCCTGTACGTCCAGGTGGAGGCGTCGCGCCAGCGGATGCTGGCCGGAGACGGCGAGCAGGAACGGTTCCTCGAACAGGAACTCGGCATGCAGCTGGTCGTCGTCCAGCGGCAGGGCCAACAGCGCCGCGTCCAGCCGGCCGTCGCGCAGGCGGTTCAGCAGCTCATCGCTTTTTTCCTCGACCAGCAGCAGTTCCAGTTGCGGAAACCGGCTGCGGATATTGGGGATGACATGCGGCAGCAGGTACGGGCCCAGCGTAGGGAAGATGCCCAGCCGTACCGTTCCCGCTTCCGGGTCGCGGCTACGTCGTGCCGCCTCTTTCAGTTGTTCGATCTCGCCCACGATGGTGCGTGCGCGCGCGGCCGCTTCCAACCCGGCCGGGGTCAGCATCACTTTGCGCGGGGAGCGTTCCACCAGCGGCAGGCCCAGCTCATCCTCGAGCTTGCGGATCTGGGTCGACAGCGTGGGCTGGCTGACGAAGCAGGACGCCGCCGCTCGACCAAAGTGGCGATGGTCAGCCAGCGCCACCAGATATTTCAGATCACGTAGGTTCATTTCCTTGTACCTCTAGACGGTAATGGACCGGGTGATGGCGTGGTTTACCCAGCAGGTAAAAAGGTTCCCCGCAAGCGGGGAACCGGACGTTTCAGGCAGCTTCGGCGACAGCGCCGCTGCTCTTGGGAACGGTAGTTCGGATCAAATGGTCAAAAGCGCTCAGTGCGGCCGTCGAGCCGGCACCCATGGCGATGATGATCTGCTTGTAGGGTACGGTTGTGCAATCTCCTGCGGCGAACACGCCCGGAACACTGGTCTGGCCGCGGTCGTCAATGACCACTTCGCCGCGCGGCGACAGTGCCACCGAGTCCTTCAGCCACTCCGTATTGGGCAGCAGCCCGATCTGCACGAAGATGCCTTCCAGCTCCACACGGTGGGCATCGCCACCGATGCGGTCCTTGTACACCAGGCCGTTCACCTTCTGCCCGTCGCCCAGTACTTCCTGGGTGAGCGCGCTGGTGATGATGGTGACGTTGCCCAGGCTGCGCAGCTTCTTCTGCAGTACCTCATCGGCGCGGAGTTTGTCATCGAATTCAAAAAGGGTCACATGCGTCACGATGCCGGCCAGATCGATCGCTGCCTCGACCCCGGAGTTGCCGCCGCCGATCACCGCCACGTGCTTGCCCTTGAACAACGGGCCGTCGCAGTGCGGGCAGTAGGCCACGCCCTTGTTGCGGTACTGGTCTTCGCCGGGCACGTTCATCTGGCGCCAGCGCGCACCGGTGGACAGGATCACCGTACGCGACTTCAGCGACGCGCCGTTCTCCAGCGTGATTTCCACCAGGCCATCGTCGCCGGCCGGCACCAGGCCGCTGGCGCGCTGCAGGTTCATGATGTCCACGTCGTACTCGCGCACATGCTGTTCCAGCGCCGTGGCCAGCTTCGGACCTTCGGTTTCCTTGACCGAGATGAAGTTCTCGATCGCCATGGTGTCCAGCACCTGGCCACCGAAACGCTCGGCGGCCACGCCGGTGCGGATGCCCTTGCGCGCGGCATAGATCGCCGCGGCGGCACCGGCCGGGCCACCGCCGATCACCAGCACGTCGTATGGCGCCTTCGCCGCGATCTTCGCTGCATCGCGCTTGGCCGAACCGGTGTCCAGCTTGGCCACGATCTGCTCCAGGCTCATGCGGCCCTGGTCGAACACTTCGCCGTTGAGGTACACGGTGGGCACGGACATGATCTGGCGCGCTTCGACCTCGGCCGGGAACAGCCCGCCGTCGATCGCCACGTGCTGGATGCGCGGGTTCAGCACCGCCGCCAGGTTCAGCGCCTGGACCACGTCCGGGCAGTTCTGGCACGACAGCGAGAAGTAGGTTTCAAACCTGTAGTCGCCTTCAAGCCCCTGCACCTGTTCGATCACGTCGGCCGCCGCCTTGGACGGGTGGCCACCCACCTGCAGCAGGGCCAGCACCAGCGAGGTGAATTCGTGGCCCATCGGCAGGCCGGCGAAGGCCAGGTGGATGTCCTGGCCCGGGGTGGTCAGCGCGAAGGAGGGGGTGCGCTCGGCGCCGTCGCGGCGCACGTCCAGCGTGATCTGGCTGGACAGGCTGACCAGGGTCTCGAGCAGTTCCAGCATTTCCTGCGACTTGGCGCCGTCATCGGCGTGCGCGGTGATCTGGATCGGCCGGGTGACGCGTTCCAGATAGGTCTTCAGCTGGGACTGGAGGTTGGCATCCAACATCGAAAAACTCCTTGATTCAGGCAAAGGAACTGCGTCGACGTACCGCTACGGTACATCTGGGCGGCATGGGGGTGAACCGAAGCGGGCGCGGGCGCACCGGCTTGGGTTCACCCCCACTCCCGTCAAAACGGGAATGGGGGTGAGGCGTTGCGGTTAGATCTTGCCGACCAGGTCCAGCGACGGGGTCAGGGTCTTCTCGCCTTCCTTCCACTTGGCCGGGCACACCTGGTTCGGGTTGGCGGCGGTGAACTGGGCAGCCTTCAGCTTGCGCAGGGTCTCGGAGACGTCGCGGGCGATCTCGTTGGAGTGGATCTCCAGGGTCTTGATCACGCCTTCCGGATTGATGATGAAGGTGCCGCGCAGGGCCAGGCCTTCCTCGGCAATGTGCACACCGAAGGCGTTGGTCAGCTGGTGGGTCGGGTCGCCGACCAGCGGGAACTGGGCCTTGCCGACGGCCGGCGAGGTTTCGTGCCACACCTTGTGCGAGAAGTGGGTGTCGGTGGTGACGATGTACACCTCGGCACCGGCCTTCTGGAACTCGGCGTAATGATCGGCGGCGTCTTCAATCTCGGTCGGGCAGTTGAAGGTGAATGCGGCCGGCATGAAGATCAGTACCGACCACTGGCCCTTCAGGGTGCTGTCGGAAACCTTGATGAACTCGCCATTCTGGTAAGCATTGGCTTCGAACGGCTTGATCTGGGTGTTGATGAGCGACATCGATATTCCTCGTGGTGAAGGGGATGGGTGAAGCAGCCAACACAGAGTACCGGCTCGCTTTCGATAAGGACAATGCATTGATTTCATCTATACGATAGATACAGTCTATCGAAAGGGCCTGATCCGGGAGTGAACGGGAGGCGCTATTCATCCGTAGCTGATTGTCTGCAAAGGGTTTTCATGGATTTCGCGGTCACCACGCTGATAGCCGCTGCTTATCCGGTTGGCCCAGACCCTGAACAGCCTTTTAGCGCCGACAGGCCACTGCGGCATCCGGTCGCGGGCACGGCCTGTGCCGCCATTGGCCTACACTGCGCCCCCACCGTCGCCCAGGCCCGCCATGAACGCCGCCCCGCAGGAGATCCGCCAGCTGCTTGCCGCCGCGGCCCGCGAGCTGCCCGGGGTGGAAGGCCGGCACGAGGCCGAACTGCTGCTGCTGCATGTGCTGGGGCGCGAGCGCGGCTGGCTGTTCGCACATGCCACTGATCCGCTCGAACCGGCCACGGCGGAGGCGTTTGCGGCCCTGCTGCAGCGTCGCATCGCCGGTGAGCCGGTGGCCTACCTGCTCGGCCGCCGCGGCTTCTGGACCCTGGACCTGGCCGTCAGCCCCGCCACGTTGATTCCCCGCCCGGAAACCGAGCGGCTGGTCGAGCTGGCGCTGGGGCGCATGCCGGAAGGCGTGCCGCTGCGGATTGCCGACCTGGGCACCGGCAGCGGCGCCATTGCGCTGGCCCTGGCCAGTGAACGCCCGCTGGCGCAGATAGTGGCCACGGACATGAGTGGGGACGCGATCGCCGTCGCTGCCGGCAACGCCCGCCAGCATGGGCTGGCCAATGTCGGGTTCCGGCAGGGGTCCTGGCACGCGCCGCTGGCTGGCGAGCGTTTCGACCTGATCGCGAGCAATCCGCCCTACATCGCCAGCGACGACCCGCACCTGGCACAGGGCGACCTGCGCTTCGAGCCGCCCACTGCGCTGGCCTCCGGTCAGGACGGGCTGGACGACATCCGCCTGATCATTGCCGGTGCGCCTGCGCACCTGCAGCCGGGCGGTTGGCTGCTGATCGAACATGGCTGGGACCAGGGCGAGCCGATCCGCGCGCTGCTGGAGGGCACGGGATTCATGGATGTGGAGACGGCGCAGGACCTGGAACAGCGTGACCGGGTGAGCCTGGGCCGGTGGCCTGCCACGCAACGGTAGAATGAGCGACCGCCATTCCAATGGAGCTCCGTCCATGCGCACGCTGTACCCGGCCATCACCCCTTACGACGTTGGCACCCTGAAAGTCGACGACCGCCACACGTTGTATTTCGAACAGTGCGGCAACCCGCAGGGCAAGCCGGTGGTGATGCTGCACGGCGGTCCCGGTGGCGGCTGCAGCGACAAGATGCGCCAGTTCCACGACCCGGCAAAGTACCGCATCATCCTGTTCGACCAGCGTGGTGCAGGCCGTTCGACCCCACACGCCGACCTGGTGGACAACACCACCTGGGACCTGGTGGCCGATATCGAGAAGCTGCGCGAGCACCTGCAGGTGGAGCGCTGGCAGGTGTTCGGTGGCAGCTGGGGCTCGACCCTGGCGCTGGCCTACGCCCAGACCCACCCACGTCAGGTGACCGAGCTGGTGCTGCGCGGCATCTTCATGCTGCGCCGCTGGGAGCTGGAGTGGTTCTACCAGGAAGGCGCCAACCGTCTGTTCCCGGATGCGTGGGAACACTACCTGGCGCCGATCCCGGCGGTGGAACGCCATGACCTGATCTCCGCCTTCCACCGCCGCCTGACCAGCGACGATGAAGCCACCCGGCTGGCCGCGGCCAGGGCGTGGAGCGTGTGGGAAGGGGCGACCAGCTTCCTGCATGTAGATGCCGACTTCGTGAACAGCCATGAAGACCCGCGCTTCGCGCTGGCGTTCGCGCGCATCGAGAACCACTATTTCGTCAACGGCGGCTTCTTCGAGGTCGAAGAGCAGCTGCTGCGCGACGCACACAAGATCGCCGACATCCCTGGCGTGATCGTGCACGGGCGCTACGACGTGGTGTGCCCGCTGCAGAATGCGTGGGAGCTGCACAAGGCATGGCCGAAATCGACGTTGGAAATCAGCCCGGCGTCGGGCCATTCGGCGTTTGAAGCGGAGAACATCGACGCGCTGGTGCGTGCTACGGATCGCTTCGCCGGTTGATCGCTGCCCGGCTGCTTTCTGCATTCCGGCGAACAGCCGTTGGCTGATGCATCGCGCGCTGAGGGCCGGCGGCTGCAGGGATACGGGGGGGCGCCGTGAATCCTTCCATGGAGGCTCTTACGAAACATCCATGTTTCGTAAAGCCCCCCGTACCCCTACACCCGCCGTCCCTCCGACAGAACGTCGGTGGCCAGAGACAATAAACGGCAACGGCAATGGCAACGCGTAGAGTCACGCCCTGCGTGGCTGCTCTTTCCCACCGCATCGCGACCATGTATGGGGGCGGCCGCCGGGTAGCCCCCGGAGAGACGCTAGAAAACATGGATGTATTCTAGCAGCCCCCATGGATGGGTTCACGGCGTGTCTCGGAGCGGGGCTGCCCGGCGGCCGCCCCTGCACGTAAGAATTGAAACGCTGCAGTTGGCGCAGAACTCAGGAGCAGCCAGCCAGAGCCAGAAGCTACGCGCGCAGCAACTTGGATTCGAGCGCACCAAACACCCGCGCCAACCGCGCTGCCCAGGCAAACTGCCCTGCAGCATCGGCAATCAGGTCCTGGCGGATTTCCAGCTCCACATGCAGCAGCCCACGGCCTTCGCCATGCACCGGCACCGCGTAATCGCTGGTGCTGCTGACCGAATAGGGTTCGTTGTCGCCCACCACCAGGTCGCCCTCATCGCGCAGTGCCTGCAGCAACGCATGGGCGAAGCGCGTGTCGCGGTGGTACAGCACGCCGGCGTGCCACGGGCGCGCCACGCCGTTCATCACTGGGGTGAAGCTGTGCATCATCACCAGCAGGGTCGGGCGCGTGGCGTCGGCGCGGGCCGCCAGCTCCGTGTCGATGCGTGCGTGGTACGGTACATGGATCGCATCGATGCGCTGCTGTCGCTGGACGTCGGATATCCCCGCATTGCCCGGCACTACGGTGCCGTCGCTGGTCTCGGGAATCAGCGTCGGCGAGGACAGCGGCCGGTTGCAGTCGATCAGCAGGCGCGAATAGGTCTGCTCGATTGCCCAGGCGTCCAGCCGCGCCGCCAGCGCCCGCGTAACCCCGGCAATGCCGATGTCCCAGCCGATATGCCGGTCCAGCTCCGCCTGCGGCAGGCCCAGACCGTCCAGTGCCCGGGGCACCTGCTGGCCGGCATGGTCGGCCAGCAGCACATAGGCAGACGTGCCGTGCGCCCGGTGAACGGTGTAGATGTCCGGATCATCGCCGCCAAGCAGCGCCGACAATGCCTGCGTGCCCGAATCAGCCACGTGCGGTGCCATCCAGGTGGTGTTCGATCATCCACAGGCCGGCCCACAGCTTGGCATCCAGCTCGTAGCCCTGGGCCATCTTCTCCACCAGCCACGCCGCCGCGCGGGCGCGCGGAACTTCATGCACGGTAATGTCCTCGCTGGCGTCGCCGCCGCCAGCGCCCACCTTGCGCAGGCCGGTGGCGCGCACGAAGGCGATCTTCTCGCTGCTGGCGCCGGAGGAGGTCGGCCCGATCATCAACACGTCGGCATGGTCGGCAGTCCAGCCGGTTTCTTCTTCGAGCTCGCGTACCGCGGAAACTTCGATCGATTCGTCGGCGTCGATGTCGCCGACCAGGCCGGCCGGCATCTCGATCGTATGGGCCTGCAGCGGTACCCGGAACTGCTCGACGAACAGCACATTGTCGTCGGGAGTGACGGCGATGATGATCGCGGCCAGGCCGCCGGCGTGGGTGCGTTCGCTGTACTCCCACGTGCCGCGCACGACCATGCGCTGGTACTTGCCTTCATAGACGACCTTCGGGGCTTGCGTGTTGGGACTCATGCGAACTCGCTGGCGGGAGGGGAAATGTCGGGAATACCGGCGGCGCTGAACAACCGGCGCCGGGTCAGCGGGCCAAACCGCAGCGCTTCGCACAGGCCCTGCAGCATCTGTGGGTCGGCGCCGGAACGGCTGAAGTCGGCCTGGGCCGCACCCAGCGGTGCATCCAGCGCGATCGTGGTCAGTTGTCGCCACAGCAGGGCGTGTTCGCGCTGTTCGCGCAGGCGCACCGCCATCTGGGCCGCGCCGCGCAGGCGCAGGAACGGTACTTCATCCAGCCGCTCGTACAATGTGTCCAGGCTGCCGAAATGGGCCAGCAGCACGGCCGCCGATTTGGCGCCGACACCGGTGACACCGGGGATGTTGTCGACCGCATCGCCGCACAGCGCCAGGTAATCGGCGATCTGGTGTGCATGCACGCCGTGGCGGGCCTTGACCCCGGTCATGCCCCAGCGCTGGTTGCGGGCGTAATCCCATTGCTCGTCATGCTCGAACAACAGCTGCGACAGGTCCTTGTCGGCCGACACGATCACCCCGCGCATGCCGGCCGGGCGGCGCGCGTGCAGCGCGCTGCCGATCAGGTCATCGGCCTCATACTCATGGTGGGCCAGCACGGCCAGGCCCAACGCGCTGCACAGCGCCTTGCAGTGCGCGAACTGACGCCGCAGTACTTCTGGGGCCGGGTCGCGGTTGGCTTTGTAGGCCGTGTACAAGGTGTGCCGGAAGCAGCTGTCCAGGGCTTCGTCGAAGGCAATGGCAATGTGCTGCGGGCGTTCGCGCTCGAGCAGGTCGAGCAGGAAGCGGGCAAACCCATGCACTGCATTGGTCGGCCAGCCCTGCTGGTCCTGGAATTCGTCGGGCATCGAATGCCAGGCCCGGAACACGTACAGGCTGGCATCGACCAGGTAGAGGGGCGTGTGCACTCAGCCCACCCAGTCCTGCAGCAGCGCGGCCGGATCCGGGCGCTCGCGTTCGGGCACGGCGGTCATGGCAGTGCCGATATGGATGAAACCGGCAATGCGCTCATGCCCGGCCAGGCCCAGGTGCGCGTGCACGGCGGGGTCGAAGGCCATCCAGGCGGTCAACCACTGCGCACCGAAACCCAGCGCCTGCGCGGCCTGCAGCAGGGCGAAGCAGACGCAGCCGGCGGTCATCAGCTGCTCCTGTTCGGGCACCTTCGGGCTCGGCGTGGGCGCGGCGATGACGGTGATGATCAGCGGGGCGTGCGAAAAGCGCAGGCGGTCTTTTTCCACCTGTGCATCGGAGGCGGTGGGGTCGCGCTCGCGGCTGCGCCGGGCCAGGAATTCGCCCAGCTCAAGGCGGGCATCGCCGGCAATACGCAGGAAACGGTACGGCACCCGCTTGCCGTGGTCGGGCACGCGCACGGCCGACACCAGCATTCGCTGCAGGGTGGCCGGGTCCGGTCCGGGCGCGCCCAGTTGCAGGGCGGGAACCGAACGGCGGGCGTCCAGGGCTTGCAGCGCAGGGGAGTCGAGCATGGGATCTCAGTCAGGCGTCTCGGTACGCCAAGTATAGGCGGGGCAGTTTGTGACACGGCGTGGGGCGATCTCCGGCCCATTTGCGACAAACCGCGATGAACAGCACCTTATTAGTGGTATTCCTTCACGTCCCTGTACTCGCTTCCCATCGACGCTGGCCTTACGATACAAGGCCTGCCGGCGCCCGGGTCATGAGGTTTAAAGTGCGGACTGTTTCACTGTCCCTGACCGGTCGGACGTCCTACCATCCGGGTGCTGGTGTCTTGGGGACGCCCGTGCCCGTTGTATCCATGTTGCATTCTGTACCTGCGAGGGTGGGGAGCCTTTTCGCATGATCGCCACGCCCAATGTACCGGGACAGCCGGGTCGCGACCCGGCGCTGTTGAAGCTTGCGCGCGAGGCCGCCCTGCCGGGCCTGGCCGAGTCGTTCGCGACCGTACTTGCACGCTTCGACGACGTGCTGTTCGACCGTGCCGGCACTGCGGGCGCGTCGCAGCTGTTGTTCCTGGATGGCATGCGTGAACTGCGTCGGCGCCGCGAGGACATCGTGGCCGGCTTCCGTGGTCACCTGGCCCGGGCCTGGGACGCGCTGGAAGGTGCCGAACCGTTGTCGGCCGAAGCCACCCTGGCCGGTCAGGTCGAGGACGGACTGAGCCTGGTCCCTGAACACGTGCTGGAATCGCGGCTGGCGGTGCGCAACTTCGCCACCGTGCTGCTGCGCGACTGGAAACCGGTGCTGGGCCGGCTCGACCGCCGCCTGGGCTGGATTGCCGGCGGACTTGAATTGAATGCCGATATCAATCCGATCAGCCCCGAGCACATCGGCGTGGCGATCCATGAGGCCTTCGCAGACTGTGAACTGGCGCCGGAAGTGCGCCTGGTGCTGATCAAGCTGTGCGAGCGCGACCTGCATGCGCCGATCGGCAAGCGTTACGAGAAACTGGATGAACAACTGGCGGCTGCCGGTGTGATGCCGCAGATGGCGGCCCCGCGCCGCGCCGCGCCGCGTCCGCCTTCGCCTTCGCCTTCGTCGCGGCAGGAACTGGACGAACTGGTCGAGGCGCTGGAAACCGAAAGCGGCGCTGCCGACGATAGTGCGGCACCGGCCTGGGCGCGACGCTTTGCCGACCGCTGGGCGGCCAGCCGCGGCCGCATGCAGTCGGCGCAGGCCGCGCATGACCATGCCAGCGATGGCCCCGACGGCATGAGCGGCAACCAGGGCATGTTGCTGGAGGCACTGCACGAGTTGCTGCAGCAGACCCGGCATGTGCGTGAAGACGCCACGTCCGCCGCCAGCGTGGCGGTCGGGCAGCAGCGTCCGCTCAGCCAGCGCGAAATGATGTCGGTGCTGTCGCTGCTGCAGGCCACGCCAAGCGCGACCCTGCGCGCGGCGATCGGCGAAGATGGGGAATCGCTGGCACAGCGGCTGAAGAGTGAAGTGCTGTCCGGAGCGACCCGGCTCGGGGTGGACCCGGCGCAGGCGCGCCTGGACCCGCAGGATGAAGATGCGATCGACCTGGTCGGCATGCTGTTCGATGTGATGCTCGACGAGCGCGACCTGGAAGGTCGCTCTCGCGAGCTGATCGGCCGGCTGGTGGTGCCGTTCGTCAAGGTGGCCATGCTCGACCGCCGCATGTTCGTGCAGAAGACCCACCCGGCGCGCAAGCTGCTCAATTCGCTGGCCGAGGCCTGCGAAGGCAATACCGGCGAGAGCCAGGCCGAGCGCGTGCTGATGGGCAAGGTCGAGGAAATCATCGAGCGGCTGGTGGCCGAGTTCAACGAGAACCTGGCCATCTTCCTGACCCTGGAAGAAGAATTCCGCGACTTCCTCGCCCAGCACCGGCGCCGGATCGAGATCGCCGAACGGCGTGCGGCCGAGACCCAGCGTGGCCAGGAAAAACTGGAAGTGGCGCGCACCCGCGCGGCATCCGAGCTGGACTGGCGTATCGCCGATACGGCGCTGCCGCAGGCCATCGGCGATTTCCTGCGCCAGCCGTGGCAGCACCATCTCACTTTGGCCGTGCTGCGCGAAGGCGACGACGGCCCGTCGGTGAGCGAGGCGCTCGCCCTGGCCGATGGCGTCTTGGAAGAAGTCGCCGAAGCCCGTCGCCAGATCGTCGGCAAGCCGTGGCTGCAGGCGTGGCACCCGGTGCTGCGCAAGGTGTTTGCCAGTGTGGGCGTGCACGCCGATGGTGCCAACGCCGCCATCGATTCGCTGCACGACACGCTGCAGTCCATCGCTGAATCGCGTCCGGAACTGGAGCGCGCGCTGCCGGAACTGCCAAAGGTGGCACTGCCGGTGCCGCCGGCGACGGACAGTGCCAGCGTGGAGCTGGGCAGCAAGGTTGATGTGACCGATTTCGACAACGCCGATGCCGACCGCTTCCGCGGCCTGGAGATCGGCAGTTGGCTCGATTTCGTCGACAAGGACGGCAAGGTCCAGGCGGGCAAGCTGTCCTGGGTCAGCCCGATTTCGCAGCGCCTGCTGTTCGTGAACCGCCGCGGCGTGCGCTTCTGCGTGGCCTCGCCGGAAGAACTCGCGGTAATGGTGCGCCTGGGCCGCCTGCGCGCGCACATCGACGACGGCGCGTTCGACAGCGCCATGCAGGGTGTTATCGACCGCCTGGATACCAAGGGCGCCACGGTTCACTGAGGTTTCGTTCAACGTCAACGGCAGCGTTTTGGGTGCTACGTGCTGGGGCTGCCCGCCGGCCTCCCCCGATGGTTGGCCGCGTGCGGTATGAAAGAGCAGACACGCATGGCCTGCCCTACGCGGGCACGGTAGGTCGGTCCCCAAACAACTGATAGCAGCCGCCGTTGACCTTCCATGGCCACTGACACACCGTCGAGGGTCGGCGGGGGCGTATTTGCGGGACCGTAGAAAACATGGATGTTTTCTACGAGCCCCCATGGATGGGTTTACGGCGTGTCCCGCAAATACGCACCCGCCGGCCCAGCTCGTACCATGCACGGCTCAACGGCTGTTCGCCCCAATGCATGAAGCTGCCGGCGAACGGCCGGCACTCAGGCGACGCCCGATTCCAGGCAGCGCTTTCAGCGGAAAGGCATCCTGCCCGACCAATCGGGTTACGATCCCTCCACTTACCGCTGCTCGGGGACATGCATGGCTGTCGAGGTGTTGGGGGTCAAGGAATACGCGCAGGGCGAACGGCGCGTGGCGCTGACGCCGGAAACGGCGCGCAAACTCATCGCGTTGGGCGCTGCCGTGTGGGTCGAACCGGGTGCCGGTGCCGGCGCGGGCTTCACTGACCAGGCTTACCTGGATGTCGGTGCCCAGCTGGCCGACGACGCGCGCCTTGGCCAGGCCGATATCGTGCTGTGCGTGCAGCCACCGGAAACGGCGCGGCTGGGCCAGCTCAAGAGCGGTGCCAGCCTGGTGGGCATGCTGCACCCGCAGGCCGATGCCGAACGCGCGGGCATGATCCAGTCGCGTGGGCTGCAGGCGTTCCCGCTGGAACGGTTGCCGCGCACCACGCGCGCGCAGTCCATGGACGTGCTCAGTTCACAGGCAGGCATGGCCGGCTACAAGGTCACGTTGATCGCCGCGCAGCTGGCGCCCCGCTTCTTCCCGATGCTGACCACTGCCGCCGGCACCATCCGGCCGTCGCGGGTGCTGGTGGTGGGGGCGGGCGTGGCCGGGCTGCAGGCCATTGCCACCGCGCGCCGGCTGGGTGCGCAGGTGGAGGGTTTCGACGTACGTCCGGAAACCCGCGAGCAGATTGAATCGCTGGGCGGCAGGTTTCTTGACCTCGGCGTGAGCGCGGTGGGCGAGGGCGGTTATGCGCGCGCGCTGACTGACGAGGAGCGTGCCGAGCAGCAGCGCCGACTTGGGGAGCACCTGAAACTGGTGGACGTGGTGATCTGTACGGCAGCCGTGCCCGGCCGCCCGGCTCCCAAGATCGTCAGCAGTACCATGGTGCAGGGCATGCGTCCGGGCAGCGTGATTGTCGACCTGGCGGCCGAAACCGGCGGCAACTGCGAGGCTACCCGACCGGGTGAAACGGTGAATGTTGGCGGGGTAACGGTGGACGGTCCGCTCAACCTGGCCAGCCTGGGGGCAGTGCATGCCAGCGAAATGTACGCGCGCAACGTCTTCAACTTCGTCGCGCTGTTCGTGAAAGACGGCACGGTCGCGTTCGACTGGGACGACGAGCTGCTGTCGAAGACACGCTGGATTGCATAGGCGCGCGATGTTGGTCATCGCGCAGCCACGCAGGGCGTGGCTCTACGCCGTCGCCCCGCATCTCATCCCGTAGAGCCACGCCCTGCGTGGCAACGATCAGCGCCTGGGCGGTGCCGGCGGGCGGTCCGTTACCGGGTTGGCCTTCAGCCATTCCTGCCGCTGCTCAGGACTCATGCCGGCCCAGCGCTCGCGCAACGCGTCACGCTGCGCAGGCGTCATGCCCCGCATCTGCGCGAACAATGCCTTTGCCTGCTCCCGTTGCTCCGGGCTCATGTTCTCGAAGCGGTGGCGGCCGCGCCGGGCCAGCTCGCGCTGTTCCGGGGTCATGCTCTGCCAGCGCTGGCCGTGCTGCAGCATGCGCTCGCGCTGCGGCGGCGGCGCGTCGTTCCAGCGGTCGCGCACCGGCGCGATCAGCGCCTCCCGCTGTTGCGGGGTGAGCTTGTCCCACTCCGGCAGCGCCGAAGTCTGTGCCCCGCTGGCCGCGCTCAGCGACAGCAGCACCAGCGCCAGGGTCAGTCGCGGTTTCATGTTCACTCCATTGCCAGGTCGGTGGCGCCCAGCCACAGGTACAGGTCCGGATTCTCGTCGAGCACATCGCTGCTGTCATCTCCGGCACTGCCTGCCATCTGCACCGGGGGGGGCTCCGGCGGATGGGCGGTGAAGCTGATGCCCAGCCCCAGCGCGACCACCAGCGAACAGGCGGTGGCCAGCCACCAGCCGTGCGCGCGTGCCTGCCGCGGCGCGTGCCGGGCGGCACGCAGGCGCGCCAGCGTGGCCGGAGAGAGCTGGTTCACCGCCTGCGCGTGCAGCTGCGCCAGCGCGGCGTCATCAGGAAGCGTGGAATTCACGGGGCGGCTCACAGTTCGATCTCCAGATGCTGCTGCAGCGCCTGCCGGGCGCGCGAAAGATGGGTTTTGACCGCGCCTTCGCTGCAGCCCATGGCTGCGGCGGTGGTGGCGCCATCGAGCTGCTGCAGCACGCGCAGCGTGAACGCTTCGCGTTGGCGTGCCGGCAGCCCGCGCAATGCCTTGACCAGCGCGGCGTACTGATCGCGCTGCTCGTGGGCCTGCGCCGGGCCGGGGCCCGGATCGGCCCAGTCGATGTCGTGGTCGCCGGCCAGTTCGTCGCTGCTGCGCCAGAACTGCAGCCGGAAGCCGCGGCGGCGCTGCAGGTCCACCACCCGGCGGCGCAGGATGCTCCAGAACAGCGGGGACCACTCCCCCGCGGGTTTGTCGCGGTAGGCCAGCATGCGCAGCATCGCGTCCTGCACCGCATCCAGCGCATCGTCACGCTGGCGCAGCCCGGCCTCGGCGAAGCGGAACGCACGCGGGCCGATGCCGGCCAGGAACGTATCCAGCGACACCGGCAACGCGGTTTCGGCATCGGCAGCGTCGGCCAGGGTCGGCAGGGAAGGGCTCACCAGCACAGGGTAGCGCTCGCGCAGGGGGATACCGTGAGAACGCACCGGCGCGGCATTGGTTGACCGCCCTGCAGAACGGTTCAGCGCATGGTTATGATGCAGGGGACGGGATGACCGCCGGGAAGAGGGACAGCAATGAGCGACGGGTTCGTGGCGTTGTACATCTTCATGCTGGCTGCGATTGCAGGCCACGTGATCATTTCGCGGGTGCCGGTGATCCTGCATACCCCCCTGATGTCCGGGTCCAACTTCATCCACGGCATCGTGCTGATCGGCGCCATGGTGGTGCTGGGCCACGCGCAGACCCCGCTGGAGAAGATCATCGGCTTCATCGCCGTGGTGCTGGGCGCGGGCAACGCCGCAGGCGGTTACGTGGTGACCGAGCGCATGCTGGACATGTTCAAGCCCAGCCAGAAGCGCGACGCCGGGGAGAAGGCACCTTGAACGTGACCACCGCGCAACTGCTGCAGTGGCTGGTGCAGGTGAGCTACCTGGTGGCCGCCACCCTGTTCCTGCTGGGCCTGCAGCGCATGGCCTCGCCGATGACCGCGCGCAGCGGCATCCGCTGGGCGGGCCTGGGCATGCTGATCGCCACGGTGGCGACCTTCTTCCTGCCCGACCTGCACAACGTACCGCTGATCCTGGCGGCGGTAGCCATCGGTACCGGCGTGGCGTGGTGGTCGGCCAAGCGCGTGGCCATCACCGACATGCCGCAGATGGTGGCGCTGTACAACGGCATGGGCGGCGGTTCGGCCGCCGCGATCGGTGCGGTGGAACTGCTGCGCTTTTCGTTCCTGGCCAACCGCGATACCAGCCACTGGAGCGCGCAGGCCATCGCCGAACTGGGCGCGCGCCAACCCTCGGCCACGGTGCTGGCGCTGGCGGTGATCGGCTCGGCGATCGGCGCGGTATCGCTGTCCGGTTCCATCATCGCCTGGGCCAAGCTCGACGGGCGGCTGGACCGGCGCGTGACCTTTCCCGGCCAGCAGGCGTTCAATCTGCTGGTCGCGCTGGCGATGGTGGTGCTGGGCACCTGGGCGGCGGTCAGCCTGAGCCCGGTGGCGATCATCAGCTTCTTCGTGGTCGCCCTGGCGTTGGGCGTGTTGATGACCCTGCCGATCGGCGGCGCCGACATGCCGGTGGTGATCTCGCTGTACAACGCCTTCACCGGCCTGGCCGTGGCCTTCGAAGGCTATGTGCTGGGCAACGAGGCGTTGATCATCGCCGGCATGATGGTCGGCGCGGCCGGCATCCTGCTGACCCGGTTGATGGCCAAGGCGATGAACCGGCCGATCAGCGGCGTGCTGTTCTCCAACTTCGGTGGTGGCGGCACCGCGCAGGAAATCACCGGCGCGCAGAAGCCGATCGAGGCCAGCGACGTGGCCGCCATGCTGGCTTTTGCCGAACGCGTGGTGATCGTGCCCGGCTACGGGATGGCCGTGGCCCAGGCCCAGCACAAGGTATGGGAGCTGGCACAGCGCCTGATCGAGCGCGGCATCAAGGTGAAATTCGCGATCCACCCGGTGGCGGGACGCATGCCGGGCCACATGAACGTGCTGTTGGCCGAAGCGGGCGTGCCGTACGACCTGATCGCCGACATGGACGACATCAACCCGGAGTTCCCCACCACCGACGTGGCACTGGTGATCGGCGCCAATGACGTGGTCAACCCGGTGGCGCGCACCGACCCGGCCAGCCCGATCTACGGCATGCCGATCCTGGACGTGGTCAACGCCCGCAACGTGGTGGTGATCAAGCGCGGCAAGGGTACGGGCTTCGCCGGCATCGAAAACGCGCTGTTCTACGCCGACAACGCGCGCATGCTCTACGGCGATGGGGCTGGGGCGGCTGGCGCGTTGGTCAGCGAATTGAAGGCGCTCGACGGGGGGCATTGAGCGGATGGGATGGCCATGGATATGCGTGGGCCGGCCAACGGCCGGCGCTACGGGTCGATGGACCCGGCGGTTGATTGATCCTGATTTCAATGGGCCCGTAACAATTCGTAGCGCCGGCCGTTGGCCGGCCCACGCAATCGCCGAACGTTACCTCGCTATCCACCACCCGACGACCAACGCCACCCCCAGCCACAACCATTCGGCAACGCCGTTGGCCAGCTGAACCAACGTGAACGCCATGAACGGCCCCATCCGCAACGCTGAATCCCACGGATCCAGTCCCAGCGAACCGCCCAGATAGGCCGAGGCGATGCCCCAGTTGGCGGCTGCCGCCACCAGCAGGGTTCCCAGCAGGGTCAATGTGACCCGCAACGGGCCGCCGCGCAGCTTGCCCAGGCGCAGCATGAACCCCAGTTCCAGCGCGGCCAGTACGGCCATCCAGCCCGCCTGGCGGCTGCTCAGCAGTGCGATGACCAACCAGGCCAGTGTGGCCGTGACGATTCCAAGCAGAAACAGCGGGGCCCAGACCCAGGCAGAAGACCTGGCGGGCGCAGAGGTGGGCGGCATGCATTCTTCCTTTGGTCCGCCACAGGATACCGGCTTGCGGGGTGACCGGCGCGTGGGCGGCCGCTGGGCTAAAATGGCGGCCTTGCGGGAATTGGCCGCGACCCCATATCGATCCACATGTACTCCCGTAGCAGCGAACCCGTCCACTTCGAACGCGACTGCGAGGCCGTCATGGTCCCCCAGGGCGAAACGGTCACTTTGCCGGCCGGCAGCTATGGGTACATCACCCAGGCGCTGGGTGGCAGCTATACCGTGTTCGTTGAAGGCAATCTGTTCCGCATCGCCGGCAAGGACGGCGACGCCATGGGCAAGGAACCGCCACCGGCGCTGGAACTGCCCGCCGACGCCTCCGACGAGGAGGTCGAAAAGCTGGTGTGGCAGCAGCTGCGCACCTGCTTCGACCCGGAGATCCCGTTCAACATCGTCGACCTGGGCCTGGTCTACGAAGTGGAGCTCAAGCACCTGGACGATGGCCAGCGCGAGGTCGACGTCAAGATGACCCTGACCGCGCCAGCGTGTGGCATGGGCGACATCCTCGTCGACGACGTGCGCAGCAAGCTGGAAATGATCCCGACCGTGGCCGAAGCCGATGTCGAACTGGTGTTCGACCCGCCGTGGAACCAGCACATGATGTCCGAGGCCGCCCGCCTCGAAACCGGCATGCTGTAATTGATCCCGTAACCAGAACAGGAAATATCCGGTGTCCCAGTCTTCCGTGAGCTTCACCACCACCCGTTCCGCCCAGCCGCGCAGCAGCGAGGAGCGCGAACGCATCCTGGCCGCGCCCGGTTTTGGTCTGCACTTCACCGACCACATGGTGGAAGTGCGCTGGGACAAGGATACCGGCTGGCACGACGCCAGCGTGCGCCCCTACGGCCCGCTGCAGCTGGATCCGGCCGCCGCCGTGCTGCATTACGGCCAGGAAATCTTCGAAGGCATCAAGGCCTACCGCCACGCCGATGGTTCTATCTGGACCTTCCGGCCGGACGCCAACGGCCGCCGCCTGCAGCGCTCGGCGCAGCGCCTGGCGCTGCCGGAGCTGCCGGTGGAGATCTTCGTTGAATCGCTCAAGCAGCTGATCGCCTTGGATGCCAGCTGGGTGCCGTCGGCCGACGAATCCAGCCTGTACTTCCGCCCGTTCATGATCGGCGATGAAGCCTTCCTCGGCGTGCGCGGTGCGCAGAAAGCCGGCTATTACGTGATCGCCAGCCCGGCCGGCCCCTACTTCGCCAAGGGCGTGGCCCCAGTGGCGATCTGGCTGTCCACCGAATACGCGCGTGCGGCCAAGGGCGGCACGGGTGCGGCCAAGTGCGGCGGCAACTACGCCGCTTCGCTGTTGCCGCAGCAGAAGGCGCAGGCGCAGGGCTGCTCACAGGTGCTGTTCCTGGATCCGGTCGAGGGCAGGTACCTGGAAGAACTGGGTGGCATGAACGTGTTCCTGGTCTACAAGGACGGCACGCTGGTGACCCCGGAACTGTCCGGCAGCATCCTGGAAGGCATCACCCGTGAAAGCATCCTGCAGCTGGCGCGCGACCGTGGCATGAAGGTCGAAGAGCGCAAGGTGACCATCGACGAGTGGAAGCAGGGCGTGACCTCGGGCGAGATTGCCGAAGTGTTCGCCTGCGGTACCGCGGCGGTGGTCACCCCGATCGGCCAGCTCAAGGGCGAGGGCTTCTCCGTGGGCGACCTGGCTGCCCCGGCCGGTGAAGTGACCATGTCGCTGCGCAAGGAACTGACCGACATCCAGTACGGCCGCCTGCCGGATCGTCATGGCTGGCTGGTGCGCCTGGACGGCTGATCCGGCCCAGGAAAACAAGAGACCGAGGCCCGCCTGGCAACAGGCGGGCCTTTTCATTTGGGATGGGTCGCGCAGCCACGCAGGGCGTGGCTCTACGGTTGGCGGGCCGAAGGCCGTAGAGCCACGCCCTGCGTGGCTGCCACACCCTGGCCGCTCAGAACGATCCAAACCGGGCTAACCCATTGCTGCGCAAGCGATGTCTTGCGATTGACGCGCAAGACAGTGACGCAGGACACGGATTACGCGCGAGCTGTCCATTTCCCTACCCGCAGGTTTCTTCACATTCACAAACCATTGACCCGGAAAGTCTCAGATCGAAACTTTCACAATCCTGAAAGCGCGCTGAAACGTTGTTGGGGTGAATCGAAACCACTAGCGTCCGGGGTCGGGCGGTTTTGCAGGGGAAAACCGATCCGTCTTCCAGGTTCGATCCAAGCCATCTCTGCACAGCGCCGGATCGAACCCACCACGCCGCCTCGACGGCTCCTCAAGACCTAAAGGGAATTCCGATGTCTCATGATTCGCAGCGCTTGCGTCAGCGTGCCTTGGTTGTACTCGGTGGTTCGGTTCTCTCAACCCTGCTCCTGGCCGCGCCGGCCTTTGCCGGTGACGTGCAATTGAGTGGCCTGGCGTCGGCACCAACCCACCAGCGTTTCATCGTCAAGTTCAAGGACGGCGCCACCGATGTGGCCACCCCCACCGCGCTGGCCAGCTCGCTCAAGGCCGCCGCCCAGGCCGTACCGGCCACGCAGGGTCGCGCGCTGGGCCTGCAGAAGCTGCGCCAGCTGGCCATCGGTCCGACGGTGGTCAAGGCCGACCGTCCGCTGGACACGGCCGAATCGGAGCTGCTGATGCGCCGCCTGGCCGCCGACCCGAACGTCGAATACGTCGAAGTCGACCAGCTGATGCACGCCACCCTGGTGCCCAATGACACGCGTCTGTCCGAACAGTGGGGTTTCGGCACGAGCAACGCCTCGATCAACGTACGCCCGGCGTGGGACAAGGCCACCGGCACCGGCGTGGTGGTGGCCGTGATCGATACCGGCATCACCAGCCATCCGGATCTGAACGCCAACATCCTGCCGGGCTATGACTTCATCAGCGATGCCGCGATGGCGCGCGATGGCGGTGGCCGCGACAACAATGCCAACGACCAAGGCGACTGGTACGCCGCCAACGAATGCGGTGCCGGCTACCCGGCCTCCAACTCCAGCTGGCACGGCACCCACGTGGCCGGCACCATCGCGGCGGTGACCAACAACACCACCGGCGTGGCCGGCACCGCCTACAACGCCAAAGTGGTTCCGGTGCGCGTGCTGGGCAAGTGCGGTGGCTACACCTCCGACATCGCCGATGCGATCGTCTGGGCCTCCGGTGGCACCGTCAGCGGCGTGCCGGCCAACGCCAACCCGGCCGAAGTGATCAACATGTCACTGGGCGGCGGCGGCACCTGTTCGACCACCTACCAGAACGCGATCAACGGCGCCGTCTCGCGTGGCACCACCGTGGTGGTGGCAGCGGGCAACAGCAACACCAATGTGTCCTCGTCGATGCCGGCCAACTGCGCCAACGTAATCGCGGTGGCCGCCACCACCTCGGCGGGCGCCCGCGCCAGCTTCTCCAATTACGGCGCCGGTATCGATGTTTCGGCACCGGGCCAGGCGATCCTGTCCACCCTCAACAGCGGTACCACCGTGCCGGGCACCGCATCCTACGCGTCCTACAACGGTACCTCGATGGCGGCCCCGCACGTGGCCGGCGTGGTCGCGCTGGTGCAGTCGGTCGCGCCGACCGCGCTGTCGCCGGCAGCCATCGAGACGCTGCTCAAGAACACCGCACGGGCCCTGCCGGGTGCCTGCACCGGAGGCTGCGGTG
The DNA here is from genome assembly GCF_018612915.1 of Stenotrophomonas sp. ISL-67. Taxonomy (GTDB): domain Bacteria; phylum Pseudomonadota; class Gammaproteobacteria; order Xanthomonadales; family Xanthomonadaceae; genus Stenotrophomonas. Next base: position 20,968 of record NZ_JAGGRL010000008.1, on the reverse strand, counting down.
CCGGCATCGTCGATGCAAACGCGGCTGTTACCGCCGCGCTGGGCGGGACCAACCCGAACCCGGGCACCGGCACGCTGCAGAACAACGTGCCGGTCACCGGCCTGGGCGCCTCCAGCGGTGCATCGCTGGCCTACACCGTGGCCGTGCCGTCGGGCCGCTCGCAGTTGAAGGTGACCATCGCCGGCGGCAGTGGCGATGCGGACCTGTACGTGCGTTCGGGCAGTGCGCCGACCGACACCGTGTACACCTGCCGCCCGTACCTGAGCGGCAACAACGAAACCTGCACGATCAACGCTCCGGCGGCAGGCACCTGGCACGTCCGGGTGAAGGCGTACAGCACCTTCTTCGGCGTGACCCTGACCGCGCAGTATTGAAAAAAAGGCCCCGGCAACGCCGGGGCCTCTTTTCGGTAGCGCCGGCCGTTGGCCGGCCCTACGAATTGCTACGTTCCCGGTGGGATCCGGATACGTCGGGACAGGCGATCATGCGTCCTCGAACCGGTTTGCGGCCACGTTCTTGCGCACGTGTTCGGGATTCCAGATGCGGCCGTTCATGGCGATGTACACACCCGGCGGCAGCGACTGCACCGCGCCGATCGCGCAGCCGATGTTGAACTCGGCGTCCGAACCGCGGAAGCGTGCCGGGCTGAGCGCGCCGGTCATGACGATGGTCTTGTCCGGGATGCTCTTGAGCACCTGGCCGGTCTGCACCATCGAATCGGTGCCGTGGGTGACCAGCACGTGGCGGGTCGGCTGCGCGGCGATGGTTGCGCGGATCAGCTCGCGGTCTTCATCGGTGATGTGCAGCGAGTCCTTGCGCAGGATCGGAATCACGTTGAAACGGAAGGTTACGCCCAGCTCGCGCAGGATCATCCCGATCTGCGGATCGCCGATCTGGTAATCCGACTTGTCGTCGAAGTAGATCTTGTCGATCGTGCCACCGGTGGTGATGATCAGTAGTTCTTCCATTGCCGCAATCCTGGTTTGACGGTGAGCCGCGCGGGGGTGCCACGTAAGGTGCACATGATACGGCGACGAGGTCGGTAGCGCCGGCCGTTGGCCGGCCCACGTACCGCCTGGGCCGGCCAACGGCCGGCGCTACCGGGTCCGCCCAAACCGCCTGCGCAGGCCCGGGGCGCTGGATACGCCGATCACTGCCAGGGCCAGCAGCAGCTCCAGCCAGGCCCACAGCGCGGTTTCCGGGTGGCTCCAGGCACTCATCACGCCGTGGCTGAACCAGAACAGCGCCAGCACCCCGGCCCAGAACATGGCCTTGCCGCGGCCCGTGAGCACGCCAAGCGCCAGCAGCAGTGGCGGGGCAGTGAAGACCAGTTGGCTGGCCAGCCAGTGTCGGTCGTGCGCGAACCAGGTCGCGAACACCGCCGCCAGCGCCAGCAGCAGCACGGCCAACGTCCACTTCTGCACGCGCGGGCTCATCCCAGCCGCCGTGCGATATCGGCTACGCGCCGCCCCAGCGCGCGCGCCAGGATGGCTTCATCTTCGCTCGGCACCGGGTTGTCGTCCGCGCCGGCCACGTGGCTGGCGCCGTACGGCGTACCGCCGGTGGTGGTGTGGCTCAGCGCCGGTTCGGTGAAGGGAATGCCCACGATCAGGCAGCCGTGATGCAGCAGCGGCACCTGCATCGACAACAGCGTGGATTCCTGGCCGCCATGCAGCGAAGCGGTGGAAGTGAACACCCCGGCTGGTTTGCCGGCCAGCGTGCCGTTGACCCACTCGGCCCCCAGCCCGTCCAGGAAATGCTTGACCGGCGCGGCCATGTTGCCGAAGCGGGTAGGGCTGCCCAGCAGCAGCCCGCTGCATTCGGCCAGGTCGTCCACGCTTACGTAGGGTGCACCGTCATCGGGCACCGGCGGCCGCGCGGTCTGGGTGACCGCCGCCACGGGCGGCACCGTGCGCAGGCGCGCGCTCATGCCCGGCACTTCGCCGATGCCACGCGCGATCTGGCGCGCAAGCCGCGCCACCGAACCGCCGCGGCTGTAATACAGCACCAGGATCTCCGCCATCTCGCTTCCGTTGTGTCCAGTCTGTCCGCAGTATGGCATTGCCTCCACCCGGCTTCAGGTACGCTTGCCACGATGGAACCCCTGGATACCCTCAACCTGTGGATGGAACGCGTGCGCGACCGCGCCCGCACCGCCAGCTTTGGTCGCTTCCTGTGGCGTCGCTTCCTCGATGACCGCCTGTTCCAGGCTGCCGCCTCGCTGGCCTACACCACCGTGTTCGCGCTGGTGCCGCTGGCCATCGTGGTGTTCGGGGTGCTCTCGGCGTTCCCGGTGTTCGATCGCTGGAGCGACACGCTCAGCGACTACGTGTTCTCCAACTTCGTGCCCAATGCCGCGCGCGCGGCCGAGGGCTACCTGCGCCAGTTCTCGGCCAGCGCCGGCCAGCTCACCGCCGCCGGCTTCATCGCGCTGGTGGTGTCGCTGCTGATCACCCTCAACAGCGTGGAGCAGACCTTCAACCAGATCTGGCGGGTCAGTTCGGCGCGGCCCAAGCTCACCCGCTTCCTGGTCTATTGGACCGTACTCACCCTCGGCGCGATGCTGGCGGCCGCCTCGCTGGCCGTGTCGGCGCGGGTGTTCGCGCTGCCGCTGTTCGGCACCAGCGAAGGCCGCCTGCTGGCCAACGCCTCGCTCACCATTGCGCCGATCCTGATCGAGTTCGTCTGCATCATGCTGGTGTACCGCGTGGTGCCGCACCACACCGTGAAGTGGCGGCATGCCATCCCCGGCGCGATCCTCGCTGCCGTGATGCTGGAACTGGTGAAGTGGGGCATGGGCGCTTACCTTGGCAGCTTCCAGTCCTACCAGAAGCTCTATGGCACGGTGGCATTCGTGCCGATCCTGCTGCTGTGGATCTATCTATGCTGGGTGTCGGTGCTGCTGGGCGCCTCGCTGGCCTCGTCGATCGCCGCATTCCGTTACCAGCCGGCCGACCTGCGCCTGCCCACCGGCTATGAACTGTATGGGCTGCTGCGTCTCATCGGGCGCTTCCACCAGGCGCGCGTGGACGGTCGCGGGCTGGACGAAGACGAGGTCCTGCGGCTGGAACCGATGCTGACCGACTCGCTGCTGCAGAGCATGCTCTGCGACCTGGAAGCGATCCGCGTGGTGCGCCGCGACGAGCGGGGCGAGTGGCTGCTTTCCCGCGACCTGGACAAACTCACCCTGGCCGACCTGTACGAATGCACGCAGCTGCGCATTCCGGTCAAGGAAGCCTACCTGCCGTACCGCGACGACAGCCTTGGCTCCGCCTCGGTGGCGGCGCTGGATGCCTTGCGCCTGCCCCTGCGCGAGCTGCTCAAGCGCCGCGTCAGCGATATCTATTCCCCGAATGGAGACACCCCATGACCTTCAAGCCATTGCTCCTGGCCGCAGGCCTGCTGGCCCTGGCTGGCTGCAACAAGCCGGCGCCGCAGCCCGAAACGGCAGCACCGGCACCGGCGCCCACAGCAGAACCGACGACCCCGGCCGTCGATGCGGCCACGCCCGACCTGGAACGCAAGACCGTGGCCCAGCCGCGGCTGGTGCTTCCCGCCCTCGATGGCAGCACCTATGACCTGGCGGCGCACCGTGGCAAATGGGTAGTGGTGAACTTCTGGGCGACCTGGTGCGCACCATGTCGCAAGGAAATGCCGGAGCTGGCGGCGCTGCATGCCATGCGCGAAGAGATCGAAGTGGTCGGGCTGGCCTACGAGGACATCGAACCGGCCGAGATGAAGGCCTTCCTGCAGAAGCTGCCGGTAACCTATCCGATCGTGATCGTGGACACCTACAACCCCCCGGAAGATTTCGCCGTACCGCGCGGGTTGCCGCTGACATACCTGATTGCGCCGGATGGTAAGGTCGCCAAGGAATTCCTGGGCCCGGTGACAGCGGCGGATATCGAAAAAATCGTGCGGTGATGCCTTCGCTCTTGGTTGATTGATCCCAATCTTCCTGCGCACGTATCAATTCGTAGCCCCGGCCGTTGGCCGGGCACCGCGCGCAGCGCGGCACAAGCGTCCGGAGGCGGCGGGATGCGGCCCCGGTGACCCGTCCGGCGTTTAGACGATCCGAAGCCGACGGTAGCACCGGCCGTTGGCCGGCTGCTTTTCGTTCCGGCGTCATGAACGCCCGACGGGCGGCTTCGGAACGTGTAAACGCCGGGGTGTTGGCCGCGAGCGGCGAAACACCGGCCCCGGACGCTTGGGCCGCGCCGCGCGCGGTGTCCGGCCAACGGCCGGGGCTACGAATTTTTACGGGCCCATTGGGATTGGGATCAATCAACCATGGGGCCATTGGGGTTGGGATCAATCAACCACGTGCCCATTGGGATCAATCCACCGCGGTGGATTCGGAAATCCCTGAATACCCGCCGGTACGGCCGGGCCGCGGATCGCCTGGGCCGGCCAACGGCCGGCGCTACCGGTGTTGCCAGCCGTGCAGTTTCGCCATGGCCTGTACCTCGGCGCTGAAGTCGCGCGCGAAGCCGGCCATGTCGAACAGGCCACTGTCGGAACGCCGCTGGGCCAGCGTGGCCCGCAGCGCCGCCAGTGCCTGGGTGTCGTTGCCCAGTGCGATCGCGGTTGCAACGAAGGCACGGTCGTCGGCAACGTTCATCGCCGGCAGCTGCAGGTGGTGGTTGAGCGATCCGGCCACGCGCGAGGCGAACGTCGCGCCCGGGCAGGTCAGCACCGGGCAGCCGGCCCACAGCGCATCGGAGGCGGTGGTGTGGGCGTTGTACGGGTGCGTGTCCAGGAACAGGTCGGCATGCTGGTAGCGCGCCAGGTAGGTGGGATGCGGCAGCTTGGGCATGAACACCAGCCGCGTCGGATCCAGCCCAGCCTCGCGCGCGGCGGTGCGCAGCCGCGCGTCGGCATTGCCCGGGCCGGACAGCAACCACAGCACGCTGCCCTGCACGCCCTGCAGCACCGCGAACGCGCGGCGCAGGCTGCGCGGGTTGAGCTTGTAGCTGTTGTTGAAGCAGCAGAACACCACGCCCTGCGCGGGCAGGCCACAGGCCTCGCGGCCGGGCGCCGGATCCAGCACGCGGGTGTTGTCCGAAGGCTGGAACGCGCGGGGCAGGTGCCGGACCTGCTCGCTGAAGGCCGGCGCCAGCGCAGCCGGCAGCACGTAGTCATCGGCCAGCACGTAGTCCATCCACGCCGCGCCCGAAGTGCCCGGATAGGCCAACCAGTTCACCTGCACCGGTGCCGGGCGCATGGCCAACACCGCGGGCGTGCCACCGCCGCCCCAGCCGCGCAGGTCGAACAGCACATCGATGCCGGCGTCGCGGATGCGCGCGGCAATCGCCGCATGCGGCAGCGCTGACACGTCGTGCAAGGCAGTGGCGGCGGCCTGCAGGCGCGCGCGGATCGCGCTGCCATCCTCTCCGTTGAGGGCGAACAGATGCAGCTCGAGCACGCCCAGCGCGTGCAGCTGCTCGAACAGCGCCACGGTCAGCAGCCCGGTCGGGTGCGCGCCGAAGCCATTGGACAGAAAGCCCACGCGCAGTTGTCCATCGCGGCGGACCTGCGTGGCCGGCAGCGCACGCAGCCCTTCGGCAACACCCGCCGCGCGTTGCCGTGCACACGCCAGCTGCTCGGCGGCACTGGCGTCTTCGCTGAGGAACGCGAACGGCTCGACCACCGCCGCACCTTGCGCGACGGCCTGGCGCACCTGGTTGGACAGCGGCTCCAACCCGCGCCAGTCGCACAGCCGGCGTTGCCAGTTGAGCAGCTGCGCAGTGATGTAGGGCTCACCCGGCAGCAGGCGATGCGCCTGCCGGTAGGCATCCGCGGCGGCTTCGGGCTGGCCGGCGTCTTCCAGTGCGTGGCCCAGCCACAGCGCGATGCCGGGGTGCTCGGGTACCAGGTTGGCGGCCTGGCGCAGCAGCGTGGCCGCCTCGCCATGCCGGCCCTGCATCCAGCGGCTGCGGCCGAGCCGGGCCAGCGCTTCGGGGTGGCCCGGGCGCAGCTGCAACGCGCGCGAGGCAGCGTGGTCGCCGGCAGCGGTGTCGCCGGCTTCAAGCTCTGCATCGGCCAGCATCACCCAGGCGATGAAGTCCTGGGGCTGGCGCTGCACCGCGCTGCGCAACTGGTCACGCTGCGGGTCCATGCTCACGCGCCGGCGGACAGCTGGGCCAGTTCGTCGGCCTGGTGTTCCTGGATCAACCGCTCCACCAGTGTGTCCAGCTCGCCGGCGATGATGTTGGGCAGGTCATACAGGGTCAGCCCTTCCACGCGGTGGTCGGTGATCCGGCCCTGCGGGAAGCTGTAGGTGCGGATGCGCTGGCTGCGGTCGCCGCTGCCAACCTGCAGTCGGCGGCTTTCGGCGGTGGCGGCAGCGTGTTTGCTGCGCTCGGCATCCAGCAGCTGTGCCTTGAGCCGTTTCATCGCCTTGTCGCGGTTGGCGTGCTGGCTGCGTTCGGTCTGGCACTCGACCACCACGCCTGTGGGCACGTGGGTGATGCGGATCGCCGATTCGGTCTTGTTGACGTGCTGGCCACCGGCGCCGGACGAGCGGAACGTGTCGACTCTCAGATCTGCCGGGTTGATGACGATGTCATCGACCTCGTCGGCTTCGGGAATGATCGCCACCGTAGCCGCCGAGGTATGGATGCGACCCTGCGATTCGGTGGCCGGCACGCGCTGCACGCGGTGGGTGCCGGATTCGAACTTGAGCTTGGAATACGCCCCGCGGCCGACCACGCGCGCCACGATCTCCTTGTAGCCGCCGTGCTCGCCGGGATTGTCCGATTCGACCTCGACCTTCCACCCCTGGCGTTCGGCATAGCGCGCGTACATGCGGAACAGATCACCGGCGAAGATCGCTGCCTCGTCGCCGCCGGTACCGGCACGCACTTCCAGGAACAGGTTGCCCTCGTCGCGTGGGTCGCGCGGCACCAGCAGCAGCGCCAGGTCATGGTCCAACTGCTGCAGGCGCTCCTGGGCCGCGGCGATTTCCTCTTCGGCCAGCTCGCGCAGGTCCGGATCGCTGCGCATCGCTTCGGCGGCGGCCAGGTCGGCCAGCGCCCGCGCTTCGTCGTCCAGCGCGGTGGCGATGGGCTGAAGCTGCGCGAACTCGCGCGAGAAATTGCGGAACCGCTCGTTGTCGCCGACCACGTCCGGGTCGGCCAGCAGGCGTTCGAGTTCTTCGCGGCGCTCGGCCAGTGCTTCCAGCTTACGGCGCAGGGTCGGCGTCATCGTTGCTCACGGCAGGGTGTTGGTAGCCCGGCTTGGCCGGGAACAGGCGCTCGGCGGCGCGGGTCAGTTCAGTATCGCCGCTGAGCGCTGCCGCGCGCAGCGCGGCGGTCGGCGGGTGCAGCAGGCGGTTGGTCAGGCCGTGCGCGAGCAGCTCCAGTACTTCTTCCGGCGATTTGCCGTGGGCCAGCTGCTGGCGTGCCTTGTCCAGCATTTCCACCCGGGTCGCTTCGCCGTATGCACGCAGCTGGCGCAGCGGGGCCTGGTGTGCGTTGGCCTGCAGGGTCTCGACGAAACGCGATACCTGGAGGTCGATGATCGCTTCGGCTTCGGCGGCGGCCTCGCGGCGGCTGCGGCGGTTGTCTTCCACCGCGCGCTCCAGGTCGTCGACCGTGTACAGGAATGCATCCTGCAGGTCGCCGACCCCGGCTTCGATATCGCGCGGTACCGCCAGGTCGAACAACAGCATCGGCTTGTGCTTGCGCGAGAGCAGCGCGGTGGCGATCTGGGCCTTGGAAATCACCGGCTCGCGCGCGGCGGTGGCCGAGAACACGACATCGGCTTCGCCCAGGTGGCGCTCCAGTTCGGTCAACGGCAGGGCCACCCCACCATGGCGGGTTGCCAGCTCCTGGGCATGGGCCAGGGTGCGGTTGGCGATCAGCAGCCGGCGTACGCGGCCTTCGCTGAGGTGGCGGGCGGCCAGTTCAATGGTTTCGCCGGCGCCGACCAGCAGTACGGTGGAATCTTCCAGCCGCGCGAACGAGTTCTGCGCCAGGCGTACCGCGGTGGAGGCCACCGAGATCGGGTTGGCGCCCACGCGGGTATCGGTACGGGCGCGCTTGGCCACCGAGAAGGTCTGTTGGAACAGCCGGTCCAGACGCTGGCCAAGCAGGCCGTGGTCGCGCGCGGTCGCCCACGCATCCTTCACCTGGCCCAGGATCTGCGGCTCGCCCAGCACCATCGAGTCCAGCCCGGTGGCGACCCGGAACAGGTGGCGTACGGCATCGGCATCGGCGTGCTGGTACAGATAGCCCTGCAGCTGCCCGGCGTGCGACTCCAGCCACTGCGCCAATGCCTCGCCCGACTCGGCCACGGCATACAGCTCGGTGCGGTTGCAGGTGGACAGCAGCACCGCCTCGGCCACCTGCGGGGTATCGCGCAACGACGCCAATGCCTGGGACAGGGCGTCGCCGCCAAAGGACGCGCGTTCGCGCAGTTCCACTGGCGCGGTCTGGTGATTCAGTCCGAGCACCCACAGGGTCATTGTTCAGTTGCTTGCGATAAGCTGCTGGCCATTCAAGTCGTCATTTTAAGGCCAGAAGCCCCCGATGCCCGCATTGATTCGCATCTCCAGCGTTCTGCTGCTGTCCCTTGCCGCCGCCCAGGCCCTGGCAGCCGACGTAGAGCCGGGCTCTGCCCGGCTGCGGACCCCAACGGCGGCAACGGCCGAGCCGGCGTCGCTGACCCCGGTCATGGCCGGTGAGTTCGCATTGCAGGCCGGCAAGCTGGCCGAGGCCGCGCGCTGGTACCTGGAGGCCGCCGAGGCGGGCCGTGACGATGCCGGCCTGGCCGAACGGGCCACCCGGATCGCCATGCTCGCCGACGATGACAAGCGCGCCACGCGCGCACTGGCGCTGTGGGAAAAGCGTGCGCCGCGCTCGCTGGCCATGCGCAGCAGCGCCGCCGCGCTGGACCTGCGCAAGGGCGATGTGAAGGGCGCGAGGACCGAGCTGGCCATCCTGCTGCGTGACCCGGACCCGCGTGGCTGGAAGTTCGCGCTGGCCGCGCTGATCGGCGGTGGCCGCGACCCTGCCGCTGCCGCAGACGTGCTGGGCCGGCTGGTCGACGACAACGCGATCCCCAACCAGCTCGAGCCCTGGCAGGAATTCGGCCGGCTGGCCATGCGCATGGACCGGCCCGAGCTGGCACGGCGCATGGTGGATGAAGTGGTGCGCCGTTTCCCCGGCGAGCCGCGTGTGGCGCTGCTCAATGCCAGCCTGATGTTCCAGGCCGGCAAGACCGAAGAAGCGCTGGGCACGCTGCGTGCGGTGGAGCCGCGCACCGCCGATGACCCGGAGCTGCGCAATGCCGTGGCCATCGCCTACGATGCCATGGGCGATGCCAGATCGGCCGAGCGCGTGCTCGCGGTCGGCCCGCAGAACGTGCAGACCTGGGGCATGCGCGCCTCGTTGCTGGCCAAGCAGAAGGACGACGCGGCGCTGCTGGCGCTGTATACCGACCTCTCAAAGCAGGCGACCAAGCCGGATCCGGCGCAGCGCCTGCTGCTGGGCAAGATCGCCGAGTACCTCAAGCGCCATGCCGAAGCAGTGGACTGGTACCTCAGCGTACCGGGTGGCGAAGAGCGTGCCGAAGCGCGCCTGCGCGCGGCCAGCGCCCAATACGAACTGGGCCAGACCGACAAGGCCTTCGCCGGGGTGCATGCGATCCAGTCGGACGCCATGATCGATGATGAAGCGCGGCGCGATGCCTACCTGCTTGAAGCGGAGCTGCGCCAGCGCGGCAATGACCTGCCGGGTGAGCTGGACGCGCTGGCCCGTGGCCTGGCCGCCTACCCGGACGAGAACGCACTGCTGTATGCCCGTGCGCTGGCCTGGGAGCGCCGCGACGACGTGCCGCGCGCTGAAGCGGACCTGCGCAAGATCCTGGTGACCGAACCGGAAAACGTGGCGGCGCTCAATGCACTGGGCTACACCCTGGCCGACCGCACCCCGCGATACCAGGAGGCGCTGGAGCTGATCGACCGCGCCCGCGTGGCCGAGCCGGACAACGCCGCCATCGTCGACAGCTACGGCTGGGTGCTCTACCGCCTGGGCCGCAACGAAGAAGCGCTGGTGCAGCTGCGCCGCGCCTGGACGCTGGCCAAGGACCCGGAGATCGCCGCGCACGTGGGCGAGGTGCTGTGGGTGCTGGGCCGCAAGGACGAGGCCCGCCGCTTCTTCGATGAAGCGCGCAGGCTGGACCCGGAAAACCGTGCGCTGCAGCGCGTGATCGAGAAATACGGCGTATGAACATGATGTCCCTGAAGGTCGCCTTCGCAGCGGCCATGGCTGTGTCGTTGTCGGCCTGCGTATCGCTGGATGCGCGCAAGGCTCCGGCCGCGCCCGAGGTGGTGACCGCGGTCAGCGCGGAGGCGCAGCAGGTCGAGGCCGCGCGCGTGGCCGCGCTGCGCGTGCAGCCGGCGTGGTCGTTCCAGGGCCGGGTAGCGGTGAGCAAGGGACGCAACGGCGGCAGTGGCCGAATCGACTGGCAGCAGCAGGCACGCCAGTACGTGGTGTCGCTCAGCGCGCCGGTCACCCGGCAGAGCTGGACCCTGAGCGGCGACAGCCAGAACCGGAGCGGGCGCCTGGATGGCGTGGAGGGTGGTCCCCGCCAGGGCGAGGATGCGCAGCAGGTGTTGCTGGAGGCCACGGGCTGGGATATCCCGGTCAACCAGTTGCCGGACTGGGTGCGCGGCCTGGTCGCCGAAGGTGCGATGGGGGCGGAGCGGATTGATCGCGACGCCGAAGGCCGGCCCCGCCGGGTCCGCCAGATGGGCTGGGACATCCAGTTCCTGGACTGGTACCCGGCCGAAGGCGATCGTCCGGTGCTGCCGCGGCGGATCGAAGCGGTCAATGGCGACGCCAAGGTGCGCCTGCTGGTTGATGGTTGGGTGCTGGGCAGCCCATGAGCGCCCCGGACCTGAACGCCAGCGGGTCGTGGTGGCCGGCGCCGGCCAAGCTGAACCTGTTCCTGCATATCACCGGCCGCCGTGCCGATGGCTACCACGCGCTGCAGACCGTGTTCCGGCTGCTGGACTGGGGTGACAGGGTGTGGCTGCGCGTGCGTGAAGACGGTCAGGTCCGCCGCGAAGGTCCCTCCGTGCCGGGCGTGGCCGAGGCTGATGATCTGGCTGTCCGGGCCGCGCTTATTCTAAAAGAACACGCAAACATCGCCCAAGGTGCGGACATCACCGTCGAAAAGTGCGTTCCCGCCGGTGGCGGCTTCGGCGGCGGGTCTTCGGATGCAGCTACCGTGCTGGTGGCCTTGAACCACCTCTGGCAGGCGGGATTGGACGAAGATGCCCTGGCCGGACTGGGCCTCCGGCTGGGTGCGGATGTCCCGGTCTTCGTGCGCGGCCGCAACGCCTGGGCGGAAGGGGTGGGGGAGCAACTGACCCCGCTGGCGCTGCCGCCAGCCTGGTATGTGATCGCCGACCCCGGCGTCCATGTGCCCACCGCTGCACTTTTTGCCAGTTCCGATTTGACGCGCGACGTCCCAGTAGCGAAAATAGCGGACTTCGCTTCCGGGTCTTTGCTCGGGAATGCGTTCGAGCCGGTACTGCGCCGTCGCGAACCTGCCGTCGAGGCAGTGCTCATCGCGTTGGACAGGATTGGCCGGGCACGACTCACCGGGTCGGGAAGCGGTTGTTTCGTCGAGTTCGCCACGCGCGCTGCTGCAGAGCAGGGCCTGGCGCAGTTGCCGGAGGAACTGCGGGCATGGGTGGCTGCGGGCGTGGAGCGCTCGCCACTGCTTGATGTACTCGAGCGTTATTGATTTTGATGCAGGGGCGTCGCCAAGAGGCCCAAGGCACCAGGTTTTGATCCTGGCATTCGGAGGTTCGAATCCTCCCGCCCCTGCCACTTGCGGACGTCAACCGTGTTCCATGCGCATGCTGCGCGGAAACGGTTGACCGGCCGCGGTGTTGTCACCGCAGACGTCCTCGGGCGCCGGCGGCAGAGTTCTCCGCCAATCGCTCCCGCCCGAGACCGTCATGATGCAAGAACACCCCAACCTGCTGGTATTTTCCGGCAACGCCAACAAGCGCCTTGCACAGAGCATCTGCAAGGAACTGGGGGTGCGGCCGGGCAAGGCATTGGTATCGCGCTTCTCCGATGGTGAAGTGCAGGTCGAAATCGAAGAAAACGTCCGCAAGCAGGACGTCTTCGTGATCCAGCCGACCTGCGCGCCCAGCGCCGAGAACCTGATGGAACTGCTGGTCCTGATCGATGCGCTCAAGCGCGCCTCGGTCAACAGTGTCACCGCCGTGGTGCCGTATTTCGGCTACTCGCGCCAGGATCGCCGCATGCGCTCCTCGCGCGTGCCGATCACCGCCAAGGTGGCCGCCAAGATGTTCAGCGCCGTTGGCGCCGACCGCGTCCTGACGGTGGACCTGCATGCCGACCAGATCCAGGGGTTCTTCGACATGCCGGTGGACAACGTGTATGCCTCGCCGCTGCTGCTCGCCGATATCTGGCGCGCCTACGGCACCGAAAACCTGATCGTGGTGTCCCCGGACGTGGGTGGCGTGGTGCGTGCGCGCGCAGTGGCCAAGCGCCTGGACGATGCCGACCTGGCGATCATCGACAAGCGTCGTCCGCGCGCCAACGTGTCCACCGTGATGAACATCATCGGTGACGTCGAAGGCAAGACCTGCGTGATGGTCGATGACATCGTCGATACCGCCGGCACCCTGTGTGCGGCCGCCGCGGCGCTGAAGGCGCGTGGCGCCCTCAAGGTTGCCGCGTACTGCACCCACGCCGTGCTCTCGGGCCCGGCGGTGGACAACATCAACAACTCCCAGCTCGATGAGCTGGTGGTGACCGATACCATCCCGCTGCGTGAAGAAGCGCGCGTGTGCAGCAAGATCCGCCAGCTCAGCGTGGCGGAAATGCTGGCCGAAACGATGCGCCGCATCGCCTTCGGCGAATCGGTCAGCTCGCTGTACGTGGATTGATTTTTTTTCGGTACGTCTGGTCGCGGACGTGCCTTTCATCGCCAAGCCATTCCGGCAAGGCAACAACTGGTAGAAAGAAAATGTCGAAGACCCATGAAATCAAGGTCACCAAGCGTGAACTGCAGCGTAAGGGTGCGAGCCGCCGCCTGCGTCACGCCGGTGTGATCCCGGCCATCGTGTACGGCGGCAACGCCGAGCCGGTTGCCATCAGCCTGGACCACAACGCCACCTGGCTTGCCCAGCAGAACGAGTGGTTCTACTCGTCGATCCTGAGCCTGAACCTGGACGGCCAGATCACCAAGGTCCTGCTGCGTGACATGCAGCGCCACCCGCACAAGCAGCTGATCATGCACCTCGATTTCCTCCGCGTGAACGAGAACGAGAAGCTGACGGCCAGCGTCCCGCTGCACTTCCTCAACGAAGATGCCTCGCCGGCCGGCAAGGCTGCCGACGTCGTGGTTTCCCACGAACTGAAGGAAGTGACCATCAGCTGCCTGCCGAAGGACCTGCCGGAATCGATCAACGTCGACCTGGCCACCCTGAAGGTCGGTGACATCATCAAGCTGTCGGACATCGCGCTGCCCAAGGGCGTCGAGATGCCGGTCCTGGCCCTGGGCAAGGACCACGATGATGCCGTCGTGACCGCCAAGGCCGCCAAGGGCACCACGACCGACGAAGAAGCGCCGGCGGCAGAGTAACCGGTTGCGGCGCCTGTCCTCCGGGGCAGGCGTCGTTTCTGTATGGGCCGGCACAGGGCCGGTACCGACGAAGAAGAGCGATGACAGGATTGCGATTGATCGTTGGCCTGGGCAACCCCGGACCCGAGCACGCCCAGACCCGGCACAATGCCGGGTTTCGTTTCATTGATGCCCTGGTCGCACAGGCCGGCGCGCGCTGGAGCGTGGACAGCAAGCTGTTCGGCGAGACTGCCAAGGTCGACATCGCCGGGCAACCGGTGTGGCTGCTCAAGCCCGCCACCTTCATGAATCTCAGTGGCAAGTCGGTCACCGCTGCCCAGCGCTTCTGGAAGATCGAGCCCGAGCAAACCCTGCTGGCGCACGACGAACTGGACCTGCCGCCCGGCGTGGCCCGGCTGAAGTTCGATGGCGGCCACGGTGGCCAGAACGGCCTGCGCGACACCATCCGCCTGCTCGGCCATGGAAAGTTCCATCGCCTGCGCATCGGCATCGGCCATCCCGGTCACAAGGACCGCGTGGTGCCATGGGTACTCGGCCGCGCCAGCAAGGACGATGACGTGCTGATCGGGCATGCCATCGATGATGCGATCGATGTACTGCCGTTGGCCGTGCGTGGCGACTACAGTGAGGCGATGAAACGCCTGCACACCCCGAAATAATGCTCCCGGCCTCGAACGGCCGTGGACCGGATGGTAGGTGCCGACCGTTGGTCGGTACGGAGAATGATCGGAAAAGCCGCGCCCAACGTCGCGGTTTCCCCAATCATTTTCACCCCAGAGGTTGTCAAAGATGGGTATCAAATGCGGCATCGTCGGCCTGCCCAACGTCGGCAAGTCGACCCTGTTCAACGCGCTGACCAAGGCGGGCATTGCTGCGGCCAACTTCCCGTTCTGCACCATCGAGCCGAACGTCGGCATCGTGCCGGTGCCGGATCCGCGCCTGAACGAACTGGCGGCGATCATCAACCCGCAGAAGGTCATTCCGACCGCCGTGGAGTTCGTCGACATCGCCGGCCTGGTGGCCGGTGCCGCCAGCGGTGAAGGCCTGGGCAACAAGTTCCTGGCCCACATCCGCGAAGTGGACGCGATCACCCACGTGGTGCGGTGCTTTGAGAACGCCGACGTCATCCACGTCAACAACAAGGTCGACCCGCTGTCGGACATCGACACCATCGACACCGAACTGGCCCTGGCCGACCTGGACAGCGTGGAGAAGGCGTTGAACCGCGCCGAGCGCGCCGCCAAGGGCGGCGACAAGGAAGCGGCAGCACGCAAGCCGGTGCTGGCCAAGCTGCAGGCCGCCCTGGCCGACGGCAAGGCCGGGCGCAGCGCCGGGCTGGACGAGGAGGAAAAGGCGCTGGTACGCGACCTGTTCCTGCTCACCCTCAAGCCGGTGATGTACATCGCCAACGTGCTGGAAGACGGCTTCGAGAACAACCCGCACCTGGACGCCGTGCGCACCCGCGCCGCGGCCGAAGGCGCGCAGGTGGTGCCGGTCTCGGCCGCGATCGAAGAAGAGCTCTCGCAGCTGGACGACGAAGACCGCGACACCTTCCTGGCCGACCTGGGCCTGGCCGAGCCGGGCTTGAACCGCGTCATCAACGCGGCCTACAGCCTGCTCGGCCTGCAGACCTACTTCACTGCTGGCGTGAAGGAAGTCCGCGCGTGGACCGTGCGCAAGGGTGCGACCGCGCCGCAGGCCGCTGCGGTGATCCACACCGACTTCGAGAAGGGCTTCATCCGCGCCGAGACCATCGCGTATGACGACTTCATCAAGTACAAGGGCGAAGCCGGTGCCAAGGAAGCCGGTCGCCTGCGCCTGGAAGGCAAGGAATACCGCGTCCAGGAAGGCGACATCCTGCATTTCCGCTTCAACGTCTGACCCGCACTCGCGGAGAGGTTCCCAAAGCGCCCCGCCCAGTGCGGGGCGTTTTGCGTTTGGACAATAATTGGCCACGCTTCAAAACCGTTGCGCGCCAAGCTTCACCGCACTTGTCCACAACAAACTCCCATCGCTTTCCACGTGCCGTGTGGAAAACTTCCGGGCTCCAAGCGCCAATGCAGTTGCAGGCGACCCGTAGAGCCGGGCTCTGCCCGGCTGCTTCATGCATCTGGGCCAACAGCCTTGGGCCGAGGCATGGTCTGAGCTGGGCCAGCGGGGGTGGCCATGGGCGAGCAGACGCGCATGGCGCGTCACTATGTCGTCGGCGGCTGGGTGGGTAGGGTTGGTCGCCAGACAACCGCCGTGAACCCATCAACGCCCGGTAACGCATGACCTCAATCAACGCGAATGACGGCCAACGGCCGTCACCCGCGTTTCCCATGGCAACGACACCCGGTCAAAAGGTGGGTCGGGGCGGGTTTCCGGGGGTGTAGAAAACATGGATGTTTTCTACAAGCCCCCATGGATGGGTTTACGGCGTCCCCCGGAAACCCGCACCGTCCCGCCAAGCCAGACGATCGTTGCACGAGGGCTGTTCGCCCAGATGCATGAAGCAGCCGGGCAGAGCCCGGCTCTACGTGAATCATGCAATCCGTTACAGCGCAGACCCACCAAACTTGTGCGTGTACTGCAGGTTCAACTGGCGGCCGACCGCATCGAACCACGACACGTCGTAGTACGGGTACGACGTATACGTCGCATCCTTCGGCGGCATCTTGTTGAACAGGTTGACCACCGACAGCGACAGGCGCGAATGGTCGTCGAAGCGGTACTGCACTGACAGGTTGTAGCGGTAGGTCGCCTTCATCCACGGGCTGTCGCCGCTTTCCCAATCGAAGCTCTGGTCATAGCTGTCAAACGTCGGCAGCTTGCCCAGGCGCGAACCGTACAAGGTCGCCGACCATGCATCGTTTTCCCACGTCACGCTCGCACTGGTCTTGGTGCGCGGAATGTCGAAGCCGCTATTGACCGCGAACTGGTCCTGCACCGCATCGCCCACGAACTGCTGGAAATCGTGGCGCTGCACCCAGGTGTGGCTGCCGCTCAGGATGAAATCGCCCATGCCGGTGGCCAGGCGGTAACGCAGGCCTACATCGATGCCGCGCGTGGTCTCGCGCGCGATGTTGATCGGACTCACGTGCACCCCGTACAGGCGCCCGTCGCTGGTGCGGGTGACCCGGTTGATCGCATCCACACAGGTCGGCGAGGTTGCGTCCGCGCCGCCCAGGCGGCAGGCCGCCTCATCGCGCAGGATCGTGCTCACGTCCATGTCCTGCACCTGGTCGCGCATGTCGATGTCGAACCAGTCCACCGACAGGTCCAGGCCTACCGCGGGCGACCATACCAACCCGGCGCTCCACGACGTGCTGGTTTCCGGGTCCAGCTGGCGGTTGCCCTCGCGCGTGCGGATCAGGTTCTCCTCGTAATCCGAACAGTCATCCGCACCGTCCACCGCGCAGGCGTAGTAGTCGTTCGCACTGGTCTCATCGTTGCCCGGGCCGGCGTATACGTAGTGCAGGTCCGGCGCGCGGAACGCGGTGCCGTACGAGCCGCGCACCAGCAGCGACTCGATCGGGCGCCATTCGATGCCGCCACTCCAGGTCGCCTTGCCGATCGTGTTGCCCGAATAGCGGTACTGGTCGAAGCGCCCGGCAACACTCACGTTGAGTGTGTCGTGCAGCGGCAGGCGCAGCTCGGCGGCCGTGGCCCAGCGGTTGCGGCTGCCGTGGCCGTCCGAATCCTTCCAGCTGTAGTAGTAGTACTCCGTCGCCAGCGGATCGGGGTTGAGCGCGTAGGACTGGTTGCCGAACTCGGCCGTGGCCGCAAAGCCCGCCTTGCCGCCGGGCAGCTCGAACAGCTCGCCGTTGGTCAGGGTCAGAGCCGCGGTATCGGTACGCGACTTGGGCGTATAGGTGGTGCGTGCGGCGATCGAATCGTATTCGGCGCGCGTCAGTGGCTGGTACAGGCGTGCCGGATCGGCGTTGTAGACCGGGAAGCCATCGTCGTCCTCGCCCAGCTGCGGGCCCAGGAACAGGTAATTGGCCTTGGCCGCGATGATCTGCGGCCAGCGGATTGACGACTGGTACTGCGAGTGGCTCAGCGACACCTCGTACTCCCAGGCCGCGCCCAGCGAACCCTTGAACCCGGTGGTGACGCTGAAGGTCTTCTGGGTGCTGCGGACCATACCGTTGCGCAGCCCGCCCATTTCCTCCGGCGAGAACTGGCGCTGCCAGAACTCCACCTGACCGGTGGCCTGGTTGTGGAAATAGCCATCCTCGTTGCCATCGGCCGCCATCAGGCCCCACTGGGTCACATCGCGCATCAACGCGATGTCGTGGTAGCCCAGCTGCACGTCGGCGAACCATTCGGCGCCATTCTCAAACCCATAGCGCAGCGACGCATAGCCATTGGCACCGCGGCGCTCGCTGAGGATCGTGCCATAGCCGATCGAACGGTCGCTGCCGCAGTAGAAGCCATAGCGCGGGCGTTCGGCATGGTAGGTGCTGCCCTTGTTCTGCCCGGCCAGCGCATCGCAGGTGGCCTGGCCCGGGTCCAGGTAATCGTCGTTGTAATCGGTACGCAGGTAGGCGCGGCGTGCGGCGCGGGCGCTTTCGGTGGGGGCGTCGAGGGTGGAATCCTGCTGCGCACGCTCATAGGCCCACAGCGGCGTCTGCGACTGCAGCTCCAGGCTGTAAACCGCGCTGAACCGGCCGGAATCGAAGCCGCTGGCGACGCTCATGTCGAATGACTCGCCACCGCCTTCGGTGGTGGTGCCCATGCGCACATCCACCGTGGTGCCATCCACCTGCTTCTTCAGGATGAAATTGACCACGCCGGCAATGGCGTCCGACCCATAGATGGCCGATGCGCTGCCGGTCAGCACCTCGATCCGGTCGATCATGCCCAGCGGGATGTTGGAGACGTCGGTGAAGTTGCTGCGACCCTGGAACGGCATCGGGAAGTCGGCGATGCGGCGGCCATTGACCAGCACCAGCGTGTGGTTGGGCCCCAGCCCGCGCAGGTCGACCTGCTGCGCACCCGGCGAAAAGTCGGCGCCGCTGGCCGACTGCTGGCTCTGGGTCTCACCGCCGTTCTGGGTCATCGAGCGAAGCACGTCCGGCACGCTGGTGAAGCCGCTGGCCTGGATCTGTTCGGCGGTGATCACCGTCACGGGGGCGGGGCCTTCGACCTGGGCGCGCGGAATGCGCGATCCGGTGACCTGGACCGTGTCCAGCTGCTGCACGCCGGGAGCGGTCGGGGCCTGGGCCGCCGCCGTTGCGGCCACGCCCAGCAACGCCAGCTGGATCGACCACGCCATCGCCTGTTTATGCATGAGAATTCTCAAGAAGAAAAGTAGACCTCAAGGGAGGCCCTGACCCCCATTCACATCGGTGAACGGACGGCGCGCATTTAACGCCTTTTTTACGTCCGCCGCCAGCGGGCGGCCTTCAGGTAACGAGGTATCAACCAACGGTCGATACCTACCAGATTTCCGGCCTCCTGGTAGGTGCCAACCGTCAGTCGGCACTTCGCGGTCTCTCCGGCATGATGAACGGTCTCCCGAACCCGGTCACCGCCATGTCCCGCCGAACCGCCTTCCTTCTCTCGCTGTGCCTGCTCAGCCCGGTCGCCCTGGCTGCCGAGCCGGTCCTGGTCATCCATGGCGGGGCAGGCGTGCAGCGCAAGGACCTTTCCCCGGCCGACGAAAAGGCGGCCCGCGCGGCACTCCGCCAGGCATTGATCCAGGGCCACACGGTGCTGGCGGCCGGCAAACCTGCGCTGGATGCGGTTACCGCAGCGATCACCGTGCTGGAGGACGACCCGACCTTCAATGCCGGCAAAGGCGCGGTGTTCACCCATGACGGGCGGAATGAGCTGGATGCCGCGCTCATGGACGGCGCCACCCTGAAGGCCGGTGCGGTGGCCGGCGTGCAGCGCGTCCGCAACCCGATCCTGCTCGCCGAGGCGGTGATGCAGCACTCGCCGCACGTGATGATGGTGGGCGAGGGCGCTGAGCTCTTCGCCACCCGCCAGGGCATCACCGTGGTCGCCCCGTCCTACTTCCGCACGGAAAAGCGCTGGCAGCAGCTGCAGCGAGCGTTGAAGGAAGAGGCCAGCGGCCAGGCCCACGCCGATCTGGAAACCGCCCGCCACTTCGGCACCGTCGGCGCCGTGGCACTGGATGCGCAGGGCCACCTGGCCGCCGGAACCTCCACCGGCGGCATGACCAACAAGCGCTACGGGCGCGTGGGCGACTCGCCGATCATCGGCGCCGGCACCTACGCCAATGCCGCCTGCGCCGTGTCCGGCACCGGATGGGGCGAGTACTACATCCGCACGGCCGCCGCGCACGACATCTGCGCACGCATGCAGTACCTCAAGCAAAGCCCGGAGGAGGCCGGGCGCGAAGTGATCAATGCGCGCATTCCCACACTGGGCGGCGACGGCGGTGCGATCGTGCTGGGCGCCGATGGGCGTGCCGCCACGCCGTTCAATACGCAGGGCATGTACCGCGGCTGGATCGGCGCCGATGGAGTGCCCCACGTGGCGATCTTCGACGATGAAACGCTGGCACTTCCGGACCAGTAGGTCGTATCGCCGGGGAAATTTGCGATTGGTGTGAAAAATTTCAAAAAGATTGTTGACAGAACCCGCATTCACCCCCCAAAATTCACGGCTCTTCCACCCCACACCGAAAACGCTTCGGCGCCACGGGACAGGGTGGTAAGGAGGGATACCCAAGCGGCCAACGGGGGCAGACTGTAAATCTGCTGGCTTACGCCTTCGGTGGTTCGAATCCACCTCCCTCCACCAGTTTCAGGTTGTGGCAAGAGCTTCCGCTGCGGGAGTAGTTCAATGGTAGAACCTCAGCCTTCCAAGCTGATGGTGCGGGTTCGATCCCCGTCTCCCGCTCCATTGAATGGATTTGAATATATTCAAATTCGTGCCATAATTCAAAACTCGCTCACGTAGCTCAGTCGGTAGAGCACCTCCTTGGTAAGGAGGAGGTCGAAGGTTCGATTCCTTTCGTGAGCACCATCCAAGCGCCACCATTCAGACGATTTCGAGATAAGCAGCCATGGCCAAGGGTAAGTTCGAGCGCACCAAGCCGCACGTCAACGTCGGCACCATCGGTCACGTCGACCACGGCAAGACCACGCTGACCGCCGCACTGACCAAGATCGGTGCAGAGCGCTTCGGTGGCGAGTTCAAGGATTACTCCGCGATCGACGCGGCGCCGGAAGAGAAGGCGCGTGGCATCACGATCTCGACCGCACACGTCGAATACGAATCCGAAAACCGTCATTACGCCCACGTTGATTGCCCGGGCCATGCTGACTACGTCAAGAACATGATCACCGGTGCTGCGCAGATGGACGGCGCGATCCTG
>NZ_JAGGRL010000007.1 GCF_018612915.1 Stenotrophomonas sp. ISL-67 | reverse complement strand
ACGGAACCCTGGGCGATTCAAAGCCTCGAACGTGTATAGGGTTCCTCAGCATCTTATCGGCGGTTTGCTTGCGCACGCTGCTCATGCCGTGGCAAGTGAACACTCGGTAGTCCCAAGCAGTGCTGCCGCTGCGATTGGTCTTGACCGACAGCTCAGGAAGCTCAGAGAAGGCTGTTAGTCGCATGGTTTCTCGATGGCTTCGTTCAAGAAGGCTAGTGAGAAATCATTTCCGATCTTGGCCTTCACCTTCTCATCTTCGACGAACCGTATGTAGCGTAGCGACGTCGCCTCGTGAGCATGCAAGAGTAAGTCTTTGACTATGGAGATCGCATTGAGACGCTGACTCGAGCGTAGAGCAGTTTCAGCAACTTCGGTGGCGAAGGTCGCGCGTGTCTGGTGGAAATGGAATCCTCCAAGATCGATGCCGATCTTCGCAGCTTCGCGTCGCAACCTTGACATGAGCACGCTGACAGTAGCTCCATGCCCTGCTGACTTGGCAGCATAGGACCGGCCAGCAGCAGTCAGGAAGACCCGATCTCGATCGCTGCGCGCGGCGCGATCAACACGTCTGATGCGCGTCGGCGATTCGACATACCCCAGTATTTCATCGAAGAGCGTCGCTGGCATGATGATTTGACCCGTAACGTCGAACTTCGTGTGGACTTGGGGTGTGGCGCCAGGCCCGATAGTTAGGTAGACAAACCCATTCAGCCTCGAGTCGCGCGCAGCATTGATGAGCGTACCTACACGGAGATCGCAGATGGACCCGACCCGCATACCTGTGAAGAAGCCGCAGGCGAGCATCAAGAAAAGTTCATAGGGCGCGTGAGATCGAGCTGCCTCTAGTATTTGAGTGCGCTGCTTGGCGCTCACCGGGAGAACCCCGCCTTCAAGGCGATACCCTGGTCGACGCTTGTTCTTGATCGCAAGCGAACTCGTGCTCACATTGATCGAGCGCTGGAGACCAAAGTCAGTGGAGATCCGCACGCCGTATGTGCGGTCTTCCCAAAGCGGCCACTTAGTGGATATCAGCTGCTCTTCTACAAGCCATCTATAGAGCGCAATTACGGCCCTCATCCGATGAGTCACAGTACTGGCCGCCAGCTTACCTGCGGCTCTCAGCTGTAGTAGGTGCTGCCTGTACCGATTGAGCACGCGCTCGTCTTTGCGCAGCGGGAAGTGGTGCCATGCAACCTTAACCTCCTCAACCCATTGAGCGTAAGCCCCTACGAGTTGGGCATCCTTCCGTACTGTCTCTTCATCAAGGCCAGAGTCCTTACGAGAGAGGAGCCAAACATTAGCCTCTCGCCAAGGTTCTCCGTGGCCCCAGACGAGTTGTGGCAGGGCCACCGCGGCCGGCTGATGGGAGCGCGAAGGACTTCCTGTGACCAGGTTCTCGCTACGGTCAAGTGAGATCACTACAACCTGTGCCATGTTGGCTCCAACATGAGACCCGGACGAGGTGTCCGTCCTTATTGAATGTAATGGATTGCGTCCATCCAATAAAGTCGCAGGTACCCGCCTTCCTTGGGCAGGTCGGCTGGGGCCAGGTTGATCAGGATGCGCCGCTGCGGGTAGTCGAACTGGGCGCAGACCAGTGCGGCGCGGACGCGGTCGCGCGATTCGCGCACGGCCGCTTCGGGCAGGCCGACGAGGGTGGTATGCGGCAGGCCGCCGCTCAACATCACTTCGATCCGCACCGCTGGCGCAGCAACGCCCACGCGCGCGCGGCTGTGCACCAGCGCAAGGCTCATGCAGGTTTCCAGGTTGGTTGAACGAACTCCAAGCTTGGGTGACGACGCTGCCGATGACTGTCGGCCATAACCGTGCCGCTCAATCAGCAGACCACGCGCCGGGAGGTCGTCCAAGGCCGACAGCGCGATGCGGTCGAACCACACGGCAGTCGCCCAGGGGGCTACGCTACAGGCGAGCCTGTACGGGCGGAACGCAAGAGCTGCGCCCGATCAGGGAGCCGGACGCTCTGGTACGCCTGCGGCGGCTTCCAGCGCAGCTACGCTCTTCTCCAGCGCTTCGAGCTTCTCGCGGGTGCGCAGCAGCACCGCGCGCTGCACGTCGAATTCTTCGCGGGTCACCAGGTCCAGTTTGCCCAGGCCAGCCTGCAGGGCGCTTTTGAAGGTCGCCTGCAGTTCCTCGCGCGATTGACGCAGGCCCGGCGGGACCATGTCGCTCAGGCGGCGTGCGAGGTCATCGAGCTGGTTGAGGTCAATCATGGAATCTCTGCGGGTGGGGCTGGCCAGGGACTAGGATAGCGTTATCCTTGCGCCGCAGATGAAGGGAGCCAACAGATGAAGATGGTCATGGCGGTGCTCAAGCCGTTCAAGCTGGATGACGTGCGCGAAGCGCTGGCCGAGCGTGGGGTCACCGGGATCACGGTGACCGAGGTCAAGGGCTTCGGGCGGCAGAAGGGGCACACCGAGCTGTACCGGGGCGCCGAGTACGTGGTGGATTTCCTGCCGAAGGTGAAAATCGAGGTGGCGGTCACCGACGGCCAGGTGGACGACGTGGTGGACGCCATCGTCAAGGCCGCCGGCACCGGCAAGATCGGCGACGGCAAGGTGTTCGTCTATGACCTGGGCAGCGTGGTGCGCATCCGCACCGGCGAGCTGGACGCCGACGCGCTTTAACCCTTGAACCACCGGTAGAACCGCTTCCAGGCCACGCGCACGCCCGCCACCCAGCGCGGGTCGGCGACCTGGGCCGCTTCGGCGGCGCTGGGGCGGGTGCCGGTCAGGCGCTGGCGCATCTTGAGCAGGTTCTTCCTGTCACTGCGGCGCAGCTGGCGCGATACCGGGTGCACCGGCAGCCAGCGCGGGCTGCGCCAGGCCGAGGTGAAGTCCACCAGCACCGGCACGTTGCCGTTGACCATCACATTGGTGCCGTGCAGGTCGTTATGGGTGATGCCAGCCGCATGCAGGCGCTCCAGCGCGTACTGCAGCTGCTCGAACACCTCGATGCCCACCGATTGGGCCGCGCTCAGGGTCTGGCCGGGAATGAATTCCATGCCCAGCGCCAGCCCGCCGATGGTGCCCAGCAGGGCCGGGGCATGCTTCCAGCCGGCCAGGCGCTGCAGGATGCGTGCCTCGCGGCGGACCAGCAGGCGCGCAATGGGCGACAGCGGGGTGCCGCGGTAACGGGTGTAGTCCTTGACCACGGCCGGCTGCCCGTTGAGGCAGGTGCGGTAGACATCGGGTTCAAGCAGGCGTTCGCCGCGCTTGAGCAGCTCGGCGGGGGCGGTGTCGTCGACACACGAAGCAATGGTTGTATTCATGACGTTCTGGGGCGACCCGGTGGTCGGCGCAAAGCGTCAGGCGTACCGGTGCTGCTGAATGGGGGAGTATCAAGATTTCGTTAATTTTAGTACTCCGGAGTACACGAAACCAGTGTTTGTCAGAAAAATGTCGTAGCCTGGGGTGGAACAGTTTGTCGCGCCCAGCGAGAAACAACCTCGGCGAAATGCTTAAAAGCGCAATAAATTCAATTGCGTACGAGATTGATCCGATGAGCGTGAATGCGCTGCCGCTTGACCGCAGCCGGGTCGGTACGGACCATGGCATTCCCCCGATGCGGGCCGCTTCCGGTCCTGCGTTCCCTTTGCCCTGACGGGTTCCGGCGCTGGCCGGTGGAAGCATGATGATCAAGATAATTGTGGTGGCCCTGTTCGTGGCCTGCGTGCTGTACATCCATTACCGGGGCAAGGTGCGCGCGCGCTGGTCGCGGCAGCTGCTCGACCATTCCAGTTTCATGGCCCCCATCAACGTGGTCATGTACCTGTTCTCCAAGGTGCCGACCACGCCGTTCCTGGACCCGGGCAAGGACTTCCCGCAACTGGAACCCCTGCGCGCGAACTGGACGATGATCCGCGATGAGGCGCTCGCCCTGCGCGATGCCGAGAAGATCGCAGCCTCCAGCTCGTACAACGACGCCGGCTTCAATTCGTTTTTCCGCCGCGGCTGGAAGCGCTTCTACCTGAAGTGGTATGGCCCGTCGCATCCGTCGGCCAAGGAACTGTGCCCGCAGACCACCGCGCTGCTGGAGTCGATTCCGGACGTGCGCGCGGCGATGTTCGCCCAGCTGCCGCCGGGCAGCGAGCTGCGCCCACACCGTGACCCGTTCGCCGGTTCGCTGCGCCTGCACCTGGGCCTGGCCACGCCGAACGATGACCGCTGCTACATCGAGGTGGACGGGATTCGAAAGAGCTGGCGTGACGGCGAGTGGATGATGTTCGACGAGACCTACATCCATCACGCGCACAACGAGACCGACCAGGACCGCGTGATCCTGTTCTGCGATATCGCCCGCCCGCTGCGCTTCGGTCTGCCCGGGCTGTTCAACCGTGCAGTGGCGGCGACGCTGCTGGCCGGTGGCGCCTCGCCGAATTTCCCGGGCGATCCCACCGGGGGCGTGAACAAGGCCTTTGGCGGCGTGTACAAAGTGCGGCTGAAGGCCAAGGCGCTGCGCGCGAAGAACGCGTTCGCCTACCACGCGATCAAGTGGGGGCTGGTGCTGCTGGTGATTGCGGGGATCTGGGCGCTGTAGCCGGCATCGCGAGGGCCGGCCAACGGCCGGCGCTACCGGAAAGGTCCCGGCGCCGTTCAATTGCCGATGAAGCGGCAGAGGTCCCGGCGCCGGCCAGCGCCGATCGACAAGAAAACCCGCGCCGTTACCGGCGCGGGTTTTTTGTTTTTCCCGGTCGCGAAACCGCCACCGGTAGCGCCGGCCGTTGGCCGGCCCTCCTGGACCCCGGGATCAACCCTTGAGGGCTGCCGCCACGAAGGGAGGGGTGACCAGTACGCCGGTGTGCAGGGCGGCGGTGTAGTACAGCGTGTTGAAGCTCTTGGAGGCTGAATCGGCCTGGCGGAAGTCGAAGCTGCTCTGGCCCTTGCGCGCCAGGGTCACGCTCCACCAGCCAGTGGGGTAGCACGGCTGCGGGAACGGCAGGGTCTTGAACGACTGGAAGCCGGCCTTGCCCATCTCGGTGCGCATTTCGTTGATCAGGTCCAGCTGCATCAGCGGCGATTCGGACTGCTGCACCAGGATGCCGTCATCCTTCAGCGCCTTGAAGCAGCTCTCATAGAAGGCCTTGTTGAACAGCCCCTCACCCGGGCCGACCGGGTCGGTGGAATCGACGATCACCACGTCCACGCTGCCAGCCGGGCAGTTGGCCATGTAGGCCACGCCGTCGTCGAACATCAGCTCGGCACGCGGGTCATGGTTGGAATCGCACAGTTCCGGGAAGTGCTTCTCGGCCATGCGGGTGACCTGCTCGTCGATGTCGCACTGGGTCACGCTCTCCACGCCCTGGTGCTTGAGCACCTCGCGCAGGGTGCCGCAGTCGCCGCCGCCGATGATCACCACGCGCTTGGGCGCGGCATGGGTGAACAGTACCGGGTGGCTGATCATCTCGTGGTAGAAGAAGTTGTCCTTGCTGGTCAGCATGATGGCGCCGTCGATGGTCATCAGGTTGCCCCAGTCGGTCGTGGCGAAGATCTCGATCTTCTGGAACGGCGACTGCACTTCGTCCAGCTTGCCCTTCAGGTGGTAGCCGATGGCCGAGCCGGTGCGCTCGAAGTGCTCGATGTACCAGTTGTTGTTGTCAGTCATGGAGTAACGGTCCTGTTCGGAAGGGGGAAGCCGGGCGGCCGGGGCCGCGTGGCGTCAGCCACGTCCGGACGGTGGCCCGTTCAGGCTCGGGAGAGCCGGGAACAGGCGCGGGCGCGGATTGTAACGGACCCTTGGCGACACAGGCGTTATCATGCACGCCCTTTTTCCTGTTCAGGCCCACTGCAATGACCGATTGGTCCCTCGACCAAGCCCGCAAGACCTACTCGATTCCGCATTGGGCGGATGGCTACTTCGACGTGGATCAGGCTGGACACATGGTGGTGAGACCGACTGGCCAGGACGGCCCGGTGGTGTCCCTGCCCAAGGTGGTGGATGCCGCGCGCGCTGCCGGGGCCAAGCTGCCGCTGCTGGTGCGCTTCCCGGACATCCTGGGCCAGCGCCTGGGCAAGCTGCAGGCGGCCTTCGGTAAGGCCCAGGCCGATTGGGACTACCCCGGCGGCTATACGGCCGTATACCCGATCAAGGTCAACCAGCACCGTGGCGTGGCCGGCACCCTGGCCAGCCACCACGGCGAGGGCTTCGGCCTGGAAGCGGGCAGCAAGCCGGAACTGATGGCGGTGCTGGCACTGTCGCGCCCGGGCGGGCTGATCGTCTGCAACGGCTACAAGGACCGCGAGTACATCCGCCTGGCCCTGATCGGCCGCAAGCTGGGCCTGCAGACCTTCATCGTGATCGAGAAGCCCTCCGAGCTGAAGCTGGTGCTGGAAGAGGCCAAGGCGCTGGACGTGAAGCCGGGCCTGGGCGTGCGCATGCGCCTGGCGTCGCTGGGGGCGGGCAAGTGGCAGAACAGCGGCGGTGACAAGGCCAAGTTCGGCCTGTCCCCGCGCCAGCTGCTGGACCTGTGGAAGTCGCTGCGCGACACCGAGTACGCCGACTGCCTGAGCCTGCTGCACTTCCACATGGGCTCGCAGATCTCCAACGTGCGCGACATCGCCAACGGCATGCGCGAAGCCACCCGCTACTTCGTGGAGCTGTCGCGCCTGGGCGCGAAGATCACCCACGTGGATGTGGGCGGCGGGCTGGGCGTGGATTACGAAGGTACCCGCTCGCGCAGCTTCTGCTCGATCAACTACGGGCTGGATTCCTACGCCGGCAACATCGTGCAGCCGCTGGCCAATGCCTGCGAAGAGCACGGCCTGACCCCGCCGCGCATTGTCACCGAGTGTGGCCGCGCGATGACCGCGCACCACGCGGTGCTGATCGCCAATGTGTCCGAGGTCGAGGAAGCGCAGGAGGGCCGCGTGCCCGACCAGCATGACGACGAACCGGCCGCGATCCGCCACCTGCGCGAAATCCACGACGACCTGGACCAGCGCCCGGCGGTGGAACTGTTCCAGGAAGCGCAGCACTTCCACGCTGAAGGCCTGTCCAGCTACGCGCTGGGCCAGATCGACCTGCCGCAGCGGGCGCGCATCGACGACCTGTTCTACGCCATCGCCCATGCCGTGCGTGCACGGCTGAGCTATGACGAAAAGAGCCACCGCCCGGCGCTGGATGAGTTGAACGAACGCCTGGTGGACAAGTACTTCGTCAACTTCAGCGTGTTCGAGTCGATTCCCGATGCATGGGCGATCGACCAGGTGTTCCCGATCGTACCGATCGAGCGCCTGGACGAGCCGCCGCAGCGTCGCGGCATCATCGCCGACATGACCTGCGATTCGGATGGCATGGTCAAGACCTATGTCGAGAACGAGAGCCTGGATACCTCGCTGCCGCTGCATGCGGTGAAGTCGGGCGAGAGCTACCGCATTGGCTTCTTCATGGTGGGCGCGTACCAGGAAATCCTAGGCGACATCCACAACCTGTTCGGCGATACCGACGCGGTGGAAGTGCTGGCCGACGCCGATGGCTACGCGATCACCCAGCAGCGCCGGGGCGATACCACCGACGTGATGCTGGACTACGTGGGGTACAGCCTGGCCGACCTGCGTGCGAGCTATGCCGAACGCGTGGCCGCGGCAGCGCTGTCGCCAGCGCGTGCGCAGGAGCTGTCCGAAGCGTTGGAAGCGGGCCTGACCGGCTACACCTACCTGTCCGACGAGCCGCTGAGCTGATCGGTAGGGTGCTGTACCGCCGGACAGAGCACGGCCCCACGACGCGTAGAGCCGGGCTCTGCCCGGCTGCTCCATGAGCAGCCGCGCCATCTTCCATCTGTTCCTGCACGCCGCCGTGCCGGCGCTGTTGGCGTGGATGTTCTGGCGCAAGCGGTTCCTGTCGGCCTGGGCGCTGTTGCTGCTGGGTTGGATCATCGACCTGGCCACCTGCTGGCCGATCCGGTCTATGCGCCGAACCGCTGCAGCATTGGCTTCCATCCGCTGCATACCGTACCGGCCATCGCGCTGTACGCGGGGTTGTGCGTGCCGAAGAAGACGCGGTTGTTCGGGATCGGGTTGCTCATCCACATCGTATTGGATGCCATCGACTGTTGGTGGATGCACTCAAGCCGGTAGCGCCATGGGCGAACTGGCAAGCCGGGCAGAGCCCGGCTCTACGGGTGGGCGCCTTGTATTGCGTAGCGCCGGGCTCTGCCCGGCTGCCTGGCCGCATGTACGGCGGCCGTACCACGGTCATCCGGCCGGCAGGCTCAGTTCCGCCACCAACCCAGGGGTGCCATTCCGCAGCACCAATGCACCGCCATAACTCTCGGCAATATCCGCCGCGATCGCCAACCCCAATCCGCTGCCCGGCGCGCGCTGGTCCAACCGCACGCCTCGGCCCAACACGCGTTCGAGATCGTCCTCCGGCAGCCCACTGCCATCGTCATGGACCTCGATCTGGATGTGGTTGTCGACCTGCGCGACCGTCACCTCCACCCGCCTTGCGGCCCACTTGCCCGCGTTGTCGAGCAGGTTGCCCAACATCTCTTCCAGGTCCTCACGTGCACCGGCAAACACGCCGGCAGCATCCGCATCGCAGGTGAACGCAATTCCGCGCTCGCCGTGCACGCGCTGCATCAACCCGCAGAGTGCAGCCACCACCGGTGCCACCGGCGTGCGCTGCTGGTGGTCGGCGGCCACGCCCACCGCCAGGTAACGGTCGATGCTGGCCTGCATGCGTGCCGTTTCGCCGCGCAGGGTGCTACGCCAGTCATTGCCGTCGCCCGCCGCCTCCGTGGTCAACACGGTGAGGGGTGTCTTCAACGCATGCGCCAGGTCTTCGGCGCTGCGCCGCGCGCGCAGCACCATGCGCCCGTGGTGGTCGAGCAGCGCATTCAACTCTCCTGCCAGCGGCGCTACCTCCTTCACCAGTCCCTGCTGCGGAAAGCGCACGTCCTCGCCATTGCGCACCTGCTCGGCAATGCGACCGAGCCGGGCCAGCGGCCGCAGCCCGTAATGCACCTGGGTAACCAGCACGGCGAACCACAGTGCGATGAGCACGATCAGCGCCAGCGCGGTGCGTTGGCGGAAGGCATTCACCTGCGCGTCAAGCTGGCTGCGGTCGGTGGCCACCACCACCTGCAGCGGGGCGGCCGCGCGCGGCAGGGTGACCTGCTGGGCCAACGCCCGCAGCGGCTGCTGCAGCGGGCCGCTGGTATCGTAGGCCTGGGCTGGCCCGGTGCGCAGCGCGGCCGGCGCCGCGAGCGTTTCATCCCACAGGGAACGCGATTGCCCAAGCGCGCGGCCCTGGGCATCCTGCAGCTGCCAGTACGCGCCGGAGAACACCCGCCGGTAGTGTTCGTCACCCAGTTCGCCGCTGACCTGGATGCTGCCCTGCGCATCGGTTTCCACCAACGCCAGCACTGCGATCAGGTCGTTGCCCAATTGCTGGTCCAGCGCCGTGCGTGCCGAGCGCTCGTACATCGCGCCCAACCACCACGTGGCCAGTGCCGACACCAGCACCATGCCCAGGCCACCGGCCAGCAGCAGGCGGCTGCGCAGCGAGCGGGTCTTCATGGCTGCGCCGACAGGCGGAAGCCCTGCCCGCGATGGGTGTGGATGAGCGTGCTGCCGAGTTTGCGGCGGATCCGCCCGATGAGCACATCGAGCGTATTGGAATCGGGATCAAAGCCCGCTTCGTACACATGCTCGCCCAGGCGCGAACGACTGATGACTACATCGGGGTGGTGCATGAAGTAGCTCAGGATCCGGTGTTCCTGCGGGCTCAGCGGCAGCAGCACGCCATCGAGTTCGAAGCGGCCCGCGTTGACGTCCAGCCGCAGTGGCCCGCACTGCAGGCGCGGGCTGGCGTGCCCGGCACTGCGGCGGATCAACGCGCGCAGCCGCAGCAGCAGTTCTTCGGGCTGGAATGGTTTGGTCAGGAAGTCATCGGCCCCGGCATCGAAGCCGGCCAGCTTGTCGTGCCAGCGCGTGCGCGCGGTCAGCACCAGTACCGGGAAATCACGCCCGGCCTCGCGCCAGCGCTCGATCACGCTCAGGCCATCGAGGCCCGGCAGGCCGAGGTCGACGATCGCCGCGGCGATATCCTCGACCTGGCCCTGGTACTCGGCGTCGCGGCCCTCGCTGCTGTGGACCACCACGTAGCCGGCGTCCTCAAGCAGCAGCTGCAGCTGGCTGGCGAGCAGGGCATCGTCCTCGGCAAGCAGGAGTCGCATCAGTCCTCTTCCATCTTGAGCAGGCGGCCGCTGGTCGCATCATAGTCCAGCTCCATCACCACGCCGTTGGGCCCGAGGATCTCGATCTCATACTTGCCGTCATCCAGCTCCACCTCCAGCAGTTGCCCGGGGTAGCGGCGCAGGGCATCGCGCACCACCGTTTCCAGCGGCACGTAACGGCCCTGCTGCACGGCCTGGCGCACGGCCTGCTGCTGGCGCGCACCGCCATCGAGGACCCGCATGGGGTCCTGCGCGGCAGCGGTCAACAGCAGGGGGAGAAGCAACGACAGGGCGGTCATGGCAGCGGGGGTGGGGAAGGGCTGCATACGGTATACGCGCGGGCATTAAACGTTTCCTGACAGCCGGGCTCATGGTCTGCTTAAGGGCGCTTGCCAGACTGGCGGCGCCGGGATGGTCCGGTGCCCCTTTCAGGAACTCCCCCATGAACAAGCTGATCCTTGCCGCCGTCCTGGCGACTGCCTTCATCTCCGCCCCGGCCGTTGCCGCCGATCTTTCCGCTGCCGACGTGCAGGCCAAACTGCGTGCCGCCGGCTACCTCCAAGTGCACGAGCTGGAGCGCGACGACGGCGTGTGGGAAGCCGATGTGACCCGCGCCGATGGCAGCGTGGATGAAGTGATCGTCGATCCGGCCACGGGCGAGATCTTCGATCCGCGCGATGGCCGCGCCCTGCTCGATGCCGGGCAGATCCTCACCCTGGCCGGCAAGGCCGGACTCACCCGGATCGAATCGGTCGAGCGTGAGGGTGCCACCTGGACGCTGGAGGCGCGCAACGCCCGCAACCAGCGCGTGGATGTGCGCATGAGCGGTCACGATGGCCGTGTGCTGTCCAGCCGTCGCGATGGCTGGTGGGACTGAGCCACGCCACATTGCGGCTCAGACGCAAACGGCCGGGTCGCCCCGGCCGTGTTGATGATGCGTGTGCGGCCGGTTACCAGCCCACCGGGCCGGGGCCGTCCCAGTAGCCACGCCCAAAGCCACCATACCCACCCCCATACGGTCCATAGAAGCCAGGGCCCTTGCCCTCGCTGACCCGGATGTTGAGGTTCATGTTGTGGGTCTTGCCTTCGTCGTTGGTGTAATTCTTGTTGAGATTCAACTCGGCGGCGTTGTAATGCGTGTTGCCGAAGTTCTTGGCGTAGCCAATGCCCGTGGTGATGCTGCCGTTGACCCGCAGCTTGTCGTCGGTGACCTCGGCGATGCCGTTGGCGGCGCTGCCGCGAGGGGCTGCACGACGGCCACTCTTGTCACCGTAGAAGGTGCCGGGCGGGTCGCCACGCAGGGTGGGATCATTGAGGTACTGCAGCGGTTGCTGCGGCACCGACAGGTCCAGACCGGTCGTCGACTGCGGGCCGGTGGCACCGGCAGCGGACTGCGCCAGCACGACACCGGGGGCCAACAGGCACAACAGCAGGGAAAGCGGGCGGATCATGGGAGGCTCCGGGGCAGGCAGGGCGGCCGACAGCGCTGACGCTAGCAGCCGTTGCTTGAATGATGCCTGTCGTGGCTCCGCATGCAAGCGGAACCCACGGTGTGGCGTGCGGTCACCGTGTTCAGTCCAGCCTCTGGAACCCGAACAGGTCTGCCAGGGGGTGCCTGCGGCGCTCGATCCGCGCCCGCAGCAGGCCGGCGCCGATCATCGAGTAAGTGATGCCGTTGCCGCCGTAAGCCATGGCGAACAGCACCCGCGGCCCCCACTGCGGGTGCGGGCCGAAGAAGGGCAGGCCGTCTTCCGTTTCGGCAAACGTGCCGCCCCAGGAGAAGGCCGGCTGCAGCGGCAGGCGCGGGAACAGCTTCCCCAGGTGCTTGAGCAGGGTGCCGACCTTGCCGGCCACCCGCCGGTCGCGCCGGGCCGGGATGTCCACGGCATCGTCCTGGCCGCCGACCAGCAGCCGGTGGTCGCCGGTGCTGCGCATGTACAGGTACGGACGGGCGGACTCCCAGACCATGGTGTCGGCCAGTGGCCCCAGTTCCTCCGGGTCGATCGGGTCGGTGATGAAAGCGTAGCTGCTGCGGTTGCGGGCCACCTTCTGCTTCAGCCAGCGCTGGCCAGCGTAGCCGGTGGCCAGCACCACGTGCCGCGCACGGATGCGCACGCCCTCGGGCGTGGTCGCCGTCACCCCGCGTGCCGTGGGCTGCAGCGTGTGCAACACGGTACGGTCGTGCACGGCGCAGCCCGCCTTGGCCAGCCGCATCAGCAGCCGGTAGGTGAGCTGGTAGGGGTCGACCCGTGCGGCCAGCGCGCTGAGGATCGCGCCGGGCGACCGGAAGCCGTAGCCCTCGTGCACCGCTGCGGCATCCAGCCAGCGCACCTCGAAGCCGTGCTTCAGGCGCAGCGCGTACTCGTCCTGGAGCGCCGTGCGGTGACCGCGCTTGCTGGCGTAGTACAGGCTCTGCATGGGATGGCAGTCCACGCCGCGGAAACCGGCGGCCACCGCACGCAGCGCCGGGATGGCCTGGGCGCAGGCGCGGTAGGCCAGCACCGCGTCGCGCTCGCCGTAGCGCTTGGCCAGGTCGGTCAGGTGCGTATCGATTTCGTACTGCAGCAGCGCCGTGCTGGCTGCGGTGCTGCCCCAGCCGATGTCGCGCTGCTCGATCAGCACCACGTCATGGCCGTGCGCGCACAGTTCGTTGGCAATCAGCGCGCCGCTGATGCCGCCGCCCACGACCAGCACATCGCAGCTGCGGTCCTCGCGCAATGGCGGAAAGGCATGCATCAGCCCGTTGCTGACGGCCCAGAAGGGGTATCCGCTCTTGAGGTCCATGTGGAATCAGGCAGTGGGGTGGCCGGTCTGCGGGGTATGGATCAACGTGGCCAGGCCGAAGCCCTGCAGGCGGGCCTGCGCCAGGTAGTGCTCCTGGGGGGTGGCATCAACGGTCTTCAGGTCGGCGTGGGTGGTCATCGCGGGCACCGGTGAGGAGGTGGACGCCACGATGCCGGGACCGACGCCACGGCCGGGTGAAGCTACCTGCATGCACCGCAACGGTGCGTTGCCTGCACGGGTGATCCGCTGCGCAGCGCCGGCGCTATGCTTTCACCCAGGTCTTCGCGCCCGTGCGGCGACGTCAAGGAGAAGCGGATGTACCAGGTGATCCTGCTCAAGAGCCCGGCCGGTTTTTCCCGCCAGCGCTGGGAAACCGTCGACGAGGTGGTCGACCACGAGGGCGTCAGTTATTCGCTGCGGGCCGGCCCGCGCCAGCCCCTGCCCACCGACCATGCCTGGGACGAAGTGGCGGTGTATGCGCCGGACGAGATCAGCGAGGAAGAGTTCCAGGACTGGTACGCAGCGCTGCAGCCGCAGGTGGAGGAGCTTCGGCTCAAGTATTGAACTGCGCATACCCGATGTGAACACGTGGCGGTTTATAGTCCGCCAAGGCGCGGTGGTCCGCGTGTTGCCCTGGTACTGCTGGTTTGTCTTCCCGTCCTGGTTTTCCCCTGCTGCGGCCGCTGCTGGGCCTGTTGATGTGCGCCTGGCTGCTGGCCGCCCCTGCTGTGTCTGCGCAGGGCGCCGACGATGGCCAGAACCCGCCGCTGGTGCAGCTGGCGCAGGCCGGCAAGGAGCTGGCGGCGATCCAGCAATCGCTGGAAGATGCCGAGACCCGCGATACCCTCAAAACCCTGTCCGACCGGGCGCTGGGCGTGCAGCGCAGCGCGGATGACGCGCAGTCCGCATTGCAGCCGCAACTGGACCAGCTGGATATCCGCCTCTCCCAGCTGGGCGCCGTCGCCGAAGGTACGGTGGAATCGCGCGAACTGGTGCAACAGCGCAAATCCCTGAACCAGGAGCGGGCCGATATCGCGGCGGCGATCGCACGTGCACGCCTGCTGGCCGTGGATGCCAAGCAGCTGAGCGCCGATATAGAAAAGATGCGCGCCACCCAGCTCAGCGAGGAGCTGGTGCGCAAGGTCAATTCCCCGCTGTCGCCCTCGCTGTGGCGTCAGTTCGCCACCCACGTCCCGGCCGATCTGGACCGGCTGGCTGCACTGTATCGCCAGGGTGAATCCACCGCGCGCAAGGCGATCGCGCAGCATGGCCGGGGTACGCCGGTGTTCGGCGCGGTAGCGGCACTGCTGATGTTCTTCCCGCTGCGCTTGTGGCTGCGCGCGCTGGGTCGGCGCTTTGCCGCCTCCGAGCGCGCGCCCGACGGCCGCCTGCGGCGCTCGGGACTGGCGGTATGGTTGCTGGCGGTGGGTACCCTGCTGCCGGGCTTCGCCGCGGCGATCCTGGTCGGCTCGCTGCAGGAAATCGGCGCCATCGCGCCGCGCCTGGAAGCGGTGGCCCTCAACTTCCAGGTCGCCACCTTCGTGGCCGCCTTCATGGCCGCACTGGGTGCGGCACTGCTGATGCCCAAACGGCCGTCGTGGCGCCTGATGAACCTCGATGACGACATGGCATGGCGGCTGCGCAAATACGCGTGGTGCGCGGCCGGCCTGACCTGGGTCAGCATCCTGCTGGTAGCGCTGAACAAACAGGCGCGCACCAGCCAGGTGACCACCGTGGCGGTGGACGGGTTGATCGCCATTACCTATATGGTGCTGATCATTGCCATCCTGGTGTCCCTGGCGCGCATGCATCGCCGCCAGGCGGAGGAGGTCCAGGCCAAGCTGGAGGCGCAGAGCGAGGCCCCGGCCAAGCCAAAGGCCAACACGCGCCGGAGCGGCTGGATCGTGCTCGCGCGCGTGGTGGGCAACGTGGTGGTGTCGGCGGCGGTGATCGCGACCCTGCTGGGTTACCTCAACTTCGCCCTGTTCGTCGGCCAGCAGTTGATCTGGGGCGCGGTGGTGCTGTTGGCGGCATCACTGCTGCTCAAGTTCGCCGACGATCTCTCGATCTGGCTGTTGTCGCCCACCGGTCGCATTGGCCAGACCGTGGTGTTGACCACCGGCATGAGTGCGTCGCGCCTGGAGCAGGGCGGGGTGCTGTTGTCGGCGCTGCTGCGGATCGGGGTGATCGTGTTCGCGGTGCTGGCGCTGACCGCGCCATTGGGCAATACCAATGCGTTGTTCGGCGGCCTGGACACGCTGTCCAAGGGCATCACCATTGGCAAGACCACGCTCAAGCCAAGCGCCGTGGTCTATGCGGTGCTGGCGTTCCTGCTGGTGTGGGTGGTGATGCAGGCGTTCCAGCGCTGGCTGACCGAGACCTACCTGCCCAAGACCGAGCTGGACGCCGGCGCGCGCAATTCGATCAGCACGGTGACCCGCTACCTGGGCATCATCGCCGCCGTGCTGTGGGGATTGACCGCATTGGGAATCGGCTTCGAGCGGTTGGCGTTGCTGGTCAGCGCACTGTCGGTGGGTATTGGTTTCGGCCTGCAGGCGATTACCCAGAACTTCGTCTCCGGCCTGATCCTGCTGGCCGAGCGGCCGGTCAAGATCGGTGACTGGGTAAAGCTGGGCGACCAGGAAGGCGACATCAAGCGCATCAACGTGCGCTCCACCGAAATCCAGGTGGGCGACAAGTCCACGCTGATCGTGCCCAACTCCGAACTGATCACCAAGACCATCCGCAACATGACGATGGACAACGCGCAGGGTCGCATCCAGATCCAGTTCACCGTGCCGCTCAGCACCGACGTGGCCAGCGTGCGCCAGATCCTGCTCGATGCCTACACCGAACACGCCGGCGTGCTGGCCGACCCGGCGCCGTCGGTGTTCATCGATTCCATCGCCAACGGCCAGGTGGCGATCAACAGCTTCGCCTATACCTCCGGCCCGCGCGCGGTGTACGGGGTGCGCAGTGACCTGTACTTCACGATGCTGCAGCGGTTTGCCGCGGCCGGAATCGCACTGTCTGCGCCGACCGACGTCCACCTGGTGGGCACGATGCCGCCACCACCGGAGGCGCCCTGAGCCTGGCAGGGCCACTCAGGGACGTAGGTCAGGGTAAATGCTGTCGTGGTGATCGGGCAGCGTCAGGGAGGGCGGTTGCAACGGCGAGCGCGTATCGTCGGGCTGTTCTTCGGAGCCTTTGGGCCCCTGTTTGATCGGTTTGAGCGCCTTGCCGGGCGAGACATGCGGCGCGCGCGGGGCTCCGCCCACCTTGAGCAGCATGCCCGCCGCGCCGCTGCCATCGCCAATCCGTTCCTGCAGCGGTGGCCCGTAAGCGCTCAGGGTGGCCGGGTCGAACAGACTCAGGGTACGCCTGCGGTCGCCGCTCGCTGGCCTTGCGACCAGCACGTTGGGAATGCCATCGACCGTGCGCAGGGTGATGTCCTGGATGGGCGAGGACAGCCCACTGCTTTCCTCGGCTGCCGCCATTCCTTCGCGCATCAGCCAGCGCAGCCCGTTCGCGCGCCGGGAACGACCCAGCAGTGCCCATAGAAAGCGCAGGTTGCCGGAAGCGGTACGCTGCACCACGGTCACACCCATGCGCAGCAGCGCCAGGCTGCCCGCCGCTGGGTTGAGCGCGTCGATCGCGCCCCGCCCAATCACCCGCGTCAGCTCGGCCACGCGCGGCATCGTCAACTTCAGTCCGGGCCGGGCCAGCACCTTCACCACCCCGCCGATGACCGGCCCGACGACGATGATCGTTTCGAGGTACAGGCCAAAGGCGGCCATTGCAAACTCGTTGCGATTCTTCGACGAGATCCGGCGCAGGTTCTCCACGAACGGCACGAAGAAATCCACCACCTCCAACCACAGCGGCGGACCATCCCGACGTTCCTCGAAACTGGTCTGTGCCCAGCCTTCGCGGTGGAACGTCGCTGCGTCCAGCCAGAAGAAACCGCGCTGCACGGGATCGACCAGCGCATGGAACGGCGAGGGCGCGAAGGTATCGTTGCCGTTCGCCGGGGGCAGCACCCGCAACGGCTCGACGATGACATCCGAGCTCCGGCCTTCCTGGGGCATCTTGTCCGATACATACGCGTCCAAGTCCACCGGCAGCGGCGTGCCACGACGGACCCGGATCGTGGCGACGTTGCCACTGCGCAGGCGCACGCTGCGCCGCTGCAGCTCGCCGCCCAGCGGCAGTGGCCCATCCACCAGCAGCGGGATGATCCGGCACTGCAGCGGAAACAGCTGGAAGTGGCGTGGCTGGCCATCCAGCATCAGTGTATAGACCACGCCGAAGCGGCCGCGGTAGGGGTCGGTATCGTTGCGGGTCTCCTGCTGGGCCTCCAGGTCCGGTTCGTGGGTGCGTAGGGTGAATACCTGGACGTCGCCGCGCTGCAGGGCACGGCGTTCCTCCAGCGGGCGTTGGTGCAGCGCCTCTTCGATCAAGACCCCGTAGCCTCGCTGTGCCTTGCGGAAGTAGGTATCAAAACGCTTCTGGTAGCGTGCGTTGATGTCGGCCAATCGGGGCAGCAGCGGTTTCATCCGCACGTAGGCGCTGTGCATGGCTGCCTCATGGCGCTTGAGCTGCGCATCGGGAACCAGCGTGCGGCAGGGCTGCCATTGCGATGGGGTCCCGCGCAGGGCACCAGCCGCCACCAGTTCGTAGAATGGAACGCTGGGCTCGAAATACTCGCTGATCCTGCACAGGCGGAACTCGGTGGAGTTCCATGGCTGGCTGGCCAGCACGCCCGGAAAGCGCGGAAACACCCGGCGGATTTCTGCTTCGACCAGCGGCATGCGATAGGGCAACGGTGCCAGCACATCGCTGATGGCCCGTTCGATATCGACCACGCGCTGGTCGAACGTGTGCAGCGCCGCATCGATGCGCTGCGCCGGCGACATCCCATCCCCGGCATGGTCCTGGGGTTGGCGGAACAGGTACCAGTCCAGCGTGGGCAGGCGGCGTGCCTGCAATGTCAGCTGCTTGACCAGTGCAGGGGCCTGGCTGTCGTTGGCCAGGTCGGCCGCCAGGGTAAGCAGCTCGCTGAAGCGCATCTGCTGCGACAGCCCGCGCTGCATGCGCTCGGCAAGGTGGACCCCGGTGACGAAGTTGATCGAAGCGACGGTGGTGCCATAGACCAGGGTGGGTGGGACATCGGCTGCCAGCAGTTCCGGTGCGTGGTCCTGCAGTGCCAGCGTGGTCGCCATGCCCAGCAGCCCGCTGGGGAGGCGCCCGAGGCGGTGCAGGTGGTCGTGGAAGTCCAGGCGGATCTGCGCGAAGGTCCGCCCCTGGTTGGCGCTTTTGTGCAGGGGGTAGCCGAGCAGGACGCGTGTATCGGGATCCGATGGGGGGCCGAGGTCGAGCACGATCGCCACGCGGGTCAGGCTGCTCAGCAGCGTGGGCGAGGTGGGGGTGGTGCGGCTGCCGGGGTACCAGTCCAGGGACCGCAGCAGTGCCGTCTGCAACGCCATCGCGCGCGGTGTGCGGGCCATGGACGCGACGAAATGGCTGCTGCGATGCAACTGGTCCCACGCTGCGTCGCCGCGTTCGACCAATGGGTTGCCGAGGTACTCCAGCAGGGTCTGTTCGTCGGGCGCGCGCTGGGCCAGGAACGCGGCGGTGGCCTGGCGCACCTGCTCCAGGTCCACTGCGCCCAGCACGTCGGCGGCGTGGACCAGATCGGCCCGCATGCCCAGCCGCAGCTCGCCGAGCAGGCGTTCGGCGCAGCGTGAGGCACCGTCGGGGTGGCCCTGTTCCCACGGCCCGCAACCCCCGTGCATGGCAAGGGTATCGTCTACGCTGACCCGGCCATCGGAGCGCACCGGGGCACCGAGTTGGGCGGCCACCGCGCGCAATGTGGCAAGCGTGGCCAAGGCGGTCCCGGTGTCCTGCAGCGCAGCGGTGGCATTGAAGGCATGCAGCCTGCCTGCCGTGTCTTCCACCATGATGTCACCGGCCGCGTTGACGGACACCCAGCGGGGTACCAGCCGCTGGGAGTGCAGGTACGCCTGCAGCTCGGGCGCTTCCAACAGGCGCGCGAAGGCGGGCAGCGCCGGCTGCACTACCGCGCTGGTGGTGGTGTCCCAGGCGGGGCGGTGGACGCCAGCGGCAGCGTCCGGGCTTTCGGCCAGCAACTGGCCCAGATCCTGCAGCTCATTACTGGCCTGGCGCCAGCGTGGCAGTGCGTTGGCGTGTTGCTGCCAGCGACCCTGCACCCGGGCGATGGCGTCCAGCAGCTGGGCCTGGGTGCACAGCACCGGTGCCGGGCAGGGCGAAGGTGATGGTGGCGGATAAGCACCGTGGAACTGCAATGCATTGGCCAACGGCACCGCCGTGCCGGGCGAGAACCGGCCCAACCGGTCGGTCATCCGGTACAGCGCCTCCAGCCGTGCCGACAGCGTGGCCGGCAGGTCGGTTACCAGCCCGTCGACCACCACGGCCGGTGGCCCGTCGGCATGCGACGACGCAGTGATGCCATCGGCACGTACGCGCAGGGAGTGGAAGGACGCATTGGTGCGGCGCATCCGCAGCCAGATGTCGGGTTGTTCAAACGTCCGCAGCAGCTGCTCCTGTGCGTCCTGCCACGCCGTGTGCAGCTCGGACGCGCGAACCGGTGGCAGCAGTTGCCCGGCAAGCGCGGCATCCAGGGTTTCCGGCCGTGCGTCGATGCGGTCCCAGAGGCGGTCCAGCACCTGCGGGTGGTCGTGCTGCGCCGGGGAAGCATCGCGCGCGTCCCACTCCACTTCGACGCGGGTCGTTTCAACGACGGCGCCCCGTTGTCGTGCGATCTGCTGCGCCAGCGTTGCCAGGCAGGATTCGAACTGTGCTTCCTCCATCGGTACTTCTGGCAAGGGCGCCGCGTAATAGGCCAGCATTTCCGGAACGCGCAGGTGGCCGTCAGAGCGCACTGGCGCGTGCAGCACGGTGGCGATGCCGCGCAGCATGGTGTCGAACGGGGCCAATGCCGCAGGCGGATGGCCGGCATCGAACAGGTGGATCATGTCCGGGCCCTGCAGTGCACGTGCAAGCACCGCGCCGTGGGCGGGGTAGACCAGCTGGGTGGGGTCGGCACCACGGCGGCGGCACAGCGCCAGGAATTCCGCCTGCTGCGCGACCTGCCGCAGCAACCCACGCGCCAGCGCCGTATTGTGTCCCAGGTGCGAACGCGGGTCGGGTCGCCACTCGCTCCATGCCGGAGCCAGTCCACGGATCGGAACCGCTTGTGCCAGTTTTACCTGCTGTTGCAGCCGTACCAGGGTTCCGGTTTCGTTGGTGGAAGCGATATGGCCATCGGCGTGCTGCTGAAGCGCCCGCTCCAGGCGGTGGATCTGCATGTCCAGGGCCGCTGGTGTTGCCGGCGTGGTTGCCGCGACCTGGCCCAGGTAGTACGCCAGGGCGCAGTCCAGGCGCGCACGTACCGCGTTGTCGAAACAGGTGCCGGCGCCGAGGACGGCGTGTTGCAGATTGACCAGCAGCAACGCGGTTGAGGGTGACCAGGCCGCGCCTTCGGGCGACGCCGGCTGTGGATGCAGCACGATCACCGTACTGGAGGTGGCGCGCATGCCGCTCAGCGTGCCGTTGACCACCCTCAGCGTGGACGGCGGCGTGCGCTCCGCATACAGGGTTTGAAGGAAATCGTCCTGGCGGTAGAGGCGCATCAGCCGTTGCCGGACGGTCTGCAACGCCCGCGCCAGTGGCGACGCGTCGGCCGGCGCAAACGGATGACGCCAGGGCTGCGCGCTGCCACCGGCGGAGGCGGTATCGCGCAAGGTCCACAGGGCCCCGATCAGCGCGACATGGTCCTGCGCCGCCGCTGCATTCGTGGCCGGATCGCCGGGTGGCAGGAAACCCTGCCCGTCGCTGGACGGAAGCGAGCGCGGGCGGCGACGCAGCGCCCAGCCCGCGGCAGCATCGAGCAGTGCATCCCCGACTGCGTCGTCGAACCCGCAGAG
Organism: Stenotrophomonas sp. ISL-67; assembly: GCF_018612915.1. Classification (GTDB taxonomy): domain Bacteria; phylum Pseudomonadota; class Gammaproteobacteria; order Xanthomonadales; family Xanthomonadaceae; genus Stenotrophomonas. The sequence goes on along the minus strand of NZ_JAGGRL010000007.1, from coordinate 199,597 downwards.
GCCGCGCAACGCCTGGCGGAAGCTGGGCGCGTGGTCGGCCACGGGCAGGTCCAGCACCACGTGGGCGTGCGCCACCAGCGCTTCCGCGTCGGGCGTGGCACCCCGGGCTGGCGGCGGGGACGGGCCGGACAACGCTGCCACGTGCAGCGCCAAGGCCTGGCCGAACGCCCGCGCGGCCGGTGTACGGGGGGCGCTGAACAGTGCCAGGTCGATCTGCTGGCCGGCCTGGTGGACGGCTGTACGGTAGGCATCGTCCAGCGCCCACGCGATGAGCCGTGCGCCTGCGGTGGCTGCCGCCAGCCCAGCGGTGGCCGCTGCGGCACGTCGTTGCCAGGGATGCGTCGTTGTCGTCGCCATCAATGCCGCGGTTGCCATGCCGATCGGCAGTGCCGGGCGCAGCAGGCGGGTGCGTTCCGCTGCGGAGGAGGCGGTGTCTGCAGGGAGCAACGGCGTTTCCGCCCGCATGGCGGGGTGCGGAGCGGCGAACAGCCGGCGCACGGCGGTGCCGGCCAGGTCCAACTGGTCCATTGTGTCAGGCAGCCGCGCCAGCCGCTGGCCAATGGCCGTGACCGGTGGCTGCGGCGGGACCTGGCGTTGCCGGCGGCACCACAGCACCCACGCCGTGCCCAGCAGGAGCAGGCGCACCGGCGACGAAGGAAGCTGCAACTGCGCGTGCAGGGCCGCATGCGCGCGGTCGGCCTGCTGCTGCAGCGGTTCCAGGTCATCGGGCAGCAGGGCGATCAGGGGTTCCACCCACGCCCCGCCACGCAGCGAGGGCAGGGGCAGCTGGAACAGCCACTGCAGCCACGGCAGCAGCGCCTGTTCATGCAGCAGACGCGGCAGCGCAAGGGCCTGTTGTGTCCAGGTCAATCCCTGTGCGCCGGCGGGGCCGGCAGCGAGATTGGCGACAAGGTACAGCGCGCTGCCCACCACACGCCGGCATTGCATCTGGCCCATCCTGTCGACCACGGCGGTCACCACCCGCGCGCATTCGGCCCGCCAGTCCGTCGCGTCGCGCAGCGGCGCGCGATCCCACTCGCGCAGTGCCTGCGCCAGCGCCTCGCGGCGCGCGGCAATCGGCGTGGCGCGCACCGCGTTGGCAAGATGGTCAGCGAGCTGCCCCGGTGCGGCATGGACCAGCAGCGCCTGCAACCGCGATTGGAACCGCGCCAGCTCCGAAGGCAGCAGAGGGCAGCGGCGCAGCAGTCGCGCCAGTGCCGGTGGCAGCGGTACCAGGGGCTCAGGTGTGGCGTAGCCCGGCGCGGTGTTGTGTATGCCGGTGACACCGATACCGGACTGCGCGGTACGGGCGTTGTGGGCAGGTTGAGTGGGCGTAGCCGGGATGCGGTCGGCGGCCAGCGGTGCAGCCAGAATAACGGGCCCCCCTGATTGACATCGACGAACGCACGATTGTGCCGATCAGCGGGATATCACGCTGTGCGTGGGATCGCAGATTCGCGGAGCAGGCCTGCACCGCAGCGTGGTTGTCAGCCGCGGTTGCCCCGTCGTGACGGAATCAGCGCGAAGTTGTCCACGGCCAGCTTCTCGGCGTGATTCAACCATGCGCGGATCTCCAGGTCGTCGACTTCATGATCCAACCCGAACGGCACGCTGATCCTGCCTTCCGCATCCGGCTGTACCCATTGCTGGGCGACCACGACCTTGCGCTTGGACGACACCGCCTCGATCCAGAAACCACGATCAGGCGACTGTTTGGCCACGAACTGCAGCATGTACTGACCCGCGCGGGTGCGACGGCCCTTCTGGGTGATCATGTGCGCCTGGCGGATGCTCGGGCGCGGGCCGTTGAACGGATCCAGCGGTGCATCCACGGCGAACCCCTGGCGCAGCTGGTCGTCGCGATAGAGCTTGATGCCCTTGTCGCGGTTGACCAGCATGGCGCACCAGTCGCCATCGGCCGAACCGTCTTCGAACGCGGTGCAGCGATCTACATAGGCCAGTGTATTGGCCGGGTCGGCCAGGTCGAACTGCTTGGAGGTGTTCTCCAGGTAGACCGACGTCAGGTCCCATTGTTTGTCGTACTCCAGCAGCACCGGCGGCTGCACATGCTGCAGGCCGATCACCACCTGGTTTTCTTCATCGATGCGCAGCTGGCGGGTCTTGTCGCCCAGCCACAGCGAACGCGAGAAGGCCAGGTAACGCGGGAAATCCTTGCCGTCGTCGCGGAACACCGCGGCGCTGGCACTCTTCGCGCGCTCCGGCTGCAGCAGCGAGCGGCCAAAGCCGATCTCGCCGATCTCCGGTTCGATCAGGCTGAGCAGGGTCGCGCCCGAATCCAGCGTGGAGCCCTGGTTGGCCGCCAGCTGGCGCGGCGGGATGTCCTTGCCCAGGAACAGCAGCAGGTTCTCGCGCTTCTGCTTGGCCAGGATATGGCTCAGGTCGTTGGGCATGGCCAGGTGGTCCGAGGCGATCACGATCAACGTGTCGTCGCCGTACGGGCTGGCCTGGATGCGGTCGACCAGCTTGGAGATCAGGCCATCGGTGCACTTCAGTGCGTTGAGCAGGCCGATGTTGCCGTACCCGCTCTGGTAGCGCGTGCGTTTGCAGGCCACCGGCAGATGCCCGGCCGGATGATGGGTGTCCATGGTCAAGGTCGTGAGCATGAACGGCTGGCCGGCCTTGGACAGCTGCATGAAGCGGTCGTAGGCCTTGTCCAGCAGCACGTCGTCGTGCACGCCCCAAGTGGAGAAGTGCGAGCGACCGATCTTCTGCTGCTTGAACCAGGCCAGGTCATCCACCGCATCGAAGCCATGCGTGGCCAGGAACTGGCCCTTGCCGGCGAACAGCCCGTTGGCACCGCCCATGTAGTGGTTGGTGTAGCCCTGCTGCTTGAGGTAATCGCCCAGGCACACCGCCTCGGGCAGGAAGCTGCCCATGCGGTCCATGCTGTTCTCGTCGCCCTGCGCGGTGGTCAGCGGTACGCCGCACATCGACGAGACCAGGCCAGCGATGGTCCAACCGCCGCCTTCGGCCGAGACCAGGCCGCGCACGTCCAGCGATTGTCCGGCAAGGCGATTCAGGTTGGGCATCAGGCCGGGGAACGTGGATTCATCCAGATACGTGCGCTCCAGGCTTTCGCCGTAGATCCACACGATGTTGCGCGGCTTGCGCAGCGGCTGCTGCGGTACGCGGTACTCTGGGGCGACCATGCTGTAATCAACAGGGCGCATCTGCTGGTACAGGCGCTGGCCATCGCGATACAGCGGACTGACGCCGATCGCCAGCACCCACACCGCCAGGAAGCCGGCGAAGATGCCACGGCCATGCGCGGTACGCTGCCAGCGCTGGGTGCGCGGCGTCAGCAACGGCAGCAGCGAGAGCAGGGCCAGCGCGATGAAGCCGGCGATGTAACCCTTGAAGTCGGAGACACCGGCGCCTTCCATGTCCGCGCCAAGGTGGTACAGCGTTGCCGCATTCAGGCCATCGCCGGAGAGCTTGTTGATCAACCACCATGCGCTGAGCGTCAGCAGCAGCAGCGACATCAGGCTTGCCTTCCACCACACCCAGCGGCCAGAGGCGAGCAACAACCAAGTGAGCAGCAACAGCGACAGCAACAGGATCCAGAGCATGGGTATCATCGGCAGCGGAGACAGGTGCGACCGGCTGCCCAGACATACCCTCATGACAGGCCGATGACGGGATCATGCCTGCACGAACCTGACTGAAATGTTTGTTGACAACGCGTCGCGGATGCCTACACCGCCTTGCGATTCAAAGGGTAAAGCGCACGTGAAGACGGCGCGCCTGCGGCGCGCCATCGACTCATCGATGCCCGCGTTCTTCCCGCGAGCGCGCGCGTCGATCAAACAGCAGTGCGCTGAGGATGATGCCCAACCCAAGGAATACGCCGATAAGCATCAAGGTGAACGCGATCGCCGGATATCCGAACAAGTGCCAACCGGTATCTACCTTCATCATCAATGCTGCCGCAAGAATCAGCGCGGCCGTGACGATGCCGGCCGACACGCGGTTGGCGATTTTCTGCAGGTTCTCCATCAAGCGTGATTCTTCCAGCCCGGTCACCTTCATCTGCAGCCGGTTTTCGGCCAGCAGCGCCAGGATGTCGGACATCTTGCGCGGGCCTTCGCGCAGCAGCTGCTGCACCTCCATTGCTTCACTGGCAAGGTTGGCCGCTGACAGCGATTTCTTCAGGCGCGCACGCATCACGTGCTGCAGCTGGCGTTCGACGATGCGGCGCGTATCCAGGTCCGGCGACAGCAGCCGGCATACGGTTTCGAGGTTGAGCAGCGCCTTGCCGAGCAGGCTCAACTCCGGTGGCGTGCGCAGCCCGCTGGCCGTGGCGATGCGGACCAGGTCCAGCACCACGCGGCCTTCGGAAAAGGTGCTGCTGGCGGCATAGCGCGCGATCACCTGTCCGGTTTCGCGCAGGTAGCGCTCTTCGTCGAAGGCTTCCAGCCGCGTGCTGATCCCGATGATCTCATCGGCCACTTCCTCGCCACGCCCATCCACCGCGGCGAACAACAACTTCAACAGGCGCTCTCGCAGGCGCGGTGGCATGTGCGCCACCATGCCCAGGTCGAAGATCGCCAGGCGCCCTTCGGGGGTGACGCGCAGGTTGCCCGGGTGCGGATCGGCGTGGATCTCACCATGTACGAAGATCTGGTCGATGTAGCCGCGGATCAGCGCGGCGGCCAGCGGCGCCATCGGCTCTTCGGTGCGGCGCACATCGGGGATCATGTCCACGCGCACACCCTGGGCAAGCTCCATGGTCAGCACCCGGTGGCTGCAGTAGTCCCAGATCGGCTGGGGTACCCACAGCGGCTTGAAGGGCCGCAGGTGCTGGCCGAAGCGCTGCAGGTTCTCTGCTTCAGCCTGGTAGTCCAGCTCCTGCATCAAGGTCTTGGCGAACTCGTTGAGCCAGTCGCGCAGGCGTACCCGTCGGCCGACCTGGGTAAGATGGTCGGCGGCCAGCGCGAAGCTGCGCAGCACTTCCAGGTCCGAGCGCAGCTGGGCGGCAACCTCCGGTTTCTGCACCTTTACGGCGACGTCGCGGCCGTCGTGCAGCTGCGCGCGGTGCACCTGCGCGATGGAGGCACAGCCCAGCGGCACCGGATCGAAACTGGAGAACAGCTTGGACACCGGGGCGCCAAGCTCCTGCTCGATGATGGCGTAGATGCGCTCGACCGGGATCGGCGCGACCTTCTCCTGCATGCGTTCCAGTGCGGTGGCAAACTCCACCGGCACCATGTCCGGCCGGGTGGACAGCATCTGGCCGAGCTTGACGAAGGTGGGGCCGAGCGATTCCAGGTCGGTGACGAACTGCTCCGGGTTGCCCTCCGGTGGCAGGTCATGGACGGCGCGCGAATCCAGGTTCATCCCCGAAAATACCCCGGAATGGCGGTAGCGCAGCAGCAGGCGCAGGATCTGGCTGCGGCGGTTCATGCCTTTGACCAGCGAGGGTGAGCCGGGAATGGCGGGCGTGGTATTCAAGCAGGGCTCCGGGGCAGGACAGACCGGCAGTGTCGCCGCAGGGCGGTGGTGGGCTGGTGAATCCGGCGCTTCTTCCACGAACACGCCCGGATCGGTCAGAATCCGGGCGTCCCTTCGATTTCTGGATTGCCATGGCCGGTGCCAGCCTGTTCGCGTTGCTCGACGATATCGCCACTCTGCTGGATGACGTTTCGGTATTGACCAAGGTCGCGGCCAAGAAGACCGCCGGCGTGCTTGGCGACGATCTGGCGTTGAACGCCCAGCAGGTGACCGGAGTCAATGCCAACCGGGAGCTGCCGGTGGTGTGGGCGGTAGCCAAGGGTTCGCTGGTGAACAAGGCGATCCTGGTGCCGGCCGCGCTGGCGATCAGTGCGCTGGAAGCCTGGCTCAGGAGCAAGGGCTACCCGGTGCCGATCGTGGTGCCGTTGATGATGATCGGCGGCGCCTTCCTCTGCTACGAAGGCGTGGAAAAGCTCGCGCACCGCTTCCTGCATTCACCGGAAGAGGATGCCCAGCACAAGGCCGAGCGTGTCAAGGCGCTGGCCGACGAGAAGGTGGACATGGTGGCTTGGGAAAATGACAAGGTGAAGGGCGCGATCCGCACCGACTTCATCCTGTCCGCCGAAATCATCGTGCTTTCGTTGGGGGTGGTATCGGCCGCGCCGTTTCTCAACCAGGTCACCGCGCTGGTGGTGATCGCGCTGGCAATGACGGTGTTCGTGTACGGCCTGGTGGCTGGCATCGTGAAGCTGGACGATGCCGGCCTGTACCTGTCCAGGAAGGGCGGGGCGGTGGCCGCGTTCGGGCGTGGCATGGTGGCTTCGGCGCCGTGGTTGATGAAGTTCCTGTCGGTGGCCGGGACCCTGGCGATGTTCCTGGTCGGCGGTGGCATTTTGGTGCACAACGTGCCGGCGGTGCATCACTTCGTACTGGGTATCGCCGGGAAGGTGGCACCGTGGGGTTGGCTGGTGGAAGTGGGCGCGAACCTGGTGGTCGGCGTGATCGCCGGCGCGGTGGTGCTGGCGGCGGTGACCGGAATCCAGAAGATGCGTGGGAAGACTGCTGCGCATTGATCGTTGTGCAGGCCCATGCGTGCGGCGGGATCGGGTCTGGCGTTGCGTGGGACACGCCATGCGTGTCCACGAGGTGCCCGGATGCACCCCAGCCACCCCGGGCGTGGGATCAGCCCGCCTGGACGCGGCTCTTGCCTATCCGCTTGGCCGCGTACAGCGCCGCGTCGGCGCGTTTGAGCAGGGCGTCTCCGGTTTCGCCGGGCTGCCATTGGCTCAAGCCCGCGCTGAAATGCACCGGCACGCGTTCGCCGTCCAGCTGCAACGGGCGCTGCGCCAGCGAGCGTTGCAGGCGTTGTAGCGTCGACATGCTGTCGGCGCCCGGGGTTTCCGGCATCAGCAGCACGAACTCATCGCCGCCGATGCGGGCGATGGTGTCGGTGTTGCGCAGCAACAGCTGGCACACCGTCACCAGGTGACGCAGGATCGCATCGCCGCCGGGATGCCCGTGCGTCTCGTTGGTCTGGTGGAAATCGTCCAGGTCCAGCACGGCCAGCGCCAAAGGATGGGAATGGCGCGCAGCGCGGGCCAGCTCGCGCTCCAGCAGTTCATCGAGACCGCGGCGGTTCAGCGCACCGGTCAGCGGGTCGGTGCGCACCTGGCCGGAGACATCGCGCAGCTCCTGTTCCAGTTCGGCGATACGGGCCTCGGCCTGTTCCACCTCGCGACGTGCGGTGCCCAGGTGGTCACGCGCCTGCAATGCCTGTTCCTGCACCCGGCCGGTGTCCTGCAGCACGTCCTGCAGCAGCTGGTTGAGGTCGGCGATGCTGCGCGCCTCCTTCAATGCGAGCGCGTAGCTGCTGATCCGGTCGTGGTATTCGCCGGTGCTGACCGCCATGCCATCCAGCCGTTCGATGAAGCCGCCCATCAGGCTCTTCATCGCGGCCTTGGACTCGACGATGCCCTGCTTGAGCAGCCCCTGCTTGTAGATCACTTCGCGCAGGTTGGCACGCGCCTGTTCGACCGAATCGCGGTCCAGCGGGCCGCTGATCAGGGCGCGTACCGCGTGCACCTGGCCGTGCAGCCAGCTGGTGTCGTCGAGCAGCTCGCCGATGTTGTCCAGCAGCAGGTCGAACAGGCTCATCAGCAGTTCCTGCTGTTCCTGCCAGCCATCGCTGCGCACGCCGATCTGGTGGGTCAGCTCGCGCAGCCGCTGCTCCAGCGGCTGCAACTGCTGGCCGGGGTGCCACTGGCGCAGTTCGGCGGCCAGCTGCACCGGCTCGTCCTTCAGCTCGGGCATGTTCTGCAGCAGGCTGGCCACGGTCACGCCCAGGGTCAGGCGCAGCAGCTCGCGCAGGCGCAGGCTGTCGGGCTGGCCGTCGGGGCTGTCCTGTTCGATGGTGCGGATGTACTTGTCGATCAGCTGGCGCATGGCGCGGCCGTAGCTGACCCAGTCGGCGCTGCGCTGCGCCGACTGCAGGCGTTGGCCCATGTCGCCCAGCTCACCAGGCAGGGTGGACATGCCGTTGGCGAAGGCGGCCAGCAGCGGCTCGGGCTGTTCGGCCCCGGCGAACAGCCGCTGCAGCATGGCGCTGCTGCCGCCCTTGGCGGCGGACGCGTCCCCGGCCGCGTCGGCGAGACTGTCCTTCGCCTGCCGGCGCAGCAACAGCCGGCCAATGGCCGTATCTGGGCTGGGGCTGGGAAGTGCGTCCTGCGGGTCCTTCATGCGGCGGGTCCTGGGGCGGGTTACCGTCCACGGGGCCGGACGGAGGGAGGCGTTGGAACAGTATCGGCGCCAGCGTCGTCGGCTTGAACCCGGCGCTGTGCCACGATGGTAGGCAATTGAAGGGCAGGAGTATGCGATGAAGGTGATGCTGGCAGGGGCGACCGGCCTGGTCGGCGCGCAGGTGCTGCAGCAGCTGCTGGACGACCCCCGCTGCGACGCCGTGGTGGCGCCTACCCGGCGCGCGGTGGCGCTGGCCGACCCGGCCCTGTTCAACCCGGTGGTGGACTTCGAGCAGCTGCCGGCAGACGCCGACTGGCGGGCGGTGGATGCGGTTATCTGCGCACTGGGCAGTACGATCAAGCAGGCCGGCAGCCGTGAGCGGTTCGCTCGCATTGACCACGACTACCCGCTGCAGGTCGCCACGCTGGCCCGCGCGCGGGGCGCTAACGCTTTCGTGCTGAACTCGGCGATGGGAGCGAGTGCAACCTCGCGGATTTTCTACAACCAGGTCAAAGGCCGGGTGGAACAGGACCTGCGTAGGCTGGACTACCCGTCCCTCACCCTGGTGCGACCTGGCCTGATCGGCGGTGAGCGCAGCGAGCGACGCACCGGCGAACACCTTGCCAGCCTGGTGCTGGGCGCGTTGGGGCCGGTGCTGCCGCGGGCATGGCGGATCAATCCATCCGAACGCATTGCCGCCGCAATGGTTGAAGCAGCGCTGGCGCCCCGTCCCGGCGCGCATGTGGTGGCATCAACCGACCTGGTGTGACCTCTGGCGACCTTGCGTAGAGCCACGCCCTGCGTGGCTGCACGGTGCCGGAACGAACGCATTCCCAGTAGGGTCGGACCCCGGTCGACTGCCGATAACGGTGATCGGTGCGGCGAACGCAGCGATGTCCAGCGTGAGAACGCCGTTACGTGGGAGGAGGCACGGGTAGCTGCAGGTCATGGCGCTGCGTTCCGTCTCCATGCGTTACCGAGCGGTGAAGTGTTATCGGCAGTCGACCGGGGTCCGACCCTACCGGTTCGTAAACGAAGACGGCCACCGTTCGGTGGCCGTCATTACATCGCGTGCCGACCAACGGCCGGCACCTACCGTCAGCTGGCCAGCGCCAGATCATCCATCATCGCGCGCAGGAAGCGCGCCGCTTCGCCGCCGGTGGCGGCGCGGTGGTCGAAGGTCACCGACAGCGGAATCACCTTGTGCGCTTCCACGCCGCCCATCACCGGGGTCATCTGGTGGCGGGCACGTCCGGCACCGACGATGGCCACGCACGGCGGCACCACGACCGGGGTCGCGTAGCGGCCGGCGAACATGCCGAAGTTGGAGAGCGAGATCGTATAGCCACTCAGCTCCGACGCGGCGATCGAGCGCGCTTCCACCTGCTCGCGCAGGCGGTTCACGCCTTCGCGGATGCCGCGTGCGTCCAGCACGTCGGCATTGCGCAGGGCCGGCACGAACAGGCCGTCGTCGGTGTCCACCGCGATGCCCACGTCGACATGCGCGTGCAGGGTGCGGGTCAGCGCGTCGCCATCGAACCACGCATTGAGCGCGGGCACCTTCTGGCAGGCCACCACGATCGAGCGCACCAGGCGGGCGGTGACGTCGTTGCCCGGCACCCAGGCGTGGATGTCGGCGTCGTCGTTCAACGTGGTCGGCACGACCTTGCTGTGGGCATCGGCCATCACCCGTGCCATGTTGCGGCGCACACCCTTGAGCGGTTCCGGCTGGCCCTTGGCGACCACGCCCGGCGGCTGGGTGCGCATCGGCTTGCCGGCAGCAGACAACGGTGCACGGGCTTCACCGGCGCGGGCGACCGGCGCAGCGGCGGCCACGGGAGCCGCAACCGGTGCCGGCGCGGCGCCGACCTTGGCGCTGCCATCGGCGGCGGCCTGCTTGACGTCGGCCATGGTCACCGCGCCATCGGTGCCGGTGGCACGCACGCGGCTCAGGTCCACGCCCAGCTTGCGCGCGGTGGCGCGCACGGCCGGCACGGCCTTGACCCCACCCACCGCGACGGCCTGTTCGGCGTGCACGGCATTGGAGCTCTGCATCGCACCGACCACGGTGCCGGCGTCATCGCGTTCGGCGCCGGGCTTGGCGATCTCGCCGCCCTCATCGGAAGCCACCACCTTGCCCGACTGGGCCGGGGCGGTCTGGCCGGTGCTCGGCGTGGGCGCCGGGGCCGCGTGGCCGTGGCTGTGGCCGGTGTCCTGGCCATCGGCGCGCTGCGGCAGGTTCGGGTCCAGCTCGAACTGGGCCAGCACGCTGCCGGTGGGGATGATGTCGCCTTCGCCGCCGGCCAGCTTCAGCACCTTGCCGGAAAACGGCGAGGGCACCTCAACCACGGCCTTGGCGGTCTCCATCGAGACCAGCGGTTCATCGAGCTTGATGACGTCGCCTTCCTTGACGAACCACTCGACGATGGTGGCGTCGGGCAGGCCTTCGCCGAGGTCGGGAAGGTGGAAACTCTTGTTCTCACTCATGTGCAGTTCTCTTCCAGCAGTTCGAGATCGCGGGCCGGGAGCCAGCCCGTCGCGCCGTTCGCGCGTTCGGACCACCACCAGCCGCCGTGTTCATGATGCAGCTTGACCATTTCACCGCTGTCAACGTCCAGTTCGCGGGCGTCATAGTCGCGCAGGGCCTCTGCGCGACCATCGTCCAGCATCTGCAACCACGCCACCGGTGCCCAGCCGGCACGCCCGTCATCGGTGCGTACCCAGGCAAACGCCGGCCATTCCTCGTCACGAACACCCAGTTCGACGATCTGGCCGGTGCGGAACCGGAGCGGGTTGGGGTACTGGCTGCGGTATGGGCCCAGGAGTCTGGCCCGCATGTCAGCCCGCCGCTACTGCGCGTTTGGCCGCGCTGACGATCCGCTCCACGCTGGGCAGGTACTTCATTTCCAGACGGAACAGCGGAATGTGGGTGTCGTAGCCGGTGACACGTTCGACCGGCGCCAGCAGGTCGTACAGCGATTCCTCGGCCAGGCGCGCGGCGATCTCCGCGCCGAAGCCCGCGGTCTTCGGGGCCTCCTGCACGATCACGCAACGGCCGGTCTTGGCCACCGATTCGGCGATGGTGGCGAAGTCGAGCGGACGCAGCGTGGCCACGTCGATCACCTCGGCACTGATGCCTTCGCCGGCCAGCTTGTCGGCTGCTTCCAGCGCTTCCTTGACCTGCGCGCCCCAGGTCACCAGGGTCACGTCGGTACCGTCGCGCAGCACGAAGCACACGTCCAGCGGCAGCGCTTCGCCGTCATTGACGACCACTTCCTTGTACTGGCGATAGATCCGCTTGGGTTCCATGTAGATCACCGGATCCGGTTCGCGGATCGCGGCCAGCAGCAGGCCGTAGGCACGCTGCGGGGAGGAGGGCAGCACCACGCGCAGGCCCGGCACGTTGGTGAAGATCGCCTCGTTGGCTTCGCTGTGGTGCTCCGGCGCGCGGATGCCGCCGCCCCACGGCACGCGCAGCACCATCGGGCAGTGCAGGCGGCCACGGGTGCGGTAACGCAGGCGTGCGGCATGGCAGATGATGTGGTCCACCATGGGGTACATGAAGCCATCGAACTGGGCTTCGGCCACCGGCTTCATGCCCTGCGCGGCCAGACCAATGGTCAGGCCGGCGATGGTGGTTTCATCCAGCGGGGTGTCCAGGATGCGGTCCGCGCCGAAGCGCTGCTGCAGCCCGGCGGTGGCGCGGAACACGCCGCCGTTGACGCCCACGTCTTCGCCCAGCACCAGCACCGATTTGTCGTGTTCCAGCTCCCACGCCAGTGCCTGGGTGATGGCTTCGATGAGGGTGATGGGCGTGGTGGTCATGATGTCTTCTCCGCGCGCGACAGCGGCGCTGTCGGCGGCGTTGGTCTGCGCGCTGGACGCGCCGTTCTTGATCTCATCCATGGCGCTGCTCCAGGGCAATCGCCTGTGCGCGCTGGACCAGCAGGTCCTGCGGCGGATCGGCATACAGGAAGTCGAACATCGCTTCGACCGGCTGCACCGGGGTGTTGAGGTACAGGTTGACCTCTTCATCCACGCGCTTGCCGCACTCGACGGTCCACGCCTGTTCCTCTTCCTCGCTCCAGACGCCGGCGCCGATCAGGTACTTGCGCAGGCGCAGCATCGGCTCGCGCTGCCAGGCATCCTTGACCTCGGCATCGTCGCGGTAGCGGCGCGCGTCATCGGCGGTGGTGTGGTCGGACAGGCGGTAGGTCATCAGTTCCAGCACGGTGCCGCCGTCGCCGGCCAGCGCGCGCTCGCGTGCCTGCAGCATGGCGGCCATCACCGCGATCAGATCGTTGCCGTCCACCTGCAGGCAGAACAGCCCACCGGCCAGGCCCTTCTGGGCCAGCGTTTCGGCACCGGTCTGGGCCGAACGCGGCACCGAGATGGCCCAGCCGTTGTTGACGATGCACAGGATCAGCGGCAGCTTGTAGGCACCGGCCGAGTTCAGTGCCGCGTAGAAGTCGGTCTTGGAGCTGCCACCGTCGCCACACACGGCCACGGCGATCTGCTTCTCCTGGTTGAGCTTGAACTTCAGTGCGGCGCCGGCAGCGTGCAGGCACTGGGTGGAAATCGGCACGCAGAACGGGAAGTCCTTGGCCGCATTGCCACCGTAATCATTGCCACGCTCGTCGCCGCCCCAGTACATCAGGACATCGCGCGGGCGCACGCCACGCATGAACATGGCGCCATACTCGCGGTAGGACGGCGCGAACACGTCGTCCTTCTGCATGGAAGCGCCGATGCCGACATGTGCGGCTTCGTGGCCCAGGCAGGCGGCGTAGGTACCCAGCTTGCCGGTGCGCTGCAGCGCGATCGACTTGCCGTCGAACACGCGCACGAACAGCATCTGCTTGAACATCGGCAGCAGCGCGCGCGGGTCGCGCAGGGCGTCGGGCAGGTCATCGCGGACGAGCGTGCCGTCCGTGCCCAGGTACTGCAGGTATTCGATCTTGAACTCAGCGGCAACCGTCATTGCGTACTGCACCTTCGACAGGAAGTTACAAATGATATGAATTGCCATGTTAAGGAAGACGTATGAAAAAGCCGTCCTGCGGCGCAGCAAGAACTGCCCCGCTGGCACCGCCGGTATACCCCATGAAATGCCCTAAACGCCAATAACATCAACGTATTCAGTTGTATCAACGGCGCATGAGCGCGCTCCCGCCGGGTTGTCGGCCGGCGTACCCGGTTCGTCCCGCCCGCGCTGAACACGGCCCCGGCCGCAGCTCCACACGCCAGCGTAGGGGGCAGCCCGCACAGGCACCCGGCCACTGCGCTACGCTTTCACCCCCTCAAGCGGTCCCCGCCATGTCTGTCGACAAGAACCAACGCGATCTGGAAGCCGGCATCCACACCGACCTGGAAGGTCGCCTCACCTACGCCGGCTACCTGCGGCTGGACCAGCTGCTGTCGGCGCAGCAGCCGCTCTCCAACCCGCCGCACCACGACGAGATGCTCTTCATCATCCAGCACCAGACCTCGGAGCTGTGGCTGAAGTTGCTGGCGCACGAACTGCGCGCGGCGATCGGCTTCCTGCAGCGCGACCAGGTCTGGCAATGCCAGAAGGTGCTGGCGCGCAGCAAGCAGGTGCTGCGCCAGCTCACCGAGCAGTGGTCGGTGCTGGAAACCCTCACTCCCTCCGAATACATGGGCTTCCGCGACGTGCTGGGGCCTTCGTCGGGCTTCCAGTCGCTGCAGTACCGCTACATCGAATTCCTGCTGGGCAACAAGAACGCGCAGATGCTGCAGGTGTTCTCGCACGACCCGGCCGGCCAGGCGCAGCTGCAGCAGGTACTGGACGCGCCCAGTCTGTACGAGGAATTCCTGCGTTACCTGGCCCGCTTCGGGCATGCCATTCCGGCCGGCTACCTCGATCGCGACTGGCAGCAACCGCACGTGGCCGACGATGCGCTGCACCCGGTGTTTGAACGGATCTACCAGAACACCGACCGCTACTGGCGCGAGTACGCGCTGTGCGAGGACCTGGTGGACCTGGAAACCGCCTTCCAGCTGTGGCGCTTCCGCCACATGCGCACGGTGATGCGGGTGATCGGCTTCAAGCGCGGCACCGGCGGCTCCAGCGGGGTGGGGTTCCTGCGCCAGGCATTGGAGCTGACCTTCTTCCCGGAGCTGTTCCAGGTGCGCACCACGATCCGCAACGACGACCCGATGCCGCCCGACGCCTGAGCCGGGGGGCCGCGTCGCAGGCCCATTCATGTTTTCCCGCGCCATCCCCCGTACGGTGCGGCAGGCCCCGTCGTTGCTGCGCCGGCCGGTCCCGGGCGGTAGTTGCACATGCAATTTCAGCGAGCGTGCGCCCAGCGGCACACATCGGCGTGTATTTGACGTGAACGCCGTTGTTCTGGGATTCTCCCGCGTTGTTTCGCACATCGGACGTGCATGTCTTCCACCGAACCCAGGAATCCCGCATGAGCGTAGACGCCGCCGCGAAATCCATTCCCGATCCGGCGCTGCCGGAGTTCAAGACCACCCTCGGCCATCCGCGCCCGCTGTGGATGCTGTTCATGACCGAGTTCTGGGAGCGCTTCGCGTTCTACGGGATCCGCTGGGCGCTGGTGCTGTACATCGTGGCCCAGTTCTTCGACGGCGATTCGGCCGGCCAGGCCGCCGCCAGCCGTACCTACGGTGCCTACCTGGCCCTGGTGTACGCCGCAGCGATCTTCGGCGGTTACGTTGCCGACCGGGTGCTGGGCTACCAGCGCTCCATCCTGACCGGCGCGGTGATCATGGCCGCCGGCCTGTTCATGGTCGCCATGCCGAACAAGGAAGTGTTCGAGTTCGGCCTGGCCACGATCATCATCGGCAACGGCCTGTTCAAGCCGAACATCTCCACCATGGTGGGCAAGCTGTACGGCCTGAAGGATGAGCGCCGCGATTCGGGCTTCACCATCTTCTACATGGGCATCAATGTCGGCGCGATGATCGCCCCGGTTCTGACCCAGTACCTGGCCGAAAAGGTCTTCGGTACCGAAGCGATGCCGTCCTACAAGATGGTGTTCATCGCCTCGGGCATCGGCATGCTGCTCAGCCTGGCGTGGTTCTACATCGGTCGTGCGGGCCTGAAGGGCATCGGCGCACCGCCGGCCGGCGCCGAGGGCATGGGCCGCGTGGTGATGGTGTTCGTCGGGTCACTGGTTGCCGTTCCGGTGGCCTACTTCCTGCTGTCCACCGGCGCCACCGCGCTGGCCTGGATCCTCGGTGCGCTGTTCGTCGCCCTGGGCGTGCTGCTGCTGGTGGAAGGCATCCGCGAGGGCAAGGTGCAGCGCGACCGCGTGATCGCCATGCTGATCATCTTCGCCTTCAACGTGATGTTCTGGATGTTCTTCGAACAGGCCGGCAGTTCCTTCACCTTCCTGGCCGACAACATCGTCAACCGCAACCTGGGTGGCTGGACCTTCCCGACCGCGTGGTTCCAGTCGGTGAACTCGGTGGCGATCATCACCCTGGCCCCGATCATTGCCTGGATCTGGATCAAGCTGGGCCGTGCCAATCCGTCCATCCCGCGCAAGTTCGGCCTGGGCCTGCTGTTCAACGGTGCTGCGTTCGCGCTGCTGATGCTGGCGCTGTCGAGCATGGTGGTGGACGGCAAGATCCCGTTCTGGACCCTGTTCATGGTCTACGTCATCCAGTCGGTCGGTGAGCTGTGCCTGTCGCCGATCGGCCTGTCGATGGTGACCAAGCTCGCGCCGGTGCGCCTGGTCGGCTTCGGCATGGGCGGCTGGTTCCTGTCCACCGGCATCGGCAACAACCTGTCGGGCATCTTCGCCGGCGCGGTGAGTGGCGAAGGCGGCATGACCGTCGAATCGGCGCTGAAGGGCTACACCTTCGGCTTCTGGGCCTTGATCGGGTCCGGCGTGGTGCTGTTCCTGATCGCCCCGTTGATCAACAAGCTGATGCACGGCGTCAAGTGAGGTCTGCGATGCGCATGAAAACGTGGTGTTCCTCGATGATCGTGGCCGGCCTGCTGGCCGCCTGTTCGCCGTCGGCGCCCACCGCCGCGCCTGCGCAGCCGCTGGATACCACCGAGCAGAAGCGACCGATTGCCGACCCCGGCCAACCGGTGGCCTCGGGCAATACGCCGGCCGCAGCGGATGTCGCTGCGGTCGCGGGACTCAACGCGCAGTTCGACCCGGGCCGCGATCCCGTGGCCGACCTGGCCACGGCCAAGGTCGAAGCCCAGCGGGGCGGCAAGCGCATCGTGCTGGACGTGGGCGGGGAGTGGTGCTCGTGGTGCCACCTGCTGGATGCGTTCATCGAGGGCGATGCGGAGATCCGCAGCTTCCGCGATGCCAACTACGTCTGGATGAAGGTGAACTACAGCGAAGACAACGAGAACGCCGCCTTCCTGTCGCAGTTCCCGCCGATCAAGGGCTACCCGCACCTGTTCGTGCTGGATGCACAGGGCACGCTGCTGCATTCGCAGTTCACCGGCGAGCTGGAGGCCGACAAGGGCCAGCCGAAGGGCTACAACCGCGAACGCTTCTTTGCCTTCATGAAGGAATGGGCGCCGCCGACGGCGCCGTGACCCAACGAAGAATGCCGCGATCATCGCGGCATTTTTTTTTCCTGCCCTACAGAAGCCCGTTCCGCTGCCGCTATGACCAAGGACCTCATGGATTGAACGCATGCAGCCCGGCGCCAGCGACAGCACTTCCGATACCCTTCTAGACGCACCGGCCGGGGTGACCCTACCGCCGGCGGATGTGCTGATGGACGACCATTCGGCGCACGACGCGACCCACGAGGCAGACACCGCCGCGCCCGGCTCCATCCACTATCGGCTGCCGCTGGTGTCGGTGCCCGACAACGTGCTGCTCAAGGCGGCGGTGCAGAAGCTGGTTGAACAGAAGGCCCAGCTCGACCAGCTGGCCCGCAACCCGGCACTGGCCGGCGTGCTGCCCAGCGAATGGCAGGGCAACGGCACGCGCGGGGTGGACCTGCAGGGTTTCGTGCTCTCGGTACTGCCCTACCTGCACAACGCCACCAAGGCCGAAACCGCGCCCGCGCGGTTGCCGCTCAAGCATGTGCTGGGTGACAGCGGTCGTTGGGACCTGCACGACGTGGCCGAACCGAAATCGCTGGCATTCTTCCTGGCCAGCGATGACCGTGCCACGGCCGGTGTGAAAGATCCGGCCGAGGCCTATCTGGTCGCGCCGCTGGGCCTGGCGTGGGCGCACGAAGGCCGCACCCGTCCAGGCTTCCTGCGCGATATGGGCTATCCCAGCATGGCTGCGCGCGTGCATGTGCTGCCCTACCCGGAGCCGGGCCAGCTGGCGTTGTACAGCGTGGTTGCCAACGGCATCGCCCAGGTCTGGTGCGTACTGGACCGGCGCAGGCTGCGGCCGCTGCTGGCGCCGTGGCTGAGCGTGCCGCTGCTGACTGCCTACGGGGTCAATGCGCCCACGCCGTGGCCGGCATCCTATCCGTCGGTCGACGAGGTGGCGCGCGCGCTGGCCACCGCACGCACTGGCAAGGGCCCGGTGGAAGTAGACCTGCCCAAGGTGGTGGCCAGGATCGCAGAGGACGCCTCGGGCGAAACCTGGATGCCGGTGAGCCTGCTCCAGGTGGGCACGTGGGCGCCGCGCTGGCGCTATTTCCTGGCGACCTTCATCGCGCTGCCGGCCGCCTTGCTGGTGATTGCCGCACTGGCCCTGCCTGGGGCGTTGGAAGCGGCGGCGGTGGCGGCCTCGCTCGGCTTGGCTGCCGGCGCCATTGGTGCGCTGGCCGCGCCGTGGGTATACGCCCGGCGCAAGCACCTCAGCTGAGGCGTGATGACCCACGGTCGTCACCTACCGCTCAGCCCTCATCCATCCGCTGCAGGCCGTCGCCGGCCAGGCGCTGGATGAGCTTCTCCAGCGTCTGCTCCTCCTCCTCGCTCAGCACCGACATCAGCTTGCGGGTGATCTCGATCACCAGCGGGGCGATGGTCTCGTAAACCTCGAACCCGGCCGCCGACAGCGCCAGCACCGAGCGGCGGCGGTCATCGCCATGGGTTTCACGTTTGATGAAGCCCCGTTCGAGCAGTCTGGCCACGGCCCGGCTGACCGCCACCTTGTCCATCGCGGTGCGGTCGGAGACCTCGCTCGCCGATGAGCCCGGGTACAACGCCAGGATGGTGATGACCCGCCATTCGGGAATCGCCAGACCATAACGGTCCCCATACAGCTTGGCGATGTTGCCGCTGACCCGGTTGGACAAAACGCTCAGCCGGTACGGCAGGAACTGCTCCAGGTCGAGCAGGGCGTGCGTGGCACGGATGGTCTGGCTGCTGGGATCGGATGGGCTCATGCTGCGGTGCACCTTGATGGTGGTTTCATGTGAAACTATAACCTTCTTTCCGGACTCCGCATTCTCGCGGGTCTGCCTTCCGCCCGCACCTGGTTTTTTTCCGGGGGTGGGCCGCTTTGGAGCCACGTCATGAGCAGCCAGCCCGCAACCGCGTCGCACGCCCCCAACCCGGGCATGCAGGTCACCACCTTCGAAAACCCCATGGGCATCGATGGGTTCGAATTCGTTGAATTCGCCGCGCCGGCCGGTCGTGGCGCCGAGCTTCACGACTATTTCCGGAAAATGGGCTTCACCGCCGTGCTGCGCCACAAGCAGCGCGCCATCACCGTGTACCGCCAGGGCGGGGTGAACTTCCTGGTCAACGAAGAGCCCGATTCGTTCGCGTCGGACTTCGCCGACAAGCACGGCCCGTGTGCCTGTGGGTTTGCGATCCGCTTCAAGAAGCCCGGCGACGAAGTGCTGCAGATGGCGCTGGGCAACGGTGCTGAAGTGGTCGGCTTCAAGCCGGGAACCAAGGCCGTACCGGCCCCGGTCATCAAGGGCATCGGCGACTGCATGCTGTACCTGGTGGACCGTTATGGCGCCGCCGGCAGCATGTTCGATACCGACTATGCACCGATCGAAGGGGTGGACCAGAACCCGGTCGGATTCGGCCTGACCTTCATCGACCACCTCACCCACAACCTGTATTTCGGCAACATGCAGCAGTGGTCGGATTACTACGAGCGCCTGTTCAACTTCCGCGAAATCCGCTACTTCGACATCAAGGGCCTCAAGACCGGCCTGGTGTCCAAGGCGATGACCGCGCCGGACGGCATCGTACGCATTCCGCTCAATGAATCGTCCGACCCCAAGAGCCAGATCAACGAATACCTGGACGCCTACAAGGGCGAGGGCATCCAGCACATCGCCTGCTTCACCGAGAACATCTACGACACCGTCGAGGCAATGCGTGCGCAGGGCGTGGAGTTCCTGGACACGCCGGAAACCTACTTCGATGTGATCGACATGCGCGTGCCCGGCCATGGTGAAGACGTGGCGCGCCTGGCGAAGAACAAGATCCTGATCGACGCCGATCCGGAAACCAAGCAGCGCAAGCTGCTGCAGATCTTCACCACCAACTGCATTGGCCCGATCTTCTTCGAGATCATCCAGCGCAAGGGCAACGAAGGCTTCGGCGAAGGCAACTTCACCGCGCTGTTCGAAAGCATCGAACGCGACCAGATCAAGCGCGGCGTGCTGTAACGTCAAGGCGCCGGGCAACTGCCCGATAACCGTAGCGCCGGGCTCTGCTGCGCCCCCTTAGCAAGGACACGCCGGGCAGCTGAACGCGTCGCAACGCGCCTCATCTGCTGACGTGCACAAATGACCATAAGCCGGGCACCGCCCGGCAACATGAGAGCCCGACCATGCCCACCTCCATCGCAGCCCGTGGCTACCAGACCGGCTTCGGCAACGAATTCGCCACCGAAGCCGTGGAAGGCGCACTCCCGGTGGGGCGCAACTCGCCACAACGGGTGGCGCATGGTCTGTACGCCGAGCAGCTGTCCGGCACGGCGTTCACCGCCCCGCGCGGCAGCAACCGGCGCAGCTGGGTGTACCGGATCCGCCCGGCGGTGACGCATGGCGAGTTCCAGCCCTACGCGCAGCCGCGCCTGCACAGCGATTTCGCGCACGGCGCGGTGTCGCCCAACCAGCTGCGCTGGGACCCGTTGCCATTGCCCACCGCACCGACGGATTTCGTCGACGGCCTGTACACGATGGGCGGCAATGGCGCGCCAGATGCGCACGCTGGCGTGGGCATCCACCTGTATGCCGCCAATGCAGACATGCAGGGCCGCTACTTCTACGACGCCGATGGCGAACTGCTGATCGTTCCGCAGCTGGGCAGCCTGCGCCTGCTCACCGAGCTCGGCGTGATCGAGATCGAACCACAGCAGATCGCGGTGATTCCGCGCGGGGTGCGTTTCCGCGTTGAATTGCCGGATGGCCCGGCGCGCGGCTACATCTGCGAGAACTTCGGCGCACTGCTCAAACTGCCCGACCTGGGTCCTATCGGGTCCAATGGCCTGGCCAACCCGCGCGATTTCGAAACGCCGCATGCGGCCTTTGAAGACGTGGACGGTGCGTTCGAGCTGATCGCCAGGTTCCAGGGCCAGCTGTGGCGCGCCGATATCGATCACTCGCCGCTGGATGTGGTTGCCTGGCACGGCAACTACGCCCCTTACCGCTACGATCTGCGCCGCTTCAACACGATCGGCTCGATCAGCCACGACCACCCGGATCCGTCGATCTTCCTGGTCCTGCATTCGCCCAGCGATACCCCGGGCACCAGCAACATGGATTTCGCGATCTTCCCGCCGCGCTGGCTGGTGGCGCAGGATACATTCCGGCCGCCATGGTTCCACCGCAACATCGCCAGCGAGTTCATGGGCCTGATCCACGGCGCCTATGACGCCAAGGCCGAAGGCTTCGTGCCCGGTGGCGCCTCCCTGCACAACAGCATGAGCGGCCACGGCCCGGATGCCGCCACGTTCGAGAAAGCGTCCGCTGCCGACCTGAGCCGGCCGGACGTGATCAAGGACACCATGGCCTTCATGTTCGAAACGCGTGGCGTGATTCGCCCCACCGCGCAGGCGATGGGCGCGGCGCACCGCCAGCGTGGCTATCAGCACTGCTGGCAGGGGTTGAAGAAGAACTTCCCGGGGTAGTGGCTCAGTAGTGATGGCGCAGGGCGGCGATCTGCGCGATGCCGCCCTGTGCGCGATAGACCATCCGGTGCTCCATGTCGATACGCCGCGACCACCAGCCGGCCCTGTCGAAGCGAAGCAGCTCCGGTTTTCCGATCCCCTCGAAGGGCGTGCGGGTAATGGCCTTGATCAGCCCATTGATCCGTTCGGTCTTGCGCCGATCCATCTTCTGCCAGTGCAGGTAGTCCTCCCACGCCTCGTCGGAGAACTGCACAATCATTCGATCAGCTCATGCACGGTGCCGCCGCCGGCCTCTAGCTGTGCGATGGCCGACGCCAGCCGCGCGGCATTGGCCGGTGAGCGCATCAGGTAGGCCGTTTCCTCGATGGAGCGATAGTCCTCAAGGGACATCATCACGACGGCTTTGGAGCCACTTCGAGTGATCACGACAGGTGCGTGGTCGTTGATGACGCGATCCATGGTTTCCGCCAATGCGGCGCGTGCCGCGCTATATGTCAGGGTCTGCATGATCGGTCGCTCCGGCTCGGGTGTACAGAAAATTGTACATATCGATTCCGGCGGGTCAATTGATGCGGTCAACCGGTGCTTGACCGCGCCAGCCGCGGCCCTCAGCCGGCGACCGCGCCCGCCTGCTCCAGCTGTGCCAGATGCGTCTCGGGCAGTACCTCGAACAGACGTTGGCGTACGCGTTCGCAGTAGCCCGGTGAGGTCAGCCCGGGCAGCGCGTCGAGGGCACTGCCCAGCGCGGCTACCACCTGCTCGTCGCTGCGCGCCTGCTGCAGGGTGTGCAACAACGCGGCGGCCTGCGGGTGCCGCTGCAGTTCGAGAATGCCAAGCAGGTAGATGCGCGCGGCCACCAGTGAGCGGCGCCGCTCGGTGACGGGAGCAGCACTGGTGGGAGCCGGGCCCGCAGCAGTCGGCGCAACCGGCGCTGGCACCGGCCCAGGCGAGGCGGTGGAGACAAGATATCCCGCCTGGATCAGCTGGATCACCATCGCCGACGCCTCCGGCCCGATCATGGCGCTGAGCTGGGCAAGGTCGCGCTGCCCATCGCAGAGGATCAGCAGGCGCCGCTGGCGCATGTCCAGGGGCGCGCGGTGGGCCTGCAGGGCGTCGCGGGCGAGGTCGGTCTTGCGCGGTTGCATGGGCGTGGGGTCGAAGCGGTGCACGCCGAGCCTGAACGCTGCAGGTGTAACCGTGATGACAGGCACGATATGCATGCACGGGCTGCACGCCCCCCGCGCTAGCCTGCGGTCCACTCACAGGAGGGCGTGCATATGAGGCAGCGGGCAAGCGTGTTGGCATTCGGTATCGCAATCGCGTTGGCGGGCTGCGACCGTCAGCCAGAGACCCCCTCGGCCGATGCCGGTGCGGCGGTGGTAGCGCCGGCCACCGACCTGGCGGTACCCGCGGCCACGCCCGCCCCGCCGGCAGCCGATGCTGCCGCGGCGGGTCCTGCGCGCCTCGATGGGTATGGTCCATTGATCTTGGGTGCCACGCTGGATGAGGTCCGCGCAGCATGGAAAGAGCCCCTGAAGGGAGACGTCGCCGATGACGATTGCCACGCACTGCGACCGCAGGGCAGCCAGGCCGATGACGTGATCCTGATGATCGAGGGCAAGCGGCTGGTGCGTTACGACGTACGCAACGACCGGACCGTGGCGCCGGGCGGCGGCAAGGTCGGCATGTCGCTGGGCCAACTGCAGACGCTGTACCCCGACCGGGGCGACCTGACCCCGCACAAGTACGATGAGAAGGGCCATAACCTGCGCGTACGCCCGGCCGCCGAGGGTGGCGCGCTCATCAACTTCGAGATCAATGGCGACGGCACTGTGACTGCCTGGCGGGTCGGCAAGACCCCGCAGGTGGATTACGTGGAAGGCTGTTCCTGAGCCTGGAGGGTTGCCGGGCATGGCCCGGCACTACAGAATCGGGCCACGCCACCTGGGGATCCACCGATGATCGCTGCCACCGCCTGGTTCCTGTTGGGCCTGCTGCTGCTCGCACTCGGGGGCGACTCCATCGTCAAGGCGGCCTCTGGGCTGGCCCAGCGCTTCGGCGCCTCGCCGTTCGTGGCCGGGTTGCTGCTGGTGACCTTCGGTACGTCATTGCCAGAGCTGGTGGTCAACGCCCGTGCGTTCGTGGTCGGGGCGGAAGCGCTGGCGCTGGGCAACGCGGTGGGCAGCAACATCGTCAATGTTGGCCTGACCCTGGCCATCGCAGCGCTGGCGGCCCCGCTGCTGGTGCGGGCCCGACTGCTGTCACCCTTGCTGATCCTGCTGGCCGTGGCCAGCCTGGCATTGATCGTGTTCGGCCTGGACGGGGTGATCGCGCGCTGGGAAGGTGCGGTGCTGCTGCTGGGCTTCGTGGCGTTGCTCGCCTTCGTGCTGCGCGCCGCAAAGCGGGAAGCGGAACCTGTGCGCGAAGCGATTGCCGGGTACGCCATGACCCGTACCGGGCTGCTGCTCAATGTGATCCGGGTGGTGTTCGCGGCGATATGCCTGTACTACGGCGCGCGCTGGGTCGTTAGTGCGGCCCCGGTGATGGGTGCCAGCCTGGGCTGGTCGCCGCTGCTGGTGGGCCTGCTGCCGGTGGCCATCGGTACAGCGCTGCCGGAAGTCGCGGCCGCGATCATGGCCGCGCGCCGGGGCCAGGGCGACATGGTGCTGGGCCATGTGATCGGCTCGAGCCTGTTCAACCTGCTGGTGGTGGTGGGCGGCATGGCTGCGTTGCGTCCGCTGGCGCTGCCGGAGTCGTTCGTGAAGCTGGAGCTGCCGGCGGCGATTGCCTTCGTGCTGGTGCTGTACCCGATGCTGCGCGGCGACCTGGTGGTCAGCCGCCGCGAAGGCGCGATCCTGCTGCTCGCGTTCGCGGGCTGGGTGGTGCTGGAGCTCTCGTTGCTTGCGTAACCTTCATGCGTGTCCCAGGCGGTGCCTGATGCCTCGTCACGCATCAGAGCGCCTATTCCGTGGGTGCGGCAGGATCCGTATGCGTGGCGACGCGTTCATCGAAAGGGCGCCCATCATCTACATCGCGCGGCAGCGGCGGCGGCAGCTGCTCCTCCTTCGCAGTCTCATGTCCGGGCAGGCTAGGCCGCTTTTCCATCATCAGCGACAACGCCGCCTTGGCCATCATGTGCGCGCTGATCGGCGCGGTGATGAACAGGAACACGGTGATCAGCAGCTCGCGTGGCTGCGGGTCTTCGCCGAGGAAGATGTGGTACAGCACCGAGCCGGCCAGCACGCAGCCCACGCCCAGCGTGCTGGCCTTGGTGGGTGCGTGCAGGCGCTTGAAGAAAGTGTCCAGCTTCACCAGCCCCAGCGCACCGACCAGGATGAAGAAGCAGCCGAACAGCAGCAGCAGCGACAGCGCGACCTGGATGAAGGTGATCATTCGACGATGTCCCGGCGCAGCACGAACTTGCTCAGCACCACCGTGCTGCCGAAGCCAAGCATGGCGATGATCAGCGCGGCCTCGAAATACACCGCCGAATTGAGATACATGCCAAACAGCATCAGCTCGGCGATGGCGGTCACCGACAGCGTGTCCAGTGCCAGGATCCGGTCCGGTACCGCCGGCCCGCGCAGCAGGCGCCAGGTGGCCAGCAGCATGGCCAGCCCGACCACGTGCATGCACACCACCAGGGTGGTCTGGATGAAAGTGAAACCGGTCATGGGAAAATCTCCATCAGCGGGGCTTCGTAACGGGACTTGATCTGGCGGATCAACGCGTCCGGGTCGTCCAGGTGCAGCACGTGCACCAGCAGGTAGCGCCGGTCGTCGGAAAGCGCGGCCGACACGGTGCCCGGGGTCAGCGTGATCATGCTGGTCAGCGCGGCGATGCCGTGGATGTTGGCGATGTCCAGCGGCAACCAGATGAAGCCGGGATGGATGCGGCGCTCCGGGCCCAGCACCTGGATCGCCACGCGGATGTTGGACACCAGGATGTCCCACAGCGTCACGCAGATCAGCTTGGGCAGCGGACGCAGCGAGCCGATCCGGGCGAACTCGCGGTCCAGCCGCGCGGCGAACAGCGGCACCGCCACGCCCAGCACCACGCCGAGCAAGATCTGGCCGAGGGTGAAGCTGTCGGACATCAGCACCCAGAACGCAACCACCATCACGCTCAGTGACGGCGACGGGATCAGGCGGCGGTACAGCGAGCGGCGGCGGGTCATGGCTGGCGGATCTCCGGCGGGGTGGCGCGCTCGGCATCCACGTAATGCGCCGGTTGCAGCAGTTGGCTGGCCATGGCGTCGGTGTACTGCATCAGCGGGTTGGCGAACACGCTCATGCCGATGCCGTAGCAGAGCAGCAGCGCGGCGGCGAACAGCTCCACCGTGCGGGTGGGGGCCTTGCGCGGCGGCGGCACGCCTTCTTCCACAACCGGCACCCGCCAGAACAGGCGGATGCCACCACGGGTGATGCCCACGATGACCATCAGGCTGCTGCCCAGCACTGCGGTCCAGGCCACGGCGGTGTAGGCGGCCGGCATGCCGGCCAGCAGCGCAGCCTTGCCCAGGAAGCCGGACAGCGGCGGCAGGCCCGCCACGGAGACCGCGCCGATCAGGAACAGCACCGCCGGGGTTTCCTTGCCGGGCATCGGTGCGATGATTTCCTTGCGGTCACTGGCACCGCCGCGACGGCGGCGGATCAGATCGGCGATGAGGAACAGCGCGGCCGCCACGAAGGTGCTGTGGGGCAGGTAGTACAGGCCGGCGGACAGCACCTCGGGGGTGCGGATCGAGAAGGCGATGAACAGCGTGGCGGCCGACACCACCACCAGGTAGGAGATCAACACGCGCAGCCGCGCGGCGGCCAGCACGCCCAGCCCACCAAGCACCAGCGTGGCCACGCCGGCCCACAGCAGCCACTGGCTGCCATAACCGGCCATGGCCCCCGCGTCCTCGCCGAACCACAGCGTGCTCACGCGCAGCATCGCGTACAGGCCCACCTTGGTCATGATCGCAAACAGCGCGGCCACCGCCGCCGGTGCGCGCGCATAGGCTTCGGGCAGCCACAGGTACAGCGGCATCAGCGCGGCCTTGCTGCAGAACACCAGCAACAGCAGGCCCAGGGTGGCCTTCACCAGGGTCAGGTGGGTGGGCGGCACTTCGGCGATGCGCTGGGACAATTCGGCCATGTTGAGCGAGCCCAGCGATGCGTACAGCAGGCCCAGCGCGATCAGGAACAGGGTCGAGGCGGTGACGTTGAACACCACGTAGTGCAGGCCGATGCGCATGCGCAGGCCGCGCCCGCCGCTGAGCAGCAGGCCGTACGAGGCGATCAGCATCACCTCGAAGAACACGAACAGGTTGAAGATGTCGCCGGTCAGGAACGCACCGTTGAGGCCGACCAGCTGGAACTGGAACAGCGCGTGGAAGTGCGGCGCGCGGCGGTCCCAGCCCGAGCAGGCGTGCAGCAGGCAGGGAATGGCCAGCAGCAGGGTGGTCAGCAACATCCAGCTGGACAGCCGGTCGGCGACCAGCGCGATGCCCAGCCGCGAGGGCCAGTCGCCCAGCAGGTACACCGCGATGGTGCCATCGGCGGTCTGCGCGAACAGCAGCGCCACCGACGCGGCCAATGCCGCCAGCGTGGCCCAGGCCACCGTGCGCTGCACCTTCGGCCCGTAGCGGCGGTGTTCGACGAACAGCGAACAGGCGGCACCGAACAGCGGAATCAGGATGGGCAGGATCACCGCATGGTTCACGGGCCACCCTCCCGGCCGGGCGCCGTATCGGCCCGTTCGGCCGCTTCATCCTCGTGCGCGTCGACGTGGTCGCTGTGGTTGTCGCTGCGGCTGCGCATGGCCAGCACGATGCTCACCGCCGTCATCGCAAACGCGATCACGATGGCGGTAAGGACCAGGGCCTGCGGCAGCGGGTCGGTGTAGTTGCTCAGGTTGCTGTCCAGGCCTTCCTTCAGCACCGGGGCCTTGCCGGTCACCAGGCGCCCGCCGGAGAAGATCAGCAGGTTGGTGGCATAGGACAGGAAGGTCATGCCAAGAATCACGTCGAAGGTGCGCGCGCGCAGCAGCAGGTAGATGCCGATCGCACCGAGCACGCCGATCGCACTTGCCAGGGCCAGTTCCATCAGTGCATCTCCCCGGTGCGTGCCGAACGGCGGTTGGGATCGATCTCACCCTTGCGGGCATTGCGGGTGCGCGAAGGCTTCACGGTGGCCATCATCGACAGCATCAGCATCGCGCCGCCGAACACCACCAGGTACACGCCGGTGTCGAAGCCGATTGCGCTGGCCAGTGGCACCGTGCCGATCAGCGGCAGTTCCAGGTCCAGGTGGCCGCTGGTCAGGAACGGCACCCCGAACAGCATCGAGGCGCTGCCGCTGACGATGGCGATCAGCAGGCCCGCACCGATGCAGCGGATGTAGTCGAAGCCGAAGCGCGATTCCACCGATGCGGTGCCCTGGATGACGTACTGGATCAGCAGCGGCACCGCCAGCACCAGGCCGGCGATGAAGCCGCCGCCGGGTGCGTTGTGGCCGCGCAGGAACAGGAAGATGGAGACGGTGAGGGTGAGCGGGAACATGATCTGGGCCAGGTCGGCCGGCACCGGCAGCTTGACCGGTGGGCCCGGCATGATCTGCTCCGGCGCCATCCGCGAACGGCGCAGCATGGCGTGCACCACCAGCGCGGCAATGCCGAACACGGTGATCTCACCGAAGGTATCGAAGCCACGGAAATCCACCAGGATCACGTTGACCACGTTCTCGCCGTAGGCTTCAGGCAGGGCGCGCGCCAGCAGTTCGCCAGCCATGGTGTTGGGCGGCAGGGTCATCGCGCTGTAGGCCATTGCGGCAAGGCCGCCGCCGCCGACCACCGCGATCAGCGCGTCGCGTCGCCTGCGCCAGCGCGACGTCTCCGGCGGCGACTGCGCCGGCAGGTAGTTCATGCCCAGCAGCATCAGCACCAGGGTGACCATCTCCACCAGCAGTTGGGTCAGCGCCAGGTCCGGGGCGGACAGGAACACGAACGTCAGCGACACCATCAGGCCCACGCCGCCGGTCACCAGCACCGCCAGAAGGCGTTGCCGGTAGACGAACAACGCGCCCAATGCGCAGGCCATCATCACCAGCCACAGCGCCCAACCCAGCAGCGGGAGGGGTTGCGGCGCGGGCCAGTTGGGAGAAACCGGGTTGGCCACGAACGGTGCGGCAGCGACGATGATCGCCACCACCACCAGTGCCATCAGCATGCGCTGCAGGCTGCCGTTGGCCAGCCCCTGGGTAAGCCGGTGGGCGAGCCCGAACACCAGGTCAAGCTGCTTGTGGAACAGGTTGCGCCCCGTGCTGCGGGTGATCACCGCATGCAGGTCGATCAGCTTGCGCAGCCCGAAATACAGCGCGATGCCGCCGAGTACGCCGCCGATGCTCATCATCAGCGGCGTGTTGAAGCCGTGCCAGGGCGACAGGCTGTAAGCCGGCATGGCCGGACCCAGGATCGACCAGGCGGCGGCATGCAGCACGGGGGCCACGGTGATGGCCGGCGCCACGCCGACCGCCACGCAGATCACGACCAGGATCTCCACGGGCACCTTCATGAAACGCGGTGGCTCGTGCGGCACCCGGTCCAGGTCGTGCGGGCCCTTGCCGAAGAAGGTGTCGTGCACGAAGCGCAGGCTGTACGCCACGCCGAACACGCCGGCCAGCAGCGCGGCGATCGACACCGCGATGCGCATCGGTTCCGGGCCCTGCGCGGTAATGGCCTCGGCAAACAGCATTTCCTTGGACAGGAAGCCGTTGAGCAGGGGAATGCCGGCCATGGCCAGCGAGGCGATGATCGCCAGTGCGCTGGTGAAGGGCATCAGCCGGCGCAGGCCACCGAGTCTGCGCATGTCGCGGGTGCCGGTTTCATGGTCGATGATGCCGGCGGCCATGAACAACGAGGCCTTGAAGGTGGCGTGGTTGAGGATGTGGAACACGCCGGCCACCACCGCCATCGGCGTGGACAGGCCGAACAGCAGGGTGATCAGGCCAAGGTGCGAGATCGTCGAGTAGGCCAACAGACCTTTCAGGTCATGCTGGAAGATCGCGTTCCAGGCGCCGATCAGCAGGGTCAGCGCGCCGATGCCGCTGACCGTATAGAAGAACAGCTCGGTACCGGCCAGCGCCGGGTGCAGCCGCGCCAGCAGGAACACGCCGGCCTTCACCATGGTGGCCGAATGCAGGTAGGCAGACACCGGGGTCGGCGCGGCCATGGCGTGCGGCAGCCA
Organism: Stenotrophomonas sp. ISL-67; assembly: GCF_018612915.1. GTDB lineage: Bacteria > Pseudomonadota > Gammaproteobacteria > Xanthomonadales > Xanthomonadaceae > Stenotrophomonas. The sequence goes on along the minus strand of NZ_JAGGRL010000007.1, from coordinate 170,131 downwards.
GAAATGGAACGGGAACTGCGCGCTCTTGGTGAAGATGCCGGCCAGCACCAGGAACAGTGCCCACGGGTACAGCGGGCTGGTACGGATCACGTCGCCAGCGGCGAGCACCACGTCCAGCTCGAAGCTGCCGACGATGCGGCCGATCAGCAACACGCCGCCGAGCAGGGCCAGACCGCCGCCACCGGTGACCACCAGCGCCATGCGCGCACCCTCGCGGGCATCCTGACGGTGCGACCAGAAGCCGATCAGCAGGAACGAGCTGATGCTGGTCATTTCCCAGAACACCATCAGCAACAGCAGGTTGCCCGACAGCACCATGCCCAACATGGCGCCCATGAACAACAGCAGGTAGCAATAGAAGCGGTGGGCGTTGTCGCGCGGGCTCAGGTAGTAGTGCGCATACATCACCACCAGCGCGCCGATGGCCAGCACCATGCCGGCGAACATCCAGGCCAGCCCATCCAGCCGCACCGAGAAGGCCAGCCCGACCTGCGGCAGCCACTCCCCGAAGCTGCGCACGACTCCGCCCTCCAGGATCGCGGGAGTCATCGTCGCCAGCAGCGCAAGCCCGCCCACGGGGGCGGCCGCGGCCAGCCAAGCGGCAGTGGCACGGGAACGGTGGCGGAACACAATGACCGCCACCGCCAGCAGGAAGGGCAGGGCGAGCAGCAGGAGAAGGCTGGGGTTCATGCAGGGAATGCGCGATTCACGAGCAGGCCTTTCAGTCTAACAGGCAGGGATTTGTCGCCGATATACCCGATTACGCCATCAACTGCATGCAACGTGCATGATTCATCTTTTTCGTGCTGGCGTGGTGGTCCATGCGGGGTTGTTCAGCGCCGTATGGAAGCGCGGCCAGGACTTTGCCGATTAAGCGGGCTGGCTTCCGTTCCGCCCAGCAACGGCAGGGGCTGCGCCGGCCCGGACGGGTTCTCGAAGATGAATGGATGCACTCAGCGGATCGTAGCCCACGGCCATGCTGGACCCGCTGCCGTAGAGCAGGGGTGAGCGTCCATTTCGTTCAGCTTCGCCGCCGACGGCACGCCATCGCCCACCGTAGTGCCAGGCCCTGCCTGGCAACGCCATCCATCCGACAGCCAGGACCCGTCAGTCAGTACGGCCAATCAAACTTCCGATACACCTTGGCCATCACCCAGGCCGGCCCGATCAACAGATAGGTCAGATCGGTCAGAAAGCTCGGCTTGCGCCCTTCGAACTTGTGTCCAATGAACTGTGCGATCCAGGCCACCACGAACACGCCCAGCCCCAGCCAAGCCAGGTTGGCCAGGCCGATTTCGGCTTCGAGCAGGCGGCAGGTGCAGCCGCAGAAAAAGAAGAAGGCCAGCATGCCCAGGCCCAACCGGCGCGACATGCGGTTGTAGAAGCACCATGCGATGAACATGGCCAGGCCCGCCCAGATCCCGTACTGGAACCAGGTGATCAGCGGCGGCAGGCACCACAGCAGGGCGATGACCGACCACAGGATCGCCGGCACCGCCACCACATGGATGCGCTGGTTCAGCGTATTGCGGTGGTCGTCGGAATAGCTGGCGAAATAGCGGTCGAGGGGCCGCACAAGCTGGGTCGTGGACATTGAGCCTCCGGTTTGGGCACAGGATACTCCCGGTAGCCGACCGACCAACTTCTTTATCCCGGGCAGCGGGGCAGAGCCCCGGTCTACGGCAGCGCGGCAGAGCCCCGCTCTACGGCAGCGGGGCAGAGCCCCGCTCTACGGAGGCCCGCCGCCTGTGCCGGCGGCGGGCATATCCATCAATCCACCGAGATCCCGGCCAGCCGCTGCAGCGCCTCGGCGTACTTGGCACGGGTGCGGTCGATGACCTCTGCCGGAATGTTCGGGCCCGGGGCGGTCTTGCCCCAGTCCAGGGTTTCCAGGTAATCGCGGACGAACTGCTTGTCGTAGCTCGGCGGGCTGGTGCCCACTTCGTATTCGTCGGCCGGCCAGTAGCGCGAGGAATCCGGCGTGAGCATCTCGTCCATGATGTACAGGCGGCCATCGGCATCGGTACCGAACTCGAACTTGGTGTCGGCCAGGATGATGCCGCGCTCGCGCGCGTAATCGGCGGCGAACTTGTAGATGCGCAGGGTGGCATCGCGCACGCGCTCGGCCAGGTCCGCGCCGACCGCCTTCACCATCGCATCGAAATCGATGTTCTCGTCATGGTCGCCGACGGCGGCCTTGGTCGAGGGGGTGAAGATCGGCTCGGGCAGCTGCTCGGCCTGGCGCAGGCCGTCGGGCAGTTCAATGCCGCTGACCTTGCCGGTGCGCTGGTAGTCCTTCCAGCCGCTGCCGATGAGGTAACCGCGGGCAATGGCTTCCACCGGGACCGGTTTGAGCTTGCGGGTCACCACCGCGCGCCTGGCATACAGCGCCGGGTCGACGCCGTCGGGCAGCACGCTGGCCACGTCGATGCCGGTGAGGTGGTTGGGCATCAGGTGCGCGGTCTTGGCGAACCAGAAGTTCGACACCTGGCAGAGCATTTCGCCCTTGCCCGGGATCGGATCGGGAAGCACCACGTCGAAGGCCGACAGACGGTCGGTGGCGACCATCAGCAGGTAGTCCCCCGGCGGAGTGCCGGCGGGCAGCCGTTCGCGCGGAATGTCAAAAACATCACGCACCTTGCCGCGATGGCGCAAGGGCAGGCCGGGGAGATCGGATTGCAACAACGTGGTCGGCACGGGCACTCCTGAGGCTTCGTCGAGACAGCTGTCCAGGGCACCCGGAGGGCCCGCAGAGACAGCGGGCGGCCTAGTGTAAAGCGGGTTGGGCCCGCTGTGACGTAAAATGAGGTTCCTTTGTTGCCGCGGCCGCCCCGACGACCATGCGCTGGTACGGAAAACTGCTCGGATTCATCGCCGGTGCCCTGCTTTTCAGGCCCAACCCGCTGTTTGGTGCCGTGGTCGGCCTGCTGATCGGGCACGCCTTCGATTCCGACTGGTTCCGCCTGAACAGGGAGAATCCCTACCGGGAGCTGGGGCTGACCTCCGAGGCCACCGATGCCGAGGTCGATCTGGCCTACCGCCGGCTGATGTCCCAGTACCACCCCGACAAGGTCGTGGGCGCCGCCCCCGAGCTGCGCCAGCAGGCCGAGCGCAGATCGCGCCAGCTCAACGCCGCCTACGACCGCATCAAGACCCTGCGCAAGCGCTGAGCGCGCGCCGCCCCCTCTCTACGTCCTGAAGGCCCCGGCCATGTCCAACTGCATCATTGCCCCGTCCATCCTGTCCGCCAACTTCGCCCGGCTCGGCGAGGAAGTGGACAACGTGCTCGCCGCCGGCGCCGACTGGGTGCACTTCGACGTGATGGACAACCATTACGTGCCGAACCTGACCATCGGCCCGATGGTCTGCCAGGCGCTGCGCAAGCACGGGGTGACCGCGCCGATCGACGTGCACCTGATGGTGGAGCCGGTGGACCGCATCATTCCGGATTTCGCCGAGGCCGGCGCGACCTATATCAGCTTCCACCCCGAAGCCAGCCGCCACGTGCACCGCACCATCCAGCTGATCCGCTCGCTGGGCTGCAAGCCGGGCCTGGTGCTCAACCCGGGCACCCCGGTGGACATCCTGGACTGGGTGCTGGACGACCTGGACCTGGTGCTGCTGATGTCGGTCAACCCGGGCTTTGGCGGCCAGGCCTTCATTCCGTCGGCGCTGGACAAGCTGCGCGTGGTGCGCCAGAAGATCGATGCCAGCGGCCGTGACGTGCGCCTGGAGATCGACGGTGGGGTCAAGGCCGACAACATCGGCGCGATCGCCGCCGCCGGTGCCGATGCCTTCGTGGCCGGCTCGGCGATCTTCAACGCACCGATCAGCTACAAGGACGTGATCGACCAGATGCGCCACAACGTGGCCAAGGCCCGGGGCTGAGCATGGGCGCGGCCGGCCTGCAGATACGCGACGCCACCGCGGCCGATGCCGCGCTGATCCTGCGCTTCATCCGCGAGCTGGCGATCTACGAGAAGGCCGAATCGTCGGTGCAGACCGACGAGGCCGGTATTGTCGCCAGCCTGTTTGGCGGTGGGGCCAAGGCGCGCGCGCTGGTCTGCGAAGCCGATGGGCAGGCCGTCGGTTACGCGGTGTACTTCTACAACTATTCCACCTGGCTGGGCCGCAACGGCATCTACCTGGAAGACCTGTACGTGAGCCCGGCCCAGCGCGGCAGCGGTGCCGGCAAGGCGCTGCTGCAGTACATCGCCCGCATTGCCGTGGCCGAGGGCTGCGGCCGTTTCGAGTGGTCGGTGCTGGACTGGAACGAACCGGCGATCAAGTTCTATGAGGCTGCCGGTGCCAAGCCGCAGAGCGAGTGGACGGTATATCGCCTCGATGGAGACGCGCTGAAGGCGTTTGCGGACGGTCGCTGACGGCATCGCCTCTGACGGAAGGACCCGGCAATGCGGATGATGGGGTTCCCGCCTGCTACGTGAACACCGTCATGTATTGTCTGCCTCCTTCCCTGATGAGCAACGCAACAGCAGTACTGCCCTGCGTAGCGAATGCCGCCACCGGCAGTGTGGGCGCCGCATTGGAAACAGTGGCCAACCGCCAGAGCGTCGTGGACGTGGCAGGAATGTTGCCCTTGGCCATGCTCATCACCAGCGGCTGGTGGGCCGCCAAGTTGGCACTGCGGTACCTGCTTCAGCCTGCGCCAGCCCGTATTGACCTGCGAGACAATGCGCTCCAGGCGCCGCAACGGGGCCGCGGGCGTGTGGAGCTGCCGGTGTTGGACGTCAGGGCCCGACGCTACGGCTGATGCACAGTGCCGGGCACTCAGCCAAGGTGGATAAAAAAGACCGCACTCTTGCGAATGCGGCCCTGAGAATAGCGGGAGGCTGATCCTGCCTCCATCCATCGTCCCTGCTATGGCCTTCCATTCTCCGGGCGGTCGGTGACCGTTTGATGACGTTCACTGCACCTGACACATCGCACTGCTAGCCTGCGGCTCCCCTCCCGTGGAAGTGCTGCATGCATGGTCCCCGCTGGCGTCTGATCCTCAACGGCAAGTCCACCGGCAACGACGACCTGCGCGCGGCCGTGCACGCGCTTCGTGACGAGGGGGTCACCCTGGAAGCGCGCGTCACCTGGGAAGACGGCGACGCTGAGCGCTACGTGGCCGAGGCGATCGAGCATGGGGTGGATACCATCATTGCCGCCGGGGGCGACGGCACCCTGAGCGAAGTGGCGGAAACCCTGGCCCACCGTGATGAGGCCGCCGACGTGCTGCCTACCTTGGGGCTGGTCCCGCTGGGCACCGCCAACGATTTTGCCACGGGCGCCGGCATTCCCGACGAACCATTGCAGGCGCTGAAGCTGATCCAGGCACAGGCGGCGCGCCCGCTGGACTTGTTGCGCATCGATGCCGACGGCGAACGGTGGTGGTGCGCGAACGTGGCCAGCGGTGGCTTCGGTACGGAGGTGACGGTGGAAACTGACGAGGGCCTGAAGAAGGTTCTCGGCGGGCTGGCGTACCTCGCCACCGGCATCTCCCGGCTGGGGCGGATCGAGCCGATCCAGGCCCGGTTGCGAACGCCTGACTTCAGCTGGGAGGGTGGCTTCATCGCCCTCGGCATCGGCAATGGGCGGCAAGCCGGTGGTGGCCAGGTGCTGTGTCCGGAGGCGCTGGTGGATGACGGCCTGCTCGACATCACCGTGATCCCGGAGCTGAGTGGCGAAGTAGCCTCGACACTCGGGGCGCTGATCCGCGGCGGCAAACAGGGCGCGCTGGAGCAGGTAGCCGAACGCACCCGCGCGCCATGGGTGGAGATCGAAGCTGACGAGCAGATGACACTCAACCTGGATGGCGAACCGGTGCGCGCGCGACGCTTCCGCATCGACTGTGTGGCGGCACGCGTGCGCATGCACCTACCGCTGGACAGCGCGCTCCTCCAGTAGCGGTTGCCGCATCGCCCGCCGTAGAGCCGGGCCTTGCCCGGCTGCCTCACAGCAGCGGAATATCCTCTTCCTTCGTGGGGAAGCCAAATGCCTCGCGCTTCTGCCGGATGCCATCGGGCATGGAAGGCTGCGGGATGTTGCGCTCAACCAGCCACTGCTGGCACTTTTTCTGCCAAGAAAGCAGGTCCGGTGTGGTGATGCCCCAATAGATGTGCTCGGCCATGATCATCCGGTCGGGCTTGCCGGAAACCTTCGGGGGCGTGAGCATGATCGTTGGATCCGCGCCGTGCTTAAGTAACCAGTAAGCGTGTTCGAAACCGCCCCGGGTGGTGTACCAGCTGAGGACAGTATCGGCGCTACCCCTGTTCGCTTCGTTGATGTTCGCCCCATTCTCGATGAGCAGCTTTACGTTCTCCCATTGATTGCCGGAAATGAACGCCTGAAACAACAGCGTCTCGTTGCCCGAGTTCCGCGTGTTCGGATCTCCGCCATGCTTGAGGAGCAGTGCCAGAAAGCGTGGATCGTCCATCTTGGCGGCATAGACCATCGCGTTGTTGAAGCGGAGCTCGCGACCTTCCACTTGCTTCACCTCGCGCGCATTCGGGTCGGCGCCGTTCTCCAGCAGTGAGCGCAGCCCCTCAAGGTTTCCTGCGCGGAAGGGCCACGCCACCAAGGGGATGCCGTCGCGCTTGGCAAACGTCTTGTCGGGATCAACCCCTTCATCCTTGATCAGGCGGCGAATGGTTTGCGTGTCACCGCCCTCGGTTGCGATAGCCAACTCCAATGCCTGCCCATCGAAGTAGTCAACAGCGCCATGTGGAGAAGATGCCGTGCAGCCGCTGAGCGCAAGGAGTATCAGCCATGCGATTACAGCCAGCGCAGTCTTCACGACATGAGTCGCTTCAATGTGTGCGAAACATTTCAACGCTGGCGCTCCCAAGGGCTCGGAATAGGCACCTTGTCAGAGAAGCGGAACGTCCTCTTCTCTCGTTGGGAAACCAAAGGCTTCACGCTTCTGCCTGATTCCGTCTGGCATAGGTGGACGCGGGATGTTTCGCTCGACCAACCACTGCTGGCATTTCTTCTGCCACGGCAGAAGATCCGGAGTAGTGATACCCCAGTAAATGTGTTCAGCAATGAACATGCGGTCCGGCTCGCCGATCGATGACTTGAGCATCACGGTCGGGTCCGCACCGTGCTGAAGAAGCCAGTAAACGTGCTCGAAGCCACCACGACCGCTGTACCAGCTGATAGGGGTATCGGAAGGGCCGAGGCTGGGCTCATTTACGTCCGCGCCGCCCTCCACCAACAGCTTCACGTTGTCCCACTGGTTGCCGCTGATGAATGCCTGGTAGAGCAATGTCTCATTGTTGGAGTTGCGCGTGTTGGGGTCGCCACCATGCTTCAGGAGCAACGCGAGAAAGCGCGGATCGTCCATCTTGGCGGCGTAGACCATGGCATTGTTGAAGTGGACCACCTCACCGTTCATCTGCTTCACCAGCCGCGCATTGGGGTTCGCGCCGTTCTCCAACATGGCGCGCAGGCCATCCAGGTTCTTTGCTCGCAATGGCCATGCCAGCAGAGGAATGCCATCGCGACTGGAGAACGAATTGTCGGGTTTAACCCCGTCCTCCTTGATAAGCCGCCGAATGGCATCAAGATCGCCATCCTCACTGGCGATTGCCAGCTTCAGTTCGCTTCCGGTGAAATACTGGTCTGCACCATGCGCAGACGTCGCGGCGCACCCGCTGAGCGCAAAAAGCGTGATCCATGCCGCACTTAGAAGGGTTTTTGTCATCAAGTTGTGAAGGCCGACGCGCATGATCATCCTGATGTTGAACCCCTGAAGGGGGTGACATTAGCAAAACGTTCTGTTATTCGATAACCAGCGCGGCTCGGGGGGCGCGCCTTCACTGTGCAATGGAGCTTGCCATGAGTGGTCCCGATATCGAGGCGCGCGCCCGCGCCATCCAGGAACAGAATCTTCTTGTCGAGCGGCTGCGTGAAAGCGGCAACGACAACGAAGCGGATCGTCTCCAGGAAACCTATCATGCGCGCGAGATGTCTGGTCTTGCCGCCGATGTCTATCTATCAGCCAAGGGTGATGGCGAGCCGCCTGCCGGTTGGGTCCGCGCCAGTGCTGATCCGGAGGCCCTTCGGGCCGCTGGCATCAACATGTCGGATGAAGAAGTTCGCAACCATCTCAGTCCCACGCAGTCTGGGTTCCGCGCAGAGATATACCTTCCTGACAAGCGGGTGATGGGTGAGGGTGCCAAGCCTGTCGTTGTATTCAAAGGCTCGACCGGCGAAATCATGGATCCATCCGCCCCAAGTGGTCGGCGTGAATCCGGCGGAGAGGACTTCCTCAACAATGGTCAGCAGGGTATCGGCATGCGTAGTGATTACTACGATCGCGCGATGACGCTGGCTGTGCGGCTGCAGGATCGCGTCGGCAACAACTTCGAAATCGCCGGCCACTCCCTCGGCGGCGGCATGGCGTCCGCCGCGTCCGCCGTCACCGGCGCCCGCGCCACGACCTTCAACGCCGCCGGTCTGCATCCGGACACCGCGTCGCGTTACGCCAAAGACAACGGCCTGCCCACCTTCAACCCGCAGCAGACCGTACACACCTACCAGACCAGTGGTGAGGTGCTCAACGACGTGCAGAACGGGATGCAGCGCCTCAACGACCAGCAGCGCCACGCCTACGGGCTGCTGGCCAACGAAGCCAGCATGCTGATGCGCGAACCGCTGATGCAGGCCAAGGTGGCCGAGAAGATGCGCGAGATGCTGCCGCCCGGTGCGCAGACCGCAGCCGCGCAGTTCGTCGAACAGCTGGCCACCAAGCCGGGCTACGAGGCACTTCGCGACATCCCGGTGGCGGCGGGGCGCATGGAGCTGGTGCTCGACCCCAAGACCCGCGATGCGAAGGACAACCTGGTGGACCGCGCGCGCACCGATGCCCCCAGCCAGGTGGCCGAGCTGGCCGGCCCGTTGTCCAAGGTGTTGCACTCGGCCGCGCATGGCATGCACAACGGGCGGGTGGTGGGCGAAGTGGTGGAGAAGGGCGGGGCAACCGCAGCCCACGTCCTTGACCGCACCGGCGACGCAGTGGAGCAGGTGGCCCGCGTACAGGGCATGGTGGTGGGCAAGGTGGTCGACATGGGCTCGGCCACGCTGCAGGTGAGCGCCAAAGCCACCACCACCGTGTATGCCCAGGGCCGCGAGCTGACCGGGATGATCGAGTCCACGGCACACCGCGTGGAGTCGCGCGCGCAGTCCGGCATTCTGTCGGTGGCCTCGTGGGGCGCCGGCAAGCTGGGGTTCGACAACGCCGCCAAGGAGCTCGACAGCCGCGCCGATGCCATACAAGCGGCAGGCCAGGCGCGCGCCACCGCCGCCAGCCGCGATGCCCGCGAAGACGCCGATGCCGCGCGTGCCGCGGGCCAGCGCACTGCCGACAGCATTGACCGGAACGGCCAATGGGTTGCCGGCAAGCTGCAGGACGGCTACGCCACGGCCGGCGCCTATGTCGACCAGGGCTACGACTTCGCGGCGCACCACATCAAGAACACCACGGCGCAGGCACCGGCGGTGTTCGCCTCGGTGGGCGGAGCCGTCGCGGGCCTGCGCGGCGCGGCCGCCACTTACGTGCCCACGGCGCTGACGCCGCAGAACATCGGCAACATCGTGGAGACAAAACGGTTGGTCGACAGCATCGGCCCCGCGTTTGCCGAAGCCGTGCAGCGCCACGGGATGAAGGAAACGGTCATTCCCAGCCTGGACGCCGAGCTCATCAAGCAGGAGGCGCAGGCCCGCGCGCTGCTGGAACAGCACGAGCGCATCCAACACCCGGCGGAGAAGCACGCCGCCATCGGCGCCGAGCCGTCCACGCTGGTGGTTGGTATCAACGATCCCGGCCACAGGCAGTACCACATGTTCCAGGGTGCCCAGTCCGGGGTCCACGGCATCGATGCGGCCCACAACCGCGTGCCCGACCTTCAGAGCGACCAGTTGGCCGGTGCGCTGGCGGCCAGGGCCACGCAGGAGGGCCTGGAACGCATTGAACGTGTGGTACTGAGCGAGGACCGCACCCGCGTGTTTGCGGTCGATACCCAGGATCTCACCTCGGTGCATCGCCACCTGGCGCAGGTGGACGTGGTGGCCGGCCGGCAGCAGCCGCTCAGCGTAAGCACCGAGCAGGTGGCCGAGGTCAACCGCCAGCAGGAGCGCACCGCCGCCGTCCCGGTCCCGGTGCTGGTGGCCGACCTGGGCGCCGAACAGCGCGAGCAGGAGCAGCAGGCCGCGCGCCGCATGGGCTGACACCCCTGGCCCTGTTGGCGGCTGAACCGCCGGCAGGGCCGGGTTTCGACCCGGCACCGGCGGGTTCCATCCGGTGCCGCCAATGCGGTACAGTCCCCGGGTGTCCATTCTGACGACCCCGCATACCCTTTCTTCCGCTCGCCGTTGGTGGCGATGGTGGCCTGTTGCCGTCGTCCGTCCCGCCACCGCCGTTTCCCGGAAGGAAAGTCGTCTTGATCACGTTCGAGCAGTTCCAGCAGCAGGCCGCTGAAGGCCACACCCGCATCCCCGTCGTCCGTGAAGTGCTGTCCGACCTGGACACGCCGCTTTCGGTGTATCTGAAGCTCGCCGACGGCCCGCATACCTACCTGTTCGAATCGGTCGAAGGCGGCGAACGCTTCGGGCGCTATTCCATCATCGGCCTGCCGGCCCGGCGCGTGTACGCGTTCCACGGCCACACCCTGACCGTGAGCGAGTCCGGGCAGGTGGTGGAAACCCGTGAGGTCGCCGACCCGTTCACCGAGGTCGAGGCGCTGCGCAGCGCCCACTCGGTGCCCAAGCTGGCCGGCCTGCCGGGCTTCACCGGTGGCCTGGTGGGCTGGTTCGGGTTCGAGTGCATTGGCTACATCGAACCGCGCCTGGCCCCGCCGCGCGGCCGCGACGAACTCGGTACTCCCGACATCCTGCTGCTGCATTCCGAAGAGCTGGCGGTGTTCGACAACCTCAAGGGCCGCCTGTACCTGATCGTGCATGCCGACCCGGGCCAGCCCGGCGCATGGGACGAGGCGAAGGCGCGGCTGGACGGCCTGGTCACCAAACTGCGCGCCCCCGGCGCGGGTTACCCGGCGCCGATCACCCGCGACGTGCTGGACGAAAACGACTTCGTGTCCGGCTTCACCCGCGAAGGCTTCATCGCCGCGGTCGACAAGTCCAAGGAATACATCCGCGCCGGTGACATCTTCCAGGTGGTGCTCAGCCAGCGCCTGAGCGTGCCGTTCAAGGCACGCCCGGTGGATGTGTACCGCGCCCTTCGAGCGCTGAATCCCTCGCCGTACATGTACTTCCTCGATACCGGCGACGTGCAGGTGGTCGGCTCCTCGCCGGAGATCCTGGTACGTCTGCAGGATGGCGAAGTGACCGTGCGCCCAATCGCCGGCACCCGCCCGCGTGGTGCCACGGTGGAAGAAGACAACGCGCTGGAAGCCGAACTGCTGGCCGATCCCAAGGAACGCGCCGAGCACCTGATGCTGATCGACCTGGGCCGCAACGATGCGGGCCGCGTTTCCAAGGCCGGCACGGTCGAAGTGGGCGAACAGTTCGTGATCGAACGCTACAGCCACGTCATGCACATCGTCAGCGAAGTGACCGGCCAGTTGCAGCCGGGTCTGAGTTACGCCGACGTACTGCGCGCCACGTTCCCGGCCGGCACGGTCAGCGGCGCACCGAAGATCCGCGCGCTGGAAGTGATCCGCGAACTGGAGCCGATCAAGCGGAATGTCTACGCCGGCAGCATCGGCTACATCGGCTGGCATGGCGACGCAGACACTGCAATTGCAATCCGCACGGCGGTGATCAAGGACGGCCGCCTGCACGTGCAGGCTGGCGCCGGCATCGTCTATGACTCGGATCCTGGCAAGGAATGGGGCGAGACCATGAACAAGGGTCGCGCGCTGTTCCGTGCCGTCGCGCAGGCCGCCAAGGGCCTGTAATTCACCCGGTTGCCGGCCAACGGCCGGCGCTACCGATCCGCATTGAATCCTTGATTCCAGGAATTTGCCATGTTGTTGATGCTCGACAACTACGACAGCTTCACCTACAACCTCGTGCAGTACCTGCAGACGCTCGGTGCGGAGGTGAAGGTGGTGCGCAACGACGCGTTGAGCGTCGATGAGATCGCCGCGCTCGCCCCCGAGCGCATCGTGATCTCGCCCGGCCCGTGCACGCCCAACGAAGCGGGCGTGTCGCTGGAGCTGATCCGGCGGCTCGGCCCGACCACGCCGATCCTGGGCGTGTGCCTGGGCCACCAGGGCATCGGCCAGGTGTACGGCGGTGATGTCATCCGCGCCGGCACCATCATGCACGGCAAGACCTCGCCCATCCGCCACCTGGGCAAGGGCGTGTTCGCCGGCCTGCCGGACCGCTACCAGGCCACCCGCTACCATTCGCTGGTGGTGGACAAAACCACGCTGCCCGACTGCCTGGAAGTGACCGCCTGGACCGAGAACGCCGACGGCACAGTTGAAGAGATCATGGGACTGCGCCACCGCGAGCATCCGGTGGAAGGCGTGCAGTTCCATCCCGAATCGATCCTCACCGAGCACGGCCACGCCCTGCTGAAGAATTTCCTGCAAAGGACCCCCGCATGACCTTCTCCCCCCAGGAAGCCCTGCAACGCACCATCGAGCACCGCGAAATCTTCTTCGACGAGATGGTCGACCTGATGCGCCAGGTAATGCGCGGTGATGTCTCGCCGGTGATGACCGCCGCGATCCTCACCGGCCTGCGGGTCAAGAAGGAAACCGTGGGCGAGATCGCTGGTGCGGCCACGGTCATGCGCGAGCTGGCGCTGGCGGTGCCGGTTGAAGACAAGACCCACCTGATCGACATCGTCGGTACTGGTGGCGATGGCTCGCATACCTTCAACATTTCCACCTGCGCGATGTTCGTGGTCGCCGCAGCGGGGGCGAAGGTCGCCAAACACGGCAACCGCAGCGTCTCCTCCAAGTCCGGCAGCGCCGATGCGGTTGAAGCACTGGGCGCGATCATCGAGCTGCGCCCGGAGGAGGTAGCCCGTGCGATCAGTGAAACCGGGATCGGCTTCATGTTCGCGCCGATGCACCACCCGGCGATGAAGGTCGTGGCGCCGGTGCGCCGCGAAATGGGCGTACGCACCATCTTCAACATCCTCGGCCCGCTGACCAATCCGGTCGGTGCCACCAACGTGCTGATGGGCGTGTTCCATCCGGACCTGGTCGGCATCCAGGCGCGCGTGCTGCGCGAGCTGGGCGCCGAGCGCGCGCTGGTGGTGTGGGGGCGCGACAACATGGATGAGATCTCGCTCGGCGCCGGTACCCTGGTGGGTGAGCTGCGCGACGGCAAGGTGCGCGAGTACGAGATCCACCCGGAAGATTTCGGCATCGCCATGTCGGCCAGCCGCAACCTCAAGGTGAGCGGGCCGGAAGAGTCGATCGCGATGCTGCGTGGCGTGCTCGATAACCAGCCCGGCCCGGCGCTGGATATCGTGGCGCTCAATGCCGGTGCGGCACTGTATGTGGCGGGCGTGGCCAACAGCATCGCCGATGGCCTGGTCCGGGCCCGCGCTGTCATCGCCGACGGCAGCGCCCGCCTGCGCATGCAGGAATACGTCGACGCCACCCAGCGCATCCGCCACGCGGGCTGAGCCCCGCCTTCACGCATTGCCCCCGGCTGGCCGATAATGGCCGGCCTGAAGGACCCCGAACAACATGAGCGACAAGAGCGACATCCTCGAGACCATCCTGGCCCGCAAGGCCGTTGAAGTGGCCGAGCGCCGTGCCCGCGTGCCCCTGGAAGCGCTGCAGGCCCGCCTGGCGGACGCCCCGCCGGTGCGCGGCTTTGCCGATGCGCTGCGCGCCTCGATCGCGGCCGGCGACCCGGCGGTGATTGCCGAAGTCAAGAAGGCCAGCCCGTCCAAGGGCGTGATCCGCCCGGACTTCCGCCCGGCCGATATTGCGGTGAGCTACGAATTCGGCGGCGCCAGCTGCCTGTCGGTGCTGACCGACGTGGATTTCTTCCAGGGCGACGATGCTTACCTGGAACAGGCGCGCGGGGCGTGCACGCTGCCGGTACTGCGCAAGGACTTCGTGATCGATGCCTACCAGGTCTATGAAGCGCGGGTACTGGGCGCCGACTGCATCCTGCTGATCGTGGCCGCGCTGGAAGACCGCCAGCTGGCGGAGCTGTCCGACCTGGCCATGCAGCTGGGCATGGACGTGCTGGTGGAAGTGCACGACATCGACGAGCTCGAACGCGCCATCCAGGTGCCGGTGCCGCTGATCGGCATCAACAACCGCAACCTGCGTACCTTCGAGGTGTCGTTGCAGACCACCCTGGAGATGCGCCAGGCCGTGCCGCGCGACCGCCTGCTGGTGACCGAGAGCGGCATTCTGGGCGCCGACGACGTCAGCCTGATGCGCAATGCCGGCGTGCATGCGTTCCTCGTCGGCGAAGCGTTCATGCGCGTTGAAGAACCCGGCGAGGGCCTGCGTCAGCTATTCTTCAGCGCATGACTGTGATCTATCCGACTCCGCGCGACGACGCGCCGCTGGTGGTCTTCGACTTTGACCACACCCTGTACGACGGCGATTCCGGCAGCCACCTGTTCGCCTCGCTGATCAAGCGCAACCCGCTGCGGCTGCTGGCCGCGCTGCTGGTCACGCCGGTGGCCGGGCCGATGGCGGCCATGCTGCCGACCCGCCGCGCCGGTATTTCGGTGTATGTCTGGATCGCTACGTTCGGCCTGCACCGTGCGCGCGAGTTCAACCGGGTGATCGATGCCTACGTGCTCACGCACGAGGCGCAGCTGCGGGCCAAACTGCTGCCGCAGGCGCTGGAGGTGTTCGCCGCGCACCGCGCGCAGGGCGATCGCGTAGTGGTGGCCACCGGCGCCCCCCCGGAGCTGGCCCGCGCCATCCTTGCCTTCGTCGCCCACCAGGGCGTGCCGGTGATCGGCAGTGAAGTGGGTCCGCGCTTCGGCGCGGTCGGCGCCACCCGCCACTGCCACAATGAAGAAAAGATGCGCATGCTGCGCGAGCGCGGCTATGGCGACATCGACGTGGCTTATTCCGACAGCACCGCCGACCTGCCGCTGCTGCTGGCGGCGAAGGCACCGGTAGTGGTGAATCCGAAGCATTCCAAGGTGGCGTTCTTCCGCCAGGTGCTGAAGCCCGGAACGCGGATCCTCAATTGGGGATGCGTGGACCGCGGCGGCGAGAAATCCTGACCTCACGGCCGGCCCACGCGATGCAGACGAAGGGCATCACGCCCCCAGCCACCCGTGGACGGCCCGGCTGATCTGGAACAGGCTGATCGACAGTACCAGCACGCCCACGGCCACCAGCACCCAGCGTTCCTTGACCCGCTTCACCAGCACCGCCGCCAGCGGCGCGGCCATCATGCCGCCGATCAACAGGCCGGCCACGATGTTCAGGTACTGCAGGCCCATCGAAAGCAGGAAGGTGATCGACACCGCCAGGGTCACCACGAACTCGGCTGCATTGACCGTGCCGATGGTGGTGCGGGCCTGCCCGCCACGGGCCAGCAGGGTGGCGGTGGCCACCGGACCCCAGCCGCCACCGCCGCTGGCGTCCAGCAGCCCGGCGAAGAAACCCAGCACCGGCACCCGCTTCACTTCCTGCCTTGGCACCAGCCGGCCGGCCGCGCGCAGCAGGATGAAGATCGCCAGGATCAGCAGGTAGCCATAGATGAAAGGGCGGACGGCCTCGCCCGGCAGCTGGGTCAGTACATAGGCACCCAGAATCCCGCCGATCGCGCCGGGCAGGGCCAGGCGCAGGAACAGCCGCCTGTCCACATTGCCGGCCACAAGATGTGAAACACCCGAAGCGCCTGTCGTGAACACCTCTGCGGTGTGCACGCTTGCGCTGACCGCCGCCGGCGGCAGGCCCATGCTGAGCATCACTGAAGAAGAGACCAGCCCGAAGGCCATGCCCAACGCGCCGTCCACCAGCTGCGCGCCAAGCCCGATCAGGATGAACCAATAGAATTCGCTGCCAGGTGCCATGCCGTCACCCTAACGGCAATGCGTGAACGACGCTGTCATGCCCGACGGCAGCGCCGGCCGTTGGCCGGCAACCGAATTCACCGGGTGCCGTAGAGAACCACCGTTTTCCCACGGGCATGCAGCAGGCCATCGCTCTGCAGCTTCTTGAGCACGCGGCCGGCCATTTCGCGCGAGCAGCCAACCAGGCGGGCCAGCTCCTGGCGCGACACGCGCAGCTGGGTGCCCTGCGGGTGGCTCATGGCCTCCGGTTCGCGGGCCAGGTCGTGCAGGGTGCGCACGATGCGGTCGGTGACATCCAGGAACGCCAGGCGGCTGGCCTTGCGGCTGGTATCCAGCAGGCGCTTGGAGATCTGCTGGCCCAGTGCGTACAGCAGCCGCGGCGCGTCGGTGGACAGCGGGCCCAGGAACAGCTGGTGCAGCCGCTCATAGCTGATCTCGGCCAGCTCGCAGGGGGTCCGGGTGCGCAGGATGACCTCGCGGCGGTCGGTTTCCACGAACAGGCCCATTTCGCCGACGAACTCCCCGGAGCCGAAGTAGCCGAGGACCAGTTCGCGGTCGTCCTCTTCCTCGGCAATGATGGAAACCGAGCCACTGATCACGTAATAGAGGGTTCCAGCGGGGTCGCCGGGGCGGAAAACATCCGTGCGGGCCGGGTAGCGGCGTCGATGGCTGTGGGCGAGAAAGCGGTCAATGGTGGCGATGTCCAGGGCCAATGGACTCGTGGCAAGGCGCACAGATGACACGTTGAGGCGCTCCCTTTGCTCATGAACAATTCACGGCTATGTGCCGCGAGCTTAACGATCAGGGTTGTGAAGGGCAAACCCCAACACAGCAACTTGTATCAATGCAAGTTTCGCCCCCGATCACTTTGCCCCATAATTGATCCTTTCCCACCACACACAGGATCGACCGCCGTGGTCAAGCCGTTGCCTCGCCTGAGGTTGCAGGGTTTCAACAACCTCACCAAGGCGCTGAGCTTCAACATCTATGACGTGTGTTACGCCCGCACCGAAGAGGAGCGTCAGCGTTACATTGAATACATCGATGAAGAGTACAACGCCGATAGGCTGACTCAGATCTTGACCGATGTCGCTGAGATCATCGGCGCCAACATCCTCAACGTCGCGCGCCAGGACTACGATCCGCAGGGTGCTTCGGTGACGATCCTGATCTCCGAAGAACCGGTGATCGACAAGAAGCTGGCGGGCAAGGAGTTGATCTCCGATGCCGTGGTAGCGCACATGGACAAGAGCCACATCACGGTCCATACCTACCCTGAAACCCACCCGCAGGAAGGCATCGCCACGTTCCGCGCGGACATCGATGTGGCTACCTGTGGCGTGATTTCGCCGCTGAAGGCGCTGAACTACCTGATCGAGAGTCTGGAATCGGACATCGTGATCATGGACTACCGCGTGCGTGGCTTCACCCGTGACGTGAAGGGTAAGAAGCACTACATCGATCACAAGATCAACTCGATCCAGAACTTCCTGGCCAAGAACATCAAGTCGCGTTACGAGATGTTCGACGTCAACGTCTACCAGGAAAACATCTTCCACACGAAGATGCACCTGAAGGACTTCGACCTGGACCAGTACCTGTTCGAGGAAAAGGCCAAGAACATCTCGTTCAAGGAACGCATGAAGATCGAAGCGCTGCTCAAGCGCGAGATCGAAGAGCTGTTCCACGGCCGCAACCTGTCCGAGTAATACCCTGCGACACCCGCCCGGGCCCTGGCCTGGGCGGTGCTGCACAAGGCGGGACGTCCCGCCCTGTGGAACATCTGATTTGCGCAGAATCATTGTTCCACGGCACGCTACCGATGACGGTCCGGTGTGAAGACGCCGGGCCGTTTTGTTTTTGTTTAGGAGGCAACCCCATGCCCTGGATCTACCTGCTGCTGGCCGGCCTGTTTGAAATCGGCTTTGCGATCGGAATGAAATATTCGGACGGTTTCAGCAAGCCGCTGCCCACGCTCGCCACGGTGGGCGCGGCACTGGTCAGCCTGTACCTGATGAGCCAAGCCATGAAGTCCATCCCGGTGGGCACCGCCTACGCGATCTGGACCGGCATCGGTGCCCTGGGCGTGGCGATCCTGGGCATCTTCCTGTTCGGCGACAGCGCGTCGGCGCCGCGGTTGGCGTGCATCGGCCTGATCGTGGCGGGGGTGATCGGCCTGAAACTGGTGTCCGGGTAATCCCGGTAGCGCCGGCCGTTGGCCGGCCCTCATGAACGTTGATGCGGTCCCAGGGCCGGCCAACGGCCGGCGCTACCGGTGTGCGTTACAACCGATAAGCGATGGTCTTCATGGCCTTGGAGGCCAAGGCCATCACGCCCGGGATCGGGAAGGGCAGCCTGCGTGCGCCGGCGTGCTCGGCGTGTTCGGCGTGGCGGGCCTCGTCGATCTTCATCACCTTGAGGATCTCGCGGCTGCGCTGGTCGGTCGGCGGCAGGGTGTCCAGGTGCTCGTCCAGGTGGGCTTCCACCTGGCGCTCGGTTTCCACCACGAAGCCCAGGTTCCAGCCATCTCCGCGCAGGCCGGCCAGGGTGCCTATCGTGTAGCTGCCGGCGTACCAGATCGGGTTGAACAGGCTGGGCCGGCTGTCCAGCTCGCGCAGGCGTCGGGCGCACCAGGCCAGGTGGTCGGTTTCCTCCTGGGCCGCTTCGAGCAGGTGGGCCCGGGTCTCCGGCTCCTGCGCCACCGCGGCCTGGCCGAAGTACAGGCCCTGGGCACAGACCTCGCCGACATGGTTGATCCGCATCAGGCCGGCAGCGTGGCGGCGCTGGGCGGTGTCCAGTGCTGCGTCCGGGGTGGCCTCGGCCGGGTAGGGCCGGCTGGCCGGCGGGTTGCCGAACACCGTGTCCAGGGCGCGCTGCGCTTCGGTCAGCAGGTGGTCGAGCGGGGTGATCTGGCGGAACGCGGTCATGCGGTTCGGCATCGCGGCGGGGGAATGTCGATTCTCGCCCCCCGGCGCTGGCCTGCCAACCCGGCCCGCCCGCGGATTTGCATCCGGGCAGGATGGCCGGTACAATCCCGCCTCTTCACAACGCGTGGCAGAGTTCCGGCCGCTTCCTGGCCGCAATGAGCCCGACCTACTTGAGTTCTTCCATGAGCACTTTCACTGCAAAGTCCGAGACCGTCCAGCGCGACTGGTATCTCGTCGACGCCTCCGGCAAGACGCTGGGCCGTCTGTCCACCGAGCTGGCCCGCCGTCTGCGCGGCAAGCACAAGCCGGTCTACACCCCCCACGTTGATACCGGTGATTACCTGGTTGTCATCAATGCAGAAAAGATTGCCGTCACCGGCAACAAGCTGCAGGACAAGCTGTACCACCGCTTCACTGGCTACATCGGCAACCTGAAGACCGAAACTCTGGCCCAGGCGCTGGAGCGCCACCCGGAGCGCGTCATCGAAACCGCCGTCAAGGGCATGCTGCCGAAGGGCCCGCTGGGCCGCGCCATGTACCGCAAGCTCAAGGTGTACTCGGGTTCCGAGCACCCGCACGCCGCTCAGCAGCCCCAGGTTCTGGATATCTAATCATGGCTATCACTCAAAACTACGGCACCGGCCGCCGCAAGTCCTCCACCGCCCGCGTGTTCCTGCGCAAGGGCGCCGGCAACATCACCGTCAATGGCCGTCCGCTGGACGAGTTCTTTGGCCGTGAGACCGCACGCATGATCGTGCGCCAGCCGCTGGAGCTGACCAAGAACACCGAATCGTTCGACATCATGGTCACCGCCGCTGGCGGCGGCACCACCGGCCAGGCCGGTGCGATCCGCCTGGGCATTGCCCGCGCGCTGGTCGAGTACGACGAAACCCTGAAGTCCGAGCTGCGCAAGGCTGGCTTCATGACCCGTGACGCCCGTGAAGTCGAGCGTAAGAAGGTCGGCCTGCACAAGGCACGTCGCGCCACCCAGTTCTCCAAGCGCTGATCCATCGCGCCTGGCGTGGGATCCTTCGGGATCCCGCTGGGAGGAACGCAAAAGCCCGGCTTCGGCCGGGCTTTTGTCGTTTCAGTGGACGCGAAGGCGCTTACACCGCGCCCGGTTCGCCCTTGGCCTTGCTGCGCGGCCAATAGCCACCACCGCGCTTGGGCGCGGGGGCGCGCTTGCGCGGTCGGTCGTGCCCGGCCGCATGCCCGGGCATCCACGCTTCCTGGGCCGATTTGGGCATGGATTCCACTCCGGTGCCGGCCACGCCGCGCGCCAGCGGCGCCAGGTGGCGCAGCGCCCGTGCATAGACGCCGCGCTTGAACATCACCACGTGTTCCAC
The DNA here is from genome assembly GCF_018612915.1 of Stenotrophomonas sp. ISL-67. Taxonomy (GTDB): domain Bacteria; phylum Pseudomonadota; class Gammaproteobacteria; order Xanthomonadales; family Xanthomonadaceae; genus Stenotrophomonas. The sequence continues at coordinate 149,867 of NZ_JAGGRL010000007.1, read as the reverse complement.
CGGGTACCAGAAATCCACCCAGCGCCACTGGTCGAACTCGGGGCTGTCGGTATGGTCCAGGGTGACGTGCGATTCGTCGCCCGCCAGGCGCAGCAGGAACCAGACCTGCTTCTGGCCGATGCAGACCTGCTTCTCATTGCGGCGGATGGCCCGGGCCGGCAGGCGATAGCGCAGCCAGCCCGGCGTCGCACCCAGCACTTCTACGTGCTCTGGCAACAATCCGGTTTCTTCATGCAACTCGCGATACATGGCTTCGACAGGCGTCTCATCGGTATTCATGCCACCTTGCGGGAACTGCCAGCCATCCCGGCGCACACGTCGTGCCCAGAACACCTGCCCGTCCTGCCGCATCAGCACGATGCCGACGTTCGGTCGATAGCCGTCCGGATCGATCACGATGCGGACTCCTAGAAAAATCTACTGGTCAGGACTGTGACACGCCCGGTGCCCACTCACAAGCGCGGTGAAAAGGTGTTGACAGATTCCGTTTACATGCTCAGAATTGCCGGCTCACCAGGGCTATGTAGCTCAGCCGGTTAGAGCACAGCACTCATAATGCTGGGGTCGGTGGTTCGAGTCCACCCATAGCCACCAAGTTCGCTTGGATTCCTTGTGAAAAAGTGCGATAATTGCACACGTATTTTGCCCCGTCGCCAAGCGGTAAGGCACCTGACTCTGACTCAGGCATTCGGTGGTTCGAATCCATCCGGGGCAGCCAAACACGAAAAAGACCGATCGAAAGATCGGTCTTTTTTTTGTTTTGGCGCGGCATGCTGAACCGTATCGAGAATGATTCAGTTACGAAATTGACAACCATTCTCGTTTCGATTGGAATAGCCACAGGCCGATCCGGGCCTGCCTGCCGAGTCCGCACGTGTACGTCTGCATCTGTAACGGGGTAACCGACCACCAGATCCGCGAAGCCGCCCAGAGCGGTGTCGCCAGCGTGTCCGAGCTGACCATGCGCACCGGTTGCGGCGCCACCTGCGGTTCCTGCCTGGACATGGCGGCGGACCTGCTGGCGAAGGCCCGTTCCGTTGATCTGCCGCTACCCGTGCTGGGTCTGGCCCAGGTTGCCTGACGGCAACCTGCCCCAGCCCCGATAAGGTCATCCGGCCCCGCTAAGGTCATCCAGCCATGGGCTGGCTGCTACGGATCGTTTCCGCGCCTGTACGCGCACCCCGCCGGAAGGCGATAGCGAGCATGATTCGCGTTCCTTCATTGTTTGCGGGGACGCGCTACAGTGCCGGCGTTTTCACGCTGCAGGAGCACGGTCATGAAGGGCGACGCCAAGGTCATCGAATTCCTCAACAAGGTCCTCTACAACGAGCTGACCGCGATCAACCAGTACTTCCTGCATGCCAAGATGCTGAAGAACTGGGGTCTGAAGGAACTGGCCGAACATGAGTACAAGGAATCGATCGAGGAGATGAAGCACGCTGACGTGCTCTCCGATCGCATCCTGTTCCTTGAAGGCCTGCCGAACTTCCAGGCGCTGGGCAAGCTGCGTATTGGCGAAAACCCCACCGAGATCCTGCAGTGCGATCTGGCACTGGAGCGCGAGGGCACCGTCACGCTGCGTGACGCGGTGGCCTACGCCGATTCGGTCGGCGATTACGTCAGCCGCCAGCTGTTCGTGAAGATCCTCGACAACGAGGAAGAGCACATCGACTGGCTGGAAACCCAGCTGGAGCTGATCGAGCGCATTGGCGAGCCGAACTACCTGCTCACCAAGCTGGAAGAGTGATTCAGCGCGCGGCGGTGGCGCGCACGCTGGCCTGGTAGCCAGCCAGCGCCAACCGCGCACGCGCGTACTCGGCAATCAGCAGCGCCACGGCCACGGCCGGGCGCTCCAGCGTGCCGGCGCGGGCATCGTGTTCGATCCGACGGGCCGCCACCGACAGCGCCATCGCCCCCACGTTCGCGCTGGCCGATTTCAGGCTGTGCGCCAGCGCACGCAGTTTTTCCAGGTCGGCGGCAACCGAGGCGTCCTGCAGTTGCCGGATCAGCGGCGGCGTGTCTTCCAGGAACACGGCGATGATGTTGGCCGTCTCCGCGCCGATCACCTCCTGCAGCTCATCCAGCACGCCGGTGTCGAGCACTGCTGGCGCGCCGTCGTCGGCGGCGTTGTCTTCCATCTTGAACTGCCAGCGCAGCAGGCAGGCCTGCAGCGATTCGCGGTTGACCGGCTTGGACAGGTAATCGTCCATGCCCGCCTGCAGGCAGTGCTCGCGGTCGCCGGCCATCGCGTTGGCGGTCATCGCCACGATCGGCAGACGGGGGCGGCCCTGTGCGGCTTCCTGCTCACGCCAGCGGCGGGTGGCGCTGTAGCCATCCAGTACCGGCATCTGGCAATCCATCAGCACCAGATCGAAGGTACGGGTCTGCAGCTGCCGCAGGCCCTGTTCGCCATCGGTGGCGGTGGTGACCGTGCAGCCCAGCACCTGCAGCAGGCGCTGGGCGACCAGCAGGTTGACGCTGTTGTCTTCCACCAGCAGCAGGCGCAGGCCCAGCTGCGGGGCCTCCAGCGGCCCGCTGCAGGGCGCCGCGCTGGCCAGCAGGGGCGGCGGACGCGCGCTGACCACCGGCGGGCGCAGCACCGCATGCAGTTCGGCGTCGCCGGCATCGCGCGGCAGCACGTGGGTGTTCTCGTGCAGCAGTGCGGCCAGTGGCTCGTCGCCCTGCAGCCAGAGCAGGCGCGGGGAGGGCGTGCGGGCATCGTGCAGCACCGCGCGGTGCAGCGCGGTGGCGCCATGGCGCAGTGCGTGTGTGTCGGCGATCACCCACGCCAGGTCCGGTTCGATCCCGGCGCGCACCGGCGCGCGCAGGATGTCCAGCGCGGCCGAGGCGCTGTCCGCCGTATGCAGGCGGACGTCGTGATGCTGCAACACGCGCTGCAGGCGCTGTACCAGCAGCAGGTCTTCGCTGACCAGCAGCGCACGCGTGGTGATGGGTGCGGCCGGCAGATCGCCCGCCACCTTCAGCAGTGGAATTTCGAACCAGAAGGTGGCGCCGTGGCGCGGGGTGGAACTCACCCCGATGTTGCCGTGCATCAGGTCGATGATGCGCTTGCAGATGGCCAGACCCAGACCGGTGCCGCCGTAGATGCGCGTGGTGGAGGCATCGGCCTGGCTGAAGGACTGGAACAGCCGTGCCTGCAGGCTGCCGTCGATGCCGATGCCGGTGTCGATCACTTCAAAGCGAAGCTGGTGCTGGCTGGCCGTCTCGCCCTGGCGGGTCACGCGCAGGCGGATCTGGCCGCGCTCGGTGAACTTGATGGCGTTCACCATCAGGTTGCCCAGCACCTGGCGCAGCCGCACCGGGTCGCCGCGCACCGACAGCCGCACGGCCGGGTCCAGCTCCAGCGATACCGCCAGGCCCTTGGCGTCGGCACTGCGCTGCATGAGCTGGACGATGCCCTCCAGCAGCTCACGCAGGTTGAACGTGGTGATCTCCAGGTCCAGGCCCTTGGCCTCCAGACGGGAGTAGTCGAGGATGTCGTCGACGATGCGCAGCAATTGCTGCGAGCTGACCGTGGCGGTCTGCAGCATCTGCCGCTGGTCGTTGCCGAGCTGGCCGCGCGCGATCAGGTCCAGCATCGGCAGGATGCCGTTGAGCGGTGTGCGGATCTCGTGGCTCATGGTGGCCAGGAACTCGCCCTTGGCCAGTGCGGCGGCCTCGGCCGCCTGCTTGGCCTGCAGCAGCTCCTGTTCAAGCATGTCCTGCTGCTGCACGGCGCGCTGCAGGTGGTCACGCTCACCGGCCAGCGCGTCGTGGCGGCGCTGCGCCAGCGCCAGCTGCGCCTGCAGCTCACGCCAGCGGCTCACGCCGACCAGCGCGGCCATCACCCCCACGGCCGCGGTGCCGGCGGCGATGATCGGCCAAGGGCCATTGGCGCCGGCTGCGGCCATGCCGCTGGCGGTGGCGGCCAATGCGGCCGCGATAGCGGCCAGCCACAGCGAGAAGGGAACCCGTCCTTGGGCCGTCATGGTCAGAGCACCGCGGTGTGGAAGTCGAAGTTCAACTCGCTCCCGGCCGACTGCACCATGTTGCCCTGGATGAAATCGACCCCGCCCATCCACATCGCTGCGGCGGCCTGGGGATCCTCGATCTGCTGGCCGATGATCAGCGCCCCGCCGCGGTGCGCGGCATCGATCGCGCCGCGCAGTTCATCGCGGGTCTGCTGGTTGGCATGGCTGCTGGAGAAGCGGGCGGCCATGCGCACGAACGCCAGCGGCAACTGGCCAAGCAGGGCATTGGCTTCGCCGCTGGGTTCGAACTGGCTCAGGCAGAAGCGCACGCCGGCCGCGCTCATGCGCGAACAGAACTGCTGCAGGGTCACGGTGTGGATCAACGCGTCGGGCAGGCGTACGTCGATGACCAGCGCGCTGCAGGGCAGCTGGCGCTGCTGCAGCGTCTCCAGCAGCCAGTCGGCGAACGCGTCGCGGGCCAGCGTGCGCAGCGACTGTGACACGAACAGGCTTAGCGGCGGGGTGGCGTGGCGGTACAGGTCGAGCAGGTCCAGCGCATGGTCCAAGACCTGCTGGTCCAGGTCGGCGATGCGCCCGGCCGCTTCCGCAGCGGGGATCACCTGGCCGGCATTGAGCACGCTGCCGTCGGCCTGGCGCAGGCGCAACAGCACCTGGTACTGCGCGGTGTTGCCGCCGGCCACGGCCACGATGGGCTGGTAGGCCGGTTCGAGCTGGCCCTCGAGCATGGCCAGGTGTTCCTGCGCGGCAACGTCTTCGCGGCGCACGTGTGCGGCTACGCCAGATGGCAGCAGGCGCGCCTGCAGCGTGGTGCGCTCCACCGCCTCCAGCGCGGTGCCGGCATCGCCGAAGCCACCGGAGAGCTTTGCATGGCCGACCACGCCACGCAGGTGTACCGATTCCTCATCGCGGATCACGAAGGAGCGCGCGGACAGCTCATCGCGCAGCTGGTGCGCCATTGCATCCAGCGATTCCTCGTCCACGCCCCGGGCCAGGACCAGGAAGCTGTTGTCGTTCAGGCGCGCCAGCAGGTGCGGATGCGCGTTGTCGGCCAGCCGCTGCGCGGCCTGCACCATCAACCGTTCGAACGCGGCATAGCCATAGCGTTCGCGCAGGCCCAGTGCACTGGCCACTTCAATGAAGAACAGGCCGCCGTGGGCACCCTGTGACAGCGCGGTGCTCAGCTGCTGCATCACGTGGTGGCGGGTGGGCAGGCCGGTTTCCGGGTTGTTCATCGCCGGGGCACCCTGCGCACCCGGCTGCTGGGCGGCCTGCGCGCGGGCGCGGCGGATCCGGTTGGACACCGCTGCAATCAGGTGGCGCGGGCGGATCGGCTTGGTCAGGAAATCGTCGGCACCGCTGTCGAGTACTTCGAACTGGCGCTCCGGGTCCGGGTCGCCGCTGAGGAACACGATGGGCAGCAACTGCTGGCCCGGCTGCTGGCGGATCAGTGCGGTCAGGCGCATGCCGTCCAGGCCCGGCAGGTGCAGGTCCATCAGGATCAGGTCAGGGCGTTGTTGGTTGATCACCTGCTGCACGCCTTCGGCCTCGCTGTGCACGATGGCTTCCATGCCGGCACCATGCAGCACGCTCTGTGCGAACAGGGCCTGCGAGCGGTCATCCTCGACGATCAGCACGCGGTAGGGCGCCTCGCTGCCCAGCGGCGGTGGGTTGGCATCGTCCTGCCACTGCGACGGCGGCAGCACCGGCGGGGTGGACACGGCAGCGGCTGCGGCAGCGTTGAGCTGCACCACATTGCTCGGCGCGGGCGCCACGGCCGGCGCGTTGGCACTTGCCCAGCGCTGCCAATGATCGGCGGGCGGGGTTTCGGCGCGGGTGACGCGGGTGGATGCAACAACGTTGTCTTGGACGGCCATCAGTACTCCCTGTCTGCGGCGCGATTATGCGGCATCGCGGTCGGCCAGTGCCCCGGGCTTGCCCGCCGGTTGCCGCAGCAGCCAGCGCATGCCCTTCCACAGGGTGCGCCAGACCAGCCAGACCACCAGCGCGCCGACCAGGCTGCAGGCCACCACGACGATCAATGCCATCCACGGGTGCGCCAGCGCCAACGCCAGGCCGCCCACCACCACCGTGTCTTCAGCCGCCGAGGCCACCCAGTTGCTGGCGGGCTCCGGCGAGGTATTGAGCAGGGCACGGGTGCCCGATTTCAGGCCATGGCTGGCCAGTGCCACGCCGGCACCGGCGGCCAGCGCGGTGGCGCTGAGTTCGCCATTGGGCGACAGCGTGGCGGCGGCCAGGAAGGCACCGGCCGGTACCCGGGCCAGGGTCTGGACCAGGTCCCAGGCCGAGTCCACCCCGGGGATCTTGTCGGCGACGAATTCGGTGATGGCAAGCGCAGCCGAGGTACCCAGCACCCACCAGGATTCGGTGGCCTGCAGCGCCGGCGGCAGCTCCACCCAGCCCAGCAGCCCCGCCAGGCCCACCCCGAACACGGTGAGGTACACGCGGATGCCGGCCAGCCAGGCCAGCAGTATGCCGATCACGAACAGGTGGGCCTCGGTCATGGCAGGCGCTCCGGCGAAAGTGTGCACAGGCCCACACTATCGGGGATGACGACCGTGAACGCTACTGTCCCTGCCAACCCTGACTTACACTAACAAGTCGCTCTTCCCGACAGGGGTCGTGTCGGTATCGCCCAAGCCGCGGTGCCGCCGTAATCGCCATGAACAACCCGACACCGTCCCGCATCCAGATCCGCCGCCCCGGTACCCCGGTGGCGCCCGATCGCCGCCGCCTGCTGATCCTGGCCGGCCTCTGGCTGGCCAGCCTGGTCCTGGCCGTGCTGCTGGGCCGCTGGACCGCTGGCCCCGGCGGGGACGCCGGCCGCCAGCTGGGCGCCGCGGAAGCACGCGCCGACACCTTGCAGAAGCAGGTGGTGGAGCTGCAGCAGACCCAGGCCACCCTGCAGGCGTCTGATCGGATCAGCCGTGCAGCCAACAATGAGGTGCAGACCTCGCTGGGCGAGCGCGACGAGGAAATCGCCGGCCTTCGCGCCGACGTGGCCTTCTACGAACGCCTGGTGGGATCCACCAGCCAGCGCAAGGGCCTGAACACCCATTCCATTGAATTCTCGCCGGAAGCGGGGGGCACCTGGCAGTACGCCGTGGTGCTGACCCAGAACCTCAACCGTGGCGCGATCAGCCAAGGCCAGATGCGGTTTACGGTTGAAGGCGTCAAGGAGGGCAAGTTGACCTCGGTCAGCTGGGACGAGCTGCACCAGCGCACCAAGGTGCCGGGCCAGGATTATTCCTTCCGGTACTTCCAGCAGCTCACCGGCAGCGTCATGTTGCCCAAGGACTTCACCCCGCAACGTGTGCGGGTCACGCTGGGAACCGGCGCAGGGGGCGCCACCCAGGTATTCGACTGGAAGCAGGCCGGAGCACCGGCTGCAGCAACGGCAAAAGAAGGGGAGTAAGCCCATGTTTGGCAGCAACAAATCCAACCGCGACGGGCATCTGGTCGTGGACGCGCTGATCGGCGCGCAGGTGGTGATCCGGGGAGACGTGGAATTCAGCGGTGGCCTGTATGTGGAAGGCACCATCCTGGGCAAGGTGATCGCCCAGGACGGCGCCACCATGGCCACCCTTACGCTGGCCGAGCAGGGCAGCATCGAAGGCGAGATCCGCGCCCACGTGGTGGTGGTGAGTGGCCGCCTGGATGGCGACGTGCACGCCAGCGAGCGGGTCGAACTGACCCCCAGCGCCCGCGTTACCGGCAATGTCCACTACCAGGTGGTGGAAATGAACGCCGGCGCCCAGCTGACCGGACGCCTGATCCATGGCGGTGCCCAGATGGCCCTGCCGCCGCCGTCCGAGGACAGCGACGCGCAGAACGATGGCAAGGACGGCAACGCCCGCAGGAAGCTGGCCGAAGCGATGGCCTGAACGGCCGGTGCTTGAAAGCGTGCCCATGCACCCCCATGCTGGGTACATGAGCACGCTAGTTTCCCTGCCCGGCGCCCCCACCCCCGCCGCTGCGCCGAATTACCAGTCGCTGGACCGTCCCCTGAACTTCACCGAGGCCGCTGCGGCCAAGGTCAAGGAACTGATCCAGGACGAAGCCGGTGATGCGCTGGCCCTGCGCGTCTACATCCAGGGCGGTGGCTGTTCCGGTTTCCAGTACGGCTTCGAGTTCGACGAGAACCGTGCCGAGGACGATCTGGCCGTGGATACCAACGGCGTGACCCTGCTGGTCGATCCGCTCAGCCTGCAGTACCTGATGGGCGCCGAAGTGGACTACACCGAAAGCCTGACCGGCGCGCAGTTCGTGATCCGCAATCCGAACGCGAAAACCACCTGCGGCTGCGGCAGCAGTTTCAGCATGTGATCGCCGCAGCGGTGCCGAACCGCGCCGCTTGCTGTTCCGGTTGAATAGCGGCAGGCTTCAGGGATGTCCAATTTCTCCTTGCCGCTTGCCGGTTTTGCATTCACCACCGAACCCCTTGAACGCGCCGATACCCTGCGTGACGACGCCGATGCGTTGTTGCGGCTGTGGCCGCAGGCGCATCTGCTCGTGCTGGATCCTGATGGCCGCGCGCTGGCCGGCGACGACGGCCAGCCGCTGGCGCTGACCGGCGCCCAGGTGGGAGGCGGCCCCGGCACGGCCATCTTCCTTGGCCTGCGCGGCGAGCAGGCGTGGTTCTCGGTTGAATCCGCTGCCATCGATGCCACTGCCCCCCAGCGCGTGGACCTGCGCGAATCAGCCACCACCTGGTCGGCTGCCGATGCCAGCGCTTTCTGCTATGCCCGCGGCATGTCGTACTGGCAGTCGCGCACCCGCTTCTGCGGCGTGTGCGGCGGTGCCGTGGCTTTCACCCGTGGCGGGTTCATCGGCCGCTGCGCCAAATGCAACACCGAGCACTACCCGCGCGTGGACCCGGCGGTGATCGTGGCGGTGGAAAACAACGGTCGCCTGCTGCTGGGCCGCCAGGCCAACTGGGCCCCGCGCCGTTACTCGGTGCTGGCCGGGTTCGTGGAGCCGGGCGAATCGCTGGAACAGACAGTGGTGCGTGAAGTCTTCGAGGAAAGCCGGGTGCGGGTGCGCCAGTGTCGCTACCTCGGCACCCAGCCCTGGCCGTTCCCGGGCGCGCTCATGCTGGGCTTCAGTGCCACCGCCGAAGACGACGTGCCCACCGTGGACGGCGAGCTGGAAGATGCGCGCTGGTTCACCGCCGAGGAAGTGGGTGCTGCGCTGGCCCGTGACCTCGAGGACGACGGGGTGGGCATCCGCCTGTCGCCGCCGGTCTCGATTTCACGCAGCCTGATCGAGCACTGGTACCGCAACCAGGTGAGCTGATCCAGGCACCACGTTGCCGCTGCCTGAACACGGGGCGGCATACATTACCCGTGGCCCGGGCAATTTCCGGGCCGCAAGGCATAGTAGCGGCCAGAAACCGAACGGAGGCAGTCATGTTCACCACCCTGGTCGCTGTGCTGGTTGCCCTGGCCCTGGGCCATGTCGCGCCTGCCGCGGCCGTGGCGCTGCGCCGCTTCGGCGGGTACCGGCGTTGGCTGCAGTGGTTGGACGCACACGCCGCCGAAACCGGCTTCTGGCGCGGCCGCCACGGCTGGCTGGTGGCGGTGGTTCCGTTCGTGCTGGTGCTGGCCCTGCTGCAATGGGCGCTGCATGACCGCCTGTTCGGCCTGCCGTCGCTGCTGTTGGGCATCGCCACGCTGGTGATCTGCTGGGGGCCGCGCGACCTGGACCGCGACGTCGAGGCGGTGATCGACGCGGACGACGCGCACGCCCGGCATGCGGCCATCGACCAGCTGCAATCGGCCGGCGGCAGCCTGCAGGAAGACGTGCCTTCGCTGGTGGTAGCCACCGTGCTCAACGCGTTGCGGCGCTGGTTCGCAGTGCTGTTCTGGTTCCTGCTGCTGGGCCCGGTAGGTGCGCTGGCTTACCGCCTGCTCGCGTTGCTGGCGGTGGGACCGATGCGCTCGCTGGCCGACGTGGAAACCGTGGTCGGCGCGCGCCAGGTGCTGTCCTGGCTGGAATGGCCGGTGGCCCAGCTGATGTCGCTGTCGATGGCGCTGGTGGGCAACTTCGATACGGCGTACAAGGCCTGGCGCGAGGCGCACGGCAATAGTTGGGCGGCTTCCACGGATTTCCTGGGCGCCGTAGCACGCGCCAGCGTCAGCGCCGAGCTGCGCGAAGACGCGCACGATTACAGCGATGCGGGCATGGTGCCGGTATGGCGCCGCCTGCCCGAGCTGCGTGATGCAATGAGCCTGGTCTGGCGCATGCTGCTGCTGTGGATGGCGGCGCTGGCGTTGCTCGTGATCGCAGGTTGGGTGACGTAGCGCAGTGTCATTTGGAAAACCCCCGGAGTACGGGGGCGACCGCGAAGCGGTGGGGGTTGTGGGGGGCACAGCAATGGGGCCCACGATGCGCGGAGCGGATCGTGGGGCGGCAGCGCGCATGCGATGACGCGTACCCGCCGGCCGCTGGCCGGCCCAGGCGGTCTATGCCGCGTTCGGCGCCAATGCGGTAAACGGAAACCAAGGCAGGTTGCGCAACACCGCGTAGCCAACCAGCAGCACCAGCCAGAAGGTGGGATTGGCCAGCACCCGCATCAGCGGGTCCAGTGCGCGCATGCGCAGGCCCGCGTTGTTGAGCAGCATCAGCAGCAGGAACGGCAGCGAAATCACCAGCAGCGGATTCATCGCCATCGCGCCAGCCCAGTCGAAATGCACCAGCGAATACAGGCAGCGCGTGCTGCCACAGCCGGGGCAGTACAACCCGGTCAATGCGTACAGCGGGCAGCCCGGCAATGGGCTGTTGCCGGCATACGGGCTGACATGGCGCAGCACCACGGTCGCGCCCACGGCCAGCCCGGCACTGATGGCCAGCGGTGCCCAACGCGACAGGGTGGAACGGGAAGGCATCGTCATGTCGGCAGAACGGCCCGAGCCGGGCACCCCGTGCGGGCGCCGAACCGGGCCGTCCAAGGGGGCGATCAGTAGTTGCCGCCACCCAGCGCGCCGCCGATGCCCATCACCACGACCAGGATGATGTAAAGCACGATGGCCACGACGCCGATGATGGCCGACCACATGGCCCACTTCTTGGCGTTGTTCGACGATTCCTGTGCGCCGGCGATGTCACCTGCAGCCAGCTTGCCGTTGACCTGTGCGGCATACACGATCGACACGATGCCGGCCGGCAGGCAGCAGAACAGGGTGGTCAGGATGGCCCAGACCAGGTTGTTGGGGACTTGTGGGGCAGTGGCGTTCATGGGTGAAGCTCCATTTTCTGGGGTGAGTTGAACGAAGGGTGTTTCACAGGTCGGAAAGAGCGCCCAGCGCGGCCATGCCGCCAAACAGGCCAAGCCACAACAGCAGCAGTACGGGCATGGCGAGTGCCGATGCCAGCGCCCATCCGCCCGCCTTGCGCGATGCGTCATACGCACCGGCCAGGTCGCCGGCCGCGCGGCGGCCATCGACCTGGGCCGCATACACGATCGACACCACGCCCAACGGCAGGCAGCAGAACAATGTTGTCAGGATCGCCCAGACCAGATGGTTGGGGACGACAACGCCCGGTGGGGCGGGTGGCGGCAGATGATTCAAGTACGACTCCATTCCATTGGCTGTCTCTTGGCATCTCCCAACGCCAAGTGACACCCCCTATGGGCGGTAATCTACCCGATGTTCCCGGCGATGTATGCGTTTACATGACCGCCGCACGGGATTTTTTTGCATGCGGCTTCTAGCCTTGATCGCCGCGCAGCGTGCGGACCTGCGCTTCCAGTCCCTCGGCGGTGGCCGTAGCGCCATCGAACGGCGGGCCGGCGAACACCTCGACGTGGGCGCGCAGACGGCGCGGCACGCGCATGCGCCCCAGCCGGGTATCTCGCCGGCTCCACATGCTGGCCCACATGCCGCGCAGTGCCATCGGCACCACCGGCACCGGCCGGCGTTCGAGAATCTTTTCCACGCCGGATTTGAATGTGGCCATCTCGCCATCGCGGGTCAGCGCACCTTCGGGGAAGATGCAGACCAGCTCCCCGTCGGCCAGGGCCGCGTCCACCTCATCGAAGGCGGCCTGCATCAGCGCGGGGTTTTCGCGCGCGCCAGCAATGGGAATGGCCCTGGCGGTGCGGAAGATCCAGCGCATCACCGGGATGTTGAAGATCTTGTAATACATGACGAAACGCACCGGGCGCGGGATTGTCGCCGACAGGATCAGTGCGTCCATGTAGCTGACGTGGTTGCACACGATCAGCGCGGCGCCTTCGTCGGGCACGTTGGCTTCGATGCCGTGCGGGCGCAGGCGGTACAGGAAGCGCACCATCACCCAGCTGAGGAAGCGCATCAGGAATTCGGGGACGATGGTGAAGATGTAGATCGCCACCACTGCATTGGCGATCGCCAGCGCCAGGAACAGCTGTGGGATGGTCCAGTGCAGGAACTTCTGCGTGGCCAGCGCGATCATCGCCGCAGCGACGATGAAGCCGGAGTTCTGGATGTTGAGTGCGGCGAACACGCGCGACATTTCCGATTTCGGCGTGCGGCTCTGGATCAGCGCGAACAGCGGTACCACGAAGAAGCCGGTGAACAGGCCGATGCCGACCAGGTCGATGATGATGCGCACGCTGCCCGGCGCCGCCACGAACGCGGCCACGCTCAAACCGGCGGTGGTGGCGGTGCCGGCGCGCGCGAAGTACAGGTCCAGCATGAAAGCGGTCATGCCGAACGCGCCCAGCGGCACCAGGCCGATTTCAACGGTACGGCCTGACAGCTTTTCGCACAGCAGCGAGCCCACCCCGGTACCCACCGAGAACAGCGCCAGCGCGAAGATGTACAGCGTCGGTTTGCCGCCGAGGTTGACCACCGCGTAGGTGGGCAGCTGCGAGGTGAGCATGGTGCCGACGAACCAGAACCACGACACGCCCAGGATGGCGTTGGCCACCGCCTTCTGCTTTTTGGCCAGGCGCAGCACCGCCAACGACTCGGGAATGGGGTTCCAGTTGATCTTGAGGTCGGGTGCGCCGGCATCGACCTTGGGGATCATGCGCGCGGTGATGTTGCCGACGATGGCCAGGGCGATCACGGCGGTGCCGGCTACCACCGGACCGAAGCTGCCGGCCAGGATGAAGATGGCGCCACCGCTGATCATGCCGGTCAGGATCGACATGGAGGTGCCCATTTCCACCAAGCCGTTGCCGCCGGTGAGCTCTTCGGGCTTGAGCACCGACGGCAGCACCGAATACTTCACCGGGCCGAACAACGTGGACTGCAGGCCCGTGCAGAACAGCGCGATGAGCAGCACCGGCATGCTCTGGGTGAGGAAGCCGGCCGCGGCCAGCGTCATGATCGCGATTTCCATCGTGGTGGTGATCACGATCAGGCGCGATTTCTCCAGCTTCTCGGCGATCTGCCCGGCCAGGGCGGAGAACAGGAAGTAGGGCAGGATGAAGATGGCCGGTGCCAGCGTGGTGTACAGCGACTGCTCGGCCTGGCTGACGCCGAGGTAGAACAGCAGGCCGATGATGGCCTGGCGGTACACGTTGTCGTTGAACGCCCCCAGCGACTGCACGATGAAAAAAGGCAGGAAGCGGCGCTGCTTGAGCAGGGCGAACTGACTGTGGCCGGACATGGAATCTCCTTGCGAGCCGGCAGACTAGCATGCAGCCGGGCAGAGCCTGGCGCTCAACGGCCACGCAATGCCCGGGCGCGTGGCGACGCGTTCTTCACCCCTTCACGTCAGATGCAACCTGGCGCGGCTCTGCCCCGCTGACTTCGTTCGCCGCCGCACGCAGTTTTGGCAGCAGGCGCAGCATCAGGCCGATCTGGGTGCGGATCAGCTGCAGTTTGGGCGGCATCTCATCATTCAGTTGCTCCAGCTGTTCGGCCAGCGCACGGTCGCCCTCGTTGGCGGCTTCGTCGACCGGTTCGCGCCGTGCCAGCGCGCCGGCGATCTGCTGCATGGCCTGCTGCACGCGCTCGCCGCTGGAGCGGGCCAACGGGTCCTGGGCGTAGCTGTCCAGCTGCGCACGATGGGCGCCGAGTGCGGAAAGATGGCCCAGCAGGGTGTTGGACAGCGCCAGGAAGCGGAAACCGGCATCCAGGTTGCCGCGCACGTGGCCGGGCTCACGCAGCATGTTGGACAGCGCGGTGGACAGGGCCACATCCGCGTTGTGCATGTCGCGGCGGGCGATGCGGTAGGCAAGGTCGTCCTGCATGCCGCTGCCGTACTGGCCCAGCACCGCCTGCAGGTAGCCAGCGCAGCGCTCGAGCACGCGCGCCATGACCAGGTCCAGGCGCCGGCCCTGCCAGTCGGGCAGGATCAGGAACGCGGCAGCGGCCGCGATGGCGCAGCCGAGCAGGGTGTCGACCAGGCGCGGCCAGATCAGCAGGAAGCCATCGCCGATCAGGTTGAAGCAGGTCAACGCCATCACGGTGATGGCGGCGGAGGCGACCAGGTAGCGGTCGCTGCGGGTGAAGAAGAACAGCAGGGCCGAGAGCAGGGCGATCAGCAGTTCGATGCGCAGGTCCTGGAACAGCTGCATCAGGGCCCAGGTGAGCACCAGCCCGATCAGGGTGCCGGCGATGCGCTGGGCCAGCCGTTGGCGGGTGGCGCCGAAGTTGGGGCGGCACACGAACACAATGGTGAGCAGCACCCAGGAGCCGTTCTGGGCGTTGAACAGGCGGATGGCAGCGAAGCCCACGATCAGCGCCAACGCCATGCGCAGGCCGTGCCGGAACAGCAGGGAGCCGGGGGTGAGCTGCTGGCGGATGCGCACGCCCATCTCGCGCAGGGTGTGCGGGTTGGTGTCGCGCAGGCGGGTATCGACGTTGTCCAGGGTGGATTCGGACTGGGCTGCTTCGGAGAGGCGGCGTTCGATGCTCTGCAGGTTGTGGCCGAGCAGTTCCAGCGAGGAGAGCAGGCGCTGCCACTGGGGGTTGTGCTGGGCGCGCAGCCAGGTGAGCGAGTCGGTCAGGTCGGCGGTAGCCTGGCGGGTGCGTTCGCCGTAGTCGAAGGGGCGGCGCAGGCGGATGGCGGTGCCCAGGTTGGCGCAGGCTTCGCCCTGCAGGGCAAGCAGGCGCTGGCAGCGGTAGAGCACGTCGCTGTGGAAGAAAGCCTCGGTAAGCGCGCCATAGGGGTAGTGCGAGGAGCTGGCGCGTTCGTGGAAGTCCTGGGCCATGTAGTACAGGCGCAGGTATAGGCCGGATTGCACGCCGGGGCGGCCGGAGCGGCCAAACCGGGCCAGGATGGCGGTCTTGGCGATGTTGAGGGCTTCGACGACGCGGCGGTTCTGTTCGGCGAGGGCCAGCTGGCGCTTCTGCACGTCGGCATCGCGCACGGGTTCGAACAGGTCGGCCTTGAGCTGCAGGTAGCGGCCCAGTTCGAGGTAAAGGCGTGCGAGTCGTTCGCGCACGGGCCGGTTGGCGAACAGGGCGGTCCACAGGATGGAAAGCAGGCCGTACCAGAGCGCACCGGCCAGCAGGTGGCTGACGGCATGGAGGGCCTGCGCGCGGTCGGCAGCGCCATGTTGTTCCAGGCCGATCATGGTGTAGATGGCCAGGGTGACGGTGGCCTGTGCGATGGACGCGTAGCGTTCGCCCAGTGCGCCAAGCAGGGTCAGGCCGAAGGTGGAAAGGGCAAGGGCCGCGATGAACACCCAGGGCCAGGCGAACAGTTCGACGACGGCGGCTGCGGCTACGACGAAACAGAGCAGCGACAGCGCAACCGACTTGGTGCGGCCCCACCAGTTGTCGTCGGTTTCGGCAATGGCGCTGGCGATGATGCCCAGGAATACGCCCGGCAATGCTGGCAGCTGGTCCAGCTGCCAGCACACGCCCATGGCCACGGACAACGCGATGAACACCCGCAGCCCATAGCTGGCCTTCTCATGCGCCCATAGGCGGCTCAGACGGGATTCTCGGGCGGACATGCGGACTCGGGGTACGGGATCGCCCCATTATTGCGGTATTACAGTGAAACCTGCATTGAAGCCCCACAAGCGGTAGCGCCGGCCGTTGGCCGGCCCTCACGATGCCCGCACAAGCTGCCAACCAGACGGGGTAGCGCCTGATCGCTGGCCGTGCCGCGCTATGCGCGGGCCGCACGTTTCAACAACGCACGCTCGCGCCGGCGTGCACGCCATCCCTGCCAGCGCTGCTGCAGGCAAGAGAAGATCACATACAGCGCCGGTGTGCTGAGCAGGGTCAGGCTCTGCGAGAACAGCAGTCCACCAATCATCGCGATACCCAGTGGACGGCGCAGTTCGGAGCCCTCGCCCAGGCCGATCGCCAGCGGGACGGCCGCCAGGATCGCCACCATGGTGGTCATCATGATCGGGCGGAAGCGCACGATGCTGGCTTCGCGCACCGCCTCGAGCGGGCTCTTGCCGTGCTCGCGCTGGGCTACCACCGCGAAGTCGATCATCATGATCGCGTTCTTCTTGACGATACCGATCAACAACACCAGTGCGATCATCGAAATCACCGACAGCTCGGTGTTGGTCACGAACAGCGCCAGCAGCGCGCCCACGCCCGCCGCCGGCAGCGTGGACAGGATCGTCACCGGGTGCACCAGGCTTTCGTACAGCATGCCCAGCACCAGGTAGACGGTGATGATCGCCGCCAGTACCAGGATCAGCATCGAGTTGGGGTTGAGCTGCACGTTGAAACCGCCGCCATCGCTGATGCGGATGTCGCCGGGCAGGCGCAGCCCATCCACCGTGGCCTTGATGATCGCCTCGCCTTCGCCCGTGCTCACGCCCGGGGCCAGGTTGTAGCTCAGGTCCATGGTGGTGTATTGGTTCTGGTGGGTGATCTGCGGCGGCGCCAGCCCCGGTACCTGCCGCGCCACGGCGGTGATCGGAATCATCTCGCCGTTGCCGGCCCGCACATGGATCTCATCCAGTGCACGCGGGGTGGCGGTCTGCTCCGGCAGCGCGTTCACCACCACGCTGTACTGGTTGATGTCCGAATAGATGGTCGAAATCTGGCGCTGGCCGAACGCGCCGTACAGGGCGCCATCGATCGCACCGACCGATACACCCAGGCGTGCGGCCTTGGCCCGGTCGATCTCGATGTTCTGGCGCAGCCCGGCGGTATCCACGTCGGTGCCCACGTCGCGCAGCATCGGGTTCTTCTTCAACGCGGCCTGCACCTTGGGCAGCCATTCCTGCAGCTGGGCAAGATCATTGCCCTGCAGCGACACGCGGTACTGCGCACCCTGGCTGTTGCCGCCACCGCCATCGCTGGGCAGGTCCTGGATCGCGCGCAGGCGCAGCTCCAGGTCCGGGTAGCGGTCGGCCTTGGCGCTCAACCGCGCCAGTGCCTGTGCAGTGGTTTCGCGGCGGCCTTCCTTGCGGGTCTTCAACTCGATGTTGAACTGCGCGCTCGAACCCTGGCGGCCGCTTCCCAGCCGCACGCCCACCGTCTTCACCGCCGGGTCGGCCATCAGCATGTCGGTGATGCGGCGCTGGCGGTTGACCATGTCCTCGAAGGAGACCGTGGCGCTGGAGTTGGCGCGGCCCCAGATCAGGCCGGTGTCCTGCGGCGGGAACGAGCCCTTCTTGACCGCGCCGGCCAGCATCACCGTTGCCACGATCAGCAGGAGCGGGGTCAATGACAGCAGCAGCGCGTGGCGCAGCGAAAAGTCCAGGCACACCGTGTACACCCGCAGCATGCGGTCGTGGCTGGCATCCAGGAACCGGCCGATCCGCGAGGGCTTCTCCGGTTCGGTGTGCGCGCTCAGGAAGCGGCTGCACAGCGCCGGCGTGAGCGTGAGCGAGACGATCATCGATACCACGATGGCCGCGACCAGGGTCACCGTGAATTCGCGGAAGAACGCGCCCACCATGCCGCTGGCGAACAGCAGCGGAATGAATACCGCCACCAGCGAGGCGGTGATGGAGACGATGGTGAAGCCGATCTCGCGCGCGCCGGTCAACGCCGCCTGCATGCGCGGCATGCCTTCGTCGAGGTGGCGCATGATGTTCTCGATCACCACGATCGCATCGTCCACCACGAAGCCGATTGCGATCACCAGCGCCAGCAGGCTCAGGTTGTTCAGCGTGAAGCCGAACACGTACATCACCAGGGCCGCACCGGCCAGCGACAACGGCACGGTGATCGCCGCGATCAACGTGGGCGCCAGCCGGCGCAGGAACAGCGCCATGGTCAGGATCACCATCGCCAGGCTGATCAGCAGGGTGATCTGCACTTCATGCAGCGACGAGCGGATGGTCGGGGTGCGGTCGAAATACGGGGTGAGCGTGGTGCCGGGCTGCAGGTAGTCGCGCAGCATCGGGATCTGCGCCTTGACCCGGTCCACGGTCTCCACGATGTTGGCACCGGCGCGGGTGAACACGTACATCACCACTGCCGGCTTGTGGTCGAACCACGCGGCCTGGTAGGCATCCTGCTGGCCGTCGTAGACGTTGGCCACGTCCTTGAGGCGGATCACCCGGCCGTCGTCCTGGGTCTTGATCACCAGGTTGGCGAAGTCGGCCGCGCGCGCCACCGAATCGTTGGCGATGATCGCAGTGGTGGTATTGCCGTCGGTGAGGAAGCCGGTGGGCGAGGTCACGTTGGCCGCACGCACCGCATTGCGCAGGTCATCCGGGGTGAGGTTCAGTGCATTGAGCAGGCGCAGGTTGACGTCCACGCGCACCGCCGGGGTGGAGGCGCCCGCGATATCCACCGACGACACCCCGCTGATCTGGCGGATGCGCTGGGCCAGCAGCGAATCGGCCACGTTGTACAGCTCGTCGGCCGACTGCGTCTGCGAGGTCAGCGCGATGGCGATGACCGGATCGTCGTTCGGGTTGGCCTTCTGGAACATGGGCGACCCCAGCCCGGAGGGCAGGTCGGCCTGCGCGGAATTGATCGCGGTCTGCACGTCCAGCGCGGCCGAATCGATGTCGACGCCGCTCTGGAAGATCATGAACACCAGCGAGCTGCCTTCGGAGCTGGACGAACGCATCTGGTCCACGCCGGGCAGCTGGCCCAGGTGGCGCTCCAGCGGGGCGGTGACCGTGGACGCCATGGTGGTGGCGTCCGCGCCGGACTGGCTGGCATGCACGAAGATCACCGGAATCTGGATGTTCGGCAGCGCCGACACGCCCAGCTTCAGGTAGCACATCAACCCGACCACGAACAGGCCGATGGCCAGCAGCGCAGTGCCGATCGGGCGGCGGATGAACGGACCGGAGATGTTCACGCGCGGTCCTGCGCAGCTGCGTTGCGCAGCGCGCGCTGTTCGCGGCGCTCGCGCAGCCATTCGGAATAGCGCTCCATGTACAGGTAGATCACCGGCGTGGTGTACAGCGTGACCAGCTGCGAAATCAGCAGGCCGCCCACGATGGCGATGCCCAGCGGACGGCGCAGCTCCGAACCGATGCCGGTGCCCAGCGCCAGCGGCAACGCGCCCAACATGGCCGCGGCGGTGGTCATCATGATCGGGCGGAAGCGCAGCAGGCAGGCGCGGCGGATCGCCTCATGCGCGTTGGCACCGGCACGGCGTGCCTCGATGGCGAAGTCCACCATCATGATGCCGTTCTTCTTGACGATGCCGATCAGCAGCACGATGCCGACGATGCCGTCCACCGACAGGCTCAGCCCGCACACCATCAACGCCAGCAGCGCGCCCACGCCGGCCGGGGGCAGGGTGGAGATGATCGTAATGGGGTGGATGTAGCTCTCGTACAGCACGCCCAGCACGATGTAGATCACCACCAGCGAGGCCAGCAGCAGCCACACCACGTCGGTCTGGCTGCCGGTGAATTCGGCGGCCTTGCCGATGAACTGCGCGTGCACCTGCTGTGGCATGTCCAGGCTGGCCTTGGTTTCTTCAATGGCCTTGACCGCGTCGGACAGCGAATAGCCTGGCGCGATGTTGAATGACACCGTCACCGCCGGCAGCTGCTGCTGGTGGCTCACCACCAACGGGGTGCTGGTGACCTTGCCTTCGGCCAGCGCGGCAAGCGGGATGATGTTGCCCGCGCCCACCGGAATGCCGGTGTTCTGCGCGCCGATGCCGGTAGCGGTGGACGAGTTGGACGAGGTGACCTGGCCGAAGGTGGTGGCATTGCTGCCGGTCAGCGCGCCGGCGCCGTTGGAGGCCACCGCCAGCTGGTTCATCAGCGCGGTGCTGGTACGGAACTCCGGTGCCACTTCCAGTACCACGCGGTACTGGTTGAGCTCGGTGAAGATGGTGGAGATCTGGCGTTGGCCGAAGGCGTCGTACAGGGTGTCGTCGATGGTCTGCATCGGCACGCCCAGTACGCTGGCCTTGTCGCGGTCGATGGTCAACTCCAGCGCCCGCCCCTGGTTGGACAGGTTGTTGTCCACGTCGGCCAGCTCAGGGCGCTGGCGCAGCGCCTCGGTGAGCCGGGTGGCCTGCAGCGCGACCTGTGCGCCGTCCACGTCCGACAGCGAGTACTGGTACTCGGTGGCGGCCACGCGGGTATCCAGGGTCACGTCCTGCACCGGCTTGAGGTACAGCGCCACGCCGGGAATGCCGGCCACGGCCTGTTGCAGGCGCGGCAGGATCTCATCCAGCCCGTCGCGGTCGCCACGCTCCTTCAGCACGATCGACAGCTGGCCCTGGTTGAGGGTGGGATTCATGCTGCCTGCGCCGATGAAGGCCGACACGCCGGTGACGGCCGGGTCCTTGAGCAGTGCCTGGGCGACGGCCAGGGTGCGCTGTTCCATCTGCGGGAAGGCGATGTTCTGGTCGGCCTGGACCACGCCGGTGATCAGCCCGGTGTCCTGCTCGGGCAGCAGGCCCTTGGGGATCACGATGTACAGCACCACGGTCAGCACCAGCGCGCCGGCGGCCACGGCCAGGGTCATGCGCTGGTGCTCCAGCACCCAGTCCAGGCTGCGCTCGTACAGGCCCACGGTGCGGCTCCACACGGTCTGTTTACCGGCGGCGTGGGCGCGCTCGTGCGCATCCTCGCCTTCGGGCAGCGCGTCGGGCTTGAGCAGGTAGGCGCACATCATCGGGGTGAGCGTCAGCGAGATCAGCATCGACAGCACCACCGCGATGCTCAGCACCCACGCGAACTCATGGAACAGCCGGCCAGTGACGCCCGGCATCAGCAGCAGCGGCAGGAACACCGCCACCAGCGACACGGTCAGCGACAGCACGGTGAAGCCGATCTGGTGGGCGCCGATCTCGGCCGCTTCCGGCCCACTCTTGCCCTGTTCGATGTAGCGCACGATGTTCTCGATCATCACGATCGCATCGTCGACCACGAAGCCGGTAGCCACCACCAGCGCCATCAGCGACAGGTTGTCCAGCGACATGCCGGCAAACGCCATCACCCCGAAGGTGCCGGCCAGCGACAGCGGCACTGCCACCGAGGGAATGATCGTGGCCCACAGGCGGCGCAGGAACACGAAGATCACCGCCACCACCAGGCCGATGGTGAGGATCAGGGTGAACTGCACCTCATGCACCGAAGCGCGGATGGTCTCGGTGCGGTCGGAAAATACTTCCAGGTGCACGTCGGCCGGCAGCACGTTCTGCAGCTGCGGCATCAACGCGCGGATGCGCTCCACCGTCTGCACGATGTTGGCACCGGGCTGGCGGCGGATTTCCAGCAGCACCGCCGGCTTGCCATCGGCCCAGGCGGCCAGCTGGTCGTTCTCGACCCCGTCGATCACCTCGGCCACGTCCGACAGCCGTACCGGCGCGCCGTTCTTGTAGCTGATGATCGTCTCGCGGTACTCGGCCGCGCTGGTCAGCTGGTCGTTGGTGCCGATGCTGTAGGACTGGGTCTTGCCGTTGAGCGAGCCCTTGGGCGCGTTGACGTTGGCCTGGGTCAGGGCGCTGCGCAGGTCTTCCAGGGTCAGGCCCATGTTGGACAGCTGCGCCGGGTTGACCTGGATGCGCACGGCCGGGCGCACGTTGCCAGCAATCGAAACCAGGCCCACGCCCTGCACCTGCGACAGCCGCTGGGCCAGGATCGAGTCGGCGTAGTTGTTCACATCGCGCAGCGGGCGCGTGTCCGAGGTGAGCTTGAGCGTGATGATCGCCGCGTCGGCCGGGTTCACCCGGTTGTAGACCGGCTGGTAGGGCAGCGACGAGGGCAGGGTGGCCTGGCGGATCGCGGCCTGCACATCCTGCGCGGCGATGTCGATATCGCGGTCCATCGCGAACTGCAGGATGATCGTGGACAGGCCCGCCGACGAATCGGAGGTCATCAACTCCAGCCCGGAGATCTGCCCGAACTGGCGTTCCAGCGGCGTGGTCACCAGCGAGGCCATGGTGGTGGCGTTTGCGCCCGGGTACTGGGTAGTGACCACCAGGCTGGGTGCATCGATTTCCGGCAGCGCCGACACCGGCAGCTGGCGGTAGCCGAGGATGCCGAGCAGCAGCAGGCCTGCCATCAACAGCGAGGTGGCGATGGGGCGGCGGATGAAAATCGTCGAAAAGCCCACGGGCGGATCCTTGCTGTTACGTCAAACGGCGATGCGGAAAACCAACACCGGCCACCGGGCCGGCGTTGCGGATGCGGCGTGCGCGCTCAGCGCGGGCCGCCGCCACGGCGACCACCAGGACCCTGCTTCTGCGCAGCGGCCTTGAGTTCGGCTTCGGTCGGCGCGGCCGGGGTTTCGCCCGGCTTCAGCGCGGTGACCTTGCTGCCCGGCTTGAGCCGGAACTGGCCTTCGCTCACCACCCGCTCGCCGCCCTTCAGGCCTTCGGTGATCTGCACATGGCTGTCGCCTACTTCCACACCGCTCTTCACGGTCTGCATGGCCACCGTATTGTCCGGCTTGACGATGTACACATACTCGCCATCCGGGCCACGCATCACTGCCTGGGTCGGGATGACCACGCCGCCGGCGATGATGCGCAGTTGCATGCGCACGTTGACGAACTGGCCCGGCCACAGGGTGTTGTCGGCGTTGTCGAACAGGGCGCGGGCGCGGAAGGTGCCGCTGTCGCTGCTGATCTGGTTGTCCACCACGTCGAGCTTGCCGCCATCGGTGAGCACGTGCGCGTCATTGCGGTCCAGCGCGGCGATCGTCACCGGGCCGGCCTGCTGCGCCTGGCGCACGTCCGGCAGCTGGCGCTCGGGCAGGTTGAACACCACGTGGATGGGGTGGATCCGGGTCAGGGTGACCAGCGCGGTCCCGGCGCTGACCACGTTGCCGGCGTCCACCGCGCGGATACCGGCAATGCCGGAAATGGGCGCGGTCACGCGGGTGTACTGCAGCTGCACCTGGGCCGCACGCATGCTGGCCTCATTGGCTGCCACCGCGCTTTCGTACTGGGCCACCTGGTTGCGCTGGGTATCCAGATCGGTCTTGGCCACGTACTGGCGGTACTCGGGCGAGTTGGAGCGCTGGTAGTTCGAGCGCGCCGTGGCCAGCTGGGCCTGGTTCTGCTTCTTGGCGGCGGCCGCCTCGTCATAGCTGGCCTGCAGCGTGCGCGGATCGATCTGCGCAAGCAGGTCGCCCTGCTTCACTTCCTGGCCTTCCTTGAAGTTCAGGCTGATCAGCTGGCCGCCTACCTGCGGGCTCACGGTCACGGTGTTCATCGCGCTCACCGTGCCCAGTGCGCTGGCGTAGACCGGCACGTCCTGGCGCGCCGCATCGATCAC
This sequence comes from Stenotrophomonas sp. ISL-67, assembly GCF_018612915.1. Classification (GTDB taxonomy): domain Bacteria; phylum Pseudomonadota; class Gammaproteobacteria; order Xanthomonadales; family Xanthomonadaceae; genus Stenotrophomonas. Next base: position 126,284 of record NZ_JAGGRL010000007.1, on the reverse strand, counting down.
GGTCACCGGCACCGGGTCATTGGTGCGTTCGCCGTCCTTGCCGGCCTCGGCCTGCGGACCTGCCTTGTCATCGTTGCCCTTGCCACCGCCAAGCATGCGCATGCCCACCAGCCCCACCACCAGTACTGCGATCACCAGCAGCACGATCTTCCAGAAACGCGACATTCAAAACTCCTGAGGCTGGCGAAGGGCGGGGCCCGGTTGGCAGGTACGAAGGATACCCGGCAGGCGTGACCATGAATGCATGACGGATGGGACGGGCGGTCAGACCGGCGGTGGCGGACGAGGTTCCCAGCCTCTGGGGCATTTCGGTAGAAGCCAACCAACGGTTGGCTTTCCGAAGCCACCCTGATGCCCTACATTCAGGTTCAAACCACCCCGAACACCCGTTGGAGACCCGAATGCCCCGTCTCACGCTGCTGCTGTCCGCCCTGTTGCTGGCCTCCCCGGCGCTGGCCACCGCCGCCCCCACCGAACGCCCGGAAGTCACCGCCGCCGCCGCCCGCCTGCAGGCCCAGGTGGTGCAGTGGCGCCGCGACTTCCACCAGCACCCGGAGCTGTCCAACCGCGAAGAACGCACCTCGGCCAAGGTCGCCGAACAGCTGCGCGCGATGGGTCTGAAGCCAAAAACCGGTATCGCCCACCACGGCGTGGTGGCCATCATCAAGGGCGGCAAGCCCGGCCCGCGCATCGCCCTGCGCGCGGACATGGACGCGCTGCCGGTGACCGAGCAGACCGGTCTGCCGTTCGCCTCGAAGGCCACCAGTACCTATCGCGGCGAGCCGGTGGGCGTGATGCACGCCTGTGGCCATGACGCCCACACCGCCACCCTGCTCGGTGTGGCCGACGCGTTGGTGAAGATGCGCGAGAACCTGCCCGGCGAAGTGATGCTGATCTTCCAGCCCTCCGAAGAAGGCGCGCCGCCGCCGGATGAGGGTGGTGCAGCGCTGATGCTAAAGGAAGGCCTGTTCGCCGACTTCAAGCCCGATGCGGTGTTCGGCCTGCACGTTTTCTCCAGCGTCCAGGCCGGGCAGATCGCGGTCCGCGGTGGCCCGCTGATGGCCGCCTCGGACCGCTTCGGGATCAAGGTGATCGGCCGCCAGACCCACGGCTCGGCGCCGTGGAACGGAGTCGACCCGATCGTCGCCACCGCCGACCTGGTGGGCACCGCGCAGACCATCGTCAGCCGTCGCTCCAACATCTCCAAGCAGCCGGCGGTGGTCTCCTTCGGCGCCATCAAGGGCGGCATCCGCTACAACATCATTCCCGACGAAGTGGAGATGGTGGGCACCATCCGTACCTTCGACGAAGGCATGCGCCAGCAGATCTTCGCCGACCTGCGCAACGTGGCCGAACACACCGCTGCCGCGCATGGTGCCAAGGCGCAGACCGAGATCTACGAGGCCGAAGGCAACCCCGCCACGGTCAACGACCCGGCGCTGACCGCGCGCATGCTGCCGAGCCTGCAGGCCGTGGTTGGCGAGGCCAACGTATACGAGCCGCCGCTGCAGATGGGCGCCGAAGACTTCTCGCTGTATGCCCAGCAGGTGCCGGGCATGTTCTTCTTCGTCGGCTCCACCAGCGAAGGCATCGACCCGGCCAGGGCGCCAGCCAACCACTCGCCGAAGTTCCTGCTGGATGAGAAGGCGCTGGATGTGGGCCTGCGCGCCTTGCTGCAGGTAAGCCTGGATTATCTCAATGCGCCGGCATCCTGATCCGGTAGCGCCGGCCGTTGGCCGGCCGTCACGAACGTTGAAGGTGCGCGGGGGCCGGCCAACGTTATGCCCGCCGTCCTGGCGGGCACCCTTCGGGCCGTCGCTTCGCGACGTTGAGAACAGCTCCTGCCGTTCTCTTCGGCGCTACCGACGTGCCGGCTACTGCCGCAGATCCCGCACCGTCCGCGCCGGCTGCTCGATCCCGGCGCTGGCCCGCCACGGGTTGATGTCCAATCCGCCGCGACGGGTGTAGCGCGCTTCTACTTCCAGCCACTCCGGCTGGCAGCGCAGGGTGACCTCGTTGAAGATGCGTTCCACGCACTGCTCATGGAACTCGGCGTGCTCGCGGTAGCTGATCAGGTACCGCAGCAGCCCTTCGCGGTCGATACGCGGGCCCCGGTAGCGCACACTCACGCTGGCCCAGTCCGGCTGGCCGGTGACCGGGCAGTTGGACTTGAGCAGGGCCGAGCTCAGCGTCTCGGTCACTACCTGGCCGGGGTTGGCCGACAGGTACTCCGGGGCAGGCGGGCCGTAGCACTCAATCGCCAGGTCCAGCCCATCCAGCGATTCGCCTTCAGCCGTTTCCACCAGCAACGGTACCCCGAACACCACGTTCACTACCGCCCCGGCACAGGCCGACAGATCGCCGGCCATACGCTGGCGCGCCTGCTCGTCATCATCGAAGCGGGTGCTGTTGAGCGAGTTGAGGTAGAGCTTGAACGACTTGGATTCGATCAGGCTAGGTGAAGTACACGGAACGCTGATCGTGGCCACCGCCACGCGCGGCTTGCCGCGCTGGTCCAGCCAGCTCAGCTCATAGGCATGCCAGCGGTCATGGCCGACGAACGGTAGATTGGCCTCGTCCACCCCGATCTCCTCGCGCGCGGCGCGGCGGGGGATCGGGAACAGCAGGGTGGGGTCGTACTGGGAGGGGTAAGCAACCTCGCGACCGAGGCTGGAGTCCTGGGGGGTATTCATGCCGCCATTTTACCGTGGCCCAAGGCTCCCGGCCGCCTGTTCAGAAAACCTCCCGACGCCTTCACGCCTGCGCCATGCCCCATTAACAAGGCCTGTGACACCTTGCCATCCAGGTCGTCCTATTCAAGACGGGAGTGTGTGGATGAGTACCGACAAGAAAGCCGATTTTTCCGGTGTCACCTCCAGCGTGGATACCACCGCGCAGAAGGTGGAAAAGGCTGATTTCTCCGGCGTAACCGCTTCGGTAGATACCACTGCCGAAAAGGTGGGGGGTAGCACCTACACCGTAAAGGCGGGTGATTCGTTGTCGAAGATCGCCAAGAACGAGCTGGGCGATGCCAACGCCTGGAAGAAGATTTTCGAGGCCAACAGCGACGTGCTGAAGGATCCCGACAAGATTTTCCCCGGCCAGACGCTGAAATTGCCGCCGAAGGAATAAGCCCGCTCCGCCTGCAGTCCACTTTCGATTCCCACGGAGGAATTCCATGAAGAAGACGTCCATCAGTACCGCCGTACTTGCCGCCCTGCTGGCCACCGTGGCCTTGGCTGGCTGCAAGAAGAAGGAAGACACCGCCGACAATAACGCCCAGCCGGCCACCCCGGTTGCGACGGCGCCGGCAGAACCAGCCGCGCCGCAGCCGATGACCGCTGCTGCCCCGGTGAGCGTTTCCGCCGTGACGGTGGGCAAGACCGCCGCCGCCGACAAGTCGGTTGCCCCGGTGGCGCTGTTCGGGCCGAAGGACATCATCATCGTTTCCTTCCGCACCGACGGCACCGCCAACAACGTCAACACTGGCGTCAGGTTGACCTATCAGGATGGTCAGGTGGCTGGCGAGAAAACCCAGGCCCTGAACACCACTGGCGCCGACACCACCAACGTCACTTTCGAAAATGCCAATGGCTGGCCGGTGGGCAAGTACCGCGCCGAAGTCACTGTAGATGGTCAGGCGGCAGGAACGCCGCAGGAGTTCGAGGTCAAGTAAGTCCCGCCGACTCTCTCCCGGCACGGGCTCACGATGGACGCAGCCGCGAGGCTGCGTCTTTTTTTGCTCAAGTCGCACACACCGTTCCAATACCGCCGCGTATGGCCCGGCTTTGCTCCCCGGGTCTGAAACCGCGACAATGCGGGGGTTATCCGGCATCGCCATCGGCGATCACTCCGATCCGCAAGAGAGCCTCAGTCCCCCATGTCGAACACGCCCAAGATTCTTTACACGCTTACCGATGAAGCCCCGTTCCTGGCGACCCAGTCGCTGCTGCCGATCGTCGAGGCGTACACCGCCACCGCCGGCATCGCGGTCGAAACCCGCGACATCTCGCTGTCCGCCCGCATCCTGGCCCTGTTCCCGGACTTCCTGAAGGACGAGCAGAAGGAAGCCGACCACCTGGCCGAGCTGGGCCAGCTGGCGACCACCCCGGATGCCAACATCATCAAGCTGCCCAACATCAGCGCCTCGGTGCCGCAGCTCAAGGCTGCGATCAAGGAACTGCAGGATCAGGGCTTCGCCCTGCCGAACTACCCGGACGTGCCCACCGACGACGTCTCGCGCGACATCAAGGCGCGCTACGACAAGGTCAAGGGCAGTGCGGTGAACCCGGTGCTGCGCGAAGGCAACTCCGACCGCCGCGCCCCGATGTCGGTCAAGAACTATGCCCGCAAGCACCCACACCGCATGGGCAAGTGGTCGAAGGAATCCAGGTCGCACGTCTCGCACATGGACGGCGGCGATTTCTACGGCAGCGAAAAGTCGGCCACGCTCGCCGCCGCTGGCAACCTGAAGATCGAACTGCGGCAGGCCGATGGCAAGACCGTCGTGCTGAAGGAAAAGACCGCGGTCAAGGCTGGCGAAATCGTCGATGCCGCCGTGATGAGCCGCAACGCGCTGGCCTCGTTCGTGCAGGCCCAGATCGCCGATGCCAAGGCCAAGGGCGTGCTGTTCTCGCTGCACCTGAAGGCCACCATGATGAAGGTCTCCGACCCGATCATGTTCGGCGTGGTGGTAGAAGAATTCTACAAGGACGTGCTGGCCAAGCACGCCGACGTGCTCAAGCAGGCCGGCTTCGACCCCAACAACGGCATCGGCGATCTGTACGCGCGCCTGCCGCAGTTGCCTGAAGCCACCCAGGAAGCCATCAAGGCCGACCTCGCCGCCGAGTACGGCAAGCGCCCGGGCCTGGCCATGGTCAATTCCGACAAGGGCATCACCAACCTGCACGTGCCGAGCGACGTCATTGTCGATGCCTCGATGCCGGCGATGATCCGCGACTCCGGCGGCATGTGGAATGCCGAAGGCAAACTGCAGGACACCAAGGCCGTCATCCCCGATCGTTGCTACGCAGGTGTGTACCAGGCCGTGATCGAGGATTGCATCGCCCACGGCGCGTTCGACCCGGCCACCATGGGTTCGGTGCCGAACGTCGGCCTGATGGCACAGAAGGCCGAAGAATACGGCTCGCACGACAAGACCTTCCAGATTCCGGCTGATGGCACCGTGCGGGTCACCGACGACGCCGGCACCGTGGTGTTCGAACACGCCGTGCAGACCGGCGACATCTGGCGCATGTGCCAGACCAAGGACGCCCCGATCCAGGACTGGGTCAAGCTGGCGGTCAACCGCGCCCGCCTGAGCAGCACCCCGGCCGTGTTCTGGCTGGATGCCTCGCGCGCGCACGATGCGCAGGTGATCGCCAAGGTCGAAACCTACCTCAAGGACCACGACACCAACGGCCTGGATATCCGCATCCTGGCCCCGGTGGACGCCACCGCGTTCTCGCTGGACCGCATCCGCAAGGGTGAGGACACCATCTCGGTCACCGGCAACGTGCTGCGCGATTACCTCACCGACCTGTTCCCGATCATGGAACTGGGCACCAGCGCCAAGATGCTCTCCGTCGTGCCGTTGATGGCCGGCGGTGGCCTGTTCGAAACCGGTGCCGGTGGTTCGGCGCCCAAGCACGTGCAGCAGTTCGTGGAAGAGGATTACCTGCGCTGGGATTCGCTGGGTGAATTCCTGGCCCTGGCCGCCTCGCTGGAGCACCTTGGCAACCGCTACGCCAACGCCGGTGCCAGCGTGCTGGCCAAGACCCTGGACCAGGCCAACGGCCAGTTCCTGGACAACGACAAGTCGCCTTCGCGCAAGCTCGGCGGCATCGACAACCGTGGCAGCCACTTCTACATCGCGCTGTACTGGGCCCAGGCCCTGGCCGCGCAGGACGACGATGCCGCACTGAAGGCCCGCTTCGCCCCACTGGCCAAGGCGCTGGCGGACAATGAGCAGGCCATTGTCGCTGAGCTGGCCGCCGTGCAGGGCAAGCCGGTGGACATCGGCGGCTACTACCGCCCGGATGTGGCCAAGGCCAGCAAGGCGATGCGCCCGAGCAGCACCTTCAACACGGCGTTGGCTGCGTTGTAAGCGAACCGCAACACGTCCCAACGCTGTACCGAAGAACCCGCGCGTAGCGCGGGTTCTTTTTTGGCGGCCGCCAAAAGCGGGGATTACCGGAGCTCACTTGCAATATGTTGCCAAATAAGCAACAGTTGTCGCCTGATGAGCAACACTTCGCTACTGATGGGCGTCCTGTTCCCGGCCACCCGCCAACGGGTGCTGGCAGCGCTGCTGCTGCAGCAGGATGCCAGTCTCCACCTGCGCGAGTTGGCCAGGATAACCGGCACCCACGCCGGCACCCTTGCACGCGAACTGGACAAGCTCACCGAGTCCGGGCTGCTGCTGCGGAGCGAACAGGGTAATCAGGTTCACTACCGGGCGAATCGCGCGTGCGTACTGTTCGACGACTTGGCTGCGATGTTCCGAAAGACCCATGGCGTGGTGCCAGTCCTTCGCGATTCATTGGCGTCGGTGGCCGATCACGTCTCCTTGGCGTGGGTCTTCGGTTCGATGGCAACAGGTACCGAAGTCAACGGTAGCGACGTGGATCTGCTGGTTCTGGGCGATCTGGGGTTCGCTGACCTGGTGCGTGCGATCCACCCCGCGCAGGAAGTGTTGCATCGGGAGATCAATCCTGTGCTGTACTCAGTGGAAGAGTTCATGCGACGGGTGCAGACCGGTGATGCGTTTGCCACCGGGCTGTTGGCAAAGCCCAAGCTGCTGGTAACAGGAGACAAGGATGACATTGGAAAACTTGCTGGCGATCCGGCAGCTCAAGGCGCACAGCGCTGAACCCATCTCACTGCGCAAGTTGCTGGACGCCGCACGACGAAATCTGGCGGACGCGCGATTTGATCAAATCAGCTCGGACAATCGATTTGACGCCGGTTACAAGTGTGTCATGCAGTGCGCAATGATTGGCCTTTGGGCGAGCGGCTATCGGACATCTACCAGTCAGCCTGGTCACCACCAGACCGCGATTCAGTGCCTGATACACGCGATGGAAGTGCCAAGGGACGACATCATCGTGCTGGATGCGTTGCGCCGCCAGCGTCACCTCACCGACTACGAGGGTGATCCGGTGTCCGAGGCAACCCTGAAGGCTTGCATTGATCACGCCGCAGGTCTGCTGCTGCATACAGAGCAATGGCTGCATGCGCGTCATCCGGAAGTGTTCCCGCTGTAACCTCCCACCAACGGCATACAATCCAGCGGGTCGGCTGTGAGCCTCTCCCCAGCTCGGCGGCATCGACAACCGTGGCAGCCACTTCTACATCGAGCTGTACTGAGCCCAGGCCCTGGCCGCGCAGGACGACGATGCCGCACTGAGGGCACGCTTCGCCCCGCTGGCCAAGGCGCTGGCGGACAATGAGCAGGCCATCGTCGGTGAGCTGATCGCCGCGCAGGGCAAGCCGGTGGACATCGGCGGCTACTACCCCCCGGACGTGGTGAAGGCCAGCAAGGCGATGTGCCCGAGCAGCACCTTCAACACGGCATTGACTGCGTTGTAAGCGTTCGATTCCACCCCTGCGGTGATCGACGAGAAACCCGCGCTTCGGCGCGGGTTTTTTGTTCTGTACCGAAAGTACGTGGTGTCCGTCAGGTGCAGTGGTTGACAGTATTCTTGTCAGCAAGTGATCGCGGGCAGCACCGTCATGCTGTCTCGATCTTCAGGCGATTCAGCGGATCAGCTCAATTGACCACATGGCGTCGTTGCTGTCGTTATGCAAGATCAACGCGAACTCCGAATCTCTGTATACCTCAATGGGTACCGAGGTTGGGTGCGGGAGCTGTGGCCAAGCGGGCAATGAGATCCTGGCACCAGACTCTCCAGCGGGGAGTGACCAGAACGCGTCGCCTGCCTTGGCAACGATCAGATGCAGGCGACCAGCCATGTCATTGACCTGGTAGTACGAGATTCCGTCGCGCTCGAATTCATAGACATGCCAATTTGGATGCAGGCTCTGATTCAAAGCGTTCGGAAATGACTGGCCAAGTCCGCGTTTGGCTTGCTCCGTGCCGTGATCGTCGTGCTGGGCGATAGCAGTTGATGGCTGCAGGACGAGAGGCGAAGCGAGAAGAACAAGCCAGCGGGATGACGAGCGCACGGAAGCCTCACTAAGACAGGTGGGGTGACGGTTGGGGTCATCTCCATCCTATGTTCTGCTTGAACCTTAAGCATTGAAGAATCTCTGAGTCCAGATGATCCGATGGATCTTCAGCCCTTGCGGGGGATGGGGATGCTTTGGAGTGGTTACGAGATGCCAGGTCACGCCGTTACTAAAAAAGCGGGTGATTTGCGGCGTCATGACCATCTAGGACTTTGACGAAAGTACCGCGTCAGCTTGGGGCTGGGACGATGCTCACCTCCCATATCCATGCAGACGATCAGGCGTGCAGCGTGCTCAATTGAGGGCCTGGTCAGCATCTTGTTGTGATGGTGATCAATAACTACTTTGAACGACGCTGTGTTGATTGGACCATCGTCAGTTCTACCGATTGCACAAGAAGCGGTCCCCCGATACGGTTTTGCCGCCAAGTGCCTGCCTCAACGGGAAGTGGGCTTGGGGATAGGAGCATCGTGTGCGACTGGAATGGTGGAAGAAAGGTATCAGGCTCGCTATTTTTGTTCGACCGGAGGGGGTCGCGCTTGCGGTCATCTATGCCCTGGCCTGTTGGACAGCGCGTAAGCTGTCGCTCGATCAGTTCTACCTGCCGGCCGGCGTTCGAATTGCCGCGTTGCTTGTTTGTCCGCCAAGGCTGTGGCCCTATCTCATTATGGACGAGTACGCGTACTTCGCGCAGATGCGCTATCCATTGGTCGAGAAGTATGGAGCCGCGTGGGCGGTCTCGGCGTCAGTGTGCCTGATGCCGGCAGTAGCGATGATCATGTATCTTCACCGGCGCCTTCTGGCAGCGAGAGTCGATGTATGGCTTTTATCCGCAGCTGCAATCTCGGTGCTTGTAGTCACATTTTTGAATGTGATCCTGGCGGAGATGCTTTGGCCCACACCTCCGCCAATCCCGTTGGTCGCGCGTGCTGTGCGCTATGCATTGGGCGACGTTCTTGGAGTGCTGACCATAGCGCCAATCGCGATGCTCTGGGTTTGCCGAAGCCCAGGCACGGCGATTGATATGACCTTGTTCAGGCCTGCGATCTGCGTGCTCCTGATCATGCTCGCGCTCGGATCATCGGCAGCATTGGTTGACCCGGAGCGTTCTGAGCTCAGGACAACGTTGCAGCTCTCGATGGCCCTGCCTGCCATTGCGTTGACGTGCATGCATGGATGGCGGGGTGCAGCGGTGGGTGTGCCACTTCTCAATCTGATCTTAGGATTGACGACCCCAGCGCCAACCCATCTATCCTTCGATCAAGATACGTTCTTCACCCAGCAGATCATGATTCTGGCCGGAACGGCGCTGCTCGTGCTCGGATCCCGTATAACCCACCACTACCACCAGCATCGAACCGGCGACATCGCCAAGAAGATGGCGATCAACCACGTCAGATCCACACATATCGCGAGTGAGATGGATCTCCGGGAAAGAGCGTTGAGCATGCGAAATCTGGGAGACGGTCTGGACCAGACACTCAGCCAGATTGCGCAGGTTCTGGAAGAGAGTGGCAATCCCGGCCTCGCCAAGAGTCTGTTGCGCATCTCGGTGTCGAACTCAAGGCAGTTTCGAGGTGAGACAAGCATGGTGTATCCGACTTCGCTGGAACACGTCGGTCTCTATCTCGCCCTGCAGATTGGAGGAATCAACGAAGCGTGGAACCAGACAAATCGCGTTGCGGATCCCCGCCTGGTGGGGGATCCCTGCACGTTCAGCATGGGGCTGCAGCTGGCCGCGTATCGCACGCTGGTGGAGGCTACCTCCCTGCTGCTCAAGCATGAGGCGGGGCAGATCAAGATCCGGGCGCGCTGCGGCCGCATGGGTGGGTATCGAGGCATGGTGGCCAGTGTTGCGCTCCTCGATTCCGGTGCACACCTGTCCGAGTCAACCATGAAACTGGCGATCGAGCGGCTGACCGGGCGTACCTTGGCCTACGGGGGTACCGTGCAGTGCCGTAGTAACCGCGTGCGGATCCTGCTCATCGAGGCCTCCGCTGGATCAACGGGCGATACGGACGTGCAATCCGCTGCGTGATGAAGGCTTGGGCGGTCGCCATGGTGTGGCGGGCTTGCCGGCCATGGGCCGGCACCACTATGGTGAGGGTCGGTCCTTCCGGTCGCGCTGCATGGCTGTTGCCGATTCCCCCGATGACGATGCGTTGGCCGCGCGCCTTGCCGCGCTGATCCGCGCTGGCTTCGAGGACTACCACGCGCGCTTCGCCGGGGTGACCCGCCGCGCGCGGGTGCGTTTCGAGACCCGCGACTGGAACGGCGCGCGACAGGATGCGGTGGAGCGCATCGGGCTGTATGACCGCTGCATTGCTGAAACCGTGGATCTACTGAGGCGCGCAGCCGGCCAGACCGTTGGTGAGCGCAGGCTGTGGCTGCAGATCCGGACGGCCTACGCCGGTCTGGTCGGTGGGTTGATCGATGCCGAGCTGTATAAGACCTTCTACAACACGCTTGCCCGGCGCCTGTTCGCCACCGAAGGCGTGGATGCGGCGGTGGAGTTCATGGCGATGGACGTGGAGCCGTCCGATGCCATCACCCATCCGGTGGCGCGGCACACCTACGCGTTGTCGGCCACGCGGCCGGCCGAGGCGTTCATGCGGGTGCTGGGCGATTACCGCTTCGATGTACCTTACGCACACCAGCTGCGCTGTGCGGCAGCCATTGCCGTGCGCCTGCAGGACGACCTGCAGCACTGGGGTACCCAGCCGGTGCGCAGCATCGAGCTGCTCGACACGGTGTTCTACCGTGAGCGCCGCGCGTATCTGGTGGGCCGGGTATTTGGCGAACACCGCTTCTCGCCCTGCGTGATCGCGCTGGTCAACGATGGCGCCGGTCTGCGTGCCGAGGCGGTGCTGACACGCCGCCGTGATGTGGCGCACCTGTTCGGCGTATCACGCAGCTACTTCCAGGCCGACCTGGCCACGGTCGGCGATGCGGTGGTGTTCCTGCGCAGCCTGCTGCCGGCCAAGCCCATCGATGAGATATACACCGTGCTGGGCCGTGCCAAGCAAGGCAAGACCGAGCGCTACCGCACGTTCTTCCGGCACTTCCAGGACCATCCCGACGAACAGCTGGTGCACGCTGACGGCACCCCGGGCATGGTCATGGCGGTGTTCACCCTGCCCAGCTACCCGCTGGTGTTCAAGCTGATCCGCGACCGCTTCGCCTGGCCCAAGACCATGACCCGGCACCAGGTGGAAGAGAAGTACGCGCTGGTGTTCAACCTGGACCGCGTCGGCCGCCTGCTGGACGCGCAGCCCTACCGGCACCTGCGCTTTCCGAAGGCGCGCTTCTCGCCGGCACTGCGTGAAGAGCTGCTCACCCAGTGCGCGGCCAGCGTGCGCGAAGACGGCGATTCGCTGGTGATCGCCCTGTGCTACGTGCAGCGCCGCTTCCGCCCGCTCAATCTCTACCTGCGCGAGCAGACCGCCGAAGCCCGCCATGCCGCCGCGCTGGACTACGCGCAGGCAATTACCGACATGGCGCGCAACAACATCTTTCCGGGTGACATGCTGCCCAAGAACTTCGGTGTGTCCCGGCATGGGCGGGCGGTGTTCTACGACTACGACGAGCTGTGCCTGGTCAGTGATTGCGTGTTCCGCGCATGGCCGACGCCGCGCAATGCCGACGAAGCCCTGGCCGCTGAGCCGTGGTTCCACGTAGGTCCGCGTGATGTGTTCCCCGAGCGTTTCGCCCCGTTCATGGGGTTGCCGGCCGACGAGCTTGCCGCGGTGCGCGAACACCATGCGCATCTGTTCGACCCACAGTGGTGGCAAGGCCTGCAGGCGCGCTTCGCGGCCGGCGACTATCCCGATACGCCGCCTTACACCGGCAATCGTCGGCTGGCCTGATTCGCCCCCGATACGACGCTGGGCTGCGCTTGGCGTTATACCGGGCTCAACGTTCCAGCCGCTTGCGCAGCACGCTGCGCACATTGGCGGCCGTTGCTGCGTCGAGCGTGCCCAGCACCCCGCGTGCCGGCTCGGGAATATGCGCGGTGGTTTCGGCCCCGGCCGCAAACACGTAGTGGTCGAACAGCGCCCGCCAATCCCTGCGCTGGGCGGGCGGCAACCCCCGCAGCGCCAGCAGCGAGAGCATCAGCGCGTTCATCGGCGGGTCCATCCAGGCCGGCACCGGGCGCCACCAGTAGTTCACCAGCACGTTGAAATCATCCAGCCCTTCCATGTGGTGCCACCACAACGAGGGAATGAATACCGCATCGCCCGGCCCCAGCTCGGCCACTTGGGCGCTGGCCATGGCGCGGGCAAAGCGCGGGAAGCGATCCAGGTCCGGCGCGGCGAAGTCCACCAGGCTCACCGCCTGGCCGGCCGGGGTGAAGTCCAGCGGACCGACATAAAGATTGCCGATCTGATCCGGCGGAAACAGGGTGACCCGGCGGCGTCCGGCGGCCACGCAGGCCAGGTTGTCCGGCACGTCGTGATGGGCGGCGATGCGCGAGCGGTTGCCGATCCAGATGCTGGCCAGCGGTTCGTCCACGCCCAGCGCCAGCGGGTTGTCCTGGCGGAAGCCGGGCAGGAAGCTGTCCAGGGTGGTCGAGGCTACGTAGATGGTGGGCGGAGCAGGCGTACTGCGGTACTTGAGCAGCGTATCCAGCACCACCTTCAGCGCAATCTGCTCGCGGCGGAAATTGAAGCCGCTCATGTCCGCGTTGTAGAAGATCCGGCCCTTCGCTTCAGGCGGCGCGGTCGTGGCGGTGACGGGCAAGGTGCCGTGGTCGTACTGCTTGAGATGGGCGACCGCGGCGTCGGCCGAGTCGCGCGCAGCGCTGACCATCGGCCAGTCCGCCACCAGCCCGCGGATCACCTTGGGCGTGGTCCAGGTCGGCAGGACCTGCGCCAGCCGGTGGCAGTCGAGGTCGCGCACTTCGTCGATCGGACCGGGCGTTGCAGGCATGGCAGGGTCGCTTGCGGGCGGTGGCGGTGTGGCGAGTGTAGACCCGCCACACCGCTGCTGCTCAGAACTTGTAGCGAACGCCGAACATGTAGCGCGGGCCGGTCTGGGTGGCGTAACGCAGCATGTTGGTATGGCGCGAGTACGTGCGCATGGTCTCGTCGGTGAGGTTGATCGCCTCCAGGCTCAGCGACAGCTGCTCGCTGACCGCATAGCTGATGTTGAGGTCGAGCTGCCCGTAATCATCGGTGTAGTTGGGGTTGGGGCCCTGGCCGCCGATGCCGTTGAGGAACTTCTCGCGCCAGTTGTAGGCCGCACGGATCTGCCAGTTGTGCTTGTCGTAGAACGCCACCAGGTTGGCCGAGTCGCTCAGTCCCACCATCGGGTACTGGTCGCCCAGGCTCAGGTCATCGAAGGTCAGCCCCGACTTCACCTTGGTGTAGTTGGCGGCCAGACCGAAGCCGGATTGCCCGAACAGGTGCTGCACCGCGATTTCCCAGCCATCAAGATGGTCCGAACGCTGGTTGGCCGGCAGGGTGATGTCGAACCCGGCCACCGGGTCGCCGGGCTGGCCGACGATGGTGCCGGTGAGCTGCCCGGCCGAGTTGGTGCCGGTGGCGGTCACGCCGGGCTGGCCGTTGAAGTTGGTGAAGATGTAATCGCGGATGCAGGGCATGTCGCTCACCCCGCAGCCGTCCGCCAGCGCCGCATTCCAGTACGCGCCGCCCACTGGGGTGTGCAGGTTGCCGGTGTTCTCGCGCACGATGGTGTCGCTGATGAAGTTTTTGATGTTCTTGCGGAAGAAGCCGACCGAGGCGTAGCTGGATTCGCCGTAGTACCACTCCAGCGACAGATCGAAGTTGTCCGACAGCAGCGGTTCCAGCGCCGGGTTGCCGCGCGAACCCGTGCCGCCCTGCGTGCGCACGATGCCCGCCAGGGTCTGCCCGCTCTGGATCTGGGTCCAGCCCGGGCGGCCCAGGCTGCGGCTGTAGCTGCCGCGCAGTGCCAGCGTATCGCTGAGGTCCAGTTTCAGGTCCAGGTTGGGCAGCACATAATCGTACTTGCCGCTATCGTTGATGAAACCGCTCTCGCTGGCGTAATCGATGTTGAGTTCGTTGGCCGAGCTCCAGCTGATGCCGTTGGGCATCCGCACCATCGCGGTGGAATCCACGTCGGTCTGTTCATAGCGCACGCCTACCGCCACGTTCAGCGGCATCGACCAGTCGAACGTGGTGCGGTACTGCAGGAAGGCGCTCTTGGACTTTTCGTTGGTGCGGATGTCTTCGGAGTACTCGGTGGGCGCGAAGTAGCAGGTTGGGCAGGCCGGGCTGCCGGCACTGCCGACCTGGGCCGCGCGCGCGATCAGACGGTCGTAGTCGAACACCAGGAACTGGCCGGTCATGCGCGGATCGTTGTGCCCGGAGAAGGCATCGAAGTACTTGGCCATGTCGTCGGCGTACCAGATGCTGTCATCGTAATCGGCGGGCGTGCCCACGCCGCCCCAGCTGTCGCGCTGCATGATCGCCGAGGCCGAACGGTTCTTCACGTCGGTATAGCCCACGCCGAAGTCCAGCGCGGAATAGTCGGCGAACTTGAACGTGCCGCGGCCCCGGTACTGGTCCACCTCGGACTTGTTATAGCTGTTCTGGAACACTGAGCCGGTAACCAGGGCATCGGCGGCCTGCACGCCACCCGGCGGCAGGGCGATGTTGATGATCGGCAGGTCGCCGCTGTAGTCCACGGTGGTCTTGCCACGCACGAAGGCGGCCACGCCGAGCACGCCGGCCGAACCGTACTTGCTGTCCGGCTGGGATTCGGCGCTGGAATTATGCGCGTCGAAGGACAGGGTCAATGCATCGTTGACTTCCCATTCCACGTTGAAGCCCAGCGAGTCCATCTCGTTCTTGGTGGCCAGCCGTGCGCCGCCCATCGACACGTCCGAGTTGGTCATGTCCTCGCTGTAGATGATCGGCGCAGCGACCGGGCCGTTGGTCCAGATGCTGTCGCCGGGGCCGTAGTTGAACCATACCGAAAGCTCGCTGCGCTGCTGCTGCACCTTGTTCTCGACATAGGTGTAGTCCAACGTGGTGGTCACGTTGTCGACCGGCTTCCACTGCAGGGTGGCCTGGGCGTTGGTGCGCTGGCGCTGCACGCCGTTGACGTTGTAGGCGGTGTTCTGCGGGCGCCCGTACACATCGTTGGGCCCCGGACGATTCTGGATGCGGTCGGCATAGCCCTGGCCTGGCTGCGGCAGCGCGCGCCAGTCGGTGGTGTTGTCGCCCTCGAGCGTGGCCCAGCCCTCGGCAACCGTGGCCTGGTTGAAGCCGGAATCGCGCTCCTGGTAGCTGCCGCTGAGCATGTAACCGAAGCGCCCATCGTCGGTCTTGTCGCTGAAGATGCCCGAGATTTCACCGGTGTACTTCGAGCCCTGGAGGGTGCGCGGCAGGTTGTCGTTGGAGGTGTCGCTGACCGCCTTCAGGCCGACGCTGACCACGGGCTCCGATTCCAGCGGGCGCAGGGTCTTGACGTTGATCGTGGCACCGATGCCACCGGTCGGGTTGTCGGCGCGGGTGGTCTTGAACACTTCGACAGCCGAGATCGATTCCGATGCGATGTTGGCGAAGTCGAACGAGCGCGAGCTGGACAGACCGGCGCCGCCGTTGCCCAGGTTGGACGCGGGCATCTGGCGGCCGTTGAGCAGCACCAGGTTGAAGTCCGGGCCGATGCCGCGCACGGTCACCTTGGAGCCTTCACCGCTGGCGGTGCGGTCGATCGACACGCCGCTGATGCGCTGCAGCGATTCGGCAAGGTTGGTATCGGGGAACTTGCCGATGTCCTCGGCCACGATGCCATCGACCACGCCCTGGCTGTCGCGCTTGAGGTTCATCGACGAGGTGAGGCTGCCACGGATACCGGTGACCTGCACCGTATCGAGCGTAGTCGGGTCGAGACCTTCGGACGACGACGCGGCGCCGTCGCGGGTGGTGTCCTGCGCCCATGCCGGCCCGGCCAACACGGCGAGCAGGGCGGAAGTGAGCATTGCCTTGCGGGGTACGGCCTTGTACGTCTTCATGGAAGCTCCCTCCCCAGGGAAAATCGGTAATGGCAGTTCTACGGTGTCTGGCGCGATTCAACAACGATGTGGCCGGATTGGGCCCACGCCTGACAGCGTTGTCAACAAAGTGCCATATGGCGCCTGTTTGGTTGTGTACCCACAGGTGTCTCTTCATGTCCTGAAGCAGGGTGCTGTACAGCCGCTAAACGCTGCAACGCAGGCCTTTTCACCCGGTTTTACCGTGACGTGGCGCGCCCGATTCAGTCAGGGCGCGTCGTTGTGCAGTGCAGAACGAAACTGCGCAGGATGGGATTTCGGGTCGCCGTTGGCTGATGTCGCGCCGGCGGACCGGTTGTCTGACAGCGCTGGACAACGGCACTCCGAGCGGGTTCCATGTCTGGCCGCCGCATGGCTGGCAATTCCCATCAGAAGGACAGGCAATGGACACATCCACCGTGGTTCGCGGGCAACACGTACAGAGCACACGCATGGCGCTGGCCGTGGTGACGGCGATCTTCTTCATGTGGGGCTTCATCACCTGCCTCAACGACATCCTGATTCCGCACCTCAAGGCCGCGTTCTCGCTGACCTGGGTGCAGGCCATGCTCATCCAGTTCACCTTCTTCGGTGCGTACTTCCTGATGTCGCTGCCGGCGGGGCGACTGGTTGCCGCCGTGGGCTACAAGCGCGGCATCGTGGCCGGGCTGGCCATCGCCGGTGTTGGCGCGCTGTTGTTCTGGCCGGCGGCCGCACTGCATGTGTACGGCCTGTTCCTGGGCGCGCTGTTCGTGCTGGCCACGGGCATCACCGTGCTGCAGGTAGCAGCGAATCCTTACGTGGCGCTGCTGGGCCCGGAGCAGACCAGCTCCAGCCGGCTTACCCTGGCCCAGTCGATGAACGCGCTGGGCACCACCATTGCCCCGCTGTTCGGTGGGCTGCTGATCCTGGCGGCCGAGCCCCGCAGCGCCGAACAGCTGGCGCTGCTGCCGCAGGCCGAAGCGCTGGCTTACCGTGCCGCCGAAGCGCAATCGGTGCAGGTGCCGTACTTCGGCCTGGCCATCGCGTTGTTCGTGCTGGCCGCAGCGATCTGGATGTTCCGCCTGCCCAGCATTGCCGGTGTGGAAGACAGCAAGGAACACGGCACCCTGGGTGCGGCGTTGCGCCACAAGCACCTGGCCTTCGGCGTGCTGGCAATCTTCTTCTATGTGGGCGCTGAAGTATCGATCGGTAGCGTGCTGGTCAACTTCCTGTCCATGCCGGGTATCGGCGAAGGGCTTACCGAGCAGGAAGCCACTCGCTATGTATCGCTGTACTGGGGCGGTGCGCTGGTGGGCCGCCTGGTCGGTACGTTCCTGCTGGCGCGCTTCGATCCGCGTCGCCTGCTTGGGTTGTTCGCGCTGGCGGTGATGGGCCTGCTGGCGGTGACCATGCTCGGCACCGGGGAGCTGGCCAAGTGGAGCGTGGTCAGCGTGGGCCTGTTCAATTCGATCATGTTCCCGACCATCTTCGCGCTGGCCATCGGCGGCCTGGGGCCGCTCACCGGGCAGGGCTCCAGCCTGCTGGTGATGGCGATCGTGGGTGGCGCGGTGATTCCCCTGGCGGTCGGTTGGCTGGCCGACCACTACGGGCTGCAGGCGTCCTTCCTGCTGCCGATGCTGTGCTACCTGTTCATTGTGTTCTACGCGTGGCGCGGTTCGCGCCGTTGCACCTGAATGTTCAGCGCCGTCGCGGTGCGTGGGTGGATTCACGCACCAGCACGGCGTGTTCCACCGTGACCATGCGGCCGGCCTGGGGCGAGCGGATGCGTTCGATCAGCTGCTCGGTGGCCAGCCGACCCATGGTGTCGGTGGGCTGGCGCACGGTGGTCAGCGCCGGGTAGATGTGCCCGGCGATCGGCGTGTCATCGAAGCCGCACACCGAGAGGTCGCGCGGCACGCGCAGGCCGCGTTGGCCGGCCACCCGGAACACCGCGGCGGCCATGTCATCGTTGGCCGCGAAGATCGCGGTCGGCGGCTCGGGCAGGTCCAGCAGCGCGTTGGCCGCCTCGATACCGGATTCGAACGAAAACTGGCCGTTCACCACCAGCGCGGGGTCGTAGTCGATCCCCGCTTCGCGCAAGGCCTGGCGGTACCCGGCCAGGCGCCACTGGCAGGCGCCATGCGCGCGCGGGCCTTTGATGTGCGCGATGCGGCGGTGACCCTGTGCCACCAGGTGCCCGATCAGCTCCACCACGGCCGTGGTCTCGTCCATGCGCACGCCGATCCGGCCGTCGGGATGGCGCGGCGCGATGCAGGAGAACGGAATCTCGTTGTCTTCCAGGTACGCCAGCACCACCGCATCATCGGTCAGTGGCGGGATCAACACCACGCCATCCGGCCGCGAGTTCTCGAACAGCGCGGCGAGGTCGGGCAGGGTGCGCCGACCGATGCCGACCGGTCCCAGGATCAGGTTGTAATGGTTCGCGTGACAGGCCTCCAGCATGCCGTTCTGGATTTCCATCAGGTAGTTGCGCGAGGGGTTGTTGTAGACCAGCGCCAATGCATACGAGCGCTGCCCCGCCAGGCTGCGCGCCGACAGGTTCGGTCTGTACCCCAGCCGGGTGACCGCGGCGAGCACGCGATCGCGCGTTTCCGTGCGCACGTTCGGCTCATTGTTGAGCACGCGCGATACGGTCTTGATCGAAACGCCCGCAATGGCGGCGACATCCTCGATACGACTACGCATGGTGCGATGGATCCTCCTGGAGAGCCGGCCGGCCGCTGCCGATGGTAGTGCGCCCGTGTCGTTTCGGGGTTACCGAAGCAGGCGGATGGTGCCACGACGCAGGGCGTTCGTGCACGACCTGAAATTCCATGCGGCGTTGCAACAGCAACCGCGCATTCGCACCACGTTCGAAAACGGCCGGGCCAGCAACCACGGGGATGCAAGGACAAGCATCTCGCCCGATGGTTGACAGCGCCCCGCCCGGCTTATATGACAGCGCTGTCACCGGATGCGCCGAAACGGCCTGCGTCCGGTCCAACATCCGCACATTCCCTTGAAGGTAGATGCCCGTGAGCCGCGCCCGGAAGACTCTTCTCACCGTCTGTGTACTGACGGCATTGACCGCCCAGGCGCATGCCGCGCCCGCCGCCGAGCGCCTGCAGGACTGGCCACGCGTGACCAGTGCGATTGCCGCCGACCCGGCCATCGAAAGCCGCGTGCGCAGCATTCTTGCGCAGATGACCCTGGCCCAGAAGGTCGGGCAGATGACCCAGCCCGAGATCAAGCAGATCACGCCGGAACAGGTGCGCACGTACTACATCGGTTCGGTGCTCAACGGCGGTGGCTCGTGGCCGGGCATGGACAAGCACGCCAGCGTGGCGGACTGGGTCAAACTGGCCGATGCCTACCATGCTGCGTCGCTGGCCACCGACGCGCGCACCCCGGTGCCGGTGATCTGGGGCACCGACGCGGTGCACGGCCACAGCAACGTGTATGGTGCCACCCTGTTCCCGCACAACATCGGCCTGGGCGCCACCCGCGATGCGGCACTGATCGAGCGCATTGGCGCCGCCACCGGCAGCGCCACCCGCGCCACCGGCATCGGCTGGGTGTTCGCACCCACCCTGGCGGTCGCGCATGACCCGCGCTGGGGCCGGACCTACGAAAGCTTCTCGTCCGACCCCGGCATCGTGCGCGAATACGCGCAGGCCTACGTCAAGGGCGCGCAGGGCCGCTTCACCAACGACGGCAACGTAGTGGCCACCGCCAAGCACTACATCGGCGATGGGGCCACCGACAACGGCCGCGACCAGGGCGAGGCCACGGTGGACAAGGCCACCATGATCAACGTACACGGCCAGGGCTACTTTGGCGCGCTGGGCGAAGGCGTGCAGACCGTGATGGCCTCGTTCAACAGCTGGAACGACAAGGCAGGGGGCGTCGACTACGGCAAGATGCACGGCAGTGAGGCGCTGCTCACTGGCGCACTGAAGGACAAGATGGGCTTCGACGGCTTCGTGGTGTCCGACTGGAACGGCATCGCCCAGGTACCCGGCTGCCGCAATGACAGCTGCGCGCAGGCGATCAACGCCGGCATCGACATGGTGATGGTGCCCGATGACTGGAAGGCCTTCATTGCCAACACCATCGCCCAGGTGGAGAGCGGCGAGATCCCGATGGCACGCATCGACGATGCGGTGACTCGCATCCTGCGCGTGAAGCTGCGCGCGGGTCTGTTCGAGCACAAACCGTCCGACAGCCGCTACGCAGGCGACGCCAATGCCGTGCAGCACCGCGAACTGGCGCGTGAAGCGGTACGCGAATCGCTGGTGCTGCTGAAGAACCAGGACAAGGTGCTGCCGCTCAAGCGCGACGCGCGCGTACTGGTGGTGGGCAAGAGCGCGGACAGCCTGTCCGACCAGGCCGGTGGCTGGTCGCTCACCTGGCAGGGCACCGAGAACACCAATGCCGATTTCCCCCATGCCGATTCGGTGTTGGGTGCGCTGCGCGCCGAACTGGGCGCTCAGCAGGTGACCTACAGTGCGGACGCCACGGGCATCGACGCCTCGAGCTTCGATGTCGTGGTCGCGGTGATCGGCGAAACGCCGTACGCCGAAACCAATGGCGACATCCTCGCTTCTGACACGGTCAGCCACAGCCGCGCGCAGCCGCAGGACCTGGCCGTGCTCAAGGCCGTCGCCGCTACCGGCAAGCCACTGGTCACCGTGTATTTCTCGGGCCGCCCGATGTACGCCAACGACCTGCTCAACCTGTCGCAGGCCTTTGTTGCGGCGTGGCTGCCGGGTACCGAAGGCAAGGGCATCACCGATGTGCTGGTGGCCGGCAAGGACGGCAAGCCCGCGCATGACTTCCACGGCCGCCTCAGTTTCCCGTGGCCGGGCGTGCCGTGCCCGGCACCGATCGACCGCCCGGACCCGAAGCGCCCGGACCTGTTCAAGCTCGGCTATGGGCTGAGCTACGCAGCGCCGGCGCAGGTTGCACGCCTGCCCGAAGCCAACCCTGACCATTGCGGTGAAGTCACCACGCTGCCGATCTTCAACCGGGTGGACACTGCGCCGTTCTCGCTGCACATCGCCGCCGACGGCGCCACCCAGCCGCTCGGCAACGACCTCAACGCCAGCCTGCGCTGGCCCACCGCCACGCCAGTGGCCGAGGTGCGCACGGTGCAGATCAACACCCAGCAGGACGCCCGCGAAGTGACCTGGCTGGCGCCAGCGGAGCTGATCGCGCGCAGCACCTCGCGGCGCAACCTGGGCGCACTGGCGCGCAGCAACGGCGCGCTGCAGTTCGACGTGATGGTGCAGCACCCACCCGCCTCGCCGGTAAAGGTAACCATGCAGTGCGGCACTGGTTGCGAGGGCGGGGTGGATATCGCCCCGGCGCTGGCAACGCTCAGCCCCGGCCAGAAGCGCACGGTGACCATTCCGCTGTCCTGCTTCGCCAGCAAGGGCGTGGACCTGGGGGCGGTGGAAGCGCCGTTCGTGGTCAGCGCGGACAAGCCGTTCGCGGCGGCGTTCACCCAGGTACGGGTGGCGGCGAAGGCGGACAAGGCCGAGGGGGTGGTGGAGTGCAAGTGATGCATTGAACCGGCGTCGGTGAATGATGCATGGGCCGGCCAACGGCCGGCGCTACCGCGTCAGGATGTGTCGCGTGCACCATGAAAATGGGAGTTGTTGCAGAGGATCCTCGCTGCGTGGCCGGTAGCGTGTGGGCTACGTAGTCGCGGGGAGATCGATGTGACGCTGATGCATGTCCTGGGTGGGCTGTCGCTGCTCATCCTTGTTGCGGTGTCGACGATGGTGAGGGCAGGGATCGGGTTTGAGCACGGGGATGGGCCGGCCGGGCCGGAAGAGGGGGCAGCGGCCGATGCAGTGGACGTTGCGGAGCCGGTGGCAACGTTGGGGCCGTTGCACTTTGGCCCGCTGCTGGATCGCATGCGTCCCTGAGGTGTACCGACCAACGGTCGATACCTACCGGGCAGGCAAGGCGCCGCGAAACAAAAAAAAGGCCCCGCAATGCGGGGCCTTTTCTGTTTCGATGTCGGCGCCGGTCAGCGCTTCATCGAACCGAAGAACTCGTCGTTGGACTTGGTGTTCTTCATCTTGTCGAGCAGGAATTCCATCGCGGCGATTTCGTCCATCGGGTGCAGCAGCTTGCGCAGGATCCAGATCTTCTGCAGCAGCTCCGGTTCGATCAGCAGGTCTTCGCGGCGGGTGCCGGAACGGTTGATGTCGATGGCCGGGTACACGCGCTTTTCGGCGATACGACGGTTCAGGTGCACTTCGCTGTTGCCGGTGCCCTTGAACTCTTCGTAGATCACTTCGTCCATCTTGCTGCCGGTGTCGACCAGCGCGGTGGCGATGATGGTCAGGCTGCCGCCTTCTTCAACGTTGCGCGCGGCACCGAAGAAGCGCTTCGGGCGGTGCAGGGCGTTGGCGTCCACACCACCGGTGAGCACCTTGCCGGAGCTGGGCACCACGTTGTTGTAGGCACGGGCCAGGCGGGTGATCGAGTCGAGCAGGATCACCACATCCTTCTTGTGTTCGACCAGGCGCTTGGCCCGCTCGATCACCATTTCGGCAACCTGCACGTGGCGCGCGGCCGGTTCGTCGAAGGTGGAGCTGATGACTTCGCCGCGCACGGTGCGCTGCATTTCGGTCACTTCTTCCGGACGCTCGTCGATGAGCAGCACGATCATGTGCACGTCCGGATGGTTGGTGGTGATCGCCGTGGCCACCTGCTGCATCAGCATCGTCTTGCCGGCCTTGGGCGGGGAGACGATCAGCGCACGCTGACCTTTGCCCTGCGGTGCCATCAGATCCATGATGCGGCCGGTGATGTCTTCGGACGAACCGTTGCCGCGTTCCAGGGTGAAGCGCTTGCGCGGGAACAGCGGGGTGAGGTTCTCGAACAGCACCTTGTTCTTGGACGCTTCCAGCGGCTCACCGTTGATGGTGTCCACGATCGACAGCGCGAAGTAGCGCTCGCCATCCTTCGGGAAGCGGATGCGGCCGGACAGGTGGTCGCCGGTGCGCAGGTTGAAGCGGCGGATCTGGCTGGGCGAAATGTAGGTGTCGTCCGGGCCGGCCAGGTAGCTGGCTTCGGCCGCGCGCAGGAAGCCGAAGCCGTCCGGCAGGATTTCCAGCACGCCGTCGGCGGCCACGCCGTCGCCATGGCGGGTGAGTACCTTGAGCAGGGCGAAGATGACGTCCTGCTTGCGGGCACGCGCCACGCCTTCGGAAATCTGCAGCTGCTCGGCGATCTCCAGCAGCTTCTGTGCCGGCATGCGCTTGAGGTCGCTCAGCGAATAGACCGGGAAGCCCTCGGGCACGTTGGCCTGCTGGCTGCGCACGAACGGCTGCTGCTCGCCATTGTCCTGCGGCATGCCGTCGTCGCGGAAGCCGCCACCACCACCACCACGATTGCGGTCGCGGTCGCGGCGATTACGGAATCGGTCGCGGCGGTTGCCTTGGCCCTGGTTCTGGCCCTGGGCCTGATTCTGACCCTGCTGGTACGGGTTCTGCCCGCCCTGCGGGTTGTTGGTGCGCTGGCCGCCGTCGCCGGCGTCCTGGCCACCGCCCTGCGGGGCCGGAGCATCGCCGCTGGAGGTGGCCGGTGCCTGGGGTGTCTGCTGCGGCGCTGCGGGTGCAGCCGGCGCCGGCGCGGCAGCCAGGGGCAGGGCGTTCTGTTCGGGGGAAGACCCGGTGTCGGCGCTGCTGGCAGCGGCCTTGGCGACGCGCGGCTTGCGCACGCGCTTCTCGGCGGGCGCGTCGGCGCTCCCGGGTTCGGAAGTAGTGATATCGGACAAGTGCTGAATTCCTCGCTGGAAGGTGCGAGCGCCCGGCAGGGGCGGCGAACGTTGGGAAGGGATTCTGGAAAGAGACGTCGTCCAGAAGATGCGGCGCGCGAATGCGGCCGGATATGCCGACACTAACACCGGCTCGCGGCGGTGCGCAAGCCGGGTGGGGCAGGGTCATTCATGCGGGCGTCGGGCCCGCGGGGCAGCCGGGTGACCGGCTGCCGGGGACATCAGGTCAAAGCGCCTTGTCGAGCAGCTGGGCCAGTTGGGCCTTGCCCACCGCACCGATTTGCTCGCCGACCTTCGCGCCGTCCTTGAACACCACCAGATACGGAATCGAGCGGACGTGGTACGTGGACGCCAGAGCGCGGTTGTTGTCCACGTTGACCTTCACGATCTTCGCGCGGCCCTGGTAGGCATCGGCCAGTTCTTCCAGCGCCGGGGCGATCATCTTGCAGGGACCACACCACTCGGCCCAGAAGTCGACCAGGACCGGTTCCTTGGAATTCAGCACGGTGCTATCGAAGTCGGCATCGCCGACATGTACAACCTTGTCGCTCATCTTGGTCTCTCGTTTTGGAGTGCACCCGGCAGGGCCGGAGGGGTTGAACCTGGACAAGGCTGGAGGCCTGGCCCGCGTCTGCTGCCTCGTGGCCGCGTGTGCAGCCAGCGGTGCGTCCGATGGATGCCTGGACGCTCACGGCCGGCAGTGTACCCCTATCGTCGCGAGGCAACAGACACCGGTTGGAAAGAATCGTCCTGTGACCGTCATCGCGCTTTGCCGGGGTTGGCTGGAACGATATGCGGGTGGGGTGGTGGCGGTTCCAGCCCCTCGAGCCACGGCGTTCAACTGGGGGTTGGGGGCGTGAAAGGCAGCCACGCAGGGCGTGGCTCTACGTCCGGCTGGGCCGTCGCATGGGGGTGTGCGACGCCCTCCCCCGGTTTGCCGGCCGCTTTGCGTTAAACTGGCTCACTGTGCGGCGCCCCGGGACCGGTTCGGTCCGGCCTCCGCCTTCCCAGGCGCAGGGCCCGCAATGGCGACGGTGCCCCCAAGATTGCAAGCCACCCGCATCTCTGTCGGCTGGCCTTACCAAGACGGACTCATGAGCGACAAACCGCTGACCGATTTGACCTTCTCCTCCTTCGATCTCCATCCGGCCCTGCAGGCTGGCCTTGAAGGCGCTGGTTTCACCCGCTGCACCCCGATCCAGGCATTGACCCTGCCGGTGGCATTGCCCGGCGGCGATGTGGCGGGCCAGGCCCAGACCGGTACCGGCAAGACGCTGGCCTTCCTGGTCGCGGTGGTGAACCGCCTGCTGACCCGCCCGGCGCTGGCCGACCGCAAGCCGGAAGACCCGCGCGCGCTGATCCTGGCGCCCACCCGCGAACTGGCCATCCAGATCCACAAGGACGCGGTGAAGTTCGGCTCGGACCTGGGCCTGCGCTTTGCGCTGGTCTACGGCGGCGTCGATTACGACAAGCAGCGCGAATTGCTGCAGCAGGGCGTGGACGTGATCATCGCCACCCCCGGCCGCCTGATCGATTACGTCAAGCAGCACAAGGTGGTGTCGCTGCATGCCTGTGAAATCTGCGTGCTCGACGAAGCCGACCGCATGTTCGACCTGGGCTTCATCAAGGACATCCGCTTCCTGCTGCGCCGCATGCCCGAGCGCACCACGCGCCAGACCCTGCTGTTCAGCGCCACGCTCAGCCACCGCGTGCTGGAGCTGGCCTATGAACACATGAACGAGCCGCAGAAGCTGGTGGTGGAAAGCGAATCGATCACCGCCGCGCGCGTGCGCCAGCGCATCTACTTCCCGGCCGACGAAGAGAAGATCCCGCTGCTGCTGGGGCTGCTCTCGCGCAGCGAAGGCGCGCGCACCATGGTGTTCGTCAACACCAAGGTGTTCGTGGAACGCGTGGCGCGCTCGCTGGAAAAGGCCGGCTACCGCGTCGGCGTGCTGTCCGGCGACGTGCCGCAGAAGAAGCGCGAGAGCCTGCTCAACCGCTTCCAGAAGGGCCAGCTGGAAATCCTGGTGGCCACCGACGTGGCCGCGCGCGGCCTGCACATCGACGGCATCAAGTACGTCTACAACTACGACCTGCCGTTCGACGCCGAAGACTACGTGCACCGCATCGGCCGTACCGCCCGCCTGGGCGAGGAAGGTGATGCGATCAGCTTCGCCTGCGAACGCTATGCGATGGGCCTGCCGGATATCGAGGCCTACATCGAGCAGAAGATTCCGGTGGAAGCAGTCACCAGCGAGATCCTGACCGCGTTGCCGCGCCCGGAACGCGCCGTGGCGCCGGCGGGCGAGGAAGGCGACGAGAACGAAAGCGTCGGCCAGATCTTCCGCGAAGCGCGCGAAGCGCGTGCCGCCGAAGAAGAGCGCCGCGGTGGTGGTCGTTCGTCCAGCGGCAGCCGCTCCGGTGGTGGCCGTGGCGAGCGTAGTGGTGAGCGCAGCGGCGAACGCCGTCCGCGTGGCCCGCGCAAGCCGCGCGTGGAAGGCGAGCAGCCCGCTGTTGCCGTGGAAGGCGCCGCGCCGGTGGAGGCTGCAAAGGCTCCCCAGGCGCCGCGTCCGCCGCGCGCCGAAGGGGCGCCGGAAGGTGCGGCCGAGGGCGAGCGCGCACCGCGCAAGCGTCGCCGTCGTCGCCACGGTCGTCCGGTGGAAGGTGCCGAAGGTGCCGCACAGTCGGTCACCCCGGTGCAGGTCACCGCCAAGCCGATGCGCAACATCGCGCCGGCCGCCGACCCGGGCGCAGGCTTCCTGACCCGCATCGGCCGCAAGATCCGCCGGATGCTGTCGGGCGGTTGATCTCCGATCAACGGTAGCGCCCGACCGTTGGTCGGGCGGCACGCCATTCCCCCGCCGCCGCCCTCCTCCTGCATAATCGGAGGAATGAGCGTCCTGCGTTTTGACAATGTCAGCAAACACTATGCGGGCGGCCACCAGGCTCTGGTGGACGTCAGCTTCGATGTCGCGCCCGGCGAAATGCTGTTCGTCACCGGGCACTCCGGCGCCGGCAAGAGCACCCTGCTCAAGTTGATCCACCTCGACGAACGGCCCAGCCGTGGCGCGGTGGTGTTCGACGCGCGCAACCTGCTCAAGGTGCGCGGTGGCGATATCCCGCATCATCGTCGCGCGGTCGGTGCGGTCTACCAGGACCACCGCCTGCTGATGGACCGCAGCATTGCCGAAAACGTGGCCCTGCCGCTGATCCTGCGCGGCACCCGGCGCGGCGATATTGGCAAGCGCGTGCGTTCGGTGCTCGAGCGCATGGGCCTGGGCCATCGCGAGAAGGCGCTGCCGTCGCAGCTGTCGGCCGGTGAGCAGCAACGCGTCGGCATCGCCCGTGCGATCGTCGGCGAGCCCAAGCTGCTGGTCGCCGACGAACCCACCGGCAACCTGGACCCGACGCTGGCCGCCGAAATCATGGCGCTGTTCGCCGAACTGCCCGAGCGCGGCACCAGCGTGCTGGTGGTCAGCCACGACCTGGCGCTGCTGCGCGCCATGCGCAAGCGCGTGCTGATCCTCGACCACGGCAAGCTGATCGACGACATCTCGCCGCAGGACCTGGCCGAATGAGCACCGCCACCAACAAGGGAGCCGCCGCACCGTCGCGCCTGGGCGTGTGGCTGCACCACCACGGCCACAGCGTGGTGTTCAGCCTGGGCCGTGCCTGGCGCAAGCCGTGGGCCACCCTGCTTACGGTGATGGTGATGGCGCTCGCCCTGGCCCTGCCGCTGGGCCTGTCGATCGCGCTGGACAACCTCACCCATTTCGCCGGCAGCGTGCAGCAGTCGCGTGACATCAACCTGTTCCTGAAGACCGATGTCGATGCGGCAGCGGCCAAACAGGTGGCCGACACCCTGCGCGGTCGCGCCGACGTGGCCGGGGTGACCCTGCGTTCGCCGGATGAAGGCCTGGCCGAACTGCGCGACAGTGCCGGACTGGGCGAGGCCATCGATGCGCTGCACGACAACCCGCTGCCGTCGCTGTTGATCATCACCCCGGCCAACGGCACCGACGACGCGCGCCTGGCACAGTCGCTGGAGGGCCTGCCGCAGGCCGACCTGGTCCAGCACGACGCGTTGTGGCGCAAGCGCCTGGATGCCTGGCTGGGCTTCGGCACGCGGCTGGTGCAGGTGCTGTCGGTGCTGTTGGGGCTGGGCGCGGCGCTGGTGGTCGGCAATACGGTGCGGCTGGACATCCAGGCCCGGCGTGATGAGATCGGCGTGCTGCAGCTGCTGGGCGCCAGCGACGGTTTCATCCGTCGCCCGTTCCTGTACCTGGGCGCGTGGTACGGGCTGGGCGCCGGTGCGTTGGCCCTGGCGCTGGTCGGCGGGGCAGGGCTTGCGCTGCGCCCGCCGCTGGCCGCGCTGTCGCAAAGCTATGCCAGCCCGTTCGTGCTGCATGGGCTGGACCTGTTGCATTCATCGCTTGTGCTGGTCGGCACTGTCGTGCTGGGCTGGCTGGGCGCGTGGCTGGTGACGGGGCATTTCCTGCGCCAGACCCGTCCGACCGAAACCTGAGGCCTGCCCTGCATGCGTCCGCAAGTACTGAAGCACCTCGTCGATGACGCGCCACGCGTCATGGTGGTCGATGGTTCCAAGCTGGTCCGCAAGCTCATCGCCGACGTGCTGCAGCGCGAGCTGCCGGCGGTCGAGGTGGTGGGCTGCGCCTGCATCGAAGACGCCCGCATGGCGCTGGAGGCCGGCCCGGTCAACCTGGTCACCACCTCGCTGACGCTCAGCGATGGCGACGGCCTGGACCTGGCCCGGCTGGTGCGCGAAACCGCCGGGCAGGCGTACGTGCCGGTGATCGTGGTCTCCGGTGATGCCCAGCAGCACCTGGAGCAGCGTCGCTTCACCGACTACGTCACCGACTATTTCGACAAGGCGCTGGGCCATGAAGCCCTGGCGACCTTCATCCGTGGCTATGTGCAGCCGGAAACCATTCCCGGCGCCACCATCCTGTACGTGGAGGACAGCCGCGTGGTTGCCGAAGCGACCAAGCGCATGCTCGAGCGGCAGAGCCTCAACGTGCTGCACGTGATGACCGCCGAAGAAGCGTTCGCACTGCTCACCGCCGAATCGTTGGGCCGCAGCAGCCACCGCATCGACCTGGTGCTGACCGACGTCACCCTGAAGGGCGAGCTCAGCGGGCTGGATGTGGTCGAGCGCGTCCGCGTGGACTTCGGCTACGGCAAACGGCGCCTGCCGGTGCTGGTGATGACCGGCGATGGCAACCCGCTCAACCAGTCCGGGCTGCTGCAGGCCGGTGCCAACGACCTGGTGCAGAAGCCGATCGAAGAACGGCTGCTGGTCACCAAGGTGCTGTTCCAGTTGCGCCTGTCGCGACTCAACGACAAACCCGTGGTGCGATGAACGACGACGTACAACCGGCCATCCAGCTTGAACCGAGCTGGAAGGCGCGCATTGGCGATTACCTGCTGCGCCCCGAAATGCGCGAACTGGCCGCGTTCCTGCGCCAGCGCAAAGCCGCCGGTGCCCACGTGTTCCCACCGGGGCCGCAGATCTTCGCCGCGTTCGACGCCACCCCGTTCGACCAGGTCAAGGTGGTCATCCTTGGCCAGGATCCGTACCACGGCGCGGGCCAGGCCCATGGCCTGAGCTTTTCGGTGATGCCCGGCGTGCCGGTGCCGCCGTCGCTGTTGAACATGTACAAGGAACTGGAAGCCGATCTCGGCCTGCCGCGCCCGGACCATGGCTGCCTGCTGCCATGGGCGCGCCGTGGCGTGCTGCTGCTCAACGCGGTGCTGACCGTGGAGGAAGGGCAGGCCGGTTCGCACCAGAAGCGCGGCTGGGAAGGGTTCACCGACCACGTGGTGGACACCCTCAACCGTGAACGCGACGGCCTGGTGTTCCTGCTGTGGGGCAGCTATGCCCAGCAGAAGGGCAAGGTGATCGATACCAGCCGCCACCGCGTGCTCAAGGCACCGCATCCGTCGCCGCTGTCGGCGCATCGCGGTTTCCTGGGCTGCCGGCATTTCTCGTCGGCCAACCAGTACCTGGACCGGCGTGGCCTGGGCCGCATCGACTGGTCGTTGCCCGAGCGAGCTGCGCTCGACCTTTCGGTGTAACCCACCACTACCGGCGCGCGGGTAGGCTGAATGCCTGGCAACCCTTTTTCCCTGAATGGGTCGCTCCGGGTGGGATTGTCCTGCCCAAAACTACGAAGACCTGACGTTTTTGATCGTATCCATTTGATTTATAAAGAAATAAGATACCTTCCCGGGCCGCTCGCCACTGCCACCATTTCGCGGTACGTTAGGCACCTGATCTCCGTCAGCGTTTCACTCACGGAACGCTGGAACTTTTTGAACCGTCAGCAGTCCAAAACCGGGACTGATAAGATGACCTCTATGAGCCAGAACATGTCTACTGCCCTTGTGGCAAACAATCTCCCGATTCCCAGTGCGCTCGGTTCGCTGGACGCCTACATCGGCGCCGTGCACCAGATACCGGTATTGACGGTCGATGACGAGCAGGACCTGGCCCGCCGCTTCCGCGACGAGCAGGACCTGGACGCCGCGCGCGAGCTGGTCCATTCCCACCTGCGCTTCGTGGTGCACGTGGCCCGTGGCTACAACGGCTACGGCCTGCAGCTGGGCGACCTGATCCAGGAAGGCAACATCGGCCTGATGAAGGCCGTGAAGCGCTTCGACCCGGACATGGGCGTTCGCCTGGTGTCGTTCGCGGTGCACTGGATCCGTGCCGAAATGCACGAGTTCATTCTGAAGAACTGGCGCATCGTCAAGGTCGCCACGACCAAG
This sequence comes from Stenotrophomonas sp. ISL-67, assembly GCF_018612915.1. Taxonomy (GTDB): domain Bacteria; phylum Pseudomonadota; class Gammaproteobacteria; order Xanthomonadales; family Xanthomonadaceae; genus Stenotrophomonas. The sequence goes on along the minus strand of NZ_JAGGRL010000007.1, from coordinate 95,511 downwards.
GCGCAGCGCAAGTTGTTCTTCAACCTGCGCAAGTCCAAGACCCGCCTGGGCTGGTTGAACGCGGCTGAAGTCACGGCCGTTGCCAAGGACCTGAACGTGTCCGAGCGTGAAGTGCTTGAGATGGAATCGCGCCTGTCAGGCCGCGATATCGGTTTCGATGCGCCCAGCGATGACGACAACGAGCATGCGCCGCCGTCGCCGGCTGCGTTCCTGGTGGCCAACGACGAAGACCCGTCGATGGCCTACGAGCGTGCCGACAGCGAAGACAACCAGCTGCAGCTGCTGCGCGAAGGTCTTGCCGAGCTCGACGCCCGCTCGCGCGACATCATCCGTCGCCGCTGGCTGGATGCCGACAGCAAGGTCACGCTGCAGGAACTGGCCGATGAGTACGGCGTGTCCGCCGAACGCATCCGCCAGGTGGAAGCGAACGCGCTGAAGAAGATGAAGGCGTTGTTTACCGCCTGACGCGGCGCTCAACGCAGCAGACAAAAACCCGGCAGCGCCGGGTTTTTTGTTGTTTCGGAAGCGTACCCACCAACGGTGGGTACCTACCGGCGAACCGGTAGCGCCCGACCGTTGGTCGGGCGACGCGGCTACGCCTTCTCGCGTGCGATCGCGCGCCAGCCGATGTCGTTGCGGTGGAATTCGTGTTCCCACGACACCTTTGCCACGCCCGCATACGCATTGGCCTGCGCGTCGCCCACGCTGTCGCCCAGTGCGGCCACGCACAGCACGCGGCCGCCGGCGCTGAGCACCTGGCCCTGCGCATCCAGCGTGGTGCCGGCATGGAACACCTTGGCCGTGGCAGGCACCTCGTCCAGCCCTTGGATCACATCGCCGGTGATCGGCGCTTCCGGGTACGGCGAAGCGGCCATCACCACGCCCAGCGACGGGCGCGGGTCCCATTGCGCCTGCACCGTGTCCAGGCATGCATCGATGGCCGCTTCCACCAGGTCCACCAGGTCCGACTGCAGGCGCAGCATCACCGGCTGGGTTTCGGGGTCGCCGAAGCGCACGTTGAATTCGATCACCTTCGGTGCGCCGCTGGCATCGATCATCAAACCGGCATAAAGAAAGCCGGTGAACGGAATGCCATCGGCGATCATGCCCTGCACGGTAGGGTTCACCACCTCGCGCATGACCCGCGCATGTACTTCATCGGTGACCACCGGCGCGGGCGAATAGGCCCCCATGCCGCCGGTATTCGGGCCGGTATCGCCATCGCCCACGCGTTTGTGGTCCTGCGAAGTGGCCATCGGCAAGGCGGTGGTGCCGTCGACCATCGAGATGAAGCTGGCCTCTTCGCCGTCGAGGAATTCCTCGATCACCACGCGTGCACCGGCATCACCGAACGCGTTGCCCGACAGCATGTCGCGCACCGCGTCCTCGGCTTCGGCAAGCGTCATCGCCACGATCACGCCCTTGCCGGCGGCCAGGCCGTCGGCCTTGACCACGATCGGCGCGCCCTTGTCGCGGATGTAGGCCAGCGCCGCGTCCACCTCGGTGTGCACTGCATAGAACGCGGTGGGAATGTTGTGGCGGGCCAGGAAGTCTTTCGCATAGGCCTTGCTGCCTTCCAGCTGCGCGGCAGCAGCCGTCGGCCCGAAGATGCGGTGCCCGGCAGCGCGGAAGCGGTCGACCACGCCTGCCACCAGCGGCACTTCCGGGCCGACCACGGTCAGCTCGACACCCTCGGCCTGCACCAGCGCCAGCAGGCCATCCAGGTCGGTGACCTTGACCGGCACGTTGCGGCAACGCGCCTCGGTGGCGGTGCCCGCGTTGCCCGGTGCAACCAGTACTTCGCTGACACGGGGTGACTGAGCCAGCTTCCAGGCCAGCGCGTGTTCACGACCGCCGGAGCCGATGACGAGAAGTTTCATTGAGGACGATCCTGGGTAACGGTAGGAAAAAGTGATGCGGAACCGGGTTAGACCGACTTCTCACGGGAAGCCAGGCGCTTTGTTTCGGCGTGCAGCTGCTGCATATCCAGCTCGGCCTCCACATCGGCAGCAACCTTCTCCTGCGCGCGGCGCGAAGCATCGAAGGCCGCATATCGCTCTGCGATGATGGCCTCCATATGTTTGTTGGAGACGCGTCCGGGACCATCGAGGATGGCGCGTTCATTGAAGTCGAGGAAGCGGTCGGTCTGCCTGATCCAGTCTTCCATCCGGGTTTCCATGCGGCGTTCGGCGCGATCTTCAGCGAAGTCGAGGAACATGGTGACCAGCCGATTGAGCTGCTCGAGTTCCGGCTGCGCAAGGTAGTTCTTTGAGACGACCGCGTCAGACTTGCGGGGCTTGTTTCCAGACCAGTTCGTCAGACCCATGTGGGCAGCATCTGGATCGGCACGCTCGACAATCAGCTGCGCAGCGGTGCGGCCGGTAATGGCGTAGACCAGCTTGTTCTGGATGGTGGCAAAGAACGTCTTGGCGGTCGCTGCCGTGCCGTCGTAATCGCTGCTGCTGGCTTTGAACAGGTCACGCAGCGTCTGGTAGAAGCGCTTCTCCGAACTGCGAATGTCGCGGATGCGGCGCAGCAGCTCGTTGAAGTAATCCGCGCGCTCGGCGTCCTTGAGCCGCTCATCGTTGAGCAGGAATCCTTTCACCAGATAGTCGGAGAGCGCGCTGCCGGCCCAACGACGGAACTGGCTTCCCCGTGGCGACCGGACGCGAAACCCGACAGCCAGGATCATCTCCAGCCTGTATAGCTGAACCGATCGATTGACCCTGCGCTTACCTTCGAGTTGAACTGTCAAGTAATCCTTGACAGTTGCTTCAGCTGGCAGCTCCCCGTCCTCCAGAATGTTCCGTATGTGAAGGCTGACGTTCTGCTTGGTGGTATCGAAGAGCTCTGCCAACTCATGCTGGGTAAGCCAAACCGTGCCTTCTTCAGCGCGCAGATGAACCTCCGTCCGACCGTCATCGGTGCGGTACAGAATCAGCTCGCCATGGTTGTCGGTCATGCGATCACCTCCAGCTCCAGTCCAAATCTGCCGGCGGGCGCCGACGCCTGGTCGGCCCCCACCTTACGCCGAACAATCAATGCCGGAAGTGACGCACGCCGGTAAACACCATCGCCAGGCCGTGTTCGTCGGCCGCGGCGATCACCTCGGCGTCGCGCATCGAACCACCCGGCTGGATCACCGCCTTGATGCCGGCAGCAGCAGCTGCGTCGATGCCGTCGCGGAACGGGAAGAACGCGTCGGAGGCCATCACCGAACCTTCCACCACCAGGTTGGCGTCGGCGGCCTTGATGCCGGCGATGCGCGCCGAGTACACGCGGCTCATCTGCCCGGCGCCAACACCGATCGTGCGGTTGTCCTTGGCATAGACGATCGCGTTGGACTTCACGAACTTGGCCACGCTCCAGGCGAACAACAGGTCGGTGAACTGCTTTTCGGTCGGTGCCAGTCTGCTCACCACTGTCAGCTCATCGCGGCCCATGCCACGGTTGTCCGCGCTCTGCACCAGCAGGCCCGAACCAATGCGCTTGGTGTCGTAGTTGTTGCGACCCTCGCCGTGCGGAATGCGCAGCACGCGCACGTTGGCCTTCTTCTGCGCGTACTCCAGCGCCGCTGGCTCGTAGTCCGGGGCGATCAGCACTTCGACGAACTGGCGGTCCAGGATCACCTTGGCGGTGGCGGCGTCCAGCGGCGTGTTGAAGGCGATGATGCCGCCAAAGGCGCTGGTCGGGTCCGTGGCATAGGCCAGTTCATAGGCGTCGCCGTTGCCGGCACCGACGGCCACGCCGCACGGGTTGGCATGCTTGACGATCACGCAGGCCGGTGCGTCGAACTGACGCACGCATTCCCATGCGGAATCGGCGTCGGCCAGGTTGTTGTAGCTCAGCTCCTTGCCCTGCAGCTGCTGGAACGTGGCCAGCGTGCCCGGCACCGGGTACAGGTCGCGGTAGAACGCGCCGGCCTGGTGCGGGTTCTCGCCGTAGCGCAGGTCCATCATTTTCACGAAGCTGGAATTCATCTGCGCCGGGAATTCGGTGCGCAGCGGCACGGCTTCATCGGTGGCGGTCACGGCCGAAAGATAGTTGCTGATCGCCGCGTCGTACTGTGCAACGCGGTTGAACGCCGCTACCGACAGCGCGAAGCGCTTGGCCGCCGAGAGCTTGCCATCGTTGGCATCCAGCTCGGCCAGCAGTTCGGTGTACTGGGACGGATCGGTGGCCACCGCGACGCGGGCGAAGTTCTTGGCAGCCGAGCGCAGCATCGCCGGGCCGCCGATATCGATGTTCTCCACCGCATCGGCCAACGTGCAGTCTGCGTTGGCGGTGACGCGCTCGAACGGGTACAGGTTCAGCACCAGCAGGTCGATCGGCGCGATGCCATGTTCGGCCATCACCGCCTCGTCCTGGCCGGCACGGCCCAGCAGGCCGCCATGCACCAGCGGGTGCAGTGTCTTGACCCGCCCATCCATCATTTCCGGGAAGCCGGTGACATCGGCCACGTCCTTGACCGGCAGGCCCGCGTCGCGGAGTGCCTTGGCGGTGCCGCCGGTGGAGAGCAGCTCGACGTTGCGTGCGGCCAGGGCACGGGCCAGGTCGACCAGGCCGGTCTTGTCGGAAACGGAAAGCAGGGCCCGGCGCACGGGCAGCAGATCGGAACTCATGGGGGCAGGAGATCGAAGCGGAACGGGCCCATATTGTAGGCCGTACCGACCAACGGTCGGTACCTACCGGGTAAATGCCCCGCCTCAACGCCCGCTGCGGTAGGTACCGACCGTTGGTCGGTACGCCTGGGCATCACGTGGCGATGCCGTATTCCTTCAGCTTCTTGCGCAGGGTGGCGCGGTGGATGCCCAGCATCGACGCCGCGCGGCTCTGGTTGCCTTCGCAGTGGTTGAGCACCTCCACGAACAGCGGAATTTCCATCTCGCGCAGGACGATCTCGTACACGTCATCCGCATCGCAGCCATCCAGGTCCCGCAGGTAGCGCCGGACCGACTGGGCCACGTGTTCGCGCAGCGGTGGCTTGGGCGCGCCACGACTATTGTCAGGACGAGAAAGGACAGCGTTCAAGAAGGATCCCGGTGCGAAGCCAGGGCGAACTACAACCCTGGTGGAAAATTTTGGAGCGGCCAGTCTAGCGCGTGCGTGGCTGGCCCGCCACGCTCGCTGGCAGGACGCCGGGTTACAGGAACTCGAAGGTGAATGCGACGGTGGACGCGGCAGGCTCGCGGACCCGGAACGCAATCTGCGCGCTCTGGCCCGGTTCCAGTACCGATGCGGCATCGACCGTAGGGTCCAGGTAGTCGCGCGATGCGAACACGCGGGTGCCGATCACGCGGCCATCGGGATCGGACAGCGACAGCCGCAGCGACGGCCAGGCCTGCTCCCAACGTGCATCGTTGCGGAAGCTGGCCTGCACCTGCAGCGCGCCGGGCTGCCCGGGCACCGGTCGCACATCGCGGCTTATCATGCTGAAAGCGGCCGGTTCCTGCCATGCCGGCAGGCGGCAGTGCAGCACGCCGCACAGCCCGGCAATCCACGGCCGGCTGCCGGCATCGGCGGCCAGGCGCGCGCGGTCGGCCACCGCGATCTGCAGCGACAGCAGCACCACAAGCCCGGCGACCAGTCCCCACTGCCAGCGCGGGGTGGGCGGTGCTGCTTCCGGTGCGCGCATGAAGCTGGGCGCGGGAGTGGCGGTAACGTAGGCGCCGGTGTCTTCGGCCAGGCGCTTGAACGCAGCGTCGCCCTCGTCCGCGTCCGGGGCGTGGCTGATGTCCGCTTCAGCCTCGACGGCAACCGGGTTGTCCTGGTTGTGGTCCGCGCCGGGAGGCGACGCGATCGCGTCGACCGCCTCGGGCGTGGGCTCGGTTGACGCACGCAGGAACGTGGCCAGTGGACGTCGCGGTGGCGGTGTCGGCTCGGTCATCGGGTCATTCAAGCACGGCGCACACCGGTGATGCGCATCCAGTCGTCGTCGCGTGCGACTTCAAGCTGTTCAAACCACGGCGCGTAACGCACCAGCAGTTCGTCTTCCTGCCCGTGCAGGATGCCCGACAGCGCGATGCGCCCGCCCGGTGCCACGCGGGCGGCCAGCACCTCGGCCAGCGCATCCAGCGCCGAGGCCAGGATGTTGGCCACCACCACCGGGTAGGTGGCCTGCGGTTCGTCGGCCGGAAGATGGACCTGCATGCGGTCCTGCAGTGCATTGCGCTCGGCGTTGTCGCCCGTGGCGAGCACCGCCTGCGGGTCGTTGTCCACGCCCACCGCCCTGGCTGCGCCGAGCTTGAGCGCGGCCAGTGCCAGGATGCCCGAGCCGCAGCCGAAATCCAGCACCGTCTGCCCGGCCAGCACGCCCTCGGCGGCCAGCCCGTCCAGCCAGCGCAGGCACAGCGCCGTGGTCGGGTGGGTGCCCGAACCAAACGCCAGGCCAGGATCAAGCCGCACCACGGCCGCATCGGCGGCCTGCGCGGCCTCGGGCAACGCATGGTTCCACGGCACGATCCAGGTACGGTTACCAAAGGCCATTGGCTGGAACTGGTCCAGCCAGGCACGTTCCCAATCCTCATCCTGCACCGCGCGGAAACTCGCGTTGCTCCATTCCAGGCCCGGGTCGAACGCTTCCAATGCGGCCAGGAGCGCCAGCGCGTTGGTATCGGCCGGGAACAGGGCGCTCAGCACCAGGTCGTTCCACAGCGGGGTTTCGCCCACGCCCGGTTCCAGGATGGCGCGCTCGTTGCTGGTGTCGGCATCGGCGTCGAGCAGGGTCACCGCCAGCGCGCCCACGTCGTCCAGCGCATTCTCATAGCGGGGCTGGGTGGCTTCGGTGCAATGGAGGGTGAGTTCCAGGAACGGCATGGGCGGTAAGGACCTGCGGAAAACGGTGAATGCTAGACGATTGCGGGCGGTCGCGGCGAGGCGTGTCTCAAGGGTCGGTGAGAAGCGACGCGACGAGGTGTTCAGACAACAGGTTACGCCATTGCTAAACTCCGCATCCTGCTGTCTGAATCCATCGGACCGGTCCTGCTCAATGGCCCTCGCGCCCACCCTCAAAACCTGGCTGCTGGTGGTACCGGCCCTGGCGTTGCTTGGGGTGGTGGGCTATCGCGCGGGTGGCCGTGCGCTGCAGGCGGACCATGCGCCGGGCGCGGTCAGTGAACTGCAGGTGGGGACGGGTTCGACGGCGCCCACGCAGGCCCAGCAGTTGGCGCGCCAGTTGCTGACCAGTGAGCGCAGCACCGCCGTGCCGTCGGGATTGCCGCTGGACATCCGTGCCGACATCGAAGGCGACACCGACCTGTTCGCCTACGCCCGGCGACTGCGCCTGCAGGCCGCCGATGGCAATGCAGAAGCCGGCTGGATGGTCAGCCGCGTGTACGACTACTGCGCCATCTATGCGATGGACCCGGGCGGCTACCAGCTCGACAACAACGTACTCACGGGGTTGGGCATGAGCGCATCCTCGCCGATGGTGCTGGCGCGCGAGCGCGTGGCGCGCCGCTGCGCGGGTTTCGTTTCCAGCGACGGTCTTGGCCGTTCGTTGATTCTTACCCAGCGCGTGCTGGCCGCCCGCGCCGGCAACCTGGCCGCCGAAGCGGCGTTGTTCGCCGACGGGCAGCCGCTCAAGGACAGCCCCGATTACCGCCGCGACCTGGTGGAGCGGGTGATGGGTTCGCGCGACCCGGAAGCCTACATGGCCATTTCCACCGCCATGGGCCAGCGCGCCAGTGGCGATGGCGCGCTGCAGGGGCTGGTGGCCGGCGACCAGTTCAGCGAACTGGCCTGGCGGCTGGCCGCGTGCGAGCTGGGCATGGCCTGTGGGCCGGACAGTGTGTTGATGAACAATTTCTGCGCGAACGGAGGGATCTGTTCGCAGGACGGTGGGCAGGACTTCGCCACTTTCGTGTATGACGCCGCGGTATCGCGGCAAGGTGCGGGGAAAATGAAAACGTTGGTTGAGCAGTTGATCAAGCGGAGTAACCGGTCATGAATTACCGTCGATTCCTGCATGGTGCCAAGTTCTGGTTCTGGGTGGCGCTGTTTGTGGCCTATTCGGCCGGTGCCGTCGGCCTGGTCATGATCGATACCTACGATGACCGCTACCGGCAATTGTCGAAGGTGACCCTGACCTCGGTGAAGGCGCAGGAAGACGTGCGCCGCGCCGGTGCCAGCCAGGTGGCCGCGGTGTACCGCGCGCAGAGCGGCATGCCGTTCGCCGCGCTGCCGGCGGGCAGCACCTTCCAGGTGGTCTGGCCGGATGGCTCCACCGAAACCATGGTGATCGTCGACCCGACGTCGTCACTCGGCGTGGCCCCGGTCAAGGACACCCAGATCACGGCGGCTGACGCCAGCCGTTGATGCATGCGCCCGGCAACCCATTGCCGGGCCCGCTGGGTTGCGCCGCCCTTGACGCTTGCGTCGTGGATATATGCGGCGCCTATCGGTTTTGCGATTCGTTTAGTTAGCTTCTCTTGGACAGAGGCGCGGTGCTTCGATTTCATCGGGCACGCCTTCCCCGTGAGTTGCCCATGCCCACTACCGCAGCCGACCACCGGCACGCCACTGGTCGCTTCCCAGCCCGCGGCCCAGTAAGACCCGCTTTCCCCCGTCCGTTGGACACCTCCGTCATCCGTCGGGTGGAGACGCCGATGCAGGCGTTGGCAGCGGTGTTGACGGTGACCAACGCGGCCAGAGTGCCGATAGCGACTCCGCCGCCACCGGCGGGACGCGTCGTCGGGCCAATGACGACAAACTGCATTCCTGTGGCCGTCTCGCCGAGCATGCCCGGGGTGCTGCATGGCGTAGCGGGGTTGCTTCGCAGCCCAGTGACCGAGCTGTTCAGCGACGCCCGCAACGCGTGGCTACGGTATGAGGGGGTGCGCTGCACGCCGCCGCTGGGCTCGGGCATGCGCGCGCTGCTGCAGGTGGGGGATGCGATCACCACCCTTGCCGAAGGTGCCGTGCTCGGCGGACGCAGCGTGCTTGGCATGCAGGAGGCGGCCGTTGTACTCGATGCCGGCGCCGATGTCCTGGAGGATCGTCCACTGGGTCGGACCGAACTGACCAACGCCGTGATGGCGCTGGGGGGCATGCATGGACTGGAACCTGGTGCACCCGCCAACCCACGCGGTGCGCCGCGACGTCCCGGCATGGTCATCCGCCAGACGACCGCCGAACTGCACGACGGTCGCGTCCAGGTGCGGTATGAAGGTGCCGAGCGTGACCTCACCATCAGCGAAGGCCGGCTGCAGGTGCTGACCGACGACGGCACGATCAATGTGATCTTCGACACCGGCGATTGGCAATGGAAGCGCGCACCGGCCACACGGCCGGTGGCTGCCGGCGTGACCCGCCCGGGCAGCTCCATTCCGCTCTTCGACCATGTGGCCGAGCAGGTGCATCGTCAGGTGCCGCTGGACCATGCCCGGCTGCGCCTGGACCTGTTTGGCCCCGACGGCATCCTGTACTACAACCCTCCGGAGGCCGACCTTTCAGGCAACGCCGTCTGCGTGGATGGCCGGTACTACGCCGCCACCTTGACCGATGGTTTGGGCCTGCGCATCGGCGCGCTGGAACTGGTCAAGCGCGACGGCATCTACCAGGTGCGCGAAGCCGCGCCGACACCGGTGCGAACCCTGCGCTGTCGGCGGGCACCCGGCGAGGCTTGTGCCACGTCGGCGCCCGAGTTTTCGGCGGACCTGTCCAGCACGCTGCAGACCCATCACGGGCAGGCCCTCACCCAATACCAGGCGCGCCGCCGCGGCGTCGTGCCCGACGTCAGCAGGCCAGGTTGGTACATGAGCCGCAAGGGCAACCGGCTGCGGCACTACCTGCGCTTCAACGACCGTTACTTCCGCGTGCGCCTGCGCCAGGTGGACGAACATACCCAACGCATCTCGGTGTACCTGCCGCGCGGCACCGGTGCCGGTCGCCTGCCCCCCCGAGGCCAGCCCGCGCACCGCATCGCCGACATCCGCCAGGCGATTCCCGCGCAGGAGCACCGCTTCATGACCCAGGCCGAATTCAACGTGGAATATCGAGGCATGCCCAGCCTGGAGGCAGCGCAGGTGTATGAAAGCGCGGTGGCACAGAACGACCGCCTGCGGCTGAGCCAGCTGCAACGCGCCGCCATCCGCAGTTACCTCACCTGGCGGCGCCGCTCAATGGACGATTTCCTGCAGTACGGCAGCCTGCAGCCGGTGTTCCGCGATTCGGGCCAGGCCGTGGCCCGCATCAACCGAGGGTTGGCGCGCATTCCCCCGCACGCCGGCCGCGTGCACACCGCGCTGGCCGTGGACGCCGCTCAGCTGGCCGACCTGAAGGTGGGCCAGACGATCTACAGCCGCAGCTTCCTGGTCGCCAGCGGCGACCGTGGCCGCGCGGTGGCCGCAGCGGGTAACAGTCCGCGGGGCGTGCCCACCGTGGTAACCCTGCTGGCGCACCACCACGCCCATCCCACCGGCCTGCTCTCACTGCAGGACGAAGCGCAGGTGATGATCGGCAACAACGTGCTGTTCAAGGTCACCGCCCAGGCCCAGGGCGAACTGCACCTGGAAGAACTGGGCGCAGCAAGACAGGCAATGGGCCCCCTCGGCGCCCAACCCCTTCTGGCCGTCCCCCTGCGGGACTGACGGCACTTCTGTGCCACAAACGGGTGCCCGCTCCCGGTAGCGCCGACCGTTGGTCGGCCCACGCAGAGCAACATCCACGCAACACCAGCGGGCTGCCTGCACCCCCAAAAAGCAGAAAGGCGGGCAATGCCCGCCTCCCTGTTCAACCAGCCACCCAGCAGATCACGTCAACGCAATCGACTTGTTCTTGCGCTCGGCCAGGCGCTTCTCCAGATAGTGGATGTTCTGCCCACCCGCCTGGAAGCCCTTGTCGCGCATGATGCGCTGCTGCAGCGCCACGTTGGTCTTGATCCCGTCCACCACCATCTCGCTCAGCGCAACGCGCATGCGCGCGATGGCGGTTTCACGATCCGGCCCGTGCACGATCAGCTTGCCGATCATCGAGTCGTAGTTCGACGGCACGCGGTAGCCGGCGTAGATGTGCGTATCCACGCGCACACCTGGACCACCCGGCGGGTGGAACGCGGTGATCTGGCCCGGGCTCGGCACGAAGGTTTCGGCATCTTCGGCGTTGATGCGGCATTCGATCGCATGGCCGGTCAGCACCACATCGCTCTGCTTGATGCTCAGCTTGTGGCCGGCAGCGATGCGCAGCTGCTCCACCACCAGGTCGATACCGGTCACCATTTCGGTTACCGGGTGCTCCACCTGGATACGGGTGTTCATTTCGATGAAGTAGAAGCGGCCGTCTTCATAGAGGAACTCAAAGGTACCCGCGCCACGGTAGCCGATACGCACGCACGCTTCGGTGCAGACCTTGCCGATCTCTTCGCGCTGTTCGGCGCTGATGCCCGGTGCCGGCGCTTCTTCCACCACCTTCTGGTGGCGGCGCTGCATGGAGCAGTCGCGCTCACCCAGGTGGATGGCGTTGCCCTGGCCGTCGGCCAGCACCTGGATCTCCACGTGGCGCGGATTCTCCAGGAACTTCTCCATGTACACCTCACCATTGCCGAACGCGGCCTTGGCCTCGCTCTTGGTGGTTTCGATGGAGGTCTTCAGCGATGCCTCGGCATGCACCACGCGCATGCCGCGCCCGCCGCCGCCACCCGCCGCCTTGATGATGACCGGGTAGCCGATCTCACGGGCGATCTTGGTGTTGGCCACGATGTCCTCGCCCAGCGGTCCGCCCGAACCGGGCACGCACGGCACGCCGGCGGCCTTCATCGCGCGGATCGCTTCCACCTTGTCGCCCATCATGCGGATGGTGTCGGCCTTGGGGCCGATGAAGATGAAACCGGATTCTTCCACGCGCTCGGCGAAATCGGCGTTTTCCGACAGGAAGCCGTAACCCGGGTGGATGGCCTGGGCATCGGTCACTTCCGCCGCCGCGATCAGCGCCGGGATGTTGAGGTAGCTTTCCGGCGACGGCGCCGGACCAATGCAGACCGACTCGTCGGCCATGGCCACGTGCTTGAGGTTGCGGTCGACCGTGGAATGCACGGCCACCGTGCGGATGCCGAGGGTGTGGCACGCGCGCAGGATGCGCAGCGCGATCTCCCCTCGGTTGGCAATAACGACTTTGTCGAGCATGGACGGATCCTTAACCGATCACGAACAGCGGCTGGTCGAATTCGACCGGCTGGCCGTTTTCACCCAGGATGGCCACGATGGTGCCGGAAGCATCGGCTTCGATCGGGTTGAACATCTTCATCGCTTCGATGATCGCCAGCGTTTCGCCGGCCTTGACCTGCTGGCCGATGCTGACGAACGCCGGCTTGTCCGGTGCGGACGAGGTGTAGAAGGTGCCGACCATCGGCGAACGCAGCACGTGGCCGTCCGGCAGCGCCGGGCCCGGCTTGGCGGTGCCACCGGTGGAGGCTTCGGTCGGCGACTGCATCGGCATCGCCTGGGCGGCCGGCTGGGCCGGGGCCATCATCATCTGCGGCGGGGCCTGCATCATGCCGTAGCCCGACACCGGGGCGCGCGACAGGCGGACGGATTCCTCGCCTTCCTTGATTTCGATTTCGGCAAGGTTCGACTCTTCCAACAGGTCGATCAGCTTCTTGATTTTGCGGAGATCCATAGGGGCCTCTGGTGTTTGATGTCAGTGTGGTGGGAAGCGTGGAGCGCTCGGGTCAATGGGTGTCAGGCGGCGGCCAGCCGCACCAGCGCCGCGTCCATCGCGTAGCGGTAGCTGTCGGCGCCAAAGCCGCAGATCACGCCGACCGCCTTGTCGCTGAAATAGCTGTGCTGGCGGAACGGTTCGCGGGCATGCGGGTTGGACAGGTGGATTTCAATGAACGGCACACCCACCGCCGCCAGCGCATCGCGCAGGGCTACCGAGGTGTGGGTGAACGCGGCCGGGTTGATCAGAATGAACGTGGTACCGTCGGTGCGGGCGGCCTGCACCCGGTCCACCAGCACGTGCTCGGCGTTGGACTGCAGGCTTTCCACCGCGTGCCCGGCGCCCTGCGCCTGGGCCAGCAGGGCCTGGTCGATCTGCGCCAGCGTGGTATGCCCATACACCCCCGGCTCGCGCGTGCCGAGCAGGTTGAGGTTGGGGCCATGCAGGACCAGCAGTTTCGCCATGGGTGCCACGGAACAGGAAAGGGCGAAGTCTGGCGGAAGCGGTGGATCGTGTCCAGTTCGGCGAAGTTACGCGCGTTTCAAGCGTTTGTTTTAATTCAATGCTGGGTCTGGGCATAAGACGCATCCGCCTTTCACCGGAACTGGGCGCAGCCTGCCTTTTCATTGCTCGGCCTGCTGGGTGATGCCGGGCGATGCACAATGAACGCAATATGGCCGGAGATCTGACCATGAACCAAATGAAAGCCGAGGTGGATGGAGCGCTGCGCGTCACGCGGGTGACCCGGGAGGCCGCGCGGGTGTTTGGAAGTGACGAAAAAGCCACGCGTTGGCTGTCAGCGGCCAACGGGATCCTGGGGGCGAAACCTATGGACCTGCTGGTGACAGTTGCCGGAGCCCGGGATGTAGAGCACGAGCTGGCGCGGATCGATCATGGCAATCTGGCCTGAAGGTATGCCGGGCCGTGTGATTTGCGACGCGCTTGCTGGAGGTCCAAACGAGGAGCCACTAGTATTGCGCGACAGGGAGCGGCCCATTCGACGGGCCCCGGCCGGCAAGAGCTGGGACTGACATGGTAGAGCGCATAGCGAACATAAATTGGCATCGAATCCAGTGGTGTTGTGCCGAGAGGCACATCACAACGGAGGAGCTTGCCGCTGCCATCGATGTCAGCCATTCGCTCTTCGCGGCTCTAGAGCGTGGAGAAGCTGCCCTTACCTATAACCAGCTCCGAAGGATGGCCAGCTACTTCGGTAGAGGTGTTCTGTTCTTCCTTGAGCACGGACCCGTAAATCCAGAGAAGGTATTTACCAACGGCTTCCGTACGCTGGCCAACCAGAAAGTGGACATGGAGAGTGCCCTCAAGCGCATCATCGAGCGCGCAGAGTGGCAACGTGAGGCATACCTCTCGCTGCGAGCGGACATCGGAGATGATGCCGTGGAGGATTTTGATCCGCCGACGCTGACCGGGATGGGGCCGCAACGTGCGGTGGCAGGTGTCCGCGACTGGCTTGGGTTGGATGGCGTCAGCACCTTTGAAGGGTACCGCCAGGCCATTGAGCGGAAGGGAATACTTGTGTTCCGTACCAATGGCTACCAAGGTAAGTGGCAGGTTCCCAAGTCCAGTTCCGTGTTGGGTCTTGCCATATATCATGAGGCATTCCCGCTGATTGTTGTCAGGAAGGCCCGATTCGAAAGCCGTCAGACGTTCACGCTTATTCACGAACTTGCGCACATCCTTCTCCATAAGGACAGCGTGATTGATGAAGATGCGGATCTCTCTGAGCGCCAAAGCGAGGGTCGGGAGCGCGAGGCAAATCAATTCGCCGCTCAGCTCCTCGTTCCAGACGCACTCGCTGCAAATATCAATGTGCGCGAGATGCCGACAGAGGCTTCGGAATTCGACGCTTGGCTGGCTCCGTGGCGAAAAGTCACGGGCGCGAGCTCGGAGGTGCACCTCCTTCGCTTGTTGGCGTTGGGGCGTATAAGTCGTGACGCTTATGACGACTACAAGGCATGGCAAAGTGGGCAGTCGCTTGACGAGAGCGATGGCGGCACACGTATGTATCGCTATCGCGAACCGAAGCACATTTTTGGGGATGGCTACGTTCGTACCGTGTTGACGGCGTTGAACCAGAAGCGCATATCGCTAACCAGGGCGAGCCGGTTTCTGGATGGCCTGAAATTGAACGATCTTCACAAGCTGGAGAGCTATTGTGCAGGTCATTGACGCTTCCGCCATCGTCCATGCATGGGATAACTATCCGATCGAGCAGTTTCCGCCTTTCTGGGAATGGCTCGAAGATGACTGCAAGGCAGGGAGGCTGTGCATTCCGCAGCCTGCAAAAGACGAGGTTGGCTACGTATCGTCGGAGTGCGCGCGGTGGCTTCAGGAGGTCGGGATAACAGTCCTGCCCGTGACCAATGATGTTCTTTCCGACGCCAGTTCAATCATGGCCGCGCTTGGTGTGACGGACGATCAGTATCACCCCGACGGAGTTGATGAGAATGACCTTTTGATCATTGCCTCAAGTAGATGCCATGGGGCTGTATTGATCTCGAACGAAGCCCGCCAGGCGAGTCTTCCCCTCAACAAGCGGAAGTACAGGATTCCGGCAGTCTGCACGCATGTTGCCCCGCCGCCTGTATCAACTTGCTGGATCACATTAAGTCGTCTCGAAGGCGTTTTGGGTCTGTGCGTTAGAAGAAGGCTGATCTATTGATGAATTTCTCGCAGAACTGCACTGACTTCCGGTGCAGCCCACGCCGGCCATGACGCCGATTTCTATGCCAAGAACGCCCGCGCCGCCCGCCTGCCGACGTTTCTTCAGCTGAGCGGGGGCGTGGTGAACCTCAAGCCGGACCTGGAAGCTGCCGGATCGTCGCCCTGGATGCGGAACAGTTCGCGCAGGAAGCGTTGGAGCGCGAGGGCGAGAAGGTGACGCTGCACAACACGACCATCTACTGACGGTCGGTTCACTGCTTCAGGCTCAGCCTGCGCCAGATCGCGCGGCGGGACCCAGCGCCGCCATCCACGCTTCCGCATCGGCGCCGGCGGCAATGCGCATCGGCGCAGCCGGGTCGGTGACTGCGCGCCACACCGCGTCGGCAACGTCCGATGCGTGGGTGACCGGCCCGCTGCTTTCACGGAAGCTGGCGATGACGCTGGTCACCAACGGGCCATAGGCCGCGTGATCCATACCACCCAGGTGGATGCCTGCATTCGCGCCGAAGCGGGTGGTGGGTGAGCGCCCGGGCAGCACCAGCCGCACACGCACGCCGAAAGGTGCGACCTCGATGGCGAGCGATTCGGTGAACGCATTCACTGCTGCCTTGCTGGCGGTGTAAACGCCCACCAGCGGCAGCGCTTTGAGGGTCACCGTGGACGTCACGTTGACGATCACGCCAGCGCCGCGCTGGCGGAGCTGCGGCAACACCGCCTGGGTCATGGCCAGCGTGCCAAGCGTGTTGGTCTCGAACAACGCACGGGCGGTCTCCATGGGCGTCAGCTCGACCGGTACCGGGGCACCGAAGCCGGCGTTGTTCACCAGCGCGTCGATGGGGCCGGCGTGGGCAACCGCGGCGGCGATGCTGTCCGGATCAGTGATATCCAGCGCCAGCACGCGCAGGTGGTCCGAGGGGGGCAGCACATCGGCCTGCGGCGTACGCATGGTGGCCACTACCGTCCAGCCGCGCGCCAGGAACAGTTGGGCCGTTTCCAGCCCGAAGCCGGAAGAACAGCCGGTAATCATTACAGTCGACATCGCTACACCTTCAACAGAGAACGAAGGTCCATGGTCGGGCCACGGTGCAGGACGCGCTACACTAGAACGTCTATATTTCCTCACTGAGCGTCCTGTCGTGGCCGATCCGCTTTCCGAGATTGTCTCCCTGCTGCAGCCCACTGCCCGGTTCTCGAAGCTGGTGGAAGGCGCGGGCGATTGGCGCATCCGCCGCGAAGGACAGGGCGATCCCTTCTACGCAGCGGTGTTGGAAGGCCAGTGCCAGCTGTCGATTGATGGGCGGCCGCCGCTCACCCTGCGAGCGGGGGATTTCGTCCTGATACCCGCCATGCAGATGTTGGAAAACACCAGTGCAGGTGCGCCAGCAGACACCCAGCCCAGCCTTCCTGCGCGCATTGGCGAAGACCATTTCCGTATCGGCAGCCCGGATGGTCCGATGAACCTGCGCGCGCAGCTTGGCCATTGCAGTTTCGCTTCGCCCGACGCTGCGCTGCTTGTTTCCCTGTTACCCCGGGTGGTGCATGTGCGAGGCGAGGCGCGGTTGGCAGCGCTGGTGCAGATGGTTGGCGAGGAAGCGCGTGCACGTCGGCCGGCACGCGAGGTGGTGCTGGAACGCCTGCTGGAGGTGCTGCTGATTGAAGCGCTGCGCAGCCGCCCAAGCCCTGCCGAAGGCGCTGGCCTGGTGCGCGGACTTGCCGATGAGCGACTTGCCGCCGCACTGCGCGCGCTGCACGCGCGCCCGGCGCACACTTGGAGCGTGGCGACGCTGGCTGCAGAGGCAGCGCTCTCGCGCTCGGCGTTCTCGGCACGTTTCACCAAAGTGGTGGGAATCGCGCCGATGGAATACCTGTTGACCTGGCGCATGGCGCTGGCGAAGCGGCTGTTGCGTGATCGTGAGTTGGCTCTTCAACAGGTGGCCGAACGCGTGGGCTACGCGAGCGCGGTGACGTTTGGTGTGGCATTCGCCAGGCACGCGGGCGTGTCGCCTGCGCGCTATGCGCGCGGCGATGAGCAGCGCTTATATAGTGTTTCGGGTTGAACGCGACGTCGAAAGGCTGCATCAAATGAAGTGCCGAAATCGAGAGGAACAAACGATTTCCCTGCGTCCACATCCTCCTTCATGGTGGCGTCTGGAGTGTAGGAACTCTTCATGCCGGCTCCCTCGTGATCCCGGCGAGGGAGATTCCCATTGGAGGTCCGTCATGACTATGTACTGGGCTGACACGCCCCACATCGAGCGCCGGAAGGGCAGGTGTGATTCCACGCCGCTGGAGATGCCCGCTTCCCGCCTGCCGGTCCATCTACGCCAGGCGCACGATGCTGGCGAGCCTTTGCCATGTCTCGTCCTGCGTGGCAGTTGGCTGCGCGATATGGGCTTTGCCGTAGGCACCAAGGTAGTGATCGGTGCCAGCGAAGGCCAGATCAACATCGCGCTTTGAAGAACGAACCACGCCTGCGGAGCCAAAGATACGCAAAGCCCCACGACAGAGAGAGGGCGTTGTGGACGCACGGCTCGCGTTGCTCAAGCAGCGCCGCCAGGAGGAATGGTCATGACCAAGCCTGTACTGGTTCGGGCGAAGGTGGACGAGGCGCTGCGCTCCGGCTTCCGTTTGGCTGCAGCACGCGCGCATGTACGCCCCGCACGGGTCCTGAGGCTGCTGATGGAGGAGTATGTGCTGGCCCAGGGCGGTCATCCTGCCGTGTGCCGACCGCTGGACGAACACACCTTCGCACGTGTGGCACAAGCCGTTGTGACCAAGGTGCCTCCGACGGTGCAGATCGTGGCGCGCGTGGAAAGATGGCTGCCGAAACCGCCGGGGAGCTATTCAAGACACTGACGCGGCATTGAAGCTGCTTCCCTTGCTCGACGGCTGCGATGACCTTGGCATGATCGACTGGTACGAACAGGCCAAGATGCGGGGCGAGTGGCGCGCAATAGGATGAAGGCGCCGTTTGGCGGCGCCTTCAATGCCCTACGGTGCCGCAGGCTTGCTCTTGCCGCTCCATGACTTGCTGATGATCATCCACTTGCCGTCGATCTTCGCCAGCGCGAGGTAGTCCACGCCATCCCAGCGCGGGTAGTCGAGGATCACCTTCACCTGCGCGCCGGTCTCGGTCACGTCCAGGATCTCGTAGCGGCGGTGACGCTTTTCTTCGTCGTCGGCGGGCTTGCCAGGGAAGCCCTTGGCCCACTCTTCGGCGCTTACCTGGGACAGGGCCTTGGTGACGGGTGAGTAGCCCACCACCACGCCGTCTTTGTTCAGCACCTGCAGGATCAACGTCGGGTCGCCGGCTTCGAAGCCGCGCATCATGGTCTGCATGACCTGGTCCACCGCCTCACGGTCTGAGGTCTGCGCCATCACGGTGGTGGGGGTCAGGACGAGGGCAGCGGACAGGCAGAGGGATCGGAGCATCGTGTTCATGAATTTCCTGGATGTTGGTGGTGAATTTCGGCAATCGCACTCGGCGATCAGTTGGTTGCCGCGACCGGCTTCTGCGGCGGTGCGGCCTGCATGCGAAGCAGCTCGACCACGGCTTCGGCCACGGGCTTGGCGGAGGCGTAGTTCTGGCCCGTGACCACGCGGCCGTCGACCTGGATGTAGGGCGCTTCGCTGTCGATGGCACTGAACAGGCCGCCGCGCGCTTTGATGGTCTCGCCCATCAGGAACGGGAACTGCTGGAAGTAGGCCGCGTCCTGCTGCTCGTGCTGTTCCGGGAAACCGGTGATGCGCTTGCCGGCCAGCAGGTTCTGGCCGCCGGCCAACGTGAGGTTCACGGTGCCGGCCGTGCCGTGGCACACCGCCG
The DNA here is from genome assembly GCF_018612915.1 of Stenotrophomonas sp. ISL-67. GTDB lineage: Bacteria > Pseudomonadota > Gammaproteobacteria > Xanthomonadales > Xanthomonadaceae > Stenotrophomonas. The sequence goes on along the minus strand of NZ_JAGGRL010000007.1, from coordinate 76,349 downwards.
ACACCACCCCGCCATTGCGCTCATACACGTGCAGGGCGATGCGCTGCAGGGCGGCGTTCTCCGGCACGCCGTGCATGGCATTGCTGCCGCCAACGTAGTACACGGCGCGGTAACGGGCGGGATCGATCTGGGCCGGCGTGGCAGTGTTGCGCAGGCCGGCCATGATGCGCGCGTCCTTCAGGCGTGCTTCCACCTCGTCGCCTACATAGGCGTCCAGGATCGGTACGTCACCGCCGTCGGGCGAGACGAAGTCCACCGCATAGCCGGCGGCGTTGAAGGTATCCCAGGCATGCACGACCTCGCCGAAGCTCACGCTGGCGGGCAGGGTGGAAGACCCGTGGACCTTGCTGCTGGATACGATGAAAAGAACGCGCTGCTGGGCGGCAGCGCCGGGCTCGGCGGCCGCGTCGGCCAGGCAGACCCCGCCGGTGAGGTTGCAGATCAGCAGCAGGAGCAGGGACAGCAGGTAGCGGGAAGTGGGCATGGGCGCTGGCTCGCAGGAGGAGCCGCTACGCTAGCCAATCGCTTCCAGATCAATATCTTGAAAACCCTTCCCGGAGTGCTGGAATCGATTCTAGGAGACGGTTGCGACGGCCCGGAATGCCGCCGGGGTGATGCCTTCGTGCTTCTTGAAGGCGCTGTGGAACGTGGACATCGACTGGAACCCGGCCTGTTCGGCGACCAGCTCCAGCGGTTTGGCCGGCTGTTGGCGCAGCAGCGCCTTGGCCTCGAGTACGCGCAGTTGCGCCAGGTACTGCTTGAACGAGGTCTGGTTGTTGTCGTTGAGCAGCTGCGACAGCCGCGTCTGCGGCATACCCAAGCGCCGGGCCAGCCGGGGCAGGGTCAGGCTGGGGTCCAGGTGCAGCCGCTCCTTGTCCATCAGCTCGGCCAGCGCGCGAAGCTGGGCCGCAGCCTCGGTCTCTGGGATGCGGCGGTCCTGGTAGGGCTCCACCGTGGCCTGGCCGGCGCGCTGGCGCAGGTACACCACTACGCTGAGCGCCAGCATGAAAGTGAAGGACAGCGCGCCCACGATGTAGGAGGTATAGCCGGCGGTGTAGTACGCGGCCCAGATGATCCATACCCCCACAAGCGCACCGAGCAGCAGCCGGCCGGTAGGGGCGCCCGCCAGCCGGGTGCGATGGCGGTACAGCTGGACCGTGGTCAACAGCAGGTAGCCCAGCCAGGCGTAGTTGATGCCAGGGGTGATCACATGCCGCCACAGCTCCGGATGGCGGGTATAGGGCAGGAACAGGTTCACCCCGATGGCGAGGACCAGCAGCGCGGCGATATGCCAGCGGTCGCTGCGCGCCAGGCCGGGCGTGTCCCGCTGGCACGCCCGCACCAGGAAGAACAGGCAGGGGCCGATCATGAAGCAGGCGGTCAGGCCGAACTGCAGCACGATGCGCGGAATGTCCGGCCAGAAATAGAACGCCACAGATTTGCCGGTACGCACGCCCACCGCCAGGATCAGCAGCGACAGCCAGCGCAGCGGCGCCGCGCCCTTGGCCCGCCACCACAGGAACGAAGCCAGCCCGATGCCATTGAAGGCACCGAGCATGGCAAAGAAGAACAGCAGGTGCTGGCTCAGCATGGTCGATCCATCGAAACACTTGGCCCTTCGTCAGGAAACCACACAGCGACGTAACGCCGCCCGGGCAGCGGGCGAGGTGGGGGCCATTCTGGCATCGACCACGTGGCAATTGCATCCGGGCCCGCGCCCGCAGCCGCATGCGCGACCACGGGCGTGCCACGTGCTGGATCAGGACGCGGTCACGGGGACCGGCGTATTGAGCAACTGCTGCTCCCACAGGTAGGCGATGCCGCTGCCAGCCGCATGCTGCTTCAGGATTTCGGTCAGCTCGGCGGCATGCTCGGTGCGCGCCCAGTCGCGTTGCCACTCGGAGGCAACCGCCATCCAGGTCATCATGTTGGCGCCGGCGGCGATCATGCGCTGGATCGCCACGGCATGCGATTCCACCGAAACGCCACCGCACGCGTCGGTGACCACAGTTACATCCCAGCCCTCACCCAGCGCCTGGATGGTGGGCATGGCCACGCACACTTCGGTCCACAGGCCGGCAATGATCAGCTGTTTGCGGCCCGTGGCCTTCACCGCGTCCACCACCTTCTGGTCTTCCCAGGTGTTGATCCAGGTGCGGTCGATGACCTCCTGGCCGGGGAATACATCGGTGATCTGCGGGAACAGCAGGCCGCCGCGGTCAGCGATCACACTGGTGAGGATGGTGGGTACGTTGAACGCCTTGGCCGATTTCGCCAGCGCGATCGCCGCGTTCACGGCCAGATGCGGGTCGTGGCTGTTGAGGTTGGACAGCTGGTAGGGTTGGTGGTCGATGAGCACGAGTACGGAATCTTCGGGGCGGAGCAGCGAGTCAAGGCCGTTACGGAACGTCATGGGTTCATCCTGTGTGGGTGGAAGCGAAGCGAGTACCCACCTTGTCATCGCACTCTGCAGGGCGGTAGCAGCGCTGCGTGCCCAGCTGTGTCGCAGAAACGGGAACGCTGAATGCGGCCGCGTTGTGTCAGGCTGTACGCCGTAGCAGGGAGGGCACGGTGGATATCGAAGATCTGCGTACATTCGTCGACGTGGCCGATGCCGGCGGCGTGTCGCCTGCCGCACGTCGGCTGGGCGTGGCCAAGTCCATCGTCAGCCGCCGGCTTGCCCGGTTGGAGGCGGAGCTGGGCGTGCAGTTGCTCGCCCGCACCACGCGCGGGGCGGCGCTCACCGAAGCCGGCGCCACCTTCCGCGAGCACGCCGCGCGTGCGTGTGCGGAAATGGATGCCGCCAGGGAAGCCATCCTGCCCGACGGTGACCTGCGTGGCCGGCTTCGCATTGCCGCGCCGCTGACCTTCGGGCCCACCCACTTCGCTCCGGTGTTCGCGGAAATGGCGCGGCGCCACCCGCAGCTGCATGTGCATGCGGCCTACAGCGACCGCTTCGTGGACATGGTGGCAGAGGGCTTCGACTGCGCGGTTCGCGTGGGCTACCTGCCGGATTCGAATCTGGTCGCGCGCTGTGTGGGGCCGCTGTTTGGCCGGCTGGTCGCCAGTCCAGGGTATGTCGATACACACGGTTCGCCGGAAGCGCCGGATGAGCTGGCCGCGCACGAGGCATTGATGCAGGGCACCGAGCCTTGGCAGTTCATGGATGGCGACGCGGTGGTCACGGTGCATCCGCGCGGGCGCTTCAAGGCCGACAACGGCACGGCGCTGCTGGCGGCGGCGCTCTCCGGGCTGGGCATTGCCTGGTTGCCGGATGGAATCACCCAGCAGTACCTGGATTCCGGTGCGCTGGTTCATGTGATGCCGCGCCATCCGCCACCACCGGCCGGCATCTATGTGATCCGGCCGCCGGGGCAGCATCCGTCGTTGAAGGTGCGGGCGCTGACCGAACTGCTCATCGCCTGTTTTGAGCAGGCGCCGCCGGTCTAGCCTGTGATTCGCTGGAGGTGGTCAAGCCGCCGTGGCCATCCGTTGGGAAATGGCGGCGGCGCAGCCGCAGTGCTACATGGACCAGCAGTACTAGCACCGGCACTTCCACCAGCGGCCCGATCACCGCGGCAAAGGCGACCGGGGAGGCCAGCCCGAAGGCCGCGATGGCCACCGCAATGGCCAGCTCGAAATTGTTCCCGGCTGCGGTGAAGGCAATTGCCGTGGTACGCGGGTAGTCCTTGGCGATGAACTTACCCATGAAGAAGCTGATGACGAACTGGATGATGAAGTAAAGGGTCAGCGGGACGGCGATGCGTACCGCGTCAAGTGGGAGACGCAGCACATCGCCGCCTTTCAGGCTGAACATCGCCACGATGGTGAACAGCAGCGCGATCAGCGTGATGGGGCTGATCGTCGGCAGGAATCGTTCCTCATACCAGCGCGCGCCCTTGGCCGCCTTCAACCAGCGGCGGGTGAAATAGCCGGCCAGGAATGGCATGCCGAGGTAGATCAGCACCGCCTCCGCGATGGTCCACATGCTCACGTCAATGACGCTGCCCTGCAGGCCGAACCGTGGCGGCAACCAGGACAGGAAGAACCAAGCGTACACGCTGAACAGGGCGATCTGGAAGATCGAATTGAAGGCCACCAGCCCTGCCACGTACTGACTGTCGCCGCGCGCCAGCTGGTTCCACACCAGCACCATGGCGATGCAGCGCGCCAGCCCGATCAGGATGAGGCCGGTCATGTATTCGGGGGAGTCGCGCAGGAACAGTACGGCAAGGCCAAACATCAGGAACGGCCCGACAATCCAGTTCTGCAGCAGCGACAAGGCCAGCACGCGTTTATCGGCGAACACCTGCGGCAGCGCTTCGTACTTCACCTTGGCCAACGGCGGATACATCATCAGGATCAGGCCGATGGCGATCGGTACATTGGTCGAACCTACGGACAGGCCGTTGAGGGCTGATGGAAGACCATCGAACATTGCGCCAAGGCCAACGCCCAGCGCCATCGCCGCAAATATCCACAGGGTGAGATACCGGTCGAGAAATGAAAGGCGGGAGGGTTCAGCGGTCATGGTGTGCGTCCAACGTTCTGGTCAGCAGCCGGGCCGATCGCATGCCTGATCGTCGGCGCAGCAATTCTCGGTGAGGTAACCCACCAGGGCATTCATGGCCTGGAAGTTGGCGCGGTAGCAGATGGCCCGGCCGCGTTGCTCGGCGGTGATCAGCTTGGCCGCTGTCAGCGCCTTCAGGTGAAAGGACAGCGTGGCGCCTGGCAGCGAAAGCGCCTGGGCAATGTCGCCGGCCAGCTTGCCGCCGGTGCCGGCCTGCACCAGCAGGCGATAGATGGAGAGACGGGTGGCGTGGCTCAAGGCTGCCAGGGCGTCGGTTGCATGACTATGTTCCATATTTCTAGAATAATGGAAACAATTCGACAGGACAACCCGTGCACAATGTTCCCAACCTGGTCCGGGGTGCCTTGGGCATCCCTTCAGCCAGCGCGCTGGAGGCAGGTCCAGCGCCCGCGCACCCTCCGCGCATCCTGATCCTGTACGGGTCGCTGCGGCCCCAGTCCTTCAGCCGCAAGCTGGCGCTGGAAGCGCAAAGGCTGCTTGAACACCTTGGTGCGGAAACCCGGCTGTTCGATCCGCATGCGCTGCCGATGCTCGACTCCGTGCCGGCCACGCATCCCAAAGTCCAGGAACTGCGCCGTGCCTCGCTATGGTCTGAAGGCCATGTCTGGGTCAGTTCCGAACGTCATGGAACATTGACGGCCGTATTCAAGAACCAGATCGACTGGTTGCCGCTGGAGGAGGGCAGCGTGCGGCCAACCCAGGGACGCACGCTTGCGGTGATGCAGGTCTGCGGCGGCTCGCAGTCGTTCAACGTGGTCAACGCGCTGCGCGTGCTGGGCCGCTGGATGCGGATGGTGACGATTCCCAATCAGTCTTCGGTAGCCAAGGCCTGGCAGGAGTTTGACGAGGACGGGCGAATGAAGGCATCTGCCTATTACGATCGCGTCGTTGATGTGATGGAAGAACTGGTCAAATTTACCCTGCTGGTGCGCGGCCGCAGTGACTACCTTGTGGACCGTTACAGTGAGCGCAAGGGCGCAGCCGAGGCCGCGGCGCTGGCCGCAGCTGCTGGCGCTGTTGAATCCGTATCGAATGAGGAGCGTGCATGAAAGCCGTCATCTATCACAACCCGAAGTGCGGAACCTCCCGCAACACCTTGGCATTGCTCCGGCATGCGGGCGTTGAACCGGAGGTGATCGAGTACCTTCTCAACCCACCCAGTCGTGCGCGTCTGGGCGAGCTGATCGGCGCCGCGGGTTTGACCGTGCGCGGCGCCATTCGCGAGAAGGAGAAACAGTACCTGGAGCTGGGGCTGGATGATGAGGCGCTGGGCGACGAAGCACTGCTGGATGCCATGCTGGCCAATCCCATCCTGATCCAGCGGCCGTTTGTGGAGACAGATCTGGGAACGCGCCTGAGCCGCCCCTCCGAGGTGGTCCTGGAGATTCTTCCCCCGGTCAGTGCACCGTTCACCAAGGAAGATGGAGAGGTGGTGATCGATCAGGACGGAAGGCGCGCCCACTGATGGAGTAGCAGGCATGGCAATCTTCAAGCCGATGGCGGTAGATGCCGGACTCATTGCAATGCTCCAGCGCGTCGGGTTGCCTACCGACGACCTTTGCGCACAAGGGCCGGCGACGTTCTGCGGAATGTGGGAAGACGATCAGCTGTGCGGGGTGGTCGCAGTTGAGTCGTACGGCTGTGTTGGGCTGCTGAGGTCACTTGCCGTGACCCCGTCTTTTCGCGGGCGTGGCCTTGGCCGGGTATTGGTCAGCAAGGCCGAAGATCTGGCATGCCAGGCGGGAATTGATGAACTCTATCTGCTGACGATCTCTTCCAGCGCACTGTTCGAGCGCTGTGGCTTTGTCCACGTTCTTCGAGGCGATGTTCCTGCTCCCATTCGCGAGACGAAGCAGTTCTCCAGTCTTTGTCCTTCGACCTGCGCCGTCATGCGCAAGAAGCTCCAGAACGTCCGCCTGGCGGCGGGCGTTGCACCGTGAGCGGCCTTGCCGTGGCGCATCGCCCCGGGAACCATTACGCGCAGTAAAAGTACTGTTTTTAGCCCGTGCGGCCATTGCTACGCTTCAGCCCCCGTGGTTGGAGATCCCGCCGTGAGCAATGCCATCCTGCGACACAACCGGCTTGCCCTGGCCGTGGCTGCCCTGGCCGTAACCGTGCTCCTGTCCGCTTGCCGACGTGAGCCCGAAGCAGCGTCACCCGTCGCTGCGGAAACCCCGGCCGCCGCGCCCGCTCCGGTTGCGCCGACGCCGGTGCCGCCCCCGGCCGCCGATGTGCCGGAACCGGGCAGCGTGCCCGTCACCGCCGACACCTTCGTGCGCGCCGAATCCGACCGGCACTTCGCGGCCCTCGCGAGGAAGGGTGGCCTGGGCAAGCTGTTCCACCACCGCGAACCGGCATCGATCGACGGCCAGACCGTGGTGCGGTTGAACCGCGACACCCTGTATTCCAGTGCGGTGTTCGACCTCGATGCCGGTCCGGTCACCATCACCCTGCCCGATGCCGGTGATCGCTTCATGTCCATGCAGGTCATCGATGAGGACCAGTACACCACGCAGGTGAACTACACGCCGGGCGCCTACACGCTGAGCCGTGGCAAGGACGGCACCCGCTACGTGGTCGTTGGCGTGCGCACGCTGGTGGATCCCTCCAACCCGGAGGACGTGGACAAGGCGCACGCGCTGCAGGATGCCATCAAGGTCCAGCAGGCCGCGCCGGGCAGCTTCGACGTTCCCAAGTGGGACACGGTGAGCCAGGACAAGGTACGCGATGCCTTGCTGACGCTGGCCGCCACCCTGCCTGATACCCACCGCATGTTCGGCACCCGCGACAGCGTGGACCCGGTGCGGCGCGTGATCGGGGCAGCCTCGGCCTGGGGCGGCACCCCTGACAAAGATGCGGTCTACCTCAACGTGACCCCGACGCAGAACGACGGAAGAACTGTCTACCGCCTGCATGTAACGGACGTGCCGGTAGATGGGTTCTGGTCGGTGAGCCTGTACAACGCCAGGGGCTACTACGAGAAGAACCCGCAGAACGCCTACACCCTCAACAACCTCACCGCGAAGAAGAACGACGACGGCTCGGTCGACATCCAGTTCGGCGGCTGCGATGGCCAGGTCGCCAACTGTCTGCCCACCGTGGCCGGCTGGAACTACATGGTGCGGCTGTACCGGCCGCGTGCCGAGGTGCTGGACGGACGCTGGACGTTCCCCGAGGCGGTGGCGGTGCAGTGACAAGGTCCGGTTAGCGGCAGGTGCCCTGGGGGGAGCCGCCCGTGGCGACAATGAAGCAGGCGCCCGGCGTGCCGTCGGCGGGCGCCAGCGTAATGGACCAGCCATGCGAGAGGCAGATCTCCATGCAGATCGCCAGGCCCAGGCCAGCGCCGTTGCTTTCCCTGGCGTTACCACGCCAGAAGCGCCTGAACAGCAGGGCACGCTCGGCGTCGTGTACGCCAGGGCCGGCATCGCGCACATGGAAGCGGTCCGGCGTTGCGACGATCCGCACCATGCTGCCCGGTGGCGCATGGTGCACGGCGTTCTCCAGCAGGTTCTTCACCAGCACGAACAGTGCGCCCGCGTCGGCGTCGACGGGTGGGTGCGAGGTGCCCTCGCGGGTAACCAACACATCTACTCCGCGCTGATCGGCCAGTCGTGACAGGTACTCCACCGCGTCGTCGATGACGTTGGCCACCAGCACGGGTGCAAAACTGTAGTTGTGCCCCTCGCTGACCTCTGCCAGGTGCAGCAACTGGTGCACCTGGCGTGCCATCTGGGCGGTGTCACGTAGCAGTAGATCGGTATTGGGTGCGCCGCTGAGCTCGATCTCCGCCTGAAGCAGCGCCAGCGGCGTCTTCAGTTCGTGTGCAGCGGAGGCCAGGAATTCCTGCTGGACCCGGAAGCCCTGCTCCAGCCGCTCCAGCGCGGCATTGAAGGCTTCGATCAGCGGCACGACTTCGGAGGGCAGGCCTTCGGTCCGCAGGCGTGCCCCCAGATTGCGCGGGCCGACTCGGGCCGCTACGCGCGAGGCCTGGCGCAGCGGTCGAACCATGCGATTGACGATGACGTAGATCACGGCGCTGAAGGTGAGCAGCGCCAACACCACCACCACCGAGCCGGCGCGAAGGTAGAGTTTGGATGCATGGTCCTTCAGCGTGGCCACCAGACGGTCGCTGCGGGCAATGCGCGCGTGGTAGGTATGGCCGGCGTGCTCCAGCGTCGCGTCCGCGACCCGAAGGTGGACGTCGCCATCCGGTGCGGTGACGGTCACCTCGGCTGCATCCGGCGGCAGGGCGAGCAGCGCCTGCAGGGCAGGTCCGTCCTGACTGCTGGCGACGTTGCGTCCGCCGCCGTCGGTCAGCCGGTAGGCGGCGTCATTGCGCATGGCGGCATAGACGTTGCCCACTTCCGGTGACAGGTCGAAGGTGACCGCACCGTTGGCGTCGATGCGCAAGCCTTGCTGGAGCTCGACCGCCTCCTCGGCGAGCTCCTCGCGCACCATGTCTTCCATGGAGCTGGTGCGGAGCAGCAGCATGACCGCAGCTGCGGTTGCAGCCGCTGCGAGGAGCGCCACCAGCGTGGCCAGCATCAGCCGCACGCTGAGGCTACGCGGCAGCATCGGCGGGCCGCAGGGCGAAGCCCAAGTTGCGAACATTCACTACGGTCAAGGACGAATCAATGGCACCCAGCTTGCGGCGCAGCCGATGCAGGGCGACATCCAGAGCGTTCGGGGTGACCGCTTCGGTTACGCCCCATGCCGCACTTTCCAGGGCACCACGCCGGACCACCTGGCCGGCAGAACGCACAAGCGAAATGATGATCTGCAGTTCGGCCGAAGCAAGACTTACCTGTTCGTCCCGACAGCGCATGCAGCTTTCCCCAGCGATCACCTGCAGGTCGTGGTGCACCAGCTGCAGGTCACGCAGTTCCGCAGGGCGGCGCATCAACGCGCGCACCCGCGCGGCCAGCTCCTCGATGGCGAAGGGTTTGGGCAGGTAGTCATCGGCCCCGGCATCCAGCCCGTCCACGCGGTCATGCAACGCATCGCGCGCGGTCAGCATCAGGCAGGGCATGCGGTTGCCGGCCGCACGCATGCGCCGCACCAGGTCCAGCCCATCGCCGTCGGGCAGGCCGCGGTCGATCACCGCCATCGCATAGGCATGCTGGCCGATGGCGTGCCACGCGGTCTCCATGCTTGCGAATGCATCGACTGCGATGCCCGCCGCACCCAGCCCGCGCTCGACCAGGCCCGACAGGCGCACGTGGTCTTCGACCAAGGCGATCCGGTTGGGCAGGGAGGTGGGCAATGGCTGGGACATGGGGCCAGAATAGTGAAGGTGGCGATCAGAAGCTGCGGGTGATGCCGATCCGCAGGCCGGTAGAACCGTCCATGTCCGGCTCGCTCAGTGGGCTTTCGCTGATTTCATCTGGCAGGAACCGGTAGTCCACCCCGCCCATCACGCGCCACTTCTCACCCAGCGGACGGGAAAAGGCGATGCTCACCTGCGGCACCACGGCCGAACCGGGTTGGTAACGGGCCACGCCGCGCGCGACTTCCGCATCCAGCGTACCGTGGTAGTAGTTGACCAGATCATCGGACATCCAGCGTACCCCGATGCTCGGAATGACGGTAGTACGGCCCCATTTCAGCGCATAGGCGTAGTCGGCGCCGATCTCGTAGCCGCCACTGGCATCGGTGACATCGGCCAGCGCGCTCAGTTTGAACTCGCCGACGCGGCTGCTCCAGCTTGCGGTGACGCCGGCATCCAGGCCGTCGTCGCGGTCGTCCAGCAGGGCGGGATCCACGCCGTTGGCCCGCAGCTCGCGGCGGCCCAGGTCCTTGATGTCAACGCCGTCGAAGCGACCGCTCAGCACCCCATCCAGGGAGAAGGTCTCGCCCTCTACCAGGTGCACGCCGCCGCCCAGGCCGCGCCAGAACAAGCGGTTGCCTTCATAGGTGAGCAATGGCACCGGGCGTACGCGGGTGCCTTCACCTGCGTATGGGCTCTGGCGCACCGAGGCGGCCACGCCGATCGACCAGCGATCGTCGTTGGTTTTCGCGAGCAGGTCGCCCGTGCTGGTGGTGCTTTGTGCCAGCGCGAGGGTGGGGAACAGGAGCGGAACAGACAGCAGGTACCTGAACATGGGGTGGTACTTCCGAGGGAGGGCGGAGCGAGTCTTGCCACCGTGGACTTACACGCAACTTACCGCACACGCCGGCGTTGCCTGCCAGTCAGTAAGAACCCGGTAACCCAGCCGGTTCCAGACTCGCCGCCGCCTTCTTCCCGAGCCCGAACATGGCCGATCCCCGCCCGCATTTCCCCAGCCGCCGCCACTGGGCCGCATCGTTGCCGCCGATACCGGTCCGCATGAGCGGCCGCAGCACCCCGGGCTTCAAGGTATTGTTGGCCGCGCTGGCGCTCATCGTGGCGATCCTCGCAACCGTGGCGCTGCTGCGCCCGGCCGGCCACGCAGGGGCCGCGCAAAGCAACCCTGTCGAAATGCCCGCTGCGATGACGGTAAGCACCGTACGCGTCGAGCGGAAGATGTGGACCGACCCGGCTACCGCGACCGGTGCGATCGTGCCCTGGCAGGAATCCGTGGTGGGGGCGCCAATGGCTGGCCTGCGGCTGGCCAGCGTGGAAGCCGACGTCGGCGATGTGGTACGCAAGGGCCAGGTATTGGCGCGCTTCGATGATGCGCTGCTGCAGGCCGACGCCAACCGACTGGCCGCTGTGGTCGCCCAGGCCGACGCCGCTGCCGCACAGGCCAGTCGCGATGCACGGCGAGCCGAACAGCTGCGTCCGAGCGGGGCGTTGAGCGAGCAGTCCCTCCTGCAGGCGCTGACCGATGCCGAGTCCGCAGCGGCGGCAGTGCGCGCAGCGCGGGCGGCACTCAACGCCAAGCATGTGGAGATTGGCTATACCCTCCTGCGCGCTGCCGATGATGGGGTGATCAGTGAACGCGTCGCCACCCTCGGCGCGGTGCCCGAACGTGGTGAAGCACTGTTCAGGCTGATCCGCCAGCAACGTCTGGAGTGGCGGGGCGAGTTGGATGCCGCGCAGTTGGCGCGCGTGACCGCGGGTCAGCACGTGCAGTTGCAGTTGCCCGACGGCAGCACCGCGCAGGCGCGGGTGAGGCAGCTCGCCCCGGGCCTGGCGCAGGCCACGCGCCTGGGACTGGTGCATGCGGACATCGAGCAGGGCAGCACGGCGCGCGCCGGGATGTACGTCGAAGGCAGCCTGGGCCAGGCGCGCACGCCCGCATTGGTGGTGCCGGCCGCGTCCGTGGTGATCCGCGATGGGCACAGCCGCGTGTTTACCCTCCATGCCGGTGCGGGATACGGCCATGCAAGTGCGCGTGAGGTGGTGGTGGCGCGCCGCCGGGAGGGGCAGGTTGAAATCGCATCGGGGCTGGAACAGGGGGAATGGATCGTCGAAGAAGGTGCCGGCTTCCTGACCGACGGCGATCGTGTACAGATTGTCCCGCGCACGCCGGATGTGACATGAATTTTGCGACGTGGTCCATCCGTAATCCAACCCCGGTCATCCTGCTGTTCGTGCTGCTGGCGGTGGCTGGTGCCGTAGGATTTGCCCGCCTGCCGATCCAGAACCTGCCCGATATCGAGCTGCCAACCGTCAACGTCGTGCTTGCCCAGCCCGGCGTGGCGCCGGCACAACTGGAAACGGCGGTAGCGCGGCCGGTGGAAGATGCACTGGCGGGCGTGGTCGGCCTGCGACACCTGCGCAGCCAGGTAACCAATGGCGTGGTGCACATCTCGGCCGAGTTCGAGATCGGCAGGCCGTTGTCCGAGGCATTGGATGATGTCAAGGCGGCCCTCGACCGGACGCGCGCGGTACTTCCCGATGACGTTCTGCTACCAGCCGTCAGCGCCGACGTGGTCGGCAGCAGCCCGATCCTGACCTATGCCGTGGAATCGGCAACGCTTGACGAGGAACAGCTGTCCTGGTTCGTCGACAACGTGCTGGCCAAGGCGCTGCGCGCAGTACCCGGCGTGGGGCAGGTGGAACGTCTGGGTGGCGTACAGCGCGAGGTGAGGGTGGAGTTGGATCCAGTCCGGCTGGTGGCACTGGGCGTCACCACCACGGACGTATCCCGTGCGCTGGGTGCCGTGCAGATGGAATCCTCGGCAGGTGGCGTGCGACTGGGGGGCGGAGAACAGGCGATTCGCACCTTGGCCACGGTCGCGACAGCAACGGAGTTGGCTGCCGTGGCGCTGCCGCTGGGCGATGGGCGCTGGGTGCGCCTGGACCAGGTGGCCAGCGTCATTGATGGTCATCGCGACCGCGACCAAGCCGCGCTGCTCGACGGCACCCCGGTGGTGGGTGTCCACGTCTACCGCACGCGGGGCAGCAACGAAGTGGCAACGGCAACCGAGGTTGCCTGCGCGCTGGAGGCGCTTCAGCAGGTACATCGGGGCCTGGTCGTAACACCGGTGGCGAACCGCGTGGACCATACGCGGGAGCAGTATCGGGGCTCGATGCAGATGCTGCTGGAAGGGGCGCTGCTGGCCATCCTGGTCGTGTGGTGGTTCCTGCGTGACTGGCGCGCCACCGCCGTGGCCGCGATGGCGTTGCCGCTCTCGATACTGCCCACCTTTGCGCTGATGCCCTGGCTGGGGTTTTCGCTCAACACCCTGACCCTGCTGGCGCTTGCGGTGGTGGCGGGCATCCTGGTGGACGATGCGATCGTGGAAATCGAGAACATCGAAACCCATCGCCGCCGTGGAAAATCCATTGAACAGGCAACGGCAGATGCAGTCAGCGAGATCGCGCTGGCCGTAATGGCCACGACGCTCACCCTGGTGGTGGTGTTCCTGCCAACCGCGCTGATGCCGGGCATTGCCGGGCTGCTGTTCGCGCAGTTCGGCTGGACCACGGTCATTGCGGTACTTGCATCCCTGCTGGTGGCGCGGCTGCTGACGCCGCTGCTGGCCGTACATTGGTTGCGACCGTCGCCCGCGCAGATGCACCGGGAGGGGCGGGTGATGCGACGCTACCTGGCTGCAGTGAACTGGGCCATGACCCACCGGCGGATGACACTGGGCGCTGCGCTCGCGTTCCTGGCCGGTTCTTTTGCCTTGCTTCCGTTGCTGCCGACAGGCTTCATGCCGGCGGCCGACCAGGGCCATGTGCAGGTCGGAGTGGAATTGCCTCCCGGTGTGGCACTCGCCGATTCGCTGCACGCCGCCGAGCGTGTGCGTCGCGCGCTGCAGGGTGTGCCGGGGGTCGAACAGGTATTCGCCCGGGTGGGCGAGCCGGGCGACGGGGACGGTGGCGCCAGTCCGGATGTTCGCCGTGCATTGCTGACCCTTACCCTGGGGCCACGTGCGGCGCGGACATCACAGCAGGACATTGAATCGGAGGTGCGCCAGCGGCTGGCAGCACTTCCGGGAATGCGCTTCAGCGTCGGCGGGGGCAACCTGGGTAGCGCCATGACCCTGATCCTGGCCAGCGATGACGCGCGCCTGCTGCGCAGCACTGCGCAGACCCTCAAACAGCAGATGCGGGGCATCCCGGGCCTGGCCAACGTCAGCTCCACCGCCAGTCTTGAACAGCCCGAGCTGACCGTGCGCCCCGACCCGAACCGAGCGGCAGAACGCGGAGTCACCACGGCAGCGATTGCGGAGACGGCGCGCATTGCGTTGGGCGGAGACGTCGATACCGACCTGCCACGGCTAAACCTCGACACCCGCCAAGTGCTGATCCGCGTGCAGGCCGCAGCGTCCGTCCGTACCGACCTGGACGCCATCGGCCGCCTGCGCGTGCCGGGGCGCGATGGCGCGGTGCCCTTGCACAGCATCGCTACGCTTGGCATGGAGAGTGGACCAAGCCAGATCGACCGTTACGACCGGCAGCGCTTCGTTACGATGAGCGCGGGTCTGGCGGGAATTCCGCTGGGCGATGCCGAAGCGGCGGTGGCGGCCCTGCCGATCAGCCAGGCCATGCCGGACGGGGTACGCCCGATCGAAGCCGGCGACTCCGAGCTGGCCGGTGAGCTGGCGGGCGGGTTCCTGGTGGCCATCGGCGCCGGCCTGTTCTGTATGTTCTGCATCCTGGTGCTGCTGTTCAAGGACGCCTTCCAGCCGCTGACCATTCTTTCAGCCGTGCCGCTCTCGCTGGGCGGCGCATTGCTGGCGCTGCTGGCGACCGGCAACGCGCTGGACGTGCCGGCGATGATCGGGCTGGTGATGCTGATGGGCATCGTGACCAAGAACTCGATCCTGCTGGTGGATCATGCTGTACAGGCTATGCACCAGCACGGCATGGAACGCGGTGCGGCCCTGGTGGAAGCCTGCAGCCACCGCGCCAGGCCCATCGTGATGACATCGCTGGCAATGGTGGCCGGCATGCTGCCCATTGCAGCAGGGCTGGGGGCCGACGCCAGCTTCCGACAGCCGCTGGCCATCACCGTCATTGGCGGGTTGGCGACGTCGACAGTACTCAGTCTGCTGGTGGTGCCGGTGCTGTTCACCTGCATCGACGACCTGCGCATCCTCTTGCGTGGCGGCCGGGTCAACATGCGGCTTGTACGCTGAGTCTGCGATGCTGGGCGCATGAATGCACCCCTGCACCCCGACCGGGACACCAACACCGCTGCGAGTGCGCAGCCGCGCTCGTCGGCCTTCGCACTGTGCCGTTGGACGTTGTGGATAGTGATACCGGCACTGCTGGTCGTTGCAGCGCTGGCCCTGTGGAACAGCGAATGGCTCAAGGTGCCGCGCGCGCTGTGGGAGCTGTCACGCATGCCGGCGCCGACCTCGCTGCCGGTGCCGGTGGAAGGCGTGGCGGCGCCGCGCATCGCCGATACCTTCGGTGCCCCGCGCGGACGTGACCGTGCCCACGCCGGTGTGGACATATTCGCCAGGCGTGGCACGCCGGTGCGCAGCGCGGCGGCGGGTGTGGTGGTGGCGATGCGCGACAGCGGGCTGGGAGGACGCCAGGTCTGGGTGGTGGGGCCCGCGCGCGAGCGCTATTACTACGCGCATCTTGAAGGCTGGCGCGAAGGCCTGGCGGAAGGCGAGGTGGTCAGTGAAGGCACGGTGCTGGGCTATGTGGGCGACAGTGGCAATGCGGCGGGAACCCCGCCGCACCTGCACTGGGGTATCTACGGTGGCGACGGCGCCTATGACCCGTTGCCGCTGCTGCGCGCGCACCGCGCGACCAACGGTGGCGTACTACCCGCGCGGTAGGTAATGGCCGTTGCGGGTTGCGCCGTTCAGCCCCGCCTCGCCACCGGGCCAGACACATGCGCATGTCCACGCACATGCCAGCGCCACGGAAACTCCACCGCGCGCCGGATACCCACGCGGGGTCCGGCAACCGGGTCATCCGGCGGTGGCATGCCGTCGGACACGATGCGGATGCCACGGTCGTTCTTCACCAGGTCCGCGCCGTCCAACGCCTTGGTGATGCCCATTGCCTGTGACAGGCGCCCGGGCCCACTGGCCAGGTCGCGCTCGCGGCGGATCGCCGGGCGCGCCTGCCGGATCAGGTCCACCCCCTGCACCGGCTCCAGCGCCCGCAGCAGCACGCCCCAGCCTTGGCCGACCTCGCCGCAGACCGCATTGCTGCCCCAGTGCATGCCATAGGTGAAGTACACATACAGGTGGCCGCACTCGCCGAACATGCTGGCCGTGCGCGCGGTCATGCCACGGAACGAGTGCGCGGCCGGATCCTGGTCGCCAGCGTAGGCTTCCACTTCAACAATGCGCCCGGCACGACCGTCATCGCGCACCAGCAGCTTGTTGAGCAGCTCGGGCGCGACCTCGGTGGGGTGTCGATGGTAGAAGCTGCGCGGCAACGTGCGCCAGCGTGAAGGAGGGAGGGGCATCAGCGCAGCGCCAGCCACTGCTGTGCGACGATCCGCTCCAGCTTGTTGGGGTTGCGCTGCACCAGCACCTGGGTGATGCGCGCGCCGTCGGTATCGAAGGACATCGCCGACTCCAGGTGGTCGCCGAAATAGCGCAGCAGCCCCATGCGACCGTTGAAGAACGCCGGCACCATGCGCAGCTCCGCGCGGCGCCGCAGGGTGGGCGCGAACAGCAGCTGCGCGATGCGGGCACCGCCCAGCATGGGCTTGGGGAAGCTGGTGACGATGCCACCGCCGTCGCCCATCAACTGGGCCGAGGTATCCATCAGCGCGATCATCGATTTCAGGTCACCCTTGTCCAGCGCATCGGTGAAGGCCTGCAGCAGGTGCTGGTGGGTGCGGTGCGGCACGGGATGCAGCGGACGCTCTTCGCGCAGCCGGGCGCGCGCGCGATGCACGACCTGCCGGCAGGCGGCCTCGCTCTTGTCCAGGATGCGGGCAATTTCGGGGTAGTCGCGGTCGAACACATCGTGCAGCAGGAACGCGGCGCGCGCTTCCGGTGCCAAGCGTTCCAGGACCGCGAGGAACGCAACGGAGAGATCGCTGGCGGCCTCATGCAGGTGCTCGGGGGTACTGGCATCGTCGGTCAGCACCGGCTCGGGCAGCCAGATGCCGACATAATGCTCGCGGCTGCGGCGGGCCATGCGCAGCTCATCGATGGCCAGGCGCGTGGTGGTGGCCACCAGCCACGCCTCGGCGTTCTCGATCGCGTCGCGGTCGGTACCGTTCCAGCGCAGCCATACTTCCTGCGCCACGTCTTCTGCTTCGGCCATCGAGCCCAGCATGCGGTAGGCCACGCCGAGCACGCGCGGACGCAACGGGGTGAATCGGTCAAGGGACGTGTCCATGGGGGCATTCAACATGAGCGGGGGTCGCGTGGACAGTGCCGGCCACCGGTGGGGGCACGGTGACGGCGGCAAGCAGTGCATGAAAGAGGTTAGGCGGCCGGCGGCCCTGGCGGTAGCCGGCAGCGCGGACGCACGGTGTTGAGCGGCACGCACCAATCCCGTGGGGCGGGGGTGTCACAGCGCATCGCGCTGGCCCGTCTGACTTGCATGAGCCCCCCATCCCGTCCCGATCCCGCAGGCCCGCCGCGCCCCGCCGAACAGGTGTGGACCACGTTCCTGTCCGCGCTGGAAGCGCTGCCTGCCGATGTGCGCCTGCTGCTGTTGCTGCATGACGTGGCCGGTGCGCCGATCGAGGAGCTCATGCCGTTGCTGGGGTTGCCTGCTGCTGAATGCAGGCAACGGCTGGAAGCGGCCCATGCCTGCCTGCGCGCGCATGCGCGCCACCTTGGAGCGCCGCCCGCATGTCCCTGACTGAACCGGCTACCGCCGACGACGGTGTCGACCCGCTCACCACCGGCTTTTCGGCAAGCTATGCCGGGGTGATGGCATTCATCGCCGTGGCCCACGAGGGCAGCTTTTCGCGTGCGGCCGACCGGCTTGGCATAGGTCGTTCGGCGGTCAGCCGCAGCGTGCAGAAGCTGGAAGGCCAGCTGGGCGTGCGCCTGTTCCTGCGCACCACGCGGTCGACGTCGCTTACCCGCGAAGGCGAGCTGTTCCATGAGGGGTGCCGCCCGGGCGTTGACCGCATCCTGCAGGCGCTGGAGGAAATGCGCGACCTGCGCGATGGCCCGCCGCGCGGGCACCTGCGGGTCAGCGCCACCTACGGGTTCGGCCGCAGGGTGATCGCGCCGCTGCTGTCCCGCTTCCGCGCGCTCTTTCCCGAGGTGACGCTGGAGCTGCAGCTGGAAGAACGCACGCTGGATCTGGCCGCCGACCGTATCGACGTGGCGTTCCGTGATGGGGTGCTGGAAGACAGCGAGGTCATCGCCAAGCACCTGATTCCGATGCAGTTGCTGGTCTGCGCCGCCCCGGACTATGTGCGCAGGCACGGTCTTCCCGGCAACGTGGCCGAGCTGGCCGGGCATGCCTGCATCAGCCAGCGGCAGCCCAATGGGCGGCTGCAGCCATGGGAATTCCGCATCGATGGCCGGCCCCGGAGCGTGGAGCCCGCCTCGGCGCTGGTGTTCAACGACGCCGACCTGGCGCTGCAGGCGGTGCTGCAGGGGCAGGGCCTGGCGCAGCTGCCCAACTACCAGGCACGCGCGGCACTGGATGCCGGGCTGGCGGTGAGCTGCCTGGACCAGTACGCGGCCGACGACCGCGGCCACTACCTGTGCTACCTGAGCCGGCGCCAGCTGCCCAAGCGCATCCGCGCGTTCATCGACTTCATCACCAGTGAGGTGCGTGCACTGGACCTGGATGTGGTGACCCACTGGGAAAGCGTGCAGATGCCCGCTGCCCCCGCGCGGGACATCGACCCCGGTGCGTGGCGCTGAACCGGATTGCTGCATTACAGGCAACAGTGCGGGTCCGCGCGCGGACCTACTGCCGCCGCGGTGGCCTGCCTAGCATCGTTGCATGCCCTGGCCACCGTGCCGGGTTCACTCCCCCCAGCTACGGAGCATCACCATGAAGATCCTGGTAATAGGCGGCACCGGCCGCATCGGCAGCAAGGTGGTCGAGCGCCTGCGCGCGGCCGGCCATGACATCGTCATCGCCGCGCCCTCCACCGGCATCGACATCATCAGTGGCGATGGCCTGGATGCGGCCATGGCCGGTACCGATGTGGTCATCGACCTGGCCAACTCGCCGTCGTTCGAAGACGCGGCCGTGCTGGCTTTCTTCCAGACCGCCGGCCGCAACATCCTGGCTGCGGAAGCACGGGCCGGCGTGGCGCATCACGCGGCCCTGTCGGTGGTGGGCACCGACAAGCTGGCCGCCAGCGGCTACTTCCGCGGCAAGATCGCGCAGGAAGCGCTGATCCGCGAGTCGGGCGTGGCCTACACGATCATCCACTCCACCCAGTTCTTCGAGTTCCTGCCGGGCATCATCCAGTCCGCCGGCGAATCGTTGCGGCTACCGACCGCCCTGGTGCAGCCGATCTCCGCAGACGACGTGGCCGACGCGGTGGCCGGCGTGGCCGTGCAGCCGCCCGTCAACGGCGTGGTCGAAATCGCCGGGCCGGAACGGGCATCGATGGCCGAGCTGGCCCAGCGCTTCCTGGACCGCACGCAGGATCCGCGCCGGGTGGTCGGCGATGCACAGGCACCGTACTTCGGCGCACCGCTGCAGGAAGACACGCTGGTGCCGGTGGGCCAGGCGTGGCTGGGCCGCCAGGGCTTCGATGGCTGGCTGCAGCAGTCCGGGCTGGCCCGCACTCCCTGATACCCGCTCGCCTGTACTGCGTGGATACCCCATGTCTGACCTGAAGCCGCCTTCGCCCACCGTTCTCGACAAGTACCGTGGCGATGAGGTGCGCCCGCTCTACACCGGGCGGGTGCGGGTGAGCGGTGGCGAAACCGGCCATGGCCGCGCGTCAGGGGTGGCCCGGTCCGACGATGGCGCGTTGTCGCTGGACCTGCGGCTGCCGCCCGAGCTGGGCGGGCCGGGCGGCGGCAGCAACCCGGAGCAACTGCTGGCCGCCGGCTACGCCGCCTGCTTCCACGGCGCCATGACACTGCTCGCCAACCGCGCCGGGCTGGTAGTGACGGATGCCTGCATCGAGGTTGCCGTGACGTTCTCGCGTGATCCCATCGATGGTCTGTACCTGCTGTCGGCCGAAGTGGAAGCGTACCTGCCCGGCCTGGAGCCAGGCGTGGCCGCCGAGCTGGTGCGCAACACCGAACGTGTCTGCCCCTACGCAAAGATGTTCCGCAATGGCATCACCCACGTGGTCTGCGTGGTGCCCAGCGCGGCCCCTTAGCCGCATTCCCCCCACTGCTGGAGGCAACGATCATGCACGCCGGTCGCTCATACACGTTTACCGAATTCCTGCTGTGGACGCGCCGTCCGCTGTATGTGTTGATCCTGCTGGATGTCACGCTGGTGGCGCTGTACCAGCTCGGCGGCCTGCATTGGCTGGCCGTGCCATGGAATGTGATCTTCATGCTGGGCACCAGCGTGGCGCTGATCGCCGGGTTCAAGAACACGCAGACCTACAACCGGCTGTGGGAGGCGCAGCAGGTATGGGCTTCCATCACCGCCGCCAGCCGCCTGTGGGGCACGATGAGCCGCGATTACGTCGGCCATCCCGATGACACCCGCAGGCTGGTGTACCGGCACCTGGCCTGGTTGACCGCGCTGCGTTACCAGATGCGCGAAGCCAAGCCGTGGGAGACGGTGCAGCTTGCGCCCAACCTCGAGTACCGCAAGCGCTATGACGTGCCTGAAAAGGTGCGCACCCTGGACACCGAGTTGATCAAGTACGTCACCCCTGAAGAGCGCTCGCGCATCCTGGGTGCGGGCGGCAAGGCCACTGAAGTGCTGTCGCTGCAGGGCGCGTCGCTGCGCCAGCTGCTTGATGAGGGAAAGATCCCACAGGCCAGCTTCGCCGAACTGCAGCGCGTGCTGCGCGACCTGCACGACCAGCAGGCGCGCAGCGAGCGGATCAAGAACTACCCGTACCCGCGCCAGTACGCGGTGATCAATGTGATCTTCGTGCGCATCCTCTGCCTGCTGTTGCCGCTGGGCATGATCGACCTGCTTACGCCGATGAATGACAGCGTGGCGGGCGTCATGGCAGGACAGATGGTGTGGCTCGCCATCCCGCTCAGCGTGCTGGTGTCGTGGATGTATGCCGCGCTGGACCAGGTCGGCGAAAGTAGCGCCAACCCGTTCGAGGGCGGCGCCAACGATATCCCGATCTCGCAGTTGTGCAGCGCGGTGGAACGCGAACTGCGCCAGTTGCTGGACGAGCGCCACGTTCCCGAGCAGCAGGAACCTGCCAGCCCGATCGTGATGTAACCCTCAAGGAGCATGCATATGAAGATCGTCGTCATTGGCGGCCACGGGCTGATCGGCAGCCGGGTGGTGGAGCACCTCGCTGCGCAGGGGCATGAAGCAGTGGCCGCGTCGCGGCGCAGTGGCGTGGATGTGCTGACCGGCCACGGCCTGGCCGCGGTGCTGGTGGGTGCGCAGGTGGTGGTGGACGCATCCAACGCGCCAATCTTCGAAGACCCGCAGGTCGGTGATTTCTTCCAGCGCGCCACCACCCAGCTGCTGGCCGCCTGCGAACGCGCAGGGGTGCAGCACCTGGTGGCCCTGTCCATCGTTGGCACGCCCTACCTGCAGGACAGCGCCTACTTCCGCGCCAAGGCGGTGCAGGAAGGGCTGATACGCCAATCGGGGCTGCGCTCCACGCTGGTCCGCGCGACACAGTGCCACGAGTTCATGGCCCAGCTGGTCGCGCCACTGGCGGTCCGCCAGGCGCTGCACCTGTCGCCGGCCAAGGTCCAGCCGGTGGCCGCTGACGATCTGGCGGGCCTGGTCGCGCAGGTGGCCGCGGCCGTTCCGGGCCGTCGCAGGGTGCAGATCGCCGGCCCCGAGTGCCACCGCCTGTTCGAGCTGGTGGAGTGGGTGATGTACTTCAACCAGGACGACCGGCCGGTGGTGGCGGATCCGGATGCGCGTTACTACGGTGCGCTCCTGAAAGACACCACGCTGACCCCTGAGCCCGGCGCGCTGCTGGGCACGACCCGCTTTGCCGACTGGCTGGCCAGCCACGTGCCCGGCCGCCTGCTGCAGGTGCATCTGCCCGATCCGCTGCACGTTCCGGGGCTCGCGCGCTGACGGCCGTGGGCCGTCACTACCTGCATGCGGGGGCGATGTTTATCCTTCCGGGATGAGCACACGTCGAAAACGTCCGTCGTCAACCGCTACCGCTGATGCCTTTGTCCGCGTGCGTGGCGCGCGTGAGCACAACCTGAAGAACGTCGACGTGGACATCCCGCGCGATGCGCTGGTGGTGTTCTCCGGCATATCCGGTTCCGGCAAGTCCTCGCTGGCGTTCGGCACGCTGTATGCCGAAGCGCAACGGCGTTACCTGGAATCGTTGTCACCGTATGCAAGGCGCCTGATCGACCAGGTCGGGGTGCCCGACGTGGACGCCATCGAGGGCCTGCCGCCGGCAGTGGCGTTGCAGCAGCAGCGCGGTACCGCCAGCGTGCGTTCCAGCGTGGGCAGCGTGACCACGCTGTCCAGCCTGCTGCGCATGCTGTATTCGCGTGCCGGGACGTACCCGGCGAAGCAGCCCATGCTGTACGCGGAAGACTTCTCGCCGAACACGCCGCAGGGCGCGTGCCCGAACTGCCACGGCCTTGGCCATGTGTATGAGGTCACCGAACAGTCGATGGTGCCCGACCCGTCGCTGAGCATCCGCGAACGCGCCATCGCGGCCTGGCCGCCGGCCTGGCACGGGCAGAACCAGCGCGACATCCTGGTCACCCTGGGCTACGACGTGGACATTCCGTGGCGCGACCTGCCGAAGAAACAGCGCGACTGGATCCTGTTCACCGAAGAGCAACCGGTGGCACCGGTGTATCCCGGGTTCACCCCGGCCGAAACCCGTGCCGCCGTGCGCCGCAAACAGGAGCCGGCGTACATGGGTACCTTCAGTGGCGCACGCCGCTACGTGCTGCACACGTTCGCCACCACCCAGAGCGCCATGATGAAAAAGCGCGTGGCGCGCTACATGGTCGGCACGGTATGCCCGGTATGCGACGGCAAGCGGCTCAAGCGCGCCTCGTTGTCGGTGACCTTCGCGGGCATGGACATCGGTGCGCTGTCGCAGCTCTCACTGGCTGCCATGGCCAACGCGCTGCGTCCCGCTGCTGAAGGCCGCTTCGACGCACCGGCCAGGCGTGCAACGCGCAGCCGCGCCGCCGGTCGCAGGGCCGAGCAGCAGCGCGTGGCCGAGGGCGGCCTGCTGCACAGCGGCAGCAGCGACGTGCGTCGCACCCCGGATCTTTCCGAGGAAAAGCGCATTGCCGCCCAGCGCATCGCGCAGGATCTGGTGGAACGCATCGGAACGCTCGAAGCGCTTGGGCTGGGCTACCTGTCGATGGACCGCGCCACGCCTACGCTGTCGCCGGGTGAACTGCAGCGGCTGCGCCTGGCCACCCAGATTCGCTCCAGCCTGTTCGGCGTGGTCTACGTGCTGGATGAGCCCACCGCCGGCCTGCATCCGGCCGATGGCGAAGCGCTGTACCGCGCGCTGGACCAGCTCAAGGCGGGAGGCAACACGCTGTTCGTGGTGGAGCACGACCTCGAGATGCTGCGTCGGGCCGATTGGCTGGTGGACGTGGGCCCCGGTGCAGGCCAGCACGGTGGGCAGGTCCTGTACAGCGGCGAACCGCAGGGTCTGCGTGGGGTCGCGGCCTCGGCCACTGCACCGTACCTGTTCGGCGACCACGACCGTGCCACCCGCAACCCGCGCACGGCCACAGGCTGGCTGGAGCTGCGCGGCATCCACCGCAACAACCTGCACGGTCTGGATGCGCGCTTCCCCCTGGGCACGTTCTGCGCGGTCACCGGTGTATCCGGCTCGGGCAAGTCCAGCCTGGTCAGCCAGTCGCTGGTGGAGCTGGTCGGCGAGTACCTGGGGCATGAACCGGTGGCCGCGGAGACCGACGATGAACTGCCGCAGCCCAGCCGGATCGAGCGCACCCGCGGCCGCCTGCACGCAGGCCACACCGCGATCAAGCGGCTGGTGAACGTGGACCAGAAGCCGATCGGGCGCACCCCGCGCTCGAACCTGGCTACCTACACCGGCCTGTTCGACCACGTGCGCAAGCTGTTCGCCGGCACGCGCATGGCCAAGGCGCGGCGTTACAACGCCAGTCGGTTTTCGTTCAACGTGGCCCAGGGCCGTTGCGAAACCTGCGAGGGCGAAGGCTTCGTGCACGTGGAGCTGCTGTTCATGCCCAGCGTGTACGCGCCATGCCCGACCTGCCATGGGCAGCGCTACAACGCCAAGACACTGGAGGTGGAGTGGAACGGCCGCAGCATCGCGCAGGTACTGGCAATGACGGTGGAAGAGGCGCTGGACTTCTTTGCCGATGAAGCGGTGGTGCAGCGCCCGCTGCAGCTGCTGCGCGATATCGGGCTGGGCTACCTGCGGCTTGGCCAGCCGGCCACCGAGCTGTCCGGCGGCGAGGCGCAGCGCATCAAGCTGGCCACCGAACTCCAGCGCAGCCAGCACGGCAACAGCCTGTATGTGCTGGATGAGCCCACTACCGGCCTGCACCCGGCCGACGTGGACAAGTTGATGGCGCAGCTGCATGGGTTGGTGGACGCGGGCAACACGGTGGTGGTGGTCGAGCATGACCTGCGCGTGGTGGCCGATGCCGACTGGGTGATCGACGTGGGTCCGGGCGCGGGCGAGCAGGGCGGGCAGATCGTGGCGGCGGGGACGCCGGCCCAGGTCGGTCGTTCGAAGGCGGGCAAAACGGCGGGGTACCTGCGGCGGTTCTTCGCCTGATCGGGCATCCGTGCCTACCAACGGCAGGCACCTACCGGGTAGGTACCGGCCGTTGGTCGGTACTTCCGATCCACCGCTCGATTTCGCCATGGGCGAACGGCCCCAGCTTCTGCTTGACGATCGTTCCGCCTGCATCCACCAGCACCGTGTACGGCAACAGCCCCTGCGCATTGCCCAGGCGCACGCTGGCGTCATCGGGTGCGGGCTGTTCAATGACGATGGGGTACTTCACCGGCACGCGTTCCAGGAAGTCGCACACACCGTCAGGGGTATCGATGGCCAAACCGACCACCTGCACGCCATCGCGGGGCTGGGCGTCAGCGAACGCCGCCAGCATCGGCATCTCTTCCACGCAGGGTCCGCACCAGCTGGCCCATACGTTGATCAACAACGGTCGGCCATGGAAGCTGGCGAACTCCACCGCCGTGCCATCCACGTCCGGCAGGGTGATCGCCGGCATCGCATCGCCCGGCCTGGCCGCTACCGCCGCCGGCCGCTCCATGGCGGGAACCTGCGTTTGCTGCGGCGCGCGCGTGAAGTAGTAGATGCCGGTACCCAGTCCCAGCGCGGCGGCGACCGCCGCGACCCGCCTCAACGAGGCCCGCGGCGGTGCGTTCATCGTGCCGTCCGCAGCAATGCCTCTTCCACCAATGCCTGGGTCAGCACGGTGGGCAGCACGGTCGGCGGTGCGCCCGGGCCGTACACCACGTACAGCGGCACGCCCACTGCCTTGTGCTCCTCCAGGAACGCCGTGATCTGCTCGTCCACGTTGGTGTAATCGCCACGCATGTACACCGCGTTGGTGCGGCGCAGGGTCTCTTCGAACGCATGGGTGCCCAGCACCGCGCGCTCGTTGGCCTTGCAGGTCACGCACCAGTCGGCGGTCATGTTGACGAACACCACGCGGTTGTCCTGGCGCAGGCGGTCGAGCATCTGCGGCGAATAGGCCACCACGTTGTCGGCGGCGGCCAGCGCGGCCTTGGCCGGCGGGTCGATGCGGGTCACGCCCCACACCGGCAGCAGTGCGCCCAGCAGCAGCACCAGCGCCAGCACCGCACCCACGCGGTGGCTGCGCCAGCGGCTGCGTTCGAACCACCACAGCGCCAGCCCCAGTACCACCAGCCCGGCCAGCACCAGCGCCATCGCATCCACGCCACGCTGCTTGCCCAGCACCCACAGCAGCCATAGCGCGGTGGCATACATCGGGAACGCCAGCACCTGCTTCAGGGTTTCCATCCACGCGCCCGGGCGCGGCAGGCGCTTGGCCAATGAGGGCACGAAGCCGATCAACAGGAACGGCAGCGCAAGGCCCAGGCCCAGCATCAGGAACACCAGCATCGCCGGCACTGCCGGTGCGGTGAAGGCATAGGCCAGCGGCGCGCCCATGAACGGTGCCACGCACGGGCTGGCCACCACGCAGGCCAGCACGCCGGTGAAGAAATCGCCCATGGGACCGCTGCGCGACGCCAGCGACTGACCCATGCCGCCTAGGCTGCCGCCCA
This sequence comes from Stenotrophomonas sp. ISL-67, assembly GCF_018612915.1. Lineage (GTDB taxonomy): Bacteria > Pseudomonadota > Gammaproteobacteria > Xanthomonadales > Xanthomonadaceae > Stenotrophomonas. Next base: position 50,082 of record NZ_JAGGRL010000007.1, on the reverse strand, counting down.
GGGTGAACACCCCGGACAGGCTCAGGCCCACGGTGAACATCAGGTACACCAGCGCGGCGATGAACCACGGGTGCTGCAGCTGGAAGCCCCAGCCTGCGGCCTGGCCGGCGGCACGCAGTGCCAGCACCAGCGCGCCGATCGCGGCGAATGCCACCAGCACGCCGGCCGTGTACCAGAGCGCATGGCTGCGCGCGCGCTGGCGGCTTTCGCCGCTCTGCGCCACGCCGAGCACCTTCAGCGACAGGATCGGCAGCACGCACGGCATCAGGTTGAGGATCAAGCCGCCGGCCAGGGCCAGCAGCAATGCAGAGATCAAGGTGATCGGCGTGGCACTGCCGGTGCTGCCCGGCGGACGGGTGCGCTGGGCGTTGTCGGCGCTGGCATCGGGCGTACCGTCGGCGGGCAGGTCCAATGCCGGTTCGTTCGGGCGGATCAGCATCGGCTGGGTGGCAATGCCGGTGGCGTCGCGCGCCTGTGCGCGCTTCTCGCGCGACACCAGCGGCGCGATCACCTCGCTGCGGCGCGCTTCTTCATCGGCACTGGCGTTGACCTTGCCGGCCGGCAGCGCCAGCGTCACCCGCCGGGTCATCGGCGGGTAGCAGATGCCATCGGTCTGGCAACCCTGGAAGGTGATCACCAGGGTGGCCTCGGCCGCATCGGCAACGCTGCGGCGCAGTGGCAGCTTCACATCGACCTGGTCGAAATACACCGATACGTCGCCGAAGTGTTCGTCACGGTGCGACTTGGCGGCCGGCCACAGCGGTTTGTCCGCGCGGATGCCGGGGGCACCTTCCAGCTTCAGCGACGTGCGGTCGCGATACAGGTAGTAGCCCGGCGCAGGGCTGAAGCGCAGCAGCACGGTGTTGCCATCGCCGGCGATGGCTTCGAAGCCGAACGCGCGTTCGGACGGCAGCGGCAGCGGCGGGGTGTTGGTTGCGCCGGGCAGGCGCAGGCCGCCGCCGGCATCACCGCCGGCCAGCGGGTTGTTGAACGGCGAAGTGGCGGTGCCGCCGAAGGCCGGCGCCACGGCGCTGTCGGCGCGGGCGCTGCCGCCCGGCAGCTTGACCTGCACGCTGCGCTTCTGCGGCGGGTAGCAGACGCCGGCATCGGCGCAGCCCTGGTAACGCACTTCCAGCGTGACCGTATCGGTACCGTCGGCGGCCTTGCCCGGCAGCACGGCGGTGAGCCGCTCGCGGTAGGTTTCCACTTCGCCGAAGAAGTCGTCGTGGTGCTTCTTGCCGGCCGGCATCTGCAGCGCCTCGGCACTGAAGCCGGCGTCGCTCTTGACCGTGGTGCGGTGGCGGTAGAGGTAGTAGCCGGGTGCGATCTTCCAGCTCACCTCGATGCGGTCGCGGTCGCGCGCCTGTGCGTTCAGCCCGAAGGCTTCATCCACCGGCAGCAGGTCCTTTTCGCTGACGGCCAGCGCCGGCAGGGACACCACGAACAGCGCACACAGCGCGGCAATACGACGAAACAGCATCATCAATCAGTTTCCTCTCGGGTCTGTGCCCGAATCCAATCCAGGTACGCCGGCAGGCCAGCGCGGGTTTCGACCGCGATGCACTCGGGGAGTTCATACGGGTGCAGCACCTGCACGCGCGCGATGGCCGCATCCAGGCGGCTGCCGGTGGTCTTGATCAGCAGTTGGACCTCATGGTCCTCGGTGACCTCGCCGTGCCAGCGGTAGGTCGAGTGCGCCCCGTCCAGCCGGGTGACGCAGGCGGCCAGGCGTTCTTCCACCAGCGCATGTGCCAGCCGCGCGGCAGTGGCCGCATCGGGGCAGGTGGTCAGAAGAATGAATACGGAATCGGGGGTCGACATGACCCCCGATTGTAATGCCGATGCCGACCGGCATCGCACCATCCCGGTAGCCCCGGCCGTTGGCCGGACCTCCGGGAACCCGGGGCGCCGGCGCTGGCCGGTACCCCGGTCTACCTTAGTTCGCCAGCTCGCAGGTCGCCGGCTTGGCCGACGTGAACAGGGCTGGGGTGCCCCATTCCGGGTGGTCGATGAACGGGTTCCGGTTGCCCTGGAAGCTGTAGATCACTTCATTGCGGGCGCGTTCGGCGGCATCCGGCGGGTCGGACAGGTGCCAGTCGATCAGGGTCGAGAGCAGGCCCATGTAGGCCGGCGAGGCGGACGTCTTGACGATCCTGCTGCGGTCGTCGGTCAGCTCCAGGTCCGGTTCGGACTGCCCGGTGGCCGCGTCCTTGCCGCCCTCATAACGGATGGCCATGTACATCACCGCTCGCGCCATGTCGCCCTTGCGGTGGCCCCATACCTCGAAGGTGCCGGCGTTGCCGTCCGGGGTGCGCACCCAGTTGGAGTTGCCCGGGTAGCCGCCGCTGCCACCACCGGTGCCGTTGTTGGCTTCGGTGGCGCGCTCGCCGCAGTTGCTGTCGCATGTGGCGAATGGCTTGTTGCCGCGGTCCGCGTTCCACTGCGCGTCGGTCAGGTACAGCATGTGGGTATCGGTGTAGGGCGCGTACGGCAGGCCCTTGTCGCCGGTGGTGCTGGCAAAGCCCAGCGAATTGGGCCAGGTGTGCTCGCGGTTGTAGGTCAGGCCGCTGCCGGTGCCGGCCCGGTCGCTGACCTTGGCGTAGCTGCGGTTGCGGTACGCGTCCAGGATCCGGCCACTGTTGTTGGGGTCCTCATCGGCGATTTCCAGGACGGTCCAGGTGCTGGTGCCCGAGCCGCTGTACGGGTAGGAGGTGTGGCCCTTGATGGTGGCGTGCAGCGAGCAGCGCAGCTGGCTGGGGCTGGAGGTATTGACCTTCGAGTAGTAGCTGCCCGGGTCCGGATCCGGGCCCGGATCGGTGCCGCTGCTGGCCACGGTGAAGGCGATGCGGGTGTCGGCGGCCGGGCGAGCGCCCTGCGCATCCTTGATGCGGGCGGCGCGGATGTCGAAGCGGCAGGCCTCGCCGGCCACCAGCGCGGTGTTGGTGGACAGGGTGAAGCGCGTCCCGCTGCTGGTGTGGGTGAGCGGCACCGTGCCGGACTGACCGCAGTTGAGGGTGAACGCACCGGCGGTAACGGTGACGCTTTCACTGAAGGTCACCGCCAGGTCGGCGGCGGCCGGGAAGCGGGTGGCGCCCTGTTCCGGGGTGGTGGTGCTGACCGACGGCGGGGTGTTGGGGCCGGTGCCGCCGCCGCCGCTGAAGGTCTGGCCGGTGTTGCAGGCACCGAAGGTCTGCGCGGCCGATCCGGCCCAGGTGAAGTGGGCGTACTGACTGCCGCTGCCGGTGAGCTGCAGGGAGGTACCCGGGGCGGTGCCGTTGCTCTCGCTGACCGGGATGTTCTGGCTGGTCAGCCCGGCGGCCGGGCCGCCCGAAGCGGTGATGGTGCCTTCGTAACTGATGAACTGGACCACCTTGCCGCTGCCATCCACCAGCGCGATGCCGTCGTTGGCGCCGTTCTGCAGGCCGTTGGTGGGGTAGGTGACGGTGGCGATGCTGGCGTTGCCGCAGCCGGCGGCCGTGCCGGCTGGCACCGGGTTGTCGGCATAGACCGTAGCCGCCGACGGGGTGCTGCCGTTGTACAGGTAGAGCCGGTAGCTGCCGAGGTCCTCGCCGCCGGTGGCAACCACCTCGATGGCTTCGCCGACATCCCCGGCCAGGGTGCTGTCGTCGTAGTGCAGTTCGTTGATGAATACGTCCGCCTGGGCGGAACCGGCGGCCAGCGCCAACAGGCACCCCAGGGACAGCGGTGTGAGCAACCTCATCTACGGCTCCTTGTGATTGGGTTTCGCCGACCGAATCTATCCAATCCATATGACACATCTATCGATATGTCGTGATCGGCACTCCGCATTGGGACGTGGATCAAGAAAATGGCGACCTGGGGAAATTCACGGGCGCCCCCTTGAAAGGGCCCCGGACAGCACCATCTCTGCCCTGTCCCGCACTGGCGGGTTTTTTCACGAGCGGCGCTGGCAGTCACCTTGGGTGAGTGCTAACATCGCCGGACTTTTTCAGACCAATCAATAACTTAAGAGGTCCAACATGAGCATCAAGCCGCTTCACGACCGCGTTGTGGTCAAGCCGATCGAAGCCGACGAAATTTCCGCCGGCGGCATCGTGATCCCGGACTCGGCCAAGGAAAAGTCGACCAAGGGTGAAGTCGTGGCCGTGGGCCAGGGCAAGCCGCTGGACAACGGCAGCGTGCGCGCGCCGTCGGTCAAGGTCGGCGACAAGGTCATCTACGGCCAGTACGCCGGCAGCAGCTACAAGGCCGAAGGCGTGGAATACAAGGTCCTGCGCGAAGACGACATCCTCGCCGTCATCGGCTGATTCCGCCTCGCGGGGCGTTGCCCCGCTGCTGACCCGTAGAGCGGGGCTCTGCCCCGCTGCCCAGATCAATGTCGCCGGGCAAGCCCCGGCCATCACACAAAAAGGTAATCGCAATGGCTGCCAAGGAAATTCGTTTCGGTGAAGACGCACGTTCGCGCATGGTGCGCGGCGTCAACATTCTCGCCAATGCCGTCAAGGCCACCCTGGGCCCGAAGGGCCGCAACGTCGTGCTCGAGAAGAGCTTCGGCGCCCCGACCATCACCAAGGACGGCGTGTCCGTCGCCAAGGAAATCGAACTGGCTGACAAGTTCGAGAACATGGGCGCGCAGATGGTGAAGGAAGTCGCTTCGCGTACCAACGACGATGCCGGCGACGGCACCACCACCGCCACCGTGCTGGCCCAGGCCCTGATCCGCGAAGGCGCCAAGGCCGTGGCTGCCGGCATGAACCCGATGGACCTCAAGCGCGGTATCGACAAGGCCGTCGTGGCCGCTGTCGCCGAGCTGAAGAACATCTCCAAGCCCACCGCTGACGACAAGGCCATTGCCCAGGTCGGTACGATCTCGGCCAACTCGGACGAGTCGATCGGCAACATCATCGCCGAAGCGATGCGTGAAGTCGGCAAGGAAGGCGTGATCACCGTTGAAGAAGGCTCGGGCCTGGAAAACGAGCTGGACGTGGTCAAGGGCATGCAGTTCGACCGCGGCTACCTGTCCCCGTACTTCATCAACAACCAGCAGGCGCAGACCGCCGATCTGGACGACCCCTTCATCCTGCTGCACGACAAGAAGATCTCCAACGTGCGTGACCTGCTGCCGGTGCTGGAAGGCGTCGCCAAGGCCGGCAAGCCGCTGCTGATCGTGGCCGAAGAAGTCGAAGGCGAAGCGCTGGCCACCCTGGTGGTCAACACCATCCGTGGCATCGTCAAGGTCGTGGCCGTCAAGGCACCGGGCTTCGGCGACCGCCGCAAGGCGATGCTGGAAGACATGGCCGTGCTGACCGGCGGCACCGTGATCTCCGAAGAGATCGGTCTGTCGCTGGAGAAGGCGACCATCGCCGACCTGGGCCGCGCCAAGAAGGTGCAGGTTTCCAAGGAAAACACCACGATCATCGACGGCCAGGGTGACAAGGCTGCCGTGGAATCGCGCGTGGCCCGCATCAAGACCCAGATCGAAGACACCTCGTCGGATTACGACCGTGAGAAGCTGCAGGAACGCGTGGCAAAGCTGGCCGGCGGCGTTGCCGTGATCAAGGTCGGCGCTTCGACCGAAATCGAAATGAAGGAAAAGAAGGACCGCGTCGACGACGCCCTGCACGCTACCCGTGCAGCGGTTGAAGAAGGCGTGGTGCCGGGCGGCGGTGTTGCCCTGGTCCGTGCGGTCACCGCGCTGGCTGGCCTGAAGGGTGCCAACGAAGACCAGAACCACGGCATCCAGATCGCCCTGCGCGCGATGGAAGCCCCGCTGCGTGAAATCGTGGCCAATGCCGGCGAAGAGCCGTCCGTGATCGTCAACAAGGTCAAGGAAGGCACCGGCAGCTACGGCTACAACGCCGCCAATGGCGAGTTCGGCGACATGCTGGCCTTCGGCATCCTGGACCCGACCAAGGTGACCCGTTCGGCCCTGCAGAACGCAGCGTCGATCGCCGGCCTGATGATCACCACCGAAGCAATGGTGGCTGAAGCGCCGAAGAAGGACGAGCCGGCGATGGGCGGCGGCGGTGGCATGGGCGGCATGGGTGGCATGGGCGGCATGGACTTCTAAGGTCCGTGGCGACTCTGGTAGGTATCGACCAACGGTCGATACCTACCGACGCTACCCGGTAGGTGCCGACCGTTGGTCGGTACGCTTCCAAAGAACCCCGCCGCGAGGCGGGGTTTTTTGTTGCCCGGTGGACTGCCTGCCGCTAGGCTCAGCGCATGCCTACCTCCCTGATCGTCGTAGACGACTTCCTTGCACCTGCCGATGCGCTCGGCCTGCGCAATGCCGCGTTGCGGTTGACGTACCCGGAACAGGAGGGCGCATTTCCCGGGCGCAACTCGGTCGAACGCCTGGAGATCGACGGGCTTTCCGAGGCAGCCTCGCGGCTGGTCAACGAACCTCTGCGCCCGATATCGCCGCTGCATTCGCATGGCAAGTTCCGCATCACCCTGGCCAGTGACGTGGGGCGCGCCGGGGTGCACGTCGACCGCTCCCACTGGTCGGGCATCCTTTACCTGAGCGCGGATGAAGACTGCCAGGGCGGCACGGAGTTCTTCCGCCACCGCCGCACCGGCACCGAACGTCTGGCGCTCGATGGTGCCGAGCTTGCCCGCCATGGCTACGCCGACCGCGCGTCGATGCACCGTGACATCATCGAACGCGACAGCGCCGACGAGGCGCAGTGGGAAATGACCATGCGGGTTCCGATGCGTTTCAACCGCCTGGTGTTGCTGCGGCCGTGGCTGTGGCATACCGCGGGCCCGGCCTTTGGTGATCGCATGGAAAACGGGCGGCTGGTGTACCTGATGTTCTTCGAGGTGGCCTGACCGCGTCACCGCAGTTGCGAATGAAACAGTTGGCAGCCGCAAACCCCTGTGATATCAATAGCCCCAATGAACGCACGCCACGCCAATTCCTACTTTTGGTATTACTTTCCGAAGCCACCGGCGGAGGAAGGCATGCGCTCACCCTGAAGAAACCTTCAGACGCATACCCGAAAGCCGCCAGCGCACCTGGCGGCTTTTTTGTTGCCGCCGCGCTGGGGACCCCTACCTTCCAGGAGATACCCCATGCCCCCGCATACCGACGACCTGCGCATCCGAAAACTCGAACCGTTGACCCCGCCGGCGCAGCTGATCGCCATGCTGCCCTGCGACGACGAAGCTTCCGACACGGTCAGTGCGTCGCGCGCCGCCCTGCACGAGATACTGCATGGCCGTGACGACCGCCTCGCCGTGGTGATCGGCCCGTGCTCGATTCACGACCCGGTCGCCGCCATCGAATACGCCCAGCGCCTCAAGCCGCTGCGCGATGCCCATGCCGGCGAGCTGGAAATCGTCATGCGCGTGTACTTCGAAAAGCCGCGCACCACCGTGGGCTGGAAGGGCCTGATCAACGACCCGGACCTGGATGGCAGCTTCCAGATCAACAAGGGCCTGCGCATTGCACGCGGCCTGCTGCGCGACATCAACAAGCTGGGCCTGCCGGCGGGCGTTGAATTCCTCGACGTCATCTCGCCGCAGTACATCGCCGACCTGGTGGCCTGGGGCGCGATTGGTGCACGCACCACCGAAAGCCAGGTGCACCGCGAGCTGGCCTCCGGGTTGTCGTGCCCGGTCGGGTTCAAGAACGGCACCGACGGCAACATCAGGATCGCCGCCGATGCAGTGGGGGCGGCGTCCAACCCGCACCACTTCCTGTCGGTGACCAAGCAGGGCGACACCGCCATCGTAGCCACCGCCGGCAACCCGGATTGCCATGTGATCCTGCGCGGCGGCAAGGTGCCCAACTTCGATGCCGCGAGCGTGGATGCGGCCAGCCAGACCCTGGCCAAGGCCCACCTGCCGGCGCGGCTGATGATCGATGCCAGCCATGCCAACAGCAGCAAGAATCCCGAAAACCAGCCCAAGGTGATCGCCGACATCAACGCGCAGCTGGCCGCTGGCGAAGAGCGCATCGTGGGCGTCATGGTGGAAAGCCACCTGGTGGCAGGTCGGCAGGAGTTGGTCGACGGCCAGCCGCTGGTCTACGGCCAGAGCATTACCGACGGCTGCATCGGATGGGACACCTCGTTGGAGGTCCTGGAGTCGCTGGCTGAGGCCGTGCGTGCACGGCGTGCGCGCCGCCTGGCCGAAGCGGCCTGAGCCCCGGCAGGGCCGGCCGCTGGTCGGCCCTACGAATTATCCTCGTCTACCGACATGGTGGTTTTGTTCAAGACAATCAATTGGATACCCCCGGGCACCAGGAGCAGACTGCGATCCTCACTTGAGCCGTCGACGGGGTGTATGTACAATGTATGCACAAACCACCAATGTGCGAGTGCTTCCCATGGGGACTGCCAGCAAAGTCATCAATTTCCGCGCACCCGCCGACAAGCAGGATCTGATTGATCGTGCCGTCGAGATAAGCGGCATGAATCGCACGGAGTTCATTTTGGATGCGGCCTGTGACCGGGCTCGCGAAGTGCTCGCCGACCAGACACAGTTCGCCTTGAGCGGTGCGCAGCTTCAGCGCTTCAATGCGCTGCTGGATGCGCCGCTGCAAGACAACCCGGCACTGCGTCGCCTGTTGAGCACGCCAGCGCCCTGGGAACGGTGAGCCCTTGCGGCTCTCCGCTCCCGTGCCGCTGCACGCGGAGCACGTGATTGATGGCTTCCGCTGCAGCGCCCCTGCGCTCGGAAAATGGCTGCATGAGCGTGCTCATCGGAACCAGGCTTCCGGCGCTTCACGATGCTTCGTCACCTGCGATGAGCAGCAGCGCGTCGCCGGCTATTACGCACTCTCTGCCGGGGCGATAGCGCATGAAGCGGTTCCCGGCCGAATTCGCCGCAACATGCCTGATCCGATCCCGGTCATCGTGCTGGGCAGGCTGGCGGTGCATGTCGACTGGGCCGGGCAAGGCATCGGGCAGGGCTTGTTGAAGGATGCCGTGCTGCGCGCCCTGCAGGCCTGCACCCAGCTGGGGGCCCGCGCCTTGCTCTGCCATGCCATCGATGAGCCCGCCAAGGCGTTCTATCTCAAGCACGGTTTCATGTCGTCCCCCATCCATCCGCTCACAGTGATGCTGCCGCTCAGCCGTGACAATGCCAGTTAGATCGCGGGCGTGGTGTGGCGTGCCAACCCGTGCACCGCGCCGAGGCGCATTGCTGCTCAATGCACCTCGTCGCGGTACACGAACTTGGGCATTTCCCACTTGAAGTGGATCGCCAGCAGGCGGAGCGCGAAGCCACCCCCCAGGCACCACAACGTGGCCGCATTGAGCGACACGCCCAGTTCCAGCAGCCCCAGCCATGCCGCGCCGGTGAGCAGGGTGATCACCGCGTACAGCTCCTTCTGGAAGATCAGCGGCACCTCGTTGCACAGCACATCACGCAGCACGCCACCGAACGCGCCGGTCAGCATGCCGGCGATCAGCACGATCGGCACCGCATGGCCACCGTCGCGCGCCACCGCGCAGCCGATCAGGGTGAAGCAGATCAGCCCCAGTCCATCCAGGACCAGGAACGTGCGCCGGAAGTGGTGCATCCAGCGCGCCACCCAGGTAGCGATCAGCGCCGCGCAGATGGTGAAGCCAAGGTACTCGGGGTGCTTCACCCAGCCCAGCGGGTAATGGCCCAGCACGATATCGCGCAGCGACCCGCCGCCAAGGGCGGTGACACACGCAATGATGACCACGCCGAACAGGTCCATCCGCCGCCGTCCTGCGGACAGCGCGCCGGTCATGGCTTCGGCGGAAATGGCGATGAGGTAGATCAGGGACAGCAGCATGCGGCGGCTCCGGGTGGGGCAGGCAGGGGCGGAAACGCACACGCACCGCGGCAGCGCCGCAGCACTGTCGTGGGGTGGGTTCCGTTGCCGCTCCCGCTGTCCTTTTGCCTGAGAGTTCAGTGGCCAGGCCACGTGCCCCTTCGGCGGGTCATTGAAGACCTCTCTCCAGATCGGCGTGTTGGATGCATGGTTGGTGGCGTGTCGAGCCACCGGCCTGAGCGATTATGGGAGCCTGCGCCTTCGGCGGGCGCCAGCGCGGCGCCTCTCTCCTGCATCCGGGGCCAATTCTAGCAGCCAGCGCCACCGTACCGGTGGATAATCCCGGTATGCCCGCTGAACCCACCCCTTGGTACGTATACCTGCTGGAATGCCGCAACGGCAGTTACTACGCCGGCATCAGCAACGACGTGGACGCCCGCTTCCAGGCCCATCTGTGCGGCAAGGGCGCGCGCTACACCCGCGCCAATCCGCCGGTGAAGCTGCTGGCCATGCGCGCGTATCCCGACCGTTCGGCGGCATCCAGGGCCGAATGCGAGCTCAAACGCCAGCCGCGTGCACGCAAGCTGGCCTGGCTGCAGCAACCGTAGTGCCGGGCTCTGCCCGGCAACCGGTATCGTGTGGGTTCCTTCTGCGGCCCATCCCATGACCGATATCGACCCTGCCAAGGCACACGCGATGATCGGCAAGACCGTGCTCGCTGGCATCACCTATCTCGACGCCGACGGCAATGCGCTGGAACACCGGCAGCTGGCCGGTGAGGTGCTGCGCATCAATGCCGAGGAGGGCGTGGTGCTGGCCAGCGCGCTGGACGGCCAGGATGTATTCCTGCCGCCCACGCTGGACCACTACACGCCTGCGGCGCCCGGCGACTACACGCTGCGCTCGATGGGGTTGACCATCAGCGACCCGGACTACCTGTGCACCTGGGACGTGCACCTGGCCCGCGGCAACGACCCCTGACCCGGTAGAGCGACGCCCTGCGTCGCTGCCTCCGTCAGCGCCCAGGAGACCTTGGGCGCTGATCCTCCTGGTCATCACCAAAGATGATCCGCGCGCTGCGCTGGTAGCTCCAATAGGCCACGGCCCAATTGAGCAGCACCACGATCCGGTTGCGGAAGCCGATCAGGAAGAACACGTGCGCGGCCAGCCAGAACCACCAGGCCAACACGCCTGACAGCTGCAGCCTGCCCAGGTGGACGATGGCGGCCATGCGCCCGATCGTGGCCAGGTTGCCGAAGTCCTGGTACTTGAACGGCCCGGGTGCGGGCTTGCCGTCCAGCCGCGCGCGGATGATCGCGGCCACGTGCTTGCCCATCTGCTTGGCGGCCGGGGCAACCCCGGGTACCGGCTTGCCGTCGGCCTGGTTGAGGGCGGCCAGGTCGCCGGCCACGAAGATCTCGGGGTGCTCGGCCAGGGTGAGATCGGGTTGCACCGGCACGCGGCCAGCGCGGTCCAGTGGCACCTCCAGCGTGCGCGCCAACGGCGAGGCGGCCACACCGGCGGCCCACACCACGGTACGCGCAGCGATGAACTGCTCGCCCAGCTGGAAGCCGTCGCCATTGATATCGCTCACCGCAGTGCCGGTCAGCACTTCAACGCCCAGCTTCTCCAACTGGCGGCGCGCTTTCAGCGACAGCACCTCGGGAAAACTGGACAGCACGCGTGGGCCGGCCTCGACCAGCCGCACCTTGGCGCTGGCCGGGTCGATGTGGCGGAACTCATTGCGCAGCGTGTGGCGGGCGATTTCGGCCAAGGTGCCGGCCAACTCCACCCCGGTGGGACCGCCGCCAACCACCGCGAAGCTCAGCCACGCCGCTTTACGCGCAGGATCAGGCTCCGCTTCAGCGCGCTCGAACGCCAGCAGCAGCTTGCGACGCAGCGCGATGGCATCGTCCAGGGTCTTGAGGCCAGGCGCATCGGCTGCCCATTCGTCGTGCCCGAAATAGGCGTGGGTGGCACCGGTGCACAGCATCAGGGTGTCGTAACCGAGCTGGCTGCCGTCGGCCAGGGTGATCTGGCGGGCATGCTTGTCGATCGTGGTGACTTCGCCCAGGCGTACTTCGACGTTGCGCTGGTCGCCGAGGATATGACGCAGGGGCGCGGCGATGTCGGGCGCGGACAGCCCGGCCGTGGCGACCTGGTACAGCAGCGGCTGGAACAGATGGTGGTTGCGACGGTCCACCAGGGTGATGCGGATGCGCGCGCTGGCCAGCGCACGGGTGGCCCAGAGGCCGGCGAAGCCACCACCGATGATGGCCAGGTGGGGCAGGGTATCGCGGGTCATGCAAGGACTCCTTGGCGGGGGTCGAAGCGGATCTACCCATGCTCGCACGTAACGCGCGATCTTCACGTGGATGACAGATACTGGGTTCAGCAGCCGTCGCGTCTGCCTGGCGGCCGATCCGTTCCTGCCCTGGAGGTTGTGATGACCGAACCGGAAAAGCGCATCGCCCTGTTGATCGATGCCGACAACGCGCCCTCTTCGAAGATCGATGTGGTGCTGGCCGAGGTGGCGCGCTATGGCGTGGCCAACGTGCGCCGCGCCTACGGCAACTGGAAGAGCCCGCGGCTGAAAGGCTGGGAAGGCGTGCTGCACGAATACGCGATCCGGCCCATCCAGCAGTTTGCCTACAGCCGTGGCAAGAACGCCTCGGACATGGCGATGGTGATCGACGCGATGGACATGCTGTACGCACGCAACCTGGACGGCTTCGCCATCGTCTCCAGCGATGCCGACTTCACGCCCCTGGTGATGCGCCTGCTCACCGACGGGGTCAAGGTGTATGGATTCGGCGAAAAGAAAACGCCGGAGCCCTTCGTCAATGCGTGCTCCAAGTTCACCTACCTGGAAGCGCTGGGGCAGAGCCACGCGGTGGATGCGGAAATCGAGCAGGGTGCGGAAGAAAGCCGCCCGCGCAAGACCGGCCCCGAGCTGCGCAGCGATACCCGGCTCGTGCAGATGCTGCGCCGCGCGGTCACCTCGGCCGAAGCCGAAGACGGCTGGTCGCACCTGGGCCCGGTCGGCAGCCAGATCGGCAACCAGGCATCCTTCGATTCACGCAATTACGGCTACAACAAGCTGAGTGAGTTGCTGGCCGCCACCGGCCTGTTCGAGATGAAGAAGGACGGCAAGTCCACCTACGTGCGCGCGCTTCCCAGGAAGGCGCGGTAACACCAACAGGTTGATCGGCGTATCGTATCGGCGCGAATCAACCATCAGGAACGACCAACATGCTGAAGATCTGGGGCCGGAAGAATTCCAGCAACGTGCGCAAGGTGCTGTGGTGCGCGGAGGAAATCGGCCTGCCGTACCAGTCCATCGAAGTGGGCGGCCCGTTCGGTGGCACCCAGTCACCGGAATACGTGGGAATGAATCCCAACGGCCTGGTCCCGGTGATCGAGGATCACGGCCTGCCGCTATGGGAATCCAACACCATCGTGCGTTATCTGAGCGCACGCTACGCACTGGGCACGCTGTACCCGGAAGATGCGATGGCACGCGCCCAGGCCGAGAAGTGGATGGACTGGAGCACCTCGCGCATGGCGCCGCTGTACACCGATCTGATCTGGGGCATCATGCGCACCGCCCCCGCCGACCGCGACGAGGCCCGCATCAATGCCGCGATCACCCGTGCCGGTGAACTGCTGGGCATGGCCGACCGCACTCTGGCGCAGCAGCCCTGGTTGTCCGGCGGGCAGTTCGCGATGGGCGACATCCCGCTGGGTGCGCTGGTGTACGCATGGTTCGAGCTGCCGATCCAGCGCCCGTCGCTGCCGCACCTGGAGGCGTGGTACCAGCGCCTGCAGCAGCGCCCGGCCTACGTTGAAGCCGTCATGACCCCGTTGACCTGACCGGTTGATGTGCGATCCGGTGGGCCGGCCAACGGCCGGCGCTACCGGATGTGCGTGATCGTGATCGTGATCGGCGGCGCATGTCCGGTGTGCGTAATCGTCATCGGTAGCGCCGGCCGTTGGCCGGCCCTCCCGATCTCAATACAGGTCGGTCGGATCGACATCCAATGACCAGCGCACCTTGCGCGCCTGCGGCAGTCCGTATACCTGCGGCATGATCTGGTCCAGCAGCGCATGCAGCGGCCGCCGCGATGGTGCGGACAGCAGCAGCTGGGCGCGCTGGTAACCGGCGCGGCGCGGCATCGGCGCCGGCATCGGGCCGAAACGCTCCACCGGGCACTCGTGCGCGATCAGCTCGCGCACCGCCATCAGCATCGCGTTGGCATGTTCCACCTGCTGCGCTTCGGCGCGCATCAGCGCCAGGTGCGCGAACGGCGGGAAACCAGCGGCTTCGCGTTGTTGCAGTTCTGCATCGGCGAACGCGTGGTAGCCTCCATTGACCAGCGTCTCCAGCAACGGGTGGCCGGGATGATGGGTCTGCAGCCAGACCTCGCCGGCGTCGGTCGCGCGGCCGGCCCGGCCGGCCACCTGGATCAGCTGCTGGGCCAGCTTTTCGCTGGCGCGGAAATCGGCTGAGAACAGACCCTCGTCAATGCCCACCACCACCACCAGGGTCAGCTTGGGAAGATCGTGGCCCTTGGCCAGGATCTGGGTGCCGACCAGGATGCCGGCGCGGTCGCCCAGCGTGGCCAGCTGGGTTTCCAGCGCGTCGCGGCGGTGGGTGGTGCCACGGTCGATGCGGATCACCGGGACATCGGCGAATGCTTCCACCAGGTGTTCTTCCAGGCGTTCGGTGCCGATGCCCTGCGGTTGCAGCGCGAGGCTGGCGCAGTCGGGGCAGGCCAGCGGTGCAGGCTGGCGTGCGCCACAGTGGTGGCATTGCAGGCGGCGCCCGCCGGCGTGCACGGTCATCGGCGCGTCGCAGCGCTTGCACGGCGCGGTCCAGCCGCAGTCGTGGCAGAGCAGCACCGGCGCGTAGCCGCGGCGGTTCTTGAACACCAGCACCTGGTGGCCGGCGGCCAGGTGCTGGCCGATGCCCTCCATGACCTCGGCCGACAAACCGTCCTTGAGGGGGCGCTTGCGCACATCCAGCACCCGCACCCGCGGTGGACGCGCCTCGCCGGCGCGCTGCTTCAGGCGCAGGTGGGTGTAGCGACCGGCATGTGCGTTGTGCAGCGATTCCAGCGAGGGGGTGGCGCTGCCCAGCACCACCGGCACATCCAGCGCCTTGGCCCGCACCAGCGCGAAATCGCGCGCGTGGTAGCGGATGCCATCCTGCTGCTTGTAGCTGCCGTCGTGCTCTTCATCGACCACGATCAGCCCGGCGTTGGGCAACGGGGTGAACACGGCCGAACGCGTGCCCACGATGACCTGCGCCTCGCCGCGGGTGGCGGCCGCCCAGACCCGCGCGCGTTCGTTGTCGTTCAAGCCCGAATGCAGGACATGCACCGCAATGCCGAGGCGGCTGCGGAAGCGTGCCAGCGTCTGCGGGGTCAGCCCGATCTCAGGCACCAGTACCAGGGCCTGGCGACCACGGGCCAGGCAGGCCACGATTGCCTGCAGGTATACCTCGGTCTTGCCGCTGCCGGTCACGCCATCGAGCAGGAACGCGCCGAACCGCGCGTGGGCGGTGATCGCGGCGATGGCGTTGCTCTGCTCCGCATTGGGGGTGGGCCCCGGTCGAATGACCGGCACCCCCAGGCCGTGCTCCAGCGCGATGCGCTCGACCAGGCCACGCTTGGCCAGCGATCGCGCCGCGCTGCGCCAGTCGCCCATCTCCTCGTCCAGCTTTTCCTCGTCCAGGCTGCCGCCGGCCAGCTGCCCGGCCAGGCCGTGCGGGCGGGTGCCGGCGCGCAGGCGCGCCCGGTGTTCATGCCCGGCCGGCGTGAGCTGCCAGCCCCAGCGGTGGGTGTCGGGTACCGGTTCGCCGCGGCGCAGCGGCGCGGGCAGGGCAGTACTGACCACCTCGCCCAGCGGCGCGTGGGTGTAGCGCGCCAACCACTGCAGCGACGTCCACAGCTCGCCGCCCAGCAGCGGCGCCGGGTCCAGCCATTCCACGGCGGCCCGCAACGTGTTGCCATCGGCGACCCTGCCGATCCCGGCCACGACACCGACCAGCTCGCGCGAGCCGAACGGCACCCGCAGGCGGCGCCCGACCATGCCGGGATGGGGCGTCTCGCCCGGGGGTGGCGCGTAGTCGAACCACTGCGGCAACGGCAGCGGCAGGGCCACCTGCAGGGAGGGGGCATCCGGTTGTGGCGCGGGGGCACTTTCCAGGGTGAGCAGGGGGGCTGGATCGGGGGGCAGCATCGCGCCAGTGTAGCGGCCACGGCCCGCCCTGTTCAGCGCAGGAAGTCCGTCGGTGGTTGGCGCCGTGGAACCTAAATAGGAGCTAAATATCCGTGGCGGTGGGAGATTCGGTTCTTATCCACATCTTCTGTGGATAAGTCTGTGTGCGAGTGTAGAACTCCGAGCTGTTTGTCAGGGAGTTCCGCAGTGAGGCTCAGGTTGGTCAAAAAATAGCCACATAATAAAATCAATATAAATCAATTGGATACCTGTGAAACAAAGCTGACACACGGGTGACCTCGGCTTCACGTACTGGTTTTATGCCGAATTTGTTGGTGCTGTGCACAACCTGCACCGCTGTCAAGCGTCCTGCACTGTCGGGGTCGTCACAGAGGGCCTGCATCGGCATCCCCCTGCGCGGGCGCACTCGCTATCATTTCGGCACTTGATGGAGTTGCTATGACGGCTGTGAACGCCCCTGTTTCCTCTACTGCAGCGGGTGCGCTGTCCGCATTCCTGCGAGGCGTTGAACGCCGTGCCCTGGTGGTTGCCGAACTGCAGTGCGGTGACCCCACCGTGGCCGAGCAGGCCCTGGTGGCGGTGATGCGTGCCTTCGCCGGCATTGCCAGCGATGTGCCGATGGCGCAGTGGCCAGACCGGTTCTGGGTCCTGCTGGCCCACCGTACCCCGATCCGCGTGCCGGCTGCGGGCGGGCAGTGGGCGCCGGAGCTGGCCCACCTGCCCCAGCTGGCTCCGCCGGCGCGGCTGGCGCTGCTGCTGCGCGTGGGCGGCGGGCTGGACGAAGCGGCCGCCGCGCAGATACTGGACATGCCGGTCGCCGATTACCAGCAGGCGTTGGCCGAAGCCTGCCCGCGCGATGCGCAGGGCCATCCCGATGCGGCGGGCTGGCGCGCCCTGGCCGAAGCGGTGCAGCAGCGCCTGCGCGAGCTGCCCGCCAGCCGCCTGCAACAGCTGCACCAGCCCGCGGCGGCACCGGCGCCGGGGAAGGGGCCTGCCTCCTGGCGGGCGCCGGTGCCGACCGATGCGGCGCCCCGACGCACGGCCACCCGCCGCCACAACCGCCAGCCGCTGTGGCGTGGCCTGCTGATCCTGCTGGTCACGGCGGGTGTAGTGCTGGGTGGCGCGGCGTGGTGGAAGCACCGCAGCCCGGCGCTGGCCCCGGAGGCCAGCGTGCCCGACGGCGCCGTGTCGACCACCGACCCGGTCCGGGTCGAGCCGTTGCCGTCCGAGGACCTGCCGGTGACGGCTCCGGCCGACCCGGCCCACGCTGCCAGCGACACGGCGATGCTGGCCGACCCGGACCTGATGCTTGCCCGCGACGCCGACCTTTACGCCTGGGTCGCTGCCGGCGGCCCGGTGCCGGTGGATGAGTCGCAGCCACAGCCCAGCCGCCCTGAACCTGCCACCGCCGGACTGGAGACGGCCGCCGCCGATGAATAAGACGATTGTGATGCTCGCCCTGTGCCTGGCGGTCGGGGCACATGCCGCACCGCAGCCGCTGCCATTGCCCTCGCCGGCGGCGACACCGGTGCCGACCACCACGCCGGCCATTCCCAGCACGCCGGCCGCGCTCGATCCGGCCCAGCTGCGCGAGCTGCGCAGCCGCTATGCGCAATGGCAGGCCTTGCCGGAATCCGAGCGCGCCCGCATCCGCGACGCCGCCCGCCGTGTCGCCGCGCTTCCGGCCGCACAACAACAGACGCTGCGTGTGCGCTTCGGCGAGCAGGACCAGCGGTTCCGCGAAGGCTGGCTGCTGGGCCCGCAGCTGGGCCAGCAGTTTCCCAAGCTGCAGGGCCTGTTCGGCTACCTGCCGGCCGACCAGCGGGAACCTGCCCTGGCCGCGCTACGGCAGCTCAACGAGGGCCAGCTGGCGCAACTCACGCTGATCGCCCAACGCACCCCGCCGCAGGAGCGTGACCGGGTGCGCGACCAGTTCATTGGGCTTGCCCCGGCCGCGCGTGATTCCTGGTTGAAGGAAAACCTGGTGCGTTGAGCGTAAGATGGCCGACCGCAACCCGGTGCCTGTGCCCTTCGCGCGCTGCCGTAGTTGCCGTCTGTGATCCCATGTCCATCGCTACCTCCACGCCGCGCCTTTCCCGGGAAGTGCGCGCCACCGGCCTGCTTGCGCTGCCGCTGGTCCTTGGCCACGTCTCCACTGGCCTGATTTCCTTCGTCGACAACGTCATTGCCGGGCACCACGGTACCCAGACCCTGGCGGCCGTCACCATCGGCACGGCATTGCTGTGGCTGCCGATGCTGATTCCGATCGGCACGCTGATCTCGCTGACCGCCTCGGTGTCGCAGCTGCATGGCGCCGGCCGCGAGCGCGAGATCGGCCCGTTGTTCCGCCAGGCACTGTGGCTGGCGCTCGGCCTGGGCCTGATCATGTTCACCTTCCTCACGGTGGTGCCGCCGCTGCTGCCGGCGTTCGGCATCGCGCCGGACATCGTGCCCGGCGCAACCGCATTCCTGCATGCGGTGCGTTGGGGTGGCCCGGCGCTGACGCTGTACTTCTGCATGCGCTATCTCAGCGAGGGCATGCACTGGACGCTGCCGACCATGCTGCTCGGGTTCGGCGGCCTGCTGGTGCTGGCGCCACTGGGCTACGTGCTGTGCTACGGCAAGCTCGGTTTCCCTGAAATGGGCGCCGAAGGGCTGGGCATCGCCTCGGCCATCATGATGTGGATCCAGGCACTGTGCTTCGCCGGTTACCTCTGGAAGACCCAGCGGTTCGCCCACCTGGAACTGTTTTCGCACCTGGAGCTGCCGCGCTGGTCGGCGATCTGGGACCTGCTCCGCACTGGCCTGCCGATCGGCATCACGGTGTTGATGGAAGGAGGCCTGTTCATCGTGACCGCGCTGTTGATCGGCCGCCTGGGCGCGACGGAGGCGGCCTCGCACCAGATCGCCATCAATGTGGCCCAGCTCTGCTTCATGATCCCGATGGGCGTGGCCGAAGCCACCACCGTGCGCGTAGGCCACGCGGTGGGCCGCGGCAACGGGCCGGGCGTGCGCCGCGCGGCCATTGCCGGCCTGCTCATCATCCTGGGCACGCAGACGATGTCGGCGCTGGTGCTGCTGCTCGGCCACGACGCCATCGTCGGGGTCTACACCGCCGACATGGGCGTGGCCGCGCTGGCCTCCACCCTGCTGCTGTATGCGGCCGCGTTCCAGTTCCCCGACGGCATCCAGGTGCTGTCGGCCGGCGCGCTGCGCGGCCTGAAGGACACCCGCGTGCCGATGTTCATCGCCATGTTCTCCTACTGGGGGCTGGGCATGCCGCTCGGCGCCGGGCTTGGCCTGGGCCTGGGCATGGGCCCGCAGGGCATGTGGCTGGGCCTGATCCTGGGCCTGACCGCCGCAGCGATCCTGATGGCGTGGCGGCTGCGAGTGAGCAGCCGGCGTGTCGGGAATGACCTGAACCTGTCGGCCTGATGGGGCCCCTTACTTGTGTCCGATGCCGGCCTGTCCGGCACGGGCTATGCTGATACCACGGCAAGAAGCCAACTGGAGTTTCCCCCATGAACCAACCCGTGCGTCGCAATCCCGTGGCCAGCTTCTTCATCGGGCTGTGGGATGTGATGAACTTTACCCGCAGGCTGATCCTCAACCTGCTGTTCTTCGGCATGTTGTTGCTGGTCCTGGTCCTGTTCGTCTTCGCGATGGGCAAGGGCGCCAGCAGCAGTCGGGTCCTTCAGGACCGCACCACGCTGGTGATCGCGCCGGAAGGCCGTCTGGTCGAACAGTTCAGCGCCGATCCGGTCAGCCGTGCGCTCGCGAAGGCCATTGGCGACAACAGCGCCGAGGAAGTGCAGCTGCGCGATCTGGTCCGCGCGCTGGACGCCGCGCGTGAAGACAAGAAGATCGAACGCGTGGTGCTGCAGCTGGACAAGCTGCAGCCGAGCGGTTTCGCTTCCATGCGTGAAGTGGCTGCCGCGCTGCAGGAGCTGCGCGCGTCGGGCAAGGACATCGTGGCTTACAGCGACAACATGAGCCAGTGGCAGTACCTGCTGGCCGCGCAGGCCAAGGAGATCTACCTCGACCCGATGGGTGGCGTTGTGCTGGAAGGCCTTGGTCGTTACCGCCAGTACTTCCGCACCGGCCTGCAGGACAAGCTGGGCGTGGACGTGCACCTGTTCAAGGTGGGCGAATACAAGTCCGCCGCCGAACCGTACGTGCTCGACGCCGCCTCGCCGCAGGCCAAGGAAGCCGACCTGTTCTGGATGAACGACGTGTGGCAGCGCTACCTGGGCGATATCGCCACGGCGCGCAAGCTCGACGCCGCGCAGCTGGCCGCCGGCATCGACACCATGCCCGAGGGCATTGCTGCCGCCGGCGGCGACCTGGCCAAGTTTGCCCTGCAGCAGAAGCTGGTGGACGGCCTGAAGACCCGCGAAGAAGTCCAGGACCTGCTCGCCGACCGTGGCGTGGCCGATGAAGATGCAGACGGCGGCTTCCGCAGCATCAACCTCGATGATTACCTGGCCCAGCTGGATACCCGTCGTTCGCCGGTGGATTCGCGTCCGCAGGTAGCGGTGGTGGTGGCGTCGGGTGAAATTGCCGGCGGCGATCTGCCGGCCGGTCGCGTTGGCGGCGAGTCGACCTCGGCGCTGCTGCGTGAGGCGCGCGACGACGATAACGTCAAGGCGGTGGTGCTGCGCGTGGATTCGCCCGGCGGTGAAGTGTTTGCCTCCGAGCAGATCCGCCGCGAAGTGGTGGCGCTGAAGGCTGCCGGCAAGCCGGTGGTGGTGTCGATGGGTGACCTGGCGGCATCGGGTGGCTATTGGATCAGCATGAACGCCGACCGCATCTACGCCGACCCGTCGACGATCACCGGTTCGATCGGCATCTTCGGCATGATCCCGAACCTGTCGCGTTCGCTGGACAAGATCGGCGTGCACACCGATGGCGTGGGCACCACCCGCTTCGCCGGTGCGTTCGACATCACCCGCCCGATGGACCCGGCCGTGGGCCAGGTGATCCAGTCGGTGATCAACAAGGGGTATGCCGATTTCACCGGCAAGGTGGCCGATGCACGCAACAAGCCGGTAGAAGCGGTGGATGAAGTCGCCCGCGGCCGCGTGTGGAGCGGTGCACAGGCCAAGGAACGCGGCCTGGTCGACGCCTTTGGTGGCCTGAAGGCCGCCATCGCCGATGCCTCCAACCGCGCCAAGCTCGGCGGTCCGGACAAGGTGCGCGTGCGTTACATCGAAAAGCCCGCCACCCCGTTCGCACAGTTCCTCAGCGGCTTCGCCGACAGCCATGCCGGTGCCTGGATGCTGGGCGAATCGGGTATGGCGCGGATGATGCTGGCCCGTGCGATGCCGGAAGTGGATACGCAGCTGCGCTTCGTCGAAGACGCCGCCCGCGACCCGCGCGGCAGCGCCCCGGTGAAGGCGCTGGCGTACTGCTTCTGCGGTTTCTGATGGTGGCATCACGACCAACGGTCGTGATCTACCGGCCTTGGTAGGTCACCACCGTTGGTGGTGACGCGCTTCAATGAAAAACCCGGCCATGGCCGGGTTTCTTGTTCTTTACCGGCCGGTTTCGGCCTCGTCCGCAGCGCTGGTATCCGGCGCCTTTTCCAGCGTTTCACGTGCGGCCTTGGCCTTGTCCAGCGGTTGCTGCATGGCGTCGCGCAGGGCGGTGGCCTGGGGCTCCGGTCGCTTGTCCGGGTCCGGTGCCACCGGGCGGTTGCAGCCGCTCAGGGCGAGCAGGCCGGCCAGCGGAAGGGCGATACGGATCAACATGGCAACCTCGCGC
This sequence comes from Stenotrophomonas sp. ISL-67, assembly GCF_018612915.1. Taxonomy (GTDB): domain Bacteria; phylum Pseudomonadota; class Gammaproteobacteria; order Xanthomonadales; family Xanthomonadaceae; genus Stenotrophomonas. The sequence goes on along the minus strand of NZ_JAGGRL010000007.1, from coordinate 28,340 downwards.
GCAAACCCAGGGAAGCGCAGTGTGGCACCGCTTCGCCAGCCCGTGTGTGATGGGGTGCGCTGCACCGGCATGCGGGCTATCCTGCAGTGCCCCAAGGCAGGAGAAGCAGGTGAGCGCGCATCGTTGGCGACTGGACGGACAGACCGCATTGATCACCGGTGCCAGTGCCGGTATCGGCCTGGCGATCGCACGCGAACTGCTGGGATTCGGCGCCGACCTGCTGTTGGTCGGGCGTGATGCCGACGCGCTGGAGGTGGCCCGCGATGAGCTGGCCGATGCCTATCCCGACCGTGAGATCCACGGCCTGTCCGCTGACGTCTCCGATGACGAAGATCGCCGTGAGATCCTGGACTGGGTGGAAGACCACAGCGATGGGCTGCACCTGCTGATCAACAATGCCGGCGGCAACATCACCAAGCCGGCCACCGAGTACACCGAAGACGAGTGGCGCGGCATCTTCGAGACGAACCTGTTTTCGGCGTTCGAACTGTCGCGTTATGCGCACCCGTTGCTGGCACGCCATGCCGCTTCTGCCATCGTCAACGTCGGCAGCGTCTCGGGCCTCACCCACGTGCGCAGCGGTGCGGTCTACGGCATGACCAAGGCGGCCATGCACCAGATGACCCGCAACCTGGCGGTGGAGTGGGCCGAAGATGGCATCCGCGTCAATGCGGTCGCCCCGTGGTACATCCGTACCCGCCGCACGTCAGGTCCACTGGCGGATCCGGACTACTACGAGCAGGTGATCGACCGCACACCGATGCGCCGGATTGGCGAGCCCGAAGAAGTAGCGGCCGCCGTCGGCTTCCTGTGCCTGCCCGCCGCCAGCTACGTCACCGGCGAATGCATCGCCGTGGATGGGGGCTTCCTGCGCTACGGGTTCTGAGGCCCGCCAGGAAAAGGCAAGTACCTACCGGGGCACTGCGCAACTGCTTTCGGCCAGCACGCCCTGCAGACGGGTGCGCTCGGCGGCGGCTTCGGCAAGGGTGTCGGGCGAAGCGAAACGCTCCCGCCCTCGTGCATTGCGGAAGCGTTGCTGCCAGGCATTGCAGCGCTGTTCCTCCGGCAACAGCTCGCAGGTGTCGCGGATCACCTCGCAACTGGCGGCGTTGACCGGCGTCATGCCGCCCAGCGCGGTCACCGACAGCAGCACGCACGTGGGTGGCGCTGGTTCAAGCTCGTGCAGGTAGCGGCCACCGTCCTGGCCCTGGCACTGGTAGATCGGTGGCAGCGGTGGTTTTGCCGGGCCATCCCCTGGCACTTCGTCGCCGGGCTTGGGCAGGTTGGCGCTGTCGAGGATCGCCGTGCCCCTTGGCACCTCATACGCCTCGGAAATCATGCGCTCCATTGGCTGCGCCTGGCCGGGTACCTGCGGCGGCATCGCAGCGGGTGGCGCCGGCTGGTCAGGCACCGGCGCGGCCGGCGATGCAGGCGTGGCCTGCGTCGACACAGACACCTCCGCCCGCGAGGGTGCGGCATTCATGCGCTGGATCACCTGGTGGCTGCCGGCCGGGCAGGGCTTGCCCTGTACGGTCACGTTGTCGTCCGCGTCGGTACAGCGGAACACGATCGGCTCATCGGCCATCGCCGACGAGGCCACGCACAGCAACAGGAGCCAATACCGTTTCATCGGCGCAGGATACAACGCGTCGGTAGCCGTGCCCTACCTGCAATCCCGGTCAAGGCGCGCGTCCACCCCGCGCTGCTCGCGGCTGATCGCATCGCGCTCGCCCTGCAGCGCACTGTTGTAGCGCCGCACCAGCTCCCAGCGGCGGTCGCGCAGGATCGAACACACCTCGCCGGCCGGCAGCGGGTGGCACTGGTCGCGCACCAGCACGTTGCCGGCCGGAACAACCACATCGCGATAGGTGCCCGGATACGCCGTCCCTTCGCTGTGCCACCGGGTACTGCCGCTACCGACGGAGAGGCTGCCGCCGACCCGCGAACCCCCGCCGGAGACGGCCAGCGAACCGCCACTGGACGTGACCGAACCGCTGCCCATCGGCGCGATGGGGGGCAGTGGGTGTGGCCCCGGCCCCGGATGGACGCCGCCGGGCCTGCGGCCGGGGAACCAGGCGCTGCTCCACACCGGCACCCAGCGCGGATTGCCCTCGCTGGTTTCGCTGGTGTAGCGGCTGCCGTCGTCGCGGATGCATTCGTACATCGGTTGCGGCGGCTGCACGTGTACGTAGCGCACCTCGCGGTCTGGGGCTGTCGGCACGGGCGTTACCGGGTCGCGGTCGCTGCGTACCACGCGCGGTGCCGGATCGCGCGGACGCTGCATCTCTCGCACTTCCTGGCGACCGTCGCGGCACGGCGCATCCTGCAGGGAAACCGCACCATTGCTGCCCACGCAGCGATAGACACGCACGCTGCCGGTGTCCTGGGCGGCGAGCGGGGCGCTGCCACTCAGCAGCAACAGGAACAGCCACGGGGCAGGGGGTCGGCGCATGGGAGCAGTGTGCGGCTTTGCCGGCACGCACGCAAAAGCACGAAGGCGCGTCAGGTACGCAGGACCTTGCCGGTAAGGGCATCGCGGATCGGGGTGGGCTGCTCCAGGCCGCCGGTGGCGCCCTCGACCAGCCCATCCAGGTGGCGCAGCAGGTCCGGGTCCAGTTCGGCGCGGCTGCGCGCCGGCGGCTGCCCCGCCAGGTTGGCGCTGGTGGACACCAGCGGCCCACCCCAGGCGCGGCACAGCGCCGCCACCAGCGGGTGGGCGCTGATCCGCACGGCAATGCCGGTGTGTTCCCCGGTGATCCAGCGCGGCGCACGGGGGCCGGCCGGCAGGATCCAGGTATGCGCGCCCGGCCAGCTGGCCAACACCTCGGCCTTGCGCGCCGGGGGCAGCGCGTCCACACACACCCAGCCTTCCAGCTGGGCCAGGTCGGCAGCGACCAGGATCATGCCCTTCTCGACCGGACGCTGCTTGAGCCGCAGCAGCTTCAACACCGCCGACTCGTTCGCAGGATCGCAGCCCAGGCCCCAGACCGCTTCGGTGGGATAGGCGATCACGCCGCCGGAGCGAAGCGCAGGGGAGGCGGAGTCGACGGTGAGTTCATTCATGGTGACGAACGTTCCATTGCGTCGTGTTCCCGCCCGACCAACGGTCGGGCGCTACCGGCCTCAGGCCTTCTTGACGGCTTTCTTTGCGGCTGTCTTTTTGGTGGCGGCTTTTTTTGCCGCCGCCTTTTTTGCGGGTGCCTTTTTCGCAGCCGCCTTTTTGACGGCCGCCTTTTTGACCGCCGGCTCCTTCTTCACCGCCGCCTTTTTTGCCGGGGCCTTTTTGGCCACGACCTTCTTGGCGGCCTTCTTGCCGAAGCCCTTGCGCACCGGCTTGCCGGTTTCTTCCATCAACTGCTGCACTTCGGCCAGGGTCAGCGAGGCCGGCTCACGGTCCTTCGGGATCTTGCCGTTCATCTTGCCGTCGCTCAGGTACGGGCCGAAGCGGCCGTTCAGTACCTGGATCTCGCTGCCGTCGAATTCCTTGATGATGCGGTTGCGGGCGATCTCTTCCTTTTCCTCGATCAGGAACACCGCACGGGCCAGATCGATGGTGTAGGGGTCGTCTTCCTTCTTCAGCGAGGCATAAGTGCTGCCGCGCTTGGCGAACGGACCGAAACGGCCGATGCCCACGCTGACATCCTCACCCTTGTCCTCACCCAGCGCGCGCGGCATCAGGAACAGCTCCAGCGCGTCTTCCAGGCGGATGGTGTGCATCGACTGGCCGGGGCGCAGCGAGGCGAACTTCGGCTTGTCCTCGGCGTCCTCGGCGGTGCTGCCGATGGCGGCATACGGCCCGAAGCGGCCCAGCCGCACGCTGACCGGCTTGCCGGTCTTGGGGTCGGTGCCGAGCTCGCGCGCGCCACTGGCCTCGGCGCGGTCGACCGATTCCTTCTTTTCTTCCACCAGCTTGTTGAACGGTTCCCAGAAACGGGCCATCAACGGAATCCAGTCTTCTTCGCCACGCGACACCGCATCAAGCTCGTCTTCGAGCTTGGCGGTGAAGTCGTAGTCCACGTACTGGGTGAAGTGGCTGGACAGGAACTTGGACACCGCACGGCCCACGTCGGAGGGGCGGAAGCTGCGGCCTTCCATTTCCACGTACTTGCGGAACAGCAGGGTCTGGATGATCGACGAATAGGTCGACGGACGGCCGATGCCATATTCTTCCAGCGCCTTCACCAGCGCCGCTTCAGTGAAGCGCGGCGGCGGCTGGGTGAAGTGCTGTTCGGCCACGATGCGGTCCAGCGGCACGCGGTCGCCCGGCTTCATCGCCGGCAGCTTGCGGCCTTCGTCGTCATCCTCGGCGCTCTTGTTGTCCTTGCCTTCCTCGTACACGGCCAGGAAGCCGGGCACCACCACGGTGGTGCCGCTGGCGCGGAACACGTGCTCGCTGCCGGCCGACAGGTCCACGCTGACGGTGTTGAGCGTGGCCGGAATCATCTGGCTGGCCACGGCACGCTTCCAGATCAGCTCGTACAGCTTGCGCTCGTCATCGGTGAGGTAGCGCGCAACCGACGCCGGGGTGCGCAGCGCTGCAGTGGGGCGCACCGCTTCATGCGCTTCCTGGGCGTTCTTGGACTTGGTCTGGTAGGTGTTGGGCTTGTCCGGCAGCGCGGCAATGCCGTAATCGCGGGCGATCACGTCGCGGATCTCGGCCAGCGCGTCCTGGGACAGGTTCACCGAGTCGGTACGCATGTACGAGATCAGGCCGACCGTGCCTTCGTCGCCGATCGCCACGCCTTCATACAGCTTCTGCGCCACCTGCATGGTCTTGCGCGTGGTGAAACCGAGCTTGCGCGAGGCCTCCTGCTGCAGCGTGGAGGTGGTGAACGGCGCGGCCGGGCGGCGCTTGCGCTCCTTGCTGGCCACGTCGGTGACATGCAGGTTGCCCTGCGCGGCCTGCTGGATGCGCAGGCGCGCAGCCTCGGCGGTGTCGCCGTCGGTCACGGTGAACTGTTCGAACTTCTGCCCGTCCAGCTTGATCAGGCGGGCATTGAACGGCTGCGAGGGATGCGCGCAGGCGGCATCGATGCTCCAGTATTCGCGGGCGATGAAGGCTTCGATCTCCTCCTCGCGCTCGACGATCATGCGCAGCGCCGGGCTCTGCACGCGGCCGGCGGACAGGCCACGCTGGACCTTGCGCCACAGCACCGGGGACAGGTTGAAGCCGACCAGGTAATCCAGCGCACGGCGCGCCTGCTGGGCGTCGACCAGGTCGCTGGCGATGGCGCGCGGCTGGCTCATGGCCTCCTTGATCGCGCGCGGGGTGATCTCGGTGAAGACCACCCGCTGCATCGGCTTGTCCTTGACCAGCCCACGCTCCTTCAGGATTTCGGCGATGTGCCAGCTGATCGCTTCACCCTCGCGATCCGGATCGGTCGCCAGGAAGATGTCGTCGGCGCCCTTGGCAGCCTTGGCGATGGCATCGACGTGCTTCTCGTTCTTCTCGATCAGGTCGTAGCGCATCGCGAAGTTGTTGTCGGGGTCGACCGCACCTTCCTTGGGAACCAGGTCGCGCACATGCCCATACGAGGCCAGGACGGTGTAGTCCTTGCCGAGGTATTTGTTGATCGTCTTGGCCTTGGCGGGCGATTCGACGATGAGCAGGTGCTTGGGCATGTCGTTGATTTCTGTGGGCAGCAGCCCGGGGGAGGGCGCTAGGGTGGAGCAAATGGCCGCATTAGTGAAGGGCAGCCGTCGATTTCCATATGCTGAACGCCCGGGTATGCGCCGGGCGTTCAGGTTTCGCGCCTGCTAGAGGAATCACGCCGGAGCCGCCTGTGTCAAGCGGCCCGGTGTGAGGGCCGGTCAGGACATGGACGCGGCGATGACCCCGAACATGGCGATTGCCAGGCCGATCATGGCCACGGTCAGGATGCCGCTGATGACCAGGATCACGATGGTGACCGTGCCCAGTCCATGCTCCTGGAACTGCGCATTCTCGGTGAAGGCCCACTTGTCCACCACCAGGGTGTCGCACAGCATGTCGTGCAACGCCTGCTTGCGCTCGGTGAAGGCGGCCATGATGAAGCCGATCAGCAGGGTCAGGCTGCTCAGGATGAAGCCGAAGTAGCGGCCAACGCCACGCAGGAAGGTGATCCGCTCGCCATTGCTACGCACCACCTTGATGCCCACGGCCATCTTGCCCAGCGTGGCGCCGCCGCGCGAGGCATGGAAGCCGGCGTAGTAGCCGATGCCGATGATGAGGCTGCCCAGCATCGCCACCAGGCTCAACGCCACGGCCAGGCTTTCGTTGCCGCTGGCCGCGCCGATCAGGTTGAACACCAGGCTGACCGGGACGTTGATGATGGCCACCACGATCGAGTCGAGGAAGTACGCCGCATAGCGCTTCCAGAACCCGGCGTAGACGACCTCGCCACCGCCGACCACCGCCGAGCCGTAGCTGCCGGCGGCCGTGGACGCGGTGTACGGCGAATAGGTGCCGCCACCGGTACCGGGCAGCGGCGCGGTGCCGTTGTCGATGGCCGTGTAATCCCCGCGCAGGTCGAAGCCGCTGCCCAGGTTTTCCGTGGCGCTGGTCAGCTTCTGCAGCTGCAGTTCCTCCACCGCTTCGGAGACCGGCTTCCACTGCGGGTAGCCTTCGCGCCAGACCAGGGTGGTCAGGCTGATTTCCCCGCGCTGGAAACGCTGGCGCAGCTCTTCGACCAGAAACGGACCCTGGCGGTCCTGGCCGTCGGCGTAATACCACTCGGTCATTGCTTGCTTCCTCTTTTCATCCGTAAATTGAAGTGCTGCTCAACTGCGGCACTGTGCCGGCACGTACTTGCTGTCGGCATCGCTGCTGCAGCTCCATTCCTGGTTCGCAGTGTCGTACTCGTACCACAGCATCCTGCCGTCCACGGCACGCTTGCCGGGCATCGAGAATTCGATTTCCACGCCGCATTTGCCCTCGCCGAAGCGGCCGATGCGCACCGCACCCACGCCTTCGGTGGCGTAGGCACCGGGGGCAGGGAAGCCGTCGTCACCGTTGACCGGGCAACGATGGTTGTCCTGGGCAAACGCGGCCACGTTTGATTTCAACGGCGACAGGATGCCCACTGCGTTGGCGAGCTTGGCTCGCGTGACGTAGTCCTGGTAGGCGGGGATCGCAATCGCCGCCAGGATGGCCACGATACCCAGCATGACCACCCCCACGACCAGGCCGATCACCAGGCAGCCGGAGGTCTTCTTCGGCTGCGGGACGGAGGGGCTGTAGGACGGTGGCGCGGCCGACGGGCGCGGCGCGGGGGTGTCGAATCCCGGGATGCGCGGCGGGGTGGGGGCGACCGGCCCGGTGACCTGGGCTGCCGCCTGGCCCGCATCGGATGCCGGCGGCGGTGCGACCACCAACCCGATCTCATCGGCCAGGCTGTGCAGCGGTTGCCACTGCGCCAGGCCGTCGCGCCAGACCAGTGTATCCAGCGCAATGCGGCTGGACTGGTACAGCGCGATCAACTCCTCAGACGCCAGCGGCCCGCGCTGCTGACGGTTTCCTTCTGCATAGAACCACTGGTTCACTTCCATTCCCCCTGAATGCGCACGACACCCAGTGTACGGTCAGTGAAGGGGTTCCGGTTCGTCCACGAACATCTGGGTTTCCATCCAGGCGTAGGCAGCCTCGGCGCCGGGCTGGTTGAACAGCACCATCAGCACTACCCACTTGAGGTCGTCCAGGTCCAGTTCGTCCTGGTCCAGCGCCATGGCACGGTCCAGCACCAGCTCGCGTTGGTTGGCATCCAGAATGCCGTGCTGTTCCAGGAACATCAGGAAGCCACGCCCTTCCACATCAAGCTTGTCCAGCTCCGGGCCATGGAAAATGCGGACGGGGCCATCGACGCGGGCCAGGGTCACGGCCGGGCGCTGTTCGGCCAGGGCGTCCAGCCAATCGAAGGCTTTATTGATTTCGGTGGGGCTGAAGCCAGCCTGTATCAGGCCGTTCTGGAGTGAGTCGCGGTCGCGGACGATATCCGCGTCTTCGCTGAAATAGTGTTCGAACAGGTACAGCAGGACATCCAGAATGCTCTCTTTCATTGCCCCTCGGCCTGCGTCAACGACGCTGTGGAGGTGAAGAAACTAGGGTTTTCGACAGTAGCGGCCATGGTTGGCGACCACCTTTCCATCCAGTTCCATGATCAGCAGCATGGCCGACAGCTGGTCCGCCGTCAATCCGCTGCGCTGGATCAAGGAATCCATACCCGTTGGGTTTTCGTCCAGCACGTTCCACAAGCGCTGGTAGTCGGGAAGGGGGAAGGGTGGGGCGCCGCCGGGCGCTGACCGTGCCTGTTCAGTGGGGGCGTCCAGGCGCCAACGCAAGGCCTGGCCCAGGCTGGCCGCCGCCCCGGTCAGCCCGGCGACAACTTCGGCCGGCGTTTCCACCAGCTGGGCGCCGTCGCGGATCAGCCGGTGGCAGCCGCGTGCGCGCGGATTGCGCACCGAGCCCGGCAGCGCGAACACCTCACGCCCGATTTCCGCTGCCAACCGGGCCGTGATCAAGGCCCCGGAGCGGGCCGCCGCCTCGATCACCAGCGTGCCCAGGGTCAGGCCGGCCACGATCCGGTTGCGGGCCGGGAACTGGCCCGGGCGCGCCGCAGTGCCGGGCGGGTACTCGCTGACCACTGCGCCCTGCTCGGCGATGCGCGCCTGCAGCGCCTCGTGCCGGGGCGGGTAGGTGAGGTCCAGGCCGGTGGCCACCACCGCCACGGTGCGCCCGCCGGGTACCGCCAGTGCAGCCTGGTGGGCCCGCGCATCGACCCCGGCGGCCAGCCCGCTGACCACGCCCAGGCCACTGCGGGCCAGGGCGCCTGCAAACTCGGCGGCCAGCTCGGCACCCGTGGGTGAAGGGGTGCGGCTGCCGACCACGGCCACCCCGGGGTGCCAGAGCGCGGCCGGGTCGCCGTGCACGAACAGCGCCAGCGGCGCCGGGTCCAGCGGGTGCAGCAGGGTGGGGTAATCATCGGCTTCGACCGACAGCAGGTGCCGGTCGGGCTGCGACAACCACTGCAGCCCGCGACCGAGCGCATCGCGGTCAGGCAGCGCCAGTAGGGCCCGTTGTTCCGGACTGCAGCCGGCTGCGCGCCATGCGGCCGGGCCGGCGCGCAGGGCCTGGGCCGGGTCGCTGAAACGCGCCAGCAGGGTGCGGCGCGGACCGGCCGCGCCACCGGCCAGGACCAGGCGCAACAGCGCCTCGGTGGAGCAGGGCAGGTCATCGGGCATCGGGTCAGGCTAGCCCGCATGCAACGACGGCGCCCTAGGGCGCCGTCGTGGTGTTGGGTCGGGGTTTGTACCGGCCAACGGTCGGTACAAACCGCGTGCGGGGCCGGCGTTGCCGCCCCGTGCGCTTATTGCGCGTCGGGGTGCTTGGCCGAATAGCCGACCAGAACCGGCTTCACGCCCTGCATCACCAGCGCATAGCTGACCTTGTCAAAGGTGCGGAACACCATCGCGTGGGCAGCGTACTCATCGGGCAGGGAGACGCGGCCGGCACCGGGGGTGAGCGAGTCGTCCATGCGCGAGGAGTTCGGGTACTTCATGCGATGCGCCACATGCCGCCCCTGGCGCCACAGCGAGACCACGGTCCCGTTGTCGATGCCGTTGGCGCTGCCGGCCGAGATCGCGATGACATCGCGCGGGCCGCCGGCCAGGTACATGTCCGTCACGGCCAGCACGCGGATGTCCAGGCCTTCGGTCTGGGCAGCGGGTGCGTGCGGGAAGAACTGCAGGTCGTACGGGGTGGCTTCCACCGGCACCAGACGGTCGCCGGCACGGACTTCACGCCCGTCGGTACGGCCCTGCAGCGCGATGGACGTGACCTCGGACGTGCCGTCCTGCACCTTCACCACCGTGCCCACGTTCAGCTGGGCCAGCTCGTAGCCCAGCATCTCGTTGCGCTTGCTCGGCGCGGCCACGAAGTTCTTCCAGAGGTTGCCGCTGCCCGGGGTGACATCCCCGTTGGCGGTCAGATCCTCGGTCGGCTTGGGCAGCGAGTAGCGCACGGTCGGTCGGACCACGGCCCAGCGCTGGCCTACCGCAGCCCCCTCCAGCCCGCGCACGTAGGCGGTCTGGCCGGTGGTGGCGCGCAGGCGGTTGTCTTCCAGGGCAACCACGTAGGGCAGCGAGTCGATCTCGTCCACCACGCTGAGCTGCTTCAGGAAGGGTTCGACCTGGCTGAGCGGGATCGCGTTGATCGGCGCTTCCTGGCGCGGGCCGGGCTGGGCCACGACGCGGTCCAGGTAGGCCAGGCTCAACACATCACCCGGGTAGATCAGGTGCGGGTTCTTGACCTGTGGATTGGCCTGCCAGATTTCCGGCCACAGCCATGGCTTTTCAAGGAAGCGCGCGGAAATATCCCACAAGGTATCGCCCTTCTGGACGACGTAGGTTTCCGGGTGCCCGCCATTCACTTCAACGGCAGTAGCATAGGTAGCGACGGTCAGCATCGCGACGGCGACGACCGTACGAGTTCTTTCAAACATAGGTGTGGTGCCTGATTCCCCAACAGGTTCGATCACTATAGTCCAGAAACCGGGGCGCAAGGCAAGCGTTGGCGATAGAATTGCGACGTACGCCGCTATAAGGGCGCCCCCAAACGGTATTTGCCATGGCTATCCTGCCCATTCTCGAGTTCCCGGACCCGCGCCTGCGCACCAAGGCGGCGCTGGTCGAGGCCGCCGAAGTGACCACCCCGGCTTTCCAGGAACTGATCGACAACATGTTCCAGACGATGTACGAGGCCCCCGGGATCGGGCTGGCCGCGTCCCAGGTCGACGTCCACAAGCGCTTCATGGTCATCGACGTCAGCGAAGCCAAGGACACCCCGCAGGTGTTCATCAACCCGGAGATCGTCACCAGCGAAGGTGGCCAGGTCTACCAGGAAGGCTGCCTGTCGGTGCCGGGCATCTTTGCCGACGTCACCCGTGCCGACACCATCACCGTGCGCTTCCTGGACCGCCAGGGCGCGGCCCAGGAACTGACCACCGACGGCCTGCTGGCGGTCTGCGTGCAGCATGAGATGGACCACCTGGACGGCAAGCTGTTCATCGATTACCTCTCCCCGCTCAAGCGCGAGATGGTCCGCAAGAAACTGGCCAAGCAGCGCAAGCACGTTGCCTGACCTGGCCACGGACGTGGCGCGCGGCCAGCCCGCGCCCCGCGACCGGTTGTTCGGCGCCGTGCCCCGGCGCCGTTTTTCTTTCTGCAAGTGGGAGCGCCATGAAGATTGTCTTTGCCGGTACGCCTGAGTTCGCCGTCGCCTCGCTGCGCGCCGCCGCGCGCCACCATGAGGTGGTGGGCGTGTACACCCAGCCGGACCGCCCGGCCGGCCGTGGCCGTGGGCTGATGCCCTCGCCGGTGAAGCTGGAGGCGATCGCCCGTGGCATTCCGGTGTTCCAGCCCGAGTCGCTGAAGACTGCCGAGGCCCAGCAGCAGCTGCGCGACCTGCAGCCGGACCTGATGGTGGTGGTGGCTTACGGGCTGATCCTGCCCAAGGCGGTGCTGGCCATCCCCACCCACGGCTGCTGGAACGTGCATGCCTCGCTGCTGCCGCGCTGGCGGGGTGCCGCGCCGATCCAGCGCGCCATCCAGGCGGGCGATGGCGAAACCGGCGTGTGCCTGATGCAGATGGAAGCCGGGCTGGACACCGGCCCGGTGCTGCTGCGCCAGCACACCCCGATCCAGGCGGGTGAGCTGGGCGGCTCGCTGCACGACCGCCTGGCCGAGCTGGGCGCGCAGGTGCTGTCCGATGGCCTGGGCCTGCTGCGCGCCGGTCTCAAGCCGATCGCCCAGCCGCAGCCGGAGCAGGGCGTGACCTACGCACACAAGCTGGACAAGGCCGAAGCCCGGCTGGACTGGTCGCAGGATGCGCAGGTGCTGGAGCGCACCGTGCGCGCCTTCAACCCGTGGCCGATCGCCGAAGCCCAGCTGGCCGGGGAGCGCGTGCGCATCCACGGGGCCGTGGCGCTTGCCGACAACCAGGGCAGGTCCCCGGGCACCCTGCTGGCCGCTGGCCGCGACGGCATCGACATTGCCTGCGGCCAGGGCGCCCTGCGCCTGCGCGTGCTGCAGCGCGAGGGCGGCAAGGCGATCACCGCGGCGGACTATCTCAATGCCCGCCGCGACCTGGTCGTGGGCAACTGAGATGGCCCAGCCCCGCCAGACCAAGCCGTCCCACTCCCTTTCCGCCATGGCGCCGGGCGTACCCACCCGCGTGCTCGCCGCGCGGGTACTGGCCCAGGTGATCGGTCGTGGCCGCTCGCTCAAGGCCGAACTGGCCACCGCGTTGCCCAGCCTGGACGACAGCCGTGACCGCGCCCTGCTTGAAGCCCTGTGCTTTGCCGTGCTGCGCCGGCGTACCGCCTACGACGCCGCGCTGGCCCAGTGGATGCAGCGCCCGCTGAGTGTGCGCGAGGACGAACTGCGCGCGCTGCTGCTGGTGGGCTTCGCCCAGCTCGACGCGCTGGACCTGCCGGCGCATGCCGCACTCTCGGCCACGGTCGAAGCCGCACGCGCAATGGGTCGCGAGCGCCAGGCCGGCATGGTCAACGCGCTGCTGCGCCGCGCCCAGCGTGACGGCATTCCGCCGCTGCCGGCGCGTGACGCGTTCCCGCAGTGGATGGCCGAACAGATCGAACAGGACTGGCCCGACCAGGCCGACGCCATCTTCAGCGCCAGCCTGCAGCCGGCGCCGTTGTGGCTGCGGGTCAACCGCCAGCACGGCAGCCGCGAGGCCATGCTGGAAAAGCTGGACGCGGCCGGCATCGCCGCCGAGGCGTCCGCGCTGGGCAGCGACGCGATCTGCCTGTCGGTACCGGTGGCGGTGTCCACGCTGCCCGGTTTCGCCGACGGCGCGTTGTCGGTGCAGGACCTGTCGGCGCAGCAGGTTGCCGATGCGCTGGCCGTGCCCACGGGCGCGCGGGTATTGGATGCCTGCGCCGCCCCGGGGGGAAAGTCCGCGCACCTGCTCGAACGCGACCCCAGCCTGCGCCTGCTGGCGCTGGACATCGATGCGCGCCGGCTCAAGCGCATCAGTGAAACCTTCGCGCGCACCGGCGTGGGCGAACACGCCCAGGTGCGTGCGGCCGATGCCACCGAGCCGGCCAGCTGGTGGGACGGGCAGCCGTTCGATGTGATCCTGCTCGACGCCCCGTGTTCTGCCACCGGCATCATCCGCCGCCAGCCGGACGTGCTGCTGCACCGCCGCAGCACCGACATCACGGCGTTGGTGGCCCTGCAGGCGCGCCTGCTGGATGCCTGCTTCGGCATGCTCGCCCCCGGCGGCACGCTGCTGTATGCGACATGCTCGATCCTTCGCGAAGAAAACCAGTTCCAGGTCGAAGCCTTCCTGCAACGCACGCCACGCGCGGGGTTCCTGCCACTGGGTGACGCATACGGTCATGATTCCTGGGCCGGCCGCCAGCGCCTGCCCGGCGAACACGGTGCTGACGGTTTCTTCTATGCGCGTCTGCTAAAGAAGGGGTAACACGGCACCGCTAGAATCGCGCCCATGCTGAAAACACGCGAATCCCGGGAATTCTGGTTGCTTGCGCTGATGGCCCTGCTGGTATTGGGGGCCGGGTTGGGCATGCGCGACCCGTGGCCGTCGGATGAGCCGCGCTTTGCGCTGGTGGCCAAGCAGATGGTGCTGAGCGGTGACTGGTTGTTCCCGCACCGGGGCACCGAGCTCTACTCGGACAAGCCACCGATGCTGATGTGGCTGCAGGCCGCGCTGTACACGCTGCTGCGCGATTGGCGGGTGGCGTTCCTGCTGCCCACCCTGCTGGCGGCGCTGGGCACGCTGGCCTGCGTGTACGACCTGGGCCGCCGGCTGTGGACGCGCAAGGTGGGCCTGTATGCCGCCTGGGCGCTGCTGTTCGCCGTGCACTTCACCTTCCAGGCCAAGAAGGCCCAGATCGACCCGTTGGTCGTGTTTTTCATCACCTTGGCCAACTACGGCCTGCTGCGCCACCTGCTGTGCGGGCCGGCCTGGCGCTGGTGGTGGTTGGGCTGGTTTGCCGCTGGCCTGGGGGTGATCACCAAAGGCGTGGGCGTACTGGCGCTGCTGATGCTGCTGCCTGCGCTGGCTGCCGTGGCCATGGGCTGGCCGCGCGTGCGCCTTGACCTGCGCGACTGGCGGCTCTGGGCCGGCCCGTTGGCCTTCGTGCTGGCCATTGCCATGTGGCTGGTGCCGATGGTGCTGGCCGCCACCGGCAGCGGCTCGGCCGAGTACCGCGCCTACATGAACGACATCCTGTTCCGGCAGACCGCCAAGCGTTACGCGCAGTCCTGGGATCACCACCAACCGTGGTGGTACTTCCTGGCCACCATGCCCTCGATGTGGATCCCGGCCTTCCTGCTGGTGCCCTGGGCCATTCCGGCCTGGTGGCGGCGCCTGCGCCGACGCGACCCGCGCTACCTGCTGCTGCTCGGCTGGTGGCTGCTGATCGTGCTGTTCTTCTCCATTCCGCATGGCAAACGCGACGTCTACATCCTGCCGGCGCTGCCGATGTTCTGCCTGGCGCTGGCACCGCTGCTGCCGGGCCTGCTGCGCCGGCGTGACGTGCAATGGGTGCTGGGCGGATTCGCCGCGCTGCTGACCGTGGCGCTGCTGGGGGCAGGCGTGGCGATGCTGGGGGGCGAGCCCGGATTCGAACGCAGGCTGATCCTCGAACGCGGGATCGATTCCTCGGTGACCGCCGCGCTGGGCTGGATCGGCATCGCGCTGGGCGGCTGGGGCGTGGTCAGCCTGGCCTTCAGCGGGCGGCGCCGTTTCCACCTGGCGGTGGTGTCGATCCTGGCCATGGCGTGGGTGGCCTACGGGTTGGTCGGCTATCGGCTGTTCAATGATTCCAGTTCCGCGCGCGGGCTGATGCACCAGGCGGGTGAGCGTATCGGCGCCGATGCCGAGCTGGGCCTGGTGGGCTGGAAAGAGCAGAACCTGCTCATGTCCGACCGGCCGGTGCGCACCTTTGGCTTCAAGCGTCGCTGGTACCTGCAACTGCAGGATGGCAGGGCATGGCAGGCGCACGCGCCGGAGCGGCGCTGGCTGCTGGTGCAGCAGGATGCGCTGCTGGCCTGCGTGGACCGCTCACAGGCCGAACGGGTAGGCGTGGCCAACCGGCGCGGCTGGTGGCTGGTGCCCGCGCGCGCCTTCATCGGACCCTGCCAGCCCAGCGCGGTGGACCTGGCCCGGATCCGCCGGGAGCAGGGCAAGGAAGACGGCGAGGACTAGCCGTACGCTCATGGATCATTCCTGGCCGATCAGCGACAATGCCGACCGCTCCGCCCGAACCGCATTGAATGTGAACAACACGCTTTCCCGTCCTGCCGGCGTCAACCCTGTCCTGGCGTGGATGTTCACGGTGGCGCTTGGTCTTTCGCCGGTGCTGTTGATGTCGACGATGGATGGCGGCAGCGCGGGCTATTACGGATTGGTACTGCTCAGCTTCATCACGCTGGCCTGGGTGCGGCGCCCGCCGGTCGGTACGACCTGGTGCGACAACCGCCGCGAGTACCTGTGGCTGGTGCTGGGGATGGCGGTGATGCTGGTGGGGGTGCTGACCAGCCTGGTCGTGCACGGCATCTGGAAAGGATCCGAGGTCGAGAAGGCCGTGCGCCTGCTGACCGTGGGCCTGATCCTGGCCGCCGCGCTGCGCATGCCGCGCCGTATCCTGGCCCATGCCGCGTTCGGCCTGCTGGGCGGCATCTGGTATGCGGTGATCAACGTGGCCTGGCTGGTACTGAGCACCGGCGCGCGGCCGCAGACCCGGCAGTTCAATGCCGTCACCTATGGCGACCTGACCCTGCTGTTCTCGGTCATTGCCTTCCTGCTGCTGGGCCTGCGGATCACCCGTTTCCGCCGCACCGAGTTCGCGCTAAAGCTGGTCACCGGCATCGCCGGTATTGGTGCCTTCCTGGCCACCCAGACCCGCGGCGGGTTGCTGGCCATTCCCTTCTTCCTGTTCATCGCCCTGCTGGTCCAGGGGCGGCGCATGAACCGTTTCAAGGTGCTGGCCGCTGCCCTGCTGCTGGGCGTGGCCGGCATCATCGTGGCCAGCGACGCCTCGATGCGCCAGCGCATCCACCTGGGGGTGAGCGAGTTCGACCAGTGCCAGGTGGCGCATCTGTCCGATACCTCGGTGTGCATCCGCCTGCAGCTGTGGAGCGCCGCCGGCCACATGATCCGCAGCGAGCCGATGTTCGGCGTGGGCGGTGGCGACCGTTTCCGCGAGGAGCTGGCGCAACTGGCCGAGGCCAAGCAGGTCACCCCGACCGTGGCGCGCGATTTCGGTGAAACCCACAACGACCTGTTGTACTTCCTGGCTACCTACGGAGTGCTGGGCGGCCTGGGCCTGGTACTGCTGTACATCGCGCCGGGCTGGGTATTCGCAAAGCGCCTGCGGCTGGGCGTGACCGACCGGCCCATGCGCCTGTTCGCCGGCGCGGGCCTGATGATCTGCGTGGGCTTCGCGGTATTCGGCCTGACCGAAATGATGTTCCGCGACATGCGCACCGCCTCGTTCTACGCCACCTGGATCGCCTTCTTCCTGGCCCTCTCCGACCCCCTGCGCCTGCGCACCGAAGAACGCTAGGGCAGGCGGTACCGTGCACGGTAGAACGGACGGTAGAGCGGACGGTCAGTCCGCTGCCTTTCGCAGGGAACCTTCAGTTCCACGCAACACCGCTTCATAGGAAGCCTCAGTCAACCCACTGAAGGTCTCCAACCCAAACGCCTCAACGGCGTGCTCACGCGCAGCCAGCCCGATCCGCGCCAGATCGCCGCGTTGTTCATACAGCGCCACCACTTGCGCCGCAATGGCCGCCACATCCCGCACCGGCACGATCCACCCGTTGCGCCCGTGCGTGATGTTCTCAGGCAAACCAGCGTAATCACTCACCATCACTGGCTTGCCCATTGCCATCATTTCGCGGCAGGCAAACGAAATGGTTTCCACATCGTAGGACAACACGAAACCCGCATCGCCACTGGCCACCAACGGGCGGATGTCTTCCAGCAGCCCGGCAAAATGCACCTGCCCGGCCATCCCAAGCTGACTCACTTCGGCCACCAGGCGCGGGTCCGGCTCGCGCCCGGCCACGGCCATGTGCACCTTGCCGCGCAGCGGCTCGGGCAGGGTGGCGATGGCGCGGGCCAGGTCGATCCAGCCCTTGTGGCCATCGGTGCCGGCGTTGCTCACCAGCACCAGTGCCTCCGGATCGAGTGTCCAGCGCGCGCGCAGCGCCGCGCCTTCGGCTGCCGCAACCGGCGCGAACCGCTGCAGGTCCACGCCGTTGCGCACCACATCGATCGGGCATCGCCGGTAGGGGCTGTCCAGCAACATCTGCCGGGTGTGCTCGGACACGGCGATCACCCGGTCGGTGCCCCAGCGCGCGCGTACTGTATTGCCGAACGTGTTGCTGGACTTGCTGTTGTGCTTGGTGAACACCAGCTTGGGCCGCTTCGGCAGTCCGGCCACGGCCTCCATCGCCACGCGGTGATCGCGCGCGCCGTTGGCGTGCACGATGTCGATGGCGTGCTCGCGGATCAGGCCGCGCAGGGTGCGCAGGTCCGCCCATTGCCGCCCGAGCGTGGCCAGGCTGCTGCTGAAGGCGATCTCCACTGGTTCGGCGATGCGCTCCTGGCGCATCACCCGCAGCACCCGGCTGCCGGCCGGGGCGGCCATGAACAGCTGGTGGCGCGGGCTCAGCGCACGGGCCAGCGAGGCCAGGTAAGTGGTGTGACCGCCGCCGTCACCGGCGTGGAAGTTGGTGTAGAGGATCTTCATGGTGGCCTTCGGTGAAAGTCAGGGGGCGTCGCCGCGCCGTGGCGGGTCGCTGACCGGCTGCCCGTGCTGCAGCATCCACAGCATGATGGTCTTCTGGCGCACGTAGTTGGCGCGCACGTAGGCATACACCAGCCCGTGCCAGCCGTCGCGGAAGCCACCGCGCAGCAGCAGCCCCCGCCAGAACCGCCACGCCGGGGCCAGCACCAGCTTGGCCAGCGTGGCGCGCTTGCCGCGCGCGAACTCGTGCTCGGCCATCATCCGCGCATAGCGCTGGGTCTTGGCCAGCTGCTGCTCGAGCGAGCGGTAGGGGTAATGGATGAGATCGCCGCGCAGGGTGCCCACGCTGCCCTCGACGCTGGCCGCCTCGTGGATCTCGCGTTGGCCCCGCCAGCCGCCGTGGCGGCGGTCGAACAGCCGCAGCACCCGGTCCGGATACGCATTGCCATGGCGCAGGAACTTGCCGAAGTATTCCGACAGCCTGGCGAAGCGGTAGCCGTGGTGATCGGCGAAGCCGCCGGCCTGGGCCGCCAGGATTGCCGCGCGCAGGTCATCACTGATCCGCTCATCGGCATCCAGGCACAGGACCCAGTGGTGCGCGGCCTGCTCCACGCAGAACGCCTTCTGGCTGCGGAAGCCATCGAACGACCGCTGCAGTACCCGCGCCCCGGCCGCCGTGGCGATCGCTACCGTGGCATCGGTGGAGTACGAGTCCACGACGATCACGTCATCGCAGAAGGCCAGGGAGGCCAGGCAGTCGCCGATGCGGTCGGCTTCATTGAACGCGATAATGCAGGCCGAGATGCGAGGCCGTTCAACGGGAGCGGTCGTGGAGGACATGATGGCCGAGTACCTGCTGTTTGCGACGGAGCGTTATGCGCTGCCTATTCTCGCCCCCTTGGCCCAGGCGTTGCACGCGTCCGGTCAAACGGTGTCGGCGTGGTTCGCCGACGGAGCGGCTGGGGCCAGCCTGCCAGGCGTGCCCAACGTAGGCCTGCAGCAGGCGCTGGCGCTGCGTCCGCGCGCGGTGTTCAGCGCGGCCAACTGGGTGCCGCCGTTCATCGCCGGGGCCAAGGTGCAGGTCTTCCATGGCTTCAACGTGCAGAAGCGCGACAGCGCCCGCGGCCATTTCCGCGTGCGTGGGCTGTTCGACCTGTACTGCACGCAGGGTCCGGCCACCACCACCCCGTTCCGTGAGCTGGCCGCGCGCGAGGGCCATTTCGCCGTGGCCGAAACCGGCTGGCCCAAGCTGGACCCGCTGTTCCTCGACGACGGCGGCGCCAGCGCGGCGCTGCGCGCGCCGGCACGGGGGCGGCCGGTGATCCTGTTCGGTTCCACCTTCACCGAGCGCCTGAGCGCGGCCCCGCACCTGGTCGAGCAGATCGCCGCCGACATCGCCCGGGGCGGGCACTACTGGCTGCTGACCCTGCACCCCAAGTGCCCGCCGGAGCTGTTCGCGCGGTACCGCGCGCTGGCCGGGGCGAATGCCGCCTTCATCGAGCCGGAGCAGGTGATGGCGGCGCAGCGTGCCGCCGATGTGCTGGTGTCCGATACGTCTTCGATCGTGTCCGAGTTCGTGGTGCAGCACAAACCGGTGGTGACCTTCCGCAACCGCGTGCCGCAGCCGCACATGATCGACTTCGACGATGCGGCCCAGCTGCCGGCGATGCTGGCGCGCGCGCTGCATCCCGAGGCGGCGTTGATGGCCGGGATCTGCCGCTATGCCGATGACATCCACCCGTGGCGCGATGGGCGTTCCAGCGAGCGGGTGATCACCGCGACCGAGGATTTCCTGGCCGGGGAGATGGGCACGCTGAAGCGCAAGCCATTCGGCGCGTGGACGCGCGGCGTGCAGATCCGCAGGGACCTGGGGTATTGGGGCCCGTCGCGGCGCTGATGGGTTACCGGCACCGCGTGGGACACGCACGGCGTGTCGCTACAGAACCGAGCGACCAAGGATCGTAGTGACACGCCATGCGTGTCAAAGCCATGATCCTGTGCACGTAAACCGCCATGCGTGTCAAAGCCATGATCCTGCGTACGTAAACCGCCATGCGTGTCAAAGCCATGATCCTGTGCACGTAAACGAGCCATGCGTGTCCCACGGAACCTCACCGAAGCCCGCGCACCGCCAATGCACCATTCAACCGCTCAAACACCGCCCGTGCCTCGGCCTCCGGCAGGTACCGAAGGCACAACGCAATGCTGCCGCTGGCCCCGGCCGTATCCAGCCACACGCTGGCGGTTCCCAGCCACCGGTCCAGCGGCGAGCGGCCCAGGCGCAGGGCCTGCAGCTTGTCCAGCTCGGCAAACCGCCACCAGCGCTGCCACCAGCCGCCGCGCACGGCCACGTACCGCGCATCCAGGTGGTAACCCATGCGCGCCATCGTGCGGTACGCGTGGAATGCCGACCACGGCAACCACGCCAGCACCAGCGCGCCCCACGGCCCCACCTCCCAGACCGCACCCACGGCGAGCAGCGGCACGACCACCAACCCCCACAGGCACAGCCGCCACCAGCCGCGCTGCGGCACCGCGCGCCACTGGGCCGGGGGCCACTGCAGCTGCGGCAGCAGGTGCTGCACCAATGCGTCGCACGCGTCGGGCGTTGCCAGCGGCGCCAGCTCCCGCAGGTCGCGACGCTCGCCATCGGTTGAAACCCCGGCGGCGATATCGATGCGCAGATGACGGCGCCGGAACCAGCGCTGCACCGCGGTTTCGCGCAACGTCCAGGCCTGGATCCGCCGCCGCGCCACGCTGGTGCGCATGCGCGTGAGCAGCCCGCTGGCCACGGTGAGGCGGCGCTCGTGTTCGGTCAGCCGGAAGTCGTGGTAACGCAGCAGCGCCATCATCACCGACAACACCCGCAGCAGCACCCAGAAGCCCGCCACCATCACCAGCGCGGCCAGCACCCAGACCCAGGTGGCCGGGTGCAGGTTGCTGGCGTAGCCGAAGGCCTGGCGGCCGCCGTGTTCAATGGCGTCGTCGACCGCACCGCGCGGGAACAGCTGGTATGCCGCACCGATCGCGGCCAGTACCACCACCCAGCCGCGATTGGACAGCAGCCCGATGCGCACCACATCGGCGGTGCCCAGTTGCAGGAGTACTTCATCGGTCGGTATGGCGGCCCCGGTGCTGACAGCGGCATTGGCCGGCGTGGCGTGAGCGTCGGTCGCTCCCCCTGCCGCGGTCTGTTGCCCGCGCTGGCGCACCAGTTGCTCCAACGCCAATGCCTGGTCCAGCCGCAGCACGCGCATTTCCGCCTCGGGCCGATTGCCCCCGGCCGATTCCAGGCGCAGCTCGGCCACGCCGAACAGCCGGTGCAACGGGTTCTGGTGGACCACCACGTTGTGGATGCGTGCGAACGGGATCTCGCGGCGGTTGCGCGAAATCACCCCGCTGCGAACGCTGATCGCATCGCGGCCGATCTGATAGTGGAAGGTGAGGTACTGCAGGATCGACACGGCCACCAGCACCACGATCACCACCAGCGCGGCCAGGTTGGACCACATCTCCTCGCTGTCGCTGTCGCCACGACCGCCGAACACCACCAGTGCCACCAGCGGCAGCAGGAACTGGCGCAGCTGTGCCAGCAGCACGAACAGCCACGACCAGGGATGCAGGCGCTGGTCGGTCGCGTCATCGGCCAGGGGCGTGCTCACAGGGCGTCGTCGTCCTGGTCCAGCTGGCGGCCCAGCGTATCGCGCAGACGCTCGGCATCGGCCTGGTCCAGCCCAGCCAGTGACACCGCACTGAAGCGGCTGCCGGCGGTGTGCACCACCAGCGTGGACAAGTGTGCGGTGCGCTCGATCGGGCCACGGCGCAGGTCCAGGTGCTGCACGCGCGAGAGCGGCACCCGGGTTTCCAGCTGCCACATGAGGTCGCGACGTACGCCCAGTCCCTGTGCATCCAGCCGCCACCAGGTACGGCGCTGCCGGCGGAACCCGAAGAAGCCGCCGATCAGCGCCCCGGGCAGCAGCATCGCCACCGCGCCGAGCCAGCGCATCGGCATCTCCAACACCACCCACAACGTGCCCAGTACGCCACCGATCAGGATCGCGCCGGTGATGGCACCGGCCACGCCGGCAATGGTGGCCGCGCGCAGCGGCAGCGGCTGCCACTGGCCCTGGTCGGGCAGGGGTGGCGGGGTCGGCAAGGGGGTAGGAGACGGGTCGGACAAGGCAGGCGCTCGGCAGGAGGAAACGTGCAGGGCGTCCGCATCAGGTCGGCTGCGCCCGTCGCGAAGACGGTAGCAGGTTGGCACGCGCTATTGCGCGGCCTGGATCAGGGCATCCACGTCCAGCAGGTGGCCGGCGCGTTCGGCCTTGGTGCGCAGGTAGTACTCGTTCTCGGCCGTGATGTCACCGGTCACCGGCACGCAGTCCACCACCTCGATCCCGGCATGGCGCAGGCGCTGTGCCTTGGTCGGGTTGTTGCTCAGCAGCTGCACCCGCTGCACGCCCAGGCCTTGCAGCATTGCCGCTGCGCTGCCATAGCGGCGCTCGTCGGCGCCGAAGCCCAGCTGCGCATCGGCATCGATCGTGTCCAGTCCATCGTGCTGGTAGCCGTAGGCGCGCATCTTCGCTGCAATGCCGGTGCCGCGGCCTTCCTGGTCGAGGTACAGCAGCACGCCGCCGCCCAGTTCCTTGAGCTTGCGCAGGCCACGCCGCAGCTGGTCGCCGCAGTCGCACTTGAGCGAGCCGAACAGGTCACCGGTCAGGCACGAGGAGTGCACGCGTACCGGCACCACCCCGGCAAGATCCGGGTTGCCCACGATGATCGCCACCTGGTCGCGCTGGGCCACGCCGCCGCGGAACACGGCAAATTCGGTCATGCCCACCTCGCGCAGCGGCACCGGCGAACGGGCCACCAGCTCGTAGGCATGGGCGGCCTGCTCGGCGCCCTGGGCCAGGTCGCACAGCGACACCTGCGCGCAGCTGTCGAAGCGGGCATCGCCCGGCACCAGCAGCACGCCGACCATGGCCGGCAGCAGCAGGCCCAGTCGCGCGATTTCCACTGCGCCCTCATCCAGCGCCTGCCCGGCGGTCCAGCCGGCCGGCATCGGCTCGGCATCGCGCAGGTAGCTCAGCGAGGGCAGGGCATCGAAATCGACGCCGGCCAGCGGTAGGCGCGCACCGTCTTCGGCGGCCACGCCCAGCACCCGCGCGCGGGTGGCGGTCAGGAACAGGTAATGCTGCCCGGCGGCCGCCTCGGCAAAGGCGGTGTAGCTGCTGCGCGTGCTGCTGTCCAGGGCGATGAAGGCCAGGCGCTGGCCGTGGCCGTCATCTATCACCACCGGGCGGCCGGCGCGCAGCTCGGCTACCGCGCGCTCGCAGCGGATCGCGGCCGGATCGCCGAACGGGGAAGAAGCAACTGGGGACATGGCTGGGGCCGTGGGGGACATCGTGGTTTCACAGTGGGGTCGGAAGGCGCCGATTCAATCGTGGCCGGTGCGACGCAGCGTCGCACTCGGTGCGGCGGCGCTTAGTGAGGATGTTCCTTGGTGGCGTATGGATCCACTTCGTCGCTGTGCGGCGGGCGCAGCGTGTAGCGCTTGTAGGTCCACTGGTACTGGGCCGGATCGCGGCGGGCGATCGCCTCGATTCCGGCGTTGAGCGCACTGGCGGCCGTGCGCGGGTCAGGATCGGCCACGGCGGCGTCGGCCGGCGTGATGTGCAGGGCGAACCGCATGCCCGGCCCGGTGCGTTCGCACCAACCGTACAGCACCGTGGCCCCGGTGCGCTCGGCCAGCCGGTTGACCAGGGTCATGGTCAGCGCTTCCACCCCGAAGAACGGGGCGAACACACCATCGCCGGCCTTGGGCTGCTGGTCCGGCAGGATGCCGGTGGCACCCCCGTCCTTGAGCACCTTGAACAGCTGGCGCACCGCCGGCCCTTCGGCCCGGACCTGTTGTACGTTGTCGCCGCCGCGGACCAGCTGCAGGAATTCGTCGCCCACCGCTTCGTCGGGTGCCTTGTAGACAATGGCGATCGGCCCGCGCGAGGCCAGCCATTGGTTGAGCAGTTCCCAGTTGCCGTAATGCGGGGCGGCCACGATCACGCCCTTGCCGTTGGCCAGTGCCGCGTCGTACAGCGCCTCACCATGGCGATCGATGAGCAGGGCAAGGTTCTGGTCGCGCGGGCGTGTCCACAAGCGCAGGGTTTCCACCGCCTGCAGGGCGGTCGAGCGCAGCACCTCCCGGTGCAGGCGGGCGCGGGCCTCGGCCGACAGCGCCGGGTAGGCCAGCTCCAGGTTGCGCCGGGTGACCCGGCTCTCGCGGGCGTTCACGGCCACCCACAGCCAGGCCAGGGCATGGGCGAAGGCGCGCAGCCAGGACCACGGCAGGCGGGTGAACAAGGCAGCGGCGCGGTAGGCCAGGCGGGCGG
This sequence comes from Stenotrophomonas sp. ISL-67, assembly GCF_018612915.1. Classification (GTDB taxonomy): domain Bacteria; phylum Pseudomonadota; class Gammaproteobacteria; order Xanthomonadales; family Xanthomonadaceae; genus Stenotrophomonas. The sequence continues at coordinate 4,177 of NZ_JAGGRL010000007.1, read as the reverse complement.
TGGTTTGCGGTTTCATCGGGGCAAAGTCTAGCCGGTGCGCGCACCCAACCCCTAAGGTAGGCGCTTGTTCATCCCGGAATGCCCCGCCATGCTCGTTCTCATCCAGCGCGTCACCCAGGCCAGCGTCAGCGTGGACGAGGTCGTGGTCGGCCAGATCGGCCCGGGCCTGCTGGCCCTGGTGGGCATGGAGCCGGGCGATACCGAAGCCCACATCCGGCGGATGGCCGATCGCCTGCTGGGTTACCGTGTGTTTGCAGATGAGAGCGGAAAAATGAACCGATCCCTGGGGGAGACGGGGGGCGGTCTGCTGCTGGTGAGCCAGTTCACCCTCGCGGCAGACACGGCCAGCGGGATGCGCCCGGGTTTCAGTACCGCAGCGCCGCCTCACGAGGCTGAACGTGGATTCAACAGATTGGTGGAGATCTGTCGTCAAAAACACGTTTCAGGGGTGGAAACCGGGCGGTTTGGCGCCCATATGGTTGTCAACCTGATCAACGATGGTCCGGTGACCTTCCTGCTCAGACCCTGACCCCGGGACCACCGCCCGGGCCCGAAGGTCGCTGGGCTGGTATAATGCTAGGTTCTATTCCTCATCCCTGCCGGTGGCGCGAGCACTACATGGCCAACGAACGTCCTGCCCAGCAAAACGACATCAAGCTTCTGATCAGCAAGGGCCTGGAACAGGGCTACCTGACCTACGCCGAAGTCAATGACCACCTGCCCGACGACATTGTCGACCCGGAGCAGATCGAAGACATCATCGGCATGATCAACGGCATGGGCATTGATGTCCATGAAGTGGCGCCCGATGCCGAAACCCTGCTGCTCAACGACGGCAACACCGGTAACCGCGAAGTCGATGACACCGCGGCCGAAGAAGCTGCCGCCGCGCTGAGCGCGCTCGACACCGAAGGTGGTCGAACCACCGACCCGGTGCGCATGTACATGCGCGAAATGGGTACCGTCGAGCTGTTGACCCGCGAAGGCGAAATCGCCATCGCCAAGCGTATCGAAGAAGGCCTGGGCCAGGTCCAAGCCGCACTCGGCACCTTCCCGGTGTCGGTCGAATCGCTGCTGTCCGATTACGAAGCGCACAAGGAAGGCAAGAAGCGCCTGGCCGAAGTGATCGTCGGTTTCAACGACCTGGTGGAAGAAGTCCCGGCCCCGGTCGTGGCTGAAGACACCAGCGACGATGCCGACGACGCCGACGACGCCGACGAAGACGAAGACGACGGCGACGAAGAAGAAGCCGGCCCGACCGGTCCGGACCCGGAAGAGGTCGCGCGCCGCATGGGCGAGCTGGCGGCTGCCTACGCTGCCTTCAAGAAGGCGGCCACCAAGGCCGACCGCAAGCCGCTGACCAAGCTGCGCGACGACATGGCTGCCGTGTTCGTCACCCTGAAGCTGCCGTTGCCGCTGACCGACGTGCTGGTCAAGCAGCTGCGCGACGTGATGGCCGACATCAAGGGCCACGAGCGCCGCGTGCTGAACCTGGCCACCGTCACCGCCCGCATGCCGCGCAAGGATTTCATCCGTTCGTGGGAAGGCAACCAGACCAACCTGGAATGGGTGGAAGACGCACTCAAGCGCAAGCAGAAGTGGTCGTCGGCGCTGCGTGACGTCAAGGACCAGATCATTGCCGAACAGCAGTCCACCATCGACATCGAGAAGACCACCTCGCTGGAGCTGGATGAGCTGAAGGAAATCAGCCGGGCCATGGCTTACGGCGAAGCCAAGGCGCGCAAGGCCAAGAAGGAAATGGTCGAAGCCAACCTGCGCCTGGTGATCTCCATTGCCAAGAAGTACACCAACCGCGGCCTGCAGTTCCTCGACCTGATCCAGGAAGGCAACATCGGCCTGATGAAGGCCGTGGACAAGTTCGAATACCGCCGTGGTTACAAGTTCTCCACGTATGCGACCTGGTGGATCCGCCAGGCCATCACCCGTTCGATCGCCGACCAGGCGCGCACCATCCGTATTCCGGTGCACATGATCGAAACGATCAACAAGTTGAACCGCATTTCCCGCCAGATGCTCCAGCAGTACGGTCGCGAGGCCACGCCGGAGGAGCTGGCCAAGGAAATGGACATGCCGGAAGACAAGATCCGCAAGGTGATGAAGATCGCCAAGGAGCCGATCTCGATGGAAACCCCGATCGGCGACGACGAGGATTCCCATCTGGGCGACTTCATCGAGGACACCAACGTGGAGTCGCCGATCGAGAACACCACCAACATCAACCTGTCTGAAACCGTGCGCGACGTGCTGGCCGGCCTCACCCCGAGGGAAGCCAAGGTGCTGCGCATGCGCTTCGGCATCGACATGAACACCGACCACACCCTCGAGGAAGTGGGCAAGCAGTTCGACGTCACCCGCGAGCGCATCCGCCAGATCGAAGCCAAGGCGCTGCGCAAGCTGCGTCACCCGAGCCGCTCGGAGCAGCTGCGCAGCTTCCTGGATATCGATTGATTCCAGCGCTGGTGCGTTGATTGAAAAACCCCGCTTCGGCGGGGTTTTTTTATGGCGCTTTTGCCTCGATACGGCCGCGCGCCGTGGCATGGAACATGACTCGGGAACCGAACACGGGGTAGGGTCGATTCCCAAACGACCGCCGACGTCGCCCAACGGCACGGTAACGCATGACCTCAACCGAAGATTACTTGGAGTGTCGCGTTTCGCAGCCGCTCTTCTCAAGCTGCCAAGCCGGCTGCGTCAGCACTATTCCACGAACATTTGGCGTCCTTCTGCATGTGTCCAAGATCTATAGGCAAGAATCTTTTCATCTACGAATCAATGGTTTTGTAGATGCAAGGGGATCTGCGTCTACTGGGATGGAATCCACATGCCCTAGCTTGGAACGCCGCCACCCCTACATCGGGAGGTGGAGAGCTGGTCCTGTCCCAAGTGCCGATGAAAGTACGCTAAGGCGGGCGGTGACTCGCGGAAGGCCTACAGAATTCTGCCTCGCGGCTTCTTCGGAAGTCACAGGACCAGGGCGATAGGGGCGTTCAGCTTCCTCGTAACAATCCTTGTTTGATGGCCCCAGCGTGTTGCATGCTCGAGGTTGCGTCCAGATCAGCCGCCATGATCTGGGTCGCTGAGGGAGCGTTGACAACCGTACTTGGCGCCTCCATCGCCCTCGGGGGGTGCGCTGCTGCAGCGCACATGTTGTTGAAAGGTCGGTGTTCCGCTCAGCCCCAGTAGCAAGCCGCGCTTCGCCTCCACTACACTGTGCAACCGCGCAGGGCCTATAGCTCAACGGTTAGAGCAGAGGACTCATAATCCTTTGGTTCCAGGTTCGAATCCTGGTGGGCCCACCATAAAAAACAGGTGCTTAGGCCTCTGTGTGGGCGGAAGCATAAGTTGGCCGTTTCGGCCAACTTATACTAAAGCGTAAAGCACAAGTTGGCCGGTTTGAGGCCTCTCGAAGCTGGCGGCCCTAGACGATTCAACGACTTATGGACCGTAAAAGTCAATTTTGCCGGCTGCGGCCAACTTGTGCTGAAGTCTCTGAGTATCGGCTAGGCGACAACTGCGCCCGAAGGGTTCCAAGTGATGGTGGTGCCTATTGGTCAGCTTATCGCCAGGTCCAAGTGTGCTGCACCTAATGACGCTTGATCGCATACGCGCGCACCCCATCGGCTTGGTATCCCCTTTCGGCCTAAGATCGAGTCCAGCGGGGAGGCACGTAAGGCAACCTTCGTTGCGCGATCAGCGCTCAAAGTCCGCTTTCGGCCAAAAGCGGACGTTCAACTCTGGAATTAGTCCAACTCAAGAAGCAAGCTCGGCTTGACTGAACTGTTAGGCGCCAGCCTGCGATCCGAAGCCGGCAGAAAGCAACCGAACGTCCGTAGGCATGCAGATGCCATTACCCCCTGATAGTGGCCGTACACCCAAGATGGTGCCCTGCTGCGCGAGCTCTGCCTGGACAATGACGATAGGCTGCTCAGAGCCATCGTCCAGTATCTGAACTGCGTAGCATGGAAGGCACATTGGAGCTGGAGTGGACCCACCCTGTACATAGAAGATGGCCGAGCCGGCCGCAACATCAGCCTCGGCCGCTGCGCGGCCGACCATGCAGGGTGTGGCATGCCAATCGGTTGCCGAAATGGCACCCCAAAGATCAGTCATAGCTGTAGTGGCGCCCAACTACCAAGTTGAATCGCCCAGGGTTCCG
>NZ_JAGGRL010000006.1 GCF_018612915.1 Stenotrophomonas sp. ISL-67 | reverse complement strand
AAAAGCCTGGGCGATTCACCCTGTCCTGTAGCTGGCAAAGGCTTCGCTCACAGCGCGAGCATGTGCCAGACGACACATTCTGCAATCGCTTAAAGCCGCAGCTCGCGCACGCGCTCTCCAACCGCACGCCATGAATGGAGCAATGCGAGTACGCAAGGAAAGTCCAAATCAGTCTTGTGGCTGCTACCCCATCATGATCCCTGCTCTGAACACAAACCGGACACCAAGCCGCATAAGTGTCCAGTGAGGTAGAAGAACAGTCGAGGATCCCCGAGAACGAATGCAGCGTAGCACCGAGCAATGACTGCCCGGTCAGGCGCTCGAGCGCTTTAGCTCGACGAAGAGATACATTGCCGGGCTTATGAAAACGTTGTGGTTCCGCCGCGTATGCACGCCCACGGCCGCACTCCGCGTCAATCATTTCCAGAAAATGGCCCCATCGCATACCGCTTAAGCGGGCCAGTCGTCGGGCGTAGCTTCCCAATGACTCGGTGTAGAACGTACCTCCGTCGACGATCGGTGAGGGAGGGAGAGTAGTCCATGTAGGAGGAAAGTCAGTCATTGTTCGACCCATTCAGGCGCTTTGTACCAGAAGGACCCACGAATCTCTCAAGCGAGACAGGTCGTCTTGCATCCGCAAGCCTATTGAACGCATCGATGTCGGACCAAAGAGACGTGTGATTGCGAGCGGTCCCCGACGCAGTGCGAAGATGCTTCTCTGTTAGCACGCGCTCACTGGTCTTGCATCGCTCTGCGTCAGCCTGCCTGAGGAATCTGTATGTCGGGCCGAAGATGCCACCTCCGTTTAGTGCGATCAGATCGAGGTTGTCCTGCAATAGCGTTTTATGGGAAAGCGGGATCCCGCTGCCTATCGCCTTCACCATAGACGCATATGCAACAACATCTTCTTCAATTTTGAGACTGTATGGCCTCATGTACAGGACTTCGGAACGATTTAGTATCTCCTGTGCATCCTCAAAAAGTGGCGCTGCCTCATGAGTTCCGATCATGATGGCGCAGCATCCAATCTCCTCAATTAGCGCCATTATCCCAAGCATGTAGTTCCTGGCGCTTTGATTCTTGCCAACGCGGGATATGTTGGCTGCTTCCTCGATGATGATGTACTTGAGCCCGCGGACCTTGGACATCCTCTCGAATGAGAGACGAAGTACACGCTCTGGCGTACGCGCTCGCACCTCCCGCCAGATCGAGGACGCGGCACGAGCCTCAGCGGCGGCATGGGCTGCATCTGGGTTGCCAACTCGGGAGCTGGCAGACGTCCAGGCTTCATCAGGTTCAGTGATCTCCTGATGAAGCCTAAGAGCGAAATCCTTGGGGTTGAACTTATCGCCCTGGTTCAGCACGGCCCTTACGGACACAAGCGGGAGATGCCCACAAGGCCAATAAACTGGATCTCCACCTAGAGCTGGCAGCAGCTGCCTACGAATCTCGCTCTTCCCTGACCACGACGGACCGATCAACCAAATGAACTCACCCGGACGCACCCTAGCGACTGCCTGCATGAGGTGGCGTTGGGTGGTTACGAATCTCTCATGTGGGATGAACGTATGCGTACTCTGTTCCGCTTTGTCGTGCGTCACCATCGCTACTTCACCTCAGAACGGATGCACAGCAAATCCGGAAGACCATCGAAGTCAACGCCGAGCAGCCGAGCGCCAACTTCCGACGTGTTCTCACTATCTAGATCGGGCCTAGTGGTGGGCAACTCTTGACTCTCTTCGGCGGTTCGCTGTCTTTGGTTAGCTAGGCTCGTACGCTCGTAGTTGTCTCGCTGGATTCTCTCTTTAACCGCGTCAACGTCAGGCCGGATGAAGCGATCCCACATAGCCTCAAAGTGACGGTCCTCTGCCGAGTAGTGGCCGATCGAAGACACCTTGGAGCACCATGCCTTGTATCTTCGCAGGCTGGTTTGGATCCAAACGAACGAGGTGTCCTCCGGGTCGCGTCGGGCTTCCAGAATCTTCTCGACCTCGGATCTCGCGGCCAGCTCGGAATTGGTGTAACTGATTCCAATATGACGGAATCCGCGCACACGATCGTACGTCCTCGAGTTGAGCTTAATGGATGTGTTGAACCGAAAGTCATCGTCGAATGCGACTGGGATCCCTGAGGTCGGTGCCACAGACTGAAGCGCGCCAAACCGCTCCTCAGGCGTGTGTAGATCGCCCGCAGGAAGTCCCGGGAGTACCTCATAGAGAAGTGAGCAGATTTGGCTCTCTGTGACTGAGAACTCCATTCTCGCGGTGGCGCGACTCTTAAACTTCCCATCCACGCTCCGCCCGGCTTGGTCTGGCTTGGTGCTACCGATTAGCTTGTGGCTGACCATAGCGTTTATCTGGCCCTGAATGGTCTCGCATTGGGAGTTGAAACGACATCCGCCCGTCGGAACGGTGAGGATAGAGATACCGTAAATGCGGCACATCTCACTCAGTCCAGACTTGAGGTCGGTCCCGCGGTCTATCACGACCGTGTGCGGAGCTTGTCCGTGCTTACGAACGTAGTTGCGGATCAACAGCAATGGACCATCACGCCTGGCTGGACCAAAGACGAAAGCGTGTGCCATGACCAGGCCAGATGCCTCATCGCGTCCGCAGTAGAGAAGTGGGCATATATCCTCCATGCCGTCCTCGCCCTGTATGAAGGTCCTATGATCAATTTTGGTTGCATCCAGGTGCAAAACCGCATGCACGGCAAGCGCTGTGCCTGAGCGGAACCGAGCGTCTGAACGAGGCCTGTTGGCCTGATACTGGCGTTTGCCGCCGACTGCAAGATCGTGAACTGCGCGAGATGTCATGCGTACCCTTCTGACCAGTGCTTTTCGGCCAGGGGGTTGTATCTCTTCCTTGTGGCACTGGAGTACAAGCTCCCTGTGTAGCTCAGAGATCGTTGATACGACGCCCTTAAGCCAGTGGGTCCGAATTACCCCGGAGATCATGTTTGTCTGAGGGACCGTCAGCCGGCTCGAACGGTTCCCAGATCGCACATACCTTGTAACAGTCTCATGGAGGGGGTTGCGGCCTTCTGCGCGCGCGAGCAAGACACTACGATGCATCCTACGCATGGATCGCGGAATAGGACTTCCTTCGCGATCGCATTTGTCAAGCTTCGCGAGGCGTAGGCGACCACGCTCGGCGTCCGTTGCGCTAGCGGTCGAGGCCGGGCCACTTGCATCGAGGTAGAGATCCGTGATGCTGTTAGAGATATCTTTTGCAATCAATGCAGCTTGATCGGCGTTAAGTGTGAGGATGAAGCTGCGCGTGTCGGTGATAGGCACATGTTCAATCGGTCCGTAGAGCAATCTGTCTGCGATGAAGCCTGCCGCTACGCCTGCATTGAACCAAGCGATCCTCAGCATCAGGTCCTCAATGCTCATCGGGCCAGCCGCTAGCAACCTTTTGACATCGGCGAACCCCTCTCTGCGGACAAGCGAAAGCTCCTCATCCCAGTTCTGGTAAATGAATTGAAGATTTCGGTGGTATCGACCTATGTTGGCTGGCGATGCCCAAACCCGATGACTAAGGCCGTGGGATGTTGCCCATCGCTCGTATACCAGGTTCCGGTATCTACCATCATGCTTCAGCCACTCTTCTGGCTTGGTCGCGATCAGGCGGTCCAACTTGGAGATCGGCTTGCACTCGATGACTTCTGCGGATGACTTCCTAATTACGAAGAAGTCAGCATGTGCTGCGCTTACGTGTCGCCCCCTACGAACTCCGCGGCATGTGACTTGGCAGACGTAGGAGATTACGTCTGGGTCGAGCTCCAGCTCGAAGGCAAACGTCTGTTCAACTGTATGGCTCTCAAGCTGGCGTACGTCACGGCACTTCCTTGAATGGAAGTCGACGATCACATTGTCCAGCGCATATGTCCCGACCCTTCGCCCGGCGTCTTGACCATACAGTTCAAGGGCAAATGCCCTATCTTCCTCGCAAAGATCCAGTGTCCTGAGGTGGTTACGCAGTTCATCCAGCGTCATCTACGTGTCCCTGGTGGCGGGAGGAGGGCAATGCCTCTCCCTCCCGAAGCAACGGGTACTTGAAAGAAGTACGGGTCGGGGGTAGATTCAGCTACGCGAAACCAACGCTAGCTGCACTCAAGCCCCGGCCTGCCAGCCGGGGTTTGTTGTTTCTACCCTAATTGAGGATCTAGTTCAGTTCATGGGTCTCTCCTACGGGGAGGCAGCTGCTAGTTCACGATGAACCTAGCTGGATCCGACTCGCGATGCTTCGAAGAGCCAGCGTGCTAGAGCTTGGGAGGTGACCATGCGGCCCCTCCGGCCTGGTACACGCACTACCTCGATGCCCAGACGGCCTTGAACGGCTGCACGTCTGGCAGCCTCAAGGCTGCGAAACCCCAAGGCATGCCAAGCGTCTGCAATCCGGACGTAGAGTCCAAATTGATCCACGATCGTGCCTAGCAACTCATCCTCGGAGTTGCATCGAAGTGCCGCTCTTGGCAGCGAAAGGGTGCTCATGACGCTAAAACATACGTAATTCACGCGCTGTTGCAAGCATTCTAGAATTCGCGAGCGCGAGAGCCGCATAAATGGTTATGCCGGCTTTAGATTCAATGATTTACGGGCCATGTTTCGTGACTGGGCCGCCTTAAGACGTGGCGACGCGTGCTCGCATTAAGCACGTATTGCGCCAATTCAACATGATGCAGGCCCCTGATCGTTAGTGAGAATGATCTGGGAGCCACTAAGGTTGACGGAGGCGAGGTAGCGACCCAAAGGCTAGCCGGAGCGGCCGGGGCGGCGGGTTCGGCACCCCGGAGGTCCCTCCGCACCCTAGACGTGTTCGAGGGGCGCCCACATAACAACCGCGCAGGTTGCTGTTGGTAGGGACTCCCCATCGGGCAGGCCGCCTCGCGCAAGGTGTTGGCTCAGTCAGGTATGACAAGCACCTCACCCGGCTTGAACCACCTACTCTTCTCCGCGTACTCCAGCGCTTGGGCCGCATCCCGTGCCCAAAGCACCAATGCCAGGCTTTCCTTTGCTCGGCTGCAGGTCACATAGAGGAGTCGGAGCGTTCGGTCTATCGACGTCTCGTTACCGTCCTTCACGTTCCTGACGTCTGACTCGCCGAGAGGCGCGCCGAATAGGCGGTCGTACGCAAACAAAAACCCAGCAGCATCCTCATCGTCCATGACTACCATTACATGTTCGAACTCCGATCCCTTGACCACTTGGTGAGTTGCAAAATGCGAATTTCCGCTTAGATAGGTCTTGAATCGTCGAAGCTGAATCCAGGGAGATGCGAAGAGCCTATACCAACCGCGGGCTAGCCTACTTTCTACGGCCTCTGACTGTCGCGGCTTTGGTGCCGGCGGGGGCAAGTTAACATCGTTGAATGCTGCTACGAGCCGCTGGTCGGGCTCGAACAGGCCGCCATGAAGGATAGGCGCGAGGACCTCGCGCACAGTGGCCCGCGGATTGGCGCAGGCTGTAGCGAAGCCCACAACTGCTAGTTGATAGGATTTTAGTCGCTGCGAACGTACGTCGCCGTCCTCAGGAAGCGCTTGAAGTCTTCCGTAACGTTGGAGCACTTCTGTGACAGCAAAGTCGGATAGTCCGCCTTCATCGTCGACGCAGTCGGCCAGGTCCGCCATCTCCCGCAAGAGGATCTGAACTGCAGCAGGCCCCGCAGCTTCGCTATTAGCGTCAGGGCGTACCGACTCTGGGTCGAGCAGCGAGAGAGCCTCGAACGCCTCGAGGAAATCGCCACGCCGAGCCACCAGCGCATGCTCCAAGGCTAGGACCTTGTATCCGGGGCTACCTGTCATCCAGGCATCAGCACCCGTAACGGCCTGCATTTCTGACTCGCAGAGTCTCTCACGTCGGAGCTTATCTTCAGGCGAAGTCAGCGTGCTGCCGATGAATACGCGCACCATTCCGCCCGAATTCTCTTTGCGCGGATGTTGGGGGGGCGCCTTGGTGAACTGGGTTCGGCCTTCCAATTTGGAGTCCCAGATCTCGTTGATGAGGTCAACGATACGCTTCTGGCTTCTGTGGTTCATCTCCAGCGTCGGTGTTGCCCAAGTCGGCGGAATGCTGCTAGGAAGGTCTGCGTGTCCCTCCAGATAGATGCGCTGACGGTGATCACCGACTAAGCCCAGCATCAGCTTGGACGGTTCCTCTGCAACGACCTCTAATAGTGAATCTAGGATGCTCTTCATCGTGTCTTGGGACTCATCGATGAGGATTAGAGGATGTTGATCCCGAAGGATGCGGCGAAGCGTCGGCTTATTTCTAAGCAGCCAAGACGCAACTGCCAAGACCTGAGAGTGGCTCAATGCGCCCTCTCCATAGCGTTTCCGGTCTGGGCTGTAGGTGAATTGTTGGGCCGAGCTGAAACCTGCAGACCTGGCTTCAAGCTCAAAGATCGTCAGCTTGTCCTTGTCGGTCGCACCATTTTTTCGTCCAGCTGCAGAGGCGCGTGCCTTGTCCAATGCGATAGCGTTCAATCCAAGCAGCGCTTCACGGATGTCGTCATCGAAACCCGCTACCAGGTCCCAGCAAAAGGAATGGATGGTCGCGACCTGTGCCAGATCGTTGTTGCCCAATCTGCCAGTGACCACTAACGCGGCGTTCTTTGTGTAAGTGATGACACGAATCGTTTGGCCGCGTGCCCTCAGGTTTCTTGCGAACCTTACAGCTGGGACGTCTGCCTCCGGCGGCGCTTGTCCCAGTGAGTTGCCTGGCTTGACGCCAGTTAGCTCGCGAAGCGCAGAGACCAAGGTACGTGTCTTGCCGGACCCAGCTCCAGCGAAAAGAAAGAAACTCCGCGGCGGCTTGCTCGTAGCGTAGCCGACGATTTCCTCGACTACGCCAGAGTCGCGCTTATTCGGGTCGGCCTTCGGGTCACCCATCATGGGCTCGCCTTCTTCGAGGTCGCCAGCTCTTTGTCCAACCAAGTCAGTGAATCAGCTATGTACGCGGGGCAGGCTACTGTGTCGCCTAGGCTTATACGCTCGAACATGGTCGCAGCAAACTCCGCCTTAGGGAATTTTGCTCGAAGCATTCCGTGCAGCGCCCTACAGAGATCCCGGTTATCTGGATTCGCAGTGACGATGTCTACTACCTTACGCAGTGAGCCGATCAACTTCGGCGGCGGAAGGCCGCCTTCAAGAAGCTTCTTCCTTGAGTTTCGATCAATACTTTTGAACCAATCAATGTTAGTCAGGATTAATGAGTCCTCAAATGAAGCTGGCCAAGGTCCGTCCTTGGGAATCGGGGCCTGCCAGGCAAATCGAACCCGCCCTCCGTTTCCATCCGTCCAGACCTGGTCTGTTTCGGCGGGCTCCGCCAGCAGGTTTAACTCCCTTTTCTTGGGGTGCCAGCCATTGAGGGTATCGTTTCCACACTCCAGCAGCTTTGGGTCGACGATTGCCGCAGCTCTACGTACCGCGTCACCCTTTGAGTCCTTTCCTAGCTCAACGGGGTCAATGTCGGTGATGACAACCGTAGGTATCCCAAGCCTCTCAACGAGCGGACGCAGTCGATGGGCGTGACGACCACCAAGGTCGAGGAAGGAGATGTAGCGTTTGTCGAGTTCTGGAAAGTCTCGCTCAATGAAGAGGGGTACTAGCATCCTCTCTGAGGAACCCTCTACAAAGATCGCGGCGTCGGAGAATAGAAGGTCCGTATGTTGCACTCGAAAGTACCTTTCGGCAAAGGTCTTGGTCTCTTTGTCGGTGCCAAAGGCAGTGGCTAAGTCGATGACATCTGAAGACGGCATTGTTTTCGCCGCCGCTGGGATCCGGCGGACGTAGCGCAGCCGATCGAAGTCCTCTGCGTGTGCCAGATGGCTCGAATGTGTACTTATTACTAATTGGCTGCTTAGATGCGCATGCTCGGGGGCAGAAGGCCTTATGAGCTCACAAGCTCGCCGCGGGAAGATGCGCTGAACCTGGACATGAAGGTGTGCCTCCGGCTCCTCTACCAAAACGAGGTGCACAGCAGCGGGGCTACCTTTGGTTGGCCTCAGCCTTTCATCTCTGAAGGAGACCAATTGATAACTGAGCGATTGAAGGTTCTGATAGCCCAGCCCGATTGCGTACTCAGGGAGGTAGTCTTCAGCATTCTGGCCGTCGAGACGGTATTGCACAGCAGTACTATGGTCGAGCAGGTCGCCCGTTTGGATGCGAGTTCTGAAATGTATATCTTGCGGATCATGCAGCGTCGGATATCCAAGCTTCTTAACATCCTCAATGGAAGATGTTAGGGCGACTTTTATGCGAGCATCAAGCTCAATTTGTGCCTTTGCGATCGCTTCGATGAGCTCGGGCTGGTTGCTCTGCCCTGTGGTCGCGACGTTAAGATGTTGACGTGCGTACTTCAATAGCTGGTTAGAGAACAAGCCGACCTTGTGCGTTCCGGAAGCCGATCGCGTATCTGCTTCCTCTGTTCCGAGGCCCCGCTGTGCAGCAACAAAGTCCACCTTAATCAGCTGCGAGAGCTTCGTTCGGTCAATCGGTGCCGCTTGGGGGGTCAGGGTCTGGGAAGCACCACCGGGCAGGTCCGCTGGAGGGCCCTGAGTCGGATTCAGTTTGTAGACTAGTACGCTACCCAAGTCGGCTGCATGACGAAGCCAATAGTCGATTAGGTCAACGGGCCAAGCTTGAGCTTCCTTACTAAGTTCTTTCACGGGTTGCCTAGCCTCACGGTATCGCCAGGCTAGTCGCTGCAGTGTTTCAACGGAGGATGCGGGCTCTAAGCGAAGGCGAACTCCCACTAGACCTCCGTCCCAATCCAGAGAAGTGATAAACGGGGCGACAAGATTGTAAGATCCAATCTTTGCGTCAAACCACAAGTCCAGTGTAGGCATGCTGGTCAGAAGCGCAGCCAGCTGCCCCTCCCACTTGGCGACATCGTCCGCAGCAGACGCTGGATCTTCGGTGAGCTTGTCCCACTCTTCTCCGAGAGCTCTCAATGCCGGCCACTGGTCGAGGCTTATGTCAAAGGCACCGAAAGCCTGCCCTGCACTGAGGAAGTTGCGGATGGCTACTAGGGCGGAGGTCTTGCCACTGTTGTTGGCACCGACCAGTACCGTGGTTTGCTTGTCGATCTTAACCAGAGCCCGACTGAACCTCCGGAACCGGTTCAGTTCGACACAGGCTAGGCTGACATTGGGGGACACAGAGAATTCTTGAGGTTGGGCACTCATCGTCGGTCCTTGAAGAATCGAATTCGTAAGGTGGCGTGCTGCGTTAGCGCGTAGCTCCAGGCTGTTGCTAATGGTTGGCGAGCATCACGGGGGACACAAATTGGCTGAGACGTTAGGCCCGCCGCATAAGTCCGATTCAGGACCGCGAAGTCCTTGACCCGAAAGCGAGGAAGCTTCGCCCCATCAGCGGGTGCCGTGCAGGGTACAAGATCGTTACCCAACGCATTAGTCGCTAGCTGAACAGGAGTATCGCCCATCTCGTCGGGAACGGCAGCCATTGGTCCTAAAGTCGATGGTTTAGACTCCGTTGCTGAATGCTTCGAAAAAAGGGCTTGCAAATCAATTGGATAGAGATCGGCTGGGCTAACTATGGCTACAAGATGCCCATAGTTGCTGCAGCTTCGCCTGTCGAAAGCAATGTCTGTGGGGCCAATTGCCGTCCTGACTATGGGGACATGGCTATTCGTAGCAGCCACGGGCAAATAGCTCGAGCAGGCTGCACGAGCTATTGGATCAACGACGCCTACAAACTATTGCTATTGGCTCAATTCGCCGGTAGCGGATGTGCCGCCCATCCCCTCACGCTCCGCAGGGAATCGACGCCCCGGTCCTGTTGCTTTGCCTGCAGCGGGCTCAAGCTCTCCGCTGCTAGCCGTTCTTGCTGGCCAGATAGTGTTCTCCCCAGGACTTCATTGCTTCCAGCGTCGGCGCCAGCGTGGTGCCCAGCGCCGTCAACGTGTATTCAACGCGCGGTGGAACTTCTGCAAACACTTCGCGCCGGACGATGCCGCTTGCCTCAAGCTCGCGCAGCTGCAAGGTCAACGAGCGCTGAGTCACTCCGCCGATCAGCTTTCGCAGCTCCCCAAACCGTTTGGTTCCGCTCAACAGGTAGTGAACGATCAACGGCTTCCACTTGCCACCGGCGATGTCGACGGTGACTTCTACTGCGCATCGGTACTCAGAAGGCGTGCCAGTGGGCATCATTACTCCAATGGGATACTTTGTATCTCTATATATACAAAGTGTGCCTGGTTGTAAAATGGTTGCTTGCCTCTGATAGTACTGGCCCGGAAGGGAACCCCTTCGCAATCAGAGAGAAAGGTCATGAGAGCTGCGTATTACGACCGCCAGGGCCCGGCCGATGAGGTGCTTTGTGTCGCAGAGTTGCCGACCCCGCAACCGGGACCCGGCGAAGTTCGGGTTCGGGTGTACATGTCCGGGCTGAATCCCACAGACCTCAAGGCCCGCACAGGGTTCTCTTCGCCGATGCCATTTCCACGAATCATTCCCCATCAGGACGGGGCAGGTGTCATCGATGCGGTTGGCGACCCGGAAGAGGTGGGCCGTGTGGGGCAGCGGGTCTGGATCTATGAAGCCCAGTACGGAAGGGCGAGTGGGACCGCTGCAGCGTTCGTGACGGTGCCGGCTGGGCACGCCGTGCCGCTGCCTGACGATGTCTCCTTTGAGGTGGGTGCATCGCTGGGTATCCCGGCACTGACAGCCCATCGCTGCCTCTTCGCGGATGGTGACATCGACGGCCGAAGGGTGTTGGTGCAAGGGGGGGCGGGCGTGGTCGGCACCGCCGCCATCCTTCTGGCAAAGTGGGCGGGAGCCTGGGTTGTGACCACGGTCATGAATCCCGAGCAGGCCATCATTGCCCGCGCGGCCGGAGCAGACCTGGTGCTGGACCGTCTGAACGACGATGTCGCTGGCGCGATCAACGCGCATACCCAGAATGCAGGCGTGGATCGCATCGTAGAGGTCAATGTGAAGGCGAACCTCGACCTTGACCTCGCATGCCTCGCCCCTGGCGGAGTTATCAGCGCTTATGCGACGGCGCACGCGACCGATGCGCTTTCAATGCCGCTGTTGCGTGCGATGGTGCGCGGATGCGTGCTCCGCTTCGTGTATATCTATTCGGTCCCCCAGGAAGCGAAAAACAACGCGATCAGGGACATCAATGCATGCCTTGCCAGCGGCGCCTATTCGCCCCATTTCGGCTTGAAGGTGGGTCTGGAAAAGATCGCTGAAGCGCATCGCGCACTTGAAGCCGGATCTGTCATGGGTAAAGTCCTCATCGCCATATGAGCGAAGCGACGTGCGTGTTCGATTCCAGGTAGCGCGCCGCCTCCACGCCGTTCTGGAACCGCGATGAGGCATCCGGGCACTGGTTTGCAATGTTTGGAGGGAGGGGTAGTTGGTCCGCGCATAAGCCGCTTGTTGGCCGGACCTGGCGGACCTAAGATCGCGCTGTAACAAGTAGCAGTCCACCCTGTGGTGAGCTGCAGGTCCGTCCATCAGGCGGTTTGGCGGTGCGCATGAAATTTCAGCTGGTCAACAATGCCGATTCAAACATCGTGGCGTGCACTGGCGGCATCACCGACGTCCGGGATGCCATGGCGCTGGCGTATGCCTGCAGCGACGCTCATACCGATTTGCTGCTCCTGGATGCCGGAGCGCTGCCCCTGGCGTTCTTTCAGCTCCACACCGGGTTCGCGGGTGAGTTCGTACAGCGCCTGGTCAACTATCGCCTGCGTGCCGCTGCGGTTTTTGATCCAGCTGAGTCCTATTCCGGGAGATTCCGCGAGTTCCTGCTGGAGGCGCGTGGCCACCCACAGTTCCGCGCGTTCGATAGCCAGCCGGATGCGCTGGCATGGTTGGCGGCGTCCCCAGCACTATGGAACGGGATGGCCAGGTAGATCGGCGCCATGATTCTGGAATAGGGGTATGAAAGGGTGGGACAACCCATGCAGGAGAATCCCAACCACCATGAAGGCAGCTGAATCCCAAGGCCCGGCAGGCGCGCCGGGGCGCACGAGCGAAGTCTTCGTTGCGTTCCTCAAGCTCGGACTGACCTCTTTCGGCGGCCCGATCGCGCACATCGGCTACATGCGCGAGGAGTTCGTCAGGCGTCGTGGTTGGCTGGACGACGCCCGCTTCGGGCAGTTGCTGGCGGTGTGCCAGTTCCTGCCAGGTCCCGCCAGCAGCCAGATGGGTCTGGCCATCGGTCTGTTCCGCGGTGGTTGGTCCGGCGCTGGCGCCGCCTTCCTGGCATTCACGTTGCCCTCCGCACTGTTGATGTTCGGGCTGGTGTCTCTGGCCCCATTGCTGGGCCACGGTGTCGGTGCCGCCGCGTTGCATGGTTTGAAGCTGGTTGCCGTGGCTGTCGTCGCGCACGGCCTGATCGGCATGTCGCGACAACTTGCTCCAGATGCCCGGCGATTGTTGATCGCCGGTGGCGTGGTGGTGCTGACGTCGTTGGCCGGCAGCGCATGGGTGCAACTCGTTGCCATTGTCCTGGGCGGCTTCCTGGGCGCCTGGCTGTGTCGCCACGTCCGTCCGTCCGATCCCGCTGTGTTCCCCGTTCGTTACGATGGCCGCGTCTCCGTCGCCTGTCTCGCGCTGTTCGCGATCGGATTGCTTGCCGCTGTGGTATTCCCGCCGTCGGCGGTGCCGACGACGTCCGGCATGGCGAGTGCGTTCTACCAGGCGGGGAGTCTCGTGTTCGGGGGTGGGCATGTCGTCCTGCCGTTGCTGCAGACCAGCGTCGTCGACAGTGGCTGGCTGAGTTCGGACACCTTCCTGGCCGGGTATGGAGCGGCGCAGGCGGTGCCTGGGCCGATGTTCTCACTGGTTGCCTTTCTCGGCGCCGAAGTGCCGTTGGGGCTGCCTGCTATCATCGGTGCCGTGGTCGCGCTGGTCGCGGTGTTTCTGCCTGGTGCTGCTGCTGGCGGTGCTCCCGTTCTGGGCGCAGGTCTGTCGGCACCGCCTTGCTACGAGCGCCATGGCCGGCGTCAATGCGGCGGTCGTGGGGCTGTTGGCCGCGGCGTTCTACGATCCGGTCCTGACCGCAGGACTGGACGGGCCGATGGATGCAGCCATCGCTGCGGTTGGTTTCGCGTTGCTGGCATTCGCACGGTTGCCGTCGCTGTGGATCGTACTGTGGTGTGTGGCCACCTCCATCGCATGGCGTCTGCCTGGCTGATGCGGTGCCGGCTTCCATCCCGTCGCGGTGAGGTCCCACGGCGCTTGCGCGAGCAAACCTAACACTGTTAGATTCGCCCCCTAACAACGTTAGGTAGCCCCCCAATTGCGCAAGCCCATCGCCCGGGACAACATCGTCGCGGCCGCCTTCAAGCTTCTCGACGAAGCCGGCATGGAGGGCGTGACCCTGCGCAAGGTGGCCTGCATGCTGGGCATCCGCGCGCCGTCGCTGTACTGGCACTTCAAGAGCAAACAGGCGTTGGTGGACGCCATGGCCGACGCCATGATCGTGGAGGTGGCCCGCCACATCCCCGACGGCCAACCCTGGCGGCAGACGCTGCTGCAGATCGCCCGCGAGTTCCGCACGGCCTTCAAGGCACGCCGCGATGGCGCGCGGGTGTACGCCGGCACCTTCCTGGCCACCGAGAACGTGCTGCGGGTAGGCGAAGCCAGCATCGCCGCGCTGGTCGGCGCCGGGGCGTCGGTGCGCTTTGCCGCGACCGCGTCGCTGGACATGGTGTATTACGCGATGGGCTTTGTGATCGAAGAACAGTCCTGGCCCGGCGACGGCAGCATGGAGGCGCTCGGCGAGGCATTCATGGCCCTGGCCGAGGCGCGCTTCCCGCATTGCTGGAGCGCCCGCGAGGTCTGGAGCGAGGTCGATTTCGACGCGCGCTTCGAACAGGGCCTGGGTCTGATGCTGGACGGCATCGAACAGCGCCTGGCCCGCGCAACCTGATTCCCTTTCCCTTTCCCTTTCCCTTTCCCTTGTTACCGCAGTTCCGACACGGAAGCTCACTGATGCGCGCCTCTCTTTTCCGCTGCACTTCCCTCCTGCTGGTGGCCGCGTTGCTCGCGGCCTGCGGCAACAAAGACGACAAGGCCGACGCTGCCGCAAGCTCGGCGCTGCCGGTGTCGCTGGCACCCGTGCAGCAGCAGACCATGGCGCGCACCGTGCTGGTCTCCGGCCCGGTCACCGCCTATGAGGAAATGCAGCTGGGCGTGGAAATCAGCGGCCAGCGCGTGACCGCGTTGCCGGTGGAGGTGGGCCAGTGGGTGAAGAAGGGCCAGGTGCTGCTGCAGCTGGACCACCGCACCCTGGACAGCGAACTGGCCCAGGCCGATGCCTCGCTCAAGCAGGCGCAGGCGGCGCAGGAACTGGCGCGCCTGAACTACCAGCGCAGCGAGAAGCTGGCGGCGCAGAAGCTGATCAGCGAAAGCAGCCTGGACGAACTGCGTGCCAACCGCATCAACGCCGAAGCGCAGACCGCCACCGCGCGTGCATCGCGCGATGCGGCGCAGCTGCGCCGTGACTTCGCCGACCTGCGCGCGCCGGCTGACGGTCTGATCTCCAAGCGCCTGGTGCAGCCCGGCCAGGTGGTCTCGGCCGGTACCGAGCTGCTGCGCCTGATCCGCGATGGCCGCCTGGAATGGCGCGCCGAGCTGCCGGAAGACCAGCTCACCGGCGTGGCCGTGGGCAATACCGTGGAGCTGCCCTATGCGGATGCGGTGGTCACCGGCCGCATCCGTGCGGTCACCCCGGGCGTGGACGCGCAGACCCGCACCGGCACCCTCTTTGCCGACCTGCCCGAACCGGGCACGCTCAAGCCCGGTGTTTATGTGGAAGGCCGCATCGTCACAGGGGAAGGTCCCGCGTTGACCGTGCCGACCGCCGCGATCGTGCAGCGTGACGGCCACAGCTACGTGTTCAGCGTGAACGACAAGCAGCAGGCCGCGCGCCTGCGCGTGCGTACCGGCCAGGCCGTGCAGGGTCGCACTGCGATCGTGGAAGGGCTGAAGGCCGGCGACCGGGTGGTGGTGGAAGGCGCCGGCTTCCTGGGTGAAGGCGACCGCGTGCGCGTAGTGGCCGATGCCAAGGCTGCCGCCAAATGAATATCTCCGCCTGGGCGATCAAGCGCCCGTTGCCTGCGCTGCTGATCTTCTTCGTGCTGTGCGTGGCCGGTCTGTGGGGCTTCTACCAGTTGCCGGTGGCACGCTTTCCCGACATCGCCTTCCCGATGACCACGGTCACCGTGACCCAGCCGGGCGCGTCGCCCAGCCAGCTGGAGGCCGAGGTCACCCGCAAGGTCGAGGACTCGGTGGCCACCGTGAACAACGTCAAGCGCGTGATCTCCTCGGTCAGCGAAGGCGTCAGCACCACCACCATCGAGTTCCAGCTGGAAGCCGACCTGGCCACCGCGCTGGACGACACCCGTGATGCGGTCACCCGCATCCGCACCGACCTGCCGCAGGACATCCAGGAACCGGTGATTTCCAAGGTGGACATCGGCGGGTCGCTGATGACCTACGCGCTGGTTGCCCCGCACATGACCCCCGACGAAGCCAGCTGGTTCGTCGACCGCGACATCGCGCGCGCCATGTACGGCGTGCCGGGCGTGGCCCGGGTGACCCGCGTGGGGGGCGTACAGCGCCAGGTGCGGGTGGACCTGGACCCGAATGCCTTGATCGCAATGGGCATCACCGCCGGTGATGTGTCGCAGCAGCTGGCCCGTATCCAGGTCGAGCGCGCCGGCGGCAAGGCCGAGATAGAAGGCGCGCAGCAGACCATCCGTACCCTGGGCACGGTGGGCGACGCTCAGGCGCTGCGCGATTACTCCATTGCGCTGCCGGACGGCCGCGCGGTGCGCCTTTCCACCCTAGCCAAGGTGACCGACGCGGCGGCCGATCCGACCGAAGCGGCGCTGCTGGATGGCGAAAAGGTGGTCGCGTTCTCGATGTCGCGCACGCGTGGTTCGAGCGAAGTGAAGGTGGAAGCCGGCGTGCACGCCGCGCTGGACAGGATCAAGGCCGAGCACCCGGGGATCGATTTCCGGCTGGTCACCACCGCGATCGATGAAACCCACCGCTCCTACGATTCGTCGATGACCATGCTGTGGGAAGGCGCACTGCTGGCCCTGCTGGTGGTGTGGCTGTTCCTGCGCGATTGGCGCGCGACCTGGGTGTCTGCCCTGGCGCTGCCGCTGTCGATCATTCCCACCTTCGCGGTGATGTACTTCTTCGGCTTCACCCTGAACATCATCACCCTGCTGGCGCTGTCGGTGGTGGTGGGCATCCTGGTGGACGATGCGATCGTGGAGATCGAAAACATCGTGCGCCACCTGCGCATGGGCAAGCCACCGCTGGAAGCGGCGCGCGAAGCGGCGGGCGAGATCGGCAACGCGGTGATCGCCACCTCGCTGACCCTGGCGGCGGTGTTCGTGCCGGTGGCGTTCATGCCCGGCATTGCCGGCAAGTTCTTCCGCGAATTCGGCTGGACCGCCGCCACGGCGGTGCTGTTCTCGCTGCTGGTGGCGCGCCTGCTCACGCCGATGATGGCGGCCTATCTCCTGAAACCGCATGGTGAGGAGAAGCCCGAATCGAAGCTGATGACCTGGTACCTGGGCTGGGTGGACGCCGCACTGCGCTACCGTGGCCGCACGCTGTGGCTGGCCACCGGCCTGTTCGTGGCCTCGCTGGCGCTGGTGCCGTTCATCCCGGCCACTTTCATTCCGCAGTCGGACCTGGGCCGCAGCAACCTCAATCTGGAACTGCCGCCGGGCACCCGCCTGCAGGAAACCGTGGCGGTGGCCGAGCGGGCGCGCGCGCTGCTCAAGGACATGCCCGAGCTGAAGCAGGTCTACACCGCCGTGGGCGCCGTGCTCGACCTGGGCGACCCCAGCGCCACCGGCGTGGGTGAACCGCGCAAGGCCACGTTGATCCTGGATTGGGGCGTGGCTGACGACCGCGACCGCGACCAGCGCGCGCTGGAACGCGACGCGCGCGAGCGCTTGGCCAACCTGCCCGGCGTGCGCGTGAGCTATGTCAGCTCAGAGCCGGGCAACCTGCTGCAGCTGGTGCTGTCCGGTGATGACCCGCAGCGCCTGCAGGACGCCTCCACCGCGCTCGAACGCGACCTGCGCGGTATCCAGGGCCTGGGCAGCGTGACCTCCACCGCCTCGCTGCTGCGCCCGGAACTGCAGATCGTGCCCAATGCCGCGCGCGCCGCCGACCTCGGCGTGGCCACGCAGGACATCGCGGAAGCCGCGCGCATCGCCACCGCCGGCGATTACGAGCAGCGCCTGGCCAAGCTCAACCTGCCGGACCGGCAGGTGCCGATCCGCGTCGGCTTCGCTGAGGCTACGCTGGCCAACCCGGCGCTGATCGGGCAGCTGCGCGTACCCGGCCGCGACGGCCCGGTGCCGCTCGCGGCGGTGGCCGAGATCCGCCAGGGCAGTGGCCCGTCGCAGATTTCGCGCTACCAGCGCCAGCGCAACGTGACGCTCACCGCCGAGCTCAACGGCCGCCCGCTGGGTGATGTGATGACCGAAGTGCAGGCGCTGCCCAGCGTCAAGCAGCTGCCGCCGGGCGTGACCTTCCTCAACACCGGCGATGCCGAAGTGTTCGTGGAGCTGTTCATCGGCTTCATGCTGGCCATGGCCGCCGGCCTGATCTGCATCTACATGGTGCTGTTGCTGCTGTTCAACCACGTCTTGATGCCGGTCACCATCCTGGCGGCGGTGCCGTTGTGCGCGGGTGGTGCGTTTGGTGCGCTGCTGATCACCCAGAACATGCTCTCGCTGCCGGCGTTGATCGGCTTGCTGATGCTGATCGGCATCGCCACCAAGAACTCCATCCTGCTGGTGGACTACGCGGTGATGGCCGAAGACGAGCAGGGCATGAGCCAGCACGATGCGCTGATCGACGCCTGCCGCAAGCGTGCCCAGCCGATCGTGATGACCACGCTGGCGATGGGCGCCGGCATGATGCCGATCGCGCTGGGTTTTGCCGGCGATTCCAGCTTCCGCGCACCGATGGCGATTGCCGTGATCGGTGGTCTGATCACCTCCACGCTGCTCAGCCTGATCGTGATCCCGGCCGCGTTCACCGTGATGGACGACCTGGGCGAATGGCTGTCGCGCAGGTTCCGCCACAAGTCCACGCACAAGACCGCGTAACCCCAGCAGGAATTCAACCCGCCGCGCGCTGGATCAACTTCCACCCATTGCCCGACGGATCGCGGAACCCTGCATCCATCGTGCCGTAGCGTTCCACCGGTTCCTGGTTGAACTCCACCCCGGCGGCCGACCAGCGGTCGTAGGTGGCCTGGCAATCGTCCACCGTCAACACCAGTGGCGGCATCGCGCCTTTGGCCACCAATGCGTTCAACGCCTGCGCGGTGGCCGCATCGTGCACCGGCGGGCCCGGGCGGAACAGGCCGAGCTGGAAGCCCGGCTGGTCCGGGTGCTGCACGGTCAGCCAGCGGTAGTCGCCATTGCCAGCGTCGGTGTGTACCGCAAAACCCAGCTTGCCCACGTAGAAATCCAGCGCTTCCTGCTGGTCGCGCACATACAACCCCACTACTTCAATGCCCTGGCTCATGTGACCTCCGGTGTGTGAGCGTCCTTTTTACTCCCGCCGCCACCCAGCCGCTTCTCCGAAACTGAGGTCTTGAGGTCGGGTCGGCTGGCGGCCCGCGCGATGCACTCCGGCGCCGGCACGGCGGTACCCGGCAACAGGCGGGCGCGCAGCTCGCCCGGGCTCTGCCCGGTGATGTCGCGGAAGATCCGCCCGAACGTGCCCAGGCTGCTCCAGCCGGTCTGCAGTGCGATCTCCGTGATCGGCAGGTCGGTATCGCGGCACAGCGCCACGGCGCGTTCGATGCGCCGGGTGAGCAGGTAGCGGTGTGGCGGCAGCCCGAACGCCTGGCGGAACTGCCGCGCGAAGTAGGCCTCCGACACCGCACTGACCTGCGCCAGCCGTGCGATCGGCCACGTTTCCTGCGGGGCACGATCCATGTGGTCCTTGGCCCGCAGCAGTCGGCGCAGCAGTTCGGGGGTCTGGTTCATGCCGTACAGGCTAACGCGGTTTCAGCACGGCCCCTTCATCGCGGGCCGCCGACCACGCGCGCAGCCCCATCACCGCCAGGCCGATGAAGACCAGGTACAGGCCGGCGGTAACGTCCAACGACTTGACCAGGTACATGCCCACGTACACCACGTCGACCACGATCCACAGCCACCAGGTGGCCACGTGCCGCCTTGCCTGCCACCACTGCGCCACCAGGCTCAGCGCGGCCAGCATGGCGTCCAGCCACGGCAGCGCGGCGTTGGTCCAGGTGTGCATGGCCGCGCCCAGCGCCACGCCGAAGCCGATGCCCACGGCCAGGTCGCGCAGCAGCAGCTGGCGCGGCAGCGGCACGATCACGATGGCACCGTCCTGTTCGGCGTGCCGGTGCCAGCTCAGCCAGCCATACAGCAGGAAGCCCCCGAAGGCCACCTGCAGCAGGCTGTCCGAATACAGCCGCGCTTCGATGAACACCGTGGCGTACAGGCCCACCGCAAGCAGCCCGACCGGCCACGCCAGCATGCGCCGGCGCGCCATCAGCCACACCCCGAGCAGGCTGGCCACCACTGCCGACCATTCGAGCACGGCCGCGCTCACAGCCCAACCGTGACCGACAGGCGCGCCTGGCGCGGAGCGCCGGCGAACAGGTAGTAATCGCCGGCGCTGCTGCCGGTGTCGCGCCAGTAGAAGCGGTCGAACAGGTTGTCCACCGACAGGCTCCAGGTAACCGGGTGTGCGTGCAGCGGGTGCTGGAAGCGTACGCCGGCATCGAACACCGAGTACGCCGGTGCCTTCACGCTGCCATCCACGGTGGCCGCGTTGGAGGAGGCGTAGCGCCAGCCGCCGCTCACGGCCAGCCCGGCCACGAACGGCAGGGCGTAGTCCACGTGCAGCGCGGCGCGCACCTTGGGCACGTTGACCAGCTGCTGGCCGTCGTAATACGCGGTGCCGGCATCGCGCGCGCGCGCCTGCAGCAGGCTGGCGCTGGCGTTCACCGCCAGGCCTTCGCTGAGCTGGCCATTGGCGGTGAGCTCCAGCCCGGTGTGGGCCTGGGTGCCTTCCTGCACGAAGGTGAAGCCGGCATCGCTGGCGTCGGGCCTGGCGTACTGGAACGGCTGGGTGATGCGGAACAGCGCCGCGCCCAGCATCAGGCCGTCGGCGGCAGCGTACTTGACCCCCAGCTCGCGCTGGCGCGATTGCATCGCCGGCAGGAAGGTGCTGCCGTTGCTGGTCCAGAACGGCGCTTCCTGGCCCAGCGACAGGCCTTCCACGTAACTGGCGTAGACGTTGAGGTGTTCGCTGGCCTGCCAGACCAGCGCGGTCTGCGGCAGGAACTGCGACAGGCGGCTGTGCCGCTCCGGAACGCCGCGCTTGTCGTAGGCGCGCTCATCCAGGCGCACGTAACGACCACCGGCCAGGAACTGCCAGTCATCGCCGAAATGCATGCGGTCCAGTGCGAACACCGCGCGCTGCCAGCTGTCCAGGCGCCGCGCGGACGGGCCCGGCTGCAGCGGCGAGGGATCGAATACCGGCACCTGCGCATCGGCAATGTTGGCCGTGCCCACGTACTCGTTGACGTTCTGGCGCTTGTCCACGGTGCGGTGGAACGCGCTCAGGCCAACCGACAGTTCGTGTTCGACCGCGCCGGTGGCGAAGCGGCCGCGCAGTTCGCCGCGCGCTTCATCATTGCGGCGGGTGTCGTCGGGGCTGCGGTAATCGTAGATGTCGTAGTCGCCGTTGGGCGCGAAGTAGTTGCCCGGCACGCTGCCATCGGCGCAGCCTGCAGCGTAGTAGCAGCCGTAGGCGAAGGCGACGTTGTCGTCGATCACCGAACGGCTGTGGCCCACCGACAGCCGCGATTGCCAGTCGGGGTTGAAGTCGTAGGTGTGCAGCGCGGTGATGTTGGTGCTGTCGATGCCCACGGGCTGCTGCCACGGCTGGTGGCCAAGCATGCGGCTGCGGTCCACGCCGCGCGGCAGTTCGCTGCCGCCCAGCAGCTGGTAGCCGCTGGCCGAGCGCTGCGCGCTGGTCTGGTAGTTGGCATCCACTTCCAGCTTGCCGTGTTCGCCGATCAGCCAGTCAGCGGCCAGCGAATAGAAGTTGCGGCGGCCGTCGGCATGTTCGATGTACGAGGCGCTGTCGTCCCAGGCGGCATTCACGCGCAGGCCGAAGCGCGGAGTGATCCAGCCGCCCACGTCGACAGCAACGTAGCGCGAGCCTTCCGAATCGGTGGCCAGGGTGACGGTGCGCACATCGGCCGGGCGCTTGCCCACGTAGTTGATGATGCCGCCCGGCGCCATCACGCCGGCGGCAAGACCTGCCTCACCCTTGAGGATTTCCACCTGCTGCACGTTCTCCAGCGCCAGGCGCTGCTCACCGGCGATGGACAGCCCGTTGAAGCGGTAGCCGGTGGCCGGGTCCAGCGCGAAGCCGCGGATGGCGATGTTCTGGTAGTAGCCGACCGGCGCATAGCTGTCGCCGAGCGAGGCGTCCTGCCGCGCCAGTTCAGACAGGGTGCGGACCTGCAGCTGGTCCAGCAGCGCGCGGTCGAGCACGTTGACCGAGGCCGGGGTGTTCTTCCAGTCGGCGCTGCCGAAACTGCTCGACGGCGTGGACGCCGCCGCAGGTTTGTTGGCCTGCACGCGGATGCCGGCCAGGTCGGTGGGCGAACGTTCGGCCGCCGCAGTGTCGGCGTCACTGGCATGCAGCGGCAGTGCGGCGCAGAGGGCGGCGGTCAACAGCGTGAGGCGGTAGCAGCGGTTCATTCGATTCGTCATCAGCCAAAGGAGACGAAGCGAAGGCATGCACGCGCACCGGCCCGGAACGGGGATGCGCCTGCTGCTCAAAGCTCCCTACGCCGGTGCAAACCGGATCAGGTTCCAAGGGACTCTCTCAGCCTGGCAACGCCAGGCACCCCCGCTTCAGCGGTCATTTTCACACCAATCGGCCGCCGTTGCGACCCCGCCGGTTCAGGCAGCGGCGCGCAGGGTGTCCAGCAGGGCCCGGCCCGGGCGGCGGGCGAACCAGTCGGCATGGCCCAGCAGGAACGTGTGGTAGGCCACGTCGGCATTCGCCGGGGAGCGGGTAACCCCTTGGAAGTACTCGACTTCCGACAGCGCGAAGTCCAGGTGCACCACCGGCAGCAGGTCGGCCAGCAGCTGCACCTGGGCGGCCGACAGCGGGCGCACCTGGTGGTACCCGGCCAGCAGCGCCAGCGCGATATCGGCATGCGCCACCGGCCCGTCGCCGCCCGCGTCCAGCCAGGCGATGGCATTGCGCTCGATCGCGGTGGCCAGGTCGAACAGCGCGCTGGCCGGGGAGGCCAGGCCAAAATCAAACACCGTGCCGACCGTTGCTGCCGGGCCCTGGCCATGCCAGAGCAGGTTGGATACATGCCAGTCGTTGTGGCCCCACAGCACCGGTTCCATGTGCAGGCGGTCGGCCAGTACGGCGTGCCAGGGCAGGATCGCGCGTTGCAGATCCTGTTCCCAGTGCTGCCGTGACAGGTAATCGGCCAATCCGGGACGGGCCGGCAGTTCGCTGCGCAGCAGTGCCAGCGGATCGCGCGCGCGGATCAGATCGTCGCGTGCCACCAGCAGGTGCGTGCTGCGCTGGGGGGCGTGATGATCCGCTGCGGCCAGGTGCAGGCGGGCGAGCATGGCGCCGGCTTCGCGGGCGTGCGCGGGTTCGGACGGCGGCGTCCACGACGGGCTGTCGCGGTATAGATCGTGGCCGTCACCGTCGGCGTGCAGTTCGTAGGTCCAGCCGCCGTGTTCCATCGCGGTTGCGCCATCGTACGCGCGCATCACCGTCACCACCGGTACGCCGGCAGCAGCCAGGTGGGCGATGAAACGATGCTCTTCGGCCAGCACATCGGCCGAGCGCACATTGCAATGGTGGCGTTTGACGAAGTACCGCCGCGGTCCGCATTCCACCAGTGCAGCGGCAGAGAACGGGCGCGGACTGTGCCACAGCACGCGGATTTCCCCGTCGAGCGCGGGGTACCGGCCGCGCAACCACGCCAGTTCGGTGCCGCTGATCGCCGGCCAGTCGGCAACGACGTCGTCGTTGTCCAGGCCCTGCACGCGGTGATCGGTGTTCATCATGGAAACGGACTTCTTCAGCAGCAGGCTGGCGGCCTGTGGGGCAGGGTCAAAGCGGGCTGTCACGCAGCCAGTCGAACAGCTGTGCATCATTCCGCAGGCCGAGCTTGAGCATCGCATCGCCCTTCTGCCGGCTGATGGTGCTCACGCTCTTGTGCAGCTTCGCGGCGATTTCCTTGACGATCAGGCCACTGGCGAGCAGCCGCAGCACTTCCACCTCGCGCGGCGACAACGCGCGCGTGCGTTCATCGCCCAGGTTCTGCGTGCCCATGCGGTCGATGAGGTTCTTGAGCGTGCGGCTCACGTACGGCTGGCCGCGGTGCACAGTCTGGATGGCCACCGGCAGCTCCTCCATCGAGGAGGTCTTGTCGACCAGCCCCAGTACGCCGGTGGAAGCCACCATGCGCAGGATCGCCAGGTTGGTGGAGACGCTCAGCATGAGCACCGGCAGGTCCGGATAGTGACGGCGGACCTGCCCGATCATGGCAAAACCGTCAGGCTGTGCGCCGCCGGGCATGGAGTAATCGGTGACCAGCACATCGCAGGGATGGACCTTCAATGCGGCCAGAAGCTCATCAACACTGCTTGCTTCGGCCACCACCCGGCCCACGCCGCTGAGTTCGATCACGGATTTGGTGCCGATCCGGACCACCGGGTGGTCGTCGGCAATGATTATGCGCAAGCTCATGGAATAGTATGGCCGTTAAGGCAGCGGCCCCTCGGGGCACGTCGCGGTGGGCGGATCACTCCTGGGAGAACTGACAGCATGCGTACCTCGGTTGTCCGCTGGCTGGTCGTGCTTGGTCTGGTGATCGCGCTGGGCGCCGCCGCCAATGCGGCTCCGGCGCCGGCACCGTCGCTCTCACCGCGCCAGGCTGAATGGATCGACCGGAACCCTACCATCTTACTGGGCCTGTACGACAGCGGCTGGCCACCATTCGAATTCATGCAGAACGGCCGGCCGGATGGTCTTGGCTACGACTACCTGATGTTGTTGACCCGCCAGCTCGGCGTGCGGGTGAAGGTGAAGGTGTATCGCGATTGGGCCGACGTGCTGGATGCGGCATGTCGCGGTGAGGTCGATGTGGTGATGAACATCACCCTGACCCCGGACCGGACCCGCTGCATGGTCTATACCGGCTCCTATGCCGATGCGCCGCTGGCCCTGGTGGGCCGGATCGGCGATACCCGCACCTCGTCCGACCCGGACCTGGCCGGGCTGCGCGTGGTCACCGAACAGGAGTTCCTCACCAGCACCCAGGTGCGGGCACGTTTCCCGGCTGCCCGCCAGGTGACGGCCGCCAACACCCGCGCAGCGCTGGCGATGGTGGCCCAGGGAAAGGCCGACGTGTACATCGGCAATGCCCACGTCGCCAGCACGCTGATCCGCCAGCAGGGCATTGACGGCATTGCCCTGCTGCGCCCCAGCGACCTGCCACCCGAACGCCTCCACTTCGGCGTACCCAACGCCCGCCAGCCGCTGGCCGAAGCACTCGACAGCGCGTTGTCGACCGTGACCGCCGCGCAGCGCGAGGCGCTGTACAAGCGCTGGCTGCCGCCGCTGCAGTGGTCGGCGCAGTCGCGCCTGATCCTTGGCGAGGCCGAACGCCGCATCCTGGCCACGCCGATGCGGATGGGCTATGCCCCCACGGGTGCGCCGCTGTCGTTCATCGACGCGGCCGGCGAGCCCAGCGGCGTGGCCGGCGACTACCTGCGCCAGTTGCGCATGGTCGGGGCGCAGTTGAACCGCGTGCCCGCGCACGACTGGTTCGAAGTGCGCGAGCAGATGCGCAGGGGCGATGTCGATGTGGTGATGGGCATGCCCAACGATGCGCATTACCTTGGCGATGACTGGGTGTTCAGCCAGCCGTTCATCAGCGTGCCCAACGTGATCGTCACGCCGAACAACAGCCGTTCGGTGCTGGGCCTGGGCGACCTGGACGGGCGCAGCATCCTGCTGTCCGATCCCGAGCGCCTGCGTGGCTATATCCTCCAGTACGCACCCAAGGCGCGCATCGTGCCGGCGCGCAGCGTCGACCAGGCATTGTCGCGACTGGCCAATGGCGACGCCGATGCCTACGTCGGCAACCTGGCCATGGTCGACCGCGTGGTGCGTGAGGTGTACCCGGCAAAGCTGCACGTGGCCGCGCCGGCAGGGTTCAGCGACCAGTTGTCGCTGGCGGTCAAGCGCCAGTACGCGCCGTTGGCCACCACCTTCGACCGGGTGTTGGCCAACATCACCCCGCGTGAGCATGCCGCCATCCGCGGCGACTGGTTGCTGGCCGAATACCGCACCGGGCTGGACTGGCGCTCGGTTGCGCGCTGGGCGGTGCCGCTGTCGCTGGTGCTGCTCACCGGCATCATCGTGCACGGCTGGGGCTACTGGCGGTTGCGCCGCGAGGTCGGCATGCGACGCCGGCTGGAACAGCGCCTGGTGGAAGTGACCGACAACCTGCCGGCGATCGTCTACCAGGCCCGCCGCGACAGCGATGGCCGGGTCACCTTCCCGTACATCACCGGCGATCTGCAGGCGATGTTCGGGGTCAGCACCGCCGAGGTCATCGCCGATGAAACGCGTTTGGCCGACCAGATCGACCCCCGCGACCGCGAGGCGGTCAACCGCGCGCTGAACGAGGCCGCGCGCGATTTTTCCGCGCTGGACATGGAGTTCCGCACCAGCCCGCACGGCGTGGTGCGCTGGGTGCGCACCCGCGCGTTGCCGTATGCCGCCGAACACGGTGTGGTGCTGTGGAGCGGGTACTGGGTGGATGTGACCGAGGCGCGTGCGCAGGCCGATGCCTTGGCCGCTGCCAAGTCCGATGCCGAGCGGGCCACTGCGGCCAAATCCAATTTCCTGGCGACCATGAGCCACGAAATCCGCACGCCGATGAGCGGCGTGCTGGGCATGGTCGAAGCGCTGTCGCACACCGGCCTGGACGGCGAACAACGGCGCATCATCGGCGTCATCGAAGATTCCGCGCAGATGCTGCGGCAGATCCTCGATGACATCCTCGACTACTCCCGCATCGAAGCCGGCGCGCTGCCGCTGGAGCCACAGCCGGTCCTGCTGCGCAGCCTGCTCGACAACGTGCAGCAGTTGTTGTCGCCGCAGGCATCCAGCAAGGGCCTTTCGCTCAGCCTGGAGGTCGATCCGGCAGTGGCGCAGCAGCACCTGGTCGATGGCATGCGCCTGCGCCAGATCGTGTTCAACCTGCTCAGCAATGCCATCAAGTTCACCAACAAGGGCTCGGTGGCGATCGCGTTGAGCGTGGACCGCGATGACGAGATGGCGCAGTCGCTGCGCCTGACGGTGACCGACACCGGTATCGGCATTTCCCCCGAGCAGCGGGAACGGCTGTTCAAACCGTTCGCGCAGGCCGATGTCGCCATTACCCGGCACTACGGTGGAACCGGATTGGGGTTGAGCATCTGCCAACGCCTGGTGGGATTGATGCGCGGGCGGCTGGAGATGCACAGCGTGCCGGGTGAAGGCACCCGGGTGGACGTGCTGTTGAGCCTGCCGCTGGTGCCCGGCGAGGAGACCGTGCGCGACGAGCAGCGCCCCGGCGGTGATGTCGACCCGCTGCCGCCAGGCCAGGCGCGGCGCCGCGTGCTGGTGGTGGAAGACCACCCGACCAACCAGGCGTTGATGCGCTGGCGGCTGCAGCAGCTTGGCCTGCAGCATGAACTGGCGGTGGACGGCGAAGCCGCGTTGGCACTGCTCGACGCCTCGACCTTCGACCTGGTCATCACCGACTGCCGCATGCCGGTGATGGACGGCTACACCCTTACCCGGCACATCCGGGAGCGCGAACGCGGCAGCGGCAAGCGCATGCCGGTATTGGCGCTGACCGCCAGCGCGCTGGCCGAAGACGTGCAGCGCTGCCGCGAGGCCGGCATGGATGACCTGCTGGCCAAGCCGGTGGCGCTGGCCACGCTGCGCCAGGCGCTGCGCCGTTGGTTGCCCACCGATGACGCCACCGAGCAGCTCGGCCGCGAAGGTGCCCCCGCAGCGGAAACGGCGGCGCCGGCCGCCGCCCCCACGCGCGCGGCGATCGTGCGCCGTTTCGGCTCCGAACACGTGGCTACCGTGCTGATCGACAGCATGCGCCAGGCCACCGCCGACGACCTGCAGCGTGGAAGGGAAGCGCGCGAGCAGGGCGACAGCAACACGGCGGTGGAAGTGTTGCATCGCATCGTCGGCGGGTTGGGCACGCTGGGGGCCGAAGCGCTGGCCATGCAGGCGCGCGCGCTGATGCAGCGGATTCCGGAACAGGGGCTGGCGGGCAGCCTGGAGGATATCGATGCGTTCGAAATCGCCCTTCAATCCTATCTGGAGGACCTGTAGCGACACGCCACGCGTGTCCCAGGCATTCCGTCACCGTGATGGACAACGCGTAACCAGTTTCCGCGCGGGACACGCATGGCGTGTCGCTACGCTTGCCGGCGCTGCGGATCGACCGCAGCTACCGGATGGCCGGCTTACATGCCCGAATAGTTCGGTCCGCCGCCGCCCTGCGGGGTCACCCACACGATGTTCTGGGTGGGGTCCTTGATGTCGCAGGTCTTGCAGTGCACGCAGTTCTGCGCGTTGATCTGCAGCTGTTCGTTGCCTTCGCCACCGACGAACTCGTACACGCCGGCCGGGCAGTAGCGCGCTTCCGGTCCGCCGTATTCGTGCAGGTTGACCTGTACCGGAATGCTGGCGTCCTTCAAGGTCAGGTGCGAAGGCTGGTCTTCTTCGTGGTTGGTGCTGCTCAGGAACACCGAGCTGAGCCGGTCGAAGGTGAGCACGTTGTCCGGCTTGGGGTAGGCGATCTTCGCGTGCTGCGCGGCCGGCTCAAGGCATTCGTGGTCCGGCGTGCTGTGGCCGATGGTCCACGGCGGGTTGCGGATGCCCAGCTTGGGCAGCAGCCACTGTTCGATGCCGGTCATCAGGGTGGCCACGTTGCGGCCCTTCTTGAACCACTGCTTGAAGTTCTTGGACTGCTTCAGCTCATCGTGCAGCCAGCTGCTGTCGAAGGCGGCCGGGTAGGCGCTGAGTTCGTCGCGCTGGCGATCGGCCGCCAACGCATCGAAGGCGGCATCGGCGGCCAGCATGCCGGTCTTGATCGCCGCGTGGCTGCCCTTGATCCGGCTGGCGTTGAGGTAACCGGCTTCGCAGCCGACCAGCGCGCCGCCCGGGAACACGGTCTTGGGCAGCGACAACAGGCCGCCGGCGGTGATCGCGCGCGCGCCATAGCCAATGCGCTTGCCGCCTTCCAGGTGCCTGCGGATCGACGGATGGGTCTTGAAGCGCTGGAATTCCTCGAACGGGCTCATCCACGGGTTGCGGTAGTCCAGCCCGACCACGAAGCCCACCGCGACCTTGCCGCCCTCGGCGTGGTACAGGAACGAGCCGCCGTAGGTGTCGCTGTCCAGCGGCCAGCCGGCGGTATGCACCACCAGGCCCGGCTCGTGCTTGGCCGGGTCCACCTGCCACAGTTCCTTGATGCCGATCCCGTAGGCCTGCGGGTCCTTGCCGGCGTCGAGCTGGAAACGCGCGATCAGCTGGCGGCCGAGGTGGCCGCGCGAGCCTTCGGCGAAGATCGTGTACCTGGCATGCAGTTCCATGCCGCGCTCGAAGTTGGGACCGTGCGAGCCGTCCTTGCGGATGCCCATGTCGCCGGTGGCCACGCCCATCACTGCGCCGTTCTCGTCGTACAGCACTTCGGCGGCGGCGAAGCCGGGGAAGATCGCCACTTCCAGCGCTTCAGCCTGCTGCGCCAGCCAGCGGGTGACCTCGCCCAGGCTGATGATGTAGTTGCCTTCGTTGTGGAAGCACTCCGGCAGCAGCGCATGCGGGGTGCTGCGCGCGCCGCCTTCGGACAGGAACAGGAATTCGTCGCGGGTGACCTTCTGCTTCAGCGGCGCGCCGCGTTCGGCCCAGTCCGGGAACAGTTCGGTGAGCGCGCGGGTATCCATGATTGCGCCGGACAGGATGTGGGCGCCGGGTTCGGAGCCCTTCTCCAGCACGCACACCGACAGCTCGCGGCCGGCCTCGATGGCGCGTTGGCGCAGGCGGATCGCGGTGGCCAGGCCGGCGGGGCCGGCGCCGACGATCACCACGTCGAATTCCATTGCTTCACGCGGGGGCAGGGCGGTGGTTTCTTCGGTCATGGTGGTGCGTAACTCGTGGGTAGTGCCGTCCCGGCTGGAGCCGGCGGCGGTTGCCTGGGAATCGCGCGCGGCAGGTCACTGCGCAACGGCTGGATCAGGCCATCAGGGTACCGGCAGGAGCCGTTGCCGCCTAGTTCGCAGACGATGGGCGTCGTCCCACGGCCAATGCTGCAGTGCGTCAATGCGCCTGACGGATACGTGCGTTGTTGGCACCTCCTGGGCCGGCCAACGGCCGGCGCTATCGGTATCACACCGGGGATGCCAAGGCGTCCATCACATCCGGATGCCAAGGCGTAGAGCCACGCCCTGCGTGGCTGCGGGTGCTCACCCGCTGGCCCTGCATCCCGAACCCCGGTAGCGCCGGCCGTTGGCCGGCCCAGACGGTGCACCCGTCAGACTGTGACCCCGAAGCCCGCGTGGTAACTCACTTCCGCATCCGGCCACTCCCCTTGCAGCTGCAACGCCTGGAAATATTCCGCCGGCACGCCCGCCAGCCGCAGCCGTGGATCGGCCCGGAAGCCAAACCGACCGTAGTACCCCGGATCCCCCAGCAACACGCAACCGGCGGCACCGCGCGCCTGCAGCGCCTTGATCGCCGCCCGCATCAGCGCGCTTCCGATCCCTTCGCCCTGCCTGTGCGGCGCCACCGATATCGGGCCGAGCCCATACCAGTCCGTGCTGCCATCGCTGAGCTGGACCGGCGACAGCGCCACGTGGCCGATGATGCCGCCTGCGTCTTCGGCCACCAGCGAAATCGACAGCGCGCCGGCCGCGCGCAATGCATCGACGATGTGCTGCTCCGTGCCGCTGCTGTGGGGCGCGGACAGGAATGCGTCGCGGGTGACGGTGTGGATGGCGGCGATGTCGTCGGGACGCTCGTTGCGGATCATCGGCGATACCTCTGCTGTGGAGACCTTCATTGTAGGGCGTGTTGCGGTCTGCCTTGGCCGGCACGGGGGGCAGGCATCACAATGGGGTCTGTTCCCGCCCTGCGATGTCGTCGACCATGGCCCTCAATCCGTACGATCTGTTTGATGTCCACGCGCTGCTCAGCGAAGAGGAGCGGGCAGTGCGGGCCGCGGTGGCGCGCTTCACCGATGAACGCGTGCTGCCCATCATTGGCGATGCGTTCGACCAGGGGCGCTTCCCGGATGAGCTGATCCCGGAAATCGCCGCGCTGGGGCTGCTGGGTTCCAGCCTGCCCGAACAGTATGGCGGCGGCGGTCTCAACGCGGTCAGCTACGGATTGATCTGCCAGGAGCTGGAGCGCGGCGATTCGGGCCTGCGCAGCTTCGTTTCGGTGCAGAGCTCGCTGTGCATGTACCCGATCTTCGCCTACGGCAGCGAGGAGCAGCGCCTGCGCTGGCTGCCGGACATGGCGGCCGGGCGGGTGATCGGCTGTTTCGGCCTGACCGAGGCCCACGGTGGTTCTGACCCGGCGGCGATGAAGACGCGCGCGGTGAAGGACGGCGGCGACTGGCTGGTCAACGGCAGCAAGATGTGGATCACCAGCGGCCCGGTGGCCGATATCGCCATCGTCTGGGCGCATACCGAAGATGGCATCCAGGGCTTCGTGCTGGAAAAGGGCATGCCCGGTTTCACCACCCAGGAAATCAAGCACAAGATGAGCCTGCGTGCCTCGCTCACCGGTGCATTGTTCTTCGACAACGTGCGTGTGCCCGAGCGCAACCGCCTGCCCAACGTGCAGGGCTTGAAGGGCCCGCTGGGCTGCCTCAACCAGGCGCGTTACGGGATCAGCTGGGGTCCGATCGGTGCGGCCGTGGCGTGCCTGGACGAGGCGCTGAACTACACCAAGGAACGCGTGCTGTTCGGGCGGCCGGTGGCGGCCACCCAGAGCGCGCAGATCAAGCTGGCCGACATGGCCCGGCGCATCACCACCGCGCAGTTGTTGTCATTGCAGCTGGGCAGGCTGAAGGATGCCGGCCAGCTGCAGCCGCAGCAGGTCAGCCTGGCCAAATGGAACAACTGCCGCATGGCGATCGACATCGCCCGTGAGTGCCGCGACCTGCTGGGCGGCGCCGGCATCACCACCGAGCACGTGGCGATCCGGCATGCGTTGAATCTGGAATCGGTGATTACCTATGAGGGGACCGAGACCGTGCACCAGTTGGTGATCGGGCGGGAATTGACGGGGATCAACGCGTTTTGACGGGATACGGACCGGTAGCGCCGGCCGTTGGCCGGCTGCTCTTCGATCCGGGGTCATGAACGCGTGATGGGTGGCTTCGGATCGTCTAAACGTCGGGCGAATCATCGGGGCCGCGTTTTGCCGTCTCCGGATACTTGGGCCGCGCTGCGCGCGGTGTCCGGCCAACGGCCGGGGCTACGAATTGTTACGGGCCCATCGGGATCGGGATCAATCAACCAAGAGCCCGCCAATCGTTGCGGGTCGATCAATGTCATGACCCGCCCGCGAACCCGGATTGGCGCCAGGCTTCGTACATCACGACCGCAACGGTGTTTGACAGATTCAGGCTGCGGTTGTCCGGTTGCATCGGCAGGCGCAGGCGGCGGCCGTGCGGCAACGCATCGAGCACGTCCTGGGGCAGGCCACGGGTTTCCGGGCCGAACAGGAACGCATCGCCGTCTTCAAACTGCGGGGTGTCATAGCGCACGCTGCCGCGGGTACTGAGGGCGAACAGGCGCTTGGGCGCGATGGCCTGCAGGGCGGTATCCAGGTCGGGGTGGACCCGCAGCCGAGCGTATTCGTGGTAATCCAGGCCGGCGCGCTTGAGCTGCTTGTCGCTCAGGTCGAAACCGAGCGGCTCGATCAGGTGCAGTCGCGCGCCGGTGTTGGCGCAGAGCCGGATCACATTGCCGGTATTCGGAGGAATTTCCGGCTGGAACAACACAACATGGAACGTAGGATTTGCAGTCATCGGCAAAGTGTACGCCGACGCGAAACATGGCAGGAACCGACGGTAGATACCGACTCTTGGTCGGTATTCCTCAGCCGCTTTTACGGACGCACCAGCACCGAGGCGGTTTCCAGTGCGAAGGCCTGCAGGTCGTTCGGCGACGGGCGCACCTGCAGGGTCGGCAGGTTGATGATCACGTCGCGGGCGATCGTGCCGGCGGCCGTGGCCAGGGCACCCATGTAATCCGTGCTGCGGTCGTTCTGTTCGGCGGCCAGCGCTTCGCGCTGCTCGGCGGTCGGGCGGACTTCGACGGCGGCCAGGGTGGTGACGCGCTGGCTGTTGGCCAGTTCGGCACGGTATTCGGCGATCTGGCCGGCGGTCGGGCGCACTTCCACCAGCGCCAGGGTCGGGATGCTGCTGGTGCGCTCGACTTCGGCCTGGGCCAGCTGGTCGGCGGAGGGGCGGACCTGCACGGTCGGCAGGGTGGTGATGGCGGAAGCGGCATGCACGTTCGAAACAAACGCGGAGCCGGCAACGAGGGCGATGGCGATTGCGATGGTCTTGGTGTTCATGACGGGGCCTGTTTAGTGTTGTTGAGCGGTGGTGTGGTAGTAAGGTAGTACACCGAATCTGGGGATGCAAGAGAAATTTTCAGATTCCGTGTTGCGTTCAGCGATCAGTCAGCTTGTGTTTGATCGCGTTCTTTCCGCACCGGGATGCAAGCAGGCACCGTGCCAACTTTTAGTTGTTGATTTGAAAGGGTTTTGTTCGGGTCGCGGAGTGTCCGCTGTCCGGACACCTGTCCGATCCGGCTGTGCGCAACTGTCCGGACGGGGGTTCAGGTAGCCGCTGATGGGCTCCGCCCGGTGTAGGGATTGCCCGGAAAGTTCCCCTACATGGGCAATGACTGTTGGCCGATGCCCTTTCCCGGACTCCCGGGCTAGCATCTCGCTTCACTTTCATGACCAAGGAAACGGAATGACCGCCCAACTTCGACCGCGTGCCGCGCTGCTGGCTGTAGCGCTTTCCGCCGCCCTGGGCAGCCTTGCCCCGGCACCGGTGATGGCCAGGCCGGCCCAGGTCGCCAAGGTCGACATTCCGTACGAAGAATTCACCCTGCCCAACGGCCTGCGCGTGGTGGTGCACACCGACCGCAAGGCGCCGATCGTGGCGGTGAACATCTGGTACCACGTGGGCAGCAAGGACGAACCGGCCGGCCGCACCGGGTTTGCGCACCTGTTCGAACACCTGATGTTCCAGGGCAGCGAAAACCACGCCGGTGAATACTTCGAACCGTTCAAGCAGGTCGGCGTGACCGGCCAGAACGGCACCACCAACACCGACCGCACCAACTACTTCGAGAACGTGCCCACCACCGCGCTGGACATGGCGCTGTGGATGGAATCGGACCGCATGGGCCACCTGCTGGGCGCGATCGACCAGGCCGCACTCGACGAGCAGCGCGGCGTGGTGCAGAACGAAAAGCGCCAGGGCGAGAACCAGCCGTATGGGCAGGTGTGGGACAAGCTCACCCGTTCCATGTACCCCGAAGGCCACCCGTACCACCACAGCGTGATCGGGTCGATGAACGACCTCAACGCGGCTTCGCTGGACGACGTCAAGAACTGGTTCCGCACCTGGTACGGCCCCAACAACGCCGTGCTGGTGCTGGCCGGCGACATCGACGTCGCCACTGCCAAAGAGAAGGTTGCCCGGTACTTCGGCGACATCCCGGCCGGCCCGAGCATGGCCCAGCCGGCGGTCAACGTGGCCAAGCGCGAGAAATCCACCCGCGAAACCATGACCGACAAGGTGCCGCAGGCGCGCATCTACCGCGTCTGGAACGTCGCCCAGACCGGCACCACCGACATCGACCAGCTGCAGTTGTTCGCGCAGGTGCTGGGCGGGGCCAAGTCCTCGCGCCTGGACCAGCGCCTGCTGCACCAGGACAAGCTGGTGGACAACATCAGCGCTGGCGCCTACACCTCGCAGCTGGGCTCCAACTTCGTGATCATGGCCACGGTCAAGCAGGGCGTGGACCCGGCCAAGGTCGAGGCGATCATCGACGAGGAAGTGCGCCGCCTGGTCAAGGATGGCCCGACCGCCGATGAGCTGAGCCGCGGCAAGACCGCGTTCCGCGCCGGCTTCATTCGTGGCATCGAGCGCATCGGCGGGTTCGGCGGCAAGGCCGATGCCCTGGCCGAGTGCACCGTGTTCGAGGGCGACCCGGGCTGCTTCCGTCGTTCGCTGGCGAACATCGATGCGGCCAGCGCCGCTGACGTGCGCGCGGCCGGCGCCAAGTGGCTGGGGGTGGGCGACCACACCCTGGTGGTCGAACCCGGCGCGCGCGTGGCGCTGCCGGAGCTGCCGTCGGCCACCCCCAAGCCGTTCACCGTGCCGGGGGTGGACCCGAAGTTCACGACTGGCCCGACCGTGGTCGACCGCAGCACCGGCGTGCCGCAGACCAAAACCTTCCCCGAGTTGAAGTTCCCGGAGCTGCACCGCGCCACGCTCAAGAACGGTACCCAGGTCATCCTGGCCGAGCGCCATGACATTCCCGTGGTGCAGTTCAGCTATGAATTCCCCGGTGGCTTCACCGCCGACCAGGGCCGCAAGTCCGGCACCGCCAACTTCACCATGGACCTGATGGGCGAGGGCGCCGGCAAGCTGGGCGCGCTGCCGTTCGCCGATGCGGCTGACGCGCTGGGCGCCAGTCTGGGCGCGTCGGCCTCGCTGGACAGCGCCAGCGTCTACCTGTCGGCGCTGAAGGAAAACCTGGCCCCGTCGCTGGCGCTGTACGCGGACATGCTGCGCCAGCCGCGCTTCGACCAGGCCGAGATCGACCGGGTCAAGGCGACCTGGATCGCCGGCATCCAGCAGGAGAAGGTCAACCCGAACGCCTCGGCAATGCGCGTGCTGCCCACCCTGCTGTACGGCGCCGGCCACCCGTACGCCATCCCGTTCACCGGCAGCGGCAACGAAGCCGACATCCAGTCGCTGACCCGTGCCGACCTGGTCGATTTCCACCGCGACTGGCTGCGTCCGGAGCAGGGCACCCTGATCGTGGTGGGCGACACCACCCTGAAGGAAATCGTGCCGCTGCTCGAGCGCCAGTTCGGCGACTGGAAGAGCAGCACCCCGGTGCCGCAGGCCAGGCCGCCGGTGGATGTCGCGCGGCCGGCCAAGGCCCGCGTCTACCTTATCGACCAGCCTGGCGCGGTGCAGGCCAACCTGTTTGCCGGCCAGGTCGTGCCGTCCACCATCGACCCGGGCGCCACCCGCTTCGACATCGCCAACGGCGTGCTGGGTGGCGACTTCACCTCGCGCCTGAACATGAACCTGCGCGAGGAGAAGCACTGGTCCTACGGCGCGCGCACCATGGCCAGCAGCACCCTGGGCCAGCGCCCGTGGATGGCCGTGGCGCCCGTGCAGATCGACAAGACCGCCGAGGCGATGAAGGAGATGCAGAAGGAGATTGCCGATTTCGCCTCCGGCGCCGAAACGATCACCCCGGCCGAAGTCACCCGCATCCGCAACATCCAGAACCTGAGCCTGCCGGGGGCCTACGAGACCGCCAGCGCGGTGCTGGGCACCATCAGCGGCATCGTCCGCTACCAGCGCCCGGACGACTACGTGTTCAAGCGCAAGGCCGAGATCGAAGCGATGACCCCGGCCCAGGTGCAGCAGGCGGCCGCCGCGCTGGATCCGAAGACCCTCACCTGGGTGGTGGTGGGCGACCTGAAGCAGACCGAAGCCCCGGTGCGCGCGCTGAACCTGGGCGAGGTGACGATCATTGATGCCGACGGCAAGCCGGTTCCGTAACGGCTGACGGGTGGCTTCGGTGGGTGCAAACGCCGGTCGCGGTAATTCGACCGGCGTTTATCCGGCTTCGGATGGCTGGGCCGCGCTGCGCGCGGTGTCCGGCCAACGGCCGGACCTACGAATTGTTACGTGGTGGTTGGGATCTGGATCAATCAACCAGCGGCTCCGGACAGTTCGATTTGCGCCGTCCGGGTAGCGCCGGCCGTTGGCCGGCCCTCGGAATCCATCTACCCGCGATTCAGCCCGTTCAGGCACACTTCCATCCTGCCCTTCATGAGCCTCCCACCATGCGCCTTGTCCTGCTCTCCGCCCTTGTACTCAGCGCCACCGCCTGTACCTGGGTGCCGATCGAACCGGTGGGCAAGGTCGTGCGGGTGCTGCCGGCCGGGCCGGTTCCCACCGGCTGCGTGAACAAGGGCGAGGTGGTGGTCACGGTCAAGAGCAAGGTGGGCTTCTACAACCGCAACCCGCTGCGCGTGCAGGACGAGCTGGAGACCCTGGCCCGCAACGAGGCTCCCAGCGCCGGTGCCAACGCGGTCCAGGCCTCGGGCCAACCGGCCGATGGCAGCCAGCGGTTCGCTGCCTTCCAGTGCCCGCCACGCTGAACCCGTCAGGTCCGGGCCCGTACCATACGCCCGGACGTGAATTCGTAAAGGTGCGGTGAAGGCGCGGGGGGCTTACAATAGCGCCCCCTTTGCCTGAGCCTTGGCGCTAACTGATGCTCTTCAAGAATGTATCGATCGCCGGCCTGGCGCACATCGACGCGCCGCACACGCTGACGTCCAAGGAAATCAACGAACGTCTGCAGCCGACGCTGGATCGTCTGGGCATCCGTACCGACGTGCTGGGCGATATCGCCGGCATCCACGCCCGCCGTCTGTGGGATGCGGACATGCTCGCTTCCGACGCCGCGACCCTGGCTGCCCGCAAGGCGCTGGAAGACGCCGGCATCGGCGCCGACAAGATCGGCCTGCTGGTCAACACCTCGGTCAGCCGCGACTACCTGGAGCCGTCCACGGCCAGCATCGTCTCGGGCAACCTGGGGGTGGGCGACGAGTGCATGACCTTCGACGTCGCCAATGCCTGCCTGGCCTTCATCAACGGCATGGACATCGCCGCCCGCATGCTTGAGCGCGGCGAGATCGATTACGCGCTGATCGTCGATGGCGAAACCGCCAACCTGGTCTACGAGAAGACCCTCGAGCGCATGGCCCTGCCGGGCGTGACCGCCGACGACTTCCGCAACGAGATGGCCGCCCTGACCCTGGGCTGCGGCGCGGCCGCCATGGTGATGGCGCGCACCGAGCTGGTGCCCGACGCGCCGCGTTACCGCGGTGGCGTGACCCGCTCGGCCACCGAGTGGAACCAGCTGTGCCGCGGCAACCTGGACCGCATGGTCACCGACACCCGCATGCTGCTGATCGAAGGCATCAAGCTGGCCCAGAAGACCTTCCTGGCCGCCCGTGAAGCGCTCGGCTGGGCGGTGGAGGAACTGGACCAGTTCGTCATCCACCAGGTCAGCCAGCCGCACACCGCCGCCTTCATCAAGAACTTCGGCATCGACCCGAAGAAGGTGATGACCATCTTCGGTGAGCACGGCAACATCGGCCCGGCCTCGGTGCCGATCGTGCTGAGCAAGCTCAAGGAGCTGGGCCGCCTGAAGAAGGGCGACCGCATCGCGCTGCTCGGCATCGGCTCGGGCCTGAACTGCTCGATGGCCGAAGTGGTCTGGTAAGCGGCCACTACAGCGCTGCTGCGCGGTTCTTCCCATACTCGAGGGCCGGTTCTACCGGCCCTTTTCACAGGTGCGCTTCCATGCCCATGCTTCCCGGTTACCCCGCCCATCCCCAGCGTTTCGAAGTCCGCCCGGGCCTGACGATGGGCTATCTCGACGAAGGCCCGCGCGATGGCGAGGTGGTGGTGATGGTCCACGGCAACCCGTCGTGGAGCTATTACTGGCGCACCCTGGTGGCCGGGTTGTCGGACCGCTACCGCTGCATCGTGCCCGACCACATCGGCATGGGCCTGTCGGACAAGCCCGATGACGCGCACTACGAGTACACCCTGCAGTCGCGCGTGGATGACCTGGACGCGCTGCTGGTACATCTGGGCATCACCGGCCCGGTCACCCTGGCCGTGCACGACTGGGGCGGCATGATCGGCTTCGGCTGGGCGCTGTCGCACCATGCGCAGGTCCAGCGCCTGGTGGTGCTCAACACCGCCGCGTTCCCGATGCCGGCCGCCAAGCAGATGCCGTGGCAGATCGCGCTGGGCCGGCATTGGAAGATCGGCGAGTGGATCATCCGCACCTTCAACGCGTTCTCGTCCGGTGCCTCGTGGCTGGGCGTGGAGCGGAAGATGCCGGCCGACGTGCGCCGCGCCTACGTGTCGCCGTACAACAGCTACGCCAACCGGATCAGCACCATCCGCTTCATGCAGGACATTCCGCTGGGCCCGGCCGACAAGGCCTGGTCGCTGCTGGAACGTGCCGGCCAGGCGCTGCCCTCGTTCGCCGACCGCCCGGCGTTCATCGGCTGGGGCCTGCGCGACTTCGTGTTCGACCACCACTTCCTGGCGGGCTTCCAGGCCGCGCTCCCGCAGGCGCAGGTGCATGCCTTCGAGGACGCCGGGCATTACGTGCTGGAAGACAAGCATGAAGTGCTGGTGCCGGAGATCCGCGCGTTCCTGGACAAAAATCCGGTCTGATCCGCCGGAAAACCGCGTGTTCCCCGACAAACATCCGGTTTGTCCGGTAGCGCCGGCCGTTGGCCGGCCCTCGTGAACGCTGGCCGCATCCGTGGGCCGGCCAACGGCCGGCGCTACCCGACCGAACAAGGCATGCTTTTTACGCGGCGTCCGGCGTGTCCCGCCACACCCAGCTGTCCAGGCTCAACGCCGGCAGCCCATGAATCGCCCGCGCCTTGTCGCACTGCGGGCTGGCCTTGCCGTACTCCCACGACGCATCCACCTCGCGGCACACGCTGGGGCGGTTGGGGTGGATGCTGCAGCGCGAAAACACGCCGATCTCCGCATCCAGCGCCACGCAGCGCACCGGCGTGGAATGGGTGCCGCGCATGCACAGGCGGTGCGGGTCCAGCACCAGGGTCAGCGCGTGGGGCACCCCGCCGGGGGTGACCTCGTCCGATTCCATCCAGTGGAAAGCCACGCGGTACTGGGTACAGCACGCGCCGCAGGTCATGCAGGGATGGGACATGGGTAGGGGCCGGTAGATCCACGCGCTGCGTGGATGGGGGACAACGAGGTGGCGAATTTTCCACGGCTGCAGCCGCCGCGCAAGATTTTTCTGCAGCGGCGACAATGAACGGATGAACAGCCCGATCAACATCGCCGCACGCCTGCCCCAACTGGCCCGCGAACGCCCCGACCAGATCGCCATCCGCTGCCCCGGCAAGCCCGGCCCGGACGGCATGGCGCGCTATGACGTGACCCTGGATTACCGCACCCTGGATGCCCGCAGCGACGCCATGGCGGCCGGCCTGGCCGCCTACGGGATCGGCCGTGGGGTGCGTGCGGTGGTGATGGTGCGGCCCTCGCCGGCGTTCTTCCTGCTGATGTTCGCGCTGTTCAAGAACGGCGCGGTGCCGGTACTGGTCGACCCAGGCATCGACAAGCGCGCGCTGAAGCAGTGCCTGGACGAAGCCCAGCCGCAGGCCTTCATCGGCATCGGCCTGGCTCACCTCGCGCGGCGGGTGCTGCGCTGGTGCCCGTCTGCCACGCGCCTGGTCACGGTCGGTCGACGCTGGGGTTGGGGGGGCACCACCCTGGATCGGTTGGAGCTGCAGGGCGCGCGCCAGCCGCAGCCGATGGCCGCCACCGATGGCGAGGATGTCGCCGCCCTCCTGTTCACCAGCGGCTCCACCGGTGTGCCCAAGGGCGTGGTCTACCGCCACCGCCATTTCGTTGGCCAGGTGGACCTGCTGCGCTCGGCCTTCGGGATGGAGGCCGGTGGGGTCGACCTGCCGACCTTCCCGCCCTTCGCGCTGTTCGATCCGGCGCTGGGGCTGACCTCGGTCATCCCGGACATGGACCCGACCCGCCCGGCCAAGGCCGACCCGCGCAAGCTGCACGACGCGATCACCCGCTTCGGGGTGACCCAGTTGTTCGGCTCGCCCGCGCTGATCCGGGTGCTGGCCGACCATGGCCAGCCGCTGCCCGGCGTGCGCCGGGTGACCTCGGCCGGCGCGCCGGTGCCGCCGGACGTGGTGGCGCGCATCCGCAGGCTGCTGCCCGACGATGCCCAGTTCTGGACCCCCTACGGCGCCACCGAATGCCTGCCGGTGGCGGTGATCGAAGGCCGCGAGCTGGAAAGCACCCGCCAGGCCACCGAGGCCGGCGCCGGCACCTGCGTGGGCCGGGTAGTGGCACCCAACGAGGTGCGCATCATCGCCATCGATGACGCGCCGCTGCCGGACTGGTCTCAGGCGCGCGAGGTCGCGCAGGGTGTGGTGGGCGAAATCACCGTGGCCGGCCCGACCGCCACCGACAGCTACTTCAACCGCCCGCAGGCCACTGCGGCGGCCAAGATCACCGAGACCCGCGCCGACGGCAGCACCCGCGTGGTGCACCGCATGGGCGATGTCGGCTACTTCGATGCGGAGGGCCGGTTGTGGTTCTGCGGACGCAAGACCCAGCGCCTGGAAACCGCGCACGGCCCGCTGTACACCGAACAGGTGGAGCCGGTGTTCAACGCGTTGGACGGCATCGCCCGCACCGCGCTGGTCGGGGTCGGCGCGGGCGGTGCGCAGCTGCCGGTGCTCTGCTATGAACTGCAATCAGGCACGGCCGATTCGCTGGCCCTGCAGCAGCGGCTG
This sequence comes from Stenotrophomonas sp. ISL-67, assembly GCF_018612915.1. Classification (GTDB taxonomy): domain Bacteria; phylum Pseudomonadota; class Gammaproteobacteria; order Xanthomonadales; family Xanthomonadaceae; genus Stenotrophomonas. The sequence continues at coordinate 210,145 of NZ_JAGGRL010000006.1, read as the reverse complement.
CGCGACGAAGCGGCCGCGCATGCCGGCACCGTGCGCATCGAACGCTTCCTGCTGCACCCCGGCTTCCCGGTCGATATCCGCCACAACGCCAAGATCGGCCGCGAGAAGCTCGCGGCCTGGGCCGCAACCCGCATGGAACAACCCGCATGAAGATCCTTGTCACCGGTGGTGGTGGTTTCCTTGGCCAGGCGCTGTGCCGTGGCCTGGTCGCGCGCGGCCATGAGGTGCTGAGTTTCAACCGCGGCGACTACCCGCCGCTGGCTGCGCTGGGCGTGGGCCAGATCCGCGGCGACCTGGCCGACGCCGACGCAGTGCGCCACGCAGTGGCCGGGGTGGATGCGGTCTTCCACAACGGTGCCAAGGCCGGCGCGTGGGGCAGCTTTGATAGCTACCACCTGGCCAACGTGGTCGGTACCGACAACGTCATCGCCGCCTGCCGCACGCATGGCGTGCGCGCGCTGGTGTACACCTCCACGCCGAGTGTCACCCACCGCGCCACCCATCCGGTGGAAGGCCTGGGCGCCGACGAGGTGCCGTACGGCGAAAACTTCCAGGCCCCGTATGCAGCCACCAAGACCATCGCCGAGCAACACGTGCTGGCCGCCAACGACGCCACCCTGGCGACCGTGGCGCTGCGCCCGCGATTGATCTGGGGCCCGGGCGACCAGCAGCTGGTGCCGCGCCTGGCCGAACGTGCCCGCGCCGGGCGTCTGCGCTTTGTTGGCGATGGAACGAACCTGGTCGATACCACCTACATCGACAACGCGGCGCTGGCCCACTTCCTGGCCTTCGAACACCTGGCCCCGGGCGCTGCGTGTGCCGGCAAGGCGTACTTCATTTCCAACGGCGAGCCGCTGCCGATGCGCGAGCTGCTCAACAAGCTGATGGCCGCGGTCGGCGCGCCGGCAGTGGAGAAGTCGATCAGCTTCAAGACCGCTTACCGCATCGGCGCGGTGGCGGAACGGCTGTGGCCGCTGCTGCGTCTGCGTGGCGAACCGCCGATGACCCGCTTCCTTGCCGAGCAGCTGTGCACGCCGCACTGGTACAGCATGGAACCGGCGCGGCGCGACTTCGGTTACGTGCCACAGGTCAGCATTGACGAAGGTCTCACGAGGCTGAAGGCTTCATCGCGCGGCGAGGAAGCCATCACTTCCTGAACACCGGGGCTTGGTGAAGATGGCAGCACGCCAATCCGGCACGCACGACGCGAGGATCGACATGCTGCATTACGCCGTAATCTTTTTCGTTATCGCCATCATTGCGGCGGTGCTCGGCTTCTCCGGCATCGCCGGTACTGCCAGCAACATTGCCTGGATCCTGTTCGTGGTGTTCCTGATCCTGGCCATTGTTTCGATGTTCCGTAAGCGAGGGTAGTGCGCAGGCCGGCATGATCCAGCGCAATCCGCCGAGGGCCTGGCGTTCGAAAGAGCGCCAGGCCCTCGTTGCGTTGGGCCCTGGTCTGCAGGACGCGTAGAGCCACGCCCTGCGTGGCTGGAATTGCCGACGGTGCGTCAGCCACGCAGGGTGTGGCGCTACGTCCCAGACCGCCCGCGGTTCAGGGCGCCCCGATCGAGCTGCGCAATGCGCGCTCGCTGGCATGGCGCTCCAGCGCCAACTCCAGCAGCCGGGTGATCAGCGCGGTGTAATCCAGGCCACTGGCAGCCCACAGCTTTGGGTACATGCTGATCCGGGTAAAGCCGGGCAGGGTGTTGATCTCGTTGATGACGACCTCACCGTTGCCGGTGAGGAACACATCCACCCGCGCCAGTCCGGCGCAGTCCAGCGCCTGGTAGGCGCGCACCGCGATGTCGCGGATGCGCTGCTGGTCGGCCGCACTGATGTCGGCGGGAACCACCACATCCGCGCCGTTCTCGCTGATGTACTTGGTGTCGTACGAATAGAACTCGTCATGTACCACCACTTCGCCGCACACGCTCGCCTCGGGCGCTGCATTGCCCAGCACCGCGCATTCGATCTCGCGGCCGTCGATGGCAGATTCCACCAGCGCCTTGTGGTCGTAGTCCAGCGCCAGTGCCAGCGCCTCCTGGAATTCCTGCGCGCTGCGCACCTTGCTTACGCCCACCGACGAACCCTGGTTGGCGGGTTTGACGAACAGCGGGCTGCCCAGCTTCGCTGCAAGCGCGGCGTAGTCGGCAGAACCGGCGGTGGCCCGCGTGAAGCAGGCGAATGGTGCCACCGCCAGCCCGGCGTCACGCAGCAGGCGCTTGGCCACATCCTTGTCCATCGCCACCGCAGAGCCCAGTACGCCGGAGCCGACGAAGGGCAGGTTGGCCATGCGCAGCAGTCCCTGCAGCGAGCCGTCCTCGCCCAGCGTGCCATGCACGATCGGGAACACCACATCGATCTGGGCCAGCGCAGCGGCCGGGGTGGCCGGCACCAGCTGCTGGCGCTCGGCGCCGGGCAGCACCGCCACGCCCTGGCCGGAGCGGTTCAGCGCGATGCGCGCGGGGTCGGCGGCGTGCAGCAGGAATCCGTCCGGGTCGCTCACGTGCCACTGGCCCTGCTTGTCGATGCCGATCAGGGTGACCTCGAAGCGGTCCTTGTCCAGCGCATCCAGAATGTTCTTCGCCGACTGCAGCGAAACCTCGTGTTCGGCCGAACGGCCACCGAAAATGATGCCTACCCGGATCTTGCCCATGCCTGCCGCCACTCCTGCCATACGTGTGACGATTGTAGAGCCACGCCCTGCGTGGCTGGAATCGCCGACGGTGCTTCAGCCACGCAGGGCGTGGCTCTACGCCAGAATGGGCAGGCCGCAGCAACATCACGCCCTATGCGTGTGGCGACGCGTTCATCGGAACGGCGGGTCCGGCGCGGGTAGAATGACGCAATGCCCCGCTCCCTGCTCTCCTCCCTCAAGCCCCTGGCTGGCAACGCGCTGCAGCTCGCGCTCAACCGCACCCTGGCGCTGGACCCCGATACCCGCCGCGCGCTGGCCGCGCTGGATGGCCGCCACATCGCCCTGACCCTGGAATCGCCCGCGCTGGCGATGCGGATCGGGGTCGATGGCGAGCGCCTCACCGTGGGCCCGGTAGACCCGCAGCAGGAGCCGGACCTGGCCGTGCGCAGCACGCTGGGGGGAGTGCTGGCGCAGCTGCCGTTGCTGGCCAACGCGCGCCGTGGCGGTGATGCTCCGGCGGGGCGGGTCAAGGTGTCCGGCGATGCCGAACTGGCGCGCCGCCTGCAGCAGCTGGCCAGCCGTTTCGACCCGGACTGGCAGCTGCCGTTCGTGCGGGTGTTTGGCGAAATTCTGGGCGTGCAGGTGGCCAATGCGCTGCGTTCGGCCCTGCAGCATGCGCGCCGTGGCGCGTCCGACCTGGCGCACAGCGCCGCCGATTTTGTCACCGAGGAGTCGCGCGACGTGGTAGCCCGAGCCGAGCTGGATGCCTTCCACGACGATGTGGATGTGATGCGCGACGACGTCGAACGCATCGCCGCCCGCGTGCAGCGGCTTGCCCAGGTGCGCGCATGAAGGCGGTGTTCCGGGCAAGCCGCATTGGTCGGGTGATCCTGCGCTACCGCCTGGACGACCTGCTGGAAGGTACCCCGCTGGAAGGCTGGCTGCGCCTGGCCAAGCCATTCGTGCCGCGTGCCTCGGCCGACATTGCCGCGCAGTCGCGGGGCGCGCGCCTGCGCCTGGCACTGCAGGACCTGGGCCCGATCTTCGTCAAGTTCGGTCAGATCCTGTCCACCCGTCGCGACCTGATTCCGGCCGATATCGCCAACGAACTCACCTTGCTGCAGGACCGGGTCAAGCCGTTCGATGGCGCCACCGCACAGCGCATCGTGGAACAGGCACTGGGCCGCCCGGTCGCCGAGGCGTTCGCCAGCTTCGACCTGCAGCCGCTGGCCTCGGCCTCGATCGCCCAGGTCCATGCGGCCACGCTGGCCGATGGCCGCCAGGTGGTGGTCAAGGTGTTGCGCCCGGATATCGAAAAGCAGATCGACGCCGACATCGCGCTGCTCAAGTCGGCTGCCGCGCTGGTCGAACGCACCCACCCGCGCGCCGACAAGATCCGTCCGCGCGAAGTGGTGGCCGAAGTCGAAAACACCCTGGCCGCCGAGCTGGACCTGCAGCGCGAAGGCGCCAATGCCAGCGTCCTGCGCCGCAACTGGGTGGACTCGGACGACCTGTACGTGCCCGAGGTGATCTGGAGCCACACCGCCGAGCGCGCGCTGACCCTGGAACGGGTGTGGGGTATTCCGTCGGACGACATCGCCGCGCTGGACAAGGCCGGCATCGACCGCAGGGCGCTCGCGGCCAAGGGCGTGCGCGTGTTCTACACCCAGGTGTTCCGCGACAACTTCTTCCACGCTGATGCGCACGCCGGCAACATCTGGGTCGACACCGATCCGGCGCGCCGCGACAACCCGCGCTTCATCGCGCTGGATTTCGGCATCATGGGCCAGCTGTCCGAAGAAGATCAGTACTACCTGGCCGAAAACTTCATGGCCATCTTCAACAAGGACTACCGGCGCATGGCCGAGCTCCACGTCGAAGCCGGCTGGATGCCCAACAACGTGCGCATCGATGAACTCGAAGCGGCCGCGCGTTCGGTATGCGAACCGTACTTCACCCGCCCGCTGTCGCAGATCTCGCTCGCCGAGGTGCTGATCAAGCTGTTCCGCGTGGCCCAGCGCTATGAGCTGACCCTGCAGCCACAGTTGATCCTGCTGCAGAAGACCCTGCTCAACATCGAAGGCGTGGGCCGCCAGCTGGATCCGGAACTGGATATCTGGGCGGTGGCGCGGCCGGTGCTGGAACGCATCCTGCGCGAGCGCTACAGCCCGCGCCGGGTGTTCAAGGAACTGCGCAAGCGCCTGCCGGAAATCATGACCCACACCCCGGACATGCCGCGCCTGGTGCACGCCTGGCTGCGCCAGCAGGTGGAAGGTGGGCATGAACTGTCGATGCGCTCGCAGGACCTGGTGGCGCTCAACACCAACCTGCAGAAGCTGCAGAAACGCGCGGTGGCTGCGATTGCCGGCGTCGGCCTGCTGATCGTCGCCGCCGTGCTCTACGGCATGCAGCCGGGCGGTTGGTATTTCGGCGATGCGCCGGTGTGGAGCTGGGTGAGTGGTGCGGCGGGCCTGTTCTCGCTGGCCAGCGCGTGGTGGCGCCGGTGACCGATATCGAGATGCCCGCCGACGCCGCGGTCGAGGCGCCGGTGGCGCTGCCGCCGCTGCAGCTGCTGCACGTGGACGAGCGCCTGGCGGTAGTGAACAAGCCTGCCGGGCTGATGGTCCACGACAGCAAACTGGCCCGCGGCGAGGATGATTTCCTCGCCGACCGCCTGCGCGAGCAGCTGGGCAGGCCGATCTTCCTGGTGCACCGCCTGGACCGCGCCACCAGCGGTTGCCTGCTGCTGGCCTTCGACCGCGAAAGCGCCAGCGTGCTGGGCAAATCGCTGATGGGCGGCGATGTCACCAAGGATTACCTGGCCATCTGCCGTGGTTGGCCGGCCGAAGCAGCGTTCACGGTTGACCACGACCTGGACGGCGGCCCGGGCAAGCCGGTGAAGAAGCAGGCCATCACCCATTTCCAGCGCGTGGCCGTGGGTGAAATCAGCGTGCCGGTTGGCGAGTTCGCCACCTCGCGCTACGCGCTGCTGCGCTGCCAGCCGCAGACCGGGCGCTTCCGCCAGATCCGCCGGCACCTCAAGCATCTCTCGCACCACCTGATCGGCGATACCAGCCACGGCGATGGCCGCCACAACCGCAGCTTCCGCATGCAGGGCATCCACCGCATGCTGCTGCACGCCGAACGCCTGCGTTTCCCGCATCCGGACGGCACGCCGATGGATGTCAGCGCGCCGGTCGAAGGCGAATTCCGCAAGGCGATGGATCTGTTCGGCTGGTAATGCCGGTGCCCGGGGCCGGGACCGCGGGGACACGCATGGCGTGTCACTACGCGGGATTGGCCGGGCTGATCGGGGCGTAGCGACACGCCATGCGTGTCCCACGCGCGCCCGGCAGCGTTCGACCTATCGGGTTGCCGGTGCCGGTGCTGCGGGCGTCTCGTTCACGATCGCTTCCAGGTCCTTCTGCAGGTCCACGAACAGCGGCTGCATCCGGTCCTGGATGGCCACCATTGCGTTCTGCATCAGCGCCGGGGTCTTGTCCAGCAGGCTCTGCCCGGCCGAACTCTCGTAGAACTCGGCCATGGCCAGTACGTCTTCCTTGGTGAAGGTTTTCTTGTAAAGGTCCACGTACATCGGCCGCAGCTGCTGCCATGACAGTGCCTTGCGAATGGTTTCACTGCTGCGCTGCTCGATCTTCTGCAGCTGCACCTTCTGCTGATCATCCAGCTTGCGCTGCTGCGCGATCTGCAGGAACTGCTGGCGCTGCATCTCCTCCATCCTGGGCACCATCGAATCCAGCATGTTCTGCGCGCGCGAAGCGGCCAGCAGGCGGTTGATGTCCGCATCCGACGGCGGCGCGGCCAGGGCCGGGGCGATGGCGGCCAGGCCCAACGCGAGGGTCAGGGCCAGGCGGGTCAGGCCACGGCGGGCCAGCGAGCGGGTCGAAATCATGTACGTGCATCCTGCGTTGCATGGAACGCCGAGCATACCTTTGATGCGGTCAAGCGGCCGTGCGTGCGTTGCAACCGCCGCCGCGCCCGCGACCGGGCGGTCGATTCCAGCCCGTACCCGGCTTTTGTATGCCTTATCGGCGTCATTGGTGAACATTGCGGTCACCTCAGGCAGCGATACTGCCTTTACAATGCCGCCCATGGGAAACGGGCCTGTCACCATCAACGCGCACCTGGCGATTCCGGACACGGAGATCGTCGAACGTTTCGTGCGCGCCAGCGGGGCCGGCGGGCAGAACGTGAACAAAGTGTCCAGCGCCGTCGAGCTGCGGTTCGACGTGGCCGGCTCGCCCTCGCTGCCCGAGCCGCTGCGCACCCGCCTGCTGGCGCGGCGCGACCGGCGCATGACCGGCGAGGGCGTGCTGGTCATCGATGCCCAGCGTTTCCGCACCCAGGACCGCAACCGCGAAGATGCGCGCGAACGCCTGGCCACCTTCATCCAGGCCAGCCTCAGCGTGCCCAAGCCGCGCGTGGCGACCAAGCCTTCATACGGCTCCAAGCTGCGCCGGCTGGATGAAAAAAAGGGCCGCGCGCAGATCAAGCGCGGCCGCACCACACGCAATTGGGAGTGATTGCTTGAACAACCGAAGTCCGCTGCTGCCGGCCGTGCCGCCCAACATGCCGCAGGTCAAACCGAACCGTTTCCTGCGCTGGCTGGCACGCTGCACGCTGCGCCTGGGCGGCTGGAAAGTCACCGGCACCTTCCCGGACGTGCCCAAGCTGGTCTTCATCGTCGCCCCGCACTCGTCCAACTGGGATGGATTCTGGGGCATGGCGGCCAAGATCGCGCTGGGCATGCAGGTGAAGGTGCTGGGCAAGGCCTCGCTGTTCTGGTGGCCGCTGTCGCCGCTGCTGCGCACCCTGGGGGTGATCCCGCTGGACCGCAGCTCGCCACAGGGCACGGTGGAGCAGGCGGTCAGCCTGCTGCGCAATTCCGACCGCCTGTGGTACGCCATCACCCCCGAGGGCACCCGCAAGGCGGTGACGAGCTGGAAAGCCGGCTTCCTGAAGATCGCCCGGATGGCCGACGTGCCGGTGCTGGCCTGCTACTTCCACTACCCGGAAAAGACCATCGGCATTGGCCCGCTGTTCTACTCCACCGGCGACGACGTGGCCGACATGGCCGCCATCCGCGAGTACTACCGCCCCTGGCAGGGCAAGAACCGCGGCACCGCCTGAGGCAAGCCCAGGCGCCACGTCCGGCACATGCCGGGCGCGGGCAATGGGAGTAGGGTGATCGGCTGCGGTTGTGTGCCGCGTCACCTCATTCCAGGAGCCCGTTTCATGTCGCGTACCGTTATCTTGGCCGCCGCCATCAGCCTGGCGCTGGCGGCCTGTTCCGGCAAGGAGTCCACCCCCGTGTCCGACGCCCAGACCCCCGCTGCGCAGCAGCCGGCCGACGCCTCCACCAACCCCCTGCTGAGCGCCAGCACGCTGCCGTTCCAGGCGCCGCCTTTCGACCGCATCAAGGACAGTGACTACCTGCCGGCCTTCAACGAAGGCATGAAGCAGCACCTGGCCGACGTGCGCAAGATCGCCGACAACCCCGAACCGGCCACCTTCGACAACACCATCGAAGCGCTTGAGCGCGGCGGCGAAACGCTGGACCGCGTGTCGCGCGTGTTCTTCGGCCTGGTCCAGGCCGATACCAACGAAGCGCGCCAGAAGATCCAGGAAGAAGTCGCACCGAAGCTGGCCGAACACCAGGATGAAATCAGCCTGGACCCGAAGCTGTTCGCGCGCATCAAGACCATTTACGACCAGCGCGCCTCGCTCGGCCTGGACCCGGTGCAGACGCGGCTGGTTGAACGCGATTACCAGGAATTCGTGCGCGCCGGTGCGCAGCTCAATGATGCCGACAAGGCCAGCCTGCGCAAGCTCAACGTGGAAGAAACCACGCTGGCCACCAAGTTCCACACCCGCCTGGTCGCCGCCACCGCCGCCGCCGCCGTGGTCGTGGACGACAAAGCCAAACTGGCTGGGCTGAGCGAAGAAGAAATCAACACCGCGGCTGCCGATGCCAAGGCGCGCAACCTGGAAGGCAAGTTCCTGTTGCCGCTGCAGAACACCACCCAGCAGCCGGTGCTGGCCTCGCTGACCGACCGCGACCAGCGCGCGGCCGTGCTCAAGGCCTCGGAAACCCGTGCCGAGCGTGGCGATGCCAACGACACCCGCGAAACCGTGCAGCGCCTGGCCCAACTGCGTGCGCAGAAAGCCAAGCTGCTGGGCTTCGAGAACTACGCCGCCTACAGCCTGGCCGACCAGATGGCCAAGACCCCGGCCGCCGCGCTCAAGCTGCTGACCGACACGGTGCCGGCTGCCACCAGCAAGGCGCGTGGCGAAATCACCGAGATGCAGAAGGTGATCGACGCCCAGAAGGGTGGTTTCCAGCTGGCCGCCTCGGATTGGGACTTCTACGCCGAACAGGTGCGCAAGGCGCAGTACGACCTGGACGAATCGCAGATCAAGCCGTACTTCGAAATGGACAACGTGCTGCAGAACGGCGTCTTCTACGCCGCCACGCAGCTGTACGGCATCACCTTCAAGCCGCGCACCGACATTCCGACCTACCACCCGGACATGAAGGTGTATGAAGTGTTCGACAAGGACGGCACCTCGCTGGCGCTGTTCTACACCGACTATTTCAAGCGCGACAGCAAGTCCGGCGGCGCCTGGATGGATGTGTTCGTCGAGCAGAACGGCCTGACCGGCGCCAAGCCGGTGATCTACAACGTCTGCAATTTCACCAAGCCCGCTGCCGGCCAGCCGGCGCTGCTGAGCTTCGACGACGTCACCACCATGTTCCATGAGTTCGGCCATGCACTGCACGGCATGTTCTCGAACGTGAAATACCCGTCTATCGCCGGCACCAGCACCTCGCGTGACTTCGTCGAATTCCCCTCGCAGTTCAACGAGCACTGGGCGCTGGACCCGAAGGTGTTCGCCAACTATGCCAAGAACTACAAGACCGGCGAACCGATGCCGCAGGCGCTGGTCGACAAGATCCTCAAGGCACGTACCTTCAACCAGGGCTACGCGACCACCGAGTACCTGTCGGCCGCACTGCTCGACCTGGCCTGGCACACCCAGCCGGCCGACGCCAAGCTGCAGGACGTGGCACCGTTTGAAGCAGCCGCGCTGAAGAAGTTCAAGGTCGACCTGGCGCAGGTGCCGCCGCGTTACCGCACCACGTATTTCGACCACATCTGGGGTGGCGGCTACTCGGCCGGTTACTACGCCTATTTCTGGGCCGAAGTGCTGGATCACGACTCGTTTGAGTGGTTCAAGGAGCATGGCGGCCTGACCCCGGGAAACGGCCAGGTATTCCGCGACAAGATCCTGTCGCGTGGCAACAGCGTCGAGCTGGCCGACCTGTACCGCGAATTCCGCGGCAAGGACCCGTCGGTGGAACCGCTGCTGGTGAACCGCGGGTTGAAATGACGACCGCGATGCCCGATCGGTAGGGTCGGTCGCAAGACGACTGCCGATAGCAACGCCACGCCCGGTAACGCATGACCGCGAACGGAGAGACGCCTCCGTTTTCGGTTCATGCGTCACCGGGCGTTTTTCATTTACGTGCGGTCGTTTGGGAACCGACTCTACGTCCCCACCCGATACCCCACCTCGCTACACCCCAGGTGATCCAATGCGATCTCCAGCGCGTGCATGTAACTCTGCGCGCAGTAGCCATGCGCCACACCGATGCGCTGCCCCACATCCTCCGGCAGGCACGCTTCCGGCGCCGCGCTGTCATCGTCATGCACCTCCACGTAGGCGTTATGCAGATGCGGCAGCAACCGCTGCAACCGCGTACTGCCCACGCACGCACCCGGATCCAGCAGCGTCACCTCGCCCCGGCTGTGGTCGGCCACGCGCAACGCATCCAGCAGTTCCTGCTCCGAACCACACGCGCGGATCGCCACGGTGGTGCCGGCCTCGATGGCACGGTGCACCAGCGCCTTCAACACCGGCGGCGGCAACGGCTGCGCCGTGCGGATCAACTGCCCGGCCGCTTCCGGGCCACGGATGATGAAAATCGACATCGCTCACGCCCTCCCGGCCGCGGACAGCAGCCGGCGCTCGGCAATCGCCAGCGACAAGCGGCAGGCGTCGGCGCGTCCGCTGCTGCATACCACCGTGGCTGCTGGCGCATGCTGCGGATGCAGGTGCGCATCCAACCCGCCGTCGTCGTTGGCCGCCATTTCGATGTAGGGCGCCGACAGCGCATCCAGCGCCGCGCACAGCGCATGCCCATGCTCGGCCCACTGCGATGGATCGGCGTCGGCCGGTTCAATCAACACCCAGTCCGGCGCGGTGTGTCGTGCCTCCCGCAGGCACTGCACCAGCGCGGGAAGGGTGGCGCAGTGCTGGCAGTGCACCGCATGCCCGGCCAGCTCGACCGGTGCCGGGAGAGGCTCCGGCGATGGTTGCCGGATCAACAGGATGGCCATGGAACATCTCGACAAAGCGCCCGGGGCGCGGTGTCGCTACGATGCGCGCGTGGGGTATAAAGCATCCATGCCGTTCCGGGCGCCCGGGCGTAAACAACGTGTAGCTTTCAAGGGTGAGGTGGCACGACCGTTGGTCGTCACGCGGGGAACTCAGGGCCATGCAGCTGGTCACACCTTTCTCTCACCGCAAGGAACGCCCCATGCCCCAGGTCGCCCCCGCCGCCGAAGCCCCCAAAGGCCTGCTCCACTGGCTGAAAAAGGAAGCCCTGCCGCTGCTGGTCATGCTCGGCCTGCTCGCCGCCGCGCGCGACAGCCTGGCCAACCACTACCAGGTGCCCAGCGGTTCCATGCAGTACACCCTGATGCCCGGCGACCGCGTGGTGGTGGACATGCGCGCCTATGGCCTGCGCCTGCCGTTCACCGGCGTGGAGCTGCTGCATACCGGCCAGCCGCAGCGCGGCGACGTAGCCGTGTTCGATTCGCCGCAGGACGGCACCCGCCTGATCAAACGCATCGCTGCCGTTGGCGGCGACCGTGTGGAGCTGCGCGAGGGTCACCTGAGCATCAACGGCCAGCCGCTGGCACAGGCTGGCACCGATGAGGTGGAAGACTTCGGCCGCACCCTGGCCCAGCTCGACCTGGGGCAGGGCGGTGGCCCGGACATCGCCGGCCTGACCGTACCGGCCGGCAAGGTGCTGATGCTGGGCGACCATCGCGGCAACAGCGCTGATGGACGCTACTTCGGGTTGGTCGAGGCGAACGCCCTGTATGGCAAGGCGGCGCGCGTGTATTACCGGCGCGGCGAGGGATTCACCTGGCAGGCGCTCTGAGGTTGACGCGAAGAGCGGCCGGGCAGAGCCCGGCGCTACGAGGTCGCCCGCAGCATGATCCGCCGGGCACCGCAACGCCGCCGTAGCGCCGGGCTCTGCCCGGCCCACGGCCAACCGGGACCGTCGCTCACTGGTAGCGCCGGCCGTTGGCCGGCCCTCGTAAACCTGGATTGATACGTAAAACATCTCAATCCAGACCCGTCAGGTTATGGATCGACCTGTACCCGCTGCCTATCCTGAGCGCTGATCCTTACGCACCGGCCCGCCCCCACGGGCCCAGACGCAATGAACGGCGACACCGCAGCGCTGCCCGAGCGCAGTTCCACCCACCACCCGTCCACCCCCTCCCAGCACATCGAGCAGGGCACCCCCGCGTTCCGGCGCACGGCCGTGGCGCTGTTCCTGGCCGGTTTCTCCACCTTCGGCCTGCTCTACACCGTGCAGCCGCTGCTGCCGGAGTTCAGCCGCCACTTCGGCGTGTCCGCCGCCAACAGCGCGCTGGCGCTGTCGCTCAGCACCGGTCTGCTGGCGGTATCGATGCTGGTGGCCGGGTTGATCTCGGACCGGCTCGGGCGCCGGGGGGTGATGATTACCGCCCTGCTCGCCTCCACCGTGCTGTCCGCGGCCAGCGCGATGGTCGACGACTGGAGCACGCTGCTGGTACTGCGCACTTTGCTCGGCATCGCGCTCAGCGGCGTGCCGGCGGTGGCGATGACCTACCTGGTCGAAGAAATGGACAGCCGCGCGCTGGGCCTGGCAATGGGCCTGTACATCGGCGGCAATGCGGTCGGCGGCATGAGCGGGCGCCTGATCGCCGGCATCGTCGCCGACCACTGGGGCTGGCGCTGGGGCATTGGCGCGGTCTCGCTGATCGCCGTCATCAGCACCGCGCTGCTGTGGATGCAGCTGCCCGCGTCGCGCCATTTCCAGAGCCGCCGCGGCGGCCTGCGTGAACTGCCCACGCGCTGGCGCCGGCTGTTCGCCGACCCGGGCCTGCCGTGGCTGTTCGCCACCGCCTTCGTGCTGATGGGCGTGTTCGTCACCCTCTACAACTACCTCGGCTACCACCTGCTGGCGCCGCCGTACCGGCTCAGCCAGACCGTGGTCGGGCTGATCTTCAGCGTGTACCTGGTGGGGACCTTCAGCTCGGCCTGGATGGGCCAGCAGGCCACCCGGCATGGCCGTGGCCGCGTGCTCGGGATCTGCTACGCGTTGATCGCACTCGGCATCGTCATGCTCGCATTGCCCTGGCTGGGCTGCATGGCGGTGGGCATCGCGCTGGTCACGTTTGGCTTCTTCGGCGGCCATTCGGTGGCCAGCAGTTGGGTCGGCAGCCGCGCCGGGGTGATGCGCGCCGAAGCCTCGGCGCTGTACCTGTTCGCCTACTACCTGGGGTCCAGCCTGGCCGGTGCCGCCGGCGGCGTGTTCTACACCCGCTGGGACTGGTGGGGCGTCTGCGCCTTCACTGCCGTGCTGACCGCGATCGGTGCCAGCATCGCCTGGCGGCTGGGACGACGCGCGCAACCACTGCCCGCGGCGCTCGCGCTCAGTCGCTGAAGCCGCCCTGCAGCAGCTGGGTGAAGTGGGTGATCAACGGCGATGGGCCACCGCGCCGGTAGGCCACATGCACTTCCGAACTCGCCGCGCGATCACTCAGCGGCACGAAGCGCGCGCCTTCCACATGGATGTGGCTGCACGACGCCGGCAGCACCGTGACACCCAGGCCTGACGCGGCCAGGCTGATCAGCGTGGACGCCTCGCCGGCCTCCTGGATGATGCGCGGGGTGAAGCCGGCGCTGCGGCACAGCGCGATGAAGTGGTCGTGGATGCCGGCGCCCACCTCGCGCAGGAAGCCCACGAACGGTTCGTGCGCGAACTGGCGCAGCGCCAGCGGTGCGCCCTCGGGCAGGCCGCGCAGCAGCGGGTGCTGGTCATGTACCACCAGCGCCAACGGGTCGCTGAACAGTTTGCGCGAGGTCAGCGGTGCGGGCAGCGCACGCTTGCGGATCAGCCCCACGTCCAGCTCATTGGCTACCAGCGCATCGATCTGCTGCAGCGTGTTCATTTCGCGCAGCTTCAACTGCACCTGCGGGAACTGCTGGCGGTAGGCGAAGATCGCGCGCGGAATCTGCGTGGACAACGGCGTGGCACGGGTCAACCCGATACGCAGCTCGCCGGTTTCGCCGCGCTGCGCGCGCTGGGTGAGTTCGATGGCCTGGTCCACCCGCGCCAATGCCTCGGTGGCCTGCGCCTGCAGCACCCGGCCGGCTTCGGTGAGTTCCACCCGGCGGTTGCTGCGCAGGAACAGGCGCGCGCCCAGCAGCGTTTCCAGCTGGCGGATCTGCTGGCTGAGCGGTGGCTGCGACATGCCCAGCCGCTCGGCCGCACGCCCGAAGTGCAGCGTATCGGCCACTGCCAGGAAGTAGCGCAGGTGGCGCAGTTCAATCGACATGGCAGTGCGTCAGCGTTCGGAATGACCGCTTTCATCATAGCTGCGCGGACTGAACAGGTCCGGCTGGATCAGCTCGATGAAGGCGCGTGCCTGCGGCGACAGGAAGCGGCCCCGGCGCACGATCACCCCGTAGCTGCGCTCGGGGAACCAGGCGCTCATCGAGCGCGTCACCAGCCGGCCGCGGTCGGCATCGTTGAGGCACAGCGCCGGCACGATCGAAATGCCCATGCCCATCGCCACGTACTGCTTGATCACCTCCCAGCCGCCGACCTCCAGCGCCACCGTGTAGGGCACGCGCTGGCGCTGAAACACCTGGTCCACCAGCCGGTAGGTGATCTGTCGTTTCGGGGGCAGCACCAGCGGGTAGGCCGAAATCGCCTGCAGGGTCAGTTCGGGCGCGGTGGCCAGCGGGTGGTCGGGCGGGGCGATCAGCACCTGCTCGAACCGGTAGGCCGGCGCATAGCTCAGGTCGGCTGGCACCTCGGTCATCGAGCCCACCGCCAGATCGGCCGCGTCGCTGCGCAGCAGGTCGGTGCCGTCGGCGCTGATCGCATTGTGCAGGGTCAGGCGCACATCCGGGTGGCGCTGGCGGAAGCGTTCCACGATCCGCGGCAGCAGGTACAGAATGGTCGAACTGTTGGCGGCAATGTTGAGCTCGCCCGCGTCCAGGCCTTTGACCTTGTCACGGAAGCTGGCCTCCAGCCCGTCCAGGCTTTCCACCAGCGGCTGGGCCATCTCGAACAGCAGCTGGCCCTCGCGGCTGGGCACCAGGCGCCGTCCGCTGCGCTCGAACAAGCCCACCCCCAATTCGCGTTCCAGCGCCTGCAACTGCTGGCTGATCGCCGGCTGGCTGACGAACAGCGCCTCAGCCGCACGTGAGACTGAGCCCAGCCGCACCGTCTGGCAGAACGCCCGCAGCGGTTTGAGCCGGTCAGACTTGTAGGAAAAACGCGGACTTGGCGGTCGCGGTGTGGGCATGGCGTAACGAATATAAGTTTTGCTTATGTAAAGCATTGCGATTACTGTTTTGTCAAATACCACACTCCGGCGCACGGTGGCATCACCCGCAACGCAGGAGTTGGACATGTCCGCTGTCGCCGCCTTCGCCACCGCCCAGCCCACCCCGGCCGATGCCCCGGCCACCCCGGGGATTGCCCTGACCACCCAGCTCGCCGGCCAGTCGGCCCTGCTGCCGGCGGGGGTACTGGCGCTGCTGGTGTCGCTGCACCGCGCGGTGGAACCCGAACGCCAGCGCCGCCTGCAGGCGCGCCGCGAGCGCCAGGCGTTCTTCGACGGCGGCGGCCTGCCGGACTTCCGTACCGACACCGCTGCGATCCGCAGCGAGGACTGGCGCGTGGCAGCGATTCCGGACGCCCTGCAGGACCGCCGTGTCGAGATCACCGGCCCTACCGACCCGAAGATGGTCATCAACGCGCTGAACTCCGGCGCCAAGGTGTTCATGGCCGACTTCGAGGATTCCACCGCCCCGGCCTGGCGCAACCTGTTGGCCGGCCAGCAGGCGCTGATCGGCGCGGTGCGTGGCGACCTGACCCATACCGCGCCCGGCGTGGACGGCAGACCGGGCAAACAGTACGCGCTGCGCCCGCTGGATGAGCAGGCGGTGCTGATCGTGCGCCCGCGCGGCTGGCACCTGGATGAGAAGCACGTGCGCATCGATGGCCAGCCGCTGGCCGGTGGCCTGTTCGACGCAGCGGTGTTCGCCTTCCACAACGCCCGCACCCTGATGTGCCGCCAGCGCGGCCCGTACTTCTACCTGCCCAAGCTGCAGTCGATGGAAGAGGCCGCGCTGTGGGAGACCGCGCTGTCGCATATCGAAGGCATGCTTGGTCTGCCGCACGGCCAGATCAAGGTCACCGTGCTGATCGAAACGTTGCCGGCGGTGTTCGAAATGGACGAAATCCTGCACGCGCTGCGAGATCGCATCGTCGGCCTGAACTGCGGACGCTGGGATTATATTTTTTCGTACATCAAGACCTTCCGCGCGCACGCCGACAAGGTGCTACCCGAACGCGGCCAGGTGACCATGACCCAGCCGTTCCTGAAGGCCTATTCGGAACGGCTGATCCAGACCTGCCACCGCCGCGGCGCGCATGCGATGGGCGGCATGGCCGCGCAGATACCGATCAACCACGACGCCGCCGCCAACGAACAGGCCATGGCACGGGTGCGCGCCGACAAGCTGCGTGAAGTCACCGCCGGCCACGATGGCACCTGGGTGGCGCACCCGGCGCTGATTCCGGTGGCGCAGGCGATCTTCGACGCGCACATGCCGGGCCCGAACCAGCACGCGGTGCTGCGCCGCGATGTGCGGGTGGGCCGCGACGAGCTGATCGCGGCGCCCACCGGCACCATCACCCGCGCCGGTTTCGAGGGCAACGTGGAAGTGTGCGTGCGCTACCTGGCCGCCTGGCTGGACGGCAACGGCTGCGTGCCGATCCACCACCTGATGGAAGACGCGGCCACCGCCGAGATCAGCCGCAGCCAGCTGTGGCAGTGGCTGCACGTGCCAGGGCAGCACCTGGATGACGGCACCGCCATCGACCTGCCGCTGCTGGACGCCACCCTGGCTGCGCTGCCGGCACGGTTGGGCGAGCGCAGCGCGCTGCCGGGTGGGGCGCGTATCGAGGAGGCCATTGCCTTGCTGGGCGAGCTGAGCCGCCGCGACGACCTCACCGATTTCCTGACGTTGCCGGCGTACGACCGCCTGGCCTGACCCCAGCAGCCGGGCAGAGCCCGGCTCTACCTCCGAACGCCCACCACCGCCGTAGAGCGGGGCTCTGCCCGCTGCCGACCCACCCTGGAGAACCGCCATGACCAAGCTGCCAACCGCCGAACAGATCCAGCACGAATGGGACACCGACCCACGCTGGGCCGGGATCCAGCGCAACTACAGCGCCGCCGACGTGGTGCGCCTGCGCGGCACCGTGCACGTGGAGCATTCGCTGGCCCGGCTGGGCGCGGAGAAGCTGTGGAGGTACCTGCATGAAAAGGACTTCGTCAACGCGCTGGGCGCACTGACCGGCAACCAGGCCATGCAGCAGGTCAAGGCCGGCCTCAACGCCATCTACCTGTCCGGCTGGCAGGTCGCCGCCGACGCCAACCTGGCCGGCCAGATGTACCCGGACCAGTCGCTGTACCCGGCCGATTCGGTGCCGGCGGTGGTCAAGCGCATCAACAACACCCTGCTGCGCGCCGACCAGCTGCACCACGCCGAAGGCAAGGACGAGATCGACTTCCTGCAGCCGATCGTGGCCGACGCCGAAGCCGGCTTCGGCGGCGTGCTCAACGCCTTCGAGCTGATGAAGGCGATGATCGAAGCCGGTGCGGCCGGCGTGCACTTCGAAGACCAGCTGGCCTCGGTGAAGAAGTGCGGGCACATGGGTGGCAAGGTGCTGGTGCCTACCCGCGAGGCCATCGAAAAGTTGAACGCCGCGCGCCTGGCCGCCGACGTGCTGGGCGTGCCCACCCTGCTGGTGGCGCGTACCGACGCCGAAGCCGCCGACCTGCTGACCAGCGACATCGACCCCAACGACCAGCCCTTCGCCAGCGGCGAGCGCACCCCGGAAGGCTTCTACCGCACCCGCAATGGGTTGGACCAGGCGATCAGCCGTGGCCTGGCCTACGCCCCCTATGCCGACCTGGTGTGGTGCGAGACCGGCAAGCCGGACCTGGCGTTCGCCCGCCAGTTCGCCGAAGCGATCCATGCGAAGTACCCCGGCAAGCTGCTGGCCTACAACTGCTCGCCCAGCTTCAACTGGAAGAAGAACCTGGACGACGCCACCATTGCCAGGTTCCAGCAGGAAATCGCCAGCTACGGCTACAAGTTCCAGTTCATCACCCTGGCCGGCTTCCACGCCCTGAACTACTCCATGTTCAACCTGGCCCACGGCTACGCCCGCCGCCAGATGAGCGCCTTCGTAGAACTGCAGGAGGCTGAATTTGCAGCCGCCGACCGCGGCTTCACCGCGGTCAAGCACCAGCGCGAGGTGGGCACCGGCTACTTCGACGCGGTCACCCAGGCCATCCAGCAGGGCCAGTCTTCCACCACCGCCCTGACCGGTTCCACCGAAGAAGAGCAGTTCCGGGCGGCATAGCCGCCCGGAACCGGCGGCAACCGCCGCAGCCGGGTGGCGCCACCACCCGGGGTAGCGCCGGCCGTTGGCCGGCTCCCCGTGAACCCACCGAACCAGACCGCCCCTGTAGGGGCGGCCCTTCTGTTATATGCCACCGCCAAGTGCTACGGTCCGCCCAAGCCCCTCGGACTAAAGAGTGGCCGGAATCGGCCGATAACCGCGTTGTGGGAGAACGGGCCGAGGCGCCGGCTGGATTGCGGGCGCCGAAGTAAAACTGTGATGAGGCGCACTCTTTAACGGGGTGATATCCTCATCCGCTCACCGGGGACGCTAGGAAGCGGGTGTACGGGATGACCGGCAAGTTGGCCACACGTGTGTGCGAATCCGAGTCAGGCATCGCCCAGACCGCGATGGCTGAGATCGTGCACGCCGTCCTGAGCGCCGGCGAATTCGCCCTGTTCGCTGAATTCGGCCAGCACCGCCCGCTGCGCGCAGGCGAGCACCTGTTCCTGCGCAACCAGTCCGGCAACACCATGTATGTCATCGTCACCGGTGCCATCGAGCTGGATTTCGGCGAGGACCTGGTGGTCAAGACGCTGGGCCAGCATGAATTCTTCGGCGAACTGGGCCTGCTGATCGGCGACCACCCGCGCAGCGCCGATGCCCGCGCCACCACCGAAACGCTGGTGCTGGAGCTGGACCACACCGATTTCCAGCGCCTGGTCGACCGCGACCCGGGCCTGGTGGCCTACTTCCTGCGCCGCACGATCATGCGCGTGGTGAGCAACGAACAGGTCCTGATCCGCCAGCTGCGCCGGCGCAACCACGACCTCGAAACCGCGCTGGACAACCTGTACGTCACCACCCACCAGCTCACCCACACCCGCGAGCTGGTGCGCACCGATGAGTTGACCGGCCTGCACAACCGCCGCGGCCTGGCGCTGTACCTGCAGGAATGCCGCAACCACGGCGACGGCGCGCCGCAGGGCCTGCTGCTGATCGACTGCGACCACTTCAAGCAGGTCAACGACGAGCACGGCCACCAGGCCGGCGACCGCGTCCTGCAGAGCGTAGCCAACATCCTGCGTTCGGTGGCCACCGAAAACGACCGCGCCTGCCGGCTGGGCGGCGACGAATTCTGCCTGCTGCTGCGCGAGGCAGAGCCCGACACCCTTCAGCACGCGGCGGAGTTCATCCTCAGCGCGGTACAGGGCCTGATGGGTCGGCCTGGCGGCCAGCCACATGTCTGCCCGGTCAGCATCGGCGTATGCCTGCTGCAGCCGGACACCGACTGGAGTGACTGGTACGCCCACGCCGATAATGCGCTGTACCAGGCCAAGCGCCTGGGCGGCAACCGACTGCACTGGTCGCGTGCCGCGACCGCCACCCCCTGACGGAACACCCGCATGAACGGCGACACCGGAACGTCGACCCAGGCCCCGCAGCTGCGGGCATTGCTGTTCACCGATCTGTGCGATTCGCTGGTCCTGGTCGAACGCATCGGGGATGGCGCGGCGGCCGAGTTGTTCCAACAGCATGACCGGTTGGTGCTGGCCCTGCAGCAGCAATGGAATGGCCAATTGATCGATCGTTCCGACGGCTTGTTCCTGCTGTTCGAGCGCGCCATCGACGGCCTGGGGTTTGCCTTGGACTACCAGCGTGAACTTCAGCAGCTCGGGCGGCGTTGCAATGTGACGCTGCGCGCCCGTGCCGGGCTGCACGTGGGCGAAGTACTGATCTGGGACAACAGCCCGGAGGCAATCCAGGCCGGGTCCAAGTCGGTGGAAGTGGAAGGCCTGGCCAAGCCGATGGCGGCGCGACTGATGGGTCTGGCGCGGCCCGGGCAGATCCTGCTGTCCTCGGTGGCCGAGTCGCTGACCCGGCGTGCCAGCAGCGAGCTGGGCGAGCGCGCTGCGCAGTTGCAGTGGCGCTCGCACGGCCCCTGGCTGTTCAAGGGTATTCCCGCTGCGCAGGAGGTATTCGAGGTCGGCGAACCGGGTTTCGCGCCGCTGCGCATGCCCAAGGCCCATCCCAAGGCGCAGCGAAAGCTGCCCATCTGGCGCAGGCCGGTCGCGCTGGCGGCCGAACTGAGCCTGCTGGCGGTGCTCGCCATCGGCGGCTGGATGCTGCTGCGTCCCGAACCGGCCATTGCCTTCGCCGAGCGTGACTGGGTGGTGTTGGCCGACGTCGACAATGCCAGTGGCGAGCCCTTGTTCGACGACGGCCTGCAGCGTGCCCTGCTGCTGGGCCTGGAGCAGTCGCGCTACGTCAACGTGCTGTCCGCCAGCAAGGTGAAGGAATCGCGCGAACTGCTGCGGGTGCCGGCAGAGCATGCGTTGGATCGGGAGCTGGCGGGCGACGTGGCGTCGCGCGAGGGCGCACGGATGGTGCTGGCACCCAGCATTCGTCGCGCCAGGGGCCAGTATGTAGTGGCCGTGGACCTGATGGATCCGGTTACCCGCGCGGTGGTGCGCACCTACCACGCCGACGCACCGTCCCCCGGGGATGTGGTGGCCGCCGTAGACGACGTGGTCGGTCGCCTGCGCGCCGGCCTCGGCGAAACCGTGGCCTCGGTCCAGCAGTCGGTGCCGTTGCCGCAGGCCTCCACCGACAATCTGCAGGCATTGAAGTCGTTTGCATTGGCCGAAAGCGCGATGGGCCAGCGTCGCTTTACCGAAGCCGCCAAGCTCTACGAGGCGGCGCTGGACGCCGACCCGGACTTCGCCATGGCCCACATGGGCCTGGCCAGGCTGCTGGTGCGGGTGGATCAGCGCGCCGAAGCCCTGCCGCACCTCCAGCGTGCGTTGGCGCTTAATGATCGGTTGCCGCACCGCGAGCGCCTATACCTGAAGGCGTGGAGCAGCGGGTTGCGTCCGGATGGCTGGCCGCTGGAAGACTGGCGGGTGCTGGCGGAGGTGTATCCTGACTCCTTTGCCGGGCAGGCAAACACCGCCCAGTACTTGTTGCTGGATAACCGTTTCGCAGAGGCCGAGCGCTATGCGCGCGCCGCTTCGGTACCGCAGGCTCCCCTGCGCGCCTCCACTCTCGGATACCTGGGTTGGAGCCAACTGGGTACCAATCGTTACGACGAAGCGCTGCGCAGCTTCCAGTTGTCCGAGCAGCTGAGCGGTCGAGTCGCCAGCGACACACGGGTAGACGTGCTGATAGCCCAGCGCCGTTACAAGGAGGCACAGGCGCTGATGGCGCAGCTGCCCAAGGCCCGCGACGAACTGGAGGCCATCATGTACCAGCGCGTCCGCGTGCTGCTCGCCGCCGACCAGGACGACTGCACCGGCATGGCCGATGCCCTGGCCAGCGAAGACTTTCCGACCGAATCGGTCGACTTCCGCACGCATGTATTGCTGATGCAGGGGGTGGTGGACACCGCCTGCGAGCGGTCGAATCCCGCTGCACTAACTGCGGTGTCCGACCAGCTGCTTCCGTTGTTGAAGGACACCGCCAACCCGAATCTGTCGGACCGGGTGCTGCGCATGCTATCGCTTGCATATCTCGCACAGCGCCAGGGCGACCTCGCGCGCGCCGATGCGCTGCTGCGCGAGCAGGGGCCGCTCATCGCGGCCCAGAAAAGTCCGGTAATCGATAAGTGGCATACGGTTGTGCTCGCCATGCAGCAGCTCGGCAGGAACCAGCCCGCCAAAGCCGAGGCCCTGCTGCGGCCGATCCTGGATGGAACCGAACCGGTCCAGGCACGGGTGGTGCTGCGCGACGCGCAACGCCGGCTGGATAATGTGGAAGGGTTCCAGAATCAGAACGAATGGCTATTCGACCATCGGGGACAGGCGTTTACCGAACCGGCGGCGATGCAGCTGATGCAGCCGCTGAGCGTGCGCGACACGCTTGCCGACGCCAGCCTGCGTCCCCAGTAAACCAGACGCAGGCTGGCGGCGTACTCATTCCAGCGAGTCGGCGGCCTTGCCTGCCTCGAAGCAGTGGGGCACGAACATCGCCTGCAATGAGGTGCTCAAGTACTGCTCCAGCTGTGCCTGCACTGCGCGAAGTTCATCCACGCTGGCCAGCTGCTGGATATCGCAGCACTCAGGCTGAGCGTCCACATTGACGCCAATTTCGGCCAGTGCCTTGGCCGCATCCTTCTGGAACAGCTCCCGGAAAGCGGGGTCCTCGATCAGCCTGCCAACCAGCCGCGCCGCGATTTCAGGGGAGATCTTGTTCGTTTCCGGCTTGTCACTGCTCATTGCGTTCAGTCCTCCAGGTTGAATCAGGTATATCGGCCGGGGCGACAGCTAATGTAGCCCCGGGCATCCAGGTGAATCTGCGGTCCCCCGCAGAACGCAGGTTGGGTCGATTACCGGACACGGTCATCGCATCGCCTGGCGTGCGTCCTAGAATGTCCCCGCCCTTCCAAGGTTATTCCGAGATGAAACTGCGCCGTTGCACCACCGTCATGTTCGAACCGAGGGAGGAGGTCAGCC
This sequence comes from Stenotrophomonas sp. ISL-67, assembly GCF_018612915.1. GTDB lineage: Bacteria > Pseudomonadota > Gammaproteobacteria > Xanthomonadales > Xanthomonadaceae > Stenotrophomonas. The sequence continues at coordinate 187,254 of NZ_JAGGRL010000006.1, read as the reverse complement.
TCGGCCTTCAGGCCATTCTTGCCGGACGTGCAGAGGTGACCACCCAAACCACTTGGCTGGCCCTTGCCGCACACCTGGACCAGTCCGTACCGGTGAGTGTCGCGCAGCGTGAGCTGCTCGGTTCGCTCAGTTCCCGTCATTGGAAGGACGCGAGCGAAGTGGCTGCCACGCAGGCAGACTGGCAAGCCTTGCTGGGGGCGGGACTACTGATATCGGACGGCGACGAACACGCAGAGCACCGCCGCCGTGACGAAAGCATGCGTGACGGACACTGGTGGCCGCTGGCCGCCCTGGCACACCGCCACGGCCGCTGGAGCGGGGTGGACAGCGCCGCGCAGATGCGCGAGAGCAACATGGTCACCGCGCAGGACCTGCGACAGCAGCTGGGTGCACCGCCGCCGGCGGTGCAGACCCAGCCAGGCCGCTATCAAGCATTGCCCGCAGTGGAAGCGACCGAGTACGACCGGATGCTTGAACGTCGCACGACCTGTCGCAATTTCGACGTCCAACGCAGTATGTCGCGCGAGCTGCTCGCGCAGCTACTCCACCGCACGGTGAAGGCCCAGGCGGTCGTACGGGTGGAAGCCGACACCGAGTTTCTAAAGAAGAATGTTCCATCAGGCGGCGGTCTTCATGCCACCGAGACCTATCTGCTGATACAGCGCGTGGAGGGACTGGAACCGGGTCTTTATCACTATCATCCCGTGGAGCATGCACTGGTGGCACTGCCACGCCAGTGCGGTCGCCCACTCCAGGAGGTGGCCAACGCCATGCTTTCCGGGCAGGACTGGTTCGCCGACGCCGCCGTGCACCTGGTGTTGGTACCTCGTTATGCACGTACATACTGGAAGTACCGCAACCACTCCAAGGCCTACCGGGCCCTGCTGCTGGACGTCGGGCATATCTCGCAGGCAATTTACATGGCGGCCACCGAGCGTGGCATGGCCGCCTTCGTAACCGCGGCCATCAATGACGTGGATACTGAAGCGGTGTTCGACCTTGACGGAATCACCCAAAGTCCGATTGCCATCGTCGGCGTGGGTTGGCGGAGTGAAACGCTGGATACGCTTGAGTTCGACCCGAATCGCATCGTCTGGGGCCAGTCGACTATAGTTGCCTGACATCAATTGATCGCAGGCCGCTTGCATGAAGTTCCGCCGCTGCCAGGTGCTGTTCGTAGAGCCGCAGGAACGCGCCGGGTTCAGTCTGCAGAACCTGCTCGAAGGTGGTAGTGGCCTTCATTTCGAGCGGGAGATCATGGCGCTGACAGGCCATATGGACGAGCCCTGCAGAATCGACACCAGTGATGCCCAGCTGCTGTTGGAATGCAGTGCGCAACACTGGCAGGCGCTGCCTGACGATCCTTCCAGACGCGAGCAGGTTTTGCGCCTTGTTGATCGCGGGCTTCTGGTCAGCGATGCCGACGATCAGGGTTCGCACGGCGCAGCGGACAGGGTGATGCGTGCTTCCAACTGGTGGCCTCTCGGTGCCCTGTTCCATCGTCACTCCCGATGGGCGGGGGTGGATAGTGTGTCCGAGATGGAGCGACATCAGCTTGTAACCGCACAGGACCTCGTGCGCCAGCTGGGCGTTCCGCCCGAAGAAGTGCTGCCTCGATGCGATAATGCAGTTGCGCTGCCCAGGCATTGCGGCACGCAGTTGGACGAAATGCTCTCCGGCCGTACTACGTGTCGCAACTTCGATGTCTCGCGTCCGTTGCCAATGTCTTTGCTGGCAGCAATGCTGGAACACGTCCTGATGGCGCAATCGCACGTGGACCCGGAGCCGGGCGTGCGTTTCCTCAAGAAGAATGTGCCCTCTGCGGGTGGTCTTCACCCGATGGAGGCATATGTCCTTGTCCAGTCCGTGGAAGGATTGACGTCTGGTCTCTATCACTACCACCCGGTCGCGCACGAACTGGGGTTGGTTAACCAGCCGGAATCAGCGTCCGGTTTTGCCAAGCGGCTGCTGTCGGGACAGCACTGGTTCGCAGATGCACATGCGCTGGTCATTCTGGTATGTCGATTTGAACGGAATTTCTGGAAGTACAGGCAGCATGCCAAGGCCTATCGCGCAGTGGTGCTGGATGCAGGGCATATTTCCCAAGCCATCTACACGCAGGCCACGCTTCATGGCCTGGGCGCATTCGTGACCGCTGCCATCAATGAGGAAGAGGCGGAACGGCTGCTTGGCTTGGAGCCCATGCGAGAAGGGCCACTGGCGGTGTGTGGCTTTGGTTGGCGTTCCACGCGGATGCAGACGGCGGAAATGGATCCCGCCGGCCGCATATGGAACGTCCAGTCCTGAAGCGTTACTCCGCTGAGTTTGCTGCCTCGCTGCCGTGGCCATGCGCGAAGGTGAAAATCACGGTCATGGATGCGCGGGTGGCTCCGGTCAGGTGCGAGTAAAGGGCGTCGTATGCATCCAATATTTCTTCCTTGCTTGCCAGTTCGCCAACCATCATGCACATCGGCGTCGCTGCTCCGACGGGCAGCTTAAAGCCCACCTCGCTCAACGCACTTCGCGGGTCCGACTTGAACAGTTGCCGGAAGGCGTCGTCGCTGCTCAGCGCCTTCAGCAAGGCGATCGCAACGTCTGGCGGAATGGCGGGCTTGCTGGATGCTTCGGGGGCGGGGTGCATGGAAACAGCGTGCATTGAAGACTCTCCTTGTATATCGAGACTACGGGATGCGCATCAGGCGCGGGCAGATACCGATGACGCGTGGTCCAGGCGAAGATCGGAAACTACCGGCTGCCACCCCAGCTGCGGCGCCGGGCCGCCGGCCTCGAAGCAGAACACAATGCGGAACGCGGCCTTTACCTGGAGCTGCTTGGTGATCTCATCGCGCATTGCCTGGAATTCGTCCTTGGACGCAAGACTGGCAATCGGGTCACAGCAGTTCCGGGTCATGTCCGTGTCGACGCCCAGCGTCGCGAGCGCTTGCGACGGGTTGGCGGAGAACGTCTCGCGGAATCCATCATCGCTGGTCAACAGGTCAAGAAGCTGGCGAACGGTGTCTGCCGGTAGAGGTGCGCTTGTCGAGGTCATCTGAACATCCCTGCGTTCGAATGAGTCAAGTCGCCATCGGCCGCCACGGCAGTACATCGAGCCAACCGCAAGGGCGAGACTTTGGCTACCAGTGATGGGGCACCGGCCACGACGGGTGGAGACGCTGAGGGGGCCCCGCACGGATCATACATCCTGCGTCCGCCAACGCCAGTTCCGCCAAGCCCCCTCAGCGGCCACCCATTGAACGCGGGTGGCGATCCTGCCGCATGTCACGCCAAGGCTTCAAAATCCACCAGCACCGCGCCGTCGGCCACCTGGTCGCCCGCCTTCACCCGGTACCCCTGCACCGTGCCATCGGCCGGCGCCTGCAGCGTGTGCTCCATCTTCATTGCCTCCAGCACCAGCAACGGCGTGCCGCGCACGACCTGGGTGCCCGGCACCAGCAGGGTCGCCACGATCCGGCCCGGCATCGGCGCGACCAGGCTGCCGGCGTCGGCCACGCCCTGGTCAGCCTCGCTGACCGGGTCATGCAGGGTGAAGCGCTGCACGCCGTTGCTGCCGAACAGATACAGCTCGCTGCCGTCGCGTACCACGCGGGCGCGGTGCAGGTTCTCTCCTACCTGCAACGCCAGCTGTTCGCCGGTCATCCGGCCCTGTGCCGATACCGTGGTGCCGGCCAGCTCGATCGACCACACCTCGCCGTGCCCTTCAACCGCCACCACCTGCTGGTCGCCACGATGCTCCAGCGTCAGCCGGCGCGCCGCGCGCTGGCCCAGCCGCCAGCCATCACGGGCCTGCCACGGCGAATGCGGGTCGCGTGCATCGGCAGCAGCAGGCGCATCGGTACCCAGCGCCGCCACTGCCGCCAGCGCCCACAGCGCGGCATCGGTGTCGCCCACACGCGGCGCCAGCGCGGCCTGCTCGCGTTCGATCAATGCGGTATCCAGCTTCGCGTTCGCGAACGAATCGGTCATCACCAGTCGGCGCAGGAACGCGGCATTGGTGGTCACGCCCACCACCTCGCACTCGGCCAATGCCTGCTGCATGCGGCGCAGTGCGGCATCGCGGTCCACGTCCCAGACGATCAGCTTGGCAATCATCGGGTCGTAGAACGGGGTGATCGCATCGCCCTGTTCCACACCCGCATCCACGCGCACGTGCGCGCTGCCGGATGGCAGGCGCAGGTGGCGCAGGGTGCCCGTGGAGGGCAGGAAGCCCTTGTCGGCATCTTCAGCGTACAGCCGTGCTTCCAGCGCATGGCCGTTGATCTGCAGTTGTTCCTGCTGCAGCGGCAGCGGCGCACCGCTGGCCACGCGCAGCTGCCATTCCACCAGGTCGGTGCCGGTGATGCACTCGGTGACCGGGTGCTCCACCTGCAGGCGGGTGTTCATTTCCATGAAGTAGAAATCGCCATCCGGCCCGGCAATGAATTCCACCGTGCCTGCGCCCACGTAGTTCACCGCGCGCGCGGCATCCACCGCCGCCTTGCCCATCGCGGCGCGGCGCTCGGCGGTCATCCCCGGCGCCGGTGCTTCTTCCAGCACCTTCTGGTGGCGGCGCTGCACCGAGCAGTCGCGCTCGAACAGGTACACCACGTTGCCGTGGCTGTCGCCGAACACCTGGATCTCGATGTGGCGCGGGCGCTCCACGTACTTCTCCACCAGCACGTGCGCATTGCCGAACGCGGACTGCGCCTCGCGCTGGCAGCTGGCCAGCGCCTCGACGAAGGCGGCGTTGTCCTCCACCTTGCGCATGCCCTTGCCGCCGCCACCGGCGCTGGCCTTGATCAGCACCGGGTAGCCGATGGCATCAGCCTGCCCGCGCAGGAACGCAGGATCCTGCGCATCGCCGTGATAACCGGGGGTGAGCGGAACGCCGGCCTGCTGCATCAGCGCCTTGGCCGCGCTCTTGTCGCCCATCGCGCGGATTGCCGCAGCAGACGGGCCAATGAACACGATGCCGGCCTCCGCGCAGGCCTGGGCGAAGTCCGCATTTTCGGAGAGGAAGCCGTAGCCGGGATGGATCGCCTGCGCACCGGTGCGGCGCGCCGCCTCCAGAATGGCGTCGGCACGAAGGTAGCTTTCGCGCGCCGGGGCCGGGCCGATGGCCACGGCTTCATCGGCCAGTCGCACATGCCGCGCGTTGCGGTCGGCGTCGGAATACACCGCCACCGTGGCAATGCCCAGGCGCTGGCAGGTAGCGATGACACGGCAGGCAATCTCGCCACGGTTGGCGATCAGGATCTTGGTGAACATGGAAGTCTCGTTGCGCATGCCAATGGGCCGGATCACATCCGGAACACGCCGAAGTCGGTTTTGCGGGCCGGGGCGTTGAGGCTGGCCGACAGCGCCAGGCCCAGCACCCGGCGGGTGTCGGCCGGATCGATCACGCCGTCGTCCCACAGCCGTGCACTGGCGTAGTAGGGGTGGCCCTGCTGCTCGAACTGGTCGCGGATCGGCGTCTTGAACGTGTCTTCGTCCTGCGCCGACCACTGCCCGCCCTTGGCTTCGATGCCATCGCGCTTCACCGTGGCCAGCACGCTGGCGGCCTGCTCGCCGCCCATCACGCCGATGCGCGCGTTCGGCCACATCCACAGGAAGTTGGGCGAATACGCGCGGCCGCACATGCCGTAGTTGCCGGCACCAAACGAACCGCCAATCACCACGGTGAACTTGGGCACCTTCGCGCACGCCACCGCCATCACCAGTTTGGCCCCGTCCTTGGCGATGCCGCCGTGTTCGTACTTGCGGCCAACCATGAAGCCGGTGATGTTCTGCAGGAACACCAGCGGAATGCCGCGCTGGGTGCACAGTTCGATGAAGTGCGCGCCCTTGAGCGCCGACTCGGAGAACAGGATGCCGTTGTTGGCGATGATGCCCACCGGGTAGCCGTGCAGGTGCGCGAAACCGGTCACCAGGGTGTTGCCATAGCGCGGCTTGAACTCGTCGAAGCGCGAATCGTCCACCACGCGCATGATCACTTCGCGCACGTCGTAGGGCTTGCGCGTATCGGCCGGAATCACCCCGTACAACTCGTCCGCGGCGTAGCGCGGTGCCACCGGTGCCTGCACCGCCAACGCCGGCTCGGGCTTGCGCCAGTTGAGCTGGGCGATGATCGCGCGCACCCGCGCCAGCGCCTGCAGGTCGTTGTCGGCCATGTGATCGGCCACGCCGGAAATGCGCGTGTGCACGTCGGCACCGCCCAGTTCCTCGGCCGTGACCACTTCACCGGTAGCGGCCTTCACCAGCGGCGGGCCGCCCAGGAAGATGGTGCCCTGCTCGCGCACGATCACCGTTTCATCGCTCATCGCCGGCACGTACGCACCGCCGGCGGTGCACGAGCCCATCACGCAGGCGATCTGCGGAATGCCCTGCGCGGAGAGGTTGGCCTGGTTGTAGAAGATGCGGCCGAAATGGTCGCGGTCGGGGAACACCTCGTCCTGCAGCGGCAGGAACGCGCCACCCGAATCCACCAGGTAGATGCACGGCAGGCGGTTCTGTTCGGCCACTTCCTGCGCGCGCAGGTGCTTCTTCACCGTCATCGGGTAGTAGGTACCGCCCTTGACCGTGGCATCGTTGGCCACGATCACGCATTCCACCCCGGACACGCGGCCGATGCCGGCCACCACGCCAGCACTGGCGATGTTGTCGCCATACATGCCGTGCGCGGCCAGCGGCGCGATCTCCAGGAACGCGCTGCCCGGGTCGAGCAGGGCATCGATGCGGTCGCGCACCAGCAGCTTGCCGCGCGCGGTGTGTTTCTGCCGCGCCGCGTCGGTGCCGCCCAGCGCGGTCTGCGCCAGGGTGGCGCGCAGGTCGTCCACCACTGCCTGCAATGCGGCGCGGTTGGCCTCGAAGGTCTCGCTGCCCGGTTGCAGCTGGGTGCTCAATACAGTCATGGTGTCGCCCTTACTTGGTGCGCTGGAACAGTTCGCGGCCGATCAGCATGCGGCGGATCTCGGAGGTGCCCGCACCGATCTCATACAGCTTGGCATCGCGCCACAAACGTCCGGTCGGGTATTCGTTGATATAGCCGTTGCCGCCCAGGATCTGGATCGCCTGGCCAGTCAGCCAGGTGGCCTTCTCGGCCGAATACAGGATCGCACCGGCCGCGTCCTGGCGGGTGGTGCGGCCCAGGTCGCAGGCGCGTGCCACCGCATATACATAGGCGCGGCAGGCGTTGAGGCCCACGTACATGTCGGCCAGCTTGGCCTGGATCAGCTGGAACGTGCCGATCGCCTCGCCGAACTGCTTGCGCGCGTGCACGTAGGGCATCACCACATCCATGCCGGCGGCCATCAGCCCGAGCGGGCCGCCCGAGAGCACCACGCGCTCATAGTCCAGCCCGGACATCAGCACGTTCACGCCACCGCCGACCGTGCCGAGCACGTTGGCTTCGGGCACTTCGCAGTCCTCGAACACCAGCTCGCAGGTGTTGGAGCCGCGCATGCCCAGCTTGTCCAGCTTCTGCGCGGTCGAGAAACCCTTCATGCCCTTTTCGACCAGGAACGCGGTGATGCCCTTGGCGCCGCCATTCGGGTCGGTCTTGGCATACACCACCAGCACGTCGGCGTCGGGGCCGTTGGTGATCCACATCTTGTTGCCGTTGAGCACGTAGTGGTCGCCGCGCTTGTCCGCGCGCAGCTTCATCGACACCACGTCCGAACCGGCGCCCGGTTCGCTCATCGCCAGCGCGCCGACTTTTTCGCCGCTGCACAGGCCGGGCAGGAAGCGCTGCTTCTGCTCTTCGGTGCCGTTCTTGCGCAGCTGGTTCACGCACAGGTTTGAATGCGCGCCGTAGGACAGGCCGATGCCGCCGGAGGCGCGCGAGATTTCTTCCATCGCCACCACGTGGGCCAGGTAGCCCATGCCGCTGCCGCCGTATTCTTCTTCCACGGTCAGGCCGAGCAGGCCCTGCTCGCCGAGCTTGCGCCACAGCGGATGCGGGAACAGATTCTCCTCGTCAGCCTTGGCCGCCAGCGGCGCGATCTCGGCCGAGGCAAAATGGGCCACGCTCTGGCGGAGCATGTCGATCTCTTCGCCGAGGTCGAAGTTCATGGTGGGGACGTGCATCAGGCGGCTCCGCAACGGCTGGAAGGGGTCGAATGCTCCCAGCCTAGTCCTCCCGGGGGTAAAAGTGAACACAAATTCAAAAATTGAACATAGAATCAACAAATGGCCTACAAACGCTCAGCTTTGATGGAAGAACGCCTGGCCGGAGCCCGCGAACGGATCCTGCTGGCCACCCGGCGCCTGGTGGCGGCCGGCGGCTACCGCAATGCCCCGGTGACCGCCGTGGCGGCAGAGGCGGGGGTATCCACCGGCCTGATCTACCGGCACTTCCCGTCCAAGGCCGAGTTGTTCGTGGAGGTGCTGACCGACGCGGTCGAACACGAACTGCGCATCTTCGAGGCCATTGCGGCCGAACCGGTGCCCGCGCCGGAGCGCCTGCGCCGGGCGATCACCGCGTTCGTGCGCCGCGCACTGGCCGGCCCCGGGCTGGCCTATGCCTTCATCGCCGAGCCGGTCGACCCGGAAGTGGAAGCCGAGCGCATCCGCTGCCGTCGCCTGTTCGGTGATGTGTTCCGCCGCATCGTCGCCGATGGCATCGAAGCAGGCAGTTTTCCCGCGCAGGACACCGATGTGGCCGCCGCTTGCATCGTCGGGGCATTCACCGAAGCGCTCGTTGGGCCCACCGCGCCCAGCCGCGATGCGCACGGTGACCAGACCGCGCTGGTCGAATCGATCTGCGTTTTCTGCCTGCGCGCGGCGGGCGCTTGAACGCCGCAGATGTTGCATTGCGGCAGTCAGCCGCTGGCCCTTACCTGGGTGATCGGCTTGCAGATCGCTGCCGACGCTGGTCATACTCGACCGACAAGCCGTGGTCCAACGACTACCAGCCAGGGGTAACAGAGAGTGCGGAATTACGACCTCGAGTTCCTGAAACGCTTTTCCATGGTCATTGCCCTTTTGGTGGCCATAACGCTCGGATTGATCCTGTTCGCCGCGTACCTGCACACCCGTATTCCCCCTGAAGTCTCGCCCCAGGCGGCCAAGCGCACCGAACTGCGCATTGCCCCGGCCGGTGCGGTCTATGCCGGCGCCACCGGTGCCGCTGACCAGGCTGCTGCCAAGGCTGCTGCATTGGCCAAAGCCGCATCGCAGGTCGCTTATGGCGGCACCACCGACGGCAAGGTGATCTTCGACAACCTGTGCACCGCCTGCCACACCACTGGCGTCGGCCAGGCACCGACCCTGGACCACGCCCATTGGGACGAGCGCCTCGCCCAAGGCAAGGACACGCTCTATAAGCACGCCCTTGAGGGCTACACCGGCCCGGATGGCGGGATCATGCCGCCCAAGGGCGGCAACCCCGGCCTGAGCGAAGAGCAGATCCACGCCACCGTGGATTGGATGCTGGCAAACCTGAAATAACCGGCGGGGCGGGTACCGCCTGGCATCCGGCATCGCGTGGGACACGCATGGCGTGTCTCTACGCCAGGCCGGGCCGCGGCGCGCCCTGTGCACCACCGGCGACCCGCCATGCGTGTCCCACGCGGTCCCACCCCGCGCGGCTTTGCCAAACCCGCCCAAATTCCCACCCGCGACCGCTTCCCGCCACAATTCCGCATTACCCTGTGCACCCGTTTCCGGAATCGCCGTCGATGCGCCGTCGCTCCCTCGCCCTTGCCCTGTCGCTGCTGCTGCCCGCCACCGCGTTCGCCCAGGCTCAGCCGCAGGTCAAACCGACCGCATCGACCCCGGCCGCCTCCGCCTCCATCAACCTCACCGCCGCGCCCAGTGACTGGCGCGCGCTCGACGGCCAGCACGTGCGCATCGCCGCCCCGCTGACCCTGGCCGGCACCGACGGGCTGGCCCGCTTCGGCGAACTCACCGTGGCCTTCAATGGCCGGCTCTGGCAGCCCAGCGAAGTGGCCGCCCCCGGCACCGACGCGCATGCCAGGGTGATCGCCGACAACCAGCGCCGCCGGTTGGTGCTCGATGACGGCAGCGACGCGCGCGACCCCGGCGCGGTGGCGTACCTGCCGGCCAACCCCGACCTGCGCACCGGCACCGTGCTGCGCAACGTGGAAGGCATCGTCCGGGTGGACGCCAAGGGCACCCCGCGCCTGCAGGTGACCACGCCGCTGCAGCTGCCGGCGCTGGGCCGCCCCGCCGCCCCGGTGGTGCCCGGCGCGCTGAAGGTGGCCGCCTTCAACCTGGAAAATTTCTTCAACGGTGACGGCCAGGGCGGCGGTTACCCGACCCTGCGCGGCGCCCGCACCCTGGCCGAACACCAGGCGCAGACCGCCAAACTGGTGGCCACTGTCAACGCGCTCGGCGCGGACGTGGCGGCGCTGATGGAACTGGAAAACGACGGCTACGGCCCGCAGTCGGCGGTTGCCGAATTCGTCCGCGCGCTCAATGCCGCGCCGGGCGGGCAGGGCGACTGGAGCTTCATCGACGCCGGCAAGGGCCCCGGCGGGAACCCGATCCGGGTCGGCATCATCTACCGCAGCGCGCGGGTGACCCCGGTCGGCGCTCCCGCCGTGCTGGAAACCGGCCCGTTCGGCCCGCACAGCCGCGTGCCGCTCGCCCAGGCCTTCCGCGCCGGCAAGGGCGCGCCGTTCGTGGTGGTGGCCAACCACTTCAAGTCCAAGGGCTGCTCGGAAGCCGCAGGCGCCGATGCCGACCAGAAGGACGGCCAGGCCTGCTGGAACGCTACGCGGGTTGAATCGGCACGCCTGCTCAACCAATGGCTGGGCACCGACCCGACCGGCGCCGGCACCACCGATGCCATCCTGCTGGGCGACTTCAATGCCTATGCGATGGAAGCGCCGATCCGCACCCTGCACGATGCCGGCTGGCGCGACGCCTTCGCCGTGGCCAAGGTCGAGCGCCCCTACAGCTACGTGTACAACGGCATGACCGGCCGCCTCGACCACGCCCTGCTCAGCCCCGGCATGGCCAAGCGCCTGCGCGGCGCGGCCGAATGGCATATCAACGCCGACGAAGCCGACGACGTGGGGTACCGCGACCGCAACGAAGCCGGCCCGTGGCGCAGTTCCGACCACGACCCGTTGATCCTGGGTTTCGACAAGTAACGATCAGCCGGGCAGAGCCCGGCTCTACCGCCATGGTGTGGTCCGATCGTAGCGCCGGGCTCTGCCCGGCCGCCTTTCGCGCGCACCTACCCCCACGCAATAAACCCGATCGCCACCACCGCCAACACCAATCCCGCGCGGTTCCACCGCGTGGTCGGCTCGCCAAACGCGAACACCCCCACCAGCGCCCCCAGCACCACCACGCCGATGTTCATCCCGGCAAACACCGTGGCCGGGCTGTCCGGCATCGCCTGGTGCGCGTGCACATAGAAAAGAATGTTGCCGCCGTTGAGCAGGCCCAGCAGCGCCCCGGCGCCGACATTGCGCGCGCTCAACCGGCTGCGGCCACTGGCATGCCGCCACAGCTGCATCCCCAGCATCAGCACGAAGGCGATGCTGAAGCACGCCAGCAGCGCCGCCATCGACGGCGTACCCGACAGCGCCACCTGCTTGAGCAGCACATCCACCAGCGCAAAGCCCACCCACACCGCCAGCAGCCAGCGCCAGCTGCCGGCGTCGCCGGCCACGGCCGGCCCACGCGGACGCAGGCTGATGCCCAGCATCGCCACCAGCCCCAGCCCCAGCCCGAGCAGCTTCAGCGGGGTCGCGGTCTGCCCGAAGAACAGGAACGCAGCCAACAGCGACAGCAGCAGCGACAGCCGCTGCGCCACATCGGTGCGCACGATCCCGGCCACCGCCACCGTGCGGCCCAGCACCAGGAACAGCGAGGGCAGCACCACCGCCAGCACCAGCAGCGCCGGCCACGGCGCGTGCCCGGCCTGCAGCGCGTCCAGCGGCGGGCGCAGCACCCCGGCGGTGAGCGCGGCGGCCACCAGGTAATTCCAGGTCACCATCTGGGCGACATCCAGCTGGCGGCGCGCGGCCAGCTTCAGCAGCACCGACACCAGCACGCTGCAGACCACGCTGAAAAGCAGATAGAACATGGGGTTCCAGGCAGGCGCGGCCGTGCAGCCCGCGGGGGAGCGGTATTATGACGCCATGCACAATCCCTCATTCCCCAATGAAAGCACCACCCTGCAGCTGGCCGGCCCGGTCGGCGCGCTGGACGTGGCGGTCGACCTGCCCAAGGCCGATGTGCCCGCGCAGCCGGTGGTGGCGGTGATCTGCCACCCGCTGTCCACCGAGGGCGGCAGCCTGCACAACAAGGTGGTGACCATGGTTGGCACCACCCTGCGCGAGCTGGGCATCGCCACCGTGCGCTTCAACTTCCGCAGCGTGGGTACCTCGGCCGGCGAATTCGACCACGGCGTGGGTGAGCAGGACGACCTCAAGGCCGTGGTGGCCTGGGTGCGCGAACAGCGCCCCGACGCCACCCTATGGCTGGCCGGCTTCAGTTTTGGCGCCTTCGTCGCGCTGCGTGCGGCCGCCGAGCTGCAGCCGCAGGTGCTGGTCTCGATCGCCCCGCCCGCCGGGCGCTGGGATTTCGATGGCGTGCAGCCGCCGGCCAACTGGCTGGTGATCCAGGGCGAAGAGGACGAAATCGTCGACCCGCAGGCCGTCTACAACTGGCTGGACAGCCTGGGCGCGCCGCATGAGCTGGTGCGCATGCCCGACACCAGCCACTTCTTCCACCGCAAGCTGATCGACCTGCGCGGCGCGCTCACCCACGGCCTCAAGCATTGGCTGCCCAACCCGGACAGCGCCACCGCATGAGCGACACCGCAATGACCCCGTCGCAGCGCTACGCCGACGGCGTGGCCCGGGGCGAATGGCAGAACGACCCGGCCCAGCACGCCGCCCTGGCCGAGCTGGACCGCATCCACCTGGCCCTGGTCGACAGCGCCCAAGACGGCTGGCTGGACCGTCTCTCGGCGTTCTGGAAGAAGCCGGACCCGGTCAAGGGCCTGTACTTCTGGGGCGGGGTAGGGCGCGGCAAGACCTTCCTGGTCGACCTGTTCTATGACGGGCTGCCGATAGAGCAGAAGTACCGCACCCACTTCCACCGCTTCATGCGCGGCATCCACGAGCGCCTGCGCGAGCACCAGGGGCAGAGCGACCCGCTGGCCCGGATCGCCCAGGAATGGCGCAGCAAGCTGCGGGTGCTGGTGCTGGATGAGTTCTTCGTCACCGACATCGGCGATGCCATGCTGCTGGCGCGCCTGCTCGAGCGCCTGTTCGCCGAAGGGGTCACCCTGGTCACCACCTCCAACACGGCGGTGGAGAACCTGTACCTGAACGGCCTGCAGCGCGACAGCTTCCTGCCTGCCATCGGCCTGCTGCAAACCTACTGCGTGGAGCTGTACGCCGAAGGCACCGAAGATTACCGGATGCGCGCCCTGACCCATTCGCCGGTGTACCAGGCCCCGCGCGACGAACACAGCGATGCCTGGCTGGCCACCCGCTGGGCCGCGCTGAGCGGCGGCCAGCCGCCCAAGCCGGGCAACATCGAAATCGAGGCGCGCAAGATCCCGGTGCGCGCACGCGGCAAGAGCATTGTCTGGTTCGACTTCAAGGCCCTGTGCGAAGGCCCGCGCGGCCCGTCGGACTACATCGAGATCGCCCGCGAGTTCAACACGCTGCTGCTGGGCGACATCCCGCACTTCGACCGCATGAATGAAGATGCCGCGCGCCGCTTCGTAAACCTCATCGACGAACTGTACGACCGCCACGTCAATCTGGTCTGCACCGCCACCGACGCCCCCGTGGCGCTGTACACCGGCACCCGCCTGCAGGGCGCCTTCGAGCGCACCGCCTCGCGGCTCATAGAAATGCAGAGCGCTGAATACCTCGGTACGCCCCACAGGGCGTAACGAGGTATTCAGCCGTAGAGCCACGCCCTGCCTGGCTTCGCGGAACCCGAACACGCCCATTTTGTTACGCCCGCGTGACGCCCGATCGTTCCGTTTTTCGAACCCTTGAATCGCATCAAAAGTCGCCCTGAACCCTTGACTGCGCATTCGCTTTGGACAGGTCGCGACCGTCCGTCGGACGTCCCGAACGACGAATCCTTGCGCCGCAAGGGATTGCCCCGTTTCACTACATTTGGCGTTGACGCGTCCATATACCCCCACTATCTTGTGGCTGTCGGTCCTTTCGACCACAAGTCGAAGGGTCCAAGGGCCCCAACACCCACCGACAACCGCATGCCGTGCAGGGTGCGGCGCTGGTAGCGCCAGTCTCCGGGGGGAGATGACCGGTGAAGCAAGGAAGCGACCGCAGCGCCGTTGCGCCGGTCGCGTCCCATGCGACACCGACAGTCCACCCTGAGCGCTGAGCGCACCGGTCCCACGCCTACCGAGCAGGCGACCCCGCACCACTCCAAATCACGCCAAGAGGAAACCGCCGTGAGCACCGAAACCAGCGCAGCCACCGACCAGGAAAGCGAATTCCTGCTGACTTCGCCGCCGACCAATACGGCGATGAGCGTCACCAAGCGCAACGGCACGACCGAACTGGTGGATCTGAACAAGATCGTGCGCGCGGTGCAGCGTTCGGCTGAAGGCCTGCACGCGGTCGACCCGATGCGCGTGGCCACCCGCACCATTTCCGGCCTGTACAACGGCGCCACCACCCAGGAGCTGGACGAGCTGTCCATCCGCACCGCCGCCCTGCTGATCGGTGAAGAGCCCGAGTACGGCCGCCTGGCCGCGCGCCTGCTGGCCAACTACATCGCCAAGGAAGTGTCGGGCCAGGAAATCCACGCGTTCTCGCAGTCGGTCGGCCGTGGCCACGAAGTGGGCCTGATCAACGACCGCCTGCTGAACTTCGTGCAGACCAACGCGCGCAAGCTCAACGATGCCATCGACATCGGGCTGGACCTGAACTTCGATTACTTCGGCCTGCGTACCCTGTACGACCGCTACCTGCTGCGCCACCCGCATACCCGCAAGGTGATCGAGACCCCGCAGCAGTTCTTCCTGCGCATCGCCAGCGCGCTGAGCGAAGACGTGGCCGAAACCCTGGCGCTGTACAAGCGCATGGGCAACCTGGACTACCTGCCGTCCAGCCCGACCCTGTTCAACTCCGGCACCACCCACGAGCAGCTGTCCTCGTGCTTCCTGCTCGATTCGCCGCAGGACTCGCTGGAATCCATCTATTCCAAGTACGGCGACATCGCCCAGCTCTCCAAGTTCAGCGGCGGCATCGGCGTGAGCTACACCCGCGTGCGTTCGCGCGGCTCGCTGATCAAGTCCACCAATGGCCATTCCAACGGCATCGTGCCGTGGCTGAAGACCATGGATTCGTCCGTGGCCGCGGTGAACCAGGGCGGCAAGCGCAAGGGCGCGGCCTGCGTTTACCTGGAAACCTGGCACGCCGACATCGAGGACTTCCTCGAACTGCGTGACAACACCGGCGACGAATCGCGCCGTGCGCACAACCTGAACCTGGCCAACTGGATCCCGGACCTGTTCATGAAGCGCGTCGAAGCTGACCAGGAATGGTCGCTGTTCGATCCGCGCGTGGTGCCCGAGTTCACCGACCTGTTCGGTGAAGCCTTCGAGCAGGCCTACCTGCAGGCCGAAGCACAGGGCAAGGCCAACCGCACCATCTCCGCGCGCAAGCTGTACTCGCGCATGATGCGTACCCTGGCCGAGACCGGCAACGGCTGGATGACCTTCAAGGACAAGTGCAACCGCGCCAGCAACCAGACCCTGCGCGCGGGCAACGTGATCCACCTGTCCAACCTGTGCACCGAAATCCTGGAAATCACCTCGGCTGAAGAAACCGCGGTGTGCAACCTGGGCTCGATCAACCTGGGCAACCATTTCGATGCCCACGGCGAGTTCGACTACGACAAGCTGGCCGACACCGTGCGCCTGGCCGTGCGCCAGCTCGACCGCGTGATCGACCTGAACTTCTACCCGATCGAATCGGCCCGCCGCGGCAACCTGCGCTGGCGCCCGGTCGGCCTGGGCTGCATGGGCCTGCAGGACGTGTTCTTCCGCAAGCGCCTGGCCTTCGACAGTGCCGAAGCCCGCGCGCTGTCGAAGAAGATCGCCGAGACCATCTACTTCCACGCCCTGGAAACCTCGGTTGAACTGGCCCAGGAACGCGGCAAGCACCCGTCCTTCGCCGACACCCGTGCGGCCAGCGGCGAGCTGCAGTTCGACGCCTGGAACGTGGTGCCCGAAGACAGCGCGCGCTGGGATGCCCTGCGTGAGCGCATCAAGGAACACGGCCTGCGCAACTCGCTGATGATCGCCATCGCCCCGACCGCGACCATTGCTTCCATTGCCGGCTGCTACGAGTGCGTCGAACCGCAGGTATCCAACCTGTTCAAGCGCGAAACGCTTTCGGGCGATTTCCTGCAGGTCAACCGTTACCTGGTGAACGAGCTGAAGAAGCTGGGCCACTGGACCCCGGAAATGCGCGACGCCATCAAGCTGGCCGAAGGCTCCATCCAGGGCATCGCCCAGATTCCGGAAACGCTGCGCCACGTATACCGCACCGCGTGGGAGCTGCCGATGCGTTCGCTGATCGACATGGCCGCAGAGCGCGGCGCGTTCATCGACCAGTCCGCCTCGCTCAACCTGTTCATGGAAAGCCCGAACATCGGCGCCATGTCCTCCATGTACATGTACGCCTGGAAGCAGGGCATCAAGACCACCTACTACCTGCGTTCGCGCCCGGCCACCAAGATCGCCAAGACCACCGTCAGCAGCTACACCCCGGTCGAAGCCGTGTCCTGCTCGCTGGAAAACCCGGAAGCCTGCGAGGCGTGCCAATAAGAGGCGTGCCGGCCCACGGCCGGCACACCGCTGGACCGGAAACCCGGTAGCGCCGGCCGTTGGCCGGCCCTCCGCCAACCCTGGCGACCCCAAACACACGGCGTGTACCCATCGTTGATCGGTGCATGCTTTTGAAGGACGAAACACCCATGGCCGACAAGCCCAGCCAAATGCTGCTCGATCCCGGTTTTGAACTGACCCTGCGCCCCATGCGCTACCCGCAGTTCTATGACATGTATCGCAACGCGATCAAGAACACCTGGACCGTGGAAGAGATCAACTTCCAGATCGACATCAGCGACCTGCACGGCAAGATGTCGCCGGGCGAACGCCACCTGATCCACCGCCTGGTCGCGTTCTTCGCCACCGGCGATTCGATCGTCTCCAACAACCTGGTGCTGAACCTGTACCAGCACCTGAACGCGCCCGAAGCGCGCATGTACCTGTCGCGCCAGCTGTACGAAGAAGCGCTGCACGTGCAGTTCTACCTGACCCTGCTCGACAACTACCTGCCCGATCCGGACGAGCGCTCCAAGGCGTTCGACGCGGTGGAGAACATCGACTCGATCAAGAAGAAGGCCGACTTCTGCTTCAAGTGGATCGACTCGATCCAGGGCCTCAAGCGCATCGAAACCCGTGACGAGCGCCGCCAGTTCCTGCTCAACCAGATCTGCTTCGCCGCGTGCATCGAAGGCCTGTTCTTCTTCGCCGCCTTCGCCTACGTGTACTACTTCCGTTCGCGCGGCCTGCTCAACGGCCTGGCCTCGGGCACCAACTGGGTGTTCCGCGACGAAAGCGCGCACATGGAGTTCGCCTTCGAATGCGTGGACGTGATCCGCGAAGAAGAACCGGACCTGTTCGACGACGCGATGAAGCAGCAGGTCTATGACATGCTCGCCGAAGCGATCGAATGCGAAGTGCAGTTCGCCGAGGACGTCCTGTCCGGCGGCGTGGCCGGTATCTCCACCCGCGACATGCGCCAGTACCTGCAGCACTGCGCCGACAACCACTTCCATCGCCTCGGCATGGAAAAGAAGTACAACGTGCGCAACCCGCTGAGCTTCATGGAACTGCAGGACGTGCAGGAGCTGACCAACTTCTTCGAACGTCGTTCCTCGGCCTACCAGGTCGGCGTGAAGGGTGAAGTTTCCTTCGACATGTCGTTCTGATCCCGCTCAGATCGTGTCCCGACGAACCCCGGCGCCTCCGGGGTTTTTCATGTCCGTAGCGCCACGCCCTGCGTGGCTGTTCACCGCCTCACCGCCGCTGCCGTATCATCCGCCCGACCCCCTTCTTACGGCCGCCCCCCATGACCGCCAGCCCAGATGTCGTCCCGCCCACCGAAGTGCGCATGGCCGAAATCGTCTTCCCCAACCACACCAACCACATGGGCACCCTGTTTGGTGGCCAGGCGCTGGCGTGGATGGACAAGGCCGCGTTCCTGGCCGCCGCGCGCTACTCGCGCCATACCGTGGTCACTGCCCGCTCGGACCAGGTCGATTTCAAGCTGCCGATCAACGTCGGCCAGATGGTGGAAACCGTGGGCCGCATCGTCGAAGTAGGCCGCAGCTCGATGAAGGTGGAAGTGGAGCTGATCGCCGAAGACCTGCATACCGGCGAGCGCAGGCTCTGCACCCGCGGCCATTTCGTCATGATCGCCCTGGACGAGAACCGCAACCCCACCGCCGTGCCCGCACTGCCGGCCGATATCGCCGGACCCTGAACGGGCAGGGGCGATTGCGAAGCCTGCAATCGTCCCCATCTTGCTGGCATGCCCACGCCCCTGGCCGACTTCATCCACCGCGCCCGCCGCCTGTTCGTCCTCACCGGCGCCGGCTGCAGTACCGATTCGGGCATTCCCGATTACCGCGATGCCGACGGCCAGTGGAAGCGCACCCCACCGGTGAACTACCAGGATTTCATGGGCGAGGCCGCCACCCGCCAGCGCTATTGGGCGCGAAGCCTGCTCGGCTGGCCGCGCTTCGGGCAGGCCCGGCCGAACGCCACCCACGCCGCCTTGGCCGCGCTGGAAGCGCGTGGCCAGGTGGAAGTGCTGCTCACCCAGAACGTGGACTGCCTGCACCAGCGTGCCGGCAGCGCGGCGGTGATCGACCTGCACGGCCGCCTCGATCAAGTGCGCTGCATGGGCTGTGAAGCCCGCAGCGCCCGCGAGGGGTTCCAGCGCGCATTGCTCACCGCCAACCCCGGCTGGGACCGGCTCGACGCCGCCCAGGCTCCCGACGGCGATGCCGACCTCGAAGGCGTGGACTTCAGCGCCTTCAACGTGCCGGCGTGCACGCTCTGCGGCGGCATCCTCAAACCAGACGTCGTCTTCTTCGGCGAAAACGTACCGCGCGCCCGGGTCGACGCAGTGCACGCCCACCTGCAGAACGCCGACGCGGTACTGGTAGTCGGCTCCTCCCTGATGGTCTACTCCGGCTACCGCTTCGTCCAGACCGCCGCCAAGGCGGGCTTACCGGTAGCCGCCCTCAACCTCGGCCGCACCCGCGCCGACGACCTGCTAACCCTGAAAGTAGAACAATCCTGCGCAGAAGCCCTGTCCTTCCTCCTCCCAGCCACCGTATCGGTCTAACGCGCGGCCAACTTCGCGCGACCCCCGGTAGAGCGGGGCTCTGCCCCGCTACCCACACCGTTCCAAACAAACGGTTGCCTGCACCCCCGCTTCCGGGTGCAATACCCCCCCGGTTTCATCATCCCCCCGAGTCGCCCGCCCGTGAGCCAGCTCTTCTCCCCCGTTTCCTTCGGACCGCTGACGCTGTCCAACCGCATCGTCATCGCCCCGATGTGCCAGTACTCCTCCACCGACGGCCTGGCCAACGACTGGCACGTCCAGCACCTCGGCCAGCTGTCCCAATCCGGCGCCGGCCTGCTGATCCTGGAAGCCACCGCCGTGTTGCCGGAAGGGCGCATCAGCTACGCCGACCTGGGCCTGTGGGACGACGCCACCGAAGCCGCCCTCACCGACGTCATCGCCTCGGTCAAGCGCTGGTCGCCCATGCCGGTCGGCGTGCAGCTGGCGCATGCCGGCCGGAAGGCCTCCTCGGCGCGCCCGTGGGACGGCGGTGGCCCGCTGCCGCCGACCGATCCGAACGGCTGGACCGTGAAAGCACCTTCGGCGCTGCCGTTCGCCGCCAACGGCCCCACCCCCGAAGCCCTCGACGAAGCCGGCATCGACGCCGTGGTCGAAGCCTTCGCCGTTGCCGCCAAGCGCGCCGAACGCGCCGGCCTGGACCTGATCGAACTGCACGCCGCGCACGGCTACCTGCTGCACCAGTTCCTGTCGCCGCTCAGCAACAAGCGCCAGGACGAGTACGGCGGTTCGCTGGAAAACCGCATGCGCCTGCTCATCCGCGTGTTCGACGCCGTGCGCGCAGCGGTCTCCGACCGCATCAGCGTGGGCGTGCGCATTTCCGCCAGCGACTGGGTAGACGGCGGCTGGGACATCGAACAGAGCACCACCCTGGCCCAGATCCTGGACCTGTGTGGCTGCCAGTTCCTGCACGTCTCCAGCGGTGGCCTGGATGCGCGCCAGAAGATCGCGCTCGAACCGGGTTACCAGGTGCCGTTCGCCGCCGCGATCAAGGCGGCCAAGGTGCGCATGCCGGTCATTGCGGTGGGCCTGATCACCGACCCGGCGCAGGCCGAATCGATCCTGCGCCACAACCACGCCGACGCCGTCGCGCTGGCACGCGGCATCCTCTACGAACCGCGCTGGCCGTGGCACGCCGCCGCCGCGCTGGGCGACTCGGTCACCCCCGCCCCGCAGTACCTGCGTTGCGAGCCGCGTGAAGCGCGCGGCGTGTTCACCGCACCCACGGCGTAGCACCCCGGTAGCGCACGACCGTTGGTCGTGCGTTGCCCGACCTCACGCAACATCCACCCGCCACGCGGCCGGCAACCCCCCCGCCACATGCTGCATCAACGCCCGCACCTTCGGCGTAAGATCCCGCCTGTCGCTCACACACAAAAACACCCGCATCGGCTCCGGCGACGTCCGCGCCCCATCGCCCGACGCGAACAACACCTGCAATTCCCCGCGCGCCAACCAGGGCGCCGCCACGAACGCTGCCAAGCGCGCAATACCACCCCCGGCCGCCGCCATCGCCGCAATCGCATCAATGTCATCAGACACCAGCGCCGGCCGCATCTCCGCCTCGAAGCGGATTCCATCGCGCACAAATCCCCACGGCAGCAACCGCCCATCCACCGGATAGCGAAAGACCAGGCAGCGATGCGCGCGCAGCGCCTCCGGCGTGTCCGGCGCACCGGCCTGGGCCAGGTACGAAGGCGCCGCGCACACCACGAACGGCACCTGCGCAATCGGGCGCGCCACCAGCCCATCCACCAGCTGCGGTTCGATCCGGAAACTCACATCCACATCCTCGCGGGCGTGGTCCACGCTGCGGTCGGCCAGCAGCAGCTCGATGTCCAACCCGGGATGGCGTGCCTGCAGCGCCGGCAGCATCGGCGCCAGCACGTGGCGGCCAAAGGCCGACGTACTGGCAATGCGCAGCCGTCCCTGCGGCACAGCGTCCGGGTCCGTCACCGCCGCCTGCGCGCGTTGCAGGTCGCGCTCGATATGCCGCACCTCCGCCAGGTAGCGCGCACCGCGTTCGGTCAGCGCCAGCGAGCGGGTAGTGCGGTTGAACAGCCGCACCCCCAGGTGCGCCTCCAACCGCGCGATGTTCTGCCCCACCGCCGCCGGGCTGATTCCCAGCGAGCGTGCCGCCGCCGCCAGGCTGCCGGCATCGGCGGTACGGACGAAGCTGCGGATTGACTGAAGAATATTCATGATCGCGCCAATTATGGCGCCTCATTGCAAAGATCCGCTTTACAAAGAGCCAAGGCCGCGCGCTCTACCGCCGCCGCGAGCGCCCACCTATCGTGCCGACCCTGCAGCCACCCCGGCTGCCTCTCCAAGGACCCGCCCGATGACCGACGCCCATACTGTGCCGCGCCGCTGGAAGCTCAGCCCCCGCACCACCCCCTACGTATTCGCCTTCTTCATGGCTTCAATCATGGCCATGCTGATGTGCCTGGTGATCACCGCCGCCAACGCCGGCATCAACGCCGACTTCCCCGCCCGCGTACTCGGTGCCTACCAGCTGGCCATGCCCACCGCCTTCTGCTGCGTACTAGCAGTGCGCCCGCTGGTGATGCGACTCGTAGCGCTGACCGTGCACCCACCGCGCTGAACCCGATGTGGCATCCATCCGTCGGCGGTGCGCCGCTGTAGAGCGGACTGTTAGTCCGCTGCTCCAAATCCATCAACACCCCCACCAATTGGTTGCAACTGACATCGTCTCTCCAGAGGGCCGCACCGCTCCACTAAACTCAACCCATGCGCCCCGACTCCATCCTCACCCTCTCGTGCCCGGACCGAACCGGCATCGTCTACCGCGTCTCCGGCCTGCTGTTCGAGCAGGGCTGCAACATCCTCGATGCCCAGCAATTCGGCGACGACGAAAGCGGCCGCTTCTTCCTGCGCGTGCATTTCGACCGCGACCCTCGCCAGCCCATAGAAACGATCCAGACCCGAATGGCCGGCTTGGCGGAAGATTTCAAAATGGACTGGCAGCTGCACGACGCCCGCCGCCGTGCGCGCCTGCTGGTGCTGGTCAGCAAGCAGGGGCACTGCCTCAATGACTTGTTGTTCCGTGCCCACAGCGGGCAACTCAAGGTGGATATCGCGGCAGTCGCATCGAACCACGAAGACTTTGGCGCACTGGCTGGCTCCTACGGCATCCCGTTCCACCATCTGCCGGTGAACGCCGACAGCCGCGCCGTGCAGGAACAACAGATCATCGACCTGGTCGAACGCGAACAGATCGACCTGGTGGTGCTGGCGCGGTACATGCAGATACTGTCACCGCGTCTGTGCCAGGCGCTGGCCGGGCGGGCGATCAACATCCACCACAGCTTCCTGCCCAGCTTCAAGGGCGCGCAGCCGTACCACCAAGCGCACGCGCGCGGGGTAAAGATCATCGGCGCAACGGCCCATTACGTGACGTCCGATCTCGACGAAGGCCCGATCATCGAACAGGACGTAGCGCGGGTAGACCACGCCATGACCCCGCGCGACCTGGTCCGCCTCGGCAGCGACACCGAATCGCAGGTACTGGCCCGCGCCGTACGCAGGCACGTAGAACACCGCATCATCCTCAACGGCCACCGCACCGTAGTCTTCCGATAGCGACCCCCACAGTCGCAAGCAAGCCGGTAGCGCCGGCCGTTGGCCGGCCTTCATGATGTTGGACGAAAACCGTGCGGTGGTCTGCCACGCGGTAGCCAATGACAAACTGCACGCGGCAGGGTCTACCGTCGGCGGTTCGGTGCCCCTGAACGGATCTTTCCTGGTGCGTGCTTTGGGTATCCGTACGACAAAGGCACGGGCGTCTCATCCGACGTCAGCGTACGGAAGGACGCGGGTCTGAAGGCGACAGATCGTCTTGCCGCAGATCGTTCTGCGAACTCTCACTCTTGGGGTCCATACTGCGGAAACTGAGCGCGAACGCACTCATCGTCCGCGACGTGTATCCCATTCCCCAGTGACTGCCGAACCGCTCTGCAGAAATGTGAAGTAGTTCCGACCGCTGAGCAATCTCGTCCAAGACGATGTGATCTCGATGTGAAGAAGGGGGCGCGTTTCGCGTACCCGCGATGGCTACCGAATCGACCAACGTCAGGTTCAATCTTCACTCCCGCCGACGAATTGCATGGAAGAGAATCGTGATCGCAGAAATTGAGGCTTTGGACGCATCCTGTATTGAGAAGCTCGCAAGTGGAGAGCTGCTTGCGGTTCGTTGGAAACAGTTCATTACAGAGGAACTGGCCGAAACCTTGAAAGAGGGAATTCTTACCAAGGGGTTCGACAAGTACCTAAACGCATCGAGCATCGGCAGGATCGGGCTCGCGTTCTATGAGACGGAAAACGATCCGGTGCGGATCCATGAGTACTTCGACGATGCCGCCAAGAATATTAGGGAACTAAGAGGGCGTTGCGCCCCATACCTATCTCCCATGGACATGCTGCGGTGTACGTTAGACGAAGTATGGCCTGCAGGCGCAAAGCTGGAGACGCTTTACGGCAGGAAGATGTACGTCGGGCTTTCGAGAGTGGTCGAACCGGGCGTTCCAATGTTGGCGCATCACGACATCTTCTCCAAGGATGCCCCGGACAGCTTCGAGGCGCGCAGCCTGCGCGCCCAGCTCACGGCCAATGTGTACCTTTCAATGCCGCTCGAAGGCGGGGCACTACAGATATGGGACACCGAAATTTCCGTAGAAGAGTTCGACACCATGCGAGGCGGCAGCTACGGCATTGATCCAGCCCTGCTTGGGAAGCCAACAGTGGAGGTAAAGCCCGAAGCGGGCGATCTTTTGTTGTTCAATTCCAACTGCATGCACGCGGTTTCGCCCAGTCTGGATGCGACGCGTCTTAGTCTGTCCTGCTTCGTTGGCTATCGTGGGTCGGCCAGCCCTCTCTCGTTCTGGAGCTGACTGTGCTTGCACCTTATTGGGCAGAATTCCTCAGCCTGGCAATAGTCCACCTGCTTGCAGTAATAGCCCCAGGCCCAGACTTCGCCGTAGCCGTCCGCCAAAGCGTACGCTTCGGCCGAAAGGCAGGAATCTACACCTCACTAGGAATAGGCGCAGGCATCTCGGTCCACGTCCTCTACACCCTGATAGGCGTAGGTGCACTCCTTCACACAACCCCCTGGTTGATGACCGCTGCCAAGTGGCTCGGCGCGGCATACATCTTCTACCTTGGCATCAAGTTCCTCCGCAGCAAGCCCAGCACGGGTGCCGAGGCGACGCTCGATGGGTCGAGTGAGGGTGTGCGGCAAACCCCTAGGGAGGCATTCGTCATCGGGTTCATGACCAACGCAACGAACCCCAAGGCGACCCTGTTCTTCCTTGCAGTGTTCACCACGCTGGTCAGCGCCAAGACACCGCTTCCCGTGCAGATGCTCTACGGGCTGTGGATGTGCCTGGTCAACGCAGCGTGGTTCGTCCTGGTGAGCGTAGCCCTCTCCACAGCAGCGGTCCGCCAGCGCTTCCTGCGCGCCAGCCACTGGTTTGAACGGGTGATGGGCGTGCTGCTGATCGGGTTTGCGCTGCGGCTGGTGTTCGTAGCGTAGAGGCAGTCGGGCAGAGCCCGGCCCACCGTTCCCCTTCGCTGTGCCTGAGCGCTTCGAAAGCCGAAGACCGCTCAGGACCTAGCTGTTGCGATTCCTTCACACTTTCGGTCCAGCACGGAGTAATATGGCCTCATCTGGATGTATACGGAGCTTTGGGCGAAGGCCTGAAGTGTTCAGATGCCGCCACTGGTTACAGGCCTTGGCCGTTTGATGGGAGTGATCCCTAAGGGCATCCGCGAAACCCCCGCAAGGGGGTTTGTTTTTTGGGGCTATCTGCCCCTTCCGGGAGGCCGACGCACAGGCCTACCTCTCCCTCGGTTCAAAAGAAGACGCCAGCCCTTGATGCGGTCGTCTTTCTTGAACTTGTACGGGTCATTGTCCGAGTCCTCGTCGCGGACATAGGCGCTCTCTACAAACACCAAGACCTTCAGATTGCCCTGTCGCTTCACATTGAAATAGACCTCGTACTGAGTGCCTGCGGGATAACCTGGGATGAGCTCGCGAAGCTCCCTCGTCAAGAAATTGGTCTGACTGGTGAAGAGGCAGGGGCGTTCGGCCAGCGTGCGAATGATCTCCGGCAACACCGTTGATGCCGCATGCCGCACGGTCAGGAACTTGCGCCAGATGCGTCTCTCATCAATGACGAGAAAGCTATGGCCGATCTGGCTGAAGTCAAAGTGCTGGCCTTTACGCGGGCCTTTGCTTATGCAGTGAGAGCTGAATTCAACCGAGACCTGGACAG
The DNA here is from genome assembly GCF_018612915.1 of Stenotrophomonas sp. ISL-67. GTDB lineage: Bacteria > Pseudomonadota > Gammaproteobacteria > Xanthomonadales > Xanthomonadaceae > Stenotrophomonas. The sequence continues at coordinate 161,546 of NZ_JAGGRL010000006.1, read as the reverse complement.
CCGTGACTACATTGCTCGACTCCTCGATCTGGGCCACATAGGCGAACGGTCTGAGATGCACCAGCGAATGCCGCACGCCGCCGATCTCGATGTAGCCTCGTGCCAAATGATCCGGCCAGTACTTTCCTTTCATACCACGGCGATCCTCAGACGCTTCAGCCATGCGATCAGGCGGCATGACCGGTAACGCAGCCTCACCTCGACCTTTAAAGCGGAACAGTTGCGCCGCGCAACCGCTACACGCTGCGATGGGTGCTCAGGGCGTAGAAGCCGCAACCGGGTAGAGCCCGGCTCTACCCGGATCCGCGTCACTTCCTACTGTTCCGAATGCTCCTTGCGTGGGCGCTTCTTCTTCGGCTCGTGTTTGCGATAGCGAAAGGGCAGCGGCACAGGCGCATCATCAAGCGTCAACGTAACGCGCCCGGGTGTCACTTCTACAAACACCCGATGCCCCGTCTTGAACCCCAACCGCTCCAACCACACCCCGCACAGCGACAACTGGGGAATGGCCAATCCCGGCGGCAGAATGTTGCCGGCGGGATGCCGCAGGGCGGAAATGCGTAAGCTCTTGGGCTGATACCAGCCGATGCCAACCTGCTGGCTGGGATCGTTGCATGAATCCATCTTTGAACTGCGCATGCGTCTACTCCATCGGAAGTACTCCCTTGTCGGCGACAAGGGAGTCGGGAGGTTGATATCCGTTAGACCATCGGCGTGACTTATTTCCCAAGGGGGTGTTGTATTCGCCACCCTCCCGACGCAGAACTTCATGCTTTCATGGGTCTAGCAAGGGGATATCAAGCCCCGAATCCAGACGATGCACAGCTGCTCAAAGGAAGAGAAGTTGATGCTTACCCAGCATACCGACGTTCTCAATTGACGGAGCGCATGGATTGACGCAAGTGAACAGAATACTGCGCATCAGGCGATGCCTACTGGAATCGAAGTCCCAAAATCCAAGGCACGCGGCCGCGTGGGAATCGTCCGTCAGAGTTCCACGACGATCGAACGGAGTGTCGCCAATGGCGTGGGTCGCGCGGCAAGAACGTGCGGTAGCGCCGGCCGTTGGCCGGCCGAGGCGATCCTGATGGGTTCATGAGGGCCGGCCAACGGCCGGCGCTACCGGACAGGGTGCCGATCAGATCGCGCAACTGGCGGCCGCCCACGCTGCGTACCTTAAGTCCGGGGTTCCTGGTACGCGCGTGGTATTACTCCGCCGGAATAAGCAGCGGCTTCTCTTTGTCCTTCAGCAGGAAGACCACAAACCTGGCGGGCTTGGTCTGGCTGGCATTGCGGCCCACGGTGTGGATATCGTTCGGGCCTTCATAGAACGTCTCGCCGGCCTTGACTGTCTGCTCAGGCTTACCCCTCACACCCATGATGATGGTGCCGTCGAGCACGTACACGATGGCATGCGCATCGTGGCGGTGCACGGGGTCAACCGCGCCGGGTGGGTAGTCGACAGTGATGAGCGTGATCTCTTTGCCCGGGTAGTCCTGCAGCGCCTGCGATGCCACCTCTGCGACCACAGCGTGCGGCGCATCGGTTGCGTGCGTGCCTCCATGCGCGATTGCGGCGCCGGAAAGCAGGCAGAGTCCCACGGAGAGAGCGAGAGCCGCCCAGATCGCGCGCCCGTTCATTGTGCGACCGCCGGGGCGACGGACAGGCCTGCCTTGTCCAATCCCCACGCTTTGTCGAAGGAACCGGGGACAGCAAGGAAAGCCACGTTGATGCGGTTCCATGCATTGATGCCCGCGATCACGAAGGTAAGATCGGAGATCTCGTTCTCAGAGAGCTCACCGCGAACGCGCTCGTACAGTTCGGTCGGCACGCCCTCCTTCGGAATGCACGTCAGTGCCTCGGTCCAAGCCAGGCTCGCACGCTCGCGCGGCGAGAACAGGTTGGATTCACGCCAGATCGCAACGTGGTGAAGCCGAAGTGCGCTTTCACCGTGGATGGTTGCCTGCTTGACATGCATGTCGACGCAGAACGCGCAGCCGTTGAGCTGCGAGGCGCGGATATGCACGAGATGGCGGATGGACGCTTCGATGGAGCTCTTTGCTTCAGCCATGCTGAGTTCCATGAGCTTCTTGGTCAGCTCAGGGGACTGTTGCTGGTAGTCGAGACGTTGGGTCATGATCCTGGATCCTGTGGAGGGGCGCCGAGGAGTTGCAGCGCGGTGCCACGGTATGCCCAACCACCCCCTCCCGGTAGAGTGCTGCGGGTAACTTCGTTGTTTACTCCATCGCAACAATGAAGCGTCACACGGCTGCGCGCTGGCGCGTCTATCTCCCATGGAGTAACCATAGGGACAGGTATCCAGATCCTGGCCTCGCGGCCTCGCAATAGCGAGCTCGGCTGAAGCCGTGATCTGGTTCGAAGCACGCGATATGTCATTTCACTCAGCAAGAATTCCATTTGCTCGGTATTTGCTCAGCGCGGAGACGCGGAGCAGATCCAGGCGGGATTCCTGGACCTGGTGGGGACAGCGCCAGCGCCGTTGGTCGCTCATGTGCCGGACACTGCTGGGTTGGGACCAGACAATGATCTTGCCAAAACAGTCGCCCGCTCATGGGCACGCCCCGCGGACAAGGAGGAACTACTATTCGTGCTGAAAACATCATCGAGTGAAGAGGTGACGGCACAGGCCATGGCCTCCATGGCGCGGGTCAAGAGGGACAGGTAGTCATCAGGTCGATGCTGATCTGTTCTCTCGCGCGCATGCGGGCAGCATGGTGCATGTGCGTGGTGCGCGGTCATCGATCCCAATTCTGGAAGGACTTAACCCAAGGGTAGTCACTCCGCTGGCACGATCGCGCTGTCGGACAGTACGCCGATAGCGTTAAGCCATGTGCGCGCCAGCGACGGCCAGTTCGCCAGCGGCGTGTTCGACACACGTAGGCCGAAGGCGTGGCCGCCATGCGGGTAGAGGTGCAACTCAGCGGGAATCCCGGCCTGCTGCAATGCCAAGTAGTACGTCATTGAGTGACGAACGTTATCGGTGGGGTCATCGCCTGCCTGGAGAATGAAGGTCGGCGGACAGTCCGCCGCGATTTGCACTCCCGCATCCAGCGCCAGGCCCGGCTTGCCCTTGTCCCACAGATGGCCCGGATACAGCGCCAAGGCAAAGTCCGGCCGCGTGGCCTGCTGGTCGGCCGCATCAACGGCGTCGTAACTCCGGGCCGGGGAATTGCTGACGTCCGCCACCATGCGTCCACCGGCAGAGAACCCAATTACGCCCACCCGATGTGGATCTACGCCCAGGTCGTGGGCCTGAGCCCGCAACAGCGCGATGGCCCGCTGCGCATCCTGCAGTGCCATTGGGACGTCGGGGATGCGTCGGCAATTGCATTCGTCAGCCCAATACGGGCCGGAGCCGGGAACGCGATACTTCAGCAGCACGCAGGTGATGCCCTGCCCGACGAGCCAGTCGCAGACCTCGGTACCCTCCAGGTCGATGGCCAGCACGCGGTAGCCACCTCCAGGGAAGACTACGATCGCCGCGCCCGTATTGGTCACGGACGGTCTGTAGATCGTCATGCTGGGCCGGGAGACGAGTTGGACCATGGTGACCGGCTTGCCAGCAATGGTTCCCGGGCTGCGGCCGAAGCGCTCGGCGCCGGTCGTGGCGGGCGGCGTGATAGCGAGGGTATCCGGCCACAGGGGTTGCTCGATGGCGGGCGGCTGGGGATGCCAGGGGCGATTTTGCTGGTCGATCAGCGGCTCCGCGCCGGTGCGTGCAGCCTGGCAGGGGGCGCAGGCGAGCAAGGCGAAGAGCCAGCCCAGGGCGGTGGTCCATTTCATCCAGCGCGTTCCGTGAGAGCGAGCTCTGATCTTACTGCGCCAGTACGAAGCAACTTTCCTTGCTTGGCGCAGGCCTTGGTCAGCGCGCCACCTGGCGCTGGTCTGCCTTGCGGCGCGCCAGGATAAGCCTTATAAGCCGACCTGCCGGTCGGTTTGAAAGTCAATCAGGACGCTGGGGGAGTGTCTTTGCTGATCACAGAAAAGCAGAATCAAGCTGCAGGGGACTTTGTTGACCTCATCGCAGGTCGCTTGGGATCGGGACGGGAGATCCATCCGGAAACTGCGATCGCCAGTGCTGCCCGCGTTTCAGGCAGCCTGCTCTTGCGATCATTCGGCTTCGATCTGGGATCGTCAGACCCCGGAACGGTTCTGCTTTCCAACGAAGCGAATGAAAAAGGGCCGGCATTGATCAGTCTGCTGGGTGCGTTCCTTGCTAAGAACCAGGTTGCGCTCGACTCAACCAAGCTTGGTGGGGCGACGGAGCACCGTGGGACGGAGCCCAACCTGACCACCCTGGAGTCCCTGTCGCTATTGCAGGCGGACGCACTGGCAGTCGCGGCACGGCATTCTCTTTCGCTGCAGCAGGCCGCAGAGGCTGCTGCCTTGGCCACGGCCTTCATCGTCAAGGAATGCAGTGCATCCATTGGTGGGGAGGTGGGTTTCAATGTGGCAGCCTTCGGATTCGTGGAGGGGAGCAAGACCGTGCCGCCTAGTCTCGAAGAGGTCGTCAAGCCACCCACTTCGAAGCCTTGGTACAAAGTGTGGTGAGGCTTTCGTAGCTAGGGCTTGGCCCCCAGTCCCACCTCCGGACCCGACTCAACTCAGATGCAGGGTGCCCTCGGCCCAGCGCGCTGGCCAGCTAAAGGCAGCTAAGCTTAGCGGGCTCGATTGAGGCCTGGCTTCCAAATGTCCGCTTTCGACACGAAGCGGACATTCACTATCGGATAGAAGAATAGGGAGGAAGGGATGGACCATGATCGATGGAAGTCGCAGCGCGGGGATGAGTGGTGGTTCGATGGAGGCAGCATCTCGGCATCAGGTCAGTTCATGCCGGGATCGTCAGCGCTCTCCATCGACAGCGTGTCCGGCATCTCGTCTGCCGATCAGCTTGAGTTTCTGCTGTCGCAGACCATCCGGCAGTTCCCAGGTATTGAGCCAAGGCTACCGGTCACCGCAACGATGAAAACCCTGCTGACGGAACTGACAGCGCGTGGCGTTCTCACTTGGGTGCCACTCCAACACCCGTTCTCGCTTGAGGCGCGTATTAGTCAGTTTACGACTTTCGCACCTGCCAGCTGCGCACCTACGATTAGCCTTCCGTAGCCAAGGACTGATGTCCGCTTTTGGCTGGAAGCGGACACAGGTGGGGAGGGACAAGCGATGTTTAACGCAGGCACATATGCCGCGCTCCGGAACCCCGAACGCTGTCGGCCAATGCCGCAGCGTCGGGTCAGTACGATTCATGCATAACGCCAACAGCGTGGGCACCTCAAGCGCCAAACGCACCATCAATGGTGTGCATCGCGCCAGTCACGAAGCTTGCCTCCGGCCCGGCCAGCCAGGCCACCATGCCAGCCACCTCTTCCGGGCGACCGTGTCGCTTGATCGCCATGAAGCTGTGCATCAGATCCTTCATGGGGCCGTCTTCAGGATTGGCATCCGTATCGATGGGACCGGGCTGAACAATGTTGATCGTAATGCCGCGCGGCCCGAAGTCGCGCGCAAGGCCGCGTGCCAACCCCTGCAACGCGGACTTGCTCACAGCGTAGGAAGCCATGCCCGGCACCGGCATCCTGTCGCCGTTCACCGAGCCGATCACGATGATGCGGCCGCCGGCGCCCATCGTGCGCGCCGCCTCGACGGAGGCGTGGTACGGCGCGTGCACGTTGATGCGCAGCAGACGATCCACGGCGTCGGGGTCCTGCTCCAACGCATCACCGAAGATCGCGATGCCCGAGTTCACCACCAGCACGTCCAGCGGACCGGTGTCGCGAACGCGTGCGATCACCGCGTCACGGTCCGCGCTGTCGATCTTCTCGGCGGTCGCGCCGGTTTCGGCCGCCAGCGCATGCGCGGCATCCGGGGACCCGCTGTAGGTGAACGTCACTGAAGCCCCGTCGGCCACGAAGCGGCGGACGATCGCCGCGCCAATGCCACGGCTGCCGCCCAGGACCAGCACCTTCTTGTTCTCAAACGTCATTGTTGGACACGCCTATGTGAGTAATGTAGCATTCACTATATAAACGGCGTCCGGCAGCTGTCAAGGAATTTAATAGTGTTCGATACAAAACAATCGCGACCCCGCGGTCGGCCCCGGGCGTTTGACCCCGACGCTGCCGTGGCCACGGCGCAGCAGCTGTTCCATGCGCGCAGCTATGACGACGTAAGCGTGGCGGACATCACCGGCACCTTGGGGATAAATCCGCCCAGCTTCTATGCCGCCTTCGGCAGCAAGGCGCAGCTCTTTGGCAGAGTGCTGGACCGGTATGCGTGTGACGGGGCCATCCCGCTGCAGCAGCTACTGGATCCGGCCCGGCCCGTCATCGAGTGTCTGGCCGGCGTGCTCGAGGAAGCCGCATGCCGATACGCCGGCAAGGCGGGCGCGTCCGGGTGCATGGTCATTGAAGGCGTGCAGTCCATCGACGAGGACGCCAAGCGGGCGGCCATGGTTTTCCTGGTCGGCGCTGAAGCTGCGATCCGTGACTTCGTCGCAGCCCGCCACCCGGAAGCCGCTGACCGGGTGATGGACTACATGACCACGGTGATGATGGGGCTGTCCACCAATGCGCGCCGAGGGCACGACCATGCCCGTCTGCTGGACTCCGCGCGGCTGGCGGTTGGGGGTTTGGAGCGGGCGATGGCCGGCCCCCGTTAACCGACGCTGTTACATGACCAGGTCGGACAGGCCTGCAGGCAACTGCTCTGTTCACGGCAAACATCCAGCGGGTAGACGAATTGGAATAGGCCTGTCTCGATCATACGCCGCCAACCGGTGAGGGCACTCTCGGCGAATGGGCGCGGCGCAGACTGGTGCTAAAGTCGGATTACGGGAGAAAGCGGACATCAGCCCGGGCTCGGTGCAGGCACAGCCAACTGGCCCCCAGGGGCCCGTCTATCAGGGAGTCGGACGACTGATGATTACAGACCTCTGGCCATACTTCGCTGGATTCGGATTCGTCGCGGCACTAGTCTTCAACCTCCGCGGCATCGCAATTCTGGCCTGCGCGCTTCTTGCAGCCGCCTTTGCAGGTCTGGCGATTTCAGGCCTTTTCGACGACAGATTGCCCTGGATTTTTGGCATTGCACTTATGGCCTCGCCCTTAATTGGTGCGATTGCATTGCCGGGAGTTTTTTTGGGATGGCTGGCAAAACTAGTCTTTCGGAAAGTCGCGGAAGAGTCAGAGCAGTCTAGCGACGACGTCGACTAACAATTCACTCAACCTCAACCGAATTCGCGGCGGGAATAGCACGCCATACGATACGCTATGGATAAGTCGTATGACCGGACCTTCGGGTCCGTCTATTAGGCAGTCAGGCCGCTATCAGGAGTTTTCGCGAGATGGAAAGGACACAGGCAGACGCAATCGCACAAGCCATTCTGGCACCGGATCTAGACCGTCAGGAAGAGACTCGGCAAAAGCGAGCAATCGAGGCAGCGTACCTTTCGCGCAAGCGCAAGGTAGCTTGGTTCGCTCTCGTTGGCTCGGTCATCGGCGCTGCTGTGGCATACCTTATCGGAACGAGCTTTTCGGTGGGAGTGATTTGGGGTGGGCTTGCCAGCTCCGCATTAGGCTGGCTTCTCACACACCGGGCTGGGGCCTGACAGTTCATTAAAGCCAAACCCGCTGCGCGAGTCGGTTTGATCCCCGCGTTGCGAACGTCCGCTGCGTGCCGGAAGCGGACCTTGTGCGCTGGCCACGCGACCGCGAGTGGGAACGGGGCAGAACGATGATGGCGGTCACGACCAACGGTCGTGACCTACCGGATGCGGGGTCAGCGGCTTCGCCCATTCGGCGGAGTGCCGCTCGTTCCGTCAAATTACTGCGATCTTGGCCTTGGCCAGCGCCTCTCGCACCATGCCGTCGTTTGCTTCGTTCACCGGGCGCGTCAGGTTCCAAAGGAACTTCACCCGTAACCCAGCCTTCACCGCATCCTGCGCACTCCACAGCACGCAGTAATCGCGCGCCAGGCCGCACACGTGTACTTCGCGAATGCCGCGCTCATGCAGCCACCCTGCCAGCCCCGTGGCGGGACGGGTGCCGTCGGGGCCATGGTTCTCACGGAAGGCGCTGTACGAATCCACCTCCCGGCGGGTGCCCTTGCGCAGGATCAGGTCGGCCACGGTCCAGTCCACGCCCGGGTGCAGTACCGCTCCGGCGCTACCCTGCACACAGTGATCCGGCCACAGCGTCTGCGGCTGCGCGTGCAGCAGAATCGTTTCGAACGGCAGCTTGCCCGGATGCTGGCTGGCAAAAGACGCATGGTCAGCCGGATGCCAATCCTGGGTAGCCACCACCGTGCGATAGCGGCGCTCGGCCAGCAGGGCGGCAATCGGTGCCACCAGCGCATCTCCATCCTCGCAGGCCAGCGCGCCGCCCGGCATGAAGTCCGGTTGCAGGTCGATCACGAGCAGGGCGACATCGGCGGGCAGGGCGGTCATGGCAGGTCCAGCGCACGGAACAGGGGCGTCCAGCGTGGCCGCCCCCTGCGCGCACGTCAATCGCCCTTCGGCACCTCGTTGTCCTGCCCGTAATACAACAGCCCGATCTTGATCCGCTCGCGCTGGTTCTCGCGGCGGTGCCGGTTGGCGTCGCGCAGCGAGTACACGCAGCCGCAGTACTCCTGCTGGTAGAACTGCTCGCGCTTGCTGATCTCCACCATGCGCGCCGCACCACCGCCCTTGCGCCAGTTGTAGTCCCAGTATTGGATGCCGGGATAATGAGCTGCGGCGCGGTGGCCACAGTCGTTGATCTGGTTCATGTCCTTCCAGCGCGAGATGCCCAGCGAACTGCTGATCACCGGAAAGCCATGTTCATGCGCATACAGCGCAGTACGCACGAAGCGCATGTCGAAGCACATCGTGCAGCGGATGCCGCGCTCGGGTTCGTTTTCCATGCCGCGCGCCCGCGCGAACCAGTTGTCGGTGTCGTAGTCGGCATCGATGAACGGCACGCCATGCTGTTCGGCGAAGCGGATGTTCTCCTGCTTGCGCAGCTCGTATTCGCGCGCCGGGTGGATGTTGGGGTTGTAGAAGAAGATCGTGTAGTTGATACCGGAGGCGGTGATGGCCTCCATCACCTCGCCCGAGCAGGGCGCGCAGCAGGAATGCAGCAGCAGCTTGTCGTGACCGCCGGGCAGGGCGAGGGTGGGGCGGATGAAGTCGGTCATGCGAACGTCCATCGACCCCGCTGCCGGCAACGGCGGCAGCGGGGTCCTTGTGCAGCAGTGGAAAGGTCAGGCAGCGTTGGCGTCTGCGGTCTCATCGCGCAACTGGCGCGCGGCGGCGACCAGCGCTTCCAGCGCGGCACGCGTCTCCGGCCAGCCACGGGTCTTGAGTCCGCAGTCCGGGTTTACCCAGATCTGTTCCGGGCGCAGCACTTCGGCGGCCTTGCGCAGCAGCGACAGCATCTCTTCCTTGTCCGGCACGCGCGGGGAGTGAATGTCGTACACACCCGGCCCGATCTCGTTGGGGTACTGGAAGCGCACGAAGGCGTCCAGCAGCTCCATGCGCGAGCGTGAGGTCTCAATCGAGATCACGTCCGCGTCCATCGCCGCCACCGAGTGGATGATGTCGTTGAACTCGGAATAGCACATGTGGGTGTGGATCTGCGTGGCATCGCGCACGCCACTGGCGCTGATCCGAAACGCTTCCACCGCCCAGTCCAGGTACTCGCGCCATTGCGCGCGGCGCAGCGGCAGACCTTCGCGGATGGCCGGCTCGTCGATCTGTATCACGCCAATGCCGGCCGCTTCCAGGTCCAGCACCTCATCCCGCAGGGCCAGCGCAATCTGCCGGCAGGTATCGGCACGGGCCTGGTCATCGCGTACGAACGACCACTGCAGCACCGTCACCGGCCCGGTCAGCATGCCCTTCATCGGCCGGTCGGTCAGCGACTGCGCGTACTGCGACCAGCGCACCGTCATCGGCTGCGGGCGGCTGACGTCGCCGAAGATCACCGGCGGCTTCACGCAGCGCGAGCCGTAGCTCTGCACCCAGCCATTCTTGGTGAAGGCAAAGCCCTCCAGCTGCTCGCCGAAGTATTCCACCATGTCGTTGCGCTCGAACTCGCCGTGCACCAGCACGTCCAGCCCGATCTGTTCCTGGATGCGCACGCAGTGCTCGGTCTGGCTGGCCAGGAACGCATCGTAGTCGGCGTCGGGCAGCGTGCCGGATTTGTTGCGTGCACGGGCTTCGCGCACCTCCAGGGTCTGCGGGAAGGAACCAATGGTGGTGGTGGGGAAGCGGGGGAGCTGCAGCGCGGCAGCCTGGGCCAGGTGGCGCTGCGGGTAGCGGCTGTGGCGCTGGGCATCTGCAGGGGTCAGTGCAGCCAGGCGTGCGGCCACGGCGGGGTTGTGCACGCGCGGCGAGCGCTTGCGCGAGGCGATGCGCTCGCGCGACAGCTCCAGCGCGGCCTCCGCACGCGCAGGGGTGTCGATCGCATCGGCCAGCACGCGCAGCTCTTCCAGCTTCTGCTTCGAGAACGCCAGCCAGCCGCGCAGTTCGCTGTCCAGCTTCTTCTCATGCGCCAAGTCCACCGGGCTGTGCAGCAGCGAACACGACGGTGCCAGCCACAGGAAATCGCTGCCCAGCTGGCCATGCGCATAGCGCGCCAACACCAGCGCGTTGTCCAGGTGGGTGCGCCAGATGTTGCGGCCATTGACCAGCCCGGCCGACAGCACGCGCCCGGCCGGCAGGGCCTTGATCACCGCATCGAGCTGCTCCGGTGCGCGCACGAGGTCCACGTGCAGGCCATCAACCGGGAGCGATGCCGCCAGTTCCAGGTTGTCGTCCAGTGCGCCGAAGTAGGTGGCGACGAGCACCTTGGGGCGGGCAGCCGTGGCCAGCACCGCATAGGCGTGGGTGAAGGCGGCGCGGGCCTCGGGGCCCAGGTCCTGCACCAGCGTCGGCTCATCCAGCTGCACCCACTGCGCACCTGCGGCGTGCAGTTGGCCGAGCAGCTGCACGTACACCGGCAACAGGGCGTCCAGCAGGTCCAGCGCCGGGCTGCCGTCGGTGGTCTTGGACAGCAGCAGGAAGGTCACCGGGCCAATCAGCACCGGCCGGGTTTCAATCCCCAGTGCCTTGGCCTGGCGGTACTCGGCCAGCGGCTTGTCGCCGCGCAGCGCGAAGCCCTGGCCGGCCTGCAGCTCGGGCACCAGGTAGTGGTAGTTGGTGTCGAACCATTTGGTCATTTCCAGCGCGTGCAGGTCGAACCCGTCGCGCTGCAGCCCGCGTGCCATCGCGAAGTAGCCGGCCAACGGATCGGCATCGGCCAGCGCGCGGTAGCGGGCCGGGATGGCATCGAACAGGAAGGCGGCGTCCAGCACCTGGTCGTACAGGCTGAAGTCGTTGCTGGGTGGCACATCCACCCCGGCGTCGCGCTGCAGCTGCCAGTGGGTGGCGCGCAGGCCGGTCGCGGTGTCCTGCAGCGATTCAGCAGAGCTCTGGCCGGACCAGAACGCTTCCAGCGCGCGCTTGAGCTCGCGCTTGGCACCGATGCGGGGAAACCCCAGGTTGGTAACAGTGGTCATGGAACGTGTCCTCATTGCGTAGGGGCATTGAGGAACGAAGGAACTGCGCGGCACCCACGCCATTGCTGCCGTGCCCGCCCCGCCAGTGACCTTCGCCCCCGCGGGCGAACCGGATGCCGTGAAGCGGACGCACGGGGGCAGCGCCACGCAGAGGGCATGGCGGCAGGCCCCGGCAACCTCCCCGCGGACGTTCCAGGTCAAACAGGGGACGGTCGTGTCCCCCGGCCGGGGCCGGTATTCGGGCTGATGGACACGGGCACGGGGCCCACCTACTCCCTGCCGCTTCCCAGGCGTTCAGGCCCAGTGCTGTTGGCAGGTTTCGTTTCCACTCACCGCTGCGGGGCAGCTCCGGAATGGGGGCGCATGGCCCCGTCACCGGATTCCCGTTTAAACCCATCCCTTCATCTGCATGAAGCGATGGATACCTTCGGCGAGCACAAGGTAGGCCGAGATGCGGCGGCGGTCAAGTGGACGCCTTCGACATCCTGACCAGGCCGACAGGTCTGGTATCGCCCCGTTTAACTGTCCGCGAGACGAAATGCGTCGGCCATTCGATCCTGTTCGCGCGCTGGAAGGCCCAGCTGCCTGGCCAGCGTTCGCCACTGGCGGACAATCCCTTGAAACTCGTCGATGATTTCATCGCCCTCATCCACGCCCACCCGGAAGTACGTTGCGACTTCGCGAGCGAGCTCCAGGTCCAGGGTGTTGTCCGCTTCGGTGATGTTGAGCTTCAGGCCATCCGCAATGGGCACCGGGTTCATGTCATACGCCGCCGAGAGACGCCAGCCCTTCCCGGGTACCAGGATGAAGCCGTGATTTCTCAGGTGATCATCCGTGTTGGAGACAAGAATATTGAAGACGATTCTCGACCATAGCTCCCGAAGATCCGCATTGGTTTGGGACCCATGCCTGATCAATACCTCGGCTAGTTCCAGGTAGCTGACACCCGTCGAGGAATCATCACCATCAACATGACCCGTCATGGTCATCGCCGAGGCAAAGTGCAGGCGCTTGCCATCATCAGTGCGATCAAACCGCCGAACCATGAAGCAGTGGTGATCACTGGCAAATTTCCGCGCTTCGGCGGCAGCAACATTCAGGCCGCAGCCAACAGCAAGGGCATTGACGACCATTTCCCAGCCACCGACGTCGTAGTCATCCCGCGAGCTCGGAAACTTGGCGATGTACAGATGTCCCTGCTCATCGGCAACGCTCGCCTTGGGTCTGGCGCCGCCGAGTGAACCACCCGGAGCGATAAGCATCCTGAGCCACTGCTGGCCTTGCTGGGAGACGTTGCCTTGATCTTCTTCCAGCGCGCGACTCGCTTGCTCCAAGGCGCGAATCTGCGCAAAGGGCGGGGCAGCGAGTCCGATGGAGTCATCGAGGAACTCACCGCGATCTTCCTGCTTGTAGCGCAGCGCGCCCACGCGATAGTGATCGTGTACGCCAAGAAGGTAATCCGTCTCATACAGCCGCGTGCCGGCCGGCCGGATGCCGGCGCGGATTTCACGTTCGAGGCGGCGATCCATGAGCAGACGACCCCAGCGATCAGGGCTGGAATCGGCAAACACGCCGAACCTGTCCTGGGGCGCAGGCGGATACTGAGGACCCTCGAAGAGGAGGATCTTTGGGTCGAGTACCAGTCGGCCAATGACAGGGTCGGCCAGCGCCGCAGGGTCGTACTGAAACTCAAACGTTTCGTGCGCGCGCGTCCTGCGGGAATTCAGAAAGCCCAGCCGCCGAGGTTGCTGCAGGCCTTCCCAATCCGCATACACCGCGATCATCGTCATTTCGTCTCGCCCTTGTCGCGTTTCCTGGTGGAAGGCTTCAAAAGTGAGGCAAGGCCTGTCGAAGTGGTTGCACGCGGCTTGGCAGGTCCGGTTGCCGGGGTGACGTACTTGCCATTGCTCGGCTCGTCGCTTCGATGGGCCATCATCGGTTCGCTGGCTTTGTGAGTCTGCGGCTTGCTGGCTCTCGTGCTCTTGTTGGTCTTGGGCGGCGCCTGTTCAAGAACGCGGCGCTTTACAAGTCGTGAGTCCTGAAGCCGGCGACCCAGCTCATCTTCGGCGGCGAGCAATGCGACGTCCTGTTCAATGCCAAGCACCTGCATCACGGAAAGATAGGCACCCATGGTCACTCCCGCTGCCCCGGATTCAAGAGAGCGCAGTGTCATTGGCGACATTCCTGAGCGCTCTGCCACTTGCTTGGCCGTGATCTTGCGGCGCAGACGTGCGAGCTTGAGCCGCTCACCAAATTCAGCGAGGAGCTTCTCCGTCGAGGGCAGGAGTGGTGCAGTCTTCTTCGCCATTGCGCCGTTATTCCTGCGTTTTCTCATGAAAAGAGCAATAATATTAGCACTTTAAACTATTGGCGTCCGTCAATCCTTTCTGTGCCGTCACCATGGGTACGAAATGTCAATATTGTGGCGTTTGATAAATAATAGTGCAAAAATATTAGCGCATTCAGGAATCAGGGGCCTACAGCGCGCCGGCGCTCAGGCGGCGGGCTGGTAAGGTTCGATGCGGGCCAGCACGTCGGCCAGCTCATCGCGCGCCTTGGCCGCGTCGTGGGACATCTGCAGGTTCATCCAGAACCCCTCGCTGGTACCGAAGAAACGCGCGAGCCGCAGTGCGGTGTCGGCCGTGATGCCACGACGTCTGGCGATGATCTCGCTGATCCGCATCGCCCGAATCCGCAACTGCGGCGCCGTTCTCAGGCCCTGAGAGGGCGCTGGGGGATACTGGGTCCGTGGCAATGGACCGAGGACGGCAACGTGGCGGACAAGTACTGCGATCTGGTCATGAAGGGCGGCATCACCAGCGGCATCGTGTATCCCAATGCGGTGCTGTCGTTGGCCCGCGAGTACCGTTTCAAGAACATCGGCGGCACCTCGGTCGGCGCGATTGCTGCAGCGGTGGCTGCCGCGGCCGCGCTGGGCGACCGGCGTTGCCGGGCGGGCGAGCCACTGGGACCGCAGGCGGGGTTTGCCGGGCTGGCCGATGTCTCCACCCAGTTGTCGCGGCGCGGCTTCATCTACAGCCTGTTCCAGCCCGCCTACGGCGCCCGTACCGCCTACCGGCTGCTGGTGATGCTGACCGGCAAGGCCGGGCTGCCGCGCAAGATCCTTTGCCTGCTGGCGGCGGTATTCGCCATTGCGCCGCTGGAACTGCTGGCCACGCTGGTCGGGCTGCTTGGCATCGGCTGGCTGGCGGCAGGAGTGGAGGGTATCTGGGCCACGCTGTTGCCTTCGCTGCTGTGTGCATACGGGGCTGGCGTGCTGGCATCGGCGCTGCGGGTGGCGCGGGTGGCGCGGCGCAACCTGCTTGGGCTGTGCTCGGGCGCAACCCAGACCGGTGCCGACAACCCTGCGCTGACCGACTGGCTGCATACCCAGCTACAGGCGCTGTCGGGCAAGCCGCTGGACCAGCCGCTGACCTTCGCCGACCTGCACAACGCGCCGCGTTACAGCGGTGAACCGGCCGGCGTGCACGCGATCAGCCTGCAGATGATCACCACCTGCGTCTCCCACACCGAACCGCGCACGCTGCCATTCAGCGCGTCGCAGTTCTGGTTCCGCCGCGACCAGTTCGAGCAGCTGTTCCCGGCCAGCGTGGTGGCGTGGCTGCTGGCCCGCGCGGGCGCGCCGCACCGGGTGGACGGCGTGGACTATTACCGCCTGCCCGAAGGCGATCAGCTGCCGGTGCTGGTCGGCACCCGCATGAGCCTGAGCTTTCCGCTGCTGATCAGTGCCGTGCCACTGCATGAGCCGGCCCGGCGCGAGCGACGCTGCGAACCGGTGGCCGATGCCGTGCCCCCGCACGACAACCGCAACGTGGCCGACAGCATGGAAGGCCTCACCAGTGGCGGCCACACCTGCGGCCCGGTCATCGCTGCCTTCCGGGTGTGCTGGTTCTCCGATGGCGGGATCAGCAGCAACTTCCCCATCCATCTGTTCGATGAGGCGCTGCCACGCTGGCCCACGTTCGGCATCAACCTCGTCTACCCGCACCAGGCAGAACCGCTGCGTGCGTCAGCGGATTCGCCCGGTGCCATCAATGCGGCCGTGTTCCTGCCCACCGAAAACCGGCATGGCTGGCAACGCAGCTACCAGTCCATTGCGCGCCCGCTGGCGGCGGCGGAGATGTCCGGCTTCCTGTTCTCGATCGTGTCGACCATGCAGAACTGGCGCGATGTGCTGCAGGCGCGTGCTCCCGGCTACCGCGACCGCATCGTGCATGTATCGCTGGAGGGCGACGAAGGCGGCATGAACCTGGACATGCCGCAGGCCGTGCTCAGTCGTATCGCTGCCAAGGGCAGCGTGGCGGGTGAGCGCTTCTGCGATTTCTCGTTCGCCAATCACTATTGGATTCGTTGGCGGAACCTGGCGTCGGCGTACCAGCGTTACACGCTGGAGGTGGCGCGCACCGATGATCCCGCGCAGCGTGTGGGCGCGTGGCAGGGTGCCTACGAATCGGTTGCGCGGGGCGAGCCCTTGCCACCCTCGTACCGCTTCAGTTCGGAGGAAAAACGCCGCGAGTCGCAGCAGCTGTGGCGGCTCATGGTCGAGCAGGGCCAGACCTGGGAAGACCTGGGCCCCGACCTCACCGACGGCGCGCCCCGTCCGTTGCCACAGATGAAGGTGACCCCCAGCTATTGACCGCAAACGCGGTCAATAGCGGGTAGCGCCGGCCGTTGGCCGGCCCAGGCGGCGCCGCACCGTTCGTAAGCGTAGGGCCAGAGGGATGCCCCGACACCCCGAGGGCCGGCCAACGGCCGGCGCTACCGTTGGCCCGGCAACGGGGCAAACGCGCGCTGCATGCAGTCCTCGCGCGGGCAGACCCGGCAGCCCGGGCCGATCGACACCGAGTTGCCCGGGCTCTGGATATCCAGCCCACGCGAGTAGATCAACCGCTCGGCATGCTGCAGGTCGCAGCCCAGCGCCACTGCGAAGGTCTTGCGTGGCTGGCCGTGGCCGATCGGGCCACTGCTGACCTGGCGTGCCAGCCAGAAGTGGCGTCGCCCATCGGGCATGCGCGCGGTCTGGGTCAACACCCGCCCGGGCTGGTTGAAGGCTTCGTACACGATCCAGAGCGGGCACGAGCCGCCCACCTGCGAGAAGTGGAAATCGGTCGCCGAGTGCCGCTTGGACACATTGCCGGCGCGGTCCACGCGGATGAAGAAGAACGGCAGCCCCGGCGCGCTGCGCCGGGCCAGCGTGCTGAGCCGGTGGCACACCGCCTCGAAGCCCACGCCGAAGCGGTGCGCCAGCGCGTCGATGTCGTAGGCGCTGTGTTCTGCCGCGCGCAGGAACTGCGCATACGGCATCACCAGCGCGCCGGCGAAGTAGTTGGACATGCCGATCCGCGCCTGCGCGATCTGTTCCGGTTCGCGGAAGCCCGCGCGCGCGATCACCGCATCGATCTGCGCCGCATAGCCCAGCAGCGCCAGCTCGGCGGCCATCTGGAACGCCTGCTGCCCCGCCTCCAGGTAGTCCGGCAGCCACAGCGTGCGGCTGCCGCCGTCGTACACCCGCTTCTCGCGCCCGGCCTGCAGCGGACCCACCTCCACCAGCACCCCGTGGCGGTCGGCCAGCAACTGGCGCAGGCGCGGCGCCACATGCCCGGCCACCAGCCCCCATTCGCCGAACAGCTGCTCGGCCAGGTCGTCCAGTTCCGGAATGTGGTTGTGCATGCGGTTGAAAAAGTCGCGCACCTGGTCGCCGGCCGGCAGTGCCTGCCCCGCCTGCGGGTCGCCCAGCTGGAACTCCAGCGCGGCAGCATGTTCGCGCAGCAGCAGGTGTCGGCGGTGCAGGTCGAGCAGGGCGCGGCTGATCTGCGGCAGGTTGCCGGCCATCGCGCGCAGTTCGGTGCTGCTGACCTGGTCAAGGCCCAGGTCGCGCAGTGTTTCGCCCAAGGCTTCCTGCAGCGCGCCGGGCTCATCCACGTCGAACAGGTCGGTAACGTCGCCCAACACCTCGCGCAGCTTCGCCTGCACCGACGGGGTCAGTGGGCGCTTGTTGCGCTCGATCTGGTTCAGGTAGCTGGCCGACAGCCCCAAGGCGCGCGCGAGTTCGGCCTGGCTGTAGCCACGCTGCTCGCGCAGACGAAGCAGGCGCAGGCCAATCTGACGCTGGGGAAGCTGGCTATTCACAGAATTAACAGAAATCGTAGCGGGCATTGGCCAGATTAAGCGCAGACAGCCCGGAAAGCGAGTAAGCGTATGTGAATAATGCCAATCACCTTTCGCACCCCGCCGGTATTGCCATGACTGTTGCAGCGCCCCGTATCCGCATGTTGATCGATGGCCAGTTCGTCGAATCGGCCAGCTCGCACTGGCAGAACGTGGTCAACCCGGCCACCCAGGATGTCCTGGCCCAGGTGCCGTTCGCCACCGTCAGCGAAGTGGACGCCGCCGTGGCCTCGGCCAAGGAAGCCTTCAAGACCTGGCGCAAGACCCCGATCGGCACCCGCGCGCGCATCTTCCTGAAGTACCAGCAGCTGATCCGCGAGAACATGAGCGAGCTGGCCCACATCCTCAGCGCCGAGCAGGGCAAGACCGTGCCCGACGCCGAAGGCGATGTGTTCCGCGGCCTGGAAGTGGTCGAGCACGCGGCCGCCATCGGCAACCTGCAGCTCGGCGAGCTGGCCAACAACGTCGCCAACGGCGTGGATACCTACACCCTGCTGCAGCCGCTGGGCGTGTGCGCGGGCATCACCCCGTTCAACTTCCCGGCCATGATCCCGCTGTGGATGTTCCCGATGGCCATTGCCACCGGCAACACCTTCATCCTCAAGCCGTCCGAACAGGACCCGATGGTCACCATGCGCCTGGTCGAACTGGCGCTGGAAGCGGGCATTCCCAAGGGCGTGCTCAACGTCGTGCACGGCGGCGAAGAAGTGGTCAACGCGATCTGCGACCACCCCGACATCAAGGCGGTTTCGTTCGTGGGTTCCACCCGCGTCGGCACCCACGTGTACAACCGCGCCTCGCTGGCCGGCAAGCGCGTGCAGTGCATGATGGGCGCCAAGAACCATGCCGTGGTGCTGCCGGACGCCAACAAGGAACAGAGCCTCAACGCCATGGTCGGTGCCGCCTTCGGCGCGGCCGGCCAGCGCTGCATGGCCGCCTCCACCCTGGTGCTGGTTGGTGAAGCGCGCGAGTGGGTGTCGGATCTGGTAGCCAAGGCCAAGACCCTCAAGGTCAGCGCCGGCAGCGTGGCCGGTACGGACGTGGGCCCGGTGATTTCCTGCGCCGCCCGCGAGCGCGTTGAAGCGCTGATCGCTTCCGGCGTGGCGCAGGGTGCCAAGCTGGTGCTTGATGGCCGCAACCCGCAGGTGGATGGCTTCGAGAAGGGCAACTTCGTGGGCCCGACCATCTTCGATGGCGTCACCCCGGGCATGCGCATCTACGACGAAGAAATCTTCGGGCCGGTGCTGGTCATCCTGGAAGCGGAAACGCTGGATGACGCCATCGCGCTGATCAACAGCAACCCCAACGGCAACGGTACCGCGCTGTTCACCCAGTCCGGTGCGGCGGCGCGCCGTTTCCAGGAAGAAATCGACGTCGGCCAGGTCGGCATCAACGTGCCGATCCCGGTGCCGGTGCCGCTGTTCTCGTTCACCGGTTCGCGCGCGTCCAAGCTCGGCGACCTGGGCCCGTATGGCAAGCAGGTGGTGATGTTCTACACCCAGACCAAGACCATCACCTCGCGCTGGTTCGACGACGAGACCCTGGGTCACGGCGTCAACACCACGATCAGCCTGAAGTAAGCGCCTGAAGGGGCACGGAGTGTTTATGAGCAACTCGATGACGACGGAACTCGAAGAAGCGCAGCAGGCCTATAGAGAGGCCGCGCGTGACTTCGCCCAGGCCGAACTGGCGCCGCACGCCGCGCGATGGGATGCGGAGGGCATCTTTCCGCGCGAGGCGATCGCCAAGGCCGGGGAACTGGGGTTCTGTGGCCTGTACATGGATCCCGAGGTCGGGGGCAGTGGCCTGAGCCGTCTGGACGCCGCCGTCGTCATCGAGGAGCTCGCCAACGTGGACCCGTCCACCGGCGCCTATGTGAGCATCCACAACATGGCCTCGTGGATGGTCTCCAACTGGGGCACGGAGAGCCTGCGCGCCGAATGGGGTGCGGAACTGTCTTCGGGCAGCAAGCTGGCCTCGTACTGCCTGACCGAACCGGGTGCCGGTTCGGACGCGGCTTCGCTCAAGACCACCGCCGTGCGCGATGGCGACCACTACGTGCTCAACGGTTCCAAGGCCTTCATTTCCGGCGCCGGCGCCACCGAGCTGCTGGTGGTGATGGCGCGCACCGGTGGCCCGGGTGCCAAGGGCATCAGCGCCATCGCCGTGCCTGCCGACCTTGCCGGCATCAGCTACGGCCGCAAGGAAGAGAAGATGGGCTGGAACAGCCAGCCCACCCGTGGCATCACCTTCGAGAACGTGCGCGTGCCGGTCGGCAACCTGCTCGGTGAAGAGGGCAGCGGTTTCAAGCTGGCCATGAAGGGCCTGGACGGTGGCCGCATCAACATCGCCGCCTGCTCGCTGGGCGCAGCGCAGGGCGCGCTGGACGCCGCACGCCGCTACATGGGCGAGCGCCGCCAGTTCGGCAAGCCGCTGGCCGATTTCCAGGCGCTGCAGTTCAAGCTGGCCGACATGGCCACCCAGCTGGTCGCCGCGCGGCAGATGGTGCACACCGCTGCACGCAAGCTCGACGCCGGCGCCGGCGATGCCACCGTGTGGTGCGCCATGGCCAAGCGCTTCGCCACCGACGCCGGTTTCCAGATCTGCAACGACGCCCTGCAGATCCACGGCGGCTACGGCTATATTCGCGAATACCCGATCGAACGCCTGCTGCGCGACAGCCGCGTGCACCAGATCCTGGAGGGCACCAACGAGATCATGCGCGTGATCGTGGCCCGCCACCTGCTCAACACCGAAGAGGAACTGCGATGATGGA
The DNA here is from genome assembly GCF_018612915.1 of Stenotrophomonas sp. ISL-67. GTDB lineage: Bacteria > Pseudomonadota > Gammaproteobacteria > Xanthomonadales > Xanthomonadaceae > Stenotrophomonas. Next base: position 141,025 of record NZ_JAGGRL010000006.1, on the reverse strand, counting down.
TTGGCGCAAGCACGAACACGTGGGCCTCAAGGTCGACGCCGACGGTCATGTCGCAGTGGTCACGCTGGACAACCCGCCGGCCCACACCTGGACCGTGCACAGCCTGTCGGCGCTGCGCGACCTGGTCGGCGCGCTCAATGCGGACAAGACCATCTACGCGCTGGTCATCACCGGCGGCGGCGAGAAGTTCTTCTCTGCCGGTGCGGATCTGAAGCAGTTCGCCTCCGGCGACAAGGCGGCCGCGCGTGAAGCCGCGCGCCGCTTTGGTGAAGCCTTCGAAGCGCTGTCCGGTTTCCGTGGCGTGTCCATCGCCGCCATCAACGGCTATGCCATGGGCGGCGGGCTGGAATGCGCGCTCGCCTGCGACCTGCGCATCATTGAAGAACACGCCCAGGTCGCGCTGCCGGAGGCCACCGTCGGCCTGCTGCCGTGCGCCGGTGGCACCCAGAACCTGCCGCGCCTGGTTGGCGAAGGCTGGGCCAAGCGGATGATCCTGCTCGGCGAACGCATCGACGCCGACACCGCCGTGCGCATCGGCCTGGCCGAAGAAAAGGTCGGCAAGGGCGAAGCCAAGGCGCTGGCCATTGAATGGGCGCAGAAGGCCGGCAAGCAGAGCCCGTCCAGTGTGGCCGCCTGCAAGACCCTGGTGCAGGCCACCCGCAATGGCATCAGCCATGCTTCGGCATTGGTCGCCGAGCGCGAGGCGTTCGTAGACCTGTTCGACCGCGCCGACCAGGCCGAGGGCGTCAACGCCTTCCTGGAAAAGCGTGCGCCGCAGTGGAAGAACGCATGAGTACCGCCGAGGCCAACGTCGAGGCGCCGGTGCTGTTCGAAGAGCAGCGCGCCGCCAACGGCAAGCGGATCGGCATTGCCACGCTCAACGCACCGCGTACGCTCAACGGCTTCTCGCTGCCCATGGCGCACCTGCTGCATGAACGCCTGACCGCATGGGCGGCCGACGACGGCATCGCGCTGGTGGTGCTGCAGGGCGCGGGCGAAAAGGCGTTCTGCGCCGGCGGCGACCTGCACAGCCTGTACCAGAGCATGCGCGCCTACCGCGATGCCGGCCGCACGGACGTGCGCGACAACACGTACGCCGCCGAGTTCTTCGACGTGGAATATCGCGTCGACTACCTGATCCACACCTATGCCAAGCCGATCCTGTGCTGGGGCCATGGCATCGTCATGGGGGGCGGCGTCGGGCTGATGTCCGGCGCCAGCCATCGGGTGGTCAGCGAGCGCTCGAAACTGGCGTTCCCCGAGGTCACCGTTGGCCTGTTCCCCGACGTCGGTGGCAGCTGGCTGCTGCCGCGCGTGCCGGGTAAGGGCGGCCTGTTCCTGGCGCTCACCGGGGCACCGCTCAACGGGGGCGACGCCATCTACGCGGGCCTGGCCGACATCCATATCGCCGAGGCCCAGCGCGCCGATGTGTTCGGCGCGCTCGCCCAGGTGCACTGGAGCGACGACGCCAAGCGCAACCATGAGCAGCTCAGCGCCCTGCTGCAGCAGCATGCCAGCGACGCGGCCACCGGCCCGCTGCTGCGCAACGCGGCCACCCTCGACGCGCTGTGCGAAGGCGACGACGTGGCGGCCGTGGTCAATGCGATCGGCGCGCTGCACACCGATGATGCTTGGCTGCAGACTGCGCAGGCCACGCTGGCCGCCGGTGCGCCGGGTTCGGCACGCCTGGCCTGGGAACTGCAGCACCGTGCGGCCGGCGCCTCGCTGGCCGACGTTTATCGCTTCGAATACATCGCCGCACTGCACTGCGCCGGCCACGGTGATTTCGCCGAAGGCATCCGCGCGCTGTTGATCGACAAGGACCGCAGCCCGCGCTGGCAGCCGGCCACCTTGGCCGACGCGACGCCGCAGTGGGCGCAGACCTTCTTCGTTTCGCCCTGGGACGACGCCACGCATCCGCTGGCCGACCTGGGCGCCACCGTTCCTGAAAGGAGCCTCGCATGAGCCGTATTGCATTCATCGGGTTGGGCAACATGGGTGGCCCGATGGCCGCCAACCTGGCCAAGGCCGGCCACGCCGTGCGCGTGTTCGACCTGGTGCCCGCCGCCGTGCAGGCCGCCGTCGACGCAGGTGCCACCGCCGCCAGCTCGGCACTGGACACGCTGACCAACGCCGAGGTGGTCATCTCGATGCTGCCGGCCAGCCGCCATGTCGAAGGCGTGTACCTGGGCGACAACGGCCTGCTGGCCGACATCCCCGGCGGCGCGCTGGTCATCGACTGCAGCACGATTGCGCCAGCCACCGCACGCAAGGTATCTGAAGCGGCCGCCGCACGCGGGCTGCAGATGCTGGATGCACCGGTTTCCGGCGGCACCGCTGGCGCCGCTGCCGGCACGTTGACCTTCATCGTGGGTGGTGAAGCCGATGCACTCGAGCGTGCGCGCCCGCTGCTGCAGGCGATGGGTAAGAACATCTTCCACGTCGGCGCCAGCGGTGCCGGCCAGGTCGCCAAGCTGTGCAACAACATGGCACTCGGCGTGATCATGGCCGTCACTGGCGAATCCATCGCACTGGGCGTGGCGCACGGCCTGGACCCGAAGGTGCTCTCGCAGATGATGGCGGTCAGCACCGGCCGCAGCTGGGCTACCGAAGTGTGCAACCCGTGGCCGGGCGTGCTGGAAAATGCGCCGGCATCGCGCGGCTACAGTGGCGGCTTCGGTAGCGACCTGATGCTCAAGGACATGGGCCTGGCCGTGGAAGCGGCAATGAGCGTGGGCGCCTCGATCCCGCTGGGCGAACTGGCCCGCAACCTGTATTCCATGAATCACCAGGCCGGCCGCGGCAAGCTCGACTTCTCCAGCGTAGTACAGCTGGTAACCCCGGAGCAGTAACCGCGCCGGCCGTTGGCCGGCCCTCGGAAACAACGAACGCATCCCGTAAACCGGGATCCACCGCGGTGGGATGGGCGGATGCACGGTCAACTTGACCGGCATCCGCCCATTTTTTTCAAACGATGGTCAGCGTCACATCGATATTGCCGCGGGTAGCATTCGAGTACGGGCACACGATATGCGCCTTCTGCACCAGCTCTTCCACCTGCTCGCGCGGCAGGCCCGGCACGCTGATCTGCAGCTCGACTTCAATGCCGAACCCGGTCGGGATCTGGCCAATACCCACATTGCCAGTGATGCTGGTCTCAGCCGGCAGCGCAACCTTGGCCTGGCCGGCCACGAACTTCAGCGCGCCCAGGAAGCAGGCCGAGTAACCGGCGGCGAACAGCTGCTCCGGGTTGGTGCCCGGGCCGCCAGCGCCGCCCAGCTCGCGCGGGGTGGACAGCTGCACGTCCAGCACCTTGTCCGACGAGGTGGCGTGGCCTTCGCGGCCGCCGGTGGCGGTGGCGTGTGCGGTGTAAAGAACCTTTTCAATCGACATGGGAAGCTCCTGGCTGGGTAAAGGATAGACCGGTTGGTGAGGTGTACTATGCGCCTGCAGGCTGGACGTGTGGCAACATAACGTCCAGCAAACTTGATCTGGAGTCCGAAATGGTCGACCGTCTGCAATCCCTGCTCGGCCGCTTCGCGGTGAACGCCGAGGTCTTCCACGCCGGCGCCCTGTGCGGCATCAACGACCTGCCGGCCGACGGCGAGCGCGGCCAGCTGCACCTGATCCGCGAGGGCAGCGTGCGGGTGGAGCATCCCGACGGCAGCGTGCTGGAGATCACCGAACCCAGCGTACTCGTGTATCCCCGTCCATTCGCGCATCGCTTCGTCACCGATCCGACGACCGGCGCCGATTTCGCCTGCGCCCATCTGCAGTTCGAAGGCGGTGGAAACAACCCGGTCGCCGCTGCGCTGCCGCCGGTGATCTGCCTGCCCTTGGCGGAGCTGTACGGCGGCCAGCCGATCCTCTCGGTGCTGTTCGACGAAGCGTTCGCGCAACGCTGCGGCCGACAGGCGCTGCTGGATCGATTGTTCGAAGTAGTGATGATCCAGATCCTGCGCGCGCTGATGGAAAGCGGCCAACTCCGCGTCGGCCTGCTCGCTGGCATGGCCCACCCGCGCCTGCGTCATGCGCTGGTGGCCATGCATGAAGAACCCGCACAGGAATGGACGCTGGAATCGCTCGCCCAGCGCGCCGGCATGTCGCGCAGCGCCTTCGCAGACTCTTTCCGCGACACCATCGGCAGCACGCCAGGTCACTACCTGCAGGGCTGGCGCACGCGGCTGGTGCAGCTGGCATTGCGCAAGGGCCAACCGCTCAAGCGCATTGCCATTGATGTTGGCTATGGAAGTGAAGCGGCGTTGTCGCGTGCGTTCAAGTCGCAGACGGGACAGTCGCCGAGGCAGTGGAAGCAGGGTGTGCAAGCTACCTGACGTCGAGCGGATCATTGCCCTTGCGATAGGAGTAACCAACCATTTCCCAATGCCCCCCATGATCAGCTGTCTCGGCTGGTCATCGGGTCGCGCTCCAGGGACCCCTGATACCTCCTTCAGTGCGTTGGAGCCGGGGCGGCGTCGATTCTTACGCGCAGCAGGCTGTAGGGCTTCTCACGCAGATCCATTCCATCATGAAATCCTGCCTGACGTTGGAGTTGGTTGGCGATGAAGTACAGGTAGCCATCCGGCCCGATAGACAACGTGTCCGGCCACAGCACCCGGGGATCGTGGACGAGGGTCTGCCAGCTTCCATCAGCCAGTCGCCTGCGGATGCTGTTGTGCTCGTAATCGCCGGCGTACACGGCACCATCGGCATCGGCTTCAAGGCCGTCGGAGGCACCCTTTTCACCGAGATCTTTCACCGCTTCCGCCAGCTGGGCCTCGCTGACGTTCGGGTCCCGCAGCAGCGTGGTGGACACGGAGTACAGGTGGCGGCTGGACAAAGGGCAGAAGTACAGCGTCTTGCCATCGGCGGACAGCGCAATGCCATCGGATGCCACGGTCAGAGGCTTCGATTTGCCATCCGGACCGCTGGTGATGAGTGCCTGCCGGCCCTCGACCACAGGGATGAAATCCGGATCCGGCGACGTTGATCTGGCACCGCTCAGACGCCGTACGGCTTTGCCGCTGGCGATGTCCATCACGATGATGGCACCGGGGCCGGAGATGGATGAGTCGGTGACATATACCGTACCTTCCTTGCCGACGCGGAAGTCAAAACGCATGTCGTTTACATAGGTGCCATCCAGCATCACGTTGGCCGGAAATACCAGGGTTCTGATGATCTTGTTGCTGGCCAGATCCACCGCGACCAGTTTCGCGCCGCCTGCCTTCGGGGCAGCAAAGCCGGGGGCTGCCGTATCCAGCAGCCAAACGGCACCCTTGCCGTCGGCAACCACGCTCTGCACGCTGATCAGACCGTTGGCAGGATCGTTGGGATCCTCGCGGTTGAACGCGGCATCGGGATAAGGGAAGACCCGACCCTCACGGATTTCGCCGACCGTGAACGTCACATCGTCTCCCCATTTCGGGTAGTTGACGAAGATGCGCCCGTTGTCGGTGACGGTTACTCCAGTGGGCATCGCGTCATGGAAGGCGAACACCTGGTCGAGCTGGCCAATGGTTCTTTCCGCAGGAGCGTCTGCAGGCAAGGAGGTGGATGCGGTGGCGAAGCTGGACTGGCTTGCTGCGGCAGCCGAAATGGCGAGTGCGCATGCGAGGAAGCGAGGCGTTATGGACATGAGTGGGCTCCTGGGCCTGCAGCAGCAGGCCAGTTGAATGGTTGAGATGGCAGTCGGAAACCTTCAAGGACGGGCTTGCCAGTGGCTGCCGCTCTCGATGGGAACAGTGTGGCCAGATCAGCGTCCCGCTGCGATTGACATGCGGCACGACACTGGAATGAACCCCGTATTCGGGCGTTCTTTCTCGACACCGTGCTCAAGCTCGTGGCCAGGCGCTCAGCACGGAATCAACTCCGACCCGAGCTCGTCAATGCGCGACCTTGCCTGCGCAGGAAAATAACCTGGGCGGATATTCCGGCAATGAAAAGCACCAGAAGCAGGGCTTGAGCCTCAAGCAGAATGGGGGACTTCAGGTCGGCAGCGATGGGATGACCATCTGGAACGCGGCGAAGGGTTTCAGAAACTGTGGGCAACATCAGCAAGAAGGCGGTCAGGCTCAGGCAGATCGTTTCCGCGTATGTGAGTGCGCGCCCCAGACGTGGGAATCGCCAGGCGTTATAGCCAGCGAACAACAACAGGAGCGTAGCTATGGCAATGCCATAGCTTACGGGCTCGTGCGCAAACAGAAACAGGCTGGTAGCACCGATTACCATGGCGCAGAAATAGACTTTGCCAGGGATTGAACGTGGCACTATGCGGCCGTGACGGGCGAACATATATGCTGCCACGGGAATGGCGGGAAGACTGCCGAGTGTATGCACCCAGCCAAGCGGAGAAATTCCATACATTGTGGGAGTCTCTTCTGTCGAATTGAACAAGGTCCGACTGGAACCTCCAGCTGGTCCTCTACGATTTTTGTGAATTGCGGGTTGCACGACGGTTGGTTTCACCTTGAGGCCGGCCCCGCAGACAAGGGAGCTGAACGGCTCAGGCCGCCAGCTCGAATCCCAGCGCCTTGAGTGCGATTTCGGCAACTTGCTGGTCCTGCAACGCATTGCCACCAGAGACGCCAATGCCGCCGACGACCTGGCCGCCATCGGTGACCGGGCAACCGCCACCCACCGCGACCACGCGCGGGTGGTGCGCCAGTGGCGCCACTTGGCTGTCCTGCATAAGGGCATTCCACACATGGGTGGCAAGACCGAAGGATGCAGCTGTCCAGGCCTTGTTGATGGCTACATCCACGGACAGGAACGGCGCCTTGTCGGATCGATCGAATGCTTTCAGATGCCCCGCGGCATCGGTCACCGCGATCGTGACTTCAATACCGGCGTCTCTGGCGGCTTCGCGTGCGGCGGCTATCAGGGCGTGCGCTGCCGTTTGTGTGATGGAGGCCGTTGCCACGGTTCTGGTGCTGGTGCTGGAGGTCATCACGATATCCTTTGGAAGTGGTTCAAGAAATGAGCGGAAGCGGTTTGATCTGACGAGATTGGGTGCTCAGAAGCCGGAGAGCACCACTTTTCCTTGCGCCTTGCCGCTTTCAATCAGCGCATGGGCTTTCCGAAGATTGGCCGCGTTGATGACACCCAAGTGGGTGTGCGCCGTGGTGCGGATGCGACCTGCATCGACCAGCGCGGCCACCTCGGCCAGCAACTTTCCCTGTTCGCCCATGTCTTCGGTCTGGAACAGAGAGCGGGTGAACATCAGCTCCCAGTGCAGGGAGATGGATTTGGCTTTGAGCAGCATCGGGTCCAGCCCGGTCATGTCGTCAATGGCAGCCAGCGCGCCCTGGGGCTTGAGTGCCTCCACCATCTGCGGGTAGTGCTGCGCCATCTGCGTGAGGCTGGCCACATAGTCCACCTGGCCAAAGCCAGCAGCGGCCAGTTCCGCGGCGAGCGGTCGACTGTGGTCGATGACCGCATGGGCACCCAGGTCAAGGCACCACTGTCGGGTTTCGGGGCGGGATGCGGTGGCGATCACCTGCAACTGCGTCAGTTGGCGCGCCAGCTGGATAAGGATGGACCCCACACCGCCCGCCCCCCCCCACGACCAGCAGGCTTTGTCCCTTGCCGCCACCTTTGGCCACGCGCAGGCGGTCAAAGAGCAGTTCGTAGGCGGTGATCGCGGTCAGCGGCAGTGCCGCGGCCTTCGCGTCGTCTATCGACGTGGGGGCCAACGCCACAATGCGCTCATCCACCGCATGCAGTTCGCTGTTCGCACCTGGGCGGTCGACGGCTCCTGCGTAGTAAACGCGATCACCTGGTTGGAACAGCGTTACGCCCGTGCCAATGGCCTCAATGATGCCCACGGCATCCCAACCCACCACCTTGGCCTGACCTTCTGGCGGGGCTGAGCTGCGTCGAACTTTGGTGTCCACTGGATTCACGGAGGTGGCCGACACGCGCACCAGCAGATCGCGTGGCTCCAAGGTTGGAGTGGGCAACGTCAGGTCCTCGAGTGCTGCGGGGTTCTCGATGGGAAGGTTGTGGTGGAAGCCAACAGCTTTCATGGGTTGCTCTCTGATCGAATGGATTGCGTGGATGGGAGGTGAACTGTAGAGTCACAATCGCTGATTGATAAGCGCCTATAGAAGAGAATGACTTTCAAATGAAAATTGAAAACATAGGTGATCTGCAGGTGCTGATGCACACCGCGCGGAGCGGCTCGCTCACGGCCGCCGCTCGCGCTCTGGGCATAACCCCGGCGGCTGCCAGCGCCACACTCAAACGGCTGGAGACTCAGCTGGGGACGCGCTTGTTCGAGCGTTCCACGCGGGCCATGCGCATTACCCCGTCGGGGCAAATCCTGCTGGACTACGCACACCGCGCATTCGAGCTATTGGCTGAGGGCGAATCCCAGGCCGCAGCCGACCGTGGCCAGTTGCTGGGCACGGTACGCGTGGCGGCGCCGTCAGATCTGGCTCGCAACACCTTGCTGCCGTGGTTCAGCGAATTTCTGGCGCTGCACCCCGGTGCGGAACTGGCGTTGACCGTGGGTGATCGGCTTCTGGACGTGGTGCGCGACGAGGTGGACGTGGCGATCCGCTACGGGGCATTGGCCGATTCACGCCTGGTGGCCCGCCCGTTGGCAATGGGACATCCTGTGTTGTGCGCATCGCCCGAGTATCTACGCCGTCACCCGGCTCCTGCCGTGCCGCAGGACCTGTTGCAGCACAACTGCTTGACGTTTGCCCGCGGTGGACGCCGGCACCAGTTGTGGCGCTTTGCCCTGAACGGTCAGTGGACGGAGGTGCGGGTTCGTGGCGATCGCACGGTGGACGATGCATCGCTGGTCCGCGAGTGGGCACTGGCGGGCGCAGGCATTGTGCTCAAGTCGAACATCGACGTACGCCAGGATCTGGCCAGCGGCGCATTGCAGCCCCTGCTGACAGCATGGGACACCGAGCCCTATCCGTTGCACGCGATGCTGCCCAGTGGCCGCTTTGTCCCGACGCGGGTGCGGGCATTGGTCGATTTTCTGGCGCTTAAATTCGAATCGATGGCGTGAGCTCCGGCACGCGCGCCGGCTGGGTACCCCTCGCGTTCAAGGCATCTTGAAACGTGCTGACAGTCAACCTAGGAATTCTCGCGATACTCGCGCGGTGTCACGCCAACGTGGCGTTTGAATACGTGCGTGAAATGACTTGGGTTGTTGTACCCGACATCGAGAGCAATGCTGAGGATGCTTGAATCGGATCCGAGAAGTAGCTGGCGTGCCGTTTCCATCCGAAGATGAATGAAGTACTGCGACGGAGCGACCCCGGTCGCTTTCCGGAACGTACGGCTGAAATGGGACAGGCTCATGCCTGCGTCTGTCGCAAGGCGGGTCAGGTTGAACTCGCGGTCGAGGTTGTTGCGCATGGCCTCGATGGCCTGATGCAGCTTGTAAACGGGTAGCGCGTGCGGCTGCCGGGGAAATCCCGTTTCCTCCCTGTACCTGCGCACCAGATGTACTGCCAGCGCCTGGCCGATGCCCTGTAGATACATGGCGCTGGCGCTGGCGCTGGCGCGCCGGTCCGGGGTCATCTCACCGAACAGGAGTCTCATCAATCCTGCAATCTCCGGGTCGCGCCCGCCCGAGACCTCCTTCAGCCGGAATGCCCGTTCACCGACAGCGGCATCGCGAGCGGCAAGATCAAGCAGGCGCTGACTGAGATAAACGTGCATGACCTGGAAGTCGTCCCCACTGTCGCTATGCCAGCGCATTTCATACGGAACCTGCGATGTGGTAAGGAAAAAATCGTCGGCAGCCACGGCATATGCCATCCACTCCTGGTCATCCACGCGCTCTTCGACGAGCGCTGCGCCGGATACCACCAGTACCAGCAGCGGCTCCGCCACGGCGGGAATGGTCAGGCTCCGGGTCGTGTTGCGGTGCCTGAATATCTGCACCTGCACGTCGGAATCCAGGTGATGGCCGGTCAAAAGACGCGCCTCCGCCGGGAAGTAGTCAGGCATCCTGTGTGCCGGAATCAGATGTCGACGGTCGCGGCGATGTATCGGATCATGAATTTTCAACGGAGTCGGATCCTGGAGAAGTAAAAGCAGAACCGCGATGGTTTGGCAAAAGCACGTCAGAAGATCGTGTGCGGAAAGAGGAAGGTACCCACTCCGGGGCGGCAACCGCTGCTGCCCGACACACGATCCTGGAGTTCACATGTCATCTGATATTCATACGGAGTTCGAAGGCCGCGTCGTTCTGGTAACCGGTGCGGCCAGCGGGATTGGCCGGGCGATTGCGCTGATGTTTCACGAGCGAGGGGCCAACGTCATCGCTGAAGACATGAATCCGGCCGTTGAAGCGCTTGCAAGGCCTGGCCTGGTTCCGCTGGTTGCCGACATCACCAGCGATGGTGCCGCCGAGAAGGCCGTGTCCACTGCGATCGAACACTTTGGCCGCCTCGATGTCCTGGTCAACAACGCCGGCATCATCATCAACAAACCCGTCGTGGACATGACGCGCGAGGATTGGGAACGCATCCAGGCAGTGAATGTGACCGCTGCATTCCTGCACTCGCGGGAAGCCATGAAGGCGATGATCCCAAACAGGAGCGGGGCCATTGTCAACATTGCGTCTTATGCCTCCTACCAGGCATTTCCCACGATTGCCGCCTATGCCAGCTCCAAGGGAGCACTCGCGCAGCTGACGCGGGTACTCGCATTGGAGGCGATTGACGACGGGATTCGTGTCAATGCCGTCGGCTCCGGCGACGTCGTTACCAACATACTGAATGACGTCGTTGACGATGGACCTGCCTTCCTGGCACAGCACGGTGAGAGAACGCCCATCGGTCGTGCTGCTCAACCCGAGGAGATTGCTGAAGTCGTATCGTTCCTGGCGTCCGACCGTGCCTCTTACATCGTCGGCTCCGTTGTCATGGTCGATGGCGGCATGAGCGTACCCGTTGCATCCTGACGGCTGATCACCTCCCCGCCCGCTCATTGACCTGCGCGTCGCGGCTTGGCCGATGCGTAAGAATAGCGCTTGCGATCACATCGAACAGATACTCGCTGCGCTCGGAGTACGAGGCCTGATCGCCAATCCAGCCAAGCGCCCCGATCAGCGCGAACATGTCGCTGCCTGTCATGTTCCTGTCTGCCATCCCCTCAACCTGCGCGCGCGTCAACAGGCGCGTACCCGCGTTGCGCAGGTTTTCACACGACGTGTGCAGTGCTGAGCCGGGATCTGACAGTGCATTGGCCATCAAGGTAACGACGCCGCTGTAGATCCGGACAAACCCCACCGCCTCGCGCAGCCAGGCAACCAGCGCTTCATCAGCGGACGAAGCGGATTCGAATGCGTCCGCCTTCTGCGTCAATGCTTCGAGGGAACTCCTCAACAGCGTGTCGAGAAGCGCATCCCGGGTGGGGAAGTGCCGGAAGAGGGTGGCCGGCCCCATCCCGGCCTTGCGGGCAATATCGCGCATCGATGCGTTAGCACCTTCCTCGGAGACGACCGCGCGCGCGGTCGCAAGCAGGTGGAGATAGTTTTCTTTTGCATCGGATCGCATGACCCCTCCTTGACAAGTGGAACACTGACCCACATGGTATCGGATCACTGATCCACTTGTTGTAGCATCGCTGCAGCAAGAATGACAACCGGAGCGATAGATGCGTTACAGAATTTTTGGGAAGCATACTGGCCTGCGGGTTTCAGAACTGGTGCTTGGAACGGCGAATTTCGGTATGGCGTGGGGCGGTCACGGGGCCACCCCGGAAGAAGCACGCCACATTTTCGACACATATGCCGGGGCCGGCGGCAACTTCATTGATACGGCCAACGGTTACCAGGACGGCCAGTCGGAGCAGTTTGTTGGCGACTTGCTGACGGGGCGACGGGATGACTTTGTCCTGTCGACCAAATTTGCGGTCAAGACGAACGCAAACTCAGGCATCCTCGTTACTGGCAACAGCCGCCAAGCAATGGTGGCGTCCGTTGAGGCCAGCCTGAAGCGGCTCAAGACCGACCGTATCGATCTGTACTGGGCGCATGTGGATGATGGCGTCACGCCGATGGAAGAGATCATGCGCGGCTTCGATGACCTCGTACGAGCCGGTAAAATTCTGTATGCCGGTCTTTCCAACTTTCCTGCATGGCGCGTAGCACGCGCCGCGACCATCGCCGAAATGCGCGGCACCCTGCCGATCGCAGGCATACAGGTCGAGCACAGCCTGGTCCAGCGTGCGACGGAGCAGGACCTGATCTCCGCCGCGCAGGCGTTTGGGCTTGGCGTAGTGGCCTACTCGCCACTGGGTGGCGGCGTGCTTACAGGGAAGTACCGCACCAAAGATACTGAGAACCGACGTGACCAAGCGTGGGGAGGTGCTGGATTCCAGCCGGAGAACACACCGCAGCGCAGCGCGATCATCGACACCTTGATTGCGATTGCCACCGAAGTGCGCGTGACTCCCGGCGAAATTGCCATCGCGTGGGTTGCCGCCAAAGGGTCGCTGCCGATCATTGGGCCGCGCACGCTGGCCCAGCTTGAGAGCAATCTTGCCGCGGCAAACGTCGTCCTGTCGCCCGGGCAGGTCGCGCGTCTCGACCAGGTCAGCGTGGTCCCGCGCAGCTATCCCTATACGGTACTTGACGATCCGCGCATCAACGATCTGATCACCGGCGGCAAGTTCGATGACATCGATGCGCCGTTGCATGCCATGGCTTGATCACCGTGCCAAGCGCCTGAATCCCGTAAGGGTCAGGCGCCGCATCGGCCGCTACTTTGCCAGCGCGGCCTGCTCGATAAGCGCGGCCACTTCGGCAGGGTGGGACACCATCACGACATGCGAAGCACCATTGATCACGACGGTCTTGCGGGAGTGGGCACGCTCGGCCATGAAGGCCAGTGCCGCAGGCGGAATGTTGAGGTCCGCGCTGCCGTAGACGAACCATGACGGAATGGTATTCCACGCTGCCGATGTGCTCGCCTCATGCAGTGCGGCATCGGTTACAGGGCGCTGCCCGGCGGCCATCAGCGCCGCCTGTGCAGCGGGGACATCCGCGGCAAACTGGGCGTGGAACTTCTCCTGGTCGATGTACAGATCCTTGCCACCATCGGAGAGCTCCACCGGCGGCGCCAGCGCCGGACCCAGCGAACTGCCGGGGAAACGACCAGACAGCTCAGCAGCGTTTTCGCCTACGTCAGGTGTAAACGCCGCCACATAGACCAACGCTTTGACGTTGTGCTGCCCCATGGCGGCCTGGCTGATCACCGATCCACCATAGGAATGGCCGACCAGCACGACCGGCCCACGGACGGTCTTGAGCACGCTGCTGACGAAGGAGGCGTCATTGTTGACGCCGCGCAGTTCATTGGCTGCCGCGATCACGGTGTAGCCCTTGTCATGCAGCTGCTGGATCACGCCGTTCCAGCTGGACGAATCGGCGAAGGCACCATGCACGAGTACCACCGTGGGCTTGGGTTCTGGCGACTTCTTTGCCAATGCCACCAGCGGCGTGGCCAGCGCAAGGCGCCCACCGTCAGCCATGCGGCAAGCAAGGTGGCAAAGGGTTTGTTTGAGGTTTTCATGATCTTCCTTTTGATAGGGACTGGATGCGCACCAGGCAAGCCTGGCGCGGGAGGCACGGACCGCGTCAGAGCCTGTTACGCCTTGCCTTCTACAAGGATGGCCCGAAACGAGGCGCCAGCTTGGCGGATGGGTATTGCTGCCTGGTACTCCGGGCTGCCGTACCAGCGTTTTGCTTCGTCCCAGCTTTCGAACTCCAGCACAACCACGCCGTCTGCGTCCGGGCCCTCCAGGACTTCCTGCCGTCCGTAGGCGGCGTGGAACTTGACGCTTCGTCCAGCGAGGGTCGGTGGCACCAAAGACGAATAGCGGGCAAGAGCATCTCCGTCGATGCTGGACTCGCGGATAAACACTATGTAGGCAGAAGGCATGATGAGTTCCTTTGGGGAGTGCGTGACCTGTGCTCGGTATGCGGTCCGAGGCGCGCATTGTGCTGATCCTCGTTCTCTTGAAACATCCCCAGATGCCATAAACACTTGTCGGTTCTTTTTGAAAATGATCCCGTCGGCAGCCCCGCCGAACGGTGCACCTTGTTCAGGACGCTCCCGACTAGATCGTCCACTCTCGATCTGTAGTAAACATGATCGTCAGCCAGCGGTCTGTAGATTCCTCGCCCAACGCCTCACCAATCTCATCGCGCAGCTGGTCCCATTCGACCAGTCGTCGCGGCGGGTCGTTCGCCGGCACCACGAAGAACAGTTCGATCTGATCGCCGCGCCCGACCTTGGCCACGTAGCTGCGATGCTCGATGAAGCCGTACTTGGCCACGATGCCGCGTGCGACGTCATCCACATGCGCCTGCAGCTCGACCGGCGTGATCAACAGGATGTCCGACAGCGCCTGCCGAACCGTACCCAGCGGCGCGACCACCACGAACAGGCACACCACCAGCAGGATAGCCGGGTCGATATACGGCACCAGCCACGCCCATTCGGTGCCGCGCAGCAGCCAGCCGCCACCGAAGGCGACCAGGTAGGCCGCTGACATGCTTGCCGCCACCATCCAGTTCTTCGCGTCCAGCGCAATGAATTCCGAGCCGATTGTGCGGTTGGCGCGACGCACGAACAGCGCCAGGCCGCTCTCGACAATGATGGAAATCACCGCGAACACGATCGCCGGCCCCAGCGCGATCTCGCGACCACCCGACATCAATGCATCCACCGCATTGACTGCCGCATACAGCGCCGCACCAATCATCAGTGTGCCGCTTACGCCCAGTACGATGGGTTCCAGATGCCAGAAGCCCATGGTGAAGCGCTGATTCAACCGGGACTGCAGTGCATCCACATTGGTGGACAGGCTGATCAGCCGCACGACCAACAGCGACAGCCAGGTCATCACCACATCGATCAGGCCATAGATGCCGTCGAAGATGATCAGGGAGGAGTTGGCGAAGAGCCCGAATGCGACAGCTATCGCGGCAACGCCGAACGAGGCCGCGATGGAAAGACGCAGCACCCCCTGTTCGGTGGTGCTGTCGAAGGTGGAGGTGGGCGGGGCGCTCATGGCAATTCGGGGAATTCCTAATTCGATCCGTGACGGCCATCGGAGAGGCGGAACAGGTTAGGGCAGTAGATTGCCCTTCTTTGGCTGCGCAATCCAAGGAGAACGTCCATGTGTCTACGTCCCCCTGTCGTGTTCCTGTGTGCATTGCTGATGGCTACGTTCGGCATTCCCGCTTCGGCTGGACCGGAACCGGAGGTGCCGGCGGAATTCCATGCCTTGGCGTTCAAAGTGTGGATCGACGGCAAGCAGGTCATGGATCCTTCCCTGGGCATGCCATTGGCAGGCCGGGCGGAAGTATCGGTGGGCGCCAGTGAAAACAGCGGATACACGCTTGGGGTGAACGTCATGAAGGCCGCCCAGTCGGACCTGCAGATGCCGGTCATACTGCACCTGGAGCTTTGGCGGGGTTCATCGCACAGCGGCATCCAGCTGCTCGACGAGGTCATGGAGGTTGGAGCGAACGATCCGATCGACACGCCGCGCAGCGTGGAAGCGATCAGTACCGGGCGGGGTCCGAGTGAGCACGTACGGGTTGAGCTGGTTTCATTCGACATCCCTCGCGCTCAAGACGGGAAAAGTCTCTGACACAAGACCAGCGGGCATCTGGACGGGGCTCACAATCAGCTCGCGCGGGGGTGAGCGGGCACCCTTCAGGATTTCGTCGGCCTCGGCCACGCTTGCCATCAGTTCGGCGAAAAGGGCGTCAATCATTGAGAGACTTCCTGGGCAGCGTGATGACGGAACTCTATGCCCATTGGCGCACTTGTGTCAGTGACGCAATTACGAAAGTGGATTCCCAGCTCCGTTCAGGGCGCCGGTGTAAACTATTGATCGCGCTGGCAAACCCAGCACTTCCCTGCCTGATCCCGACCCCCATGACCCAGCCTGCCGCCCCCGCAGATCGCTACGCCGCTTCCCTGCGCCTGTCCGTCGCCCCGATGATGGACTGGACGGACGGCTAGGCGCAGTAAGGCTTTTCGGATGACTGGTACGCTATTGGTACACGGTTCCCGGTTAGACAACTTTGCCAGGTACGGTTTTTGCATCTCCCCCAGCACAGGCGCGACGGCCGAAGGCCTGATAGCATCGCGCCGCAGAGCGAGCGCAGTCTCTTGCGTGAGTGAGATTCAGGACAGGGGGAACCATGGAAGAGTTGTCCAGCTACATCGGTCACGCGCTGAATTTTCAGTGCGGCGAGGTTGAGAAATTTTTTGGTAGTCCGGTGATGTCGTATGTGGGTCAGATTCACCCATCTGTATTGCAGACCTACATCAATGCTGTGGAAAGGTTGGCAGCTGTGAAGCATGAGTATTCTGACAAAGACAGAATAGTCATCGCCCTGACAACGCCTGGTGGAGTGGTAGAAACCGTTGAGAAGATGGTCGAGGTGACTAGGCATCACTTCTCGGAGGTCTATTTCCTCATACCTATGTCGGCGATGTCGGCGGGTACGATTTTTTCCATGTCCGGCGACAAGATTTATATGGACTATACGTCTTCGTTAGGTCCGATCGATCCTCAGGTGCAGAACCCCGATGGGCATTTCGTTCCGGCATTGGGGTACATAGATAAGGTTGACGAGTTGATCGAGTTGTCGCGGAACGGAACCATCACGGACGCCGAGCTGATGATGCTCCAACGCCTGGACCTCGCAACCCTTAAGCGATATGAACAGGCCAAAGAGCTTTCGATCAGCTTGCTGAAGAATTGGCTTGTTAAATATAAGTTCAAGGACTGGGTGCTGCACAGCTCGACCGGCGAAGTTGTGACAGAAGAAGAGAAGCAAGCGAGGGCCGAGGAGATCGCGAGGCAGTTAAGCGACAACAAGCGTTGGCATTCACATGGTCGTATGATTAGCGCGGATACGCTAACCACGTCCCTCAAACTGAGGATTGAGGACTACAGCGCAAATGACGCAATTCTCGGGCCGCTCCGCAGCTACACTCGCCTGCTGCTAGACTATTTGGATCAGCAACGGGCTTCGTTCAGAATTCACCACAGGCATTGAGATCTGCTATGGACATTGCAAACCGCACTCAAGAAGCAATCGCTGAGGCGATGCGAAGGCTTGAGCCCGCATCTGCAGCACGTGTCAATGAACTGAATTCAAAGTTTGACCGGCTCGTAAAGCAGGGCCTGGTGAAGGAAGATGAATATGGAATCGCTGTTGGATGGGTTGGCGTCGCGCAGTCTCAGCCATTTCAACGATAAGGCTCCAGTGATAGTAAGAAGGCCGCCTGCAAGGCGGCCTTCTTCTTTTTCGGTGACCCTAATGCCCGCGTTGTGCGTCCCACCATGCAGCAACGTCCCGAGTATCGTATACATCCCCCGTTCGAGGTGGCAGCAACCCAGCACTGTGCTTGTTGGCCATTGTCTTGATCTTGTTCCTGGGAAAGTACGCATCACGCAATTGCTCGATGGTCATGGTCGCACCGAATTGGCCGAACAGCAGCCAGAACGTGCGGAGACCTCCATCACGAATTGTGTCTTGAGCTCTCATCGACCCGTACCTCTCACTAGCCGCAATTGAAGCTGCGGTATCACGGCGGCATCAGCCCGTCGCGTAGCCATTGGCTGGATGCCGTGCATTTTGTGCCAGTGTGCCCATGCTAGGTCGAACGAGGGACATTTCGGAGTAACACTGCAGCGGCACTCAACGAAGAAGCCACCCTTCGACTCAAGCCGCCTCGCATCCAACATGCAGCGTGGCCTGTGTCCACTAGGGCAAAGTGGCAGGGGGCGGGAGGGAGTAACTTCGCGCTGGGTCATTCGTCTAGTCCCTCCGCGACGCTGCGTGCTGCATCGGCCAGGTGCGGGATGGTGTCCTCATCGATGCGGTCGAGGGCCTGGGCGATGGTGTAGTCCATCTCCTTCAACCAGTCGTGCCGATTCAGGACCAAAGCGGCGGTCAGGGCTTCGCCTGTCGAAAGCGGCCCGGTGTTGCCCCGGCGCTTCGCGAACAAGGCAACGTTGATCACGCGCGTAAGGTTCATGCGGCACCTCCTACGCGGCGCACTGCCATCTGCGGGCGGCGGCGCAGCCGCTGCGGGATCTGCCCGACCGCCAAGCCACTGTGACGCCGAGGCGCGGGACGGCTGATCCAGAGGTAGTGCAGCAAGGCACCGCCAGCGGTCGGGGCCAGCAGAATCAGGAGTAGCTCAGCCATGGGACACCCCCGCCTGGCTGCTGCCAATGCTTGCCAGCGCCTGGTCAACGTGAATGACCTCGGTGCCGAGCAGCCCGGCGGCGCGCTCCGCGTAGCTCTCGCTGCAGGACAGGTAGAGGAACCCCCGCCGCTGCAGGCGTTCCCCCATGAGCTGCACGTCCTCCAGATCGATCACCCGGCTCAGGCCGTGCTTCTCGGCGATGGCACGGCCATGAAGGGTCTTCCCGCTGCCCTGGGGTCCGTAGACGACGACCGACTTAGCCATTGGCCACCTCCTGCGCAGCCTGGGCTACCGAGGCCGTGGAGGCCCTGCGGCCGGGCAGCATGTTGGCCAGCTCGAACGGGAAAGGCAGGCGGTCAGCCAGCTCGGCCAACTCGGCCGAGATCCAGTCGCGGTCCTGGTCAAATTCTTCGCTGCCCTTGGTCAGCACCCAACCGCTCCTGTTGCCCTTGCGGCGCTCCAGCACGCGCTGGGCGATCTTGGTGCCCCCCATGTTCAGGGTAGCGGTCGCGATCACCCGGTTGTGGGTGACGTGCAGCACCAGCGTGGCGCTGCACTCTTCGGGCATCCCCCCTTCAAACCCCACATTCCCCGCACCCGTGGTAGCCTCCGCCCCGTGTCCGGTGCTGGAATCCAGCGGAGATGTGGGGGTGGTTGCGGCTTCGCCGTTCATCTTTTGCATTGCTCTCTCCTGAGCTTCTGTTGGTAGATGGCCTTGGGGTGGTGTTGGCGCACCGCCCGCCGGACCGCTTTGTTACACGTCGCCTTACTTCGTTTTGAATACCCAGCACTTCACCGTGAAGCTGCTGCCGAGCATGGTGTTGCGGATGTTGCTGTTCACAGCGGTATTGGCGCTGATGAGCTTGTGACGCCGTGAATCGGGAAGGTGCTTTCGCAGGTCGACCAGGTCGGGAACCGCCTGACCGTGCTGACCGGCTTTGGCCACGAACTCGTTGAGATTGATCGCGATCTTGTTGGGGTCGCGCGAGTGGTTGAGCATCGGCCGCTCCCCGTTGGCCAGCCCTTCGAGGTACTCGTAGGTTTCCCAGAACTCGTTGACGATCTTGTGGTCAGCGCTGATGGCCATCTGCCGTTCCATAGCCGCTGCTACGAGGGCATCACGGGTGGCTACCACCATATGTTCGGGCACGTCGATCACTAGGCGTAGGCAGTCGAGCAGCGACAGCATCTGCGCATGGTTCTTGATGACACGCTCCAGCCGCAGGTCCGTCTTTTCGCGCAGCCGGGCCTCGAAGTAGCTCACGCGCTCTTTGAACTTGGCCAGCACCTGGCCTTCCGAGCGCACTGCTTTGATCAGGAAGTGGCTGAGGTCTTCCACCTGCAGCGCGTTGAGGTTGTCGGCCGCAATTCGGCTCTCCGGCGTCACGACAGGCTTGCGGAAGTGCAGCTTGACGATACGGGTCAGGATTGCTTCGCTGGCGTCCACCGCCGCGTTCTGGCTGATCACGATGGTGCCCCGAAAGGGTGGCTCGTAGGTATCGTTGCCACCATTGCGAACGCCACGGGTCGCCAGCGTGCCGCCGCCGAAATAGTCCTTCAGCTCGTCCCACTCAAACGACCTGGAATGTGCCTTGTCCGGCGTGTCGCGGTCGGCTTCCAGCAGCACCACCGGCATGCCGGAAATCTGACCCATCGCACGGGCGCGGCCGGCCTTGGACGACTTGGCAGGGTCAAAGCCTTCGTAGTCGCTACGGGCCAGCAGCTTCCATAGGAAGGTCAACAGCGTGGTCTTGCCCGCACCGGCCTCGCCGGTGGCTTCGAGGAAGGGGAAGGATTTATGGGCGCTGCGGATCTGGTTGGCGAACAGCGAACCGAACCAGAAGATCAGCGCGACCATGCCGTGCGTGCCAAAGCACAGCCACAGCCATTCCATCCATTCTGTGCGGAAGGCCTCGGGGTCGCGCTGAATATCCATGCGGATCGACTTCTGCGTGGTCTTGAGCCGCAGCTTGTTGAACTCGAAATAATCTTCGGCGTTGGCCAGGCTGATTTCGCCGTTGCGCACTGCGATGTCGCCAAAAATGTAGGCGCCGTGGTCAGGGCTATAGCCCACGAAATCGACGGTATCGACGGTTTTGATGTTGAACAGCTGGTCCTCCATCATGCGGTCCAGCTGGTGCCCTGAGCCGCTGAACACCGCGCCTTGGGCCAAGCTGATGATGCGCTTCTTGAACTCGGTCGAGCTGGCCACCTGTGGGCCGGTAAAGGTGCCCTTGACCGAGGGCGCATCGTGAGGGAAATCCACCCGGAAGAAGTACCAGCTTTCGTCGGTCGCTTCGTGGCGCTGGAAGTACAGGGCTTCCGGGTAGCAGTTGGCGATCTGGCGTACGGAGGCAGAAGCGCGCTGGATCTTGGCGATTTCCTCGTCCTCCAGTGCTTCGTCCTCGGCCAGGTCACGGTCGCTGGACCGCTCGCGGCACAGCTTCTCGAAACGCAGTGCGTCAAATTCGAACCAGTACAGCCGCGAGTGATGTTCCAGATGGAACTCCGACTGCTTGTCGTGGCCGTAGACGATCAGACCCTTGTCCATGGCCGTGCGTGCCATGAGGAGGTCGCCCTGGTAGCGCGCTTCGGCCAGGTCAGCGTCCCACTGGGCCTGCTGGTCGTCCGCCGCCAGAGCGCGCAGGTGGAGGTCGTTCCAGTCGGTTTTCTTCCCGTCACGCTGAACGATCTGCGCCGCTTTGCATTTAAAGCCGAGTTTTTCGGCACGTTTGGCGTGCCGTTGGATGTAGGCGCGTGCGCCGGGCTCATTGTCCAGTGCCCAGATCAGGGTGGGGAGATTGCCAGGGCGTGACGCCGCCAGCTCGCGCAACGAGGCTTCCGGATAGGCGTTGCTCGACATGGCCGACACCGCGCAGCTGCCGCGCTGGAGGTGGGCAATGGCGTCGAAGATGCCCTCCACGATCCATACCTCGCGGGCGTCGCGCATGGCCGACAGCGCCGTCGGGGCCGCCCACCACACGCCGGCGTAGCTCTGGCCGGGTGCAAAGCGGGCCTTCTGCTTGCCGAACCGGTGCGGGCGGTCGATCAGGCGTTCCCACCAGCCCCCCTTGGCCAGCGGGAAGCGCACGGTGGCGGTACCGGCAGAAATCCGGCGGTCGTAGTAGTTGTCCTGGGTATACAGGCCCTGCAGGGGACGCAGATCGAACCCACGGGCCGTCTGCAGATAGGCGTCAGCCGCAGCGTTGGGCTTGGCCTCGGTCTGCACATGGCGCTTGGAGTAGTCATCAAACAGGTCGTCGTAGAGGTCTTTGACGAACACTTCCTGCCCGCACTTGGCCTGCCGCCCGCAGCGCAGCACCCACGGCTTGGAATAGCTGGTGTACAGCTCCTTCTTGCCGCAGTGAGGGCACTTGCCCCCGCGCATGTAGTCAGTGCCGCTGCGGTGCTTGAGGCCGTAGTCCCGCTCCACGCGCTGCAGGACTTGCTGGCGGATTTCTTCTTGCATGGCCAAGTCAGCCTTTAGCCGCGGATGAGGCGGTGGTGTTGGGGTAATACATAGCTCTCTCCTGAGCGGGGTGTTCCGGGTCCAGCGGCGTTGGCGCGCCGCTGGGTCGGAGCGGTACTGAGTTATTCGTCGGCGGGCTTGGAGCGGCTGAGAATCAGATACATGTCGTCGCGGATGTACTCGGCGACGGCGGCGGTATCGTTGGGGTCGATGCCGTGTTCCTTGGCCACCTCTTCGGTGATCGTTGCAAGCAGCCGGCATGCGAACGCGGCGCGCCAGAGGCGCTGATAGTCGGCACCGGCGATCAGTTGGGCGCCCCTGTCATCGGCGGCCGTTGGAGGCCCCGGATTGCGCTCGGGTGGCAGGTGGCTGTTTCGGTTCGGCATCAGTGAACTCCCGGTGCGCTGTCGCTGTAGCCGTGCAGCCATGCGAAGAAGCGCTGGGCTTCGCCGTGGGCGAGCAGGAAGATCGATTGGCCAACCTGCAGGGCGTGTTCGGCTGCAGGTCGGATCACATGGGAGTACGCCGCGACCATGGAAACGCACACATCGGACTCGGCATGTACGCAGGACACGTACACGCAATGCTTGTCAGTGGAGGCGCGGACGACGATGCCGGGGCTGGCCGAGGCCAGGTCGATCACTGGTCGCAGATTCGGATGCTTGGGCGTAGGCATCAGTGGCCACCCCGCAGCGCGGCTGCGCGGTCGTGGCCGGCGGTGGTAGCCGTGGCGGTGTAGGCGTCCAGTACGTCGCCCAGCGTGAGCGAAAGCGCGGACTTGCCGGTGCTGACGAGCCGGGCGATCAGCGCCTGGTAGTCGTCGTGGGACCATTCGAGGGTGTCGGCGATAAAGCCGAAGACGGTGGCGATCTGCCGACCGGGCGTGGCTTGGGGGGCATTACTCATGGTGCGCATACTCCATCCTGTCGAGGAGTCCGCCACCGCCGAGACCAATCGGGGGTGGTGGACGACGCGGAGTTGGTCTACCGGGGATATGCGCAACCCGGCGGAGCCGAGGCTCCCACCGCGCCGCCCACCGTAAGAAGGCTGGGGGCACACGCGCCCGGCATGCAGCTCGGGCACAAAAAAAGCGCCGGCTGATGACTTTGGCGCTTTCGCGCGCATTTCGTTCAGGAGACCAATCCCGGTCGCCGAATTGGCGGCGACGTGTGAATAGTTGCTCCGTCCGTGGGCAGGTGTCAAGGGGATTTGATGGGATTTGATGGATTGAACCGAATCAAGCTGAACGTTCATGCGGCCACCACAGGAGCGCCGTAGCCGTCCAGGACTTCGAAGGCGCCGCCGGCTGCGATATGTGCCTCCACGCTCGCGTGCAGTTTCTGGGCTTCGCGCAGCTTTTCAGCGAAAGACACGTGCTTCTCGCGCGCAGACGTTGCGACCAGTACCGGCGCCATTGCCGTGGCCCAACCGTCGCGGTGTGTTTTCTGATTGGTCACACGCAGCGCTCCTGCGCCGGCAGCGGAGCTGCCGGAGTGGTGGTGTAGAACATCGAGTCGCCCTCCCTTAGGCGTGGTGTTGCGCGCCGTGTTCAGTGGCGGCTTCGACGGCGTCCAGCAGATCAAGCTGATTGCAGCCCCGGTCTTGCTTCCACGCCTGGTGGAGCTGCGCACGCAAAAAGCCGGGCGTGGGCGGCAGCTCGCTCGGAAGCGCCTTCGGAACGCCGCTGGGACTGGCGATCCCGGTCAGCTCGGAGTGACCGCTGTAGCTGGCCGCACAGAGCGGGTTCTCACAGACGTAGGCGTCGTTGCGCAGGAACTTGTGCGCCAGCGAGCTGGTGCGCTTGATGAGACGGCTCCCGCAGGCCTCGCAGGAGAAAACGGCACGGCCCCCCAACGGCGAACTCACGGGGTTTTCCTACGCGTGGGTTTGCTGGGATTTGTGCAAGAATTGGGGTCGGGCTTGATGCCAAGCGCAACGGCAGCAGCGTGGGACTTCCCGTAGTTCCCTTTGCCAATGCCGCGCAGGGCGTCATTTACCGCATGCCGGCAGAGCTTGTTCTGCTCGGCAAAGGCGATGACCGTGATGCCGTTATCGCGCAGCCACTGCCGGGCTTGTTCCGGTGTACGCAGCTTCGGTTTGGCGGTCCGTTTGGCCTTCATTCCGTTTCCCCTGTGTAAAAGCTGCGTGAATCTTGGTGAAGTTAACTGCACCTGTCAAGGGGGTTTTCAAGTGTCTTTGGGTACAAGGCTGAAGGAAGAAAGGAAGCGACTGGGTCTGACCCAAGAAGCCATGGCGGTGGCCTGCGGTTTGTCCAAGCGGTCACAGATCCACTTTGAGCAGGATGAGCACCTGCCCGGCGGCGCCTACCTGGTGGAAGCCGAGAAGCTCGGCGTTGACATGGGTTACCTCATCGGCGGTCGCCGCGAGCGCGTCAGCGAAGCCGACGCAGAGCTACTGGAAATGTGGCGAGATGCGACACCGCACGCGCGGATTGCAGCCATGAATGCACTGATCGGCAATGCCCAGGACGCCGGCGGTGCATCGCGCACCAGCTTCTCCAATGCCACGATAGGCCAGCAGCTCAGCGGCGATGTCGACCTGCGCGCCCAGAAGATCGTCGTCAAGCCCCCGAAGGCAACCAAGAAGCCCGCGCTGTAGCCTCATCCCACCTCTATTCAGGCCGCTATCACGCACGCATGTGGCGTCGCTGTGGCGCGCGATAGAGGGTGAAGGACTATGGGTTGCAGCGGTGGTGTGGAGCGTGGTGCGGTGACTTGCGGTTGCAATGGTCAAACCGTGTTCGAAGGGGCCGTGATTGGCCAGGTGTTTACGGGTGACGTGCAGATGCAGTGCCCCCTCGCCGAGCGGCATCGCTTGGCATGCCATGAACAACAAAGGGCGCCCACGGAGACGGGGCGCCCTTTGTCTTCTGCGCTGATCGCGCTGGCCATCTGGCAGGTGACTTACCCGGCACCTGCAGTGGAGGACGTGTACGGCAGCACGCTGTCACACGCCGGCATGTTCCTGGTCGCGGGAATCCTCACTCGGTATCTGAAGCCGTGGGTGCTGTGGTGGATCCGCCGCCGCGTTCAAGCTCCAACGCGGTAACGAAACCGCTGCCGCCGTCGATGGTGTGCGTCGCCTTTACCACCAGCCAGTCGGTGCCGTCGATCTCCGGCTTGAATCCGCTGACGTTGACGGTCTGTTCCGGGTAGACGTCTGCACGTCCCAGCGCCAGTCGGTAGCTCAGCTGCGCGGTGCCCCGGCCGAGCCGCTTGAACTCGGCCTGTGCCTGCTGGCGGGCCTCTGCCTCGGTGGCATAGGTCGCCTGCAGCTTCTTTTCGTTGCTGTCGGTACCGACCAGCACCGCTTTGCGCCGCGCCGCATTGCGGTCGCCCCAGTACGCGCGCACACCGGTGTAGGTATCGCGGTCGGATACCGAGAATCGGTGTTGGTCGCCGGAGGCGCGGTTGATGGTGACGCCAGGCAGCGGCTGGCCACTGGCCGTGGTGCCGTTGCCGATCGGGGCGAATACGAGCGTGCCCGCCTTCACTGTAGCTACCGCATCGAAGCGCTTTCCAAGGCGGGTGAGCAGGTTGATGTCGCTCTCGTTGGCTTGATCGAGGTGTGGCACAGCCACCTTGGCCAGATCTGCGGCGATGGATGCGCGTAGCGAGTGCTCGCCGGCAATCGTGCCCAGGATCGCCCCCAGGGTTGTGTCATGCCAACTGCGTTCGCGGCGGCTGCGGACGGCGCCAGTAAGGTCGGCCGAGCGAGCGCGAATGGTCAGAATGTCGGGGGCACCACTGTGCTCCACGTCGTCAACCACAAACGTGCCCTTGTCGAACAGCCCGCTGTCGCGCCAACCGATGGCCACCTCCAACGTGACGCCGCGACGGGGCAAGGCAACGCGACCATCATGGTCGTGCACGCGCAGATCCACCTGGTCAGCCTCATCGCCCCGGCTTTCGGTCAGGGTGAGGTCCAGCAGCCGAGGCGCAATTCGGTCGGTGAGGTCCTGGCCATCGAGCACCACGCGCCAGGCAACCTGCGGGTAGGGCGCGCCGCTCACGCGCTGGCCTCGGCCGCGCTGTCGTCCACGCGCTCCAACTGCAGCTGGAACTCGATCAGGCGGGGCACGCCATCGCCGAACAATTCCTTTCGGGTTTCGCTGAGGCTGACCAGCAGGTAGGCGCCGTACACACGGCCGGTGCCCTCCACCAGCGCGTGCGGACGCCCTTCGTCACCCAGCTCGCGCAGTTCGTCCAGCACCAGCAGGTTGTCGGTCAGCTCGGCGCTGATGGTGCCCTGCAGGGTGATGGTGTCATCGCCCGGACCGACGTACTGCCGGGCAGGACGCGCGCCCACGCGCTCGCTGGAGGCGTGCTTCCACGTCATCTGCCGCTGCAGCTGCTCGTACGCAGCCGTGGACAGGGAGAAAACGAAGGTGCCGTAGGTCATCATCATGGGTGGGGTCTCAATCGCTTAGCCGCGAGCCTTGGCGTGTGGCCTTGCTGCGTTCGTGGTCATCAATGGCCTGCCGGATCAGTTGGGCAAGCGCTTGGGCGTCGGCGCCGGCCGGAGCCGTGACGTTGATGTTGTAGACAGGAGCGCCGGAGCCGGCCGCTGCGGCTGCTCCCGCGCTCGGGGCGACCACCGGCGCGCCACCGGCCAGAACCGGCATGGAGGCGGCTCCCAGCGCGATACCGGCGCCCACCTGTTTCATACGGTCGCCCAGGCTTGTCACCTGTTGCAGCGGTTCGCCCTGGCTGCGATCCAGACCGCCGGCCAAGCCCTGCATGGTGAAGTCGCCGAACTGGGCGAACACGCGCGACGGGCTGTGGATTCCCAGCATGCCCTTGAACTTGCTGGTGATGCCTGAAGCGATTCCCGACACCGCCTCGAGCGCGGCCCCACCCATGGAGGTGATGCCGCCAACCAGTCCGGTGATCATGTCAATGCCTGCCTGCATCATGCTCGCCGGCCAGCCCATGAGTACCTGGTTGATGCCCTGCCACATCATGGTCAGGCCCGTGCGGATCCGGTCGCCGTTGCCGGTGAACAGGCCCACGATCATGTTCCATGCGCCCTGCAGGTACTGCCACGCGCCACCCACCGCGTTCTGGATGATGGGCAGGATCGTGGTGAAGGCTGACACCAGCCAGCCGAGCGCGGTCACCGCCATTCGCAGGTTCACGGTCAGCACGGTGCCCAGGATCTGGCCGAATCCGCGCCCGGCGTCGGTTGCACCGTGCAACTGCTCGCTGGTGGCTGCGAACGGGGCAAACAGCTTCTGCACCCACGCCCACGCCTGACCCATTGCGCTGGACACCATCTCCCACACCGGGGCGAGTGGCTCGAGCGCGGTCATCAGCTCGGCCATGATCGGGCCGACGACATCCATGACGCCCTGCCATACCCCGACCATGAAGGCCTTGATCGGCCCCCAGTACTTCCACACCAGGGCCGCCACCACGCCGATGGCCAGGCCAATGGCCAGCACCGGGGCGCTGACGCCGCCCAGCATCGGCAGCAGCATGCGGCCCACGTTGAGCAGCATGGGGAAGGCGCGGCCACCGAGGGACACCACCTGGCCCACCAGGCGGCCGATACCGCCGCCACCGCTCAGCAGCGACGCGGCTTTGTGGATCTGCGTTAGAGCCATGGCGCCGACGCCGCCGGCGACCAGCAGACCGCCCAGGACGGTGGCGAGCGCAGTGCCAACCACCACGACCTTGGCAATGGTGGCAACCAGCTGCGGATTGGCGCGCACCCATTCGGTCACCTTGCCGATGACCTGGGCGGTTCGGTCCACCAAAGCCTTGAAGTCGGGCAGCAGCGTCTTGCCGATGGATTGGGCCACCACCAGCGCGCTGTTCTTGAGCAGCTGCAGCGCGTTCTCGGAGGTGGCCACGCGCGCGGCGTACTCGGCGCCCATGGAGCCGCCGTACTTCTGGGCGTCGGTGACCTTGTCGAAGTTGCCTTTGAGCAGTTCCAGATTGGTCAGCAGCGGCGCGATGGCGCCGATGGACTCACGCCCGAACAGCTGGGTCATGGTCGCGGCCTGCTCGGCCTTGGGCAGAGTCTTCAGCTTCTCCAGCACGCCCACAATCGCGCCGCCCGCATCCTTCTGCATGGCGTTGGCCATGTCCTTGGCATTCAGGCCAAGCTTCTTGAAGGCGGTGATCTGGCTCTTCGTCGCTGCATCGCCGGACGACAGCGTGAGCAGCATGTTCTTGATGCCGGTGGCCGATACCTCCGACTCGATGCCCATGCCGGCCACCGTGGCGCCCAGCGCGGCCAGCGGGCCACTGCCGAGGCCGGCCACCTCGCCCAGAGCGCCGATCCGGTTCACCACTTCGCTGATCTTCTGGACGCTGGCCGGGCCGGTGTTGCCCAGGTAGTTGATCTTGTCGGCCAGCACGACCACGTCGTCCTGGCCCATCTTGAACGCGGTGCGCCAGGTGGCCATGGTCTGGCCTGCATCCTCGGCGCTGGTGTCGAAGGCCACGCCCATCTTGGCCGCGTCCTCGGCGAACCGCACCAGCTCTTCGCGCGGAATGGAAGCCTGGCCAGCAGCGGCGACAATCTTGGCGATGTCCGCCGGCACCATGGGCAGGCGCCGCGACAGATCCTCCACGTCCTGGCTCATCTGCTGGAACTGCGCCGGGGTGTCGAAGTCGACCACCTTCTTGACGTCAGCCATAGCCGACTCGAAGGTCATGGCCTGCGCGATGGGGAAGCCCTGTACGCGCAGCGCGGTCATGGAGGCGAACGCAATGCCCGCCCCGTGGGCGGCCGCGTTCATGCCGGCGCTGTGGACCTTCCGGCTGCGCGCCATGGCCGCGTCGAGCGAAGCCAAGCGGGCGCGCTGCTGCTCCATCTGGGAGGTGGCAGCGGCGATATCGCCGCGCAGCTTGCGCTCATGGGTGCCCAGCTGGCGGGTGCTGATGCCGGCACGTTCCAGCCCGCCGCGCAGGCGCTGCAGTTCGACAGCCTGCTGCTGGTGCTGGGTCTTGAGCAGGCCGGCAGCGGCCTTGGCCTGCTTGAATTCGTTGTTGAGCTTGCGCGTGGGCGCGCCAGTAGCAGCGATCTGCATGGCCAGCTGCCGCACCCGCTCCTGAGCCTCGCGGTGGGCCTGGGCGGTGCCGCGTGTGGCGTCTTGCTGCTGGCGGAAGGCGCTGACATCGCGCTGGGCGGCGTTGAGACGGCGCAGCGTGGCCTGTTGCTGCTGCAGGGCGGCCGACAGCCCTTTGCTGCCGGCAAGAACCTTGCGGAATGGACCAGTGGCTTGATCGAGGGCCTGCAGGACCACCTGCAGGCGAAGGTTGCCACCGCTCATGCGATGACAACCTGGTAAGCAACTACGGCGAGGCCTTCTCGCTGGGATCGGGCAGCAACGCGGCCAAGAAGCGACACAGCGCGCTCAGCGCCCACACCAGCAGCACGCCGACAGCAGCCAGCAGGCAAAGGGCAACGACGGTGGCGATAAGGGTGGCCATGGGCGAACTGTATCACTGGTTTGCTCCGCTACGTACTCGGGCGCGCTCGCGCCATTCGATCAACTCAGCGAGGGACATGGCCGACAACTCGGTGAGCGAGAACGCAAACACCACCGCGACATCGGCCATGAATTCCTCTACGCAGACAGGGACTCCCGCTGCGCCTTCGGCAAGAAAAAATTGCCCACTTCGGTGGCGATAGAGACCAGGTCGACCGGATCCAGCTTGGCTGCGTCGGCGGCGGTAAGCGTGGGCGAACTGATGCGCGGCAGCAGCGTGGTCAGGGCACCCACATCCATCTGCAGCAGATCGGCCAGCTTGATGCCGCGCAGGGTGCCGGCGTCGGGCTTGCGCAGGGTCAGGCTGGTGATCAGCTGGTCACCGCGCCGGATCGGGGTTTCCAGCACGATGGCGCCCGGCGGCGGATTGAAGTGGCTCACCGAATCGGCCACGGCAGCTGCCAGCGTTTCGCCTACGCGGGCGACGACTTCACCGCGCGGCGCGGTCTGGGCGACCTGCAGGGCGCCGGCGAGGCCGTCGAAGGCGAGGGTGGCGCGGTCCAGGGATTCGGGGGTGGGCACGGATGCGTTGATTTCGTTCACGGGATCTCTCTCAGGGTTGGAGCCCGGCGTCTGCCGGGCCGGGGTCAGTAGCCGATGGCGCGACGCTGGGCGGCCTGCAGGTCGACGCCGTTAACGATGAAGACCATGCCGACCATGTCGATTTCGATCTCCGTGCGGCCGTTGATGGTCAGCTTGTAGTAGCTGACCGAGGTCTTGACGCTGAACTCGGTGTCGTCGCCGACCTTGCCAGTGCCGGCATCGACTTCGCTGTGACGGCCGCGAAGGACGATCTCCACCGAATCAACGGCTTCGCTGTCCTCACTCTGATAGGCGCCGGCAAACCGCAGCTGCACGGCGTTGTGTCGGATCGCGCCGTACTGGCGCAGCACCTGCAGCATCAGACCGCCGCACTTCCACTCGGCTTCGATCTTCTCCTGGCCCAGATCCACGTCGATGGGGCCGAGCATGCCGCCGGCGCGGTATTCCTCCATCTTGCGGGTCAGGGTCGGCAGCTTGAACTCGGTCACCTGGCCGAGATAGCTCTCGCCATCGTTGAACAGGTTGAGATTCTTCAGTTTGCTGGGCATGGACATGGGACAGGTTCCTCAGTGCGGGGTCAGCCGCTGATGCGGGTCGGGAAATCGGCGAAGTAGCGGTCGGTGATGCGCTGGTTGAGCAGCAGGTTTTCCAGCGGCGGCACCGGTGTGTAGTCGTAGTCGATGGCGAGGCGGCCGCTGGACAACTGCGTGGGCGAGTTGGCGCCCTCGTCGTACCAGGCGGTGGCACCCATCAGGTAACCGGCATTGACCAGCTCGCGGAACTTGGCATTGATGCTTTCGAGCATGTCGCGCACCAGCGAGGGGTGCAGCGGCTTGTCGACGTACACCAGCTGCGCCTCGGCAATGGTGTCGGCCAGGATCTGGGCGGCGCGGGTGGCCGTCTCGAAGGCGAAGAGCGGATCATCGCTGCAGGTGCGCGAACCCCAGAACTTGTAGCCATTGGAGTTGATCAGCGTGGTGATGTCGGCCGCATTGAGCATGCCGGCGTCGGTGGCCGGGTCCTGCAGGTCCCAATGCACGTCGCGGCTGATGCCGGTCACGCCGGCAACGGCCACGTTCGACAGCGACTTATGCCAACCCTGCTGCTCGTCGATCATCGCGCGCAGGCCCAGAGCACGCGCGGTGGCAAATGCCATGCCCGTAGCCGCGGTGGCGGTGTTGAAGGCCACAAAGTCGGGGTAGACCAGCATCAGCTCGCGGTCGCTGAACTGCTCGCGGTAGGCGATGGCCTCGGGCACCGACGCGCTGGCCGCGCAGCTCACGTACGCCATCGCGCGCAGCTTCTTGGCAATCACCGCCAGCGCGGCGGCGACGGGCTGGGTGTCCAGGCCCGGAGTGCCGAGAATGCGCGGGCGCACCCCTACCTGGGCCTCGGATACCAGCAATGCCTGCAGGCCGGTATAGGTCGCGCCATCCTTCTTGCCGATGACGTTGGCCGTGGTGGTGCTGTCATCCTCGCCCTCGGGAACGCGGACCACGACGGTGATCGCGTTGGCCTGGTCAGCGATGGCCTGCAGCGTGGGCTGCAGGGTGCCGCTGGTGCCGGCCTTGCCAATGGCACCCAGCACATCGGTCAGCAGCACCGGGCGATTGAGCGGGAACAGCTCGGGGTCAGCATCCTCGCCGGTGCAGACGATGCCGATGACGGCGGTGGCGATGGTGCGGATCGGGCGAACGCCGCCGTTGATCTCGATGACGCGTACGCCGTGGTGGTAGTCGGTGGGCATGGTTGACTCCTGCGGTTAAGGGGTGCGGAAGCGAAGCGGGACGGAGAGACGTGTGGTGCGGGATGCACCGGTGGGGACGGCTCGCTGGCCGTCCAGATCCAGTACGAACGTGCCCGGTTCATTCGCGCGGGTCAGGCCGATACGCGTCAGCCGGATCCGCGGCTCCCAGCGAAGCAGCGCCGTCGCTGCGGCGCCAAAGAGCTTGAGGCGGGTCGCGTCGTTGAAGGGCTGGTCGATAAGCTCGGGCAGCAGGGAGCCATAGTCCCGGCGTTCGATCCGCGAGCCAATGGGCGTGGTGAGGATGTCTGCGATGGACTGGCGCAGGTGCGCGGAGTCGTCGCTGAAAGCCCCGGAATGTGCGTCCATGCCGATCACAGCGGCGCGCCTGACGTGCCGTTGCCGGGCTGCACGGCGCGGTGCGTGTGCTGCTTGAGGCTCACGCCGCCGCCGATAACATCATCAGAAACCTCGGCCTTGCCGGTGATGCTGACCTGGCCGGTGATGGTGGTGTCTCCGGTGATCGTCACCGGGCCTGTGATGCTCACGCCACCATCGGCCTGGACAGCCACGGTGCCGCCGGCGGGCAGCACTGCTGAAAGCGCGTGGCTCGCAGCGTTGTAGCTGATGGCGGCGCCATCCCTGAACTGGATCATTACCACGTCTGGGTTTGTCGACGGCGCTGGATACTGGGTGCAGTACAGCCCGCGCACCGCAACCGCATTGGCCAGGTCACCGTCGGTGCACAGCAGCTTGACCTGCTCTCCGACGCTGGGCGCCGCCCAACAGCTGAACTCGCCGGCCGCGCTGGCCAACCACGGAATGAAGTCGGTGTGGGTCTCGCCGCTGCGCACGCGACACAGCTGCCGCTGATGGTCAACCTCAGTGACCGAGCCGTCGCGCAGCAGGTTGTTGAGCTGTTGGGGCAGAGCGCTATCCATGCCCCCATGTTCGAGGCCATGCCTCGCGCGCGCACGTAGCGCGGCGCGTAGCGACCCCGCTTACACTCGCATCGTCAATACCAACCTGCTGCGCCGACCCTTGCGTAGATCTGCGTTGTGGAAACGGCCCCATTCGATCTACGCAACCGGATGACCAGGGTCACCTCGGCTGACTGATTCTCCAGAGAGGCAGCGGGGACCGAGATCGAGGCCGCGATGGTTCGGCTGGTGGCGCAACTGACGTATCCGGGTGCACCGTTGCTGATGGAGGCCGCACCGACGTTCGCCGCTGCGAACTGAACCGTGTAATCCCCGGCAGCGGCGCCTGCCGGTAGCCACGATCCCTCTGCCAGCAAACTGTTCGCGTTGTTCCCACCGCCTGTGCTGGTTCCCAAGACCCGGTAACTGCCGGTGCTGTCAAGGAGGAACGTCACTGTGGCAACCGCAGATCCAGTCGAGTTGGAACGCGACTGGTTGTGGGCGCTGTATGACTTCCCGTTGATGGGCAGTGAGTAGCTGGCTGTGCCCTTGGCGGCCCAGAGGTTGGTCACGTCCACATTATTCTGGCGCAGGCCGATATCGGCACGCTTAGCACCGTATGCAAGCGCTGCGTACTTCAGCGGCACCCCGTTCACAGTGAGCGCCGGCGCCGTGGGACCATCTCCAATCACATCTCCGTCGAACAGGTCGTCGGTATCAACGCCATTCACCCGGATGCCCTTAGCCATGGTGCGATGCTCTCATTTCGTCTACCAGGTCGGCCAGTTGGCTCACAGCGTTGATAAGAACCGGAATCAGCAGCTCGTATTCCACAGCCGGGACCTTCTGGCCGTTGAAGTCGATGACGTCCTCGCGGACCGCCTCCCTGACTACCGTGGCCAGCTGCTCGGCTACTACGAAGGGCCTGCGGGACTGGTCATCGCAGAAATCGGGTTTGTAACGTCCGATCACGGTACGAATGCGCCGCACTTCGTCCAGACCATACGGAAGCGGGCCTTCAATATCTTTCAGTTTCTCTGAGGAACCGGTATTGCGGTTGAAAATTCCTGTAATGGTCAAAGAGCCATTGATAGTCGCGCCGGTAGCGGTGACCGTCCCGCTGACGTTGATGCCGCCCGAAGGGAAGTGCGTGACTGGCGCAGCATCCTCCGGCATAAAGCGGATCAGCCACCTCGCACCGGTGCCGTCGTAGAAACCCGCATTGCCGCTTCCGTAGTTGTAACTCAGGCGCAGCGAGCGCGGCGCCGTACCGCCGAAGCGGAACTGAGCATCAATGGCTTGCGATTCCACGTAATCGATCGCGCTTAGGGAGCCGCCTGCAGTGACCGCCAATGAAGTGCGACTCAGCGTCAGGATGGTGCCGTTGTAGGTGCCGGCATCGTTGACACTGTGGAAATTGACCTCCGCGTCGCTGCTGGAAGTGTAGAACCGGTCGACCGTGCCTGCTGCGTTGCGCCAGGACAGCTGGCCGGCGGGATTTGCCTTGAATGCAATCTGGCCGCTCATCACGCCGCCCGAAAGGTTCAGCTTTCCGTCGAGTGACGTCTGCAGACCGGGAATGGCGGCGATGGAGTGGCTGTGACCTTGTGCAGCCTTGCCGTCCAGGGCGTCGGCCAGTCCTGTTACCTCGGAGATAGGGTGCACATGCTGCACCGGCGTGAACTGGGTCGGAACACCAGTGAAGTTCTTCCACTGCAGGAAATACTCTCCGTGCTGTCCGTCGAGCAGATCGGCATTAAGCCCGTTGCCGTGCCCCTCATCGCGCAGCGCCGCCCCTCGCAGGCCAAGCTCGGTGCGAAACAGGGCGGCCGTGGCCATGCCCAGTAGACCCTTGACGAAGATACTGGGCGCGCCGTCACCGAAGCGCTTGTTGATGTAACGGGCCAATCCGAAAGGAGTTAGAGAAATCGTAGTATTGGACCCCGCTTCCGCCTCCTGATCGGTGGCCAGACGAACAACGCCTGCCCGCGTGTTGGTGGCTGGCGGGTTCACGAAGTCGATGTCGCCAACTTCGATGCTGGTGGCGTTGACCTTGGCGAATCGAATGTCGGTCGCCAAAAGCATGACCGCCGCCGATGCCTTCTCCATGATCGGTGCCTGCTGGGAGTACACGGCGAACAACGTGCCGTCCTGCAGATAAAGCCCGAAGCCTCGCAGCGTGTAGGCGTCGGCCGTATCGTCGCGCACATTCAGATGCAGCGTGTCGAGCGCTACGGCTTGGCCGGCGAATGTGGTCAGTCGCTTGGCCTCTCCGGGCACGGCGGCGCCAACGCTTGCAACGTCGAAGTGCTGCGCGGTCAGGCCCACGTGGGTCAGCTTCACCGGAGCGGTGCCGGTGTGTTCGGCATTGATGATGGCGGCGAAGCCGGCGGGCGTAATGGTGATCTGCGGGACGGGCATTGGGAGTTCCTACGGTTCGCTCGCCGCCAGCTGCAGGCGGGTGGAGGTGAGCACCCGGGCGACGCCCAGGACGCCAATGGCGCCCTCGGCGTTGATGCCCTGAGTGAAGGTGAAATGCGACCGCACGGGCTTGGCGCGATTCACTGCGGCCATCACCTGGTCAATGAAGGCGGCAGTGGCCTCTTGGCCGCTCTGGCCGCTCAGGGTGAGCAGCAGCTCGAAAGTGTGTGGCTGACCAGGCGGGTCCAGCTGCCACCACTCGCGGATCTGGACCTGACCACCGAAGCTGGCGACAACGTCCGCGATGCTCTGGGCGGTCCCCTTGTGGCGCTGGATCTGGAAGGAGCTGGCGATGCGTGCGCGCTGGATGTGTTCTGGCCAATCGCTGCTCCACGTATCGACCGAGACGGTCCACGCCAGGAAGGGGAGGAACTTGGCCGGGCACGTCCACGGGTTCCACAGGGTGTGGTGGACCATGGGAATATCAGCCAGCTGCGCGTCGGCGCCTTCAAGAGCCCGCTCCAAGGCGGTGCTGTTAGGCGGGAGCAGGGAGCGGTGGTCAGTCATTGGTTCCCACGTGCGCGATGGACGCGGCGGTGCAGAACGCGGCTGACTGTGCGTTGACGATGATGTCGGCGGTCGGACTGAGTAGGTTGACGCGCTGCACGCCCTCGACATGCAGCACCGCGTACAGTGCCGACAGTGGCACGTCACGGCCCAGGCGCTGCGACTGGCTGCGGAACTGCTCGACGCGTCGGTTGGCTTCCGCGATCACCAGGCCGCTGTCTGGGCCATTGAACGTGGTCAGCTCCGCGCGGATCTCATACGGCAGTACCTCGGCGCCCGCGACGGTCACCTGGTCGGTCAGAGGTCGAACGTTACCGTTGAGCAGTGCGGCTTCGACCGCAGCGAGTAGGGCGGAATCGGGCGTGCCATCTCCGAGGCGGGACAGGATTGTCACGACCACCTTGGCCGGGGACGGGCTGTGCACGCTGGCATCCAATACGTCCACGTGGGCCGACAAGGTGTGGAAGATGTAGGAGCCCTCCGGCCCGGCCACGGACAGCCCTTCGGGCGCTAGCTGAACCCGCCGGCGGAAGTCCTCGTCGCTCTCATATCGTGCAGGCGTCCCGGCCTCTGGATCAGCCGACGTAATCAGCTTGCGCTGGACGCCGTAGGGTACGGCGAGGTTGTCCAGGTCGCCGCCTTGGGAGTAGGGCAGCATCAGGCCGCGAGCGCGCTGGTTGAACTGCTCACACAGCAGCATTTCGCGGTAAGCGCTGCACTGCAGAATCTTGATTACCGGGTCGGACTCAACGACAGCGGTGTAGTCCGGGCAGAGCCGGCGGAACTCGGCCAGGCGCTCGGCGAGGATCGACTCGAAGGTGCGTTGCTCAAAAATGTCCGGCGCCGGCAGCTTGTCGACTTCGATGGCGGTAAACGTGGACACGGCGGCACCGGCTGGAGGGGTAATTCCAGCTTCCCATCGCGCGCGCGCGTGGTCGGCGGGGCCGGCATGTAGCAGCCGCGCCTACGCTATTGCCCAGCCAGATGGTCAAGAATCAGCTCGCGCACCAGCTGCTCATCGGCTTGGGTGAAGCCCAGCAGCAGGCGGCGCTGGTAGGTGACCCTCAGACCGTTGGAGCCCACCGCGTCCGAGCGCCCTTCCTGATGGATGCGGGCAATGCGTGAGACGCGACCGGTGAAGCCCACGCTCACTTCCTGGGCGCTGGTGCGCACGCGCAGGTGCCGCGCCTGCCGGATCTTGGCAAACATCGCGCCGCGCTTGATCCGGCCGGCCTTGGCGCGGCGCGGCGTAGGCGCGCGACGCGGGGCATATGGGGAACCGTCCGGATTCTGCTGGGCGGCGATGCGCTTCTGCTGGGCGCGGCGCAGGGCCATACCGACCTTGCGGCTCAGGCGGCTGCGCTCGGCCGGCTGCAGGCGCTGTAGCAACGGCCCAACCCAAGCCTCCAGCCGCTGCAAGTCCTCGCTCATGCCGTGATGGCGGGCAGGGTGGCCACCAGCACGCCGGCGTCGAACAGGGCGCCGCCGGCGAGCGTGTCGGCGTGTTCGCCCTCAGCCGGCGGTTCAGTCAGGTGCTGCAGCTGCAGGTTGCCCTGGTCATCGCGGTGGATCTTCATACGCTCGGTCAGCGGCAGCTTGATAGCGAGGTCGACCAGGTCATCGGACAGCACATCTACTTCAAAGCTTAACTTCTCCCGGTTGGAAGGGTTGGCCAGCAGCTCGGATTGATGGCGGGTCAGCCACTGCATCAGCGGGAGCATCACGGCCTCCGGCGATCCGGCGAAATCGGTCAGCACCAGCTCCAGCGTGTATCGGTACTCAAAGCACAGCCCCGGCTTGTAAGTGCCGGCCACACCGCCGCCTTCTACGAAGATCAACAGGCGGTCTGGGTTGTCGGCCAGCGTCGGGATCGCGGCAACGAGGTGATCGCGCAGCTGCTGCGGCTTCTTCATGGCGCGTCACACTGCTGCAGGGCGGTGTGCAGCTGCTTTGCCAGCGCCTGCAGGCCGATCACCTGGGCGACGGTGGCGTGGTGGGTTGCATAGTTGTCGGCGACGGTCTCGGCGACGGCAGAGAGCGTAACGCCGGGGGCGGGCGCATCAGGATCTCCGGCAACTCCGGCGAGGGCGTCGCCGCTCGCTGCGGTGTCGTGGAGGCGCACGAAGCCAGCAGGCACAGTGCAGGCAGCATCAGCATTCGCAGTGACATAAACAGGAACCTCTTTGACGATGGTGGCGCCGCGCTCACGGACCACCTGCACGCGATCCACGTACTCGGTCACGGTGCGGGTGGTGCCCTGGGCAAGGTCCAGCTTGCGCTTCAGTGCGGCGTTGGTGGCATTGGCGGAAGCAAGGTCAGCCTTGGCCTCATCGCGCTCGCTGTTGGCGTGGCTAATGCGCTGCTGCTGGCAGGTGGCCAATCCGGCAACGGCAAGCAGCAGCACGACCAGGACGATGGCACGGTTGAGCATCAGCGCACCCCCAGCGCGGCCATGCAGCGCTGCAGGCGCGCTGTGCGGTCGGCGAACCCATTGGGAGTGGCACGGGAGCGGGCGTTGCCCAGGTTCACGACGCGGCTGACCGCCAGCACGTCGCGCTGGTCGGCGTGGGCGTTGAGGCCGTTGTCGGCCCAGAACGCCGCAGCCGCCATGGCGCCGGTCTCCGGCTCAAGCAACAGCGCGGGCAGTTCTTCCAGCGGCTGGCCGATCAGCTCTCCGATGCGGCGATAGTTGCCGCGTCCGGTGTGCATCATCGGCCCACGGCCACGGTAGCGGTAGCCGTCACCGCTGGACTCGGCGCCGTTGCCGTTGCGCTTGGCGTAGACCCGATTGCCGAGTTTGACCGGCTGGTGGACGAACCCCGCCGCCTCATCCGGCTTGACGTACTTGCCGAACACCTCCAGCAGGCGCTCGCGGCTGTAGCTCAGGTTCTCCTCCACACGGCCCAGGCTCAGGCTTTCGTGGCCCAGCTGGGCCAGAAAATGCGCGGCACGCAGTGGCGTGGAGATCCCGAACCGCTTCATGGCGACATTGAGCGGCTCCACCCAGCGCTGAGCGCGGGGAAGGGGGCACTGCATTGCCTGGGCGAGCTGGGTGGCGGTGATCACGGTCTATCCACTCCGAACAGGTGGGCGACGTTGCCGCGCGCCCGGTAGGTTGTCACCAGCAGGACGACCAGCAGCATCAGCTGCCAGCCGCTGGTGGGCGCCTTGGCGCCCTGCAGGATGATCTGCAGGGCTTGCCCGCCGGTGGCAGCGATCAACAGCCAGGCGCACCAGGCCACACCGTGGCGGTGACGCGCGTCCTCGGCTGGTCGGTAGGTGAGCAGACGTACGCAGATGGCAAGGCAGCACAGCAGGGTGCCGGTACTCAGAAACTCAGCCATCGGTGCCTCCACGCGGGATGCGGGCCGGATCGGCGGTGCGGCTGCGCTCGATCAGGGCCAGGGTGAGGGTGATGATCGTGGCGGCGCAGAAGAACGCGGCCAGACCACTGGAGGCCACGTCAAACCGACGCATGACCTCGGTGCCGCCCAGGTAGCCAGCCACCACGCTGATGGCCAGGTAGATCAGCCGCTTCCAGATCGAAAGATCCTTGGCGGACACAACGAACAGGGTGGCGCCGGCGAAGGCGCCAATGAAGGCGTCCGCGTCAATGCCAGGCAGCAGCGATGCAAGGCCGACGCCAGTGGCCAGTGCAACCATGCTTCCGGTGGAGGTGGGTTCGGTCATCGTCAGTCCCAAAGCTGGATCAGGGGGCGCGTCACGGCGCCGGCGGAAGGGGTGGGTACATCGGGAAGGACCACCACGGTACCCAGTGGCAGGACCGGCCCATGCAGGCTGATCCCGTAGTTCAGTGCCAGCACCTGTTCGACCATGCCGGCGGTGGTGCCCAGATGCCGATGGCACAACGCATCAAGGGTGTCGCCCTGCATGGCCACCACGCGCATCAGATCAGCTCCGCCGTTACCCGCCGCTGCCCCAGCAGATCGCTGATGGCGTTGCGCTGGTCGCGGCGGATCTCATCAATGGTTGGCGTCAGGTCATCGGCGCGCTGGTTGCCCTGTGCGGTTGCGTCGTACGAGCGATAACGCTCATGCAGCACGACCGCCGTGGCGCAGTACACGGCCTGCCGGTAGAGCTGGACCAGCTGGGACACGCCGTCGACCTGGTCGGAAGGCACGTCGGCCAGCCGCACGTGGCCGGCCTTCTCCTTGGCCACCCGGTAATCGACCAGCTCGCGGGTGACCGACATTACGGCGCTGACCACCACGCTGCGCATCCGGGCCGCCGTTACGTCACCGGTGAGGCGAATCGCTTCACGCAGCGCGGCGATATCGATCTCAGGCCAAAACGGGCCGGCGGTGACCGGGTTCTGCGGCTGGCTGGGCGATGCGTTGGCGGTGAAGCTGCTCATGGTGGCCTCAATAAGTCGCCGGTGGTCGGGGCGTCACACCAGGGGAGAGAAGCCTGGTGATCAGCCCCGAGCCGGCGGGGTCGCGGGGACGCTCGTTGTGCGGATCAGTCGTTGGACTGGTTGCCCGCGAATTTCTTCTGCAGGCGCTGGGCGCCTTCCAGATCCTTCTTGCCGCCGCACGAATCGTGCAGCTGGATCGCGCGCACCAGGTCGGTGACGGCCAAGTCGACCGCGTCGGCCGTCAGCGGCAGTTGCCCGGTGTCGGTCTGCAGCAAGCCGCGCGCCCTGGCGAGCAGCAGCTTGGCGCGCACCTGATCGGGCATGTCGTGGCCTTCGGTCAATGCCACCGCCCGGTCCAATACGCCCTGGTCGAACTCGCCGCTGGTCTTCTGGGCGTTGAGCGCGGCCACGGCTACTTCCTCGGCAACCAGGCAGCCGGTGGTGCGGCTGAACTGGTCGGGCATGGCAATGCGGTGTGCCAGTACGTAGCCGGCGATGTCCAAGCCACGGTCGAAGTTGCCGGCGTCAATGTTCCACAGCATCACCGTGGCCACTACGTCGTCTGCACCGCCCTGGTCGGCGGCCAATACGCCGTCGACGTAGTCGGAGTACTCCGGCAGCAGCACCGCCTTGAGCTTGGCCTTGCCCTCGCCCGACTGGATCTGTTTCAGTCGGGCGCGGTCGCTGGCCAGCTGTAGCTGCATCTGCTGGTAGATCGTGGTGCCGGCCATCAAGCTGGTGCCGGCAGCAGCGGTCGCAGCCTGTTCGGCCAGGACGCGCTGCAGGTGACGCTTGGCGGGACTGCTGGCCATGGCGTCAGTCCCGAACCACGATGTTCTCGACCAGGGCGCCGCGACCGTAGTCCTCGACTACGTAGTCGTCGTTGGAGGACTCGAAGTTCGCCACGCGGTTCTTGTGCGGCTGCTCGATGATGTACCGGCGGCGGCCTTCGATCTGCCAGTAGATCGACAGGTTGTCCAGCGAGGTGACCATCAGTGCGTCGGCAGGCACGAACGGCACGATCACCGGCTGCAGGCCGCCGATGCGCTTGGTGCCCAGCACCAGATCCGCGGCCAGCTGCTCCGTCGGCGCCAGTTCCTTGTTGATGATGGGGAAGTACTTGTCGAACACCAGGTTGCGGCCGAGGATGACCACCAGGTTCGGGTCATTCTGGTGCCACGGCTCGATCAGGTTGGACACCAGGTCCATCACCAGCGCGTCGAGGTTGGCGAAGTCCGCGTCGGCGCCGCCGACCTTCACCGCGCCCGGGGTGACGCCGCCGGTCATCACGCGGCTCGGAGCATGCTCGCGGTACTTCTGGAACCAGCCCTTGTTTACGTCCTGCAGCAGCGGATTGAGGGCGCGGTCGGTGGTCTTGGCGATGCTTGTGCCGTTGAATCCGACCATGATGCGGTCCAGCGCCTGTCGCTGGATGATCGCATCACGCAGGATGGTCTGGAAGTTAGGCTGGCGGGCCCAGGCGTCGAGGCGCGAGTAGGGGATGGCGGTGTCGTAGTCCGTCTGCACGCACTCGTAGCCGTTGCTGTCCAGCGCGGTGACATCGGCCGGCTGGCGTTCGCCGCTGCCGCTGGTGTCGGTACGACCGGCGATGGTGCCATTCACGCCCACGCCGATCTTCTCGCCCTTGAGGTCGATCACGCCGGGCATGTTGATGCCCTTCAAGAAAGCGCTGCTCTCTTGGATGCGGGCCTCCATCGTCTGCTGGACAGAGGGCTCTACAGCGAAGGTGTTGGCGGCGCTGCCCACGCCGTTCAGCTGGGCGACGCGCTGGGTGAACTGATCGTACTGCAGGCGGGTTTCGGTGCGCATGGTTGCTCCGGGAATCTTGAAGAAGGGTGGGGGTCGATCAGCAGTCGGTTGCTTCGCTAGCCTTGGCGCCGCTGAAGCCGGCGACCACGGGGCGTTGGGTGTGCGACTGCGGGGTGTCGTCCAGCTTCCGGTGGAAGCCGGCAACCTGCGCCGAGAGGTTCTGCACCTGGGTGGCCAGATTGCGGTTGTCCTGCTCCAGCTTGGCCATGGCCGCGTCCTGCTCGCTCACCGCGCTGAAGAGCTGGGTGGCGAACTGGGCAACATCGAAGTCGGTGTCTTCCTTCTTCGCCTCGGGCGTGGGCTTCGGCTTGGCGACCAGCCCGAGGCTGGACAGCAGCGCCGCAACCGGACCGGGCCGCGTCTCGGGCTGTTCCACGTCGGTGAAGGTGATCTCGGTTTCGGCCGCTTCGGAGAAGACGTTGCCCGGCGCCTGCTTGCGGTCTTTCAACGGGCTGTCGTCGGGAAACTTGGCCGAGAAGGCCAGCATGTTGGTACCGATGCTCGCCGGCGAATCGGTCACGCCCAGGCCGTACAGGTAGGCTTTGCCGCTGTCGGCGAACTCCGGCGCAATCTCAATGCTGGTGAACACTTTCTGCTTGCGCACGTTGACCATATCCACCAGGTCGTTGGTCGGTTCGACCTGGGCGAACAGCGCCATCTTCTTCTTGCCGGCGATCTCGATTTCTTCAGCCTTCACCGCGACCACGTCGCCGTAGGCACGGAACGGACTGTCCGGCAGCGCGCTGCGGAGGTGTTCCACCCAGATGCGGGCGCCGTATACGTCCGGGCTGTACGTTTCGGCGATGTCCAGGATCTGCTGGCGCTCGATCACGCGGCCATCGGTGGTGGCGCCTTCGACAGCCACGCGGAAGAACTGGGAACGTTTCTTGTCGGTCTTGCTGGCCATCTCGCCCTCGGCTGGTATCAGTGCGCATCGGTTGTCGATGCGATGACCCATGTTCGGGTGAGGAATATGTCGCGGCAACGCGAAGAGCGTGTAAGCGCATGATCTACGGGGCTTCTTGACTGTCGCGCGCGCGAGGCGACAGGCAACCTGTAGAGGTGCAAAGCGTAGCCGAAAAACTCAACGTAGATCCCCGCCGCCAGGCAAAGTTTTTGTACTGGATGGGCTGGCGCATCTGCGATATCTGCGAGCTGATCGGTGAGAAAGAAAAGACCGTTCACAGCTGGAAGGCGCGCGACGAATGGGACCGCGCCGACACGGTCGAGCGCGTGGGCGGGGCATTGGAGGCGCGGCTGGCCATCCTGATCCACAAGGAGGGCAAGACCGGCGGCGACTTCAAAGAGATCGACCTCCTGCACCGCCAGCTGGAGCGCCAGGCCCGCATTCAGCGCTACCAGGGCGGCGGCAACGAGACAGACCTGAACCCGGCGGTGGCCAACCGCAACGCCGGCCCGAAGAAGAAGGTCCGCAAGAACGAGTTCAGCGAAGAGGAAGTGGAGCGGCTGCAGCAGGCGTTCCTCGACGGGTGCTTCGACTACCAGCGTGATTGGTACCGCGCCGGAAACGAGCGCACGCGTGTGATCCTCAAATCGCGCCAGATCGGCGCGACCTATTACTTTGCCCGCGAAGCGTTGATCGACGCGCTGATCAGTGGCCGCAATCAGATCTTCCTGAGCGCATCGAAGAGTCAGGCGCATATCTTCCTGGGCTACATGCGCAGCTTCGTGCGGGAGGTGCTGGACCGTGACCTGACCGGCGACCCCATCGTGCTGGCCAACGGCGCGGAGCTGTTCTTCCTGGGCACCAATGCGCGGACTGCGCAGGGCTACCACGGCAACTTCTACTTCGATGAGTTCTTCTGGACCTACGGGTTCAACCAGCTCAACAAGGTTGCCAGCGGCATGGCGATGCACAAGAAGTGGCGCAAGACCTACTTCAGCACCCCATCCACCATGGCCCATGAGGCCTACGACTTCTGGACGGGCGAGCGCTTCAACAAAGGCAAGCCAACCTCGCAGCAGGTGTCGATCGATGTCAGCCACGGCCGGCTGGGCAGCGGGCGCCGCTGCGAGGACGCCATCTGGCGCCAGATCGTCACCGTGCTTGATGCCGCTGACCGTGGCTGCGACCTGTTCGACGTTGCCGAGCTG
Source organism: Stenotrophomonas sp. ISL-67 (assembly GCF_018612915.1). Classification (GTDB taxonomy): domain Bacteria; phylum Pseudomonadota; class Gammaproteobacteria; order Xanthomonadales; family Xanthomonadaceae; genus Stenotrophomonas. The sequence goes on along the minus strand of NZ_JAGGRL010000006.1, from coordinate 97,301 downwards.
CGCCGCGACTACAGTGCAGAGGAATTTGCCAACCTGCTGATGTGCGAGTTCGTGGACGACAGCGCCAGCGTTTTCCCGCTGACCATGCTGCAGCCATGCCAGGTCGATAGCTGGGTGGAGTGGGCCGGTGACTTCAGCCCCTTCGCCATGCGCCCGTACGGCGACCGACCGGTCTGGATCGGGTACGACCCGGCCGAGACGGGCGACAGCGCCGGCATCGTCGTGGTGGCGCCTCCGCAAGTGCCTGGCGGCAAGTTCCGCGTGCTCGAACGCCACCAGTTCAAAGGCATGGACTTCGCTGACCAAGCCGCGTTTATCCAGAAGGTCACCCAGCGCTACTGGGTCACCTACATCGGTATCGACGCCACCGGCATGGGCACGGGCGTGGCCCAGCTGGTGCGTCAGTTCTTCCCCGGCCTGACCACGTTCAGCTACTCGCCGGAGGTCAAGACCCGGCTGGTCCTCAAGGCGTTCGATGTGATCAAGAACGAGCGCTTGGAATACGACGCTGGCTGGACCGACATGACTCAGTCGCTGCTGGCCATCCAGAAGACCAGCACGGCCAGCGGCCGACAGACCACCTACACCGCAGGGCGCTCGCGCACGACCGGCCATGCCGATCTGGCGTGGGCGCTGCTGCACGCCCTGCAGAACGAACCGCTCGAAGGCGGCGCCGCCGCCCGCAGCACCATGGAGATTTTCTGATGATCGACACCGACCAGGGCGCTGCCACCGCGCCGGCAGGGCCAATCGAAGCGTTCACGTTCGGGGAGCCGACGCCGGTGCTTGAGTCGCGCGGCATCCTCGACTACCTCGAATGCTGGCGCAACGGGCGCTACTACGAGCCGCCGGTGAACCTGCAGGGGCTCTCGCGCACCACCCGGGCCAACCCGTACCTGCAGAGTGGCCTGACGTTCAAGCGCAACATGCTGGTCAGCACGTTCGTGCCCCACAAGCTGATGAGCCGCGCCACCTTCGCGCAGCTGGCGCTGGACTACACCACCTTCGGCATGGCCTATGTCGAGCGGCGCAAGGCCCTCTCTGGAGCCGCGCACAGCTTGGCAGTGCCGCTGGCGCAGTACATGCGCCGTGGGGTGGTGGAAGGCGAATTCTTTCAGGTGCGGGCAGGGCGGATGGAACATGAATTTCCTGCCGGCCAGATCTACCAGCTCCGGGAATCCGATGCCGACCAGGAGGTGTACGGCCTGCCCGAGTGGATGCCGGCCGTTCAGGCCGCGCTGCTCAACGAGTCGGCCACGCTCTTCCGCCGCAAGTACTACAACAACGGCTCGCACGCCGGCTTCATCCTGTACTTGACCGATTCCCAAGCCGAGTCGTCGGACGTTACAGGGCTGCGCGAAGCGCTCAAGGCAGCGCGGGGGCCGGGCAACTTCCGGAACCTGTTCGTGCATTCGCCCAACGGCAAGAAGGATGGTCTGCAGATCATCCCGGTCAGCGAAGTGGCCGCCAAGGATGAGTTCGCCAACATCAAGGGCGTGACCCGCGACGACATGCTGGCCGCGCTGCGCGTGCCACCGCAGCTGCTCGGCATCGTGCCGCAGAATAGCGGCGGTTTCGGCTCGATCCGCGATGCCGCAACCGTGTGGGCGGCGATGGAACTTGCGCCGCTGCAGACCCGGATCGCTGCGCTCAACGACTGGCTGGGCCAAGAGGTCATCCGCTTCGCCCCCTTCGAACTTGCACCGGCGGTGGCATGAAGAACCTGCGTTGTGGCGACTGCGCCAAGCTGCTGGCCAAGGCCGGTGGCATCTATGAGATCCAGATCAAGTGCCCCCGCTGCGGGGTGCTGAACCACATGAAGGCCGAGAGCCTCCCCTCGGATCGCCGCGAGCGACCCCAAGAAGGCTCTACCCATGAAGAACGAATTGATCCACGGCGATGCCCTGACCGTCCTGCCGACCCTGCCGGCCGGCAGCTTCGACGCCCTCATCACTGACCCGCCGTATGCCAGCGGTGGCGTGCACGCCGCCTCGCGCCAGCAGGCTCCGTCCGCGAAGTACATCCGCAGCGGCCTGCATGACGACTTCGTCGGGGACGAGCGCGACCAGCGCTCACACCTCGCGTGGATGCGGTTGTGGTTGGCCGAATGCAGCCGGGTGCTCAAGGATGGCGCCCCCGTGCTGCTGTTCACCGACTGGCGACAGTTGCCGCTCACCACGGACGCGCTGCAGTGTGCAGGGTTCACTTGGCGCGGTGTTGCTGTGTGGGACAAGACCGAGGGCGTGCGTCCGCAGTTGGGGCGCTTCCGCAACCAAGCTGAATACGTCGTCTGGGGCAGCAAGGGTGCCATGCCGTTGGGCAGGCGCGCGCCGGTATTGCCAGGCGTCATCCGCGAGGCCGTCCGGAAAGCTGACAAGCACCACATGACCGGTAAGCCCACCGACCTCATGCGCAAGCTGGTGCAGATCTGCGAGGAGGGTGGGCGCATCCTTGATCCGTTTGCAGGTTCTGGTACCACCCTGCTGGCTGCAGACATGGAGGGCTACAGTTGGACCGGGGTGGAAGTGACAAAGCACTACCACGACATAGCGCGGTCTCGCCTGATCGGGTGAGATTACGGGATCGTAAGGTTGGTGAGCAGGAATTTTCGCTTCGCGGCTGGGCTGGGGAACCTTTTTTCCAACCCAGCTCACAATTTCTGCAATGTCCGAATTTCCCTACTTCGAAAAGGGAATTTGAGGGGTAGTATCGAAGACGTCTATCGCAGCCAGCGCGAAGCGGCCTGGACGGGTAGCGAGACTGTGTGATCGCGACGAATGATACTTTAGGAGAAGTGTGTGCTGAGGATCGTGTGTTTGGGCTTGGTTGCTGCTGTTGGGCTTGGGGTTACTGCTCAGAGAGCGGAGGCTGTTCCAGTTCGTTGCGATACCTGCCGAGATGATGGTGACTTTCGTGCTGAAGCGATCAAGCTGGGGCCAGGTACCCATCTGGTCTACAACGTCGGCGCGAACGTTATCCAGCAGTACTACATCAAATCCAGTACCAGTGGCGGGGGCGGCCAAGAGCCGCGAGCTGCGCGGGCAGCTAGCCAGGTCGTGTTAAAGCAGACGCCGCCTCCAGCTGCGGTTGAAGAACTCCGCCGGGGTAACCGCGTATACGTGGAGGGCGGGATGTCACTGCGGCCCACATACGTTGTTCCCGTCGACGTGCTTGGGCTCAATCCCGACGCACGTTCAAAAACGGCATATGACTACGTGCGTGATCAGAATTTGCGTGCGATGGTCGAGTCGGCTACAGGTAATGTCAATGTCATCACCAATATCGTCGATGCCAACGTCCTGACCTCGATGAGTGACTTGGTTCAAATGACCACTAATTACACCGGCCTGCGGGACCAAGCCCGACTCATGTTCAGGGTGGTATTCAAGGATGGCTCATACGTGACGGTCATCGTCAACCTTGAACATCAGAATGGCGAGTCTGAAGTCGGTAGCGAACGTACTGCCGCAGGACAGCTGATCCCCGCTGACATTCAGCAAGTGCAAGGAACGTGGACGGACTACGGTGGCGAGAACCTTGGACGGATGGCAGACCATATGGCGTCGCTTGGTGCGTCGATGAAGTATACCGGGCCCACCACCAGCGGTTTCGTGAAAGGCATTACCTGCAGCGGAAGTGCCAATGGCAAGACTTGCGTTGTTGAGTACATGATTCGATAGCTCTTGGAGGGACTCAATCCCGTCAAGTAAAAGGGCCGCCTATTGGGCGGCCTTTTCTATTAGCGATACGTGGCGTGTGGCAACTGGATGCAAGCGCCAACTTCGCCGGCACTATCACGGCGTGCGCCGAAGTCAGCACCGATGCGCTCCCACATTGAACCCGCCTCCGCACCAGCCGGTGCCGGCAGAACCATCCAAGCGATCAAAGGCCGGGGCCGGTCCTCCCCGCCAACTACGCATTCCGCAAGCTCCGTTGTGGCACGGGGGAGGGACCACATCGCGTCCACCGCTTCGGCCACGGCCTCTATTCCTTATCCATACGGGTCTATCTCCATCCGTACTGAAAGAACAGCACAGGCCCCCGGCGCGCGCACTCGTCTCCCCGCCACGCCTGCGCTCTTCGGACCCCTATTTTTCTGCAGGCCTGCAACAGCCCGTCCGGGGCCGCCGCAACTGCCGCTCACGGCCCTTTCTACATGGGGCTGGACCCTGCGGATCCCTGCGACGAACAGCCCCGCCCTGGCGCGTCCAGAGGGCTTCCGGCGAAGAGCGGCAGCACTCGAAATTCTTGGAGTCCCACCGGAACCAAGTAACGGGGTAATCCGAGTCCCGAAATCTCCGCCCATCCCTACTGGCACAATGGATTCAACAGGTTACCTCTGAGGGTGATCTGAGGTAATTTCCTTGCCCGGCGGAAGTAATGTCGTTGATTTCAAAGGGAATTCTTCCAGATGGATGTTACCTGCGAGAAAGGTAATCAGATTACCTAGGCGTTACCCTAAAATTACCTTTGATACATTGATATAAGTTATTGATTGTATTGGACAATATTGTGTTTCTGTTGGGGTGGTTACCTAAGTTACCTGTTTCCGATGGCCATCAAAAAATTTCGCTATACGGGCGGGAAAGCGCCCCCACAACGCCTCTGTCGCCCGCACTGCAATACATCCAAGCTCTACTGCTCAGGCAAATGGCTGCAGAGCTTGATCGTTCGGCTCACCGGAGTCTGGGCGAATCGGCTGCACGTACTGTGACCTCGTCCCTGTTTTAACAGGGGGGTCGCGCCATTTTTACCCCCGCTGCGTGATCATCTAATGCCCCGGCTCCTAAAGGACCACCACCATGACCCCAGCTGCGATAAGCAAACTGGACCGATGGGCGGCCATCCCGGGATTTCGCGGCCTGACCATCGATGAAGCGGATGCCCAACTCCAAGAATTGATCCCGCGTTACCCCCATCCAGCCGATCACCCCGTCGTAATTTGCGTAAACGGCTACCGATGGTTCGCCTCCGAGATGGAAGCCGTCGCTGACGCCATCCATAGGTCGCGCCGTCGCCCGCACGGGACTACCGAAACGTTGGTCGGCGTCGACTGGGACTGCGCTGTCAGTGCTGATGGTCTTTGGGCGATACCAGGTCGTTGCAGGGCGGTAGCGGCGCCCCCGAAGACTTGCGTGCGAGCGGAAGGCCTGCAGCAACGGCTAGGGTGAATCCTTCGCGTCGCCTTCACCGAAGCGGGGCAATCTTTGCGCCAACAACGGGGGAGACACCACCCTACGGGTGGACTCCAGCTGGACGCGGCGCGGATCCGTAGGGGCCGGGCGGTAACAGATTCGCCTTGGTCTCTGCGGATCCGCGATGCGGACTGGTCCCTGAGCAGGGTCGCAGGATCTGATAGCCGGACCCGTAGGATTCCGCGCCATGCTTCCTCCCGATTTCCACTGGCGTTCCGTCGCCTCCCGTCCCGATGGCAAGGACGACGCAGTGTTGTGCGATGGCACCCAGGTGCTCAGGCTCTCGCAACGCATTAACGCCGGCAGCTGGTTCGCCAACCTCAACACGCATCGGCCGCTGGCAGAACAGCGCACGTACCGCGAGTGCTCAAGTTACGAGCAGGGCGTCATCGGCGCCGAGATGTGGATCAACCGCCACCAAGACCGATTGCGAGCGGAGATCGACCGCTTGCGTGCTGAACGTCGGTCCGGCAAGGGCTGACCTCCTTGGCTGCCGGCGCCGCTTAAGCAGCCTGGAAACCGGAAAAATCGAAGAGCAGCCCACAACGCCACAACGGTTCCACGATAGCTCACCGGAAAAATGATGGGTGGTAACTGGCTGATTGCAAAGAATTTGCTGCCTGCCTCTGCGCCTCCTGGCATTGAACCACTATTTCTAAGCTCTTCATAGCGTTCGATCACGCCGGCCAGTGCGGTGAACCAAAAGGCCAGGTACGCGAAGAAGCGAACCTTTTCACGGCCCTGAGGGCTTCCAAACCACGATGATTTATCTCATTCACCAGCGCGTCCTGGTGATGGCGCATCACGTCGCTCCGGGCAAGGCAGTGGTGAAGCGAAAGAACATGCTTTTTCGCGCGACTTGCCTTTTCCGTCGCCGCGCGTCGCACGCGTTCTTCCTTGGTAGGTCTCGGTTCCATTGAGTAGCCACCCCTTTGATCAGTAGCCTACGTTGCGGAGAAAATCGGGAACGGTGACGCTTGGCCATTCGGTGCTGAGGGCCGAGGCGCTGTGTCGGAGCTGGTGTAGGTGAATGCGGTGCACTCGTGTAATAGCCGCGCTCGGAAGCACATCATGGCTGTCCATCACAACAGTGACCTCCTGTTCCCACGGAACACGGTCGCCATTCGGCACGGCTCGTACGCCTAGACGCGCAAGGTGCTCAGTGCACGTCTCAACCACGATCCCAACATGATCCAGTTCACGACGGCGCTGTAAAGCGTAGTAGGCGGCGACGTCGAATGACTCGCTGAAGGACAGGAAAGCGAGCTGATAGACATCACTGTGAATGGTGTGCATCGACAAGGCGTTGCCTTCACACGGGCCGCCGACATGGATGTATGGATCACCAGCACCAACGTGCATGTCGCCTGCATATAACTGTTCGACCGTCTCTGTGCCCTTGCGGGTGAGCCCGTCACCGGACTGCCATTGTGCAAGCTCCATGCCCCTGTAAATTTTCACCTGCCGCCTCCCGTTTCTTAGCGATGTAGAGATTCCGGACGGAGCTGTGTATACCGTTTCAGCTCGTTCCACGACTCATGAAGCGTGACGGCGGCGACCTCGGGGATGTCGTATCCCTGCTCGAACAACCTCGATGTGGCCTCATGTCGAAGATCATGGAAACAGAGGTCTTCGATTTGTAGCTTTGTGCACGCCCTGGTAAAGGCTGTCCCCACGGAATTGGGGTTGTAGGGAAAAATCTGACCGTCAGCGGAGCCTTTTGGTTGCCGCTGCACGATCTCCCAGGCGTCGCCCAGCAAGGGGAAACGCTTATGGTTGCCTGCTTTTTTGCGAGGGTGCTTAGCGTCTCTAAGCAAGGCCGTTCGGTTTATCTGGTCAACGTCGCTCCACAGCAATCGTGTGATTTCGCTCTCGCGCTTCGCGGTAAGGATGGCAAAGTCGATGATGTCCACCATCGGAATGGTCGACCTCCAGGCCGCCGCGCGGAAATGCTCTCGCAGACGCTGGAGCTCGTCGGCGGTCGGCCGCCTGTCCCGGCGCTTCGACTTCCCGACCAGGCGAAGCAGGCGGAGGACCGGCCGAGCCTCGGCGACCGGATCGGTCGCCAATTTCACACCCTTCATCGGACCGGCGAGCTTCAGCAGCTCAGAGAGGTACCCCAGCTCTACGTTCATCGTTGCGGGTGCGCAGGCTGGGATAATTACCCCATTGGTCATCATGTGGTCGCCGCGGATCCGGCGGCGGGCGTGCTCGATGACATCATTCGCGGTGAGGCGCCTGGCCACAATGTCGCCCAGCCCTTCTCGGAGTCTGGTCATGTTGCCGGAATGGGTCTTAGAGACCGCCCTGATGGTCGCCAGTTCGTTCGTCCGCCAGTCGATCAGTTCGCCAATGGTGATCTCTTCGCCCGGCGTTCCGCCACGCGCTTCATGATCGGCCAGTTCGCGATCCATGCGGTCGCCCCACGCCTTGGCTGCTGTCTTGGTGGGGAAGGTTCTAGTTTGGGTCGGGTGGCCTTTGCGGCGCACAATGGCGCGCCAGCGGCCGTCTCGGTTCTGCAGGGTCGCCATGATGTACCAGCTCGATGTACCACGGCTTTCGTGGTACGCCAATGGTACATCGGGAGGGGAAAACGCGGGATAATCGAGGCAAATGCGGGAAAAGTCGTGAGTCCTATATGGTTGATAAGTTGATGAAATATAAAGAAATCAAGGGAATCCGGCTCTGCGTTGCGCCGATGATGGACTGGACGGACAGCCATTGCCGCGTGTTCCACCGGCTGCTGGCCCCGGGTGCGCGGCTGTACACGGAGATGGTGCACGCCAACGCCGTGATCCACGGCGACCGCGAGCGCCTGCTGGGCTTCGACGGTAGCGAGCAGCCGCTGGCCCTGCAACTGGGCGGCAGCGATCCGGCCGTTCTCGCCCAAGCTGCGCAGATCGCCCAGGACTGGGGCTACGACGAGGTCAACCTCAATTGCGGCTGCCCCTCCGACCGGGTCCAGGCCGGCCGCTTCGGTGCCTGCCTGATGCGCGAACCGGGTCTGGTTGCCGAGTGCGTGGCGGCCATGGTGCAGGCGGTTGACATCCCGGTCACGGTGAAATGCCGGCTGGGCGTGGATGAAGACAACGACTACGAAACCTTCGTCAACTTCGTCGATCAGTCGGCGAACGCCGGTAGTTTCATGTTCATCGTGCACGCCCGCAACGCGTGGCTGAAGGGCCTGTCGCCGAAGGAAAACCGCGAAGTGCCGCCGCTGCGCTACGACTGGGCGCACCGGCTCAAGGCCGACCGCCCGCAGCTTCAGATCGTGCTCAACGGCGGCCTGGCCACGGTGGACGCCGCCCAGGCCCAACTGCCTGCGCTGGACGGGGTGATGCTGGGTCGCGCGGCCTACCACGACCCCTACGTGCTGCATCAGTTGGAGGCTGCGCAGACCGGTGCTGCGCTGCAGCCACGCGAGGCGCTGCTGCGGAGCATGCGCCCCTACATCGAGGCCCAGCTGGCCCGTGGACTGGCCTTGAAGCACATCACCCGCCACCTGCTGGGCCTGTTCCACGGGCGGCCCGGTGGCCGAGCCTTCCGCCAGGTGCTCAGCGAGGGCGCCCATCGCCCCGGCGCCGATTGGAGCCTCATCGAACAGGCCCTGACCATCACCCGCGACCAGGCCGAACGCGTTGCCGCGTGAACGGCTGCGACTGCCGCGCTTGACACCGCCCGGTAAGACCCGCAAGGTTCACTTAGATGAACGAAGCGAAGGGGCGTCCGGAAAAGTTCAGACCGGATTCACTGCGTAAAACCAAGAATTTGCAAAAGATTCGTAAAGTGCCGGCCCAGGCTGGCGGCTGCCGATTCACAACTTTTGAACGTTTTGACGCGCTCCGCTAGGATCAGACCCGATGTTCTCCGTGACCTGCCACCGCCGTTTTGCCGTCATCGCCCTCCTGGCGAGCGGTGCCGTTGCTGCCATCGGCAGTGCCGGCGCACAGGTCCCCCAGCCGGATCCGGCCCGGGCCGAAGCAATGGCGCGGGCGTCCCGCGGGGCTCCCCAGGAACGATCCCTGTCCGATGCCGTGCGCCGGGTCCAGCGGACCACCGGCGGCCACATCCTGGGCGCGGAACGGGTGCCCTACGACGGCCGGGACATCAACCGGGTGAAATACATGGATGACAGGGGGCGCGTCCGCTACATGGACGACCCGGCCCAGCCGCGTTCACAGCCCCGCACGCCGCGTTCGGATATGTCATCACTACGCGGCGATAACCCCTGAACGGGGATAGTTGTCCGCAGTCATCTGTTAGCCACTGGCCCCAGGCCACACCCAGGACACTAGGGAGAGTTCATGCGTATCCTTCTGGTCGAAGACGAAGCCCCGCTGCGGGAAACCCTTGCAGCCCGGCTCAAGCGCGAAGGCTTTGCCGTCGATGCCGCGCAGGACGGTGAGGAAGGTCTGTACATGGGCCGCGAAGTGCCGTTCGACGTAGGCATCATTGATCTGGGCCTGCCCAAGATGTCGGGCATGGAACTGATCAAGGCGCTGCGCGACGAGGGCAAGAAGTTCCCCGTGCTGATCCTCACCGCCCGCTCGAGCTGGCAGGACAAGGTCGAAGGGCTCAAGCAGGGCGCCGACGATTACCTCGTCAAGCCGTTCCACGTCGAAGAGCTGCTGGCACGCGTCAACGCGCTGCTGCGCCGCGCGGCGGGGTGGAGCAAGCCAACGCTCGAATGCGGTCCGGTTGCGCTGGATCTTGCCGCGCAGACGGTCAGCGTTGCAGGCAGCAACGTGGACCTCACCAGCTACGAGTACAAGGTGCTCGAATACCTGATGATGCATGCCGGTGAACTGGTCTCCAAGGCCGACCTCACCGAACACATCTACCAGCAGGATTTCGACCGCGACTCGAACGTGCTGGAAGTGTTCATCGGGCGCCTGCGCAAGAAGCTGGATCCGGACGGCGAACTGAAGCCGATCGAAACCGTGCGTGGCCGCGGCTATCGCTTCGCGATTCCGCGCAACGAGGGCTGAGCCGTTAGTCCGGCGACGAAGGGATGATGTCAGGCCGTCTGTGGTTCTTTAAACGCTGGCGGCCGCGCTCCCTGCAGGCACGCCAGCTGCTGGCTGCCAGTGTGAGCCTGCTCGCCTTCCTGGCGATTGCAGGCTACGCGCTGGATGCCGCGTTCGCCGATACGGCGCGCGCCAACCTGCGCGAGCGCCTGAAAAACTATGCCACCGCCTATGCGGCCGGCATCGATTTCACCCGCGACCGCTCGCTGTACATCCGCGAACAGCCGCCGGATCCGCGCTTCGACGTACCCGGTAGCGGCCTGTACCTCCAGGTCGTAATGCCGGACGGCAAGGGCAACTCCATGTCCGCCGAAGGCCCGATGCTGCCCACCGTGGGCGGCAAGCTGCTGGCCCCGCGGCAGGAAGTGTTCGAAGGCCCGCTGCCGATGATCCAGATCGACGGTAGCCAGGGCTCCGTGTACCGCTACGGCCTGGGCCTGGTGTGGGACGCCGACGCTGACCCGGCCACCGAATTCCCGTACACCATCTACGTGATGGAAGACTCGCGCGCACTCGGTGCGCAGCTGCGCGTGTTCCGTGGCCGGGTGTGGTTCTGGATGGGTGGCGCCGGTCTCATCCTGCTGCTGTTGCAGACGGTGATCCTGCAGTGGAGCCTGCGCCCGATGCGCCGCGTGATCACCGAGCTGACCAAGGTACAGCGCGGCGAAACCGAGCGCATGAGCGAACGCCACCCGCGCGAACTCGAACCGCTCACCGACAGCATCAATGCCTTCATTGAAAGCGAGCGCGAGAACCTCGAGCGCCAGCGCAACACCCTGGCCGATCTCGCCCACAGCCTGAAAACGCCCTTGGCCGTGTTGCGCACGCAGCTGGACAGCGGTGCACAGGACCAGGACCTGCGCCAGGAATTCGATGTACAGCTGCGCCGCATGAACAACCTGGTGTCCTACCAGCTGGCGCGTGCGGCGTCGTCGGGCCACAAGCTGTTCTCGGCACCGTTGCCGATCGAGTCCAATGCCGAGGAAATCGTGCGCGGGCTGGAGAAGGTGTATGCGGCCAAGGGCGTGCTGTGTGAGTTCGACATCGATGAAGCCGCGCGCTTCCATGGTGAGCCGGGCGACCTGCAGGAGCTGCTGGGCAACCTGTTGGAGAACGCGTTCAAGTGGGCCAACCGCCGCGTGCTGCTCACCGCCAAGCCGTTCAGTGTGCCGGGCATGCGCCGCGCCGGGCTGGTGCTGTCGGTGGACGATGACGGCCCGGGCATTGCCCCGGACGATATCGCCAAGGTGCTGCAGCGTGGCGTACGCGGCGATGAGCGTGTGCAGGGCCACGGCATTGGCCTGTCGATCGTGCAGGACCTGATCAAGGACTACCGCGGCGAACTGCAGGTCAAGCGTTCGCCGGAACTGGGCGGTGCCCGCTTTGAAGTGAAGTTGCCACCGGGGCCGTGACGCAACGGCGTACCGACCAACGGTCGGTACCTGCCAACCGCGTTCCGCGGTCGTGCATCCGTATACGTGCCCACCGTTGAGCGATACATCTTCCCCGGTAGGTACCGACTGTTAGTCGGTACGGAGCTCAAACGAAGGCGGCGCCCCATAGAACCGCCGCAGATGCCCCGCAACCACCGGCATTTCTGCTTCCAGCACGTCCGGCGCCGAGAAATGGTACTCCGTCGCCACGGCAAAGAACTCGTCCGGTGCTTCAGCAGCGTACGGATCTATCACCGTCTCCACCCCTGCATCCACCTGCGCGCACAGCGCATCGAACGCCTGCTGGAAATCGCGTGCCCATTGCTGCTGCCACGCACGCGGCAGCGGCGGCGTGCCATCGAGCACGCCATCCAGCACATCAATGCGGTGCGCCATTTCATGCACCACCACGCACGCGCCTTCATGCGGATGCTTCAGCTCGGCCTGCACGTCATGCCAGGACAGCAGCAGGGGTCCGTTGTGCGAGACCTGGCCGATGGCTTCCTCTTCCCACTCGTGCAGTACCCCGTCTTCGTCCATCTCGCTCTGCGGCACGATGAAACCTTCGGGGTACACCAGCACCTGCGACCAGCCGCGCAGACCCACCTCACCCAGTTCCAACAGCGGCAGGCAGCACAGTGCGGCAATCAGTACCGCATCGTCATCGCTCAGCTGCAGCCCACCAAGGGGGGTAATGGTCTTGTCGTGCAGGAATGCAGCAGCCAGCACACGCAAGCGCTGCACGCGCTCGGGCGGCAACCCGCGCAGCCACGCGGTGCGCTGGCAGGTGCGTTGCCAGGCGGTATCGGGAATCGGGCGCGGTGACGACCGCAGCCAGCGCAACAACGACTGGATCAGCGGAACATGCCCGGCAGGAAGCTGTGCCATTTCGGCGCACGCAGGCGCGGCAATACATCGTCATCGCCGCCACCACCGGCGCTGCCCGGCGCGGTGGCGCTGGGCTTGACCGTGGACGGGGCCGTGCTGGCCGGCGTTGCCGGCGTTGCCGCGCGCTCGCCTTCAGCTGCCGAATACACGCAGCCGCCCCGGCCCGAACTGGTCAGCGCATCGGAAGCATGCGCAGCCATGGGGGCCATCAGCAGGATCAGGCAATGGGCGAACGGGCGCATCGTCAATATCCGGAGGGGCGAGGAGGTCAATCTTCGATTCTAGCCCGATTCACCGCCTCAATTGGAAGCCCCCGGCGGGCGCTGCCCGGCGCTTTCCCGCATACTTTTGTCGATCAACCGATGGAAGCTGCCGTGGACGACCGCCAACTGCTGGCCAAACTGGGCGCCGGGCGACTGTCCGGCGACGCGCTGGCCCGCGAGCTGGGCCAGACCCGTGCCGCAATATGGAAGCGAATTCAAGGGCTTAGGGCGGCCGGCATCGAGATCGACGGCCGTGCCGGTGATGGCTATCAGTTGCAGCACCACCTGGATCTGCTCGAGGCCGAGGCCATCACCGCCCGGCTGCCGCCCGCGCTGACACCTCTGCTGGATACCCTCGAGGTGGCCTGGACCGTGGGGTCGACCAATACAGAATTGTTGCGGTGCAGCGCGCCAGAGCGCGGCGCGCGGGTGCTGCTGGCCGAGCGCCAGACCGGCGGCCGCGGCCGTCGCGGCCGGGCCTGGGCCTCGCCGCTGGCTGCGCATGTGTACCTGTCGGTACTGCGCGGCTTCGCTGGCGGGCTGTCGCGGCTGGGCGGGCTGAGCCTGGTCGCGGGCGTGGCGGTGGCCGAGGCCCTGCGCGCGCATGGCGTCGCCCAGGTCGGGCTGAAGTGGCCGAATGACATCGTGGTGGACGGGCACAAGCTGGGCGGCCTGCTGGTCGAAGGCGGCGGCGAATTTGCCGGCCCCGCGCGCGCGGTGATCGGGCTGGGCATCAACGTGCGCATGCCGGCGGCCTTCGCGGCCGGGATCACCCAGCCGTGGACCGACCTGGCCACGCTGCTGGGCAACGACATCGAGCGCAACGACGTGGTGGCCTGGCTGCTGGCAGCCCTGCTGCCGGCGCTGGACGCATTCGAGCGCGACGGCCTGGCGCCGTTCCTCCCACGCTACGCCGCGCTGGACAGCCTGGCCGGGCGCGCCGTGCGCGTGGACGATGGTGGTGTGATGCATGAGGGCCAGGCGCTGGGGCTGGCCGACGACGGTGCGCTGCGCGTGCATGTCGGCGGCGGCGAACGGGTGTTCCATGCCGGGGAAGTCAGCGTGAGGGCGCAATGAGCGATTGGTTGTTCGATCTTGGGAATTCGCGGTTCAAGTTCGCGCCGCTGCAGGGCAACCGCGCCGGCGATGTGCAGGCGTGGCCGCACGGCGCCGAAGCGATGCCGGCCGACGCGTTGGCACAGCTGCCCAGCGGTGGCACCGCCTACGTGGCCAGCGTGGCCGCCGCCGCACTCACCGCCAGCATGCTTGAGGTACTGCGCGCGCGCTTCACCCACGTGCGCGTGGCAACCACCGAAGCCAGCTGCGCGGGCGTGCGCATCGCCTACGCCGATCCGTCGAAGTTTGGCGTGGACCGTTACCTCGCGCTGATCGCCGCCGCTGAACGACGCGAAGCCGTGGTGGTGGCCGGCGTCGGCACCGCGCTCACCATCGATCTGCTCGATGCCGATGGCCAGCATCACGGCGGCCGCATTGCCGCCTCGCCAACCACCATGCGCGAAGCCCTGCACGCGCGCGCGGTGCAGTTGCCGGCGCAGGGTGGCAACTACAGCGAGTTCGCCAACGACACTGCCGACGCGCTGGCCTCCGGTTGCGACGGCGCGGCCGTGGCGCTGATCGAACGCAGCCGCCTCCAGGCAGCCTCCGTGTTGGGCAGGGTGCCCGCATTGCGGGTGCATGGCGGCGGTGCACCGGCGCTGATGCCGTTGCTGGGCGATGCGCAGTTCCAGCCGGCGCTGGTACTCGATGGCCTCGCGCGCTGGGCGGTGCACCAGCCACCGGCGTCGCGGTAGGATCGCCGCATGCTGACTCGTGCCCTGATCGTCGTACTGGCCATCCTCAACGTAGGCGTCGCGCTGTGGTGGATGCTGCGCGGCGAACCCGCGCCGGTATCCGCTGAAGCGCCCCCGACCGGCGTGGCCAGCCTGCAGTTGCTCGACACCCCGAAAGCAGCCGTACCGGCAGCAGCGCCGACCGCCGCAACGACAGCCCTGGCCGACGCCACGCCCGAACCGAAGCCAACCGTACCCCCGGTAGCGCCGGCCGTTGGCCGGCCCACGGACACTCCACCAACGCCGGCCAACACCACGCCCGCTGCCGCCCCACCAACGCCTGCGCCCACCGCACCCGCCACCCCGGCTGCCCTCGTATGCGTCAGCCTCGGCCCGTTTGCCGATCGCGACACCGCCATGGCCGCCCAGGCCAAGGCCGGCGGGTTGGTCCAGCGCTCTCGCCTGCGCGAAGTGCCCAAGCCGGGTGCCAGCAGCACGTACCGGGTGATGATGCCGGCCGCCGCCAGCCGCGAAGAGGCCCAGGCCACGGTCAAACGCATTGCCGCCGCCGGGATCAGCGATTACTACATCATGGCCCAGGGCGAAGACGCCAACGCCATCGCCCTGGGGCAGTACCGCAACCGTGAAGGCGCCGAGCGGCGCATGACGGCGCTGGCAGCGGCCGGCTTCAACGCCCGCCTGGTCGGCGGCAGCGAAGGCGCCGAGCAATGGTGGGTGGATGCGGCCCTTGCCGACAAGGCCAGCCCCGCCGCCGCCCGCCAGCGCAGCGGCGCCACCCAGCAACGCTCGCTGGAATGCGCGGGCGTGCGCTAGAATCGCCGTCCGCGCCGGCCATGCCGTCGCCGTGCCTTTGCCGGCATAGCTCAGTTGGTAGAGCAACCGCCTTGTAACTCGGACGCGGTTGTTATGGCGACAGGCCGGAAGGCTAAGCGCGGCAAGGTTTTAGGCTCGCCAGCGCGTAAACTGTGGGTCGAGTCGAACACGGTTTGAGCAAGAGAAGTACGACATCGCCGCTTTAGCTCAGTCGGTAGAGCAACTGATTTGTAATCAGTAGGTCGTCCGTTCGATTCGGACAAGCGGCACCATCTCTCGTAGTCAGCGCCGCTTTGCGCTGCTCTTTCTGGACTTCGGCTGCAGCCTGGGCGCGCGCTGCTCCAGGTATTCGCCCAGCAGCCAGAGCGGCGGCTTACTGGCATTGCTCAGGGGGAGTGCATGAAGCGGGTAGGGATTCTTCTGGTCGAAGCTGGTGCCGCGCAGCGAGCCGGCAGTTGCCGCCGCTCCCGCGACAGTGGCCGAGGCGCTGCCGAGGCAGGCTAAGGCGTCCGAGGGTCTGCCGTCGGAGCCGGAGAGGCCATGACGGCGGCCGAGAAGTAGGCGCAGCAGGAGAAGTGGTTCGGCGCCGAGACGATCGTCGCGGCTAGACATCAGCTCCCGGCAGGGTCTAGCATCGCCGAGAATGGGGAGCCGAGCGAGTCGCCGATGGATCGTTTGGGCTTGGGGCGCGTGGTTACTCGTCCTGGCCCCCTTTGCGTGGGCGACGCCTGACATTTCCTCGCTGCACGCCCAATTCCAGCTTCCCGATGATCGCGTCGATTACGCCGACGCCAAGCTGGTGGTGGACCGCATCATCGACCCGTCCACCGACATCGCGGGCGTGCGCCGACAACTCAACCAATGGGAACATGCTGTGCGCGGCAACGTGCCCGCCAACCCTACGGCGCGTCAGGTTCTCGACGCGTTGCTCAAGACGCTCTACGTGTCGGGCGAGTGGAACCAGGCCAAGCCTTTCACCTACGACTTGTCAGACCCGCTGGGCAAGAACCAGAAGAACAAGCAACTAGCCACCTACCTGGCCACGCGCAAGGGCAACTGCGTTTCAATGCCCATCCTCTTTGCAATTCTGAGTCAGAGACTGGGCTTGCCTATCGCGTTGGCCACCGCGCCTAACCACGTGCTGGTCAAGTTCGCCGACGATACACAGCAGGTGTGGTTGAACGTCGAGGCTACCGCGGGCGGCTTCAAATACGACAGCAACTACCAGCGCGAGACGGGGATCTCCGAAGCGGCGTTGGACAGCGGGCTCTACCTGCGTCCGCTATTGCCGCACGAGGGCGTGGGTGTCATCGCTAGTTCGCTGATGGAGCACTACGGCGCGAAGAAGGACGGCGATGCGGTGATGGCCGTCGCCGACTTGGCGCTGGCCGCCAACTCCAAGGACTCGGTGGCCATGATCTGGAAGGCCAATGCTTACTATCTCCAGACGCAGCAGCGCTTCACGTCCAGATATCCCAACGCGGCGGACGTGCCACCTGCGCTGCACGACGAATACCGCCGCTTGACCCGCGAAAATTTGACTTGGTACGCCAAGGCCGAACAACTCGGCTGGGTGCAGAGGACGCCTGAGCAGGACGCCAGCTACCTACAATCCATCCAGCGCGAGAAGGCGCGAAGGGGACAATGATGCGCAAGATCATTTCAGGGCTGTTGAGCGTGGCGCTGTGCGCTACTGTCTTCAACGCGTCGGCGCGGTTCGTTTCAACCGACCCTGTCCAAGCCGACCCGAACTCAGGCGCCAACTACAACCGCTACTGGTATGGGAACAACAATTCCTATCGCTTCACCGACCCAGACGGACGCCTGTCGCGCGGCACCGGCTGGACGGATAAGCAGTGGTAGCAGTTCGACGGCGCCCAGCAGGGCGCCGCCGGCAGCTTGGAAAAAGCGGCGGGCAAGATCAACGGCGCACTGGCCGAAGGGGGCAAGGCGCTCCAGCGCGCCGGGAAGTCGTTCGAACGCAACTTCGGCGCCGGAACTGCCACGTCGGAGAACATGGCCAAGGCCGCAGCCGACATGGGGTCGATGGCCTCAGCCCTCCACGACACTGGCTCTGGTGCAATCCCCGCGAATGCTATGACTGGCCAGGCTCTGGCTGCTGCTTACCCTGGCGTGGGTGCCGACACCCTGGCCGGTGTACCGACATCCGGACCCACGCAGGTGTTAGTGAATATTTCCCACCCCGGCTTCAACAGCGCGTCCACGCTTGCTTGGGGCGCCGGCCACGAAACCGGGCATGCGGTGCTGGGCTATAAGGATCAGCGGATGAATGGTATTCCGGCCTACAAGTTCGGTACGCCGCAGCAGCAGGAAATCTTCAATGCGCTGCCAGGGCAGCAGCGGTTGATTAACCCCGATCACTTGATGGATCAGGCGCGGTGAATCGCGGCCTGCCTCTGCTGACATTGGCGGTGCTCAGCGCTTGTGCTTCCTCATCATCCATCCGCTGGGCGCCGCCTACCGACTTCGCCTTGGACATAGCGGACAACCCAGCCCAGCAACACTTCGACCTCACCCTGACTTCCAAGGCGACCGAACCGCTGTGTCTGTCCAAGGAAGCCTGGCCGGCCGAAGCCGGTCTGCCACTGGGTTTCGACGGCGCAACACTCAACACATCTACCGGTCCTCAGGAACTGCTGCCCACGGGTAGCGCATATTGCCCTGGTGGATGCGGCGAAGTGCGTGTGGAGTCAGGCCAATCGGTTCGCGGCGTCCTGCCTTACGCAGCCTTCGGCGACGCTGCAGCCATTGCTGCTGATTCGACGCGCTCGCTGTCATTTGAGATTCATCCGTACATCTGTAGCAGGTAGCACCGCCTTGCCCCACGCCTTGAGTTTGTCTGGGCTGGCGTCCACCGCGCGCCGCCGCATGCCGTTCATGTTCACGTTGCCAACCGGATTCGGTGGCAGGTCGGGGAACTGGCGCAGGGCTCGGTTGTAGCGGTTTTATCCCTCATCTCGGTGTCGGCGTACAGGACCGACTTGCCCGGCCCGGGCCGGGGTGCCCTCTTGACGAGGGGCTGGGTGATCTTCGACTTCATGCTGGCTCCGTGTGACGGTGCCACGGCTCGGACACGGTTTTCGCACCGCAAGGTGCCGTGTTCAGACGCGCTCGGTGGTCAGGCCTTCGGCAGCCGCTGCTGCGCCGCCGCGAGTGGTTTGGCGGGCGGATCACTACACTGGTGTGATTTTCCGTGTGTGTGGAGTCAGCATGAGCAATCGTCAACCTGCGGTGTCCCTGATCGGCGTACCCACGGATATCGGGGCGGGCGCCCGGGGGGCCGGACTGGGGCCGGAGGCGCTGCGTATCGCCGGCCTGGGCGAGGCCTTGGCCGCGCGTGGCGTGGACGTGCGCGACTGCGGGAACCTGGATGGCCCGCGCAATCCCTGGGCCGCGCCGGAGCAGGGCTACCGCCATCTGGATGAAGTGGTAGCGTGGAACCGTGCGCTGATGGACGCCACCTACGCCGAACTGCAGGACGGCCGCCTGCCGATCATGCTCGGCGGCGACCACTGCCTGGGCATCGGCTCGATCACCGCCGTGGCGCGCTGGTGCCGCGAACAGGGCCGCACCCTGCGCGTGCTGTGGCTGGATGCGCATTCGGATTTCAACACCAGCGATGTCACCCCGTCGGGCAACGTGCACGGCATGCCGGTGGCCTGCCTGTGCGGGCTGGGCCCGGACGCGTTGACGAAACTTGGTGGCGATTCCCCCGCGATCTGCCCGCAACAGGTGCGCCAGATCGGCATCCGTTCGGTGGACCAGGAAGAAAAGCGCCTGATCAAGCAGCACAAGGTCGATGTGTACGACATGCGCTACATCGACGAGGCCGGCATGAAACGCGCGGTGGAGGCGGCGCTGGAAGGCATCGATGAAAACACCCACCTGCATGTCAGTTTCGACGTGGATTTCCTCGATCCGAGCATCGCCCCCGGCGTAGGCACCACCGTGCCGGGCGGCGTCAACTACCGCGAAGCGCAGTTGGTGATGGAAATGATCGCCGATACCGGGCGCATGGGCTCGCTGGACATCGTGGAGCTCAACCCGCTGCTGGACAACCGCAACGCCACCGCGGTGCTGGCCGTAGACCTGGTGGAAAGCCTGTTCGGCAAGTCCACGCTGATGCGCGACTGAGCGCCGGCGGGGTTTCCCGGCGCGCGGCTGAACGGCCACGCGTCGCGTTCACATCGATTGCACGCCTCAGCCCGCAGATTGCATCTCACGCGGCGGCGGTGCGCCAACGCCTCCGCGATCTGCAATAGGCAGGTGGGGCCGGATTTCGGTATTGACGTTGAACTAATCAGGAGAACCCTATGAAGCGTGTAATTGCACTGATGCTGTTGTCGATGGTCTCGCTGGCCATGCTGTCGGGCTGCAACACCGTTGCCGGTGCCGGCAAGGATGTGCAGAAGGCTGGCGAGTCGGTGGAAGACGCCGCCAAGGGCAACTGATCCCCGCCACTGCGTGGGGTGTCGAAGAAGCGCCGGGACATTCCCGGCGCTTTTTTATTGTCCCGCTCATGCCGTTCAATGAGGTGAGCGCGCGTTTCATCCGCGCTTGACCGCCGCCGAACATCGGATGACGCACTCTGTCTGCACGGCGACGATGCCGTTGCAATCGAGGAAGCGAACCCATGAACAAAGACATCATTTCCGGCAAATGGACGCAGCTCAAGGGCAAGGCGCAGGCGAAGTGGGGCGACCTCACCGACGACGATTTCAAGGTGGCCGAAGGCAATGCGGAATACCTGTCCGGCCGTCTGCAGGAACGCTATGGTTGGGAGCGTGATCGCGCCAACAAAGAAGTAGAAGCGTTCGAAAAGGAAGTTCGCAAGGACTATCCAGACTTCCACTGACCCGTTTGGCGGGCAGTGCGGCTCAGCGCCGCGACGAGGGTATGAAACCAGACGGGCCGCAGCGCGGCCCGTTCTTCATGTGCGGTGATGCTGGGTTCACCGCCAGCCATGGGCCGGCGGATCCGGCACGAAGCCCTCCGGAAATGCCTGCGGGACGCGCTCGCCCGTTCGGTAACGGGCTGGGATGACGCCGCGGGCGACCAGGTTGCGTTCGCTGTCGTAGCGCAGGTCCATGCGCTGCGCCGGCAGGCGGCTGGCACGCTCAAAGGGGGTGCTGCCCGAATACGACGTTTCGCGTTGGCCATGGCCGGTGCCCAGTGCCGGCGCGGGCGCCGCTGCCACCGAGCCGCTGGCCCGTGCCGAGGGCATCGCGCTGTCGGCGGCTTCGGCCGAGGCCCGTGCCTGCACCCGGCTTTTCTCGCGTGCCACAGGCGGTGCCCGCGAGGTCGGCGACACCCAGCGCTGGGCTTCGCTGAACACCGCGATGCCGACGACCCCGATATTGTCCGGGCGGCCGGTCCGGTCGGCATAGCTGTTGCCCGGGTTGGTGAACACAAACTTGGCCACCTCCCGCTGCGATTTGCGCCAGCCGGTGATATCCGCGCTCTGCCACGGCTCCAGCACGTAGCCGGTCTGGTCCGGGGTGGCCACCTCGCCGGTGATCACGTTGAGGCCATCCACCGACAGCACCACCAGCACCCGCCCGGCGCTGTTGTTGCGCAGGCGCACGGCGTAAGGCTGGCCCTGGCGGCCGGCCACCCAGTACTGGCCCCGGTGCAGGTAGGCCGGCAGTTCCAGGCGCTGGTCGCGTTCGACCAGGCTCAGCGTGACCGGGCCGGTATCGGCGCGGGGCGGGACAGCCGGCTTGAAGGCGCACAGGGCCAGCACGGCAAGCAGGGGCAGGGTCAGGCGTTTCATGGCGGGGCCTTCGCAGTTGGGTAATCCGTTCAACGCGCGAGGCCGGGCAACGGGGTTGCGCGTGGGCAGGTAAACTGGGGGCGTTCAACTGTCCGTAATGATTCCCACATGACCATCCGCGTTCTTACCGGCATCACCCCCTCCGGCACGCCCCACCTGGGCAACTACGTGGGCGCCATCCGCCCGGCCATCACGGCCAGCGCAGCGCCCGGCATCGAGAGCTTCTTCTTCCTGGCCGACCTGCACAGCCTGATCAAGGCGCAGGAGCCGGAGCGGACCCAGCGCTCGACCCTGGAGATCGCCGCCAGCTGGCTGGCGTGCGGGCTGGACCCGGACAAGGTCTGGTTCTACCGGCAGAGCGACATTCCCGAAACCACCGAGCTGATGTGGTTCCTCACCGCCATCGCCAGCAAGGGCATCCTCAACCGCGCCCATGCCTACAAGGCGGCCGTGGACAAGAACCGCGAAGAGCAGCTGGACGAGGATGCCGGCATCAGCGCCGGGTTGTTCATGTACCCGGTGCTGATGGCTGCCGACATCCTGATCTTCAAGGCCAACCGCGTGCCGGTGGGCCGCGACCAGATCCAGCACATCGAGATGGCGCGCGATTTCGCCCAGCGCTTCAACCACGTGTACGGCAAGGCGTATTTCCCGCTGCCGGAGGTGGTGATCGACGAGCAGGTCGCCACCCTGGCCGGCCTGGACGGCCGCAAGATGAGCAAGAGCTACCACAACACCATTCCGCTGTTCGCGCCGCGCGCGGAACTGGAGAAGCTGGTGTTCGCCATCCTCACCGAT
This sequence comes from Stenotrophomonas sp. ISL-67, assembly GCF_018612915.1. Classification (GTDB taxonomy): domain Bacteria; phylum Pseudomonadota; class Gammaproteobacteria; order Xanthomonadales; family Xanthomonadaceae; genus Stenotrophomonas. The sequence continues at coordinate 75,279 of NZ_JAGGRL010000006.1, read as the reverse complement.
TCGCGTGCACCGGGTGAGCCCAAGAGCACCGAGGGCTCGGCGTTGTTCCAGATGTACCAGGCCTTCGCCAGCGCCGAGCAGACCGCCGCGTTCGCGCAGGCGTTTGCCGATGGCATCAGCTGGGGCGATGCCAAGCAGCAGCTGTTCGAGCGCATCGATGCCGAACTGACCCCGCTGCGCGAGCGCTACGACGCGCTGATGGCCGAGCCGGAGAAGATCGAGGCGCTGCTGCGCCGTCGCGGCCAGCGGCTGCGCGAGCAGTACGCCATTCCGCTGCTGAAGGAGCTGCGCCATGCGGTGGGCCTGCGCGACCTGTCCACCGCCGGCGACATTGCCGCCGAAGACGGTGGCGTGGCGCGCGCTGCGCCGCCACTGTTCAAGCAGTACCGCGAGAAGGATGGCCGCTTCTACTTCAAGCTGCAGGCCGGCGACGGCACGCTGCTGATCCAGAGCGAAGGCTTCGATTCGCCGCGCGATGCCGGCCAGCTGATCGGCGTGCTCAAGCAGGCCGAGCATGGCGACGCCCTGCAGAGCGAACTGTTCAAGCTGGAAGCGGAAGTGGATGCGGTGTTGGCCGCATTGCAGGCACTGCGCGAATAACACGGTAGCCACCGACCGTGGGTCGGTGCACGCAATCGGTAGCGCCGACCATTGGTCGGCAAACGGAGACCACGATGGCCTGGTTGTCGTTGTTGCTGTTCCTGCCCTGGTTCGTGCTGCTGGGCGCGCTGTACTGGCTGTTCCCGCGGCAGCCGCGCACCACCGCGCGGCGCCTGTTCGACGGCGTCGCGCTGCTGCTGGCCTTCGTGCTGAGCATCCTGGCCATGCTGTGGGGCCACCATATCGGCGTGGTGCAGAGCGATGCCGGGCCGATCTGGCGCCAGGTGCTGGCCGTGCTGTATGCCTACGGCGCGTTCCTGGCGGTGATGGTGGCCGCGCTGCTGCTGCGCGGCGCCTGGTTGGCGCAGCGTGCTACCAAAGCCGCATCGAAGTCGACGGGCGGAACGGCCTAGAATCATGCGTATCAACCAACGGTTGATACCTACCGGTTGCAGCCAAGGATGAGCCGATGTCCTCCGACCCCAGCATTTTCACCATCGACACTGCGTTCCAGCGCAGCGAATTCGACGCCGCCTACCTGATCGTGGAAAAGGACCGCGCCGCTTTCATCGATTGCGGTACCGGGCTTGCCGTGCCGGCCATGCTGGGCGCGCTCGAACGCGCCGGCTGCACGCCGGAACAGGTGGATTGGCTGGTGCTGACCCACGTGCACCTGGACCACGCCGGCGGTGCCGGCGTGCTCATGCAGCAGCTCCCCAACGCCCGCCTGGTGGTGCATCCACGCGGCGCGCCGCACATGGTCGACCCGACCCGCCTGATTGCCGGTGCAACCGAGGTCTATGGCGCGGCTGAGATTGCGCGCAGTTACGGCCCGATCCTGCCGGTGGCGCCCGACCGCGTGGTGATTGCCGACGACGGCCACCGCGTTGACCTGGCCGGCCGCAGCTTGTTGTGCCTGGATACGCCCGGGCACGCGCGGCACCACCTGTGCGTCTGGGACGAACGCAGCCGCAGCGTGTTCAGCGGCGATACCTTCGGCCTGTCCTACCGCGAACTCGACAGTGCGCGCGGCGCCTTCATCATTCCCACGTCCTCGCCGGTGCAGTTCGACCCCGAGCCGCTGAAGCATTCCATCGCGCGCCTGCTCGCGCTGCGGCCAGAGGCGGTATACCTCACCCATTACGGTCGCGTGGAAAACATTCCGGCACTGGCGGCGGACCTGGTGGAGCAGATCGATGCAATGGTGGAGATCGGGCGCCAATGCGACGAACGCCCCGACCGCCACCGCTGCCTGGTGGCGGCGCTGACCGCGCTGTACCAGGAACGCGCGCAGGCGCATGGTTGCCCGCTCGATGATGCGGCGGTGGCGCAGGTGCTGGCGATGGATATCGAGCTCAACGCGCAGGGCCTGGCCTGCTGGCTGGACCGCGACCGCCGCTGAGCGCATGGGCAGCGCCTGCACGGTAACCGGAGTGTCACGTTACACTCTGGCATTCCGTTTTTTCTGGTACCTGCCGTGAATCCGATGCGCATGCTGCTGTTGTCGTCCTGTCTGTTCGTGGGCGGCCTGGCCCACGCGGCCAATGACCTGCCGGGCGGCGGCATCGATCCTGAAGCGCTGTCGCGGCATGTGCGCATCCTGGCCTCGGACGAATTCGAAGGGCGCGCCCCGGCGTCGCCCGGCGAAGAGCGCACCGTGCAGTACCTGATCGAGCAGTTCCGCAACTCCGGCCTGCAGCCGGGCGGCGTGGACGGCAGTTGGGTGCAGCCGGTGCCGATGGTCCGTGCACAGGTGGAAGGCCCGGTACGCGCGCAGCTGCGCCAGAAGGGCAAGGCCCGCGCGCTGGAGAATGGCGTGGACGTGACCCTGCAGAGCCTGCGCCCGCAGGCCTCGGTAGACATCAAGGATGCGCCGCTGGTGTTCGTCGGCTACGGCATCGATGCACCCGAGCGCCAGTGGAACGACTACAAGGACGTGGACCTGCACGGCAAGATCGCGGTGATGCTGATCAACGACGCTGATTTCGAGGCAGACCGCCCCGGTGCTTTCGACGGCAAGGCGGTGACTTACTACGGCCGCTGGACCTACAAGTTCGAGGAAGCCGCACGCCATGGTGCCAAAGGCGTGCTGATCGTGCATGAAACCGCCCCGGCCGCCTATGGCTGGGCCACGGTGAAGAGCTCGGGCACCTCGCCGCTGTTCGACATCGAGCGCACCCCGGAACAGGCGCTGGCGCAGCACGTGCCGGTGCGCGGGTGGATGCAGCGCGCCCTGGCCGAACAGCTGTTCCGCGATGCCGGCCTGGATTTCGAGGCCGAGAAGCGCAAGGCCATGACCCCGGCCTTCCAGCCGGTGGTGCTGGGCGATGCCACGCTGTCGGCGCAGTTCAAGCTCAAGCGCGAGCAGGTCATCACCCGCAATGTCGTGGCCAAGCTGCCCGGCGGCGAGCATGGCGATGAAGCGGTGATCTTCTCCGCGCATTGGGACGCCTTCGGCATCGGCCAGCCCGATGCCAAGGGCGACCGCATCCGTCGTGGCGCCATCGACAACGCCACCGGCGTGGCCACCGTACTGGAGCTGGGCCGGGTGTTCGCCGCCGGCCCGCAGCCGCAGCGCACCCTGTACTTCGTGGCGCTGACCGCCGAGGAGAAGGGCCTGCTGGGCGCCAGCTACTACGCCGCGCATCCGCTGGCGCCGCTGGACAAGACCGCCGCGGTGATCAACATCGAGATGTTCAGCCCGGACGGCGCCACCCGCGACATCGCCTCCTGGGGCAAGGGCCGGGTCTCGCTGGAAGGCGATCTGGAACGCGTGGCCAAGGCGCGTGGGCGCAGCTACAGCCCGGACCCCAACCTGGAAGCGGGCTTCTTCTACCGCGCCGACCATTTCGCCTTCGCCCGCCTGGGCGTGCCGGCGATCACCATCGGCCCGGGGCTGGACAAGCTCGAGGGCGGCGTTGCCGCCGGCAAGGCGCTGCGCGAGAAGTACTTCGCCGACTGCTACCACCAGGCCTGCGATGCCTGGACCCCCAGCTGGGACCCGGCTGGCCACGCCGCCGACACCCTGCTGGTCTACGACCTGGGCGCTGAGCTGGCCAACAGCCGTCGGTGGCCGCATTGGGAAGAGGGCTCGGAGTTCCGCAAGGTCCGCGAGCGAAGCGACGCTGCGCGTCGCTGAGCGGTAGCGCCGCAGGGAGCGGCAGGAGCCGTTCCCAACGTTGCAGCGCAACGGCCCGAAGGGTGGCCGACAGGAAGGCGGCCATAACGTTGGCCAGCCCAGGCGGTGCCTGGCATGCCGACGCACCACTCAGGCTGCACGCACCAAACGAAAACGCCGGGGCATGCCCCGGCGTTCTGCTTTGCGGTGATGCCGGCCAACGGCCGGCGCTACCGATGCGTGCGACCTGCGGTCGCGGCACCCTTATTTCCGGGTGCCATCCAGGTAATTCGGGCCGTGGTTCTTCAGGAAGAACACATACACCACCAGCGACACCGCGATGATCGCCGTGACATAGATGGCGAAATCGCCCACCCGGTCGGTCTTCAGCGCACCCTGGTACAGCAGCGGCGCGGTGCCACCGAACAGCGAGTTGGCCATGGCATAGCCAAAGCCCACGCCCAGCGCACGCACGTGGGTGGGGAACAGCTCGGCCTTCACCACCGCGTTGATCGAGGTGTAGCCGGTGAGGATCACAAAGCCCAGCGCCAGGGTCAGGAAGGCGATCAGCGGGTCATGCTGGTTCGGCAGCTCGGTGATCAGGTACCAGCTGTACAGCAGGCCGCCCACGCCGAAGAACACCAGCAGGCTCTTGCGGCCCACGATATCCGACAGCCAGCCGCCGATCGGCTGCAGCAGCATCAGGAAGGTCAGCACGCCCAGGTTGATCAGCGTTCCGGTCATCACATCGGTGCCGGCGAACGCGCTCTGGATCATCTTCGGCCCGTTCACCGAGTAGGTGTAGAAGGCCACGGTGCCGCCGGCGGTGATCAGGAAGCACAGCAGCAGCGGGCGCCACTGGTGCACGAACAGCTCGTACATCGAGCCGGACGCCTTGGCGCGGCCTTCGCGGGCGGCTTCGATCGAATCTTCGCCCAGCGACTCATCCATCGAACGCCGCAGCCAGAACACCACGATCGCCGCCAGGCCGCCGATGCCGAACGCGATGCGCCAGCCCCAGGCCGAAATTTCCGGCTTTTCCCAGAACATCAGCATGGTGAACAGGGTCAGCTGCGCCAGCACATGGCCGCCCACCAGGGTGACGTAGTGGAACGAGGACAGGAAGCCACGCCGGCCGGGAATGGCCGCCTCGGACATGTAGGTGGCACTGGTGCCGTACTCGCCACCGGTGGCGAAGCCCTGCAGCAGGCGCGCGAACAGCAGGATCAACGCTGCCCAGCCGCCGATGCTGTTGGCCGTGGGGGTGAGTGCGATCAGGAACGAACAGGCCGCCATCATGGTGACGGACACGGTCAGCGCCAGGCGACGGCCGTAACGATCGGCAAAGCGGCCGAAGTACCAGGCGCCGATCGGGCGCATCAGGAAGGTGGCGGCGAAGATCGCCCACACGTACATGGTGGAATTCTTGTCGGCGGCCGAAAAGAACTGTGATTCGAAGTAGACCGCAAACACCGAGTAGACGTAGACGTCGTACCACTCGACAAGATTGCCTGCCGACCCCTTGAGGGTATTGGAGATCGAACGTTTCAGCGCGGCCTTGTCATTGGCGGGCGCGGAAAGGGAAGGGGAAATGCTCATGCTGGAAAACGGTCCTCGCGGTGGAGCGGTGGTTCTGGACAGCGCCTGCCCGCCCAGACGGCCGGGGCACCTGTTTTTACCTTACCCCACGTGCATGACCGGTGGGCATTGCACCATGTAACTAGTCCGGGCACGACAGCGTGCCACGACAGGGCATGCCGCGCCTGCCGCAAAGGCCTAGAATCGCGTCTCCCCCGCCCGCTGGTCCCGTATGGCCGCTACCCCCGCAACCCCGCAGGCCGCTCCCCGCAGCGGTCTGGTCGTCCTGGCCCTGCTGCTGGTGTACGTGGTGTGGGGGTCCACCTACCTTGGGATCCGCTTCGCCCTGGAAGGCGGGGCGCTGCCGTTGACGACCGTGTCCGGGGCCCGCTTCATCGTCGCCGGCACGCTGATGTACGCCGTGCTGCGCTGGCGGGGCATGCCCGCGCCTACCCGCAGGCAGTGGCGCAACCTGGGCATCATGGGCCTGACCATGCTGGTGCTGGGCAACGGTATGGTGGTGCTGGCCGAGCGCACCGTGTCCTCCGGCCTGGCCGCCACCGCCGTGGCCTCGGTGCCGCTGTGGATGGCGCTGTTCGGCGCCATGCGCGGGCAGCACGCCACCCGTGGCGAGTGGCTGGGCATCGCCATCGGCTTCCTGGGCGTGGTCTGGTTGAACGCCGGCAGCAGCCTCACCGCCTCCCCGCAGGGCCTCGTGCTGCTGCTGATCGCCCCGATCGGCTGGGCCTTCGGTTCGGTCTGGGCGCGCGGCCTGGACCTGCCCAGCCCGTTCATGACCGCCGCGGGGCAGATGCTGTGCGGCGGGGTGATGCTGGTCGCGCTGGGCCTGGCCACCGGCGAGCGCCCCACCGCCTGGCCCAGCATGAATGGGCTGCTGGCGGTGCTGTACCTGTGCATGTTCGGTTCCATCGTGGCCTTCACCGCCTATGTGTGGCTGCTGCAGAACGTGCGCCCGGCGCTGGCGGCCAGCTATGCCTACGTCAACCCGGTGATTGCCGTGCTGCTGGGCGCGCTGATCGGCAATGAGCACTTCGGCCCGCGCGACCTGCTGGCCATGGGGGTGATCCTGGCCGGCGTGCTGGTGCTGACCCTGGCAAGGACCCGCCGTAAATGAGTACGTTGGAACGGACGCCCCTGCAGGAACAGCGCCATGGTTTGGCCATCACTGCCTTCACCTTCACCCTGTGGGGGCTGGTGCCGGTGTACTGGCACCTGCTCAAGGCGGTGCCCTCGCAACAGATCATCGCCCACCGCATCATCTGGAGCACGGTGCTGGTGGTGGCCTGGCTGCTGCTCAGCAACGGCACCGGCTGGTGGAAGCAGATCGCCGCGCAGCCGCGCGCGCTGCCCACGCTGGCCTTGAGCAGCCTGGCCATCGCCTTCAACTGGGGCCTGTACATCTGGGCGATCAACGCCGGGCATGTGATCGAAACCAGCCTGGGCTACTTCATCAACCCGCTGGTCAGCGTGGTGCTGGGCGTGGTGGTGCTGAAGGAGCGCCTGCGTGGCCTGCAATGGCTCGCGGTGGCCTGCGCCGCGCTGGGCGTGGCCTGGCTGACCATCAACGCCGGGACCCCGCCCTGGATCGCACTGGGGCTGGCCTGCTCGTTCGGTCTGTACGGCCTGCTGCGCAAGATGATCTCGGTGGACCCGGTGGCCGGGCTGGGCATCGAAAGCCTGTACCTGTTCCTGCCGGCGATCGGCTTTGCGCTGTGGAGCGAGGCCGGACACGGCGGCGGTTTCTTCGGTGGCTGGGGCTGGCGCAACGACCTGCTGCTGATCCTGGGCGGCGCGGTGACCGCACTGCCGCTCATTGGCTTTGCCTATGGCGTGAAGCGTATCCCGCTGTCGCTGGTCGGCATCCTGCAATACATCGCCCCCAGCCTGGGCCTGCTGCTGGGCGTGTTCTTCTTCCGCGAACCGTTCGATGGCGCCAAGGCGGTAGGCTTCGCCGCGATCTGGACGGGGTTGTTGCTGTTCATTGGCGATAGCGTGTGGCGCTCGCGGGAGCCCGCACGCGCCTGATACCGCGCAGCCACGCAGGGCGTGGCTCTACGCACGGTTGCCGCGCGGCTACGCGGTCATGCCGGTAGAGCCACGCTCTGCGTGGCTGCGCAGCTACATACATTGGTTCATCACTGAGGATGACCCGCGCGTCTCGACCAGTAGCAGCCTTATGGTGTTGCGGCGACACTGAAGGCGGCCGCCGTAGGTGTTGGCTCGCGCCGTCAGATTCTGAATGGCGATTTCAGCAGTCCTCGGTGCCAGGCCAGTGGGAAGGTTCAGGACCTTCACTGTCATCACAATCCCCTGCAGATGCGACCGTCGCCCGCATCGCGCCCGAATCCGGAGTTGGCCCGACTCGTGCTCAAGGAGGAGGGAGACGGCTTCGGTGATCGTCCGGTAGGCTGCCAACTGCAAACCCGTACTGAGCAGGCATGGATCGCCTGAGAAGTGTTCGCAGCTGACGCGCCCGGTCTTGTGCCATGCCTCGCTGATGCCGCACCCCTGCAGCGCCAGGTATAGGCCAACCTGCTCCAGCGGAATTGGATAGACCAAGCTGGCTTGCTCGCGGAAGTTTCGCGTGCTGATCGATATGGCCTTGAGTACGCTGCTCGCGAACTGCTTATGGCCTTGCTCCTGCAGCCATTCGACCGTCTGATTCAAAGCGAAATCGATGTGGTCGCCTATGTGGCGCATCCGCTGTGCACGCGCCCGAAGATCCTTCTCGCTTGCCAGGAAAGAGGATTTGGCCAGACGCAGCGCTTGGCTCCGATCCTGCAATGAAATGCTCAAGCGGCGACGATAGTGGCTGGTGATGGAACCAAGTGCAATTAGCGACGTGGAAACGAGTGCGAGACCCTGCTGCGTTCTGAAGGTGGCAGCGTCGAAGGAACCTGGAAGCCCTGTAACGGGAGTCGTGAAGTGAACAATGAGGTTCATGAGCGGCACGCCGACCGCCGCGCCGCGCCAGCCGTGAATGCAGGTGAGAAGGATCACTGGAGCCGCCATAAGCAATTGCAGTCCGGCTCTCTCGTCGGAATGGCCTGCAGGCAGCAGCGCTATGCCGTAACCAGTCATCAACATCACGACCAGGCACGCGGCGGACGGCGGATGCAGCCATGCTGACCACCCTGATGGAGCGATTCGCCGTGTGAGCAGCGCTGCCAAAGGGGCAGCCGTAATGATTGCCATATAGTGGCCAATGACAAAACGAGCTGCGACAACCGCAACATCCTCCGGCAGTGGTGACGGCCAGAGTATCCGCATCAGCGCAACATTTCCGATCCCGACCGCCAGGGCAGCCGCTGCCGCGATCGTCAGCAGCCAGGCGTCGGTTCGGCCCGGCATTGCGCGGCGATGCAGATGGACGATGAATGCGACGACGGGAAACTGATAGGCGGAAGAGAGAAGCACCCAGTCCAGGCCATACGTGCCAACCAACGGAAGGCGCAATTCGGCGAAGTAGGCGTACTCCCCAAGCAGCAGGTAGGGCCACATGCGCATCGGCGATGCCAGCAGAACTGCCACCCGGACACCCGAGGGAAGAAAGAACTGATCCAGCGAGATCTGTCGTGTCGCCCAGCAGGCGATGGCGTACAGGGTTGCTACAAGGAGTCCGGCTGGCAGGGTTGAAATTCCTGCTTGAAGCCTCTTGATCAACCCGTCGTGCGCCATCCATACCCTCCTGAGGGGGGCCGCTGTCGCATTCCGCTTGCGCTGCGTGCCATTTCCGAGGGCGCAAAAATAGCGGCCCGAGGTGTAGGTCGCAATGGTGACGCAGAATTTTCAGATAAGAACGAGAGGGGGTGCCTGATTCCATTGAGCTACGTCACACCATTGGCATGATGGTCGTTCCAGAACACTGCCTCGACGGCACCGGTAGCGCTGACGCAATGTGCCCGGAGATCCGGGGCCGGTTGCTGCACCATCCAAAATCATGCAATTCCCACCCGCGATTTCGCACAGTTCCGATGTCCATGACGGGCGTAGGCTGTTCCACTCGTTTGGCCCGCGCGTGCGGGTCATGAGGGAGCACAAGATGAAGAAGTTGGCGTGGTTGCTGCTTGCGGCGCTTCCGCTGCAGGGCATGGCGCAGGAGCGGATGGAAGATCCCATCGGGCGAGCCTGTTACTACTGTAATGCCGGGGAAATGTACGAGCGCGCGCGGTCGCTCGGGGTTGGCGAACACTACGTATACGACAGCGCAAGCCAGACCAACATCCAGGGTTTCAACGTCACCAACGTTGGCGGCGAAATGGTGGCCACGCACTTCGTGCCGCCGGCGTGGATTCGTATTCAGTACAACGCGATGATGAAGATGTACGACCCGTCCAGCGGCCGCTTTGTCGACCAGTGGGGTATGGTGAACCTGCAGCCGCCGGGATCGCCGCATGTCCTCATGGAGCAGATTCAAAGCGACAACGTACTCTGGGGCCACCACGTCAGCGATCTCAACCCCCGCCACCCGGAAGCGAGGGAAACCGTTCGCCGCATGCTTGCGCGCGCGTCGCGTTTCGACTTCCTCAAGGCCGATACCGAGCACGGCCGGATCCTGCGCTTCGAGTCGCAGCTGCAGGGCGGGTCACCGTTGATTTCCAGACTCAACATTCTTTTCTTTCTCGGATGGGTCGAGTCGTTCTTCGACTACGAGACGCGACAGTGGGTGTACCTGCAGTCGAGCGATGGCGGCAACCTCATCCAGGAATCGGCTGATGATTTCGTGCGCCCGGACGGCAGCCCGCGCCGCCTGAAGAACACGCGGGAATTCGACCCCTACTTCAGGCAGCGCGCCGCGTGGGCGGGCGTGGACGTGGTCGGGGCAGCGCCAGAGTATTTTTATCGGGACGCAACCTACCTGTGCAGTCGCATGGCAGGGAGAACCCAGTGTCTGCTCGAATCTGTGACCGTGCCCCCCCGGGCGCACGATCGTCCTGAATCAGGTCTCCCGCAAAGCAGTGGTGATCGGCAGGCGCGCCGCGCGCAGCGCGGGGAACAGCCCGCCCACCAACCCGATCCCCAGCGCCCACTTCAGCCCGCTCCACAGCAGCTCGGGTGAGACCTTGAACTGGAACACCACCTGGCTGAAGTTGCTGCCGATGGTGGAGACGCTGTAGCCGTTGAAGATGGCCCAGGCCACCAAGCCACCGAGCAGGCCGCCAATCAACGCCAGCAGCATGGTCTCCAGCATGATCGCGGTGACCACCGGCGCGCCTCGGAAGCCGATGGCGCGCATGGTGGCGATCTCGCGGGCACGGGTGGCAACGGCGGCATACATGGTGTTGAGCGCACCAAATACCGCACCCACCGCCATGATCGCGCCGATCACCGTGCCCAGCACCTTGATCAGCGTGTTCAACCCACCGCCCTGCTTGGCGTAGTACGCCTTGGTGGTTTCCACGTCCAGCTTCAGGCGCGGGTCGGCGGCCACGCCGGCCTTGAACTGCTTGAAGCCTGCTTCACCGTCGGTGCGCACGCTGATCGACTGCCACGCATTGCGCTGATAGGTGTTGGCCAGGGTTTCAGCGTCGGTCCACAGCTCTGAATCGTGCGCATCGCCGGAATTGAACACCCCTACCACGGTCCATTGCTGGTTGCCCAGGGTAAGCGTCTTGCCCACGTCCAACCCACGAAACTGGCCCTGCGCACCCTTGCCGACCACGATCTCGCGCAGGCCGGGATTGAAGCGGCGGCCTTCGGTGATCTTCACCCTGTCGTGCACCGCCCAGGCCATGTCGCCCACGCCGCGGAACTGCGCGTTGACGTCGGTACCGTCGCCCTTGGACACCAGGTTGACCACCTGCGACAGCTCCGGCGAGATCATCGGCTTGCCCTGCGCGTCCTTGGTCACGCCCGGCAGCGTGGACAGCAGCGGTACCTGGTCGCGGGTGATCACCGAATTGGTTTCGGCCTGCGAACCGCCGCGCAGCACGATCGCGGTGGTGTCATCGCCGGTGCTGTTGAGCGTGGCCTGGAAGCCCTGGCCCATGGCCAGCATCGCCACCAGCACGCCGACCACGCCGGCAATGCCCACCACCACCACCGAGGATGCACCCCAGCGCTGCGGCAGGCTGGCCACGCCGATCCGGGTGGCGGCCAGTGCCAGCCGCCCACTGCGGGTCAACAGCAGCCACAGCACCACGGCCACCACGACCGCCAGCACAGCGGGCCACGGCAGCATGATCCACACCGCCAGCGCGACCGCCAGCAGCAGCACGGACAACAGATTGCCCAACCATTGCTTCTTCATGTCGGTTCTCCTCAGCGGCCCGCAAGGGCGTCGACGATCTTCAGCCGCTTGGCGCGCAGCGCCGGCAGCAGGCCCACCACCAGCCCGATCAGCACGATCAGCCCCACACCCATCAACCAGGTCGGGGTGGGCACATGCGGCGGCAGCAGGCCCTGGGTCTTCGGCGACAGCACCGGCAGGATGGCAGAGGCCAGACCCATGCCGATGGCGCCGCCCAGCCCGATCAGCAGCAGCGACTCGATCATCACCAGCACCAGTACCGTGCTGTCCTTGAAGCCCAGCGTCTTCAGCGTGGCCAGTTCGGGCACGCGCTCGCGCACGGCCTGGGCCATGGTGTTGCCGGTAAGCAGCAGCAGGGTGAAGAACACTGCGCCCATGATCGAGGTGACGATCAGCCCGATGTCGGCGAACTGCTTGACGAACGCCTGCTGGAACGCCGATTCGGTCTGGGTCTTGGTTTCATGGTCGGAGTTGGCCGAGATCGCATCAATGGCCTGGGCCACGCGCGAAGCATGGTCCGGGTTGTCCAGGGTCACGGTGAACCAGCTGACCTGGTTCTTGATGTAATCGTTGGATTCGTCGAAGTACTTCCAGTTCATCATCAGCTGGCGTTCTTCGTTGGCGGCCAGCGTGCGGTCCTTGGAGCGGAACACGCCCACCAGCTGCAGCGGCCAGTCGTTGCTGCCGCCGCGCGGGAAGATGGTGGCCTGCAGCGGAATGGTGTCGCCGATCTTCCAGCCGAATTCCTTGGCCAGGGTTTCGCCGACCACCGCGCCGGTGCGGGTGTCCTGGAAGGCCTTGAGCTGGTCCTTCGGCAACTGCAGTTCGCCGTAGACATCGAAGTAGTTCGGCGCCACCGAGAAGTTGGCGAAGAAGTTCTTTGGGTCCTGGTAGATGCCGCCGAACCACATGCCGGAGGTCACATCCTTCACCCCGGGCACCTGGCGCACCTGTGGTTCCAGGCGGATCGGCAGTGATTGGGTGATGGACAGGCGCGAGGCCACGATCAGGCGGTTGGCGCCTTCCACGCTGCCGCCGGAACTGAACGCCACGCGCACCGAATCGAGCATGCCGAACAGCAGGAACGCGGCCACCACCGAAAGCAGGGTCAGCAGGGTCCGCGTCTTGCTGCGGAACAGCTGCGCCCAGATGAGCGAGAAGTACTTCATCGCAGTGACCTCCGTCAGTGGGCCGCAGGTGCTTCGGCGAGCTCACCCTTGTCCAGGTGCACCGTGTGGGTGGCGTACTCGGCGGCCTTGGGGTCGTGGGTGACCATGATGATGGTCTTGCCGTGCTCGCGGTTGAGCTGCTGCAGCAGCAACAGGATCTCCTCCGCCGAGGCGCGGTCGAGGTCGCCGGTGGGCTCGTCGCAGATCAGGAAGGTCGGGTCGGAAACGATCGCCCGCGCGATCGCCACACGCTGCTGCTGGCCGCCGGACAGCTCATTGGGGCGGTGGCTGCGGCGGTCGGCCAGGCCGACCAGGGTGAGTGCGATCTCGGCATTGCGCTTGCGCTGCGCCGCGCCCAGGTGGGTGAGCAGCAGCGGCAGCTCCACGTTCTTCTGCGCGGTGAGCATGGGCATCAGGTTGTAGAACTGGAACACGAAGCCCACGTGGTGGCTGCGCCAGGTGGAGAGCTGCCCGCCGGACATGCGGTCGATGCGCTCGCCTTCGATCTCGATCTCGCCACCGGTAGGCGTGTCCAGCCCGCCGATCAGGTTGAGCAGGGTGGTCTTGCCCGAGCCGGACGGGCCCATCAGCGCAACGAAGTCGCCCTTCTGGATGTCCAGGTCGATGCCGTGCAGCACCTGCACCTTTTCGGGGCCGCGCTGGTAGGTCTTGGTGATGTTGCGGAGCGAAACCAGGGTGGACATGGGTGGTTCTCCGTGAATCGTGGGAAGAAGAAACCATGCAGGCAACCGCGCGCATGCGCGCCGGGCCGGCACGGGAATCGCACACCATCGGCTCGCGACCAGGTCGCGGCACCGCCTTGCTTACTGCGACTGCTTTTCCACTACCGCGTTGCCATCGCGCAGTTCCGGCGGCGGGTTGCTGACCACCTGCTGGCCGGCGCTGAGCCCGGCGGTGACCTGGCGGTCGTTGTTCAACGCAACCCCCACCGTGACCGGTACCTGCTGCACGCGCTTGTCATCGCCCACCACGAACGCCACCGTTTTCTGGTCGCGTTCGACCAGCGCCGAGGCGGGCACGCGCACGCCCTTCGGCGCAGCCGCCTGGGCCGGCGCGGCCGCTTCCAGGAAGCTCACCCGCACGCCCATCTCCGGCACGATGCGCGGGTCTTTCACCTTCAACGCAATCCGCACCTTGACCGTGGCCTTGCCGCGGTCGGCGGTGGGAATGATGGCGATCACCTCGGCGGGGATCTTCCATTCCGGGTAGGCATTGAGCGTGGCTTCCACCGGCATCTTCGGCTGCACCCGGCCAATGAAGGCCTCGCCCACTTCGACTTCGATCTCCAGCGAGTCCATGTCGACGATGGTGCCGATGCCGGTGCGGGTGAAGCCGCCACCGGCCGACAGCGGTGAAACGATTTCGCCCGGCTGCGCTGCTTTGGCGGTGACCACGCCGGAGAACGGCGCGCGCACGATGTTGTTGTCCACGCCAAGGTCGGCAATGGCCAGCGCGTCGCCGGCCACCTTGGTGTTGCGCTGGGCGGTGCGCAGCTGGGCGCGCAGGCTGTCGCGCTGGGCCATGGCCAGGTCGAACTGCGAGCGCGACACCAGCTGCTGGCCGACCAGCGTCTGCAGGCGCCCGGCTTCGGCGTCGGCCTGGGCCACCTGTGCCTGCAGGCCGGCCAACTGGCTGCGCGCGGCTTCCAGCTGCGAAGCCGACAGGCTGCGCTGGGCGTTGGCATCGATCGGGTCGAGGGTGGCCATGATCTGGCCTTCTTCCACCCGCATGCCTTCTTCGATCATCACCTCGCGGACCTTGCCGGTGATCTTGGCCGACACCGTGGCCATGCGCCGGGCCACCACGTAGCCGCTGGCGTCGAGCACCGAGCTGCTGGCGGTGCCCTGCTGGATGGCCACCACCGGCGCGGTGGTCACTTCGATCGGACGTTCGCGGCCGAAGGCGAACCAGCCGATGCCAGCAAGCACGAGCAGGATGGCGATGGCCGCTGCGATCCACAGGCCACGGCGTGGCGAGGAAGGCGGCGGCGGAGCCGACGCCTTCTTGCGGTCGATGCGGAGTTCCTTGAGCAGTTCAGCAGATGCGTTCATCGTGAGTCTGGACGTGGAATCGGGCCGAGTGTGACCGCAACCACCGTTACGGGCAAACCGGCGGGGTGCCGGGTGGGGCACAGAATGCCCGCCAGGAGGGGGCGGCGGGCAGTGACAGCTGGTCGGACCGATACCGACGCCATCGCGCCTCAGGCCGAAAGGCTGACTGTAGCGACACGCCACGCGTGTCCCTCGTGGCGCCGGAAGCATCCCCACGCCGGAACGAAGAGCAGACACGCGTGGCGTGTCGCTACGATCGTTCGGATCCACCTGGGGCGTCCCGCCCCTTCGCCATCGCCTGGAACACCCCGTCCCGGCGCACCCACAGGTGGAACAACGCCGCGCTCAGGTGCAGTACCACCGTGGCGAACAATACGTACGCCAGCAGGCTGTGCGCACTGCGCAGCGCCGCATACAGCGCTACGTCGTGCGGCAATATCGGCGGCAGCAGCACGCCCTTCCACATCTGGATCGGGTAGCCGCCGGCCGACAGCATTGCCCAGCCCACCAGCGGCATCGCCAGCATCAACCCGTACAGCAGCCAGTGCGAGGCATGCGCGGCGAACGCCTGCCAGGCAGGCAGGTCTGTCGGCAACGGCGGTGGCCGGTGGCGCAGGCGGTTGAACAGGCGCACCAGTGCCAGCAGCAGGATCGCGATGCCCAGCGGCCGGTGCAGGTCCACCAGCATCGGCCGCCAGTGCAGCGATGCCACCATGGTCACGCCCACGAACAGCATGGTCAGGATCAGCACCGCCATCAGCCAGTGCAGCACCCGCGCGGTAAGGTTGAAGTGGCCGGTATCGCGGTTCATCGCGCCTTCTCCTTGCCGGCCGCGTCGGTGACCTTGCCGCTGGCCAGTTCGCGCTCGCGGCGGTTGAACGACTCGGAATACACCGCCGAACGCGCGGCCAGGATCGGGTCATCGCTGCTGGCAATGCCGCTCGGCAGGATCAGTGGGTCGAAATTGAGGTTGTTGCAGGCGCCACCGGCCTGCGGCTGCATCGCGGTCAGGCTGAGCGTGCCCGCTTTCACCTGGCGGCGGTCCTGCGGCCAGGGAACGGAGGGATCGTTGATGTCATCGCCCTCACCGGCAAGGGTCACCCACATGTCCCAGCGCACCGGTCCCTGCGCCAACCGCTGCGCGAATTCATCGGCCAGGTAGTCCAGCCCGGCCTGCGCGCGCTGCTCGGCACTCATTGCCTCGAACGCAGCCTGTGGGCGCATGCTCCAGCGCACGGCCTGGCGTGTGCCATCGGCCGCGCTGAAGTAGAAGCTGTTCACGCCGTTGTAGTCGGTATTGGCCCAGCTGGTCGACCACGGTGCGGTTTTTGCCCATGCACCGAAGGCGCGCGCGGAAGGGTATTTCGCGGCGATGGCAGCCTGCTTGGCGGGGTCCGGCTTGCCGGTGGCCGGGTCGGGAATACCGGCGCGGGTCTGTTCCAGGAAGGCCTCGGTGGTGGGCACGGCGAAGAACGGGAAGCTGTTCATCGCCGTGCGCCATTCCTGGCCGTCGTCGCTCACCAGTTGCAGTGCCATGCTGCGTACCCGCGCACTGGCGTCGGCGCCATGCGGGTCGCCGCCGCCGATCGACAGCCGGCCCAGCACCGGCACCTGTTGCTGGCGGAACACCCGCGCCGAACTCAGCGCGGCGGCGTCCGGCGTGCCCTGGAAGGTGCCGCTCACGCATACGCCCTTGGTGTGTGCGCGGCGGAACCCGGGGTGATTGGCGCCGGTGGCTTCAATGGTGTCGGTGAAGGTCTGCACCGTGGCCCGGTCGCGGCCCAGCCAGCCGGCCAGCCAGGCAAAGGCCAGGATCAGCACGCCGGCAATCAGCGCAATCAGCGCGATCCACAGCAGCGGCGAATGGGGCGGGCGCGGGGCATCCGGCTCGCGGCCGGCGCGGGTGTATCGAAAGAGCGACATGGGCCGAACCTGCCTTCTCGAACATGAGGGGTGGGTGCAACCATGGTCGCAGAACCCCCGCCACGCCGGTATTCACATTTTCGACAACATTCGACCCGATGTATCCCGATCCCGATGGGCACGTAACAATTCGTAGCGCCGACTGTTAGTCGGCATCCGCGCGAAGCGCGGCACAAGCATCCGAAGCCGACCCGCGAACCGTTCGCGACCATCCACCCAACGCTTAACCCAAACCGAAGCCGCTCTTACAGGTACCGACCCTTCAACATCGTCCACGCCGAGCGCAGCGCCAGCGCCTCGCCACCGGCCGGGCGGCCCGGGCGTTCGCCGTCGTTCCAGGCGTATACGTCGAGGTGCGCCCAGACCTGGCCTTCGGCAATGAACCGCTCCAGGTACAGCGCAGCCGTCACCGAACCGGCCATGCGCGAACCGGCGTTGGCCAGGTCGGCAATGCCGCTGTGCAGGTAACGCAGGTAGGGGCGCCACAGCGGCATGCGCCAGACCGGGTCGCGGGTGCTGTCGCCGGCCTGCAGCCACTGCTGGGCCAGGGTGTCGTTGTTGCTGAACAGTGCCGGCAGGTCCGGGCCGAGCGCAATACGCGCCGCGCCGGTGAGCGTGGCGAAGTCCAGCACGATCTCCGGCTTCTGTTCGCTGGCGTAGGTCAGCGCATCGCACAGCACCAGCCGGCCTTCGGCGTCGGTGTTGTCGATTTCGATGCTCAGGCCCTTGCGGGTTGCAATGACCTCGCCCGGACGGAACGCTTCCGGTCCAATCGCGTTTTCCACCGCGGCGATCAGCAGGGTCAGCTGAACCGGCAGCTCCTGCGCCATGATCAGCCCGGCCAGCGCCAACGCGTGCGCGGCGCCGCCCATGTCTTTCTTCATGTTGCGCATGCCGTCGGCCGGCTTGATGTCCAGCCCGCCGGTATCGAAGCACACGCCCTTGCCCACCAGTGCCACGTGCGGCCGGCCGGCCTGGCCCCAGCGCAGTGCGATCAGGCGCGGCGCGCGGTGCGACGCGCGGCCCACCGCGTGGATGGCCGGGAAATTCTGCTCCAGCAGCGCATCGCCGGTGATCACCTCGCACTGGCCACCATGGGCGGCGGCCAGTTCGCGTGCGGCGTCTTCCAGCTGCTGCGGGCCCATGTCTTCGGTGGGCGTGTTGACCCAGTCGCGCACGCGCAGGCTGGCGGTGATCACATCGCGCACTTCGGCGGCCGGGGTGGCCAGCAGCTGCGCCGGGGCGCGGTTGGGGGTGCGGTAGCGCGCGAAGCGGTAGCTGCCCAGGCCCCAGCCCAGGTGCAGCAGGGTTTCGATGTTGGTTGGCAGCGTATCGGCCAGCTGCCATACGGTGCCTTCGGGCAACGCGAACGGCGCGTGCGCGTACGCATAGGCATCACCGGGATCGCCCACCCCGACGATGGCGCCGGCCAGGCCGTGTTCGCCCGGCAGCAGCACCACGCTGCCACCACTGCCGTTGAAGTGCTGCGCATCCAGCCAGGCAACCAGTGCCGGGCCCTGCTGCGCGCGCCATGCCGCGAACTGCTCGCGTTCCATGACATGCAGCGGCAGGGCGTTGGCCGAGTCGGTGGTGAAGCCGGTGATCTGGGTCATGCGGGGTCGTGCTCCGTTCGTGGTCAGGCGCGCTGCAGCGATGCGTTCGCATCGAGCCAGTCGGCCAGCCCGGTCAGGGTGTCGAACTGCAGGTCGGGCTGCAGTGAAGGGTGGTGCCAGGTGTGTTCGACGCGGTTGATCCAGCAGCCGCGCAGGCCGGCCTGCATTGCGCCGACCACGTCCATCTCGATGTGGTCGCCCACGTGCAGCACCTGCGCCGGGGCCACGCCCAGGCGTTCGCAGGCGGCATGGAAGATGCTGGCGGCCGGCTTGGCCGCGCCGTGCTCGCGCGAGCCCAGCTGGAAGGCGAAGTGGTGGTCCAGCCCGATCCGGGCCAGGTCCGCGTTGCCGTTGCTGAGCGCGGCCACCGGTACCCGGGCGGCAATGCGGGTCAGTGCCTCGATCGCGTCGGGGTAGCACTCCACCTGGTTGCGCGCGGCGTAGAACGCCTCGTAGGCCGGTTCCAGCAGGGCCAGGTCGGCCCCGCTGGTTTCCAGCGCCTCCTGCAGGGTCAACCGGCGCAGGGCGCTCAGGTCGTAGTGCAGATGCGGGTTGTCGCGGAACGAGCGCTCGCGCAGTTCGCGCATCGCCGCCACCGGGTACTTCGCGGCGGTGGCAGGGCTGTGCTGGAGCATCCACTCGTACAGCACCTGGTCGATGCGGGCGCCGATGGGGGCGAACGGCCACAGGGTGTCGTCGAGGTCGAGGGTGATGGCTAGGACGGGAAAATTCACCCGCCCATTCTACTCCTGCCGGCCCCGGGGGATTTGCCGGAACGGCGGCTTCGCCCAGGGCCATGCCGCTAAAGGGCCACCGATCGCTATCGGCGGTCGATTGGAATGCGACCCTACCAAGACGCACCGCGCACGCCGGCGTTTTCGGGGCCGGGCTTTGCCCTTATTCCAACACCTTCGCCCACCCCTGGGTGCCGTCAAGCCGCGCCAGCACCAGCTTGATGCACACCAGCAGCGGCACCGACAGCAACAGACCCACCATGCCCCACAGCCAGCCGAACACCATCAGCGCCAGGATCAGGATCAGCGGCGAAATCGCCATGCGCCGGCCCAGCACGATCGGGGTCACCACCTGGCCTTCAATGGTGTGCAGGGCCAGATAGCAGGCCGCCGGCAACACGGCCTTGAACGGGTCGCTGAACTCCACGAAGCCCATCAGCAGCATCAGCGTCACCCCGATCAGCGGGCCCACGTACGGCGCGAAGTTGAGCAGCGCCGCCACCGTGCCCCACAGCAGCGCTTCCTGCAGGCTGATGCCCAGCAGCAACAGCACGCCGGAGAAGATCAGCCCCACCAGCGTGTTGATCACCGTAATGGTCAACACATAGCGCGAGACCTCGCGCTCGATCGACCGCAGGATGTCAGTGGTGAAGCGCTGCTGCTGCCGGCTGGGTAACAGCGCGATGGCATGCCGCTGCAGGTTCTGCCCATAGATCATGAAGAACAGCGTCAGCAGCACCACGGCCAGCACCGAAGCGGCCAGCCGTGGCGCCCGGGTAAGCACCTTGTACGGATCGTCCAACTGGGTACGCACCACCTGCACCCGGCGGCTGCCTTCGCCGCCAGCCACGCGCGCGAAGTTCTCCGCCGCCAGGTTGGCCTGCTGCACCGGCTTGGTCAGGTTCTGCACCTGGCGGGCCACTTTGCGCAGCTGCTGCGGGGCTTCCTGCGCCCATTCCATCGCCGGCCCCACCAGCTGCACCCCCAGCGCAACCGCGCCGCTCAGCCCTATCCCGATCACCAGCCCCGCGGCCAGGAAACGCGGAATCCACAACCGGCCCAACAGGCGCAGGATCGGGTTGCCGACCAGCGCGAAGAACATCGCCAGCAGCACCGGAAGGATGATTTCCTGCGCGGCCCACAGGGTGAACCCCACCGCCAGCGTGGCCAGCACCACCAGCGACATGGGCGCGCGTGGACGCGGCGGGGGCGGTGCCGGAAGGGGAACGGCCTCGGCATCGTCAGGGGAGGGCACAAGAACGCTCATGCAGGTCGCACGCTGGAAGGGAGACGCATTATTGGGCAACCCGGGTGCGTGCGGCGTGTGCAATCGGTAGCGCCGGCCGTTGGCCGGCTCTACCGCTCAACGCTCGGAAACGTCGGTGGCCGCTTCGGCCGGCTGCGGCTGCGGCTGGGCCGCCTCCTGCGTGGCGGTGACGCTGGCACGCGGCATGGTTGTCGGCGCAGCGTCCGGCGTCGCCGCTCGCACCCGGGTAACCGGGGTGGTCGGATCCACCGCTTCATCCACTTTGTCTGCAGCCTGGTCGGCCGTATCAGCCGCCTCGGTGGCCTGCATCGAAGCGAACGCCGCCTGGGTGCTGGCCAGCAGGCTGGAGACCGAACCGATCATCTGCAGCCAGCGGGCCCCGTGGAAACGGGTACTGCCCGGTTCCAGCTTGCCGGCCAGGAAGCCACCGGCCAGGCCCACGCTGATGATGCGCAGCGGGGTCCAGCCCTCGCGCCAGGCCTGGCTGAGGGTGAACCAGCTGCACTGGGTTTCGTCGACCCGGATAGCGACCACCTGTTCAGCCCGCTTGACGCGGTGGCGCAGGGCTTCGAACTTCATGGCGTACGCTCCGGCGCCCCGACATGCGCATCGGGATCTTCGTCGCTGGGTTCATCGAACAACCCCAGCCGCGACAACTGGCGGCGGGTGGCATGCATGCCGGTGTGGTGGAAGAAGAACGACACCCGCCAGATCGCATAGCCGGTGACCGCCAGGCTGATGAGCGAGGTGATCAACAGCGAATGGAACCAGGACAGGCCCCAGCGCTGCATCAGCGCGATCAGCGTACCGGCCAGCAGCAGCCAGGCCGAGGCGCCGAACACGATGGCCACCCCGCTCCAGGCCAATGCCCGGCCAAACGCACTGCGTGCCAGCGCGAATTCAAACGAGGCCAGACGGCGCAGCGAACGCAGCGTGTGCCTGGCCGAATCCACCGTTGCGCGGCCGGCCTGGCCGACCTCGCGGATGCTTTCATCCAGGCCCGGCGCGCGCTGCCCCGCATCGCCATCGGGTGGAGGCGTTGCCGCTCCACTGTCGGGCGTGGACTGTGCTTGATCGCTCACGCCGACTTACTTGTCGCCGCTGCGGGCAAGCTTGGCGATGATCCAGCCAGCGGCGAAGGCCACGCCGAACGACGCCAGCGGGCGCTCGCGGATCAGTTCGGCGGCGCTGTCGACCAGGTCCTTGCCCTTGTCCATCAGCGCATCGACCTGTTCCTTCGCAGCCGCACCACCGAATTCGGCGGCCGCCAGGCCGGACAGCGCGGTATCGGAAAGCTCGGCCTTGACGTTGGCCTTGCCGATGCGCAGCTCGTCGCTGGCCGCGCCGGTGGCGCCCTTGATCGCACCGCCGGCAGCGGTGGCTGCGGACTTCAGATGCGAACTGGCTTCACCCAGGTGTTCCTTCAGGTTCTCGGTATTGGTGGGGCTCATCGTGTATCTCCGTTCCAGGCGATGGGGAAGGTGACCGCGGACAATGCCGGTCGAAGTGAACTCAAGGTAATAGCATCGGGGGGGTGTAAGGCACGTTACGACCCCCTGAAGGATTCATCGCATTTCCAGCTCGCCGCGCGCATTGCCGCGCACCACGCGCAGCACCAGCTGCTGCGGGCGCTGCTGGAAATTGGCGCGCCAGCTGGCCAGGTCGGCGAATTCACCCACGTTGGCCTGGATGACCAGATCGCCGGCGGCCAGACCCGAATTCGCCGCGCGGCTGCCGCGCTTGACCTCGCTGACCATGACCCCGCTGCTGCCGGCCTGGCGCAAGGTCTCGGGCAGGTCGACGAAGGTGGCACCGCTCAATCGCGGGTCCAGGGATTCACCGGCTACCGCGCGTGCCTGTTCCTTCAGCGTGGCCTTGAGCTGCAGCGGCTTGCCGTCGCGACGTACTTCCAGCGTCAGCGCACTGCCCACCGGCTGCAGGCCCTCCACGTTGTGCAGCGCTACCGCGCCATCCACCCGCTGGCCGTTGGCCGATACCACCACGTCGCCCGGCTTCAGCCCGGCCGCGGCGGCGCCCGAACCGGCCAGCACCCGGGTGACCAGCGCGCCGCGCGCTTCGCTCAGGCCCAGGTTCTGCGCCAGCGCCTGGGTCAGGTTCTGCGCTTCGATGCCCAGCGTGCCACGCACCACCACGCCGTGCTTGATCAGCTGGTCCACCACATCGCGCGCCAGGTTGGACGGAATGGCCAGGCCCAGCCCGATGTTGCCGGCCATGCTGCCCTGCGGGTTGAAGCTGGCGGTATTGATGCCCACCAGCTGGCCCTGCAGGTTGACCAGCGCGCCGCCGGAGTTGCCCGGGTTGATGGAGGCATCGGTCTGGATGAAGTTCTGGTAGCCCAGCCCGCGGATGCCGGTGCGGCCCACCGCCGAGACGATGCCCGAGGTGACCGTCTGGCTGAAGCCGAACGGGTTGCCGATGGCCACCACGAAGTCGCCCACGCGCAGCTGCGCGCTGTCGCCCAGCGGCAGCGCGGTGAGCTTGTCGGCCGGAATGCGGATCAGCGCCACGTCGGTATCGCGGTCCGAACCCAGGAACTCGGCCTTGACCGTGCGCCCATCCGACAGCGTCACCTGCACATCATCGGCGTTCTCGATCACGTGGTGGTTGGTCAGTACCAGGCCTTCGGCCGCATCGATGATCACCCCCGAGCCGAGCGATTCATTGATGCGTTCCTGCGGCACTTCCGGGAACAGGCGGCGGAAGAACGGGTCGTTGAAGTACGGGTTGCGTACCCGCACCACCTGCTTGGTGTTGACGCTGACCACCGCCGGCATCACCCGGTCCAGCATCGGCGCCAGCGATGGCACCGGCTGCCCGGCCACCGACGCGGGCAGCGCGGCCGTGGCCGGAATCGCCAGGGTGGCCGGCGCCGCTTCAGCGCGATTGTCCAGGTGGACGTTGATGGCGGAAGCGACAAAGCCTCCGAAGGCGGCGGCAAGCGCGAGCGTGAGCAGGGTCGGGAGCGGTCGCATGGGAATCCGGGGGGCGCGTGGCGGGCAGCGGGATGGGGAAAGCACGTATACGGTAAATCAAGCTGAATGAGTCTGTCTGCTGACGGCTAAACCGACGATGAAATCGCGCCCGGACGACGCAGCCCCTGCGACCATCCGCGCCGTTGACACGCCCCGGTGCCGGCGTAAGCTGCAAAGCAGGTTGGCCACTAGATCTTGCGGTGCCGACCCAGAGTGCCCCAAGGCATTGGGTCAGCCTGGCGGCACACCGATGGCCACCCGATGGAGCCTGCCACGCATGCGCACGGTGCAGACGGACGTGATTCCCCTGGCGCTGGCCACCGGCGAGGTACCGCTGCAGCCGGCCTCGCAGGACATCTGGGACAAGAAGTACCGGCTCAAGACCAAGCAGGGCCAGGCGCTGGATGCCGATATCGACGCCACCTACCTGCGCGTAGCGCATGCATTGGCCGATGCCGAACTGACCGAGGAAAATCGCCAGCACTGGCGCGAGCGCTTCACCTGGGCGCTGCGCCGTGGCGCCATTCCTGCCGGCCGCATCATTTCCAATGCCGGTGCGCAGGCGCACAAGCCGGCCACCAGCACCATCAACTGCACCGTCTCGGGCA
This sequence comes from Stenotrophomonas sp. ISL-67, assembly GCF_018612915.1. Lineage (GTDB taxonomy): Bacteria > Pseudomonadota > Gammaproteobacteria > Xanthomonadales > Xanthomonadaceae > Stenotrophomonas. The sequence goes on along the minus strand of NZ_JAGGRL010000006.1, from coordinate 51,333 downwards.
CCCTCGAAGATTCGATGGACGGCATCCTGCAGAAGGTCCACGAAGCCGGCCTCACCCTCAAGGCCGGCTGCGGCATCGGCTATGAGTTCAGCACGCTGCGCCCGCGCGGCGCGTTCGTGGCCGGGGCCGGCGCGCACACCTCCGGCCCGATGTCCTTCATGGATATCTTCGACAAGATGTGTTTCACCATCTCCTCGGCCGGTGGCCGCCGGGGCGCGCAGATGGGCACCTTCGATGTCTCCCACCCGGATGTGCGCGATTTCATCCGGGCCAAGCGCGAAGATGGCCGGCTGCGCCAGTTCAACCTGTCGCTGCTGATCACCGACGGCTTCATGCAGGCCGTGGACGACGATGCCGAGTGGCCGCTGGTGTTCCCGTTGAGCCACCACGAGGCCGGCGAGTTCGACCTGGACGACCCGGCCGCCGTGCAGTGGCGCGATTGGCCGACCCACCGCGACTATCTGGTCCGCGAGGACGATCGGGTTGCCTGCCGCATCTACGGCCAGATCCGCGCGCGGCACCTGTGGGACATGATCATGGTGTCCACCTATGACTACGCCGAGCCGGGTTTCATCCTGATCGACCGGGTCAACGAAATGAACAACAACTGGTGGTGCGAGGACATCCGCGCCACCAATCCCTGCGTCACCGCCGATACCTGGGTGCACACCGCCGACGGGCCGCGCCAGGTGGCCGAGCTGATTGGACGGGGGTTCCAGGCGCGCGTGGATGGCCAGGACCATGCCACTACCGAGGCTGGGTTTTTCCTCACTGCGCGCAAGCCGGTACTCGCCCTGCAGACCCGCGAAGGCCATCGGCTGAGGCTGACCGCCGATCATCGGGTTCGCCGGGTCACCGACCGCACCCGCTGGGAGGTGCAGAGCGAATGGTGCGAGGCGGGCCAGCTGCAGGCGGGGGATGAGGTGTTGCTGCAGGACCATCGTGCGGCGCCGCACTGGCCGGGTGCGCTGGCGCATGAGCAGGGCTATCTGCTGGGGTTTCTGGTTGGCGACGGGACTCTTAAACAAGATGGGGCCGTGCTCTCGGTGTGGTGTCAGGCGGCGGTTGCCAATGGCGACCCGGGAGTGCCTACCGCAGGGACCCGCGCGCTGATGGATGAAGTAATCCGCTGCACGCGAACCCTGTCGCACCGCTCCGACTTTGATGGCTGGTCGGAAGTGAAGGGGCGAAACGAGTGGCGCCTGACGTCAGCCGCGCTGCGCGATCTTGCCCAGCAGCTGGGCATGTTCCCGGGCCACAAACCGATCACCCCTGCTCTGGAAAAACTTTCCAGCGATGCCTGCCGTGGCTTCCTGCGCGGCCTGTTCGACGCCGACGGCAGTGTGCAGGGCAGCCAAGGCAAGGGCGTATCCGTCCGGTTGGCGCAGTCTGATCGCCCGCGGCTGGAGGCCGTGCAGCGCATGCTGCTCCGGCTGGGCATCCCCAGCACCCTCTACGCGCGCCGCGAAGCCGGGCACTCGATTCTGCCTGATGGTCGCGGTGGCCAGCGTGCCTACCCCACGCTGGCCCAGTTCGACTTGGTAATCAGCGGCGAAGGCGTGGCCCGCTACGACGCGCTGATCGGGTTCGCCGACACCGACAAGGCCGCGCGCCTGACCCGGACGCTGGCCGCCTACCGCCGCGCGCTAAACCGCAGCCGCTTCGTCGCCACCGTGGAAAGCGTGGATCCGGACGGGGTGGAAGACGTCTACGACGTCCAGGTACCCGGCATCAACGGCTTCGACGGCAACGGCCTGCATGCCCACAACTGCGGCGAACAGCCCTTGCCCCCGTATGGCGCGTGCCTGCTCGGTTCGGTCAACCTCACCCGCTTCGTGCGCGACCCGTTCACCGCGCAGGCCCGGTTCGACTGGGACGAATACAAAGAGGTGGTGCGGGTGTTCACCCGCATGCTCGACAACGTGGTGGAGGTCAACGGCCTGCCGCTGGAGCAGCAGCGCCAGGAAATCCTGCGCAAGCGCCGGCACGGCATGGGCTTCCTGGGGTTGGGTTCGACCCTGGCCATGTTGCGCATGACGTACGGCGAACCCGACGCCTGCGCCTTCACCGAAGACATCGCCCGCGAGATGGCCGTGGCCGGCTGGGAAACCGCGCTCGGCCTGGCCCGCGAAAAGGGACCGGCGCCGATCATGCAGGAAACCTTCGAGGTCACCGCCGCCATGCTGCGCCAGCGCCCGGAGATGGCCGGCGATGGCTGGCGCGTCGGCCAGCCGATCGAAGGCAAGGTGCTGCACGCCCGTTACAGCCGCTACATGCAGCGCATCGCCAGCGTGGCCCCGGAACTGGTGGAGGAGCTGGCCGGGATCGGCGCGCGCTTCACCCACCACAGCTCCATTGCCCCCACCGGCACCATCAGCCTGTCGCTGGCCAACAACGCCTCCAACGGCATCGAGCCGTCCTTCGCCCACCACTACAGCCGCAACGTGATCCGCGAAGGGCGCAAGAGCAAGGAGAAGGTGGACGTGTTCTCCTACGAGCTGCTGGCCTACCGGCACCTCGTCAACCCACGGGCCATGCCGTTCGCCGACGAAGACGGCGCCCGCCTGCCGGACTACTTCATCGCCGCCGACGACATATCGCCCAAGGCCCATGTCGACGTCCAGGCCGCCGCACAGAAGTGGGTGGACAGCTCCATCTCCAAGACCGCCAACGTACCCACCGACTACCCCTACGAGCAGTTCAAGGACATCTACCGCTACGCCCACGCGCAGGGGTTGAAGGGCTGCACCACGTTCCGTTTCAACCCCGCTGCGTTCCAGGGCGTGCTGGTCAAGGAGGCCGATCTGGAGAACACCACTTACCGTTTCGAACTCCAGGACGGCGCAGTTGTGGAGGTCAAGGGCAACGAACAGATCGAGTATGACGGCGAACTGCACACGGCCGCGAACTTGTTCGATGCGCTCAAGGAGGGTTACTACGGCAAGTTCTGATTGCGCATGGGAAGCTGTTTTCAAGTGGTTTTACGCGTGACGCCCACCCGCGCCGGAATCATGGCGCTGGCCTGGCAAGCACAAAGGCGGCTCACGGGCTGCGACAAGACCGTTCCACGATCGTCCGCGCCGGTATAGCATCGCCAGCGAAATCACTGACTGGCCCCTCAGGAGGCAAAACATGAGCAACGGAAATGGCGTGACCGCGACCCTGTCGCAGGGTGTTGAAAACGTGAAAGAGACCGCCGGCAACGTCGGCGAGACCATCGCCCACACCGCTGAAGAAGTGGTCGCCTCGGTGAAGAAGACCGCCAAGCGCGCGCGCAAGACTGCCACCACCCAGGTTGCCAAGGTCAAGAAGGCCGTCAAGAAGGCCGAGAAGACCGTCGCCAAGAAGGCCGACAAGGCCGCCAAGTCGGTTGGCAAGACCCTGGCCAGCGCCAGGAAGAAGCTGGAAGCAGCCAAGACCAATGCCAAGGCCGAGGCCGCCGCGCTGAAGAAGCAGGTCGCCAAGAAGAAGGCTGCCGCCAGAAAGGCCGTGACCAAGACCACCAAGGCCGCCAAGAAGGTTGCCGGCAAGAAGGTCGCCACCGCCAAGAAGGCCGTGACCAGGAAGACTGCCGCCGCCAAGAAGGTCGTGGGCAAGAAGGTTGCCACCGCCAAGAAGGTCGTTGGCAAGAAGACCGCCGCCGCCAAGAAGGTTGTCGGCAAGAAGGTCGCCACCGCCAAGAAGGCTGTGGCCAAGAAGTCGGCGGCCACCAAGAAAGCCGTGGGCAAGAAGACCGCCACCGCCCGCAAGACGGTTGGCAAGAAGGTCGCTGTAGCCAAGAAGACCGTAGCCCGTAAGTCCGCTGCCACCAAGAAGGCCGTTACCAAGAAGACCGCCACCGCCCGCAAGACGGTCGGCAAGAAGGTCGCTGTCGCCAAGAAGACCGTGGCCCGCAAGTCGGCCACCACCAAGAAGGCTGTCGCCAAGAAGACCGCCGTTGCCCGCAAGTCGGTCGCCCGCAAGGCAGCACCGGCCAAGCGCGCCGCCAAGACCGTGGCCCGCAAGGCCCCGGCCAAGCGCGCCCGCAAGTAAGCAGGTAACGCACGGCGCCTGCCCCCGGGCGGGCGCCGTGATGCGGTCGCCGCTGGCCATCCCCTGCAAGCGCACCGAGGAACCGTTCCATGGCCGTCAGGATCGATCAGAAGATCACCGGTTACGCCGTCGTCACCCCCGCGGAGACGGCGCGCCAGGCTGCCGCCCCCGCCGCCGCCCTCGCGGACGCCGCCAACGACATCGTGCAGATGCACGAGCGCATCGAGCGCCCCGACGTCCTGGTCGGCAACACCTACAAGATCAAATCGCCGCTGGTGGAACACGCCTTCTACGTGACCATCAACGACATCGTGCTCAACCCGGGCACCGAACATGAGCTGCGCCGCCCGTTCGAAGTGTTCATCAACTCCAAGTCGATGGAGCACTTCCAGTGGATCGTCGCGCTGACCCGGATCATGTCCGCCGTGTTCCGCAAGGGCGGCGACGTGACCTTCCTGGTCGAAGAGATGAAGGCCGTGTTCGACCCGCGCGGCGGCTACTACAAGATCGGCGGCGCCTACATGCCCTCGCTGGTGGCCGAACTGGGCAGCATCGTCGAACACCACCTCAAGTCGATCGGCCTGCTCCACGACCCGGAGATGAGCCCGGCCCAGCGCGCGCTGATCGCCGAGAAGCGCCGCCAGTACGAAGCGCGCGAGAAGCAGAGCAGCACCGCCGACCATGAGGAGGACCTGGCCATCACCGGCGATGGCGCCAGCTTCCCGCCCAGCGCCAGCATGTGCGAAAAGTGTTTCACCAAGGCGCAGGTGATGATGGATGGGTGTGCGACCTGCCTGAACTGCGGGTACTCCAAGTGCGGGTGAGCGTTGCCGCGAACACGCGGTACCGACGCGGCATCCGTTAGAACGCACGTACTGTTTCCCCAGCGACAGGGAGTTCGCGAAACCCATGCGCAACCTGGATTTCAGCTCCTGGCAGGCCATGCTCTCGACCCTGGTCGGGCTGGCGGTCATCACCCTGATCGGCGTCGGTATCCGCCTGGTGTTCATGCAGACCCTGCAGCAGCGGCGCGAGCGTGAGAACCGTCAGATCAACGAGCGGCTGCGCACGCTGATTGCGGCGTACAAGACCTTGGGTGGGTCGTTTACCGGTGCGCTGCATGTGGATCCGCGCCATCTGCGCGAGCTGCGCCAGCTGCCCCCGGAAAGTGACGATGCGCTGGAGCTGCCCGCCAGTACCGGCAGCGACCGCGCACGCCGGATCCGCGATGCGGTCGAGGCGGCGCTGTCGGACATCGTGCTGCTGGGCACCGACGACCAGGTGCGGCTGGCTGCCCACGCGGCCAACGAGCTGGCCGAAGGCCGCGCCGTGCCCACCGCCGAACTGGTGGTGTCGTTGCGTGACTTCATTCGCGAGGCGCTGGACCTGGCGCCCATTCCGGCCAGCGTCGCGATTCCGCGCCAAGGGCCGGCCCGGCCCGCGGCCGGTGGTGCCAAAGGCAAGGCCGAGGCCGGCGATCGCGCCGGAGGGAAGGGCGGCGGGGGCGGTGGAATGGGCGGCGGCGGCGGCATGGGCATGGGCCCCGGCGCGGACGACGACAGCAGCCACGCGCGCTGAACCAGGCGGTGGCTGCCCATGCCGTCGTTCCTGCCCGCGACAGCGGCTACTTCTTGTTCAACTCCACGATCGGCACGAAACCGCCATAGATCAACCGCTTGCCGTCGAACGGCATGGGGTTGTTCTCGGGACTCATGCGCGGGTCTTCCATCATCTTCTTCATGCCGGCATCGCGGGTGGCTTTGTCAGGCCATTCAATCCACGAGAACACCACCGTCTCATCCTTCTCCGCTTTCACGGAGCGGAAGAAGTCGGTCAGCTTGCCTTCGGGCACGTCATCCCCCCAGCACTCGACCACGCGCAGCGCGCCGAATTCCATGATGATCGAGTCGCCCTCGTTGGCGTGTTTGATGAATTTGTCTTTGTTGGCGGTGGGTACGGCCAATACGAAACCGTCGATATAGGACATCTGCAGCCTCCAGAACCGGTGCGCCGGAATGGGCACCTTCAAGGGATATGACGCGTGGGGGCGTGGAGAATCGACAATGCCGTGGTGACCGGATCGGTGGAGTGAAGGTCATGTGTACGCCCGGTGTCACCCACGCAGATGCGGGAATTATGCGTATTCACATCAGGTGCGACGGGTGGTGGGGTCAGAAAAATCCTAGCGAGAGAGGGGAAGATTCTGATATCGAAGCCGCCACGATCAGCACACTATGCAGGAGCCGGGCAGGGTGCTTCTCCCCAAGTAGCCTGCGATTTGGCGCCAGAGCTGCGTCAGCCGGTGCAATACGGAAGATGGACGCGTTAGCCGACTACTCCCCAAGAGCGGCTTCCCCAGCGCGTGACGCCCTGCAAGGGTATCGTCGTGACCGGATTCCTTTCGCCCGCCGAATCACACTCGGCATGACCGCACCGGCGATGACACGATCACTCCCACCCCCCATTTGATCTCGCGCGCTGTAAATGCGGGGATCATCGTGTGCTGCGAATCCGCACCCAACACCTGAAAAATGCAGCGCGCGCGCATATCGCACGATGCGTCTGAACGGTTGCCAAAAATTCGCGGGGTTGAAAGCGGCGTACTTCAGGGCGCGTTGTGTCGAATAACGGAGAATTTACATTCCCGCTGCAGCAGCCGCTTGTGCCACTGCACGAACGAAACAACAGAAAAGGTGTACCCCCATGAAGACTTCCCTGATTGCCCTGGCGCTTGCCGCCGCTCTGCCGTTCGGCGCTTCGGCTGCTGAAGGCCTGTCCTACAACTACGCCGAAGGCGATTACGTCAAGACCGATGCCGATGGTGGCAAGGCCGATGGTTGGGGGGTGAAGGGTTCGTACGGCTTCCTGCCGAACTTCCATGCGTTTGGTGAGTACAACCACCAGAAGACCGACATCGGCAACTTCAAGACTGACCAGTGGCGCGTGGGCGTGGGCTACAACCACGAAATCGCCACCAGCACCGACTTCGTGGGCCGCGTTGCCTACAACAAGCTCGATCAGAAGGAAGGCCTGGGCTTCAACGGCTACAGCGCCGAAGCCGGTATCCGCACCGCGTTCGGCCAGCACGCCGAAGTCTACGCGATGGCCGGTTACGAGGATTACAGCAAGAAGCGCGGCATCAATCCGGATGACCGGTTCTATGGCCGCCTGGGTGGCCAGGTGAAGTTGAACCAGAACTGGGGCATCAACGGCGATATCAAGATGGATCGCCACGGTGACAAGGAATGGTCGGTCGGCCCGCGCTTCAGCTGGTAAGCGGCGCATGATCGCTTCGCTGCGCCCGGCAGCGGCGTAGCACCAAAGGCCCGGCAATTTGCCGGGCCTTTGTTTGTGGGCGCGCAGTGCGTACCGACCCACGGTCGGTACCTACCACTGCATGGGTGCCAGGTCGGCGGCCACCGTTGGTGGTCGCGCCCGCGCAGGCGATAATGGGTACGCGGCCACCGTTGGTGGTCGCTCGCGACGTCCGGAGATCTCAATGGCTCAGCCCAATCCATCGCAGCAACCTCGCGTCGGCTGTGGTGCCGTCATCCAGCGCGCCGACGGCGCCGTGCTCCTGGTCCAACGGGGGCGCCCACCCGAACAGGGGCACTGGGGCCTGCCCGGCGGCAAAGTGGACTGGATGGAGAAGCTCGAAGACACCGTGGTGCGCGAAGTGCAGGAAGAAACCGGCCTGCGCGTGGCGGTGGAGCGGCTGCTGTGCATCGTGGACCACTTCGAACCCGCGCTGGAACAGCACTGGGTGGCGCCGGTCTACCTGGTGCGCACGCTGGATGACACGCCGGCAACGCGGCTGGAGCCGGACGCAATCCTGGCGCTGGCATGGTTCCTTCCCGATGCACTGCCAGCCCCGCTCACCCGTTCTGCCACCGAAGGGTTGGTGCGGCTTTCACTACCGCGCTGAGCGGCGTGCTTCAGCGCCGCGCGGCAGCCCCATCCCCACGCGCCACCGCCTCTACTTCTTCGCGGCTGGTGCAGGCCGCATCGCCCGGCGTGGACATCGCCAGCGCGCCATGCGCGGCGCCCAGCTCCACCGCCGCCTGTTCGCCCAGGCCTTCCAGCAGGGCATGGACCACGCCGGCCACGAACGCATCGCCGCCGCCCACGCGGTCCAGCAGGTCCACTTCGCGCGCGGCGGAGACGAACAGCGCCTCCCGGTTGCGCAGCGCGCCGGCCCAGCCATTGCGGGCGGCGTTGCTGGCATCGCGCAGGGTGAATGCCACCGCCTGCAGGTTCGGGAACCGTTCCATCGCGCGTAATGCCGCCGCATCGGCCGGCCCCACATCCATCGGCGTTTCGCGCTTGCCCAGGTCGGCCAGGTCCATGCCCAGGCAGGCGGCGAACGAATACTCATCGCCCACCAGCAGGTCGCACTCGGCGGCGATCGCGCAGTTGGCATGCCGCGCCGCGCCCGGATCCGGGTGGCTGTTCCACAGGCTGGCGCGGTAGTTGAGGTCGTAGGACACCGCCACGCCATGCCGGCGCGCCGCGCGCACGGCGGCGATGGCGGTCTGCGCGCTGTGTTCGGACAACGCGGCGAAGATGCCGCCGGTATGCAGCCAACGCACCCCGTGCACGCCGAACAGCGTGTCCCAGTCGACCTCGTCCGGCCGCAACTGCGAGGCCGCCGAGTACGCACGGTCGGACACGCCCAGCGGGGCCCGCACGCCGAACCCGCGCTCGGTGAAGTTCAGCCCCATCCGCGTGCTGCGGCCAATGCCGTCGTACGCACACCACACGATCTGGCCCGTATCCACGCCACCGGCCTGGATCAGCTGCTGGGCCAGCAGCCCCAGCTCGTTGCGTGGCAGCGCGGTCAGCACCGCCGTGGGGTGGCCGAAGGTGCTGCTCAGCCCGCGCGCCACGTTGTATTCGCCGCCGCCTTCCCACACCTGGAACTGGCGTGCGTTGCGCACCCGGCCTTCGCCGGGATCGAAGCGCAGCATCACCTCACCCAGTGCCATCGCCGCCCAGCGTGGGCTGGCGTGGCTGGCCAGCCGGAACTGCTGCGTGCTCATCGTGCGCTGCACCCCAGCAGGGCCAGGTCCACGCCATCGGCCATGCGCCGGTAGCCTTCATCGTTGGGGTGCAGGAAATCGCGGGTGATCGCGTCGGGCAGGAATTCCGGCTTGGCCGGATCACGCAGGATCTGGTCGAAGTCGATCAACGCATCGAAGCCGCTGCGCCCGCTGCGCATCCAGGTATTGAGCGTGGTGCGGGTGCCGGCCGACACCGGCTCGTAGCGGTCCGAACCGCCGAACGGCGTCATCGTCGCGGCAATGGCGCCGATGCCGTTGCTGTGCAGGCGCTCGGCCACCTGGCGGTAGCCCAGCACCATGTCCTCGGCGTTGCGGCCGGCCACCGGCGGGGTGCCGCCGTCATGGCGGATATCGTTGATGCCTTCGAACAGGATCACCCGGTTTACGTGTGGCAGCGCGATCACATCGCGGTCCAGCCGGGCCAGTGCGCTGTGGCTGCGGCCGTGGTCCATGACCTTGTTGCCGCTGATACCGGCGTTGACCAGCACCACCTGGTCCGGGCAGGCCTGCTGCAGGCGGGCAGCCAGCAGCGCCGGCCAATCGCCGTTGCTGCCGCGCGTGGCGGTAGCACCTTCCGTGATGGAATCGCCCAGGGCCACCACCACGATCGGCGTGGTGCTGCGCTCGGCCAGCACCGCCGACACCACGTTCTGCCGGTAGGCCAGCTTCACCGTGTCGGCCACCTCGGCCTGGCGGCCGTCGGCAATGCGCAGCGCGGTGCGCCGCACGGCGGGTTGGGTGGGTTCAGGGAAATAGACGGTGAGCGAGACATCGGCAAGCGCCGGCACGGTCAGGGGTATCGGGTCGCTCAGCAGCACCGCGCCTACCGGCACGATGACCTCACTTCGCCCGTTGAAGGTCACCAGTTTGGCGGGCGTGACCGTGCCGGTGCGCTGTGCAGTGGCGCCACCGATATGCAGCGGCGCCACGCCCAGCTCGTTGGTGATGCGGAAGCGCAGCGCCGTGGCCGAGCTGGCCAGGCGCATGTCCTGGCGCACGGTCTGGTTGGCGAACTGCACCGGTGCCTCGGGCGTTCCATCCTGGCGGTCCGGCGCAGGCGAGGCGGTCCAGGCCGGAACCCAGACCTGGGCCTGGGTGGGCAGCGCCGCGGCGCTGGTGGCAAGTGCAAGTGAAAGTGCAGTGATCCAGCGCAGCATGGCGGCCCTCCCAGGCGGTCAGCGGTCTATCAGGAGAAGTACGTGCCGCCGTTGACGTCGACGTTGGCACCGGTGATGAAACCGGCCGCGTCCGAGGCAAGGTACACCGCGGTATCGGCCGCTTCCTGCGGGCGACCCTGGCGGCGCAGCGGGGTGCTGCCGGCCACGGCAGTGCGCACTTCCGGTTTGGTGAACTCGTCATGGAAGCGGGTGGCGATCATGCCGCAGCACAGCGCGTTGACCCGGATGCCGCGCGGGCCCAGCTCCTTGGCCATGGCCCGGGTGAAGGTCATCACGGCGGCCTTGGCGGTGGCGTAGATCGAGGCGCCCGGGCCACCGCCATCGCGGCCGGCCTGCGAGGCGAAGTTCACGATCGCGCCGCCTTCGGGCATGTGTGGCACCACCGCATGCGTGGTCAGGTAGACCGAACTCATGTTGAGGTCCATCACCTTGTGGAAGAACGCCGGGTCGATCTCGGCCAGCGGGCGCCGCTGGACCATGCCGCCGGCCACGTTCACCAGCACATCGATCTGCGGCCCGAACGCGGCCTGGGTGGCGGCGACCATGCCGGCCACGGCCTGCGCATCGGTCACGTCGGCGCGGTGCACGATGGCGGTGCCACCGGCGGCCTGCACCTGCTGCAGGGTTTCCTGCGCGCTGGCTTCGTCGTTGGCGTAGTTGATGCACACCTTGGCGCCGGCTGCGGCCAGCTTGAGCGAAATCTCACGGCCGATATCGCGGCCGCCACCGGTGACGATCGCCACCTTGTCCTTGAACTGAGTCATTTGGTACTCCAGTGATGCGAGGGGGAAAAGAAACGTCAGCGGGAGGGTGGTGCGTCGACCTTCTCGACGCGTCCGGTCACCAGCCACAGGGCGAGCAGGGAAGCGGGCACCAGCGCCGCCACCAGGATGAAAATCGGTGCATAGGATTCGCGGGTCATCACCGGCACCAGCCAGGTGGTGATCAGCGTGCCGGCCACCGCGGCCATGCCGCCCAGCCCGGCCAGCGAACCGACGGATTTGCCGTTGAAGATGTCGCCAGGCAGGGTCTGGATGTTGCCGATGGCGATCTGGAAGCCGAACAGCACGAAGGCAATGGTCACCACCGCCCACACCGGGTCGGTGGCCAGCACCGCGCCCAGCAGGGCCGGGGCCATGATTGCGCCGCCCAGGGTGATCACCCACTTGCGCGCGCGGTCCACGCTCCAGCCGGCCCCGATCAGCCGCCCGGACAACCAGCCACCGCCGAGGCTGCCGATCATCGCGCCCACGTAAGGAACCCAGGCGAAAATGCCGATCTGCTTGATGTCGAAGCCGAAGGTGTCGGCCAGGTAGATCGGCAGCCAGGACACGAACAACCACCAGATCGGGTCGATGAAGAACCGCGTGGTCAGGATGCCCCAGGTCTGCCGGTGCCCCAGCAGCTGGCGCACGTTTGGCACGTATTCAACCTTGGGCACGGCCGGCTGTTCGGCGGGCGCATCCAGGATCAGTGCGCGCTCGGCCGCGCTCACCCACGGGTGTTTGTCCGGGCCGGCGCGGTAGATGATCAGCCACGGCAGCAGCCAGACGAAGCCAATGGCGCCGATCAGGATGAAGGTGCCACGCCAGCCCAGCCACAGGAACAGCACCGCGATCAATGGCGCGGAAATGATGGCACCGATGGACGCGCCGGCATTGAACACGCCCTGCGCCAGCGCACGCTCGCGCGCCGGGAACCATTCCGCGTTGGCCTTCACCGCACCGGGCCAGGCACCGGCTTCGCTGATGCCGAGCATGGCGCGCACGATGCTGAAGGACAGGATCGAGTGGGTAACCGAATGCAGTGCGATCGAGATCGACCACACCGCAATCGACAGCGCAAAGCCCAGCCGGGTGCCGATGATGTCGAACAGCCGGCCGAACACGAACTGGCCGGCGGCGTAGAACAGCATGAACACCGTCACCAGCAGCGCGTAGTCTTCCTTGGTGGCGCCCACGTCCTTGGAAATCTGCGGCCACATCACCGCCAGCGCGTTGCGGTCGATGTAGTTGATCACCGTGGCCACCGCGATCAGCGCCACGATCAACCAGCGCACGCAGGAACGGGTTCGGGTCGTCACGTTCATTTGTTGTCCTTGCCGCTGGCGGTATCGAAGCGCTTCCAGCCACCGCTCCAGCTCCAGCGCTGGCCATCTGCGCTTACCTCATGGTTGCCGTCTTTGGACGGGTCATCGGCAATGGCCAGCGCCAGCCGCTGGCCACCGGCCAGGTCCAGCACCAGCACGCTGGCATCCTTGCCGCGGTAGTGCGCCAGACGGTCGATGCGGCTGTTGGCGCCGCGCACCGTTTCAGCGGTGCCGTCATACCGGCCGTGCGGCTCCAGCACGCCATAGAAGGTGGCAGAGGCCTGGCCATCCACGCGCTGCAGCAGCATCGGTTCGCGGCGCAGGTTGAACGACGGATCGTTCGCGCCGCTTTCGCCGATCAACGCCCGCGCCGGCGCGGTGCTGGCGAAGCGGTAGGTGTAGAAGCGGCCATCCAGCAGCCAGGTCAGGCTGCGCGCCTCGGTGCCCGGTTCGCTGGCGGCATCCACCCATGCGTGCTGGTAGCCGTTGGCCTTGCCCAGCACCGGGCGCGTGGTTACCGCCGACTGCGCCTTGAAGCCCACGTCCATGATGTGGCCGTTGAAGTGCAGCGGCAGGTCGTAGCGCGCCGGCGTGCTGCCGTCCACGCGCAGCAGGTCCAGCACCACCGGCTGGCCCAGCGACGGGTGCGCGAGCAATGCCTGGGTGCGGGTAAACGTCACGCCGTCGTAGGCGCCATCCATGCGCGCCGACACGATCTGGGTGTCGTCGGTCACCGCGAACAGCAGCGGGGCAGGGGCCAGCGGCTGGCCCTTCTTCCAGTCGCCGCCGAAGTGGCTCTGCTCGTTCACCACCAGCGTGTTGTGTGCCAGTGTCTGCCGCGCCCAGCTGTTGTTTTCGGGCAGGTAGATGCCGCCGGCCTTGGCTTCGATGTTGAGGAAGCGGGCCGCGCCGTAATCGGTGACCACGCGCTGGCCGTTGTCGTAGAACAGCCAGTTGAGCTTGTCGAAGTGGCCGTGGCCCATGCCCTGCTTGGTGTTCTTCATCACCAGCGCCTGGCCGTCTTCACCGCCCATGCGCAGGATGGCCAGTGCGCCTTCGGTGCCGTCGGGACCATCGCGCAGCAGCGTGGGCACGAACGCGTACGGCTTGGCCTTGCCATCGGCGAGCGCCTTGGCCACCTGCAGGCCTTCAGGCGATAGCAGCACGCGCTTCTGCGACTGGGCGACCGACAACAGGCGCGCATCGCCGGTGTTGGCGTAGGCGATGTCGATGCCGGCCACCAGTTCTTCGGTGTCCAGGCCCTTGTCCAGGATCGCGTCGTTGATCGGGAAGAAGTAGCCGCCGTAGCTGCTCTGCACCAGCGCGTCCACCGCCTTGAGCAGTACCCCGTCACGACGCTTGAAGATGCCGCGTTGCGATTCGTTGCGCTGCACCGCGTTGGCGAACAGGATGAACGGCGCCAGCGCATAGCGCTGGTAGTAGGGGCCTTCTTCGTAATAGCCATCGGGCGAGAACAGCTGGTCCACCTGCTTGAGGAAGCCGGCGCTGCCGTCGCGCCTGCTGCCCATCAAGGCCTGTTCCACCAGCACCGGGTCGCGCAGCACATAGCCGGTCATGCCGGTGGCGGCCACCGCCCAGGTGGCGTGGTTGTGGATCTTGTCGAAGTTCTCCGGGTTGCCGCTCAGGAACTGCGCCATTGGCCGGAACACGTTGTCGTCGATGGTGCGGCGCTCATCGGCGCTCAGGCTGTCGCGGATCGCGTCGTAACCCTGCACCGCGTTGACCAGCCACACCGAATCGTTGAGCGTCTGCCAGAACAGCCGCCCGGGAATCTGCCCGCGTCCTTCCGGATGCGCGCCCAGACCGGGATAGAGTTTGGCGTAGCCGAGCAGCACATCGCGCGCGAAGGTGGCATACGCCTTGTCGCCGGTAAGGCGATACAGCGCGCCCGCGGCCTGGATGGCCTGGTAATTGCGCTTGTGCTGTTCGTGGGTATAGCCCCCGCCCTTGTCCTTGGGCACCGGCACGTCGATGCCGGCCTTCATCATCGCGCGCACCAGCTTCTCGGCGCGTGCCTGTTCCTTGGCGAACATCGGGTAGCGGGCACCATCGCGGCGCATCTGCGCCCACTGTGCGGCGGTGACCAGCACCGGTGCGCTGTTGGCTTCGACACCGCGCGCGGCCGCGCTGGGCGCCTGGGCGTGCGCGGCGGGCAGCGCCGCAGCACTGAAGGTGGCCGCCAGCAGCAGCATCAGGGGCGTGGAACGCGTCATGGCAAAGTCTCGGCTGGGATATCGGACTGCGGCGCCGCCGTAGCGGTGAACGTGGTGTTGCGCAGGCGCAGATGCGGCTCGCCTGTCTGATGGGTGAAGCGCACCCGGCCGCTGTGCAGCCAGGTGCTGTCGCTCAGGCTGGCCTGCTGCACGCCATGCAGGCGCAGGCTGGTATCACCGGCGCTGCCAACCTGTTCCAGGTGGCTGCCGCGCAGCTGGAAGGCCGGGCCGAAGGTGCTTTCATCGGTGCCGCCGCGATAGAGGTTCACCAGCGGCCCACCGATGCGCTGGAATACCGAATCGACGATCTCCACCGTTTCCGCGTTGTAGGTGCCCAAGTCGTCGGTCTCGGCGGCGGCGGCGATCACGCTGCCGCTGATGTCGCTCACCGTCACGCCCCGCAGCCGGATCGACGCGGCGAACGTGCCCTTGCCGGTGTTGATCACATCGAAGGCCTTGTTGCTGCTCAGGTCGCGGATGTGGCTGTCGGCGATCTCCAGCGTGTAATCGAATGCCTGGCTGCCCGGGGGGACCCGGATCACCGCATTGCCGGCGGCATCCGGCGCCAGGCTGCCGTCGATCTCCAGCCCCGCCAGGCGCAGCGAACCGTCGGGGCGGATCTCGAACAGCGAAGGCCGCGAAAAGCGCAGCGTGGCCTTGCCCTTGGCCGGCCCCACCACGCTCAGCGGGTGGTCCACCGCCAGCACCTGGTTGATGCGGTAGTCGCCGGCCCGCAGTTGCAGGCGGTCGCCGGCCGCGCTGGCCGCCACCGCGGTCACCAGGGTGTCCTCGCCTGGCGCGACGCGGTGTTCGTGGCCGCTGTCCAGCGCGGCCCGGCTGACCTGCTTGGGATACCAGGACACGCCAACCTGGTCGCGCGGGACAGGCGCCAGGTCACGCGGCGCGCCGACCTCGGTGCCGGCCGGCGGATACAGCAGGCCGTTGGCCGCGCGCTGCAGGGTGACGCTGCGGCCCTCCACGCCGTTGGGGAAACCAGGTGACGCCGTCGGGCTCTGCAGGTTGCCGCTGAAGGCAATGCCCGACAGGTCGCCCTGCGTGCGCAGCACGTCGCCAGCGTTGGTGCCCACGAACAGGTTGTCGCTGATCCTGCTGCGTACCGGCATGGCATGGCGCTCGTCATCCAGTCCGGCGCCCAGGAACAGATAGCGCGCCTGCACGAAGCTGTTGTGGCGGATCAGCGCGTTGTCGACCTGCTCATAGCGGTTCAACGGCGCATCGCGGGTGCCGGCCATCACGGCCAGCGCCGAAGCGAAGCCATCGCCGGCCACGCCTTCGAAATAGTTGTCGCGCACGATCTGGTCGCGGTTGATCACCCGCACCCCACCGGTATGCGGCTTGCCGTTGCCCAGGAAGATGTTGCGCTCCACCACGTTGCCGTGGCCATGGCGCAGCACCATCGAGCCGCGCGACTCCTTGAACACGTTGCCGCGGTAGAGGTTGCCGCCGGACTTGTTGGACACGATCTCCACCTCGCCGTCGCAGTGCTCGAACCAGTTGTTTTCCACCACCGTGTTCGACGCGGACTGCGAATCGTGGCTGGTGCCCACGCGGATCGTTTCGCCGCCGTTGCTGCCCAGGTTGGGGCGCGGCCCGAACCAGTTGTGGTCGATGCGGTGGCGGTTGTCCAACCCGCTGGTGGCGTTGCGGACCACCACCAGGGTGGTACCGGCATTGGTCTTGCCCACCAGCTGGTTGTGGTCGAAGCGGTTGAACGTTCCGTACATCGCCACCCAGTTGTCGGACTGGGCGCGGTCGGGCTTGTTGTAGCCATCGATCACGATGCCGGTGACCCGGCTGTGCTCCGCCCACGCTTTGGACGAACCACGGAAGCTCACGACCTCGCCACCCGGCGCCCAGCCATCGCGGAACACCAGGTGGGACACCTCCAGGTAGGACCCGGCCAACCGCAGCTGCGACTGCCCACTCAGGATCACTTTCCCGGGCGTCTGCGCGGTCAGTCGAATTGGTTGACCAATTGTGCCGTTGCCTGTCAGCAGAAGGTCCACATCGCGCCAGATCCCGTTGGCCAGGATCACGGTGTCGCCAGGTTTCAGGCCGTCAGCGGCGGCAGCATACCCAGCCGCGTCGTGTACCAGATACTCAGCCGACCAGGCAAACCCAGGACAGAGCAGCAATGCCAGGATGGTAGGGGCGGTTCCCAAACGCCCGCCCTTATGGCCCATCGGCGCTTTAACGCATGGACCCCACCAACGCCAACGCTTCACAGCCCTACCTAGACGTACACCATGTTGCTGTGCCACAGGCTAACCCTCCCAGATCACCATGGACCCAACGCGAGTCCGGATGGTAACAGCCTCCACCGCAACAACGTCAACCACAATCACATACCACTTTAGGCGAAGTTGGTAAGCCACTTGCGCATATCTCTGCTGCACCCGCACATTAATTCGTCGGAAAGTGGTCTAGGCGGATGTGAGGGGTAGACTTTAGTACCAATTCATTGACATTGGTCTTCCAACCGTGAATCTTCCGGATCAACCCCGTGTATGCGGACGATCCATCCTGGGAGGGAGATCACGATGTTGCATGACCGCCGTACGGCCTCGCCACGAGGCTTCCGCCACACCGCGCTGCACAGCGCGCTGTTCTATGCGCTGTGCGCCATCGCAGCCGTACCACTGGTGCACGCACAGGACGCCACCCCGGCCGCTGCGCCGGCGGCCACGACGCTCGACCAGGTCCAGGTGACCGGTACCCGCGGCACCATCCAGACCTCGATCGACAAGAAGCGCGAGGAAACCGTGGTGTCCGACGTGCTGTCGGCCGAGGACATCGGCGACCTGCCGGCGCTGTCGATCGGCGAAGCCATCGAAACCATCACCGGCGCCTCCACCCACCGCGAAAAGGGCGGCGCCTCTGAAATCTCGATCCGCGGCCTGGGCCCGTTCCTCGGTTCGTCCACCTTCAATGGCCGCGAGGCCACCAACGGCAGCGGCGACCGCTCGGTGAACTTCAACCAGTTCCCTTCAGAGCTGATCAACACCGTGGCGATCTACAAGACCCAGCGCGCCGACTTCGTCGAAGGCGGCGTGGCCGGCACGGTCAACATGGAAACCGTCAAACCGCTGGAATACGGCAAACAGACCATCCAGCTGGACGGCCGCGGCACCTGGCAGGAATACGACGACCGCCTCAAGGACGGCGACGGCGTGGGCTGGCGCGGTACCGCCAGCTACATCGACCAGTTCGAGTTCAGCAACGGCGGCAAGCTTGGCGTCTCGCTGGGCGTGCAGGCGCTGGAAGGCAGCAACCCGGAGGAAATGTTCTCCAGCAGCACCACCTGGGCCGCCTGCGATGGCCGCGAAGTCGTGGGCGCCACCCGCAACTGCACCCAGGTCGACGGCAACGATGTAGCCAATGGGGTGCCGTACTACCTCGCGCCGGGCAGCCGGCTGTATCGCCAGTTCATCGAACACGACAAGCGCGATTCCCAGTTCGGCGCGCTGCAGTGGCGGCCCAACGACGCGGTGGAAGTGAACCTGGACTACCAGCACTCCAAGCGCGATTACACCGAAGACCGCTCGGACCTGACGTTGTCGTCGATGATGCGCAACATCAACAACCGCGTGGTCAGCGACGACGGCGCGCTGCTCAGCCACACCGGCAGCACCAGCATCGATTCCACCGGCAATTTCCTGGAGCGCAACGAGGAATACACCGGCGGCGGCCTGAACCTGATCGTGCGGCCCAGCCCTGCCTGGATGCTGTCCGGCGACTTGTCCTACTCCAACACCCAGCGCTCGCAGATCGAGCGTTCCACCCGCCTGCGCGCCGGCCGTACCGACGTCAACGGCAATCCGGTGGCCGGCATCAAGAACAACCGTTACGTCGACTACACCTACGACTATCACGGCGACGTGCCCAGCATTTACCTGGATCCGGCGTTCGACGTGAACAACCCGGACAACTTCACCGACTCGGCGCTGGTCCGGCGCCGCCAGCAGGACCGTGAGCACACCATCCGTGCCGGTCGCTTCGATGCGGCCTTCACCCCGGAAAGCGGTTTCTTCACCGCGCTCAAGGGCGGCCTGCGCCGTTCCGAGGCGACGTATACCGACTTCACCGACACGGTGGATGTCACCACCACCAATGTTGCCGCCATCCGTGCCGCCAACCAGGCCTGCCGCCAGGCCTTCCCGCAGGATGACTTCCTGGCCAATGCCAGCGGCAACACCATCGACCAGTGGGCCACCTTCGACAGCCGCTGCCTGTTCAAGGCCTTCACCGGCGCGGACGACACCGGCCTGAGCGCAGACCTGCGCGACCCGGCCAACAACGATGTGACCGAAAAGACCAGCGCCATCTACCTGATGGGCGACTACAGCGCCGAATGGTTCGGCCTGCCGGTCACCGGCAACATCGGCGTGCGCTGGGTGCACACCGACGTGCGTTCGATGGGCCTGCGCAGCGGGCTGGACGTGGTCAACAATCCCGATGGCACCGTGACCCTGCAGCCCAACGGCGATTTCACCCGGCAGGTGCTCAAGTCCAGCAACAACGAATGGCTGCCCAGCTTCAATGCCGCCTTCGAACTGCGCCCGGACCTGCTGCTGCGCGTGGCCGCCTACCGTGCGATGTCGCGCCCGGACCTGGCCGCGCTGGGCTATGGCCGCAGCTTCAACCTGGACGAAGTGGATACCGAGTTCGGCAGCGTCGCCGACGCGCTGGGCAACATCACCGCCACCGGCAACCCGCGCGCCACCCCGCTGATGTCGTGGAATGCCGACGTGTCGCTGGAGTGGTACGCCAACGCCGATTCCATGCTCTCCACCGCCGTGTACTACAAGCAGTTCAATGGCGGCTCGGTGCCGGTAGTGGTGGGGGAAGACTTCGATATCGACGGAGTGAGCGTCACCGTGCCGGTGGAGCAGCTGGCCACCAGCGACCAGAAGAGCGACCTGATCGGCTTCGAGCTGACCGGCTCGCACAGCTTCTCCTACCTGCCGGGCATCTTCGCCGGGCTCGGCGTGAAGGCCAGCTACAACTACGCGCACTCCAACTTCAAGACCGAGGACCTGCGCCTGGGTGAGTCCACCGACCCCACCACCGGCATCGTCACCCCGGGGATCGTGGAGCCGGCCAACATCTTCGGCCTGTCCAAGCACGTGGCCTCTGCGCAGGTGTACTGGGGCCTGGGCAAGCTGGACCTGCAGGCCATCTACAAGTACCGCTCGGACTATTACCAGCAGTTCGTTGGCGACCCGGCGCAGAACCGCTATGTACGCGACAATGGCTCGCTGGACTTCCGCGCCACCTACAAGGTCAACAAGCACCTGTCGGTGTCGCTGTCGGCCAGCAACCTCACTGACGAGCCGCGGGTGTCGGATATGCCCATCCTGGGCAGCTTCCGCGAGTACACCACCTACGGGCGGCGGTACTATCTCGGGGTACGCTACCGGTTCTAAACGAGCGTGATGGTCCCCAGCCACCGTACAGCCAGGCCTTGAAGATGTCCGAACCCCGCCTTTACCAGTCCATTGCCGCTGAAATCGTCGCGCTGATCGAGAAGGGCGAATTCCCGCCCGGCTCGCGCCTGCCTGGCGAACGCGACCTGGCCGAACGGCTGGGGGTGAGCCGGGTAACCGTGCGGGAAGCGGAAATCGCCTTGGAGGCGCAGGGCCTGATCACCATCAAGACCGGCTCGGGCGTGTACGTGAAGGCACGACCGACAGCCGCCCCAGGCGCGCTGCCGGACGTCTCGGCATTCGACCTCACCGCCGCCCGGGCGGTGATCGAAGCCGAGGCAGCGGCCATGGCCGCCAGCCGCATCACCGATGCCGAAGTGGAACTGCTGGAAGGGCTGATTGCAGCGATGACCGACCCGGCGTCGGGCGAGGCGGCGGCCAGCGAGGCCGACCGCCAGTTCCACCTGGCCATCGCGCGCATTGCCGGCAACCCGGTGGTGGAACATTGCGTACAGCTGATCTGGCGCATGCGCAACGAGCTGCCGCGGGTGCGCCAGGTGTATGCCAACGTGTGCCACAACGACGGCGACACCCGCAACGACGAACACACGGCCATCCTCGATGGCCTGCGGATGCGCGACCCGGGCGCAGCGCGCACGGCGATGCGCAATCATTTCCAGCGACTGTTCGAATCGATGCTGGAAGCCACCGAGAACGAAGCGCTGGCGGAGATCCGCCGGCGCACCCAGCAGGACCGCGAGCGGTTCATGGCGGCAACTGCGCGTTGATCGTCCGCGCAGCCACGCAGGGCGTGGCTCTACCGTGCAGGTGCATCCATCCGGCGTAGAGCCACGCCCTGCGTGGTTGCCACGGGGCAATCATTCCCCCTGGTACTGCTTCTCTTCCACCAGCTGCGAACCGGCAACCTGGTTGATCTCGTTTTTTACCTTCACCCGCTCGCCGTTGGTGCCATACACACCGCGCGCCAGCTGGATGAACTGATCATCGAACACCTGCGCCGCTTCCTTGTCGCGCAGCTGGTCCTGGATGTCCCACATCCGCACGTTGATGTCCTTGAGCTGGGTCTTCAGCGCATCCAGCCCCGGCTGCGCGGCCAGCTGTTCCTGCCACAGCGGCAGCAGCCCATCCAGTTCGGTGCGCACGTTGGCCACCTTGCCCGCATCGGTGATGCGTTCGGCCTTGATTTCCAGGATGGTGATCTTGTCGATCAGCTCGCCAATCGATACCGGGGTCAGGATCGCGTCCACGCCATTCTCGCTGCAGGTCAGTCAGGGCCGCCATGATAACGCGCGTGGCCTGAAGGCCCTCCGGTAGTGCCGGCCGCTGGCCGGCAGGGCAGTGAAGGGGATCCCGGGTCGGCACGGATAGCTGGAAGCTTTTACGCCGAATTTGCGGCCACTACCGCCGCTCTACATGGCGACTTTACGGCTGCGTTCACCACACTGTGCGCCTCAACGGCGAGGCCGTTTTCTGCAAAGGTGGACGTGGTGACAAAGCAGGTAACAGGGCGCAGCGTGCGCCGTGCAGGCGGTCTGGCGCTGGGCTTGGCGCTCAGTGGTGGCGCATTGGCCGGCGTGGACGGCAACACGACGCTGACGTCCGATTATGTCTGGCGCGGCAGCTCGCAGACCATGGAAGATCCCACCGTGCAGGCCGGGGTCAAGCTGGGCAGCGAATCAGGCTGGTACGCCTCGGTATGGGGCTCGGGCGTGTCGTTCGAACCGGACGCCGGCGCGCGCAGTGAGTTCGACATCGTGGCCGGGTGGGGCGGCCAGCTCGCCCCGGACTGGACGCTGGACGTCAACCTCACCCACTACCTGTACCCGTCCACCACGGTGGACCTGGACTGGACCGAGCTCAACAGCACGCTTACGTGGAAAGAGCGCTATTGGGTGAGCATCGGTGTTTCCGACGACGCCCTGGCCAGCGGCCACACCGGCACCTACACCCAGCTGGGCGTGCGCATGCCGCTGGGCGAGCAGTGGCGCATCGAAGCCGCGGTAGGCCAGTACTGGCTCGACAGCGCGTTCGCCGACGACTATCTGCACGGCCAGCTCAGCGCCATCTGGACGGTGCAGGGCCCGTGGGAACTGCGTTTGACCGCGCATGACACCGACAGCGCGGCCAAGCGCCTGTTCGGCAGCAACGCCGGTTCGCGCGTGGAGTTTGCGGTGCAGACCGCGTTCTGATGCTTCCGGCACCGCGGCAGACGCGATACATCGGTAGGGTCGGTCGCAAGACGACTGCCGATAAAGGCGATCGGCGCATTGACGCATGGACCTCCATCGGAAACGCGCTTCTCCGTCGGAGGTCATGCCCTATCGGGGTACCCATCCCTACGTGCGGTCGATTGGGATGCGACCCTACCGGCCGTTCAACCCCCGCGAACGCGCAGGGTCAAACCCTTCAGGAAATTCCGCAGCAACTGATCCCCGCACGCGCGGAAATTCTTATGGTCCGGCTGCCGGAACAGCGCCGACAGTTCCGGCTTCGACACCGGGAACCCCGCGCTCTCGAAGATCGCGTGCATGTCCACATCCTTCAGCTCGAAGGCAACACGCAGCTTCTTCAGCACCAGGTTGTTGGTGATGCGCTTTTCCACCGGGCGCAGCGGCTGGCTTTCGTCGCGGCCGCGGAACTGCACGATCAGCCCGTCCAGGAAGTGCGCCAGCGTGCGGTCGTCGCAGGCCACAAACCCTTCCTCGTCTTCCTTGCGCAGCCAACCGGGCACATCGGCCTTGTCCACCACGAACGCCGGGTCGGCCAGGGCACAGATTTCCGCAATCTTTCCGTCGCTCAGGTCGAGCATGTAACGGAGGCTGCGCAGTACATCGTTGTTGATCATGAGACGTCCAATACCGCCATCGCGGCTGCGTGGCTGAGGGCCATTTTACCCCCACCCGGGCACCTGGCCCGGAAACCCTGAATCCGGCTGTCATCTGGCTGCCACGAAAGTGAAGCACAGTGCGCTCCTCAGGCATCAACAGGCAGTGGAGCAGGCAATGCGCAGGTGGCAGGTTCTGGCGGGTGTGGGCATGGTCTGGCTCGCGGCAGCGGCTTCGGCCCAGGCCCCGTATGTGGCGATCGAACAACGCGTCGACCCGCAGCAACTGGCTGAGGTGGGGCTCACCCCCGCCCAGCTGCAGGCCCTGAACCGCCTGCTGCGCGAGGCCGATGCCCGCGTCCCGGCCGCGGTGGCCACTGCCCCGGCCGCGCCCACCCCGTCCCCGATGTTCCCCGGCCTGGACGACGGCCCGATCGAGGCCAACGTCACCGGCCAGGTGGATGGCTGGCAGCCCGGTACGGTGTTCACCCTGGACAATGGCCAGCAGTGGCAGGTGCTCAAGGGCGAAGTGAAGCTCAAAACCCGCCGCAGCAACCCGCCCATCGTAGTGGTCCCGGGCATTGCCGGGCGCTGGTTCCTGCAGGTGGATGAGAACCTGCCCAAGGCCCGTGTGTTCCGTATCCGCTGAAGCCGCCAGACGGGGCCAGCACGATCGGGCGCGGGGTGCGAAAATAACCGGGAATCCCACGGAGACCCGCGATGACCCGTACCGCTCTGATCACTGGCGCCACCTCCGGCTTTGGCGCCGCCGCCGTCCATCGTTTCGCCCAGGCCGGCTGGCGGGTCATCGCCACCGGGCGCCGCGCCGAACGGCTGCAGCCGCTGGTCGACGCGTACGGCCCTGAGCGCGTGCATGCGGCAGTATTCGACGTGCGCGACACCGCCGCCATGGAAGCGGCGCTGGCCGCACTGCCGGCCGGGTTTGCCGACATCGACCTGCTGGTCAACAACGCCGGCCTGGCCCAGGGCACCGCCCCGGCCCAGAGCGCCTCACTGGACGACTGGCGCACCATGATCGACACCAACGTCACCGCGCTGGTCACGCTCACCCACCGCCTGCTGCCGCAGCTGGTGGCGCGCAAGGGAGCCATCATCAACATCAGCTCGGTGGCCGGGGTGTACCCGTATCCGGGCGGCAACGCCTACGGTGGCACCAAGGCCTTCGTCAGCCAGTTCTCGCTGGGCCTGCGTTCGGATCTGCACGGCACCGGCGTGCGCGTGACCACCATCGAACCGGGCATGGCCGAAACCGAGTTCACCCTGGTCCGCACGCACGGCAACCAGGCCGCCTCGGACACCCTGTACACCGGCGCCAACCCGATGACGGCCGACGACATCGCCGAGCAGATCTTCTGGGTGGCCAACCTGCCGGCGCACCTGAACATCAACCGCCTGGAAGTGATGCCGGTCAGCCAGTCGTTCGCCGGCTTCCAGGTCGCGCGCGACTGACGGCACGTAACCAACCCGCGTAGAGCCGGGCTTTGCCCGGCTCCCGGAAACCTCCCACGGCGACCGACCAACGGTCGGCGCTACCGGTGGATCAAGCCGCCGTCCACACGGCTAGCTCGTACCCATCCGGGTCGCGGAAATGGAAACGGCGGCCGCCCGGGAAATCGAACGCCGGCGTGGAAATCTCCGCGCCGGCAGCTTCCACCCGCGCCAGGGTGGCTTCCAGGTCATCGGCGTACAGAATCACCAGCGGCCCACCGGCGCGCACCGGCCCATCGGTAGTGAAGCCGCCGCGCAGCCGGCCATCGTTGAATTCGGTGTAGCCCGGGCCGTAATCGGTGAACGTCCAACCGAACACCGCACCGTAGAACGCCTTGCTGCGGGCAATGTCACCCACGTTGAATTCGATGTTGTCGATACGGCGGTCGTTGCCTTCCGAACTGCTCATGCGCTGCTCCGTGCTGAGGGATGGGAGCGATAACGTAGCGCAGAGGTAGACCCGACAGGTAGCGCCGACTGTTAGTCGGCCGCCCTTCGCGCGAACCCAAACAAAAATGCCCCGCGTTGCGGGGCATTTTTGTGGAGCAGCCGACCAACAGTCGGCTCTACCCATCGGTTCCGGCAGCGGCGTTACTGCGCCTTGATCGCCATCGCCTGCAGCCCGGTGCCGTCCAGCTTCTGCTTGGCTTCGGCCAGCTCACCGGCGGTGCCGTACGGGCCCATGCGCACGCGGTACACGGTCTTGCCGTTGATCTGCGCCGATTCCACGCGTGCGGCCAGGCCGATCATGGCCAGCTTGGCCTTGGTGGCTTCGGCATCGCCCGACGCCCCGAAGGCGCCGGCCTGCAGGATGTAACGCACGTTGCTGGCGGCCGACTCAGCTGCCGCCGTGGCAGGCGCCGCAGCAGTGGCTTCCGACTTGGGCGCGGCCGCAGCCGCAGCCGCAGCCGCAACCGGCTTCGGCTGTGCAGCAGCTGCCGGGCGCTCGGCCACCGGCGCCGGCAACGGGGCCGGTGCAGTGGTGCGGGGGGCGGCCGTAGCCGCTGCCGGTACCGGGCGACCTTCCAACGCCGCCTGCGCGCGCTGCGCTTCGGTCCTGGCCCGGCGCTGGTCTTCGGCGCGCGCGCTGGCCGCCAGCTCTGCATCGGACATTTCCACTTCCTTGCCGGGCAGCAGGGTGTAGAAGTCGTACTGCGTGGTGGCCGGCTTGGCCGGTTCAGCAGGCTTGGCGGCCGCGCCCGGCTTGGGCAGCTCAGCGCCCACGTCGGTATCGGCGTCGCTGACCGGGGCGGGCTGCGCGTTCGGGTCCGGCTGCGGGCCTACCCGCAGGAAGCCGTCGCCATCGTTCTTGAACAGGTTCGGTGCCGCCAGGAACACCACGGCGGCAATCGCCACGCCGGCCACCAGCCACACCCATCCGGGCGTGCCTTGGCTGGTATTGCGTCGGGCCTGGGTCTTGCCACGTCGTGCTGCCATTTACCGCTTCTCCACTACTTACATTTTTTCCGGGGCGGAAACGCCCAGGATGTTCAGACCGTTGGCCAGCACCTGGCGCGCCGCGCAGGCCAGTGTGAGCTTGGCATTGCGTTCGGCTTCGTCAGCCACCAGCACCTGCGTGCCGTGATACCACGTGTGGAAGGCGTGCGCCAATTCACGCAGGTACTGCGCCACCAGGTGCGGTTCCAGCGCAATGCCGGCCGCTTCCACCACTTCCGGGAAGCGCGACATTTCCACCATCAGCCACAGTGAGGGTTCGTCGGTCAGCGTCGACAGCCCGGTCAGGCCCTCGGCCGGGGTGTACGACAGCCCCTTCTCCTGTGCCTGGCGCAGCAGGCTGCACACGCGGGCGTGCGCATACTGCACGTAGAACACCGGGTTGTCATTGCTCTGCTGGCGGGCCAGGTCGATATCGAAGGTAAGCTGCGAATCCGGCTTGCGCGCGATCAGGAACCAGCGGGTCGCATCGCGGCCGGCTTCTTCGATCAGGTCGCGCAGGGTCAGGTAGCTGCCGGCACGCTTGGACAGCTTCACTTCCTCGCCGCCGCGCATCACCGTCACCATCTGGTGCAGCACGTATTCCGGCCAGCCCTTGGGAATGCCCACGTCCAGTGCCTGCAGGCCGGCGCGCACACGCGCCAGCGAACCATGGTGGTCCGCACCCAGCTCGGTGATGGCGCGCTCATAGCCGCGCTGCCACTTGGACAGGTGGTAGGCCACGTCCGGCAGGAAATAGGTGTAGGTGCCGTCGGACTTGCGCATCACGCGGTCCTTGTCGTCACCGAAGTCGGTCGAGCGCAGCCACAGCGCGCCGCCGTCCTCATAGGTATGGCCGGCCGCATTGAGCTGGGCCACGGTCTCTTCGACCTTGCGATCCTTGTAGAGCGAACTCTCCAGGAAGTAGATGTCGAAATCCACCCCGAACGCGGCCAGGTCCTGGTTCTGCTCGTTGCGCAGGTAGGCCACCGCGAAGCGGCGGATGCCATCCAGGTTGTCCGGGTCGCGCTCGCCCACCACCGAATGGCCTTCCAGCTCCACGGTGGCGCCGGCCAGGTAAGCCTTGGCCACGTCCTCGATGTAATCCCCGCGGTAGCCGCCTTCCGGCCAGCCGGCGTCGTCGGGCTTGATGCCCTTGGCGCGGGCCTGGGTGGACAGGGCCAGGTTTTCGATCTGCACGCCGGCGTCGTTGTAATAGAACTCGCGCTTGGCGTTCCAGCCGTTCACTTCCAGCAGGCGGGCCAGGCTGTCGCCGATCGCCGCCGCGCGGCCGTGGCCCACGTGCAGCGGGCCGGTCGGGTTGGCCGACACGTATTCCACGCCCACGGTACGGCCGTTGCCGCTCAGGTTGTGGCCGTAATCGGCGCCTTCCTTGAGCACGCCGGTGGCTTCGCGCTGATAGGCGCTGGGGGCCAGCGTGAAGTTGATGAAGCCAGGGCCGGCAATTTCAACGCGCTGCACATCGTCGCTCTTGGGCAGGGCATCCAGCAGCGCCTGGGCCAGGGCGCGCGGGTTGCTGCGCGCCGGCTTGGCCAGCAGCATGGCGGCATTG
This sequence comes from Stenotrophomonas sp. ISL-67, assembly GCF_018612915.1. GTDB lineage: Bacteria > Pseudomonadota > Gammaproteobacteria > Xanthomonadales > Xanthomonadaceae > Stenotrophomonas. The sequence goes on along the minus strand of NZ_JAGGRL010000006.1, from coordinate 23,932 downwards.
GTGGCGAAATCACCGTGTTCACGGGTCTTCGGGCGTTCCACCACGAATTCCGGGGTCAGGGTGTCGGCCGGCAGCGTGCCGTTGGCACGCAGCGCTTCGATGCCCTGGTTGATCAGGGCGCGGAGGAGATTTTTCACAAGGCCTGCTTTGAAGACTGGAGCGGCGGAATCGGCAATTTTAGCCCAGAAGCTGCCTCGATCCATTGAACCGGGGCACAGCGGGGGTGGGAAGCGGGTTCTGGGACCGGGCTGAAGCCCTTGGGAGCCGGGCGGATTGGCTGACCGGGCCGTTCAGCTGCGGGCGGATGGGTCGCGCTGGAGCCAGCCACGCTCAGCCATGGAGACTGGAGTGCCGTCGCCTACGACGATGTGATCGACCAGTCGGACGCCCACCAGCCCAAGTGCCTGCTGCAACTGGTGAGTGATCTCGCGGTCGGCCTGGGAGGGCTCGGCCCGGCCGGAAGGGTGGTTGTAGCTGACGATGACCGCCGCCGCGTTGTGCAGCAATGCCCGCCGGACGACCTCCCGGGGATAGACGGCTGCAGCATCGATGGTGCCGGTGAAAAGCTCCTCGTAGGCCAACGTCCGGTTCCGGGTGTCCATGAACAACGCTGCGAACACCTCCCGGGGCCGTGAGCGCAGCCGCAACTTGAAGTAGCGCCCGGCCGAACCGGGGTCACACACGCTGTCGCCGCGCTCAAGGTCGGCCAGCAGGTGGCGACTGGCCAGTTCCAGTGCGGCCACCAGCTTGCAGGCACGCGCGGGGCCCAAGCCCGGCAGCTTGATGAGCGTTGCTGCGTCCAGATCAAGAAGTTTTCGCAATGGACCATGGTCGTCGAGCAGCCGTCTGGCGCTCTGTACGGCATCCAGCCCGCCGCTGCCGCTGCCGATGAACAACGCGAGTAGTTCCGAGTCGGTCAGCGCCTCTGGGCCGCGCGTCAGCAGCTTCTCGCGAGGACGATCGCCCTCGGGCCAGTGTTTGATTGCCATGCAGGTAGTGTCGGCCCAGATCCCGCTAACCAGCGATAGGGAACTGCCGCGTCGTCGCGTAGGGCGCTCATCGGAGCTGGTCGTCACTACCATTCGGTTGCTGCTCGACTTCGCCATGCGTCTGTCGCAGCGTCCAAATCCCAAAGCCAAGGCCGAAGAGGGCGATCAATACGGTCGCCCCGATAAGGACAGTTGTCATGAATGCCGCTCCTGATCAGGCGAGTGGAATGTTGATATGCGCGTAAACAAGCAGTAGCTGATGTAGAGCGACACCAGGGCGATGATTCCAACGCACGTCATGATGGATTGCCGATCGACCGCGTCGCCGCCAGCCAGCGTCAGGCAGAAAAGAACGCCATGAACAGCGATGAAGAAGGCCGACACGCCGTTCTGCGCCGTCTTCCAGGACCTGTCTGCGCTGACCAGGTGCTCAATTTCGTTGATGTTGGAGATATGAAGCACGAGTCCAAAGGCAATTAAGTCCTGCGGCGCGAAGGGCTCGATGGTGCCTTCCTTGGTTACCAGCCAGATGAGGAATCTCGAGAAGATCGGGATCAGGCCGACCAGGACGGTATAGGCAAGCCACTTGGTCTTTGCTGTCTCCATCTCACGCTCCATCTCAACGCTGCACGCGTCAGAGCGCGAATTCTATGAGGATGACGGCGACCAGAATTGAAGACCGTGTTCCAGTTTCAAAGCTATCTATCGCCAAATATCATCCTATGTCGCAACTAACGTTGTGATGGGTGTTGTCAGCGACAGCAGGAACTCAGTTAAATAATTCCCTCGTTGCGGCGATCAGCCCTTCTTCATGTATGCGACACCCATGCCGCCAGCCAGACATCCCACGAAAATGGGGAGCGATAATTGGATGGAAGCACCAAGCACGGCTGCAATCGCCGCACAGGTGATGCCAAGAAGGGCGCTTGCCATTAGTGCAACAGTCTGTCTGCTCATGAACATCTCCATTTCAAGTTGATCTAGGAATGATCCCTGGTAGAACGAGAATATCCACTAAGGCTGAACCCGCGTTGCAAAAAAATCCCCAAGGAAATCATTGAAGGCGCTCGGGAATCGCGCAGGATCAGGCAGATCCTGCGCGAACAAAAATGGCCTGGGCAGTCGCCTCTTAGTTGGCCATGTACTGAACCATTATGGATGTGACTGCGCCAGTCACTGCCCCGCCGATCCCACCGATCCCGGCGCCAGCCAAGGCTCAGGGACCAGCGCCAATGCCTCCAAAGAACGCGCCCGTCATAGCGCCCGTCACACCGCCACCGATAGCGCCTGCAACGCCGCCGATGGTTGCGGCGGGGAAGACGAGGTGGCCACAGGCAATTCACGATCCTTGATCTACTGCGGCCCATGCTAACAACCGCGCTCGGCCAAGCACTGGGCAAAGTGTCAAGCACACGCTTTGGATCAGTGGTCCAATACTTCGCCCTCTTGCGGATCAACAAGGTAGACCCTGCTCCCCGGCGGGATACGGGCAAGCGTCAGGGGGTACGGCACGGTAATGGGGAGCGATAAGGGCTCCGGCTTCGGCTGCATCCGGATCAACGCATAGGACGCGAGGACAGTTTCCACGCGCGTCTGTGCGGGTGTAACGATGACCAAGGGCGCGCCCACCAGGATGTCTGGCATCTCGTCCGTGGCCGGGATGCCCGGCAGCAGCACGTGGCGCGCGAGCCCGGGAATCTTGAGGACATCGGCCACAGTGAAAAGATAAAGGTCCGGCACAGTGCGATCCGCGATAGGTGGCGTGCCAGGCCGCAGCATTGGCTGGTGGCGATCCTAGGGCCAGCGAGCCCGCGGTAACAAGCTGGCGTGCGCCCGCGAGGCCCTCTCATGACGAAAAAACCTCCCCTTATTCCCCGGGCGCATGAGGCCCGTAACCCCCATCGGGTAAGCTAATCGCCTCGGTTCGACAGGAAATTCGCAGGTGGCTGACTCCCCCCAGGCTTCCCCGGCGCAGGCGCGCCCGCTGGCAGGCCAGAAGCTGTTGTTGTGCGTGGGTGGCGGCATCGCGGCCTACAAGTCGCTGGAACTGGTGCGCCGCCTGCGTGACGCCGGGGCCCAGGTGCAGGTCGCCATGACCGCCGGGGCCCAGCAGTTCGTCACCCCGCTGAGCTTCCAGGCCCTGTCCGGCCAGCCTACCCGCACTACCCTGTGGGACAGCGCGGCCGAACAGGCCATGGGCCATATCGAGCTGGCGCGCTGGGCCGATCGCATCGTCGTCGCCCCGGCCACGGCCGATCTGCTGGCACGCCTCGCCAACGGCCATGCCGACGACCTGGTCACCACCCTGTGCCTGGCCACCACCGCGCCGCTGACCGTGTGCCCGGCGATGAACCACCGCATGTGGCTGCACCCCGCCACCCAGGCCAACATCAGCCTGCTGCGCGAGCGCGGTGCGCAGGTGATCGGCCCGGAAGACGGCCCGCTGGCCGAAGGTGAATCCGGCCCGGGCCGGCTGAGCGAGCCGCACGCCATCGTGGCGGCGCTGGCCGCGCTGCAGTCCCCGGCCGCGGCCCAGGCTGTCCCCCAGGAACTGCAGGGCCTGCGCGTGCTCATCAGCGCCGGCCCCACCTACGAAGACCTGGACCCGGTGCGCTATGTGGGCAACCGCAGCAGCGGCAAGATGGGCTATGCGCTGGCCGCCGCCGCCGTGCGCCTGGGCGCGCAGGTGGTGCTGGTCAGTGGCCCCGTGCACCTGGCCACCCCGGCCGGGGTGCAGCGGGTCGACGTACGCTCTGCCGCGCAGATGCGCGGCGCCGTGCTCGATGCGCTGCCGGCCGACATCTATATAGGTGCCGCTGCGGTGTCCGATTACACCCCGCGCCAGATCGCCCCGCAGAAGCTGAAGAAGACCGCCGGCACCCAGACCCTCACGCTGGAGCTGGTGCGTACCCCGGACATCCTGGCCGAAGTGGCCCAGCAGACCAACGCCCTGAAACTGGTGGTCGGCTTTGCCGCCGAAACCCACGACGTGGAGAAGTACGCGCGCGGCAAACTGGTCGACAAACGTTTGGACCTGGTGATCGCCAACCAGGTGGGCATCACCAACGGTGGCTTCGAAAGCGATGAGAACGCCGCTACCGCGTATTGGCAGGGGGGGGAGCAGGTGTTCCCCGGCACCACCAAGGCGCTGCTGGCCGAACAACTGTTGTCCCTGATTGCCCAGAGGTTGCACGCATGACCCACGCCCCGTCCCTGCAGTCGCTGCAGGTGAAGCTGCTCGATCCCCGCTTCGGCGATACCTGGCCCCTGCCGGCCTACGCTACCGAAGCCAGCGCCGGCCTGGACCTGCGCGCCGCGCTGGAAACCGAGCTCACCCTGCAGCCTGGGGATACGGCGCTGATTCCCAGCGGCATCGCCATCCACATCGCCGACCCGAACCTGTGCGCGGTGGTCCTGCCGCGCTCGGGGCTGGGCCATCGCCACGGCATCGTGCTGGGCAACGGGACCGGCCTGATCGATGCCGACTACCAGGGCCCGCTGCTGATCAGCGCCTGGAACCGCGGCCGCGAAGCCTTCACGCTGCAACCGGGTGACCGTATTGCGCAGCTGGTTGTGCTGCCGATTGCACGCGTCGGCCTGCAGGTAGTGGATACTTTCACTGACAGCGCCAGGGGAACGGGTGGATTCGGCCATACCGGGGTGCGCTGACAGGGGGAACATCAATGAGCAAGGCAACGGCGGAAGGACAGCCGCGATTGACAAGCAGGCGTAACGGGCTGTTGCTGGTGGGGGCCTTGGTCCTGCTGGCGGCGTGGTTTGCCTGGAGCGGGGTGCGGCAATGGCGGCAGGCCTCGGTAGGGCAGGCGCTGGAACAGGCCCGCGACCAGATCGTGCAGGGCGTGGACGCCGCACTGAAGGGGCAGAGCGCGCAGCTGCGCACCTTGATGAAGAGCGAGCGGGTCAGTACCGCGCTGGCCGCCGGCGATGCCGATGCCACCGCGCTGGCCGTGCGCGAAGGCTGGCCGGGCACCGAAGACGTGCAGGTGCTTACCGCCGACCTGGACCAGGGCTACGCCGATCCGAAGGCCTTCGGGTACGCCCGGCTGGGCCTGCTGGAAGCCGCCATTGCCGGCGATACCGTGGTGGCGCGCGTGGTGCGCGACGCCGGTGGCCAGCGCCTGGGCCTTGCCATACCGGTGCAGCTGGGCAGCACGGGGCCGGCGGTGATCTACGTGCGCCAGCCATTGCTGCGCCTGACCGGCACCTTCGACCAGGTGCGGGTGCCGTCTGCGGGCTACCTGGCGCTGCGCCAGGGCACCCACAACATCATCGAGCAGGGCGACAGCAGCCTGTCCCAGGGCGCGGAGGGCCTGGCCCGGCCGATCAGCAAGAGCGGCCTGCGCCTGGCCGCCGCCGTGCCGGATGTCGAACCGGGTCCGCTGGGCCTGGGCGCGATTCCGTCCCTCATCGTGGCCGTGCTGCTGCTGGCCATCGCCGGCATGCTGCAGTTCGGCAAGGGCCGGGTGAAGCTGCCGCGTCGGCGTGCCGCCATCAGCGAGGGCGACCACGGCCCCACGCTGCGCGAAAGCCTGGTGCAGGACCCGTTGCTGGAGCCGGCATCGGCGGCTGGAACGGGCGCGCCGCCGCCGCTGCTGCCTACCGGCCCCGGCCATGAGGTGCCAGAGGGCATCTTCCGCGCCTACGACATCCGCGGCGTGATCGGGCGCGAACTCACCCCGCAGGTCGCGGTGCTGATCGGGCAGGCCATCGGTTCGGTGCTGCAGGTGCAGGGGCTGCGCGACATCGTGGTGGGCCGGGATGGCCGCCTGTCCGGTCCGGAACTGAGCGCCAGCCTGATCGAAGGCCTGCGCCGCGCCGGGTGCGACGTCACCGACATCGGCCTGGCGCCTACACCGGTGGTGTACTTCGCCAGCTACCACCTGCGCGCGGGCAGCTGCGTGGCCGTTACCGGCAGCCACAACCCGCCCGATTACAACGGCTTCAAGATCGTGGTGGGCGGCGAAACCCTGTCCGGCGATGCCATCACCGAGCTGTACCAGCGCATCCGCGATGGCCAGCTGCACGTGGCTGCCGAACCGGGCAGCCTGCAGCAGCGCGACGTCAACGCCGATTACATCCAGCGCATTGCCGATGACGTGCAGCTGGATCGCCCGATCAAGGTAGTGGCCGATGCCGGCAACGGCGTGGCTGGCGAACTGGCCCAGCCGCTGCTGGAAGCGATTGGTGCCGAAGTCATTCCGTTGTACTGCGATGTGGATGGCACCTTCCCCAACCACCACCCCGACCCGAGCGACCCCGACAACCTGGAAGACCTCATCCAGACCGTGAAGCGCTTCGATGCGGATATCGGCCTTGCCTTCGATGGCGATGGCGACCGCCTGGGCGTGGTCACCAGGGAAGGCAGGATCATTTATGCCGACCGCCTGCTGATGCTGTTCGCGGCTGATGTGCTGCAGCGCAATCCCGGCGCGCTGGTGATCTACGACGTGAAGTGCAGCGGCAAGCTGTCCGATTACGTGCTGCGCAACGGCGGCAGCCCGATGATGTGGAAGACCGGGCATTCGCTGATCAAGGCCAAGATGCGTGAAACCGATGCCGAACTGGCCGGCGAGATGAGCGGACACTTCTTCTTCAAGGAGCGCTGGTTCGGTTTCGACGATGGTTTGTATGCGGCCTCGCGCCTGCTGGAAATCCTGGCCCAGCGCGACGAAACACCGTCGGAGGTGCTCGACGAGCTGCCCGACAGCGTGTCCACCCCGGAGCTGAAAGTGCCGGTGGAAACGGGCACCCCGCATGCGCTGGTGTCGATGTTCGTATCGGCGGCGCAGGCGGAAGTGTCGGTGTTCACCGGTGCGCGTCTGTCCACCATCGACGGCCTGCGTGCGGACTTCCCGGACGGCTGGGGCCTGCTGCGCGCCTCCAACACCACCCCGGTGCTGGTGCTGCGTTTCGAAGGCAACGACGAGGCCGCGCTGGAGCGCATCAAGGCGTTGTTCCGCGAACAGCTGCAGCCGCTGCTGCCGGGCGTGGATCTGCAATTCTGAAGGTAGCGCCGGCCGTTGGCCGGCCCAAGGGGTATCACACCGTGCGAGGGCCGGCCAACGGCCGGCCCTACCGGATGAATCTCGACCTGCGGTCGAGATTCACCCTTTGAACCGCAACCCCACACCGGGTTCGGTGAACAGGTAACGCGAATCCAGCGCCGAATCCCCCAGCTTGTGGCGCAGCTTGCTCACCAGGATGCGCAGGTAATGCGTGTCGTGCTGGTGGGTCGGCCCCCAGATCTCGGCCAGGATCTGCGGCTGGGTCACCACCCGGCCGGCATTGCGCAGCAACAGCGAAAGCAACGCATATTCCTTGCGCGTCAGCGCCACCGGCGCGCCGTCCAACTGCACTTCGCGCCTTGCCAGGTCGATATGCAGGTGGCCGTCATCGAAATGCGGTAACACTCCATCGGCCGACACCGTGCGCGTGCGCAGCAGCGCACGCACCCGTGCCATCAGTTCCTGCGTGCCGAACGGCTTGGTCACGTAGTCGTTGGCGCCGTTGTCCAGCGCCAGCACTTTCTCGGTCTCGCTGGCGCGCACCGTCAGCATGATCACCGGCACCTGGCTCCACTGGCGCAGCTCGGCCAGTACCTCATGGCCTTCCATGTCCGGCAGGCCGATATCCAGGATCACCAGGTCCGCGCCTTCGCCCACCAGCTGTTCCAGCCCTTCCTGTCCGGTGGCCGCCTGCAGCACCCGGTATCCCTGCGCGCGCAGGCTGATCTCGAGGAAGCGGCGGATCTGCGCTTCATCGTCGATCACCAGCACGCGCGCGGGCGGCACGCCAGGGGAAGGGTCAGGAATCGTCGGGGTCATCGGCAGGGTGGGGTTGCAGCAGCGGGAGCGTGATGCGGATCAGGGTACCGCGTCCATCGCGGCCCGGCAGTGCCTGCACGTTGCCGCCATGCGCGCCGATCATGCCCTGGCAGATGGTCAGCCCCAGGCCGGTGCCATGCCGGCCCCGGTCGCCGCGCTCCACGCTGTAGAACATGTCGAAGATGCGCGCGCGTTCGTCATCGGGAATGCCGGGGCCGGCATCAAGCACATCGATGCGCAGCCCGCCGTCCACCAGCCGCGCCTGCACCTCCACCGCCGCACCGGGCGGGGAGAACTTCGCCGCGTTCTCCATCACGTTGAACACCGCCTGTTCCACCAGCGCCGGGTGCACCCAGATCGGGCCCAGCGTGCCGGGAATATCCAGCTGCAGCCGCACGTCCGGCTGGTAGCGCTGCAGGCGGCGCGCGGCCGAGCCCACCAGTTCGTCCACCCCGATCCAGTCGCGGTTGATCTTCAGCCCTTCGTGGCCGAGCCGGGTCATGTCCAGCAGGTTCTGGATGTAGCGGTCCAGCCGCTCGCCTTCCACCAGGATGGTGTCCAGCAGGGCGCGGCGGTCGTTGGCATCCATCGCCTCGGCATAGTTGGACAGGCTGCCGGCCGAGCCGATCATCGCTGCCAGCGGCGAGCGCAGGTCGTGCGACACCGACGACAGCAGCGCCGAACGCAGCCGCTCGGTTTCGTTGCTTACGTGCGCTTTTTCCAGGTCGGCCACCAGCCGCGTGCGCAGCGCGGCCTGGGCGATGTCATCCACCATCGCCTCGGCCAGTTGACGCTGCTCCGGGGTCAGGCGCGGCGCGCTGCGCGGGAAGCGCATGCCGGCCACGCCGATGGCGCGGTCGTCGCCGTCCAGCAGTGGCAGGAACCACCATTCCGCGCCGGCCAGCGTGTCGGTGAAGCGGCCGCTCGGCTGGCCGTGGCGGTGCGCCCAGTCGGCCGCAGCCAGATCGGTGTCGCCCGGCGCGGCGCTGCCGCTGGTGCTGGTGTCGGCGCCGATGCGCAGCCAGGCCGGCGCATCCAACGCCTGCTCCAGCGCCTCGCGCCCGGCCTGCGCCACGGCCTCGTTGTTGGGGGCGCGGGTCAGCTGGCCCCCCAGCACCTGGCGCGCATTGGCATGCCGGTTGGCCGCGCGCAGCGCCACCACCTGCATGCGCAGGCGCGAGGCCAGCCGCCCGGCCACCAGCGCCGCCACCAGGAACAGGAACACGGTGATCACGCCCTGGCGCGCGCTGATGGCGAAGGTGAAGCGCGGCGCGATGAAGAAGAAGTTGTAGGCCAGGAAACACAGCGCCGCGGCCATCACCGCCGCACTGGTGCGGCTGCGCGCGGCCACCACCACGACCGCCACGATGAACACCATCGACAGGTCGTACAGCCCCACCCAGCGTTCGGCCACCAGCGCCACCAGGCAGGCCAGCGCGGTGGCGGTTACCGCCAGCAGGGTATCCCGGCCGGTGCTCAGCGTCGGCATCGACAAGCCATGGCGGCGGGCATGCGCACGTGCCTGTGGGGTGCCGATGATGGTGATCTCAAGGTGCGCGCCGCGCTGGATCAACTGCTGGGTGAGGGTGCGGTTGAGCATGCGTGCGAACGGCCGCTCGCGGGTACGGCCCAGCACCAGCGTGGACACGCTGTTGTGCGCGGCGTGGTCGAGCAGCGCGTCGGCAATGCTGGGTCCGTGCAGCAGCTCGGCCTCACCGCCCAGCCGCCGTGCCAGTGCAAACGCCGCATCGATCTCGCGGCGGGTGCTGTCGTCTTCGCGGCGGCGCTGCACGGTCACCACCGTCCAGGGCGCATCGCGGCGCTCGGCGATGCGCCGACCCACCCGTACCAGGTACTCGCTCTGGCCGCCACCGTCGATCGCCACCAGCACCCTGCGGCGCAGCGGCAGGTTGCCTTCGCCGCGTGCGGCACGGGTTTCGCGCAGGCTGGTGTCCACCCGGTCGGCCGCTTCCTGCATCGCCAGCTCGCGCAGCGCGGTCAGGTTGGCAGGCGAAAAGAACGCCTGCAGTGCCTGCGCTGCCTGCTCGGGCACGTACACCTTGCCCTGCTGCAGGCGTTCGATCAGTTCGCGCGGTGGCAGATCGACCAGCACGATGTCGTGCAGGCGGTCCAGCACCGCATCGGGCACGGTCTCGCTGACCCGCACCCCGGTGATGCGCATCACCACGTCGTTGAGGCTTTCCAGATGCTGGATGTTGAGCGTGGTCCAGACGTCGATGCCGGCGTCCAGCAACTCCATCACATCCTGCCAGCGCCGCTCGTGGCGGCTGCCCGGCACGTTGCGGTGCGCCAGCTCATCCACCAGCACCAGAGCCGGGCGGCGCGCCAGCACCGCATCCAGATCCATTTCCCGCAGCGCGTGAAGCTGGTACTCGCGCTGCAGCAGTGGCACCTGCGGCAGGCCCTCCAGCAGCGCCGAGGTCTCGGCGCGGCCGTGGGTTTCCACCAGCCCCACCACCACGTCCACGCCGCGGCGCAGCTGCTCGTGTGCGCGCCCCAGCATGCTGTAGGTCTTGCCCACGCCGGGTGCGGCACCCAGGAACACGGTGAGCTTGCCGCCGGCCTCGCGCTGCAGGCGTTCCACCAGCGCGTCGGCCTGTCGGGTACGGGAATCGGTCATGGGCATGGAGTGTGCGCCGTTCGGCACCGTCATGACATCAACGAACCGTCGTCCCGATCCCGGAAGGCACCGTAGCGCCGGGCTCTGCCCGACCGCTCTTCGCGCGGTCCAACGCCACGTTGAGGTCCATCACGTTCACCCGTGGCTGCCCGAACACGCCCCATTGCGGGCCCTGCGTATGCGCCTCCACCAGCGCCTGCACCTGCTCAAGGCTCAGTCCGCGGTTGCCCGCCACCCGCCTGACCTGCACAGCCGCTGCCGCCGGCGACAACTCTGGGTCCATGCCCGCGCCGGACTGGGTCACCAGGTCGCCGGGAACCTCCGCCACGGTGATGCCTTCACGCACTGCCATAGCGCGGCTGGCGTCGGTCACGCGTTCCTGCAGGGCAGGGTTGCTGCGCGCCAGGTTGCTGCCGGCGGCGGCCATCGGGTCGTAACTGGCCGCAGACGGACGTGCCTGGAAGTAGCCGTCGCCCACGAACGGCTGCGCCACCAGGCGCGAACCCCGCACCTGGCCGTCGATGACCAGCAGGCTGCCATCGGACTGTGCGGGGAACAGGGCGCGGCTCACCGCCGTAGTGCCCACCGCGTAAGCCAGGCCGAGCAGCAGCAGGCTGGCCACGCCCAGGCCGATGGCCGGGCGCAGCGCACCCTGTTGTTGCAGGGAAACAGACGTGGCGGCGCGGACACGCGCCGGGCGGGAAAACGGAGCAGCAGCGGAGCGGTTCATGCGCCAAATACCGGGAAGAGGAGGAGGTCGATCAACTTGATGGCCGCGAACGGCAGCAACACGCCGCCCAAGCCGTATACCAGCATGTTCCGGCGCAGCAGCGCGGTCGCCGTGGCCGGGCGGAAGCGCACGCCGCGCAGGGCCAGCGGGATCAGCGCCGGAATCACCAGCGCGTTGAAGATCAGCGCCGCCAGCACCGCGTTGCGCGGGCTGGACAGATGCATCACGTTCAACGTGGCCATGGCCGGCAGCGTCGCGGCAAACAGCGCCGGCAGTATCGCGAAGTACTTGGAGACGTCGTTGGCCAGCGAGAAGGTGGTCAGCGCACCGCGCGTGATCAGTTGCTGCTTGCCCACTTCCACCACCGCCAGCAGCTTGGTCGGGTCCGAATCCAGGTCCACCATGTTGCCGGCTTCCTTGGCCGCCTGCGTGCCCGAGTTCATGGCCAGGCCGATGTCGGCCTGGGCCAGCGCCGGGGCATCGTTGGTGCCATCGCCCACCATCGCCACCAGCCGGCCACCGGCCTGCTCGGCGCGGATGCGGGCCAGTTTGTCTTCCGGGCGCGCTTCGGCGATGTAGTCGTCCACGCCGGCTTCGGCCGCAATCGCGGCGGCGGTGAGCGGGTTGTCACCGGTGATCATCACCGTGCGGATGCCCATCGCGCGCAGCTGCGCGAACTTCTCGCGCATGCCGTGCTTGACCACGTCGCTCAGTTCGATCACGCCCAGGATGTAGCGGCCCTCGCAGATCACCAACGGCGTGGCGCCGTTGCGCGCAACCTGTTCCACCCGCCCGGCCAGCTCGGCCGGCACCGTGCCGCCGAGTTCGCGCACATAGGCGGTGATCGCGGCCGCCGCGCCCTTGCGGATGCGCCGGCCGCCGTCCAGGTCCACGCCCGACATGCGGGTCTGGGCGCTGAAGGCAAGGTAAGTTGGAACCCCAAACATGGATGTGCGGATTTTCGCGGCAGGCCCCGCGTTGTCGTCGCGGTCAGGCTCTGCCGCGACACAACCTTGCTCACGCGCCAGCCGCACCACCGATTTGCCTTCCGGGGTCGGGTCGGCCAGCGAAGAGAGCAGGGCTGCTTCACGCAGCTGGGTCGCATCGATACCAGCCAGTGCATGGAAGTGGGTGGCCTGGCGGTCGCCATGGGTGATGGTGCCGGTCTTGTCCAGCAGCAGCACGTCCACGTCGCCGGCCACTTCCACCGCCTTGCCCGACTTGGCCAGGATGTTGGCGGCCAGCGCACGGTTCATGCCGGCGATGCCGATGGCCGGCAGCAGCCCACCGATGGTGGTTGGAATCAGGCACACCAGCAGCGCGATCAGCAGCAGCGGGTCCACCTTCACCCCAACGAACGCACCGATGGCAGGCAGCGTTGCCACCACTACCAGGAAGGTCAGCGTCATTGCCGCCAGCAGCAGGGTCAGCGCCACCTCGTTGGGAGTCTTCTGCCGGTTGGCGCCTTCCACCAGCGCGATCATCCGGTCCAGGAAGCTGTGGCCCGGTTCGGCGGTGATCTTCACGATGATCTGGTCCGACAGCACCTTGGTACCCCCGATCACGCCACTGCGGTCGGTGCCGGCCTCGCGCAGCACCGGTGCCGATTCACCAGTCACCGCCGCTTCGTTGATGGTGGCCAGGCCCTGCACGATCTCGCCATCGGCCGGCACCAGCTCGCCGGCACTGACGATCACATGGTCGCCCGGGCGCAGCTCGGCCGCCGGCACCCGGGTTTCGCCGGCAGCGGGGTGTGCGGCGGCCAGCCGGCGCGCGCTCAGGTCCTGGCGGGCACGCCGCAGCGACGCAGCCTGGCCGCGGCCGCGCGCTTCGGCCACCGCCTCGGCGAAGTTGCCGAACAGCACGGTCAGCAGCAGGATCGCCGTCACCGCCAGGCCGAAGCCGAGGGGCGCGTTGCCGGTGAGCGTCACCAGCAGGCTCACCAGCGTGCCCACCATCACCACCGCCATCACCGGGCTGTGCACCAGGTGGCGCGGCGAGAGTTTGATCACCGCATCGCGCAATGCCCGGCGCAGGCCGGCTGCATCCAGCAGGCGTGGGCGGCGGGAGGACGCTGCATTCAAGGGATAGGTATTCATGGTTTCACGTCTCAGCGCAGCGTCAGCGACAGGTGGTCGGCAACCGGGCCCAGCACCAGCGCCGGCATGAACTGCAATACGGTCAGGATGACGATCAGCGCGATCAGGGTCAGCGCGAAGGTCGGGGTTTCAATCTGCAGCGTGCCGGCCGATTCCGGCGCACGCCGTTTGGCGGCCAGCTGGGCGCACACGATCAGCGGAATCACCAGCACCGGGTAGCGGCCCAGCAGCAGCACCAGGGTGCAACTCAGGTTCCACCACGGCGTGGCATCGCCCAGCCCTTCAAAGCCCGAGCCGTTGTTGGCGAACGCCGAGACGTACTCGTAGAACACCTGGCTGACCCCATGGAAGGCGGGGTTGGAGGTGCCGGTGATCGACGGAATGGCCAGCGTGATCGCGGTGAACGCCAGGATGGTGATCGGCTGCAGCAGCACCAGCAGCGCCAGCAGCTTCACCTGCGGGGTTTCCAGCTTGCGCCCCAGCAGCTCGGGGGTACGCCCGGTCATCAACCCGGCCAGGAACACGCCCAGCAGCAGGTACACCAGGAACTGCTGCAGGCCGCAGCCGATGCCGCCCCAGATCGCATTGATCAGCATGTTCACCATTGGCACCGCGCCGGCCAGCGGGCTGAGCGAGTCGTGCATGCCGTTGACCGAACCGTTCGAGACCTGGGTGGTGATCGCCGCCCACAACCCGGTGCTGTCCGCACCGAAGCGCACTTCCTTGCCTTCCATCAGCAGCGGGCTGGCGGCCGTGGCCGAATGGCCCTCCAACCACACCGTGGCGGCGATCGACACGCTGGACATCGCCAGCATGCAGCCGAACACCAGCGCGGCCAGGCGCTTGCGCCCGGTGAAGGCGCCCAGCATGAAGACCACCGCGATCGGGATCAGCAGGATGCCGATCAGCTCCAGCGCGTTCGACAGCGGGGTCGGGTTTTCCAGCGGCATGCTGCTGTTGGGGCCGTACCAGCCACCGCCGTTGGCGCCCAGCTGCTTGGCTGCCACCATTGCCGCGACCGGGCCGAGTGGCAGCTTCTGCGCTTCCATGCCCGATGCCTCATCGATCGGTGTGGCGGTCGGGCCACCGGCAAGCGTCGAGGGCACGCCCTGGCTGGTCAGCAGCACCGCCCACAGCAGGCACAGCGGCAGCATGAAGCGCACGCAGGCGCGCACCACATCGGCGTAGTAGTTGCCCACGTCGATGCGCTGGTCGGCCGGCAGCATGGCCTCGGCGACATCGCCCTCCGGCGCCTTGCCGAACAACGCGCGCAGCGTGGCCACCACCAGCGCCAGTCCCATCATCGGGGTGACCACCTGCAGGCCGGTGATCGCGGTCATCTGCGCGAAGTAGGACAGCTGCGCCTGCCCGGAATAGTGCTGCTGGTTGGTGTTGGTCAGGAACGACACCATCGTGTGCAGTGCCGTGTCCCAGCGCATGTTGGGAATCTGGTCGGGATTGAGCGGCAGCCAGGACTGGGTCATGAACACTGCCTGCACCAGCACGGCAATCACCAGGTTGCTGAGCAGGAACGCGCCCACGTAACCGCGCCACGACATGCCGCGCGCCGGGTTCACGCCCAGCACGCGGTACAGCGGCTTCTCGATCCAGCCGAACAGCGCGTCGCCGCGCATCGGCCCGCCGCGCATCACCCGCGCCAGGTACAGCCCAAGCGGAAAGGCCAGCACGATGCTGGCCAGCAGAATCAACAGAATCTCGGTCATGGTCGGCTCCGGTCAGAATTTTTCGGGCGCAAGCACGACGTACAGCAGGTAGGCGGCGGCAACGAGCACCAGCACGCCGCTCACCAGCGAAAGCCAGGCAGGCAGGGTGGGCGTCGCCGCGGCAGCGGCAGCAACAAGAGGCAAGGTCAGGCTCATGGGACGTCCAGGTGGAACCACTCCACGTCAGGCCGTCATGGTGTTCCCCACCCGCGTAAACGCTCCACGCCTGCCAGGCTGCTGGCGCGTAAAAAGTGCATAAAAAAGGGTGTACCGACGTTGGTCGGTACACCCTGGGGCTTCGTTCGGGGGTATGAACGCCTGAGGCGCGGCTTCGGATCGTCTAAACGTCGGACGAATACCCGGGGACGATTGTTTTTCCGCCTTCGGACGCTTGGGCCGCGCTGCGCGCGGTGTCCGGCCAACGTTATGCCCGCCGTCCTGGCGGGCACCCTCCGGGCCGGCGCGTTGCGCCGTTGAGAACGGCTCCTGCCGTTCTCTTCGGGGCTACGAACCGGTACGGGCCGATTGGGATCGGGATCAATCAACCAAACGCATTTGGTCCCGGTAGCGCCGGCCGTTGGCCGGCCCTCGTGAACCCTTACCCGCGCGGGTCGGTCGAAACACCCTTCAACAACCGGTACCGCTGCAGGGTTTCCTCGATCTCCACATCCAGCGCCTTGCGCTGTTCCACGTACGAGGCCTGCATGCGCTTCTGCGCAACCAGTTCGGCATGGCGCAGGCGGATGGCCTCGGCCTGCTTGGCCACGACCGGCTGCCCGGCCAGTTCGCGGTCGCCCGCGCTGCCCAGCAGGGTCACCAGTGCGCCGCGCAGGCTGGCCACGTTGTAGTTGGCCGTCTGCACGTTGTTGTCCAGGATCCCGGTGCGCTCCACGAACACCCGGCGCAGGTCGGCTTCGTCCTGGTAGGTCGACAACATCGCCTGCTCGGTACGCTTCCGGGTCTGCTCGGCGGCGTCGTCGAGCTGGCGCTGGGCGGCGGCAACGGCCGCATCGGCGCGCTCCTCCTCGGTCAGGGTGCGTTCCACACCGCCCTTGCGCAGGCCGCTGGTGACGCTGAACTCCTCACGGGCGTTGTTCACCGCATCCTGGGGAAGCGCATCGCTGCAGATGCGCTCCTTGCCCTCGTTCCAGCAGAACAGCTTCTTGGGTTTGGCCGCCGCGCTGCTGCGCTTGGTCTGGGCCTGGGCCGAGAGCATGGGCGCGGCCAGCAACAGGCCGATGATGGTGAATGTGGCAATCCTGGACATGGGAGCCCCCTGCTCTCAACGCGTAGGACGGCTGCCGTAACGGGAACGATAGTCCTCCAGCGGCTGCCGGTACCCGACAAGTTCCGGATTTCCGGAGGCAAAATCAAGCAGGTCGGCCAGCGTGGCCGCCGCAACCACCGGAATGCCGGCCTCTTCAGCCACGGCCTGGGCGGCCGAACGGCGGTCTTCTTCCGACGCGATCTCCTGGCGATCCAGCGCCACCACGATGCCCGCCGGGGTACCGCCGGCCTGCTTGATGATGCCCAACGCCTCGCGGATGGCGGTGCCGGCGGTGATCACATCGTCCACGATCAGCACGCGCTTGCCGTTCATGTCCGCGCCGATCAGGTTGCCACCCTCACCATGGGCCTTGGCTTCCTTGCGGTTGAAGCACAGCGGCAGGTCGCGGCCGCGCTGGGCGAATTCGCAGGCGGTGGCGGTGGCCAGCGGAATGCCCTTGTAGGCCGGGCCGAACACCACGTCGAACTTCAGCCCGGTGGCATCCACCGCATCGGCATAGCAGGCGGCCAGCTGAACCATGCTGGCGCCGGAATCGAAGCGGCCGGCATTGAAGAAATAGGGGCTCAGGCGGCCCGACTTGAGGGTGAACTGGCCAAAACGCAGGGCATCGGCGGTCAGGGCCAGCTGCAGGAAACGGTGACGGTGGTCGCTCATCTAACGCTCTATTCAATTCTCTTGGAGCGCAGATCCTAAAGCATGACCGGCAATTCAGGCTCGCGACCGGCCGCCGCAGGCCCCTGCAACGGCCGGATCCGGCCAGCCGATGGGCCGGGCAACCCGGTATGCTTTGGCCGTTACGTACCAGACACGGGTCAGCATGCGCATCATCAGTTTCAACGCCAATGGCATCCGTTCCGCCGCCACCAAGGGGTTCCTCGAGTGGTTCCGTGCCCAGGATGCCGATGTGCTCTGCATCCAGGAGACCAAGGCCCAGGAAGACCAGCTGACCGACCCGATGTTCCGCCCGGACGGCCACCACTGCTTCTACCGTGACGCGATCACCAAGAAGGGCTACAGCGGCGTGGCCATCTACAGCAAGCGTGAGCCCGACCAGGTCATCACCTCACTGGGCTGGGCCCCCTTCGACGACGAAGGCCGCTATATCGAGGCCCGCTACGGCAACCTCAGCGTGGTCTCCTTCTATATCCCCTCCGGCAGCTCCGGCGACCTGCGTCAGGGCTTCAAGTACGAAGTGATGGAGTGGCTGCGCCCGATCCTGGCGCAGTGGCTGGCCAGTGGCCGCGACTACGTGCTGTGCGGGGACTGGAACATCGTCCGCTCGGCGCTGGACATCAGGAACTGGAAATCCAACCAGAAGAACTCCGGCTGCCTGCCGCCCGAACGCGACTGGCTCAACGGCCAGTGCGTGGATGCCGGCCAGGCGCTGGACGTGGCCGGCGGCCAGGGCTGGACCGACGCCTATCGCCTGCTGCACCCCACCGGCGAGGACTACACCTGGTGGAGCAACCGCGGTGCGGCCCGTGCCAACAACGTCGGTTGGCGCATCGACTACCAGTTCGTCAGCCCCGGCCTGCGCGACCGCCTGCGCGGCTGCTCGATCTACCGCGATGAGCGCTTCTCCGACCATGCCCCGTTCACGGTGGACTACGCCCCATGAGTGAAGCGGTCGCTCCGGTCAGCTACAAGGGCTGGACCGGGATCAAGCGTGCCTTCGGCACGCCCTCGGCGCTGACCATGGCCTTCCTGGGCTTTGGCAGCGGCCTGCCGTTCCTGCTGATCGCCTCGCAGACCCTGTCCACGCGCCTGCGCGATGTAGGGCTGGACCTGCACAGCATTGGCCTGATCAGCCTGGCCAGCTTCTTCTACCTGCTCAAGTTCCTGTGGGCGCCGTTGATCGACCGCTATGCCTTCCCGCTGATCGGCTTCCTCGGCCGCCGCCGCTCGTGGCTGCTGGTCTCGCAGATCGGCGTTACCGGCGGATTGTTCGCGCTGGCCTTCGTGCGGCCCGAGCTCGGCGTCACTCCGCTGGTGCTGTGGGTGCTGGTGGCATCCTTCGCCGGTGCCACCCAGGATTCGGTGGTGGACGCCTACCGGATCGAAATCGCCCCGGAAAGCGCCCAGGCCGCGCTGGCCGCGACCTACACGCTGGGCTACCGCATCGGCTTGATCCTGGCCGGTGCCGGTGCGCTCTACCTGGCCCAGTTTGAAGGGTGGATCGTGGCCTACCTGGCCATGGCCTCCCTGATGGTGCTGCCGATCATCACCACCCTGGTATGCCGCGAACCGGCCCAGCCAGAAGTGCGGATCCAGCGCCGCATCGACTTCTTCGGTGCCTTCTGGCAGCCGATCGCCAGCTTCTTCAGCAGCAACGGCGTGGTCCTGGCGGTGGTTCTGCTGGCTTTCGTGGGGCTGTTCAAGTTCCCCGACCAGGTAATCGGCGTGATGGCCGGTCCGTTCTACCTGGACTCGGGATTCACCAAGGCCGACATCGCGACGGTATCCAAGTTGTTCGGGGTGTGGATGGGGATCGGCGGCGCCTTCCTCGGCGGCGTTGCCGTTGCGGCGTTTGGCTTCCGCCGCATGCTGCTGGTGGCCGCGCTCGGCGTGGCGCTGTCCAACCTGGCGTTCCTGCTGATGGCGCAGAACCCGGGCCAGCTCTGGGCGTTCTATGCAGCGCTGTGTGCCGACAACCTGTTCCAGGGCTTCGCCGGCACCGTGCTGGTCGCCTTCATGTCCTCGTTGACGGATCGAAACTTCACTGCCACCCAGTACGCGCTGCTTGTCTCGCTGGCGAACCTGCCCGGCAAGTTCGTCGGTGGCGCTTCCGGGTACATCGTCGAGGCCACGTCTTACAGCGCCTTCTTCATCCTGAGCTCGGCCACGGTCATCCCGACCCTGCTGTTGCTGGTCTGGCTGTGGCCGCGCATCCGCGACCGCAGCGCCAGCTGAACCGCACAGGCGCGCGGTTGCCGCGCGCCGTCCAGTGGGCCATCATCAACCCCGTTGTACCGTGGGGGCGGTGCGTTGCCAGCAGGGGGAAAACACATGGCTGATTTGGTGCTGCGCGACCTGGATCCGCTGCTCAACGAGCGCATCCGCCGGGTGGCCGTCGCGCGCGGCTGGACCCGCGAACACACCTGCCTGGTCCTGCTCGAGCAGGGCCTGTTCGCCAGCGAACTGGAAGTCCGCAGCGGCTTCCACGACCCGGAAGTAAACGCCCTGGCCGAAGCCATCGCCGCCCTGCAGGCCCTCCCGGACGTAAAGGCGTTCTAACCGCGCGGCCACCCACCCGATCGCGATGCATCACACCGGTAGGGTCGCACCCCAGTCGACCGCCGACGCATGGCCACCATTCGATTACGGCATGACCCCCAATCGAAACGGCGCTCCACCGCCATCACGCCAAATGAATCGCCCCCAATATCCGCGGCCCCCGCGCCCCGGTAACGCTCGGCAGATTCCCCGGCAGCCCCTGCAGCGTCCGCTGTGCCAACCACGCAAACCCCATCGCCTCCAGGTAGTCCGGGTCCAGCCCGTGCACCGCACTGGATTCGATCACCACCCCCGGCAACCGCGCGCTGAGCCGCCGCAGCAGCTGCGCATTGCGCACCCCACCGCCACATACCAGCACCCGCTTCGCCCCCGGTAGATGGGCCAGCAGCGCATCGGCCACGGTCGCTGCGGTCAGCTCCAGCAACGTCGCCTGCACATCCGCCGCCGCCCGCTGCCGGTCGCCCAGCGCCGCCTCGGCCCACGCCAGATGGAACTGCTCGCGCCCGGTACTCTTCGGCGGTGGCAATGCAAACCACGGCTCGCCCCGCCAGCACCCCAGCAATTCCTCATCCACCTGCCCACGGGCCGCAAACGCGCCATCGGCATCGAACGGCATGCCGGTGTGCCGCTCGCACCACGCATCCATCAGCGCATTGGCCGGCCCGGTATCGAAACCACGTGGCGTGCCTGCGCGCGGGATCAGGGTCAGATTGGCGATCCCGCCCAGGTTCAACACCGCCCGGTCCTCATCGGCCGTGCCCAGCATCGCAAGGTGGAAGGCCGGCATCAGCGGCGCCCCGTGTCCACCGGCCGCCACGTCGCGACGGCGGAAGTCGGCCACTGTCGTGATGCCGGTCAGCTCGGCAATGCGGTTGGCATCGCCTAACTGGCAGGTAAAGGCAGGGTTGGCCAGCGGCCGGTGGCGCACCGTCTGCCCGTGCGACCCGATCGCCCGCACCTGCGCCGGCGTTGTCCCGGACTGTGCCAGCAGGCGGTTGGCCGCCGCAGCGAAGGCGATGCCGATCTGCGCATCGATCCGGCCCAGCGTATCCAGCGAGCCCAGCTCGCCGCCTTCGCCCAGGGCCACCAGCTCGGCGCGGATGGCCGGGTCCCACGCGTGGGTCAGCCCATCGACGAAGCGGCAGCCGCCCTCGGCGGGAAACTGCACCAGCGCGGCATCGATGCCATCGGCGCTGGTGCCGGACATCAGGCCCAGGTAGAGCGGGGTATGCAGATCAGGTGCAGTCATGGCCAGGCGGTTCAACAGGGTGCGTGCAGCTTCCGCGCAACCTGTTGCCGCCGTCAATGCGCGCGCGGGTGCGCGCGCTGCAATCCGCCGCGATCAGCCGCGGCTGCCCTTGGCCGGCTTGGCCGTGCTGGCGGTGGTAGTGGTGGCCTTGTCGGCCTTCGGCGCCGGGTTGGCGTCGGCGTAGATCAGCTTCTCCATGCCCTGGATGCGGGCCAGCGCCGGCGCGGTCTGCGCGCGGAAGGCGACCAGCTCGCTGCCCTTCAGCGGCTCCGGTGGCGGCATCGTCACCGACAGCGGGTTGCGGTGCACGCCATTGACGCGGAATTCATAGTGCAGGTGCGGGCCGGTGGCCAGGCCGGTCGAACCCACGTAGCCGATCACCGCGCCCTGCGCCACGCGCTGGCCGGTCTTGAACTTGCCAAAGCGCGACATGTGCCCGTACAGGGTAGTGTGGCCGCGGCCGTGGTCCAGGATCACCACGTTGCCGTAGCCGCGCTGCACGCCGGCGAACTGCACGCGGGCATCGCCGGCAGCCATGATCGGCGTGCCGGTGCGCGCGGCGTAGTCCACGCCCTTGTGCATGCGCATCTTGCCCAGCACCGGGTGCTTGCGCGCGCCGAAGGTGGAGCTCAGGCGGGCGAAGGGAATCGGCATGCGGATGAAGCTCTTCTTCAGCGGCCGGCCGCTGACGTCGAAGTACTCGCTCTTGCCGTTGCGGTCGAAGCGGAAGCCGCTGTAAGTCTTGCCACCGGAGGTGAAGGTGGCCGCCAGGATCTTGCTGGTGTCCACCTTCTCGCCTTCGCGCCAGGTTTCATCCAGCACCACGCTGAAGCGGTCGCCCGGTTGCAGGTCCTTGGAGAAGTCGATGTCGTACTTGAAGATCTCATCGGTCATGGTGGCGATTGCCGACGGCGACAGCCCGGCCTTGCGCGCTGATGCGTACAGCGAGCTGGTGATCTCACCGCTGGTTACCACCCGGCGGGTGGAGGATTCGCGCTTGCTGACCTTCTCGGTGATCTTGCCGTCCTCGAGGCTCAGCTCCACGCGGTTGTCGCTGTCGCGGTCATAGCGGATCGTGCGCAGCTCGCCGGAAAGCGGCAGGTCGAAGCCGATCTCGGTGCCGGGGCGCAGCTTCACCAGGGAATCGCGCACGCCCGGGTGGTCCAGCACCTGGTGCATCACCGTGGCCGGAATGCCGGCCTCGTCGAACAGGTCGCTCAGGGTCTGCCCGCGCTGCACGCGCAGCACCTGCCAACTGTCGCCCGGGACCTGCTTGAGGCGTTCCTGGGACAGTGGCGGCAACGGCAGGGCCAGGGTCGAATGGCCGAGCGAATAGGGGGTCTCGATGGTGTGCGAGAAGCCCGGCACGATCGTGGCTACCAGCGCGCCAATGGTCGCGAACAGGCTGGCGTGCATCCAATGGCGGCGGGTCCAGCGCTCGTTGAACGCGGCCGGGAGGTGTTGCCTGAGCTTCCGATGCAGGGCGGTGTCGTGAAGGACGTGAAGGCGTTCCTTGAAACGCTGCTTGCGCACGCGGCCTTGATCGGTATTCAGCATCGTCGGTGAGTTCCTGACTGGCCCGGGAGCGCGGGCCCAAACGTCGGTAACATAGACAGGTATAAATACCGCGTCAAACCCTTGTGCCTATTGGCTTTTGTGAAGCGCTTGCGGTTAACTTGTACTTAACGTCATTCATGTAAATAAGGCATCGCCGGGAGTTGCACGTGTCCTCGATTGAACAAGCCCTTGCCCAGATCGGCCGTGGCGCCGATGAAGTCCTCAAGATCGAGGAGCTGCGCCAGCGGCTGGAAAGTGGCCGCCCGCTGCGGGTCAAGGCCGGTTTCGACCCCACTGCCCCAGACCTGCACCTGGGCCACACCGTCCTGCTGAACAAGTTGCGTCAGTTCCAGGACCTGGGTCACCAGGTCATTTTCCTGATCGGCGACTTCACCGGCATGATCGGCGACCCCTCGGGCAAGAACGTCACCCGCAAGCCGCTCAGCAAGGACGACGTGCTGGCCAACGCACGCACCTATGAAGAACAGGTGTTCAAGGTGCTGGACCGCGAAAGGACCGAAGTGCGCTTCAACTCGGAGTGGTTCGGCAGGATGGGTGCGGCCGACATGATCCGCCTGGCCGGCCAGCACACCGTGGCGCGCATGCTCGAGCGCGACGATTTCGCCAAGCGCTACGCCGCCCAGCAGTCCATCGCCCTGCATGAGTTCCTGTACCCGTTGGTGCAGGGCTACGACTCGGTGGCCCTGGAAGCGGACGTCGAACTGGGCGGCACCGACCAGAAGTTCAACCTGCTGATGGGCCGCGGCCTGCAGGAGCATTACGGCCAGAAGCCGCAGATCGTGCTGACCATGCCGCTGCTGGAAGGCCTGGACGGCGTGGCCAAGATGTCCAAGTCGCTCAACAACTACATTGGCATCAGCGAACCGGCGATCGACATGGTCACCAAGACCATGAAGATCGGCGATGACCTGATGTGGCGCTGGATCGAGCTGCTCTCGTTCGAGATCAGCCAGGCCGAGGCCATCAGCCTGCGCGAACAGGTTGCCGCCGGCACCCTCAACCCGCGCGAGGTCAAGCTGCGCCTGGCGCGTGAGCTGACCACCCGCTTCCATGATGCCGACGCGGCCGAGTTGGCCATTGCCGGTTGGAACGCGGCCGTGACCGGGCAGGGCGATGTGACCCTGCTGCCGCTGCAGGAAGTGACCATCCCCGCCGAAGGTCTGCGTATTGGTGCATTGCTGACCGCTGCCGGTGTCACCCCGAGTAATTCCGAGGCCTCCCGCAAGCTCAAGGAGCGTGCGGTGAAGGTGGATGGTGAGGTGATGGACGACGCCCAGCGGGTGTTCCTGCCCGGCTTTGAGGGGCTGCTTCAGGTTGGCAAGCGCAACTTTGCCCGCGTGCTGCTGGTCGCCGCCTAAGCGCCACAAGGCTTTCGCGCCTCCGGGCGCGAAAGCCGCATGAATGAATGCACAGTTGGGCGAAAAAAGCTGTCAAACCCCCTTCACAAACGGCACCGTTGGGGACATACTTTCCCTCCCCCGACGCAGGGGCCACCGCAAGGCGGCAACCGCGAAGGAACAGGACTTCAGCTTCTTCGAAAGAAGGTGTTGACGGA
>NZ_JAGGRL010000005.1 GCF_018612915.1 Stenotrophomonas sp. ISL-67 | reverse complement strand
TGGCGGGGGTGGGTTGGTGGGGTCGCCGCAAGTACGTCCATGTAGGCTAAGCAGCGCCATCCATGGCGCCGATTCCCCCACCAACCCACCCCCGCCAACCCCTCGATACGTGGCTGGTGCATCAGGAAAGAGCGAAGCGGGTAGAGCCGAGCTCTGCTCGGCTGCCTATTGCCGATGTGCCGGCCAACTCTGATGGGGGGCGGTAGGTTTATCCATGTCCCGATGGGCTCGTAACAATTCGTAGCCCCGGCCGTTGGCCGGACACCGCGCGCAGCGCGGCCCAACTGTCCGAAGGCTGCAAAATGCGGCGCCGGCAACCCGTCCGACGTTTAAACGTTCCGAACCCACCCACCCGACGTTCATGACCCGGAACGAAGCGCTCCGGCCAACGGCCGGGGCTACCGGTCATTCACCATTCTTCCGGGCGCTGCGCTGGCGGTCGATGCGGAAGATGTAGCGCTGGATGGCGCTGTCGCCGCCGCGCGGGAGGCCATCAAAACACATGCCGATGCGCTTCATTTCCACGCCACTGGGGAGCTGGACCGCGAGCTGGTTGCAGACGATCAGCGAGATCTGCAGCGGGCCGGTGTCGGGCATGTCCAGGCGGGCGTCGTACCGCTTCTGGATGCTGAAGGCACTGCAGTCCACGGGCACGGTCACGGCCAGGCCGCCGCCGCTGATGTCCACCACGCGCAGGTGCAGGGCTTCGCTGCGATCCTCGTTGATCGGGAACAGCAGGTGCGGGGAGTCGGTGAACGGGGTTTCCAGGCGGTACAGTTCGCGGCGCTGCAGGTGCACCAGTTCGGTGGGGAAGGGCACGCGGAAGGCGACGTGGCGATGGTCGCCCGTACGTTCCAGGTTGACCAGGCGGAAGCGGACCATGACCCGGTCCAGCTGCGCGAAGCAGAGCAGGTGGCCGGCGTCTTCGGCGGCGCGGTTGGCCGGTTCGGTCGGGCTGCCATCGAGCAGCAGCCAGTCGTCGTCTTCGTCCAGCTCCAGGATCGCGGTCGGGAACGACTGGTCGCGACCGCCCAGGTGGGCATTGATCAGCGAGCGCTGGTCGATCAGTGCCTGCAGCAGCTGGCGGATCTGCCGGGGGTTGCGGACCAGGTAACGATCGTCCGTGCCGTCTTCGGGGGCGGCATGGGCTGCATCACGGGGGTCAAGGCTGCCTTCGGACATGGACTCTGCTGCGTTGGGCGGATACAGATTTCGTGCGAAATCAGGTCTCTGACCGTTTATCGGCAGCGGTTCACAATAATGTAGGGTGAATATGTATATGAGATACGGCGAGATCCGGATGTCGGTAACCACGACACCCCGCCGCAGCGGGTGTCGTGGGTGGCCGCGTCAGGCGAGGGTTAGAACTCCTGCCAGTCGCCTTCACCGGCCAGCGCCGGTTCGCGGACCGCCGGGCGGCGAACCGGGGCGGCGGCAGCGCGCGGGCGTACCGGCGCCGTGTGGCGTGCGGGCGCAGCCGCAGCCGCTGTTGCCGCTGCGGTGGCGGTCTGGCCCTCCAGTTTGAACAGCGACACCGCGTCGGTGAGGTGGCCGGCCTGTTCTTCCATCGAACGGGCTGCGGCGGTAGCTTCTTCCACCAGCGCCGCGTTCTGCTGGGTGGTTTCGTCCATCTGCATGACGGTCTGGTTGACCTGCTCGATGCCGGCCGACTGTTCCTGCGAGGCCGCCGAAATCTCCGCCATGATGTCGGTGACGCGCTGCACCGAGGCGACGATCTCACCCATGGTGGCACCGGCCTGGTTGACCAGGGCCGAGCCCTCGGCGACCTTGCCGACCGATTCGTCGATGAGACCCTTGATCTCCTTGGCGGCGCTGGCCGAACGCTGGGCCAGGGTGCGCACTTCGGAGGCGACCACGGCGAAGCCGCGGCCCTGTTCGCCGGCGCGCGCCGCTTCCACGGCGGCGTTCAGTGCCAGGATGTTGGTCTGGAAGGCGATGCCGTCGATGACGGTGATGATGTCTGCGATGCGACGCGAGGAGGCGTCGATCTCGTGCATGGTGCTGACCACCTTGCCGACCACCTCGCCACCCTGCGACGCCACCGAGTGCGCGCCGATGGCAAGCTGGTTGGCCTGGCGGGCGTGTTCGGCGTTCTGGCGCACGGTGGAGGTCAGTTCCTCCATCGAGGCAGCGGTTTCTTCCAGGTTGGCGGCCTGCTGTTCGGTGCGGCGCGACAGATCGTTGTTGCCTGATGCGATCTCACCGGCGGCGGTGCTGATGCTGCCCGAGGCGTGCTGGATGCGGCTGACGATCTGGGTGAGCTGGGCCACGGTGGTATTGGCATCGTCGCGCATGCTGGCGAACACGCCGTGGAACTGGCCCTGCATGCGCGCCGTGAGGTCGCCGTTGGCGATGGCCTGCAGCAGGTGCGACAGCTGCGACAGGTTGCCGTCGGCGACTTCCATCATCGTGTTGAGGTGCTCGATCATGACCCGGAAGTCGTGGTCGAAGCGCAGCGCATCGCCGCGCTGGCTGAAATCACCGGCCGCTGCGGCCTGGGCCAGGCTCTGGATCTGGGTATTGATCGCCAGCAGGCTGGCCTTGGCCGCATCCATCGACTCGTGCAGGATCGCGCGGGTGCCGGGCAGGCGGCGCGCATTCGGCGACAGGTCGCCGGCCGCGTACTGGTTGAGCACGTTGATGGCGTCCTTGATGGAATCGAGATGCTCGAAGATCACGGTGTTCACGCCAACCGCCAGCTGGCCATAGACGCCCGGGAAGTCTTCCGGAATGCGGTGGCTGATGTCGGGGCCGGCGTGCATTTCCACCATCTGTTGGGTTTCGCTGGAGAAGCGGCGCAGCATCAGGGTCATGTCGCGGGTGGCGGCCAGCATGCGGCCGGCTTCGTCGGCGGTGGTGCTGGAGGCGATGTTCACCGACAGGTCGCCGCGCGCGACCGACTGGATGGCGTGCATGGCCTGCCGGATCGGGCCGGTGATGGCGCGCGCGATGAGTACGCCCATCGCCACCGCCAGCAAGGTCAGCAGCGACACGGTGATGATGATCGCCACCACGCTGGTGCGGTGGGTGGCGTTGGCGTCGGCGATCTTGGCCTGCATCAGGTTGCTGCTGAAGGCGCCGAGTTCCTTGAGGTCGTCGAACATCTTGCGGCGTGCCGGGCGCGACTTGTCGTCGGATACCTGCTGGGCCAGCACGCCGTCGGCGGCGGCGATGGCCGCACGCATCTCGGCGTTGGCGGCGAAATATACCTCCAGGTCTGAGGCCACTTTTCGGTACAGCACTTTTTCCTGGTCGGCGGCGGGCAAGGCAGCATAGGCGTTCAGCTCGTCGCGTACGATCCTGGCCGAGGCGTCCATGCGCTTGTTGTAGTCGGCCACCTTGTCGGGTTGGTCCAGCATGGTGAGCTGGGCCAGTTCGTAGGTGCGGAACTCGCCCAGCTGCGCGCGTACTTCGCCCAGGTGCTGTACCGACGGAATGTCGTTGTCGGCCATCTCGCCCAGTTCGGCGTTGAGGCTGTTCAGGCGCAGCAGGGCGAACACGCCCAGCCCGATGGTCATCAGGGTGGTGAGGGCAAATCCGACCGCGAGTTTGCGGGCGATGGGCAGATCGTGGAACCACTTCATGCTGGAAACTCCGGGCGGGACGGGGGCGCGCAGCGATGGGCCGCTGGGCGAAAGGTCGAAAGCAGCGAGGCGATGGGGCGTCAGGCAGGCAATGAACGTGTCATCGCTATTGCGGATAACGGCGGCGCGCGATGGTTTCTTGAGTGTTGGATGTCACATTTCTTCGCGGTCCCAAGCACGGCGCGGTTTGCAGCCGATGGTTGCGCAAGCAAGCAACACCAAGGGTTTCGCCATCCGGTAGCGAATGGGCCATCGATACGCGGCCGTATTCCCCCCGACCGACATCACGGTTTTCCATCAGGCGTTCTGGCGCCGGAACGAAGAGCATCCGGCCAACGGCCGGGGCTACCGGGATGCCGGCCTTCGGTTGATTGATCCCGATCCGAATGGGCCCGTAAAAATTCGTAGCCCCGGCCGTTGGCCGGACGCGACCATGTATCCGGAGCCAACGGTTGATTGATCCCGATCCCAATGGGCCGCAAAAATTCGTAGCCCCGGCCGTTGGCCGGACGCGACCATGTATCCGGAGCCAACGGTTGATTGATCCCGATCCCAATGGGCCGCAAAAATTCGTAGCCCTGGCCGTTGGCCGGACGCGACCACGTATCCGGAGCCAACGGTTGATTGATCCCGATCCCAATGGGCCCGCGAAAATTCGTAGCCCCGAAGAGAACGGCAGGAGCCGTTCTCAACGGCGCGACGCGCCGGCCCGAAGGGTGCCCGCCAGGACGGCGGGCATAACGTTGGCCGGACACCGCGCGCAGCGCGGCCCAAGCATCCGAAACCGCGATACCCAACGGTCGGGACGACCCATCCGGCGTTTACACCCACCGAAGCCGCCCGTCAGGCGTTCATGACCCCGGGACGAAGAGCATCCGGCCAACGGCCGGCGCTACCAATCTGCATTACGCCGCCTGCGGCACCCGCAGCGAGCGCACCAGGCCACCAATATCCACGATCAACGCAACCCGACCATCGCCGAGGATGGTGGCACCGGACACCCCACCAATACGGCGGTAGTTGTTCTCGATGTTCTTGACCACCACCTGCTGTTGCCCAACCAGCTCGTCCACTTCCAGCGCGATCTTCTGGCCGTCGCCTTCCACCACAACCACCAGGGAATCATCGTTCGCACGGCGGCCAAAGCCGTAGTACTCGCTGAGCGACAGGATCGGCAGGTACTCGCCCCGCACGCGCAGCACGCGGCCTTCGCCGGCCATCGAACGCACGTCTTCGGCCTGTGGCTGCAGCGCCTCAAGCACGTAAGCCAGCGGCAGGATCACGGTTTCGCCGGCTACCGAGACGGTCATGCCGTCAAGGATGGCCAAGGTCAGTGGCAGCCGGATCAGCACGCGGGTGCCGTTGCCGGCCTTGCTCTCCAGCTGCACTTCGCCCCCCAGCGCCTGGATGTTGCGGCGGACCACGTCCATGCCCACGCCACGACCGGACAGATCCGTGACCGCATCGGCGGTGGAGAAACCGGGCTGGAAGATCAGGTCCCAGACCTGCGCATCGGTGGGGTTGTCGGGTACGCTCAAGCCGCGTTCGAGCGCCTTGGACAGGATCTTGTCGCGGTTCAGCCCGCGGCCGTCGTCGCTGACTTCGATCACGATGTGGCCGCCCTGGTGCGATGCGGCCAGGGTGATGGTGCCGGTCTCGTCCTTGCCGGCGTCGCGGCGGACGTCGGGCATTTCCAGGCCATGGTCGATCGAGTTGCGGACCAGGTGGACCAGCGGGTCCGCTATCTTCTCGATCAGGCCCTTGTCCAGTTCGGTGCCTTCACCGATGGTGCGCAGGCGCACGTGCTTGCCCAGGCGCGAGGAGAGGTCACGGACCAGGCGCGGGAAGCGGCGGAACACCGCATCCACCGGCAGCATGCGCACGCCGATCACCGCTTCCTGCAGGTCGCGGGTGTTGCGTTCGAGCAGATCCAGGCCGGCGAACAGCTGTTCGGCATGCACCGGGTCCAGTGCGTGCGAGACCTGCTTGAGCATGGCCTGGGTGATGACCAGTTCGCCGACCAGGTTGATCAGTGCATCGACCTTTTCCACGGCGACGCGGATGGAGGTTTCCGCCTCGCTCGTGGGCGGCGCGGGCGCTGCTGCGGCGGCCACGGGTGCAGCAGGGGCGGCGGCAGCCGGGGCGCTGGTGGCCAGGCTGGGCGGCGCGGCCGGACGGATGTCCAGTTCGCAGTCGTCCACGACCCAGGCAAACGTATCTTCGATCTTGCTGCGCGGCACTTTACCGACCAGGCCCAGGTCCCACGCAAGGTGGGCTTCGAGCGGGTCGAGCTGGTCGAAGCCGGGCAGGCGGTCCAGCCGCGCGGCGACCTGCAGCGAGCCCAGGTGTTCCAGTTCGCGGATGATGCGCAGCGGATCGTTGCCGCTCATGAACAGCGACGGCGCCGGCACGAAACCGATCTGCCACGCTTCCGGGGTGTCATCGACCTTGGCGATGGCCGGTGCGGCAGCGGCCGGTGCCTGGCCGGACAGCACCGCTTCCAGGCGTGCCTTGACCGCGGCAACCGCCTGCGGATCGGCCGGCTGGCCGTGCTCGGCTTCGCGCAGCAGGGCGCGCAGCACGTCCACCGAGGACAGCATGGCATCCACGGCGGCCGCTTCGAGCGCACGCTTGCCGGCGCGCAGTTCGTCAAGCAGCGTTTCCAGCACGTGGGTCAGCGCGGCGATGGCGTCGAAGCCGAAGGTGCCGGCGCCGCCCTTGATGGAGTGCGCGGCGCGGAACACCGAGTTGATGATTTCCGGATCCTGCTGGCCCGATTCCAGTGCCAACAGGCCCGCTTCCATTGCGTCCAGGCCCTCGCGGCTTTCCTCGAAGAAGGTGGCGTGGAAGCGTTGCAGGTCCATGCTCATGGCAGTTCGGGTCCGGTTACCAAAGGGGAGGGGGAGGCAGGTGGAGATCAGCCCAGGACTTTCTGGACGGTCGCGACCAGCTGTTCCGGGTTGAACGGTTTGACCAGCCAGCCGGTGGCACCGGCCGCCTTGCCTTCGGATTTCTTGTCGGCGGCCGATTCGGTGGTCAGCATCAACATCGGGGTGAACTTGTAGTCCGGCAGCTGGCGCAGTTCGCGGATCAGCGCGATGCCGTCCATGTTCGGCATGTTCACGTCGGTGACCACCGCGTTGAAGCGCTGGCCCTTGGCGCGGCCCAGTGCGACGGCGCCGTCTTCGGCTTCCTCGACGGAAAAGCCGGCCGAGGTGAGGGCGAAGGAAACCATCTGGCGCATCGACGCCGAATCGTCCACCACCAAGATACGTGCGCTCATGCCGCGTTCTCCACAGATTTCAGGTTGTCATGGGTTGCGTCCAGGCCCAGGGCCTGGGTGACACCGAGCAGGCGCGCGGCATCGCGGAAAGTGGCCGTGCAGCCGTCGAACGCCGTCGGGTGGCCGGCCTGGCGGCGGGCCTCGACGAACGCGCACAGGACCTGCACCGACGCGGTATGGATACGGCCCACCTGGCTGGCATCCAGCATCAGGTCGCCGCCCTGGTCCACCAAGGGGGCCAGGCGTGTTTTGAGCTCGGTGCTGGTCTCGATTCCGAGATCATCACCCAGGGCCACAGTGCTCATCGTTGCTCCGGACAAACGGTTCCAAGGTCTATAACGGCGTATTTCGGGAAACCTTTAGGGGGCGTTGTCCATGGGTCGCCCGGCACCGCGTGGGACACGCATGGCGTGTCGCTACGCGGCCGACACAGCCAGGGTGCCGGGTCGGCGTAGAGCCACGCCCTGCGTGGCTGCCGGATATCCCGCAGCCACGCAGGGCGTGGCTCTACGAACGTTCAGATCAACAGCTGCGTGGCGTCCAGCAGGATCATCGGCTGTGCCGTGACCCGGGCCACCCCGCGGAACAGGTCGTTGGAGATCTGGCAGATGCGCGCGGTATCGGGCGGTTCGATCTGGGACTCGGTGAGGTTGGCCACGTCTTCCACGGCCGATACGCGAAGGCCCATGGTTTCGCCGTCTTCCTCCAGCACCACGATCCGGGTGTTGGCATCGTCGCGGGCCGGGCCGGTACCCAGGTGGATGCCAAGGTCCATCACGGGGACCACCTGGCCACGCAGGTTCATGATGCCCAGCATGGCCGACGGGGTGCCGCGCAGCGGCAGCAGCGGCACTGGCAGCACGACCTCCTGCACCTTCAGCAGCTCCAGCGCATAGGCCTGGGCGCCGCAGCGCAGGCGCAGCCAGCGCGAGGTGCGCTCGCTGGCGTGGCGGTCACCGCGTGGGCTGGAGGCGGGATTGCGGGCCTGGGCCTGCAGTTCCTGCCAGCTGCTGGGGTGGCCGGAGAGTGCGGGCGCGGTAGCGGTCGGCAGCGGGCGCGATGCGGCCACGGGTGTCGGAGGCGGCGGTGCAGGGCGGGCGGCCGGCGCGGACGCGGGCACGGGGGCAGCAGGCGGCGCGGTGTCGTGGAGTGCTTCGGCCGGCAGATCGTCCCAGCCGGGACGCGCAGTGTCCTGCGTCGCTGCCACCTCGACCGGACCCAGGGCCGGGTCGTTGAGCAGTTCGTCCAGCAGGGCCAACGCGGCTGGCGCGCCCGGCGACGTAGGCGTGTCGAACGCGGCAGCAGGCGAAGCCGCTGCCATCACCGGTCCCAACGCCGGGTCGTTCATCAGTTCGTCGAGCAGCGCCATGGCGGCGGGTGCGCCGGGTGAGGTCGGCGTATCGAACGCCGGTGCTTCGCCGTCGACCGTGAACGCCGCGCGGATCGCTTCGGCCACGCCGCTGGCTTCTTCCGTGTCGGCGATGACCATCGTGGTGACGGGCACTGCATCGCCCAGCAGTTCCTCGAGATAGTCGTCGAGTACGCCGGTGCCGTTCATGCCGCGCGCTCCATCTGCAGTGCGTCGTCGGACAGGATCCATTCCAGTGCGCGGCGATAGGCAGCCAGGCCACGGCCCGGGTAGTCGTCCGAGGTGGCCGGCACCGTCAGGCTGGCCGCGTTGCAGATGCGCGTATCGACCGGGATCGCGTCTTCCCACACGCGGTGGCCGTGGCGGTCCTGCATCTGCTTGACGGTTTCGTTGCCGGCGCGGGTGCGGCGGTCGAACAGAGTGGGCAGGATCGACATCGGCAGCGGACGACGGCGCGAACGCTCGACCATCTCGCCGGTGCGGACCATGCCATCGAGCCCGTACAGGGCCAGTGGCTCGGCCTGGGTGGGAATGATCAGGCGGTCGGCGGCAGCCAGTGCGTTGATCATCAGCAGGCCCAACGTGGGCGCGCAGTCCAGCAGGATGTAGTCGTGCTGGCCCTGGTGGCGCGCCATCGCGTGCTGCAGGGCCAGGCCGAGGCCGGGCTGGTTGGCGCTGCGGCGCTCCAGCGTGGCCAACGCAGCCTGCGCGCAGATGAAGTCCAGGCCGGGTACCTGACTGTGGTGGGCAACGCTGCCCAGTTCGGCCGGCGGGGTGGCGAACAGTTCCAGCACGCCGGCGGGCGGCGGATCCAGCGGCACGCCGAAGGCGCGGGTCAGCGATGAATGCGGATCGAGGTCGATCAGCAGCACGCGGTGGCCCAGGGCGGCCAGGCCGCGGCCGAGTGCGAGGGTGGTGGTGGTCTTGCCCACGCCGCCCTTCTGGTTGGCGATTGCCCAGATACGCATCGGCTTACTCCTTCATTGCAGGGGGAACGGCGGCGCCAACGCGGCTGCCGGCCGGCACCGGTGGCAGGTGCACCGGGGCGAGGGGGGAAACGGGGGAGGGTGCGGCCGACGCCGGCGCGTTGCCGGTTTCGGCGGTGAGCTGTGGGCCCAGCGGGTCCACGCCCTGCGCGGTGTCGGCCAGGATGATGACCATCACGCGGCGGTTGCGGTTGCGGCCCTGCGCGCTGGTGTTGTCTTCGCGCGGGCGGAACTGGCCGTAGCCGACCATCGCCAGCCGCGCCGGCTGCACGCCCTGGTCGGCGAACAGGTGCACCACGCTGGCCGCGCGCGCGGCCGACAGTTCCCAGTTGGACGGGAACAACGCCGTGGCGATCGGCACGTCGTCGGTATGGCCTTCCACGCGCACGCCATTGGGTGCGTCGTGCAGCACCTGTGCCAGCGAGGCGAGGGTGCTCTTGGCCTGCAGGTCGAGCGTGGCCGAACCGGTGGTGAACAGGATGTCGCTGTTGATCTCCACTTCGATCCACAGCTCGGTGCGACGCACGGTGATCATGCCGCGGTCGATCAGCGGCGCCAGGGTGGCGGTGAGGCGGTCTGCGATGGCGGTGAGCTGGCGCTCGGCGCGCTGCAGCTGTTCCTGGTTGTGCACCGACATCGGCATGCGCATCTGCGAGGCCATCGCCGGCAGCAGGGTGGGGTCGTTGCTGGGCGCGGGCGCGGAGGGGCCGACCCGGTTGCCGGCCTTGATCACCGAGGGGCTGTCCCAGCCGCCGCCCTGCACCTGCTGGTTGCCGACCTGCACCGGGTTGATGGTGCGCGGGGCGCCACCGAAGGCGGTGGTCAGCGCGTCGGCCATGACCCGGTACTTGCCTTCGTTGAGCGAGGAGATGGCGTACATGACCACGAAGAAGGCCAGCAGCAAGGTCATGAGGTCGGCGTAGGGAATCGCCCAGGCCTCATGGTTGGCATGCTCTTCGTGGGCTTTGCGGCGGGCCATGTCAGTGCAGGAAGCCCGACAGGTTGGTCTCGATGTTGCGCGGGTTTTCGCCCTGGGCAATGGAGATCAGGCCTTCGATGATCATTTCGCGGTCGCGGCTGTTGTGGTGGATCACGCTCTTGAGTTTGGCCGACACCGGCAGGAACAGCAGGTTGGCCGAGGCGATGCCGTAGATGGTGGCGGTGAACGCCGCCGCGATGCCGTGGCCAAGCTTGCTGGGGTCGGCCAGGTTCTTCATGACCGCGATCAGGCCCAGCACGGCGCCGATGATGCCCAGCGTGGGCGCATAGATGCCCATGCCTTCGAATACCTTGGACGCGGCCAGGTCCTTGCTTTCCTGGCTGCCCAGTTCGATTTCCATCATGTGCCGGATGGTTTCCGGCTCCACGCCGTCCACCAGCAGCTGCAGGCCCTTGCGCAGGAACGGGTCGTCCTGGGCATCGACCTGGGCTTCCAGGCCCAGCAGGCCCTGGCGGCGGGCAATGTTGCTCCACTCCACGATCTGGCGGATCAGCTCGGCGCGGTCGCTGGCCGGCGGGCGCACCACCCAGCTGACGATCTTGAAGGCGTGCTTGAACACGGGCGGGGAGGTGTGCAGCAGGATGGCGGCGATGGTGCCGACGATGACGATCACGAACGCCGCCGGCGACCACAACGAGGCCAGCCCGGCACCCTTGAGGATGCTGCCGCCGACCAGCGAGGCCAGGGCGAGGAAAAGTCCAATGAGGCTGAGTCTGTCCATTGTTCCGTTATCGGCTTGCAGGAAGGGGTCTTGAGGTTGGGGTTGGTCGGCGGTTCAGCCACGCAGGGCGTGGCTCTACGGCGGGTGGTTGTTCGGCGTGCGGTCAAACCGGGTGGGTCGGCGGTTCAGCCGGGCAGAGCCCGGCGCTACGGGCGGGGCGCCTGCGGCGTAGCGCCGGGCTCTGCCCGGCTGCTCTCAGCGCAGGCCGTCCACGTCGAGGATCAGCGACATGCGGCCGTCGCCGATCAGGGTGGCGCCGGCATAGCCGCGCAGGCCGCGCAGTGCCTTCGGCAGCGGCTTGATCACCACTTCCTCGCGGCCGCGGACCTGGTCCACCACCAGGCCGAAACGCGCTTCACCCGCCTGCAGCACCACGATGGTGAGCAGCGGCGAAGGCACCGGGTCGACCGCCAGCCAGTGGCGCAGGTCGACCAGCGGCAGCGTGTGCGACTTGCGGTCGAGCACCGCGCGCCCGTCGAACCAGCCCAGCGAGGTGTTGGGTGCGTGCAGCACTTCCATCACGCGCGCCAGCGGCAGCGCGTAGACGTCCTCGCCGGCCTGTACCAGCAGGGTGGGCAGGATGGCCAGGGTAAGCGGCACTCGGATCAGGAAGCGGCTGCCACGGCCCAGCTCGGACTGGATCTGGATCTGGCCGCTGAGCTCGCGGATGCGCGACTGCACCACGTCCATGCCGACGCCGCGGCCGGAGATGTCGGTGACTTCCTGCTTGGTGGAGAAACCCGGCAGGAACACCAGGTGCAGGCATTCCTCGCTGGTCAGGCGGGCGGCGGCTTCCGGGTCGATCAGGCCCTTTTCGCGGGCCTTGGCGCGAAGGCGTTCGGGGTCGATGCCGGCGCCATCGTCCTGCACTTCAATGCTGACGTAGTCGCCTTCCTGCTGCGCGGACAGGCGCACGTTGCCGCTGCGGGTCTTGCCCTGGGCTTCACGCAGCTCCGGCATTTCGATGCCGTGGTCGATCGCGTTGCGTACCAGGTGCACCAGCGGGTCGGCCAGCGCTTCGACCAGGTTGCGGTCCAGCTCGGTTTCCGCGCCGACCAGTTCCAGCTCCACTTCCTTCTTCAGGTTGCGGGCGACGTCGCGGGCAACCTTGGGGAAGCGTGAGAAGACCTTGCCGACCGGCTGCATGCGGGTACGCATCACGGCCGACTGCAGGCGGGCGGTGGCGATGTCGAGGGTGGACACGGCGCGGTCCAGCTCTTCGTCGTGCAGGCGTGCGCGCAGGGTCTTGAGCCGGTTGCGCGACAGCACCAGTTCGCCGATGAGGTTGACGATCGCATCCAGGCGCTTGGTATCCACGCGCACCGTGTGTTCGGCTTCGGCCACCGGCTTGTTGGCGGCGGGCTTGGCCGGGGCCGGGACGGCCACCGGGCGCGGCGCGACGGCCGGGGCGGGTGCCGGTGCGGTCACTGCCTGCGCGCCGGGGGCGGCGCCGCCATGCAGCTGGTCGAGCAGCGCTTCGAATTCGTCTTCGCCGATCAGGCCATCGTCGTTCTTTTTCGTGGGCGTCACGGCGGTCGGCGCCGCGCCGCCGTGCAGCGTGTCCAGCAACGCTTCGAACTCATCGTCGGTGATCAGTTCGCCACTGGCCGGTGCCGCAGCGGAGGCCGCCGGAGCGGGCGTCGCCGGGCCGTTGACGTCGAACTGCGCGATCAGTTCCGGCGGGGCATGGCCCGGTTCGGTCCCGGCCGCCACCGAATCCAGCATCGACTGCAGGTAATCCAGCGATTGCTGGGCCGCGTCGAAGTGGTGGGCCTGCAGCACGGCCTTGCCCGAGCGGGCCATGCCCAGGGTTTCTTCGGCGGCGTGGCACAGTTCGACCATGGCCTGGATGCCCAGGAAACCGGCGCCGCCCTTGAGCGTGTGGAAACCGCGGAACACCGCGTTGAGCTGGTCGCTGTCCTGGGGCGACTGCTCCAGCGACACCAGCTGTTCGCCGAGGCGATCCAGGATCTCCTGGGCCTCGAGGATGAAGTCTGCGGCAATGTCGTCTGGAACAGCACTCATGATCTTAAAGTCCCAAATCTGAAAGCAGGTCGTCGGCGTCCACCTGCGACACCTGGTGGCGGTCCAGGCCGCTTACGGCAGGACCGGCCAGGCCGTTGTCGCGCTTGTGGGCGCTGTCTTCCGGCGGTGGCAGGCCGAGTGCGCCAAAGCCTTCGTGCACGCGGCGCACGATGCCGACCACGCGGCGGATGATCTGCCCGGTGAGATCCTGGTAGCTCTGGGTGAGCGCGATCTCGGTCAGGTTGTGGCGGATCCGGTCCAGTTGCTGGTCCTGGTCCGGGCTCAGCCCGTTGGCGCGCAGCTGCTCGGTGAGCGCGCGGCATTCTTCGGCCAGGTCCAGGGTGCGGTGGGTGGCCTGTTCGGTCATCGCCACGACGTGGTCCAGGCGCGCGCAGGCATCGTCCAGCTCGCCGGCCTCGCTGGGCACGGTGGGCAGTTCACCCAGTGCCTGGCCGAGTTCGCGGGCGAGCCGGTTCAGCCCGGCCATCATCGGTTGGGTACGAAGCGCGGCAAGGGCGTCGATTTCCTGGCGCCAACCGGCTTCGTCGCCGCTTTCCAGCGCGGCCAGGGCATCCTGCAGGCGCTGCACCAGCGCCGATTTATCGCGAAGGGTTTCCATCAGGCGCTGGCCGCCAGGCGCTCGAAGATCTTGCCGAGCTTCTCTTCCAGGGTCTGGGCGGTGAACGGCTTGATGATGTAGCCGTTCACGCCGGACTGGGCAGCTTCGATGATCTGCTCGCGCTTGGCTTCGGCGGTGACCATCAGGACCGGCAGGGTCTTGAGCCTGGCATCGGCGCGGATCGCCTTGAGCAGGTCGATGCCGGTCATGACCGGCATGTTCCAGTCGGTCACCACGAAATCGAACGGCTGGCTCTGCAGCAGGGCCAGCGCGGCATGCCCGTCCTCGGCTTCGGCCGTATTGGTGAAGCCCAGATCGCCAAGCAGGTTCTTGACGATACGACGCATGGTCGAGAAATCGTCGACGATCAGGATACGCATGTTCTTGTTCAAAGCACTTTCCTCGGTATCAAGTGTTCTCGAGGCCGGCGTCGGCCGCCTCGAAGATCTTCAGTCGGCCACGCAGGCGCAGCACTGCCTGGCCATGGATCTGGCAGACGCGCGACTCGCTGACGCCGAGCACCGCGCCGATCTCTTTCAGGTTCAGTTCCTGCTCGTAGTACAACGACAGCACCAGCTGTTCGCGTTCGGGCAGCAGGCCGATCGCATTGCCCAGTTCGCGGCCGAACTCGCCGCGTTCCAGTACCTGCTGCGGGGTCGGGCCACCCTGGGCGACGGTATCCAGCTCGCCCTGGTCTTCGATCCGCGATTCCAGGCTCAGCACCTGGCCCCGCGCGGCGTCTTCCATCAGGCGCAGGTAGTCGGGCAGCGGCATGTCCATCGCGGCGGCTACTTCGGTGGCGCTGGCGGCGCGGCCGGTGCTCTGTTCCAGCCGGCGGATGGTGGAGGCGGCGTCGCGGGCACGACGGTGCACCGAGCGCGGCACCCAGTCGCCGCGGCGGATCTCGTCGATCATCGAGCCGCGGATGCGGATCGAGGCGTAGGTTTCGAACGAGGCGCCCTGGTCGGCGTCATAGCTGCGCGAGGCTTCGATCAGGCCCATCATCCCGGCCTGGATCAGGTCGTCCACTTCAACGCTGGCCGGCAGGCGCGCGGCCAGGTGGTGTGCAATGCGCCGGACGAGGTCGGAGTGCTGGGCGATGCACTCGTTGGCGGCGGCGCGTTGCACCTCCTTGTATTGTGCGGCGCCTTTCATGCCGTCACCCCGCGTTGCTTGAGGATGCGTTCCAGGAAGAATTCGACGCTGCCGCGTGGTTCGGTCGGGGCCTGCCAGCGCGCGGTGCGGCGCGCGATCTCGGCGATCGCCTGCGCAGCCGGGCTGGACGGGTAGGCCTTCACCACCGGCTGCTGGCGCTGCACCGACAGGCGCAGCCAGTCGTCCTGCGGCACGTGCCCCAGATAGTTCAGCGAGACATCGGCCAGGAACTTGTCGCAGACGCGGCTGAGCTTTTCGTACAGCACGCGGCCTTCATTGGGGTCGCGCACCATGTTGGCCACGACCTGGACGCGGTCCACGCCGCGCTCGCGCGCGAGCACCTTGATCAGCGCATAGGCATCGGTGATTGAAGCGGGTTCGTCGCAGACCACCACCACGGTGTCCTGGGCGGCTTGGCAGAAGGTCAGCACGCCGTCGGTAATGCCAGCGGCGGTGTCGACCACCATGAAGTCCAGGTCGCGCTCAAGTTCAGAGAAGACGTTGACCAGGCCCACGTGTTCGGCCGGTTGCAGTTCGGCCATGTGGCGGCGTCCGGATGCCGCCGGCACCACCAGCACGCCGCCGGGGCCTTCCAGGATGACCTCATCCAGCGTGCAGCGCCCGGCGACCAGGTCGGCCAGGGTCAGCTTGGGCTGCAGGCCCAGGATCACATCGATGTTGGCCAGGCCCAGGTCGGCGTCCAGCAGCAGCGTGCGCTTGCCCATGCCCGCCAGCGCCACGGCCAGGTTGGCCGACACGTTGGTCTTGCCCACGCCGCCCTTGCCGCCGGTGATGGCGATGGTGCGGACCGGGCCCAGCGGCGGGCTGCGGGTGGCCGACAACGGGAAGGTCCTGGTCAGGTTTTCGTACTCACGCGACGGCATGGTTCAACTCCGGGTTGCAGGGCATATCGGCCGCGCGGCGCAAATCTTCAAGGCGAAGTACAAGATTGGCCGCACTGGCCCGGTGCAGGTCTTCGGGAACATCCTGGCCGTCGGTGACCCAGGTGATCGGCAGGTGGTGGCCGACGGCCACCGACAAGGCGGTGCCGAAGCGGCCGGTCTCGTCCAGCTTGCTCAGCACCACGCCCTGCGGGTTGGCGGCGCTGAAGCGGCGGACCACTTCGTCCATGTCGCCGAAGCTGGTGTTGGCCGGCAGCACCAGCAGGGTGCGGACCTGCTGGGCGGCGCGCAGCCACTGCAGCTGGGCGGCCAGGGCGCGGTCGCGCGGACCCAGCCCGGCGGTATCGATCAGCACCAGCTTGTAGTCCTTCAGGCGCTCAAGCAGCTGGTTGAGGTCGCTGCCGCTGCTGGCTTCATGCACGGCGATGCCGAGCTGGCGGCCGAAGCCGTACAGCTGCTCGCGGGCACCGATGCGGGCGGTGTCGGTGGTGACCAGGGCCACGTCGCGCGCGGCATGGGCTTCGGCGAAGCGCGAGGCCAGCTTGGCGATGGTGGTGGTCTTGCCGGCACCGGTGGGTCCGACCAGCGCGATCACACCCCCCGCCTCGAGCGGGTCGACCGGGGCGATCGGCAGCTTCTTCGACAGCAGGCCCAGCATCAGGCCGCGGCCCCGATGGGCTTCGGTGTCCAGCGGGATCTGCAGGGCCACGTCGCGGCAGATGCCGGCGTCGAAGCCATACTCGTCCATCAGGTCCAGCGCGGAGGCACGCACGGCCGAGCCGCGCAGGCGCTCGTCGGTGAAGCGGTTCATTTCGCGCTCGATGACGGTGCGCATGCCGGCCACTTCATGGCGCAGCTGACGCAATTCTTCATCGTCGCGCACCAGGGTCACCGGTGCGGCGGTCGCGGGTACGGCCGGGGCGACAGGGGCGACCGGTGCGACTGCCGCGATGACGTCGGCCGCCGGTGCCGGTTCGTTGGCGGCCTGCATCGACGGCAGCGCCGGCGGGGCTGCCACGGCCGAATCGTCGATCTGCATGATCGGGCTGGCCGGCCCATGCATCTCAAACAGCGGCGCGTCGTCCAGCGGCGGGTCGATGATGAAACGGGCGCGATTGGCCGGTGCCGGCGCGGCCGCACGAACCGGTGATTCGGCCGGCGCGGCGGCACGCGCCAGGGTCGCGGCAAAGCCGCTGCTGCCCGGCGGCGGCACGATTTCGTTGGCGCTGTCCAGGGTGCGGCCGGTGGCGCCGACGGCGGCGCGGGCCAGCGCAGCCACGGCCGAGGTGGTGGCCGCCACCGGTTCCGGTGCGGTACCCGGTGCCTTGCGGCGGGTGACGGCGGCGATCACCGCGTCGGCGGCATTGCGCGGGCGCGGCGCCGGCGGTGCCGGGGCCACGTCCTTGCGCGCCGCTTCCAGCGCACGCTGTACCGCGCCTTCGTCAT
This sequence comes from Stenotrophomonas sp. ISL-67, assembly GCF_018612915.1. Taxonomy (GTDB): domain Bacteria; phylum Pseudomonadota; class Gammaproteobacteria; order Xanthomonadales; family Xanthomonadaceae; genus Stenotrophomonas. Next base: position 148,895 of record NZ_JAGGRL010000005.1, on the reverse strand, counting down.
AGTTCGCCGCCGCCACGATTTCCACGCCTTCCTCGATCCGGCGATTGGACAGGATCACGGCATCCGGACCGTGTTCCTTGCGCACCAGGTTCATGGCCGAGCGCATATCGGGAGCAACGAAGCGTTTGATTTTCATGCTGTGGTACCGGGACTGGGGCGGCTGGGGGGTGGAAGGGAAGCGCTGGTTGTCGGTGGTCTGCACGGTCCGGGTTTCCCTTCTTGTCCTGCTGCGGTGAATACGAAATGGGGGTGTCTGTTTTCTGACGCGTTGCTGTCGACGTTCCGGCTCAGCTGATCGTGCCGACCAGCTTCAACCGTTTGTCCTCGGGTACCTCGCTGTAGGCCAGCACGGACAGCGACGGAACGCTGTGGCGTACCAGCCGTGCCAGCGCGGCACGTACCGGACCGGGTACCAACACCACTGCGGGCTCGTTCTTCGCTTCCTGCTTGCCGACACATTCGGCCAGGCTCTGGTGCAGTCGCTCAGCGAGTCCGGGTTCCAGCGCGGCGCCGTTGCCCTGGGTGGACTCCTGCAAGACGCGTTCCAGTTGCGGGTTGAGGGTGAATACCGGCAGCTCCGCCGACATTCCGGCGATCTCCTGCACGATGAAACGGCCCAGCGCGTTGCGCACGGCAGCGGTGAGCACGCCCGGGTCCTGGCTCGTAGGTGCGTTCTCCACCAGCGACTCGGCGATCTTGCGCAGCTGGCGCACCGGAATGCGCTCGATCAGCAGGTTCTGCAGCACGCGCACCACCACCGACAGCGGCAGCGCCTTCGGGGTGAGGTCTTCAACCAGCTTCGGTGCGCTCTTGGCCAGGTTGGCCAGCAGCTGCTGCACTTCCTCGTGACCGAGCAGTTCCGGCGCATGTTCGCGGATCAGGTGCGACAGGTGGGTGGCGACCACGGTGGCCGGGTCGACCACGGTGTAGCCCATCGATTCGGCGTGGGCGCGCTGGTGCGGCTGGATCCAGGTGGCATCCAGGCCGAACGCGGGGTCCTTGCCGGCGATGCCTTCCAGCACGCCGAGCGCGCTGCCCGGGTCCAGCGCCAGTTCGCGGTCGGGATGGATGTCGGCGGTGGCCACCGGCACGCCGTGGATCAGCAGGCGGTAGGCGCTGGCGCTCAGTTCCAGGTTGTCGCGGATGTGGACCGAGGGAATCAGGAAGCCGATGTCGTGGGTCAGTTTGCGGCGCACGCCCTTGATGCGCGCCATCAGTTCGCCGCCCTGGTTCTTGTCGACCAGGGGAATCAGCCGGTATCCCACTTCCAGGCCCAGCGGGTCGACCGGGCGCAGTTCGTCCCAGGTCAGCTCGGCGGTGGGCGAGGGGGTGCCGCCGGGCAGGCCGAGCGCGTTGGTCGGGCCGGTGGCAGGGGCCGCTGCCGCCTGTTCGGCGGCCATGCTCTTCTTCCACAGCTTCCAGGCGATGAAGCCGAGGATCGCGGCCAGCGTCAAGAAGGCGACGTTGGGCATGCCCGGCACCAGCCCGACCACGCCCAGGATCGCCGCAGCGATGGTCAGTGCGCGGTGCTGGCCGAACACCTGGCCCATCATGGCCTGGGCCATGTCCTGCGAGCGCGAGGCGCGGGTGACCAGCATCGCCACGGCCGACGACACCAGCAGCGCGGGCAGCTGCGCCACCAGGCCGTCACCGATGGACAGCAGGGTGTAGGTTGCTGCGGCCTCGCCGAACGGCATGCCGTGCTGAAGCACGCCGACGGCCAGGCCGCCGATCAGGTTGATGAACAGAATGAGGATGCCGGCGATCGCATCGCCGCGGATGAACTTGCTGGCGCCGTCCATGGCGCCGTAGAAGTCGGCTTCCTCGCGGACTTCTTCGCGGCGCAGCTTGGCTTCCTCACGCGTCAGCAAACCGGCGTTGAGGTCGGCGTCGATCGCCATCTGCTTGCCGGGCATTGCGTCCAGGATGAAGCGCGCGGTCACTTCGGACACGCGGCCGGCACCCTTGGTGATCACCACGAAATTGATGATGGTCAGGATCGCGAACACCACGATACCGACCGCGTAGTTGCCGCCGATCACGAATTCGCCGAAGGCGGCGATCACCTTGCCGGCGGCTTCGTGGCCGTTCTGGCCGTTGAGCAGGATCACGCGGGTGGACGCCACGTTCAGGGCCAGCCGCAGCATGGTCGTGATCAGCAGCACGATCGGGAAGATGGTGAAGTCCAACGGGCGCTTCACGTACACCACCGCCAGCAGCACCATCAGCGAGATGGCGATGTTGAAGGTGAACAGCGCGTCCAGCACCGGGGCGGCCAGCGGCACCACCACCATGGCCAGCAGGGCCAGCACGATCAGCGGGGCGCCCAGGCCCTGGCGGATCATGTCCAGGGCGCGACGGGTATTCATGCCGGCAGGCTGGGCGCTCATGGGCGGCCTCCCTTGCCGAACTCATCCACGTCGATGCTGGGCGTGGCCGGCATCGGCCCGCCCCGCCAGGTACGCAGCTGGTAAACGTAGGACAGCACCTGGGCAACGGCCGAATACAGTCTCACGGGAATTTCCTTTCCAAGTTGACCTTCCCGATACAAGGCGCGTGCCAAAGGCGGCGCCGAGACGATGGCGACCTTGTTGCCGTCGGCCACCTGGCGGATGCGCAGGGCGGTTTCGTCCACGCCCAGGGCCACCACGGTGGGGGCGCCCATCCTGCCGCCGTCGTACTTGAGGGCGACCGCGTAGTGGGTCGGGTTGACCACCACCACGTCGGCGGTGGGCACCGCTTCCATCATCCGGCGGTTGGACATCTGCTGCTGAAGCTGGCGGATGCGGCCCTTCACTTCCGGGCTGCCTTCGCTTTCCTTCATTTCCCGGCGCAGTTCCTCGCGGGTCATCTTCAGCTTGCGCATCCAGTTCCAGCGCTGGTAGGGGGCATCGATGGCGGCCAGCAGCATCATGGCCCCGCCGGTGGCCAGCATCAGCTTCAGGGTGAAGCCCAGGCCGTGGACCATGGCCGCTTCCAGCGGCTGGTGGAGCAGATCACGCAGCGGGCGGATGCCATGCCAGACCACCAGCCCGGCGGCCGTGCCCACGAACACGATGCGCAGCAGCGATTTGGTGAACTCGGCGATCGCTTCAGGGCCATACAGCCGCTTCATGCCGGCCAAGGGGCTGAGCCGGTTGAACTGGGGCATCAACGATTTATTGGACCAGCGCAGCCCGCCCATGGCCACCGGCGCCAGGAAGCTGGCCAGCAGGCAGACCAGCAGCAGCGGCCACAGCGCCAGCATCAGCTGCAGGAACAGGTGGCCGAAGTGGTTGAACAACCCCAGCGGTTCGGCGCGCAGGCCGGGTTCCGGGGACAGCGCCAGCTTCATCCAGTCCTTGGCGCTGTTGGCCATGCCACCGGAAAACGCCATCAGTGCCAGCACCGCGGCACCGAACACGGCGGCGGTGGCCAGCTCGCGCGAGCGCGGGATGTTGCCCTGTTCACGGGCATCGCGCAGGCGTTTTTCGGTAGGTTGTTCGGTTTTTTCGCCGGCTTGTTCGTTTTCGGACATCGGGGACAGGGCACCGGGGGGATTACCCCGGGCGATGCAAGAACCGTTCCGAAACCGGCAGCCAGGTCGATTGATCCCGATCCCGATGGGCCCGTAACGGTTGGTGGTCGATTGATCCAGATTCCAATGGGCCCGTAACGGTTGGTGGTCGATTGATCCAGATCCCAATGGGCCCGTAACAATTCGTAGGTCCGGCCGTTGGCCGGACACCGCGCGTAGCGCGGCCCAAGTCTCCGAAACCGGCATCCCACCGCTCGCGGCCCTCCAACCGGCGTTTAGACCCAACCGAAACCGCCCATCAGACATTCATGACCACGGAACGAAGAGCAGCCACGCTACAGAATCATGCCCCGTGCCAATGCGGCGGGGCACGGGCGCGTGGCGACGCGTTCATCGGCAGGGCGCACAACGCCTGGTGGGGCGCGGCGTGGCGCTACGGCATCATGGACGTTCCCCTGGCTGCTGCGGGTTCCGATGTCGTCTTTCCTGTTCTGCACCGTGCTGGTGGCCGGGCTGCTGCATGCCAGCTGGAATGCCATCGTCAAACGCGGCAGCGATACGCTGTTCACCACGGTCCTGGTGACCGGTTCGGCGGCATTGATCGCTGCGCTCTGCCTGCCATTCGTTGCCGCACCGGATCCGCGCAGCTGGCCGTGGCTGGCGATGTCTACCGTGCTGCAGGCCGGCTACTACGTGCTGGTCGCGCGCACCTATAGGTTGACCGACATGAGCGCGGCCTATCCGCTGATGCGTGGCTGCGCGCCGATCGTGGTGGCGTTGCTGGGGGGCGTACTGCTGGGGGAGCGTCTGCCGGGGGTGGCGTGGGCGGGCATCGGGCTGATCTGCGTCGGCATTCTGTGCATGGCGCACGGGATCGTGCGCCGGCAGATGTGGCTGCCGCTGATCGTTGCCGGGGTGATTGCCACCTACACGATGGTGGATGCGTGGGGTGCGCGGCAGTCCGGTTCCGCTGTGGGCTACACCTTGTGGCTGTTCCTGTTGTCGGGACTGCCGTTGCCGATCTGGGCCTTGTGCACGCGGGTGCCGCAGTTGAGCGCCTACGCGCGCGCGAACTGGGGTTACGGCGTGGTGGGCGGGGTCGGCACGCTGACATCGTATGGGGTGGTGTTGTGGGCGATGACGCAGGCACCGGTGGCGATGATTTCGGCACTGCGCGAAACCTCGATCCTGTTCGGCGTGCTTATTTCGGCCCTGGTGTTGCGGGAGCGGGTCACCCGGCGAAGGTGGATGGCCGCCGGGCTGATCGTGGCAGGAGCGGTGCTGCTGCGGTTGTGTGTGTGATCCTGGAGGGTCGCGCGTGGTTCGGCGCCCCTACCGGTGGGCCCATGCCCTGCGTGGCTGTCCCGTCAATCCAGGAAATGGCCGCCCTGGGAGGTTTTGTATTCCTGCGACACCACCATGCGGGGGCGGGGCAGGTCGTGCAGCTTCATGAACCGCTCTGCATCGACCGGGCGGCCGAGCAGGTAGCCCTGCAGGAAGTCGCACCCCAGCCGCTCCAGGTAGGCGCGCTGGCCGGGGGTCTCCACCCCTTCGGCCACGATGTCCATGTCCAGCGCATGGCCCAGCGCCACGATCGCCGAGACGATCACCACGTCTTCGGAGCTGCTTTCCAGGTCGCGCACGAAGGCGTAGTCGATCTTGATCTCAGTGGCCGGCAGGCGCTTGAGGTACAAGAGGCTGGAGTAGCCGGTGCCGAAGTCGTCGATGGAAATGCCCACGCCCAGCCGCGCCAGCGCCTGCAGCAGGCGCAGGCTGGTCTCGGTGTCGCGCATCACCGCGCTTTCGGTGATTTCCAGCACCAGCCGGCGCGGCTCGACGCGGTGCAGCGTCAGTGCGGCGCTTACCTCGTGGAGCAGGTGCGGTGAGCTGAACTGGATCGGCGACAGGTTCACCGACACGGACCAGTCTTCATGGCCGGCATCGTGCCACCGCCGCAGCTGGCGGCAGGCTTCGTTGAGCGCCCACCGCCCGATGTCGTGGATCACGCCGCTGCGTTCAGCCAGCCGGATGAAGCGGTCCGGCGGAATCAGGCCCTGTTCGGGGTGGTTCCAGCGGACCAATGCTTCCGCACCGCAAACCTGGTGGGTGCTGGCCCGGACTTTGGGCTGGTAATGCAGGAACAGCTGCTGGGTGCTGATCGCGCGCCGCAGGTCCGCCAACAGCCGGAACTGCTGTTCGGCGCTGTCATTCATCCACTCGGCGAACACCACGAACGCGTTGCGTCCGGCCTCCTTGGCCTGGTACATCGCCGCGTCGGCGTACCCCATCAACTGGCGTTCGGTGGTGGCGTGGTCGGGACAGATGGCGATGCCGATGCTGGCGGTGACCTGCAGCTCATGCCCGGGCACCAGGCTGCCGGTACCCACAGCCTCGATGATGCGGCTGGCCAGGCCGGCCACGTCCTCGTCGTTCTCGATGCCCACCACCAGCACGAATTCGTCGCCGCCCAGGCGCGCAATCACATCGGCGGCGCGCAGCAGTTGGCGGGTGCGGGTGGCCACGGCAACCAGCAGGGCATCCCCGGTCTGGTGGCCATAGGCATCGTTGACCTGCTTGAAGCCGTCCAGGTCCATGAACATCACCGCGAAGCGCCCACCACGCTGTTCAGCGTCGACCAGCGCCTGTTCGATGCGCTGCTGCAGCAGCAGGCGGTTGGGCAGGTGGGTCAGCGGATCATGCAGTGCGGCCTGGCTGAGCTCGGCCTGCGCATCGTCCAGCGACGTGCGCAGGTGCTGGTTGCGCAGCCGCAGCAGCTGCGCCTGCTGGCGTTGGTCCAGCCAGGACACCAGCAGCACCACGGCCAGGATGGCGATGGTGAGCACCATCACAAGCGCCGCCAGCCACTGGGTCTGCAGGCCGGAACCCGCGGCGGCGCCACAGACACTGTCGGCAGGGAAGCGCGCTGCTGCCATGCCGGTGTAATGCATGCCGACGATGGCCGCGCCCAGCACCACGGCCGGCGCCACGCGACGTTGCAGCCCGGTCTCGTTGTGGCGAAGGCGGAACGCAACGTACAGCGCTACCCACGATGCCACCACCGCAATGATCAGCGACAGGGTGAACCAGCCGCCGTGGTATTCGATGCCGGGCTGCATGCGCATCGCGGCCATGCCCAGGTAATGCATGCTGGCAATGCCACTGCCCATCAGCAATGCGCCAAGGGCCAGGCGCGAATGCGGGAGCGTGGCCCGCGAGACCAACCATAGGGCGAACATCGAGGAAGCTACTGCTGCCAGCAGCGACACGGCGGTCAGCTCCAGGTCGTAGCCCAGTGGGATCGGCAGGCGGAAGGCCAGCATGCCGATGAAGTGCATGGACCAGATGCCCAGACCCATGGCACAGCCGCCGCCCAGCAGCCACAGCACGCTGATTTTCGGCGAGGGCGCGGTGGTGACACGATTGGCCATGTCCAGCGCGGTGAAGGACGCAAGCATGGCGACCAGCAGCGAAACCACGACCAACCACGGGGTGTAACTGCCGACGAGCATCATGACTCTCCCTGGCGTACACAGCTGCAATCAACGATAGATTGGCCTGCGCTGGCGCTCCGCGCGGGCTGCTCAGGCACGTTCCCCCTGCCGTGCTGCATGGTAACGACACAGATGGGGGTCAGCGCAAGCGAAAATCGGCTAAATTTCATGCGGCCATCACGCGCATTGATCCGGCCTGCCTACGTCACGGTATGCGTCGGCAGCGATGGCTAATGCGTGACGCCGTCTGCGGCCTGGAAGGCTGCATCAAACAGGCGTTGTACCGGCGGACCCATTTCACCTGCAAGGACAGCAAGCAGGAACAGGCCAAGCAGCAATGCCACCGGCAGGCCGAGCTGGATCGGGTTGAGCGCGGGTGCGGCGCGGGCGAGCACGCCGAAGGCGAGATTGATCGCCAGCATGGCGACCGTCAGCGGCAGCGCCAGGGTCAGTGCGCCGCGGAACACCTGCAGCAGGAAGGTCGGCGCGGCACTGAGGAATGCATCGATATCCGGGAGCGACGCGCCTATCGGCACCGCTTTGTAGCTGTCCATCAACAGCGAAATCAGTGCGAGATGGCCGTTGGCGGCAAAAAACAGCAACCCGAACAACAGGTAGAACCATTGCCCGATGACACCCGACGTACCGCCGCGCATGGGGTCGCTCATCTGTGCGAACGCCAGGCCGGTGCCCTGCGACACCAGTTCGCCGGCCATGGCGCCGGCCTCGAAGACCATCCGCAGCAGGAAGCCGATGGAAATGCCGATGGCCAGCTCCCGCGCGATGCTGAGCACCGTGGCGGCATCGAAGCCGGTCCACGCGGGTACCGGTGGCAGCATCGGCGACAGCGCGATGGCCAGCGCCCCGGACAGCATCACGCGCACCCGCGCCGGTACCGCACGGCTGCCGACCAATGGCATCGCCATGATCATCGCGCCGATGCGCAGCATGGTCCACAGCACGGTGCCGATCATGCCGAAGGCGTTGAGCCCGTCGGCGGCCATCTGGGTTGCCGAATCCATCCCGTGCTATCCGATCAGGTGCGGTATGCGCTGGAACAGCAGCGTGGTGTACTCGACCAGGTGGCCGATCAGCAGGCTGCCCAGCGCGAACAACACGACCGTGAGCGCGGCGGCCTTGGCGACGAAGGCGATGGTGGGCTCGTTGAGCTGGGTGGCGGCCTGCACTACGCCGACGACCACGCCGACGATCAGCACGGTCAACAGCAGCGGGCCGGCAATCCACAGCACGGTGATCAGGCCACCGCGCAGTTCGGTCAGGGCAAGTTCGGGCGTCATGGCGACCTCAGGCGGCGTTGAAGCTGGCGGCGAGCGTGCCGACCACCAGCACCCAGCCGTCGACCAGCACGAACAGCAGGATCTTGAACGGCGCCGAGACCAGCATCGGCGAGAGCATCATCATGCCCATCGACATCAGCACGCTGGCCACGACGAGGTCGATGATCACGAACGGAATGAAGATCAGGAAGCCAATTTCGAAGGCGGTCTTCAGTTCGCTGGTCACGAACGAAGCGACCAGTACCGGGAACGGAATGGCATCGGGGCTGGCGTACGTGCCATGCCCGGCCATGCCGGCGAAGGTCATCAGGTCGGTTTCGCGGATCTGCGCCAGCATGAAGGCGCGCAGCGGCTGGGTGGTCAGGGTCCAGGCGGTCTGGAAGTCGATCTCGCCGTTGAGGTAGGGCGCCATGCCGCTGCCCCAGGCCTTCTGCCATACCGGCAACATCACCATGGCGGTCAGGAACAGGGCCAGGCCCAGCAGCACCTGGTTGGACGGCGTCTGGCCGGTACCCAGCGCCTGGCGCAGCAGGCCCAGCACGATGATGATGCGGGTGAAGGCGGTGAGCACCAGCAGCATCGACGGGATCAGGGTGATCGCGGTCATCAGCAGCAGGGTCTGCAGCGGCAGGCTGACCGGGGCGCCGCCGATCTTGCCGACGTTCACGTCGGGCAGGTTGGGCACGGCAGGCGCGCCAGGCGCGGCCATCGCCAGCGCGGGCAACGCGCACAGCAGCAGGGTCAGCAGCAACGGCAGGTAACGGGTCCAGGACGCACGGGGGCCACGCATGATCATTTTTCCTTGCGCAGCCGCTGTTGCAGGAGCTGGGCGAAATTCGGCAGGTTCTTGAAATCCGGCAGGCGCGCCGGTTCCGGGGTGGGCAACGGTCCGGGCAGGCGGTGCAGGGTGTTGATGCCGCCGGCGGTAACGCCCAGCAGCAGCTGTTCGCCGTTGACATCGACCACGACGACGCGTTCCTTGGCACCCACGTTGAGGCTGGCCACCACGCGCAGGCCTTCGGCAGGCTTGAAGCCGCTGCCGGGCATGCGCTTGAGCAGCCAGCCCAGGCCGACGATCAACGCCAGCACTGCCAGCAGCGCCAGCACCGCACCGAACATGCTCGGCGCAGCGGCGGCGTGTTGGCCAATCTTGACCGCCGGGGCACCGGCGGCAATGAGTGCCAGGGCGATCAACGCAGTCTCCGGATCCGTTCGCTCGGGCTGACGACGTCGGTCAGGCGCACGCCGAAGCGGTCGTTGATGACCACCACTTCGCCGTGGGCGATGAGCGTGCCGTTGACGAACACGTCCAGCGATTCGCCGGCACCGCGTTCCAGTTCCACCACCGAGCCCTGGTTGAGCTGCAGCAGGTTGCGGATCGGCAGGCGGGCCCGGCCGACTTCCAGCGACAGGGTGACCGGTACGTCGAGGATCACGTCAAGGTTCAGATCCGGGCCACCGCTGGTGTCGTCCGAGTGCAGGGTGGTGAACTGCGCCGGTGCCGGTTCGTTGGTGTCGATGTCGTCGTTCATTGCGGGTCTTCCTGGATAACGGGAGCACGCGGGCGGGTGCCCGGGGGGTGGGTAGCGGTGATCTTCACGGCGTTCATGCCGTTGGCGACGCCGAACTGGCCGGTGAATACGGGAATGTTCTCCACGCACAGCGGTACCTGCGGCGGCAGGTCGATGGGCAGGACGTCGCCGATCTTCAACTGGGTGAGGTCGCGCAGGCTCATGCGCTTGGTGGCGAGAACGCTGGAGAGGGTGACTTCAGCGATGTTCAGCTGTTCGCGCAGCATCGTGCCCCAGCTTTCATCGCGGTCGTTGCGATCGCTCTGGATGCCTGCGTCGAGCAGTTCGCGGATCGGTTCGAGCATCGAGTAGGGCAGGGTGACGTGGATGTCGCCGCCACCGCCGTCGAGTTCGACATGCAGGCGGCAGACCACGACGTACTCGCGCGGGGTGACGATGTTGGCAAAGTGCGGGTTGATCTCGGAGTTGATGTATTCAAGCTCGACATCCATCACCGGGGCCCAGGCTTCGCGCAGGTCGGCGAAGGTCTGCTTGAGCAGGAGGTGGATGACGCGCATTTCGGTGGCGGTGAATTCGCGGCCTTCGATGCGGGTCGGGTAGCGCCCGTCGCCGCCGAAGAAGTTGTCGACGATGGCGAACACCAGGGTGGGCTCGAACACGATCAGGCCGGTGCCACGCAGGGGCTTGAAGCGGATCAGGTTGAGGTTGGTCGGCACATACAGGGAATGCATGTAGTCGTTGAACTTGATCAACTCGATGCCGCGCACGGACAGTTCGGCGGAGCGGCGGATCAGGTTGAACAGGCCGATGCGCCAGAGGCGGGCGAAGCGCTCGTTGACCATTTCCAGGGTCGGCATGCGGCCGCGGATGATCCGGTCCTGGCTGGCGAAATCGTAGTTGCGCGCTTCGCCCGGCGCGATGGCGTCCACTTCGGTCTCGACGGCGCCTGAATCGACGCCGTGCAGCAGGGCATCGATTTCGTCCTGGGAAAGCAGGTCGTTCATGGGATGCCCTTACTGGGTGACGAAGCTGGTGAACAGCAATTCGTCGACGCCCTTGCTGCCGGTTTCGGCCTTGAGCAGTTTCTGCGCCTCGGCCAGGGAGTCGGCCTGCAGGCGTTCCTTGCCGGCACGGTCGGCGATCTGTGCCGGTTCGACCTGGGAGAACAGCATGAGCAGCTTGGCGCGGATGGCGGGGGCGTGGAGCTTGATGGCTTCCAGCGCGGCGGGGTCGCGGGTCATGAGCTGGACTTCGACCTGGAGGTAACGCGGGCCGTTGAAGCTGCTGTTGAGGTTGACGACGAACGGGGGTTCGAGGCCGAAATACTGGGCGGGGGCGGGCACGGCGGCTTTGGAGGGGGCGGCCTTGGCGGGGGTCTTCTCGTCGTGGGACTGGGTGAAGTACCACACGCCGCCACCGGCGGCGCCAGCGGCGACGACGGCGATCAGGGCGGTGACCAGGAGCGGGCTGCGCGGCTTGGCGGCCTTGTCCTTGTCGGTGGATTTCTTGGTTTTATCAGCGGCTGCGGCCACGAGGGGAAGCTCCATAGGATTGCTTCCTGGCTACATGCAATTGGCGTGCCGAACCGCGACGGTTCTTCGTTGCCGGAAATTTGACGGCAACGTCTACCACGGTAGACAAGGTGACGTAGAGCCGGGCTCTGCCCGGCTGCCAGCTCAACTCGATCACTGCAATGCGTTACCGGGTGTTGTGGCTCTCACGGCAGTTGTCTGGCGACCAACCCTACCGAAATCACGTCACGGGCCCGCTTTTTCCTTGGCCGCCGGTCAATTGTCAAGGGTTGGCCGGGGCGGGTTTGCGGGACCGTGTGCTTCGCAGGATCAGGCGTATGCGTCCACCAACCCGCGCTGCCGCATCAACTGCGCGGGTGAGACGATGGTTTCGGTCATCGACGCGTCGCCGTCGCTGGTGCCTTGGGCGGTGTTCCCGCTGCCGGCCTTGCCATCCTGCGCGGTCTGCTGGTGGCCTACGTCGGCGTTGCCGAGCTGGAATCCCTGTTCGTTCAACATTTCACGCAAACGCGGGATGCTGGATTCGAGGGCGTGGCGGACGTCGGCGTGGGCGCTGGTGAAGCTGGCATGGACCTTGTCGCCGTCCATCTGCAGGCGGACTTCGATCTGGCCGAGGTCGTGCGGGGTGACCTTGATGGTGGCGTGGCCGATCTTCTGGTCGGCCAGCCAGCCGATGCGGGCGCTGATGGCGTCGTCGAAATCATCGCCGCCCACGTGTGGGGTGGCGGTCGGGTCACCCTGGAACGGGGTGCTGGCGGTGGCGGCGGCTTTGAGCTCGGCGGCGGCGTGCAGGGCGTGCAGGAGCGGGGTGGTGGTGGGCACGTCGGTGTCGTCGCCGGCATTGGCGATGGCGTCGGTCAGGGCCTTGGGCAGGGCGGTATCGTCGGCGATCTCCGCATCCAGGGGCAGTGCAATGGGCCCGGGTGAAGCGTCGGCTGTCGCGGTGCTGGTCGCGGCGGCGGGCGGGGCGGGAGCGCCCGGTGCGGGGGCGGGCGTTGCGGGCAGGGTCTGCAGCAGGGGGCCTGCCCTGGTTGCGGCTGAAGCACCGGCATTGGCGGCAGGGGCAGCCGCTACCGCCACGGTCTCCAGACCGGCCAGCGCGAGTCCAGCCAGGCCAAGCGGCGGCCAGGGAGCGGTGTCGGTGTCGTCGCCGGGCTCGTTGGCGACGGGCTTTTCGGTGGCAGGGGGCGGCGTCTCGGCAGCCGGATCAAGGCTGTCGGGGGTGGCGTCGCTGCCAGCGGCGCGCGGTGCGCCGGCCGGCGTGCTGCCGCTGTCAGCGGTGCCTGGCTTGGTGGCGGCCGGCGTTGCGCTTGCTTCCCTGCTGGCGCCGTCGCTCTTGAGCAGGGCGTCAAAGTCCTGGCGATTGTGTCCGCTGGCGTCGCTGCGGGCGCCGCTGGCAGGGCTGCCGGTGCTGTTGCCTGCGGCGGTGGGGGCACTGCTGCCCAGCACGGAGGGCGGCATCACGGGGTCTCTCCGCTGTCGGTATCTGCGCTGCGGGCCAGGCGGCTGCGGCGGGCGCCCAGGTCGTCCATCTCGCGCTGGTCGCGGCGGTCGACCAGGACCTTTTCCTGGGCACGGTAGCTGGCGGCGAGCTGTTCGAGCACGGCCTTGTCGCGACTGGCCAGGATCAACCGGGCGCGTTCGGCTTCGACCTTCTCCCGGTTGCTGTCCACGGTCTGGCGCTGCTGGGCCACGGCGGTGTCGAGGCGGTCGAGGAAGGCACGGCGGTTGAGCAGCTGGGCAGGGCTGGTGGCAGCCATCTGCGCGTTGGCCATCTGTTCGTTGGCATATTCCTCGGCATAGCGCCGCAGCTCTTCCAGACGGGAGAGGTGGGTGTCGAGCACGCGCTGGCGTTCGGCCAGGTCACGGGCGACTTCGTCTTCGTGGTCCTGGGCCCGCTTGAGCAGGGGATCGATGCGCTTGGATTGCATGGTTTAGCCCTCAGGTTCCACCAGGCGCTTGAGCGCGGCCTGGCTGTGCGGCAGGTCGGCGGCTTTGCCGACGTCCTGGCCGAGGAAATCGACGATGTCCGACCAGCGTTCCAGCGCTTCGTCGGTGGCCGGATCGTTGCCGCGCTGGTAAGCGCCGATGGCGATCAGGTCGCGGTTGCTGGAGTACGCCGAAACCAGGCGCTTGAGCTTGCGGATGCGCAGGCGCCAGGGTTCGTCGGCGATTTCGGTGACGACGCGGCTGACCGACGATTCGACGTCGATGGCCGGGTACAGGCCACTGTCGGCTACCCGTCGCGAGAGCAGGATGTGGCCGTCGAGGATGGCGCGGGCGGCATCGGCGATGGGGTCCTGCGGATCGTCGCCCTCGGTCAGCACGGTGTAGAACGCGGTGATAGAGCCGCGCCCTTTGGCGCCGTTGCCGGCGCGTTCGACCAGCGCAGGCAGCTTGGCGAACACCGACGGCGGGTAGCCACGGGTGGTGGGGGGCTCGCCCACCGACAGGCCGATCTCGCGCTGGGCCTGGGCGAAGCGGGTCAACGAGTCCATCAGCAGCAGCACGTTCAGGCCCTGGTCGCGGAACCACTCGGCAATCGCGGTGGCACGGTAGGCCCCGTGCAGGCGCGCCAAGGGGGGGCGGTCTGCCGGGCTGGCCACGACCACGGCACGGCGCAGGCCTTCTTCGCCGAGTGTGCTTTCGACGAAATCGCGTACTTCGCGGCCACGTTCGCCGATCAGGCCCACCACGATGACGTCGGCGGCGGTGTAGCGGGTCATCATGCCGAGCAGGGTGGACTTGCCCACGCCGGAGCCGGCGAACAGGCCCACGCGCTGGCCACGCCCGATCGGCAGCAGCGCGTTGATCGCGCGCACGCCCACGTCCAGCGGCTGGGTGATCGGTTCGCGGGCGAGCGGGTTGATCGACACGCCGGCCATGCCGACGGTGCCTTCGGCACGGATCGGCCCCTTGCCGTCGAGCGGCACGCCGTCGCTGTCGATGACGCGGCCGAGCAGGCCTTCGCCGACTTCCACGCCGCCCCGTCCGAGCGAGGGCACCACGCGCGCATTGGGCAGCAGGCCGTGCAGTTCTGCGCTGGGCATCAGGTAGGTGCGTTCACCCGCGAAGCCGACCACTTCTGCATCGACCCAGCCGCCATCGGCCACTTCGACCTTGCAGCTGGCGCCCATCGGCGACTCGCAGCCGACCGCTTCCAGGGTCAAGCCGACCGCGCGGCGCAGCACGCCTTCGCGGATCAGGCCACGACCGTGCGCGCCATCGGGCTGGATGCCATCCAGGCGCGCCGCCAGCCGCAGGTTGCGCGCGGCCGACCAGTCTGCCGCCGGTGGGGGCAGGGGTTCGGTGTTCATGCGCTGGCTCCGGATTTGCGCAGCACCGCATCCAGCGCGCCACGTAGGCGCGCTTCCAGGGTGCCGTCGATACGCACCGCTTCGGCATGCACGCGCAGGTCACCCCGGCTCAGGCTGAGGTCGGCGGTGAGGCGCTGGGTGGGGGAGAGCTGCAGCAGCGGGGCGAGCGCTGCGATGTCGTCAGGGTGCAGGCGGACTTCAACCTCGCGGTTGGCGCCGCCCACCGCATCGACGGCTTCACCGACCAGCTGCGCGAGCAGGGCCGGGTCGGCCTCGTAGGCGCGGCCGACCAGGGTGCCGGCGATGCGCACGGCCAGTTCGCCGAGCGCGGCCACCACTTCGTTCTCCAGCCGCGCCAGCGGCCGGCCGAAATTGTCCAGGATCCCTTCGATCTGCGCGACCAGGCGGCGCACTTCGGCCTGGCCTTGGGCCTGGCCGTCTGCATGGCCCTGCTCGAAACCGTCCTTTTCCGCCGCGTCCTGGATGGCCTGGATTTCCTCCAGGGTCGGCAGCTGCAGCAGCGGCTCGGGGTCGTGCTCGGCAACGGGTTCGTCGAGGTCGTCATGGTCATCCTGCGGGGCGGCAGGGGCCGCCAGCAGGTCGGGGGCAAGCCAGCGCACGGCGTGGGTCACAGCATCGCCTCCGCGTTGCCACCCAGGGTGACCGTGCCTTCATCGGCCATGCGCTTGACGATGGCCAGGATCTCGCGCTGCGCGGTTTCCACATCGGACAGGCGCACCGGACCGCGCGCTTCCATGTCTTCAAGCAGGATTTCGGCGGCACGCTGGGACATGTTGCGGGTGATCTTGTCGCGCACCTTGATGTCGGCACCGCGCAGGGCCAGGCCCAGGCGCTCGCCGCTCACTTCGCGCAGCACCAGCTGCAGTTCGCGGTCTTCCAGGTCGATCAGGTCGTCGAACACGAACATCTTTTCCTGGATGCGCGCGCTCAGCGGTGCATCGATGCGCGAGATCTCGCCCAGGATCGCCTGGTCCTGGCCGCCGTCCATGAAGTTGAGGATGTTGGCCGCGCACTGCACGCCGCCGATGTTGGACGACTTGAGGTTCTGGTTGCCGGCGAACTGGCGCTCCATGATTTCATTGAGCTCATTGAGCGCGTTCGGCGGAATGCCGTCCAGGGTGGCGATGCGCAGCAGCACGTCGACCCGGGTGCGTTCGGGCAGCAGCTTGAGGGCGTCGGCGGCCTGGTCGGTTTCAAGATGGGCCATGACGATGGCGATGATCTGCGGGTGCTCATTGCGGACCAGGTCGGCCACCGCACGCGGGTCCATCCACTTCAGCGCGTCCAGGCCGGTGGTGTTGCGGCCCAGCAGGATGCGGTCGATCAGGTTGCCGGCCTTCTCGCTGCCCAGCGCCTGCACCAGCATGTTGCGGATGTAGTCGTCCGAGCCGACGCCAAGCGAGGTCTTGGAGCCCAGTTCGGTGCTGAATTGATCCATGACCCGTTCGACCTGCTCGCGGGTGATGTCGCTCATGGTGGCCATGGCGATGCCGATCTTCTGGACTTCCTTGGGTTCCATGTGGCGCAGCACGTCGGCGGCTTCCACTTCGCCCAGCGACAGCAGCAGCACGGCGGCGCGCTGCACGCCGCTGAGGGGCGCGGGGGGGGCGGCGGGATCAATCATTGGCCACCCAGCCCTTGACCACCTGGGCCACGCGCTTGGAATCGGTCTTTACAGCTTCACGCGCCATGCGCAGTCGTTCCTCGTAGGAGTCCACCGGCAACGCCAGCGGCTCATGACCTGAAAGGTGTACCCGGTCCGAACCGAGCTGGGGCAGGCCTTCGCCATCGTCCACCAGCTGCACGTCGGCGCTGTGGGGTTCCAGGCTGTCGTCTTTGGTCAACGTCCTGGGCGTGCCGGTGATCGAACGCAGCGCCGGGCGCAGCACGCCGAACACCAGGGCCAGTACCACGATGGCGCCGAGCAGCAGGCGCAGGCCGTCCTGCACCTGCGGCAGTTCCCACCATTTGGGGCCTTCCACCGGGATCACTTCACGTACGAATGGGGCGTTCATCACCGACACGGTGTCGCCACGCTCGGCATCGAAGCCCACCGCCTGTTTGACCAGTGCTTCGACGCGCGTCAGTTCGGCCGCCGACAGCGGCTGTTCGGTGGTCTTGCCGTTGGCGCCGGGGCGCGGCACGTTGTCCAGCAGCACCGCCACGGACACGCGCTTGATGCGGCCGCCCGGCTGGCGGCTGTGCTGCAGGGTGCGGTCCAGTTCGAAGTTGCGGGTGGCGTTGCGCGAGGTTTCGGTCGGCGTGGCCGCGGTGGCCGGCGCTGCAGCCGGACCCGGCGGGGTGTTGCTGGCCGCACCCGGTACACCCTGCGGGCCCGGGGTGCTGGTGCTGTTTTCGCTGGTCTGTTCGCTGCGCAGCTTCTGCGGCTCGCCGTTGTACAGCTCACGGGCTTCTTCGATGACCGAGAAGTCCATGTCCACGCTGACTTCCGGGTTGACCCGGCCCGGGCCGGTCATCGGCTCGAGCAGTTCGCGGATGCGCTGGTTGAACGAGGTTTCCTGGCGGCGCACCTGGTCGAACTGCGCGGCATTCAACGCAGCTTCGCTGTTCGGGTCGGACACGCTGAGCATGCGCCCGCTCTGGTCCACCACGGTCACGCGTTCGGGGGCCAGGTCGGGAATGCTGGCGGCCACCATATGCACGATGGCATCGATCTGGCCGCGTTCGAGCTGCTGCCCACCGCGCAGTTCCAGCACCACCGAGGCGCTGGCCACGTCGCGCTGGCGGGTGAAGGCGCTGGGCTTGGGAATGGCCAGGTGCACGCGTGAATCGCGTACCGGGCGCAGGGTGTTGATGGTGCGCGACAGCTCGGTTTCCAGCGAATGCTGGTAGCGGGCGTTTTCCATGAACTGGCTGACGCCGAAGCCCGGGTCGCGCTCCATCAGCTCGAAACCGAGCCGGCCGCTGTCGGTCAGGCCGGAGCCGGCCAGCTTCAGGCGCGCATCGTGCAGGTTCTTTTCCGGAACGGTGATGCCGCCGCTGGCGGCGTCCAGTTCGAATGGAATCTGCGCCGCGCGCAGCAGGTCGGTGGCTTCGGCGGTGGCCTTCTGGTCCAGGCCGGTGTACAGCGGCACCATCCCCGGCTTCTGCGACCAGAAGAACACGAACAGGCCTGCCGCAACGGCCACGGCGATCATTGCCATCAGGCCAAGCCGACGGGTGATCTGCAGGCTTTGCAGACGGTCGAACCACTGGCCCGCCTTTTCGGCGTTCAGGGATTCCTTGGTGAGCGACAGGGCCATGCGGTTCTATCCTTACAGCGGCATGTTCATCACGTCCTGGTAAGCCTGGACGAGACGGTTGCGGACTTCCACGGTGGCGCGGAAGGCGATCGAAGACTGCTGCGAGGCGACCATGACCTTGGCCAGGTCGGCGCCGGGTTCGCCCAGTTCGAAGGCGCGGGCGAGCGCGCCGGATTTCTGCTGCGTTTCGTTGACGCCGGCGATCGCGCCGCGCAGGGTCTCGGTGAAGCTCGGGCCCTGCACGTCCTGCGGGGCCATCAGGCCCTGCAGCGCGTTGGTCTGCGGGCGCTCGGCGAGCGGGCTGACCGGCTGGCCGACCTGGGTCTGGTAGGTGCGGATCTGGGAAAGAATCGAGGTGACGGAGTGTGACATCTGGAACGTTCCGGCTGTTTGGGGGTTTCGAGTGATGACGTTGCAAGCCCCGTGCCGAAACGGCTGAGTGGTTCAGGGATGTGGTGATGGCGCGGTGTGTAGGGCTGCCGCGCAACCGGTTACAGGACCGGCGCGACGGAATGCCGCTGCGTCAGGCCGACGCAGCGCCGGCGTCGGAACCCCGGCGTCGGGAAACCGACGCCATGCCCGGTAGCGCCGGCCGTTGGCCGGCCCACGTCATGTCCGGAAATTGCAGCGGGCCGGCCAACGGCCGGCGCTACCGGCAGATATGAAGACGCCCGGGGGTACCCGGGCGTCCTGAGCGAATCCGTTGGAAGAACACGGGCATCAACTCACCAGTTCAGCCTGGTCGCGTTCGATGCCGTACTTGCGCAGCTTCTCCACCAGGGTGGTGCGGCGCAGGCCAAGCAGCTGGGCGGCGTGGGCGACCACGCCCTGGGTACGCTCCAAGGCTTCGTTGATCAAGGTCAACTCGATGTTGGCCATGTGGTTGCGCAGGTCCAGGCCGGCATCGGGCAGGGCGGGGGCGCGCTCGGCGCCGGTGCCGTTTGCTGCCGCCGTTGCGTCTGCCGACGGTGTGTGGAACGAGAAGCTGCGCAGGTCAAGGCGCTCGTCGCTGCTCGCGGCCGGGGCGGTCGTGGCGACCGGCGCGGCCACCGCGAAATCGCCGCGGTAACGCGCCGGCAGGTCCTGCACGCGCACGCTGCCGCCGGGGTGCAGAACCGCCAGGCGTTCGACCAGGTTGGTCAGTTCGCGCACGTTGCCCGGCCATTCGTAGCTGGCCAGCGCCTGCAACGCTTCCGGGCTGAAGCGCACTTCGCCCCGGCCGGTGCGGGCCAGCTGGCCTGCGATGGTGATGACCAGTGCAGGCAGGTCCTCGCTGCGCTCGCGCAGGGCCGGTACGTCGATCGGGAATACGTTGAGGCGGTAAAACAGATCCTCGCGGAACTTGCCGTCGGCGATGCGTGATTCCAGGTCGCGGTGGGTCGCGGCGATCACGCGCACGTTGCAGCGGATGGTCTGGTTGCCGCCCACGCGCTCGAAGCTGCGTTCCTGCAGCACGCGCAGCAGCTTCACCTGCATCGGCAGGCTCATGTCGCCGATTTCATCCAGCAGCAGGGTGCCGCCTTCGGCCATTTCGAAACGACCCTTGCGTGCGCTCAGCGCGCCGGTGAAGGCGCCTTTTTCGTGACCGAACAGTTCGCTTTCGAGCAGGTCGGCCGGAATCGCACCGCAGTTGATCGCTACGAACGGGCCATCGCGGCGCGGCGAGCGCTGGTGGATCGAGCGCGACACCACTTCCTTGCCCGTACCCGATTCACCCAGCACCAATACGGTGGTGTCGAAGGCCGCCACCTGTTCGATCATCCGGCGCAGCGCGCTGACCGCCGCACCATCGCCGGTGGGGCCCTGGTCCTGCACGGCACCGGCCTGGTGTTCGGCATCCAGCCGCTTCAGGCTGGCACGGCGCAGCAACGCTTCCATCTGTGCATGCCGCAGCGGGGCTTCCAGCGGCCACACGTTGGCTTCATGCAGGCCATGGCGCTGCGCAAACGCGCCCGCATCGCCGTCGATCAGCATCACCGGCGGCGGCAACGCGCCCTGGCCGGCCCAGGCGAACAGCGCTTCGCTGCGCGCGCCCGGTTCCAGCCCGCCGATGATCACGGCCATCCAGTCGGTGGCGCGGTGGCGGGTGGTGTCGAAATCGGCCGCGTCGGCGATCCAGCGCGGGTTGAAATCCATGAACTCCAGCAGGCTGACGGTGCGCTCTGCGCGCACGGCGTCGTTGTCCAGCACCAGGATGCGCGACTCGCTCATGGGGTCGCCTCCTTCAAGCCCTCCAGGATCGGCATGACCTCCTGGATGTAGGACAGCTTGCTGACGAAGTTGTCGGCGCCGGCACGCAGGGAGTGCTCGCGGTGCTCGACGTCGTCGAAGTGGCTGGCGATGACGATGTAGGGCGCATCATCCTGCGACTTGATCAGGCGGGTGGCCTGCAGCCCGCCCATTTCGGGCATGGCGAGGTCCATCAGCACGACCTGCGGGCGCAGTGCTTCGGAGCGCTCGATCGCTTCCAGGCCATTGGCGGCGCTGCCGACCACATCCAGCCACTCGACCTTGCGGAAGTGGCGCATGGCGGCGTTGATGAAACCTTCGTGGTCATCGACCAGCAGGACGGTGAGCTTGTTCATGTCGTGTACTTCCTTCAGCCCACCCGGGCCAGTAGCGGGGTGCGGGCATTGTGCCGGCGGCGTTCCCGGGCCGGGGCGATGTCCAGTTGTTCGCGGTATTTTGCAACGGTTCGGCGCGCGATGTTCACGCCCTGACGTGACAGAAGTCCCGCAATGGCTTCATCGGCCAGCGGTCGTCCGGCCGGTTCGGCATCGATCAGGCGCCGGACCATGGCCTTCACGGCCTGGCCGGAGACGCTGGCGCCTTCCAGGCGCACGGCGAAGAAGTGCTTCAGTTCCAGGGTGCCACGCGGGGTCTGCAGGTACTTGCCGGTGGTGATGCGCGAGACGGTGGACTCGTGCATGCCGATGGCATCGGCCACTTCCTTCAGGGTCAGCGGCGCCATCGCCTCTTCGCCGCGGGTGAGGAAGCCGGCCTGGCGCTCGATGATGACCCGCGTGGTGCGCAGCAGGGTGTCGTAGCGCATGGACAGGCCGCGGGTCAGCCAGCGCGCTTCCTGCAGCATGTCGCGCAGCGGCTGGGCGCTGTCGCCGGCCTCGGCCAGGGCGCTTTCGTAGCTGGGGTTGATGCTCAGGCGGCGGCTGGTGGCCGGGTTGAGCGCCACGCGCCACTGGCCGTCGGCGTGCCAGGCCACCACGTCGGGGATGACCGCGCCGTTGCTGTCCGGCAGCAGGCTGTCGCCCGGGCGTGGCTGCAGCGACAGGATCAGCCGCACCGCTTCATGGATGTCGGCCACTTCCGCGTCCAGCTGGCGGGCCAGGGCGGGGTAGTCGTGGGCGGCCAGGCTTTCCAGCCCGTGGTCCAGCACGCGCAGGGCCAGGTGGCGGGCCGGCACGCGGCCGTGCAGGGCACGCAGCTGGACCGACAGGCACTCGTGCAGGTCGCAGGCGGCCAGGCCGGCGGGGTCACCCTGCAGGATCTGCTGGCGCACCGCCTCCACGCCGGCGGCGTCCACATCGCAGTGGGCGCTGGCCAGCAGGCTCAGCTGCTCCAGCGGTGCATCCAGGTAGCCGGCATCGTCGCAATGCTCCAGCCAGAAGCGGGCCACGGCCAGTTCGCGCGCATCCAGTTCCAGCGACAGGCGCTGCAGGGCACGCAACTGCGGGTCGCTGGACTCGTCGGCGGCAATGCGCTGCAGGCGGTCGTCGTCGCCGTCGTGCCAGCTGGCACCGGCCACGTCCCACATGGCGGGCTCAGGCAGTTCGTCGAACGCAGCCACTTCCACGGTGGTGCCGGCATCGCCGGTCTCCGCGGTTTCGGGCGCAGGCGCTTCTTCCAGTTCGAGCAGCGGGTTGGTGTCCAGTGCGCGGCGGATTTCCAGTTCCAGCTGCATGCCGTCCAGCTGCAGCAGTCGGATCGACTGCAGCAATTGCGGCGTGAGGTGCAGCTGCTGACCCATCTGGGTCGACATCGTCGGCTTCATGCGGTGTATCCCCGTCGCACCGACTCCCCGGTGCGTTATGGAACACATCTTGCTTCTGATCCCTGGTCGGGGAAATCAGGGGGTTCCCTAGTGGGGTCGTCAGGTTCCCGACACCATGTGGGGAGATTCCCGACAGTATTCCGATTATTTGACGCTGGGAGTCGCTGAAGCCCCGTGTTTTCGTGGCCGGGCCGGCTGTGCGTGATTCAAAAAGTCGACGGTTGTGGCCGGCGGGCTCAGGAAGTGTCGGGGAGCTGACACATTACCTGAGCGAAAGCCTGCAGCGGGGCAGGGCCCCGCTCTATTCGAGTTCGTGCTGGTGGCGGGCGGCGAGCAGCAGCAGGTCGTTGGCGCGGCGGCAGCCGAGCGATTCCATCATCCGGGCGCGGTGGGTCTCCACCGTTTTTACGCTGATGCCGAGGTCGGCAGCGATTTCCTTGTTGCTTTCGCCCTTGC
The DNA here is from genome assembly GCF_018612915.1 of Stenotrophomonas sp. ISL-67. Taxonomy (GTDB): domain Bacteria; phylum Pseudomonadota; class Gammaproteobacteria; order Xanthomonadales; family Xanthomonadaceae; genus Stenotrophomonas. The sequence goes on along the minus strand of NZ_JAGGRL010000005.1, from coordinate 126,459 downwards.
CGATCTGGCGCAGGATCTCGCGCTGGCGCGGCGACAGGGCGGCGACGCCGACCGGCTTTTCCCGGCCCAGCATGGGGGCGAGCATCTTGGCCGAGATCTGCGGGCTCAGGAATACCTGGCCGGCGTGCGCGGCGCGCAGGGCCAGGTCCAGTTCCTGCGGGGCGGCATCCTTGACCACGAAGCCGACCGCGCCACGGTCCAGGGCGTCGCGCACGTGCACCGCATCGTCGTGCATGGTCATCATCACGACGCGGGTGCCCGGCGCGCGGACCAGGATGTCGCTCAGCGCTTCCAGCCCGGTACGGCCAGGCAGGGAAAGGTCCATCAGGATCACATCGGGCGAATGCAGCAGGGCCATCTGCAGCGCCTGTTCAGCATTGCTGGCCTCTGCGGCCACCTCCACGTCGGCAAAGCCCTGGAGCAGGCGACTCAGGCCGGCGCGGACCAGGGTGTGATCGTCGACAATGAGAACGCGCACGGGCAGGGGCGATGTGAAGGCAGGGAGGTCTTCACATTAACGTAGCGCGCGGCGCTAGCCAAGCGCGGGTAGCCCCGGCCGTTGGCCGGACCGGCGTTTGGTGCCATTCCAGGCCGCCGACCAACCGTGCCTACCGGCCGCGCCGCGCATCGGCCACCTGCCGCCGATGCAACCGGAAAAGATGCCGTTCCAGCGCCATTTCCAGCGCGTCGCTCATCGGCTCGAAACGCAGCCACAGGAAGCAGGAGCCGGACCCGGTGGCGGCTTCGGCCAGTACGGCCACGGGCAGGTCGATGTGGTCGGGCAGCCAGTCGCAGGGCTGCAGGCGGATCACGCCGAGGCTGCCGGCTGGCGCACCGGTGCGGGCACCCAGTTCAAGGCGGATGCCCCGGCGCGACCAGCGCAGCGGACGCAGGTCCAGGTCCTGGGCGCTCTGCCGGACCAGGCGGCCGAGCAGCACCATGGTCAGGTCCAGCTTGGCTTCCAGGCGCTGCAACTGGGTATTGGACTCGCCACGGTCGTCGTGGCCGTCGTCACCCCTGGCATCTTCGACCAGGGCAACGCCGCGCAGCAGGGTTTCGGCGCTGCCCGGGCGGATGGCGCTGCTGCCCAGGCGGAATTCGGCGGGCAGGGCGACGTCGCAGCTCAGCGTTTCATCGAACAGCTCGCTTTCAGCCGGATGATGGATGTCGCTGGGGCGAAGGTCGCTCATGTCAGGGATTCTGCCCGGAGGTAGGCGAGGGACGCGCGAACGGCGCGTCGGTCGGCCGTGATGTGGGTGGCCGCTTCATCACGGCGGGCGGCCATGCGGATGCTGACCTGCTGCTGGCGGGCGATCAGGCCACGCAGCGAACCGGCGTCAATGCGGGCATCGTGTTCGTCCAGGTAGGCCCGGACCTGCTGGTCGTAGGCGTCCATCAGGCGCTGGGTAAGGTCGTGGTCTTCACCGTCCACGGCGCGCGACAACTCGTCCAGCGCGTCGTGCAGGGGCTGCAGTACGTCGGTGGCGAGCGCGGCGTGCATCAGGCGCCCGCCACGGCGGGCTGGCGCTGGTCGTGGGGAATGGCATTCCACGCCGCATCGATCTCGGTCAGCAACTGCAGGGCTTCCTGCAGGGCAGCACCATCGTTGTGCAGGTTGGCATCAGTCAGGCGCTGCATGACGTAGTCGTACAGGGCCGACAGGTTGCCGGCGATGTCGCCGCCTGCTTCGTGGTCGAGCGAGCCGTTGAGGTGGCCAACGATGGCGCAGGCCTCGCCGATCGCCTTGCCCTTGCGGGCCTGGTCGTTGCGCTCCAGGCAGGCTTCGGCCAGGCGGATGCGCTCGCAGGCGCCGGTCAGCAGCATGGCGACCAGCTTATGCGGGTCGGCATCGTTGACGGCACTGGAAACGCCGACCTTGCGGTACTGTTCTGCGTACTGACGGCTGGAACCGTACATTCGAAATCTCTCCTCTGGGCCCCACGCCAGACATCAGGTGGTGGGTGCTGCCATGAATATCGGCGGTGCAGTGCGGAAACTTGAGCGTTGTGGCGCGATGGCTCAGCTGCTGGACTTCTTGGCCAGCGCCTGGGTCAGGCCGTCGCTGGTGGTCTGCATCTGGGTCACCAGGGTTTCCATGGCCGTGAACTGTTTGGTGTAGCGGTCGGAGACCTTTTCCATGCGCGCATCGAGCGCGTCCAGGCGGCTTTCCAGGTCCTTGATCTGCTTGTTCAGCGAATTGGTGCGCTGGGTGAGGGTGCCGGTTTCCTTGTCCAGGTTGCTCTTGATCAGCGTGTCCATCGGCTTGCCGATGGCGCCCTCCTTGCCGAACAGGCGGGCCACGGCGTCGGGATCCTTGCCAATGGCGGTTTCCATCTTGCCGCTGTCCAGGGTCAGGCTGCCGTCGGCGGCCATGGTCACCCCCATGTCCTTGAGGCCGTTGATGTTGCTGCTGAACTGGCTGCGCAGCTGCTGCTGCAGGCCACGCACCATGGCGTCGCCGGTCAACGCGGCGGAGGTCTTGCTGGTGGCGTTGTAGGCGCTGGCGGACTTCAGCGCGCCGTTCATCGCGTTGTAGGCGGCGACGAACGCGGCCATGTCGGTTTTGACGGTGGTGTTGTCGCGGGTGATGGTCAGGGTCTGGGTCTTGCCCGCCTCGGTCCCGGCCTTGGTCAGGGTCAGGTTCACGCCCGGGACGATGTCGCTGATCGTGTTGGAGCTGGAGGTGCGGGTGAAACCGTCGACCACCACCACGGCGTCCTTGGGCTCGACCATCTGGGTCATGCCCGAGCCGGCGGTACCGTCGTAGGTCAGGGCATCCAGGCCGCCATTGCCGCCCGAGGCGGTGATCGTGACCGCGCCGGCCAGGCCGGTGTCGACAGCGCTGAGCACGAGGTGCTGGCCATCGTCGGCGGTGATGACGCTGGCGGTGACGACTTTGCCGCCGGCCGCCTTGTTGATGGCGGCGGCGATGTCGCTGAGCTTGCTGTCGGCGTTGACCGTCACTTCCAGGGTCTTGTCGCCATAGGCGATGGTCAGCTTGCCGTCGCCGACCACGTCATCCTTGCCGAACGCACCGGAGCTGAGTTTCTGGCCCTGTGCCAGCGATTTGACTTCGACCTGGTGGGTGCCGGCGGACGCAGAGGGCGCGCCCTCGCTGGTATCGATGCTGGCGGTGAAGTTGGAATCGGTGATGGTGCTGGTCTTGAACGCCGGCTTGTCGGCGCTCTTGATCAGGCTGGCCAGCGTGGTCTGCAGGTTGGTCATGCCGCTGGTCAGGGTGGCCAGCGCCGACAATTTGGCACTGGCGGCGGTGCCGGCTGCGTTGATCTGGTTTTCCTGCGGTTCGCGCTCCTTGGCGACCAGCTGGGCCACCAGGGTGGGAATATCGAGGCCGGTACCAATGGAACCAATCGCCATGTCTGCAGTCCTGTCTTGAAAAGTGGGCACGCAACCGCCTGCGCTTCCTGCAGGTGATATCGGCCCGGAACGGGGAGGCTTGAGCCGCAGTCACCAAAAGGTGCGCGCGGCGATGCCCAAGGCCAATGCAAGTACCGTGCCGCGCGTGGGGTCATTCGATGCGTGGGCCGGCCAACGGCCGGCGCTACCGAATGTGTCCGGCGCCCATGGTTGATTGATCCAGATCCCAATGGGCCCGTACCAATTCGTAGCCCCGGCCGTTGGCCGGACACCGCGCGCAGCGCGGCGCAAGTGTCCGAAACCTGTGTCTCAACGATCACCGTACTTCTACCGACGTTTAGACCTGCCGAAGCCGCCGTTCAGGCATTCATGACCCCGAAAGGAACAACAGAGAAAACCCCGCCGAAGCGGGGTTTTCAGTGTCACGCGCCAGCGAGAGGAATCAGCCCTGCAGCAGGCTCATCACGCTGGACGGCGACTGGTTGGCCTGGGCCAGCATGGCGGTACCGGCCTGCTGCAGGATCTGCGTGCGGGTCAGTTCGGCGGTTTCCTTGGCGTAGTCGGTGTCGCGGATACGGCTGCGCGAGGCCGACAGGTTTTCCGAGGTGGTGTTCAGGTTGGCGATGGTGGAGGTGAAGCGGTTCTGGATCGCACCCATGTCGGCGCGCGAGGAGTTCACCGAGGTCAGCGCCTTGTCCACGATCGACAGGGCCTGCTGGGCGCCGGCCACCGAGGAGATGTCCAGGTCGCTGGCGAACTGGCTGGCCAGCAGGGCGCCATTGGCGGCGGTGGTGGCGGCGTAACCGGTCGGGACGGTGGCGCCACCGGTGTAGGTGCCTTCGGTCAGGTCGATGGCATTGAACGTGCCGTCCGAGCCGACGCTGTTCTGCACCGAGGTCAGGTTGATCTTGCCTGCGGCGCCGTCGACCGAGGCGTACACGCCGGTCTGGTCCATCTTGGCGTTGATCGCGGCGGTGACGGCGGCGACGGTGGCCTTCTGGGTGGCCGTTTCGTCGACGCCGGCCTTCACGTTGATGTCGTCCAGGGTATAGGACTTGCCATCGGCACCGGTAATGGCCATGCCGGTGATCTTGACGTCGGCATTGGCACCGGCGGCAGCTGCGCCGACGATGAAGGAGTTGCTGTCGAACTTGGCGCCGCCCAGTGCGCTGGCGCTGGCATTGACGATGCTGTTGATGCCGATGGTCTGGCCCGAATCGGCGCCGACCTGGAACAGCGCACCGGAGAACGAGCCGTCCAGCAGCTTGGTGCCGTTGAAGTTGGTCTGGCGCGAGACGCGGTCGATTTCCGAGGTCAGCTGCTTCACTTCGGCGTTCAGTGCTTCGCGGTCGCTGTCGGAGTTGGTGGCGTTGGCCGACTGCACCGACAGTTCGCGGATACGCTGCAGGTTGTTGCCGATTTCGACCATCGCGCCTTCGGCGGTCTGGGCCAGCGAGATGCCGTCGTTGGCGTTGCGCACGGCCACGTCCAGCCCGCGGATCTGGGTGCTGAAGCGCTCGGAGATGGCCAGGCCGGCGGCGTCGTCCTTGGCGCTGTTGATACGCAGGCCCGAGGACAGGCGCTGGATGGTGGTGGCCAGGCTGGAACCGCTGGTCGACAGATTGCGCTGGGCGTTCAGCGACATCACGTTGGTGTTGATGACTTGTGCCATTTTCTTGCTCCTGGTGGCGATGATGTCGCCGGGTTGTCGAAGTGTTTCCCGCTTGCGGGAGCGCCAAGCGATGTGGATCTGCCGTGGCTGAAGTCAATAACGACCCGATGTCAACAACCTTTAATCCATTGAGGCAGAAATGTGCCGGTGTGCCGGGATTTCATTGGCATCGATCATTCCGTGGGCCGGCCAACGGCCGGCGCTACCAAATGTGTCCGGCGCCCACGGTTGGTTGATCCAGATCCCAATGGGCCCGTACCAATTCGTAGCCCCGAAGAGAACGGCAGGAGCCGTTCTCAACGTCGCGCAGCGACGGCCCGAAGGGTGCCCGCCAGGACGGCGGGCATAACGTTGGCCGGACACCGCGCGCAGCGCGGCACAACCACCCGAAACCGGGGTGTACAACGATCAACGTGTTTCAACCGACGTTTAGACCTGCCGAAGCCCGTCAGGCGTTCATGATCCCAGAACAAAAAACCCCGCCGGGGCGGGGTCTTTCGTTACGCACCATTTGCAGGAATCAGCCCTGCAGCAGGCTCATCACGCTCGACGGCGACTGGTTGGCCTGGGCCAGCATCGCGGTACCGGCCTGCTGCAGGATCTGCGTGCGGGTCAGTTCGGCGGTTTCCTTGGCGTAGTCGGTGTCGCGGATACGGCTGCGCGAGGCCGACAGGTTTTCCGAGGTGGTGCCCAGGTTGGCGATGGTGGAGGTGAAGCGGTTCTGGATGGCACCCATGTCGGCGCGCGAGGAGTTCACTGCGGTCAGCGCCTTGTCGACGATCGACAGGGCCTGCTGGGCGCCGGCGACCTTGGAGATGTCCAGGTCCGACGCGAAATTGACCTTCAGTGCGGCCTGGGCGGCGTCATCGCTGGGAGCGTAGGCCGCAGCCGGCAGGGCCACGGCGGTGCCCGTCAGGGTGCCGAAGTCGACATCGATCGCGTTGAACACGCCCTTGTCGTTGACGCTGTTCTGCACCGAGGTCAGGTTGATGGCACCCGCGTCATCGGTTTCGGCAAACACGCCGGTCTGATCCATCTTTTCATTGATCGCGGCGGCGATGGCGGCGTTGGTGGCCTTCGCCGTGGCGGCCATGTCGGCACCGGCCTTGACCTTGATGTCGGCCAGCGTGTGGGTGGTGCCGTCAGCGCCGGTGATTTCCATGCCGCTGATGGTGACGTCGCTGTTGACCGTGCCGGCGCCGAGCGAGAAGGTGCCCTTGTCGAACTTGGCGCCGCCCAGCGCGCCGGCACTGGCGTCGACGATGCTGTTGATGCCGATGGTCTGGCCCGAGTCGGCGCCGACCTGGAACAGCGCGCCGGAGAACGAACCGTCCAGCAGCTTGGTGCCGTTGAAGTTGGTCTGGCGGGAAACGCGGTCGATTTCCGAAACCAGCTGCTTCACTTCGGCGTTCAGCGCTTCACGGTCGCTGTCGGAGTTGGTGGCGTTGGCCGACTGCACCGACAGTTCGCGGATACGCTGCAGGTTGTTGCCGATTTCGACCATCGCGCCTTCGGCGGTCTGGGCCAGCGAGATGCCGTCGTTGGCGTTGCGCACGGCCACGTCCAGCCCGCGGATCTGGGTGCTGAAGCGCTCGGAGATGGCCAGGCCGGCGGCGTCGTCCTTGGCGCTGTTGATGCGCAGGCCCGAGGACAGGCGCTGGATGGTGGTGGCCAGGCTGGAACCGCTGGTCGACAGATTGCGCTGTGCGTTGAGCGACATCACATTGGTGTTGATGACTTGTGCCATTTCCGTGCTCCTGGATATGAAGGTAATGCGGGTGTGGTGGGGTGCCTCGGGGGAGGCAGTGGGCGATGTGCCCTGGTTGAAATCATTAACGACACCCCGGCGGGAACCTTTAGGCCCGGATGGCGGATATTTCGCGGATGTCAACGGCTGACGGCGGGCCGGCAACAAAAAACCCCGCCGGGCGGGGTCTTTCGTTACGCACCATTTGCAGGAATCAGCCCTGCAGCAGGCTCATCACGCTCGACGGCGACTGGTTGGCCTGGGCCAGCATCGCGGTACCGGCCTGCTGCAGGATCTGCGTGCGGGTCAGTTCGGCGGTTTCCTTGGCGTAGTCGGTGTCGCGGATACGGCTGCGCGAGGCCGACAGGTTTTCCGAGGTGGTGTTCAGGTTGGCGATGGTGGAGGTGAAGCGGTTCTGGATCGCACCCATGTCGGCGCGCGAGGAGTTCACCGCTTTCAGCGCGTCGTCCACGATCGACAGGGCTTTCTGGGCACCGGCGACGGAGGAGATGTCCACGCCGCTGACGGTGTCACGGGTGTCCGCGTCGGCATCGGCGAAATCGCCCAGTGCCATGACCAGCCCGGTGGCATCGGTGGTGGCGGCGGTGAACTCGAAATCCTTGCCCGACTTCAGCGAGGTCAGTTCCAGCTCGCCGCTCTCGGTCAGCGACGCGTAAACGCCGCTCTGGTCCATCTTGTCATTGATGGCGTTGACCAGTTTCTTGCTGACATCGGCAGCCTTGTCGCCCACGGCCACGTCCACAGCATCAATGGCGATGCCGTTGATTTCCATGTCGCTGACGGTGCCGGCGACGGTCGCCGCGCCGGTGATGGGGGCGGCGGTCGAGGTCTGCTTGGCGGCATACAGGCCATTGCCCAGTTCGGAGGTGCTGGAATTGACGATGCTGTTGATGCCGATGGTCTGGCCCGAATCGGCGCCGATCTGGAACAGCGCACCAGAGAACGAACCGTCCAGCAGCTTGGTGCCGTTGAAGTTGGTCTGGCGCGAAACGCGGTCGATTTCCGAGGTCAGCTGCTTCACTTCGGCGTTCAGCGCTTCGCGGTCGCTGTCGGAGTTGGTGGCGTTGGCCGACTGCACCGACAGTTCACGGATGCGCTGCAGGTTGTTGCCGATTTCGACCATCGCGCCTTCGGCGGTCTGGGCCAGCGAGATGCCGTCGTTGGCGTTGCGCACGGCCACGTCCAGCCCGCGGATCTGGGTGCTGAAGCGCTCGGAGATCGCCAGGCCGGCGGCATCGTCCTTGGCGCTGTTGATGCGCAAGCCCGAGGACAGGCGCTGGATCGTGGTGGCCAGGCTGGAACCGCTGGTCGACAGATTGCGCTGAGCATTCAGCGACATCACGTTGGTATTGATTACTTGTGCCATTTATCTCATTCCTGTGGGCAAGTTCCGGCCGCGGCGTGCACCCGGAGTTGACGCAGAGACCGCACCCATGCCGGATGCAGCTGTTGCAGGAGAGATAGCGGCGGTTTGACGGGAGGCTTGAGAAAAAATACGCAGAAAACATCACCCGGGCAGGGTGATGGTCGGGGGTTGCGCGTGTCCGGCGAGGGCCGGAACAGGCGCAACAGCCTGCAGCGCGGGGCGTTTGGCGCCCGGCGTGCGCGCTATGTCAGCGGATCGCGTTGAACAGCGACATCTGCTGCATCTGGGTGAAAATGGTCTGTGCGGCCTGCAGGGAAATCTGTTCCAGCTGGTACTGGCCGATCGCTTCGGCGTAATCCAGGTCGCGCATCGCCGACAGGGTGGTCTTGAGGGTCACGCCATTGGCGTCGCGCAGCGCGCCGGCATCGTCGATTGCCTTGAGCTGGGCACCACCGGCCGCGCGCGCGTCGATGAATTTCTCCGATGCCCGGGCCACATCGCGGATGCCGGCCTGCAGGATGTTCTGCTGGTGGGCCACCGCGGCCGGGTCATCGGCGGCGTTGTCCAGCGCGTTGATCATGCCGTCCAGGGTGGCGAAGATGTCGCGGGCATCGGCGGCGCCGATCCCGAAGCTGTCGCCGGCCTGGGGTTCGCCTTCGATCCGCATCGAAACGCCCTCGAACGTGATGTCTTCGCCGGCCTTGAAGGTGCCGGTTTTCACCACCGTGTTGGTCGCATCGACCACTTCATAGGCATCCGGGCCGGTGAAGCGCAGGGTGTAGCTGGCGCCGTCCCAGCTGCCCGATGCCGGGTCGCGGCCGAAGGTGGTGAGTACGCCGGTACCGGTGTTGGTGCCGCTGGCGCTGCCGTCCAGGGTGCCGTCGCCGGTGCGGATGCGCAGGAAGATCTCACTGCCGGGCAGGGCGTCCTTGACGAAGGTATCCGGGGCCACTTCCACCTGGCGCTGGGTCTGGTCGCCGTTGTAGGTGACCACGCCGTTGCTCAGCGTGAACGGCGCATCGGCGTCGTCGGTGCCGCCAAAGAGGTAGCGCCCGGTGCCGTCGGTGGAGTTGGCCAGCGACAACAGGCCGTCGCGCACGCTCTTGAGCTCGGAGGCGATTGACTTCAGGTCGGCCGCCGACAGCGCGGGGTTGTTGGCCTGGATGGTCAGTTCGGTGATGTGCGCCATCATTTCGCCGGCCTGGGCCAGTGCGTTCTCCTGCAGGCCCAGGCGGTTTTCCACCACGTCGCCGTTGCGGGCGAAGCGGTCCAGCTCGGCCACGGCGCGGTCCAGGCCCACGGCGGTGCCGGCGGCAACCGGGTCGTCCTTGGCGCTGACCAGCTTCTTGCCGGTGGCCAACTGCTGTTCGAGGTGGTTCATCTTGCTCTGCTTGGCCATCATCATCGAGATGGACTGGTTGAACATCATCCCGGTGGAGATACGGTTGTTCATCGCGAAACGGCTCCCAGGATGGTCTGGAACATGGTGTCGGCGGTGGAAATCAGCTGCGAGGCGGCCTGGTAGGCCTGCTGCAGGCGGAGCATGTCGGCGGCTTCCTCGTCCAGGTTGACCCCGGACACCGAGTCGCGCGAGGCCTGCGCCTGGTCGGTGATGACCTGCTGGGCCTGCAGCGAATAGTCGGCCGCACGCGCGGCCGAGCCGACCAGCGTGGTCAGGCCGCCCAGGGCCCCGTTGAGGGTGACCGTGCCGGCATTGAAGGTCTTGGCGTCCTCCACCTTGGCCAGCAGCAGGGCGTTGCTGTTGTCGCTGGAGCCGGCCGGGGTGGGGCTGATGTTGAAGCTGTCGCCGACTTTGGGTGCGCCGTCCAGCACGAAGCTCCAGCCGTTGGCGCTGATGGTCTGGCCGGCGGTGTAGGTGAACGGGCCGGTGCCATCGATGGTGTATTCCGTGGCGCTGGTGAACACGATGGCGGCCGGATTGCGCAGGTTGGCGTTGGCGTAGTCGCTCACGGCCACGCCGCTGACCTTGCCGGTGCCGGTGTTGCCCAGCCCGGCGGCGGCCTTGATCGGCGCTGCGGCAGCGATGCGCGACGTATCGGTGATCGCCACTGACAGGGTGCCGGCGACGCCGGCGGTGGGCTGCAGCAGGAAGCGGTCGTTCTGCGCCGGGGCGCCGGACATCACCAGCTCCACGCCGTTGAGTACCAGTGGATCGGCGGCGGTGCCGGTGCCGGTCATCGGCACGGCGGCGCCGGTGTCGGCACGGGTGGCCTGCCAGGCAGTGCCGTCAAACTTCAACACGATGTTCTGGCCGTCCAGCTTGGACAGGTCGCCGAAGCTGGCGCTGAAGCCGGCGGTGCCGGTATTGCTGGTGTTGCCGGTGACGCGCGGGCTGCCGTAGTTGAAGAAGTCCCCGCCCATGTTGCCGTACAGGTCAACGCCCTGGTGGTGGGTATCGTTGAAGTTGCTGGCCAGCCCCACAGCGAGCTTGCCCAGCTCGGCCTGGGTGGGGGTCAGCACCGAATCGCGGAACTCGAGCAGGCCGCCGATCTGGCCGCCCAGGCTTTTCGGGTCCAGGGTGATCTTCTGGCCCTGGGTTTCCAACGCCAACTGCAGGCGCTCTGGCTGGTAGGGGTCGGTGACGGTGGTGACCTTGCTGGCGGTGGTACCCACCACCATGGCCTGGCCACCGGCGGTGTAGACGTTCATGAAGCCGCCGTCCTGGATGACCGCGGTGCCGCCGGTGTAGCCGATCAGGTTGGCCACCAGCTGGTCGCGGCGGTCGAGCAGGTCGGGCGCGGCGGCATTGGCATTGCTGCCGATGGCACCGTTGAGCTGGGCGATCTCGGCTGCGAGCCGGTTCACCTCCGAGGCGCCGGCGATCAGGCCGTTGTTGACCTCGCCATTGAGCGCGTTGAGGCTCTCGTTGAGCTGCTTGAAGCGACTGGCGAGGGTGCCGGCGTTGTCGAGCATGCTCTGTCGGTCGGCGGTAGCGGACGCGTTGGATGACAGGCCGCTGACCGTATCGAAGAAGTTCGACCACACGCCCGACACATTGGTGGCGGTGTCGGAGAACAGCGAATCCACCCGGTCGGCCAGGGTGGAAAGCTGCTTCAGCCGCGCCAGTTCGCCACTGCTGTCGAGCAGCCGCGAGATCGCCAGCTGGTCGGCTACGCGGCGCACATCGCTGATCCGGGTGCCGTTGCCGATGTCCCCGTAACCCAGGTTCTGCGGGTCGGCGGTGGCGAAATCCACCTTCTGCCGGCTGTAGCCGGGGGTGTTGATATTGGCGACGTTATGGCTGGTGGTGGCCAGGGCACGCTGGAAGGCGAGCAGGGCGCTGGTGCCGGTGGAAAGTACGGACATGGATTACCTCAACGACGGATTGCCCCCAGCCCGGCGGGGCTGGCGGTGCTGGCAAAGGTGCGGCCCAGGCGTTGGCTGGCATCGCCCACGGCGGCGATGGCGCGCTCGATGGTCGGGCCGCCGGCGATCGCGGCGATCTTGGCCGCGTAGCTGGGGTCGGTGGCGTAGCCGGCTTTCTGCAGGCCCTGGGCGAAGCTGCGGACATCGCCGCCGGCCTGCAGCGCGTTCTGGTAGCGCGGGCTGTTCTTGAGCAGCTTCACGTAGTCGGCGAAGCTGTCACCCACCGAGGTGTAGGCGCGGAAGCTGGCGGTTTCGTTGCGGCGCACGCCGTCGACATATTCGTGGGTGCCGCTGGTGGCCCGCTCGCCACTCCAGCCGGTGGCCTTGATCCCGAACAGGTTGTGCGAGCTGCCGCCGCCATTGCGCTGCACCAGCTTGCGGCCCCAGCTGGTTTCCAGTGCGGCCTGCGCTACCAGTGCCTTGGCATCCACGCCCAGTTCGCGCGCGGCCTGCTGGGCATGGCCCCAGATGCTGGCCACGAAGCCCTCCGGGGTGTGCGTGCCGAGCTGGGCGGCGGCGGTGCTGCCGGCCAGCGCGTCCACGGCGCTCGGGCCGGTACGGGCAGACGCGGTGGCGCCGACATCGCGCCAGCGGTCATCGGCCATGGCCCAGTTCTCGCTGGAGATATCGGTGGGCACCGCGCCATAGGGATCGCTGCGACCGATCGCCTCGTGCATCTGGCTCCTTTCACGCCCGGCAATCAGGTCCAGCGCGCGCTCCATCGGCTGCAACACCGCCGACGGCGCTTCGCCGCCAAGCTGCTGCAGCAGGTCCACTTCAGCCGGCGCGGACGCCGGTGCGCTGGAGGCAGGCAGGGCCATCGGCGCGGCGGTCGGCGCATTGAGCCGGTAAGCGCGCAGCGCCGCAGCCGGGTTGAGGCGGGTATCGGTGGGCGTGGCGGCATCGGTTTCGCCACCACCAAGCTGGCGCGAGATCATCGCCGACAGCCCCAGGCCACGGCCCTTGGTCATCGCGTCGGCGATCTTCTGGTCGTACATGTCGCGGAACATCGTGTTTTCGCCGGGCAGCAGCGAATCGCCGAAACTGGCATCGCGCATGCTCTTGACCAGCATCTGCGCGAACTGGCCTTCCAGCTGGCGCGCAACCTTGTCCACCTTGGCCGGGCTGTTGGCCTGGGCCGGGTTGAGCTCCAGTGACGGTTGGATGCGCATCAGATCACCTCGAGTTCGGCACTGAGCGCGCCGGCCTGCTTGAGGGCCTCCAGGATCGCGATCAGGTCGCCCGGTGCGGCGCCCACGGCATTGACCGCGTGCACGATCTCATCCAGCGTGTTGCCGCCGTTGAACTTGAACATGCGGCTGCCGTCGTTGGTGGCGGTGATGGTCGACTGCGGCGTGGCCACGGTCTGTCCCCCGGCAAACGCATTGGGCTGGCTGACGTTGGTATTTTCGTTGATGGTCACGGTGAGCGAGCCATGCGAGATGGCCGCTGCGCCTACCCGCACCTGCGCGCCGATGACCACGGTGCCGGTACGCGAGTTGACCACCACCTTGGCCGGCGCGGTGCCGGGGGTGAGTTCCAGGTTTTCGATGCGGGCCAGCAGGCCGATGCGTGCGCCCGGGTCGTTGGGCGATTGCACGGCCACGGTCACGCCATCCACCGCACGCGCCGCGCCTTCGCCGAACGCGTTGTTCAACGCGGCGACCATGCGCGATACCGTGGTGAAGTCGTTCTTGTGCAGGTTCAAGGTGATATCGCCACCGGCGCTGAACACGTCGGGCAGGGCGCGTTCGACGGTGGCGCCGTTGGGAATGCGACCGACGCTGGGCACGTTGACCGACACCCGTGAACCGTCCTTGCCCTGCGCACCGAAGCCGCCCACCACCAGGTTGCCCTGGGCGATGGCGTAGACCTGGCCATCGGCACCGCGCAGGGGGGCCATCAGCAGCGAACCGCCGCGCAGCGACACCGCGTTGCCGATCGAGGACACCGTGATGTCGATCGGCTGGCCGGGCTTGGCGAAGGGCGGCAGCTCGGCATGGATCGCCACTGCGGCCACGTTCTTCAACTGCGGGTTGACGTTGGCCGGCACGTTCACGCCCAGCTCGCCCAGCAGGTTCTTCAGGCTCTGCACGGTGAAGGGTGCCTGGCTGGTGCGGTCGCCGCTGTTATCCAGGCCCACCACCAGGCCGTAGCCCACCAGCGCATTGCCGCGCACGCCGCCGACCTGGGCCAGGTCCTTGATCCGCTCAGCCGACGCCGAAGACATGCAGAACAGGGTGATAAAAATGGCGTAGAGCGGGGCTCTGCCCCGCTGAAAGGCTCTGCCCCGCTTCGCGGAAATAATCGAAAAAATGCTCTTCATATCAGCCTCAGAACGGCACCAGCGCCGAGTTGAAGAAACGACTCAGCCAGCCCATCGCATTGGACTGCGCAACGGGACCGCGGCCGCCGTAAACGATGCGGGCATCGGCCACGCGGCTGGAAGGAATGGTGTTGTCCGGGAAGATGTCCGCCGCACGCACGACGCCCTGCACCTGCACCAGCTCATCGCCCTGGTTCAACCGCAGGTTCTTGGCGCCCTGCACGACCAGGTTGCCGTTGGGCAGGCGCTGCATCACGGTGACGGTCACGCTGCCCTGCAGGCGGTTGCTCTGCGCGCTGGTGCCCTTGCCGGTGAAGTCGCGCGAGCCGGTCGCGCTGGCACCCAGGATGTCCTTGCCGCCCAGGGTCACCGGTGCACCGAACAGGGTGGGCGTGCCCAGCGCAAGGTTGGATTCCTTGTCAGTACTGGTGTTGGCGGTGGTCTGCGCGGTGGTGCTTTCGGTCAGGGTGATGGTCAGCAGGTCACCGACATCACGCGCGCGGCGATCCGAGTACAGCTGCAGCCCGGGGCCGGCGGCGTAGATCGCGCCAGCCGTGGCGGGCGCGCTCGGCGCAACCACCGGTACCACCGGCGCCATCGCCGGGTAGGGGCGCACGTCGCCTGCAATGACGCAGCCGCCAAGCAGGGCGATCACGGCGCTGGCGAGCAGCAGGCGAAGGGTAGGGCGCAGAGGCGACATGGCAGGTTCCCGGTTCAACCGATCAGACGTTGTTGTTGAGATAGCCGAGCATGGAGTCGGTCGTGGAGATCGCCTTGGCGTTCATTTCGTAGGCGCGCTGGGTTTCGATCATCGACACCAGCTCTTCGACCACGTTGACGTTGCTGCCTTCCAGCGCACCCTGCACCACGCTGCCCAGGCCGTTCAGGCCGGGGTTGCCGTTCTGTGCCGGGCCAGAGGCGGTGGTTTCCAGGAACAGGTTTTCACCGCGTGCCTGCAGGCCTGCCGGATTGACGAAGTCGGTCAGGGTGAGCGCGCCAATTTCGACCGAAGCGGCGTCGTCGGCCATCTTCACGCTGATGGTGCCGTCGGTACCGATGGTCAGCGACTGCGCCCCTTCCGGAATCTGGATGCCCGGCTGCACCGGGTAGCCGCTGTTGGTGACCAGCTCGCCATCCTGGTTGCGCTGGAACGAACCATCACGCGTGTAGGCCGACGAACCATCGGGCATCTGCACTTCGAAGAAGCCACGGCCGTTGACCATCACGTCCAGCGCGCGGCCGGTCTGCTGCTGGCTACCCTGTTCGAAATTCTTCGACGTGGCCACCACGCGCACGCCGGTACCCAGCTGCAGGCCGGTCGGCAGCTGCGTCTGTGCCGAGGAGGAACCGCCAGGCTGGCGCACCTGCTGGTACAGCAGGTCCTCGAAGCTGGCACGGTCCTGCTTGAAGCCGGTGGTGTTGGTGTTGGCGAGGTTGTTGGAAACCACCGACATGCGCGTCTGCTGCGCATCCAGTCCGGTCTTGGCGATCCACAATGCCTGGTTCATGGCCTTGTTCCTGTGTTGGTGCGGGTGGCCACCCGGGGTGGCCGTTGTTCTGGCTGATGCATGGCGCGTGCCACAACCGCGCCAGGATTACGTCGGGGCTGCCGCTCAGCTGCCCAGGCGCAGCAGGGAATTGGCGCTGCGGGCGTTTTCGTCGCCGTGCTTGATCACCTTCACCTGCATTTCGTACTGCCGCTGCAGCTGGATCATCTGTACCAGCGCGCCGGCGGCATCGACGTTGCTGCCTTCCAGCTGGCCGCTGTCCAGCGACTTGCCCTGGGCCTGCACGAACGGCTGCTGCGGGTCGGTATTGCGCATCAGTCCGTCCAGCCCGCGCTCCAGCCGCGCATCCTCGGCCGCCACCACGCGCAGGCGGCCGATCACGGCCATGGTCTGCGGGCCTTCGCCCTGCGGGATGATCGAGATGGTGCCGTCGTTGCCGATGTCCATTGCCTGGTGCGGCGGAACCGCGATAGGCGCGCCGTTCTCGTCCAGCACCGGGTGGCCGCCGGCGGTGACCAGCTGGCCGTTCGGCGTGATCGACAGCGACGCGCCGCGCGTATAGGCCTCGCCGCCGCCAGTCGGCGCCTGCACGGCAAGCCAGTTGCCGGCGTCCAGCGACAGGTCCAGCGCATTGCCGGTGACGTGCTGGGCGCCCTGGCGCCGGTTGAAGCCGGCATCAACGTGCAGGGCGTCCACGCGCGAGGCGTAGCCGGCGCCCTTGATCGGGAAGGCCTCGGTGTTGGCGAGGGCTTCCTTGAATCCGGGCGTATCGGTGTTGGCCAGGTTGTGCGACAGCGTACCCTGCGCCTGCAGGGACGCACGTGCACCGGTCATCGCGACGTAGAGTGCCTTGTCCATTGTTGTGTTCCCGTGCTGCGTCGATCAGTGGCTCATCAACGGATGTTGATGATGGTCTGGGTGATCTGGTCCATGGTGGAAACCATCTGCGAGTTGGCCTGGAAGTTGCGCTGGGCGGTGATCATGTTGACCAGCTGTTCGGTCAGGTCGACCGTGGAGGCTTCCAGCGAACCGGCCTGGACCTTGCCCAGGTTGGAGCTGTCTGGCGCACCCGTACGCGGGGTGCCGGAGCCGAAGGTTTCCACCCACAGGTTGTTGCCCTTGGCTTCCAGGCCCTGCGCGTTGTTGAAGGTGGTCAGCGCGACCTGGCCCAGCGCCTTGTCGTCGCCGTTGGTGTAGCGGGCGTAGACCACGCCGTCTTCAGACACGGTGATTTCGTTGAGCTTGCCGGCCGCGTAGCCATCCTGCTGGGTGTTGCGCAGCGCGAACTTCTCGCCGTACTGGGTCGAACCGGTGACATCCAGGGTCATTGCCAGGGTGCCGGCGCCGGTGGTGGGGGTGAACGGATCCATCACGATCTGGCCGTTGGCCGGGTTGGTCAGCGCGCCGGCGTCGTTGAAGTTCAGCGTGGTCGGGGTGCCGACCGCCTGGCCATCGACATAGTTGTAGACCTGCCATTCGTTGGCGTTGGCGGTCTTGACGAAGTAGGAGGTCTGGGTGTGGCTCACGCCCAGCGAGTCGTACACGGTGATGCCGCCGGTGGACTGGTTGTAGCTGTTGGAGTCGGTCGGGTCGAACGTGCCCAGGGTCGGTTCACTGGCGTTGGCCGGCAGGGTGAAGGCCACGTTGACCTTGCCGGTCTGCTGGGGCGGGCTGTCGGTGGTGAGCAGCTGCAGGTCGGTGAGGCGGCCGCTGTCGAAGCTGGTGCCATCGGCGTTCGGCGCGAACACCTGCAGGCGTGCGCCCTGTGGGTTGGTCACGTAGCCGGCCTGGTCGGTCTGGAAGTTGCCGGCGCGCGAGTACACGCGGGCACCGTTCATGCTCATGGTGAAGAAGCCCTCACCGGAAATCGCCATGTCCAGGCTGCGCCCGGTCTGCTCGTTGTTGCCCTGCGAGAACTGCTGGGCCACGTTGCTCAGGCGCACGCCCGAACCTACCGCGTTCTTGGACAGGCCGTAGCTGGTGGCCGAGAACAGGTCGGCGAACTCGGCGCGCGATTCCTTGAAGCCGGTGGTGTTGACGTTGGCGATGTTGTTGGCGGTGACGTTCAGGTCGGCATTGGCGGCATTGATGCCGGACAGCGAAACATTGAAGCCCATGGGGTTCTCCTTGGATGCGTGACGAAGGGACTCAGCTGACGCGCAGCACGTATTCGATCGGGGCCGTGCCCAGGCCCTTGAGGTTGAGGTACAGGCCGTCCGAGCCGACGGTGACGCTTTCCACCGGCGCTTCGACGTAGGTATTGATCTTGGTCTGGGTGCCGGCGCTGTCGGTATGGGTGGCGGCGATGGTGTAGCTGCCGGCGGCCATGCGGTTGCCGTTGGCATCCTTGCCGTCCCAGTTGAAGGTGACTTCACCGGCTTCCTTGGCTTCCACGCTCAGCTGGGTGACCTTCACCCCGTTGGCATCGGTGATGTCCACGGTGACGAAGCCGGCACCGGGGGCGGCAACCATGCCGCTGGTATCGCCTTCGGTTTCCAGCTGCCATTTGGTGGACGGCACCAGCACGTCGTGACCGACCAGCGCGGCACCGCGCAGCACCTGGTCGCCGGCCATCGATTCCTGGAAACCCTTGACCGTGCTGTTGAGGTCGTTGATGCCCTGCACCTGCGACAGCTGCGCCATCTGCGCCACCATCTGGGTGTTGTCCATCGGCTTGAGCGGGTCCTGGTGTTGCAGCTGTTCGGTCATCAGGCGCAGGAAGTCGGCCTGGTCCAGGGTGTCCTTCTTCTTGGTGGTATCGCTGTTGGGCGCATTCAGGCCCAGGGCGCTGTAGATATCGGTGTTGCCGACGCCGGTGGTGGTGCTCATGACGGTATGTCCTGCAATAAGTAAGGTCAGCGACCCATGGTCAGGGTGGCCAGCGCCAGTTCCTTGGCGGTGGTGAGCATCTCCACGCCGGCCTGGTAATTGCGCGAGGTCGAGATCAGGTTGACCATCTGGGCGACGGGGTCGACATCGGGCTGGTAGATGTAGCCGTCGCCATCGGCGAGCGGATGGCCGGGCTCGTAGCGCTTGATCGGCGCGGCGTTGCTCTGGCTGATTTCCTTGACCTGGACGGTAGTGATGTTCGGATCGGTGCGGCTGGTGACCGACTGGAAGATCGGCTCCAGCGGCTTGTAGACGGCATCGGCCGAGCCGGCGATGGTGTCGGCGTTGGACAGGTTGGAAGCCAGCGTGCTCATGCGCACGGACTGGGCCTGCAGCGCCGAACCGGCGATATCGAAAATGGGCAGGTTGCTCATGGCTTATTGCCCCGTGATCGCGGTGAGCATGGAGCGCACCTTGGATTCGACGAAGCTCAGCGAGGCGCGGTATTCCAGCGCGGCGCGGCCATAGGCGGCGCGCTCGGCATCCGGGTCGACGGTGTTGCCGTCGATGCTGGGCTGCACGCCTTCCTTGGTGACCTGGAACGGGTTGAGCCCGCCGCCGATGGCGAAGTGCTGCTCATTGGTGGTGCGCATGAGCCCGTTGCTGTCGGCACCCTGGGCGTTGCGCAGGGCGGCATCGAAGTCCAGGTCCTGGGCCTTGTACCCGGGGGTATCGGCATTGCTCAGGTTGCTGGCAATCAGCTTCATCCGCTGCTCGCGCAACGGCATGGCCTGGGCATGGACACCCAGATAGTCGGAAATCAGGTTGGGCATGGCGCTCTCCCACGGGACGATGTGGGGGAGGGTGCAAGGGGTGTGCCAGAAAGGGGGGGCGGGTTGGTTGATCCGGATCCCAATGGGCCCGTGGTTGATTGACCCCGATCCCAATGGGCCCATGGTTGATTGACCCGGGTCCCGATGGGCCCATGGTTGATTGATCCCGATCTGCGGACGTTACGTAACAATTCGTAGCCCCGGCCGTTGGCCGGACACCGCGCGCAGCGCGGCCCAAGTGTCCGGAGGCGGTCACGCAACGATGGCGGCCAACACCCCGGCGTTTAGAGGTTCCGAAGCCGCCTGTCAGGGGGTTCATGACCCCGGAACGAAGAGCAGCCGGCCAACGGCCGGCGCTACCGTCGGCTTCGGAACCTTTAAACGCCGGACGCATGACCGGAACGGCATTTTTGCCGCCTCCGGACACTTGGGCCGCGCTGCGCGCGGTGTCCGGCCAACGGCCGGGGCTACGAACCGTTACGGGCCCATCGGGATCCGGATCAATCAACCATGGGCCCATCGGGGACCCGTATCCATCAAACGGTGGCCGCCACCCGGTAGCGCCGGCCGTTGGCCGGCCCTCGGGGTGCCCGGCGCCACGCAGGGCGTGACCTACGCGGCCTCGGCGACCTTTCGCAGGCGGTCGAGCACGAAATCCGCCAGTTCGTGCGGGGAATACTTGGCCACGAACGCGTTGGCGCCGACCCGTTCGACCATGGCGTTGTTGAATACGCCCGACAGCGAGGTATGCAGCAGCACGTACAGACCGGCCAGACCGGGATGGCGACGGATTTCCGTCGTCAGGGTGTAGCCGTCCATGGCGGGCATTTCAATGTCCGAAATGACCATGGCGTAGCGCTCGGCCGGGTTTTCGCCGGCGGCGTGGATCTGCAGCAGGTGGTCCAGCGCCTGCTTGCCATCTGACAGCAGGGTGGCACCCACGCCCAGCTGGTCCAGCACGCTGCGGATCTGCTGGCGGGCCACGCGCGAGTCGTCCACCACCAGCACCTGCAGTTGCGGGGCGTCGGCCGGCAGCGCCATCGACGGGTCCAGCACGGCCTCGCCACGGATCTGGGCGATGTCGGCCAGCACGCTTTCCACGTCGATCACCTGGATCAGCTCGCCCTGGAAACGGGTCACTGCGGTGAGGTAGCTCGATTCGGCGCCCAGCTCCGGCGGTGGGTGGATGTCTTCCACCGCAATATTGACGATCCGTTCCACGCCGCTCACCAGGAAGCCCTGGATGGAGCGGTTGAACTCGGTCACCACCAGGTAGCCCGGCGTCTTATCGGCGTCCGGCTCGCGTTCGGGGTGGCCAATCGCCAGGCCCAGGTCCAGTACCGGCACCGAGCGGCCACGCACGTCGGCCACGCCGGCGAACTGGCTGGGCAGCCCGGGTACCTGGAACAGGTCCGGCCGGCGCAGGACTTCCTGCACCTTGAACACGTTGACGCCAAAAAGCTGACGTCCGCCAAGGCGGAACAGCAGCAGGGCGAGGCGGTTGTGGCCAGCCAGGCGTGTTCGCTGGTCGATGCGGTTGAGCAGGTCATGTGACATGGAGGGGGTATCGGCGCCAACGGCGATCACTTGAGCGGGGTGCGGTGCATGTGAACGGCACGGCGCTTGCAGGGTGCTGCACATGTGCCATGCCCCCGGAGCCGCCATGCGTGTCCTTGTTATAGCTGCCATCTTCATCGCGACCTTGGCAGGTGCGCCTGCGCACGCCCAGGCAGGCGGCTGGCAGCCGGTGGACAGCATCCGTGCCGCCGCGCTGTCCACGTTGCCGGCCGGCAGCGAAGGCGACACCACCCTGGATTCGGCACTGCGCCTGCCGGCATGCGGCCAGGACCTGCGCGCCCAGCCGACCGGTACCAGCACCGTGGAGGTCAGCTGCCCCGATGCCGGCGGCTGGCGCCTGTTCGTGCCGGTCAAGGTACGCCGCAACCAGACCGTGCTGATCCTCAACCGTGGCATTGCCGCTGGAGAAACGCTGGCGGTGGCCGATATCACGACTGCACAGCGCGACGTGGCCCGCATCGCCGGTGCCGCCCTGGCCGACCCGGCCGCGGCGGTGGGGCGGGTGGCCCGGCGTACGCTGAGTGCCGGCAGCCTGTTGTCGGCCAGCGACCTGGTGGCCCAGCGTCTCATTCGCCGGGGCGACAGCGTGGCCCTGGTCTCCCGCTTTGGCGGTGTGGAGGTCCGGGTGGCGGGGAAGGCGCTGGCCGATGCAGGTGAAAATGAACGCGTATCCGTGGAAAATCTGTCGTCACGCAAGGTAGTCCAGGGCACGGTGGCGGCCAGTGGCGACGTTTTTGTGACGCGCTGACCACTCCAACACGCAAAATCTCCTAAAGATGGCGGCCGCCGTGCCGTTATCCCTTGTGAACCGTAACTCCCAGGACAACCCATGAGCCAGAAAATCGACGGCAACCTGCAGGCGACCGCCCATCTGCGCAGCATCGCGCCGGGGAACAAGCCCAGCGTGAGCACCGATGCCCCGGCGCGCCCGGTGGAAGCGGCCGACAGCCTGCGGCTGACCGGTGAGGCCACCAGCCTGCAGGCGCTGCAGCGCGAGCTGAGCACCGCCCCGGCGATCGATGCCGGCCGGGTCCAGGCCGTGCGCGAGTCGCTGCAGAACGGCACCTACAAGATCAATCCGGACGCGATCGCCTCGCGCATGCTGGAGCTGGACCAGCAGCTGCAGGGATGAAGCTGGCCATGAGCGAGCCATTGCAGCGCCTCAGCGATGCCTTGGACGTCGAACGCCAGGCATTGGTGGAGCATGACGTCCAGTCGTTGATCCGCGCCACCAGCGCCAAGCTCGATGCGCTGCGTGCGCTGGAGCAGGTGTTGCCGGTAGGGCAGAACGAGCGCCTGCAGGAGCTGGCCGAGCGCAACCGCGCCAACGGCGTGCTGCTGGCGCGGCGCCGCCGCGAGGTCAACTGGGCCCTGCGCCAGCTGGGCCGCAGCGAAGCATCGTCCGCGTACGACGCCAAAGGCCAGGCCAACACCCTGCACACACGGCGGCCGCTGGCCGTCGCGTAGCGCCGGCCTCTGGCCGGCCTTCGTAATGTGTCCAACACGGATATAGTGGGCGCCTGTTTCAACTGCCCGATGTGACCGTGACCGTGCCCACCACTTTTGTCACCGCACCGCTGCCCCCGCAGCCGGTTCTGCTTGCGCTGTTCGAGCGCATCAACGAAGGCGTACTGCTGTTCCGCGATGACGGCAGCGTGGCCGTGGCCAACGCTGCGGTGCGCGGCATGCTGGGTCAGGCCGAAATCGACGCTGGCGTGGATCCCGCGCAATGGCTGCGCCAGCTGCTGCCCCCCGACGCGCTGGAACATGCGCGCCTGCAGGGCCACTGGAACGGCAGCCTGCCGGTCGGCGAGCGCATGGTGATTGCGCATGTCTACCAGCAGGAGGATGCTGGCAGGCGCCATTACCTGGCGCTGTTCCGACGCATTGAAGGCCAGGAAGACTATGAGCGCGAGCTGCAGCAGCGCCATGCGGAACTGCGCCAGGCCTACCTGCGCCTGAACGGTACCCAGGAGAAGCTGCTGCAGTCGGAAAAGATGGCCTCCATCGGCCAGCTCGCGGCCGGCGTGGCGCACGAGATCAACAATCCCATCGGCTACGTGCACTCCAACCTGGGCAGCCTGCAGGAATACCTGCGCAGCCTGTTCACGGTGATCGAGGCCTACGAGCGGGCGCTGCGCGCGCCGGACCCGAAGGCCTTGATCCCGGAGATCGATGACATCCGCACGCGTTTCGACATCGACTTCATCAGCCGCGATCTGCCGCAGCTGATGGCCGAATCGCGCGAAGGGATCGAGCGGGTGACGCGGATCGTGCGCGACCTGAAGGATTTCTCGTATTCGGGTCGGGATGAGTCTTGGAAGCTGGTCGACCTGCATTCGGGCCTGGAATCGACCATCAACATCATCTGGAACGAGCTGAAGTACAAGGCCGAGCTCAAGCGTGAATTCGGCCAGCTGCCGCTGGTGGAATGCCTGCCGTCGGAGCTCAACCAGGTGTACATGAACCTGCTGCTCAACGCCGGCCACGCCATCGCCGAGCGCGGCACGATCACGGTGCGCTCGGGCGTGGATGGCGAGAACGTGTGGGTGGAGTTCGAAGACACCGGCGGCGGCATTTCGCCGGAACTGCGCCAGCGCATCTTCGATCCGTTCTTCACCACCAAGCCGGTGGGCAGCGGCACCGGGCTGGGCCTGTCGATTTCCTACAGCATCATCAACAAGCACCACGGCCGCATCGACCTGGACAGCACCCCCGGCGTGGGCTCGACATTCCGCCTGGTGTTGCCGATCAAACAGCCGCGCTGACAACGTGCGTGCATTGCGGTAGAGCCGGGCTCTGCCCGGCTGCTCCATGCATCTGGGCGAACAGCCGTGGTGTGCGCGGTGTCCCTGGCTTGGGCCGGCGGCGGTGGGTTTTGCGGCCCACGCCGGCTCTCGACGCCTACGCTGCCAGATTCCGAACAGATAAGGCTTGTAGAAAACATCCATGTTTTCTACAGTCCCGCAAACCCACCCCCACCGACCCTTCGACAGTTGGCCGGTGGTCACAGGTGAAGCCGACGCGCGAAACGCGGTAGCGCCGGCCGTTGGCCGGCCCTCCAAATGCGTACCCCGTTCGAAACAATGCGTCACCGTGCCGATCAGCAGGGCCGGCAGTCGTCTGGCGACCGACCCTACCGCCGTCATGCGCGATGATTGCCGTCGCGTAGTGACACGCCATGCGTGTCTGCCTTTTCCCGCCCCGCACATAGCAGTGAATCGCTGCTCTAAGCCTATTCGCCCTCAGGCGCCTGCATCGCCGCCGGTTGCGCGGTGTTGGCCCTGCGCTGTTCTTCGTGCGTGCGGAACGCCTGGTGGATGTGCTTGCGCAGCTCGTCGTCGTTCCAGGGCTTGGTCAGGAAGCGGTAGATCGCGCCGCGGTTGATCGCGTCCGTCACCGTATTGAGGTCGGTGTAGCCCGACAGCACCAGCCGGATGGTGTCCGGGTACAGCATCTTCACCCGGCCCAGGAACTCGGTGCCGCTCATGTCGCTCATCCGCTGGTCCGACAGGATCACCTGCACGTCGTTGATCGCCAGCAGGTCGAACGCATCGCGCACATTGCCCGCCGCCAGGATCCGGTAACCATCGCGGCGGAACAGGCGCACCAGCGAACGCAGCACGTTTTCCTCGTCGTCCAGCAGCAGCAGCGTGCGGTCCGGCCGGGTTTCGGCAAACGCCTCCGGGCGCAGGTAGCGGCGGCGCAGCGTCATGCCGGCCGCGTCGGCCGACATCGGCTCGCCGAACAGGTAGCCCTGGAACACGTCGCAGTCGTTACGGCGCAGGAAGCCCAGTTGCGCCTGTGATTCGACCCCGTTGGCGATTACGGTCATGCCCAGCTGGTGGCCCATGGCGATGATCGCGCGGGCGATGGCCGCTTCGCGGTTGCCGGCCGGGGCGCTCTTGATGAAACTGCGGTCGATCTTCAGCTTGTCCACCGGATAGCGCACCAGCGCGCTCAGGCTGGAATCGCCGGTGCCGAAGTTGTCCAGGCTGAGGCTGATGCCTTCATTGCGCAGGTTGACCAGTGTTTCGTGGACGAAATTCACGTTGTTGGTCAGCGCACTTTCGTTTATCTCCAGCGTGAGCATGTGCGCCGGCACGCCTGCGGTCTGCAGCACTGCCATGACCTCGGCGAAGAAGTTCGGGCGCAGCAGCTGCAGCGTTGACACGTTCACCGCGATGGAGAAATCATCGAAGCCCTGGTCACGCCACGACCGTGCCTGCTTGAGCGCACCTTCCAGCACCCACGTGCCGATCTGCACGATGATGCCCAGCCGCTCGGCGGTGCGCATGAAACGTTCCGGCACCAGCATGCCCAGCGTCGGCGACTGCCAACGCAGCAGCGCCTCCATGCCGACCACGTGGCCATCGCGGGCGCTGACCAATGGCTGGTAGCGGAGCTTGAGTTCGCCATTGGGAATGGCGTCCACGATCTGGCGCGCGATGATGCTCTCGCTGTGCGCGCTGGACGGCGTATTCACCGCGTGGATGCGCACCGCATTGCCACCTTCGCGCGCAGCCTGGTAGAGCGCGTCCTCGGCGTGGTCGAGCAGGCGCGAGGTGTCGGTGGCATGCTCCGGGCACAGGCTCACGCCCAGCTTGCCCGTCATGAACAGCGTGTAAGGCAGCACCGACAGCGGCAGTTCCAGCTGCTGGCGGATTTCTTCGGCCAGGTCATCGGGCAGCGGGAGATCCGCGGTACGCGGTACCGCAATCAGGAACTCGTCACTGCCATGCCGCCACAGGGTGCCGCGACCCCGCAGGTGGTGTTGCAGGCGCTGCGCCACCAGCACCAGCGCCTGGTCGCCCACCTCGGCGCTCATGTTCTCGTTGACCGACGCGAAGTGGTCGATATCCACGTGCATCACCATCAATGGCGTGCCGCCGGAGGCGGCTTCGGCCACCATTGCCTGCAGCGCGGGATTGCCGGCGCCCAGCCTGGGCGGGGCGTCCTCGATGCTGACCAGCGGCAGGGAAGGGTTCCACATGACTCAATGTTCCAATGTATCAGGGGTGGCAACACCGTCGCTGCGGTAAGGCAGGAACAGGTCGACCAGGGTGCCGGCGCCATGCGCCGACTCGATCTTGAGGGTGCCGCCGGCGCTCTGCGCGCGTTCGCGCATCACGATCAGGCCCAGCCCGCGCGGGCCATCGGGGTCGAAGCCTTCACCGTCATCGCGCACCTGCAGGTGCAGGCCATGGTCCTGCACGTCGTGCAGCTTGAGGTGCACCTGGCTGGCGCGCGCATGGCGCAGCACGTTGGTCAGGCTTTCCTGGGCGATGCGGAAACAGGCCTGCTCGATCTCGCCCTGCGGCCGCCGCGGCAACGCCGCGATGTCGGCCAGCAGCTCGATCGGCGAAGAGCGGAACAGAACCCCGGCCTGCCAGCGCAGCGCCGCCTCCAGGCCGAGGGCATCCAGCTGCGGCGGGCGCAGCAGGGTGGAGATGTCCCGCAGCTTGCCAACGGTGGCGTCAGCCAGCTGGATGATCTGTGCCAGGTCTTCGCCGCGCCGCTGCGGGTCGGCCTCGTCCTGGGCCGCATAGGCCGACAGCTTCATGGCGGTGATGGCCTGGCCGATATCGTCGTGCAGGTCGCGCGAGATCGCGCGGCGCTCGTCTTCCTGCAGCGAGAACAGCCGTCCGGCCATGGCCTGCAGCTCGCGGTTGCTGGTTTCAAGCGCCTCGCGGATACGTTCGGGTTCGCTCAGGTCGCGCACGATCAACAGCTTGCAGTTGCGCCCGCCGTAGCGCACGTCGCCAACCGCAAGGCCGGCCTGGAACCGTTCCCCGCCATGCCGGCGCATGCCGATCACTTCGCTGACGCTGCTGGGCAGCGGAATGGGTGCGAACAACTGCGCGCGTACGCGGGCGAGATCCGTGGCTACGACCAGCGCGGAGAGCGGCTCACCCAGCAGCGTGTGCTGGCCATAGCCGAACTGCGCGGCAGCGCAGGCATTGGCGTACAGCACATGTTCGTCCGACAGGATCACCACGCCATCGGGCAGCACCCGCACCAGCTCGCGGAACTGCTCTTCGCGCTCGCGCAGCAGGCGCCGTGACTGTTCGCGCTCGGTCACATCCTGCAGGGTGCCCAGTACGCGTGGCCGGCCGGCGTCATCAGTACCGCTCTCGGCACGCAGATGCACCATCAAGGCACGCCCGTCCATGGCCAACAGGGGCAGCAGCAGGTCGATCTGCACCCGCTCGCCGCGCATGTCCTGCAGCAGCTGTTCGCTCAGCGCAGCGGTCGCAGGGTCGGCCGGGACCAGCAGTTCCTCGAAGCGGTGCCAGCGCCGCGCTTCGGGGGGGCGCCGGCCAAGCAGGTGGTAGACCTGGTTGGAATAGCGGCCCAGCCCGGTGGAGGGATCGACTTCCCACGCGCCGATGCGGGCCATTTCGTGCGCTTCCTCAACCCGGGTCAGGGCCTGGTCGCGGCGGCGCAGTGCCTGGTCTTCGCGGGTGCGGTCGATGGCGATCAGCAACCGTGCCGGCCGCCCGGCGTAGTCGAGGTAGTTGCTGCGCATCTCCATGCGCCGGAGGGTGCCATCCTTGAGCACCAGATCGGCGGTGATCACGCACAACTGGTCCGGTTGCGTGCGGATCTTTTCCAGCGTTGCGGCCAGCGCCGCTTCGTCGCCGGGCGGCCACAGCGCGGCCATCGACATGGCGGTGAACGCGTCGCGGCTCCAGCCGAACAGGTTGCAGGCCGCGGGGTTGACGTCCAGGACCTCCAGTGTCTCCAGGTCGTACACCAGGATCGGCCCCGGGTTGCCTTCAAACAGCTGGCGGTGGCGTTGTTCAGAGTGCTCCAGCTGCGCATGGGTCTGCAGCACGTGCTGGGCCAGTGGGCGCAGGAGCAGGTAGATCAGGGTACCGCTTACGATGACAAAGAGTGCCCCCTTGGCCGTCTGCCAACGCGCGGCCGTGGCGAGGTCGGCGGTGAGTACCTTCACGGCGGCGTCGCTGCACAGTATCCATACCAGCGCCAGCACCAGGTAGCCGATCACCACCCGCCAGCGATCGCGGCGCAGGGCCTTGGCGAGCGGGTGGTCACGACGGTGCGGGGCGGGTGGGCCGGGCGGGGCGACAGGCATGGGGCGCGACGGGAGCGGTCTGGGTGGGCGGTCCATAGTAGTGGCAGGGGCGCCCCGGGCGCACGCGGCACTCAACTATCGAGCAGAACCGCCGCTAACGATTGCGTTCCCGGCTGTCGGGTGCGTTATCGGAGTCAAACCGCGTGGACCAAGGCATCATCGCGAGTCTGCTGCAGCACCCCCTGGCATCGGCCCTGGTCATCCTGGACCGGACCGGGCGCCCGCTCGCCGCCAATCCGGCAGCGCGCGAACATGGGTTGCCGGCAACCGTGGCGGCCTACGCCGAGCTGCTGGAAGACTTGCGGCTGCTGGCGGCCGATGGCGGCCTGGTACCCTGCCAGCTGCCTGGCGGCCCGCGCGGACGCTTCGAGGGCTGGATGCGCGCCGTGCACGATGCCGACGGCAACCTGCTGGCCTTTACCCTGAGCGTGCCGGAGCCGGTGGCTGACACCCCCACCGACATCCAGGCGCAGAAACAGATGGAAACCCTGCTGCTGGAGCAGCAGGTGCACCTGCGGGAAGCCCAGCGCATCGCCAGCATGGGCAGCTGGTCGTGGGATCCGGACAGCCGCCAGTTCTGGTGGTCGCCGGAGTTCCGCGCCCTGCTTGGCGTGGGCGACGCCCCGTTGAACGGACGCCGGCACTGGCTGCGCCTGCTCGAGCCGCGTTCGCGCCGCCTGCTGCGCCAAGCCTGGCGGCGCATGCTGCGTGATGGCACGCCCAGCATGCTGGCGCTGGAGCTGCCGCGCGAAGGCAGCGGCGCGCTGCACCTGCGGCTGTGGATGCAGCCGCTGCTGGGCCCGGACGGGCGCATCCAGCGCCTGCTGGGCCAGGTGCAGAACATCACCGAGCAACACCAGACCGACGCACTGATCCGCTGGCGCACCGAACTGCTCAACCGGGTCTCCGCGCTGGGCCGGATCGGCGGCTGCGAAATCGAGGTGGCTACCCGCCACATGCAGTGGACCGAGGAGTGCTACCGCATCCACGGCCTGCGCAAGGCGTTGATTACCCTCGATCAGGCGCTGGCGCTGTACACGCAGGATTCGCGCGAAGCATTCGAGGCCGCGCTGGCGCGGATCGCCGCCGGCGGCCTGCCCGAACAGCTGGACCTGTGTTTCTACCGCCAGTCCGGCCTGCGCATCTGGGTGCAGGTGCTGATCGAACTGGACCACCGCGATGGCCTGCCGACCCGCTTCGTGGTGCTGTTCCGTGACATCACCCGCGAGCGCGAAGCCAACGAGCGGATCGAGCTGCTGGCACATTACGACCTGCTTACCGGCCTGCCCAACCGCATGCTGCTGCGCGAGCAGACCGCCGACGCCATCGAGGAAGCACGCGACCGCGGCGCGCCGCTGGCGATGTTGTTCATCGACCTGGACGGCTTCAAGACCATCAACGATACCTTCGGCCACGCCACGGGCGATGCGCTGCTGAAGGCCGCGGCCGCGCGGCTGCACCAGAACCTGCGCAACGCCGATCTGTTCGGCCGTTTCAGCGGCGATGAATTCATCGTGGTGCTGCGCGATCTTGCAGGCCCGGAAGATGCCGGACACATGGCGCGCAAGCTGATCGCCTCGCTGGCCGAGCCGTTGCAGCGGGGTGACAGCACCCTGAAAGTGGGGGCCAGCGTGGGCATCGCGATGCTCGACGAGGGGCGCACGGATTTCGATTCGCTGCTGCGTGCGGCCGATGCGGCGATGTACGCCGCCAAGGAAGCTGGGCGCAATACCTATCAGTACTACAGCCAGGACGCGCTGCTGCGCATCCAGCGCAAACTGGAGATCGAGCATGCACTGCTCGGCGCGATCGAGCGCGAGGAATTCAGCCTGGCCTACCAGCCGCTGCTGCATGCCGCGCACGACCAGCCGCCGGCCATCGAAGCGCTGCTGCGTTGGCACCGGCCCGGTATCGGCTATTGCAGCCCGACCGAGTTCATTCCCATTGCCGAGAAGTGCGGCGAGATCGTCCGCATTGGCGACTGGGTGCTGTCCGAGGCTTGTCGCCAGGCCGCGGCGTGGGACAGGGCGGGCCTGCGGTTCGATCGCATCGCGGTGAATGTCTCGGCCGTGCAGTTGCGCGACCGTGGCTTTGCCGAGCGCGTGATCGACATCTGCCATGCCCATGGCTGGGCGCCGCAGCGGCTGGAACTGGAACTGACCGAATCGGCGCTGATCCGCGACACCGACGTGCTACGGCACTGTTTCGACGTGCTCGAACGCCACGGCGTGCCGCTGGCGGTAGATGACTTCGGGACCGGCTTCTCCAACCTGCATTACCTCAACCGCTTCCCGGTGGGTCGCCTGAAGATCGACCGCAGCTTCGTGCAGGGCATGCTCCACGATGCCGGCACCGCCGAGGTCACCCAGGCGATCGTGCACCTGGGCCACGCGCTGGGCATGAAGGTGGTGGCCGAAGGTGTCGAAACCGAGCAGGAAGAGGCGATGCTGCGCCGGCAGGGCTGCGATGAAATCCAGGGTTACCTGTATTCCAGGCCGCTGACCCCGCGCGATCTGGCGCAGTGGTTGAAGCAGGGCGGGGGGCAGGTGGTGGTCCCCGCTATGGCCGGTGACGCGTTGCGGATTCCGGTGGTGCCTTGACGGTGCGTGGGCCGGCCAACGGCCGGCGCTACCGGTGTCCGGTGCCCGTTTATGATCCCGACGCCGTCGTGTCCATGACCGTTGACGGGCCTGTGGTTGGTTGATCCCGGTCTATGGACGTTACGTAACGGTTCGTAGCCCCGAAGAGAACGGCAGGAGCCGTTCTCAACATCGCGCAGCGATGGCCCGAAGGGTGCCCGCCAGGACGGCGGGCATAACGTTGGCCGGACACCGCGCGCAGCGCGGCCCAAGTGTCCGAAGACCGTTGTTGATCGCTTGCGGCCAACACCCCGGCGTTTACACGTTCCGAAGCCGCACGTCAGGCGTTCATTACCCCGGATCGAAAAGCAGCCGGCCAACGGCCGGCGCTACCGCTTCGGACACTTTAAACGCCGGGGTGTTGGCCGCGAGCGTTACGTAAACGCCTCCGGACGCTTGGGCCGCGCTGCGCGCGGTGTCCGGCCAACGGCCGGGGCTACGAATTGGTACGGGCCCATTGGGATCCGTATCAATCAACCTCGTCTCCGCTCAACCCCAGGTCCCACGCCAATCCCGCCAACGCCGGTTCCAGCGGCGCTGCCGCCGGTGCCGTCGCCAACATTCCCGCAAGTTCCCGTTGCGCCTGCTGTTCCAGCACCGCCAACAGTGCGCGGCCGCTCTTTGGCGGCACGGGCACCGGGGCAGGGCGCACGAGGTCACCCACAGCGTCGGACGACGCACCGTTACCGGCAGTAATCAATTGGCTGGCGGCGTTCAACAGCATGCGGCAATCATCTACAGGTGGGTCAGGGAGCTACACGCACGAAAGCCCCGGCAATGCCGGGGCCCGCGTGGATGCCGTTGCCGGCATGCATCAAGGTGCAACGCTCAGAACAGTTCGACCGCACCGGCCGCCATGCTCTGCTGGCTTACCGGCTTGTGCGGCGGGCGTTCCCACTCGCTGCGCATGTCACGCAGGCGGTTGCCGGTACGCTGCAGCGCGCTGGCCACTTCGGCATCGAACACACCGCCATTGCGGTGCAGCAGTTCCTGCAGGCCCACCGCTTCGCGGTTGATCGAAGTCAGGCGGTCCAGGTGGGTATGCACGCCGCCCAGCGCCTGGGTGGCGATGTCCTCGAACTGCAGGGCACGCACGGCTTCGGCCACGCTGGTGTCGATCGCACGGCCGCACTCGGAAATTTCGCGCATGCCGTCGCCCAGCGAGGCATTGATCTGGGCCACGTTGTCGAGCATCGCTGCCGCTTCGTGGCGCGCTTCGCGGGAGCGGTCCATGTCACGCGAGGCCATGTTGGAGACCGTCTCGCGGACCTTGGCGATCGCGTCCTTGGAGCTGTGGGCCAGCTTGCGGATCTGCTCGTTGAAGGTGGTGGAGCGCTCGGAGAGGTTGCGCACCTCGTCGGCCACCACCGCGAAGCCGCGGCCGGCTTCACCGGCACGGGCCGCTTCAATGGCAGCGTTCAGCGCCAGCAGGTTGGTCTGGTCGGCGATCGACTTGACGTCTTCCAGCAGCGCGAAGATGCCATCCAGGTGCTGCGCCATCTGGTCGATGTGCTGCACGGTGTTGCTGCTCTGGCCGCTGACCTGTTCCAGCGCTTCGACCAGCTGTTCCATGCGGTGGCTGGCGTGCTGGGCGAAACGGGCCACGTCGACGCCGGCGCCACCGTCTTCACCGGCGCGGTCGACGATGCGGGCCAGCGCCTGGCTCTGCTGGCGGGACTTGCGGTTCATGGCATCGAAGCTGCCACCCAGGCCGGCCACGGCCTGGCGGATCAGGTCGCGGGCACGTTCGATTTCGCCGCGCGAACCGTCGATTTCGTTGCCGACGAACGAGCGCAGTTCGGTCAGCAGCTGGTCCTGTTCCCGCATCATGCGGGCATGCTCGGGCGAGCGTTGGGTCTGGGCGCGGGCGGTCCACCAGGCGAACCCCAGCCAGCTGAGCGTCATCGTGGTCAGGATCGCCCAGCGCAGGGCGGCCGGCCATTCGAAGCCGATGGCGAAGGGAAGCAGCAGGGTCAGGACCAGGGGGGCGGCCAGACTAGTGAAGAGGCGTGAGTACATGGACGTTCTCGGGGAGGTGCACGGAAGATGTATCGGCCGTACCCCCGTTTGCTTTAGCCATCGCGCACATTTTTCATGCGCAGCCACGCAGGGCGTGGCTCTACATAGGCATAGTGCCACGCCTTGCGTGGCAAACGGGCACCCTCAGCGCCGGTAGGTGACGCAAGGAACGGCGCCGCCGTTCCTAACGTCGCTTGCGACGGCCCGGAGGGTGCCCGCGTCTGCGGGCATACCGTTGGTCGTCACACCTTTCCGTCAGCGAAGCTGACGGTCAACAGCTTCGATCATCGCCTTGCGCGAGATCAGGAAATCCCAGTACTGGCCGCCGGTCTGGCGCCACAACACCGCCGAACGCACCGCCGCCAGCAGCAGCGCGCGGATCTCGGCCACCACCCCCGCCTGGCCCAGGTAGTGCGGGTTGCCCTGGACCATCACCCTTGGCTTGAGGTGGCTGATGGTGTCGGCGTACAGCCCGCCCAGGCTGGACAGCACGTCCGGGTGGGCGCTGTCGTTCAGTTCGGCCGCCTGGCGCTGGGCGCGGGCGATGCCCTGGCTGACCTGCTCGACCACCTCGTGTTCACGCACGAAGCGGCGCTCCAGCTGCAGCACGGCCAGTGCCAGCTTGGGCAGGATCTCGTCCTGGCCCTGGCTGCGGAAATAGTTGTGCAGCAGGCGCAGGCCCGGGGCAAGGTTGGCGGCGCTGCCGTAGATGGCCTGCGGGCTGTCGGCATCGATCCGGAACACGCTGTCGATCGCGGTGCGGACCACGCTGGCCTCGGAATGGCCGGTTTCGGCGATGCGGCGCACCTGCTGCAGCGCCTGGGCGATGCCAGCCAGGGCAAGGACGCGGTCGTCGATGGAAAAACTCATGCAGCAGATACCTCGAAGGGGGAAGGGGTGGTGCGCAGGCGCTGCTCCAGCGGCGCATCGGTGGCGGCGATCACCGCGCCACCGAGGCAGACCTCGTCGTCATACAACACCAGGGATTGCCCGGGGGTGACGGCGCGCTGTGGTCGCGCGAAGCGTACGTCCACGCTGCCATCGTCGCGCACCCGAACCGTACAGGGCTCGTCCGGCTGGCGGTAACGGGTCTGCGCGGTGCATGCGAATTCCCGGGCGGGTGGGGCCCCGGCAATCCAGTGGGCGGTTTCCGAATGCAGTCGGGTCGACTGCAGCCAGGGGCTTTCGCGATCCTGGTCCACGTACAGCACGTTGCTGGCCACGTCCTTGCCCACCACGTACCAGGGCGCGGCTGG
The DNA here is from genome assembly GCF_018612915.1 of Stenotrophomonas sp. ISL-67. Taxonomy (GTDB): domain Bacteria; phylum Pseudomonadota; class Gammaproteobacteria; order Xanthomonadales; family Xanthomonadaceae; genus Stenotrophomonas. Next base: position 92,801 of record NZ_JAGGRL010000005.1, on the reverse strand, counting down.
CCGGCCACGCACGCCGCCGATGTTCAGGCCCTCGCGCTGGCCCAGGGTGAAATAGAACACGCCGGGGTGCTCGGCGATCCGGTTGCCGTCAGGGTCCTGGATCTCGCCGGTACGCGCCGGCAGGTAGCGGCCCAGGAACTCGCGGAAATCGCGCTCACCGATGAAGCAGATCCCGGTGGAATCCTTCTTTGCATGTGTCGGCAGGCGCGCATCGCGGGCGATGCGGCGCAGGTCGTTCTTCTGCAGGTCGCCGATCGGGAACAGGGTGGCGGCCAGCTGCGCCTGGCCCAGCTGGTGCAGGAAGTAGCTCTGGTCCTTGCTGCGGTCCGCGCCGCGCAGCAGCGCCCAGCGCCCGCCCACCTGGGCCACGCGGGCGTAGTGGCCGGTGGCGATGCGCTCGGCCCCCAGTTCGCGGGCCGCGTCCAGGAAGTGCTTGAACTTCACCTCGCGGTTGCACAGCACGTCCGGGTTGGGCGTGCGGCCGGCGGCGTATTCGGCCAGGAAGTGTTCGAACACGCCCTGCCAGTACTCGCTGGAGAAGTCGCGGAAATGGAACGGGATGTCGAGCAGGCCGCACACGGCCACCGCATCGCGCCGGTCGTCTTCGGCGCGACAGTCGCCGCTGCCGTCGTCGGCCCAGTTCTGCATGAACAGCCCGGCGACCGGTTCGCCTTGCTGGACCAGGCGCCACGCGGCCACGGACGAATCGACGCCGCCGGAAACGCCGACCATGATGCGCGGGGTGCTCATGCAACCTCCTTCATGATCGACAACGGGTGGCGCTGGCCGGCAAGGAAGTCGGCAACGACCTCCCAGACCAGCGGACTGCGCAGCCGTGAGGGCTCGGCCTGGAGTTCTGCCGGCGCCAGCCACAGTGCGCGCAGGATGCCGGTGTCCAGGGGGCGGCCCAGGTCGTGCGATATCGGCTCGGCCGCATAGGCAAAGCGCAGGAACGGCGTGCCGTCGGGCGCGGTCCACTGGTAGGTACCGATGAAGGCGGTCAGGCGCACCGACCAGCCCGATTCTTCCAGTGTCTCGCGCACCGCGGCGGCGGCCAGGCTTTCGCCCGGCTCCAGGTGCCCGGCCGGCTGGTTGAGCACCGCACGGCCTTCAATGGCTTCTTCCACCAGCAACAGGCGCCCGTCCCGTACCACCACGGTGGCCACGGTCACGTGCGGCGCCCAGCGCAGGTCCTGCACTTCGTTCACGTCAGTATTCGTCCGTTCCAGTCAGTTCGAGTTCCATGGCATCGGCGGTGTGCATGGCCGCGTCGATGGCGTCGCCCAGCGCGTCGGCGCTGGCGTTGGCATCCACCTTCACCACGAACATCGCCAACTGCTCCTGCTTGACCCATGCGCCCAGTTTGGCGTCCTGCGAGTCTTCCAGCAGGCGGTTGGCCACGGCGGCGGAGAACTGCTTGCCCGGCGCGTTGTAGCCCGGCGACCAGATCTCGCGGATCCGGTGCTTGCCATAGTCTTCCACCGCCGAGCGCACGAACACCAGCTGGGTGCGGTCGCCTTCGACGTCGAAGACCAGCTTGTAGTCACCGTCCTCGTCGATCTCATAAGGGTACTTCAGCGTATCCAGCACGCGGCCGACCGCCTTGTCGGGCGTTGCGGCGTGGGCCCCGGACACGGTGGCGGCCAGCAGCAGCGCGGTAGCAATCCTTTTCATGAAAACCCTGTGAACGTCGGTGTCAATGCGTGGATTGTGACGGGGGCAGGGGGCCAACGTCCAATCCGGCCGGTGCGGCGTCTATAATGTCCGGATGCCCCGCGAGCCCTCCCAAGAACCCCACCACGACCACGGCGTAGCGCTGGAACCGGCCCGGCCGGAGGTCGCGCCGCCGCCGTTCTACCAGGTGATGCTGCTGAACGACGACTACACCCCGATGGATTTCGTGGTGACCGTGCTGCAGCACTTCTTCTCGATGGATCTGGAAAAAGCCACCCAGGTGATGCTCAACGTACACACCCGTGGGCGAGGGGTGTGCGGGGTGTTTACCCGTGAGGTGGCCGAATCGAAGGTTGCCCAGGTCAATGAGTTCTCGCGCATGAACCAGCATCCGCTGTTGTGCACGATGGAAAAGGCCGGGTAATTCCGCGTTACCGGCGCCTGATGGGTGGCTTCGGTGGGTCTAAGCGTCGGATGGATTGTTCCAGCCGTTGATCCATCGGCTTCGGACGCTTGGGCCGCGCTGCGCGCGGTGTCCGGCCAACGGCCGGGGCTACGAATTATTACGGGCCCATTGGGAACTGGGTCAATCAACCAATGGCCGGGGCTACGAATTCTTGCGGGCCATTGGATCTGGATCAATCAACCTTGGCGCCGGGCGCTCTTCGGTAGCGCCGGCCGTTGGCCGGCCCACGTATCCTATCGGGTGTGACCGTTTCCGGTCGGGTTGCCCGTCCATCAATGAAACAGCGCCGGGGGCCGCCGGGTGGCGGGGCGCTTGCAATGGGGCAATGACGTCGCCATCACGGGTGGACAGCCAATGCTGGCGGTGTCTGGGGCATGATCGCGCAAGTGATAACGCCATCTGAACGCACCGATCCGCTAGGGTGATGGAAATTGTGCAGGTAGGCCGCATATTGTTCCCAACTGCCGCCGGAGTAGAACATGTTCAGTAAAGACCTCGAACACACCATCGGTCAGTGCTACAAGCGCGCCCGTGAGGCCCGCCATGAGTTCATGACGGTGGAACACCTGCTGCTGGCACTGCTCGACAACCCGTCCGCCCAGGCGGTCCTCAAGGCCTGCGGGGCGGACGCCGAGCGCCTGCGCCAGGAGCTGGAGCAGGCCATCGAGGCCTCCGTGTCCCGCCTGGCCGAGGATGACGGCCGCGATACCCAGCCCACGCTGGGCTTCCAGCGCGTGCTGCAGCGCGCGGTCTATCACGTGCAGTCCTCGGGCAAGAAGGAGGTCACCGGTGCCAACGTGCTGGTGGCGATCTTCGGCGAAAAGGATTCCCACGCGGTCTATTACCTCAACCAGCAGGACGTGACCCGGCTGGATATCGTCAATTACCTCTCCCATGGCATCGCCAAGCTGGGCGAGGAAGGCGAAGTGCCACCGTCGTCCGATGCCGAAGGGCGGGCCGAGGGTGGGGACGGTGAAGGCAAGGGCGATGCCTTGGCCGAATTCGCCAGCAACCTCAATGAGGCGGCCCGCAATGGCCGTATCGACCCCCTGGTGGGCCGCCGCGACGAGATCGAGCGCACCATCCAGGTGCTGTGCCGCCGCCGCAAGAACAACCCGCTGTACGTGGGCGAGGCCGGTGTGGGCAAGACCGCCATCGCCGAAGGCCTGGCCAAGCGCATCGTCGAAGGCTCGGTGCCCGACGTGCTGGCCGACGCGGTGATCTACTCGCTCGACCTGGGCGCGCTGGTGGCGGGCACCAAGTACCGCGGTGATTTCGAGAAGCGTCTGAAGGGCGTGCTCACGGCACTGAAGAAGATGCCCAACGCGGTGCTGTTCATCGACGAGATCCACACCATCATCGGTGCTGGCTCGGCGTCGGGCGGCACCATGGACGCCTCCAACCTGATCAAGCCGGCCCTGGCCTCGGGTGAGCTGCGCTGCATCGGCTCCACCACCTTCCAGGAATACCGCGGCATCTTCGAGAAGGACCGCGCGTTGGCACGCCGCTTCCAGAAGATCGACATCGTCGAACCGACGGTGGGCGAGACCTACGAGATCCTGCAGGGCCTCAAGCCCAGGTACGAAGCGCACCACGGCGTGACCTACGCCGATGATGCGCTGCAGGCGGCGGTGGACCTGTCGGTCAAGCACATCGGCGACCGCCTGCTGCCGGACAAGGCCATCGACGTGATCGATGAGGCCGGTGCCCGCCAGCGGCTGCTGCCCGAAGGTGAGCGCAAGGAACTGATCGATATCGAGGAAATCGAAACGATCGTGGCCAAGATGGCGCGCATCCCGGCCAAGCAGGTCAGCGCGACCGACAAGGACGTGCTGCAGCACCTGGAGCGCAACCTGAAGATGGTGATCTTCGGCCAGGACCCGGCCATCGAAACCCTGTCGTCGGCGATCAAGCTGGCCCGTTCGGGCCTGGCCAACCCGGAAAAGCCGATCGGCAACTTCCTGTTCGCCGGCCCCACCGGCGTGGGCAAGACCGAGGTGACCAAGCAGTTGGCGCTGCAGCTGGGCATCGAGCTGGTGCGCTTCGACATGAGCGAGTACATGGAGCCGCATTCGATCAGCCGCCTGATCGGTGCGCCCCCGGGCTATGTCGGCTTCGACCAGGGTGGCCTGCTCACCGAGAAGATCGTCAAGACGCCGCACTGCGTGCTGCTGCTGGACGAGGTGGAAAAGGCCCACCCGGATATCTTCAACATCCTGCTGCAGGTCATGGACCGTGGCGTGCTCACCGACACCAATGGGCGCGAAGCCAACTTCAAGAACGTGGTGCTGGTGATGACCACCAATGCCGGCGCGGCGCAGGCCTCGCGGCGCTCGATCGGCTTCACCCGCCAGGACCATGCCACCGACGCGATGGAGATCATCCGCAAGAGCTTCACGCCGGAATTCCGCAACCGCCTCGATGCGGTGGTGCAGTTCCAGCCGCTGGGCTTCGAGCACATCCTGCGCGTGGTGGACAAGTTCCTGATCGAGCTGGAGATGCTGCTTCAGGAGAAGCACGTCAGCCTGTCGGCCACCCCGACCGCGCGCGACTGGCTGGCCCGCCACGGCTTCGACCCGCTGATGGGTGCCCGCCCGATGGCCCGCGTGATCCAGGACAAGGTGAAGCGTCCGCTGGCCGACGAGCTGCTGTTCGGCAAACTGGTCAATGGCGGCCGGGTCAGCATCGACGTCCGCGACGACGAGCTGTTCGTGGAAACCCAGGCCGAGCCGGAGCGGTTGCTGCCGGCCACCGTCGAATGACCTGATGGTCATTCGACGGGTAGGTCACGACCGTTGGTCGTGACTCCTCAGAAAAACGCCCCGTGAGGGGCGTTATTTGCAGGTGCGGTCTTACCGGGCGCGCGAAGCGAATTCCCCTGCGCTGATGGATTTAATCTTGGCCACCGAGCAGAATTGGCTATCGGTCACCAGCTTGCTGACGCCTGCGCACACCTGACTTTCCTGGGACGGGGTATCGAAATCCAGTTTGCGCGATGTCGCCGCGCTGCCGCACGAATTGGTGAAGCTCACTACATAGTGGTCGCTTCCATTGCGCAGCAGCACGCTCTGAGCGGCATTTTTGCGCACGATCTGGTGGTCGCTGGACAGGACAACACAATCGTCGCCAGCAGGCGCGGTCTGAGCCGCCGCGGTACCAGCAAGAGCGGTGACGGCAAGCAGGCAAAGCGGGATCAGGGTCTTCATGTTGGGGCCAGTCGGAAACGGTCCGGAATGGACCTGTGACCACAATGGGCGCGAACCGCCCAGTGCGAATCTGCAGCAAGGCAGGCTGACTGACGTCAGGGTGCAGGCGGTCACAGTGACTGCCGGCACGGTAGCTCGGGCTGAATGGCGCCCACGCAAAAAGGCCAGCACGAGGCCGGCCTTTGAACGCGTCTTCCGGTGGAAGCCGCCCCTGCCGCTTACTTCATACGGTAGGTGATGCGACCCTTGGTCAGGTCGTAGGGCGTCATTTCGACCTTGACGCGGTCGCCCGTCAGGATGCGGATGTAGTTCTTGCGCATGCGGCCGGAGATGTGGGCGATGATTTCATGCCCATTTTCCAGTCGAACGCGGAAAGTGGTGTTCGGCAGCGTCTCGCTGACGGTGCCTTCGAACTCGATGGAGTCGTCTTTCGACATGTAGTCCTGTGCAGTTCTATAAACGGCCGAGCTGGCCTTAAGAGCGGGCATTTTACGCGCTCTTCCCCTTGGATGCAAAGATTGTGTTAACGACCCCGGATTCCGGTAGCGCCGGCCGTTGGCCGGCCCTCACCAGCCGCGCCACCTCACGCCAGCGATGCGGCGGAAAACTCCCCAACCCGCTCCGTCCACGCTCCAGGCAGCTCAATGGCATTCACCTGCTCCCGCACGGCCCCAAGAAACCGCTCCCGTGACCAGTGCTCGGCCCCCATCCGCAGCAGGTGGTCGTTCTCCACCTGCGCATCGATCAACGGCCAGCCCCATCCGCGCAGGACATGTGCCAGCCCGGCCAGCGCCACCTTCGAGCCTCCGCTCTCGGCGCTGAACATGCTCTCCCCGAAGAACATCCGTCCCATCGCCACCCCATAGATCCCGCCCACCAGCCGGTCGCCGTCCAGTACCTCGATCGAATGGGCAAACCCCAGCGCGTGCAGCGCCTCATATGCCTTCACCATGTCCCGGGTGATCCACGTTCCGTCCTGACGGGGGCGCGGGCTGGTGGCGCAGGCCTCGATCACCTCGCGGAAGCGGGTATCGGCGCGCAGCACCCAGCCGATGGCGCGCAGGCTGCGCCGGAAGCGGGAGGAGAGGCGCACTCCATCGGTGCGGAACACCATGCGCGGGTCCGGGGACCACCACAGCAGCGGCTGGCCTTCGGAGAACCACGGGAAGATGCCGCCAGCATAGGCATTGAGCAGGCGCACCGGCGAGAGGTCCCCGCCCAGCGCAAGCAGGCCATCGGGCTCGCGCAGCGCGGTCTCGGCCGGCGGGAAGGGGGCATCCGGCCGGTCGTCCAGCCGCCAGGGCAAATGCCGGGTCATGCAGGCTCGGTGCTCTTGAAGGGCGTGTGGGCAGCCAGCGCCTGCGCATAGCGCCGCACTTCCCCGCGTTCCTGTTCGCACCAGCCGGCCAGCGCACCGGCGAAGTCCGGCTGGGCAATCCAGTGCCGGCTGCGCACTGGGTGCGGCAGGAAGCCACGCGCCAGCTTGTGCTCGCCCTGCGCGCCGGGCTCGAAGCGGGGTAGGCCTTCGCGCAGGCAGTACTCGATACCCTGGTAGTAGCAGGTCTCAAAATGCAGCCCAGGCAGGGTGGCGCCACCCCAGTAACGGCCATACAGAGTGTCCGCGCCGCGCAGGCACAGCGCGCCGGCAACCGGTTGGCCCTCCAACATGGCCAGGAAGATCACCAACTGGCGGGGCAGGGTGGTGGCCAGGTGCTGCAGGAAAGGCAGGGTCAGGGCGGGCGAGTTGCCGTACTCGCTGAAGGTCTGCAGATAGAAATCGTGCATCGCCTGCAGGTCTGCAGCGGTGGCTTCATCGCCGTGCACGATGCGGTAGGTGACACCGGAACGCGCCAGCTTGGCGCGTTCCTGGCGGATGTTCTTGCGGTGCTTGTGGTCCATCGCCGCCAGGAAACCGCTGAAGTCGGTCCAGTCGCCCGGGTTGTGCCACTGGAACTGGATGTCCTCGCGCAGCAGCCACTCCGGCCCGAACGCGGTGTCGTCTTCGGCCAAATGGAAGTTCACGTGCGCCGACGACCAGCCCATGCGGGCCACTTCCATGCGCAGGGTCTCGACCAGTGTGCGGGCGGTTTCAGCATCCTTCGCCAGCAGGCGCGGTCCGCTCACCGGCGAATACGGCACCGCGCCCAGCCACTTCGGGAAATACGCCAGCCCATGCCGGGCATAGGCGTTGGCCCAGGCGTGATCGAACACGAACTCGCCATGCGAGTTGTCCTTGAGGTAGCCCGGCACCGCCCCGATCAGCTGATCGCCTTCCCACAGGGTGAAATGGCGCGGCCGCCAGCCCCATTCCGCGCGCAGGCAGCCGTGTTCTTCCAGGCCCTGCAGGAAGGAGTGGCTGACGAACGGGTTGCGGCCATCGTGCAGCGCATCCCAGTCGGCGGCAGGCAGGTCAGCGAGGCGATGTAGGAAACGTATATCGGGCATGGCTAGAGGATAGGGCAGGTCGATGGAAAACGGGGTGTTTTAGGCGGGGGTGATCGGCGCGCAGGAACCGATAGGAAAGTCGTTCAGCACCCGCCGGAAAGCGTGCGCTTGCGCGCGTTCGTGTGGTTTTGAAGGGAGGAGATTTCGATGGCGCATCCGGAGATGCGTCAACTACTTTCAAGGAGAATGGAGATGGTAAGTAAAAGCCTACAGTTGTTCGCGGTTGGATGCGGAGTTCTGCTAGCTGCCGCTGACGTAGCTGATTCACGGGCCGCGCCGGTACCTGTTGGTGGTGGCCACTCAATCGAGACAAAGGATGAGGCTACGCAGACGACCTGGTACGTCGACGCCGAGCTGATACATCTGCTGGAAAAGGAAGCGTCCAGAAGCGTTTCGACCTACCTGCAAAGCAGGGATGTGCTGCGCACGGTTGATGTAAAGGTGACCATCGACATGAACAAGAAGACGGTGCTGGCAGACTTTGGCAAGGGCTTTCTTCCGGGAGCCGGCGAAGGGTATGCAGAAACGTTCCTGCACGAACTTGCCGTGACACTTCGTGTGTACGCCGAGAAGGCTGGGCTTCCCATCGTTGATGTGGACTTCCGGTTCCAGGGAAAGCCACTCAAGGACTACTTCCCCAAGGATCTTGCAGTGCCTCCGCAAGCTCGTATGAATCCGCGAAATGCCACTGCGTTGGTTTCCGCCAGTCACGGACTGGTGCGGGTGTTTCCATCCAGGAGCTGGGAGTTTCAACGCCCGGATGCGTTCGGTTTCAGGGAAGACATGATCACGCCAGCGTACGGAGATGTGTTGCAGTCGCTTCTTGTGGAGCGAAGTGGCTTGAGCGTCTATCGTGCGCGAAGCAGGGCGCAGGGTCTGCACGAAGAGTCGGAGCGCCCGTGGGAGCAGATGTCTTCGAGGTACCACGTAAAGGCTGTGATGCCCGCGCGCACGGATATCTGGAACTCGCTACCGAACGAGACCACAAATGATCGGGAGGTCAATGAGGACATCCGCACACGCCCTCTCTACGCGAATCACCTAGGGGTAGGAGCAATGATCAGCCTTCATACCAATGGTCACCCAATGGCGACGACTCGGGGCTTGGAGGTCTTCTATCACGGCGATAAGCCGAACGATCGCCCTCTGGCAGAGAGCGTGCTGTGCGGGATGCGTGAGCAGATCCGAGCGCAGCCGGGCTACGAGAACTTTCCTATTCGAGATCGAGCCAACGCGGGCCGACACGGCGAAAACAGGATTGCCACAATGCCAGCGGTACTTGTGGAGATCGCCTACCACTCGAACCCAGAAGACTCCGCCGCGCTTCAGGACCGCGTATTCCGCGAAGCTTCCATGAAGGGGGTCGAAAAGGGCTACCGTCTATTCCGTGAAGGCAAGGACTGCACCCCGCTGGCGTTGAGGAAGATTGATCGCGTTACCGTTCCTGCGAACGGTGCGGCAGAGACCAACGTTCATTTCGACGGCCATCCACAGTTCCCGGTGACGCTCAGCTTCACGCCGGTGTACTGCACCCAGCCGGGCGCCTGCAGGGGGGAAGAAAAGACGGTCACGGAAGCCTCCGCCTCGCCCATCAAGGCGCAGATGACCTGCGAGGGCAGTGGTTACGGCATGGTCAACTGGAGCACGGTGATGCGCGATGCCGATGGGGTGACTTCCGGTCCCATCGAACACTGGATGACCTGCCAGAGCGGCGGTTGATCCGCCAGCGCGCCAGGAGGTTCAGGCGTAAAGCGAAAGGCCGGCGCATTGCGCCGGCGTTTGGAAACAGAATGCAGGTTAGGCAGCGGTGGCGTGCAACTGCACGCCGAGGGCGCGAGTCACCTTCAGAATCGTGGCAAAGTCCGGGCTGCGCTCACCGGAGAGAGCGCGGTAGAGACTCTCACGTGAAACGCCTGCGTCGCGAGCAACTTTGCTCATCCCCTGGGCGCGGGCAATATCACCGAGCGCCTTGGCGATGAATGCAGAATCGCCGTCACTTTCCATGATGCAGGCATCCAGGTGCGCGGCCATTTCCTCCGGAGTGCGCAGGTGCTCCGCAACGTCGAACTTTTCTACCTTTGTCTTCTTCTTGGCTGTCATGTCGCTGTAGCTCCGGTAGTTTCGTTGCGCCGTGATCTTCTTCTGTCGGATGGCGTCATAAATTGTGAGCCAGCTCCTTCGCCTTTTCGATGTCGTGTTGCTGGGAGCCCTTATCGCGGCCTACCAAAAGAATAATGAGCCGGTTGCCTCGCTGTGTGTAGTAGATGCGATAGCCGGGGCCTACATCTACGCGAAGCTCAGCTATCCCGCCGCTCAGGTTGCGGTGGTCACCGGGATTGCCATCGGCAAGCCGGCGAATGCGGGCGAGGATCCTTGCGCGGCCTGCGACGTCCTTAAGGGCGTCTATCCATACTGAGAACTGGTCGGTGCACTGCAGCTCCATCTGTAAGGTGTAGCCAACAGGCTACATAATGTCCACCCAGGCCACGTCTCACAATTTCAAACGCAGAAGGCCGGCGCTCGCGCCGGCCTTCCTGGGGTGCTTCAGGCGTTGCCGGTCAGCCCAGCTCGCCCTTCGCATCCAGGTAGCGTTCGGCGTCCAGCGCGGCCATGCAGCCGAAGCCGGCCGAGGTGATGGCCTGGCGGTAATGCTGGTCGGCCACGTCGCCGGCGGCGAACACGCCTTCCACCGAGGTCTGGGTGGCGTTGCCGCCCAGGCCCGAGCGGATGTCCAGGTAGCCATTGTTCATGCTCAGCTGGCCGTCGAACAGGCTGGTATTGGGGTGGTGGCCGATGGCCACGAAGAAGCCGTGGGCGTCGATGTCGCGGGTGCTGCCGTCCAGGGTGGACTTCACGCGCACGCCGGTGACGCCAGCCTCATTGCCCAGCACTTCGTCGACCTGGTGGTGCCACACCGTCTCGATCTTGCCCGAGGCCACCTTGGCGAACAGCTTGTCCTGCATGATCTTTTCCGCCTTCAGGGTGTCGCGGCGGTGGACCAGGTAGACCTTGCGGGCGATGTTGGACAGATACAGTGCCTCTTCCACGGCGGTGTTGCCGCCGCCGACCACGACCACGTCCTGGTCACGGTAGAAGAAGCCATCACAGGTGGCGCAGGCCGACACGCCGCGGCCCTTGAACGCCTCTTCGGACGGGATGCCCAGGTACTTGGCGGTGGCGCCGGTGGCGATGATCAGCGCGTCACAGGTGTATTCGGCGCTGTCGCCGATCAGCTTGAACGGGCGCTGGGTCACGTCGGCGGTGTGGATGTGGTCGAAGATCACTTCGGTCTCGAAGCGCTCGGCGTGGGCCTGCATGCGCGCCATCAGGTCCGGACCCATCAGGCCGTGGGCGTCGCCCGGCCAGTTGTCCACCTCGGTGGTGGTCATCAGCTGGCCGCCCTGCTGCAGGCCGGTGATCACCACCGGGTTCAGGTTTGCGCGTGCGGCGTAGACGGCGGCCGTCCAGCCGGCCGGGCCGGAACCGAGGATGACGAGCTTCTGGTGGCGGGAAGGCTTGGAATTGCTCATGTAGACTCGCAAAGAGATGATGGGGCGGGGCGCTGGCGGAGGATTGCCGGGCGTCCAAGACAGGTCGGTAGGCCACGACCGCTGGTCGTGGCGCGAACTATAGAGTGGCGGCTGGAAGCGGCTGGTTCAAGGCGAAGGGTGGAACGGCGCAACCCGGAACGGGGCAGCCGGCTCCGCGACGGAGTTTTGGCGGTCACGCGCGTGATGGGGCGTCACGACCAACGGTCGTGAACTACCGGCGCTCGCCTCAGTCGTTTATTATCAAGGACTAACAGTGCATTCCCAAGGTCTGGTCTAAGGTGGCGAAACAGGTCCCGGAACGATCCAAGTCTCCCGACGGCAAAGCGGCGTCGCGCCGCGCTGCGGCTGCGGCGCCGGTCGAAAACCCCCGTCGGCTGCGTCTCTGGCGCGACCTCGGCCTGATCGCGATCGCGCCGGCGTTGCTGTACCTGGTGGCCAGCTTGTTCACGTACTCGGCCACCGACCCGGGTTGGTCGCACACCGGCAGCGTGGTGGCGCCCATCCACAACATGGGGGGGCGGGTAGGGGCGTGGGTGGCCGATGTGCTGCTGCAGCTGTTCGGCTACATGGCCTTCCTGCTGCCCATCGTGCTGGGCGCGCTGGCGTGGTTTGCCATGTTCGGGCTCAAGCGCGAGAGCAAGGGCGAGCACGATCTTGACCCCGCGCTGCGCCTGGTAGGGTTGGTCGGCTTCCTGATTGCCGGCACCGGCTTCCTGCACCTGCGCCTGTTCAGTGGCGACGTCGGCCATGCCGGCGGCATTCTCGGCCGGCTGGTCGGCAATTCGCTCAGTGCCGGTTTCGGTGCGCTGGGCGCGAACCTGTTCGTGCTGGTGCTGCTGCTGGCCTCGATCACCCTGGCCACCGGCATTTCGTGGTTCGTGGTGATGGAAAAGATCGGCCGCGCGGTGCTGGCGCTGCCGCCGCTGCTGAGCAGGAAGAAGGAACAGGCCACCGAGTGGCAGCAGACCCGCGCGATGCGCGAGGAGCGCCAGGAAGTGCGCAAGGTCGATGCCGAGGTCCGCGCCAGGCGCGAGCCGGTCAAGATCGAGCCACGCCCCGAGCCGGTGCTTGAGAAGAGCGACAGGGCCAAGCGCGAAACCCAGATTCCGATGTTCCGTGGCGTCAATGGCGATGGCTCCGATCTGCCGCCGCTGGCGCTGCTGGACGATCCCAAGCCGCAGCCCAAGGGCTACGACGAAGAGACCCTGGAAACGCTGTCGCGCCAGATCGAATTCAAGCTCAAGGATTTCCGCATCGATGCCCTGGTGGTGGGTGCGTACCCGGGTCCGGTGATCACCCGCTTCGAAATCGAACCGGCGCCGGGCATCAAGGTCAGCCAGATCAGCTCGCTGGACAAGGACATCGCCCGCGGCCTGTCGGTCAAGTCGGTGCGCGTGGTCGACGTGATTCCGGGCAAGTCGGTGGTGGGCCTGGAGATTCCCAACGTCACCCGCGAAATGATCTATCTGTCCGAGCTGTTGCGTTCCAAGGAATACGACAAGTCGGCCAGTCCGCTCACCCTGGCCCTGGGCAAGGACATCGCCGGCCGCCCGACCGTGGCTGACCTGGCGCGCATGCCGCACCTGCTGGTGGCCGGCACCACCGGTTCGGGCAAGTCGGTGGCGGTCAACGCGATGGTGCTGAGCCTGCTGTACAAGGCGTCGCCGAAAGACCTGCGGATGTTGATGATCGACCCGAAGATGCTCGAACTGAGCGTCTACCAGGGCATTCCGCACCTGCTGGCGCCGGTGGTCACCGACATGAAGGAGGCCGCCAACGGCCTGCGCTGGTGCGTGGCCGAAATGGAGCGTCGCTACAAGCTGATGAGCGCGGTGGGCGTGCGCAACCTGGCCGGTTTCAACAAGAAGGTCAAGGACGCCGAAGACGCGGGGCAGCCGTTGATGGACCCGCTGTTCAAGCCGAACCCGGAGCTGGGCGAAGCGCCGCGCCCGTTGGAGACGCTGCCGTTCATCGTCATCTTCATCGACGAATTCGCCGACATGATGATGATCGTCGGCAAGAAGGTCGAAGAACTGATCGCGCGCCTGGCGCAGAAGGCGCGTGCGGCCGGCATCCATCTGATCCTGGCCACCCAGCGTCCGTCGGTGGACGTGATCACCGGCCTGATCAAGGCCAACATTCCGACCCGCATCGGTTTCCAGGTCAGCTCGAAGATCGATTCGCGCACCATCCTGGACCAGTCCGGCGCCGAAACGCTGCTGGGCCACGGCGACATGCTCTACCTGCCGCCCGGCACCGCGCTGCCCGACCGCGTGCATGGCGCCTTCGTCTCCGACGAGGAAGTGCACCGCGTGGTCGAGCACCTCAAGGCCAGCGGCCCGGCCGACTACATCAGCGGCGTGCTCGACGAAGTGCAGATGATGGGCGATGGCGTGGTGGTGGGTGCAGGTGGCCTGCCCGAATCGAGTGGTGGCGCTGGGGACGAATCCGATCCGCTGTACGACGAAGCGGTACGGATCGTCACCGAGACCCGTCGTGCGTCCATTTCCGGTGTGCAGCGCCGCCTCAAGATCGGCTACAACCGCGCCGCGCGCCTGATCGAGGCCATGGAAGCGGCCGGCGTGGTCACCCCGCCCGAGCACAACGGCGACCGCAGCGTCCTCGCGCCACCGCCGCCGAAATAGCCCGGAACCGCTGAAGACCCGGGTAGAGCCACGTCCTGCGTGGCTGTCACAGGTAGAGCCACGCCCTGCGTGGCTGTCACAGGTAGAGCCACGCCCTGCGTGGCTGCGCACTCGATAAGGATCCAGAATGACCCGCATGACATGGATGGCAGCGTGCGCCCTTGCAGTGTCGCCCGTGCATGCCTGGTCCCAGGCGGCCCAGCCGCCCCGGCTCCCCGTGCCCGCCATGGCGCCCACCCCGGCCCCGGCCAGCGCCCCCAGCGACATCCAGGCCAGCAACAACTTCAGCTTCGTCAGCTACCGCGCCGACTATGTGGTCCGCCCCGATGCGGGCAACGTGCAGACCGAGTCCTACGACATCCTGCTCAAGACCAAGGCGGCGGTCGAACAGTTCAGCCAGGTGCGATTGAGCTACAGCGAGAAGATGGAAACCCTGGAGGTGCTGTCGGCCTACACCCTCACCGCCGACGGCCAGCGCCGCGACGTGCCAGCCGACCGCATCTACACCCAGGAAAGCTACTCCAGCGCCGCCGCGGCCATGTATGCCGACCGCAAGGTGCGGGTGGTGGTGTTCCCGAACCTGGCGCCGGGCACGCGGGTGGTCTACCAGACCCGCCGCACCCAGAACATGCCGTACTTCCCCGGCTACTTCAGCCTGTGGGAAACGTTCAGCGTGTTCTCGCAGTACGACGATGCGCAGGTGACCCTGAGCGCGCCGGCATCGCTGCCCATGCATGTGCAGCAGCGCGGCGTGCAGGGCAGCCAGGCCCCGACCCTCCGCAACGGGCAGGCCACCTGGGCCTGGCGCTACCGCCGCCCGGACCCGCTGCCGGTGCAGAATTGGACCGCCGCGCCATGGGAGTTCAGCCCGACCATCATGGCCAGCACCTACCGCGACTGGGCGCAGGTGGCCCAGGCCTACCAGCTCAAGGGCAGCGAGGCGGCGCGGGTGACCCCGGGCATCCAGACGCTGGCCGATGAAATCACCCGTGGCATCGATGACCGGCGCGAGCAGGCCGCCGCGCTGTACCGCTGGGTGTCGCAGAACATCCGCTATGTGGCGGTGTACCTGGGCAACGGCGGGCTGGAGCCGAATCCTGCGCAGAGCATTCTCGACAACCACTATGGCGACTGCAAGGACCATGTGGTGATCCTGGAGGCACTGCTGGCAGCGCGCGGCATCGACAGCACCCCGGTGCTGATCGGTGCAGGCGGAGGCCCGACCCTGCCGGCGATTCCGATGCTGGGGCGCTTCAACCACGCCATTACCTACATCCCCGAGTTCGACCTGTACCTGGATTCGACCAGTGCGTATGCGCGCTTCGGCCAGCTGCCCGACGGTGACCTGGGCGCGCCGGTGCTGCTTACGCGCCAGGCCAGGGTCGCGCGCACGCCCGCCAACGATGCCGCGCGCAATGGAAACGGTTTCGAGGTGACGTTCCGCTTCGACCCGGCCGGCAATCTGGAAGGGCAGACCGTGCCGCAGCCCCGCGAGGTCGGCGAGATCGGCATGCGCGGCTCGTTCGCCCGGCTCAACGCGCAGAACCGGGCGCGCGTGGAAGAATCAATCATGGCCTCGTCCGGCTTCGATGGCAGCGGCACGCTGACCCTGCTGGGCGACCCGCAGGACCTGGCCCGGCCATTCAACTACCGCTACGATTTCCATGCCCGCGATTACGTCGACTTCGGCGTGGTCGGTGGCATGGTGCTGCCGGACCCGCCGGGTGGGGAGTCGTTCCGCGACATCTACACGACCACCTCGGCGCCGGACAACGTGACCCCGTTCTACTGCAACGACACCCTGCGTGAGGAAACCTACCGGGTGGAGTTCCCGGTCGGGGTGCCGATCGTGGCGATGCCGCGCGACCAGCAGTTCCGCAACGCCGCCGGCGAGTACGCGCTGCACTGGACCCGGGAAGGCCAGGCCATCGTGGCCCGCCACCGCCTGCACCAGAACGCGGTGCGCGGGGCGGATGCGTTGTGCCAGCCGGGCGATTATGCTGCCTTCCGCGAGCTGTACCAGCAGGTCCGGCGTGGCTTCCGTGGACAGGTGGTCTACGGCGACCTGCGCACGGTGCAATCCGCCCCCTGATTCCCCATTCAGGATGACGGCGGCACACTGCCTGCCATCCTCCCTACGTTTATTGGATACCTCTATGCAGAGCACCTTCCGCCGCTGTCTCGTCGCCGCCACGCTGGTCTGCGCCAGTGTCGGGTCGGTGTCTGCCTGGGCCGGCGCCCGCGATGAGCTGAACCGTTTCACCAAGGACCTCAAGGGCCTGGACGGGCAGTTCGAGCAGAAGGTGTTCGACAGCAAGGGCAAGGTAAAGGAAACCACCAGTGGCAACGTGGCGCTTTCCGCGCCGCGTCAGTTCCGCTGGGAGTACACGAAGCCGCATGAGCAGCTGATCATTGCCGACGGCAGCAACGTGTGGGTGTACGAGCCGGACCTGCAGCAGGCGACCAAGCGCGCGCAGGGCACCGAGGAGCAGAACAGCCCGCTGACCGCGCTGATCAACCCGGCACTGCTGGACAAGCAGTACGACGTCAGTGAAGAGGCCGCGCCGCGTGATGGCCTGCAGTGGCTGTCGCTGACGCCGAAACGTGAAACCGAGACCTCGTTCCAGTACGCCGCGCTGGGCTTCAATGCCCAGGGCCTGGCCCGTATGGAGGTGACCGATGCGGTGAACCAGCGCACGGTGATCAGCTTCACCGGCTGGAAGCGCAATCCGGCCTTCCCCAAGGGCACGTTCAATTTCACGCCGCCGAAGGGCACCGACGTCATCGGGAACTAAGGTAGCCGGGCAGAGCCCGGCGCTACGGCGTTCGGGCAGAGCCCGGCGCTACGGCATTCGGTCATACAATAGTTGCGTGGCCAGAAACCGAACTTCATTCAATGAGCCCGATCTGCTGACGGTGGATCGGGACAGCATGCGCCCGCTTGCCGAGCGCATGCGCCCGCAGACCCTCGACGAGATGGTGGGGCAGAAGCGCCTGCTCGCCCCGGGCAGCGCGCTGCGCCGGGCAGTCGAGTCCGGGCACGTGCACTCGATGATCCTGTGGGGCCCGCCGGGCTGTGGCAAGACCACGCTCTCGCTGCTGCTGGCCCACTACGCCGATGCCGAGTTCCGGGCGATCTCCGCGGTGCTGTCCGGCCTGCCCGAGGTGCGGGTGGTGCTGGCCGAGGCCGCCCAACGCTTCGCCGAAGGCCGGCGCACGGTGTTGTTCGTCGACGAAGTGCATCGCTTCAACAAGGCGCAGCAGGATGCGTTCCTGCCGCACATCGAGCGCGGCACCATCGTGTTCGTCGGCGCAACCACCGAAAACCCCTCGTTCGAACTCAACTCGGCATTGCTTTCGCGCTGCCGCGTGCATGTGCTGGAAGCGGTGTCGCCGGCTGATATCGTCGAAGCGCTGGAGCGGGCCCTACAGGACGGTGAGCGCGGGCTGGGCGGCGAATCGCTGCAGGTCACGCCGGAAGCCCTGCTGCAGATTGCCACCGCGGCCGACGGCGATGTACGGCGCGGCCTGACCCTGCTGGAGATCGCCGCCGAACTGGCCGGCGGTGAAGGCGGGCGGATCAGTCCGGAAATGCTGGTGCAGGTGCTGGCCGACCGCACCCGCCGGTTCGACAAGGGCGGCGAGCAGTTCTACGACCAGATCTCGGCACTGCACAAATCAGTGCGCAGCTCCAATCCGGATGCGGCGCTGTACTGGCTCACGCGCATGCTCGACGGCGGCTGCGATCCGTCCTACCTGGCCAGGCGCCTGACCCGCATGGCGATCGAGGACATCGGCCTGGCCGATCCCCGCGCGCAGTCGATGGCGCTGGAAGCCTGGGACATCTACGAACGGCTGGGCAGCCCGGAGGGCGAGCTCGCCTTCGCCCAGCTGGTGCTGTACCTGGCCAGCACCGCCAAGTCCAACGCCGGCTATGCCGCCTTCAACCTGGCCAAGCAGGAAGTGCGCGAGACCGGCACCCAGGAGGTGCCGCTGCACCTGCGCAACGCGCCTACCAGGCTGATGAAGGAGCTGGGTTACGGCAAGACCTACCAGTACGACCACGACGCCGAAGGCGGCATCGCGCTGGACCAGACCGGCTTCCCGGATGCGATGGGCGAACGCGTCTATTACCAGCCTGTCGCGCGCGGGCTGGAAATCAAGCTGAAGGAAAAGCTCGACCGCCTGCGCGCCGAGCGGGAACAGGCGCGGGCGCGGAAGGGGCAGGACTGATGGCCGGCTTCGGTGTCTGGTGGCAGCAGCTGGGCCTGGTAATGATTGGTGGCGCTCTCGGCTCAGCCCTGCGCTTCATCATCGGCGACGCGGTGTGGCGCCAGTTTGGCAGCAGCTTCCCGTGGGGCACGCTGACCGCGAACCTGGTCGGCGCCTTCGCCATTGGCTACCTCGCGGTGTGGTTGCAGACCCGGGGCGATGCGGCGGTGTACTGGCGCGCATTTGCCGTGGTCGGGATCATCGGCGGATTGACCACGTTCTCGTCGATGATGCTGGAAGCGGTGCTGCTGGCGCGCAATGCGCGCGGCTGGGAAATGCCAGCCTATCTGGGCGTGAGCCTGGTAGCGGGGTTCGCGCTGGTGTGGCTGGGTGCGCGCGTGGCGGAAGCAACCGTCGCGCGGTGACATGCCCCGTTACGGTAATCCAGCGGCTTTTCTGCTGGATTTCCGTGCTCTATCACGATATTGTTTCGCCCCCGTTCGTGCCGCCCCCGCCACCCGTCATGCGTGATGAAGAAGATCCCGGCACCCTGGAACTGATGCTGCCGCGCAAGCGTGGCCGTCCGCCCACCTTCGGCTACGCCATGACCGACGCGCAGCGTGCGGCCCGCTACCGGGCGCGTCGTGCGGGGCAGGCCGACCACGCCGATGTGCGCACCTGCAGCGACATGGTGCTGCTGGACAAGATCCGCGCGGCGATCAGCGCCAGGGATGCCGAGCTCACTGGATTCCTGGTGCACGTGCTGTGGCAGCGCTATCCCCTGCAGTTGAAGTAATCGCACCGCGTACCAGGCCGGCCACGGCCGGGCGCAGGTAACCCAGCAGGCGCTCGGCCTCCCGCCAGCTGCCGGCGTCGTCCAGGTCCAGTTCGTGCAGGTCGCCGGCGATCGCGGCCAGGTCCGGTTGCCCCAGCATCTGCAATACGCCGGCCAGCCGATGGGCGTGGTGTCGCAGGCGGTTGCCACCCTGTGCGTGCAGCGCGTCGTGCAACGCCATCTGTTCTTCCTGCAACGAATGCAGGAAGTCAGCCCAGATCGGGTCGATGCTGCCGCTTGATGTTGCGGGGGCGGGGGCGTTGCCAGGTACCTCCAGCTGCAACGCGCGCAACAGCCTGCCGATATCCAGCGGCTTGCACAGCACCGCGTCCATTCCGCAGGCGAGGCAGCGCTGCACGTGGGCAGGCGAATCGTTGGCCGAGACCGCCACCAGGATGGCTGCCGCGCGTCCGTGGCGGCGTTCCAGCTGGCGAAGCTGGGTGGCCAGCTCGTAGCCACTCATGTCGCCGAGCACGCAATCCAGCAACACCACGCCGCAGGGCTCGGCGGCCTGGCTGTGCAGGGCGCTGGCACCGTCGGCGCAGCTGCTCACCGACGCGCCCAGCGTTTCCAGCTGCCGGCAGACGACCGTCCGGTTCAGCGCATGGTCTTCGACCAGCAGCAGGGTGCGCCCAGCCAGCGGTTGTTCGCCGGTGGAATGACCGGCACCTTCGAGCACCACGGGCAGGCGCACGTCGAAGCAGCTGCCTTCGCCCGGCGCACTGCGCAGCTGCACCGTTCCTCCCATGCCGCGCACCAGGTCCTGGCAGATCGACAGGCCCAGCCCGGCACCGCCCAGCTGCCGCGAATGGCTGTCGTGCGCCTGCGCGAACGGCTTGAAGACACTGTCGTGCTGGTTGGCCGGAATGCCGATCCCGGTATCGCTGACCGCCAGCCACACGCTTGCGCTGTTCTCATCGAGCTGCAGCGACAGCGTCACCTCCACCGTGCCCACATCAGTGAATTTCACCGCATTGCCCAGCAGGTTGCTGATCACCTGGCGCAGTGCGTCACCGTCCAGCCACATCCTGGGCAGCGGGTCGGTGTCCTGCAGCAGCGCCATGGCAAGGCCCTTGGCCTCCGCCCCGGGGCGGGCTACCGCCATGCAGTCGCGGACCAGTTGCCGCACATCCTGCCAGCCCGGCGTGGGGAGGTACTCGCCGGTGGCCAGGCGTGAGTAGTCCAGCGCGTGGCCCAGCAGGTGGCGCAGCCCGGCCCCGGCATTGCGTGCCGCGTTGACCAGTTGCCGTTGGCCCTGGTCCAGCCCCGACTGGTGCAGCAGATCCACCGAGGTGACCAGTGTCTGCGCCGCGTTGCGGACCTCGTGGCTCATCACGGCAATGAAGCGCGCCTGCTGGCGTTCGCTGCGCCGCGCCGACTGCTGCGCGATGCGCATCCACACCCCGGCGGTGAGCAGTGCCAGCAGGGTCAGCGTGGTGGCCAGCAGTTCCCAGCGGAAGTGCTGCGACATCACCTGCAGCGACGGCCCGCTCAGGTAGGTGGCCTTGGTCCAGCGCTGCATCAGCATGGCGTGTTCCTGCGGGCTGATCGCGCGCATCGCCTGATGGATCTGATCGAGCAGGCCGCGGTCGCGGTGGCGTACCACCAGGTGCAGGCTGCCCGGCAGGGTCGATGGCCCGCCGTGCAACAGCAGGCTGTCGCCGAACTCGCGGCGCACCATCGGACGCATTGCCACATCCAGGTCCAGCGCCGCATCAACCACGCCCGCTTCCACCGCAGACAGGGCTTCGCGCAGGCTGGGCAGGCCCACCACCTGCAGGTGGGGATGGTAGGCGCCCAGCCACTCGGCCAGGCGCGTGCCGCGCACTACCGCCACCCGTCGCAGGTGCGCGAATTCCGGCGCGTGCGCCTGGGCGTGACGGCTGGCCAGCAGGGTCTGGCCGCGGTAATAGGCCGGTGAGGCGGCCAGCGATGTGCAGGGGGTGTTGTCCAGCGGGCCCAGCAGCAGCATCAGGTCCGCGCGCCCATCGCAGAGTGCCTGCAGCGCCGCGGTGGCGGATTCCACCGGCTGTTCACGGAATTCCAGGCCGGCCTGTTCCGCCACCAGCTGGGCGTAGCCGCTGATCAGGTTGGTATCGCGTGTCGCGCGGCTGTGGCCGGCCAGCAGGCCCTGCTGGGAAGGGTCGGCGGCCACCCGGACCAGGCGCGGTTCGCCGGCGGTGCCTGGCCACGCGGGCAGCAGCAGGCCGACCAGCACCGCGGTCAGGGCGCCGGTCCAGGTCCGGTCGGCGCTCACCACACCGCCAGTTGGTGGCGCAGGGTGAACAGGTCGCGGTCGGTGCGCAGGCCGAGCTTGCGGAACGCGGCGTGCTTCTGCGTGCTGATGGTCTTGATGCTGCGCTTCCGCTGCAGTGCGATATCGGTCACGGTCATGCCGCTCAGGCACAGCTGCAGCACTTCGCGCTCGCTCGGCGACAAGCGGTGCTCGGCATATTCATCGCGGTAGTTGGCCGGTACGTGGGTGTGCCCGGCGGCCACGCGGGTAACCGCGCGCGCGAGTGCTTCCAGCGTTTCGGCCTTGGATACCACGCCTGCCGCGCCGGCGGCCATGCTGTTGGAGATCATGACGTGATGCACGTTGGCCGAAAACATCAGCACGCGTACACGCGGGAAGCGCCGCCGCAGCATGCGCAGCAGTTCCATGCCCTGCAGGTCGCCTTCGGCCAGGGTGTAGTCCACTACCGCCACATCCACCAGGTGGCGCTGCAGGGTGTTGATCAGCGACTGGGTATGGGCATGGTTGCCGACGACGTGGAAGCGCGGATCGGTCGACAGCTGCACGTAGCTGCCATGCCGGACGACGTCGTGGTCATCGAGCAGGGCGATGTTCAGTACGGACGGCAGCAGCGGTCCGTAGGCGGGGCCTGGATAGCGTCGGGACAAAGGAGGCACGCAATCGTGGGATTTGCGCCATTCTTACCGCTTCAATGCGCAATGGAGATACTCTCATGTCAGATTAGGACTATTCCTATGCGCGGGACGAGAGCTGCGTCACTCTCTGTGCGGATCCGGTTCCGCGCTGGATGCCAGGCCAGTTGCGCCGATCAAGCCGGTGACGTCGGTACCGGTGCGTGCAAGGCTGCGTGCCACCCGGTCGCCTGCGTCGCGCATCATCGCGTGCAGGGCGGGTGGGCCCAGTATCTCGAACTCAAGCTCCAGCGCGAGCAGCCAATAGACCACCGCGCCCTGCGGATGCGCGCCACAGCGCAGCAGGCACCGCTGTGCATCCACCCTTTCAAGCATCCCGGCCGAGGGCGGGATGCGCTCGCGCACGTTTTCGATCGGCGCGTGCAGGATCACCCGTGCTTCGTCCCCGTAGGGCCCCAGCGAGAGAGACTGCTTCACGAACGCGCGCAGGTCGCCGTTGGCGGGCGACGGGCGAGGGCGGAAGTGGGCGCCGACCTCTGCCGTGCTGGTCATGCGGTCGATGCGGAACGTGCGCCAGTCCACGCGCAGCGTGTCCCATGCCACCAGGTACCAGCGCCGCTCGGCATGCACTACGCCCTGCGGTTCCACCAGCCTCTGGCTCGGTTGTCCCTGGCGGTCGGCATAGTCGAAGCGCAGTTGTAGCTGGTCACGGCAGGCACCGGCCAGCGTGGCCAGCAACCCGGCGTCGACCACCGGCCCGGCCTGGTCGATCGGCAGGATCGCGGTGCGCAATGCATCCAGGCGGCGGCGCAGGCGGGCCGGCATCACCTGTTCCAGTTTGACCAGTGCAGTGATGGCGGTCTGCTCGATGCCGCTGATGGTGCCGGATACCGCAGTGCGCAGTGCCAGCGCGGCGGCCAGCGCTTCTTCATCGTCAAGCAGCAGCGGCGGCAATGCACGCCCGGCGCGGAAGGCGTAGCCGCCGGCCACGCCGCTGCTGGCCTGGATGGGATAGCCCAGCTCGCGCAGACGCTCGATGTCGCGGCGCAGCGTGCGCGGGTGCACGCCGATGTCCGCCGCCAGCGTGTTGCCGGGCCAGTGCGGGCGGGATTGCAGCAGCGAGAGTAGACGCAACAGTCGGGCAGAGGTCGTGAGCATGGTGGCAGCATCGCGCCTGTCGAGGACAGAATCTGTCCGCAATGGTGGCTAGCCTGTGGCCACGGTGCAAGGTCCTTCGCGGCGCACCTTTCCACTTCGACCATCACAAGGAGTTCCGCATGTCCGTCGTCTTCTACTGGCACCCCATGTCCAGCGCTACCCCGGTCGCCTGCGCCCTGGCCGAACTGGGGGTGGCCCATGACCGGGTGCGGATTGACATCCGCAATGGTGAGCAGCGCACACCCGAATACCTGGCGATCAATCCAAACGGCAAGCTGCCCTGCCTGGTCGTGGACGGCACGCCGATCTTCGAGGGCCTGGCCATCCACCTGTGGCTGGGCGACCGCTTCGGGGTTGCACGCGGGCTGTGGCCGGCCGCCGATACGCCCGAGCGCCTTCAGGCATTGTCGTGGTGTGCCTGGGCCTATGTGACCTACGCGGCGATGGTCAACCGCCTGCTGCTGGCCACCCGCGAGGGCCCGCTGCGCGACGGCGTGCAGGCCGCCGCTGCAGGGCAGGGCGCGGCCGAGCTGTTGGCGCTGCTGGAGGATCGCCTGGCAGGACGCCCCTGGATGCTGGGTGGCGGGTACTCGCTGGTCGACCTGGTGGTGGCACAGGTGGTTGGATATGGCACCTATGTCGGCGCAGGCGTGGACGCGTACCCCGCCGTGGCGGCCTGGCTGGCGCAGGTGCAGGCGCGACCGGCCATGCAGGGTGAGGTCTGAGTAAATTGGCGTTGCAAATAAACGGCATGCCGAAATTCAGCTGGTGAATGCAGGCCTCCTCACCGTATGGTACGGAGGTCTTTCACGTCGTGCCGTTGCCATGAAACCCATGTTGCTGTCTGCGTTCCCGGTGCTGCTTGCACTGGCCCCCTCTGCCTTGGCCGCCGAACAGGCCGACCTCATCATCCGCCACGCCACCGTGGTCGATGTCGAGCATGCCACCACCCATGCCGACCAGGCGGTGGTGGTGCGCGGCAGCGATATCGTCGCGGTGGGGGATGACCGCGCCATCGCAAACGCCCGGAGCGCACCGCAGCGCATCGATGGCAAGGGCCGCTTCCTCATTCCGGGCCTGTGGGACATGCATGTGCATTTCGGCGGTGGCCCGGCGCTGGTCGAGGAAAACAAGGCCCTGCTGCCGCTGTACATCGCCCATGGCATCACCACCATCCGCGACTGCTCCGGCGACTTGCCGGCACAGGTGCTGCAATGGCGCGGGCAGATCGCCGATGGCAGCCTGGAGGGTCCGCAGCTGTTCAGTTCCGGCGCCAAGATCGAAGGTATCAAGCCGGTCTGGAAGGGCACGCTTGAAGTTGGGAGCCAGGCCGACCTGGAGGGCGCGCTGCAGCAGCTCAAGCGCGACAGTGTCGACTTCGTCAAGATCACCGACAGCACCTTGACCCCGCCGCTGTTCCTGGCGGCGGTCAGCGGCGCGCGTGCCAACGGCCTGCGGGCATCGGGCCACATTCCGATGGCGCTGACCGTGCAGCAGGCCGTGGATGCCGGAATCAGTTCGATCGAGCACCTGGATTACGCGTACAAGGCTGGCGTCAAGGACGAGGCGACCATTGCCGCCGATTTCGCCGCCAAGCGCATTGACCGTGCCGAGGCCAATCGCCGCCTCGATGCCGGCTTTGACCGTGAGACGGCGATGGCGGCCTACCGTGGATTCGCGGCGAAGGGCGTATATGTGACGCCGACGCTCAACGGGGGCCGCATCCTCGACTTCCTCGACCAGGACGACCACGCCAACGATCCGTACCTGGCTTACATCGGTCCGAGGCTGCAGGCCACCTACCAGTGGCGCGTGGAGCGTGCTGCCAAGGCCAGCCCGGCGCAGATCGCCGAACGCCACCAGCAGTACCACCAGGTGGCGGCCGTTCTCCCGATGCTGCAGCAGGCAGGTGTGACCATCATGGCCGGCACCGACGCGGGTTTCCTCAATTCGTTCAATTATCCGGGCATCGGTCTGCACGACGAGCTCAGCCTGTTCGTGAAGGAAGGCCTAACGCCGGCGCAGGCGCTGTCGTCGGCTACCCG
Source organism: Stenotrophomonas sp. ISL-67 (assembly GCF_018612915.1). GTDB lineage: Bacteria > Pseudomonadota > Gammaproteobacteria > Xanthomonadales > Xanthomonadaceae > Stenotrophomonas. The sequence continues at coordinate 67,675 of NZ_JAGGRL010000005.1, read as the reverse complement.
GGCTGGCCCGTCGTGGTTCGGCACGCTGGACCGTTATGGCGGCATCGCCGAGGGCAAGGCAGCGGATCTGGTGCTGCTGGATGCCAATCCGCTGCAGGACATCCAGGCCACGCGTGCGATCAATGCCGTAGTGCTGCGGGGGCAGGTATACGACCGCAAGGCATTGGATGCGCTGCTGGCAGCGACGCGGGAAAAGGTGGCGGCGTGGCAGGAGGCAGCCGGGCCCTGACAGCATGTCCTGACGCGATATTCGTGTGATGGTCCCTGGACGCCCCGCCTTTGCGGGGCGTTTTTGTTTCTGTCGCCAATACAAGAAGTTGCAGTGGCGATTGAGGAATCTTGCATGTAACGACATGACACGGCTGCCTAAGCTGCGCACCTCATTTGGCGCGGCAATGCCAATTGATCTTAACGATCACCATGTCAATCGATCTTGCAACAAATTGCAGAGACGTTTGAAGAAAGTTGCATGTAACGACATGGGGGTGACGCCTAACCTGCGCACTCGATTCGGGGCAGTTATGACAACTGGCCAGAACATTCACCCAGTCAATCATAGGAGCATCTTCGATGAAGCGTTTGATGACCGCCATGGCATTGGTGCTGGCAATGACCGGCGCGCAGGGTACTGCGCACGCCGCTGCGCCAAACATTCACGTGGGGGCAATGTACGAATATGCCGAGCCCGGCAAGGGCGCGCTGCTCAAGCGCGTGCGCAACACCGGCGATGCCACGGCGTTCGTGCGCGTGCAGATCACCGAAGTGCGGTATGCCGCGGATGGCAGCCACCATGAGGTGCCGGTCACCGGCACCGACGCGGGGCTGATCGCCAGCCCATCGCGGCTGATCGTTCCCGCCCAAGGGCAGCAGGCCACGCGCCTGCTGGTACAGGGCGACCGCAGCGCCGAGCGCTACTACCGTGTGCGCTTCGTGCCCGTCCTCCCGCAGTCCGAGGACGAATTCGCGCTGACCGATGCGCAGCGCGACGAGTACCGCAAGGAACTGTCGGCCGGCGTCAACGTGCTGACCGGCTACGGCGTGTTCGTGATCGTGCACCCCGACCAGACCCGCTACGACGTGCAGACCGAAACCCATGATGGGTACGTGCAGCTGCGCAACGCGGGCAATACCACGGTGATCCTGGACGACATCCGCCAGTGCAGTACGCAGGACAAGGCGGCCAAATGCTCGCCGTCGCGAAAGGTCCACCTGCTGCCGCAACGTACCGAACGCTTCACGCGCAGTGCGGAGCACCTGCACCGCTTCCAGATCGTTGAGGGGAACGACCGCAAGGACGTTCAGCTCAACCCCTAGGTTCCGCTTGGAACCACAGTCCCGTCGCCGGACTCCAGGCGACATGTTCCCACCTCGGAGATGTATTGCAATGAACTTCAAGACCACCATCCTGGCTGCTGCTGCCGCCCTGATCCTCACCCCTGCCGCGGCCATGGCCGCCACCGAGCAGTTCCCGCTGCAGGTCACCGTTGAAGCTATCGTTCCGTCGGCCACCGGCCTGCAGATCTCGCCGGTCGGCAACTGGGCCGGCCAGACCCAGAACATGCGCTGGAACATCGCCACCCAGCGCCTTGATCCGATCCAGCAGCAGCTCGACATGAAGAGCGGGCTGGGCGCCATCAACGCCTACCTCACCACCGACGCCATGCTGACCAGCGCCGGCAACATCATCGACCTGACCGTCAACGTTGCCGGCCAGGACCTGCTGGTCGGTGCCGCCAATGCGGTTGAAGTGGCCACCGCCACCGAAGCCGCGGCCAGCAAGCGCGCCGCCGTGACCATCACTGCTGCCGATGCAGGCGAGGAAGGTTACCCGCAGGGCAACTTCCAGGGCAGCGTTTTCATGATGTACGAAAGCGGCACCCCGTAACCCCGCGCGCATCTGCGCACGTGTTTACCCCGGCAGCCCCGGCTGCCACAGGAGGGGCGCTCACGCGCCCCTCTTTCATACACAGGAATGGCCATGTCACCGCGTCTGCTTCCCATCGCCACCGCCGTAATGCTCTATTGCAGCAGTGCAGTAGTGCAGGCTGCGCCTGCGGCCCTGGAAAGCCTCACCCTGCTCGATCAGGCGGGGGGCTTGCCCGATGACTTCCGTGACCACTTCTTCGACGTACCCCTGGTGGTCCGCGTCGAGCGTGACGGACACTACCTGGGCGATGCCCGGGCCGTGCTCTCGCGCGAAAACACCTTGTCGCTGCTGGAATTCACCGACAGCAACGACAGCACCCAGCCGGCCGCCGAACGCGAGCGCTGGCTGAAGGTGCTTGCCACGCCGCGCCCGTTGGGCGCCTGCAGCCAGGCCTGCGACGCGGGCCTGGTGCAGCTGCATTACAGCCTCGAAAGTTCGCTGCTGTCCATCGCCACCGACCGTGGCGGCGACGCGGCGGAGGAGCAGCGCCATCACGCATTGCCCGAGGGCGGCAGCCGTGGGTTGATCCTGCGCCACCAGCTCAACGCCTATGCGGGCGAGGGCATGGATGCAGCCGGCCGTTACGCCGTGGACGCGCAGGGCAGCCTGGGCCAGTGGACGCTGGTGGGCAACTACCAGGTCGACCGCAGCGGCGACGAAGAAGGCGAACTGCGCCATTCGGTGCAGAGTCTGTATGCCCAGCGCGAATTCCGCGACAACTTCCTGCGCGCCGGCTACTTCCTGCCGAACTTCCAGGGCGTGACGCGCCAGCCGCGTGCGTCGGGATCGGTCAGCCACACGACCATCGGCGTGATGGCCGGTTCATCGGACAGCCTGGCCATCGATACGCGCGCCCCCAGCCTGTACCCGGTTTACCTGACCGCCAACCGTGAAGGCACCGTGGAGGTGTTCCGCGATGGCAGCCTGATTCTTACCCAGCCGTTGCAGGCGGGTCTGCAGGAGCTCGACACCCGGCGCCTGCCGGGCGGCATTTACGAGGTCGAACTGCGGGTGATCGAGGACGGCCGCGAGAGCTCGCGCGAAACCGCGGTGATCCACAAGCCGAGCAACTGGCGCGACCCCAGCCGCCGTTGGCGCTACAGCGCGTTCGCCGGCATGCAGCACACCCTGCTGGACAGCATCGAGGACCCCAACGCGGGCAAATTCGCGGCGGGCGGCATCGTCAACTACCTCGCGCACCCGCGTGCGGTGGTTGGCCTGTCTGCACAGCACCTGGACGGCGAGAATGCGATCGCCGGGTCGCTGGACTGGCAGATCAACGACAGTGCCAACCTTTACACCAATGCCTACACCAGCGACAGTGGCAACGGCGTGGACCTGCAGGGGCTGTGGCGCTACCGCCACGGCAGCGTGATCGTCTCGCACAACCGCAGCTGGCAGGAGCGTCGCCGTCCCGGCGATGATCAGTTCCCGCTGGTCCCGGATCGCCCGCTGCCGGAGACCCGGTCCGGCTGGTTGCAGACCAGTGCGCTGAGCGTCAACCACCGCCTGGGCGACAGCAGCCATGTGGCCGCGCGCGTGTCGCATCACTCTGGGGTGAGTAATGGCGTCGGCCTGGACCTGTCGTTCAGTCGCCGCCAGACCCTGTTTGGCAGCGATGCCACCTGGCGCGCAGCGGTGTTCGACCGCCCGGCCAACGTGAGCAGCGGCAGCCGCCGCAATCGCGGCGTTGATTTCACCCTGAACATCGCGCTCGGCCAGGAAGGTCGCCGCTACAACGGCAGCCTCGGCAGCCGTACCGCCACCGACGGCGGGCGCAGCCTGTACGCCAGTGCCGGTGCACAGCAGAACTTCGACGAGGGGCTGCTGCGTGGGGTGGCGGGCCAGGCCACGCTGGATAGCGATGGGCTCGGCCTGAGCGCGAATGCGCAGTTCGAGCACCCGGCGCTGCGGGGCGACATGCATGCCCAGCGCTCCTCGCTGGGCGGGCAGCTCAGTGGCGGTCTGAACCTGGAAAGCACCATGGCGGTGGGCGGCGGCAAGCTGGCCATTGCCGGCGCCGGGCAGGTGAGCAGCACCGATACCGGCATGATCGTGGACGTGAGTTCCGAGCTGGGCGATGTCGAGCTGCGCGCGCACGACAGCCGTGGCGGTTCGTACGTGCTGCAGCCGGGCCGCAACTTCCTGCCGGTCACTGCCTACCGCAACGGCGCGCTGCAGATCGATTTCCATGGGCGTGCAGCGCCGGCGGCGACGATCCAGCCGGCCACCCTGGATTACCACCTCAACAAGGGCGGGGTGGCCTACGGCAAGGTTGAGGTGCTCAGCACCTTCACCGTGATGGGCCATCTGAAGGACGCCGCTGGCCAGCCACTGGCCGGCGCGCATGTGATCAACCACGCAGGCCGCAGCGTTGCCGAAGCCGATGGCTTCTTCACGCTGGAAATGAGTGCGCGCACACCCACGCTGGAAGTGCGCCACCCCAAGGTAGCCGGCTGCAGCTTCCAGCTCGACGGCACCACCACGCGCCCGCAGGGCGACACCTGGCTGGCCGGCATTCTGCAATGCCCGCCGGCCGTCCTGGCCACTGCGCAATCGACCTCTACTGCGTCCGCTGCTGGAGCAATGCCATGATCCGTGATCTCCTTTCCATCGCCGTGCCGGTTCGCCTGCGCCAGGCGCTGTGCGCGCTGGCGCTTGTCGCCGGTGCCGGCGCTGCCAACGCCGCCGACATTCTTATTACCGCCGAGTTCAAGCCGAGCACCCTCGATCCCAACAAGCGCGAGTTCGTGAACACCACGCCGTGGTCCGGCGTGTGCTACGGAACGCATCAGGCGGCCTGCATCCACAACAACTGGTGGAGTATCGATACCAAGATCCGTGGCAAAAAGGATGCAATTCGCGAGGCCGGCTGGACGCCGAACGGGTTCTACATCGGCATGCCGGCGCCGCGCACCGTGACCGTCGTGTCCGATGATGGCAGGAATACCTTCGACCTGGGCTTCAATATCATCGGCGCCGCGATGCGATTGGTCGATGAGGATCGCGACGGCCCCTTCGAGCCAGCATCGAACGGTAATCCGAACAACTGCAATCTTGGATTGAAGAATGTCGGCGCCAATAACCGCAGCGCCATGCGCATGTTCCTGCGTCGCGACGGCGGTGAGGGCGTGGTCGCCTGCGCGCTGCACTGGATTACCACCAACAACTACCTGATGACCGAGTTCGACTTCACCTACAAGCTCACCACGCCCCAGCCACTGGGAATGCCTTCCGGGGTGTATCGCGGCATGACCACCTTCCGGGTGGGCGGTACGGGTGAGGGTGCCGACTTCGACCTGGGCAACGGCGTCACGCTGGATGACAACATTGTCAACGTGCACTTCGAGCTGGATGTCCACCATCCTTTCGAGCTTGAACTGCCGCCGGGCAGCGACCGTGCGGTGCTGGCACCCCGCGGCGGCTGGACCCAGTGGAGCGACCACGGCATCGTGCCGAAGATGCTGGAGCGCGAGCTGCCGTTCACCGTGAGCAGTTCGGGCCAGTTCAGCGTGTCGCTGCAATGCCAGTATCCGCTCCCCGATGGACGCTGCGCGATCCGCAACATGACCGAAGCGGCGGACGATGCGCCATTGGACATTGCCTTGTCACTACCGGGATTCCAGGTGGAGGCAAAGGGCGCAAACGCGGTCGGGCTGCCTTTGACCACGACCATGGAGCCACCGGTGTTCACCGCGGATGTGCTGTTCATCCGCCAACCTTCGCAGCTGCATTTCGCGGTCAAAGGCGATGCGGTCAAGGAGATGCTGGACCACCCTGGCAGTCATTACCGGGGTGACGTCACCGTGATATTCGACGCGGATCCTTGAGGCAGCGAAGCGTGCACCACCGTGCAGCACCCCCACATGCCCACAGGGCGACCCCTGGCTGGCCGGCATTCTGCAGTGCCCGCCGACCGGCCTGACCGCGCAGTCTTCGTTGGCTGCGCCTGCTGGAGCAATGCCATGATCCGCAACCTCCTTTCCACCGCTGCGCCGGTTCGCCTGCGCCAGGTGCTGTGTGCGCTGGCGCTGGCCGCCGCTGTCGGTGGTGTCCATGCGGCCGACATTCATATCACCGCCGAGTTCAAGCCGAGCACCCTTGATCCCAACAAGCGTGAATTCGTCAATACCACGCCATGGTCGGGCGTGTGCGTGGGTACGCACCAGCAGGCCTGCATCAACAACAACTGGTGGAGCATCGACACCAAGATCCGTGGTACCAAGGATGGCATCCGTGAAACCAACTACGGTCCGAACGGATTCTATATTGGCATGCCACCGGCCCGTACCGTAAATGTCACTTCCGATGATGGTAAACACAGTTTCGACCTTGGCTTCAACATCATCGGTGCGGCGATGCGTCTGGTGGATGAGGACCGCGACGGACCGCGGGAGCCGGCCTCGGTAGGGAACCCCAACAACTGCAACCTGGGTTTGAAGAATACCAACGCCTTGAATCGCACGGTCATGCGGATGTTCCTGCGCCGCGACGGTGGAGAGGGCGTGGTCGCCTGTGCTCTGCATTGGCTGAATACCAACAACTACCTCATGACCGAGTTCGATTTCACCTACAAGCTGACCACGCCAGCTCCGCTGGGGATGCCCAGTGGCGTGTATCGTGGTGTGACTGCGTTCCGCGTTGGCGGCACGGACGAGGGGGCGGACTTCGACCTGGGCAACGGCGTCACGCTGGACGACAACGTGGTGAACATACATTTCGAGTTGGATGTCCATCATCCTTTCGAGCTTGAACTGCCGCCGGGCAGCGACCGTGCGGTGCTGGCACCCCGAGGCGGTTGGACGCAATGGAGCGACCACGGCATCGTGCCCAAGATGCTGGAGCGCGAATTGCCGTTCACCGTGAGCAGCTCGGGCCAGTTCAGCGTGTCGCTGCAATGCCAGTACCCGTTGCCGGATGGCCGCTGTGCGATCCGCAACATGACCGAAGCGGCGGAGGATGCTCCGCTGGATATTGCCTTGTCGCTGCCGGGATTCCGGGTGGCAGCAACCGGCGCGGACGCAGTGGGGTTGCCCTTGACCACGACCATGGCGCCACCGGTGTTCACTACGGATGTATTAGTTATCCGCCGTCCTTCGCAGCTGCATTTCGCGGTCAAAGGCGATGCGGTCAAGGAGATGTTGGACCATCCCGGCAGTCATTACCGGGGTGACGTCACCGTGATATTCGACGCTGATCCGTAAGGCTGCGCGGTCCGCATCGCTTTGCTACAGCAGTGTGACTGCCGCCAGCGGCGTTGTGAACTGTTTACCCAGATGCGTGATACGTGTACGTGGGCTTGCATCCACGTACGCGGTGATAACGGACCGACCCCTAGGGTGGAATCACCGGCATCGCTTTCGACGCCGACTACCGGAGATACGTGATGGGTAACCAGCAGAATCCGCAGCAGGGTCAACAGAACCCGCAACAGGGCCAACAGAACCAGCAGAACCAGAAAGACCAGCAGGACAAGCAGCGCCAGGGCCAGCAGCAACAGCAGGACCCGAACCAGAAGAACGAGCGCAACCAGCAGGGTGGCCAGCAGGACGAAGAAGAATAAGCGCCTGCACCAACGGAATAACCGGAGTCCGGCCACATGGCCGGACTCTTCGTATGCGCGCCATTCACGAGGCAAGTGATACCCATTCGCATTTGCGGTACACTGGGGCGATCGCCTTGCGTTGAGTCGTGCCCGCCGTGCTTTCCAGCCTGATTCCTGTTTTCTCCCCGTGGTTGCGCACCGTCGGTGCCGCAGCGGCCTTGGGTGTGGTTGCGATGTCGACGGCTGGGGCGCAGCAACGCAACCCGTTGCAGAAGGTCGGCGAGACCGTCCTGGACCAACCGGCGCAGCGCTATCGCTTCGAGCGTTTCGTGATTGAAAGCGGCGAGCCGGCACGCCGCTGGCGCATCAACGTCGGTGTGCCTACCCGCAACGCGGCCACGCCGGCGCCGGTGCTGTACATGCTGGACGGCAATGCAGCGGCGATGGTGTTCGACCAGGCGCTGCTGAGCGACCTGGCCGCGCATGCCGCGCCGGTATTGGTGTTCATTGGCTACGACAACGACCTGCGCATTGATTCGCCTGCGCGTACGCTGGACTACACCGCCTGGGTGGACACCGCCGATGATGAGAACGGCACGTCGCGGTCCAGTGGCGGTGGCGCCAAGGCGTTCCTGGATGTCATCCAGCAGCGCATCAAGCCCGAGGTGGAACGCCGCGCCCGCGTGGATACGCAGCAGCAATCGCTCTGGGGCCATTCGCTGGGCGGCCTGTTCGTGCTCAGCACCCTGTACACCCAGCCGACTGCCTTTCAGCAGTACGTCAGCGCCAGCCCCTCGCTGTGGTGGAGCCAGGGCGCGCCGCAAGGCACGATGGAGCAGGGCTTCATCGCCCATCCGGCACCGGCGAAGGTATGGCTGATGCTCGGGGGCGATGAACGCACCGGCAATCGCGGTGCGCGTGACATGAGCAACCCGCGCGTGGTCGCACACCTGCGTCGCATCGCAGGCGCCACGCCGGATGCGTCGCATGCGCTGAGCGGGCGCCTGGCAGATGTGCCGGGCCTGAACGTGACCTACCGTGAATTTCCCGGTCTTGGCCATGGCCCGATGTTGCCCGCATCGCTCAAGGCCACGCTGGCTGCCTTGTACGGTGTGACCGACCGCAACGCCGCCAGCGGGACGCCAGCGACCGACGCGAGCGCCGATTGAACCGTTTTTCCCTTACCCAGGCAGTGTGTGGCGCCATGCCACCGTCGCAGCGATGCGTCCACGCCAAGGCAACCCTTGTGACACGCGCCATTGGCGCGCCCCTACAGAAGGAGTCTGCTATGTCCCGAATGATGTCCCTCCCGCGCGTTGCCGCATTGGCCCTGGCCCTGTCGCTGGTCATCGGTGCGGTGTCCGCGCAGCCGGTGTTCGATGCGCCGGCCAACGGCTTCCGTGGCAAGGTCAGTGCCCGTAACGAAAACGTGATTCCGGGCAGTACCGCTGAAGTCACCGGCCGTGCGTTCGTACCGGGCCAGCAGGTGACCCTGCTGCGCGGCGAGACCGTGCTCAACGCCACCCCGGTGGTGGTCGACGCGCAGGGCACTTTCAAGGCCAGCGTGCAGGTGCCCGCCGACGCCGTGCCCGGCCAGCATCCGGTCGTGGTGCGTGCCAGCCAGCCGGCCGCCGCCACTGTCGTGGCCCTGCGGGTATCGCCGTACCTACCGCTGAGTGGGCAGCAGGCGTTCCAGCAGACCTCCGGCAAGCTGGTCCAGGGTTTGTACCAGAGCGCCTACAGCGCAGGCAGCAACGCGCTGTACGTGACGTCGGCTGTCGGCCGCCCGCCGGTAACCCAGTCGCAGCTGCTCAAGGTCGACCCGAAGACGCTGAAGGTGGTCAAGGCGATCACCCCGGCACAGGTACCCGATGCGAAGGGCGGCAGCGTGTTCGCGGTGTATGGCGTTGGCGTGGACGATGCCAACGGCAACGTCTGGGTGAGCAACACCCGCCAGGACACGGTGGCGGTGTATCGCCAGTCGGACCTGTCGCTGGTGCATCAGTTCCCGGTCGGCGCGGTGCCGCACGCACGCGATGTGGTGGTGGATGCGCAGCGCGGCAAGGTGTTTGCTTCGGCCGCCGGTGAGGACCACCTGTCGGTGTTCGATGCGAAGACCTTCACGGCACTGGAGCCGATCACCCTGGCATCGGGCGTGGACGATGAAAAGTTCGTGCCGATGAGCCTGGTGCTGGATGAAGCCAGTGGCAAGCTGTTCACGGTGAGCATCGGCACGCCCGAAGCGGCCGTGATCGACGTGGCCAGCGGCAAGGTGGACAAGGTCATCGACCTGGGCAACGCGATCAGCGCCTCGGGCGTGGCATTCGATGCGAAACGGAACCGCCTGTATGTCGCCTCGCAGGGTACCGACAACCTGCTCATCGTCGACGTGGCCAGTGGCAAGGTGCTGCACGACGTGCCGGTGGGTGCGGGCGCACTGAACGTGGCGTTCGAACCGGTGTCCGGGCTGGCGTACGTGACCAATCGGGGCGCCGGTACGGTGACCGTGGTGGATGGCGACGGCGCGGTGGTTGGCAACATGGACGGTGGCACCTTCCCGAACCACGTCCGCGAGGACGGCAAGGGCAACGTGTTCGCGGTCAACAAGTCGCGCGGCGCGGAAGATCCGAAGGGTGACCGCATCACCCGCATCACCCCGACCCGCCGCTGATGCACCTTGCGCGCCGGGCACCGGCCCCGCGCGCACCTCACTGGAGTAGTACATGTCGAGTTCACTGACTGCGCCCCGTGGCGTGCTGGTGCTGGCCCTGGCGGCCGCGCTTGCGGGTTGCGGCGGCAAGCCTGCAGATACGGCGGCAGCTGGCGCTGTCGCGGCGCAGGCCGCCGACGCAGCGGGTGCGTCTTCGCCTGCCGCGCTGCCGGCCGGCTGGCTGCACCTCGCGGGCACCGACGTGCCGTCCAGCGGCAACCTGACCCCGGTGTTGCCGGTGACGGTGGCCTCCGATGACGGCGAACAGGTAACGGTGAACGACGCCTCGCGCATCGTGGCCGGCGGCGACGATGTGATCGCGGTGATCGAAGCGTTCGGCATGGGCGGCCAGGTGTATGCAGCACCGCTGCGTTCGGCGACGGAAGCCGGGCGCAAGGCGCCCAAGCAGTTCCTGTTCAACCGCACCACCGGCGTGGAAGGCGTGCTCAGCCTGGAAGGTACGCTGTTCCTGGGCAACAGCCTGCGCCGGCATGCCGAACTGGCGAAGAAGCTGCGTGGTGCGGGCGAGGCCGCCGTGGTGATCGACGACCTGCAGCCGGCGCCGGACAAGGTGCGCAAGGTGGCGGCCGCGCTGGGCGTGGCGGAGGCGGGCAATGCGCTGGCCGCACAGGTGCAGGCGCAGCTGGATGAGGCAGCGGCGATTGCGGCGGCCAGCAGGGTGCATCCGCGGGTGATCCATCTTTCGGCTACCGGCGCCGGCGGCGCGCCTACCGTGGCGGGTGCCGACAGTGCGTCCGGCACGCTGATCGGGTTGGCCGGCGGCGTCAACATCGGCACCGAAGCCGGCGTAGCCAATTACTCCGCGCTCAGCAATGAAGGCGTGGTGGCGGCGGCACCGGAGGTCATTCTGGTGACCGAAAACGATCTGCAGCTGTTCGGGGGCGAGACAGGACTGTGGAAGGCTTACCCGACCTTGAAGCAGACCCCGGCGGGGGCGGCCAACCGCGTGTGGGTGATGCCGGACGTGCAGTTGAAGGCGGCCAGCATCGGTTCGGGCAGCGGCGCGGTGGCGTTGGCCAAGGCGTTGGCGGCGGTGCCCTCACCGTGAGCATGACGCCGTGATGGAACGCACTACGCGCCGACGTGCGGGCGGATGGGTGCTGGCGATGATGGCGCTGGCACTGCTGGGCGCGATCCTGGCTTCGTTCGCGGTCGGGCCACTGCGCCTGCCACCGCTGGAGGTAGTGCAGGCGGTGGCGGTCAAGCTGGGTATGCTCGACCCCTCGCAGGTGAGCCAGCGCGACATGGCGGTGGTCTGGAACCTGCGCATTCCACGTGCGCTGCTGGGCGCGCTGGTGGGCGCGTCGCTGGCCATGGCCGGTGCCAGCCTGCAGGGGCTGTTCGGTAATCCGCTGGCCGACCCGGGCATCGTGGGGGTGACCCAGGGCGCATCACTCGGCGCGGTGGCGGCCATCGTACTGGGCGCCGGCAGCGTGGGCGGCTGGACACTGCCGCTGGCGGCGTTCGCCGGCGGTGCGGCGGCGATCAGCCTGACCTACGCGCTGGCGCGGCCGGGGCGCAACAGCGGCACGGCCACGTTGCTGCTGGTGGGTATTGCGATGGCGGCGTTCTGCTCGGCGGCCATCGGTTTCCTGACCTACATCGCCAGCGAAAGCGAACTGCAGTCGCTGGTGTTCTGGCAGATGGGCTCGCTGGCCCAGGCGGACTGGGCCGATGTGGCGGCGGCGCTGCCGGTGTTCGTGCTGGGCACGTTGGCGTTGCTGCGCATGTCCATACCGCTGGACATGCTGGCGCTGGGGGAGCGCCAGGCGCAACACCTGGGGCTGGACGTGAAGCGCACGCGGTTGAAGCTGATCGCCTTCAGTGCCCTGCTGGTCGGTGCGGCGGTGGCGTTTGCCGGCTCGATCGGCTTCGTCGGGCTGGTGGTGCCGCACGTGGTGCGCATGCTGGTGGGCCCGGGGCACCGCTGGTTGCTGCCGGTGTCGGCGGTGACCGGCGCGCTGCTGATCGTGGTGGCCGATACGGCCGCACGCACGCTGGATCCACCGGCGGAGATTCCGCTGGGGTTGTTCTCGGCCGCATTGGGCGCACCGTTCTTCCTGTGGCTGGTGCTGCACCAGCGCCGGAGTGGCACGGTATGACGGCGCCGTTCCTTCAGCTGGACGGGGTGGCGGTGCGCTTCGGGGAGCGCACCATCCTGCACGACATCCACCTGGGCTTCGTCCCAGGTACGCTGACCGCGCTGGTCGGCCCGAACGGGGCGGGAAAGTCGACCCTGCTGGCGGTGGCCAGTGGCGACCTGGCGGCCGACGCGGGGCAGGTGGTGCTGCACGACCAGCCCATCGCGCAGTGGAAGGCGATGGCGCTGGCGCGCGAGCGCGCGGTGATGCCGCAGGACCACGCGGTGCGGTTCGCCTTCACGGTGGAAGAAGTCGTGGCGATGGGGCGGCTGCCACACCCGGCCGATGCGCTGTGCGATGCCGCGCTGGTGGAGCAGGCGCTGGGCCAGTCAGAAATGACTGGCCTGCGCGCGCGCGAGGTGCAGACACTGTCCGGCGGCGAAGCGGCGCGATCTACCTTCGCGCGGGTACTGACCCAGGCCACACCGTTGCTGCTGCTCGATGAGCCGACCGCGGCGCTGGACCTTCGCCACCAGGAGCGCACGCTGCGCGCGGTGCGCGGGTTGGCCGACGCAGGCGCGTGCGTGATCGTGGTACTGCACGATCTGAACCTGGCTGCAGGCTATGCCGACCGTATCGTGCTGCTGGAGCAGGGCAGGGTGGCCGCCGATGGCACGCCCGACCAGGTGTTGACCCGCGATCACATCGAACGCGTGTACCAGCAACCGGTGCTGGTGTTGCGGCACCCGCAGCGCGATGTGCCGCTGGTGGTGGTGGCGGACTCCAACGGGTGATGCGGTAAGGCCCTCTTCGGCCTGGGTCATGCGTTACCGCACCGATGTGCGTTACGGCCGTCGTTTGGGAACCGACGCTACCCATCCCTACCAGCCGAAGGTTGCCGTGGCCGTGACGGTGCGGCCGCTGCCGTAATAGCAGGACGAGACACCGGTGCAGGTGGAGACGTAGCGCTTGTCGGCCAGGTTGCTGGCGTTGAGCGCCAGCTTGACGTCGGTGCTGCCGAACCGGCCCAGGTCGTAGCGCAGTGCCGCGTCGAACAGGGTGTAGGACGGAATGCGGTACAGGTTGGCGCTGTCGCCGTAGCTGACCCCGTTGTAGCGCGCGCCGGCGGCCAGGCTCACGCCGCGCAGGGCGCCGTCCTGGAAGGTGTAGTCGGCCCAGAACGAGGCGCTGTAGTCCGGCACCATGGCCAGCTGCCTGCCCCGGTAGGCGGACGAGGTCAGCATTTCCGAGTCCATCCTTGAGGCAGCGCCGATCAGGCTCAAGCCGCCGATGGGGGTGATCCGGCCTTCCAGTTCGATGCCGCGCACGCGACCTTCGTCGCCCTGGATGGAGCAGGTGGCGGTGCCGGTGGCGCCGCAGTTGCGGTGGGTTGCCACCGGATCGTCGACGATCATGTCCCGCTGGCGCAGGTCGTACACGGCCAGGGTAACCAGCCCGTCGACGCTGGCGGGCTGGTACTTCAGGCCGGCTTCCCACTGCGAACCGGTGACCGGATCGAACGCGGTCCGGGCGTAGCTGTCGAGCGGGGATTTTGTCGAGGGCTGGAAGGATTCGGCATAGCTCACGTACGGGGTCAGTCCGTTCTCGAACACGTACAGCAGGCCGGCACGGCCGGTGAAGGCTTCGTTCTTGATCACGTTGTGCGCGCCGGGCTGGGAGATGCCGGTGGCGATGTTCCGGGCGGCGCTCAGGGTGTCGTCCTTGGTCCAGTCGTAGCGGCCGCCCAGGGTCAGGCGCCAGTTGCCGGCGGCCAGCTGGTCCTGCAGGTACGCACCGCTCTGGCGGTTGATGCCGGCGGTGGGCGTTTCGGTGGTGACGGTGGGCTGGTAGGGGTAATAGACCGGGTCGAAGATGTCGATCGCGCGCGGGTTGGTCATCGCGCTGCGTACGCCTTCCCAGTCTGCGCGCTGCCAGTCCCAGCCCAGCAGGACGGTGTGGTCAACCGTGCCCGTGCTGAAACGCGCCTGCAGGCGGGTGTCGAAGGTGTCGCCATCGGAATCGCCGGTGCCCTGCACGCCGCGGCGGTTCTGGGTGCGGCCGTCTGCATTGAGTGCACCAAAGGTGACCACGCCGCGGTACAGCGAATCGACGTGCGTACGGCGGGCGTTCTGGGTCAGGGTGAGGTGGTCGTTGAACTGGTGTTCGAACATCCAGCCGGCCGTCCACAACGTGCGGTCGAAGGTGTTCCAATCCGGTTGGCCGATGAAGGTGCTGTTCTTCATGTGGCCGTAGGGCGTGGCGTTGAGCGTGCCGGCCATGGGCAGGAACTGGTAGGTCGAGCCGCCGTCGTCCTTCTGGTACATGCCCAGCAGGGTGAGGCGGGTGCGCTCGGCGATCTGCCAGGTGTAGCTCGGCGCGAGGAACCAGTGCTCCTGCGCGGTGTGCTTGATCTGGGTGTCGCCGTCGCGGTACAGGCCGACCAGGCGCAGCAGATGGGCGTCGTCGGCGGTGCCGGTGCCGACATCGAAGGCCGCGCTGTACTGGCCGTTGGCATCCACGCCCAGGCGCAGCAGCGGCTGCTGGTCCGGGGTGGGGGTCTTGCTGACCTGGTTGACCATGCCGCCGGGCGCGACCTGGCCGTACATCACTGCGGAGGGGCCCTTGAGCACCTCCACCCGTTCCAGGTTCCAGCTGTCGAACATGCTGCGGTTCCACTGGCTGCCCTGCGGTGCGCGCATGCCGTCCAGGGTTACGTTGTTGGCCCAGCTGCCGGCGTCGAAACCGCGGATGCGGAAGTCGTCCACGCGGTTGTCGATGCCGCTGCTCTCCAGGCTCACGCCCGCCACGTAGCGCATGGCGTCGTTGAGTGACTGCACGCCACGCGCATCCAGTTCGGCGCGTTCCACCACGGCGATGGATTGCGGCGTTTCGGCAATGCTGGTGTTGGTCTTGGTGGCGCCGCTGGTGCTGTTGGCGGCACGGTAGGCGTTGACCTGCACCGCATCGAGGGCAGTGGCGGTCTGCGCGAAGGCGGCAGGTGAGGCAGCGCTGGCGATGCAGCAGGCGAGGGCAAGCAGGTTGGGACGCAACCGGCGGAACGAAACGGGGGAGGGGGTCATGTACTGCCAGCGTCGAGGATGTCGCGATGCGACGTTGCCTGCGTATTCTAGGGACTTTCACGAAGGATGCAATTGCGACCTATTCGCATATACAAGACGGGATCGGGGGGTGTTTGTTGTCTGTGATGCAGTCATGCAGCGGCCATGGCCGTCAGTGTTCCACCGGTGATGCTGAAAACCGCTTGCACGCCAGAATCAGAGGTCTAGAATTCGCCCCAGATCCTTTCAACCACCGCCATGAACCCGATGCCGCTCCTGACGTTTTTTACTCGCACCCGCGCTTTCGCGGGACGGGCGCGTCTGCCTCGCGGATCCTCTGGCGGGTGATCGATTGCTGATCACCGCAGGACCCCAGACAGAGCGCCCATCGGGCGCTCTTTTCGTTTCTACAACCGCATGAAGGAGAACGTGCCATGCACCAGATCGCCGAGCCCCAAACCTGGCCGCACGCCCGTTAGCCAACGGCGGCGTGCGGCTTCCTGATGATGGCAGCAGCGAGACCCAGACCATGAACACCCACACCCCGCACCTCCGGCGCAACCTCGGCATCATTGCCCACATCGACGCCGGCAAGACCACGCTTACCGAACGCCTGCTGTGGAAAACCGGCGAGATCCATCGCGTCGGCGAAGTCCACGATGGCGCGGCCACCACCGACTTCTCGGCGATCGAGCGCGAGCGCGGCATCACCATCGGCGCGGCCGCCGTGCAGGCGCATTGGGCGCCGCGTGGCGAGCCCACCCACCATCTGACCCTGATCGACACGCCCGGGCATATCGACTTCGCCATTGAAGTCGAACGTTCGCTGCGCGTGCTCGATGGCGCGGTGGCGGTGTTCTCTGCCGTGGACGGCGTGCAGCCACAATCGGAAACCGTATGGCACCAGGCCCGTCGTCATGGGGTGCCGCTGATCGCGTTCGTCAACAAGATGGACCGCATCGGCGCCTCGTTCGAACGCGTGCTGGCGCAGCTGCAGGACAAGCTGCAGGCGCGGCCGTGGGCGATCGGCTGGCCATTGGGCGCGGAAAGCACGTTCCACGGCTGGATCGACCTGGTCGAACGCAGCACCGTGCAGTGGGACGAGGCCGGCACGCCGACCCGCACCGCATGGACCACCGTCGAACACGGCGAGTGGGAGCCGCGGCGCGCGGCGCTGGTCGAATCGGTTGCCGACCACGACGAGCTGCTTGCCGAAGTCTGGCTGGACGGCAGTGCCGTGGAGGCAGACGCGCTGCGCGCGGCGTTGCGCCGGGCTACGCTGGCGGGTGCCGGTGTACCGGTGCTGGCGGGCGCGGCCTTCAAGAGCAAGGGCATTGAAACCCTGCTCGACGCCATCGTGGATTACCTTCCTGCGCCGGAAGATCGGCCGGCCGTGGTGGCCACGGAGGAGAATGGCGAGGTCAGCCTGCCGCCGGACCCGGACGGTCCGCTGGCGGCGCTGCTGTTCAAGATCACGCACCAGCACCACGGTGCGTTGAGCTTCGTGCGGGTGTACTCCGGCACGCTCAAAGTGGGCGATGCGTTGGCCAGTTCGCAGCATGCGCAGGGACGCCGGGTCAGCCGCCTGGTGCGGGTGCAGGCAGACCAGACCCACGACATCAAGCAGGCCGTGGCCGGTGACATCGTGGCGGTACTGGGCTGGAAGGATGCGGTGAGCGGTGAAACGCTGAGTGCGCCTTCGCGCCCGCTGCTGCTGGATGCGATCCAGGCGCAGCACGCGGTGCTGGCGTGGCGGTTGACCGCGGAGAAGGCGGCTGACCTGATCCGCATCGCGCAGGGCCTGTCCAGCCTGGCCCAGGAAGATCCGTCGTTCCGCGTCGAAACCGAAGCGGACAGCGGGGAAACCCTGGTCTGGGGCATGGGCGAGCTGCACCTGGAGGTGATGGTCGAACGGCTGCGCACCGAATGGAACGTCAATGTTCGAACCGGTGCGCCACGGGTGGCCTACCAGGAAACGCTGAAGCAGGCGGTACGGGGCGTGGAAGGCAAGGTGGTCAAGCAGACCGGCGGCCAGGGCCAGTACGCACGGGTGGTGCTGGAGGTCAGCCCACGCGAGGACGGCGAGGTGCATTTCGTCGACCGCACCGTCGGCGGCGTGATCCCGCGCGGGTTCGTGGCCGCGGTGGAGAAAGGCGTGCGTGGCGCGCTGTCGGAGGGTCCGCGTGGCCATCCGGTGGTGGGCATCGAGGTGGTGCTGGTCGACGGGCAGACCCATGCCAAGGATTCGTCCGATCTGGCCTTCCATCGGGCCGGTGCCGAAGCGGTGAAGGCCGCGCTGCTGCAGGCCGGCACCCGGCTGCTTGAGCCGGTGATGGAAGTGGCCATCCACGTGCCGTCGGTGAATGTCGGCGACGTGGTGGGCGACCTCAACCGCCGCAGCGGCCGCATCGCCTCCATCGAGGACCAGGGCGGCCGTGCGGAAGTGGTGGGCTACGCGCCGTTGGCGCAGTTGTCCGGCTACACCACCTCGCTGCGCTCGCTGACCCAGGGGCGCGCATCGAGCGACATGCGCTTCAACGGGTATGAGGAAGTGCAGGCCGCTTGACGCGATGCCGTCAGGAATGGGAACGGGGCCGGCAATGCCGGCCCCGCGGACACGCATGGCGTGTCCCTACACCCCCTGCAGCCCAACATCCACGTTCGACCCCCACCCCGAGCGACCAAAGATCGTAGTGACACGCCATGCGTGTCAACGCCATGATCCTGCGCACGTAGGTCGCCATGCGTGTCAACGCCATGATCCTGCGCACGTAGATCGCCATGCGTGTCACCGCCATGACCCTGCGCACGTGTGATTTACAATGGCCGCATCCGCTTCAGGAGCCCCACCATGACCACCCCCCATTTCCATCCCATCGGCACCCCCGGCCAACCCTGGGGCGATACCGAACGCGCGGCATGGCGCGCGCGCCAGATCGTGCAACGCAACCATGCGGACGACGTGGTCGCCGCACTGAACGCGCTTCCCGATGCACTGGAGGTGGTGCAATACGGCCAGCTCGAATCCATCACCGGCACCTACCCGCTGTTGCTCGCCATGACCCGCGATTGGAATCCGGCACTTCCCACCGCGCTGGTCACCGGCGGCGTGCACGGCTACGAAACCAGCGGCGTGCACGGGGCACTGCAGTTCCTGCACGACCACGCCCCTGCGTACGCCGGCCGCATCAACCTCATCGTCGCACCCTGCGTCTGCCCTTGGGGCTACGAACGCATCCAGCGCTGGAACCGCGATGCCATCGATCCCAACCGCAGCTTCCGTGACGGTGGCCGGATTGTCGAATCGGCCTCGCTGATGAACTGGATCGCCGCGCGCAACGACAGCCTGCTGGTGCACCTGGACCTGCACGAAACCACCGACAGCGACGCGCATGAATTCGATCCGGCGCTGGCGTCGCGCGATGGCAGGCCATGGATCCCGGAAACCATTCCAGACGGCTTCTATGTGATCGGCAACAGCGAGAATCCCGAACCGGCCTTCCAGCGTGCCCTGATCACCGCCGTGGCACCGATCACCCACATCGCACCCGCCGATGCGCACGGCAACCTGGCTGGGCTGCCATTGCAGGCGCCGGGCGTGGTCTGGGGCGAATCGCGTTCGATCGGTGCCTGCGCCGGCTTCACCAACGCGCGCTTCGCCACCACCACCGAAGTGTATCCGGACAGCCCGCGCACTACACCGGTGCAGTGCAACGATGCACAGGTGGCGGCGATACGCGCCGGGCTGGACTTCGCCCTTGCAGCGACCGGCAACCAGTAGTTTTACTGGCAGCTTTACCGCGGCCCGCGCCTCGGCAACGGTTGACGCGCCCCACACGTGGGGGCACTCTGGCAGCGCATGTTTCCACCCGACTTTGATCGCGTGACCTGAACCACAGGGAGAATCATGACCGCTGCAACGTCGACCTCTTCATTGGGAGCCAATCCCGGCGGACATACCCGCCTGTGGCGCGTGTTCTGGCTGCTGGGCGTGATTCCGAGCAACGTGCTCTGGGCCGTTGCACTGTGGGCGCTGGCACGCCAGCAGGTTGCGCTGGTGTTGGGCCTGTTCGCGGTGCTGCTGCTCTACACCGGCTGGATCATTCCGGCGGTCTGGCGCGCGGCGCCGACCGCACGCACGCCCGGCCTGGGTGTTGCGGCGCGCGGGCTGACCGTGGGCTGGGGCCTGAACACGGTGCTGGTGATCTTCTTCCTCACGCTGGAGCTGGTAAATCAGTAGAACTGGACCGGTTCCCCGTCGCGGTCGAACGCGGCGAATCGGGTTACCTGCCCATCGTTGATGGCGTTGACCATCAAACGCAATGGTTGCGCGGCTTCGTCGCTGGACGGGGCCACCCCGGCACGCCCGTCCAAAGCGGCAACGAAGACCAGGTCCCACTCCATGCCCGTATCTGCCGATTCAACCTGTAGCGCGTGGAACGAAGCGACTTCGGTCGGCAGCTTGTCCACGCACAGCACCGGACCCAGCGTGCCCCCTTCGCGCCGCGCGTGGCGGGCGTGCTGGTCTGCGGTGGGCGACTCGGGCAGTTCGGCACGTACGAAGACGAACAGCAACCGTTGCGGTTCGGGCTGGGTGCCTGCGGCCTGCAGCAGGCCATCGAAGTCGGTCAACGCCATGGGCAGTGTCATCCGCGTGCAGCAAGTGAAACCGCATGCTGCCACAACGCAGCCGGCTGTTGGATGGCGCCGCATTGATTTAAATCATACCGGCGTGGGAGGGCAGCTCGTAGGCTGGTCGCCATCGAAAGCACCGAGGCCAACGTACGCCATTGCACGTACCTGAATACAGGAGGATGCCATGACCCAGCTCACCGACGGCTTCGGTCGCCGCTTCCCGTATCTGCGCCTCTCATTGACCGAAGCCTGCAATTTCCGCTGCAGTTACTGCCTGCCTGATGGTTACCAGGCCGACGGTCGCCCCACGTTCCTGGACGTCGACGAAATCGTGCGGCTGGTCCGCGCCTTCGCCACGCTGGGCATGCACAAGATCCGGCTGACCGGCGGTGAACCCAGCCTGCGCAAGGACCTTGAGCAGATCATCGCACGCGTGGCCGGCGTGCCCGGTATCCGCAAGATCGCCATCACCACCAATGGCACGCTGCTGCCGCGCCGCCTGCCGGGCTGGCACCGGGCGGGCCTGACGGCGCTGAACGTCAGCATGGACAGCCTGCAGCGCGACCGTTTCCACGCCATTACCGGGCACGACCGCCAGCCGGAAATCCTGCAGGGCATCGCGCTGGCACAGGAGCTCGGGATGGAATCGATCAAGCTCAATGCGGTGCTGCTGCGTGGCCTCAACGACAACGAGCTGCCCGCCTGGATGGCGTTCCTGCGCGACCGGCCGGTGAGCGTGCGCTTCATCGAGCTGATGCGTACCGGTGACAACGCGGCGTACTTCGAGCGCCATCACCTGCGCGCGGACGTGGTGGTGGACCAGCTGCTGGCCGCCGGTTGGCGGCTGCGCCCACGGGCCGCCGATGCTGGCCCCGCACGCGAATACACCCATCCCGACCATCGCGGCAGCATTGGGGTGATCGCGCCGTATGCGCGTGATTTCTGCCAGGGCTGCAACCGGTTGCGGGTGACCGCACGCGGTGACCTGCGGTTGTGCCTGTTCGGCGAGTTCGGCGTGCCACTGCGGCCGTTGCTGCAACACGAAGACGACCGCGACGCACTGCTTGCGCGGATCACCACCCAGCTTGGCCTCAAGGCGGCCGGGCATGGGCTGCACCAGGGCCAGACCGGCCTGACCCCGAACCTGGCATCCATTGGAGGATGAGTACGCAATGACTGGCGAGATATCCGCAGCCTTCCACATGGCCGATGTGCGCGACAAGCGCGTGACCCGTCGGCGCGCGGTCGCCGTGGGCGAACTGCTGGCTGGGCCGGTGGCCTGGCCGCTGATCGTGCAGCGCCGGTTGCCCAAGGGCGACGCGCTGGTCATGGCGGAAGTGGCCGGGCTGCAGGGCGCGAAGATGGCGTCCGCGCTGATGCCGCTGTGCCACCCGCTGCCGCTGGAGCTGGTGCGCGTGCACTGCGCGCCGGTGCCTGAGCGGCATGCGATCCGGGTGTGGTGTGAATGTGCAAGCGAAGCGCGTACCGGTGTCGAGATGGAAGCGTTGGCGGGGGTCACCGCGGCGCTGCTGACCCTGTACGACCTGAGCAAGCCGGTCGAGCCCGCGCTGGAGATCGGCGCGGTGCGCCTGTTGTTCAAGGAAGGCGGCAAGCGCGGCCTGTGGCTGCATCCGCAGGGCATGAATGACGAGGAGCGTGAACGTTTCCAGCCACGCCCGCCGCGCCAGTTGCAGGGTGCGCCCTGTGCCGTGCTGACGCTCAGCGACCGCGCCAGTGACGGGCGCTACGAAGACCGCTCCGGCCCCCGCCTGGTGGAAGGGTTGCAGGCACTGGGCGGCCGGATCACCGCTGCCGAGATCCTGCCCGATGGCGTACAGCCCCTGGCCAGGCGCCTGCAGCAGTTGGCTGCCGAGGGTGTCCGGCTGTGCCTGTGCACCGGCGGCACCGGCCTGGGCCCACGCGACCTCACCCCGGAGGCCCTGTTGTCGGTGGGCGGGCGACGGGTTGAAGGCCTGGCGCAGATGGTGCGCAGCCTGAGCGCACAGCACACCCCGCTGGCGTGGCTGAGCCGCGCCGACGTGGTGCAGGTGGGGCAGATGTTGGTGTTCGCGCTGCCGGGCAGCCCGCGCGCAGCGGTGCAGTGCCTTGACATCCTGGTACCCGTGCTGGGCCACGCGCTGGCGATGGTCGAAGGCGGTGACCACCCATGATCGGCTACGACGACGCACTGCAGCGGATGCTGGCCTTCACCGAAGCGCTGCCGGCTGAGAGGGTGGCGGTGGCGCAGGCCGGTGGGCGCGTACTGGCGCATGATGTGCCCAGCCCGCAGTGCCTGCCGTCCTTCGACAATGCGGCGATGGATGGCTTCGCGTTGCGCTGTGCCGGTCAACCGATGGCGGCAGGCACCGCACTGGACGTCCAGGGCTGGCAGGCCGCAGGCGATCCTGCGCGCGATGGGGGAGAGGGCGCCATGGAAATCATGACGGGCGCGCGCATGCCTGACGGACTGGACAGCGTGATTCCGGTCGAACACGTGCGCGTAGCCGCGACGGTCGGTGGGCGACCGACACGGATCGAGCTGCTGCAGGCGGTCCAGCCCGGGCAGCATGTGCGGCTTCGGGGGCAGGACGTACGCACCGGCGAAATGCTGGTGGCCGCCGGCAGCACGCTTGCGCTCAATGCGCGCACGCTGCTGCACGCGGCCGGGGTGGCCCGGGTCGACGTGCGCATGCAGCCGCGGGTGGCGGTGATCACCACGGGCAAGGAGCTGGTAGGTGATGCCGAGCAGGCACTGCACTCCGGTGAGATCCGTGACAGCAACCGGCCGTACCTGGTCGGGCGGCTGCAGGCCGCGGGCGCGGAGGTGGTATGGCAGGGCGCGGTGGGAGACGACGACGCTGCGTTTGGCGCGGCGCTGGACGCGGCATTGGCGGCCGGCGCGCAGATCGTCATCAGCACCGGTGCGGTATCGCAGGGCCGTTACGACTTCATTCCCGATGCACTGCGGGCAAGGGGCGCCACCATCGTGTTCCACAAGGTGGCCATCCGCCCTGGCAAGCCGCTGCTGTTTGCGCGGCTGGCAGGCGGCGCACTGTATTTCGGCCTGCCGGGAAACCCGGTTTCGGCAGCAGTAGGCCAGCGCTTCTTCGTGGAACCGGTGCTGCGGGGCCTGTTGGGGCTGGCGCCGGAGGCGGTGCTGCAGGTGCCGCTGCAGGCCGATGTACGCAAGCCGCCGGGGTGGCGCTTCCATGCGCGGGCCCGGGTTGAACTGGATGCCGGCGGACAGCTGTCGGCGCGGGTGCTGGCGGGCCAGGAATCGTTCCGGCTGATGTCGATGCTGCAGGCCAATGCCTGGGTCGTGCTGGACGGTGATGAGGATGTCGCACGGGCGGGCACGCCGGTGCAGGTACAGGGCTGGGGGCACCGTGATCCGGTGCGGCTGGCCCGGCTGGAGGTCTCATGAACACAGTACAGGTGCAGCTGTTTGGTGCGTTCTCGGAGCTGGTGCCGGAGCGGTTGATCGACATCGAGGTGGCCGGCGACTCCATCGCCGACCTGCGCCATGCGCTGCGCGAGCTGCTGCCCCGGCGCTGGCCCGCGTTCCGCGCCGGCCTGCTGGAGTATTCGGCGTTCGCCGATGAGCAGCGCGTGCTGCGCGACCACGAGAGGCTGCCGGTGGATGGCCGGGTGGCGATCCTGCCACCGGTGAGCGGAGGATGAGCATGCACACGCGCCAGCAGTTGAAGGTGGTGGAACGTACCGACGCGGCGATCGACCCGGCCGACGCAATTGCCTTTGTCTCCGATCCCGGCTTCGGCGGCATCGATGTGTTCATTGGCAAGGTGCGCGACCTCAACCAGGGGCGCGCGGTGCAGGGCATCAGCTACGACCTGTTCGTGCCGTTGGTGCTGAACGGGTTCCAGCAGCTGGCTGCCGAGGTCGAGGCGGAGTTCGGGCCACGGCTCAAGCTGTATGTCGCCCATGCCAAGGGCCGGCTGGCGGTGGGTGAGGTGGCGGTGGTGGTGGCGGCAGGCAGCCCGCATCGTGACGAGGCATTCCGCGCCTGCCGGGCATTGATCGAGGCGGTGAAGCACCGCTCGCCGATCTGGAAGCAGGAACACTATGTGGATGGTGACAGCGTCTGGAGCGAAGGCTGCTCACTCTGTTCTTCGGTGCACGATGAGCACGCCCATGGGCACGCCGCGCACTGACCGCGCCATTGCCGGCATCGTGCTGGCCGGTGGCCAGTCGCGCCGCATGGGTCGGGACAAGGCCATGCTGCCATGGAATGACGCCAGCCTGCTTGCGCACATGCGGGCACTGTTGCTGCAGGCTGGGGCCGAGCCGGTGCGGGTGAGTGGTGCATACCCTGCCTTCGGCGGCGTTGAGGACATGTTGGCCGGGCAGGGGCCGCTGGGCGGCCTGCACAGCGTACTGCGCACGCTGCCCGACGGCATCGCCTGGGTGGTGCCGGTGGACATGCCGCGCCTTGATGTGTCGCTGCTGCACCAGCTGCGGGAGGCGCCGCCGGCGGCGTGTGTGATCTTCGCCGGACAGCCATTGCCGATGCGGCTGCGGGTGGATGCGGCCACACGGGCCCAGCTCGATCAGATGTTGGCTGGCGCGCACGGCCCCCGTTCGCTGCATGCGCTGCAGGAATCGCTCGGCGTGCTGGCATTGGATCCCGATGAACACGCCAGCGCACGCCTGACCAACTGCAATACCCCTGAACAGTGGAAGGAACTGGTGTCATGAAGGTTCAGCTGCAGCACCAATCGGTGCGGGTGCGGGTCGACGAGGATGAGCTGGCACGGCTGCTTGCCGGCCAGACCCTCAGCAACCTCACCCGGCTGGGGACCGCTCCGCCGTGGGCCCTGTTGATCGTGCTCGGCACGCAGGACGCCGCCAGCCTCGAGTACGAGGGGCACGCACCCCGCATCGTGCTGCCTGCCGGGCTGATCACCGCATACAGCGGGCGGCTTCCGTGCCGCGATGGTCTGTCGTTCCGTCTCGAGCAGGGGCATGAAGCGCTGCAGGTGCAGTTCGACGTCGACGTGCGCGACAGCATCCGCCAACGCGGCGCCACCCGTCGCGGAACCGTGGACGTGCCGGTCAGTTGATTTTTGTCAGGTGAGGTTCGATCCCGCCGGGGCGATTGATCGAGATCAACCCGGAAGCCGGCGCCGACCGTTCCAATGGTCCGGTGACCCGGCAGCTGTACACGCAACGCCCGTCGTCACTCCACAGCCAGGAGCCATGCATGACCGCCGGTAGCGATGTCGTTCACAACAGAAAGGATGGGCCCGGCCGCGTCATCAGCGACTGGCAGCCTGAAGATCCCGCGTACTGGGCGCGCAGCGGCCACCGCGTGGCCACGCGCAACCTGCTGATCTCGGTGCCGGCGCTGCTGCTGGCCTTTTCGGTCTGGATGCTGTTCTCGGCCGTATCGATCAGCCTGCCCAGGATCGGTTTCGCCTTCAGTACCGACCAGCTGTTCTGGCTGGTCGCGCTGCCCAGCCTGTCCGGTGCCACGCTGCGCATCTTCTATTCGTTCGTGATTCCGCTGGTCGGCGGCCGGCGCTGGACCGCGTTGTCTACCGCCTCGCTGCTGCTGCCCACGCTGTGGCTGGGGTTCGCGGTGCGTGATCCGTCCACCCCATACTGGGTGTTCGTGGCCATCGCGATCCTGTGCGGGTTCGGCGGCGCCAACTTCTCCTCGTCGATGTCGAATATTTCGTTCTTCTACCCCAAGCAGCGCCAGGGCTTCGCGCTGGGCATGAACGCGGGGCTGGGCAACGTTGGCGTGTCGGTGGCGCAGCTGGTGATTCCGCTGGTGATCAGCGTTGGCGTGTTCGGTGCGCTGGGCGGGGGACCGCAGCCGAACGTGGACGGTGGCGCGCCGTTGTTCCTGCAGAACGCCGGTTTCATCTGGGTGCCCGCGATTGCCGTGGTCGCCGTGGCGGCGTGGTTCGGCATGAACGACCTGACCACCGCGCGTTCGTCGTTCGCCGAACAGGCGGTGATCTTCCGGCGCAAGCACAACTGGTTGATGTGCTGGCTGTACATCGGCACCTTCGGATCCTACATCGGCTTCTCGGCCGGCTTCCCGATGCTGGTCAAAAGCCAGTTCCCCGAGGTGAACCCGATGACCTATGCGTTCATCGGGCCATTGCTGGGCGCGCTGATGCGTTCGGTGGGCGGCAGCCTGGCCGACCGCTGGGGCGGCGCGCGGCTGACCTTCTGGGTGTTCGCGCTGATGATCGTGGCGGTGCTGGGCGTGCTGCATTTCCTGCCGCAGCATGGGCAGGGCGGCAGCTTCTACGGGTTCCTGGCGTCGTTCATGGCGCTGTTCGTGCTGAGCGGCATCGGCAATGGCACCACCTTCCGGATGATTCCGGTGATCTTCCGCACCTTGCATGAGCGTCTGTCGGCCGGTGCCGACGCCGCCGGCAAGGCCGCGTCCGCGCACCAGGCCAGCATTGAATCGGCCGCGGTGGTCGGCTTCTCCGGCGCGATCGGTGCCTATGGCGGTTTCTTCATTCCCAAGAGCTACGGCTCGTCCATCAGCCTGACCGGCGGCCCCAGCCTGGCCCTGTACGGCTTCATTGCTTTCTACGTTACCTGCCTGGCCGTGACCTGGTGGTGGTACTACCGGCGCGGAGCCGAAGCTCCCTGCTGACAACCCGCGCACCGCAGCCACTGCTCCACCCGCCACGATGCCAACGATTGCCGAGGGAGATCCACGATGAGCTATTTCCTTGACCGCTTGCAGTTCTTCAAGCGCGACCCGCAACCCTTCGCCGACGGACACGGTTTCACCAAGACCGAAAGCCGCGAATGGGAGAACAGTTACCGTGCGCGCTGGCAGTACGACAAGATCGTGCGCTCCACCCACGGGGTGAACTGCACCGGCTCGTGCAGCTGGAAGATCTACGTCAAGAACGGGCTGGTCACCTGGGAAACCCAGCAGACCGATTACCCGCGCACCCGCCCGGACCTGCCCAACCACGAGCCGCGTGGCTGCCCGCGTGGCGCCAGCTACTCGTGGTACCTGTACAGTGCCAACCGGCTGAAATACCCGCTGATCCGTGGCGCGCTGGTGCGCATGTGGCGCAACGCGCGCACCTCGATGGCACCGGTAGACGCCTGGGCCAGCATCGTCGAGGATCCGGCCAAGGCGCGCGAGTACAAGACCCGGCGTGGCATGGGGGGCTTCGTACGGGTTACCTGGGATGAAGCCAACGAGATCATCGCCGCGTCCAACCTGTACACGGTGAAGCAGTACGGCCCCGACCGCGTGGTCGGCTTCTCGCCGATTCCGGCGATGTCGATGGTGTCCTACGCGGCCGGCGCACGTTATCTCTCGTTGTTGGGCGGGGCCTGTCTGTCGTTCTACGACTGGTACTGCGACCTGCCGCCGGCCTCCCCGCAGGTGTGGGGCGAACAGACCGACGTGCCCGAATCGGCCGACTGGTACAACAGCCGCTACATCATCGCCTGGGGCTCGAACGTGCCGCAGACGCGCACGCCCGACGCGCACTTCTTCACCGAGGCGCGCTACAACGGTACCAAGACCGTGGCGATCTGCCCGGACTACTCCGAACTGGCCAAGCTCACCGACCATTGGCTGCACCCCAAGCAGGGCACCGACGCGGCGCTGGCGTTTGCATTCGGCCATGTGATCCTGCGCGAGTTCCATGTCGACAGCCCCTCGCAGTACTTCCAGGACTATTGTCGCCAGTACTCGGACATGCCGATGCTGGTCCGGCTGGAGCGTCGCGATGACGGCCGGCTCGTGCCCGGGCGGTTCCTGCGCGCCAGCGACCTGGGCGGGCTGGGCGAGGCCAACAACCCGGAATGGAAGACGCTTGCCCTTGACGAAACCAGCGCTGCCATCACGGTACCCAACGGCTCGGTCGGCTTCCGCTGGGGCGAGCAGGGTAAGTGGAACATCGAAGAGAAGGCCAGCGACGGCAGCCCGACGCGGCTGCAGCTGAGCCTGGCCAACACCCATGACGGCATAGAAGCGGTGAGCTTCCCGTACTTCGGCGGGGTGGAGAACGAGCGCTGGACCAACGCACCGGTGGATGAGGTGCTGGAGCGCAACATTCCGGTCAAGCGGGTGGCCCTGGTCGATGAGGGTGCGGCGCTGGTCGCCACGGTGTACGACCTGCTGTTGGCCCAGTACGGGGTGGATCGCGGCTTCGGCGGCGACAACGTGGCCGCCAGCTTCGACCAGGATGTGCCGGGCACGCCCGCCTGGCAGGAGCGCATCACCGGGGTGCCGCGCGCGGAGGTGATCGAAATCGCCCGCGAGTTTGCGCGTACCGCCGACAAGACCCGTGGCCGCAGCATGATCATCGTCGGCGCTGGCATGAACCACTGGTTCCACAACGACATGAACTACCGTGGCCTGATCAACATGCTGGTCATGTGCGGCTGCGTGGGCCAGACCGGCGGCGGCTGGGCGCATTACGTGGGACAGGAAAAGCTGCGCCCGCAGACCGGCTGGCAGCCGCTGGCGTTCGGGCTGGACTGGAGCCGCCCACCGCGCCACATGAACGGCACGTCATTCTTCTACTTCAACAGTGGGCAGTGGCGTTACGAAAAGCTGCAGGTGAACGAACTGCTGTCGCCGCTGGCCGATGCGTCCAAGTACAGCGGCAGCCTGGCCGACCTCAACCTGCGCGCGGTACGCATGGGCTGGTTGCCGTGTACCCCGCAACTGGACCGCAACCCGCTGCAGCTGGCGCGCGAAGCGGATGAAGCCGGGGTGCCGGTGGCCGACTATGCACTGGGCAAGTTCAAGGACGGTTCGCTGGACTTCGCCTTCGCCGATCCGGACGCGAAGCAGAACCACCCGCGCATGATGTTCATCTGGCGCTCCAACCTGCTGGGTTCGTCGGGCAAGGGCCACGAGTACATGCTGCGGCACCTGCTGGGTACCCGGCATGGCCTGCAGGGCAAGGACCTGGGCGAGGCCGGTGCGATCAAGCCCGAAGAGGTGAAGTGGCACGACGAAGCGCCCGAAGGCAAGCTCGACCTGCTGGTGACGCTGGATTTCCGCATGTGCACCACCGCGCTGTATTCCGACATCTTGCTGCCTACCGCCACCTGGTATGAGAAGGACGACCTCAACACCTCCGACATGCACCCCTTCATCCACCCGCTGTCCAAGGCGGTGGACCCGGCCTGGGAATCGCGCAGCGACTGGGAGATCTTCAAGGGCGTGGCCAGCACCCTGAGCGCGATGGCGCCCGGCGTGCTGGGGGTGGAGAAGGACCTGGTGCTGGTGCCGACCCTGCACGACACCCCCAACGAGCTGGGCATGCCGTTCGGCGTGGCCGACTGGAAGAAGGGCGAGTGCGAGGCGATTCCCGGACAGACCATGCCGTCGATGACGGTGGTCGAGCGCGACTACCCGAACCTGTACCGCAAGTTCACCTCGCTGGGCCCATTGCTGGACAAGCTGGGCAATGGCGGCAAGGGCATGAATTGGAACACGCAGGACGAGGTCGACTTCCTCGGCAAGCTCAACCACACCGTGCGCGAGGAGGGCATCAGCCAGGGACGCCCGGCCATCGACACGGCCATCGACGCCTGCGAAGTGATCCTGCACCTGGCCCCGGAAACCAATGGACATGTGGCGGTCAAGGCGTGGGAGTCGCTGGGCACGTTCACCGGTCGCGAGCACACCCACCTGGCGGTGGGCAAGGAACACGAGGCAATCCGCTTCCGTGACATCCAGGCGCAGCCGCGCAAGATCATCTCTTCGCCGATCTGGTCCGGGCTGGAAGACGACCATGTGAGCTACAACGCCGGCTACACCAACGTGCACGAGCTGATTCCGTGGCGCACCATCACCGGCCGCCAGCAGTTCTACCAGGACCACGAATGGATGGTGGACTTCGGTGAGGCCTTCATGGGCTACCGCCCGCCGATCAACACGCGCACGGTGGAACCGCTGCTGGGCAAGCGCGGCAATGGCAACAAGGAGATCGTGCTGAACTGGATCACCCCGCACCAGAAGTGGGGCATCCACAGCACCTACAGCGACAACCTGATCATGCAGACATTGTCGCGCGGCGGGCCGATCGTGTGGCTCAGCGAAGATGACGCGCGTAGCGCCGGGATCGAGGACAACGACTGGATCGAGCTGTTCAACGTCAATGGCGCCATTGCCGCCCGCGCAGTGGTCAGCCAGCGGGTGATGAACGGCATGGCGATGATGTACCACGCACAGGAACGCATCATCAACGTGCCCGGTTCCGAGATCACCGGCACCCGTGGGGGTATCCACAACTCGGTGACCCGCATCGTGCTCAAGCCCACCCACATGATCGGTGGTTATGCGCAGCTGTCCTACGGCTTCAACTACTACGGAACCTGCGGTACCAACCGCGATGAATTCGTGATCGTGCGCAAGATGGACAGGATCGATTGGCTGGATGGAGAAAGCGCCTCTGCCAGCAACGAAAAGGAGGTGGCGTGATGAAAGTTCGTGCACAGATTGCGATGGTCCTGAACCTGGACAAGTGCATCGGCTGCCACACCTGCTCGATCACCTGCAAGAACGTGTGGACCTCCCGCGAAGGCGTGGAATACGCGTGGTTCAACAACGTGGAGACCAAGCCCGGCATCGGCTACCCCAAGGAATGGGAGAACCAGGAGAAGTGGAACGGCGGCTGGGTGCGCAACCGTGCCGGCAAGCTGGTGCCACGCGCCGGTGGGCGCTGGCGGATGCTGGCCAAGATATTCGCCAACCCGGACCTGCCGCAGATCGATGACTACTACGAACCGTTCGACTTCGACTACCAGCACCTGCATGACGCCGGCGACAGCAAGCACCAGCCCACGGCACGGCCGCGCTCGCTGATCACCGGCCAGCGCATGGAGAAGATCCACTGGGGCCCGAACTGGGAAGAGATCCTGGGGTCGGAATTCAGCAAGCGCTCGCGCGACTACAACTTCGACCAGGTGCAGAAGGAGATCTACGGCAGTTTCGAAAAGACCTTCATGATGTACCTGCCGCGCCTGTGCGAGCACTGCCTCAACCCCGCCTGCGTGTCAGCGTGCCCATCGGGCGCGATCTACAAGCGCGAGGAAGACGGCATCGTGCTGATCGACCAGGACAAGTGCCGCGGCTGGCGCATGTGCGTGTCCGCGTGCCCGTACAAGAAGATCTACTACAACTGGAAGAGCGGCAAGTCGGAGAAGTGCATCTTCTGCTATCCGCGCATCGAAATGGGCGAGCCCACGGTGTGTTCGGAAACCTGTGTCGGCCGTATCCGTTACCTGGGCGTGATGCTGTACGACGCCGACCGCATCGCCGAAGCCGCATCGGTACCGGCCGAGAAGGATCTGTACCAGGCCCACCTGGACATTTTCCTGGACCCGGAAGACCCGGCGGTGATCGCCGCCGCGCGCGCCGAAGGCATCCCGGACAGCTGGCTGGACGCCGCCAGGCGCTCGCCGGTGTACAAGCTGGCCATCGACTGGAAGCTGGCGCTGCCGCTGCACCCGGAGTACCGCACGCTGCCCATGGTCTGGTACGTGCCGCCGTTGTCGCCGATCCAATCGGCGGCCGAACGCGGCCACATCGGCATGAGCGGCGAGCTGCCGGATGTGGCCTCGCTGCGCATTCCGGTGCGTTACCTGGCCAACCTGCTCTCGGCCGGTGATGAGGCGCCGGTGGTACGGGCGCTGGAACGGCTCATGGCGATGCGGGCCTGGCGGCGTGCCATGAACGTGGATGGCGTGGAGGACACCCGGGTGCTCGAACAGACCGGCTTGACCGTGGCCCAGGCCGAGGACATGTACCGCTACCTGGCCATCGCCAACTACGAGGACCGTTTCGTGATTCCCACCGGACACCGTGAATATGCCGACGATGCGTTCGGCGAGCGCGGCGGTTGCGGTTTCACCTTCGGCAGCGGCTGCAACGGCGACAGCCCGGCCGATCTGTTCGGCCAGCGCAGCAGCACCGGCTTCACCGTCCACCCCAACCGCCAGCACCGGCACGAGGTGGTCGAATGAGCCTGCTCAAACTGATCGGCGTGCTGCTGGATTACCCGCGAGACGAGCTGTGGCAGCACGGCGAGGAACTGCTGGCCGCCACTGATGACCCGGCGCTGTCGCGTGGCCGCCGCACCCAGCTGCGCGCCTTGGTGCAAGGCCTGCTGGCGATGGATCCGCTGGATGCGCAGGACCGCTGGCTGTCCACGTTCGACCGTGGACGCTCGATGAGCCTGCTGGTGTTCGAGCACATCCACGGCGAATCGCGCGACCGCGGCCAGGCCATGGTCGACCTGATCGACGCCTACCGCCGCAACGGCTTTGAGCTGGACGCCCGCGAGCTGCCGGATTACCTGCCGCTGCTGCTGGAATACCTTTCGCACCGCCCGCAGCATGAGGCCCGCGACTGGCTGCTGCACATCGGCCATATCGCCGGGATGCTGGCAGCGCGCTCGGCCGAACGCGAGCTGCCGCAGGCGGTGCTGTTCGAAATACTGGTCGAAGCGGGGCAGGGCAAGGTCAACCTGGACCTGCTGCGCCAACGCGCCAGCGAAGAAGTGCGTGACGACACCGACGCCGCCATGGACCGGTTGTGGGAAGAAGAAGCGGTGCGCTTCGGTGCCGAAGCTCCGTCCCAGGAATGCGATCCACCCCATCGCTCACCGGCACGCGCCGTGAATCGAGAGGCACAGCCATGAACTACCTGCATCAATTCGCCTTCCAGTTCTATCCCTACATCGCCGTGGCGGTGTTCCTGGTCGGCAGCTGGGCGCGCTTCGACAAGTCCATGTACACCTGGCGCACCGGGTCGAGCCAACTGCTGTCCGACCGTGGCATGCGGATCGGCAGCAACTGCTTCCACATCGGCATCCTGGCGATCCTCGGTGGGCACCTGGTCGGGCTGCTGACGCCGCACTGGCTCTACGAGCACTTCATCAGCTCGCACCAGAAGCAGCTGCTGGCAATGATCGTCGGTGGCTTCTTCGGTGCGCTGTGTTTCGTGGGCATCACCATCCTGCTGGTGCGGCGCCTGTTCAACCCGCGCGTGCGGGCCACCGGCAGCTTCGGCGATGTGCTGGTGCTGGTGCTGCTGTTCGCCCAGCTGTGCCTGGGCCTGGTCAGCATCCGGGTCTCGGCCGACCACCTGGACGGCACGGTGATGGTGCAGCTGGCCGATTGGGCCCAGCACATCGTCACCTTCCGGCCCGGTGCTGCCGACTTCATCGTCGGGGTCAGCTGGGTCTACAAGGCGCATATCTTCCTGGGCCTTACCCTGTTCCTGATCGCACCGTTCACCCGGCTGGTGCATGTGTGGAGCATTCCGCTCAGCTACCTGTGGCGGCCCTACCAGGTGGTACGCCGGCGCCAGGCCACGCTGCGCTACGGTCCGCGGGAGTAACCGATGAGCACACTGCCACGCATCCTGCCGATCACCGTGATCGATTCGGCCCAGCCGGTGCCCGCCGAAGCGGGCCACCACCATGCGCAGGGCGAAGGGCCGCGTTCGCTCGGCCAGCCGGCACCCTGCCGGCTGCATGTGGCCGACACCCCCATCAGCGAAGCCGATATCGCCCGCGAGATGCTGTTCCACCGGGCCATCCGCCCGGAACAGTCGCGCGCCGACGCGGCGCGGGCGCTGGTGGTGCGCGAGCTGCTGCGGCTGGAGGCGGTGCGTCTGGGCCTCGCCGCAGATGCGCCGGCCGACAGCGCGATCATCGACGAGGAGGCGCTGATCGAAGCGCTGATCGTCGGGCAGATCGACAGCCGCAGCCCGGATGAAGACGCCTGCCGCCGCTACTACGACCAGAATCCGGAGCGCTTCCGTTCGCCGGACCGCATCCGCATCCGCCACATCCTGCTGGCCGCACCGGCCGATGACGTGGCCGGGCGGCTGAAGGCACGCACGCAGGGTGAGGCTCTGATCACCGACCTTCGGCAACAGCCGCACCTGTTCGCCGATTTCGCGTTGCGCCATTCGCAGTGCCCGTCGCGCGACCAAGGTGGGGAGCTGGGCTGGCTGCAGCGTGGCCAGACCACGCCCGAGTTCGACCGCCAGGTGTTCCGCCTGCGCGAGGGCCTGGCCGGGTTCCCGGTGGAATCACGCTGGGGCCACCATGTGGTGAGCATCGATGCGCTGGAAAGCGGGCAGCCACGCACCTTCGAGGAGGTCCACGAGCAGATCCGCGATTACCTGGAACTGCAGGTGCGCCAGCGCGACCTGCAGGCCTACCTGCTGTCGCTGCGCGAACGCTACCCGGTGCGCGGGCTCGAAGAGATCGAGGCCCAGGCGGAATGATGAACCAGATCAACTCCCCCGCCAGCCCCGGCGAGCAGCAGCGCGCCCTGTGGCTGAGTACCTTCGCCTTCACCGTGTGCTTCGCGGTGTGGATGATTTTCTCCATCATCGGCATCCAGATCAGCGAGCAGCTCGGCCTCAACGACACCCAGTTCGGGCTGTTGATCGCCACCCCGGTGCTGACCGGCTCGGTGATCCGGGTCTTCCTGGGCATCTGGTCCGACCAGTTCGGCGGGCGCAAGGTGATGGCCCTGGTGATGCTGTGCGGCGCGGCGGCGACGTGGATGCTCACCTATGCCACCACCTACCCGCAGTTTCTCATCGCGGCCTTGCTGGTCGGCGTTGCCGGCGGCAACTTCTCGGTGGGGGTGGCCTACGTGTCCAAATGGTTCCCGGCCAGCCGGCAGGGCACCGCACTGGGCATCTTCGGGGCCGGCAATATCGGCGCGGCGGTGACCAAGCTGCTGGCGCCGCTGGTGATGGTGGCGGCGGGCTGGACCATGGTCGCCAAGGTCTGGGCGGTGGCGCTGGCGGTCACTGCGGTGCTGTTTTTCCTGTTCAGCAGGGAAGACCCTTCGCTGGAGGAGCGCCGCCGAAGTGGCACCCGGCCGATGCCGTTTTCCGAGCAGATGGCGCCGCTGCGCAACCTGCAGGTGTGGCGGTTCTCGCTGTACTACTTCTTCGTGTTCGGTGGGTTCGTCGCACTGGCGTTGTGGCTGCCGCACTACCTGGTGGGCGCCTACGGCATGGACGTGGCCACCGCCGGCATGCTCGCGGCGTGCTACTCGATCCCGGCCAGCCTGTTCCGGGTGGTCGGCGGCTGGTTGTCGGACCGCATCGGCGCGCGCCGGGTCATGTACTGGACCTTCAGCGTTTCGGCGATCTGTACCTTCCTGCTCGCGTACCCGGACACGGTGTACGTGGTGCAGGGTATCCAGGGTGAGATCCGCTTCCACCTGGCCATCGGCGTCACCCTGTTCACGGTGCTGGTGTTCGTGCTTGGTTTCTTCATGTCACTGGGCAAGGCGGCCGTATACAAGCACATTCCGGTGTACTACCCGCGGCACGTGGGTGCGGTGGGCGGCGTGGTCGGCATGATCGGCGGCCTGGGCGGCTTCATCCTGCCGATCGTGTTCGGTGCGCTGAATGATCTGATCGGCATCTGGAGCAGCTGTTTCATGCTGTTGTTCCTGGTGGTGGCCGCAGCGCTGGGCTGGATGCATTTCGCCATCCGTCGCATGGAGCGCCGGCACTTCCCGCAGATCGACCGTGAGACCGATCTGCCCGAGGCCATCGATGCCGCGGCAGCGGACGAGCGTGCGCGTGCTTGATCTTCCCGACCGCCTGTTGCAGCAGCCGTCACACGTGCTGTTTCCATCCGCCCTGCAGTTCAGCAGCGGGTTCGGCGAGGCCGGCTGGCGCAGCGCACTGTTGGCCAGCAACGAGCACCTGATCCCGCGCTCGCTGACGTTGGGGTTCCAGGCCGCGCGCGCGGAGGTGGGTGGTGAGGCCTACCTTCGGTCGCTGCTGTGTGGGCTGCGCGTGCATGCCGGGCTGCTGGCCGGCGACCGCGAGGTGGTGGCGCTGGTGCTGCAGCTGGGGTTGGCCGAATGCCTCGCCCCGGCGCTGCTGGAACAGCTGCTGGAGGCGGTGCCGCAGCACCTGCGCACGGTGGCGCGGCCGCAGGTGGAGGTCCGGCTGGATGCAGGCAGCCTGCGTGAGCCGGAGCAGCTGCGCGCGGTGGGCTGCACGCGCCTGACCGTGATCGACCGGCCAGGTACGAATGGCCCGGGGCTGCTGGCGCGGGCACAACCGGTCGGTTTCACCGCCTGCTACTACCAGCTGCGTGTGCCCTCGCGCGCGGACCCGGACTACCTGCAGCGGCTGCAGCGTGTGATCGAGCTCGGTCCGGCGCGGATCCTGCTGCCCGCACCGTGCCTGGCGCCCACCCAACCCTGCGCGGCGACATGGTTCGGTGCGTGGCAACAGCTGGTGGACGCCGGTTACGTTCCCATCGGCGGGGACCACTACCAGCACCCGGATCGCGCGCCGCCGGCTACCGCCCGCGACGCCTACCGCTACTGCGACGTGGTCGGCGTGCCGCGGCGCGAGCGCACTGATTTCATCGGCATCGGCGCCGGTGCCTGCAGCCAGGCGGGGGAGGTGCTGTGTCGGCTGGATGACGATCCAGCGCGCTGGCAGGCGCGCATGGGCGGCGGGCACACGGGTGTGGTGGCCGGCCTGATCCTGTCCGAAGCAGAAGCGCTGGCCAACGACGCCGTGCAGCGTATCGCCTGCGACCACGCGCTGGATGTGGCCGACTTCGAGTGGTGCAATGCACGCCCGTTCGCGGAGGTGTTCGAGGATGCGCGGGTGCGGCTGGGGCCGTGCCTGGCGCAGGGCTGGGCGTACTGGGACGGCCAGGTGCTGCGGCTTCGCACGGAGGGCATCCTGCTGTGGCGTATCATCGCCGCGTGCTTCCGACCCGCGCAGGCACCGGCCCCGATCCAGGAATGATGACGTCTCCCATGCTGACCCACGGCCGTCCCGGCCGCGCCACCCCCAACCCTGCCGCGGCCGATGACGGCGATGCGCTGCACTTCTGCAGCACCTGTGCGTTTTCCGATGCCTGCATGTCGCAGGGCTATGACAAGTCCGCGTTGTCCGAACTGCATGTGCTGGTCGACCATGTGGGCCCGTTCCATGCCGGCGAGTACATCTTCCGCGCGGGCGAGCCGTTCGATGCGATCGCCGCCGTGCGCGCAGGCATGGTCAAGACCTTCGTGGATGACAGCCAGGGCAACGAACAGGTGCTCGGTTTCAGCCTGCCGGGCGAGGTGATCGGACTCAACGCCATCCACGGCGCGCGCTACCCCTGCAACGCGATGGCGCTGGATACGGTGCACCTGTGCCGCATTTCGTTCCCGAAGATGAGCCAGCTGGCCAGTCGCATGCCCGGCCTGCAGGCCAAATTGTTCAGCCTGCTCAGCGCGGAGATCGGCAAGGTGGCGCTGCTGGCGGCCAACCACCGCACCGAAGAGCGCATGGCCGCGTTCCTGGTGGACATGTCCGAACGCTATGCCCGCCGTGGTTTTTCGGCGGTGCGCTTCAACCTGATGATGGCCCGCACCGAGATCGCCAATTACCTGCGCATGGCCCCGGAAACCGCCAGCCGGGTGTTGCGGCGCCTGGCCGATGACGGCGTGATCGCGGTGAACCAGCGCGAGATCCTGCTGCTGCAGCCGGAGCGCCTGGCCGCGATGGCCGTTGCAGGCGCCAGCGAAACGCAGGATCCCGCTTCCCCGCAAGGTACCGACCGATGAACCGCCTGCTCTTCCTGTTGCTGATGGTGTTCGCGCTGCCGGCTCCCGCCGCCGGGTTGACCGTGTCGGCGGCGTCCAGCCTGACCGAAAGTTTCCGTGACATCGCCAGCGCCTACGAAGCGGTGCATCCGGGAACGAAGGTGGACCTGAACTTCGCCGCGTCGGGCGTACTGCTGCAGCAGATCTCGCGGGGTGCGCCGGTGGACGTGCTGGCCACCGCCGACACCGCCACGATGGAACAGGCGGCGAAAAGCGGTCTGCTGGAAACCGATTCGCGCCAGACCTTCGCCAGCAACCAGTTGGTGGTGGTGGTACCGCCGGGCCGCAAGAACGCCCCCGGCGCGCTGTCCGCGCTGGCGGGGAAGGGCGTGCAGCGGGTGGCGATCGGCAATCCGGACAGCGTGCCGGTAGGCCGCTATGCGCGCACCGCGTTGCAGGAGGCCGGGTTGTGGGATGCGATCACGGCCAGGGCCATCACCACCCAGAACGTGCGCCAGTCGCTGGATTACGTGGCGCGCGGCGAAGTGGATGCGGGCTTTGTCTACGCCAGCGATTACCAGGCGATGCCCGGGCGCGTGGTGCGTGCCTTCGACGTGCCGCTGAAGGCCCCGATCCGCTATCCGCTGTCGGTGGTCAAGGACAGCGCCCGTGCCGCTGAAGCACGCCGCTTCGTGGCGTTCGTGATATCACCGCAGGGCCAGGCGATCCTGCGCCGCCACGGCTTCGGCGCGCCCTGACCGATGGCGTTGGACTGGTCCGCGTTGTGGTTGTCGCTGAAAGTGGCCGGCTGGGCCACGGCGATCAACCTGGTACTGGGGGTGGCGTTGGGCGCGCTGCTGGCGCGCCGGCGTTTCCCCGGGCGCGAGCTGCTGGACACGCTGCTGACCCTGCCGATGGTGTTGCCCCCCACGGTGCTGGGCTACTACCTGCTGGTGGTGATCGGCCGCAACGGACCGCTCGGTTCGTGGCTGCAGTCCACCTTCGGCATCAACCTGGTGTTTACCTGGCAGGCGGCCGTCATTGCAGCTGCGGTGGCCTCGCTGCCGCTGGTGTTCAAGCCGGCGCGGGCCGCGTTCGAGGCGGTGGACGGGCAGCTGGAGCAGGCCGCGCGCACGCTTGGCGTATCCGAGTTCGCGCTGTTCCTGCGGGTCAGCCTACCGCTGGCCTGGCGCGGCATCCTTGCGGGCCTGCTGCTGGCGTTCGCACGTTCCATGGGCGAATTTGGCGCCACCTTGATGGTGGCCGGCAGCATTCCCGGGCGCACCCAGACCCTGTCCATTGCGATCTACGAAGCGGTGCAGGCCGGGCATGACGACAAGGCCAATGGGCTGGTGATCCTCACGTCGGTGGTCTGCATCATCATCCTGCTGGCTGCGGCCCGGCTGGTCGGCGGGCGACGCCGGGAGGCGCGCGATGTGGCTTGAGCTGGACATCCACCGCCAGATGGATGCGCCCGGCCAGCAGTTCACGCTGGATGTGCAGCTGCAGTGCAGTCAACGGCAGGTCGTGCTGTTCGGCCCGTCCGGCGCCGGCAAGAGCCTGACCCTGAAGGCCATTGCCGGGCTGCTGCGGCCCCACGGTGGCCACGTGCGACTGGGGGGGGCGACCCTGTTCGACGCCGCGCAGGGCGTCCACCTGCCGCCGCAACAACGCCGCCTTGGCTACGTGTTCCAGGACTACGCGCTGTTTCCCCACCTGACGGTGCGCCAGAACATCGCGTTCGGCCTGCATCGCAGCTGGTTGAATCCAGGGCGCCGCGCAACGGACCCGGAGGTGGAGCGCTGGATGGCCGCGCTGCGCATCGAGCACCTGGCGCAGATGCTGCCGGCGCAGCTGTCCGGTGGGCAGCGCCAGCGCACGGCGTTGGCGCGGGCGTTGGTGACCCGGCCGCAGGCCCTGCTGCTGGACGAGCCGTTCGCCGCGCTGGATCACGCGCTGCGTAACCACCTGCGCCAGGAGCTGTTGAGCGTGCTGGAAGCCACCGACATTCCCTTGTTGCTGATCAGCCACGATCCGGTGGACGTGGCGATGTTCGGGCACCAGGTGGTGGAGCTGGCCGACGGACGGGTCAAGCGCCCCTGAGCGGGGCGCGGTGTCGGGTGGTTCAGTACAGCTCGCAGTGCAGGCGCTGTTGCTGGTGCAGGCTGGCCCACCGAGTCGTTGCAGGGTCCATGTCCGGATGGATCGCATTGACCGCCTGCTGTACCGCGCTTTCCAGGTGCCGCTTGTTGCCGCACAGGTACAGGTGGGCGCCGCGCGCGAACAGGTCAGCGACGTCCCCGGCGTGCTCGGCGAGCGCATGCTGGACGTAGTACTTGTCCGCACCATCGCGCGAGAACGCGGTGCGCAGCGTGGCCAGCCAGCCGTCGGCGTGCCACTGCTGCAGCACATCTTCGTACAGGTAGTCATGCGCCCGGTGCTTCTCACCGAACAGCAGGTGCACCTCGCGGCGGCTGCCGCTGGCCCGCAGCTCGTGCACCAGCCCCATCAGCGGGGCGATGCCGGTGCCGGTGCCAACCAGCAACAGGGGTGCCTGCGCATCGTCGGGCAGATGGAATCCGGGGTTCGTACGGCAGTACACGCGGACACGGTCGGCACCGTGCAGCAGCCCTCCGGTGGCGGTACCACGACGGGTGCGCCCGCGATGGGTGTAACTCACCTCACGGATACACAACGCCACGGTCTCACCCGCTGCCGAAGCGATGGAGTAGGCACGTGGCAGGCATGGCGACACCAGCCCGACCAGGCGTGCGAGTGGCACGCTGTCGGGCGTGGCATGGTCCATCAGCACATCCAGCAGATCGCTGCCGTGGAGATGGGTTTCCAGTGCCTGGCGTTGGCTGACTTTCAGCAGCCCCTTCAACGCGTCGCTGCCGCCCAGCCGGGCCAGTTCCCTCAGCAGGGCCTTGCCCAGCTGCCGCAGCTCTTTGTGGCGCAGCAGTTCGGCAGCCGCAGGGTCGTCATACCATGCGGCAAATGCATCGAGCAGTTGCGGGTCATTGGGGGCGATCACGTGCAGCGTGTCGCCCGCGCGGTAGACGATACCGCTGCCGCGCAGGTCCAGCTCCACGTGCCAGGCGGCCGGCTCGCTGCGGCTCAGCCGCCGCCGTTCGATCACCGGCGCGTGGAAGGCATTGTCCTCGCCGTAGGCGGTTACCTGCAGGTGCAGGTCGCGTCCGGCGTCGGGCTGTCCGCCCAGCACGTCGCCCAGTACCGGTGCCCAGCGCTGGAAGAACTGCTCATGGCAGGCATCGGCGTCCACCCGGTTCATGATCGGCTGCGCCTGACGCTCGCCCAGCAACGCGTCCATTTCCTTGGTGAAGCCACAGAAGCGCGGGTAGCCGGTGTCGCCCAGCCCAAACACCGCATAGCGCAGGCCGGGCAGGGCGGGGGCCTGGCGCAGCGCCTGGGCGAAGCGCTCGCCGTTGGCCGGCGGCTCGCCATCGCCAAACGAGCTGGACAGGGCCAGCAGCACATCGCCGGCACCGAGCCCGGCCACATCGATGTCGTTGAACGGCAGCACCTGCGGCGCGTACGCCTGCAGGGCCGGGAACGCGCCCAGGCGGTGGGCCAGGGCGCGGGCGGTGCCGGATTCGGAGCCGTAGCCCACCAGCACGCGTTGGATGGGGGCCGGGGCGCTCACGCGGCCTCGTAGAACGCGTCGAACGTTTCCTTGCTGAACTCCACCGCGTCGAAGTTGCCCATGAGGTCGTTCACCACGCGCCGGATGCTGATGTACGAGGTGATCTGGCCGGCCTCGTCCCACAGCGGCTGCACGGTGGTATCCACGACGTACAACGCGCCGCCCTTGCCAAGGTTGGGCACGATGCCGGTCCAGATCCTGCCGGCCTTGATGGTGTCCCACATGTCCTTGTAGACGGCCTTGGGCACGTCCGGGTGGCGCACGATGCTGTGCGGTTGGCCGATCAGCTCCTCGCGCTGGAAGCCGGTAAGGGTGCAGAACAGGTCATTTGCATAGGTGATGTTGCCCTGCAGGTCGGTGGTGGAGATGACCATGACGTTCTCGAGGGCGTTCAACAGCTGGGTGGTGACGGGGCGGTAGGACATGGCAGGTTCCGGTTGAATGGGTGGGTGTGTCGGTTCGTGGACAGCATCGACCGCACCCCCCCTCGATGCCCTGACATTGGTCAAGCCGACGATCTGGACCGGTGCGACCGGGCGTCGCAGGGCACGTGGCCTGCATGAACAGGCAGGCACGTCGGATCGCGGATAGTTCGCCCGCGCAGTGGGGAATGTGCAGCAAATACTGAGCTGGATCTCACGTCGAATTGACGATTTCCTCTCCATCCTGAACGCTCCAACCTGCATGCGGACGCCCGCCATGTCCTCGAACGTTGTGAAGATGACGCGCACGCAACTTACCGCCATGGTGGTCGGCGGCATGATCGGCGCGGGTATTTTTTCCCTTCCCCGAACCTTCGCCGGCGCGACCGGCCCGCTGGGCGCGGTGGTGGCCTGGCTGATTGCCGGCCTGGGCATGTACACCCTGGCACGCGTGTTCCAACTGTTGGCCGAGCGCAAACCCGACCTCGACGCGGGTGTGTTCGCCTATGCGAAGGAGGGCTTCGGCAATTACCCCGGCTTCCTTTCCGCGTTCGGTTACTGGATCGGCAGCTGCATCGGCAACGTGTCGTACTGGGTGCTGATCAAGTCCACCCTGGGCGCGTTCTTTCCGATCTTCGGCGACGGCAACACCGTGGTGGCGATTCTGGTGGCCTCGGCCGGCATCTGGCTGTTCCACTTCATGATCCTCCGTGGCGTGCAGCAGGCCGCGGCGATCAACAAGATCGTCACCATCGCCAAGGTGATCCCGATCCTGGTGTTCCTGGTCATCATGGCCTTTGCCATGAAGATGGAGGTGTTCACGTTCAACTTCTATGGCGGCGGCCTGGAAGGCAACATCTTCGAACAGGTCCGCGCGACCATGCTGGTCACCGTGTTTGTGTTCCTTGGCATCGAAGGCGCCAGCGTTTACTCGCGCTACGCCAAGGAACGCAAGGACGTGGGTGCGGCCACCATCACCGGCTTCCTGGTGGTTACCACCCTGATGGTGCTGGTGACCCTGCTGCCATTCGCCGTACTGGAACGGGCCGACATCGCCGGCATGCGCCAGCCTTCGATGGCCGCCGTGCTTGAAGCCGTGGTGGGCCATTGGGGCGCCGTCTTCGTCAGTGTCGGCCTGCTGGTTTCCGTGCTGGGTGCTTACCTGGCCTGGTCGTTGATCTGTGCCGAGGTACTGTCGGCGGCGGCCCGCACCAAGGACATGCCGGCGATCTTCGCGCGGGAGAACGCCAACGGCGTTCCGGCGGCAGCGCTATGGGCGACCAACATCATCGTGCAGCTGATCGTGATCACCACCTACTGGTCGCGCGATGCGTTCTCGCTGATGCTCAACCTGACCAGCGCGATGTCGCTGATTCCGTTCCTGCTGGTGGCCGCCTACGGGCTGCAGATCACCAAACGCGGCGAAACGTACCACGAACGGCCCAACGAGCGCGGGCGCGACCTCACCCTTGCGATCCTGGCCACCCTCTACACCGCCTTCCTGCTGTATGCCGGCGGCATCAAATTCATCGTGTTGTCGGCGGTGCTCTACGCGCCGGGCAGCCTGCTGTACTTGTGGGCGCGGCGCGAACAGGGCGAAAAGATCTTCACCAAGGCCTCGGATTTCATCATTCTTGCCCTGGCCGTGGTCGCGGCACTGGTCGGCGTGTACTGGATCGCCACGGGCTACATCCAGATCTGATCCGCGCATGTGCGCGGGTCTGCCTACCCGACAAGGATTGAGTTGCCATGAGCCCTGCCGCGGGTAGCCGCAAGTTGTCGCTGCTGGAGCTGACCGCGCTGGTGGTCGGCTCGATGATCGGTTCGGGCATCTTCGCGCTGCCGGCCGCGTTCGCGGCCAACACGGGGGTGCACGGCGCGCTGTTGGCCTGGGCCATTGCCGGCACCGGCATGCTGATGCTGGCGTTCGTGTTCCAGTCGCTGTCGCGGCTGAAACCGGAGCTGGACACCGGCATCTACGCGTATGCGAAAGCCGGTTTCGGCGATTATGCAGGCCTGCTTTCCGCGGTCGGTTACTGGCTGGGTTGCTGCCTGGCCGATGTGGCCTGCCTGATCCTGATCAAGGCCACGCTGGGCCAGTTCTTCCCGGCATTCGGCGATGGCACCACCGTGGTGGCGATCCTTTCGGCATCGCTGCTGCTGTGGGGCTTCCACTTCCTTATCCTGCGCGGAATCAAGGAGGCGGCGCTGATCAACACCATCGCCACCGTGGCCAAGCTGGTGCCGCTGGCGGTGTTCATCGTGTTCCTGTTCCTGGGCTTCCGCGCCGATGTGTTCGCCTTGAACCTGTGGGGCGGCGAGCCGCCGGGTGCCGGCACGTTGTGGCAACAGACCCGGGGCACCCTGCTGCTGACAGTGTTCGTGTTCGT
This sequence comes from Stenotrophomonas sp. ISL-67, assembly GCF_018612915.1. GTDB lineage: Bacteria > Pseudomonadota > Gammaproteobacteria > Xanthomonadales > Xanthomonadaceae > Stenotrophomonas. Next base: position 23,647 of record NZ_JAGGRL010000005.1, on the reverse strand, counting down.
GGGTATCGAAGGGGCCAGCGTGTATTCCCGCCATGCGCGCCGCCGCGAGGACGTCGGCATCGCCACCGTGGCCGGGTTCCTTGGGGTGCTGTGCCTGCTGGTGATGGTCACGATCCTGTCCTACGGGGTGATGCTGCGCCCGGACCTGGCCGCGCTGCGTACCCCCTCGATGGCAGGGGTGATGGAGGCGATCGCCGGGCGCTGGGGGGCGCTGTTCATCAGCATCGGCCTGCTGATTTCGGTGCTGGGCAATTACCTGTCCTGGTCGCTGCTGGCCGCCGAAGTGCTGCATTCGGCAGCGCTCAACGACGCCATGCCGCGTGCACTGGCGCGCGAGAACCGCGCCGGCGTGCCGGACGCGGCGCTGTGGCTGACCAACGGCGTGATCCAGGCCTTCCTGCTGGTGAGCTGGTTCGCCGACTACGCGTTTACCTTGGCATTGAAGATGACCAGCGCGATGACGCTGGTGCCGTACCTGCTGGTGGCCGCGTACCAGCTCAAACTGTCGTTGGGGGGCGAGGGCGGGGTGGAGGGTGCCGCGCACGCGCGGATGCGCTGGATCGCCGGCATCGCCACGGTCTATGCGGCGTCCATGCTGCTGGCCGGTGGGAGTCGCTACCTGATGCTGTCCAGCCTGCTGTACGTGCCCGGATCGATCCTGTTCTGGGCGTGGCAGCGCCATCGGGGCCTCGCGTTCCGACCGGCGGAGACGGCGGTGTTGTTGTTGCTGTGCGTGATGGCGGCAGCGGCTGTTGTCGGGTTGGCCAGTGGCTGGCTGCGCCTGTGACCGGGCCACCCGCCACACCGTTTCGTTCCCTGCTGGCGCGCTTGTCCGCGCCGTATCGGGGTCCGCTGTGCCGCACCGGGCAGGTGCTGGGTTCGCTGTGCTTCATCGCCTCGTTGACCCCCAGCCTGGTCCCGCGTGGATACCTGGCCCAGGGACTATTGTCGGGGGTGTGCTTCGCCGTGGGCTACCTCATCGGTGTGGCGCTGGCCGCCCTGTGGCGGCGCCTGATGCTGCCCGAGCTGGGCCGTGGGCGGCTGCAGCGGGTGCTGCGCTGGCTGCCGTGGGCGAGCCTGCTGGCCTGCGCACTGACCGTGTGGTGGGTTCGACCCTGGCAGGATTCGGTGCGCGTGGTGATGGGCCTGCCGCCGATGGACGAGAGCTTCTCGCTGCGGCTGCTGGCCATTGCGCTGGCGGTGTTCGCCGTGCTGCTGGTACTGGGCCGGGCGTTTGCCTGGGTGGCGCGCCGGGTCGGGGGGCTGTCGCAGCGGATCATGCCCGCCCCGGTGGCGCGGCTGCTGGGCATCGTGGTGGCCGCGGTGGTGTTCTTCAACCTCGCCAACGGCGTGCTGCTGCGCGGTGCACTGCACGCGGCCGATGCGTCGTTCCGCAAAGCCGATGCGTTGATTCCGCCCGACGCCATCGCACCGGCGCGACCTGGCGCAACCGGCGGCCCCGGCTCGCTGGTGGTCTGGGAGCAGATGGGCAGGGCAGGGCGCGATTACGTGACCGCCGGACCGGACGCGGCGGACATTGCCGCGTTCACCGGTAAACCGGCGCTGCAGCCGATCCGGGTCTACGCCGGGCTGCCTGCGGCGGAGGATGCCCGCGCACGTGCGCAGCTGGCGCTACGCGAACTGCAACGCCAGGGCGGCTTCGAGCGTGCCAACCTGGTGGTGATCACACCCACCGGCACCGGCTGGGTCGACCCGGCAGCGGTGGACAGCCTGGAGTACCTGCTCCACGGTAACGTGGCCAGCGTGGCGGTGCAGTATTCCTACCTGTCCAGCCCGCTGTCGCTGCTGGTCGAACCCGAGTATGGCGAGGAAACCTCGCGGCTGTTGTTTGCCGAGGTGTATGCGTACTGGCGTACGTTGCCGGTGGAAACGCGCCCGCGGTTGTATGTGCACGGGTTGAGCCTGGGGGCGATGAACTCCGAGCGCTCGGTGAACCTGTTCGACATGATCGATGCGCCCATCGATGGCGCGCTGTGGAGCGGTCCGCCGTTTGCCACCCGGACCTGGCGGCAGACCACCAATCAGCGCAACGCCGGCTCCCCCGAATGGCTGCCGGTGTTCCGGGACAGCCGCGCGGTGCGCTTCATGAACCAGGCAGGCACCCCGGTTCCCGCTGCGGCGCCATGGGGAAGGATGCGCGTGGTGTACCTGCAGTACGCCAGCGACCCGATCACCTTCTTCACCCCTTACGACGCGTGGCGGCAGCCGGACTGGATGGCCGAGCCGCGTGCTCCGGATGTGTCGCCTGCCGTGCGCTGGTACCCGCTGGTGAGCATGCTGCAGCTGGCGCTGGACATGCTGCTGGCCGATCGAACGCCGATGGGCTATGGCCACGTGTTCGCGCCTGCGCACTACATTGCGGGGTGGCAGGAAGTACTCGGAACCCCTGAGTGGAGTGATCTCGACACGCAGCGCTTGAGGGACCTGCTGGACCCGCTGCGCCGCCGCGAGATCGAGCGGCGGCGCAGCAGCAGTGGCGGTTGAGTCAGGAAGGCGGCGGTGGTGGCTCGACCGGCGGCCGGAGCGTTGGGCGGGCCAGCCGCTCGGTGATGGCCAGGATCAGCGCTGACAGCAACAGCATGCCGTGGATGCCCGCCATCCAGCGCAGAACGTCCGGGTCGATCACCTTGCCTTCCTCCAGCTTCATGAAGATCCGCAGCAGGGCAATCGCCGAGATGGCGATGATGGAGCCCATCAGCTTGCTCTTCATGCCGGAGAAATCGACCGTACCCATCCACGATGGGCGCTTTTCCTGGCCGGAGTCGATCCGCGTCACGAAGTTCTCGTACCCGGCCAGGGTGACGATCAGCAGCAGGTTGGCCACCAGTGACAGGTCGATCAGCGACAGCGACAGCAGCACCGCATCGGCCGGGCCCAGCTCGGCGACGCGCAGCACGGCATTGAGCAGTTCGCGCAGGAACACGAACAGCAACAGCAACAGCGCCACCACCAGCCCGAAGTAGAACGGTGCCATGATCCAGCGCGCATCGAACAGACTGCGCGACACGTTGCGGCGGATCATGTTGCGCAGTCGTTCCATCACGGGCCCTGGTCAGCACTCATTCTTCAAAGCTGTCGGTCACATCCGGGCCGGTATCTTCCACCAGGTCGGCCGGGCGTTCGCCGTAGATCGTGTTGCGCATCTCGCGGCGCGCATCGCGGATCGCGGTGCCATCCAGCGGGCGGATCCGGATGATGCGGCAGGACTGCGGCATGGCCACGCTCATGGTGCGGGGAATCACGCTGTCCCAGCGGGCATTGACCGTGCCGAACGAGTTGGTGATTTCTACCGTGTGCGCGATCGACAGGCCGGTACAACGGCCACGCAGCTCAATCAGGTGTCCACGGCTCTGGCTGGTCCACACCGCCAGCGCCCGGTCGCCCAGCGGCGTCCACTGGGTATGACGGACGAAGCGCGCCAGCTGGAATGAAGACACCGGCGGACCGGCGTGCTGCACATACAGATTGAAGCGTTCCTGGGTGGTCATGGTAGGCGTGGTGGCGCACCCGCTGAGGGTGGCCACGGCAAGCAGTGTCAGCAGCAGCGGTCGCATGGCGGTTCCTTCGACAGAGCTACGCAGGGACACGCCCGTCGTTATGCGACGGGCGTTGCGGGTGCGCGTTTCCCGGCTCAGCGGGTAACGCGGGTAGTGCTGCCGTCGCTGGACACGCGCACGCGGTCGCCAACGCGGTAGTCATTGGCGCTGCCGTCCTGGACCACGGCGACCGTGCGGCCGTTCTCGAGCTGGACGGTGATCTCCACCCCGTTGCGCGCGCCGCGTGCCAAGGCGTTGCCTGCGGCACCGCCTGCTGCGGCACCTGCGATCGCGCCGATGGTGTTGGCACGGCTGCCGCCGCCAATGGAGCTGCCGGCAACGCCACCGATACCGGCGCCGACAAGCGTGGCTACGCCGCGCGAATCATTCTGGATCTGCACGGCCCGGATCGACTGGACCGTGCCCATCTGCACATCCTGCGCGCGCCCCACCTCGGAGCGGTTGAAAGTGCTGGGCGTGGTGTGGGTGGCGCAGCCCGCCATGAACAGGGCAGAAGCCAGCAGCGCCGTCGCGGCACCTGCATGTGAAAGTCTCATCGTGTCTCTCCATCGAATGAATGCGCGGAACTACCGGACTGGCTGCCTTCCTGGCCCTGAAATCTGTTCCATGAAGCAGCGATTAACTACGCGACCGGTAACGACGACGTGAAAGAAGCTGCATCGCCAACCAGCGCAACAGGTTCAGCATTCCCCGGGGCCTGCGTCCGTTATCCACATTCCGACATTCACATGGCCATGACCTTTTTCGGACTAGTTCTGCACGCATCGATGATGTATTCCGTGGCCGCGGCGACGATATGCGGCGGCTTTGATCTCCCCGTTTGCTTTCGTGAAATGGAGTAGCCCCCCAATGTCCAGTGCAACTGTCTACGGCGTTCATTCCGAAGTCGGCGTCCTCAAGAAGGTGATGGTCTGCGCGCCCGGCATGGCGCACAGCCGGCTGACCCCGCGCAACAAGGACGACCTGCTGTTCGATGACGTGATCTGGGTCGACAACGCCAAGCGCGATCATTTCGACTTCATGTCCAAGATGCGCGCCCGTGGCGTGGACGTGGTGGAGATGCACGACCTGTTGACCGAGACCCTGGAGTTGGACGAGGCGCGCAACTGGATCCTGGATCACCAGATCAACGCCAATGAAGTTGGCGTGGAGTTCATGTCCGAAGTGCGCGCCTACCTGCAGGCGCTGCCGGCGCGCCAGCTGGCCGAAACGCTGATCGGCGGCCTGAGCGTGTTCGACCTGCCGGACGACTTCGCCGGGCCTACGCTGCAGGCCGCACGCGCACAGCCCGACATTGTCGGCTACCTGTTGCCGCCCCTGCCCAATACGCTGTACACCCGCGACACCACCTGCTGGATCTACCAGGGCGTGACCCTCAATCCGCTGTACTGGCCGGCGCGTCACGAGGAAACCATCCTCACCACCGCCATCTACAAGTTCCACCCGGATTTCGCCACGGCCAAATTCCCGATCTGGTTCGGCGACCCCACCGTCGACCACGGCAATGCCACCCTGGAAGGCGGCGACGTGCTGATTCCCGGCAACGGCATCGTGCTGATCGGCATGAGCGAGCGCACTTCGCGTACCGCCATCACCCAGCTGGCACAGTCGCTGTTCAAGAACGGCGCGGCCAAGCGGGTGATCGTGGCGGTCATGCCCAAGCTGCGCTCGGCCATGCACCTGGATACCGTGTTCACCTTCGCCGACCGCGACGTGGTGACCGTGTTCCCGGGCATCGTCGACCAGATCCATACGGTGTCGCTGCACCCCAGCGACAAGGCGCCGGGCTTCGAGATCGTGTTCGAGAAGAAGCACTTCAATGACGTGGTGGCCGAGGCGCTCGGCTTCAAGCAGCTGCGCATCGTCGAATCCGGCGGCGATCGCTATGCGGCCGAGCGCTCGCAGTGGGACAGCGGCAACAACCTGGTGGCCATGGCGCCAGGTGTGGTGGTCGCCTACGACCGCAGCACCCAGACCAATACCGACCTGCGCAAGCAGGGCATTGAAGTGATCAGCATTGTCGGGGCCGAGCTGGGGCGGGGCCGGGGTGGTGGCCACTGCATGACCTGTCCGTTGATCCGCGACGCGGTGGCCTTCTAGGCGCTGCGCTGACATTTCCCGTCACGGCGGCCGGCCGGGTGCCGCCGCCGTGCGAACCGCGGAGGCCGGAAGGATGCAATCCCCTGGGTGGATGGCGCGTGCATGTCTGTTGATGGCGGTTGCGCTGGCGACCGGTTGTGGACGTGGTGGTGGAGATGATGCGCAACGGCCGCCCACACTGGTGGCGGTGGAGGTGGTCAAGGCACAGACCGTGCCCAACCTGGTGGAACTGCCGGGGCGCGTGGAAGCCAGCCGCTCTGCGGACGTGCGTGCACGTGCCGATGGGATCGTCGAGCGACAGTTGTATGTCGACGGCACGGAAGTAGAGGCCAATGCGCCGTTGTTCCAGATCGACCCACGTGACCTGCAGGCGAGGCTGCAGCAGGCCCGCGCATCGCTGGCCTCGGCGAGGGCGGCGCGGGCGCAGACCGCTTCCCTGCGGGCACGGTTGTCCACGCTGGTACAGCGCAAGGCGGTCAGCGTGCAGGAATACGAATCGGCGCAGGCCTCGTTCCGCCAGGCCGATGCCGCGCTGATGGAGGCGCAGGCGGCGGTGGACCGCGCCACGCTGCAACTGGACCACGCTACCGTGCGCGCACCGATCAAGGGCCGCACCGGCCGCGCCCAGGTCAGCGAAGGTGCCCTGGTCAGTGCGGCAGCGGCCACCCTGTTGACCCGGATCGACCAGGTCGATCCAGCGTTCGTCATCTTCAACCCTTCCAACATCGCGATGAACGAGCTGGAGCGCGGCATCGCCGAAGGCCGCATCGACATGGGCGATGACCACAAGGTGCAGGTCACCATCCTGCTCGATGGCGGCCAGCGCCTTCCTGCTCCCGGCGTGGTCGACTTCAGCGAAACCGCGATCGATCCCGCCACTGGCAGCCGCACGCTGCGGGCGCGCTTCGCCAACCCTGACGGCCGCCTGCTGCCCGGCCAGTTCGTGCGCGGCATCCTGGCGGTGGGGAGCGTCCGCAACGGCACCAGCCTGCCCGAGCGTGCCATCCAGATCGGCGAGGACGAGGCCACCGTCATGCTGGTCAACGACGAGAACATCGCCGAGCGTCGTGCGGTCACCCTGGCCGGACAGGCCGGAGGGCGCTGGGTAGTGCAATCCGGGCTGACGCCCGGTGACCGGGTGATCGTCGATGGCTGGCACAAGATCCAGCCCGGGCAACCGGTGTCCATCCAGTCCGAGCCCATTGCCAAGGCCAAGGCCAAAGCGCCATGAGTGGCTATTTCGTCTACCGCCCGGTGTTGGCGTGGGTGATCGCGCTGTTCGCCATCCTGTTCGGCGGCATCGCCCTCAGCAGTCTTCCGGTAGAGCAGTACCCCGACGTGGCGCCGCCCTCGCTGAGCATCTCGGCCACCTTCGTCGGCGCGGACGCACAGACGCTGGACCGCACCGTGACCTCGGTGATCGAGAACGAATTGAGCGGCGTGGACGATTTCCTGTTCATGACCTCCACCAGCCGCGCCAACGGTACCGCGCAGATCCGCGTCACCTTCCGCAGCGGTACCGACCTGGACATCGCCCGCTCGCAGGTGCAGGACCGCCTGGCCCGGGTTGAACCCCGCCTGCCCGAAGAAGTGCGGCAGATGGGGGTGCGGGTAACCCAGGCCAGCAACGGCTTCCTGATGCTGATCTCGCTGCAGTCGGACAAGGGCCGTTACTCGGCGCTGGAACTGGGCGACTACGCCAACAGCAACATCGCCGACGAACTGCGCCGCGTGCATGGGGTGGGTGATGTCACCCTGTTCGGCTCCAGCTACGCGATGCGGATCTGGCTGGACCGCGAGAAGCTGGTCAGCTTCGGCATCTCGCCCGGCGAAGTCATGGCCGCCGTGCGTGAGCAGAACGCGCAGACCGCCGGCGGTGGCCTGGGCCTGCAGCCGACCACGCCGTCAACCGAAACCACCGCGCAGATCGTCATGCGTGGGCGCTTCAGCACCCCGGAACAGTTCCGCCAGGTGATCATCCGCGCCACCCCCGGTGCCGCCACGGTACGCCTGGGCGATGTGGCCCGGGTGGAACTGGGCAACGACAACTACGCGTTCAACCTGCGCTTGAACGGCCAGGAGACCGCCGGCCTGGCCGTATCGCTGGCCACGGGCGCAAACGCGCTGTCCACCGCCACCGCCGTGCGCCAGCGCATGCTTGACCTGGAAGCCAGCTTCCCGGACGGCATGCAGTGGACGACCCCGTTCGACACCACGCCGTTCATCACCGAATCGGTCAACGGCGTTGCCGTGACCATGGTGCAGTCGCTGGTGCTGGTCTCGATTGTCGTCCTGCTGTTCCTGCAGAGCTGGCGCGCCGTGTTCCTGCCCACCATCGTGGTGCCGGTGTCGCTGCTCGGCGCCTGCCTGGGGCTGCTGGCGTTCGGGGTTTCGATCAACCTGCTGTCGCTGTTTGCGATGGTGGTGGCGATCGGCATCCTCAACGACGACGCCATCGTGATCGTCGAGAGCGTCGAACGGATCATGCGCGAGGAGGAGTTGCCGCCCCGCGAGGCCACCGCCAAGGCGATGGGCCAGCTTTCCGGCGCCATCATCGCCACCACGCTGGTGCTGCTGGCGGTATTCATTCCCATGGGCTTCTTCCCCGGCTCGGCCGGCGGCATCTACCGGCAGTTCGCAGTCACGCTCAGCGTGTCGCTGGTGGTCTCCACCATCCTGTCGCTGACCCTGGCCCCGGCCATCTGCGGCGCGATGTTGCGCCCGGCCAAGGAGCAGATGGGGAAGGGCGGCCCCGGGCGCCGGTTGTTCAGCGCCATCAACACCGGGCTGGATAAGAGCAGCCGCAGCTATGCCGGCTGGGTGGGCGGCATGCTGGTGCGGCCGTGGCTCTGGATCGGGGTATTCGTGGTGGTCACGCTGATCACCGGCCTGTTGTACGCACGCCTGCCCGGCGGCTTCCTGCCCACCGAGGACCAGGGTTACATCTTCGTGGCCTACAACGCCGCCCCCGGAGCCACCATGGAACGCACCCGCGCCGCGGCCGAGCAGGCCGAGGCGATCCTGCGCCAGCAGCCGGAAGTGCGCAACGTGGCCACCGTGATCGGTTTCAGCTTCTTCGGCCAGGGCCAGGCGGTGGGCATGTCGTTCGTGGACCTGCACCCGTGGGCCGAGCGCAGCGGCAGCGAGCGCAGCGCCATGTCGTTGGCCGCGCGCATGAGCGCCGCCTTTACCCGCATTCCACAGGCGCAGGTGTTCGCACTCAATCCGCCTGCTATCCAGTCGCTGGGCAATGCATCGGGCTTCAGCATGAAGATCGAAGACCGCAGCGGTGTGGGTGGACCCGGCTTGAATGCGGCGGCGATGGGCATTACCGCACGTGCCGCCGCCAGCGACCGGCTCACCGGCGTGCGCCCGGAAGGCATGCCACGCGCCCCGCAGCTGTTCGTGGATATCGACCGTACCCAGGCGCGCGCACTGGGCGTGCAGCTGTCGCAGGTCAACCAGGCGCTGGGCATCATGTTCGGCTCGGCCTACGTCAACGATTTCGTGCGCCAGGGCAATGTGCTGCGCGTGTTCATCCAGGGCGACGCGGAACAGCGCATGCGTGCCGAGGACGTCTCAGACCTGCGGGTGGTCGGCAGCAATGGCCAGTCGGTGCCGTTCTCGGCGTTCGCCACCACCCGCTGGACAGTGGGCGAACAGCAGGTGGAGCGTTACAACGGTTTCCTGTCGGCCACGGTATCGGGGCAGGGCGCCCCCGGCGTGTCCAGCGGTGCCGCACTGGTGGAGATGGAACACATCGCCGACCAGGTGCTGCCGCCGGGCATGCGGCATGAGTGGACCGGCACGGCACGTGAAGAACGCGAAGCGTCAGGGCAGGTGGGCATGCTGCTCGGGCTGGCCTTCATCGTGGCGTTCCTGCTGCTGGCGGCGCTGTACGAAAGCTGGGTCACACCGGTGATCGTGCTGCTGGTGGTACCGCTGGGCATCCTCGGCGCCGTGGTGTTCACCGCCGCGCGCGGGATGTCCGCCGATGTGTACTTCACCGTGGGCCTGGTCACCATCATCGGCCTGGCCGCCAAGAACGCCATTCTGATCGTGCAGTTCGGGCTGGACGAGGAAGCGCGCGGCGTGCCAGTGCGCGATGCGATCCTGCAGGCCGCGCAGCAGCGGTTGCGCCCGATCCTGATGACCAGCCTGACCTTCATCGTAGGCATGGTGCCGCTGGTGGTCGCCACCGGTGCCGGCGCGGCCAGCCGCCAGGCGGTGGGTACCGGCGTGCTGGGCAGCATGCTCAGCGCCACCCTGTTCGGCATCTTCTTCACCCCGCTGTTCTACTTCCTGCTGCGCCGCCGCGCGCGCCCGCGCACGGCCGATCCCGCCGCACCAGCAGGCAGAGAGGGCACCGATGCGTAACGGCATGCTCTGGCGGGTGGGTGCGCTGCTGGCGGTCGGCCAGCTGTGCGGCTGCAACCTGGCGCCGAACTACGTGCGCCCGGAAGCGCCGGTGCCTGCGGCGTTCCCGCCGTCCACTGCCGAGGGCGCACTCGCACCAGGCATTGCCTGGCAGGGCTTTTTCCATGATCCGGTACTGCGTGACCTGATCGGCCAGGCGCTGGTCTACAACCGCGACCTGGCCGGTGCCGCCGCCCGCATCGAACAGGCCCGTGCGCAGTTCCGCATCCAGCGCAGCCAGCGCCTTCCCGGGCTGGACGCCAGCGCTTCCGGACAGCGACTACGCACCCCACTCAGCGCGGCTGACGGCGCACCCCGGGTCACCGTCGACAGTTATGCATTGCAGGTGGGCATCCCCTCGTTCGAGCTGGATTTCTGGGGCCGCGTGGCCAACCTCAGCGAGGTGGCCCGCCGCCAGTACCTGGCCACGGAAGAGGCCCGCAACACCGCCGAACTCTCGCTGGTGGCGAACGTGGCGGCGAGCTACTACGCCGTGCGCGCCAGCGATGAAGGCATCGTGCTGGCCGAACGCTCACTGGCCAGCCGTAACGAAACCCTCGAACTGGCGCAGCTGCGCATGGACGCCGGGCTGACTTCGTCCATCGACTTCAACCAGTCCTACGCACTGGTGACCCAGACCGAGCTGCAGTTGGCGCAGTTGCGGCGCAGCCAGGGACAGGCACTTCAGCTGTTGCAGTTCCTGGTGGGCGTGCCGCTGCCGCCAGCGCTGCCGTCCGGGCTGCCGCTGGACCCGGCCGCGCAGCTCACCCAGCTCGATCCGGGCCTGCCGTCGGCGCTGCTGGAAGCGCGCCCGGACGTGCGCCTGGCCGAGCACCAGCTGCGCGCGGCCAACGCCAACATCGGCGCTGCGCGGGCGCTGTACTTCCCGATCATCGCGCTGACCGGTGCGGGAGGGTACGCGTCCAGCGATCTGTCTGGACTGGTGTCGGACAGCAACCGGGTCTGGTCGTTCGGCGCCGGGGCAGTACTGCCACTGCTCGACTGGGGTGCCCGCCGCGCCCGCGTGGATGCGGCCAATGCCGCCCGCGACGAACGCGAGGTGGCCTACCAGTCCACCGTGCAGAACGCGTTCCGCGAGGTCGCCAGCGGCCTGGTCGCCGCCGAGCAGAACGACCGCCAGATCGCTGCGCAGATTCGCGCGGTGGAAGTGCAGCAGGCGCTGGTGGTGACCGCGCACGACCGCTACGACGTGGGACTCACTCCGTACCTGGAAGTGCTCGATGCCGAGCGCAACCACTTCGCCGCCGAACAGAACCTGCTGCAGCTGCGTGCAGCGGCATTGCAGGACGCCGTGAACCTGTACGCCGCACTGGGCGGCGGACAGGGCCAGCGGGTGGTTCCCGCCGATTGATCCATTCGTGTTTTCGACTTCCCTGCGAGGGCCGCCTTCCATGCGCATTCCCACCCGATCCTTCTGCCTGGCCGCCGTGCTGCTGCCAGGCGCCGTCGCGGCCCAGACCCGCGACGCCACCCAGGACGCCGAACTCCAGCGCCTGCGCCAGACCGTGGAGATGCTGACCGCGCGCATCCAGGCACTCGAATCCGGGCAGGCCAGCACCGCCCAGCCCGCACCGGCCAGCCCGGCGCAATCGGCAACCGCCGTTGTGGCCGTACCGGGCGCGGTAGGTGGGCCTGCCCAGCCAATCGCAGTGGCGTCGCCCGAAGCAATGAAGGTCAAGCCCTCGCCACTGCCGGCGCGTGACACCTTCGATGAGGACGACCAGGCCACCGCCCGCGCCGACAACGAAGTGCCACCGGGTGATGACCTGGAAGGTTTCTTCGTGATTCCCGGCACCGAAACCTGGCTGCGGCTGGGCGGTTACGCCAAGCTGGATGCGATGTTCGACAGCGGCGACGCCGGGGTCACCGACGAGTTCGTTCCTTCGTCCATTCCCGTCGATGGCGGGCGTGACAGCTCGCGCTTCAACATGCACGCCCGGCAGACCCGGCTCACCTTCGAAGGGCGCCGCAACACCGATGCCGGCCAGCTGCGGTTCCTTATCCAGAACGATTTCTTCGGCTCGGGTGGCAGCTACGGCTACCGCCTGCGCCACGCCTGGGGGCAGCTCGGCAACACCTATGTGGGCTTCGGCTGGTCGGCCTTCATGGACCTGGACTCCGGCCCCGATACGCTGGACTTCGCCGGCCCGCCGGCATCGCCGTTCGCGCGGCTGGCCAGCGTCCGCCAGTATTTCCCGCTGGGCAACGGCAACCAGTTGATCCTGGCCGCCGAGCATCGCGCGCCGGAACTGCAGTTCTCCGGCGTCACCCAACGCTCGCGCACGGCCGCGCCCAACCTGGTGTTGGCCGCGCGGCACGAGGCGGGTTGGGGCAGCCTGCAGGCGTCGGGCCTGCTGCGCTACCTGGCCTACGATTCGGCGCAGGACAGCAATGAAGGCAGTGACAGCGCCACCGCCGGCGGCCTGGCCCTCAGCGGAACCTGGGGCTGGGGCGACAACGGCAACTACCTGGTGTTCGGCGCCGTGGGCGGGCAGGGTATCGCCGCCTTCATCGGCGACCTGGGCGGAGTGAATGTCGATGGCGTGGTCGACCCGCAGGGCGACCTGCAGGTGCTGCAGCAGTACGGCGGCTGGCTCGGCTACACCCACCACTGGACGCAGCGCTGGCGTTCCACCCTGACCTACAGCCGGCTCTATCTGGAACGCGACCCGCTGCTTGACCCATCGGTGTTCCGCCGCAGCGATTACGCCGCCGCCAACATCATCTGGCAGCCGGCGCCGAGCTGGAGCTGGGGCGCCGAGTTGCTGTACGGCAAGCTGCAGGAGCAGAGTGGTGCCAGTGGCGATGTGTTCCGCCTGCAGACGGCGCTCAAGTACGACTTCGTGAGATAGGAGGCGTCATGGCAACGCGCAGACTACGAAAGCTGCTGCTGGTCAGCGCACTGGCGGCCGCCGCCCCGGTGGCCGCGCAGGACGCCATGCTCGGCACGATCCTCGAAGAACCCGGCAGTGCGGGGCTGGGCTTCCTCGGCCGGATCGAATCGTCGCCCTACAAAGGTGCCGACGATCGCGTCGATATCATGCCGCTGTACCTGTACGAGGGCGAGCGCTTCTTCCTGCGCTCCAACGCGGCGGGCGTGCGCTTCACCCCGCACGAGGACCAGGGCCTGGAGCTGTTCGTCGAACGGCGGCTGGAAGGCTACCCGGAAGATGAAACCCCCGACATCCTCGAAGGCATGGAAACCCGCAACAGCGAGGCCGACGCCGGCGCCCGTTACTACTTCAAGCACAACAACCATGCGTTGGACTTCACCGTCCGCCAGGACATCTCCAACAGTTCCAATGGCACCGAAGTGCGCGCCGGCTATGGGTATACCTGGCGTGGCGACCGCTGGGCGCTGCAGCCGGTACTCACCCTGGGTTGGCGCAGCGCCAAGCTCAACGACTACTACTTCGGCGTGGAGCCCGACGAGGTAACCCCCGAACGCACCGAGTACTCGGCCGGCAGCGGGGTGGACATCACCGCTGGCCTGTATGGCCGCTACCGCATCCTGCAGAACTGGAGCCTGGTCGGCGGCGTGTTCGCCAAGCGCTACGCCAGCACCATCCGCAACAGCCCGCTCGTGGACAGCGACATGCAGTGGGGCGCCATGCTCGGCGCCGCCTACGATTTCGGCAACGGCCAGGTGCGCTGGGACAAGGAAGGCACTCCCACCTACGTGAAGGTGTTCTACGGCCGCGATTCGGACGATGGCTGCCACCTGGTCAAGATCATGACCTTCAGCTGCGTCAGCTTGAACAACGACGACCCCACCGACATCTGGGGCGTGCACGTGGGCCGCCCGTTCGTGTCAGGACTCAACGGCTGGCCACTGGACCTGGTCGGCTACGTGGGCGTGCTGCGTCATGACGAAAAGGGCCACCAGCCCGATTCGTGGCAGATAGATGCGTACATGAAGGCCTTCTACTACGGCTTCCCGTGGTCACACCGGGTCAAGACCCGGCTCGGCTTCGGCTTCGGTGTGTCCTATGCCGAGCGCGTGCCGTATGCCGAAGTGCAGTCGCAGGCTCGCCGCGAGCGCAATACCTCCAAGGTGCTCAACTACCTGGACCCCAGCATCGACGTGAGCCTGGGCGACATTTTCGGCAGCGAACGCTGGCACGAGCTGTACTTCGGGTTCGGCGTCTCGCACCGTTCGGGCATCTTCGGTTCGGCGCGGATGCTGGGTACCGTCGACGGCGGCTCCAACTACATCTACACCTACCTGGAAGGGGCGTTCTGATCACGATCCTGGCGGAACAGCAGGGCGATGGCGATGTAGGCCACGCCCATCGCGAGCAACGCCAGGCCCACGCCCCACGACGCCGATGCGCGTCCGGCCCAGGCCACCCCGCTGACGCACACCACGGCCGCCACCAGTGCCACCAACCCGGACACCAGCGAAATCCAGCGCTTGCCACCGGGCTGGAAGCGGAATGCCAGGCTGATCTGCGCGATCGCCTGCACCACCAGCACCGCCGCCACCGTGGTCGCCACCGCGTAGGCAGCCCATTCGGGATGGGTGTAGATGGCGATGCCGCCGATGATCTGCGCCGCGCCCAACAGGATGGTCATGGCAAAACTGGGCAGGCCGTGCAGCAGGAACGCTTCGGTCAGCTGCAGCGCACCGGCGATCACCAGCAGGCCGGCCACCAGCACCGTCATGGTGCGCACCATGAAAGAGGACGCATAGATGCCGAACGCGCCCAGCACCAACAGCAGCACGCCTACGATGAGCAGGCGTTGCCAGCTGGATTTCATTGCCACGCCGATGGAGCCCGGATCCTTGCCAAGTCGGGAGAACACAGTCATGACGTACCACTCCTGGAAAGACCATCCAATTACCCGCCCGGCATCGTTATGCAGCGGTGAAACCCATCCCAGTAATTCCCGCAAACACATGACACTCACGCGTGCGCTCCTATACCTGCGCAACATTCGTCACGAGGGCGCAGTACCATGTCGCATCGAATGACTGTTCGGATCGTGGGGGTCTTGGTTTCCCTTGGCATGGCGTCTTCGGTGGGCGCGCATTCGGTCATGCAGCAGGAGCCAGGGGGCGACACCCCGGAGGCCGCCACCGCTGGCGCACCGGCCGCTACGCTGTTCACCAACGTGCGCATCTTCGACGGCACCCATGGCCGCCTGTCCGCACCCAGCAATGTGCTTGTGCAGGGCAATACCATCGCGCGGATCTCCGCGGGTGCCATCGACGCCCCCGGCGCGCGCCGCATCGATGGACGCGGGCGTACTCTCATGCCCGGCCTGATCGACATGCATTGGCACAGCATGTTCGCCGGCATCCCGATCCAGGCGCTGATGACCGCCGACACCGGGTACATCAACATCGTGGCCGGTGCCGAATCCCGCAAGACCCTGCTGCGCGGGTTCACTACGGTACGCGACGTCGGCGGCGCAGTGTGGGGGCTGAAGGCCGCCATCGATGCCGGACATGCCGAGGGACCGCGCATCTGGCCCTCCGGCGCAATGATTACCGTGACCAGTGGGCATGGCGATTTCCGTGAGGCCTCCGACCTGCCGCGCACGGTGGGCCAACCTGGGTCGCGCCACGACGTGATCGGCGACAGCGCCATCGCCGATACGCCCGACGAACTGCGCGTGCGCGTGCGCGAGCAGCTGATGCGTGGCGCCAGCCAGATCAAGCTCACCGCCGGTGGCGGCGTCTCCTCGCCGCACAGCCCGCTGGACGTGGTGACCTTCACCGAACCCGAGGTTCGCGCAGCGGTGGAAGCGGCCACCGACTGGGGAACCTACGTGACCGTGCACGCCTACACCCCCGAGGCGATCCAGCGTGCCATCCGTGCCGGGGTGAAGTGCATCGAGCATGGCAGCCTGATGGACGACGCCACCGCCCGCCGCATCCGCGATACCGGCACCTGGCTCAGCACCCAGCCGTTCCCGCCGGAGCTGGCCAACGCCTTCCCGACGGGCTCGGAGCAGTGGCAAAAAGCGCAGGAAGTGTTCGCCGGTACCGACCAGACCTACCGCTTCGCCATCAAGTACAAGCTCAAGACCGCGTTCGGCACCGACGTGCTCTTCTCCAGCGCGCTGGCCTCGCAGCAGAACCACATCCTGGCCAGCCTGACCCGCTGGTATACCCCGGCCGAAACCCTGGTCATGGCCACTGGCACCAACGCCCAGCTGCTGGCGCTGTCCGGCAAGCGCAGCCCGTATGCCGGCCGCGTGGGCGTGGTGGAGGAGGGGGCCCTGGCCGATCTGCTGCTGGTCGAGGGTGATCCGCTGTCTGACATCAACGTCATCACCAACCCGGACGCCAACTTCAATGTGATCATGAAGGACGGGAAGATCTTCAAGGACGAGCTGCGCAACTGAGGGCCCGGCCCGGTTCCATCACGCAGGCCGGAACAGGTCTGGAACGGACTCCATGTTTCCCGCGTAGGGCACCTCCACCCCAAGCGCCCGGCCGAGTTCGCCCCACACCCGCTGCATGCGAACCAGTCGCCTGGGCCGGCCGGTCTGCCATTGGTTGTCGACATCGCCCAGCGCCATGACGTCGTAGTAGCGACCACTGCCCGCGCCGTTCATCAAGCGGCCGCTGGCCCCTCCCAGGAAAACCAGGGGCATGTCCATCATGTGTTCGCGTGCACCACAGGCCATTTCGCTGGTGTAGACCACCAGGGTATGGTCCAGCAGCGAATCGCCGGGCACGTCAGGGTCCGCGTAACGGGCCAACGCATCCAGGAAGTCGCTTACCTTGGCCGTGTACCACTTGGCGCGGTCCTGCCAGCGTCGCCGGTCCGCTTCCACGGCGGACTCTTCCGAGCCCATCTGGCCCCAATGTGCAATGTCGTGGGCGCTGCGCGGGTCGATACCGGGAATGGGCGATTGCTCGGAGGAATAGGCCACCTGGATCGTGGCCACGCGCATGATGCCGCACGAGAGCGCCGTGGCGATCACCTGGTGGTGCGCGGCCTGCACTTCGTTGCGGAAATTCGGATCGTCGACAGGGTGCGATTCCGGTGGCGCGGCGTCATCGCAGGACGGGGGCAGGGTGCCGCCGATGTCTTCAATCAGCTGCTCCATCGCGTCCATGTGTGTGTCCAGTTTTGCCCGCTCGCTGCCGTGCACCTTGCCGCGGATGTCCTCCAGGTCGGCCATCGCCGGGTCGAGGATGGCCGAAGCGCTGCGTGCCCGGCGCAGCATGCCGGGGGTGCCTACCAGGTTCTCGAACAACACGCGCGGATCCTTCTGCGGGGTGCGCATCACGCCGTTGTCGTAGGACACGTACCACGAATTTCCGCCGACGCCCACTTTGCTCATGGGGCCGGAAAAGGCCGCCCCGACCACGGGGTTGTTGCCCGGCAGCGCCTTGGCGAGCAGCACGTCGATGCTGCTTCCAGTGCCGCCGCCCGTGGCGCGCAGGATGCTGGTCCACGCATTATGGCCACCGAACGCGCTGGAGTTCTCCAGGTAGCGCAGGAACAGGGCCTTGTCGCGGTGCTTCTCCAGCGCCTGGCTGGCCAGGTTCAAGGTGAACTGATCGGTATCGGTGACGCCCTCTGCCACGGCCGGATGCCAGATGGCCCCTTGCGGGTTCCACTCGGCACCGGCGGTGGCAAAGCCGTTGATACCCAGCCCATCGGGTATCACGAAAAACACCACCTTCATTCTGGGGCTGCCTGCGCGGCTGCCGGCCGTGGCCAGTCGTGCCAGCCCGGGGCGGCTGAAGAAGGGGACGGCAGCAGCGGCGGCAACGCCGGCGCAGGTTGCGCCGATCAGGAAACGTCGACGTCCGGAAGAGGGGTTCATTGCGGCGGTTTCCTTGCAGGATGCTCGGTGGCGGGCGCGTCGATGCGTACCTTCCTGGCAATGTCCTTGCGCCGGGTGAAGGAGGGGGATGCCGCGATATCCAGCAGCATCCTGCGCATATCGCCGTTTTCCATGAGCTGGCGGCGCAGATGGCTGTGCAGACTGACCACATTGGGGGTCACTTCCGTTCCCAGGGTATAACGCAGGTAGCCATCTGCCAGGCAGCTCATTGCGGACGGGTTGTCCGGAATCAGCTCGGCAATGCCGCGAACGTTCTGCAGGTTGGTACCCCAGTACCCGGTATCGCTTGCATTGCGGAAATCGAGCGTGGCATCCAGGTCCACCAACTGCGCGGTGTAAGGGGGGTTCACGGCGAACTCCTGGGTGCGGAATTTGCCTGTCCAGTCGTAATTTTCCATGGAAGCGCCGGTGTCATTGACGAATTTGTGGCAGTTCCAGCAGGTCTCATCCGCATACCTGCCGTTGATGAGGTCCCAGCGGTAGCGCATGGTGACGCCGTGATCGGGGAACTGCGGGTTGCCCGGATCGGCAATGGGGGTCCCGAACACGTGGCAGAAGAACTGCTCGCGGATACGGAACCCGCGTGCGATCAGGCCGCTGGTGTCCTGGCCGGATTGCGTGATCTGGAACTGGCCCTGGTGCAGCAGGCCACCACGGTCGCCCCCGGGCGGAAGGGATACGCGCTGCATCTGGTCGCCAGCAACACCGCCCACGCCGTAATGTTGGGCCAGCGCCTGGTTGAGGTAGGTATAGGCGGGGTTGAACAGTTCGCGGACGTTGCCCGAACCTTCTCCCATCAGATAATGCACGCTGAGCGACTGCTCCTGCGCCATGGCGTCGATCAATGGCTTGCCCAGTCCAGGCTTTTCGCCGATGGCCTGCAGAGTGCGCGCGTAGTAGCGTACAAACCGCTCGAACTGCTCCAGGCCCTTGGGCGACTGCATCATGTCCGACGCGGTGGCGTTGATCTGCTCCTGCGTGGCCAGCTCGCCATTGGCCGCCTTGGCCAGCAGCGCGTCGTCAGGCGTGGTTCCCAGATAAGCGAACGAAAGCGCTGTTGCGGTTTCGTAGGGATCGAGCCGGTAGTCGCCCGAGCCGTCGTCGATGGCCTGTCCCAGTTCCTGCCGGTACAGGAAATTGGGCGACATCAGCATGCTGGCCAGCATCAGACGCGGCCCCTCCATGTCGCCATCGGTCGTTTCGAGCACGGCCTTGTAGCGGGTGACCTCGGCCGACAGCAGCGGCCGCCTGAACATCAGCCGGCCAATGCCGCTCACGAATGGCGTGGCGTCGCTTCCCGGGGTATATCCCAACGCGTCCAGGTCTGCGCCCTGCGCAACTTTTCGGGCCAGAAGGTAATACTGGTAGAGCGGGTCCTTGCGTACCACGCCCAAGGCTGCGGGGGCCGGATATTTGAATGACTTGTATGCGTTCTCCGGTGGCACATCGGCCTTGTCGACCGCCAACCCGAGGACATCCTGTACGGAGTTCACGTATTCGTCCGTGGCCAGCAGACGCACCTGCCGGGTGCCGACCGGTGGCGGCGGGTCCAGGTAGTCTCCCCATACGGTATCCAGCAGGTAACGGGCTGTTGCGCTGGAGCAGGTGCGGTCGCAATGCCCGGGCACGCCCATCGTCTCGATCTTGGCGATCAGCAGGTCCACCCCCGCGCTGTCCCACCGATCCGCCAGGTCGCCGTTGTCCCAGTACAGCGGCTGATGGCAGCCGGAGCACGTTTCCTCCAGGACTGTCCTGCCCAGTGACTCCACCGCGGTATACGTGGGTGCGACGGTCTGGTCGCCGGAGTTCTCGTCCACCCGCACCTTGTGCAGGGTAGGCGAGGGCATGGCGGCGTCGAAGTAGGGATAGACCACGTTGTATTCGCCATTCCCCACCTCGTGGCGCAGTTGCTGGCCCCATTCGACAACGAGGGGTTCGCCGTTTCCGGATTTGCCAGCGGTGCGCAGGTGGACGGTCCAGTTGGGTGCAGTGACGTTGCTTGGGCGCGGTGGCGCCTTGATGATGATGTCTGCCTTGACCTCGACGGGCTCCCGATAGGCGAGCTCCAGGGTAGAGACCCTCTCTGCGGCGAGGGTGAAGGTCTGCTCCCGGGCCACCGGGACCCAACTGCCCGCATCGCGCATCTCGAACGCATATTCGCCCGGCGCCAGCCCCGCGAAGGTCAGCGGCGGCGCGCCCCAGCCCAGTTGCACCAGGCGCTGCTTCCCGGAAGGTTCGGTGAGGATGCCGCTGGGTTTGGCGTCGGCCAGCGCAGGAACAGGTGCAGTGGCCGGCACCTGGAACGACAGGGTGGTGCGGGGCAGGGAGTCGGGCTCATACGTGACCTTGTAGATGACGCCGGCCACGTCGTCCGAGATCAGCAGGCTGCCATCGGGCAATTCCAGGAAGTCCACCGGCTTGCCGGTGAAGGCACCGCTCGGCGGTTTCCAGCCGGTGATCAGCGGTACGTCGTGCACCACCTTGTTGTTGAGCACGGTCAACATGCGGACGTCGGTGGAGGGGTCTTCGGCGGTGCCGCCGCCATGCTGGGCCACAAG
This sequence comes from Stenotrophomonas sp. ISL-67, assembly GCF_018612915.1. Classification (GTDB taxonomy): domain Bacteria; phylum Pseudomonadota; class Gammaproteobacteria; order Xanthomonadales; family Xanthomonadaceae; genus Stenotrophomonas. The sequence continues at coordinate 3,162 of NZ_JAGGRL010000005.1, read as the reverse complement.
CAGCTGCCGTGCTCCTGCGGGCGCGGGATAGTGGTTCCAGAAGTGAATGCCGAGCGGCGCCGAACTGGACGCCAGTGGATACACCGGCTGAGTCTGCCGGCGAATGTCGATCTCGTCGGGCATCAGGTCGGAAATGATCGCGCCCGGCAGCAGCTTGCCGTCGTTCGGGGCTTCGGGATCGTCGAATTCGGCCTGCGTATACCCGAGCGTGGACTTGCCGAATACGTACGGTACGCCGAAGAATTCGCCGGCGCGGGAGATGCGGTTGATTTCGTCGGTGTTGGGGAAGCCCTGGCGGTTGTTGTCGCTGAACCATATCTGCCCGGTGTCCGGATGCCAGGCCAGGCCCACCGCGTTGCGCACACCCGTGGCCAGCAGCGTGGACTCGCCGGTAGCAACGTTGTATTTCAGCACCGAACCGTAGCGGGTGTCCTGCGGCACCTTGCAGATATTGCAGGGAATCCCGACGGCCGTGTACAGGTTGTCATCGGCTGGATCGTTCGGATTGAAATACAGCGGGTGCTTCTGGTGCCACACCCGGTAAGGGCCGTCATCGCCGGAGGGGGGAAGCTTCATGCGCGTGTCGTCGGCCGGGAACACCATCAGCTTCTCGGCGACCGGATTATCCAGGTGCGTGTCCACGTCCTTGATCCGGTACAAGCCGCCGGTGGAGCCGAAGTAAAGGTCGCCGTTGCGATAGGCTACGCCGTGCGGTTCCTGCAGTTTCGTTGCCAACAACTGCACGCCGGTAGGATTGCCATTGCCATCCAGGGGCAGCGCGTAGATGAAATCGGCAATGCGCTTGTCGTAGGCAAAATGCGGAATGGCGCTGGAGCCCACGTAAAGCACATTGTTGCCCATCGCCATCTGGCGTGGCTGCAGCAGGCCGGTGGCGAACACCTCGATGTTGACGCCCGGTGCCAACACCAGGTCCTTGAGTGGCACCTCAGGACGGAACCTGGCTTCGAACGTGATCACCTGGCCAGCCGTTTCGGTGAACGGCAATATCGCCGGCGTGTTGAGCGGAAGCTGGCCACCGACGCCTTTGATGTAGAGCTGGTAATCACACCGGCCCAGGTCATCGACGGTGATGCTCTGGCCCCATTCCCCGGTAAAGCTGCGCACGCTGGGGTTCGGTCCGGCACAGCGCACGGTACCGGTGACCGGCCCCGGCGTGGTGTCCGGCGGGATGGCCGGCAGGACCAGGGCAAGCCGATTGCCGGCAAAGGTAGCGTCGGGAACGGTGCAACTGCCCTGTGCGTTCCAGGCATCACGCCAGAGATGCTCGGTGGCGGTGCCCGGTTCAAAGGCATCCTGGTTGCAGAAACGGCCGTCGCCCCATTCGGTGCAGACATAAACCTGTCCGCGATTCTGCACCCGATCGCCGGGATGATAGGCGCTGACGCGGCCCGGCGCCGGGCTGCGCCACGGCGGCACGGTCTCGCAGCTTGGAGCCTGGTCCGCAACGTTGTTTTCCCCAACGCCGGGGACTCCTGCTTCCCGCAGGCGCTGGCACCCCGTGACAAACATGAATGTCATCAGCACCAGGGCAAATCCCACGGGGAATACAGGTATACGAGCAGCCATGGCCCCTCCCTTATTACCCCGTAGGCAGAATCCTGCCTTCATTCTTGTTAAGTCAGGGTAAACGGCAGGACTGGATTTTCAGCAATTGAAACTAATTGGATTTTTCCAGGAACAGCCCGTACCGAGAATGCGCCCCTCATTCGTGGCGGTATTCCTCGCAGTTGGCAAGGCAACGGGAAGAACGTCGACATCGCTTCCCCATCGCATCGCCGTCTTCCTGGATTATCAAATGAATGTTATCTATCGAATCATCTGGAGCGCTTCGCTCAAGACCTGGGTTGTTGCCTCTGAACTCTCGAGCGGCCGCCGCAAGCGCAAGACCCGCACTCTGCTGCTGGCCTCCGCACTGCTCTCCTGCACTGCCGTTACGGCGGCTGCGGCACCGGATGTCGAGCCTCCGCAGCAGCTTTCGGTTGCGTCGACGTGCGTCGCCGTGGCAGACGACGCCGTGAACGAACAACACTGCGACGTTGCTGAAGATGCAACGCCGCGCTCGGCAAGCGCTGACGCGTCGGCTGATTACATGGTGGTCAACAGCACCGGGGCGGCTGCCGTTGCAGGCGGCTTGGACGCCATTGCCGTGGGCACCGGCGCCAATGCCGAGGCCCGCAATACCATCGCGCTGGGCTCGAATGCAGGCTCCACTGCCGTGGGCGGCATTGCCATCGGTCATGACGCCAGCGTCGAGCGCGATCCGGAAGGTCCCGCCGGTTCGGGTGGCATGCACGGCATCGCCATCGGCGAAGGTGCCAAGGTCGGCATGAACATGGATGACCCCGACTGGCACTACATGAAGGCTGACAAAGCCATGGCACTGGGTGCCTACAGCAGTGCGTCCGGCGAACGTTCGGTGGCGCTGGGTGCCGAGTCCGTCGCCGATGAGGACCTGACGGTTTCGGTGGGCAGCAATTCGTTGAAGCGCAGAATCACCAATGTGGCTGCTGGCACCCAGGCCCACCACGCCGCCACCTTCGGTCAGCTGGAGGGCGCTGCCCAGGCGCTGGGCGGCGGTGCGGGCTTCGACGCCGCCACAGGTGCGTTCAAGGCGCCGTCGTACGTCTTCGGCACCGGTTCCACGTTCACCAACGTGGGCGACGCCCTGGGCGAGCTGGACGAGCGCGTGGGCACGCTGGAAGACGGTGGCACCGGCGACGGCCTGATCGGCCAGGACGCTGATACCGGCGTGATTGGTGTCGGCGCGGCGGTGGGCGGCAGCGAAGTCAACTTCGCCGGCACCGACGGCGACCGTCGACTGAGCGGCGTGGCTGCAGGTACCGAAGACAACGATGCAGTGAACGTGGCCCAGCTGACCACGGTGAACGATGCCGTGCAGGCCAACGCCGCCGACATCGGCCAGAACGCTGCGGATATCGCCACCAACCTCGGCACGATCGAAGAAAACACCACCGGCATCGGCCAGAACGCGACCGATATCGCGGCCAACGCCGCCTCGATCACGGGGCTGGATACCCGCGTCGGTACCAATGCTGCCGACATCGTCCAGAATGCTGCTGATATCGCCACGAACGCATGCACGACCGGCGGCAACCGCGCCGGCAACGCGCAGCGCGGCCC
>NZ_JAGGRL010000004.1 GCF_018612915.1 Stenotrophomonas sp. ISL-67 | reverse complement strand
TCCGTCAACACCTTCTTTCGAGGGATGTTGCCGCCGCTTTGGCTTGGTGTTCACCGGGGTGAAGACCGCGTCGCAGCGAGGGAGCGAATACTAAAGACTTCTCAAAATTCGTCAAGCGATTTTTTCAACAGCGTACCGACCAACGGTCGGTACCTACCGCTTGTGTAGACACGCCGTGCGCGAATGCGCAGCACGCGCGTTGCGCGTGCTGCGCAGGGCTGCCAACAATGCAGGTTCTTGTCGTCAGGGAAGCATGCGTCATGTCTGCGGTTGCCAAGCGTTCGTTGTTGCGCGATCTGTCGTTGCCTGCGGTGGTGGCAGGCTTCATTACCGTGTTGGTGGGCTTTGCGAGTTCCGCAGTGATCGTGTTCCAGGCCGCACAGGCCGTTGGTGCAACGCAGGCGCAGATCGCGTCGTGGATGTGGGCGCTGGGCCTTGGCATGGGCGTGACCTGCATCGGCCTGTCGTTGCGCTACCGCGTGCCGGTGGTGACCGCATGGTCGACCCCGGGCGCCGCCATGCTGGTGGTGGGTACGGGCGTTGTGACCTACAGCGATGCCATCGGTGCCTTCGTGCTTGCGGCGGTACTGGGCATGCTGGCCGGCTTCTCGGGTGTGTTCGCCAAGGTGATGCGCCGCGTGCCGATGGCATTGGCCGCCGGCATGCTGGCCGGCGTGCTACTGCGCTTCGGGCTGGATGTGTTCGTCTCCATGGGCACGCAGCTGGGCATGGCGCTGGCGATGTTCGCCACGTGGCTGGTGGGACGACGCCTGTTCCCCCGCTATGCGGTGATTGCCACCCTGCTGGTTGGCGTGGGCGTTGCCGCCGCACAGGGCCTGCTGCATGCCGAGCAGCTGCGGCTGGAACTGGCAGCGCCGGTGTTCACTTGGCCCACCCTGTCGTGGCCGGCGGTGTTCGGCATCGCCCTGCCGTTGTTCGTGGTCACCATGGCGTCGCAGAACATTCCCGGGGTGGCGGTGATCCGCGCCTCTGGATACGACACCCCGATTTCCCCGGTGATCGGCTGGATTGGCGTGGCCAACACGCTGCTGGCCCCCTTTGGCGCCTATGGGCTCAACCTGGCGGCGATCACGGCAGCCATCTGCATGGGCCGGGAGGCACACGAGGATCCGGCACGCCGTTACACCGCTGCGGTGGCCGCCGGTGCCTTCTATATCGTGGTGGGGCTGTTCGGTGCCACGGTGGCGGCGGTGTTCGCCGCGTTCCCGAAGGAGCTGGTGGCGTGCGTGGCCGGCATCGCGCTGTTCGGCACCATCGCCAACAGCCTGGCCATGGCCCTGCGCGAGGAAAGCGACCGCGAGGCCGCGCTGGTCACCTTCCTGGTAACCGCCTCGGGCCTGTCGCTGGCCGGGATCGGCTCGGCGTTCTGGGGTTTGGTCGCCGGTGGCATCTGCCTGGTGGCGCTGCGATCCCGGAGCGGGGGGTGATCGGTTGTTGCCGGCTGTACGTGGAGCCGGCCAACGGCCGGCACTACCGGGGCCGAGCGCCCAACCGTGGCCGACCCGATCCGTCGGCCACGCCGCGCCCCCGGCGTTACAGGGGCTTTACTGACAGAGTCTGCTGCAGCACGTGGCGGGCGCCGGGAGCCAGGGTGACTACATCCGGGCCAGCATTGGCCGCTTCCAGGCAGACATAGTCCTTCCAGCCGGCGCCGACGTCGGCCATCCTGGCGGCCCCGGCTTCGCCCGGGTTCCAGGCCACCAGCGAGCGGCTGCCCTGGGTGGTGATCTCGATGCTGCGCTTCAGCCCCGGGTCCTTCAGCACGTAGCGGCCGCCGGCCTGGGTGTAGATGCGGTCGCTGCGGCCGGGGTCGCGCGGGTCGTTGAGCGACCAGTCGCCCTGCTGGGTGCGCGGGGTGGCGTAGTTCTCGAACTTGTCCAGGTAGACCAGGCCATCCAGCCCGGACACGCTGACCTGCATGGCGTCGCTGACCCGGAAGTAGTTGTGCAGGGCCTGGGTGAAGGTGACCGGCTGGCGGCCGGTGTTCTCGGTGACCAGGCGCTGCTCGAGCGTGCGGCCGATCCGCAACTGCATCGTCAGGCGCAGGTCCAGGGTGTCCAGCGCCGGCGGGGCCAGGCTCAGCACCACGGTGCCGTCGGCCTCGCGCTGCGCGCTCTGCAGGGTCCACGCCAGGTTGCGCACGAAACCGTGCGAGGGCACGTCACTGCCCTGCCCCTGCCTGCCGAAGTATGGCCAGCACACCGGGCTGCCGCCCCGGATCGGGGTCGGCAGGGCCTGTGCGGTGGGCGATAGCCACAGGACGTCCTGGCCGCCCTTGGGGATGAAAGAGAGCAGCTGGCCGCCGAACACGGAGATCGCGGCGCTGGCCAGCGGCGTTTCCACCTTCCATGCCGGGAAGCCCTGGATGTCGACGATGCCCAGCCCATCGAGCTTGGGTAGCGCGGCGCCGGGAGCGGCTGGCGACTGTACGAGGCGGGCATGGTTGGGCGGCAGGGAGAACACGGTGCTGTCGGGCATGGCAGTGGTGGGCTTGGGTAGAGGGGGCGCGGTGCGCAGCGCGGTGAGGATGCGTTGGCCGGCACGGCCATCGGCGTCCGGCCAGCCCAGCGCCTGCTGTTCAACCTGGATGGCGCGCCGGGTGGCGGTGCCGACCATGCCGTCGGCGGCACCGATGTCGTGCCCGCGTGCGAGCAGCAGGGTCTGCAGCTCGCGGCGCTCGGTGCGGCCGATGCCGGGGTCATCGGTGGGCCAGGCAGCGACGATGCCGGGGCCGCCGCGCAGGCGATCGGCCAGGGTGGCGATGGCCAGGGCATAGCTCTCGGCGGCGTTGTAGGCGTAGATCGCGTCGTAGTTGCGGAACACCAGCCAGGCCGGGCCCTTGGCGCCGGTAGGCAGCAGCAGCGCGGCGTTGGCATCCTCAGGCAGGCCCGCAGGCGCGAGCGCACCACCACCGATCGGGGCGATGCCCAATGCACGCCAGGCCGCGAGCGGCTTGCGCTGGGTGCGCCCGGCCAGGCTGGCATTGAAGCCGCCGGGGACCTTTACTTCGATGCCCCAAGGCTGGCCGGTGCGCCAGCCGGCCTGCTTGAGATAGTTGGCGGTGGAGGCCAGTGCATCGGGGATGCTGGCCACCAGGTCGCGACGCCCATCGCCATCACCATCCACGGCGATGCGGGCATAGGTGGAAGGCATGAACTGGGTGTGGCCAAAGGCACCAGCCCAGGAGCCGGTCAGGCCATCGGCGCTCAGGTCGCCGGCGTCGAGCAGTTTGAGCAGGGCCAGCAGCTCGCCACGGAAGAACGGCTGGCGGCGTCCGTTGCAGGACAGCGTGGCCAGCGACTGCAGCAGTGGGCGCTTGCCGAACACGCGGCCGTAATCGCTCTCCACGCCCCAGACCGCGACGATGGTGGCCGGATCAACGCCGTACTGCGCCGACACGCTGGCGAGCAGATCGCGGTGCTGGCCCAGGCGTGCCCGGCCGTCTTCGACGCGCTGGGTATCGACCAGTGCGGCCAGGTAATCCCACAGCGGCGTGGTGAACTCCGGCTGCGCATCCAACAGCGGCAGCACGGTGAGATCCGGGGTCAGGCCGGCGGTAAGCCGGGTGAACCCGGTCGCGCTGACGCCCTGCTTGAGCGCCTGCGGCTGCAACGCGGCCAGGCAGCGATCAACATCGTCCCGTGGCGCGGCGGCAACCGTGGCGCTGGCCAGGCACAGCGCACCCAGCAAGCCGACGGGGGTGAACTTCATTGGCGTGAATCCCTGCAGCCAGGTACCACCGCATCATAGCGGCAAGCCACGCCGATCAGGCCCGTTCCAGCAACCGCAGGCCGAATGCGGGGGCTTCCGCATTCCACTGCATGCGCACGCGCAGGCCGGCTTCGGCGATCAGCGCACCGAACGACGCATCGGTGTACTTGTGGCTGTATTCCACCGTCATGGCCTCACCGTCGGCGAAATCGAACGCGCGGCCGGCCACCTGCACGCGCTGCGCGCAGCGGCTGACCAGCTCGGTTTCAATGCGCAGGCGCGGCACGCTGTAACGGGCGCGGTGCTCAAAGCCGTCCAGGTCGAAGTCGCTGCCGATCTCGCGGTTGAGCCGGCGCAGCAGGTTGAGGGTGAACGCCGCAGTGACCCCGGCTGCATCGTTGTAGGCGGCTTCGATCAGCGCCGGGTCCTTGTGCAGGTCGATGCCGATCAGCGCCAATCCGGTGGGACCCATGGTCTGGCGCATGGCATCGAGCAGCGCCACCGCATCGTCGTGGGCGAAATTGCCGAGCGTGGAGCCGGGGAAGAACAGCAGCCTGCGCGCCGGCTCGCGCTGGGGTTCGGGCAGCGCCACCGGGCGCGTGAAGTCCGCGCAGACCGGCAGCATCTCGATCTCCGGCAGCGCCTCGGCCAGCCGTGCCACGCTGTCGAGCAACGCCGCGCGCGAGATCTCGATCGGGGTGTACGCCACCGGATCGGTCAGCGCGTGCAGCAGCAGTCCGGTCTTGCGGCCACTGCCGCTGCCCAGTTCAACCACGTGCAGGTGCGGCCCGACGGCGCGGGCGATATCGGCGCAGACCTGCTGCAGCAGCTGCAGTTCGGTGCGCGTGGGGTAGTACTCGGGCTGGCGGGTGATCTGTTCGAACAGCTGCGAGCCGCGTGCATCGTAGAAGTACTTGGACGGCAACTGGCGCGGGTGCTGCGACAGGCCGTGCAGGATGTCGGCGGTGATCCGCGCGCGGTCGGGCTGCAGGTCGGTCAACGCATCCAAGGCATCACTGACGGTACTCATGCGGCATCCTTGGCCAGGCGCAGGCCGGCGAACTGCCAGCGCGCCGACGGTGCGAAGAAATTGCGGTAACTGGGACGGATGTGGTCGGCCGGCGTGGCGCAGCTGCCGCCGCGCAGCACCCACTGCCCGCACATGAACTTGCCGTTGTATTCGCCGAGGTTGCCCTCGAAGGTGCGGAAACCGGGATAGGCGCCGTATGCGCTGCTGGTCCATTCCCAGACGTCGCCGAACAGCTGCACGTGGCGGTCCTGCGCGCTGTCCAGATCCGCGGCGGAGGGATGCAGGTGGTCGCTGTCGGCGAAGTTGCCGCGTGGCGTCCGCCCGGCGGCGGCGGTTTCCCATTCGAATTCGGTGGGCAGGCGTGCACCGGCCCAGCGGGCGTAGGCATCGGCTTCGAAGTAGCTGAGGTGGCAGACCGGGGCATCCGGGTCGAGCGCGCGCCAGCCAGCCAGGGTGAATTCGCGCGCCAGTGCGTCATCCCAATACAGCGGATGCTGCCAGTGTTCCTGCTGGCACAGGGTCCAGCCCTCGCTCATCCAATGGCCGGGCTCGCGGTAGCCACCGGCCTCGACGAAACTGCGGAACTCGGCATTGCTGACCGGGCGGTTGGCCAGGGCATGGGCGGGCACCAGCACGCGATGCGCCGGCGATTCGTTGTCGTAGGCGAAGGCTGCGTGCCGTGGCCACGCGGGCGCGCCGATCTCGACGATCTGCTCGGGGCTGTGGATCCACGCCAGCGGCGGGGCGGTGCCGGTACTGCGCGGCAGGTCGTCGCGGTAGGCCGGTTGCAGCGGGTTGCTCCACAGCGCGTGCTTGATGTCGGTGAGCAGCAGCTCCTGGTGCTGCTGCTCGTGGTGCAGACCCAGCATCACCTGCCGGCAGGCCTGTTCATCCAGCGTGTCGGCACGCAGCGCGGCGACTACACGTTGGTCGATCAGGCTGCGGAACCGCAGCACTTCGTCCAGCGATGGCCGCGACAGCAGGCCGCGCTGCGGCCGCGCATGGGCCGGCCCGATGCTCTGGTAATAGCTGTTGAACAGGTAGTGCCAGTCGGCGTCGAACGGCACGTAGCCGGGCTGGGTGGCCAGCACGAAGCGCTCAAAGAACCACGTGGTGTGGGCCAGGTGCCATTTGGCCGGACTGGCATCGGGCATGCTCTGCACCATCGCATCTTCGGCGCTGAGCGGTGCGGCCAGTGCCACGCTGCGCGCGCGTACCCGTGCATAACGTTCGGTGAGTGCCGTGGCAGGCGCCGCGACGGCGGACGGGGGTGGGGCGACGACGGTATTCATTGCAGCGAGGATCGGGCAGCCGCGGTGAGCGCCACGTCATGGCGCGGTGCCTATCCGGTTACATGGTTGAAGTTGAATAGGCACCAGCCGTTACCGCAGAAGGCGTTCGCCCATGCGGCGGGGTCAGGGCAGTGCGTCGAGATAGAACCAGCGGCCATCGACACGGACGAAGCGGCTGTGTTCCTGCATCTTGACCGCGCTGCCGCCGCCAATCCTGTAGCGCGCGGTGAAGCGGACCTGGGCATGATCGGGGCCGGTGGTGATGTGTTCGTGCACGGTCAGGCCCAGCCAGCGGGTGCGCTGCCCAGCCGGTTCGTCCAGCGAGAGCGACTCGGGGCGGGTGTCCGGGTGCCAGGATCCCAGCAGGTAATCGGGCAACTGCAGTACGTACGCGCTGTAGCGCGAGCGCATCAAGGCCTCGGCATCGGGCGCGGCTTCGCCGGCATGGAAGCGGGCGCAGCAGGTGGTGTAGGGTTGCGGACGGCCGCAGGGACAGGGATCTGAAATGGCCATGCGGGCATTATGACCCCGGAACGAAGAGCAGCCGACCAACGGTTGGCGCTACCGGCATACGCTGACGTGGCCGGGCGCCGCCTCGAGGCGTATGCTGGCGCGCTTTCCGCTGTGATGCGCTGCCGTGTTCGAGCTGGTTCCCCCTGAGCTGTTGTGGTTGGTGGCGATCGCCTTCATCGCCGGTCTGGTCGATGCCGCCGTGGGGGGTGGCGGGCTGGTGCAGTTGCCCGGGCTGTTCACGGTGCTGCCGCAGCACACCCCGGCGATGCTGTTGGGTACCAACAAGTTCAGTTCGACGTTCGGCACCGCCGCAGCGGCGTTCCGCTACGCGCGCAATGTGCGCTTCCCGTGGCGGCCCGTGCTCTTCGCCGCCGCCACCGCCTTCGTGTTCTCGTTCGCCGGGGCCACGGCGGTCAGCCTGCTGCCCAAGGATGCGGTGCGCCCGCTGGTGCTGGTACTGCTGGTGGCGATGCTGGGCTATACGCTGTGGAAGAAGGACTTCGGCGCGCTGCACCGGCCGCGCGAGATCGGGCGCAGGGAGCTGGCCATCGCATTGGCGATCGGCGCGGTGATCGGCTTCTACGACGGTTTCTTCGGGCCGGGCACCGGCAGTTTCCTGATTTTCCTGTTCGTGCGCTTCTTCGGGCTGGATTTCCTGCGCGCTTCGGCCGCTTCGAAGGTGGTGAACCTGGCCACCAACGTGGCCGCGATCTCGTTCTTCGTGCCCACCGGCAACATCCTGTGGCTGTTCGCGGTGCCGATGGCCGTGGCCAACATCGTCGGCTCGGTGGTGGGCACCCGGCTGGCGCTGCGCGGCGGCACGCCGTTCATCCGCAAGCTGTTCGTAGGCCTGGTGGTGGTGCTGATCGCCCGGATGGCCTGGGATACCTTCAAGGCGTAGTGACACGCCATGCGTGTCCTCGGGGTCTTTGGCGATTCATTGCACTGGACACGCATGGCGTGTCACTACGTGCGTTCGGGCAATTTCAGGCGCTTTCCTTCCTCGTCGTACTCGATCAACAGTACGCCGGAGTCATGGCGGCCGCTGATTTCGACGAAGCAGGCGCCGCCAATGAACGGCTCCAGCGTCATCACCGATTTCAGCGGGGTTGCCACCACCATCTGGAAACCGAAGTTCTCGAAGATGTTCATTGCCAAGGCGGTGAACTCGTTGTCGGCCTTGTCGAACGCTTCGTCAAGCACGACGGCGGCGTAGCTGGGCAGCTGGCTGTCGGCGCCGCCAAGCTGGTAGCGCAGCGCCGCGGCCAGGCAGGTGGTGGCCAGCTTCTGCCGCTGGCCACCGGACTTGCCGGCGCCGCTGCGGTAGATTTCGACCTGCTGGCGGGTAGCGGCGTCCAGCTCGACACCAATGAACTCCACATGCAGGCGCACGTCGAGCACGTTCTCGCGCCAGCGCTTGTCCTCGCCTTCCTGCGAGCCAAGCCGCTTGACCAGCTCACGCAGCACCGCGAACTGGGTCTCGGCGACGTCGCGCTCTTCGGTCTGGTGGTGGGACAGCACCTCGCGCAGGTGCTGGTGGAACTCGAGCACCTCCGGCAGGCGCCGGTCGCTGAGCTCGATGGTCAGCAGCGTGCCGCGGTTGAACGGCACCTGCTCAAGCGATGCATTGACTTCATCAAGGCGCTGGCCAATCGACTTGCGCGCTTCGGCACTGTGCCGCTGCAGGGCCAACAGGTCGTTCTTGCTCTGGTTCTGCAGCAGGTCGAAGAAGCGTTCCTCGTGCTGCGGCAGGCCATCGCGTTCCAGCCGGGCCAGACGGGCCAGGAAATCCTCGGCGGAGGCCACCGATGCGGTGAAGTCGCCGGACTCCTCCGGCCACGCCTGCGCGAAGCGCCGGAAGCAGGCGACCAGCTGGGACTCGACCCGGTGCATGTCCTGCTGGGACGAAGCCAGGCTTTCGTTGATGCCCTTGCTGATCTCGCGCATGTGCGCTTCGAGCGTCTCCAGGCTGAGCCCACCGAAGACGTCCATGCGCTTCTGAAGCCCGGCTTCCTGGGTTGCGCCAAGCGCCGGCAGCACCAGTGCACGGCTTCGCTGGCGCTGGGCATCGAGCTTGTCGCGCTCGCGCGAGAGCTGGATGAGTTCGACGCGGGTGTCTTCGTAGGTGCGCCGAGCCTGCGCGATATCCGCGCGGGCCTGGTCGATCTGCTGCGCCAGGCGCGCCAGATCAGTATTGCCCTCGCGCAGCTCGCGCAGTGCGGTTTCGATGTCCTGCAGGCGCCGGACGGACGTTGCGACGTCCACCTCCTCCCACACCACGTTCACCAGCTGGTGGCAGGCCAGCCGTCGCTCGTTGTCTAGGTCACGCTGACCGCGCATCCGCGCAACGTCCTCGTCGCATGCGGCAATGCGTTGCGCCAGTTCCTGCGCTTCCCTGCGGAACAGGCCCAGCTTTTCCTGGTTGTTGAAGCCCAGCAGCCAGCGACGACGGTCACCAATGGCGTTGCGGTCATCCTTCTCGAACCGGTCGCCAGGATGCTTGACCTGCCCTTCGCGCGAAATGCCGCGCTCGACATCGCGCAGCTGCTTGGCGTCGACACACTCATAGTCAAAGCGCTTGCCCAGTTCGCGGCGCAGCCACGGCTCGAACACGCTGTCGCGAAGCTCCAGCTTGTGCAGCAACGAACGGGCTGACGGCGAGCGTGCAATCGCGTCGTCGTTCCGGCGGACGCGGTAATAGGTCAGGCGCATGCCAAGCTGGGTACGATTCACCCAGGCGTTGACCTCGTTGTAGTGCTTGTCTTCCACCAGCAGCGACTGTGCGAAGCCGAACAGCACGCGCTCTATCGCCCCCTGCCAGGCAGCCTGGTCCGGGTGGACCTGGATCAGCTCGCCAACGAAGGGTAGCGCGGCCTCGGGCACGCCAGTCTCTTCGGACAGACGGCTGCGCAGCTTCTGCAGCGGCGCGGGAATGCTGGAGGGAGTGCGCTCCATGGCCTCCAGCTCCGCGCGGACATCGGCAAAGCGGCGGGTATCGTCCTGCTTGCCGGCCTGGCGCTCGGCGATGGCGTCATCCAGCGCCGCTGCCGCCTGCTGGCGATTGTCCAGCTCCCCCTGCGCACGTCCGATCAGCGCAGCGAAGGCATGCGCGTCGTCGGGAAGTTCGCTCTGCAGTGTGTCGGCCGCCTGGCGGGCCTGCCCGCGCTTTGACTGCCTGCGATCCTGCTCCGCCTGGGCCCGACCCTGTTCGCGTTCGAGTTCTTCGATGCGCTCGCCGCCCTGCTGGCGCCGCTGCAGCTCCAGTTCGGCCAGGTGCTCCTCATGGTTGGCCAGGGCTTGGCGGCGCTGGGTTTCCTCGCCCTGCAGCCCGCGGTTGCGCAGATCGATTTCCTGCAGCCGCTTCTCCAGCAACTGCCGCAGGCGCGATTCGCGGAAACTGTCCAGCCCGAGCTTCAGCGTCTCCTCGTCGGCCCGCTGCAGGTTCATCGCCTTCAGTTCGGCATGCAGCGCACGCGCGGGCAGCAGGGTCTCCACCTGCAGCCGGGCGGTGACTACCGACTTGTGCGCGCCATCCAGTTCGGCGAAATCGCTGACCAGCCGCTCGGCGGCATCGAAGGTCCTGGGCGTATCCAGCATGAAATCGCGCAGGAAGACGTTCAGGTCGCCCAGGTTCTTGGCCGACTGCGTCTTGTGCAACAGGCGCAGCGCCATGTCATTGTCGATGCCCAGCAGGTGGCGGAACCGCTCGGCGTAGCCGGTGAAGCTGTCGAAATGGTGGACATCGCCCAGGCGCTGCTTGAGCCTGCGCAGGTCCAGATCGAAGCCGCCCAGGTCCTTGGCGATATCGAACGGGCGCTCGGCGATGAGGTAATGCTTGCGGACATCGGCGGCGGCCGCACCGTTACCGGCGATCCAGAACAGCCGTACCAGGCTGACCACGCGACCATCGCCGGCGCGGTACTCCAGCACCACGGCGGTCCAGGTGGCGCCCTTGCGCAGGTACTGGGTCGCGATCTCGCCGGTGCCACGGTCCTGCTGGTCGGCCCATGCGCCACGCACGTAGGACACCAGGTTGCGGTCGCGGCCGCTGCGTTCGGCTTCGCGCGCCGCCGCATTGAAATCGACGATCGACGGCGGCACCAGCATCGCCGACATGGCATCGAGCAGGGTCGACTTGCCCGAGCCGGAACGGCCGACGAACAGGAAGCCGCGCTCGGCGATCGGAACTTCGGTCAGGCCGTTGAAGGTGCCCCAGTTGTGCACCTGCAGCCGGCGCATGCGGAACTGCTGCTGGCGCGGATCAGGCAGCCCTTCGGTGAACAGGGCAGGAGTGTTCTTGGAGATGGCCATGCGTTATCGGTCGTTCCGTTCAGGCTTTGGCAGCTGGGGTTTCGCGCAACTGGCGGTAAACCGACGAGAGCGCGGACACGTCTTCGGCGGAGAACAACAGTTTCAGCGCTGGCGACACTTCGTGCCGGTCTTCCTGGCCTGCCAGGCGGGTCAGGATGTGATTCTCTTTCATCTTCTGCACCGCTGCCGCAACACGGCGATTGAAGCCGGCGCGGTCGGTGGACAGGTTCTTCTCGTAGATCGCCAAGGCTTCGGCCATCTCGGTGTCGGCCACGACGGCGCGATTGCCGCGCGCGTCCGCCTCGGCCAGCTGCTGGCGCAGATACAGCAGCAGCACCGAGTCGATGAAGGTCAACGGCGAGCTGCGCAGCAGCACCGGCGCTTCAACGTCTTCGGTGTCGGCCTGGCGGGTGAAGGCCACGCCACTGTCGCGGTCCAGCACCAGTTCCAGGAACAGGTCGGCGAGCGATGAACGGATGGCCGCCTCGCTGCGGATCAGCGCCGGCCACAGCTTGGGGTGGCGCAGCTGGTCGATGCTGGGGCCGATCAGCAGCTGGCACAGCGCGCGGCGCCCGTCGAGCGGCAGGCGGCCGGTGTCGCCCAGGTAGTACACGTCATTATTGCGTCGTGGCAGCGGCGTCACCACCACCGGCTCTGCGTCGAGGTCGTGTGCGGCGGCGTCGACGAGGGCGACGTCGTTGGAATCTTCATGCCAGTTCATGGCGTTTCTCCTGGGTGAACCAAACCAACGGGATGCGGGCCCGCCGCCACTGTCCATCGCCGCCACGCCAATGCGCGGTTTCCTGTTCGCCTTCAACGACCGTGCCATGGCGCGTGCCCAGCGACAGGTAGCCGATCACGCTGCCCAAGCCCTGGGGTGCTTCGCGTTGCGACAGGGCCTGCCCGATGCTCAGTTTCGGTTGAATGGCCAGCAGGTCGTGCAGGTCGCGGCGCAGGGTGCGGAAGTCGATTTCCGACGACGCCACCAGGTCGCCGACGCTTTCCAGTGAAATGCTGGCGGCATCGTTGCGCTGCACGCTGCCGTCGACCTGCGCGCTGCGCGGGTCGTGCAGTTTCCACTGCGACCACGAACGCAGGCGGCTGGTGGTGAGCTGGAGGTCCCGGCCAATGGGCCGCTGGGCGGTGAATTCATCACGCAGCGCCAGTGCCTCGGATTGCGCCTGCTTGAGCAGCTGGTTGAGCCGGCGCTGTTCCAGGTAGCCACGGCTCTGCACGAAGCCGCGCAGGCTGCGGGCGAAGTGCTGCAGCACATCGTGGACCTGGCCGCCGCGGTCGAGCATGGTGCCGGTGAAGCCGCGCAGGAAGGCGCGCTCGTCGCGGTCCAGTTTCCGGGCGAATCCGCGCGCGAGCACGGTCTCCAGCGCCGCATCCAGCTGGGCGCTCTGTTCGGCATCGTTGAGCAACCGCCAGAAGGCCTGGAAGCTGCGCCCGGCGTCACTGTCGCCGATCACGTCCACGCCCTCGAACAGCCGCGACAGCACATCGCCGCGCTCGCTTTCGTCGTCGATGATGCGTTCGCGGAACTCGCGGTTCAGGCGCTCGAAGTCGTCGCGGACGCGGCGGAAGTCTTCAGTGAGGTCGTCGGCCAGGCCGATGATCTGGCGCGCCCGCTCCAGCGCGCGCTTGCCGTCCAGGGTCACCACGCGGCCCACGCCGACGCGTGCGATCTCCGCATCGATGCGATCGCGCTCGTCGCGCAGCGCCGACAGGCGTGCGTCCGGGTCGGATTCGGTCTGCGCGGCCAGCTGCGAGAGCTGTTCGATCACCAGCGCCAAGCGGCTTTCGGTGGCCGCCACGCGGCTCTGTTCCAGGCTGTCGGCGAAACGGATCGCCTGCAGTGCCTGGGTGGACAGCTCGTACTGCTCCTGGTCCGCACCCTCGGGCAGGCGCCGCTCCAGCCAGCCCTGTGCCAGCCAATGGGCGATGTAGGCCTGGGCGGTGCGCGGCAGGTCGCGCGACAGCTCTTCGCCGTTGAGCTGGTCCAGCGCGCGCTGCAGGCGTTCGTGCAGCGCTGCCGCCGGCAGGGTGCGCTCGCCGTCCATCAGCAGGCTCTGCAGCAGGCCGATGATCTCCGGGGCGTTGGCAGCGGCCAGCAGCTTCCATTGGGGCTGTTCGCGCAGGGCGCGGTAACGGGTGATGCGTTCGCGGTGCTTCATGCAGCCAGGACATCCGGATAGACGCTGCGCGGCCAGGCGCCGCGCAGCGGGAGGGGCACCGGCCCGGCACAGGCGTGCCGGGCGCGCGGGGTACTCAGCGCTTGCCGCCCACTTCAATGAAGCGCAGGAACTCGGCACGGGTGCGGGCGTCTTCGCGGAAGCTGCCCAGCATCTTGGAGGTGACCATGCTGACGCCGCGCTTGTGGATGCCGCGGGTGGTCATGCACTCGTGCGCACCTTCCACCACCACGCCCACGCCGATCGGCTGCAGCACGTCCTGGATGCATTGGGCGATCTGCGCGGTCATCTTTTCCTGGACCTGGAAGCGGCGGGCATAGGCCTCCACCACGCGGGCCAGCTTGCTGATGCCCACCACCTTGCCGGCCGGCAGGTAGCCCACGTGCACGCGGCCGATGATCGGCGCCATGTGGTGTTCGCAGTGGCTTTCGTACTCGATGTCGCGCAGCACGATCAGTTCGTCGTAGCCGGCAACTTCTTCGAAGGTGCGTTCCATGTAGGCGCGCGGGTCGTCGCGGTAGCCGCTGAACCAGTCGCCATAGGCTTCGGCGACGCGCCGCGGGGTGTCCAGCAGGCCTTCACGGGTGGGATCTTCGCCGGCCCAGCGCAGCAGGGTGCGCACGGCCGATTCGGCCTCGTCCTGGGTCACCGGGGTTGCGTCGTTGTCTTGTCTGCTCATTACATACAGCACCCGAAGGGGGGCGAGCATCGTACCCGACAGACCCCCCGGGCGTCGCCCGGCGTTGGGCTGCGGTTGGGTCGGGGGTATTGATAGGACGCGAATTAGTAGTATCCTATCTATCTGCCATGAAACGCTCCCTCGACGAACGCACCCTGCTGCAGATGCAGCTCAGCTCCGGCCTGCTCCATTCAGGGCGGCAATGGCAGCGCCTGGCCGATCAGGCCTTGGGCAGCTATGGCATTTCGGCCGCCTGCACCATGCCGCTGCTGCTGATCGGCCGTGCCGGTGGAGGCATCCGCCAGGTCACCCTGGCCCAGCAGCTCGGCATGGAAGGTCCCTCGCTGGTGCGCCTGCTGGACAAGCTGTCGGCCAGCGAGCTGGTCCGTCGCGAGTCCGACGCCAGCGACCGCCGGGCCAACCTGCTGTGGCTGACCGACAAGGGCGAGGCGCTGGTCAGCGAGCTCGAGACCCAGTTGATCGGCCTGCGCCAGGACGTGTTCGGCGAGCTGTCGACCGAGGAACTGCGCACCGTGCTGAAGCTCTGGAAGCTGCTGGCCGATGCGTCCGAACGTGTGACGTAAGCGCTGCCCCTCGTTTCACCTGCCGGTGTTGCGCTGCGACGCCGTGGCATTCCCCTTTCCGCTTTCCTGCGAACTTCCTGCCCCGATGTACGGTGAATTCAGTCTCTATGGTGTGTTCGTCCCGACCCTGCTCGGGCTGATGCTGCTGGCCTACCTGCTCAAGAGCGGGCTGCGCCTGGGCCTGCAGCGCACCGGCGCCTACCGCCACATCTGGCACCCCGCCCTGTTCAACCTGGCCGTGTACGTGATCGTGCTCGGCGGGTTGTTTTCCCTGATGCGTTGGATGCAATCGTGAACAAGATCCTCAAACACACCCTCCCGGTCGTCCTGACCGTGGTTGCCGTCATCGCCGCCCTGCTGGTGCTGCGCCACCTGTGGTCGTACTACATGGATGAGCCGTGGACGCGCGATGCGCATGTCAGCGCGGATGTGGTCCAGGTCGCGCCGGACGTGTCCGGCCTGGTGGAAGCGGTGAAGGTGGCCGACAACCAACCGGTGAAGCGCGGCGAAGTGCTGTTCGTGGTCGACCGTGCGCGCTACCAGATCGCACTGGAACAGGCCCAGGCCACGCTCGGCGAGCGCCGCGCCACGCTGGAGCAGTTGCGCCGCGAGATCGCGCGCGACCACAGCCTGCAGGACCTGGTGGCGGCCGAGGACGCCGAAGTGCGCCGTGCCAAGCTGCAGGCCGCACAGGCCTCCTCCGCCACCGCGCAGGCCGCAGTCGACCTGGCCAAACTCAACCTGGACCGCACCGAAGTGCGCAGCCCCAGCGACGGCCACGTCAACGACCGCACCGTGCGCGCCGGTGACTACGTCACTGCCGGTCGCCCGGTCATCGCGGTGCTGGATACCGGCTCGTTCCGGGTGGACGGCTACTTCGAGGAAACCCGCCTGCGCGGCGTGCATGCCGGGCAGAAGGTCGACATCCGCCTGATGGGCGAGGCCCAGCCGCTGCAGGGCCACGTGCAGAGCATCGCCGCCGGCATCGAGGACCGTTACCGCAGCGAAGGCTCCAGCCTGCTGCCGAACGTGACCCCGGCCTTCGACTGGGTGCGGCTGGCCCAGCGCATCCCGGTGCGCATCCACATCGACAACGTCCCCGACGGCGTGAACCTCATTGCCGGGCGCACCGCCACGGTCACCATCGAGCCGGACACCACGCCGACCACCCCGGCGCACCCGGCACGGGCGGCACTGTGAACCGCCCGGCCCTGCACCGCATCGCCTTCGCGCTGGCACTGACCAGCAGCCTGGCGGCGTGCCGCACGGTCGGCCCCGATTACGCGGTACCGTCCGGTGCGGCGTTCCAGCGCCCGGCCGCCAATGCCGCCTTCATCGACACCGCCAACCCGCAGGTGGCGCCCGGCGCCGAGCTGCCGGCACGCTGGTGGGAGCTGTACCAGGACGCCACGCTCAACGGGCTGGTGGAACAGGCGCTGCGCGACAACGTCGAACTCAGGGTCGCCGACGCCAACCTGCGCCGCGCGGCTGCCGTGTACGAGCAGGCGCTGGATGCCGGTGGCTTCGAATACGAAGCCGAAGCCGGGGTGAGCCGCGCGCAGCTGTCGGCCGAATCGTTCCTGCTCGAGCACGAACTGCCGCCGATCAACCTGGCCGACGGCAAGTTCGCGGTCTCCTACCAGTTCGACCTGTTCGGCAAGCTCAAGCGCGCGGCCGAGGCCGCACGCGCCGATGAACAGTCGGTTGCCGCCGCCATGGACCTGGCGCGGGTCTCGCTGGTGGCCCAGGTGGCCGGCAGTTACGTGGAGATCTGCCACGCCAACCACGAGCTGCACGTGGCCGAACATTCCCTGCAGCTGCAGCAGCGCAGCCGCGAAGTGACCCAACGCCTGATCAGCGCCGGGCGCGGTACGCCGCCGGAACTGGCCCGCGCCAATGCCCAGGTGGCGATGCTGGAAGCGGCGCTGCCGCCGCTGCACGCCCAGCGCCAGGCCTCCGAGTACCAGCTGGCCGCCCTGCTCGGCCGCACCCCGGGCCAGCTACCCGGGGGCGTGGACGCGTGCGAACACGCCCCGACCCTGGCCCAGCCGCTGCCGGTGGGCGATGGCCGCGCACTGCTGCAGCGCCGCCCCGACATCCGCCAGGCCGAACGCCGGCTGGCCGCCGCCACCGCGCGGATCGGCGTGGCCACGGCCGAGCTCTATCCGGATATCCGTCTGGGCGCGTCGCTCGGCGCGGCCGGGCTGCTGGCCGATTTTGGCGAACCGCTGACCCAGCAGTGGTCGATCGGTCCGCTGATCTCGTGGACGCTGCCATCCTCCGGTACCCACGCGCGTATCCACGCCACCGAAGCCGGTGCGGATGCGGCGCTGGCCGAGTTCGACCACAGCGTGCTGCAGGCACTGCGCGAAACCCAGACCGCGCTCAGCCGCTACGCGCACGACCTGCAACGCCTGCAGTCGCTGCAGCAGGCGCAGGCACAGGCTGCACTGGCCGCCGAGCAGAACCGCCGGCTGTACCAGGGCGGACGCACCCCTTACCTGTCCAGCCTGGATGCGGACCGCACCCTGGTCTCGGCCGATGCCACGCTGGCCCAGCAGCAGGCGCAGGTGTCGCGCGACCAGATCCAGCTGTTCCTGGTACTCGGCGGCGGCTGGAACGCCGACGCGGTAGCCCAGGCACCGGTAGTGCCGACTGTTGGTCGGCATGCTGTTGGTTGGCAGGACTAACCCCGATGCTGCTGCTGGACCGCCAGGCGTGGTTGTTTTCGGTCAAGACCTTCCTGGCCGCGCTCGCCGCGCTGTACATCGGCCTCGCCGGCAACCTGTCGCGCCCCTACTGGGCAATGGCCACCGTGTACATCGTCACCCAGCCGATGCTGGGCCCGACCCGGGCCAAGGGCGTGTACCGCATCGTCGGCACGCTCATCGCCGGTGCGGCCACGCTGTGGATGCTGCCGCACCTGGTGGAAACCCCGCTGCTGCTGAGCGCGGCGATGTCGCTGTGGCTGTCGACGTGCCTGTTCATCGCCCTGCTCAACCGTGGCCCGCGCGGCTATGCCTTCCTGCTGGCCGGCTACACCACCGCCTTCATCGGCTTCCCCGCCGTGACCTCGCCCGACACCATCTTCGACACGGTGGTGGCGCGCAGCGAGGAGATCATCCTGGGCACGGTGGTGGCGGTGCTGTTCGCCTCGCTGTTCTTCCCGACCTCGGCGCGGCCGATGCTGCGCGCGCGGATCGGCAACTGGATGGACGATGCCGCGCAATGGTGCCGGCAGATCCTGCTGCGCGGCCAGGCACATGGCCCGCGCAACCGGCTGGCCGCCGACCTGGTGCAGTTCGAGGCGCTGATCGCGTTCCTGCGCCGCGATGACCCGCGCCATGCCGGTGCAGCGGTGTCGATGGAGCGGCTGCGCGAACGCATGCTGCTGATGCTGCCGGTGCTGTCGTCCATTGCCGACCGGCTGGGCGCGCTTCGCGCCGGCGGCCGCGCGCTGCCGCCGGGGCTGGAGCCGCTGGTGAACGACATCGCGCACTGGCTGGAGCGGCCCGGCCGTTCCACCGCCGACGAATACGCCGCCCTGCGCGAGCGCATCCTGGCCCTGAAGCCAGCGGTGGACGGGGAACTGGACCACCTGCTGCTGGTCACCCTGCTGCTGCGCCTGGAAGAGCTGGTGGACCTGTGGCAGGACTGCGCGACACTCCAGGACGCGATTGAACACGGCAGCGCCCCGCGCGATACCGCCCACTACCGCGTCCACGCCAAGCGCGTGGGCGCCGCGCGCCACGTGGACTACGGCATGGCGCTGTTCTCGGCGGCCAGTGCCGGCGTCGCGCTGATGACGTACTGCGCGCTGTGGATCGGGCTGGGCTGGGAAGGCGGTGGCAACGGCGCGATGATGGCTGCGGTGGCAGCCGCGTTCTTCGCCGCGCAGGACGACCCGGCGCCGAGCATGCTGCAGTTCCTGCTGTGGGCGATCGTGGCCAGCCTGGTGGCCGGCGTGTACCTGTTCGGGGTGTTCCCGGCGGTGCATGACTTCGGCAGCCTGGCGCTGGTACTGGCGGTGATCTTCCTGCCGCTGGGGCTGCTGCTGCACCAGCCCAAGACCGCGCTGATCGGGTTGCCGCTGACGGTCAACCTGGTGGCGCTGCTGAACGTGCAGAACACCTACAGCGCCAACATCCAGAGCTTCATCAATTCGTCGGTGGCGATGTTCATCGGCATTGGCTTTGCCGTGGTGATGACCCGCCTGTTCCGCTCGGTGGGCGCTGAATGGACCGCCCGCCGCCTGGTGCGCCAGGGCTGGACCACGCTGGCCGAAGCCGCCGAAGGCCGTGGCCAGCAGGACCGCCAGCAGTTCGCCGCGCGCATGCTGGACCTGCTGGGCCTGCTGGCCCCGCGCCTGGCGGCCACCCCCGAGGGCAGCGACATCGCCTCGGTGGACATGCTCACCGAGGCCCGCATCGGCCTGAACATTCTGCAACTGCGCCGGGCACGGCATGGGCTGCCGGCGGCGAGCATGCAGGCGATCGAGGCGATCCTGGACGACGTGGCCGTGCATTATCGCGCCCAGGTGGCGTTGCACCGGCCGCAGCCTGCCCCGCTGGCGCTCAAGGCCAAGCTGGAGGCCTCGCTGAAGCGGGTGCAGACGGTGGAGGCCGGCAAGGCGCGTGATGAAGCGCTGATGGGCGTGTTGGGACTGCGCTACGCGCTGTTCCCGGAGCAGCCGGCGGTCACACAGGGCGGAGTATCCTGACGCCCTGCATTCCTGCATGGAACAAGGTGATCCCCAATGAGTTACGACGTGATGGTATTCGACCCGGGCGTGGCGCCACGCGACGCCGAGGCGTTCCTGCAGTGGTACGACGCGCAGACCGAATGGAACGAGAAGCACGAGTACGACGACGCGGCCGTCTCGGTGCCGGCGCTGCAGGCCTTCTTCGCCGAACTCGCCGAAGACTTCCCGCCGATGGACGGCCCGCTGTCCGATGACGAGGATGACCGCCCGCAGGTGACCGACTACAGCATCGGCACCCATGTGATCTATGCCTCGTTCGACGACGACGTGGCCGAAGACGCCCATGGCCAGGTGCAGATCCTGGCCAACAAGCACCAGGTCGGCTTCTTCGATGTCAGCGGCGACGGTGCGATCGTGTACCCAGACGGCACCGTGCTGATCCCCGGGGAAGAAGAAGAAGAAGAAGGCGACGCCTGATTCTGTAAGGGGCGGTAGCGCCTTTCTCTACCAGAGTTCGCCTTGGGCGGGCGCTTCAGGTGCAGCCGGGCAAAGCCCGGCTCTACCATCCAGTCGCTGCGCCAGCCCGGACAACCGGCTGGCGTGCCGCGCCAACGCGGCCTGCAACACGTCCGCGCTGCCCAGTACATGCAGCGCCTGCCGCGCGCGGGTCATGCCGGTATACACCAGCTCGCGCGACAGCACCCGGTTGTCGCGCCGTGGCAGCTGCAACCAGACCTCATCGAACTCCGACCCCTGCGCCTTGTGCACCGTCATGGCGAACGCGCTTTCGTGCGCGGGCAACGCCGCCGGGTGGAACGCGCGCGGCTGCTCCGGGCTGTCGCCGGGGAACCAGGCCAGCACCGCGCCTTCGCGGTTGCGCAGGCACAGGCCGATATCGCCATTGAACAGGCGGTGCCGGTAGCTGTTCTCGGTGATCAGCAGCAGCCGGCCATGGAAGTAGCGCGGGCCACCGCCTGGACGCGCGCTGCCAGCCAGTGCCGCCTCGATCCGCTCGTTGAGACCGCGCGCGCCCTGCGGGCCTTCGCGCAGGGCCGTGAGCAGGCGCAGCCGGCCCGCCTGCGCCAGCGCCTGCACCGGATCGTCGGCCTCGCCCAATCCGCGCCAGTGCGCCAGCAGGGTCTGGCGATGCTGCAGCAGCGGATCAACCTGGTCTTCGTGGAAGGCCACGCCGGCCAACGTACCCGCACGCAGCAGCTGCAGCGCGGTGGCGCTGTCGCCCTCGCGCACGGCGCGCGCCAGCGGAGACAGATCCAGCGCATCGCTCTGCCGGTAGCCACGCTGCAGCTGTACGCGGCGACCGGCGAAGGCCTGCGCGGGGGCCAGCGGCAGCAGTGCGGGCGCGGCCAGCAGCGGGCCCAGCGCGGCCGCATCGTCGGCCTGGGTGCCCAGGCCATCGCCGCTGGCCTGCAGGATCGCGCTGAGCACGTCGCCGGCTTCCACTGACGGCAGCTGGTCCGGGTCGCCCAGCAGCACCAGCCGGGTGCCGCCGGCCACCGCTTCGACCAGCTTGGTCATCAGCGGCAGGTCGATCATCGAGGCCTCGTCCACTACCACGATGTCGTACGGCAGCGGGTTGTCGGCGTGGTGGCGGAAGCGTGGCGAATCGGGAATGACGCCCAGCAACCGGTGCAGGGTCGCCCCGGTGGTCGGCATGGCCTCGGCCAGTTCGGACGCGACACCCACCAGGCGCAGCCGCTGCAGCGCCTGGCGCAGGCTGTCGGCCATGCGCTCGGCGGCGCGGCCGGTGGGGGCGGCCAGTGCCACCCGTGGCAGGGCCGCACCGGCCTGCTGCGCCTGCGCGGCCAGCAGCACCAGCAGGCGCGCGATGGTGGTGGTCTTGCCGGTACCGGGGCCACCGGTGACCAGCACCAGCGGATGGCGCAGCGCCACTGCAGCCGCGCGCGCCTGGTGGTCGATGCCCTCCAGCGCCTGCGGGAACAGCTGGGCGAACAGCGTGGCGAGCCCGCCCGGATCGTGCGCGGGCAAGGAATGCGCGGCAATGCGCTGCAGGCCGAGTGCCAAACGGCGTTCGTATTCGCGGTAACGGCGCAGGTACAACAGGCCGTGTTCGAGCACCAGCGGTGCATCGGCGGCCAACACGTCGTCGCTGGCGGGCGATGCCACCCACGGCGATGCACGCAGCTGCGCCAGCCATGTGTCCGGCGAAGGCCAGTCCAGCTCGGCATCCACCAACCGTCTGGGCGCTGCCGGGTCGACTCCGGCGTGGCCCTGCGCCACCGCGAGCGAGGCCAGTGCGGCGGCGGCCAGCACCGCATCCGGCGTATCCGGGCGCAGCCGGCGCAGGCTCTGCGCCAGCGCATGGTCGAGCGTGCGCAGGGTGCCCTGCTTCAGCAGTGCGTCGAGCAGGCTCATGCCTCACCCCGCGCGCGTGCCACCAGTTCGGCGTGCTTCTCGGGGCCGCCTGCGAACAGTGCATCCATCGCCTCGACCAGGGCCGGGGCAAAGCGCTGCGCGTGCACGCCCGGTGCGTCCGCGCGTCCCGCTTCCAGGCCGCGGCAGAACAGATAGCGGATGCCGCCCAGGTCGCGCTCCTGTGTGTAGTGGCTGCCCAGCCGGAAACGCAGCCAGCGGTGCAGTGCCACGGTGTAGATCAAGGCCTGCAGGTCGTACTCGCTGCCTTGCATGGCGGCCGCCAGGCGCGCGGCGTCGTAGCCGGGCAAGCGGTTGGATTTGTAGTCGAGCACATACCAGCGTCCGTCGCGCACGTAAGTCAGGTCGATCTTGCCGGTCATCAGCCCCTCGAGCTGGCGTCGCGTGCCAAAGCCGCGGCGGTCCGGCACCAGCCCGTGGTGGTGCAGCAGCTGCAGCAGCGCCGGCACCGCGGTGGGCTGCATGGCGAAGTGGAACTCGATTTCGGCCCGCCTGTCGTGCAGCGGCAAGCTGTGCAGCGCGCCGCCTTCGGGCAGCTGCACCGTCAGGGTCTGGCCGACCAGCGGCACCAGCACCGCCACGCCGTCATCCAGGTCGGCATCGGCGTAGCCTTCGCTGCGCAGCGATTCGCGCAGCACCTCGGCCTCATCGCCCGGTGCCGGGTCGCCCGCGCGCCAGTGGGCCCAGCGCGCGAAATCGGTGTTCTCCAGTGCATCGTGCAGCACGTTGCCGAAGCGGCTGCCCATGAAGCGCGGGTCGATCTCCGGCTGCGGCTCACCGGGCGCGGGCGGTTCCACTTCCAGCGGCAGTTCCAGGCCGGCCGGTTCGTCGGCAGCCGGAGCTGGCGCTTCGGTAGCCACCGCGTCGGTGTCGTGGCCGGCATCGGCGTGGGCCAGCTGGGTGAAGCTGTACACCCACCAGTCGTGCGGCACCCGCCGGGTGACCGCGCGCACCGGCGGCAGCTCGCCTTCGCGCTGCACGGGCAGCTGCGCCGGGCGTGGCTCCGCCGGGCCTTCGATCACCGCGATGTCCGGGTGCGCGCGCAGCGCTTCCAGGTCGGACAGCATCGGCGCCAGCCGCGTCTTCGCCAGCCCGGCCAGGTCGCCGGCAGCGATCCACAACGCGTGCTCAGCGCGGGTCAGGCCCACATACAGCAGGCGCGCGTCTTCAGCGCGTTGCTCCTGTGCGCTGCGCTCGCTGGCCGCGCTCCAGGCTTCGTCCTTGTCCAGCTTCCAGTGCAGCTCGCGGCGACCGTCGGCGTACACGGTGCAGTTGGAATCGGTGTTGCCGCCACCGCTGTCGATGCCCACGAACGGCAGGAACACCAGCGGGTATTCCAGGCCCTTGCTCTTGTGCAGGGTGATGATCTGCACCCGGCGCGCATCCGATTCCAGCCGCAGCAGCTGTTGTTCGTCGTCCTGGTCGGCGTGTGCCATCTGCACCTGCAGCCAGTCCAGCAGGCCGTGCATGCCCAGCGCCTGGCCCGCGGCCTGCTGCAGCAGCTCGCCCAGCTGCAGGTAGTTGGTGAGCCGGCGCTCGCCATCCAGCAGGCCCAGCAGGCGCTCGGCGTGTTCGGCGCACAGGTCGGCGATGACCGCGAACGGTCCGCCGCGCAGCCAGCGTTCCCGCCACAGCAGCAGCCGGGTCTGGAACGCGCGCTGCGGGTCGCCGTCGCGCTCCATCGCGTCGATGGAGGCGGCGTTTTCGCCCAGCAGCACGGTCGACAGCGCCGCGCGCAAGCGGCCTTCATCGGCCGGCTGCAGCAGGGCCAGCAGCAGCACACGCAGCTCGCGGGCTTCGGCGGTCGCATACAGGCTCTGCTTGCCGGCAGCCACCGCCGGAATGCCCACCGCGCTCAGCGCGCGCTGGATGCGGGTGGCTTCGTGGTGGCGCCGCACCAGCACCGCGATGTCGCCTGGCTGCACCGGCTGCCCGCGCAGCAGCGCGCGGCCTTCGCGACCCTCCAGCAGCACCTGGTGAATCGCGGCCACGCAGGCTTCGGTGGCCTGCTGGCGCGAGGGGTCTGCCTTGAAGTCAGCACCGTCGTCACTGCGCAGCAGGCGCAGGGTCAACCCGGGTGCGGGCTGGCCATCGCGCAGGAAATCGGTATCGGTGCGGGTGCTGCCCGGCAGCACCGGTTCAAAGGCGATGTCCGCTTCCAGGAACGCGCGCTCGCCTGCGGCTTCGTACAACGCCTGCAGCGCGCGCAGCACGCCGGGGCGCGAGCGGAAGTTGCGGTTCAACGCGGGTGCGGCCACCGCTTCGCGCTTGGCCTTGAGGTAAGTGTGGATATCGCCGCCGCG
The DNA here is from genome assembly GCF_018612915.1 of Stenotrophomonas sp. ISL-67. GTDB lineage: Bacteria > Pseudomonadota > Gammaproteobacteria > Xanthomonadales > Xanthomonadaceae > Stenotrophomonas. The sequence continues at coordinate 203,936 of NZ_JAGGRL010000004.1, read as the reverse complement.
GAAACCGTAGATGGCCTGCTTGGGGTCGCCGATCAGGAACAGCGCTGGCGCCAGCCCGGCCTCGCGGGTCTCGGCCGAATCGCCGAACACGCGCTGGAAAATGCCCCACTGGCGGTCGTCGGTGTCCTGGAACTCATCCACCAGTGCAATGCGGTACTGCGCGCGCAGCTGCTGCACCAGCGCCGCGCGGTGCGGGCCTTCCAGTGCGGCGGCTACCCCGTCGATCAGGTCGTCATAGGTCTGCACGCGGCCGACCCGCTTGAGCGCGTCCAGCCGCTCGCGCGCCTGTTCCCGCAGCTGGTGCAGCAGCAGCAGCGCCTGCTGGCGCAGCCACTGCTCGCGTGCATCGGCGGCGTGCCACCAGGTCTGCAGCGCATCGAACAATGGCGACACCGGGCACTGGCCCTGCTGGTCCTCTCTGCAGAAATCGAGCAGCGCCACCGGCAGCAGCTTGCCCAGGTGCGATTTCTCGCCGCGTGGCCAGCTGCGTGCCGCACGACCGGCCAGCAGGTCGGCAAAGGCCTTGTCGAAACTGGGGCGGCGCGCACGCCGGCCGTCGAAGATCTTCCGGTCGAAGGCGGTGGCGATGCTTGCCTGCGCGTCTTCGATGTGGCGGTCGACCGCCATGGCTAGGGCGTCGGCGGCCGCCTGCAGCGTGGCACTGGGGTCGTCGAGGCGGTGGCGCGGCAGGGCGGGCAGCAGCGGCAGCGGTTTGATCAGTAACGACAGGTCGCGCGCCAATGCGTCGGGCGCCGACCACAGCCGGGTCAGCGCATCCACCGTGGCTGGGTCGTTGGCATGCACGCGCCACAGGTCGGCGGCAAGCTGGTCATGCAGTTCGCGTTCGCTGGGCAGCAGCGTGGGCGGGTCGAAGGTGTGCCCGCTTTCCAGTGCGTGCTCGCGCAGCACGCGGGTGCAGAAACCATGGATGGTGAAGATCGATGCGAGGTCGATCTCATCGGCGGCGGTCTGCAGGCGCCGCGCCAGCGCGGCGGGCGTTTCCCGGCCCTGTGCCAGTTCGCGTTGCAGCAGGTAGCGGGTCAGCAGCACCTCGGGGGCTTCGTCGATTGCGGGCGCGCGCGCCAGCAACTGCGCAGCCAGCGCCAGCCGCTCGCGGATGCGCTTGCGCAGCTCCTGGGTGGCCGCGTCGGTGAAGGTCACCGCCAGGATCTGGCCGATCCGGTAGCCCTGCTCCACCACCAACCGGGTGAACAGCGTGGCCAGGGTGAAGGTCTTGCCAGTACCGGCGCTGGCCTCGATCAGGCGCACGCCCTCCAGCGGCAGCGCCAGGTACGGGTCGTCGTGCAGCATCACCTCGCTCATGCCACGGCTCCTTCGTCGCTGAAGCCCTGGAACACCCGGCCCTCGCGGACCGCGCTGAACACCACGAAGCTGGTGTGCAGCAGTTGTTGATAGCTGTCGGGGTCGGCGAAGGGATCGCGGCCGCGCAATGCCAACTGCACGGCATCACCACTGGCCTCGCCCCACCGGCGGTCGCCGCCATGCCATTGCGCCCACCCTTCGCCCTCGCGCTTGGCGGCTGGCGCGCGGTAAAGCGTCCACGCGGTGTACGGCCCGTACAGCAACGGCGCGCGCATGCCGTCGCGGCGCAGCTGCAGCAGCGCCTGCAAGGCCGCCGTGGCGGTGGGTGCAGGCAGTGCCGGCAGCACGTGCGGCCCTACCCCGTCGTCGCCCCCGTCGTGGAACTCGACCAGCGGCAAGGCGTCACCGGCGGCGTTGGCCAGCAGCCAGTCCAGCCCGTGCCGGATCGCGGCCGGGCCGTTCAGGCCGCCGGCGCGCAGGCGCGCGATGCCCTGCGGGTGGATATCGTCCACCCGCCCATGCAGGCGCACCCCGTCGATCTCCACCTCATAGCGGCGGCTGTCGGCATCGCGGTCGCCGCGCCATTGCGCCAACGCCAGGGCATAGGGGCGAGTCTGCTCCTGCAGGGCCTGGAACTGGCGTTCGCCCAGTGCGCCGGACGGCAGCAGCGCGCGGGCGCGCAGGCGGGCATACAGGGGGGTGTCATCGCCCTGCAGGGTCGCTTCGATGACCGCCTGCTGCAGCAGGCGTTGTTCCAGCCCCCGGCCAGCCAGCACCAGGGGCTCCAGGTCATCTGCGCTGGTCAGGTCCTCCGGCAGGCGCAGGCCCAGCCGCTGCGACAGGAACTGCCCTGCCGGATCGGTCAGGAAGCGTCGCAGCGCATCCAGCGACAGTTCCGGGGCGCCCTCCTGCTCCAGCGGCGCCAACGCCTGCTCGAACCAGGCCGGCGGCGCGCGGCGCACGCTGCCCAGTGAACCCGCCGCCGGGTGCCACTGCTGGCGGTAGCTGAAACGGCGTGGCTCATCGCCCCCGCCGAACGCGGCCGGCGAGAACGGCTGCAGCGAATGGCGCACGGTCAGCTGCTTTGCAGCGGCCGGGGGATCCTGGTGGTACTCGGCGGCGGCATCGATCAGCTCGCTGACCAGCACCGAGGGCTCGCGCACGCTGCCATCGCGCGGGTCGGCGCCCAGGTAGCTGAGGTAGAACACATCCTGTGCCGAGGCGAACAACTGCAGGAACAGGAAGCGGTCATCCTCGCGCAGTGAACGGTCGCCGTGGCGGCGCTTTTCGGTGCCGAGCTCGGCGGTGAGCTGGTTGAGCCCGGCGGCCGGGTCGCGGCGCGGGAAGTCGCCATCGTTCAGGCCCAGCACGCAGATCACCCGGAACGGCAGCAGCCGCATCGGCACCATCCGCCCGAAGCTGATGCCGCCGGTAAGCAGCGGCGCACGCGTATCGGCCTCGCTCAGCGCACCGGAGAAATGCGCGCGCACCACATCCGGCGGCACTGTGCCGGCGAACCCGGCCCGTTCGGCATCGCGGGCGAACTCATTGATCAGTTTGCGCAGCCGCTCCAGCGCGCGCTGGCTGCTGGCTGCTTCCGGCGCTTCGGGCAGCAGCGCATCGAGCATCGCCAGCAGCCGCTGGCGCCACTGTGCCGGGGTCAGCGCATCGCCCAGCGCGCGCTGGTAACGGGCCAGCACCCGCATCACGCCAAGCAGGCGGTCCAGCGCATCCAGCGCGCTGCCTTCCAGCTCCGGCCACGGCGCCACCCCGGCAATGTCGCCGTCGCTGCCGCTGGCATGGCCAAGCAGCAGGCGGTCCAGCGCGAACTGCCAGGTGTAGGCGTCATCGTCCGGTGCCTGGTGCTGCGCGCGGTGCGCCGCATTCAAGCCCCAACGTACGCCAGCGGCCTGCAGCCAGTCGTGCAGGCGGTCGAACGCGGCCGCATCCAGTCCTGCCGCTTCGGCCAGCGGCGCGCTGGCCAGCAGGTCCAGCACTTCGTTGAGGCCAAAGCGCGACACCGGCAGGCCGAGCAGGTGCACGAACACATCGGCCAGCGGCTCGCCGGTCAGCGGGCTGGTATCGGCCAGGGCATAGGGAATGTGGTCTTCGCCACCGCTGCGGCCACCGAACACCGCTTCCAGGTACGGCACGTACGGATCGATGTCCGGTGCCAGCACCGCGATATCGCGTGCCTGCAGCGGCGGGTCGAAGCGCGGGTCCTGCAGCAGCGCGCGCAGCTGGTCGTGCAGCACCTGCAGTTCGCGCAGTCGGGTGTGACAGGCATGCACCTGCAGGCTGGGGTCGTTGCGCAGCAACACCGGGCGCAGCGCACCGGCCGGCTGCGCGCGGCGGTGGAACAGGTCGCGCTGCAGTCGATGCAGCAGACTGTCGGCCAGGCCGCCATGCGCCATGTCCGGGCGCGCGTCGTCCTCGGGATCGTCGTAGGCCGCGATCTCACCGGTGGGATGCACCACTTCATAACTGCCCAGCACCGCCATGAAGTCGCGGCCGGCCGCGCCCCAGGCCTGCAGCAGGCGGTTCTCATCACTGCCAGTGCCGAACGGATCGGCCGCGCCCGAGCGCAATCGCCCACCGAGGGTCTGCAGGTCGCCCCAGTACGAACGGGTCGGGGTGGGCAGGTAGAAATGCAGGGTGCCGACCCGCGCCTGCGTGGCGACCACGCGCAGCACATCTGGTGAGACGTTCAAGGTGGCAAAGGCGAACAGCCGCGGCGGCAGCCCCGCCGGCAGCGGGCGGTCGGCGCCTTCGAAGCCCTCCAGATAAGCGTGGATGCGCCGCGCGCGGTACTGGTGGCCGCGGCCGATGTGGCGCCACAGGATCGCCTGCGGATCCAGCGGGTCGGCGCCGGCCTCCCAGCGCAGCAGCCAGTCGCGGCGCCAGGCCTGGTACTTCTCGAACACCGCGGCCAGCTCGCCGGCCAGTGCCCACGGCTTGAGCGGGTCCGGCTGGGACAGGTAGGCCTGCAACGCGCGCAGCGGTGGCGGCGCCATCAGGGCCGGGTCGGTCAGGACGGCGTACAGCTTCCAATGCAGCGCGGCGGCGGTCAGGTCGTCATGCTCGCCCGGCACGTTGGCGTTGAGCGCGCGGGCCACGAACTCGCCCGGGGTCAGGAACGCCAGGTTGGCGGCAATGCCATACTCCGCCGCCAGGGTGGACTGCAGCCAGCGCCGCATGGCCACCTGGGGAATCAGCACGACGTCGGGTTCCAGGATCGACTGCCCCGCCACCGGCTCGCGCAGGGTCCGGGCCAGCAGGGCGGCCAGCACGTCGAGCGAATTGGAGTGGTAGAGGCGGAAGTCTGAAGCGGGATCGGTCATCGCGGCAGTGTGCCGCAGCCCGGCGCCAATCTCGACCCTCGCCGATACGCGGATGAAGACCCCTGTCGTCTGTGACCGCCTGCACAGAACGCGGCGGTACGCAGTGTTGCGGGCTTGCGGCCGTGCCCCAGCGGGGCTGGCGGGGCCGGCATGCGACAATACTGCACGGCCCAGTTCGGTTTTGTTCAGCCGCTCACCACGATCTTACAACGTTGGAATTTTGTTAATGGCGCCCATGACGGCTTCCGCAGAATCGCTGGTGCAGTTGAACAACGTGCGTATCGATCGCGGCGGTCGCGCCATCCTGCGCGACGTTTCGCTGTCGGTGCCGCGCGGCAGCATCACTGCCGTGCTCGGCCCATCGGGCAGCGGCAAGTCGACCCTGCTGGCCGCGCTGACCGGCGAACTGCGCCCGGCCGCCGGCAGCGTGACCCTGTTCGGCAAGCCCATCCCCACCGGCAGCAGCGCCCTGCGCGCGATGCGCCGCAGTGTCGGGGTGCTGTTGCAGGGTAATGGCCTGCTCACCGACCTGACCGTCGCCGAGAACGTGGCGCTGCCGTTGCGCACGCATACCAAGCTGCCGGCACCGGTGCTGCGCCGGCTGGTGGACATGAAGCTGCACGCCGTGGGCCTGCTGGCCGCCGCCGATGCGTGGCCGCGCGAGCTGTCCGGCGGCATGGCACGCCGGGTGGCGCTGGCCCGCGCGCTGGCGCTGGACCCGCCGCTGATGATCTACGACGAACCGCTGACCGGGCTGGACCCGATCGCCAGCGGGGTGATCATGAGCCTGATCCAGCGCCTCAACCACAGCCTGGGCCTGACCAGCATCATCGTCAGCCACCACGTGCACGAGACCCTGCCGATCTGCGACCAGGTGATCGCCATCGCCAATGGCGGGGTGGTCTTCCAGGGCAGCCCGGCCGCGCTGGAGTCCAGCCAGGATCCGCTGCTGCGCCAGTTCCTGCACGGGCAGCCGGACGGCCCGATCCCGTTCGATGCCGCGCCGCGCGCGAAGGTGGCCTGATGCCGTTCGTTGAAAGCACCCGTTCGCTGGGCCGGGCCGGCCTGTTCTCGCTGACCGTGCTGCGCGGTTCGCTGCCCACCGCCGATTTCCTGGCCGAACTGACCCGCGAGATCTACAAGGTCGGCGCGCGTTCGCTGCCGATCATCGCCGTGGGCGGCGCGTTCGTGGGCCTGGTGCTGACCCTGCAGGGCTACCGCACGCTGACCACGTTCGGCGCAGCCGATGCGCTGTCCACCCTGCTCGGCCTGTCGCTGTACCGCGAACTGGCGCCGGTGCTGACCGCGCTGCTGTTCATCGGCCGCGCCGGCAGCTCCATTGCCGCCGAACTGGGGCTGATGCGTGCCACCGACCAGATCAAGGCGCTCGAACTGATGGCGATCGATCCGGTGGCCAAGGTTGTGGCGCCGCGCTTCTGGGCGGCGGTGCTGACCGTGCCGCTGCTGACCGGCATCTTCTGTTCGCTGGCAATCAGCGCCAGCTGGTTCGAGGCCGTGCACGTGCTGGGCCTGGACAACGGCGTGTTCTGGTCGGCGCTGAGCAACAGCGTGGACTTCTGGGACGATTTCGGCGTGGCAATGCTGAAGTCGGCCATTTTCGGCGGTACCGCCGCGCTGGTCGCCTCGTACGTGGGGTTCCACGCCGAGCCGACCATCGAAGGCACTTCGGTGGCCACCACCCGCGCAGTGGTGAACGCTTCGCTGCTGGTGCTGATGTTCAACTTCGTGCTGTCGGCAATGATGTTCCGCTGACGCCATAACGCTCTTCAAAATACGGTGAAATGAACATGGCCATCCGCGGTCCCAGACTCGAATTTTCCGTCGGCGCGTTCCTGCTGCTGGCGCTGGCCTCGCTGCTGGTGCTGGCGATGGCGTCGACCAACCAGCGCTGGGGCTTCGGCAGCGAAGGCTACGAACTCAAAGCGCGCTTCAGCCAGATCGGCCAGCTGCGCAAGCAGGCCCCGGTCAAGATCGGCGGCGTGGTGGTGGGCCAGGTCGGCGATATCGAACTCGACCCCACCCGCTTCGACTCGATCGTCACCCTGAAGCTGGACCCGAAGTTCAAGGACCTGCCGGGTGACACCTCCGCCGGCATATTCACCAGCGGTTTGCTCGGCGAAAGCTATATCGGACTGCAGCCGGGCGGTGACCCGGAGGTGCTCAAGTCCGGCGACGAGATCGTCTTCACCCAGCCGGCCGTGGACCTGATCCAGATGGTCGGCAAGTACATGTTCAGCGGCGCGGGCAATACCGGTGCCGCTTCCCAGGATGCTCCCGGCGCGGACGCGCCGGCAACGGAACCGCAGAAATGAAAAAGACCCTGATTCCGGCGCTGCTCGCTTCGGCCCTGCTCGCCACCGTGCCCTCGCTGTCGTTCGCCCAGGCCGCTCCGGCCACCGCCGCCGCCCCGCAGGGGCAGGCCGGCAAGGTCGTGCTGGATGCCAGCTCGCGCATCCTGGCCACGCTGCAGCAGCGCAAACCCGAGTTCGAGAAGAGCCCGGCCGCGCTGCGCGGCTACATCGACAGCGAACTCAACCGCACCTTCGACCGCGAATACGCGGCGCGGCTGGTGCTGGGCGCAAATGCACGCGGCGCCTCCGACGCCGACGTGACACTGTTCGCCGATGCCATGGCCGACAGCCTGATGCAGCGCTACGGTTCGGTACTGCTGTCCATCCAGGGCAAGCCGACCTTCCGTCTCAAGGGCGAGCAGCCGCTGCCGGGCAACCGCGGCGTCAAGGTTTCCACCGAACTGCTGCGCGCCGGCAGTGAGTCGACCCCGGTCGAATACCTGATGCGCAACGTCGGTGGCCAGTGGAAGATCTTCGACGTGAACATCGAAGGCATCTCCTACGTGCAGACCTTCCGCACCCAGTTCGACGCTCCGCTGCGCCAGAAGGGCATCAAGGCCGTGGCTGCGGATCTGCGCAGTGGCTCCATGCAGGCTGGACCAGCCGGCAATGGCAAGTAACGCCACCGTACAGCTCGACGGTCCGCGCGCCCGCTTCGTGGGCGTGCTCGACCGTGAGGCGGTGGTGGCGCTGTGGCCGACGCTGAAGGCGCTGCCCGACGCGGTGACCCAGCTCGACCTGACCGCCGTGGAGCGTGTCGACAGCGCCGGCCTGGCGCTGTTGGCCGAGCTCTCCGCACACGCCCGCGCCAACGGGCATACGCTGGCCCTCAACGGTACGCCGGCCGGTTTCAACGAACTCAGTGCCGCCTACCGGCTGGCACCGTCCCTGGATTTCAATGCCCCTTCTGCCGCGAGCTGACATGAACGTCGTACGCACCGCTTCCCTTCTCCTGCTGGCCATCGCGCTCAGCGCCTGTGCAGCCAAGCCCGCACGCGACAGCGTGCCGACCGCCGTGGCGGTGACGCCCGCTGCCACGGAACCTGCTGCAGCCCGTGACGCAGGCTCCGACGCGCCCGCCACGGCCGCTGCCGGGGCCACCGACGTCGTTGCCGCGCCCGTTGCTTCCGCTGAAGACGTCGAAGGCGCCGCAGCCACAGCCGCCGCTGCCGAAGCGCCGCCGACCGGGGCCGAGGATGACTTCGCCGCGCTGTACGGCGGTCCGGCCCCGACGGCCGACGGCACCGAACCGGGCCGTTCGCCCTACGATCCGTGGGAAGGCTTCAACCGCCGCGTGCACGCGTTCAACAACGTGGTCGACCGCGCCGTGGCCCGTCCGCTGGCCACCGCCTATACCCATGTGGTGCCGCGCTTCGCACGGACCGGCGTGACCAACTTCTTCAGCAACCTGCGCGCGCCGGTGACCATCACCAACCAGCTGCTACAGGGTCGCCCGGGCGATGCCTGGGACAGCCTCGGCCGGTTCCTGATGAACTCCACGGTGGGTATCGGCGGCCTGTTCGATCCGGCCAGCCGCGCGCTGGTGCCGCGCCGCAGCGAGGACTTCGGCCAGACCCTGGGCGCCTGGGGCTGGCGTAGTTCGCGCTACGTGGAGCTGCCGTTCTTCGGCCCGCGTACCGTGCGCGATGTGTTCGGCCTGGCCGGCGACATTCCGCTGTCGCCGATCCGCACCATCGAGGAAGACAGGGTGCGCATTCCGCTGCAGGGCCTGCAGTTGGTGGACATGCGCTCGCAGCTGCTGGCGCTGGACGATATCCGCGACAACGCGGTGGACGAGTACGCGCTGACCCGCGATGCCTGGCTGCAGCGCCGCAATTACCAGATCCAGAACGACCTGCGCGGCCGCCATGCCCGTGGCAAGGACGCCGACGACACCGCGCCGATCCCGGTCGATGCGATGCCGATGCCCGACTGGGGCAACTGAAAGAAGAAGCCCCGCTCGCGCGGGGCTTTTTCTTTTCAGTTGCCCGCGCATTCCACCTGAACCCCGCGCCGTTGGCGCGCCCCCTTCAACACGAAGGGGGCTCCTCGCCGGAAACATCAACGGCAGCGACGGCGTGTGTCAGGCGGCCAGAGCTCCGTCGATCGCGGCCAGCAGGCGGGCGTCATCCGCCGGTACGTCCGGGGCGAAGCGGGCGATGACCTGGCCGTCGCGGCCAATCAGGAACTTCTCGAAGTTCCACAGCACGCCCGGCGCCGGGTTGACCACCAGATCGGGGTACTTGGCGACCGCGCCCTGCAGTTTTTCGCGCATCGGGCCTTCGCCGGTGGCGGCCGGCTGGGCCTGGGTAAGCTGCTGGTACAGCGGGTGGATGTCAGCGCCGGCCACGCTTACCTTGGCGAACATGGGGAAGGCCACGTTGTATTCCAGCTGGCAGAACTGCTGGATCTCCGCGTCGCTTCCCGGCTCCTGGGCCAGGAAATTGTTGGCCGGGAAACCCAGCACTTCCAGGCCGGCGGCATGCTTGTCGGCGTACAGAGCCTGCAGCCCTTCGTACTGCGGGGTCAGGCCGCACTTGGAGGCAACGTTCACCACCAGCAGCACCTTGCCGCGGTAGTCGGCCAGCGAGCTGGCCTGGCCTTCGATGGTGGTGACGGGAATGTCGTAGACGGTCTGGCTCACGGGTGATCCTGTGCGGGTTGAAATGGGCACATGGGATATGCGCCGCGGAAACGGGAAGTCAATCGACGCAGATCGTGCCCTGCGCCACGCCGTTGTCGATGCGCTGGCGGCAGCCGAAGGTCTGGCTGACATCGCGCTGGCAGACGCCGCGCGCGGTGGCGCCCGCGACCAGCTCGGTCTCGCCATCGGCCAGGCATTGCCCGCTGCAGTCGGCCTTGGCGCTGCAGGCTTTGCCGGCGTCGGCAAAGGGCACCACGCACTGCACGCGCTGCAGGCGGCCGAGCGGCTTCAGTTCACCACCGGCGGCGGCGCAACCGGCGGCATCGGTGGGCGCCGGCGTCGTGGCAGCGGGCGCGGCCGCCGATGCTGCGCCGTCAGTGCCGGCAGGGGTACTGCTGCAGGCGGTCAGCGCGAGCAGCAACGACAACATCAGGGTCAGGCGCATCGATTCAATCCGGCTGGGAACAATTGGGCAGGATAACCGCGCTCGGTCACTCCTGCGCGGTACCGGCCTCGTCCTGCCCGGCGTCCTCATCGTCACCGGTGCTGCTGCCCAGCAGCTGCTCGCCCTGCTCGCCACTCAACGACTCCACCCCGCGCAGGCGACGCTCGATGGTGCGCGTCTTGCGGCTGGCCTCGCCCAGGCTCTTGCCCACGGTGCTGATCTGCTTCTCGGCCTTTTCCAGGATGCCGGCGAACTTGCCGAACTCGCTCTTCACCGCGCCCAGCAGGCTCCAGACTTCGCTGGAGCGCTGTTCGATGGCCAAGGTGCGGAAGCCCATCTGCAGGCTGTTGAGCAGCGCGGTGACCGTGGTCGGCCCGGCCACCACCACGCGATGTTCGCGCTGCAGCAGGTCGACCAGCCCCGGGCGCCGGATTACCTCGGCGTACAGGCCTTCGGTGGGCAGGAACATCACCGCGAAGTCGGTGGTGTGCGGCGGCACGATGTACTTGTCGCAGATCGACTTGGCCTGGATCCGGATCGCGCGTTCCAGCTGCGCGCCCTGCAGGCGTACGCCATCCGCATCGCCCTGCTCCTGTGCGTCGAGCAGGCGCTCGTAATCTTCGCGCGGGAACTTGGAATCGATCGGCAGCCACACCGGGGTGTCCTCATGGCCACGCCCGGGCAGGCGTACCGCGATGTCCACCATCTCGCCACTGTCCGGGTGCACTTTGACCCCGCGCGCGTACTGCTCCTGGGTAAGAGTCTGCTCGAGGATGTTGTCCAGCTGCACTTCGCCCCAGCTGCCGCGGTTCTTGACGTTGGTCAGCACGCGCTTGAGGTCGCCCACGCCGGTGGCCAGCTGCTGCATCTCGCCCAGCCCGCGCTGCACCTGCTCCAGGCGGTCGGACACCAGCTGGAAGGACGCGCTCAGGCGCGTTTCCAGCGTGGTCTGCAGCTTTTCGTCCACCGTGACCCGCATCTGGTCCAGCTTCTGCGCATTGTCGGCCTGCAGGTTCTGCAGTTGTTGTTCGAGCGTGGCGCGCATCTCGCCGATGCGCTGCTCGTTGCGCTGGGTCATCTCCTGCAGGCGCAGGCCCAGCGACTCGGCCAGGCGCTGCTGGGCCTGGCCGGCGTCCTCGCGCGCCTTGCGCGCGTCTTCGCCCAGTGCATCGCGCAGCAGGTCCAGGCGCTGGTCGGTGCGGGTGGAGAGATCGGTCAGCGCGCGCGCAAAGGTTTCCAGCCGCGCGTCCTGTTGCCGGCCCAGCCCTTCAAGCTGCTCGCGCAGTTCACTGCGGCCGATCCGCGCTTCCTCGCGCAGGGTCTGCTCAAGGTCGCCATGGCCGGAACGCCGCAGCAGGGCCACCAGCTGCAGGATGAGGACGGCACACAGCAGGCCGCCAAGGATGAGGAATTCGGGTTGCATGCACGAAGTGTAGGCTGAGCCGGTCTCATCCGCTGCGCCTGCCCCTGTGCAGGCCGCTCCGGCACGTCCGGAGCGGCGACGCCCTGCTTCAGAATCCTTCCAGCACCACCTTGCCCATCGCGCGGTGGCTTTCGACGTGGGCATGCGCGCGGCGCAGGGTGGCCGCATCGATCCGGCCGAAATTCTCGCCGAGCGTGGTGCGCAGCACCCCGCCGTCGACCAGGTCGGCCACCCGGTTGAGCAGCACGTGCTGCTGTTGCAGGTCCGGGGTGGTGAAGCTGGAGCGGGTGAACATCGATTCCCAGTGCAGCGACAGGCTTTTGCGCTTGAGCGCCATCACATCGAGCTGGCCGGGGTCGTCGATCAGCGCCAGCTGCCCCTGCGGCGCCAGCGCGGTGACGATCTGCGCGTAATGCTGGTCGGTATGGGTGAGGCTGGCCACGTGGGTGACCGACTCGATGCCGATCCGCGCCAGGCCTTCGGTCAGCGGCTGGCTGTGATCGATCACGTGGTGGGCGCCCAGCGCGTACACCCAGTCCTGGGTATCCGGGCGCGAAGCGGTGCCGATCACCGTCAGCCGGGTCAGCCGGCGCGCCAGCTGTACCAGGATCGAGCCGACCCCGCCGGCCGCACCGATCACCAGCAGGGTCTGGCCTTCGCCACCGCCTTCGACGATGCGCAGGCGGTCGAACAGCAGCTCCCAGGCGGTGATCGCGGTCAGTGGCAGTGCTGCAGCGGCTGCATCGTCCAGGCTGGCCGGCTTACGGCCCACGATGCGCTCATCCACCAGCTGGTATTCGGCATTGCTGCCCGGCCGGTTGATGTCCCCGGCGTAGAAGACCGCATCGCCGGGCTGGAACAGGGTCACTTCGCTGCCCACCGCATCCACGGTGCCCACCGCGTCCCAGCCCAGCACGCGCGGTTCGGTCACCGGCGCACCCCGGCGCACCTTGGTGTCCACCGGGTTCACCGACACCGCGCGGACCTGCACGCGCAGGTCGCGCGGGCCGGGGCTCGGCACCGGCAGGGTGATGTCGACCAGGGCGGCCGGGTCGGTGATCGGCAGGCCGTGCTGGGTGTAGGCGATGGCTTTCATGAGGGAGATCCTTGGGTGAGGTGCTCAGGTTCGCCTGCCCTGCCTCCCTCGGAAAGGCGCAGAATGCAGCAGCACTTTCACTCCTGGAATGAAAATGGTCCGCTTCGAGGATCTGCAGCTGTTCGTCCGTACCGCCGCGCTGGGCAGCTTCTCCAGCGCAGCGCGCGAAGCCGACCTGCTGCCCGGCCAGGTGGCTGCGGCGGTCGCCCGGCTGGAGCGCGAACTGGACCTGCGCCTGTTCGTGCGCTCCACCCGCAGCCTGCGCCTCACTGCCGAAGGCGTGCTCTACCTGCCCTACGCCCAGGACCTGCTGGACACCCTGCAGGAGGGCCAGGCGCGGGTGCGCGGCGAGGATGCCGAACTGTGCGGCGTGCTGCAGGTGGCCGCGCCGTCTGACCTGGGCCGCAACGTGCTGCTGCCCTGGCTCACGGAGTTCCGAGCCGCGCACCCGAAGCTGCAGCTGCGCCTGCTGCTGTCCGATCAGGTGGCCGACGTGTTCCGCGATCCGGTGGATATCGCGTTCCGGCTCGGCCGCTTTGACACCGCCAGCTACGTGGCGCTGCCGCTGCTGCCCGACAACCGCCGCGTGCTGGTCGCCGCGCCGTCCTATCTGGAACGGCATGGCACCCCCGGCGCGCTGGAGGCACTGAAGGACCATCACTGCCTGGTCTACCAGCTCGCTGGGCGCCCTTACGACCGCTGGAGTTTCGAACAGGAGGAGCGGCGCGTGGTGGTGCCGGTGCGCGGGCAGCTGGTGTGCGACGACGCCGATGTGGTGCGGCGCTGGGCAGTGGCCGGCGAGGGCATCGTGTTCAAATCGTGGCTGGACGTGTGCGCCGACGTGCGTGCCGGGCGGCTGCGGGTGCTGATGGGGGGCATAGGCGACAGCCTGCCGTTGAACCTGGTGTGCGCACATCGCAAACAGTTTTCGCCGGCGATCCGCCAGCTGCATGCGCTGTGCGTGCAGCGCCTGCAGCCGTTGCTGGCCGATCTGCCCGGGCGTACGCCATAGCGCTGTTGGCGCGGGTCCGAGGGTAGCCGACAATAGCGTTCCCCCGTATTCGAGTCGCCGCCATGCCGTGGATGGGCATCCAGGACCTGTGGACCTTTGTCGTTGCCGTGCTGGTGTTCCTGGCACTGCCCGGCCCGGGGACCTTCACCCTGCTCACCGCCACCGGGCGCGGTGGCGTGCGCGGAGGCTACACCGCGTTGTTCGGGCTGCTGCTGGGCGACCAGATCCTGATGTGGCTGGCGGTGGCCGGCGTAGCCGCCCTGCTCAGGGCCAACCCGCTGGTGTTCCACGCCGTGCAGTATCTCGGCGCGGCGTATCTGGTGTGGGTGGGCATCGGCCTGTTGCGGCCGGCACCCCCGAGCGGTGAAACCGGTGGCATCCGCCTGCAGCCCGGCCATTACTTCCGCCAGGCCGTGCTGATCAGCCTGCTCAACCCCAAAGCGATCATCTTCTACATGGCGTTCCTGCCGTTGTTCATCGACCCGGCGCGGCACCAGGGCGTGGTGACGTTTGCGACCATGGCGACGCTGATCTTTGTGCTGAGCCTGGCGTATTGCTCGGTGCTGATCGGGGTGGGCAACCTGTTGCGGCGTCGGATCATCCAGCACCCGCGCGTGGGGGTTCTACTGAAACGCGTGGCAGGTGTTTTTCTGATCGGCTTTGGCGTACGCCTGGGGCTGAGTGGCTGAGCCCTTGCGCCGTGGGCGCTGCTGTTGCGGCGGCGGCCTCCGTGGATAGGCCGTCTCTTCGTTTGGTGGCTCAGCGATTGAAAGCGTGAAGTTCTCTTCGGCCGCTGCCAGGTGTCCAATCGCCCCATCGCGGGCCCGGCCCCGCGGCAAGGCGAGAATGCGATGGCAACGTCCGTTTACTTCGTACAACACCTGAGCGGCCACGATGAGCGGTTGCTGGTATTGAGCATCGACCGTGTCGACCTGGCACATGCAGCAGTGCAGCGCATCGTGGCGGGTCTGCAGCCACTGGATCGGATCGAACTCCGGGGCTGTCGCTTCGATTGCGCCGCCAGCCTGCTGTTGGGGCTGCGCCGACGCATCTGCGAGGCCGAGGCCGATGCGTGCGGCTGGCGGGTGTTCGATGAGCGTGGCGTCCTGCGCTGCAAGAAGCTTCCCGACGACGTCGGCGTGATCTATCCACAGGGTGCCGGCGATGTCGCGCGCTGGGGACCGTTGATTGCCGCGAGCCGGGTTGTGCCAAATTCGTCAAACCAGGCAATTTGAAATGATCGTCAAGGGATTCACGACGTCCGGCAGTAGTAATGCTGCGCCGCGTTCGGTCACACTCGGAAAATTGTCGATACCAGTCACTCTGTGAGGTCCCATGTCATCGCTGCTACGGCGCAAGCCGCTCGATTCCGTCACTGTCCATGAGGCCGGCAGAAGCCTGTTGCGCACCCTGAGTTGGCCGCACCTGATCGCCATGGGCATCGGCGCCATCGTCGGTACCGGCATCTACACCCTGATCGGCGTGGGCGCCAACCTGGCCGGCCCGGCGGTGCTGATCTCCTTCGCCATTGCCGGTGCGGTCTGCGCCTGCGCGGCGCTCTCCTACGCCGAGCTCTCCACCATGATGCCGGCCGCGGGCAGCGCGTACACCTACAGCTACACGGCCCTGGGCGAGATCTTCGCCTGGGTGGTGGGGTGGAGCCTGATCCTGGAGTACTCGCTGGTGGTCAGTACCGTGGCGGTGGGATGGTCCGGCTACTTCGTCGGCTTCCTGGAGTGGCTGCATGGCAACTTCGGCATCGACATCCGGCTGCCGCTGGCATTGTCTGCCGGGCCCCATGTGGAAGGCGGCGTGTTCAACCTTCCTGCCGTGGTCATCACCTGGGTGGTGGCAGGCGGCCTGATGCTGGGCACCAAGGAAAGTGCCACGCTCAACGCCATCCTGGTGGTGCTGAAGATCATCGCGCTGGGCGTATTCGTCGCCGTGGCGCTGCCCGCGTTCGATTCGGCGAACCTGCACCCGTTCATGCCGCACGGTTTCGCCAAGACGCTGGGGCCCGATGGCGTGGAGCGTGGCGTGATGGCGGCGGCCGCCATCATCTTCTTCGCCTTCTACGGCTTCGATGCCATCTCCACCGCTGCCGAAGAAACCAAGAATCCCGGCCGTGACCTGTCGATCGGCATCATCGGCTCGATGGTCGGCTGCACCATCATCTACATGCTGGTGGCGTTGGCCGCCATCGGTGCGATGAGCTACGCGGTGTTCGGCCACAGCGCCGAGCCGCTGGCCCTGATCATGCGCGAACTGGGCCAGCCCAAGGCGGCGGCGGTGATCGGCGTGGTGGCCATCATCGCCCTGCCCACGGTGCTGCTGGCCTTCCTGTTCGGCCAGAGCCGCGTGTTCTTCGTCATGGGCCGCGATGGCCTGCTGCCGCGCGGTCTGTCAGCGGTGAACAAACGCACCGGCACCCCGGTGGCCACTACGCTGTTCAGTGCCGCCGTGGTCTCGGCGCTGGCTGGGGTGGCGCGTCTGGACGAGATTGCCGCGCTGGCCAACGCCGGCACGCTGGCGGCCTTCACCGCCGTGGGCATCTGCCTGGTGGTGATGCGTCGTCGTGCACCGGATGCCAAGCGCACCTTCCGCACCCCCATCGCGTGGTTCATCGGCCCGGCCGCAGCGCTGGGCTGCATCTACCTGTTCATCAGCCTGCCGAGCAGCACCCAGCTGTACTTCCTGATCTGGAACGTGATCGGCCTGGCGGTGTATTTCCTCTACAGCCGCCGCAACGCGCTGATCGGCCGCTGAGGTGGCAGGGGTTACCGACCCACGGTCGGTAACCCCCTCGGTAGCGCCGGCCGTTGGCCGGCCTACGCGGTGCGTGTAACGTTCATGAGGGCCGGCCAACGGCCGGCGCTGCCACGGCATGATCCTGCGCCTGCTGCAGCACACGCAGCAGATTGCCCCCCCAGATCCCTGCGATCTGCTTCTCGGTGTAACCCTGGCGCAGCAGCCACGCGGTGATCTTCGGCAGGTCGCTCACGTCCTGCAGGTCAGCCAGGCCACCGCCGCCGTCCCAATCCAGGCCAATGCCCACGTGCTCGGGTCCGACCACGGCCAGGATGTGCTCGAAATGGGCAAAGAAGTCGTCCAGGGTCGCCTTGCGCAGCGGCAGGCGCTGATCGATCTCCGCCAAGCCCTCCTTCAACACCAGGCCCTGGGCCATGCTCAGGTCATCGTATCCGGCGCCGATCCGCTTCATCAGCGCCTCTTCGGCCTGCGTACGCGCCTCATTCTTGCCTGTGTCGATCAGGTAGCCGCCATAGGCGTTCACCTGGATCACGCCACCCGCCTTGGCCAACTGCTTCAGCCGCACATCGTCCAGGTTGCGCGGGTGGTTGTAGATCGCCTTGGCCGAGCTGTGCGACAGCACGAACGGCACCGGCATGCGCTGGATCAGGTCGTCGAACACCGCATCGGAGGCGTGCGACTGGTCGATCACGATGCCAAGCCGAACCGCCTCATCCACCAGCGCCTTGCCGGCAGGGCGGAGCCCCTTCCACTCGGGGCCCTTGCTGTCGGTGGCCGAATCGGCGAACTCGTTGTTGGCGAAGTGCACCGTGCTGAGCAGACGCAACCCGGCCTGGTGGTAGAAGCTGAGCAGCGTGGGGTCGTCGACCAGCGGGCTGGCGTTTTCCATGCTGATGTAGACCACGCGCTTGCCGGCGGCCTTGATCCGCGCCGCATCGGCGGCGGTCAATGCCAGCGCGAAGGTGTCCGGATGCGCGGCGAGCATCTCGCGGATTTCCATCAGGCGCAGCAGGCCGGCATCGCGGTCATGCTGGTGCGCAGCCGGGCTGCGGTCGCCCTGGTCGGTGTAGATGGCCCAGAAGCCGCCGTCGAGTGCACCTTCCTGCATGCGCGGCAGATCCACCTGCGACAGCGCGTTGTGGTCGTGACGCTGCTCGATGTTGAAGCCTTCGCGGTGGAAGTTGGCGGGCGTATCGAGGTGGCTGTCGAGCGTGAGCAGCTGCTTCTGCAGCGTGGCAGCGCGTGCCAGTTCCGGCGCGCTGAACTCGATGGCCTGGGCGGAAAGCGGCGCGGTGAGCGCCAGCGACACCAGCAGGGACAGAACACGCATGGTCATGGCGCCTCACCTTGAGTTGGAAGCGTCAGACCATAACGTATGGGTGTAGGGACACGCCATGCGTGTCCGGTTTTGGGCCGCGCCATTCCACGCCCACGGTAGTGCCGACCGTTGGTCGGCACGTTCGGGTCAATCCAACACGCGGCAGAACACGGCCTTGAGATAACGCGATTCCTGCACGTGGGCCATGAACGGGTGGTCCGGGCCAGCGCCGGACACCTTCAGGATCTGGATGGTGCGGCCGGAGTAGAACGCCGCGCGGCGCAGCATGTCCAGGAACTGGTCCTCGGCCACCAGGCCGGTGCACGAGAACGTGGCGAACAGCCCACCCGGCTTGACCACGCCCAAGGCCAGCTTGTTCATGTCCAGGTACTTCTTCAGCGCGGTGATCACCTGGTCGCGGTCGCGGGTCATCTTGGCCGGGTCCAGAATCACCACGTCGAACTGCTCCCCGCGGTTGGCCGCATCGCGCAGCCAGGGGAAGACGTCGGACTGGATGAACCTGGGGCGCACGTTGTTGAGGCGCGAGTTGCCCTTGGCGATCTCGATCACGTCTTCGTCGATGTCGATACCGACCACCTCCGACGCGCCGCGCACCGCGGCATACACCGCAAAGCCACCGGTGTTGCAGCACAGGTCGAGCACGCTCTTGCCTTCCACTTCCTGGCTCAGCCACTGGCGGTTTTCGCGCTGGTCGGCGAAGAAGCCGGTCTTGTGCGCGCCGGCCGGGTCGGCGCGGAACTTCACGCCGTACTCGGTGATGACCGAGGCTTCGGTGGTGGTGTTGCCGTGGAAGTCGAAGCTCTCCTGCTTCTGCACGTGCTCGTCGGCGAAGCTGTGGAAACGGCACCCCGGGAACTGCTCGCGCAGCGCCTCGTAGACCCACTCGCGGTGGCGGAACATGCCGGCGGCGAAGAACTCCACCACCACCAGGTCGCCGTAGCGGTCCACCACCAGGCCGGACAGGCCATCGCCTTCGCTGTGCACCACGCGCCAGGCATCGGAAATCGCGTCCAGCTTCAGGACGTCACGGCGCAGCGACACCGCCTGCGCGATCTTCCGCGAGAACCAGCCGGCATCGACGGGGACGCGCTGGTCGGTTTCGAGGATACGCACGGCGATGCGCGAATGACCGTTGTAGAAGCCACGCCCGATCCACTCCCCGTCCACGCCGACCACATCGACGATGGCACCGGGCTTGGGCCGCGCAGCGGGCTTTTCGACCAGTTTCTGGAAGATCCAAGGGTGGCTGGAGCGCCAGGCGTTCTTGAGGCGGACTACGGGGGCAGGGGTATTCATGTACGCATTGTATGACGCCCACACCCAGCCCCCCAACGCCTGCGGCGTGACCCCGTGACTCAGGGGACTCCCGCTCCGTTCAGCCATGCAGATCAAAGGAGGATTTGACGCCACCCCGTTCAGCCCGCAGAATCGGCGCCAGAAGGGGAGTAGCTCCCAGACGTTGTCGCCGTCAATTCGAGCCCGCAGGCTCCGGTGCAACGGCAGTCCCACCCGGTGGGACTGCGAGCGAGACCTTCGCCGTATGGCGAAGCTCTGTCCCCGGATCCCCTCTGGTCCTCCGTTGCAGATCCTCGCCGTCCGGCTTGAGGCATTTCATTCATTCAACGGAAAAACCCATGCAGACGATCGGTAATTTATGGTTGTGGGGCGGCTTCGGCGCGGTGGTGATCATCGCGCTGCTGGTCGACCTGGTATTGATGCGCCACGGCGGTCCACACAAGGTGACCTTCAAGGAGGCCCTGTGGTGGTCGATCGGTTGGGTCGCACTGGCGCTGGCCTTCAACGGTGGCCTCTGGTACTACCTGAACGAGACCGCCGGCCAGGTGGTGGCCAACAAGGTCGGCCTGGAGTTCCTGACCGGTTACCTGGTCGAAAAGGCCCTGGCGGTGGACAACATCTTCGTGTTCCTGATGGTCATGGGCTACTTCGCGGTGCCTGAGGAACAGCGTCAGAAGGTACTCATCATCGGCATCCTGGGCGCGATCGTGCTGCGTACGATCATGATCTTTGCTGGCAGCGTGCTGCTGACCAAGTTCCATTGGCTGCTCTACGTGTTCGGCGCCTTCCTGCTCTTCACCGGCTGGAAGATGTGGTTCTCCGCCGGCCAGGAGCCGGACCTGGAGGCCAACCCCGCCCTGCGCTGGATGCGCAGGCACCTGCGCCTGCTGCCCGATTACGCCGGCAATGCCCTGAGCGTCATGCGCGACGGCAAGCGCTGGTACACCCCATTGTTCGTGGTGCTGATCCTGATCGCGGTCACCGACGTGATCTTCGCCGTGGACAGCATCCCGGCCATCTTCGCCATCACCACCGACCCGTTCATCGTGCTCACCTCCAACGTGTTCGCGGTGCTCGGCCTGCGCGCCATGTTCTTCCTGCTGACCGGCATGGCCGATCGCTTCCACCTGCTGCCGTATGGCCTGGCCCTGGTGCTGGCCTTCATCGGCGCCAAGATGATGCTGATCGACATCTTCAAGATCCCCACCCCGATTTCGCTGGGCGTGGTTGCACTGATCATTGCCGCCACCGTGGTGCTGAGCCTGAAGAACCCGCCGAAGATCGGCGACGCGTAACCGTGTGTTCGCCGCCGGCGGGATTGTCCCGTCGGTGGCACTTCTCTCTCCCGCTGCGTTGCCCTTGTGTTCAGGCGGATGCGGCGCAATTCCTATGGGTATGAACGCCAACCTGCCCCTGCCTGCCGGCGAGCCGCCGGTCACTCCCCGTAACGACCGCGGCCGCGTGGTGCGGGCGTTCAACCTGAGCCTGGCCTTCGTGCTGGTGCTGGTGGCGGTGTTCACCGCGCAGGGCCACTTCGACTGGCGTCCCTGGGCCGTAGCCCCGCTGGATAGCGCGGGCCTGCTGGGCATCCTGGGTGCTCCGCTGCTGCATGGTTCGGTCCAGCATCTGGCGGCCAATAGCTTCGCTCTATTAATTCTTGGCACTTTGGCTGGCAGCGTCTATCCCAAGGCCACCCTGCGCGCGTTCCCGCTGCTGTGGATCGGTTCCGGGCTCGGCGCCTGGCTGCTGGGCGACATCGGCAGCCGCCACCTGGGTGCCAGCGGCATTACCCACGGCCTGATGTTCCTGGTGTTCGTGCTTGGCCTGCTGCGTCGCGACCGCCCGGCCATTGCCGCCGGCCTGATCGCCTTCCTGTTCTACGGCAGCATGCTGATCACCATCCTCCCACACGAGCCAGGCGTGTCCTGGCAGTCGCATATGGGCGGTGCGTTCGCCGGCATCATCAGCGCACTGCTGTTCCGCCTGTCCGATCCGATGACCCCGCGCAAGCGGTACAGCTGGGAGGAGGAAGACGAGGACGAGCTGGACGCACCGCGCGACAGCGATCTGGAACCACCCTCCCCGCACCGGGTGCCGGTGTTGTGGCAGCCGCGCGAAGGACGCGATTTCGTCGTATTGCCGTTCCGCCGGCCTGATGAACGTTGACATACCCTCTGGGCCGGCCAACGGCCCGCGCTACCGTGGTTCAGTCTTCCCGTGGAAGGGCCGCGCACGCGTTGTCCGCGCGTAGCGACACGCCACGCGTGTCCCACGTAAACCCAGCCACCGCAAAAAACGTAACCGCCACGTCAGCCCCGTAGCGCCGGCCGTTGGCCGGCCCACGCATCACCGTGCCGCGTTCGACTCCCCATCCACCGCGCGCCGGCCCAATGCCGGGTCATCGGTGAAGAACGCATCGATACCGGTCGCCAGGTAGGCGCGCATTTCCGCTACCGACCCCTCGGGATTGCGTGCATGGGGCTCGCCCTGGCGGAATTCGGCGGCCATGAAGGAGTTTTCCGGCCGGAACGTATACGGCACCACCAGCAACCCCGCCGCATGCGCGTCGCGCACCAAGGTGGTCGGCGTACCCAGCCTGCCAGTGGCGTCCAGCGGAATGACCAGGCGCAGGCTCGGCCCGATCCCATCGGCATAGCCGGCAACCTGCTCCAGGCCGGCCGAGGTGATCATGTCCGCGTACTGCTGGGTGCCCTTGGCGGCCAACACGTCGCCCGGCTGCTGCTTGGGGTCGCCCAGCAGCTGCAGCAGGCGGATGTTGCTGTCGCGGCCGAGCTTGCTGCGCAGGTAACGCAGGTTGCCCACTTCGAACGACTGGATCGTTACCGGCGCCACGCGGGTGTACGGGTTGGCCTGCAGGGTCTTCACCAGCTGGTCCTCCATCGGCAGGCCGATGCCCTTGAAGTAGGTGCCGTGCTTGATCTCCGGCACCAGCCCGATCCCGCGCCCGGCACGGCCGGCCTGCTGCACCAGGAAAGTGACGATCTCGTCCAGCGTGGCGATGCGGAACTGGCCGTCAAAGGCGGTGCTGCGCAGCTGCGGCAAGCGCTCACGGGCATACAGCGTCTTCAGCTCGGCCAGGGTGAAGTCTTCGGTGAACCAGCCTTCGATGCGCTCGCCGTCGATGGTCTTGGTGGTCTTTCGGCTGGCGAACTCGGGGCGGGTGACCACGTCGGTGGTGCCGCTGATCTCGTTCTCGTGCCGCGACACCAGCACCCCGTCCCTGGTCATCACCAGGTCCGGCTCGATGTAGTCAGCGCCATCGGCAATGGCCTGCGCATACGCGGCCAGGGTGTGCTCGGGCAGCAGCGCGCTGGCGCCGCGGTGGCCATAGACCGCCGCCTTGGACGCGGGAGGGGAAGATTCAGCGCTCATGGCCACCGATGGTGCCACGGCCAGCGAGAACAGCAACGCACAACCCCACAACGACTTCGACACTGCAGACCCCTGTTGGTACGGCGGCCCGCGCCGACGCGGCGGGGGCGTGGAATAGATGGGCTACATCCTGCCACTGCGTTGTTACAACGGGAAGAAGAGGGCATATCCGCCAGCTTCGGCAGAAACCGGGTCAAGGACGTCCGCGTGGGTGCCGACTTTGAGCGCTGGTTCTCAGACCCCCATGTACCGCGTTCCGTACATTTTGTGGAACGCATCTTTCAGGAGTGTTTGTACATGGAATTGACCAAGCCCCTTTCCCGCAACCTCAGCCGCCTTCGAGAGGAGCGCGGCCTGACGATTTCAGGACTGTCGGAGCGCTGTGGAATTGCCAGATCAGCACTTGTTTCTCTCGAAGCAAGCGCGTCTCATGAAGCGTCCTGACTTCGATGCCTTGTCAGCGGGCCTGGGGAACAGCCTTTCGGTGGGTGTCGGCTATCTCCCAATCGCTTTTTCATTCGGCGTAGCCGCCGTCTAGGCTGGCTTGTCGCCAGCCGTGGCCATGCTCGTGTCGCTGGTCGTCTACGCAGGCGCGAGCCAGTTCCTTTTGATCTCGCTGCTGACCTCGGGCGCGGGCCTCGTGACAGCCGTTCCCGCCGTCCTGCTGATGAATGCCCGCCATGCGCTGTACGGGCCTGCGCTGGTCGCCCGAGGGTCGCAGCGAAGTTCGAGGCTTTCTTCGCCTTGGCTTGCATTCGGTTTGACGGATGAGGTCTTCGCGACAGCATTGAGCAGGATCTCGAGTATTCCTCCGCAACATCGGGACCATTGGCTGTTGGGTCTCCAGGTCGGTGCCTACGTCGCCTGGGTCGCGGGTACTGCCATAGGCGTTGTGTTCGTGCGTGACGTCGAGAACTGGCCGGCTGCGGTGCGAGAGGGACTGGCATTCGTTCTGCCGGCATTGTTCTTCTCACTGCTATTGGACACGGGACTTCGCCGCTGGCGTTTTTGCCGGTCGTCGTGGCTGCGGGAGTTTCAGCGTTGCTTGGTGTGTTCATGGCAAGCCACCACGCGCTGGCATTGGGCGTGCTGGCGGGCGCACTTTCACACGCTCTGTTCTCGCGTCTTCCCCGATGAGCGAGATGCTTTGGATCATTCTGGTTTGCGCTACCGGCACCTTCCTGCTTCGTTGGGTGCCGCTGTGGCACGCTCGGCGCCACAGGCAGAAGCGTATTGCCGGCTCGACGGCCCAACGATGGCTGGAGGGTGTAGGCCCGTCAGCTATCTCCGCACTGTTCGTCGTCTCCGCCTGGGGACTGCTGCCTACCGATGAGCGGGCAGGCAGAATCGTCATGGTGGTGCTGGCGCTGGCATGCGTCGCGTTGCTGCGGTTGTTGCGCCGCGGAAGTGTTGCATTGCCAACGCTGGCTGGGTCCGTGGCGTACGGGGTGCTCTCCCACTTCCAAGGGTGACTTGAACAGGCTACTTCCCGATACAGAAACTTGAAAATATCCGCCCCAGCAGATCATCCGCGCTCATCCGCCCGGTGATCTCGCCCAGCGCCTCATGGGCCAAGCGCAGCTCTTCGGCGGCCAGCTCCAGGTGCTCATGCACCAGCTGGGCTTCGGCGCGCTCGGCGTGGCCGATGGCCAGGGTGATGGCTTCCACATGGCGGGCACGGGCGGAGAATTCGCCTTCCACGCTGTCGCCGGTGCTGCCGCTGGCCAGTTCACGCAGTCGCGCGTGCAGCCGGTCCAGGCCCTGGCCGGTGGCAGCCGAGACGTGCACTACGTTGGCGTCGATATCGGCCGGCAGGGCCTCGAGCAGGTCGCTCTTGTTGTGGATCCACAGCTGCAGCGGCACCTCGGCTATCGCGTCGGCTACCGCTGCGTAGCCGGCCTGCGGGTCGCGGGCGTCCAGCACGATGATGGCCAGGTCGGTGCGCTGCATTTCGGCCCGCGCACGCCGCATGCCTTCGCGTTCGATCGCGTCGCCGCCCTCGCGCAGGCCGGCTGTGTCGACCAGGGTCAGTTCCAGCCCGTCGATACGGATGGTCTCGCGCAGGGTGTCGCGGGTGGTGCCGGCGATGTCGGTGACGATCGCGCGTTCGCTGCCGGCCAGCGCATTGAGCAGTGAGCTTTTACCGGCGTTCGGCGGGCCGACCAGTACCGCGTGCAGGTCGTCGCGCAGGCGGCGGCCGCGTTCGGCGTCGTCGCGCAGCGTTGCCAG
The DNA here is from genome assembly GCF_018612915.1 of Stenotrophomonas sp. ISL-67. Taxonomy (GTDB): domain Bacteria; phylum Pseudomonadota; class Gammaproteobacteria; order Xanthomonadales; family Xanthomonadaceae; genus Stenotrophomonas. The sequence goes on along the minus strand of NZ_JAGGRL010000004.1, from coordinate 179,254 downwards.
CCCGCGCAGCACTTCACCCAGGCCCAGCCGCACCTGATCGCCGCCCAGCGTATCCAGCGGTTCGTCGGCGAAGTCGATGGCGGCCTCCACGTGGATGCGCAGCCGCACCAGCTGTTCGCCGGTATCGTCCACGCGGCGCGAGAACACGCCATCCAGCGAACGCCGCGCCGCGCGCGCGGCGCGGGTATCGCTGGCCGCGATCAGGTCGGCGATGGCCTCCGCCTGGGCCAGGTCGAGCTTGCCGTTGAGGAAGGCGCGTTCGCTGAACTCACCGGGCCGCGCCTGTCGCGCACCCAGCGCGATGCAGCGGCCGACCAACTGCTGCAGCACTACCGGGCTGCCATGGCCCTGCAGTTCCACCACCTCTTCGCCGGTGAAGCTGCGCGGGCCGGGAAAGTACAGGGCAATGCCGTCATCCAGCACCTCGCCAGCGGCATCGCGGAAGCGTGCGTAGTGCGCATGCCGTGGCTGCAGTGGCGGGCACCCCAGTGCAACCGCAATGGGCAGCGCCTGCGGGCCGGACACCCGCAGCATGCCCACGCCACCGGCACCCGGTGCGGTGGCGATGGCAACGATGGTGTCAGTGGATGCGTTCATGACTCAGAGCTTCTCCAGCTGCGCGCGGGCCTGGGCAGCGCCGCTGCCCTGCGGCTGCAATGCCAGATAGGTGGTGTAAGCCTGCCTGGCCTTGGCCTTGTCGCCGGCGTGGAAGTACGCGTCGCCCAGGTTGAGGTGCGCCACCGCCCGCGACGGGTCGATCTTCAACGTGTTCTCCAGCCAGCGCGCCGCTTCAGCGTAGCGCTGCTGGCGGTAGTAGACGAAGCCAAGATTGTTGGCGGCTTGGGCGAAATCCGGGCGCAGCTTGAGTGCCTCGGTGAACTGGGCCACGGCATCGTCATAACGCTTTTCGCGGTACAGCAGCAGGCCGCGCTCATTGGCCTGCTGCGCGCGTTGGCGGTCGGAGGCCGGTACGGCCGCCGGCACCACCAGCGTGCTCCTGCCACCCTGCAGGTCGGCCACGGTAACGGCCGGGGCCTCACCGTGCGGCTTGGCGTCCTGTGCGGCATCGACGCGGCTGTTGAGCGCGATCGCATCGGCCGAAAGCTGGTGCGTATCGGCATTGAGGTATTCCTGGCTGTCGGGCACCTGGAACACGAACTCGCCCCCCTGTGAGCCCGGCAGGCTGCCGAACGCCGGGGTCTGCCGCGACACCGCCGAGACGGCAGGCGCGACATAGGCAGCCAGTTCGGTACCGGTGATCAGGCCATCGCCATTGAGGTCGCCTTTGCCGGCCAGCGCCTGCAGCAGCACCCAGGTGAACACCGAATGCCCGTTCGGGCCGCTGTCGGCCACTTGCTGGTCGCTGCCGCCGGCGGTGAGCATCTGGCGCGCGCTGCGCTTGGCGTTCTCGCGCAGGAAAGCCGACGAGGACGGCCCGCCGCGGGTCAAGCCAAGACCGCTGTAGCAGGCGTCCATGACGAACATCACGTGCTTGGCCTGCATGCTTTCGGCGATGTTCTGGATGTCGGTCATTGCAATGGCATCGGTGGCGAACTCGTTCGGGTCCGAATCCACCGGGATGATGTAGCCCAGGTCGCGTCCCGACGCCAACCGGCGCGTGGCGCCATGGCCGGCGAAGAATACGAACACCCGGTCGTTGCGGCCGGTGCGCTCATCGGCCAGGCGGTCGTGGAACGCGGCCAGGATGTTGTTGCGGGTCGCCTGCTTGTCCTTGAGCACGATCACCTGCGAGGACGGGAACCTGAACTGCCCGGTGAGCGTATCGGCAATAGCCTGTGCATCGTGGCTGGCGTATTCCAGCCGCGGCCACTTGGCGTACTCGTCGATGCCGATCACGATCGCCCACGACTTCTCATAACCGGTGGTGACCGTGGCTTCGCTGGCAGCGGCGCTGCGCGGGCGGCTTACGGTGAATTCGCGGCCATTCCAGCCGGCGAACTGGTAGCCGTCGGCAATCAGCCGGTCCAGGATCTGCGGCAGCGCCTTCACCGCACGGTCGTGAATGTCATGGAACAGGATGATGCCGCGCTGCTCTTTCTGCACCTGGCCCAGCACACGCTGCACGATCGATTCGGGTACCGGGTCGGCCCAGTCCATCGAATCGATGTTCCACATGATCGACTTCAGGCCCGCTTCGGTGAGCAGCTGCAGGCCTTCGGCGTTGCGCGCGCCATAGGGGAAGCGGAACAGCGGGGCGCGGCGCTTGTCCACGTCCTTGAGCAGGGTGTCGGTGGCCAGCACCTGCTCGCGCAACGCATCGCCGGTGGTACGCGAGAGCTGCGCGTGGGTCAGGCTGTGGTTACCCACCGCATAGCCCTGCTCCATCAGGTTGCGGCTGATGCTGGCCATGGGGCCCAGCGTGACGCCGCCATCGGCATGCACCTGGCCCAGGTTGCGGCCCACTTCGAAGAACACGCCCGGCACGTCATAATGCTTGAGGATCGCGACCACTTCATCGGTGTAGGCCTTGTGCGGGCCGTCGTCGAAGGTCAGCACCACGGTCTTGGGTGGCAGGTCACGACCGAAGATCTCGCGGTCGCTGTCCTTCATCGACATCGGGTACGGCTCGATCACGCCGTAGTCGCGCAGGATCGCTTCGCGGCTGTACTGTTTGTGCAGGTGTGCGATGTAGTCGTCCCATTTCTCGCGCTTGAGGGTGATCGCACGGGTGCGGTCGAAGCGGCTGAAGATGTTGGTGATTTCCTGGTTGTAGTTGCGCTCGATCTCATCGAGCGCGTCCAGGTCTTCGCCTATGCGCTGGTGCAGCTTTACCGCCGGCAGCGAGGAGTCCGCGCCGACGCGCTCATGCAGGTCGCGCAGGATCTCGCGGAACGCCAGGCGGTCGGCGTCGTACAGCTCGGGTGCCGATTCGATGTAATCCAGCACCGTGCCCAGCGTGCTGAAGCGTTGTGGGCTGGTCCCGCGCAGGAGCGTGTCGAACTGCGCGGCGATGGCCTGGCGTTGTTCCAGCCCGTCGTGGAACAACTGCTGGCCGATGCGGCTGGAAGTATCGCGGTCGCGCGCCGACTGCTGCGCCTCATCGGCGAGCAACACGATGATGCGGCGGTGGCCATCGAGCTGTTTCTGCAGGGCGGCCAGCAACGGCGCGGTGGCCGGGTCTGCGGATGCGGCGGCTTCGGTACTGGCCTGGGTCTGCGTGGGCGTCGTGGCTGCGGCGGGGTCGTTGCTGCCGCAGCTGGCGATGGCCAGGGTCAGCAGCAGGGTGGACGACAGGCGGAACAACGACGACGCACAGGACATGGCGAACCCGGTGGGGTGAGGCGTGGGAGGGATGACGCGGGGTTGATTGTATCGCTGGCAAAGAAAAACCCGCCGGGCGGCGGGTTTTTCTATTTTTTGCAGGCCAGACGACCAAACGGTCGTCTGCTACCGGGTTGTACCGGGTGGTCGTCGTTATTTTTTCTTGACCGGGGCGGTGGTGGCCGGGACCGGGTCGCCGCCGTGGCGCTTGGTCATCCACCACTGCTGCAGCAGGCCCAGGCCGCCGTTGACCACCCAGTACAGGACCAGGCCGGACGGCATGAAGGCCATCATGACGCCGAAGATCAGCGGCATCATCTGCATCATCTTGGCCTGCATCGGGTCCATGCCCGGTGCCGGGGTCAGCTTCTGCGTGGCCCACATCACCGCCACGTTGATCACCGGCAGGATGAAGTACGGGTCGCGTGCGGTCAGGTCCTGGATCCAGCCCAGCCACGGGGCCTGGCGCAGTTCCACCGATTCCACCAGCACCCAGTAAAGGGCGAAGAAGATCGGCATCTGGATGAGGATCGGCAGGCAGCCGCCCATCGGATTGATCTTTTCCTTCTTGTACAGCTCCATCATCGCGGTCTGGAACTTCTGGCGGTCATCGCCATAGCGCTCCTTGAGCTGCGCGATGCGCGGCTGGAAGCGACGCATCTTCGCGCCGCTCTTGTACTGCACCGCCGACAGCGGGTAGAGCACCAGCTTCAGCAGCACCACCAGGCCCACGATGGCCCAGCCCCAGTTGTTGACGACCTTGTGGACCTGGTTCAACACCCAGAACAGACCCTGGCCGATGACGGCCATGATCGAGAAGCGGCTGTAATCGACGACGCGATCGAGGCCTGGCACATCTTCCTTGGCGATCTGGTTGACCAGCTTCGGACCCACCCACAGGCGCGCTTCGCTGCTCACCTGCTGGCCCGGAGCCACGGTGAACGCCGGGCCGGTGGCCTGGATCTGGTCGCGGCCGTCATGCTGGCTCAGCTGGTAGTTCGCGGCCTGGTCCTTCTGCGGCACCCAGGCGGTGAAGAAGTGGTGCTGCAGCATCGCCACCCAACCACCGGTGACCTGCTGGTTGAGCGGACCATCGTCCAGGTAATCCTTGAACGCGCGGCGCTGGTACTTGCCGTCCTTGTCGAACCAGGTCGCGCCGTTGAAGCTGAACGAGTCCGGGTTGGTCATGCTGCGCGACAGGATGGTCGGCGTGCGGTCCAGGATGCGGTACACATAGCCGCTCCACGGGGTGGTGCCGGCGTTGATCACTTCATCCTTGACCTTGACCGCGTATTCATTGCGGTTGACGGTGAAGGTACGACGGATGCTCACGCCGTTCGGGCCATTCCACACAAATGGGATCTGCAGTTCGTCCTGACCCTTGGCCAGCACGAAGTCCTTGGCATCGCCCACCAGCGCAAAGCCATTGGCTTCCGGCACCGGCATGCTCTTGTCCTGGCTGGTCCAGCCGGTCACCGCGCGGTACGGGTGGGCCGGGTCTTCGGTCAGCAGGCGCACCGGCGGGCTGCCGTCGTCCTTGGTCTGCGGGAACTGCAGCAGCTCCGCATCCAGCACGGTGCCGCCATCAAGCACCAGGCGCAGCACATCGGTGGTCACGGTCACGCGCGGGGCACCGGCCTGGGCCTGTGCGGTGGGCTGGGCCGGGGCACTGCCCGGGGCCTGCGGCACGTTGGCACCGGGCACGGAGCCCGTTGCGCCCGGCACCGGCGCCTGGGTCTGGGCGGCCACCGGTGCGCTCGGCGCCGGCTGGGCCTTGTCGCTACCCCACTGCATCCACAGCAGGATGGCCACCATCAGCCAGGCAACAATCAGGAAAACGCGGGTCTGGTTCATCAGCGTGCAGGCTCGACGGGGCCGGCAGCAGGTGCCGGCTCGGACTGGGAAAGGGGTGCAACCCCGGGCGGCGGCATTGTGCCGTCCGCGCCCGGCATGGGCAATGCGCCCAGCCGGCGCAACAGGCGCTCAAAGGCCTGGCGGATCTCGGAATTGCTTGCGGTACGGGCGGAACTGCGGGCTACGACGACATAATCACCGGCAGTCATCCACGGCCGTAGGTGGCGTGTGGCATCGCGCAGCACACGCTTGATACGGTTGCGACCCACGGCTCGGGGATCGACTTTGCGCGAAACGGCAAGACCCAGCCTGGCCGGCGTGTCGCTCTTCAGCCAGTGCAAGGTCATCAGCGGTTCGGACACACGGCGGGCGCCGTTGAAGACCGTTGTATATTCGGCACGCGTACGAACCCGCGCAGAGCGAGGAAATCGCTTGCGCGGGTCGGAACTGCTCACAGTCAGGATTGCGTCTGCCGCAGGAAGCGGCATTGCAATCAAGCGCTCAGGACTTTACGGCCCTTGGCGCGGCGACGCGACAGGATCTTGCGGCCGTCAGCGGTCTTCATACGGGCACGGAAGCCATGGTCGCGCTTACGCTTGAGGTTGCTGGGTTGGAAAGTGCGCTTGGTGGCCATGCGGGCCTCTATATGAAGGGGACGGAAAGAACCGGAAATTCTATAGACCTACCCCGTGGCGCGTCAAGCCCATGTCACTACGGGATTTCACTGGCCTGTGCAATAGCTGTGGATCATTTTGTGAATAACTTCGGGACAACCATTCCCGGCACCCCGCGTCGGTGGTAGTCTGCGCCATCCATTCTTTCCCCTTCCGGCCTGCGGCACGGCGGCTTTCTGCGCCCTACTGCCGGCCCCAGACGATTATTGCCGATGGATGCCTGGTCCCGTTGTCTCGAACGCCTTGAGGCGGAGTTCCCGCCCGAAGATGTTCACACCTGGTTGAAGCCGCTGCAGGCCGATCTGCGCGCGGACAGCCTGGTGCTTTATGCGCCAAACGCCTTCATCGTCGACCAGGTCCGCGAGCTGTACCTGCCGCGGATCAAGGAACTGCTGGCGCACTTCGCCGGTTTTGGCGACGTTTTTCTTGAAATCGGCTCGCGTCCGCGCGCCGTGGAGGCGCAGATCACGCCGATTTCGGCCCATTCCGCGCCTGCTGCGGTGGCCGAACCGCTGGTGCCGTTCGCCGGCAACCTGGATTCGCACTACACCTTCACCAACTTCGTGGAAGGCCGCAGCAACCAGCTGGGCCTGGCTGCGGCGTTCCAGGCCGCGCAGAAACCGGGTGACCGGTCGCACAACCCGCTGCTGCTGTACGGTGGCACCGGCCTGGGCAAGACCCACCTGATGTTCGCCGCCGGCAACGCCATGCGCCAGGCCAATCCGGCCGCCAAGGTGCTGTACCTGCGTTCGGAACAGTTCTTCAGCGCGATGATCCGTGCGTTGCAGGAAAAGACCATGGATCAGTTCAAGCGCCAGTTCCAGCAGGTGGACGCGCTGCTGATCGATGACATCCAGTTCTTTGCCGGCAAGGACCGAACCCAGGAAGAGTTCTTCCACACGTTCAACGCCCTGTTCGACGGCAAGCAGCAGATCATCCTCACCTGCGACCGGTACCCGCGCGAAGTCGAAGGGCTGGAAGCGCGCCTGAAGTCGCGACTTGCCTGGGGCCTTTCAGTGGCCATCGAGCCGCCGGACTTCGAGACGCGTGCAGCGATCGTGCTGGCGAAGGCCCGCGAGCGCGGTGCTGAGATTCCCGACGATGTGGCGTTTCTGATTGCCAAGAAGATGCGCTCCAATGTTCGCGACCTCGAAGGTGCGCTCAATACCCTGACCGCCCGTGCCAACTTCACCGGCCGCGCGATCACCACCGACTTCGCCCAGGAAACCCTGCGCGACCTGCTGCGTGCCCAGCAGCAGGCCATCAGCATTCCCAACATCCAGAAAACCGTGGCCGACTACTACGGGCTGCAGATCAAGGATCTGCTGTCCAAGCGCCGGACCCGCTCGCTGGCCCGTCCGCGACAGGTCGCCATGGCCCTGACCAAGGAACTGACCGAGCACAGCCTGCCTGAAATCGGCGATGCCTTTGCCGGTCGCGACCACACCACGGTGCTGCATGCGTGCCGGCAGATCCGGACGTTGATGGAGACCGACGGCAAGTTGCGGGAAGACTGGGACAAGCTGATCCGGAAGTTGAGCGAATGATGCATGCACGCCGCACGGGCGTCATCGCATAAAACGGTGCAAAATCCGGGTGTAAGCGAGGGACAGGCTGTGGATAAAAAAGTCGTCTGACGGGCGTCGAAAGTTATCCACAGTCTTCCCCACCCCTTGGGGGGTAGTAGTGCAGAGGGTTTCGAGGCAATAAAAGCCTTTATTTACAAATACTTAGATGTGTTTTCCCGCAATTCTGGCTCTACCATCACCACCAAGCTTTTGATTTATTCCACATCTTTTTAAAGCATAGGGGCACGGAACCACATGCGTTTCACACTGCAGCGCGAAGCCTTTCTCAAGCCGTTGGCACAAGTCGTCAACGTGGTCGAACGCCGCCAGACCTTGCCGGTTCTGGCTAATTTCCTGGTCCAGGTCCAGAACGGGCAGCTGTCGCTGACCGGAACCGACCTGGAAGTGGAAATGGTGTCGCGGATCGCGGTGGATGATGCCCAGGACGGCGAGACCACCATCCCGGCCCGCAAACTGTTCGAGATCATCCGCGCCCTGCCCGACGGCAGCCGGATCACCGTCTCGCAGAGCGGCGACAAGATCACCGTGCAGGCGGGCCGCAGCCGTTTCACTCTGGCAACGCTGCCAGCCAACGACTTCCCGTCGGTGGACGAAGTGGAAGCTACCGAGCGCGTGGCCATTGGCGAAGCGACCCTGAAGGAGCTGATTGAACGCACCGCGTTCGCGATGGCCCAGCAGGATGTGCGCTACTACCTCAACGGCCTGCTGTTCGACCTGCGCGGCGATGCCTTGCGTACCGTCGCTACCGACGGCCACCGCCTGGCGCTCTGCGAAACCGACCTGGAAAAGGCCAGTGGGGCCAAGCGGCAGATCATCGTACCGCGCAAGGGCGTGACCGAACTGCAGCGCCTGCTGGAAAGCGGCGACCGCGAGATCGAACTGGAGGTCGGCCGCAGCCACGTGCGCGTCAAGCGCGACGATGTGACCTTCACCTCCAAGCTGATTGACGGCCGCTTCCCGGACTACGAGGCGGTGATCCCGATCGGTGCCGACCGCGAAGTAAAGGTGGATCGCGAAGCCCTGCGTGCCTCGCTGCAGCGTGCCGCGATTCTGTCCAACGAGAAGTACCGTGGTATCCGCGTGGAAGTATCGCCGGGCAATCTGAAGATCAGTGCGCATAACCCGGAGCAGGAAGAAGCCCAGGAAGAGATCGAAGCGGACACCACCGTCAACGATCTGGCCATCGGCTTCAACGTGAACTACCTGTTGGACGCCCTGTCGGCACTGCGCGACGAGCACGTGGTCATCCAGCTGCGCGATTCGAACTCCTCCGCCCTGGTGCGCGAAGCCAGCAGCGAGAAATCGCGTCACGTGGTGATGCCGCTTCGCCTCTGACCTGAAGCTTGGTTCCACGTGGAACAGCGGTAACCAGGAAGCCCGGCCAAGTGCCGGGTTTCTTTTTGCCCAAACGTTCCACGTGAATCATCGCAGCCGACTGTGCGGATCTGCTTCTTGGCGTTATCCAAGACGCCGGCGAACTGGCGTATCCGCTTTCTGTATTTTCCAGGACGCCAGCGAACCGCCGTAGAGCCACGCCCTGCGTGGCTGCTATTGCTTTGGATAGCCGAAGTTGCGATTGCGCTCAAGCAACATTGTTCGGTTGCAAGGCGAAGAGCAGCCACGCAAGGCGTGGCTCTACACGCGTCGGAAGAACGCTTTGATCTGCCCTGAATCACAGCTCTATGCTTCTAAAAACTGTATATAAATCTAAAGCTAGGTGGTGGTGGTAGAGCCAGATTTGGTTGAGAAGTACCTTATCTGTATGATTTATAAGGGATATATAGGCCTGAAACCCCCGGTAGAAGAGGGTCTGAGCCTGGGGTTGAACCTGTGGATATCTTTCAGGGGGGCCAAGGGCACCTGTTTTATCCACAGATTGCACAGAGATTGTGCATAAGTCATACAGACCCCCTGTGGATAGCGCAAAAACCGACTGGGTGAATCTCGCGACATCTGAGAAGACCTGCCTTGCCTCGCTCTTCAGATTTCAAAGAATTCAGCGCGTGCTCGGGAGTCAGCCGTCATGCCGTCGATCGCGAGAAAGTGAAAATTCCTTGAAATCCGCGCGACTACACCGCTACCGCGCCCGCAGAATTCAAGAAATTCACGGTGTTTCGAAGCCATGGCCCACGACATTGCCAACAACCCGCCCCCGTGAAACGACCCCCATGCAGTAAGCTGCTCGATTACCCGCCCCCTTCTGCCGCATCTGCGGCCTAGATCCGACCGCATGTTCATCCGTCGTCTGTCCCTGCACCAGGTTCGTCGCTTCGACAGCGTGGAGCTGGCCCCACAACCGGGCATCAACCTGATCACTGGCGACAACGGCGCGGGCAAAACCAGCGTGCTGGAAGCCCTGCATGTGATGGCCTACGGGCGCAGTTTCCGCGGGCGCGTGCGCGATGGGCTGGTCCGCCAAGGGCAGGAGGCGCTGGATGTGTTCGTGGAGTGGGATGAGCAGCGTTCTGGCGCGGATTCGGCCACGCGCCGCAAAGCTGGGCTGCGTCACAGCGGCCACGATTGGAAAGGTAGGCTCGACGGCGAGGACGTTGCCCAGCTGGGAAACCTGTGTGCTGCCTTGGCGGTGGTGACCTTCGAGCCCGGCAGCCACGCGCTGGTCAGTGGAGGGGGCGAACCGCGGCGCCGGTTTCTGGATTGGGGGTTGTTCCACGTGGAACCAGACTTCCTTTCTCTGTGGCGGCGCTATTCGCGGGCCCTCAAGCAGCGCAATGCCCTGCTCAAGCAAGGCGGCCACCCAAATGCGCTGGACGCGTGGGATAGGGAACTGGCGGAAGCCGGCGAACCGCTCACCAGCCGCCGCCAGCACTACCTGGACCGCCTGCAGCACCGAACCATCAGCCTCGCGCAGGATCTGGCCCCCCATCTGGGCATTCAGTCGCTGACCTTGAGCCCGGGCTGGCGCAAGCAGGAGCTTTCCCTATCCGACGCGCTGCTGCTGGCCCGCGACCGCGACGGCCTGGCTGGCTATACCTCCGTGGGCCCGCACCGGGCCGACTGGAGCGTGGGCTTTGCCACCATTCCAGGCCGCGACGCGCTCTCACGAGGGCAGGCCAAGCTCACCGCGCTCACCTGCCTGCTCGCCCAGGCCGAGGATTACGCAGAGCAGCGTGGCGAGTGGCCGGTGATCGCGCTGGATGACCTGGCCTCCGAGCTCGATCGCACCCATCAAGCGCGGGTGCTGGATCGTCTGCGCGCGGCCCCGGCGCAGATCTTCATCACTGCCACCGAAACTCCGGCAGCCCTGCAGGACCGCACCGACATCACCCGGTTCCACGTGGAACATGGCCACGTCCAGCTTGTGCCATAGTGCTGGCAGGGGCGGTCACGCCCGGCTGGTATAATTGCTGTTGCAACCCCTTATCCATCGGTGCCCCGCTCCCCGCGGCGGCCCGACCTGCGGAGCCTATGGCAAGCGCAATGACTGAAGAACAGAACACTCCGGCACCTACCGGCAACTACGACGCCAACAGCATCACCGCCCTGGAAGGCCTGGAGGCGGTCCGCAAGCGGCCCGGCATGTACATCGGCGACGTCCACGACGGCACCGGTCTGCACCACATGGTGTTCGAGGTCGTCGACAACTCCATCGACGAAGCGCTGGCAGGCCACGCCGACCACGTTGCGGTGACGATCCACGCCGACGGTTCGGTGTCGGTGTCGGACAACGGCCGTGGCATCCCCACCGGCAAGCACGCGCAGATGAGCCAGAAGCTCGGCCGCGAAGTGTCTGCCGCCGAAGTGGTCATGACCGTGCTGCACGCCGGCGGCAAGTTTGACGACAACAGCTACAAGGTGTCCGGCGGCCTGCACGGCGTTGGCGTCAGCGTGGTCAACGCCTTGTCGCAGAAGCTCACCCTGGACATCTTCCAGAGCGGCTTCCACTTCCATCAGGAATACGCAGATGGCGCCGCCGTAAGCCCGCTGGCGCAGGTGGAAGCCAGCACCAAGCGTGGCACCACCCTGCGCTTCTGGCCGTCAGTGGTCGCGTTCCACGACAACGTTGAGTTTCACTACGAGATCCTCGCGCGCCGTCTGCGCGAACTCTCGTTCCTGAACTCCGGGGTCAAGATTGTCCTGATCGATGAGCGTGGCGATGGCCGCCGCGACGACTTCCACTACGAAGGCGGCATCCGCAGCTTCGTGGAGCATCTGGCGCAGCTGAAGACCCCGCTGCATCCGAACGTCATCTCGGTCACCGGCGAAGCCAACGGCATCACCGTGGATGTGGCGCTGCAGTGGACCGATTCCTACCAGGAAACGATGTACTGCTTCACCAACAACATCCCGCAGAAGGACGGCGGCACCCACCTTGCCGGCTTCCGCGGCGCGCTTACCCGCGTGCTCAACAACTACATCGAGCAGAACGGCATTGCCAAGCAGGCCAAGATCAACCTGACCGGCGACGACATGCGCGAAGGCATGATCGCCGTGTTGTCGGTGAAGGTGCCGGACCCCAGCTTCTCCAGCCAGACCAAGGAAAAGCTGGTCAGCTCGGACGTGCGCCCGGCCGTGGAAAGTGCGTTCGGCCAGCGCCTGGAAGAGTTCCTGCAGGAAAACCCGAACGAAGCCAAGGCCATTGCCGGCAAGATCGTCGACGCCGCCCGTGCGCGCGAAGCCGCCCGCAAGGCGCGCGACCTGACCCGCCGCAAGGGCGCGCTGGATATCGCCGGCCTGCCCGGCAAGCTCGCCGACTGCCAGGAAAAAGACCCGGCGCTGTCCGAACTGTTCATCGTCGAGGGTGACTCCGCAGGTGGTTCGGCCAAGCAGGGCCGCAACCGAAAGAACCAGGCCGTGCTGCCGCTGCGCGGCAAGATCCTCAACGTGGAACGTGCCCGCTTCGACCGCATGCTGGCCTCCGACCAGGTCGGTACGCTGATCACCGCGCTGGGCACCGGCATCGGCCGCGATGAGTACAACCCGGACAAGCTGCGTTACCACCGCATCATCATCATGACCGACGCCGACGTCGACGGCGCGCACATCCGCACGCTGCTGTTGACGTTCTTCTACCGGCAGATGCCGGAGCTGATCGAGCGCGGCCACATCTACATCGGCCTGCCGCCGCTGTACAAGATCAAGCAGGGCAAGCAGGAGCTGTACCTGAAGGACGACCCCGCGCTGGATGCCTACCTGGCCAGCAATGCGGTGGAAAACGCTTCGCTGGTTCCGGCCGAAAACGAGCCAGCCATCGAGGGCGTCGCCCTGGAGAAACTGCTGCTGGCCTTCGCCTCGGCGCAGGAAGCCATCGGCCGCAACGCCCATCGCTACGATCGCCAGCTGCTTGAAGCGCTGGTTGATTTCACCCCGATGGACCTGGAGCACCTGCGCAAGGCGGGTGCCGATGAGGGCCTGGCGGCACTGGCCAAGCGCCTCAACCAAGGCAGCCTGGGCTCCCCTCGTTTCAGCCTTGAATTGCAGGAACCCACCGAACAGCGCCCCGCCGCTCTGCTGGTGACCCGTCGCCACATGGGAGAAGAGCTGATCCAGGTCCTGCCGCTGTCGGCGTTCGAAACCGGCGAACTGCGTGCCCTGCACCAGTCCTCGCTGCTGCTGCACGGCCTGGTACGCGAAGGCGCCAAGATCGTCCGGGGTGCCAAGTCGTCGGAGATCAGCGGTTTCGCCGATGCCCGCAACTGGCTGCTGGACGAAGCCAAGAAGGGCCGCCAGATCCAGCGCTTCAAGGGCCTGGGCGAAATGAATCCCGAGCAGCTCTGGGACACCACCGTGAACCCCGATACGCGCCGCCTGCTGCAGGTGCGCATTGAAGACGCCGTGGCCGCCGACCAGATCTTCAGCACCCTCATGGGTGACGTGGTGGAACCGCGCCGCGATTTCATCGAAGACAACGCGTTGCGGGTCGCCAACCTGGATATCTGACACAATCGGCTCAGGGCCGGCCGGTTGCGACCTGCAACCGGCCCGGCCATCGCCCTTTGCTGCCAGGAACCCGATGTCCGCTACCGCCCCGGCGTCCGCCACGCCTCCGCTGCCACCCGCCTTGCCCAAGGCGCCCCAACGGAAACCAGGCTCCCCCGTTGCGGGATTCCTGATCGATCTCGGTATCGCCACCGTGGCCCTCCTTGGGCTGAGCATGGCCAGTGGCCTGCTCTGGACCGCCTACCGTGCGGTCGTCGTGGTCCGCGACACCGGCGGCCAGCAAGCCGAAGCGCTGGCCCAGCAACTGGGCCAACCCGGTGCACTCGCGCAGATCCTGATGGCGGTGTTCGCCACCGGCGGCGCGGCCGTGTTCCTGTACTTCCTTCGCCGCCGCGCCGACGCTTCCGAACGCATCGCCTCGTTCCAGGCTGCACGCCGCCCGTCCACCTGGGGCTGGACCGTGTTGGTGGCCGTTGCCGTGATCATCGGCAGCAACGGCATCGCCTGGCTGGCCCGGCAGGCGGGCATTGAGCCGGTGCCCACCAACCTGGCCCTGATGGAACAGGCGTTGGCCCGCTTCCCGTGGTTCCTGGCCCTGTTCGCCATCGTGCTTGCCCCGGCCTACGAAGAACTGCTGTTCCGGCGCGTGCTGTTCGGGCGCCTGTGGCAAGCCGGCCGCCCATGGTTGGGCATGCTGCTCAGCAGCCTGGCCTTTGCCCTGGTCCACGAAGTGCCCGGCACCAGCGCCAACGGTCCGTGGGAAATCGCCCAGCTGTGGCTGGTGTACGGCGGCATGGGCGCCGCGTTCGCCTGGTTGTACCAGCGCACCGGCACCCTGTGGGCGCCGATCGTGGCGCACGCGCTGAACAATGCCATCGCCTTGGCCGCCCTGGTCTTCCTGGGCTTGCACTGACCCCACGGCTTGACGAAACCTTACATTCCAGCCCCCACACTACAGACATGAACACGGGAGTCCCCGCCTTGAAGCCCTTGCTGCTCGGACTTGTCATCACCCTGCTGGTCAGCGCCTGCGCCACCACCACCTCGCCCACCGGGCGCCGGCAGATGGTGGGCGGCGTATCGCAGGCCGAGCTGGACCAGCTCGGCGCGCAGGCCTTCGCCGAGACCAGGAAAAAAGAGAAAATCAGCGGCGATGGCCGTCAGAACGCTTACGTGCAGTGCGTGGTGAACGCGTTGGTCGCGCAACTGCCTCCACAGTACCGTGGCGTACGTTGGGAGACCGCCGTGTTCGTCGATCCCGAACCGAACGCGTTTGCCCTGCCCGGCGGCAAGGTCGGGGTGAATACCGGCATCTTCACCGTGGCCAAGAACCAGGACCAGCTGGCTGCCGTGATCGGGCATGAAATCGGCCATGTCATCTCGCGCCACCACGAAGAGCGGCTGACCCGCCAGATGGGCGCCCAGACCGGCTTGGCCGTGCTCGGTGCACTGGCCGGCGCCGCGTACGGCGACGGCGCCGCCAGCACGGTCAACCAGCTGGGGGGTGCCGGCGCGCAGGCCGCGTTCCTGCTGCCCGGTTCACGCACCCAGGAAAGCGAAGCCGACGTGGTCGGCCAACGGCTGATGGCCGAGGCGGGGTTCGACCCGGCCCAGGCGGTCAACCTGTGGCAGAACATGATGGCGGCCAGCGGCGGGCGCTCCCCGCAATGGCTGTCCACCCACCCCGATCCCGCCAACCGGATCCGGGAGCTGCAGCGCGATACCCCCGCCCTGACCGGTGTTTTCCAGCAGGCCCAAGCCGCGGGAAGGCGCCCGAAGTGCGGGTGATTCGACTAAAGGATGCTGTATTGCAGCATCGGAAACGATTTCTCACGCCATCGGTTTCTGATACGTTTGGCGGCTCAGATTTTTCTGACAGTCCGTTTTGATGCCGCCACGGCGGTTCGATCGAGGTGAAAGATGATTTTCCGCAACCACAAGCAAGCCGTGCTTTCCGTCCTCATCGCGACCGCCATCGGTGGCGTCGTTGTTACCGATGCCGTGGCCCAGAGCCGCAGTTCCGAGCGCAACAGCGAACGACGCGGTGGCAAGCAGTCCCAGGCCAAGGCAGAAGTGCTGTTCCCCAACGCCACCCGTGAAGAGCCCAGCGTCAAGGCGTCTCCGAAGCTGGGCAAGCAGTTGCAGAAGCTGATCGACAGCTACAACGACCAGAAGTTCCCGGAAACCCGCGCCGCGGCCGACGAGATCCTGGCCAACAGCGCTGCCAACGCCTACGACAAGTCGCTGGCCGCCCAGCTGGGTGCGCAGGCTGCGTACAACCTCGACGACAGCGCCACTGCCAAGAAGTACCTGCAGCAGGTGCTGGAATTCAACGGCCTGGATAACAACGGCCACTTCCAGTCCATGCTGATGCTGGCCCAGTTGCAGATCCAGGACGACCAGACCGCCGAAGGCCTGGTCACCCTGGACAAGTACTTCGCCGAATCCAAGTCGACCAAGCCCGAAGAGCTGATCATCAAGGGCCAGGCCCTGTACCAGCTGGAGCGCTACAAGGAGGCCGTGCCGGTGATCCAGCAGGCCATCGCCGGCGCCACCGAGCCGAAGGACAACTGGAACCAGCTGCTGATGGGCGCCATGTCCGAAGCGGGCATGACCGGTGAAGCGGTCGCGCAGGCCGAGGCGCTCGCCGCCAAGAACCCGAACGACAAAAAGGCCCAGATGAACCTGGCCAGCATGTACCTGCAGTCCGACCAGATGGACAAGGCCGCGGGGATCATGGACAAGCTGTTCGCCGCCGGCCAGCTGACCGACGAGCGCGAGTACAAGCAGGCGTATTCGATCTACGCCAACTCGGAGAACAAGGAACAGCAGGTCATCGCCGTGATCAACGACGGTCTGCAGAAGGGCATCCTGAAGCCGGATTACCAGGTTTACCTGGCCCAGGCCCAGGCCTACTACTACTCCGACCCGCAGCAGACGGAAAAGGCAATTGAAGCGTGGCAGAAGGCCGCCCCGCTTTCCAAGGACGGTGAAACCTACTTGAACCTGGCACGTGTCTTGCATTCGGAAGGTCGCATTCCGGAAGCCAAGACGGCGGCCCAGCAGGCGCTGGCAAAGGGTGTGAAGAACCAGGCGGATGCCAAGAAAATCATCAACCTGAAGTAAGTAGGAATAACGCCTGAACGCCTGCGAGAGTGATGCGCAGGCGCTCAGGATTGGTATAAGCTTGGAGGTTCCTGCGGTGTCATGCACCGCTGATCATGGGCTACCTGCCCCTGGGTATCCCGGCCCCACTAATGAGCTCTTGGCGCATGACGGAACAACTAGTCGTTCACAGGTACGAACAACGCGATGACACCGGCTTCAGCTGGCCGCGTATCGTGGGTATCGCTTTTGTAATCGCACTGCATCTCGCCGCCTTCATGATGCTTCTGATTCCTGCCGTGGCCCCGAAGGCCGTCGCGGAAAAGGAACGCAACATCATGGTGACCCTGGTCGACGCTCCGCCGCCGCCGCCACCGCCGCCGCCGCCGCCGCCGCCGACTGAAACGCCGCCGCCGCCGGTCAAGAACCTGTCGCCGCCCAAGCCCTCGCCGGTGCCGCCGCCACCGCAGGCGCCGGTGATCGATGTGCCGGAACCGCGTCCGAACGACATCGTCACGCCGCCGAGTCCGCCGAGCCCGCCGCAGCCGCCGAGTTCCATCGAGGCCAGCGTCGATATCTCGTCCAAGGCCATGAATCCCCCGCGCTACCCGCCGGCCGCATTCCGCGCAGGTATCCAGGGTGAAGTGATCCTGATCATTGATGTCGATGCCAACGGCAACGTCACCAATGTGTCGGTCGAAAAGTCCAGCCGTAACCGCGATCTGGACCGTGCCGCGATGGAAGCCGCCCGTAAATGGCGCTTCAACGCAGCCGAATCGGGCGGGAAGAAAGCTGCAGGTCGCGTCCGCGTCCCGGTCAACTTTGCGCTGAACTGACAGGCCGGGTGGCCGCCGGCCACCCCTCTGTCACTTGAACCTAGCTACAACATTCATCACCACACACAACAAAGGTAAGCGTCATGCTGCAGGAACTCTTCATCGCCGCTGCTGCCGGGGGCAACCCGTCGAATGCCCTCTCGCAGATGGGCTTCGAGCATCTGATCCACGAAATGACCTCCAAGCCGGGCGACTTCGCCGTCTCCTGGGTCGTGCTTCTGACCCTGGTGATCATGTCGGCCATGTCCTGGTACTGGACCGTCATCAACATCTTCCGTGCTACCCGCCTGAAGAGCGCTGCTGACAAGGTCGTGAGCCTGTTCTGGGATACCCCGAACGCACAGGACGCCATCCGCGCCATGGAAGAACAGCCGGCTTCCGAGCCGTTCTCCAAGATCGCCCTGGACGCAGCCCAGGCTGCCGCCCACCACCAGCGTGCCGAAGGTGGCGCCACCGGTGGCGTGGGTGAAAACCTGAGCCGTTCGGAGTTCGTCGACCGCGCCCTGCGTCAGGCCGTGACCCGCGAAAGCAACAACCTGCAGTCGGGCATGACCCTGCTGGCCACCGTCGGCGCAACCGCTCCGTTCGTCGGTCTGCTCGGCACCGTGTGGGGCATCTACGGCGCGCTGATCAAGATCGGTGCAACCGGCTCGGCCTCCATCGACGCCGTTGCCGGCCCGGTGGGTGAAGCCCTGATCATGACCGCCATCGGTCTGTTCGTGGCAATCCCGGCCGTGTTCGCCTTCAACTTCTTCAGCAAGATCAACAGCGCCACGATCAGCAAGTTCGATACGTTCGCTCACGACCTGCACGACTTCTTCGCCACCGGTTCGCGCGTCCGCTAATTGCGACGCGCTGTACCCAGCGAGAACGTAGTCAACACGATCTAGACGGAGCCCGTTATGGCTTTCAGTAGTGGTAACAGCGGCGGCCCCATGGCCGACATCAACGTTACGCCCCTCGTGGACGTGATGCTGGTGCTGCTGATCATCTTCATCATCACGGCGCCCCTGATGTCCCATAAGGTCAAGGTCGACCTGCCCGAGGCCAAC
Organism: Stenotrophomonas sp. ISL-67; assembly: GCF_018612915.1. Lineage (GTDB taxonomy): Bacteria > Pseudomonadota > Gammaproteobacteria > Xanthomonadales > Xanthomonadaceae > Stenotrophomonas. Next base: position 160,964 of record NZ_JAGGRL010000004.1, on the reverse strand, counting down.
CTGGTGCAGAACCCTGACGATGCGGCCGACCGCAAGGGTCCCATCACCCTGGCGGTGAAGGAAGACGGCTCGATCTTCTGGAACGACGAAGAGATCGACAAGCAGACTCTCGAGTCGCGCCTGGCGACCGCCGCCCAGCAGACCCCCCAGCCCCCGCTCAATCTGCGTGGTGACCGCACCACCAAGATGCGTGTCATCAACGAGATGACCAAGATCGCGCAGGAGCAGGGCATGCTCGACGTTGGCTTCGTGGCCACCAAAGAGAAGGGGCAGTAAGCCATGGCATTCAGTACTGGTGGTGGCAAGGGCCCCATGGCCGACATCAACGTTACGCCCCTTGTGGACGTGATGCTGGTGCTGTTGATCATCTTCATCGTTACCGCGCCGATCATGACGTACCCGATCGCCGTGGACCTGCCGCAGCGCGTGCTCAACCCACCGCCGCAGCTGGTCGAACCGCCGCCGCCGATCGAGCTGCGGATCGACGCCAGCAACCAGGTGTTCTGGAACAACAGCCCGGTTGCAACGGCTGAGCTCCAGCAGCGTATGGAACAGGAAGTGCAGCGTGACCCGACCAACCAGCCCGAGCTGCGCATCGACGCCAGCCCGGACTCCGAGTACGACGTGATGGCCAAGGTTCTGGCCGCCGCGAAGAACGCGCAGATGAAGAAGATCGGGTTCCAGCAGCAGCAGTAAGACGCAATACCAAGTCATGACGCGACTGGAAAGCGCCCCTGGAAACAGGGGCGCTTTTTTTCCAGCTATGATCCGCGCATGCTTGCCACCTACCCCGCGCTTGCCGACTGGCTCCACTGGCTGGACGCCGTTCCACACCTGCGCCCACTGCTGATTGCCGCCTACGTGCTGTACCTGCTGTGGTTGATCGGCTGGATCATGCTGCAGAAGCGCGAACCGGTGGCTACCCTCAGCTGGATCCTGTCGCTGGCCGCGCTGCCCTACCTGGGGCTGTTCGTGTACTACCTGCTGGGCCCGCAGAAAGTGAAGCGGCAGCGCCTGCGCCGGGGCCGCGCACGCTCCGGCATGGAGCACTACAGCAGCGTGTGCCCGCCCGATGACGACTGCACCGAGCTGGCCAAGATCGCCCAGGCCACCACGGGCCTGGCGCCCAGCTCGGCGACGGAAGTGGAGTGGCTGGTGGATGGCGCGCAGACCTACGCCGCCCTGTTGAAGGCAGTGGCCCAGGCACGCGACCACCTGCACGTGGAGTACTACATTTTCAATCCCGACCACGCCGGTACCGCGCTGCGCGACGCCCTGGTCGAGCGTGCCCTCGCCGGCGTGCGTGTGCGCCTCCTGCTGGATGCAGTGGGCTCCTCAAGCATCCGCAGCGCCTTCCTCAAGCCACTGCTTGAAGCAGGTGCCGAAGTCGCGTGGTTCCATCCGCGCCAACTGCTCAAGCCATTCAAACGGCCGTGGATGAACATGCGCACCCACCGCAAGCTGGTGGTGATCGACGGCCGCGTCGCCTTTACCGGTGGCATCAACATCACCGACGAAGAAGACGAAAGCCGTCGGCCCGATGCCTACCGCGACCTGCACATGCGCCTGGCCGGCCACGTCGTGCGCAGCCTGCAGCTGGTCTTCATCGAAGACTGGATCTATGCCACCGGCGAGCCGAAGGAACGCTTCAACATCGCCCAGCTGTGGCCCAACGACATGCCCGGCCGCCAGGACGGCGCGATCGACGCGCAGGTGCTGGTATCGGGCCCGGACTCGTCGTGGGAAACCATCCACCGCCTGCAGGTCGCCGCCATCCACGAAGCACGCGAACGCGTGTGGCTGGTCACGCCCTACTTCGTGCCCGGCGAAGCCGCGCGCATGGCACTGACCTCCGCCGCACTCGGCGGCCTGGATGTGCGCCTGCTGGTGCCCAAGATGAGCGACTCCTGGTTCGTCACCCAGGCCGCGCGCTCCTACTTCGACGAACTGCTGCAGGCCGGGGTCAAGATCTACGAATACGGCCCGCGCATGCTGCACACCAAGGCCTTCATTGCTGACCACGACGTGTGCATTGCCGGCAGCGCCAACTTCGACCACCGCAGCTTCCGGCTCAACTTCGAGCTCTCCATGATGATCAGCAACGACGCATGCGTGGCGGAACTGGAGAAGATCCTGGCGGCCGAATTCGCCGCCGCCAGCCCGGTACGCGACGACCGCCGCCGCTCGCTCTGGCTGCACCGCGTGCCCGAGGCGTTTGCCCGCCTGGCTTCGCCCCTGCTGTAGCCGCCCCACGTGGAACCCCGCCCTGCCCCGGCGCTACACTGCGCAGGTCAACGGGGAGAATGACAATGTATTGGCTGTTCCTGCTGCTGTCGCTGGGCTGTTTCACCTTCGCCATCAAGACACCGTCCACCGGCATGATGATGCTGTGGCTGGCCGGCGCACTGCTGTTCCTGCTGGCCTGGATCCGCGGCCGTTACCAGGCCAGCTTCGGCGGCAGCCAGCGCGATGCCGCCGGCACCCACGACATCTACAACGCGATCGACCCCGCCGAGCTGCGCCGGCTGCGCGAGCAGGCCCAGGCCCGCCGCGAAGCCGACCGCGACCCGAACGACCTTCCCCCGAGCCTATGACCCACCTCAGCGTCAACGTGAACAAGATCGCCGTCCTGCGCAATTCGCGCGGCGGCCAGGACCCTGACGTACTGCAGGCCGCCACCGCCTGCCTGGACGCCGGCGCCCACGGCATCACCGTGCACCCACGCCCCGACCGCCGGCATATCCACGCCGAAGACGTGCTCGCGCTCTCCGCGCTGACCACCGCGCGCGGCGTGGAATTCAACATCGAAGGCAACCCGTTCGCCCCGCCGCGCCCCGGTTACCCCGGCCTGCTGCCACTGTGCGCGCAGACCCGCCCGGCCCAGGCCACCCTGGTGCCCGACAGCGAAGGCCAGCTCACCTCCGACCATGGCTTCGACTTCAGCCGCGACGCCGAGCGCCTGCGCCCATTGATCGCAGAGCTGAAGCGTTACGGCTGCCGGGTCAGCCTGTTCGTGGACGCCGGCAACCCCGACCTCGCCCAGGCGGCAGCAATTGGCGCCGACCGCATCGAGCTCTACACCGGCCCCTACGCCGACGCGCACGCCGCAGGCGACGCCACCGTCATGCTCGCCCTGTTCGCCGACGCCGCCCGCCGCGCCCAGGCCGCCGGCCTCGGCGTCAACGCAGGCCACGACCTTTCCCAGGAAAACCTCCGTGATTTCCTGCAAACGGTCCCGAACGTCCTCGAAGTCTCCATCGGCCACGCCCTCATCAGCGAAGCCCTATACACGGGCCTGGACACCACGGTAAGGGGCTATCTCGCCCTGCTCTGACCACCCGGCGGTCGCTGGCGCCGCATCGGTAGCGCCGGCCGTTGCTCGGCCCACGCACTGCACAACCGTGCGGCATGCCCAACGCATCTGTTCCTGCGCAATCACGTAGATCCGGGCCCTGCCCGGATGCCTTTCGCGCACTCCAACAACGCACCTGGTCCCCCTGTGGATAACCCTGGGGAACAAACCCGAACGATTCAGCCCAAACCCAACAGGGCCGCACATTCCGCTTTCCTCCGGGCCTGTGGTTAGTAATACTACTAACCCAAGAGCGCCGCAAAGGCCTCCACCCTGTCCCGCTCAACGTCTCAACCCCTGAGACACCCAACCGATAGCCTCAACGCAATGGGTATCGCAATCAAAGGCCGTGGTTCCACCACGCACCTCGCAGGCCGCTTCGAAGTAACGGTCAGCGAAGCCATGGACGACGGCTGGGAACCGGAAACCAGCGAAGAATTCGCCGCCCCGCGCCTGCGCACCGAAGTGCGCGCCGAAACCGCGCGCAGCATCATCAGCCGCAACAAATCCCCCGACGTAGGCTTCAGCCAATCGGTGAACCCCTACCGAGGCTGCGAACACGGCTGCTCATACTGTTTCGCCCGTCCCTCACACGCCTTCCTCAACCTCTCCCCCGGCCTGGACTTCGAAACCAAGCTGTTCGCCAAGACCAACGCCCCGCAGCTGCTGCGCAAGGAACTCTCGCGGCCCGCCTACACCCCGCAACCCATCGCACTAGGCATCAACACCGATGCCTACCAGCCGATCGAGCGCAAGCTGAAACTCACCCGCCAGCTGATCGAAGTGATGCTGGAAACCCAGCACCCGTTCTCGCTCATCACCAAGAATGCCCTCGTCGAGCGCGACATCGACCTGCTCGCCCCGCTGGCGGAGAAGAACCTGGTCAGCGTGCACTTCTCGGTGACCTCGCTGGACCCGCATCTGTCGGCGCGCCTTGAGCCGCGCGCATCGGCCCCACACGCGCGCCTGCGCGCCATGCGTCGCCTGCACGACGCCGGCATTCCGGTGGGCGTGATGGTGGCCCCGGTGATTCCCTGGATCAACGATGCGGAACTGGAAGCAGTGCTCGAAGCATCACGCGACGCCGGCGCCAGTACCGCCGGTTACGTGCTGCTGCGCCTTCCATTGGAAGTGGCGCCCCTGTTCCGCGACTGGCTCGATACGCATCACCCCGACCGCGCCGCGCACGTGATGAGCACCATCAACCAGCTGCGTGGCGGCAAGGATTACAACAGCGAGTTCGGCACCCGTATGCGCGGCGAAGGCGTCTACGCCGATTTGCTTTCCAGCCGCTTCAAGCTTGCCCGCAAGCGGCTGGGCTTCGATGCGCAGAACAGCCATTGGCCGAAGCTGGATTGCACGAAGTTCGTGCGGCCGCTGCCGCCGCGCGAGGATTCGCCGCAGGGAAGTTTGTTCTAGACGCCGGCGTGCACGCACCGCCTTCTGATTGGTTCCGCGCAATCAAGATGCCATTTCCCGCCCACCGCCTACCGCCGGCCTGAACTCCATCAACGACTCGTCCCAGGTCAGCCCAGAAGAGTTCGATGCCCAGTTCAGCGCCAACGCCAGGGCCGTGTTCGGCCAACAGAACGTCGCGCCCATCATGCGCATCGGCGGCTGTGACTCGCGAGCATCGCCAATCGCTATGGATACCTGACAGAGCACGCAACCAGCAGGCCATACGTCAAGGAGCCGAGTACCGCTATAGCCATTACCCAAAAAAAGCTGAAACGGCCATCAAACAGCGCGCTGTACGCCAAGAAGAAGGATCCCCACGAGGCCATGAACTCGAACGCGTTGATGAGCAGAATGGCTGAAAACGGCACCCGAGGATAGCTTGACGAAGAGGAGCTCCCCAGCCTTCTCAATATCCAAAGCGCAACGGTGGGATTTCGAAAAACAAAAACAGTCATGCGCACCTTACGTCGAACAGCGGCGGATTCCGCGAGGCCAAACTCAACCAGCGCATCGGCTCTGTCCAATTCAAAAACCTGATCCCACACTGTGTAGTGGAGAGATAATCGCTTTGAGACACCTGGAAGTGTCGTCTGCGACCTCTGGCGCGCGGGAAGCGTCTTCGCACACGGCCCATGAGCCAGATTTCCGCCGATCAAGGACGGATGCTTTCGGCAACCGGAGATCGAGCTCACGGCAGCGGTAGAGGTGTGGACGGGCTTCCTACTCCTCGATCTGGTGCCGGCACCGACCTGATTGCGCTGCGGGCGCGCCGCTACAGGTTCATCTTCATGCGGCGGCACTTCGCAGCGGCGGCGAACTCAAGCAGCCAGGGCAGCACGGTCAGCACGCCCGCCGGGACAACCAGCGCTATCCAGACTGAAAGGGCGCGGGGCTGCCAGACCCACTGCCAGCCGGCGTCGGCCATGACAAGAACGCCCACTGCGAAGACCCACGGGCAGGCGTCCAGCACGCTGTGAACGTGCTGCTCCACCGGCGCGATGCGGCGCACGCCATCGGCGCTGGCCGTGTCCCAGTAAGCCAGCAGGACGTGCACCGCCGCCAACGCAACCAGCACCGTACCGAGCAGGCGGTTAGGCACAAAGGACAGCCACGCCAGCACGCCAGCACCCACGCAGGCCAGCTGCGCCCCATGTAGTGCGCTCTCGCGAACGCCCGAGGTCACAGGCAGATGGGTACGCCGGTGCAGATGGAAGTCCCCGGTACCCGCAAGGAGCCAGAGCAGATAAAGGCCGTAGGCCAGGTAAACCAGCGTACCGCTTTCCACCATCACTCAATTCTCCGCCGCCCGTTGCACTGTTGTGGCCCCGCGCATGTACAAGACGCGTGAATTGCCAACGAGGGCGATCCGGCCAATCGCGTGGCGGCCATCGCCAATCAGGCTCGCGACGTCATTGCAGGGCTTGATCCGTGTGGCGAGATCGCCACACTTGCAGCATCGACGACCAGAGGGCCTGTTCATGCGCGTTGCCATCCTTGCCTATGACGGCTGCATGGGGGCCGAGGTGCTGGGCCTGTCCGATCTGTTGCTGGTGGCCAACCGCCTGAGCGCGGCGCGTTTGCCGGATGCACCGCCGCCGTTCTCCGTCACCATCATCGGCGCCCGGGAGGGCGAGGTGCGCCTGGCGGGCAACGTGCGCATGTCGGTCGGCGCGCCCGGCCGCTTCGATCTGCTCGTCGTGCCCGCCTTCGACTTCAATTCATTCCAGGATATGGACGCAGCGCTGTCCCATCTGGAAGATGAAAAAGCGCTGATCCGCAGCGCCGCCGACCAGCATGGCGTCGCGGCAATCTGCGGTGGCAGTCTGCTGCTGGCCGAGGCCGGCGTACTGGCCGGTCGGCGTGCCACCACCGCGTGGGCCTTCGCCGACGAAATGTCGCGACGCTACCCGGATGTGGACGTACTGCGCGACGCCATGCTGGTGCGCGATGGAAGCATCATCACCTGCGGTGCATTCACCGCTTATGGCGAGCTGGCACTGCAGCTCATCCGTGACCGCGCAGGCTCAAGCCTGGCCCGGGCAGTAGGCCGGTTCAGCCTCATCGACGGCAATCGCGGCAGCCAGGCACCTTACCTGGATGCGCGGCTACGGCCAAAACGCCACGAATCCATCGCACGCACCGCAGCCAGCTGGTTCGCAACGCGCCTGGCCGAGCGCTACGAACTGGCTGCGCTGGCGGCCACCTTCCATCTATCGAACAGGACCCTGCTGCGCCGGTTCCGCGCCGAAACCGGACAGTCGCCGCTGGAACTGCTGCAGGACCTGCGGGTGGAGCGGGCCAGGCATCTGCTCGAAACCACCACCTTGAGCGTGGCGCAGGTTGCCATGGAGGTTGGTTACCACGACGTCTCCACGTTCTCACGCCTGTTCGCACGGCGCACGCATCTCACACCGGCCGTATTCCGCCGGAAATTCCAGACGCCCGACCACAAGGTGTTCTGAGCCTCTGCTGGGTGCTGGCCGGATTGCCCAGCGATCTGGCGGCCGCGCCAATTATGTTCATCCGCTCGGGCGACTAGCATTTCCCTTGTCACGCCGCTCCCGCGTGGTCACCAGGAAACCACCTTGAACGAGCACACGTGCCCCGCGCAGCCACACGCGCCTGCTGCGCCTGAAACCGCCGCCCCCTGGCTCAAGCCCAACCTGCGATTGAGCCTGCTGCGCGCGGCAATGCGCGTACTGGGTCGCATCAGTGTTCGCCACGCCGCGAGATGGATGGACCATCTGTGGTTCTCGGCACCCAGGACCAGACCGGTCGATACCGACCAGGCTTGGCTCGACAGTGCAACGCCGCTCACGTTCGACGTACACCGTCGCCCCGTGGCCGGCTGGGCCTGGGGTGACAGCGGGCCGACCATCCTGCTGGTGCACGGCTGGGGCGGGAACGCCGGCCAGCTGTGTTCGCTCGTGGCCCCGCTGCGCAGACAGGGATTCCGGGTGGTCGCCTTCGATGCACCCGCGCACGGCGCTTCGGCGCCCAGCCGCTTGGGCGGCAAGCGCGTGACCTTCTTTGAAATGGCCGAAGCCGTGCGTGTCGTGGCGGCCCGCGAACCGGCGCTGTACGGGGTGGTTGCCCATTCGGGAGGTTGCGCCGTGGTCGCATTGGCAATGCGCGAGGGGTGGCGCCCGCCGCCGCGGCTTGCCTTCATTGCGCCCTTCGCCCTGCCGTCGACCGCAATCAACAGTTACGCCCGCGCCATCTCAGCGGCTCCAGCCGTTGTCGATGCATTCCGCGCCAGGGTGCAGGCTTGGCTCGGGCACCCATGGTCCTACCTCGACATCGCCAACATTCCGCAACAGCAGCAACGCCCGCTGCTGGTCCTGCACGACCTGCAGGACAAGGAAGTGCCCGTGCAGCACGCACAAGCCATCCTTCGCACCTGGCCGAACGCCAGGCTTGCAACCACCCGTGGGCTGGGCCATCGCCGCATCCTGCGCGACGCTGGCGTTGCACGGGAACTGTCTTCGTTCATGGCGGCCTCAAATGACCGTGCGCAGCCTGCTGCCGACGCTACGCCTGCGGCCTCGCGCGATGAACTCGACCTTGCCTACGAGTCCAGCGGAGCGATCTGGAGCAACGCCCGACGGCGCTGAACCTTGCTACTCACGACGACGGTGCAATCCATGATCCTGGGCCCCGTAATACAACGTAGCCCCGGCGCTAGCGCACGAGCGTCGCCTGCTCCCTATTCACCCGCGGCAGCGCCAGCTCGAATCTCGCGCCCTCGCCCGGGGAGGAAATGATCTCCACGAAACCGCCGGCTTGGCGCACCGCGCTATGCACCTGCGGCAGGCCCAGGCCGGAGCCTTCGCCAGGCGGCTTGGTGGTGAAGTACACCTCGAACACGCGGGCCAGCACGTCCGGGGCCATGCCGGCGCCGGTATCGGTCACCGTCAGGGTGACGTACTCACCCGGGACCCGGGCGCCGCCGTCTGGTCCCGGTGGCACCGTGCGCTGGCCGGTGGTGATGCGGATGACATCCTTCGGCGTGCATGCGTCGCGGGCATTCACCACCAGGTTGAGCAGCGCGCGCTCCAGCGTGTTGCGGTCCACCATCGCGCAGCAGCCCGAATCGCAGGTATCGATCTCCAATTGCGCGCGTGAATCCACCGCGTGCACCAGCAGCGGCCGCATCGTCTGCACCAGCGCCGCAAGCTCGACCGACTCCGGGTGGTACGGATGCTGGCGGGCAAACCCCACCAGCCGTTGCGACATCTCCGCACCCTGTTCCAAGGCACTCTCCGCGACCGTCAGCAGATCGGTATTGCGGGCACCCAGCTCGTCGCTTGCCAGCACCAGATCAATGGCCGTGGTAGCCGACTGCAGGAAGTTGTTGAGGTCATGCACCACGCCGGCGAGCAGCTGGCCCACCGCCTCGCCCTTCTGTGCGTGTTCGGCGATCACTTCAGCCGCGCGCCGCGCCGCAAGCGCGAAGTCGAGGTTGCGCGCCGCCGCGAAATGCCGGACCTCCAACTCCTGATACGCCATGTTGGTCGCCACCAGGCGCGAATGGCTGCTGCGAAGGTCGTTGATCAGGCCGGCTTCGCGCCGGGCCGCATGGGCCAGCTGCGCGTCTACCGCCTCGATCTTCGCGTCGAACGACGCACCCAGCACCCCCGCAGCGGCCAGCGCCGCGTTGCGTGCGGTCACGTCCGAGCTGACCGCAATCAGCCCCACCACCTGGCCGGACACCTGCAGCGCACCGATCTTGACCCGCCAGTCCCGCATCGAACCGTGGAAATCCATGCCCAAGGCTTCAAACTGGGCGCGGCCATTAGCCACCGCCTCGGCAAGCGCTTTCTCCACAACGGGGCGCGTCTCGACGGGCCAGAAATCCCGCCAGACCTTGCCCATCACCTGCGACGGATGCGTGGCGCCCAACAGCTTCAACCCGCTGTCGTTGATGTCAACGATCACTCCATCCAGGTCAAGTTCCTTGATGCAGGTATCCGACAGTTCAACGATCTGCTGGTAACGATCCATTCTTCCCGGGTGGCTGTCCTTGTTCATCGGAACGAATTGTCGCCGGATTTACCGCAGGAACACCAAGCGCCGAGCCGCCCGCTACACGGGTCAGCCTGAACAATTCATCTGCACATGCGCCCGAAGCGGGTCAGAAACAACCACTGAGATGACGCGTGGCGGACGGCGCTGTCTACGGATCGTCGGGTGCCGCATGAAACCCACCGGACCGTGGGGTCAGCCTGCCCTGTCCGCCGGATGGTGGACCCCATCCTCCACGGGAACGTTGGGTATGGCGAAGGGGTTGATGCCCTCCAGGCACCCGACGTTGAAGCCGAACTGGTGAGGATTCGAGCGGCGCTGGTGATGCGTATAGATTCCGCAGATGCCGCAGAAGTAGTGCTTGGCGGTGTGGGTGTTGAACTCGTACAGCTTGAGGTGTTCGGCACCCTTCACCAGGCGGAGCCCGGACAACAGCACGGAAGCCACCACCGCCCCCTTGCGCCGGCAGATCGAGCAGTCGCATCGGCGTGGGCTTTCGATGCCGTTGGGCAGATCAAGCTCAAGCTCCACGGCACCGCAATGGCACGTGGCGCGGTGCGTGGGCTGGACGGGGACACCGCCAACTTCCTTCAGCATATGCAGCTCTCCTTGGCGCTACTCGAAACTTATCTGATGCGCGGTCCGCATCCATGTCGCATCCACAGGGCCTGTGAACCCCACCACGGCATCCACACCGCAGCGCGGACAGAGTGCGGTCTGATCCTGATCATCGCCATCGCACCACGCGTCGACGGCGCTGGGTGGGAACTCACCCCCCGGCGCTAGCCTGGATTGACCCGACAGCGAAGGTTAGCACCCGTCCAATCGGTGCGGTAGGGAGGCAGCTATTGGGCGCATTTCCGGCATGCCCACGTGATCAGCGACAGAGACACAAGGTGTCCAGCGCGTTGAACCAGGTTCGTGAACTACGCAATCGAGTCTTCCATCACGAGCCGCTGCTCTGGTTGATGCCGGACCTATGCGAGCAGCATGGCAAGAGCGTGACATTGGTTCGGTGGCTGGATCCGCACCTTGCGGATTGGTTGGCTCGCCATGACCGTCTTCCGGTCACCTGGGCGGATCAGAATCGAAGCTCAGTTGCGTAGTGCGCAGATCAACCTGGGCGGACCGGAGCAGGTCCATAAAGGAGCGACGTATGAAGTTCAGTCTCTCCACCCCCAAAGAGATTGAGGCCGAGTTCGCTGAGCGCATCCGGCTCGCCCGAATTGCCCGCCGTATGACGCAGGGCGAACTGGCCGAACGCGTGGGTGTTTCGGTCGGCACCATCCGCAACCTGGAGCGGTCTGGCGACTGTGCCTTCAGCACCATCATCAAGGTCGCACAAGCGTTACACCTGGAGCGCGGCCTCGGAGACCTGTTCAAGATCGGGGTGAATTCCATCGACGAACTGATCGAAATGAATCGCGCCAAGGACCTCGTGCGCAGACGCGTAAGCAGGAGATGATCAATGGCCGTGCGTCTACTGGATGTCATCTACGAGGGATGGGGCGAGCAGTGGCCTGCAGGACGGCTTGCGGACGATGGCCAACGCCTTCTGTTTGAGTACTCAAGCGAGGCAATGGGCGAAGGTCTACAGCTGTCTCCCCAGCTTCCCCTGCGGCCAGGGGTATTCGAGGGGTATTGCGCCCGGTACTTCAGCACATCAACTCCAGCAAAGCGGTGCGGTGAAAACACTTTCCCGGCAAACCTTGTGGCTCTTCGGCCAGCTCGAACGTGCCTTGGTCAAGAACTGCATGAGCCTTATCCGTCGATATGACATGAGCATACCGCTCAACAAGATAGGCACTGGTGGAGGTGCGCGTGAAGCTCGACGCTGCATCCCAAGTACAGGAGCGATTCTCGGGACGCCGATTCCCATGCCCATCGACAAGTAGGACAGCCTTGCCGCTCCCAGGAGGAACTCCCAGAGCTCATGCACAGGTTCCTGACACGCGTCACATCGCATACTGCGCCAGTCCATGGCCGAAGGACCAGTTCTCGCGCTTTACCTCCACCAGGTTGATGAAGACATCCTCAAGGCGAATGCCCACCGCTTCGTGCAGGCCATGGGCGACGGCGCTGTAGAAGTCCTTCTTCTGCTCCAGCGTGCGGCCCTCGTTCCAGGTGACCTGGATGCAGATGAAGTCGTCGGTGCGCGTAATGCCCAGGTAGCCTGGGTCATAGATGAGTCCATCCGCGTCGTGCTCCTGGATGATCTGGAATCGATCATCCTGGGGCACCCCGACGCTGAGCATGGCGTCGTACACCACCTGGCCAACCTTCTGCCGGTAGGCGGCGGTCTTGCCCTTGCGGAGGTCAATGCGGGCTAGCGGCATGGCGGGGTTCTCACGGAGGTGTGAATAGGCGTGTTCTGTAACGGAAGCCTATGCGGGTAATGACCCTGAGGGAACCCTCAACGATGCAAGGCGTCGATGATCACGCCGGTGGCGATCTCCACAAGCAGATACTCGGTATCGGACTGCCGGACCCAACGATGACCACGGCCAGGCGCATGCAGGCGATAGTGGGCGTAATCGTCTACCCAGTAGCGCCGGTCCACTTCACCCCAGGGCAGCCGGTCACCGCGGCGCCATGCCTTCTTCTGCCATCCCGGCGGTGGCGCTTCTCGGTTGTGGGGCCCACCGGCGTGGATGGGGGGGCCCTTGCCCTGCGCGTGGTGCGGCGGATCGGCCCAGGCGGGGGCAACAACCGCCAGCAGCGCTGCGGCGGTCAGGGTGATACCCAGCAGATGTCCGGTTTTCATACAGACCTCCAAGCCCAACCGCACCATGCGGTGTCATGGTGCGGAATATAGATCAACTGATGTGAACGAACCTCAGCTCCGTACCCGATGATGGGCAGCCGCCGGGTACCGGAAAGTAGCGCAGCCTGAACGCGTTCGTTGCCCATTTACTTCGGAGCAACCCCGCAGTCCATCTGGATCAACCGCGCACCTGGAAGCTGGCACCGGGTCCCGCATCTCTCCCTAATGCACCACGCTATAGGCGGCTTCTGGTTATTGGAAGATGCCTGAGTGCGTTTGCTCCAGCGTGCGGCCCTCGTTCCAGGTGACCTGGATGCAGATGAAGTCATCGGTGCGCGCAATGCCCAGGTAGCCTGGGTCATAGATGAGTCCATCCGTGTCGTGCTCCTGGATGATCTGGAATCGATCATCCTGGGGCACTCCGACGCTGAGCATGGCGTCGTACACCACCTGGCCAACCTGCTGCCGGTAGGCGGCGGTCTTGCCTTTGCGGAGGTCAATGCGGGCTAGTGGCATGGTGGAGTCCTCGCGGATATGCGTGCTCGGCAATGGAAGCATACGGGCTGACGCGGCGCCACTGCATCGCGCTGCGTGAGTCCGCCCAGCCTCGCGCCTTAGCGGTCCTTCACTTCCGCGCGCCACACGATGGGCTTGTCTGCCGCCGTGGCCTGGGTGTTGAACTGGCCGTCGTTCCACAGCGGCCTGACGGTGATCTGGCCGTGGACAACTTCAATCCTTATATGGACACCCACTTCAAAGCCGAACTTGCGCAGCCAGGTGCCGCGCAGCATCACAAAGGGGACGGGGCCAAAGTGGTCCCGGTCCCGCTCGCCGATCTGCGGCACGGCGCGTACGTTGTTTATCTGGCTGTACTGCGTCCACCTTTCGCGCGGGACGGGTTGGTCTTCAGTCGGCTGGGCCGGATCATTCTTCATGGTTTGCCTCCAACGGGGAATGGCCCTCGCCGATTAGGGCGAGGGCGTCGGGAGGTCAAAAACCGTACAAGACAACGGCGGGCGTATTCCCCCATTGAGGGTGTTGTATTAGCCACCCTCCCGACATGGGGCATCCGGATATTGCGTCTTGTGGAGTTTTTGAGCTCCGGCGCCCACATTGCAGACGAAGGTCGACCAACACAAAGCGATTGTTTCTGTTGGATTTTCAATTTCAGTAGGCACAGCCTACTGATTGACGCGTCCGCCCCGTTGCAGCATTCCGAATGGTGTTTCCCTGTGAACCACACCACAGATCTCACCCACCCCCGTAAAGCTTCTCCGCGTTCTGGAACAGCATCCAGCTTGTCGCAATGAACTTGCCTGCCTCCGACTAGTTTCCCCGAGCTCGAACTCGTTGTTGCGTTGGAGCGTCCATGCCAGGTGCCGGGGCAGGGCTTCCCCGACTGGGTCGCGTGGGTACAGCTCGAAGTGCCGATAAGGGTAACGGCCCCCCTGCCGCGTACGCCTGCAGCTTGATGGCGCCGGCTTGGACAAGGCGTCATCACTCAAATAGTGCGCCCGTACGCGAGCGAGTCGCGAATGATGGAGACGAGGGAGTCACGCCGCGGAGCCCAGCCAAGGGTCTCCTGAATCAGCCGGATGTCCGCAACCATAAATGGAACCTTCCCCCACCTACGCGGGAGCAGGCTCTTTGGGATGGGTACAACGGCCTCGCCCTCTACAGCCCCGAGAACCTCAAGAACCGAGTGGCCGTGTCCGGACCCGCAGTTCAAGACGATCGAAGGGCCTCCATCATCAAGATAAGACACTGCATTGACATGCGCCCTGGCGACATCATCCACATGAACGTAGTCCCTTACCCAAGTACCGTCCGTCGTGGGACAGTCCGAGACGAATACGGGCACGAGCGTTCTTCGGCCAGTGGCAACCTCACAGGCCATGTTTATCAGCCTCGACGGATCTCCCGCAGATCCAAGGAATCCATCTCCACGGTGTACGCCGGCCACATTGAAGCACCGCAGCGAAACGCATTTGAGTCCAGCATCGTACGATAGGCTCAACAGATGCCGCTCGACGGCCAGCTTGTCTGCGCCGTACTGGCTTAGCGGTACTGTCGTGAACTTCTCATCCACTGTTCGCCCAACCCGCGAAGGTTCGTACACCGCGCAGGTCGAGGTAAACACAAGCTTCGAGACTCCAGCCCTGACGATGTCATCAAAGATGGCTGCCAAGGGTGGTGCGCCTTCTGAGCGACCAACGGTAATAGGTGATCGTTGGGGCTCATGATGGGACGTCGCGGCATGAACTACCGTTTCGACTCCATGCTCGGCAATTATCTTTAATAGCATTTTTGGACTAAACAGATCACACGTGTACAGGCGTGATCCGGCAACCCCGTCAGGAGATCCAGTGCTCAGGTCATCGACCACCAACACGCCCCGATCTGCTGCCAAGAGGTGACGTACGATGTGGCTACCAATGTACCCAGCTCCTCCAATCACCAGGACAGGTCCGGCCATGCTGGATCAACTCCAGGTCAGTGCAACAAGATCGCCTTCAGCGCCGGATCCGTAGAGAACACAAACCGGCTCTGGAACTGATCACCGGTACGCTCGATCGCCTCAACGAAGCCATAGGTGTGAGCACCAGGGTCCTCTTGCAGGCGGCTCAGCCAAGCGTCGTGATCCGCTATGGATCCCGCTCTTACAGATCCTACGCAAACGCTGAGGCCGCACGAGAGATTCTCTACGGCACCGTTTGTTCCCACAGCACGCTCAAAGGGGAGCTGGTCTGCAAACGCAGCGTGCGCGTAGTCGTCTTCTACCGTCCAGTTGAGTGTGTTGAGCTCCAATCCGTTCAGGTCGTCATGGAGACAGCGGCCGGCAACGCGGTCGTCGTCCATGACCTATCGATTCAGGACATCATTACGCTCGCTGAAACGACTCACCTGGAACTTCTTTACGAGCATTCCTCCGGTCCCCAGGAGCTCCCTGTGGCATTCGTCGTTGAAGCGGTTACGAGTCACCCTGATGCCCAGCAGTTCTTCTCTGTGGTGGCGCAGGAGGTTGAGTGCTAGGTGGTCGCCGCTGCCCTTGCCTCACCCACCCCCGTACAGCTTCTCCGCGCTCTGGAACAGGATCCAGCTTGTCGCAATGAACTTGTCCCCGCCCTGCGGGCGGTTGCCCCGGTGGGTGTGGGTGAAAGCAGTAGGCGCAATCAACAGGCTGCCAGTACGCGGCGCCACCTTGCGGTCCTGGAACAGGAACTCGGTTTCCCCCGCCTCGAAGTCATCGTTGAGGTACAGCGTCCACAGCAGGTGCCGGTGCAGGGTTTCGCCGGCCGGGTCGCGCGGGTACAGCTCGCAGTGCCAATAGGGGTAACCGCCCTCGCCCGCCGCATACCACTGCAGGTTGATCGCCCCCGGGCGCAGGCACGTACGGGCCAGTCCGGACAGGGCGTTGTCGTCCATGCCCGGAAAATCTTCGGCTTTCAGCCGGCGTGCCGTGCCATCGGTGTCTTGCACCTGCAACATGAGCGGGGAGATCAGCGCCTGTGGATAACGGCGTAGATAACTCAAAACGCCGCTGAATACTGCCTGTTGCAGCTGCATTTCGACCTGGCGCCACTCGGGCCGCCCACTGATGCGCAGATCCTTGCTGTGCTTGAGCTCCGGGAACACGCCGCTGCCTACTTCGCCGGGTTGGAGCTGGGCGCTGGAGCGCATTTGCGCCTGAATTGCGGCACAGGTCTCAACCGGGATGGCGTTGTGGATTACTTCGATGAAGTCGAGCGGGGTTTCGGCCTGCATGGGGTCATCCGTGGGCATTTGAGCCCGATGGTGACCTGTGTTGGTGCGGGTGTCACCCCGTTGCCATTATGGGGAACGGGGTCGCATATGGTCGCGCGTGGTGAGAGCAGCCGGGCAGAGCCCGGCTCTACGGCGCATTATCAGGCGTTCGCGGCGTCGTGCTCGCGGTGGTAGCGGGTGGCTTCGACCACTTCGTTGCGGGAGCCGAGGAACACCGGCACGCGCTGGTGCAGGTGGTTGGGCTGGATGTCCAGGATGCGCTCGCGGCCGGTGGTGGCGGCGCCGCCGGCCTGTTCCACCAGCAGGCCCATGGGGTTGGCTTCGTACATCAGGCGCAGCTTGCCGGCCTTGCTGGGGTCCTTCTTGTCCCACGGGTAGATGAAGATGCCGCCACGGGTAAGGATGCGGTGCACGTCGGCCACCATGCTGGCAATCCAGCGCATGTTGAAGTTCTTGCTGCGCGCGCCTTCCTTGCCGGCCAGCAGGTCCTGCACGTAGCCCTGCATGGGGGCTTCCCAGTGGCGCTGGTTGGACATGTTGATGGCGAATTCCTGGGTGTCTTCGGGAATCTGCATGCCGCGCTGGGTAAGCACGAATTCGCCGGTTTCACGGTCCAGGGTGAAGGCGTGGGTGCCGTGGCCGGTGGTGAGCACCATCTGGGTGCTGGGGCCGTAGATGCAGTAGCCGGCGGCGATCTGGGCGGTGCCCGCCTGCAGGAAGCTTTCGTCGGTGGGCTGTTCGGTGCCGGCCGGGCTGCGCAGTACGGAGAAGATGGTGCCGACCGAGACGTTCACGTCGATGTTGGAGCTGCCATCGAGGGGGTCGAACAGGAGCAGGAAGTCGCCGCGCGGGTAGGTATCCGGCACGGGCTGGGAGTGGTCCATTTCCTCGGAGGCGCAGGCGGCAAGGTGGCCGCCCCAGGCGTTGGCTTCGAGCAGGATCTCGTTGCTGATGACGTCGAGCTTCTTCTGCGCTTCGCCCTGCACGTTGCCGGTGCCGGCATCGCCGAGCACGCCGCCCAGGGCACCCTTGCTGACCGCGATGGAGATGTTGGTGCAGGCGCGGCCCACCACCGCGATGAGCTGGCGCAGGTCGGCGTTGATGCGGCCTGCGTGCTGCTCTTCGATCAGGTACCGGGTAAGCGACGTACGGGACATGGAATGGCTGCCAAAGACATTTCGGGGGCCGTATTGTGGCCCGTTCGGCAAGGCATTACGAGGTAAGCGGACACGTAAGCGGTTACAGGGAGTTATCGGCTTTCGGCCGGCATCGTGTGGGCCGGCCAACGGCCGGCGCTACCGGTGGGTGTGTCGCCGGAACGAACAACGGCCGCACTGGGCGGCCGTTGTGGGACACATCTACGTGCTGCATCAGCCCTTGGCGACGGTCGACACGGCCTTGGCCACGTATTCCAGGTTGCCCTGGTTCAGCGCGGCCACGCAGATGCGGCCGGTGCCGACGGCGTAGATGCCGTACTCGTCGCGCAGGCGGTCCACCTGCGGGCGGCTCAGGCCCGAATACGAGAACATGCCGGCCTGGTCGTTGATGAAGGCGAACTCCGGTGCACCGGCGGCCACCAGCTTGTCCACCAGGCCGTGGCGCAGGGCGTGGATGCGCTCGCGCATTTCGGTCAGTTCCTGCTCCCACAGCTGGCGCAGCTCGGGGCTGGTCAGCACGCCGGCCACCAGGGCCGCGCCGTGGGTGGAGGGGCTGGAATAGATGGTGCGGATGATGCGCTTGACCTGCGACTGCACGGCCTTGGCGGCGTTCGCATCCGGGGCCACCACCGACAGCGCGCCCACGCGCTCGCCGTACAGCGAGAACGACTTGGAGTACGAGTTGGCGACCACGAAGCTGTCGATGCCGGCCTCGGCGATGATGCGCACGGCGGCGCCGTCTGCGTCGATGCCCTTGTCGAAGCCCTGGTAGGCCATGTCGATGAACGGGAACAGCTTGCGTTCCTTCAGCAGCTGCGCCACCTGCTTCCACTGGGCCACGGTGAGGTCGGCGCCGGTGGGGTTGTGGCAGCAGGCGTGCAGCAGCACCACGGTGCCCGGCTGCAGCGTGTTGAGGTCGGCCAGCATGGCGTCGAAGTTCACGCCGTGGGTGGTCGGGTCGAAGTAGGCGTACTCCACCACGTCAAAGCCGGCCGCACCGAACACGGCGCGGTGGTTTTCCCAGCTGGGGTTGCTGATGGCGATGGTGGCGTGCGGCAGCAGGCGGTGCAGCAGGTCTGCGCCAACGCGCAGGGCGCCACTGCCGCCCACGGTCTGCGCGGTGGACACGCGGCCAGCGGCCAGCAGCGGCGAATCTTTGCCGAAGACCAGTTCGCGGGTGGCCTGGTTGTAGGCGGGCAGGCCATCGATGGGCAGGTAGCCGCGCGGTTTGGCCTCGTTGGCCAACTGCTGCTCGATCTGCTTGACGGCGCGAAGCAGCGGAATGCGGCCGCTTTCGTCGTAATAGATGCCCACGCCCAGGTTGACCTTGGTGGGGCGGCTGTCGGCGTTGTATGCCTCGGTCAGGCCCAGGATCGGGTCGCCCGGGACCAGTTCCACATTTGCAAAGAAGGACACGGCGGTACTCATTCGGATGACGGATGGGGGAGGTTGGCGCGAAACTAACTCATCGTAACAAAGCATTGGCGTGGGCGCGGTGCCTGCCGTCACGCTCGGAGCCGTACCCTGTCGTGCGGTGCCCCTTTTCCGGAGAAGCCCCTCTGCGCACGTTCCGTCTTACCCCGCTGGCCATCGGTTGTGCGCTGCTTTCGGCCACCGCCCTGCCGAACCCGGCACAGGCCCAGGCCGCCCCCGTTTCCCCTGCTCCGATCGAGCGGCTGCCCACGGTTCAGGTGCAGGCCGCGCGCGGCCAGCAGGTGGCCGATGTGGACCTGCCGGCTTCGCTCAGCACCGTGTGGCTGGATGACGATGCCAACGGCAACCTGGCCCAGATCGCTGACGCATTGAGCGGGGTACCCGGCGTGGTCGCCCGCGACCGCCAGAACCTGGCCCAGGACACCCAGCTCTCCATCCGCGGCTTCGGGGCGCGGTCCACCTTCGGGGTGCGCGGGGTGCGGGTGCTGGTGGACGGGGTGCCGGCCACCATGCCCGACGGGCAGGGCCAGCTCTCCCACGCCAGCCTGCTCTCGGCCCAGCGCGTGGAGGTGCTGCGCGGGCCGTTCTCGACGCTGTACGGCAATTCCTCTGGCGGCGTGGTGCAGGTGTGGAGCGCCGATGGCCAGGCCGGCGACCCGTGGCGGCTGCGTGTGGCCGGCGGCAGCGACGGTACGCTCAGCACCGGCGCGCAGCTGCGCGGCGAGCAGGGCCCGGTGCGCTACAACGTGGCGGCCAACCATTTCCGCACCGACGGCTGGCGCGACCACAGCGCGGCGCGGCGTGAATCGGTGAACGCGCGGCTGGGCACCGAGGTGGGCGGCGGCCAGCTGGACCTGGTGCTGAAC
The DNA here is from genome assembly GCF_018612915.1 of Stenotrophomonas sp. ISL-67. Taxonomy (GTDB): domain Bacteria; phylum Pseudomonadota; class Gammaproteobacteria; order Xanthomonadales; family Xanthomonadaceae; genus Stenotrophomonas. The sequence continues at coordinate 141,143 of NZ_JAGGRL010000004.1, read as the reverse complement.
TACTTCGATTCACCCGATGCGCAGGACCCGCTGGGGCTCACCCGCGAGCAGGTGCGGCAGGACCCGCGCCAGGCCACGGCGGTGGCCACCCAGTACAACACCCGCAAATCGGTGCGCCAGGCCCAGGCGGGGCTGGTCTTCACCCGCACCGAGGGCAGCCAGACCTGGCGGGCGATGGGCTATGCCGGGCAGCGCAGCGTGGAGCAGTTCCTGGCCATTCCGCCGGGGCCGCAGGCCAACCCGCTGCATGCCGGCGGGGTGATCGACCTGGAGGGCGGCTACGGCGGGTTGGACCTGCGCTGGGCCTGGCAGGGGAATTGGGCCGGGCGGCCGCTGGAAGTGGTGATCGGCGCCAATGCCGACCAACAACAGCAGGATCGGCGCGGTTACGAGAATTTCGTGGGCGATACGCTGGGCGTGCGCGGGGCACTGCGGCGCGACCAGAGCGACCGCGTGCGCAACGTGGACCAGTTCGCACAGGCCTTCTGGCAGTGGGCGCCCCGCTGGTCGCTGCTGCTGGGGGTGCGCCACAGCGAGGTGCGGTTCCGCTCCAACGACCACTACATCACCGCGCGCAACCCGGATGACAGCGGCTCGCGCGACTACTCGGCCACCACGCCGGTGGCCGGGGTGGTGTTCCACGCCAGCGATGCCTGGCGGGTGTACGCCTCGGCCGGGCGCGGGTTTGAAACGCCCACCTTCAACGAGCTGGGCTACCGCGCGGATGGCGCGGCCGGGTTGGCGCTGAACCTCTCTGCCGCGCGCAGCCAGAACCTGGAGCTGGGCGGGAAGTGGCGTGGCGAGGGCGGCGCGGCCTTCGACGCGGCGGTGTTCCGCGCCGATACCGATGACGAGCTGGCCGTGGCCAGCAATACCAACGGGCGCAGCACCTACCGCAACATCGGCAGGACCCGCCGCCAGGGCGTGGAAGCCAGCCTGCAGGTGCCGATTACCCCGGCGCTGGAGGCCACGCTGTCCTACACCTACCTGGAAGCCACGGTGCGCGAGCCCTACCTGGTCTGTGCCGGTACGGGCTGCGCGACCCCGAGCACCGTGGTGGCGGCCGGCGCACGGCTGCCGGGCGTGCCGGAGCAGCAGTGGTTCGGGCGGCTGCAGTACCAGCCCGGGGCGTGGCAATGGGCCGGGGAGGTGGTGGCCTCCAGCGATACGGTGGTGAACGATCTGGCCACCGACACGGCGCCGGGGTATGCCCTGTTCAACCTGGAAGCGGCGCGCAAGTGGACCACCGCGCAGGGCGCGTTGCGGGTGTTTGCACGGGTGGACAACGTGTTGGACCAGCGCTATGTCGGTTCGGTGATCGTCAACGACGGCAACCAGCGGTTCTTCGAGCCGGGGCCGGACCGGCGGTATGGCGTGGGCGTGCAGTGGGCGTGGCAATAGCCCGCCCATTCACTTGGGAATCTTGGCCGGCACGAACGGCGAAGTCGGGTCGCTGGCGGGGAACGTTTCCTCCAGCGCCTCATCCTGGTTGTCGCTCTCGTGCGCCTTGCGTGCGCGGCGTTGGTGCTCGAGCTCTTCCTCCCCGCCTGGACGCGGCGCGGCGGCCGGGTCCTTGCGGTCGCGGGAGGCGTGCACCGGGTCGACACCGGTGCGCATGTGCTCAGGCGCCTCGGAGGGCGACATGCCCGCGCCCCGGTCTTCTTCGTTCTGCAGGTCGTGCTTGGCGCGCTGCTCACCGGGAACCGGGGTAGTGGCTTCGCGCAGGGGATCGCGTTGCATGGGGGGTGTCTCCGTAGGGGGATGGCTGGAATGTACGCACCCCTGAGGGGAGGCCGACGTGAAGCCAAACCGGGCGGTCTCAACAGATCTGTCACGGCTGGCTAACGGCGCCGGGGCTATTCCTGCCAGCCCCACTCCTGCCGGAGACGTGCCATGCCCCGCCTGGACCGCCGTGCCGCACCCGCGCTGTTCAACACCTACCTGCAGCCGGACCGGAACGCGCGCCGCGGCCGCCGCCCGCGCGCCGAGGAGCCGGAAGCCGTGGCGCAGGATTACCTGCAGTACATGCGCAGTGACTACGAACGCCGCCGCAGTCAGGGTCGGCGCAGCTGGAAGGATCTGTACCCCGCGTATGCCTTCGCGCTGACCACGCATTACGCCGATTGGCCGCGTGGCAACGACGACGACACCAACGGCGAACTGGCCGAGCACTGGGAACAGATGCGCGGGCAATCGCGCTTGGGCTGGCCGCAGGCCCGCGCCATCGTCGAAGACGCCTGGCTGGCGCTGGACCACATGCCCGCTGCAGCGGTGCACGGCCTGCTGCAGTAAGGCCGTGCAAGCGGCCTGCACGGGCCGGACACAGCCGTTTCACGCCTGTGGCGGTACAGGTGGCGTCCCGCTTTGCACTGGAGTGGCGCCGCCATGGCCCGACCGATCTGGACCGGAACGCTGTCATTCGGGCTGCTGAATGTGCCGGTGTCGCTGATGTCGGGCGAGCGCAAGACCGACCTCAGTTTCCGCATGCTCGATTCGCGTGACCGCAAGCCGATCCGCTTCGAACGGGTCAACGCCGATACCGGCGAAGAAGTGCCGTGGAAGGATATCGTCAAAGCCTACGAGTACGACAAGGGCAGCTATGTCGTGCTGGACGAGAGCGACATCAAATCCGCCGCGCCGGAAAGCCATGAAACGGTGGAAGTGGAAAGCTTCGTCGATGCCAGCCAGATTGACCCGCGCTACTTCGAAAAGCCGTATGTGCTGGTGCCCGGCAAGAAGGCCGAGAAAGGCTACGTGCTGCTGCGCGAAACCCTGCGCAGCACCGGCAAGGTGGGCATTGCGCGCGTGGTGGTGCGCACCCGCGAGTACCTGTGCGCGGTGATGCCGCAGGAACATGCCCTGGTGCTGCTGATCCTGCGCTACCCGCAGGAGCTGGTGGACCCGGAAGAACACAAACTGCCCACCGGCTCGCTGTCCGACTACCGGATCAGCAGCAAGGAAACGCAGATGGCCGAGCAGCTCATCGAATCGATGTCGGGCCAATGGAAGCCCGACGACTACCACGATGAATTCCGCGAACGCCTGCAGGCCGTGCTCACCAAGCGCATCAAGGAGAAGGGTGGCACCACCAGGGTGGAAGACGAACCGGCCACGCCGCACGATGCCACCACCAATGTGGTGGACTTCATGTCGCTGCTGCAGAAGAGCCTGGATGCGAAGAAGCGCACGCCGGCCAAGAAGAGCGCGGCAGTGTCGAAGGTGGTGAAGAAGGCAGCGCCTGCCAGGAAGGCTGCGAAGACCACCAAGGCCGCCAAGGCTGCGGGCAAGACGACGAAGACCGCGACCAAGGCCACCAAGGCCACGAAGAAAACCACCACGCGTGCGCCTGCGCGCAAGGCCGGGTAAGCGCTCATGTCGCTGCAGGAATACCGGCGCAAGCGCCGCATCGGTGAAACCCCCGAACCCGATGACGCGCGCCGTGGTGCCGCCGCGCGCCGCCCGATCTTCGTGGTGCAGCTGCACCACGCCAGTTCGCGCCATTACGATTTCCGTCTGGAGGCCGACGGCGTGCTGAAGAGCTGGGCGGTGCCGAAAGGGCCGTCGTTGCGGGTAGGCGAGAAGCGGTTGGCGGTGGAGGTGGAAGATCACCCGCTGTCATACGCCACCTTTGAAGGCGATATTCCCGAAGGCCACTACGGTGCCGGGCATGTAGACGTATACGACCACGGCACCTGGTCCTGCGAAGGCGAGCCGCTGGAGGCGATTGCCGCCGGCAAGCTCGACTTCGTGCTGCATGGGAGCAGGCTAAAGGGCGGCTGGAAGCTGGTACGCACCAACATGAAGGGCAAGCAGCACCAGTGGCTGCTGATCAAGCGCGATGACGAAGAGGCGCGGGACACGGACGCTGATGCGCTGCTGGAGGACGTAGTTCCATCGAAGCGCCAGGCGACCAAACCCGCAGCACGCCGCAATGCCGACGCGCGCTGGAACAAGCGCGCGCTGGCACTGGAGCATGCACGCAATACACCCTACCCGCACGCCTTCAAGCCACAGCTTACCGACCACCGCGACAGCGCGCCGAACGGCGATGCCTGGCTGCACGAGATCAAGTGGGACGGTTACCGCCTGCTGGCCGACGTAAACGACGGCGTCGTGGCACTGCGCTCCCGGAACGGTCTGAACTGGACCGGGGACTTCCCCGAAGTGGTGCAGGCGATCGAAGCGCTGCCGGTGACCGACCTGCGCCTTGACGGTGAACTGGTGGTGCTGGATGCGCAGGGCCACAGCGATTTCACCGCCCTGCAGAAGGTCATCGATGGCACCGCCAGGCAGCCGCTGCGCTACGTGGTGTTCGACATGCCCGGCGTGGCCGGTGTGGATATCAGCCGCTCGCCGTTGCTGGCCCGCAAGGCGCTGTTGAAGGAACTGCTGGGCGATACGCCCGGCACGCTGGCCTACAGCGAACACGTGCTCGACCACGGCCCGGCGGTCTTCGACGCCAGCGGACAGGCGGGCTTTGAAGGCATCATCAGCAAGCGGGTGGACGCGCCGTACATCAACGCGCGCTCGCCCAGCTGGGTGAAGGTGAAGCATGAGAACACCGATGAGTTCCTGGTGGTGGGCTACACCGACCCGAAGGGATCGCGCAGCGGCTTCGGTTCGCTGCTGATGGCCACCCCCGATAACGGCGGCCTGCGTTACGTGGGCCGCGTCGGCACCGGCTTCGACGACGCCAGGCTGGCCGCGATGCACCGCCAGCTCAAGGCGCTGGACACCGACAAGGCCGCCGTTGAACTGCCTTCGCATGTCCCGTTCAAGGCCAGCAGCGTGCACTGGGTCAAAGCCACGCTGGTGGCCGAAGTGGCGTTCCGCGGCTGGGCCAAGGAAGGACTGCTGCGCCAGGCCAGCTTCAAGCGACTGCGCGAGGACAAAACTGCCAAGGACCTGGGCGCTGCCGGCGCGCCACCCTCTGCCAAGGCGCGCAGCAGGGCAAAGGCAGCCGACACCGCGCCGGCAAAAGCCGCCAAGTCACGCACCAGCACCACGGCCGCCGGGACCGCTGACGGCGTGAACATCTCCCACCCCGAGCGGGTCGTCTTCGCCAAGGCCAAGCTCACCAAGGGCGACGTGGCCGATTACTACCGGCAGATGGCTCGCTGGATCCTGCCCGAAGTCGCGCGCCGCCCGCTCTCACTGCTGCGCTGCCCCGATGGCGTGGACAAGCAATGCTTCTTCCAGAAGCACCACGGCACCGGCCTGGGCGACGCGGTGGAAGCCATCCCGCTGGAACAGAAGAGCGGCCGCGAAGATTACCTGTACATCGAAGATGCGGAAGGTCTGCTGCAGTTGGTGCAGATGAACACCCTGGAGCTGCACCCGTGGGGTGCCACCGTGGATGACCCCGAACACCCCGACCGGCTGGTGTTCGATCTGGACCCGGGTGAAGGCGTGACTTGGATAGCGATCAAGGCCGCAGCGCGGGATGTGCGTGACCGCCTGCAGGAGCTCGGGCTGGAAAGCTTCGTGCGCCTGTCCGGCGGCAAGGGCCTGCACGTGGTGGTGCCGCTGAAGCCCAAGGCGGATTGGGCGCAGGCCAAGGATTTCTGCGAGTCGTTCGCCCAGGCCATGGCCGAGCACGCACCGGACCGTTACGTGGCCACGATGAGCAAGGCCAAGCGCAGTGGCGTGATCTTCATCGATTGGCTGCGCAATGCACGCGGCGCCACCAGCGTGTGCTCATGGTCGCTGCGTGCGCGGCCATCGGCCGGGGTAGCGGTGCCGTTACGCTGGGAAGAGCTGGGGCGGATCACCGCGGCCGACGCGTTCCCGTTGCCCAAGGCATTGCAGCGTGCCGGGAAATTGAAGCAGGACCCGTGGGAAGGCATCGATCAGATCAAGCAGGTGTTGCCGACCTTGTGATGGGGTACCGGCGTAGAGCCACGCCCTGCGTGGCTGCACGCGGATTCACCGAGGCCGATACCGCGCCCCCAACCAGATCCCGATCGCCTGTACCGGCAACGACACCAACAACGTCACCACGAACCAGAACGGGTAATCGCTCCCCAGATCCCACGCGGCAAACACGGAAGCGGCAGCAATCAACACCCACACCACCCCGCCATGCACATGCGGCCACACCGGCGCATAGCGCGCAGCGAACGCTATAGCGGCAACGCCACCCAGAATCGTCCAGCCCAGATCCCACGCCAGCCGCACCTCGCCCTCGCCCAACCCCAGCCAGGGCGCGATCCATCCGCCGGCACCGCTCACCATGCCCAGCACGAACAGCGCCACCCCCACGCACAGCACGGAGAGCACAACGGTCTTGGCAGTGGACAATGCGGACATCGACCTTACCCCACCAGCGCGGCCGATTCCCGCGCCAACTGTTCGATCCCGGCCCAATCGCGTGCCTGCAGCAAGGCCCGCGTGGTCAACCACGAGCCACCCACGCACAGCACGTTGGGCAGGTGCAGGAAATCGCGCGCGGTCTGTGCGCTGATCCCACCGGTCGGGCAGAAGCGCACATCGCCGAACGGCCCGTTCCACGCCGACAGCATCGCGGTGCCACCGGCCTGCACGGCCGGGAAGAACTTGAACGTATCCAGCCCGTGTTCCAGGCCCAGCATCAGTTCGGACGAGGTGGCCACGCCGGGCAGGAACGGCAGGTCGGTATCGCGCGCAGCGGCATACAGCTGCCCGGTCGCGCCGGGCGCCACCGCAAAGCGGCCCCCCACGGCCTTCACCCGCTCCATCTGCTTCGGGGTCAGCACGGTACCCGCGCCCACCACCGCATCCGGTACGGCCTCCACCATCGCCTGGATCGCATCCATCGCAATGGCGGTACGCAGGGTCACTTCGATCACCGGCAGCCCGCCGTTGAACAGCGCCTGGGCAACCTGCACCGCCTCGTCCACGCTTTCAGGGGTATACACCGGAATCACCGGGGCCAGTTTCAGGACTGCGCGTACGCGCGGATCAGCGCCGGACATCGAATCGCTCCTCGCCCGTCAGGGCCAGTACGTCAGCTTCACTGACGGGGTTGAAATCACCAGGGATGGAATGCTTCAGGCTGGCCGCAGCCAGACCGAAACGCACGATCGCATCCGGTTCGAAGCCTTGCATCATGCCATGCAGGATGCCGGCGGCGAATGCATCGCCACCGCCGATGCGGTCGACGATACCGATCATCTCGCGCGTTGGCGCCACCGCGCGGGTGCCGTCGCGGCCCAGCAGCATGGCACCCAGCCTGTGGTGATCCACGCTGACCGGGCTGCGCTGCGTGCATGCCATCCACTGCAGGCGCGGGAACGCGGCGAAGGCCTGCACGGCGGCGGCGTCCACGCGGTCGGCCAGCCCGGTCTGCTCGAACTGCCCGCCCAGCACCACGCCGATATCGCGGTAGTCGGCGAAGGCCACCGTGGCGCAGGCGAACAGCTCGCGCAGGATGCGCGGCGCATCGCCTTCCCAGCGCGCCCACAGTGACGGGCGGAAGTTGCCATCGAACGAGACTTTGACCCCGCGTTCGCACGCCGCGCGCGCTGCGACCAGGGTGGCGTCGGCCATCGCCGGGTTCAGTGCGGGGCTCACCCCGGACAGGTGCAGCCACTGCGCGCCGCGCAGCAGCGCGTCCCAGTCGTAATCGGCGGCGCTGCCCAGCGCGAACGCCGAATCCACGCGGTCGTACACCACTTCGCTGGCGCGCTGCACCGCGCCGGTGGTGAGGAAGTACAGGCCCATGCGCCCGGGGCGGGCCTGCACGTTGGAGGTATCCACGCCATGCCTGCGCAGTTCGCCGGCCACGAACTGGCCCAGGGGATTGGCCGGCAGCGTGCTGACCATGTGCACCGTATGCCCGAAGTGGGCCAGCGAAACCCCTACGTTGGCCTCTGCGCCGCCGGCATGCACGGCCAGCTGCGGCGTCTGCAGCAGCAGCTCACGGCCCGGCGCACTCATGCGCAGCAACAACTCCCCGAAACAGACAACACGACTCATGGCGATGGATCCCTTCGTGGTGGGCATGACCTGCGGGTCAAGGCCCGGACAGTAATGGCTAGCGGTGTCATTCTAGCGGCGCGGGGCCGTCCGTCCACCCGCCCGGTTTGTCGGAACCTATGTCCCGCAAGCGTCTACGGGACATTGAAAGTCTGTTGCGGTGCAAGATGCTCAAGCCCCAACGGACTGTTAACGTCCGCCCTGACCAGCGGTGTCATTGCACTGACATGTCGCCGGATAGCTGTTTCATGTAGCACCTTGGGAGAGGGAAAACATGCAATATCGAAACACACAGAAAAAGACACCGGTTACCTTGCTCGCCCTGTCCATCGGCCTGGCGCTGAGCGGTACCACCCTGGCGCAGGACCCGGCCCCGACCGCGGCCACCGACCTGGACACCGTCACCGTCACCGGCTACCGCGCCAGCGTCGAGAAGGCGCTGGACATCAAGCGCAGCGAATCGGGCGTGGTCGATGCCATCGTTGCCGAGGATATCGGCAAATTCCCCGATCTGAACCTGGCCGAGTCGCTGCAGCGCGTGCCCGGCGTGGTCATCACCCGTGAAGCCGGCGAAGGCCGCAACATCTCGGTGCGCGGCCTGGGCCCGGATTTCACCCGCGTGCGCATCAACGGCATGGAAGCGCTGACCACCGTGGGCGCCGGCGACCAGAGCGGCGGCACCAACCGCGGCCGTGGATTCGACTTCAACGTGTTCGCCTCGGACCTGTTCTCGCAGCTGATCGTGCGCAAGACCGCATCGGCCGACGTGGAAGAAGGTTCGCTGGGCGCCACGGTCGACCTGCGCACCGCGCGCCCGTTTGACTACGACGGCTTCACCTTCGCCGCCAGCGGCCAGGCCAGCTACAACGCCATGGCTGAAAAGGCCGACCCGCGCGTGGCGGCATTGATCTCCAACACCTGGGCCGATGGCACCTTCGGTGCCTTGGTGTCGGTGGCCTACTCCGAGCGCCAGGCGCTGGAAGAAGGCTCCAACACCGGCCGCTGGGCCAACGGCCCGAGCAACGGCAACTTCAGCGCGGACTCGCCGTTCACCGAAGCACGTTCGGCCGATGTTTACCACCCGCGCTTCCCGCGCTACGTGCAGATGGAACACGAGCAGAAGCGCCTGGGCGTGACCGGCACCCTGCAGTGGAAGCCCACCGACGCCACTGAAATCTCGCTGGATGCGCTGTACTCCAAGATCGACGCCGAGCGCGACGAACACTACATCGAGGCGATTTCCTTCAGCCGCGGCACCAGCAGCAACCCGCGCCTGGTCGGCAAGCCGAACACGATCGTCAATAGCGGCGTGATCGAGAACAACGCGCTGGTCTACGGTGAGTTCGACAACGTCGACATCCGCAGCGAAAACCGCCACGACGAGTGGAGCACCGAGTTCAAGCAGATCGCGCTGAACGGCCAGCACCGCTTCGGCGACAACTTCACCTTGTCCGGCAAGGTCGGCATCTCGCGCTCCAAGCACGAGAACCCGGTCCAGACCACGATCATCATGGACAAGTACGATGTCGATGGTTACAGCTACGATTACCGCGGCAACAGCCGGTTCCCGACGCTGAACTACGGCATCGATCCGACCGATCCGAACGGCTGGGAACTGGCTGAAATCCGCCTGCGCCCGCAGTACGTGGACAACGACTTCGACACCGGCCAGGTCGACTTCAACTGGAACATCAGCCCCGGCTTCCGCCTGAAGGGCGGCATCCTGGCCAAGAACTACACCTTCAGCACCGTGGAACTGCGCCGCGCCAGCGAGCTGGCCGTGCCCAACTTCGCCGACGGCACCAAGATCGTGCCGGTGGACATGACCAGCCAGACCGGCCTGAAGGGCATCACCGGCAGCCCGGACCAGTGGGTGGTGCCGGACCTGAACGCCTTCGCCAACCAGTTGGACATCTACAGCAACTCCGGTATCTACGCTGTCGCCCCGCGTGCCAACAACGTACGCAGCGTGGACGAAGAAGACCGCGGTGGCTACCTGATGGGCGAGTTCTCCACCGACCTGGGCAGCATTCCGTTCTCCGGCAACTTCGGCGTGCGCTACGTGAAGACCAAGCAGAGCTCCACCGGTCTTTCCACGCTGTCCAGCGGTACGGTGTCCACCACGGTGGATCGCAGCTACGACGACACCCTGCCCTCGTTCAACCTGGTGGCTGAAGTGGCGCCGGACTTCCTGATCCGCCTCGGCGCGGCCAAGGTGATGAGCCGCCCGGGCCTGGGTAGCCTGACCCCGGGCGCTACGGTGGCAGTGGCCGGCGGTGCCCGCACGATTTCCAGCGGCAACCCGAACCTCGACCCGATCCGCGCCACCAACGTCGACCTGGGCTTCGAGTGGTACTTCAGCGAAGGCGCGATGGCCGGTATCGGCCTGTTCTACAAGGACATCGAAAGCTTCGTGCAGACCACCCGCGAAGTGGCGCCGTACAGCGCCAGCGGCCTGCCGGACTCGCTGCTGATCGGCACCGGCGCCTCGCCGGCCGATGACTTCACCTACACCAAGCCGGTCAACACCCCGGGTGGCGAGCTGCACGGCGTGGAAGTGAACTACACCCAGCCCTTCACCTTCCTGCCGGGCAACTGGTCCAACCTGGGCGTGCAGTTGAACTACACCTGGGTGGAATCGCAGATCCAGTACATCAACTCCAGCGGCCAACCGGTGATGAAGGCCGACCTGACCGGTCTGTCCAAGTCGAGCTGGAACGCCACGCTGTTCTACGAAGGCAAGGTGTTCTCCGGCCGTGTGTCGGCCACCAACCGCGACGATTACCTGACCCAGGTGCCGGGCACCGAAGCGGGCTTCAACGTGGACGGTACCCACGGCATGACCGGCACCACCTTCATCGATGCCTCTATCCGCTACGCGATCAGCGACAAGCTGGAGCTGAGCCTGGAAGGCATGAACCTCACCAACGAAGCCAGCGACGAGTGGGTGTACTCGCCGTCGACCGGTCGCCTGCCGCTGCAGTACACCGAGACCGGCCGGCAGTTCATGCTGGGCGCGCGCTACAAGTTCTGATCCATCGCAACCGGCAGCGGCGTGGGCAACCACGCCGCTGTTGCGGCGCAAGATGCCGCACCGCTTCCCCTTTGCTAGTTTCTGACGGCCCTGCGCTGGCACTGCGGCCGTGGCGTTGCGCCATGTTCCGCTGACGAGGATGGCGTGTCGTGCCGCACGTTCTCGCTGTGGAAAGGAAAGGTCACATGCTGCTTTGCGTTGATGTTCGGGCCCCGGTGTTGTTGCACGATGCAGGGGCTGTGAGGGCCGGCCAACGGCCGGCGCTACCGAGGGCGATCGCACTTGCCCTGCTCCTTGCCGCTGGCGGTACCGCCTCGGCGCAGACGGCGCCGGAACTGCTGTTCCATGTGTCGGCCGACAAGGGCTTTACCGCCGACACCGCCCACGGCGACGCCATTCCGAACTTCCAGGACAAGGTCAAACGCGTGCCCGATAGCGCGCATGGTTCGGCCATCCAGTGGGAAGACGATGGCGTGCTCTCCTGGAACGCCCCCGGCAACATCCAGGCCCAACGCGGCACCCTCGGCTTTTACTGGCGCCCGCGCTACGCAGTGGGCGAAACGCCGTTCGTGATCTTCCGGGTCGGCTACGCCGACCACAGCAGCTGGGACATGGCCTGGCTGCGCATCGACTGGAACGGCCATGGCTTCGATGCCTTCGTGACCGATGCCAACCTGGCGCGCACCCGCGTGTCGTTCAAGCTCGACCAGAATCCCTCACCCAGCCAGTGGCAGCACATCGCCTTCGGCTGGGATGAAAACCATGGCGTGCGCCTGTACGTGGATGGCAGGGAGGTCGCCCGCCAGGAGACCACCGCCGACTACGACGCCGCGCTGGACCAGCTTGGCCTTGCCGGCCGGGTGATGGCGCCCTACCAGGTGCAGAGCCGCTACAACTTCCTGCGCGGCAGTGATGTCGACGAAATCCGCGTGTACGACCGCCTGCTGGATCCGGCCGGCATGGCCGCGCTGGCCGCCAACCAGGCGCCGACCTCCGCCGCGGCCGATACCGGCGCGCTGCGCGCCTGGAACCACCGCTTCGGCTGGGACCGTACCGCCCCGCCCGCGCTGGCGACCCCGACCACCAGCATCCGCAAGATCGAATTCGCCGACACCAAAGACCACAAACAGTGGATGTGGAAGGCCACCGACGGTATCGCCGAGACCACCTGGCCCGGCGTGTACAACCGCTCGCGCCTGCCCGGCCGCAACGACTATTTCCAGCTGCCGGACTGGAACACCTACGTGGAAGGCGGGCAGCAGCTCGACCTGACCCTGCCGGCTGGCGAGCGCGTCAACCGCATTGAAGTGCGCGGTGCGGCGTTTGGTTCGCTCAGCCACAGCAGCGGTGACGCTGCCGCCACGACGCTGCTGCAGCGCCCGCAGGGCGTGGTGCGCAGCGTGGACGACATCCCCACGCAGACCGGCGGCGTGCTGCACTTCCGCAACACCGCGCAGGAAACCCCCATCCAGGAAATCTGGGCGTACCAGGTCAGCGATGCGGCCGAGCCGGAAGGCACGGTCAAGCAGCGCTATCGGGTCGACAGCCAGGCCCTGCCCGATTACCTCAACATCACCACCCTGCGCGAGTACATCGACGGCCGCTACCCGGCCGCCGAGCGCAGCACGGTGATGGCGCTGCCCAAGGGCGCCGGTTCGCGCCGGCGTGGTGCCGACACGCTGCCGGCCAACCCGTTGCCGATCGTGCACGTGCTGGTGCCGTCCGGCGTGGGCGACGCACCGGCCGCGCAGCCGCTGATCCGCAGCTGGGCACACAGCTGGGAAAACATGTACGACGGGCTGGATGGCGTGGCCATCGACCTGCCGGCGCTCGATCTGCCCGCCGCGCGCGATGGGCTGATTCCGCTCAACATCCGCATCAAGGACCCGATCTGGCCGGCGCGCGACATGATCGATGTGTCGGTGTCGGTGAAGCCCAACGAAAAGTGCACGCTGTGGCTGGACCTGCGCGACCGCATCCTCACCGCCGACAGCCTGTGGATCAGCGTCGCCTCGGGCGCGCCGGGCTTCAACGCCGGTTCGCTGGATGGCGCGGAGATCCGCATGGTCTACAAGGCGCGCGAGGAGGCGAAGCAGGAACACGTGGCCGACCGCTTCAACCAGGCCCGTGACAACTGGGGCTTCCTGGTGGAAGAACACACCACCTCCAAGCGCCAGCGCCTGTATGCGCGCGTGTACGCCGACCTGACCGACCTGCTGCGGGTGGACCCGGACCACGCGCTGGGGCGGCTGTACTGGAACTACATCAGCTACAACAGCCAGGGCAAGCCGCCGTTCACCCAGCCCGAAGCGCCCAAGGGCGTGCCGCTATGGGCGTTCCGCCAGACCGAAGACCTGAAGTACGTGCGCCGCTTCGTGGACTGGTGGATCGACAACCGGCAGATCGCCTACGGCGATTTCGGTGGCGGCATTTCCGACGATACCGACCTGACCCAGCAATGGCCCGGCCTGGCCCTGATGGGCGTGGAGCCGGACCGGCTCAACCGCTCGCTCACCGCGCTGTCCGATGCGGTGTACCGCAACGGCATGTTTTCCAACGGCCTGAGCACCATCGAAACCGATGAATTGCATTCGTACGAGGAAGGCATCAACGCCAACAGCGCGATGCTGTACCTCAACTGGGGCGACCCGCTCACCGTGGAGCGCCTGATGGAAACGGTGAAGGCGTTCAATGAGCGCATCATCCTGCCCAACCCGCAGGGCCACCTGCTGTTCTCCAGCAACTGGTTTGGCGGCAACAAGGTCTATCGCGAGCCGAACTGGCAGTGGCAGAAGCCGTATTCGTTCCCGGCGCTGCACCCTGCATTCCTGATGGGCCAGTACAATGCCGACCCCACCGGCCGCAAGCTGGTCACCGGCCTGGCCGACAGTTACCTGGCCCACGCCTACACCGACGACAAGGGCCGCTGGGCGTTGCCCAACGAGATCAACTGGGCCACCGGCAAGGTACGCGGCGGCGAGCTCAACAACGGCTCGGGTGGCGGCGATGTGATGCACACGTTCTGGGCGGCGTGGCGCTGGAGCGGCGACGACAAGTACCTGAAGGCGCTGGACTACCGCGTGGCGCGTGGCGGGCCGGGAGCGCTTTCCAACCTTGGCGAGAACTACGTGGAGGTGCTGGGAAAAGCGCAGGCATGGAACCCGACGCTGATCGCCGATGCCGACGCCGGCAACACCGGGTTCTCCAGCCTGATGGCGTGGCAGGCCACCGGTGACAAGAAGTACCTGGAAGCACTGCACGCCGACGGCATCCAGGCCAAGGCGCAGCGCGAGTACATGAACACCGAGGGCCACTGGTGGTCGGACCGCGTGGAAGCGCCCAGCGAGTTCCTGCAACGGGCACGTTTGGGTGGCATTGCGCTGAAGCGCAACCAAAGCTGGCCGGGGCATACGGTGAGCTGGCGTTTCGCGCAGCCGGATGCGGCCGGGCAGGTGGCGTTGCTGGTGCATGCGCCGTCGACCGAGCGGTTCAAGGTGATCGGTTACAACCTGGGCAAGCGCGCGGCGGATGCGGAGATGAGCACGTGGAATGTCACCGCCGGTACGTGGCGGATGACCAGTGGGGTAGACCGGGATGGGGATGACCGGATTGATGGCAAGGGTGAAACGCGCGAAGTAACGCTGGAGCGCAGTGCGTCGATTCCGCTGCGTTTTGCACCGGGTGTCGCGCAGGTGTTCGAGTTCGAGCTGATCAAGGCGGGTACGCCGGTGGAGCAGCGGCCGGACCTGGGGATTGGGCGGGGCGATGTGCGGGTGGATGGCCGGCAGGTGCAGGTGACCGTGCACAGCCTGGGGCATGTGGGCACGCCGTTGGGGACGGCGGTGCTGGAAGATGCGGGCGGGCGGGAGCTGGCGCGGATCGAGATTCCGGCGATGGATGCGCCTACCGATCTGGTGCCGAAGACCACCACGGTTGGGCTGCCCCTGCCGGCGGGAGACCGTAGCGGCCTGCGCGTTCGGGTGATGCTGGCTGATGGTGCCGCAGAAGTGACCCAGCGCAACAACGTGGTGCCGGTGGAGTAGCCGCAGACGGCGTGGCTCCGGTTGGGGGCACGCCGTTACCGCGCCAATGCGTTGGCCGCCGGTAGGGTCGCATCCCAATCGACTGCCGGTAACGCTTCAACGTGCGATGGCGGCATGACCCAAAACAAACGCCGCCCTACAACGTCACCGATCCCTCAATACACGTCACGCACGCACCCCCGATCCACAACGTCTCCCCCACCCGCTCCACCTGCACTCGCCCGGCGCGCCCCAATACCGTGCCCTGGCTGACCACATACCGGTCCGGTGCCGCGCCCTCACGCAACAACCAACGCGCAATGCCGGCGTTGAGGCTTCCCGTCACCGGATCCTCCGGCGCAGCGTCACCCGCGATGAACGCACGCGATTCGAACTGCGCGTCCACGCCCGCGTCCCCGTCGCACGCAGCGAACACGCCAATCATCAACCCCTCCAGCGCCGCGTAATCCGGCCGCACCGCCAACACCGCCGCGCGGCTGCGCAACCGCACCGCCAACCACGGCGGCCCGTTGTCCACCCACTGCGCATCCAGCACCTCGCCCGGCGCCACCCCAAGACCCGCAACAACCCGTTCGCGCAACGCCGGCTCCAACGGTCCCTCGCGGCGCAACGGCGGCGCCTCGAACGCGAACCCGTTGGCTGTACGCCGAATCCGCACCAGCCCGATCCCGCACTCCTGCACGATCTCCGCACCGCGCGGCACGCCGCCACTGGCCAACCACGCATGGCAACTGCCCAGCGTGGGGTGCCCGGCAAAGGGCAGTTCACCCACGGTGGTGAAGATCCGCACGCGGTAATCGGCACGCGGGTCGGTCGGCGCTGAAACGAACGTCGTCTCGCTCAGGTTGGTCCAGCGCGCAAACGCGGCCATGCGCACATCGCTCAGCGCGCCGGCATTGAGCACCACTGCCAGCGGGTTGCCCAGCAGCGGGTCTGTGCTGAACACGTTGACCTGGAGGAAGGGGTGGCTGGACACGGAAGATACCTGCGGGGCATCGGGCTCGCGCTCATCTTCGCCTGCTCCGCTCCCCGCCGGTAGGGTCGCATCCCAATCGACGCGGTGCATGGATGCACAAGTGGTGCGGCCGCAGGACGCGGAGGAGCATCCACCGCCGGTACCGCGCCAACACGCGGTAATGGCATGACCACAATCGACATCGGCTGTACCCCTACCCGGTGAACCCCACATCAAATCTAGGAACTTCTTCAACGCACCACCCCGACGGGCGCAGATAGCATCAAGTCGTGATCGCCGCTCCGATGCACAGCGCTCAACTTTCCGGGGAAACTACCTAATGAACACCAACGTCGCCGCCGACCTCGACGAGGTGGCGCGGACCCATGTACGCCCGCGCCCGCAGACTGGCGCTTCCGGCACACGTCGCGGCTGGCGGGTGCGGGAGTTCGAGGACGGTGGCGTTGACCACGTTGAAGTGCGTGATGGCAGCGGGCGCGTGCAGCTGGTCATCGCGCACGCTGCAGGGGTGTTCTGGGCGCTGCACGTAGGGTTTCCCACGGCACGGGTGTCGTTCCCGAACTGGCGCCTGAAGTTGCCGGACGGTGCGGGACCTACGGTGGTCTACGTCAGTCCCAGCTTCTCCCTCACCCGTTTCAGCAACGGCGATGAAGCGGTGTGGTGCATACAGCCCGCATGACCGGCAACGCCCTACGCGGCGTCTGTTTCCATTTCCTTCATGCGGCGCTCGTACCAGCCGTCGTGGCCGGGTTCGAAGACCGCGCTGCGGGTCATCTCGCCCTGGTAAACGTGCACGGAGATCGCCAGCCGTTCGTCGCTGGTGTTGCGGATGGTGTGGTATTCGTGCGGCGGAATCAGGCTGCCGGCGCTGCCGCAGTCGCCAATGACGGTGGCCTCCTGCTGGAAGCGGAAGCGTTCGCCATCGCGCTCCAACAGGCTGTACTGGGTGACTTCCAGCTGCCCCAGCCAGACGCCTTCCACGCACCACAACCCGCTGTGGTCATGCAGCGGCGTGCCCTGCCCTGGTGCCCAGCTCATGGCGACGATGCTGTAGCCATGGTCCGGGCTGCGGTACAGCTCGCGGCGGGCGTAGTGGTCGCTGATCGGGCGGTGGCAGCAGGCCGGCAGCTGGATGCGGCTGTCGGCAATGGCCTCGCGCAGTGCGCCGCGCAGGATCTTGGCGATCTGCTGCGGATCGTCATGCTGTACCGCCTGGTCCACGGCGGCGATCAGTCGATCGCGGCCATGGAACGGCGGGAAGGGAGTGCATTGATCGTGCATGCCCGCAGTCTAGGCGATGCAGGTGAATAAGTTGTTTGCTCTGAATCACGGCTGATCGCAGTGTTTTGGCCGAAGAAGCTATCGAATTACGTTCATTGGTTGACTGTGCCTATCGGTGATGGGGTGCGCAGGACACGCAGGGCGTGTCGCTACGCGGTGCCGCGCTGCACGAACGGGGCCTGTTGATACAACCGCCGCTCGCCTCCGCGCGGGTCGTTTTCCTGCCGGGACGGCACATTGAACAGCATCGTCTGCCGCTGCTCCAATCCGTACTGCTCCCATTCCGGCAGCCCGGGATGTTGCGGATTGCCGGTGCGCGCGAAGGCCAGCAGCGCCTCGCTCATCACGTCGGCCATCTGCTGCGCATCGGCGCCCTCCCCGGTTCGCGACCCTTCTGCCCGCACGTTGTCGAACACGAGTGGGATATCCAGCGTATGGAACGCGCCCAGCTTGCCTCCCTCCAGCGGAGATCCCCAATCGAGCTGGTAAGCCCAGGTGGGCGCCCCCTGCCGGGCGCGTGCTTCCAGTTCCTCCACCGCACCGCGCCAGGATCGCCCGGCGGTAGTGGCGGCAAAAAACACGTCTGAGGCGGTGTAATGTGGGTAAAGGCGGCGATATTCGGCAATCACCACCGAAGGCAGCAGGTCCACGAACTGTTCCTTCTCCAGCTGGGCCGGCAGCGTTTCCCAGCTCAGCGCGAAGTTGGCCGGGTCGTGGCCGAGGAAGGCGCGCGTTTCGTCATGGGTATTGCCGATCACCATCGGGATCCGGGCGGACTGCGCAGGCGCCTGTGGCCAGAACGGGTGCACCGGCAATACGCCGCCGTCGACCACGGGGCCGACATACAGGCCGGTGCTCTCCACCCGCGACGGGTCGCGCGCGCGGGTGGCCGCCAGCAACGCCGATGCCGGCAGCGCCAGCAACGCCTCCACATCCTGCGCACCCACCGCCTGCATCGCGATCTGCGCGCGCTGTGTGGCGGCGCGGGGGCCAGCGGCGGTGACCTGCTGGCCGCTCATGGTCCACGCACGATGGAACAGACCGCGCGCGGCGGGCATGGCCATCAAGGTGGCGATCTTGGCGCCGCCGCCGGATTGCCCGAACACGGTGATGTTGTCGGCATCGCCACCGAATTCCTGCGCATGCTCGCGCACCCACTGCAGCGCCTGGATCAGGTCGAGCTGGCCGACATTGCCGGAATCGGCGAAGCGCGCATCGCCCAGCTGCGCCAGGTACAGGTAGCCGAATACGTTGAGCCGGTGGTTGACGGTAACCACCACTACATCGCCACGCCGGCACAGCGCGCTGCCGTCGTACTGGGGGTCGCTGCCGGAGCCGTTGTTGTAGGCGCCGCCGTGGATGTAGAACAGGATCGGCCGGCGCTTGCCGTCGCGCAGCGCAGGCGTCCACACGTTGAGGAACAGGCAGTCTTCGCTGCCGGGACCCTCGGTGCCGCCCTGCGGTGCCGAAGCTCCGTAGGCCAGTGCATCGCGCACGCCACGCCAGGGCGCTTCAGGCAGCGCCGGCTGGAACCGCCGGGTGGACGTGTCCGCGCCATAGGCCACGCCACGGAAGCTGTGCACGCCCTGTGCGTAGCGGCCACGCAGGCGCCCGCCGCGCACGCGGGCCAGCGAATCCGCCTGTGCTGCAGGGGTGGACGCACTGGCCAGCGCCGGCAGCAGCGGTAGCGAGCTGGCCGCAAGCAACATGGCATAGCGGGCGCTGTCGCGCAGGAAACGTCGGCGCTGCAGGTCGGCCGGGCTGAGGGTCATGGCGTACTCCCGGTGTTCTGCGCCCGCATCCAGCGCAAGGCCAGCGTGGGCCACTGCGCGGCAAGCGCATCGGCCGGCAGGCGCACGCCAAAGCCATGCCCGCCATGCGCGAACAGGTGCATTTCACCGGGTACGCCGGCTGCCAGCAGTGCCTGGTAGTACTGCAGGCTGTTCTGCACCGGCACCACCTCGTCATCCTGCGCATGCACCAGGAAGGTGGGCGGCGTCTGCGCGCTGACCTGCGCCTGCATCGAATACTGCTGTTCCAGTGCGGGCGTGGGATGCTCGCCCAGCAGCCGCGTGCGCGAGCCGGCGTGCGCGTGCCTGCCCATGTCGATGACCGGGTACAGCAGCAGGGCGAAATCGGGACGCGCGCTGAGCGTATCGATCGCATCGCCAGTGCCGGGCAGTGCGGTCGCATAGCCGTTGCTCAGCCGGGCGGCGACGTGACCACCGGCCGAGAAGCCCATCACGCCGATCCGCGCTGGATCCAGCTGCCACTTCGCCGCGCCCGCGCGGATCACCCGCAACGCGCGCTGCGCATCGGCGAGAGCCGCCTGGCGATCTACGCGCCCGGCCGGCAGCCGGTAGCGCAGCACGAACAGGGTCACCCCGCCCTGCTCCACGAAGGCCGGCACCAGCGCGGTGCCTTCGTTGTCCAGCACGATGCGCTGGTAGCCACCGCCGGGAATGACCAGCAACGCGGTGCCGTTGGGTTTGGCCGGGGGGTAGGCGACCAGGTAGGGCGCGCTGACGTTGTCGATGTAGCGGTCGGGCAGCGCGGCATCGGCGCTGCGTTCGATGACGTTGGGCAGCGTGGGGCGCCTGGGCTCACCGGGGACCTTGCCGGCGGGCCAGAGCTCAATCCGGGTCGGGGTGCCCAAGGCGGGCTCGGTCTGCGGCACCGGCCGATCAACGGCGTGGGCCGGGGCAACGGTGGCCAGCAGGCAGCCGGCCAGCAGGGAGATCAACACAGCACAACGCATCCGCGGCAGTCCTCGTCGGGGGTGGGTAAACGGTAACGCGCCGGCCCGTGCGGGTTCTGACGCGCTGCACATTGCCAATGACACCGGTTTACCATATACAGCTCATCCAAGCGCTGTCGATGGGCAGTGCAACAAATCACCGGGAGACCCGCTTGAGCAACGATCAAGGCAAACAGGACCTGCCAGAACAGGGGTTGGGCGACATCGCCCGCGCGTTCGTCACGGCCCGCCAGCAGGGTCGGTCACTACCGGAATTCCCGGGAACCATCCCGGCTGACCTGGTGACCGCCTACCAGGTACAGGACCAGGCCATCGCGCTCTGGGACGACCAGGTGGTGGGCTGGAAGGTGGGCTACATCGCGGCCGAGCGCCGTGACAGCTCCGGCGACGACCGCCTGCTGGGCCCGATTTTCTCTCAGCGGTTCTGGAATGCTACCGGTGGAACAGTGGATATTCCGGTGTTCGTCGGCGGCTTTGGCGCGGTCGAAGCCGAGTACGTGATCCAGCTCCAGCAGGACGCCCCGGCCGACAAGCTGCACTGGACCGCCGAAGAGGCCGAAGCCCTGCCCGCCAGGCTGTTCATCGGGGTGGAAGTGGCCAGCAGCCCGCTGGCCACGATCAACAAGCTGGGCCCGCGTGTGGTGGTGTCGGACTTTGGCAACAACAACGGCCTGGTGCTCGGCCCGGAGATTCCGGACTGGACCGCGCTGGACGACGCCGACCTGCGCGCTGAAACCCGTATCGACGGCGAGGTGGTGGGTACCGGCGGTGCCACCCTGCTGCCCGGCGGCCTGCGCACCGCGTACGCGTTCGCGCTGGCCCGTTCGGCCCAGCGCGGCCGCCCGCTGAAGGCCGGCGATCTGATCGCCAGTGGCAATGCCACCGGTATCCATGACATTGCCGTAGGCCAACAGGCACTGATCCGTTTCGCCGGTTACGGCGACATTACCTGCAGGGCCATCGCCGCCGGGTAACCGTGCGGCCATGGCGAGTACGCTTGGGAGGGCGCAGATGATTACTCGCAGAAGTTTCCTTGCCACCAGTCTGGGCGCGCTGAGCGTGCCCGCGCTGTCGGCATGTTCCGGCTCCAGCAGCACCGCGCCCGACGGCGCGCGGTTGCTGACCGCCACCGATGTGCATGTGGCCGACTACCCCACCGTGACCGCGGTGAAGTGGATCGGCCAGCAGCTGGAAGAAAAAACCGGTGGCCGCCTCAGGCTGCGCCAGTACCACTCCGGCCAGCTCGGCCGCGAGTCCGAGGCGATCGACATGGCCCGCTTTGGCGTCATCGACATCACCCGCGTGTACTCGGGCGCACTCAACAACGCGTTCCCGCTGACCCAGGCGCTGTGCCTGCCCTACGTGTTCGAATCGGTGGCGCACATGCGCCGTGCGCTCGACGGTGGCGTGGCCGATACGGTGCTGCGCGGATTTGAAACGCGCGACCTGGTCGGCCTGGCGATCTACGATTCCGGCGCGCGCTGCTTCTACAACACCAAGCACCCGATCGTGCAGCCGACGGACCTGCACGGCCTGAAGCTGCGCGTGGCCAACTCCGACATCTTCATCCAGCTGATGCGCCTGCTCGGTGCCAACCCGACCCCGATGTCGCTGGGCGATACGTTCTCGGGCATGGAAACGCACATGATCGACGGTGCGGAAAACAACATGCGCAGCTTCCACTCCAGCCGCCATTTCGAGGCCGCGCGCTACTGGTCGCAGAGCGAGCATTCGTATGCGCCGGACGTGCTGTTGATGTCACGCCGCAGCTTTGAAACGCTCAACCCGGAAGATCGCCAGCTGCTGCTGCAGACCGCGCGCGAGTCGGTCGGGGTGATGCGCCAGCAGTGGGATGCCTCGGAAAGCACCGCCCGCCAGGCCGTGGCCGACTTCGGCATCCAGTTCAACGAGGTCGACATGCCGGCCTTCCGCAAGGCCGCCGACCCGTTGCTGCAGCAGTACCTGCAGCGGCCGGAGCTGGCTGCCCTTACCCGTCGCATCCGCGACTTCGCCTGAGGCCCGCCGCGATGTCCGACACGACTTCCGAAACCGTAGTAGACCTCCGTTCGGCGCCACAACGCGCGCTGGATGCCATTGCCGACGTGGCCATTTACATCGCCGTACTCGCCCTGCTCGGGCTGGTGGTGGTGCAGGGCTGGCAGGTGTTTGCCCGCTACGTCATCAACGATTCGCCCAGCTGGACCGAGCCGGTGACCCTGCTGTTGCTGGCCACGGCGATGAGCCTGGGCGCGGCCACCGGCGTGCACACCCGCCGTCACTTCGGCTTCTTCCTGCTGGCCGCGCACATGCGCCCGAACCTGCGCCGCGCGGTGGATGTATTCGCTGCGCTGGTGGTGGCCGTGCTGGGCGTGGTCATTGCCTGGTGGGGCGGTGTGCTGCTGATCGACGGGCTGGATATCAAGACCGCCGGCGCCAACCTGCCGCAGAGCATCAACTACCTGCCATTGTCGATTGGCGGTGCGCTGATGGCGGTGTTCGCGTTGAACCAGATGGTGCAGGCCGCGCAACCGGCGGTTGTTGAAGCAGAGGGAGACCGCTGAGTCATGGGTATCACGATCCTTTTCACTGTATTTGCGGTACTGCTGCTGCTCGGCGTGCCGGTGGCGTATGCGCTGGCCGCAGCGGCGCTTGCCACGCTGTGGTACCTGGACCTGCCGACGCTGGTGCTGGTGCAGCAGATTTCGGCGGGCACCGGTTCTGCCTCGCTCATCGCCATTCCATTGTTCATCTTCGCCGGTGAAATCATGATGCGTGGCGGCATTTCCGAACGGCTTATCGCGCTGGCGTCGTCGCTGGTGGGGCGCATGCGCGGCGGCCTTGGCCAGGTGTCGATCCTGTCGTCGCTGTTCTTCGGCGGTGTGTCCGGTTCGGCGATCGCCGACGTGTCGGCGGTGGGCGGCACCATGATTCCGCAGATGGTCAAGCGCGGCTATGACCGCGATTTCGCCGTGAACGTGAGCATCACCGCCGCGCTGGTGGCGTTGCTGGTGCCACCGTCGCACAACCTGATCCTGTTCTCGGCGGCCGCCGGTGGCGGGCTGTCCATCGCCGACCTGTTCGCAGCGGGCATCGTGCCGGCGCTGCTGATGACGGTGACGCTGATGGTCACCGGCTACGTGGTGGCGCGGCGCCGTGGTTACGGGGTGGAAGTGTTCCCGGGGTGGCGCGCGGTACTGCTGCGCATGGTCTCCGCCCTGCCCGGCCTGGGCCTGGTGGCGCTGATCTTCATCGGTATCCGCGCGGGCATCTTCACCGCGGTGGAGAGCGCGGCCATTGCCGTTGTCTACGCGCTGCTGGTGACTACGGTGCTGTACCGCCAGCTCAACTGGCGCGAGTTCCTGGGCACGGTGACCCATGCCGCGCGCAGCACGGGCGTGATCCTGTTCGTGATCGCGGCGGCGGCGGTGTTCGGCTGGCTGCTGGCGTTCCTGCAGGTGCCGGCGGCGGCGGTGGCGTTCCTGCAGTCGTTCGCGCACAGCCAGTTCATGGTGCTGCTGATGATCGTGGTGATGTTGCTGCTGCTGGGCACCTTCATGGACCTGGCGCCGATGATCCTGATCTGCACGCCGATCTTCCTGCCGGTGGCCAAGGCCTACGGGATCGACCCGATCCACTTCGGCCTGGTGCTGGTGCTGACCGGTGGCCTGGGCCTGGTGACCCCCCCGGTGGGCTCGGTGCTGTTCATCGGCACGGCGATCGGCAAGATCAGCGTGGGCGAAAGCATGCGCTCGATCTGGCCGTTCTGGTTCGCCGCGCTGGGCGTGCTGTTCATCGTGACCTTCTTCCCGCAGCTGTCGCTGTGGCTGCCGGCGCTGCTGCGCGCCTGACCGCGGGGCGGCCCCGTGCCGCCACCGCTGACGTGGACCCGCCTGCGCGGGCGGGTCCTGCACCGAACAAGGGAGACCCCGCATGCGTATGAAGACCCTGCTGGCCGGGCTGGCCACCGCTGGCGTGTTGTTGGCCGGTGCCCTGCACGCCGCCGATGCGCCCGCTACCTCCTGGAAGCGCGGCATCGAGAACCAGCGCCAGGCCGACCTGGGCAACGGCACCTTCCTCAACCCGGTGTTCGCCGGCGACCGCCCGGATCCCTCGGTGCTGAAGGATGGCGACGATTACTACCTCACCCTGTCCTCGTTCGATGCCTACCCGGGCCTGCCGATCTGGCATTCGCGCGATCTGGTGAACTGGCAGCCGATGGGCCACGCGATCACGAAGAACGTGGGCGCGATCTGGGCGCCGGACATCGTCAAGCACGAAGGCCGTTACTACATCTACTTCCCGGCCCGCACCGGCGAGACCCGCAGCAACTTCGTGGTGTGGTCCGACAGCATCCGCGGGCCGTGGAGCGAGCCGATCGACATCGGCCTGGGCGGCTACATCGACCCGGGCCACGCGGTGGGCGAAGACGGCAAGCGCTACCTGTTCCTCAGTGGCGGGG
Organism: Stenotrophomonas sp. ISL-67; assembly: GCF_018612915.1. Taxonomy (GTDB): domain Bacteria; phylum Pseudomonadota; class Gammaproteobacteria; order Xanthomonadales; family Xanthomonadaceae; genus Stenotrophomonas. Next base: position 116,636 of record NZ_JAGGRL010000004.1, on the reverse strand, counting down.
CCTACGTGCAGCTGGCCGACGATGGCCTGAGCGTGGTGGGCACCCCCAAGCACGTGTACGACGGCTGGAAGTACCCGGAAAGCTGGGACGTGGAGGCATACGCGCAGGAAGGCCCCAAGATCAATTTCCACAACGGCTGGTACTACATGACCACCGCCGTGGGCGGCACCGCCGGCCCGCCCACCGGGCACATGGTGATCACCGCGCGCTCGCGTTCGATCCATGGGCCGTGGGTGAACGCGCCGAACAACCCGATCACGCGCACGAAGTCCGCCAGTGAGCCGTGGTGGTCGCGCGGCCACGCCACCGTGGTGGAAGGCACCGACGGGCGCTGGTGGATGATGTACCACGGCTACGAGAACGGATATTGGACGCTGGGCCGCCAGGCGCTGCTGGAGCCGATCGAGTGGACCGACGATGGCTGGTTCGTAGCCAAGGGCGGCGATCTGGGCCAGCCGCTGGCCAAGCCGTCGGGCGAATCGGTGGGCCCCCACGGCATGGCGCTGTCCGACGACTTCACCGGCAAGACCCTTGGCGCGCAATGGTCGTTCTTCAATCCGGCCCAGGACGAGTACAAACGGCTGGGCTTCGGCAGCGGGGGGATGACCCTGCAGGGCAAGGGCGACACCCCGAAGGACAGCTCGCCGCTGACCGCCATCGCCGGTGACCAGGCCTACCAGTTCGAGGTCGAAATGGACATCGAACCCGGTGCCATCGGCGGCGCCCTGCTCTTCTACAGCGACAAGCTGTACGTAGGCGTGGGCAGCAACGGCGAGAAGTTCATCATGCACCGCTATGGCGAGGAGCGACCCACCCGGCTGGCGCCCAGTGCGAAAGGTGGCAAGCTGTGGCTTCGGGTGACCAACAACCGGCACATCGTCACCATCCACTCCAGCTCCGATGGCAAAACCTGGCAGAAGTACCCGGTTCAGATGGAAGTCTCCGGCTACCATCACAATGTGGTCGGCAAGTTCCTCGCCCTGAAGCCGGCCCTGTACGCCGCCGGCGACGGCAAGGTCCACTTCCGCCAGTTCCGCTACCGCGCCCTCGATTGAGTGGCCGGCAGCCTCCATAGACCTCCATTGGTTTGAACACATGTCACTGCGCACCAAGACCGACGCTGCTTCACCGTACGGGTTGACCAAAGGCAAGGCCGCCACGATCAACGACATCGCGCGTCTGTCGGGGGTATCCAAGAAAACGGTTTCGCGGATCATCAACAACTCGCCATTGGTGCGCAAGGACACCCGCGAGAAGGTGGAAACGCTGATGCGCGAGGTGGGCTACACACCCGACCCGCTCGCGCGCGGCCTGGCCTTCCGTCGTTCATTCCTGATCGGCATGGTCTACGACAACCCGACCGCGCAGTACATCGTGGACATGCAGTACGGCGCGCTGGATGCGCTGCGCGGCTCCAGTTTCGAGCTGGTGGTGCACCCCTGCGATTCGCGCAGCCCGGGTTACATCGAGGGCGTGCGCCGCTTCGTGCAGCAGCAGAAGCTGCACGGGGTGATCCTGGTGCCACGCGCCTCCGAAGACCAGGCGCTGGTGGACATGCTGGATGAGATCGGCTGCCGCTTCACCCGCATCGCCGCGCTGCCGCTGGACGAAACCTCGCAGATGGTGGTCACCCACGACCGCGACGGCGCCGCCGAAGCCGCCGATTACCTGCTCTCGCTTGGCCACCGTGACATTGCGCTGGTCACCGGCCCCAGTGCCTACCGTTCGGCGCACGAGCGCACCGCCGGCTTCATCGATGCCCTCGCCCAGCGCGGGATCGAGCTGCCGCCCGGACGCATCGTGGAGGCCGGCTACACCTTCGAATCCGGCGTGGCCGCCGCCGAGAAGCTGCTGCTGGGCAAACAGCGCCCGACCGCTATCTTCACCGGTAACGATGAAATGGCCGCCGGCATCTACAAGGTGGCGCTGCGCGCGGGCATCAACATTCCGCGCCAGCTGTCCATCATCGGCTACGACGACAGCCCGCTGGCCTCGCGCCTGTGGCCGTCGCTGACCTCGGTACGCCGCCACACCCGCGACACCGGCCGCACTGCCGCGGCGATGCTGGTCCAACCCGACGGCCAGGCCGCGCTGCAGATCGCCAGCGTGCGCCCGCATCTGATCGTGCGCGATTCGTGCCAACCGCCGGAGGACTAACCCGGGAGGATTGAGCCCCGGAGGGGATCAATCCGGTAGGTCACGCAAGGAACGGCGCAGCCGTTCCTAACGTCGTTTACCGACGGCCCGAAGGGTGGCCGCCGCCAGGCGGGCATACCGTTAGTCGTGACTCCTTAGTCCCTGTAACGGTGACACCCCCACATTGCCCGGGCCCCTCCCACCTTGCACCGCAAAATGACACCGGTTTCCTGTCCGGCTAGAATGGACGGAAATCGCGCCGGGGCCGCCCCTGCGGCCCACCCCTGCTCTGGAGACGCCATGTACTGCAAGACCCACTACGCCACCCATCCCGACGCCATCAAGGGCGCCAGCAACGACGACCTGCGCGAGCTGTACCTGCTCGACGGCCTGTTCAATGCCGACGCGGTGACCCTGAAGTACACCCACTACGAGCGTTTCGTGCTCGGCGGTGCGGCCCCGGTGAAGGGCCCGGTGGCGCTGCCGAAGCAGACCGAACCGGCCTCGGCCGCCGGCCATGCCTTCCTGGAGCGCCGCGAGCTGGGCGTGATCAACGTCGGCACCGGCAGCGGCACCGTCACCGTGGATGGCACCGTGTACACGCTCGGCCCGAAGGACGGCCTGTACGTGGCGATGGGCAGCGAAGAGGTCGTGTTCGCCTCTGACGATGCCGCCGCCCCGGCCCAGTTCTACCTGGCCTCGACCCCGGCGCACGCGCGCTTCGAGACCAAGCAGCTGTCGATCAAGGACGCGGTGGCGCTGGAGCGCGGCGCGCTGGAAACCAGCAACGAACGCACCATCTACCAGTACATCGTGCCGGCCACCTGCCAGTCCTCGCAGCTGCTGCTGGGCCTGACCGTGCTCAAGCCGGGCAGCGTCTGGAACACCATGCCGCCGCATCTGCACGACCGCCGCAGCGAAGTCTATTTCTACTTCGACCTGGGCCAGAACGACCGCGTGTACCACTTCATGGGCGAGCCGGACGCGCAGCGCCATATCGTGATCCAGAACAACGAAGCGGTGGTGTCCCCGCCGTGGTCGATCCACATGGGTGCCGGCACCAGCAACTACGCCTTCATCTGGGCGATGGGCGGCGAAAACCTGGATTACACCGACATGCACGTGCTGGACATCTGCCAGCTCAAGTGACGTTTCGTGCGCCGCCCGCACTGGGCGGGCGGCGCCTGTGCCGCATTGAATAAGGACCGTAACCGCAATGGCTAATCCGTTCAGTCTGGAAGGCAAGATCGCCCTCGTCACCGGTGGCAACACCGGCCTGGGGCAGGGTATCGCGGTGGCGCTGGCACAGGCCGGCGCCGATGTCGCCGTGGCCGGCATCGCGCCGCCCACCGAGACCATCGCGAAAATCACGTCGCTGGGCCGCCGCTGCCTGGCGGTGGAAGCGAACCTGATCAGCATCGAGCCGGTGGAGCGGGTGATCCGCGAAACCGTGGAAGGCCTGGGCGGCCTGGACATCCTGGTCAACAACGCCGGCCTGATCCGCCGCGCTGATGCGGTGGACTTCAGCGAGCAGGACTGGGACGACGTGATGAACGTCAACATCAAGTCCGCGTTCTTCATCTCGCAGGCGGCGGGTCGTCATTTCATCGCGCAGGGCCGCGGCAAAATCATCAACATCGCCTCGATGCTGTCCTTCCAGGGCGGTATCCGGGTGCCGTCGTACACCGCCAGCAAGAGCGGCATCGCCGGCATCACCCGCCTGCTGGCCAACGAGTGGGCCAACAAGGGCATCAACGTCAACGCCATCGCCCCGGGCTACATGGCCACCGACAACACCGCCGCGCTGCGCGCCGACGAGGACCGCAACAAGTCCATCCTCGACCGCATCCCGGCCGGCCGCTGGGGTACGCCGGAAGACCTCGCCGGCACCGCCGTGTTCCTGGCCTCCAGCGCCTCGGATTACGTCAACGGTTCGGTGATTCCAGTCGACGGCGGTTGGCTGGCGAGGTGATGCACCGATATCGACCAACGGTCGATATCCATCGCGTAGCGCCGGGCTCTGCCCGGCCCACGCACTCCTGACACCGCGCGATCGCCGGGCAGAGCCCGGCGCTACGGGGGACGAACATGCTGCGCTTTTCGTTGCTGCTGTCGTTGCTGTTGTTCTCCACCGTGACCCACGCTGCGCCGCAGCGGGTTTTCATCGCCGGTGATTCCACCGCCGCCGAATACGGTCCGGAACGCGCCCCGCAGGCCGGCTGGGGCCAGGCACTGCAGAGCTACCTCGACCCGGCCGTGTGGGAGGTGCGCAACCACGCCAAGGGCGGCCGCAGCGCACGCAGTTTCATCGAGGAAAAGCGCTTGGACGCCATCGCCGCCGACATCAGGCCCGGCGACGTCCTGCTGATCCAGTTCGGCCACAACGACGCCAAGTTCGAAGACCCCACCCGCTACAACGAACCAGCCACGGCCTACCCGCGCTACCTGCAGCGCTACATCCAGCTGGCCCGCGACAAGGGCGCCACCCCCGTGCTGATCACCCCGGTAGCGCGGCTGCTGTACGACTTCGGCGCGCTGCTGGACACCCATGCGCTGTATACCCAGGCCATGAAGCAGCTGGCCGCGCGCGAACAGGTGGCGCTGATCGACCTCAACGCCAGTTCCACCCGCTGGATCCGCGCGCTGGGCGAGCAGGGCGCCAAACCGTATTTCATGTTCGTGCCCGAACAGAACAAGGCCGACGGCACGCACTTCAGCGTTGCCGGTGCCACCGCTGTGGCCTGCCTGGTGGTGCGCGACTGGGTGGCGTTGAAGCCGGAGCTGAAAACCGCGTTGAAGCGCGATATCGACTGCGACGTGAGCGAACCTGCAGGGCAGGGCAGTGATGCGGCCAAGCCCTCGCGCGTGGTCCACGAGCGCGATATCGCCATTACCCAGCCCGGCCCGCATGGCGGCGCAGGACCGACCACCGCGTACCCGTTCTTTGCCGACGACAAGGACCTGCCGTTCGTGCTGCGCAAGCGCGTGCTGCACAAGGGCGCCGGCATCGGCCTGCACCCGCAGCACAAGGACGAGATCTATTACATCGTCAGCGGGCAGGGCAGCTATGTGCTGGATGGGAAGCAGTACGACGTGGCGGCGGGCGATGCCCTGCTGACCCGGGTGGGCAGCCTGCATGCGCTGCAGCAGCGGGGGGAGCAGGATCTGGTGGTGCTGTTGGCCTATCCGCGGTAAGGCCCCGGCCGGGCAGAGCCCGGCGCTACGCGCAGGCGCCGGTAGAGCCGGGCTCTGCCCGGCTGCTCGGCTAACCTTCAAAAGCCTGGCCAGCTTTTGAAGGTTAGTTGCCTAAACTTCAAAAGAGTGGGATGCTTCTGAAGGTTAACGTCCCATGGCTTGGGGGTCGAATGCGCCGTGAAGACATCGCAGGCCCCCTCCGGGCCTACCTGACCCCAGTAGCGGGGCGACCCCATCTGCTGGCAATGTGCCCGCCGCCGACACCGCGCAGGCTCCCCCTTGGCCAATCGGGTTCCCGTGACCTGATGATCCAGGCCAATGCGGCCCTCGACCGGTTAAGCGACGCCATCCGCCATTGGCCCGCCCCCGAGTTGGTCACACGGACACTGGCGCGCCGTGAGGCGGTCCAAAGCTCCCAGATTGAAGGTACCCAGACCGACCTGGACCAGTTGCTGGTCTACGAGGCCACGCTGGGCATGGACGGTCTGCCGGTCGACGTGCTGGTAACCGAACGCTATGTACAGGCGCTTCAATATGGTCTGGACGCGGTCAGGAAACGCGGCAGGTCTGCGCTCAGCCTGGCGTTGGTCAATCAGCTGCATGCCATGCTGATGCAGGATGCTCCGGACGATTTCCCAAAAGGGGCGTACCGCAACGAGCAGGCCATCATCGGCGCCCTCGGCAGCCGGCCGGAAGATGCCCGCTTCATTCCGTCGCCGCCGGACAGGATCGGCGCTGCGATGCAGGAGCTGGAGCGCTCGATGCTTCAGTACAGGGCGGGCGAAGAAGAGCAAAGCGAGTTGATCGTGGTGGCACAGCTCGCCATCGCGCACGCGCAGTTCGAGACCATCCATCCTTACAAGGATGGCAACGGCCGAACCGGCAGGCTGTTGATGCCGCTCATCCTCGCGGCTGAAGGCTACCCGCCGCTGTATCTGTCAGGTGCACTGCTACGCAGCAGGAATGCGTATTACGACGCGCTCAACCAAGTGCAGATCAAGGGCAACTGGACGCCCTGGATGGACATGCTGTGCAAGGCGATCGTCGAATCGGCGCACGATGCGATGTCGATTGCCGACGACATGACCGCATTGGTGCAGATGTGGTCCGAAAAGTTGAAAAGCTACCGCCGCGATTCGGTGGCCCAGCGCCTTCCGAACCTGCTCATCGGGCACCCCGTGGTAACGGCGGCGCAGGTCGCCGCGCTATTGGACGTTTCCGAACGCTCTGCACTGACCGGCATCTACGCACTGCAGAAGGAAGGCGTGCTGGTTCAGGGCGACGAACGCAAATGGGGGCGAACGTATTACGCGCAAGCCGTGCTGGACCGGCTCAACCAGCTGCCAGTGCCTCCGAAGATCCGCGCGTGGTGAAGCGAAGGCCGGGCAGAGCCCGGCTCAACGCCTACACGTCGCCGCCGTCTTCCCAGCCCTCGCCGGTGCCCTTCTGGAACACGCGGTCGCCTTCCTGCACGTCGCCGGCCGGCAGGTGCTCCAGGGCTTCCAGCGCTGCATAGATCGGGATGAAGTCCGGCGAGGTGGCTTCCATCAACTGCTCGTAGCTGTCGATGACGAAGTAGGTCTTCTGGAACGTGTCGATGCGGTAACGGGTGCGCATGATGCGTTCCAGATCGAAGCCGATCCGGTTGGGTGCGGCCGATTCCAGCGAGTACAGCGATTCGCCCTTGGACGAGACGATGCCCGCGCCGTAGATGCGCAGCCCTTCGGGTGTGTTGATCAGGCCGAATTCCACCGTGTACCAGTACAGGCGGGTGAGGTGCTGCAGCGCTTCAGGGCCGATCGCGTGCGCCTTGACCCCACCACGGCCGTAGGCGGCCATGTAATCGGCGAACACCGGGTTCATCAGCAGCGGTACGTGCCCGAACAGGTCATGGAACATGTCTGGTTCGGCGATGTAGTCGATCTGGTCCGGGCGGCGGATCCACCAGGTGACCGGGAAGCGCCGGTTGGCCAGATGGTCGAAGAAATCCAGCTCCGGCAGCAGCCCTTCCACGCCGACCAGGGTCCAGCCGGTAGCCGCGCCCAGCACTTCGTTGAGCTGGTCGAAGCGCGGAATCATGTGCGCGTTCATGCCCATCTCGTCCTGCGCCTGCAGGAACTCCCGGCTGGCACGGCCGACCAGCAGCTCGCGCTGGCGCTGGTACAGCGTGCTCCAGGTGGCGTGGTCGTCTGCGGTATAGCTGTCCCAAGGCTGCTCCACCACGGCGGTGGTATACACCGGCACATAGCCCTTGTCGGTCTGCTGGTGTTCGACGCGGCGGGGGGCGGTGGCGGTTTCCATCGAGGTGGGCTCCTGGGAAGTGACCCATTGATGCTAGGGCAGGGCGCGCGCAAGAGGATTGCAAAGTTGCGCGGATAAGCCGTTGTGGCGCAATATCGTTGCGTCAATTCAATGTTGCGGAGCAGCAATGTCCGGAGATGCCCCCTTCGACCGCACGGACCTGCGTCTCCTGGCGGAGATCCAGCAACATGGCCGTGCTACCAACGCCGAGCTGGCCGCGCGGGTGAACCTGTCCCCGTCGGCGTGCCTGCGCCGGGTGCAGCGGCTGGAAAGCGAAGGGGTCATCGCCGGGTACGGCGCGCGTCTGGAGCCTCGACGGATAGGGCTTGGCCTGCAGGCGTTCGTGCGCGTACAGCTGGAGAAGCACGACCAGCACGCCATCGGTGTGTTCGCCGACAGCGTGGTGGAGTGGGATGAGGTGGTGGCCTGCCATGCGCTGACCGGCGACATGGACTACCTGCTGCACATCTACGTGCGCGACCTGGCACATTTCTCCAGCTTCCTGCTGGACAAGCTGCTGAACGCGGCGGGCGTGGCCGATGTGAATTCCAGCTTCGTACTGCGCACGGTGAAGGATTTCAGGGCATTGCCGTTGTCACAGCTTGAATGACGCGTAGTGCCGGGCTCTGCCCGGCAACACGGGAATGCCTGACGCCCGCACGAAGAGCAGCCGGGCAGAGCCCGGCGCTACGGCGCCCGCGTGGGGTTATCCCTCGCACTTTTCCTTGCGGCCCATCAGCCTGCCCACGCGCGATGGCTCGTCGCACTTCGGCGTCGGTGGCGGCGGGGCCAGCGCGGCGGCGCGGGCTTTCTGCAGCTGCTGGATCTTGGCGCGGATCTGCGGCATCGCCGCCATCGCGGCCTTTTCTCCTTCCAGAATCGCGTACCCGCGCTGGCTGAAATCGGCCGCGCCGATGTCCAGCACCTTGGGGCGGATGATGATGTCGGCGCGTGCCAGCTCCTGCTCGCCCAGGCGCTGGCCCATGATCGCGATCGACTGGTTGACGATGCCCAGCATGCCGGTCGGCGACTTGCCGCTGGCCTTGCTGGAAATGTCCACCGCGATGACGAAGTCCGCACCCAGCTGGCGCGCGGCGTCCACCGGCACCGGGCTGACCACGCCGCCATCCACGAACAGGTTCTTGCCGATCTTCACCGGCTCGAACACACCGGGAATGCTGCTGGAGGCACGGACGGCCTGGCCCACATTGCCGCGCACGAACACCGCGCGCTCGCCGGTGTCCAGGTTGGTGGCAACCGCAGCGAACGGCTTGCTCAGCTTCTCGGCGGGGCGGTTGCCCACCTGCGCGTTGACGTAGTCCTGCAGCTTCTGGCCCTGCACCAGCCCGCCGGAGAACAGGCGCACGTCGCGGATGCTGGCTTCATCCAGCGCCACCGCCTTGGACTGCATGTCGAACGCGTCCATGCCGCTGGCATACAGCGCGCCGACCACGCTGCCAGCACTGGTGCCGGAGACGACCACCGGTTCGAAGCCATTGGCTTCCAGCATCTTGATTACACCGATATGCGCAAAGCCCTTGGCGGCACCGCCGCCCAGGGCGATGCCGATCTTCACCGGCTTGGCCTGCGCGGCCGGCACCACCACGGGCGTGACCGGGGTCGGGCGGGCATTCTCGCCGCCGCAGCCGGCCAGCAGGCCGAGCAGGGCAACGGACAGCGAAAGGCGGGTACGGCGGAAGGCGGTCATGGCGTCGGCGGAAAGTGAATGGGCGATAGCATAGCGGTAGCGCCGGCCGTTGGCCGGACCTCGCGATGGTTGGGGAACCCGAACATTCAGCAGGCGGACGGTTGGCCGCTTCGGACAGGCGGGGTAGGTGAGCTCGGTTGTATCCGTCACCGTGTGCGTGTCGAACGTCCAAGTGCCGCCTGGGCCGGCCAACGGCCGGCGCTACCGGGGGTGACCCTTCACGCTGCGACCTGAAGAATCGGGTAATGAATGCCCGGAATTTGCTCGCATGTTGTTGTACTGCAACAATTGTCTGGTAGCGCCGGTCCACCACCCTTCCCAACACAGCCTAATCGCCATGTTCCCGAACCGCACTGCCCACGGCCGTCTTCCGTCCGTGCACCCCCTCGTTGTCGCTCTTGCCGCCCTGCTGCCATTGACGGCCGCAGCCCAGGACGCCCCCGCCACCAAGGATCCGGTTGCACTCGACACCCTGCAGGTCACGGCCCAGCGCCGTGTGGAAAACGCCAAGGACGTGCCGGTCTCGATCTCGGCGATCCAGGGCGAAAAGCTCGACGTGCTCGGTTCGGCCGGCGACGACATCCGCTTCCTGTCGGCGCGCGTGCCGAGCCTGAACATTGAATCGTCCTACGGTCGTGCCTTCCCGCGCTTCTACATCCGCGGCCTGGGCAACACCGATTTCGACCTCAATGCCTCGCAGCCGGTGTCGTTGGTATATGACGATGTGGTGCAGGAAAGCCCGCTGCTGAAGGGCTTCCCGCTGTTCGACCTGGCCGGCGTGGAAGTGCTGCGCGGCCCACAGGGCACGCTGTTCGGGCGGAACACGCCGGCCGGCGTGGTGAAGTTCGATTCGGCGCGTCCGTCGCAGGACGCCGACGGTTACGTCAAAGTCTCCTACGGCACCTACGACACCTGGAACACCCAGGCGGCCTACGGTGGCCCGCTGACCGACCGTTGGTCCGCGCGCGTGTCGGCGCTGTACCAGCGCCGCGAAAACTACGTGGACAACACGCGCCCGAATGCACCGGCGGAAGGCTTTGAAGGCTACGACGAAGCCGCTGGCCGCGTGCAGTTCCTGTACGAAGGCGATGAGTTCGAAGCGCTGTTCAACCTGCACAAGCGCAAGCTCAACGGCACCGCGCGCCTGTTCCGCGCCAACATCCTCCAGCCGGGCAGCAACGCGCTGGTCGAGAACTTCGACCGCGACAAGGTCTCCAACGACGGCATGAATTTCTCCGAACTGGAAACCTGGGGCGGCAGCGCGCGCCTGCAGTGGAACCTGGGCGGCGTCACGCTGCACTCGATCACCGGCTATGAAACCGCCGAATCGCTTAACCATGGCGACATCGACGGCGGCTACGGCGCCAGCTTCCTGGGCGACGGCAACTACGGCCCCGGCTTCATCCCGTTCCCCTCCGAATCGGCCGATGGCCTGCCGCACCACCGCCAGTGGACCCAGGAATTCCGCGTGGAATCCAACGAATGGGGCCGCTTCGACTGGCAGGCGGGCGTGTTCTACTTCGATGAAGACGTCACCATCGACAGCTTCAACTATGACTCGCTGACCCCGGGCAACCCGCAGACCGGCCACGCCGTGCAGAGCCAGCGCAACAAGGCGTGGGCGGCATTCGCGTCGGGCGACTTCGATGTCACCGAGAAGTTCAAGCTGCGCGGCGGCGTGCGCTACACGCAGGACAAGAAAGACTTCACCGCCAGCGTGCTGCAGGCCGTGCCGGGTGGCACGCCGGTGAGCGGGCCGTACGTGGCCAACACCGATGTGGATGATGTCAGCTGGGACCTGAGCGGTGTGTACCAGGTTACCGACAACTTCAACGCGTACGCACGCGTGGCCAAGGGCTTCCGCGCTCCGTCGATCCAGGGCCGCCTGGCCTTCGGTGGCGTGTCGCAGGCCGATTCGGAGAAGGTGATTTCGTATGAGATCGGCGTCAAGGCAGACCTGTTCGACCGCCGCGCGCGCCTGGGCTTCAACATCTTCCGCTACAACGTGGATGGCCAGCAGTTGATCGCGGTGGGCGGCAGCAACAACACCGCCACCCTGCTCAATGCCGACAAAACCATCGGCCAGGGCGCGGAGCTGGACTTCGAAGCCTACCTGACCGACCACGTGCTGCTGACCCTGGGCAGCAGCTACAACGACACCGAGATCAAGGACCGCGACCTGGCGGTGGCGATCTGCGGTGGCGGCTGCACCATCACCGACCCGACCACGGTGATCAACGGCGGCACCTACGCGCTGGTCAACGGCAACCCGCTGCCGCAGGCGCCGAAGTGGATCCACAACATGACGCTGCGCGCCGGCTTCCCGATCACCGATGCCAGCGAGTTCTACGTCTTCACCGACTGGGCCTACCGCAGCGCGGTGAACTTCTTCCTGTACGAGTCGCCGGAATTCCGCAGCCGCTCGTCGCTGGAAGGCGGCCTGCGCCTTGGCTACAACTGGGACTACGGCCAGTACGACGTGGCCGTGTTCGGTCGCAACCTGACCAACCAGACCCGCGTGGTGGGCGCGATCGACTTCAACAACCTGACCGGCTTCCTCAACGAGCCGCGCACGTTTGGCGTGGAGTTCACGGCGAAGTTCTGATGTCGCCGTTGATGGCCTGAAACGAAAACGGCGCGGAGAGATCCGCGCCGTTTTCCGTTAGACGCATTGCCTGCGTGGTAGGGTCGATTCCCAAACGACTGCCGATAACGTCTCAACGCTCGGTAACGCATGACCTTGAAACGAAAAACGGTACTCCGTTCCGATGTCATGAATGCCGGATGGGTGGCTTCGGACAGAGGTCAGCGTCGGTGATGACACCAACGCCGCGTTGTTGTCGCTCCGGACGCTTGAGCCGCGCTTCGCGCGGTCGCCGGGCAGAGCCCGGCGCTACGAATTGCTGGCGAACGTTATGAGGCCCGGATACCGCAGCATCGGGCGATCAAACGTCACTGGGCGCTGGCGGGTCGGATTCTCAGCACCGTTTCCTCGGCCGCGCAATCGCGGTTTGCGGTCGCTCCCGCCCTTCGCGCCGCTGCGATTTCCTTGCGCGCCGCCAGCAGGTCGCGGTTGAAGTCGGCGTTGTCGTGCAACCTCGCCACCGCCGCCCCGCCCATGAACCGCCCTTCCAGGATGTCGCTCTGCCAGTGCACGTTGCACACCAGCCGGCTTTCGCCGTAGTTGCGGCCGCGCGCCTGGATGGCGTCGGCACGCTCGGGCACGATTTCCGACAGGATCAATGCCCAGGCCCAGCCGATCGAGGTGTGCCCAGAGGGGTACGAACCGTTCTTGCGCAGGCCTTCCTCATCATCAGGCGTGCAGGTCGGTTCACCGTTGACCATGAACGGACGCGCACGCTGGTAGTGATGCTTGGCGGCGCGGGTGGCGGCGCTGGCGTCGATCCGGCTGCGCTCAAGCAGGCGGTACAGCGCCGGCGTCTTCTGCGCGTCCACATCCAGGCCTATCGCGCAGGAGAACTGGTTGGCTCCTTCGGGGAACCCCAGCTCGGCGTCGCGGTGCGCCTGGGCGAAGCGCGGGCCGTCGCGCAGGGCACGTGCTTCGCGGCTGACCTGTTCATCCAGCGCGAACCCGGCCGAACCGGCGGCCGGCGGGGCCGGCACCAGCAACAGGCTGTCCGGTACGGCGTCCGCCGCCAGGTAACCCACCGCCTTGGTCACCATCGACGCTTCGACCGGCGTGGTTGGTGCGGCCACCGTGGTACAGCCCGCCAAGGCCGCAAGCAGCCCGGTGGTCAGCAGGGGGCGCAGGAAGCGGGCAAAAGCGTCAGCGTGCATCGGCAGGTCTCAAAGCGTGAAGCCCGCATGATCGCAGCTTCCCGGCCCCCTGCCAGCGGCCGCAGGTCATAGCGCCAGACCCGGCATGGCGCAGTGCAGCGCAGCATTGGGAGTCGTTTCAAATGATAGGAACCCTCTACTGGTTCACGGAAACCGATTCGCAGCCGGCATAGCTTCTGCCTCGGCGCCGCCATGGGTTGTACGCGGCGCCGGCAATCAGGGGGATCACCGGTAGCGCGGGGCTCTGCCCCGCTGATCAAAGGGAGTCACACGATGCAAAGCACTGCAGTGGGGAAGGGCACTGGCCTGGCCCTGGGAATGATGCTGGCCTGCGCCAGCGCGCACGCGGCCGACGTGGTGGGCGTGGCGTTCGTGCACGGCACGGGCAAGCAGACCGATGCGCGCGCCGATTACTGGCAGCCGGGCATCATCGACACGGTACGCCAGGGCCTGCCCAACAGCGCCAACTACACCGTGGTCAACTGCGATTTCGAGCAGTACATGTGGAAGCCCGAAGCCGCCGGCTGCCTGGCCGGGCAGCTCACCACCTTCATCAACACCCGCGGCATCACCAAGCTGGTGGTGATCACCCATTCCAACGGCGGCAACGTGGTGCGCTGGATGCTCTCCAACCCCACCTACGACAGCCGCTACCCGAAAATCATCCAGACCATCAGCAAGGTTACCGCGCTGGCCCCGTCCTCGGCCGGCACGCCGCTGGCCGATGCGGTGCTCAACGGCAATGCCTTCGAAGCCTCGGTGGGCTGGTTGCTGGGTTACCAGAACGATGCGGTGCGCATGCAGCAGGTGGGCTGGATGGCGACCTACAACGCGCAGAACCTGTACGGCACAGCGGGGCGCCCGGCGCTGCCCAAGCCGTTCCGCGCGGTGGTCGGTTCGGACGTGGAATCGGCGGTGTGGGACAACAGCAGCTACTGCGGTGGCTATGCGGAGAACGTCGGGCTGGAACTCACCCAGAACTGGCTCAACAGTTGCTCCGACGGGTTCCTCGACTGCAGCAGCCAGAAGGCCGCCGGCAGCGTGCTGTTCACCGACAAGGCGCGCACCAACGGCGCCGAGCCGCTCAGCCACAACCAGAGCCGACGCGAATGTTTCGGCCTGGGCGCGACCCTGCGCAACGACCTGACCCTCTGAGGAGCACGCAATGACTTCAAGATTGACGATTGCATTGGCCGTGGCCTCGGCGTTGTTCGCGCTGCCGCTGCACGCGGCACAGCCCCTGCAGGCCGCACGCGGCACTGATCAGATCGCACCGCGCGTGGAGCGCGCGCCGATGCCCGATGCGGCGATCGAACGTGCGCCGGTACGCTTCGCCTGGGCACTGGACCCGGACCAGGCGCTGACCGCGCCGGCACCGTACACCGCGTTGAGCCGCAGCTACTGGGACACCGTGGATGCGGCCACGCTTCAGCGCGGCCTTGCGTTGCCGCTGACCGCGCCCGATGCGGTGATCCAGGTCAGCCCGGTGCAGGGCGCCCGCGCGCTGGAGGTGGAGCAGTTGCAGGTGCGCGACCCCTCCGGGGCGGTCGCGCTGGACAAGGTGGTCGACGCGCAACAGCTGCGCGCGGCCGGCATGGGCGTGGGCGAGGGCACCGCGATGGCGCGGACCGGCGCCAGCACCGCGGTGGGAACCTATCGCCTGCAGGCGCCGCAGGCCCAGGGCCGCTACGTGGTGCAGGTGCTGGAACCCAACAGCGCGGTCGCGCTGCAGCTGCAGGCCGACCGCCAGCAGGTGCTGGCCGGCGGCAGCGTGGTGCTGAGCGCACGCCTGCAGCACGACGGCGGCAGCGCGGCGCTGGCGGCGGGGCGTTCGGTGGCGCGCACGCTGCCCGCCGGCGGTGAAGCGCTGCTGGTGGCACCCGATGGCCGCAGCTGGCCGGTGCCGCTGGTGGCCGGCAAGGACGGCCTGCGCGCGCAGGTGAGCATTCCCGAGGACATCGGCCAGGCCCAGGGGCTGTGGGAACTGCAGGCCTTCGTGACCGCGCAGGGCGTGCAGCGCGATGCCAAAGTGGCATTCGCGGTGGCCCGTCCGACCGCGCGCTTCAGCGGCCAGGTCGAGGTGGATGCGGCACAGCGCCAGGTGCGGCTGCCGCTGCAGATCGGCGCGCCGGGCCGTTACGAGGCGCGCGGCACGCTGCACGCCACCGGGCCCGACGGCAAGCTGCACCCGGTGGCGCAGGCGCACAGTGCGGCGTGGTTCGACGCGGCGGGTGCGGGCGAGCTGCTGCTGGCGTTCGACACGGTGGCACTGCCCAGCGGCTATGCCGCCCCGTTCGAACTGCGCGACCTGCGGCTGCAGGACCAGGGCCGGATGGCACCGATTGAAAGCCGCGCGGTAGCAGTGCGGTTCTGAAAGAAGCCGGGGGACGGGCAACGCCCGTCCCCTCCGGTCGTAGAGCCACGCCCTGCGTGGCTTCGCCGTCCTGAACGAAGGGCAGCCCGCAGTGCGTGGCTCTACCCCCGTCGCGGGTGTCAGCCTGCGAAGGCGGTCAGGCGGCCCTCGTGCTCCACCACCTGGATCGGCCCGCCGAATACGTCCGATAGTGGTCCATCGCGCAACAGCTCCGCGCGCGTGCCATCGGCCGCGATCCGCCCACCGCGCAGCAGCACCACGCGTTCAATCTCCGGAATCACTTCTTCGATGTGGTGGGTGACCAGCACCAAGGTGATGCCCTGCGCGGCCAAGGTACGCATGGTGGCGATCAGGTGCTGGCGCGCCACCAGGTCCAGCCCGGTAGACGGCTCGTCCAGCAGCAGCGCCTGCGGCCGGTTGACCAGCGCCCGAGCGATCAGCACGCGCCGGGTTTCACCGGCGGAAAGTTCGGCATAACCACGGTGCAGCAGCGGCAGGGCCCCGGTCAGCGCCAGCGTCTCACGCACCCGCGCGCGCATGTTGTCGGTGACTTCGCGGAAGGCTGGTACCACGAAGCTGGCGAAGAAGCCGGACAGCACCGCCTCTTCCACGGTCAGCCCGGGCATGTCGGCCAGGTTGCTGCTCAGGTCGCCGGTGACGATGCCCAGCTGCGAGCGCAGCCGGTCCACCTGCCAGCGGTTCTGCCCGAGCACGCGTACGGCCACGCTGCCGTCGGCATGCGCCAGCGGATACAGCTCACGGGTGATGAGCTTGATGAAGGAGGATTTGCCGCAGCCGTTGGGGCCCAGCAGCGCGGTGTGCTGGCCCTGGGCGATACGCAGGCTCAGGTCGTGGAGCACGCGCACCTGGCCACGGATGACGCAGGCGCGGTCGAGTTCGATCAGGGGGGCGGCGGCAATGGCCGGCAAAGGGGTGGCAACGGTCATGAATGCGGGGGCAATGCTCACGAAGGGGGAAAACAACTGAATGACTGCGCAAAAATCGCATCAGATGGATGAAGTTTGCAACGTCTGGCCCCATCATGGACACACCCGTACCTGTTTCCCTGTTGGCCGCTGCGGCCCGGAGTCCTGCGATGCTCGATACCCTCCTCAACTTCCTGACCGGCGGTGTAGTCGGCCTCGGGTGGTGGGGCATGGGCCTGGTGCTGCTGGTGGTCACCCAGCTGACCATCTTTGCCGTCACCCTGTACCTGCATCGCAGCCAGGCGCACCGCGGCGTGGATTTCCACCCGGTCATCGCGCACTTCTTCCGCTTCTGGACCTGGCTCACCACCTCCATGATCACCAAGGAGTGGGTGGCCATCCACCGCAAGCACCACGCCAAGGTGGAAACCGACGAAGACCCGCACAGCCCGGTCACCAAGGGCATTGGCATGGTGTTCTGGCGCGGCGTGGAGCTGTACCGCGAAGCCCGTGGCATGCGCGCGGACATCGAGCAGTACGGCCGCGGCGCCCCGGAAGACTGGATCGAGCGCCACCTGTACACCCCGCACGCCACCCTGGGCCCGGTGGCCCTGTTCGCGGTGAACCTGCTGCTGTTCGGCCTGCCCGGCGTGGCCCTGTGGGCGATCCAGATGGCCTGGATCCCGTTCTGGGCCGCCGGTGTGGTCAACGGCCTGGGCCACTGGTGGGGTTACCGCAACTTCGAATCGGCCGATACCTCCACCAACCTCACCCCGTGGGCGTTCTGGATCGGAGGCGAAGAGCTGCACAACAACCACCACGCCTTCCCCAGCTCGGCCCGGTTCTCGATGCGCCGCTGGGAATTCGACATCGGCTGGGCAGTGATCCGTGGCCTGCAGGCCGTGGGGCTGGCCAAGGTGTTGCGCGTGGCGCCCAACATGGATGTGCGCCCGAACATCGCCGTGCCCGATGCCGAAACCCTCAAGGCGCTGCTCTCGCACCGTTTCCAGGCCATGACCGATTACCAGCGCAACGTGTTCGTGCCCGCCCTGCGCGAGGAAGCGGCCTTTGCCGGTGCCAAGCTGCGCAAGCTGCTGCCGCGCCGCATGCGCCGTGGCCTGGTCAACGACGGCCGCTGGCTCAAGCCTGACTGCCGCGCCGAACTCAGCACCTGGGTCGAACAGCGCCCGCGCATCCGCGTGCTGGTGGAACACCGCGCGCGCCTGGCGGCCCTGCTGGAAGCCCGTGGCAACGATGCCGCCGAACGCCTGAAGCTGCTGCAGGCCTGGTGCCACGAGGCCGAAGCCAGTGGTATCGCCGCGTTGCAGAACTACGCCGCGCGCCTGAAAGGCTACGCGCTGACGGCGCACTAACCGGTGCGGCCTGCCCATTGCACCACCGGAAAGCGCCGCCTTGTGCGGCGTTTTTCCTGCGCGTTCCTGCTGCTTGCCGCCTCTGCGCAGGCCCAGGTCACCGATACCGTCAGCTACCTGCAGCGCATGGATACCGACGGTGACGGCAAGGTCAGCGTCGAGGAATACGTGCAGTGGATGATGTACGCCTTCGAGCGCATGGACCGCAACGGCGATGACGTGCTCAGCGCCGATGAGCTGCCCGGTGGCAAGGGCAAGCCGATCCCCCGCGAACAACAGCGGCAGACGATCATCGAGCGCTTCCACAAGCAGGATGCCAACGGTGATGGGTTCCTGAGCGCGAAGGAACTGTCGGCCCCACCCCGGTAGAGCGGGGCTCTGCCCCGCTGGGCCCCACGTAGAATCCCCCCATGCCCGAACTCCCCGAAGTCGAAACCACCCGCCGTGGCCTTGCCCCGCACCTGGAAGGCCGCAGCATCCACGGCGTGATCCTGCGCAGGCCGGACCTGCGTTGGCCGATTCCCGACGAAATCGGCGCGCTGCTGCCGGGCCAGGCCATCCAGGGCGTACGGCGGCGGGCGAAATATCTGCTGCTGGATACCGCCATCGGCAGCGCCCTGCTGCACCTGGGCATGTCCGGCAGCCTGCGCGTACTACCGGGGGACACCCCGGTCCGCGCGCACGATCACGTCGATATCAGTCTCGATAACGGCCGCCTGCTGCGCTTCAACGATCCGCGCCGCTTCGGCAGCCTGCTCTGGCAACCAGCCGGGGAAACCCACCCGCTGCTGGTCGGGTTGGGACCCGAACCGCTCGAAGACACCTTCGACGGCGACTACCTGTTCCAGCGCAGCCGGGGCCGCAGCGCCTCGGTGAAAACCTTCCTGATGGACCAGGGCATCGTGGTCGGGGTGGGCAACATCTACGCGGCCGAAAGCCTGTTCATGGCCGGCATCAACCCCCTGCGCGAGGCGGGCAAGATCTCCCGCGAGCGCTACCAGCGGCTGGCGACGGCGGTGAAGCAGATCCTGGGCCACGCCATCACCCGTGGCGGCACCACCCTGCGTGATTTCATCAACCCGGATGGCGCCCCGGGTTACTTCGAGCAGGAACTGCTGGTCTACGGGCGTGAAGGCCAGCCCTGCCGCCAGTGTGGCCGGGCGTTGCGCCACGCCACCATCGGCCAGCGCGCCAGCGTCTGGTGCGGGCACTGCCAGCGCTGAGCCGTAGCGCACCGGGCACGAACGGGCGCTATAGTCGGCCAAACGTCACCGGCGGGGTGTGCGATGGACGAAAGCCCGGATATCACCGTATGGCTGGATTCGGCCCGCGCGGGCGACCGCGCCTCGCTGGACCGGGTGCTGACCCTGCTGTACCAGGAACTGCACAGCATGGCCCGACGCCAGCTGGCCGGCCAGCAGGGCCGAACACTGGATGCCACCTCGCTGGTCCACGAGTCTTACCTCAAGCTGTTGGGCGCGCGCGGCGCGGCCCGGTTCGAGGATCGCGCGCACTTCTTTGCTTATGCCGCTTCGGCCATGCGCAGCGTGGTGGTCGATTACGCGCGCAACCGGCTGGCGCGCAAGCGTGGCGGCGATCTCAAGCGCGTGGCTGAAATTCCCGAGAACAGCAGCAGCGGCGTGCGCCTGGACGAAGACCTGCTGGCGCTGGATGTGGCGCTGGCCC
Source organism: Stenotrophomonas sp. ISL-67 (assembly GCF_018612915.1). Lineage (GTDB taxonomy): Bacteria > Pseudomonadota > Gammaproteobacteria > Xanthomonadales > Xanthomonadaceae > Stenotrophomonas. The sequence goes on along the minus strand of NZ_JAGGRL010000004.1, from coordinate 97,139 downwards.
GCCTGCAGGCAGTGGACCACCACCTGGCCAAGGTGGTGGAACTGCGTTATTTCGCGGGGTTGTCCGAACAGGAGATCGCCGACCTGTGCCATCGCTCGGAGCGCAGCATCCGGCGCGACTGGCAGAAGGCGCGGATGTTCCTGCTGGCGTCGGTCCGCGAGGACTGAGCACGGCGGCAGTCAGGGCCCCGTGCGCTGGCGCGGGTGGATGTGCACGGTAGTAATGCAGCGCCCGGGGAAGGGACGATGGACGCAGTGCGCTGGCGGCAGCTGTCGACGCTGCTGGATCAGTTGCTGGAAATGCCCCACGACCAGCGCGTCGCGCGCCTGGCGCAGCTGCGCGCGGCCGATGCGACGCTGGCCGATGACCTGGAACGGCTGCTGGAACACGAACGGGAAAGCCAGGAGTTCCTGGCCCAGCCGCTGTGGACCGCCGCGCCGGAAGACAGCCGCGCCGGCACCCATATCGGCCCGTACCGGCTGCTGCGGCAACTGGGCGAGGGGGGCATGGGTGAAGTCTGGCTGGCCGAGCGCGCCGACGGGCTGTACCAGCGCCAGGTGGCGCTGAAGCTGCTGCGCAGCGGCTATGCCGATCCCGGGCTGCGCCAACGCTTCAGCCGCGAACGCGAGATCCTGGCGCGGCTGCAGCACCCGCACCTGGCGCAGCTGCTCGACGCCGGCGTGGACCTGCAGGGCCAGCCCTACCTGGCGCTGGCCTACGTGGAAGGCGAGCCGATCACCGATTACTGCCAGCGCCTGCAACTGCCGCTGGAACGACGCCTGCACTTGATGCTGCAGGTATGCGCGGTGGTTAGCCACGCGCATGCGAACCTGATCGTGCACCGCGACCTGAAGCCCTCCAACATCCTGGTCACCGCCGAAGGCGAGGTGAAGCTGCTGGATTTCGGCATCGCCAAACTGCTCGACGACGAGCAGGCGCGCACCAACGCCGCGCACCCGCCGACCGAGGCACGCGCCTTCACCCTGCACTACGCCGCGCCCGAACAGGTGCGCGGCGAGCCGGTGACCACGCTGACCGATGTGTATTCGCTGGGCGTGGTGCTGTTCGAGGTGATTACCGGGCGCAAGCCCTACCGCCTGCGCCGGCACAGCGATGCCGAGTGGGAACGTTCGATCCTGGAAGTGGATTCGCCACGTGCCTCCAGCATGTTGCTGCGCGGGGACATCACCGATGCGGCGGCCGCACCGGCGGCGCGGCGCCTGGCCCGGCGCCTGCGCGGTGACCTCGACACGATCCTGCTCAAGGCCCTGCAGAAGGAACCGGCGCAGCGCTATGCCTCGGTGGAGGCGCTGGCGCAGGACCTGCAGCGCTTCCTGGAAGGCCGCCCGATCCACGCGCGCCCGCAGCGCTCGCTGTACCGCCTGCGCAAGTACCTGGGCCGGCATCGCTGGGGCGTGGCATTGGCCGCCGTAGCGGTGCTGGCATTGGCGGTGCTGGCCGCGCTGGCGGTGTGGCAGATGCAGCAGGCGCGGCGTGAGATCGCCCGCGCGCAGGCCATGCAGGATTTCACCATCGGGCTGTTCGACCGCGCCGCCAGCGTGCGTCACGGCAGCTTCGATGTGCGCCAGCTGCTGGCCACCGGGCAGCAGCGTGGCGAGGCCGAACTGGCCGACCAGCCGCTGCCGCTGGCGGACCTGGAAGGGGTGATAGGACGTTTGCGGATCGGCATGGGCGACTACGCGCTGGCGCTGGAAACCCTGGACCGGCAGCGCGCGCTGCTGGAGCAGGTCAAGGAGGTCCCGCCCGGGCTGCAGCTGGAAGCGGTGACCCAGCGGGGCCGCGCGCTGCGCATGCTGGGTCGTTCGCGCGAGTGCGTAGCGCACATGACGCCGATGCAGGCGCTGGCCGCCGAACAGCGCAAGGCGCTGCCGTCGATCGTGGCCGAGTTCCATGCCCAGCTGGGCCGCTGCCAGCAGCTGCTGGGCTACCGCAATGCGGCGCGCGAAGGGTTTGAACGTGCGCTCGCCCTGCGCCGTGACATCACCCACGACGCCACCGGCATGTCCGAGAGCCTGGCCGACCTGGCCGCGCTGGAGAGCGACGATGGCAACGCACACGCCGCGCTGGCCGGTTACCGCCAGGCCTTGCAGCTGCTGCAGGCACGCACCACCGACCGACATCCACAACGGGTCACGCTGCGCCGCCACCTGGGCGAAATGATGGCCGCGCAGGGCGACCTGGACGGTGCCGACCGCAACCTGCGTGCGGCGTGGACCGACGCGGTCACCCTGTACGGCAATGACCACCCCGAAACGCTGACGATCCGCCGCCTGCGCGCCACCTTGGCGCTGCAGCGCGGTGATCTCGCCGAAGCCGAGGCCGCCCTGCAGCAGGTGCATCAGCTCACCCGGCAGGCCTTGGGCGAACGGCACCGCGATACTGGCCAGACCTGGCATGCACTCGGCCGTTCGGCGCTGGAACGCGGCGACAGCGCCGCCGCCGTGGACGCGTTCGGCCGCGCGGTGGCGATCTGGCGCCAACCCGACTGTATCGGCCTGCTGCCGCAGGGCCTGTACGACTACGGCAACGCGCTGGCCGAGGTCGGCCGCTGGCAGGATGCGCTGGCCGCCTTCCATGAGGGCCGCCAGTGGCAGGCCGCGCAGCGCGGCGATGACGACCCCGAGGTGCGGCGCGGCGACCGCCGCATGGCCGAAATCATCGGCGAGCATGTCGATCCCTGGCAGGCCGGCGAGCGCCTGGCCACGCTGATGCGCCAATCCGCGCGTGGCGGCCCCGACGCGCGCCTGCAGCAACAGGCGGTGCAACTGGCCTGGGGGCGCAACCTGATCCGCATGGAGCAGCCGGTGGAGGCGCAGCGCGCGCTGCAGCCACTTACCCAGGGCGGGGCGATGGATCCGCGCAGCGTCAACCTGCGCTGGCTGGCACGGGCCGCGCTGGGCCAGCTGGACTGCGCGCAGGCGCCGGCCCGTGGGCGCGAGGCGCTGGCGCGACTGCAGGCCGAGGTGCGCGCGCAGCGCCCCCAGGGGGGCCGCATTCCGCGCCAGGTCGAGCAGGCCCTGAAAGCATGCAGCGGCGGGTCATTGCAGGTGCGGCTGGGCCAGCCTGAACGCGAACCCGGCACCACGGCGGCGAATTAACGTTCGCGTGCCTATGATGGCCGACCCTTTCCTGCCCATCGCTGCCTGCATGCAACGACGCGACTTCATCCGCAACGCTTCCCTGGCCCTGGCCGCCATCGGTTTTCCGGCGCTGCCGGCCTGTGCCGCACAGGGCAGCCAGGTCGGCCTGCGCCGGCTGGGCCAGCCGCAGCCGTTCGACTTCGCCATTCTCAAGGGGCAGGCGCGCGCGCTGTCCGAGGCGGCGTACAAGAGCCATCGGCGCACCCTGCCAGGGCCGCTGGAAGCGCTGGACTGGGACCAGTACCAGTCCATCAGCTACCGCCAGGACCACGCGCTGTGGGCCGACCAGCCCGGCCGCTTCCAGGCCAAATTCTTCCACCTGGGCCTGTATTTCCATTCGCCGGTGCGCATGTTCGACATCGTCGACGGCAAGGCGCAGGAACTGGCCTACGACCCGGCGGCATTCAACTACGGCAAGAGTGGCCTGAAAGACGGGCACCTGCCGGCCGACCTCGGCTTTGCCGGCTTCCGCCTCAACACCCGTAAGGACACCGACCGCGACTTCGCCGCGTTCCTGGGCGCCAGCTACTTCCGTGCGGTGGGCAAGGAAGGCCAGTACGGGCAGTCAGCGCGCGGTCTGGCGATCGATACCGGCATGGACCGCCCGGAAGAATTCCCCGACTTCATCGCCTACTTCCTGGAACAGCCGGCAGCCGACTCCAACACGCTGGTGGTGTATGCGCTGCTGGATTCGCCCAGCGTGGCCGGCGCCTATCGCTTCGCCATCACCAACGGCGATGTGCTGCTGATGGACGTGGACGTGGCGCTGTACCCGCGCAGGACCATCGAACGGCTCGGCATCGCGCCGTGCACCAGCATGTACCAGGTGGGCGAGAACGACCGCCGCATGGCCTGGGACTGGCGCCCGGAAATCCACGACACCGACGGTCTGTCGATGTGGACCGGCGCGGGCGAATGGATCTGGCGCCCGCTGTCCAACCCGCGCCAGCTGCGTTTCAACATGTTCGTGGACAACAACCCGAAGGGCTTCGGCCTGCTGCAGCGCGACCGCAACTTCGACCACTACCAGGACGATGGCGTGTTCTACGAGAAGCGCCCGTGCCTGTGGGTGGAACCGAAGGGGCAGTGGGGCAAGGGCTCGGTGCAGCTGGTGGAAATTCCCACGGTGGACGAGACCTTCGACAACATCGTGGCGTTCTGGAACCCGGAGGCCAAGCCGCAGCCGGGCCAGGAGCTGCTGATCGGCTACCGCCTGTACTGGGGCGCCGAACCGCCTGCGCGCCCGCCGCTGGCACAGGCCGTGGCCACCCGCACCGGGTTGGGCGGGGTGATCGGCAAGAAGCGCGAGTACTTCTCGTGGCGCTTTGCCGTGGACTTCCAGGGCGGCGAACTGGCCGCGCTGATCGACAAGGGTGAAGTGGAAGCCGTGGTGCAGGCCAGCCGCGGCCGCACCGAGATCGTCTCGGCGCGCCCGTTGCGCGAGATCAAGGGCTACCGCGCCATGTTCGACCTGGTGCCGCCGGACGATTCCACCGACCAGATCGATATCCGCCTGTACCTGCGCAGCGGCGGAAAAACGCTGACGGAAACGTGGTTGTACCAATATTCGCCGCCACCGGCGGGGGCGCCGGAGCGGACGTTGTATTAACGGCGGCTTCGGTTTGGGGTAAACGCCGGTTCGTTGGTCGGACCGGCATTTTTCGTGGCTTCGGATGCTTGGGCCGCGCTGCGCGCGGTGTCCGGCCAACGTTATGCCCGCCATCCCTGGCGGCCACCCTACGGACCGTCGCTGTGCGACGTTGAGAACGGCTCCTGCCGTTCTCTTCGGGGCTACGAATTGTTACGTAATGACCGGTTGCCCGGATCAACCAACCAACGGCCGGGCTGTTTAAATCGGCAATTGCGCTTGGGCGGGGTCGATTTTGCCTTCGCCGCGCGTGATCTTCTTGAACTCCGCGCGGCTGACCGATACGTAGCGTTCGTTGCCGCCGATCTCCACCTGCGGGCCGTCCTGCACTGCATGACCGTGTTCGTCCACGCGTACGGTCATGGTGGCCTTCTTGCCGCTGTGGCAGATGGTCTTGATCTCCTGCATCTCGTCGGCCCACGCCAGCAGGTACTGGCTGCCTTCGAACAGCTCGCCGCGGAAATCGGTGCGCAGCCCGTAACACAGCACCGGAATGCGCAGCTGGTCGACCACCTCGCTGAGCTGCCAGACCTGGCTGCGGCTGAGGAACTGCGCCTCGTCCACCAGCACGCAGCCCAGCGGCCCGTGGCTGGCGATATCGGTGCGGATCAGCTGTTCCAGGTCGGTATCGCGGTCGAAGGCGATACCGTCGGCCTTCAACCCGATCCGCGAGGCCACCACGCCGCGCCCGGCACGGTTGTCCAAGCGTGGGGTCAGGATGGCCACGCGCATGCCGCGCTCGCGGTAGTTGTGCGCCGACTGCAGCAGCGTGGTGGTCTTGCCGGCATTCATCGCCGAATAATAGAAATAGAGCTTGGCCATCGGCCAATTCTAGACGGCCCGCTACTTCCCGTCGCATGAATCCATTCATGGAATGGCTCCGCTACAATGCGGCACCCACGGAGATGGCATGCACGGTCTCAACCCCCCCCAGAGCGCGGCAGTGCTGCACTGCGAAGGTCCCCTGCTGGTCCTGGCCGGTGCGGGCAGCGGCAAGACGCGCGTGATCGTGGAGAAGATCGCCCAGCTGATCAGCACCCGGCGTTACCCGGCCAAGCGCATCGCGGCGATCACCTTCACCAACAAATCCGCCAAGGAAATGCGCGAGCGCGTGGCCAAGCGCCTGCAGGGCGGCGACGCCGAAGACGTCACCATCTGCACTTTCCACGCGTTGGGCCTGAAGTTCCTGCAGATCGAGCATGCGGCGGTGGGCCTCAAGCGCGGCTTCTCGATCTTCGACGCCGACGATTCCACCTCGCAGGTGAAGGACCTGATGTACGGCGCCAAGCCGGACGACATCGAGGACGTGAAAAACCTGATTTCGCGGGCGAAGAACGCCGGCCTGTCGCCCGAACAGGCGATGGCCGAAGCGCGCAGCAACCGCGAGAAGGAAGCGGCCAGCGTCTACGAGCGCTACCAGCTGCGCCTGACCGCGTTCAATGCGGTGGACTTTGATGACCTGATCCGCCTGCCGGTGCAGGTGCTGGAGGAAAACCCGGAGATCGCGCTGGCCTGGCGCGAACGCATCGGCTACCTGCTGGTCGACGAATGCCAGGACACCAACGATGCGCAGTACCGGCTGCTCAAGCAACTGGCCGGCAGCGCGGGCAACTTCACCTGCGTGGGCGACGATGACCAGTCGATCTACGCCTGGCGCGGTGCCAACCCGGAAAACCTGCAGCAGATGGCGCGCGATTATCCCGCGCTGGAGATCATCAAGCTGGAGCAGAACTACCGCTGTTCCAACCGGGTGCTGCGCGCAGCCAATGCGCTGATCGCCAACAACCCGCACGAACATCTCAAGAAGCTGTGGAGCGACCAGGCTGATGGTGAGCGCATCCGCGTGTGGGAGTGCCGCAACAGCGAACACGAAGCGGAAAAGGTCGCGGCCGAGATTTCCTACCTGGCCACGTCCAAACAGATTCCGTGGAGCGATTTCTGCATCCTGTTCCGCGGCAACTTCCAGTCGCGCCCGCTGGAAAAGGCGCTGCAGTTGGTGCGCGCGCCATACCACATCACCGGCGGCACCGCGTTCCTGGAACGCCAGGAGGTGAAGGACACGCTGTCGTGGCTGCGCCTGCTGGTCAATCCCGATGACGACACGGCCTTCATGCGTGCGGTGCAGTCGCCCAAGCGCGAGGTGGGCGCCGGCACGCTGGCCAAGCTGGCCGAGCTGGCCTCGGACAAGGAGCTGCCGATGGCGCATGCCGCCGAGGCGATTGGTGCGTTGTCGCAGCTGCCGCCGCGCGCGGCCAACAGCCTGAGCCGCTTCACCGACATCCTGCGCGACCTGCGTGCGGAAATGCCCAAGCTGAGCTCGGGCGACCTGGTGCGCAAGCTGGTCAAGGATTCGGGCCTGGTGTCCGAACTGCGCGGCGCGTGCAAGGAAGAATCGGTATACCAGCGTCGCCTGGGCAACCTGGAAGAGCTGGCGCAGTGGTTCGAAGGCGGCCCGCGCGGTGCGTCCACCGCCGACCTGGCCGCGCAGCTGGCGTTGCTGTCGCGCAACGACAAGGATGATGGCGGCAACCAGGTGCGCATGATGACGTTGCACGCATCCAAGGGCCTGGAATTTCCCTATGTGTTCATCGTCGGCTGCGAGGATGGCGTGCTGCCGCACCAGGTGAGCCTGGACGAAGGCAACCTGCAGGAAGAGCGCCGGCTGCTGTACGTGGGCATCACCCGTGCCAAGGTGCAGCTGTGGATGAGCCACAGCAAGCTCACCCGCAAGTTCGGTGAGCACGTGCGGCTCAAGCCGAGCCGTTTCTTCGACGAGATTCCGGCCGAGGAAATGCAACGCGACGGTGCCGACCCGGTAGCCGATGCGGCGCGCAAGAAGGAGCGCGCCAGCGCCGGGCTGGCGGCGATCGAGGCGTTGTTCGACTGAATCGCGTGCCATCTCGTAGAGCCACGCCCTGGGTGGCTTCGCCGTCCTGAACGAAGGGCAGCCACGCAGGGCGTGGCTCTATAATCGATGCCATCCCGTCGCCGAGGCTTTCCATGTCCGCCGTGATCCAGACCGAACGCCTGCGCCTGCGCCTGATCGATCCCGACCATGATGCGGCCGACATGCTGGCCCTGCTCAATGAGCCCGGCTTCATCCGCCATATCGCCGACCGCGGCGTACGCACACTGGCGCAGGCACGCGATTACACCGCCGAGCGCGTGCTGGGCAGTTACACGCTCAATGGGTTTGGCATGTACGCGATCATCCGCCGCAGCGACGGCGCCTGGCTGGGCAACGCCGGGCTGGTGCGCCGTGATGGGCTGCCTGCACCGGACGTGGGCTATGCGCTGCGCGCACAGCACGAAGGCCACGGCTACGCGTTCGAAGCCGCGCGCGGGGTGATGCATTACGCGCGTGACGTGCTCGGGTATCCGGACCTGTACGGCATCGTTGCCCCGGAAAACCTGCGTTCGGCCGCGCTGCTGCGCAAGCTGGGCATGGAAGACCGGGGCGACCTGCGCCTGCCGGCACCGCGTGACGAAGAAGTGCTGCTGTTGTTCGCCACGCCGGGCGCGCCGATGGTTTGAGGGGTAGAGACACGCCATGCGTGTCCCTCGCAATCTCACCCGCCCAGCTGAGCGCGCAATTCCGCCAATTGTTCCTGCAGGGCCGCCACCGTGGTTTCCAGCTCCTGCACGCGCGCTTCCAACCCTGCATTGCCACCGCCACTCGACGGTGCCGCCTTGTACTGCTCCGCCAATGCCTGCACATCCACCGGCCCGGCCAGCAGGTGCATGTAACGATCCTCGCGCTGCCCACCCGCGCGCGGCACCTGCACGGCCAATCCGCGCTGGATCATGCGCTCGACGTGGTGGCGCACCTCGTCGGCGTCCTGGAACGGGAACAGGCGCTCGGCGCGGGTCAGCAGCTCGTTCACCGTCTGCGGGCCGCGCAGCAGCAGCAGGCCCAGGATGGCCAGCTGCTGGCGGGTCAGGTCCAACGCGCTGCCGGCGCGGTGCTCGTAGCGCTCGGCGCGCGAGGAAAACTGCTGGCGGGCCAGGCCCAGGGTTTCCAGCTGGCGCAGGGCGTGGTGAACATCACCAGCCGACAGCTGCAGCACCGGCTCGCGCGCGGTCTTCTGGTTGGCGGCCACCTGGGTGGCGTTGACGGTGAGCGGGTAGGCGTCCGGGGTGGTCGCTTCCTTCTCGATCAGGCAGCCCAGCGCGCGGGCCTGGGCCGCGCTGAGCACGGGCAGGGCGGGGGTCTGGGTGTCGTCGGTCATGTCGCGCTCCGGGGTGTTTCTGGGGCGTGCAGCATAGCCGAGCCCCGCCGCCGGCATGAACCGCCGCGGCCAAGCCGGTAAACTGGCGCCACTCCGTCCTGGTGATTCCCATGCGTCGTACCGCTGTTTCCCTGTCCGTGCTTGCCTGTGCCGTGATGGCGCTGGGTGCGTGCAAGCGCACCGAAGCCCCCGCCGAAGCCGCTGTCCCGGCACCTGCCGTGGCCGCCGCCGCCGCTGCACCGGCCGCCAAGGGCGATGCTGCCGTAGCCGCCAACGACAACCTCAACGCCGTGCTGTGGATGCAGCGCTCGCAGGAATACCGGGCCATCACCGAGCAGACCTACCGCGCCGCCGCCGACCACCTGGACAAGGCGCTGAAGGAAGCCCACTGGGACGCGCTGGTACCCGAAGAGCGCGGCAACGCGGCCAAGGGCCTGAAGCCGGCGGTGGTGCTGGACGTGGACGAAACCGTGCTGGACAACTCGCCCTACCAGGCCCGCCTGGTCCGCGACGGTGGCGAGTACGACGAACTGAGCTGGGACCAGTGGGTGGCCGAAAAGAAAGCCAAGGCCATTCCCGGCGTGGTCGATTTCGCCAAGGCCGCCAATGCCAGGGGCATGACCCTGCTGTACATCTCCAACCGCGCGGTGCACCTGAAGGACGCCACCCTCGCTAACCTGCGTGCCGAAGGCCTGCCGGTGGCCGACGACAGCGTGTTCCTGGGCCTGGGCACGGTGGTGAAGGATTGCGAGCAGGCCGGCAGCGAGAAGAACTGCCGGCGCCGCCTGGCCGGGCAGAACTACCGCGTGCTGATGCAGTTCGGTGACCAGCTGGGCGATTTCGTGGAAGTCACCGCCAATACCAACGACGGCCGCGACGCACTGCTGCAGCAGTACCACGACTGGTTCGGCGAACGCTGGTGGATGCTGCCCAACCCGACCTACGGCGGCTTCGAACCGGCCCAGTTCAACAACGATTACAGCCAGTCGCGCCAGGCCCGCCATGACGCCAAGCGCGCCGCACTGGACTACGCGCCGTGAGCCGGGCCCCGCTGCCGCTGCGCGATGACGAACGCCTGATCTTCGCGCTCGACGTGCCGGGCCGCGAGGATGCGCTGGCCTGGGTGGACCGGCTGGGCGATGCGGTGTCGTTCTACAAGATCGGCATGGAGCTGCTGGCGTCGGGCGAGTACTTCGAGGTGCTCGACGCATTGGCGGCGCGCGACAAGCGCGTGTTCGTGGACCTGAAGTTCTTCGACATCCCGGCCACCGCTGCGGCGGTGATCCGGCGGCTGTCGCAGTGGCCGGTGAGCTACGCCACCATCCACGGCTGGCACCCGGCCATGATGGAGGCCTGCGCGGCCGCCAACAGCAGCGACATGCGCCTGCTGGCAGTGACCGTGCTGACCTCGATGGGGCGCGATGACCTGCGCGGCATGGGCATCGACCGCGAGCCGGTGGACGTGGTGGTCGAGCGCGCGCTGGCCGCCCAGGCCGCCGGTATCGACGGGGTGATCGCCTCGGGCCAGGAAGCCGGCCCGATCCGCGCCGCCACCGGCGCCGGGTTCTCGATCGTATGCCCGGGCATCCGCCCCGGCGGCCCGGTCGGCGATGACCAGAAGCGCACCGTGGGGGTGGCCCAGGCCTTCGCCGACGGCGCCGATGCCATCGTGGTCGGTCGCCCGGTCCGCCTTGCGGCCGACCCGCGCGCCGCCGCGCGGGCGATCCAGGACGAGATCCGCACCGCCCGACGCTGATCGCTGCACCGCCTGCACGCACCGGGATGGAACTGCATCCCGGTATGGTGTTGCGCCCGTTCGCAGAAACGCATCCATCAATCGCCACGACCGCTGAAACGCGACCGGCCACGCAGTCGTCCCGCCTTCTTTGCCGTCGAATCGACCTGGCACGCGCACCGCGCCGTGCTGTCGTTTCCACTTACCGCAAAGGAGTTGCTGCATGCGTACCTGTTCCCGGCCGGCCTGGATGTTCGGCCTGATCCTCTCTGCTGTCTGCATTCCCGCGCTGGCCCAGTCCGGGCCGGACACCGCGCCACGCATCATCGGCGGGGTCGACGCCGAACCCGGCCAGTACCCGTTCATGGCCAGCCTGCAACGGCTGGGCCGGGGCGATTCGGACCACGCCCGGCACGGCTGCGGCGCCACCCTGATCTCGCCGTCGTGGGTGCTCACCGCCGCCCACTGCGTTGACGGCCTGCTGCCGGCGCACTTGGCGGTACTGGTCGGGCAGACCACGCTGCAGGCCACGCCGCGCCGCCGCGTGTCCAACGTCAAGGCGATCCACGTGCACCCGGCCTTCGACGAACGCGAACTGGCCAACGACGTGGCGCTGATCCAGCTCAAGCGACCGGTGGCCAAGGCCGAGCCGGCCGAGGTGCTGCTGGGCCGGGACAGTGCCTACCTGCGCCCCGGGCGCCACTTCACGGTGATCGGCTGGGGCGTGATCGCGTTCCCCGGCGAAGCCCTGCCGACCACCCTGCAGACGGTGCAGACCCCGTTCGTGGCGTTCAACGCCTGCCAGCAGGCCTACCCGGACCTGCAGGCCGGGGCGGTGATCTGCGCCGGCGCCGAGGGCATCGACAGCTGCAACGGCGACTCCGGCGGGCCGCTGCTGGTGCGCCGCAAGGGGACCTGGACGGTACTGGGCACGGTCAGCTGGGGTGAAGGCTGCGCCCTCCCGGGCCGCCCCGGGGTGTATGCGCGGTTGTCGCAGGGCTATGTGCGCGATTTCATCCAGGCCACCTGGATGCGTGACTGATACCAAATAAAAACAACGGGTTACGACCATCCTGCCGGCCCGGCGGGCAGGATGGGTTGCCGCTGTGGGGGCGCAGGCCGCAAGATGCGGACCGGTCCGGGGAAGTCCGAATTCATGTCCATGTCGTTGATGAAAGGGCGCTACCGACCCTGGGTGATGTCGCTGTCGCTGTGTGGGCTGCTGTTGCTGGGGGCGTGCAAGCGCGACACGATCGACCCGGATGCACCGGCCGCCGAGCCGGTGGCCGCGTTGCAGCAGATCGCTCGCCACTTGGCTGACGACGACCTGGTGGGCTACGCCCGCGCGTCAGTGCCGCCCGCCCAGTACGCCCGGCTGCAGGCCGCATGGGGCGAGGGCCACAGCCGTTGGCCGCTGACCGACCTGCCGCTGGATGGCCAGTTGCTGCCGATGCTGGCGGCCCTGTCGGCGCCGGATGCGCCCAAGCGCCTGCAGCGCTCGTTCGATACCCAGATTGCCGGCCAGGCCACCGGGGTGCGCCAGGCGGCCCACTCGATGGGGTTGTTCGGCGTGCAGTACCTGCGCAACCAGACCGACTACAGCGACGCCGAACGGGCCCACTACACCCAGGTGGTGGACGTGCTGAGCCGCTGGGCCGCCGCCGCGCCGCTGACCGACAAGCAGCGCGCCAGGACCACCATTACCCTGCTGACCGCCACCGCACGCACCGCTGCGTTGTCCACCGATGCCGAGCTGCAGGCAGCCGGCATGGAGGGCAGCCTGCGCCGGCTGGGCCCGTTCGCCAAGGCGCTGAAGACCGCGCTGGCCAGTTACGGGCTGTCGCTGGACGCGGCGATGACTGAACTGCGCGGCGAGCTGGTGTCGCAGGAAGGGGACAGCGCCCTGCTGCGGATCCAGTACCCGCTGGCCGGCGAACAGATCGACGCCCAGGTACGCATGACCCGCCGTGACGGGCACTGGTACCTGGCGCGCACGCTGGAAGAGACCGATGCGCTGCTCAAGGCAGCCGACGAGGCTGCCGCTGCGGTTGCCGCGCAAGCTGAACATGACGCGCAACAGGCCGCCGAAGCAGAGGCGGCCGCGCAGGTCAAGGACGGTGCTTCTGCACCGGCTAAGCCATAATGAAGCCGATGCCGAACCAGAATCCCCTGCCTTTCCCCGGCGAAGAGCCGCCCAAGACGCCGGACGCCCCGTCCGCGTCGCCCGACACTGCGCCCGGTGCAGGCGCCACGAACGGGGGCGAAGCCGCGCCCGTGGACGCGGCCGACCCGGCCGCGATCGTGCCCAGCCCGGTCAGCGCCATGGCCCGCACCTCGTCCGGACGCCGCCCCTGGTGGGCGCGGCTGCTGGGCAGGCTGGTGGAGCCGTGGCTGTCGCTGAAGATCGAACCCGAACACCCCGGCCAGTACGACGACGGCCGCCCGGTGGTCTATGTGTTGGAAGACTACGGCCTGTCCAATGCGCTGATCCTGGACAAGGCCTGCCGTGAAGCCGGCCTGCCCTCGCCGCTGGTCCCCATTGCCGGCGATCCGACCGGGCGCAGGCGCGCCTACCTGGCGCTGTCGCGGCGGAGCAGCAGCAATTCGCTGATTCCCGAACAACGCGGTGCCAAGACCCATTCCGATTCGCTGGCCAAGGTGCTGCAGGCGCATCGTGCACGCGGCGAGCTGGACGTGAACCTGGTTCCGGTGTCGATCTTCGTCGGCCGCGCGCCGGACAAGCAGAGCGGCTGGTTCGCGGTGCTGTTCTCGGAAAACTGGGCGCTGGTGGGCCGTTTCCGCCGCCTGCTGGCCGTGCTGCTCAATGGCCGCAGCACCATCGTGCGGTTCGCCCCGCCGATTTCGCTGCGCACCACCGTGGACGAGGGGCTGGACCCCGAGCGCACGGTACGCAAGCTGCAGCGCGTGCTGCGCACCCACTTCCGCCGCATCCGCGAATCGGTGATCGGGCCGGACCTGTCCACCCGCCGCCTGCTGGTGGACAAGGTGCTGGAAGCCGACACGGTGCGCGACGCGATCGCCTCGCAGGCCAAGCGGGACAACACCAAGCCGGCCGACGCCTGGAAGAAGGCGCATGCCTACGCCTGGGAAATCGCCGCGGACTACTCCAGCCCGGTGGTGCGCTCAGCCAGCTTCATGCTCAGCCACGTCTGGAACCGCATCTACGCCGGCGTGCTGGTCCACCACCTGGACAAGTTCAAGGCGGCCGCGCCGGGCCATGAAGTGGTGTACGTGCCCAGCCACCGCAGCCACATGGATTACCTGCTGTTGTCGTACCTGCTGTACGACCGTGGCATCGTGCCGCCGCACATCGTCGCCGGCATCAACCTGAACCTGCCGGTGGTGGGCACGCTGCTGCGCAAGGGCGGTGCGTTCTTCATCCGCCGCTCGATCCGCGGCAACGCCCTGTACTCGGCGGTGCTGAGCGAATACGTGGCGCAGCTGGTGGCCGGTGGCTATTCGATCGAGTACTTCGTCGAAGGCGGCCGTTCACGCACGGGGCGCCTGCTGCAGCCCAAGGGCGGCATGATCTCGATGACGCTGCGCGCGTTCCTGCGCCAGCCGCGCAAGCCGGTGCTGTTCCAGCCGGTGTACATCGGCTATGAAAAGCTGATGGAGGGCGGCAGTTACCTGGACGAACTGTCCGGGCGGCCGAAGGAAAAGGAATCGATCTGGCAGCTGCTGTGGTCGATCCCGAAGGTGCTCAAGCAGAACTACGGCCAGGTGGTGGTGAACTTCGGCGAGCCGATCGCGCTCAACGACGTGCTGGCCCGCCAGGCGCCGGAGTGGGATGGCGCGCCGGTGGGCGAGGACGAGAAGCCATCGTGGCTGCCGGGCACGGTGGACCACCTGGCCGAACGCATCCAGGTGCACATCAACGGCGCAGCCGACGTGAACCCGATCAACCTGCTGGCGCTGGCGCTGCTGTCCACGCCCAAGCATGCGATGGGCGAAGCCGACCTGATCGCGCAGATCGAGCTGTGCAAGACCCTGCTGGTGGAGATGCCCTATTCGGACCGGGTTACGGTCACGCCGCATTCGCCGGAGCGGATCATCGCGCACGCCGAGGAAATCAACGTGCTGACCCGGGTCAAGCACCCGCTGGGCGATGTGCTGAGCGTCAGTGGCGATACCGCGGTGCTGCTCAGCTACTTCCGCAACAACGTCATCCACCTGTTCACCGCCTCGTCGTGGGTGGCGTGCTGCTTCCAGAACAACCGCCGCATGAGCCGCACCGGCCTGGTGCAGCTGGGCCGTACCGTGTATCCGTTCCTGCAGGCCGAGCTGTTCCTGCCGTGGACCGAAGACGAGTTCGCCCAGCGCATCGAACAGACCATCGCGGTGTTCGTGCGCGAGGGCCTGCTGCAGAACGTCAACGACGATGATGGTGGCATCCTGGCGCGCAACACCGGGCAGACCGACGAAGTGTTCCGCCTGCGTGCCATTGGCCATTCGCTGCAGCAGGCGTTCGAGCGTTACTACATCGCCATTTCGGTGCTGGTGAAGAACGGTCCGGGCACGCTGGGCGCGGCCGAACTGGAAAGCCTGTGCCAGCAGGCCGCGCAGCGCCTGAGCCTGCTCTACGCACCCGCCGCGCCGGAGTTCTTCGACCGCACCCTGTTCCGTGGCTTCATCCAGAAGATGCGCGAGCTGCGCCTGGTGTGGCCGGACGAAAACAGCAAGCTGCTGTTCGACGAACGCCTGGACACCTGGGCCAAGGACGCCAAGTTCATCCTCGGCCGCGAGCTGCGCCACACCATCGAACGGGTCAGCCCGGAAGCGGCAAAACCAGAGGAACCGGTAACGCAGGATTGACGACCACGTCGTCAACCCTGCGTATCCAGACGTATCCGGATTTCACCGCGTTCGCCAGCAATTCGTAGCGCCGGCCGTTGGCCGGCGACCGCGCAACGCTCGGCTCAAGCATCCGGGTCAGGGACACCGCGCCGTCCATGAACCTGCCGACGCTGACCTCTGTCCGAAGCCGTTTGTCAGGCCCCCGTCACGCCTGACGGAGAGCAGCCGACCAACGGTCGGTGCTACCTACGCCGGCTCGTCCGGAATCAACATGTCTTCAAGCTTGGCAATGCAATCCTTCAGCCGCAGCTTGTCGCGTTTCAAGCGCTTTGCCTCCAGCTCGTCCTCGCCATTGGCGGCCATGCGCTCGATGCGCTGGTCCAGCTCACGATGCTCCTGCCGGAGTTCGGCAAGACGGGCGCTGATCTGTTCGGGAGTCTGGGTATCCACAGTCGCTGAGCATACACATCCGCGATGACACCCGGGAGTGAACGCAGTCACGTCCGCGCGTCGGTGAGGGCCGGTGCGAGCCGGTAGAATGCACAGGATGCCTGCCGTCCTGCCCCTGCCCGATCCGGTCCACCGCGCTCCGCGCGCGGACGCGGCCGCGCACGACAAACTGGCCCGCAAGCTGCGCCGCCAGGTCGGCCAGGCGGTCGCCGACTTCGGCATGATCGAGGACGGCGACCGCATCATGGTCTGCCTGTCCGGCGGCAAGGACAGCTACACCCTGCTGGACGTGCTGCTGCAGCTGCAGAAGAAAGCCCCGGTGGCCTTCGAACTGGTGGCGGTGAACCTGGACCAGAAGCAGCCGGGCTTCCCCGAACACGTGCTGCCCGGGTACCTGGCGTCGATCGGGGTGGCCTGCCAGATCATCGAACAGGACACCTACTCGGTGGTCAGCCGGGTGATCCCCGAAGGCCGCACGATGTGCTCGCTGTGTTCGCGCCTGCGTCGCGGCGCGCTGTACCGGCACGCCGCAGAGAACGGGTTCACCAAGATCGCCCTCGGCCACCACCGCGACGACAGCGTGGCCACGTTCTTCCTCAACCTGTTCCACCACGCCAAGCTGTCGGCGATGCCGCCCAAACTGCGCAGCGATGATGGCCGGCACGTGGTGATCCGTCCGTTGGCTTATGTCAGTGAGAGCGACATCCAGGCATACGCCGACGCGCGCGCGTTCCCCATCATTCCGTGCACCCTGTGCGGCAGCCAGGACACCCTGCAACGCCGCCAGGTGGCGCAGATGCTGCAGCAGTGGGAAGACCAGCACCCCGGGCGGATCGACCAGATCGCGCGCGCGCTGGGCAACATCCATCCGTCACAGCTGGCCGACCCGGCCCTGTTCGATTTCATGTCGCTGGGGCGCACGGCCATGGCCCCCAGCCCACCGTCGGCCTGGTCCGACGCTGCCTCCGACCCCGGCGAGGGCAGCGGCCTGGCCTGAGCCAGGCTGCGGCTGTCACCGCTTCCTTTCACGACTTCTTTCCGGATCTCCATGTTCTTTCGCAACCTGACCCTGTTCCGCTTCCCGACCGCCACTGATTTCTCTGACGTCGACACCCTGCTGCCGCAGATGCTGCTCAAGCCGGTAGGCCCGCTTGAAATGAACTCCCGCGGTTTCATCTCGCCGTTCGGCCGCGAGGAGAAGGCCGTGTTCTCGCACCGCGTCGGCGACGCGCTGTGGCTGACCGTGGGCGGTGAGGACAAGATCCTGCCGGGCGCGGTGGTCAACGACCTGCTGGCGCGCAAGCTGGAAGAGATCGAAGAGAAGGAAGGGCGCAAGCCCGGCGGCCGCGAGCGCAAGCGCCTGAAGGACGACCTGCTGCACGAACTGATGCCGCGTGCCTTCGTGAAAAGTTCGCGCACCGACGCACTCATCGACCTCACCCATGGCTACGTGGCGGTGGACTGCTCGAGCAGCAAGAAGGGCGAAAACATGATGTCCGACATCCGTGGTCTGCTCGGCAGCTTCCCCGCGATGCCGCTGAACGCCGAAGTCGCCCCGCGTTCGATCCTGACCGGCTGGATCGCCGGTGAGCCGCTTCCCACCGGGCTGAGCCTGGGCGAGGAATGCGAGATGAAGGACCCGGCCGAGGGCGGCGCGGTGGTCAAGTGCCAGCACCAGGAACTGCGCTGCGACGAGATCGACAAGCACCTGGACGCCGGCAAGCAGGTCACCAAGCTGGCCCTGGTGTTCGAGGACAACCTGTCCTTCGTGCTGGGCGACGACCTGATCGTGCGCAAACTGAAGTTCCTGGACGGCGCCCTGGACCAGCTGGAACATGCCGACGAAGACGGCCGCCGCGCCGAGCTGGACGCCCGCTTCGTCCTGCAGAGCGGCGAAGTGCGCCGCCTGTTCCTGCTGCTGGAAGAGGCCTTCAAGCTCAGCAAGGCGGATTGACAGGCAACCCGTAGAGCGGGGCTCTGCCCCGCTGCCCGCGATCCCGCAGCGGGGCAGAGCCCCGCTCTACCCCCGTCGTGGTCCGCAGTCATACGCCCCGCGCCACGAGCGCTATGCTGTACCCATGCCTGGATTCCTCCGCCGCCTGATCTCCCCGGCCGCCGCCCCGACCCTGCAGCGCGACACCGTCCGCCTGCGGCTGGAGGATGCCGAGATCGACGTGCTGCGCGTGCGCGATCCACGCGCGCGCCGGATCAAACTGAGCGTGGATGAGCGTGGCGTGCGGTTGACCCTGCCGCCACGCGCCAGCCTGGTGATGGGCGAGCGCTTCCTGGAACAGCACCGTGATTGGCTGTCCACGCAGCTGCGCAGCTACCAGGCGCAGAACCTGCCGCCGCCGCTGGTGATCGGCGAACCGGGGCTGCTGCCACTGCGCGGCGAGCTGTTGCCGCTGCGCTGGGACACGGGGCGCTACGCGCGCCTGGAACTGGACCCGGACGGTGCATGCATGCACCTGCCCGCGCGCGGCACCGATGCCACGGTGCGGCGCACGCTGCGCGAATTCTACGAAGCGCAGACCCGCGCCGATGTCGGCCAGTGGCTGCCGCGTTATTTGCCCAGCCTGCCACGTGCACCGGCACGGCTGCGCCTGAAGGTAATGTCATCGCAATGGGGATCGCTGGCACCGGATGGCAGCATGGCACTGGACCTGGCCCTGGTGCTGGGGCGGCCGTCGGCGTTCGAATACGTGCTGGTGCATGAGCTCTGCCATCTGATCCAGGCCAACCATTCCGCTGCGTTCTGGGAGGAAGTGGAGCAACGCTTCCCGGCGTGGCGTGAGGAGCGGGATTATTTCCAGCTGGAAGGGCGGCGGCTTAAAGCGATGCTGCGGCAGTTGTTGTAACCCGGCTTCGGTGCGGTCTGCCACGCTACCAAGCGTATCCCGGCGTTGCGGACGCACCCGGGCGCGTAGCGACGCACTCACTGTTCCGGCGCACGCCGTTCATGGGACGCGGCGTGGCACTACGCGCATCCGGTCGTAGAGCCACGCCCTGCGTGGCTGTCTGCCACAACACCACGTTCGACTTTGTTGCATGGCGCTGCCCTGCAGGCTGGCTGAACCTGCTGGCCTGTACCACCATCACGGAACACCCATGTCGACCATGGCCTCGGTTGCCTTCGATGTGCTCACCAACGTGCTCGCCGCCACGGTGCTCGGCAGCGCGGCGATGCTGCGTGCGCGCGTACCGGATATCTCGGGGGTGTGGACGCTGACCCGTTTTGCGCCTGGCGACGCCCGCCGCACTGCGGCGGTGTACCTGGTGATGCTGTCGCAGAGTGGCGGGCGCGTGGAGGGCGTAGCGGAATGCGTGCAATGCCGTGATGGCCAGGGCGTAGGGCCGCTCCGCCTGCTACCGGAGCGCGAACGCCCACGGGTGGACGTCAGCGGCGGGTTGTACGGCAGCGTGTTCCACCGCAAGCGCTTCCGCCTGCTGTTCCGCGAAACGGGGCGGCGCCAGGGCAGCATCGCGACGCACGGCATGGACCGTCGCGAGAATGACGACCTCTGGCGTGGCGGCTATATCGTCAGCGCGGGCGGCTGCAGCGGCGAAAGCGAATGGCGCCGCGGCCAGGGCGCACATGGTTTTGCGGCGTCGCTGCAGGAGTAGCGCACGCCGCTGCAGCGTCGTTGCACCCGCAGCGTTGATCAGCCGCCCGGGGTTGCCGCCGCCCGCCGCGTAGCCGCCTGTGCCCAGCGCGCCGCCACCCGCGGCGCGGTGATGCACACCGCCTGGTCGGTCACGGTGGTAACCGCGCGTTCCAGCAGCTGGATGTCGGCCTCGTGCTGGCGCGCCACATGCGGGTCCTCGAAGAAGATCGCGCGCTGGCAGCGGCCTTCCAGCACCCGGTCGGCGATCTGTGCGTCGCCGCCCATCGGGCCGCTCTGGTAGCGGGCCACCCATTCCTGGTCCTTCGGCCAGCCGCGGCTCCAGGCCAGTTCGTTCAGGCGTTGGCCGGTGGTGCCGGTGCCGACCCGGCTGCGGAAGCGCGACAGCAGGTCGAAATGCTCATCGGCGAAGGCCAGCATGGCGGGCTTCATCGCATCGTGCGCGATCATCGCCAGGGTGTGCTGCTCGAACGCGTGCAGGTCGTCGGCACCGCGATCGGCGGCCAGCCCGGCGTGAATGCGCTCGACCTCGATCCAGTCGCGTGCGGTGGCCACGGTGGAGATGAAGGGCTTGCCATGGATCACGCACTGGCGCTTGAGCGCAGTGGCCTCGGGGAACACGGAGGACGGATCCACCGGGTCCATCAGGTAGATGGCACCGTCCAGGGTGCGCTCGGGCGTGCCCATGCCCACCACTTCGGCAACCAGCTTCATCAGGCCGCCCTCGCGCCCGTTCGGGTAGCGGCGCAGCGCGTCGAAGTCGTTCAGGAAACCCAGCCGCTGGATGGCGTCATAGGTGCGCCCGACCGCGTGCAGCTCCACGCCCAGCTCGCGCAGCCCGGTATCGCTGGCGCGCAGCCAGCGGAACAGCGCGGCGTGCTTGTCGTGGTGGTGCAGCCGATTGGCGGCCAGGCCGATGCGCATGGGAATCATCCGGGAGAGTGGGGCGTTAGCGACATTACCAGCCCTTCACGACAATTCGTAAAAGTTGCATGGCCGCCTACCGGGGTCATAACCGACATTGACTGCCATCAGCCCGTCAATCAGGACAGCCCCCCATGCCTCTCTCCGCTTCCCGCAACGATCCGTCGGTGCAGACGCTGGCGCACGACCGCAGCGCCCGCATCCGCACGCTGGGCCGCCTGCTGCGCCATGCCGCCCACGGCGATGCCGATGTGCTGCTGGTCGGGTTGGCGCGCATGCTGGATGCGCATATCGATTGCGATCACGCCGATGGTGCCGGCAATGCCCGCATCCGCGACCAGCTGGATGAGATCCAGCTGTTGTTGGCGTTGGAAATCGAGCGCGCTGGGGTACGGGCCGCCGCCTGAGCCACGGCTCTATGTGGGCCGGCCAACGGACGGACATCCGCCGGCGCTAGGCGCTGATCAACGTCACGATGCTCGCCGCCGCATCACGCCCTTCGGCCACGGCGGTGACCACCAGGTCCGCACCGCGTACCGCGTCGCCGCCGGCGAACAGCTTGGGGTGGGCGGTCTGGAACGGCAGGCGGCCGCTGCCGCCGGCGAGGATCCGGCCATTGCTGCCGGCCTCCACTCCCTGCGCGGTGAGCCATTCCGGTGCGGTGGGCGAGAAGCCGAACGCGATGATCACCACATCCGCTTCCAGCAACGATTCGCTGCCCTCGATCGGCACTGCGTTGCGCCGGCCCTGCGCATCGGGCACGCCCAGGTGGGTTTCCACCACGGTCACGCCGATCGCTTCGTCATCGGCACCGGCCTCGATCGACAGCGGCTGGCGGTTGAACAGGAACCGCACGCCTTCTTCGCGCGCGTTGGCCACTTCGCGCGCCGAGCCCGGCATGCTGGCTTCATCGCGGCGGTAAGCGCAGGTCACCCGCGCTGCACCCAGCCGCACCGCACTGCGCACGCAGTCCATGCCGGTATCGCCGCCGCCCAGCACCACCACGCGCTTGCCCTCCAGGTCGGGCAGGGCGAGGGTGTCTTCCCAGCCGGCGATGGGCCGGCCATGCGCATCGCTGCCGCTGACGATGCGGCTGTTCTGTACCAGGAACGGCAGCGCCGGCAGTACGTTCTTGAGGTCCTGGCCGGGCAGTCCGCCATCGGTATAGCGGTAGGCGCCGGTACCGACGAACACCGCGTCGTAGTCGGCCAGCAGCGTCTCCAGGGTCACGTCGCGGCCGATTTCCACGCCCAGCCGGAACTGCACGCCCATGCCTTCCAGCACGTTGCGGCGGCGGCTGATCACCGACTTGTCCAGCTTGAAGCTGGGAATGCCGAACTGCAGCAGGCCCCCGATCTGTTCGTAACGGTCGTACACCACCGCCTGCACGCCGGCATGCGCCAGCCGGTCGGCACAGGCCAGCCCGGCCGGGCCGGCACCGATCACCGCCACGCGCTTGCCGGTGCTTTCCACCGCCGCCATGTCCGGCCGCCAGCCGGTGGCCAGGGCGGTATCGACGATGTACTTCTCCACCGCGCCGATGGTGACCGCGCCGAATTCCTCCAGCGTGCAGCTGCCTTCGCACAGGCGGTCCTGCGGGCACACGCGGCCGCACACTTCGGGGAGCGGGTTGGTGGAATGGCACAGCGTGGCCGCTTCGTGGATGCGGTTTTCCTGCACCAGCTGCAGCCACTGCGGAATGGCGTTGTGTACCGGGCACTTCCAGCTGCAGTATGGATTGCCGCAGTCCAGGCAGCGGCCGGCCTGGTACTGGGCATCTTCCTTGCCGAACTTGCCGTACAGCTCACTCCAGTCGCCGGAGGTGCGCAGCTCCACCGGAATGCGCTGCGGCATGGTCCGGGGCAGGTCGAGGAACTGGAAGGCTTGCTTGCGGCTCATGGGAAGGCCCTTGAATGTTCAGTTGCCAGCCAATGCCGGCGGTACGTCTCGGGATTCAATCTGCGGAGGGCCGGCCAACGGCCGGCGCTACCGGAGGCGCGTTACGCGGCGCGGCGCAGCGAGTCGGTGAGCGACTCGATGCTGGCGGCCTTGGGTTTGACCAGCCAGAACTTGCCCACGTAATCGCGGAACTCGTCGAGGATCTGCTGGGCCCAGATGCTGCCGGTGAGCTCGCGGTGGCGGCTGATCAGGGTGTGCAGGTGCTGGCGGTGGTTTTCGAACCCTTCGGCCGAAATGCGGTGGATGTCGATCAGCTCGTGGTTGTAGCGGTCCACGAAATCGCGGTCGATATCCAGTACGTAGGCCAACCCGCCGGTGAAGCCGGCACCGAAGTTCAGGCCCACCTTGCCCAGCACCAGCACGATGCCGTCGGTCATGTATTCGCAGCAGTGGTCGCCGGCACCTTCGATCACGGCCAGCGCACCGGAGTTGCGCACCCCGAAGCGCTCGCCGGCGCGGCCAGCGGCGAACAGCTCGCCGCCGGTGGCGCCATACAGGCAGGTGTTGCCGATGATCGCGGTGTTGCGCGCCTCGAAGCGTGCGCCGCGCGGCGGGCGTACCACCAGGCGGCCGCCGGCCATGCCCTTGCCCACGTAGTCGTTGGCTTCGCCTTCGACTTCCAGCTGCAGGCCACCGACATTGAACGCGCCGAAGCTCTGCCCGGCGGTGCCACGGAAGCGCAGGGTCAACGGGGCATCGCTCATGCCCTGGTTGCCATGCGCGCGCGCTATGGCGCCAGACAGGCGGGCGCCGATGGAGCGGTCGGTGTTGTGGATCAGGAAGCGGTGCTCACCGCCCAGCTTGCCGGCGATTGCCGGGGCCAGCAGGCCATCCATCTGCGTGGCCAGGCTGTCGGGCGATTCGTACAGGCGCTGTGCGGCGCAGTGGCTGCCGCCGTACCGGGCCGGGTTGAGCAGGCGCGAAAGATCCACCTTCACGCCCGGGCGCGGGGCAACCTCCAACTGCTGCAGCAGGTCGGTGCGGCCCACGATCTCGTCCAGCGAACGCACGCCCAGGTAGGACAGCCAGCCGCGCACTTCTTCGGCCAGCAGCCGGAAGAAATTTTCCACGCGCTCGGGCAGGCCGGTGAAGTACTGCGCACGCAGGCGCTCGTCCTGGGTGGCCACGCCGGTGGCGCAGTTGTTGAGGTGGCAGATGCGCAGATACTTGCAGCCCAGCACGATCATCGGCGCGGTGCCGAAGCCGAAGCTGTCCGCGCCCAGCAGCGCGGCCTTGATCACGTCCAGGCCGGTTTTCAGGCCGCCGTCGGTCTGCAGCAGGGTGCGCCCGCGCAGGTCGTTGGCCACCAGTGCCTGGTGCGATTCGGCCACGCCCAGCTCCCACGGCACGCCCGCATAGCGGATCGAGCTGACCGGGCTGGCACCGGTGCCGCCGTCGTGGCCGGACACGGTGATCAGGTCCGCGCCGGCCTTGACCACGCCGGCGGCAATCGTGCCCACGCCGGCATGCGAGACCAGCTTCACCGACACCAGCGCATCCGGGTTGACCTGCTTGAGGTCGTAGATGAGCTGGGCCAGGTCTTCGATCGAATAGATGTCGTGGTGCGGCGGCGGCGAGATCAGGCCGATGCCCGGCTTGGCATAGCGCAGCCGCGCGATCAGCTCGTTGACCTTGTGCCCGGGCAGCTGCCCGCCTTCGCCGGGCTTGGCGCCCTGGGCGACCTTGATCTGCAGCACTTCGGCATTGACCAGGTATTCGGCGGTGACGCCGAAGCGGCCCGAGGCCACCTGCTTGATCTTGCTGCGCTTGTTGGTGCCATAACGCACCGGGTCTTCGCCGCCTTCGCCGGAATTGCTGCGCCCGCCGAGCTTGTTCATGGCGATGGCCAGCGCTTCGTGCGCTTCGGGCGACAACGCGCCCAGGCTGATCGCGGCGGTATCGAAGCGGCGGAACAGGTCTTCGGCCGGCGCCACTTCATCCAGCGGCGTCGGGGTCGGTGCGGCCTTGAGCTGCAGCAGGTCGCGCAGGGCCGATACCGGCCGCCCGTGCACCGCTTCGCAGTAGCGCTGCCAGTCGGCGGCATCACCGCTGCGCGCGGCGCGCTGCAGGGTCATCACCACATCGGGGTTGTACATGTGGTATTCGCCGCCGTGCACGTACTTGAGCACGCCGCCCACGTCCGGGCGCAGCAGGTCGTTCCAGGCGCGCACGGTGAGTTCGCGGGCTTCGTCATCCAGCCGCGCGAAGCCCACGCCGGCCACGCGCGAAGGCGTTTCCGGGAAGCACAGGTCCACCACCTCGTCGTCCAGGCCGACGATCTCGAACAGCTGCGCGCCGCGGTAACTGGCCACGGTGCAGATGCCCATCTTGGAGATGATCTTGGACAGGCCCTTGTAGATGCCCTTGCGGTAGCTGCGACCGATCTGCGACTGCTCGCCGCCCTTCTTCAACTGCAGGATGCCGCGCCGGCCCAGGTCGAACAGCGTCTGGTAGGCCAGATACGGGTACACCGCCGTGGCGCCGAAGCCGAGCAGGCAGGCCATGTGGTGCGGGTCGCGCGCGGTGCCGGTTTCCAGGATCAGGTTGACCTCGCAGCGCAGCCCGGCGTTGGACAGATGGTGATGCACCGCGCTGGTGGCCAGCAGCGCATGCACCATCGGCCGGTCGGCCACCGGGTAGCGGTCGCTGAGCAGCAGCATGACGATGCCGTCGCGTGCGGCCGCTTCGGCTTCGGTGCAGATGCGCTCGATGCCGGCCTTCAGCCCTTCGTCCAGGCTGTAGGAGAGATCGATAAGCCGGTTGCGGTCCACGTACTGCGGCATCTTGATCAGCTGGCGCAGCTTGCGCTGGCTGAGCACCGGCGAATTGAGGATGACGTGGTTCACCGTCTCCGCACCGGCATGGAAGATGTTGGTCTCCTTGCCGAGCTGGGTGGTGAGCGACATCACGCAGTCTTCCCGCAGCGGGTCGATCGGCGGGTTGGTGACCTGCGCGAAGGCCTGGCGGAAGTAATCGTAGAGCGGCCGGCTCTGTTGGCTGAGCACCGCCATCGGGGTGTCATCGCCCATCGACCCGGTGGCTTCCTGCTCGGTCTCGGCCAGCGGGCGCAGAATCTGCTCCACTTCCTCGGTGCTGAGCTGGAACAGCTTGTGGTAGCTGCGCAGGGTGCGTTCGTCGAACGGTTCTTCCACCAGCGAGGGGTCGATCAGCTCGGTCTGCTGGTAGGTCACGCCCTGCTGCAGCCACTGCTTGTACGGCGCACGGCCGCGGTTGATGCGGTCGATGGCGTCCGAATCGAGCAGGTCGCCGCGTTTGAGGTCGATGGCCATCATCTCGCCCGGGCCCAGCTTGCCCTTGCGCACCACGCGCTCGGCCGGCACTTCCCACACGCCCGCTTCGGAGGCGACCAGGAAGTGGCGGTCGGAGGTGAGCATCCAGCGCGCCGGGCGCAGCCCGTTGCGGTCCAGCGTGCACGCCGCATAGCGCCCGTCACAGGCGACGATGCCGGCCGGGCCATCCCACGGTTCGCTGTTGAGGCCGTAGAACTCGTAGAACGCGGCCAGGTCGGCGTCCTTGAACTCCAGCGACTGGGTTGCCGGTGGCACCAGGATGCGCAGCGCCTGGATCAGGTCCATGCCGGCACTGACCATCAGTTCCAGCATGTTGTCCAGGCTCTGCGAATCCGAGCCGTGCATGGAGATCACCGGGTCGAATTCGCCGATGTCGAAACGCGGGGTCTTCCACACCTTGCTGCGCGCCTGCGCCCAGCGCCGGTTGCCTTCGATGGTGTTGATCTCGCCGTTGTGGGCGAGCATCCGGAATGGGTGTGCCAGCGGCCAACGGGGCAGCGTATTGGTGGAAAAGCGCTGGTGGAACACGATGGCGCTGGAGGCCAGGTCGTTGCGCTGCAGGTCCGGGTAGAACCAGCTCAGCTTGTCCGGCAGCACCATGCCCTTGTAGCTGATCGCGTTGGGGCTGAGCGTGGTGACGTAGTAATCGGCATGTTCGCGCAGCTGCTGTTCGCTGCGGCGGCGGGCCAGGAACAGCGCCAGGGTGAAGGCCGCTTCGTCCTGGCCGCTGCCGGCATCGACGAACACCTGTTCGATATGCGGCAGGGTGTCGCGGGCCAGCTGGCCGCACACGCTGGGGTCAGTCGGAACCACGCGCCAGCCGAGCGGCTGGCAGCCGGCGTCGCGCAGTTGCTGTTCAAGCGCGTCGCGGCAGGCCTGGGCGGCGGCTTTGTCATGTGGCAGGAACACCACGCCGGCGGCATGCAGCGTGCCGAGGGCAATGCCGGCTTCGGCGGCGAGCGCCTGCAGGAACGCGTCGGGGCGGCGCAGCAACAGCCCGCAGCCATCACCGGTGACACCGTCGGCGGCGACGCCGCCACGGTGGGTCATGCGCGAAAGCGCGGCAATGGCGGTGTCGACCAGCAGCCGTGAGGGCTGGTCATCCAGTTGCGCCACCATGCCGAAACCACAGGCATCGCGTTCGTCTTGCGGGTCGTAAAGCCCTTGGCGGTTGCGGGGGGCCATCTCTGCCTCGATGTCGGGTGAGCGGCGACACTCGTCCCCGCTCAATCCGTTGAGCGCATCTGGAGGCACCGGATGCTTCGACTAGAGCACAGTTGTTGCAACGCCGCAATACACGGTTGCAGGCGCAACCAAACCCCTCTAAAAGCCGCTTCCGGTGCGCCCAATTCAGCCGCAGCGCAGGCCGGTGACCACGCCCTTTTCATCCACTTCGATGTTCAACCGCTCGCCGACGAATTCCATGGTGGTCATGTCATCGGGCTTGAGCACGCGCAGTTCGCGGGCGCTGGCATCCTGCTGGGCCTGCGCACCGATGGCGTCGCTGTAGGGCTGGCCGACCAGGCTCTGCACCTGGTTGGCATCGCAGTTGCCGACCGGTGGTGCCTCGGTAGCCTTGCCGGTAGTGTCGGCCGGTGCAGCGGCTTCTTCGGCGGCCTTCTGCGCGTGCGTACCCGCCGCTTCCTGTTCGTCCATTGGCGGCGCGTTGCAGGCGCCCAGCAACAGCAGGGTGGGGACCAGGGCCGCAGCCATGATCGTGGGACCAAACGGACGCCGCAGGCGGCGGGAGGACAAGGACGGCATCGGGACTCCAAAGTTCCACGCGGGAAACCATGGAGCATATCGCCAAGGGCGGGCGTGAGGTGTTTGGGTTCCGTTATTGACGTGGTGCCGCCACCACGCCCACCACACTGCAGGCCCCTACCTTGCCTGCCGCCATGCCTGCACGCCCTGCCACCCCCGAAGCCACCGCCGCCCGCGATGCGGGCCTGCACTACGTCAGCGATGAACAGCCGGGACTGGCGCGGCGGCGCACCGGCAAGGGCTTCAGCTACCGCGATGCCGACGGCCACGTGGTGCGCGACGCGGCCACCCTGGCCAGGATCCGCGCATTGGCCATTCCACCGGCCTACACCGATGTGTGGATCTGCGCCTCGCCCCATGGCCACCTGCAGGCCACCGGACGCGATGCGCGCCGACGCAAGCAGTACCGCTACCACCCGGACTGGGCGCGGGTACGCGGGGATGGCAAGTTCGACCGGGTGATCGCTTTTGGCCAGGCCTTGCCGGCGTTGCGCCGGCGCCTGCGCCGCGACCTCACGCGGCCCGGATTCCCGCAGGACAAGGTGTTGGCGATCGTGGTGGCGCTGCTGGCCGAAACGCTGGTGCGGGTGGGCAACCCGGAGTACGCCCGCGACAACCGCTCCTACGGACTGACCACGCTGCGCAACCGGCACCTGGAGCTGGTGAAGGGGGGACGTGCGCGGATGCGCTTCCGCGGCAAGTCCGGCCAGCAGCAGGATGTGGATATCGACGACAAGCGCCTGGTGGGGTTGATCAAGGGCTGCCAGCAGCTGCCGGGGCAGGCCCTGTTCCAGTACCGCGATGACGACGGCACCCTGCAGCCCGTGGACTCGGGGCAGGTGAACGCCTACCTGCGCGATGCGATGGGGACCGATTTCAGCGCCAAGGATTTCCGTACCTGGGGTGGCACCGTGGCCGCGCTGCGCCAGTTCGCCGCCACCGCCTTGCCCGAGGCACCCAGCGAGCGTGCGCTGGCCGCGCTGCAGAAGGAGGTGGTGTGCGGGGTGGCCACGCTGCTGGGCAACACGCCGGCGGTATGCCGCAAGGCCTATATCGATCCCAGCGTATTCGACGGCTGGCGCGACGGCACCTTGGCCACGCTGGCGGGGCTGCGTGGCGAGCGCCAGTGGGAGCAGGCCACACTGAAGTTCCTGCGCTCGGCAAGAAAGAAGACCCGCAACGCCCGCTGACCCCGATCCGGTAGCGCCGACCGTTGGTCGGCCCAGGCGGTCCAACCGTGCCCGTCAGCCGCAATCAACCACAGAAAATCGCAGTGATGTTGTTGGTGCGCCCGGTCTCGATGGTCAGGCGCTCGCCACCGCTTCCCGCACCCGGGCTGGGATTGACCGCGCCGCTGGCAGTGGCGCCGCTCTCTGCGCGCTGGCCGCGCAGTACGACCACCTCGAGGCTGTCGCTGTCCACGCGGGCGCGTTCGACAGTGGCGGCCGATGCGGCAAGGCCAACCGCGCCGCGCACCTTGTCCACGTGGCACTGCCCGGAGATGACGCCGTCGATGGGTTCCACCTGGGCCACTGGCGTGCTGCTGCAGGCGGTGAGGGCGGTCAGTGCGGCAACGGCAAGCAGGGGACGGAACATGGGAGCACTCCAGCGGGATTCTGGTGCCACGATGCCGCCGCAGGCGTATGCGGCGGATGAAGCCCTGCACGGCGTGCCCACATTGCATTCACCGTATGTGACCGCCAGCGCCGACACACTGCCCTTGCCTCGCCCTCCACCCGCGCCGAGGCAACCGCAACGAAGGAGTTGAGCATGGCCACCGCCAAGAAGTCCCGCAAACGCACCGCGTCCAAGCCCATCGCCAGCGGGGACTCGTCGGCGCGCGAACGCACCCCGGTCGTCAAGACCGCCACCCGCAAGGCCGCCGCCGCCGATCCGCGCGCTGCACGCGTGGCCGCGCGCCAGCGCCGGCTGCAGGACCAGGAAAAGGCCAAGGACGCGCGTGCTGCAGCAAAGAAAGCCGCCACCAAGAAGGCCGCGAAGAAGGCGACCCAGGCCGGCAGCCGCAAGCAGCCGGACACCATGCCGGCCCAGCACATTGCCAAGCCGGGCAACGAACACGAACTGGATCTGGCCCCGCGCTTCCTCGCGCCGGACTATGTCGGCAGTGGCAAGCTGCAGGGCAAGCGCGCGATCATCACCGGCGGCGATTCCGGCATCGGCCGTGCGGTGGCGGTGTTGTTCGCACGCGAAGGCGCAGACGTGGCCGTGCTTCACCTGGACGAGCAGGAAGATGCAGAAATCACCCGCCAGCATGTGGAAGCCGAAGGTACCCGCTGCGTGGTGATCGCCGGCGACGTGCGCGATCCGAAATTCTGCAACAGGGCGGTGAAGCAGGTGGCCAAGGCGTTCGGCGGCGTCGACATCCTGGTCAACAACGCCGCCTTCCAGCTGCACTGCGAACGGCTGGAAGATCTGGAAGACGCGCACCTGCAGGAAACCCTGCAGACCAACATCGGCGGTTACATCCAGATGGCGCGCGCGGTGCTGCCGCATCTGGAAGAAGGCGACTGCATCATCAACACCGGTTCGGAAACCGGGCTGTTCGGCAGCAAGGCGCTGATCGACTACTCGGCGACCAAGGGTGCGATCCATGCATTCACCAAGGCGCTGGCCAGCCAGCTGCTGCCACGCGGCATCCGCGTCAATGCGGTCGCGCCGGGTCCGGTCTGGACCCCGCTCAATCCGGCCGATAAACAGGCGCCGGACGTGGCCGAGTTCGGCAAGAACAGCGACATGGGCCGCGCCGCACAGCCGGAAGAATTGTCGCCCGCGTATGTGTTCCTGGCGTCGCCGGTGACCGCCAGCTACATCAGCGGCGTGGTGCTGCCGGTGATGGGCGGCCCGCACGGTAAGTAGCCGACGTCGTACGGCCAGCCGGCCAACGGCCGGCGCTACCCCGTGTAGGGCCCGGTAGCGTCGGCCGTTGGCCGACCCAGGCGGTCCTCTACCGTTCGTCGGCCCGCACTCCTCCGGCACTTGACGACACCTGTAGTCACTGGCACGGTAGCGACACGTGTAGTCATCGGAGAGTGTTATGCGCGGCAAGACCATCGGGGACCAGGAACTGGCCCTGCTGCAGTACGTAGCGGAACAGAACAACGCCAGCGTGGGCGAGGTGGCGGCCGGCTTCGGCGAGGAGCGGGGGCTGGCCCGTTCCACCGTGCTGACCATGATGGAACGCCTGCGTGGCAAGGCTTACCTGCAGCGCGAGCAGGTCGAGGGCGTGTACCGCTACTCGGCTACGGGCGAGCAGGACAGCGTGGTCCAGGGCGCGGTGGCCAGCTTCGTCGAGAAGACCCTGCAGGGGTCGGTGTCCCCGTTCGTGGCGTTCATGTCGCACAAGGCTGACGTGAGTGACCGCGAGCTGGCCGAACTTGAAGCGCTGGTTGCCCAGCTGCAATCCCGCAAGCGGGAGGGCTGAGCCATGGATACCCAGATGATGGAACTGTTGACCCGCCTCGGCTGGACCAGCGTGCAGAGTGCGGTGCTGGTGGCGTTGGTATGGGGCGTGTGCCGGTTGCTGCCGCGCCTGCCCGCCGCCACGCGCTGCCGCCTGTGGTGGCTGGTGGCCGTGCAGGCGGTGCTCGGGCTGGTGTGGAGCAGCCCGCTGGAGCTGGCCGTGCTGCCGGCGCCCGGCATCGATACCGCCACCCTGGCCGCGCAACCCATGCTGCCGGTGCAGAGGGTACTGAGCGGGGCAGCGGTCGACGTGCCGCTGCCGGCGGTAACGGCATCGCTGCTGCCCGACCTGTCCTGGCAGACCGCGCTGTTCGCGCTGTGGGCCGCCGGTGTGCTGGTCATGCTGCTGCACAGCCTGCGCGCTTACCGCCAGAGCCGTGCGCTGGTGCGCAGTGCTGCACGCTGCACCGACGCCGGCCTGCAGCAGGCACTGCAGCTTGCTGCCGAAGCACACGGGCTGGCGCGTGCGCCGCAGCTGAAGATTTCGGCGCAGATCACTTCGCCGCAGCTGATCGGCCCATGGAATCCGGTGCTGCTGTTGCCGGCGCGCGAGCTGCCGGCAATGGCCGCCGATGACCTGGACATGGCGCTGACCCACGAACTGGTGCACCTGCAACGCCGGGACCTGTGGTGGGGCCTGCTGCCTTCGCTTGCCCAGCACCTGCTGTTCTTCCATCCGCTGGTGCACCTGGCCGCGCGTGAGTATGCGCTGGCCCGCGAAGAAGCCTGCGACAGCGCGGTGGTTGCCGGCCACGGGCATTGCCGCCACGACTATGGCCGGCTGCTGGTGCAGCTGGGCGTGGCCCCGCGCCCGGCCGTAGGCGTGGCCAGTGCCTCGCCGAACTTCCGCAGCCTCAAGCGCCGCCTGCTGACCCTGCAGCAGACCGGTTCGCTGCCGCGCGTGGTCTCGGTAGGCGTCACCGCCGTGTTCGTGCTGGTCGGCGTGGCCCCGTTGCGGCTGGTGGCGGCGGTACCGCCGGCGCCCCCGGAACCGCCCGCGTTGGTTGCCGCCCCGGCAATGCCCGCTGTACCCGCCGCCCCGGCAGCGCCGCCGGCGCTGGCCGCTCCGAAGCCGGCGCCCGCGCCGCGCCCGGCCAGCGCACCGCGTCCCCCAGCGGCGCCTGCAGCACCCACAGCGCCACCGCATCCCGACGAGGCCAGCACGCTGCAGGTCAACAGCAGCGGCACCAGCACCACCCTGGTGACCCATGGTCGTTTGGATCTGTCGCACCAACCGTCGCAGGCCTACGTACTGCGCATGGGCGGCGATAACTTCGTGGACGCCTCGATGGACGACCTCAAGCAGTCACAGCGCGATACGCGCAGCGGCGAGCCGGCGCTGTGGGTGCGTCGCGGAAACGATCGTTACGTGATCCGTGACCCAGCCGTTATCCGCTCGCTCGGCCAGTCGCAGAAGGAAATCGCCGAGCTGGGCCGTGCGCAAGGCGAACTCGGTGAACAGCAGGGCCGGCTGGGCGAACAGCAGGGGCGGCTGGGTGAGCGCATCTCGACCATCGCGCAGCAGGCGAGCCGCGACGCGATCGACGCCAGCCGTGAGGCGATGGCGATGGATGCGGCGGAGATGGCCAACCAGGCGGCCGGCTCGGAGCGCGGCAGTGCGAGCGCAGCGGTTGCCGCACGCCGCGCCTCCGCTCAGGCCCGCCAGCAGGCGGCGCAGGCACGCGACGACCACACCCGCCAGCAGCAGATCGAACAGGCCGCCCAGCAACAGTCCCAGCTTGCCCTTCAGCAGCAGGGGCTTGCCCGCCAGCAGGAGGCGCTGGCAGCACGCCAGAGCGTGGCATCGGCCAAAGTGGCTCGCGAGGTGCGCACGGTCATTGACCAGGCGCTGGCCAACGGAACCGCGCAGCGGGTGCGGTAATGCGGTAACCCATCCGGGTGCCGCTGCGCGCTTGCGTGGCGGCATCTTGAGCCCCCCGCCCGGGTGACGGTCAACCGCAGTTGATGCTGGTGATGCGGTTCTGCGCATCCACCTGGATGGTCAAGCGGTCTTCGCGGAAATCCATGGTCACCGCCATGTTCGGCTTCACCACGCGGGCGTGCTTGGCGCCGCTGTCCTTGACCGCTTTGTCCACCGTCGCGGTATCGGCAAGCTTGCCTTCCAGGCCCTGCAGCGCTTCGGGCCGGCACGGGGTAATGCCTTCGGAACCGGCCGGCACCGGGTCCACCACCGCCTGCGGTGGCTCGTCGGCGGTCTTCGGCGGCGGGCTGCTGCACGCTGCCAGCGGAAGGGCACAACCGATCAACAGCAACATGGGCAGACGCATGGCGCACTCCTTACCGGGGATATGCGGCAAGTTTGCACGCCGGGGCCTGCACGGGGTGTCAACGCGATGAATACGCGCGTTGCCACCGGCACGGCTCAGCCGAACGGCGCGGCCGCAGACAGTGCCAGCGTCTCGCGCTCGCGCTGCTCCTCGGCGACCAGCCGAACCATCAACAACGACAGGGTCACCACGTCCTGGTGGTTGTGTTCGGCCACCCGGCGCAGGTTCACCGCGCTGCCGCCGCGCAGGTAGTTCAGCCATGCCGCAGGCGCTTCGGAACCGGGCAGGTCGTCCTCGCGCACGATCTGCAGCA
Organism: Stenotrophomonas sp. ISL-67; assembly: GCF_018612915.1. Classification (GTDB taxonomy): domain Bacteria; phylum Pseudomonadota; class Gammaproteobacteria; order Xanthomonadales; family Xanthomonadaceae; genus Stenotrophomonas. The sequence goes on along the minus strand of NZ_JAGGRL010000004.1, from coordinate 63,436 downwards.
GCTGGCGCTCGATGGTGGCCAGCCGGCAGTTCTCCCACGTGCCCCGGTAGCGGCGGCGGGTAGGGAACAGCAGGTCCACGTGGTCCAGCGGGGTGATCGGGCAGCGCTGGCGGGCCAGCCGGTAGCGGGTCTTCAGCAGCGGCGCGTCGTAGCAGCGGCCGTTGTAGCTGGAAAACACCGTGCTGGGCTGCAGCCAGCCGGCGAACTCGCGCAGCATCGCGGTTTCCGCGGCCATGGTGGTCATCAGCAGCTGCCGGATGCGCAGGCCGTCGCCGCGCGCGGCATCGTGGTGCCAGTCGGCCGCGCCGATCATGAAGGCGCGGGTGCCGGTGCCGCCGGCCAGGCCGGTGGTTTCGGTGTCGAAGAACATCAGGTCCTGCGGCTGCACCGCCTCGCCTTCGCGCCTGGCGAATGCCAGCGACAGCGGCTGCAGCGGAATGGCCTGCGGCAGGAACGATTCGATCAGGAACAGTCCCGGCGCGATCTCTTCGCCGGGAACATGGTGGTCGCGTGCATCCACGCGCGGACGTGCGGCCGCCGCTGCGCCACGGTCGCGCAGGCCCAACAGGCGATGCAGGTCGCCCACCTCCGGTCTGCGCAGTGCCGGCGGTGGCGGCGATACGGGTGCAGGTGCGGCGTCGCCGGGGGCCTTGTGGCGGATCTCTTTATCGACCCACGCAAACACCGAGTCCGGCGCGGCCCGGCGGGCCTGCGCGTCGTTGGCCGCCACTGGTGTGGCAGGCGCTGGCGGCACCGGGGGCGTCGCATGCCCGGCCGCCGGCCGCGGCGTTGCATCGCCGGCCTGGCGGCGCAGCAGCCGCAGTTTGTCCAGGCTCAGGCTCAAAACGGCACCACGTCGGCATCGATCCGCTCACGTTCGGCGGCGCTGGGCAACGCGTGCTCGTCAAACAGCGCCAGCACCTTCAACGCCAGCGCCTTGGGCGTGGTGGCATCGTCTTCCTGGCCGGCCAGCACCGGGCCCACGCAGGCCGGGCAACCGGCCTTGCAGTCGCAGCGCTGCACCAGTTCCTGCGCGCGCTGCAGCAGTTCGGCCTGGCGCAGCCACAGCGGCTCGCTCAGGCCCACGCCGCCGGGGAAATTGTCGTACAGGTACACCGTGGGCACGAACTGCTGCTGCAGCTCGATCGCGCTGGCATCGAATTCGGCACCGCGCAGCTGGCCGCGCCCGCTCTGGTCGGCCACCGCGAACCACGCGCCGTCGCCGTTGCCCACCGCCTTCTGCAGGTCGCGCGCATCGGCCATCACCGCTACGGTGGCGACGATGTGCAGCGCATAGGCCGCGCCGAGGAAGCCATCCAGCGCTTCCTGCTTGCTGTCGAACGCGGTCAGCAGCAGGCCCTGCGGCAGCTGCCACCACACGGCGGTGGTGTGCAGCTCCTGGTCGGGCAGGTTGACCGGGCCATAGCCGATGTTTTCGTGCGTGTAGTAGCGGATCTTCTTGTAGCCGGCCACGCGCCGCACCACGTGTACTTCGCCGTGGTGCGAATCGCCCTGGCCGGCCATGCAGCCGTCGAAGCGGTCCAGCACCTTGAGCTTGGTGAAGTCGATGCTGTCGGTGTAGTAGTCCACGTGGGTACGGGTGACATAGGCCTTGCGGCCCTCCCAGTCCAGCCGTTCGACCTGGTACGGGGTGGACTGCACCATGTGGATGGCGCCCTCGTACAAGGTGAGCGCGGCGGCGGAATAATCCACTTCGGCGATGATCTGCTGCTTGCCGTCGCTGCGGTCGACCACCACGAAGTTGCCATCGGCCACCGAGCGCAGGCTCACCGCATTGGCCGGGTAGCTGTCGGCGATCCACTCCCAGCGGTCGCCTTCGCGGTGCACCACGTCGGTTTCGGCCAGCGCTTCCAGGAACACCAGCGGGTCGATCGGCCCGAACGGGTCGCCGGCCAGGAAGGGCAGTTCGAAGGCCGCGCAGCGGATGTGGTCGAACAGGATCAGCGGCTGGTCCGGGGCGATGCGCGCGTGTTCGGGCGAGGCGTCTGCAAAGAAGTCCGGGTGCCGCACCACGTACTGGTCCAGCGGCTGCGAGCTGGCCACCAGTACGCCCAGCGCCGGCTGCTGGCGGCGGCCGGCGCGGCCGAAGCGCTGCCAGGTGGCCGCCACGCTGCCGGGGTAGCCGTTGAGCACCACCACGTCCAGGCTGCCGATATCCACGCCCAACTCCAGCGCCGAGGTGCTGACGATGCCGTCGATGCTGCCGGCGCGCATGGCGCGCTCGGTTTCGCGGCGTTCGGTGGGCAGGTAGCCGCCACGATACGCGCGGATGCGTGCGGGCTTGCGCGGGTCGTGGTCGAAGATGTCCTTGAGGTACTTGGTGAGCACTTCGACCATCAAGCGGCTCTGCGCGAAGATCAGCGTCTTCAGGCCGGATTTGATCGCGATGCGCGCGATGCGGTTGCTCTGCGAGCGTGCCGAGGCACGCAGGCCGAGGTCGGCGTTAACCACTGGCGGGTTCCACAGCAGCACGTGCTTGGGCCCGGTCGGCGCGCCCGATTCGGTGATGGCGGTCACCGGCGCTTCGATCAACGCTTCGGCATGTGCCTGCGGGTTGCCGATGGTGGCCGAGCACAGGATGAACTGCGGCGAGACGCCGTAAAACGCGCAGATGCGCTTGAGCCGGCGTAGCACGTTGGTGACATGGCTGCCGAACACGCCGCGGTAGGTGTGCACCTCATCGATCACCACATAGCGCAGGTTCTCGAAGAACTGCGCCCACTTGGTGTGATGCGGCAGGATGGCCTGGTGCAGCATGTCCGGGTTGGACACCACGATGTCGCCGTGCAGGCGGATCGCCTGGCGCGCATCGCCGGGGGTGTCGCCGTCGAAGGTGAAGGCCTTGACCCCCAGGTCGCCGGCGCGGTTGAGCTCCAGCAGCTCGGCCACCTGGTCCTGGGCCAGCGCCTTGGTCGGGAACAGGTACAGCGCCTTGGCCTTGCCCTGCATGGCGGCACTGACCACCGGCAGGGTGTAGCACAGCGACTTGCCGCTGGCGGTGGGGGTGACGATGGCCACGTGTTCGCCGCGCTGGGTGGCATCCCACGCTTCGGCCTGGTGGCTGTACAGCTGTTCGATGCCGCGTGCCTTCAGCGCGGCGGTCAGCGCGGCCGGCACATCGGCGGGGATCGGCGCGTAGCTGCCTTCGCGGCCCGGGATGGTGAAGCTGCCGGTAATCCGGTCCGCATAGCGCTGCTGCAGGCGCGCGGTGAGCAGCGCACCGTTGCGCGAGGGCAGGCCATCGGTGGTGGAGAGCCGACGTTCGGCGTCTTCGGTGCGCTTGGCGAGTTCGTAGGCCATGGGGACAACGGTTTGCAAAGGACGCCATGGAAGCACAAGCGGGTCTCAGTGAATGAGACACGCGGCATTGAGGGGTGAATGGTTCGGATTAAATAATGGTTGTATGATTCCCGTGTAATCATTATTAGGGTGCCACCATGCCACAGACCGTACAACTCGCCACGGCGCGCGAACTTGCCGCTGCCGGCAGTGTTCACGACACCCTGTTAGTGGGACAAGCTGGCGGATATGCCGTCATGTTCAAGCTTGGAATCGGAGAACGTGCACTCGCAACCAAGGCGGGGGCGACAAGGTTGTTCGCCGGACTCGATGCCGCCGTGCGCGTGCTTCGTAGGGAATTGGGCATCAACCAGTACCACGTTGATGCAAGCGGCTATGCCGAGCGAGAGGAACCGCGTCGCCGTCCGGACCGCACTGCAGCCCTGAAGCAGAGTCATGAAGACGCGGCGTATGCCGAGTTTCTGCGTGAAGGTACTGCAAGGGCCCTGGCTGACACACGCCCGGCGCTTTCAAGCGCCGAAGCGAAGGCGCACATGAACGACATCAAGGCCGGACACCTGGCTCAGCTTGAAGAAATGATGAGGCGGAAGGATCGGAAGAAGTGAGTGTCCTGTGGACACCCGCGGCGCTGGAAGATCGTCAACGACTACTGGATGCAGCGTTGGCCAGTGCATTGGAAAAAGAAGATCCAGCGATCTATCGGGCATCCTTGAAAGCGGACGCAGATATGGAGCAGGAAGCTGATGCCCTGGACGGCGTTGCTACCTGGCGGCAAGGACCGCTCAAGGGCACGCGCCTGTACGTATGCCGGCGGACGCGACATCTGCTGATCTATACGCGCGAAGGTAACGACGTGCGGGTCATCTGGGTCGTTCCGGCCTCCTCCGACTGGAAGCATTCAACGTAAGGCGGGCAGTCGACGACGCTCCAGCCACCAGAGCAGGGAGGCGGCTGCGATGAACCCCAGAAGCCAGGGCCAGCGGGGACCCGGTACCTCTTCCGGTGCACCGCTTGTCCTCGCGGATGACCCGGCCAAGCGGTCAATCGTGGCGTCGCGCATCTGCTGCCGGTGCAGCGGCTGGGCGGAGGCGGGATCGAATACGTAGAAGGCCTGGACGGTGTCGCCCTGCTGCAACTGATGCCAACCGGGCTGCTGCGGCCAGTAGCCGGCGCAGCGCTGGGCGCCGGTGGCGGGATCGACCTGCAGGGCGACGGTGCGGCCTTCTGGGTCGCGGATCGAGGTGTTGTTGGCGACATCGCAGAGCGCCACGCGCTCGCCTGCCCATGGTGTTGCCGAGCGCAGGCGCGCGGCCGCCGTGCCGGGCAGGGCGCGGGCGATCCGGGCCAGCACGCCGGACCACAGCTCGGCATGGCGGTCGTCGCGGCCGGCCAGCACCAGCCGGTAGCTGTCGGTGACCGGTAGCAGCGCGATGCGGCCGCGACCCACGCTGCGCCAGCCGCCGATGGCATTGCCCTTGGCGTCGTGCAGCAGGGCATCGCTGCCGGGCAGCGCCATTTCAACGCGTTCCAGGGCGGGCGGTGCTGCGCTGTGCGAGGCGGAGTCGGCTTCGTCGACGTAGGCCGTGCTCTCGCTGGCGGGGCGTTGCGGACCGCGACGGGCGTGCAGCAGGGCGGCGTCTGGATCGGCGGGCAATGCCAGCGGCGCCGCGCGGGTGCCACCGCTGACCGGCAAGCCCCAGCTGCGCAGCGCCTGGCGCGTGGTGTCGTTGAGCGGGCCGGTGCTGCGGACCAGCACGCCCAGCCCTTCGCGCAGTGCTTGGGCAACAAGCGCGCGTTGTGCCGCGCCGAACGACGCCACGCTGCGCTCGTCCAGCACCAGTACGTCGGTGCTGGCCAGGCGTGCGGCGCTGAGTGCAACCGGCGCGTCGCCCAGCATGACGCCGCCGCCGGCGCTGGCCTGGGCCTGCATTTCCAGCCCGGTGTCGGTGGCCCAACGCCGCAGGTACTTCAGTTCCGGGCCCGGCGCGCCGGCCACGATCAGCAGGCGCGGGGCGGGTGCGGCCACGGTCTGCAGCGGTACCGGAACGGTGTCCACGGCGTGTTGCTGGGCGTCGAGCAGGCGCAGGGTGAACGCGCTGCGGCCGCTTGCACGTGCAGTGCCCTGCAGGCTTACCCGGCCCTGCGCGTCGAGTGGCGCGCGGTCGACCACGGCACCGGCGGGGTCGAGCAGTTCGGCGCGTGCGCTGGCGATGCCGCTGGCGCGCGCGGTGACGCCGAACAGCGCACCGGGTGCGGTGGCAGCGGGTGGCTGCAGTTCGATCCAGCCGCGCGGAGCGGGGGCGGGCTGCAGCGTGGTGCCTGCAGGCACCACGGTGTCGCGGTCGCGCGCGGCCAGGCCGTCGCCGATCAACTGCAGCGAGCGCGTGCCCGGGTGTTGGCGCAGGGCAGTGGCCAGGTCGGGGGTGCGGACGGCGTTTGCGGGGGATGTGGCTTCCGGTAGTGCGACCAGCACGGCGCCCGCAGGGATGGCGCCAGCCAGTGCCGCGTTGCCGGTCAGCACGGTCAACTGACCGCCGTCGACGCTGCGTTGCGGGGGCAACAGGGTGAAGTACAGCAGCAGGGCCGCCAGTGCCTGCAGAGTGAGCAGGGCGGCGCGGCGGCGCAGAGGCAGCCGGGCAGAGCCCGGCGCTACGGGGACCGCCGAAGCGGGGTTGGCCGCAGCGCGGCGGGGCATCAGCACGCGCAGGCTGGCCACGACGACGGTCAGGACCAGGGCGATGGCGACCCACGGTACGGTGCTCATCGCGTGGGCTCCAGGGCATCCAGGTAGCGCTGCGCCATCGGGTCCGGTGCGCTTCGGCGTTCCACCTGCGGCAGCGGGCGCAGCAGGGCACGCCACAGTTGCGCGCGCAGGGTGCTGCGGCAGGTGCTGCAGTCCGGCTGGAGGCGCAGTTCTTCGATGGCGGCCGCCAGGCTGAGCGGATCGGCCAGGCGGCGCTCGTTGCGGCCCAGCCACTGCGTGATTGCATCCAGGTCGGGCGCGCTGCCGGGGTCGGCCAGCTGCTGCCACACCGCGACGACGGCCGGGTCTGGTGCGGGCACCGGGGTGATCGACAGCGTGCGGCTGCCGAGGTCGTCGCGCTTGCCGCTCATTCGACGGCCTTCATCGATGGACGGCAGTTCCGGGCCGACACGGGCCAGGTAGATGCGCTCGGCCTGCTGCACCTGTTTGATGAACGCGAGCGCCTTGTAGGCGAATGGCAGTGCGCGCTCGGGGCGGCCCTGGCGCAGTTCGCCTTCGGATGACCACATCTGGTCCAGCGCGGCCTTCAGCGTGGCGCGGGTCTGCGGATCGAGCAGGGTGGCTGCTTCGGCGTGGTCGTGGGTGTGGCCGTACTCGGAGAGCACGTCGGTGGCAGCGCCGAACACGGGGGCGCTGCCGGCCTTGGCGGCACCATGGTCGTGGTCGTCGTGGCCGTTCTGCGCGGCCTGCTCTTCTGAGCCATTCGCATGGTCATCTGCATGACCGGTTGCAGGCGCGTCGCTGGTGGGCAGGCTGTCGCTGGTCGGCGGCGGCTTGGCCGCGCCTTCGCTTTCTTCGCCGAGGAACTGGCCATAGCGCAGGCGCAGGATGCGCTGGTCCACGCCGATGGCATCGCTGCGTCTGACGAATTCGTCAGCGCTCAACCGGCTGCGCTGTTTGATCAGTGCTTCGGCGTCGATGATGATCTGGCGCTGGCTGCGGAAGTACGCCGGCAGGGTCTTCTTGACCATGCCTTCCATTGCCTCGCCCAGCACCTGCTCTTCGCTGGGCAGGCGCAGGATCAGGCTGGTGCTCTGCGCGGCCTGGGGTGTTGGGGTGTGGTTGTCGCGCACGTGCAGCTGCGCGATCACATCGTTGCCCGGTCCCGCACCCAGCGCCGCCAGGTCCAGGGTGCGTGTGAAGCGACGCTGCGTGGCGGGGCCGCTGCCGGTCAGTGCGATGCGCTGCTCGCGGAAGGTGATGTTTTCACCGCTGCCCTGGGCCAGGGTCAGCGCCAGTTCGGCGTTGGCCGCCACTCCGAAATCGTCGTTGGCCTCGAACTGGAGCGTCCATTGGCGTTGGCCCGGGGTGGCCAGCACCAGGGTGCGGTCCGGGGCGATCACGCGCACGTTCGGCGGCCGGTCGGGCACTACGTCCAGCCGGTACAGACGCGGTGCGCTCAGCGCCGGCTCGGTGACGATGCGGTACAGGGTCGGGCGGCTGGCAGTCCACTGCCCCCGCCACTGTTCGCCCTCACGACGCAGCGCGATGCGCGTGCCATCGTGCAACTGCAGTGCGGCCTTGCCGGGCTGCGCGGTGAAACGCAATGACCATTCAAGCGCGCTGCCCTGCACCACCTTGGCGTCCAATGCCGTCTGCGTACGCACGGCCTGGCCGCTGTAGGCCGGAGCGCGGACCTGCAGGCGCGCGGACTGCAGGCTGGGCGGCCGTGCGGGGCTGGCAGCCGGCGCGGCGACGCCGGGAAGCACCGGCACGGGCGCTCCCGGTGCGGGCCAGCCCACGGCCAGCACCGCGACGAGCAGGCCACCGGACCACGCTGCAACGAGCCAACGGCGTGGCCACCGCATGCGCAGGTCGGGCATGGCGCTGTGCAGGGTGCGGGTGATGCGGTCGCGCTGCAACTGCTGCAACGGATTGAGCGCAGCGGGGTCGGCGAACAACAGGTCGGCGCTGTCCTGCGCGACGGGATGCGTGTCGAGCTGGCGCACCAGCCACTGCCGGTCGACGCGCCGGGCGCGCCAGGTAGCGGTGCCCGCGACCAGCAGCAGGGCGACCAGCAGCGCGACCGAGCCGAGGCTGATGCCGGCAAGGCGCGCCGCCACGGCGGTAACGGCCAGTGCCAACGGCAGCAGTATGGCTGCCGTGATCCACCACTGACGGCGACGCGCGCGCTGCCACGCCTGTTGCAGCGGACTCATGCGCTGGCCCCGCGCCGCCGCGACGTTGCCAACCAGCGCTCCAGCGCGAACAGGCTCACGATGAGCAGCAACAGCCATCCGGTCAGGTCACGTGGCTGCGGCAGCGCTGCCAGGGCGCCGGACAGCGGGCGCTGTGTGGCGGCAGGCGCAAGCTGCGGCGGTACCGGTGGCTGCACCCGCTCCAGCAGGTGGCGCGGGAAGGCGGGGTCGCGCAGCACGGGCAGCGCGTCAGGCGACAGTGCCGCAGTGAAGCGCAGCAGCTGGCCGCGACCCAGCGCATGCCGCGACAACGCGGCCTTGCCCTTGCTGTCCGGCAGCAGCGGCGTGCCCTTGCCGGGCGCGGCAGCGGCGGACAGGGCGATCACGTTGCCGCCGGCTTCCGCCCAGGCCTGCCACGCCGGTGAGAGTGGCGCGTTCGCAAGCCAGACGCCCACCTCTCCGTTCGCCGGTGCCGAATCGGCGCTGAGCGGCGGAGCAAGCGGCTGGCCGCTCCACGCGCGCTGCACGGCATCCAGCACGCGCAGGGTCTGTGCGTCAGCGGCAGCGCTGCTGAGGCGCAATCGAGGTGCCGTATTCGGTGTGGCGGCATCTACCGGTGCCGCGACCGGCCGCCATTCCACCGCGCGCGACAGCTGCGGCCGTTCGCCGTCCAGCCCCGGCATCGGGTCGGGCACATGCACGGTCAACGCGGCGCCGGACGGCAACCGCTGGTCGAGCTCTCGCAGCAGGCTGGCCAGCGGTTGCGCGGCGTTCGGCGCAGGGTCCTGCAATGAAGGGAACCCCGGTGCCAGCCAATGGCCTTCGCTGCCTTTGGGCACTGGCACCCGCTCCAGGCCCGGTGCGACCACCACCCACGGCGGTGTCTGTACCGGCGCGCCATGCAGCAGCGGCCGGGCCAGCAAGACGGCCAGCGCCGCCAGCAGCAACAGGCGCACCAGCAGCAGCGGCCATTCGTCGAAGCGGATGCGCTGGCGCGGGCGAGCCTTGGCCCGCAGCCAGCGCAACGCGGCGAACTCCAGCGGCGCGTACTGGTGGCGGCGCGCCAAGTGGATCAGCAACGGCACCAGCAGTGACGCCAGCGCCAGCAGCCCCAGCGGGAACAGCAGCGACAGGCTCATCGCGCGCTCCCGGCCAGCAGGCGCAGCGGTGCGTCCAACGGCTGGTCGGTATGGGTCACCACGTGGGCAACGCCGCCGCGCTGCAGCCGCGCCTGCAGTACGCGCTGCGCCTCGGCGAAGCGGGCCAGGTAATCGTCGCGGACAGCGCGGCCATCGCCGAGCAGCTCCTCGCCGGTTTCCGGGTCACGGAACCGGTGGCCGTCCTGGAACGGAAAGTCGCGCTCGTCGGCGGTGAGGATCTGCAGCTGCGCCACGTCGCGGCGGGCGGCGGCAAGGCGCTCCAGCAGCACGATGCCCGCTTCATCGAACCCGTCACCCAATGCGATCAGCATGTCGTTGGCCTGCACCCGCTCCCACACCGGGCGCAGCGCCTCCTGTGCCGGCCATGCGCCGGTGGCGCGCAGGCGGTAAGACAGCAGGTGGATACGGTCGCGCTGACGCGCGCCGCCACCAGCGGGGATCAGCTGCACGCCCGAGCCATTGACCACGATCAGCCCGAAGCGGTCGCCTTGTTGCAGCGCCAGTTCGACGATGCAGGCGGCTGTAGCGCAGGCATGGTCGAGCCTGGATGCACCGGGACGGGCGCGGTCGCACTGGCCTGCCGAGGCGGTGGCATCGACCAGGATCCAGATCGTGACCGGGCTCTCGCGCTCGGATTCGCGCACGAAGAAACGGTCCGAACGTGCATAGAGCTTCCAGTCGATCTGGCGCAGCTCGTCGCCAGGTTCGTAGGCGCGGTACTGGGCGAACTCCAGCCCGGCACCGCGGCTGCGGCTGGCATGCTGGCCGATGCCCTGCGCGCCGGCAGCACGCCGCGGCAACAGCCGCAGCGCCTTCAGGCGGCTGCGCACATCGGCGGGAATGGCGATCGGGGCGTGCGGGCTCACGGCAGGCTCAGGCGGGGAAGGGCACGGCCTGCAGCAACGCAGCGATCACATCGTCGGCGCCCTTCTGCTCGGCTTCGGCAGCAAACGAGAGCAGCAGGCGGTGGCGCATCACCGGCGCCATCAGCGCCTGCACGTCCTCGCGGGTAGCGGCGAAGCGACCCTGCAGCAGGGCACGCGCCTTGGCCGCCAGCACCAGCGACTGGCCGGCACGCGGGCCGGCACCCCATTTGATCCAGTGGTTCACCGCGTCGGGCGCGCTGCTGCCGGGGCGGCTGGCGCGGACCAGACGGGTGATCCAGGTCAAGACGTCGTCGCTGACATGCACCTGGCGCACCGCCGCCTGCAGGGCCAGCACGTCCTCGGCGTGCATCACCTTGGGCACCGCGCCGGTGACGCTGCCGGTGGTCTGCACCAGGATGTCGCGCTCTTCCTGTTCGGTGGGGTAGTCCACCCGGACGTGCAGCAGGAACCGGTCCAGCTGCGCTTCCGGCAGCGGGTAGGTGCCGGCCTGTTCAATCGGGTTCTGCGTGGCCAGCACGAAGAACGGCGCGGGCAGTGCGTAGGTGGTGCCGGCGTAACTGACCGTGCGCTCCTGCATCGCTTCCAGCAACGCGGCCTGGGTCTTGGGCGGCGTGCGGTTGAGTTCGTCGGCCAGCAGCAGGTGCGTGAAGATCGGCCCCTGCTGGAAACGGAAATGGCGGTGGCCGGTGCCGTGGTCTTCCTCCAGCAGCTCGGTGCCCAGGATGTCGCTGGGCATCAGGTCGGGGGTGAACTGCACGCGCCGGAACTGCAGCTCCAGCGCCTGCCCCAGCGAGCGGACCAGCAGGGTCTTGCCCAGTCCCGGCGCGCCTTCCAGCAACACATGCCCACCGGCGAGCAGCCCGATCAGCAACTGCTCCACCACGTCATGTTGGCCCACCACGGCCTTGCCCAGCGCATCGCGCAGGGGCTGCAACTTGGAAAGAAGGGCGTCAATGGGGCTATCGGTTTGCATGGCACGCTCGCAGCAATGAATGTAGAGCCACGCCCTGCGTGGCTGAAGAAATAAGCGGAACCTAATTATTCAACGCATACATCACGATGTTCACCCCGAACCGCGTGTTGTCCTCGGCCAGGAACCGCTTGTTGCGCCAGTCGTAATCCCACTCACAACCGTAGTCCTTGTTGCTGTAGAGCACACCCAGCCGCCCATCGACCTCGATGCCCTTCAGGTAATCGTGCACCAGGTCATCGCCCCAGCCGTTGAGCTCGAACCCGGTGGCCGGTGGCCCATCCGGGAACTTGAAGAAGCTGCGGTACAGCGCATGCGTGTTGGGCAGCTTCTTGAGCGCAGCCGCCCCGAACAGCTTGGCCATCTGCGCTTCGAACGACTTGGCGAACAGCCCGTCGATATCGTGGTTGCAGTCATCCACGAACACGAACCCGCCATTGCGCACGTAACGCACGAAGTTCTGCCGCTCGGCCGCATTGAACTCCACCAGCTTGTGCCCGGCCAGGTAGCAGAACGGGGCGTCCAGCATGCGCGGGTCCGACAGCGCGATCACCCGCTCGGTCGGGTCCACGCGTAGCGAGGTGTAGTCGATCAACGAGGTGATCAGGTTGGACGGCATGCGCGCGTCCACGTCCCAGTCGCCGGAGTCGTACTTGAGCCGGGTGAACCAGAAGTCGTAGCGCCCGGCCTGGGCGCGGGCGAACGAGGGCAGGGCCGCGAAGGCGGCCCCGCCGAGCATCAGCCGCAGGAACTGCGCGCGGTTCATCGCCGCACGCGCTTCCCGGGGCGTCTGCCGATACCGCGTTCCATCAGACCGCGTCGGACAGCGAGGTGAAGGTGAAATCGCGCAGCTTCATCGGCGGGATCATCATCACGAAGCTGGATTCGTCGCCGGCCACGCGCACCGGCTTGCCCAGTTCTTCGATGTTGTTGAGCATGATCACCGGCGATTCGTTGAAGCGGAAGTTTTTCACCGGGTACTTGATCTGGCCGTTCTCGATGTAGAAGGTGCCGTCGCGGGTCAGGCCGGTGAGCAGCACGGTCTGCGGGTCGACCATGCGGATGTACCAGGTACGGGTGACCAGGATGCCCTTCTGGGTGCCGCGGACCAGGTCAGCGGTGCTCTTGTCGCCGCCGCTCATCAGCAGGTTGCCCGGGCTGGCATTGGCGGTCTTGCCCTGCTTCTGCGCCCAGAAGCGCGAGTAATCCAGGTTGGCGACCTTGCCGTTCTCGATGATGGCCAGCTTGTTGCGCGGCAGGCCCTGCTGGTCCCACGGCAGCACCGGCGCCTCGGAGTGCCCAGGGTCGGCATACATGTTCACGCGCGGGTCGTAGACCTGCTCGCCCAGCTTGTTGCCGCCGCCCTTTTTGGAAAGGAAGCTGCGGCCTTCGTCGGCGGCGCGCGCATCGAAGAAGTTCATCATGAAGCTGATCAGGCCCGCCGCTGCAGCCGGTTCCAGGATCACCGTGTACTTGCCTGGCTCCAGCGCCTTGGCTTCGGACGATTCGGTGGCCTTGCGCATGGCGATGCGCACGTCCTGGTCGGCCTTGAAGTCGGCTGCGTCCTTGAGGTTGCGGCCCACCCAGCCCGACCCGCGCCCGTCTTCGGTGCGCACGGTGCAGGTGTAGTCGAAGTTGGTGGTGCGCTGGTAGCCGAAGTTGCCATTGCTGTTGGCGGTGGCCTGGAAGCCCTGGCCATCTTCCAGGAAGCCGGCAGCGATCAGGCCGTTGCCACGGCAGGGCGCGATTGAATCGGCGGCGACCTTGGCGCGGAACGCCGGGTCGATGGCGGCGGTGGATTCGCTGAAGGTCGGGCTGGCGGTGTAGGCCTGCTTGCCGATGGCCGGCAGGAACTCCGGGTTTTCCGGAGCCAGGCGGGCCAGGTCTTCGGCGCGGCGGACCACGCGTTCCAGCGCGGCGTCGTCGAATTCGTTGATCGAAGCGGTGCCGACGCGCTTGCCGAAGGCGACCGTGACGGCCAGTTCGGTGTTATCCACGATGCCGCTGGTGGAGACGTTGTTGAGGGCGAAACGGATGTTGCCATCGATCGAGCCGGCAAGCACCGCGGTGGTTTCATCGGCCTTGGACAGCGCGATGACCTTGTCGAGGATGGCCTTGGCCTTGGCTTCGGTGAAGATACTCATGGAATTAGGGCTCCTGACCGGTCAGCCGAGGCTGCGCGCGGTGTTGATGACATTGATGCCGTTGAAGCGCGCGGTGGACGAACCGTGCGAGACCGCCGAGACCTGGCCCGGCTGGCCCTTGCCGTCGAAGAACGAACCGCCCAGGCGGTAATCGCGTTCGTCGGCCACGGCGCTGCAGGCGTTCCAGAATTCCGGCGTGCGGATCTGGTAGGCCACGTCTTCCAGCATGCGGGTGATCTGGCCGTTCTTGATTTCGTAGAACAGCTGGCCACCAAACTGCGCGTTGTAGCGCTGCTGGTCGATGGAGAACGAGCCATCGCCGATGATGTAGATGCCGTTCTCGACGTCCTTGATCATGTCGGCCACGCTCAGCGGAGTCTTGCCCGGTGCCATCGACACGTTGGCCATGCGCTGGAACTGCACGCTGGACCAGGAATCGGCATAGCAGCAGCCGTCCGATTCGGTCTTGCCCAGGATGTGCGCCTGGTCGCGGATGGTCTGGTAGTCGACCAGCTTGCCGTCGCTGATCAGGTCCCAGCGCTTGGTCTTGACGCCTTCATCGTCGTAGGCCACCGCACCGAGGCTGCCCGGCTGGGTCTTGTCGGCGAAGATGTTGACCAGGTCGCTGCCGTACTGGAAGTGCTGTTCGCGCTTGTCCAGGGTGGCGAAGCTGGTACCGGCGTAGTTGGCCTCGTAGCCCAGCACGCGGTCCAGTTCCAACGGGTGGCCGACCGATTCGTGGATGGTCAGCCAGGTATGCGAGGGGTCCAGTACCAGGTCGTACTTGCCCGGCTTGACCGACGGCGCCTTCAACTTCTCCTGCGCCTGCTTGGCCGCGGCGATGGCGTCTTCCTTCATGTCGTAGGAAGCGCCGTAGTTGACCACGCCGTTGGGCGTGAGCACCTTGCCCGACGCGGCACCGTCCAGGTATTCGTAGCCCATGCCCATCGGTGCGGACAGGCCCTCGCGGGTGCGGAACTTGCCGCTGGCCTTGTCGATGGCGGTGATCGTCATCGGGGCCCAGATGCGGTGCACGTCCTGGTCGATGTAGGAACCATCGGTGGAGGCGAAGTACTTCTGTTCGTTGACCAGGAACAGCATCGAGTTGACGAAGCTGGCGCCGGCGCCCATCGCGGCGGCATTGACGTCCAGCAGCAGCTCGACCTTTTCCTTGATCGGCACCTCCATCGCGTTCTTGCGGATCGGCGTCTTCCAGCTCACCTCGCCCACGCCGGGCGTGGCGGCCAGCTGCACCGGGGCGGTCTGCACGCCGGCATTGGCCTTGGCGATGGCCACCGCCTGCTGCGCGGCGCGCGCCACGTCGGTCGGGTTGAGCTGGTTGGTGGCGGCAAAGCCCCAGGCGCCGTTGACGATCACGCGGATGCCCACACCGGTGGATTCGGTGTTCACCACGTTCTGCACCTTGTCTTCGCGGGTGATCACGAACTGGCGCAGGTAACGGCCGATACGCACATCGGAGTAGGTGGCACCGGCCTGGCGGGCGGCGGCGAGCGCGGCGTCGGCCAGGCGCTTCTTCAGCGCCGGGTCCAGGGTGCTGTGCAGCTGTTCGGCGGCGATCACCTTGCCGAAGAACGACGGCACGATCAGGCCGCCAGCAGTGAGCCCGGTCAGGGCAAGGAAGTCACGTCTTTGCAAGGCAGCTCTCCATGTGAATGCACTCAGCCCAGGCTGCGTGCGGTGTTGATGATGTTGATGCCGTCGAAGCGCGTGGTCGCCGAACCGTGCGACACCGCCGACACCTGGCCGGGCTGGCCCTTGCCATCGAAGAACGAACCGCCGAAGCGGAAATCGCGCTCGTCGCAGATCGCGCTGCAGGCGTTCCAGAACTCCGGCGTGCGGATCTGGTACGCCGCGTCTTCGACCATGCCGGCGATCTGCCCGTTCCTGATCTGGTAGAACAGCTGCCCGCCGAACTGCGCGTTGAAGCGCTGCTGGTCGATGGAATACGAGCCACGGCCGTGGATGTAGATGCCGTTCTCCACGTCCTTGATCATGTCGGTCACGCTCAGCGGGGTCTTGCCCGGTGCCAGCGACACGTTGGCCATGCGCTGGAACTGCACGCTGGACCAGGAATCGGCGTAGCTGCAGCCGTGTGATTCGGTCTCGCCCAGCAGGTGGACTTCATCGCGGGTGGCCTGGTAGTTGACCAGGATGCCGTCCTTGACCAGGTCCCAGCGCTTGGTCTTGACCCCTTCATCGTCGTAGCCCACCGCGCCCAGGCTGCCCGGTGCGGTCTTGTCGGCGAAGAAGTTGACCCGCTCGCTGCCCCAGCGGTAGCCGGCATCGCGCTTGTCCAGCGTGGCGAAGCTGGTGCCGGCGTAGTTGGCCTCGTAACCCAGCACGCGGTCCAGCTCGAGCGGGTGGCCGACGTTCTCGTGGATGGTCAGGAACAGGTTGGACGGGTCGAGCACCAGGTCGTACTTGCCCGGCTTGACCGACGGTGCCTTGAGCTTCTCGCGGGCATGCCGCGCGGCGGCGATCGCGTCTTCGACCGGATCGTAGGAATCACGATAGGCGGTGATCCCGCCGGGCAACTGGATCTTGCCGCTGGCGTCGCCGTCCAGGAACTCGTAGCCCATGCCCATAGGCGAGGACAGCCCGGCCCGGGTGCGGAACTTGCCGGTGCTCTTGTCGATGGCGGTGGCGGTGAACGGCAGCCAGATCCGGTGCACGTCCTGGTCGATGAATGAGCCGTCGCTGGAGGCGAAGTACTTCTGTTCGTTGACCAGGAACAGGGTGGAGTTGATGAAATCGGCGCCGGCGTTGATCGCCGCCGCATTCAGGCTGAGCAGCAGCTCGACCTTGTCCTGGATCGGCACGGCCATGGCGTTCTTGCGGATCGGCGTCTTCCAGCTCACATCGCCCACCCCGGTCACCGGGGCCAGCTGCACCGGGCGGGTCTGGATGGCTGCGTTGGCGCGGGCGATGGCGGCCGCCTGCTCCACGGCGGCCAGGATTGCGGCCGGGGTCTGCTGGTGGGTGGCGGCAAAGCCCCACGCACCGTTGACGATGACCCGGATGCCGATCCCGGACGATTCGCTGTTGGTCACGTTCTGCACCCGCGCCTCGCGGGTGATCACCGCCTGGTTGAGGTAGCGGCCGATGCGCACGTCGCAGTAGCTGGCCCCTGCCCGTTTGGCGGCGGCCAGGGCGGCTTCGGCGAGCGCCTTGTTGCGGGTCGCGTTGGCCGGCTCGAGCAGCTGCTCGGCGGCGATCGCGCGGGAATGCGGCAGCATCAGGCCGGCAAGGCCCATACCGGACAGGGTCAGAAACTCACGGCGTTGCACAGCTGGCGATTCCCCAGGAACGATCAGCCTTCGACTGTCGTTTGTGACCCGGTGCTGGCACAAGTGACTGCGGTCATGGTTGGATGTGCGCTGATCCGACATTTCCAATCGTCATGAGCCAACAACGCTGGTCCGAGGCCTGCGAGCGCAACCGCGACCCGATCCTGGCCGTGCTGCGCCGCCATCTGCAGGACCGCCGCCGCGTGCTGGAGATCGGCAGCGGCACCGGCCAGCACGCCGAGTACTTCGCCGCCCAGCTGCCGCACCTGGTGTGGCAGGCCAGCGACCACCCGGACTACCTGCCGGGTATTGCCGAACGACTGGCCGAGGCGGGCCTGCGCAACGCACCGGCGCCATGGCCGTTGCAGGCGGTGCTTGCGCCGGTGCCGGGCCTGGCACCGCTTCCGGATGGACCGCTGGGCTTCGATGCCGTGTTCAGCGCCAACACCCTCCACATCATGAGCTGGGCCCACGTGCAGGCCCTGCTCGCCGGGCTGCCGGCGGTGATGGGTGAGGGTGCGCTGCTGTGCGTGTATGGCCCATTCAATTACAACGGCAACTACACCAGCGACAGCAACCGGCAGTTCGATGGGTGGTTGAAGGCGCGGGATCCGGAGTCGGGTATCCGGGATGCGGAGGCGGTGGATGCGCTGGCGGCAGCGCAGGGACTGCGGCTGGTTGACGATGTGGCGATGCCGGCCAACAACCGGCTGCGTGTCTGGCGACGGTGACTCGCGCGGCCTGCCACCCCGGACCCGCATGGCGTGTTCCTTGCATAGGCTTGGGCGAGACGGTATCTACGCGAATTAGCGCGAAAACCCGCCCAAGGCTGGCGCTTCGGCGTGCTGCGCAGCGGCGTGCTGCAACTGGAAGGCCTGCTGCTGCTCGATCTCGCTGGCTGCAGCCTCCAGCTTCTGGTCCGACACCGCTACCGGCGTCTGCTTGGCCAGTTCGATATCAAACGGCACCCGCTGCGGGTCATGTGGTCCGTTCCCATGCTGGACAAGGAAGGCGTAGCCCTTCGACCCAAACACAACGTCATCGACGCGGGAAATCTCGCTTCCCTGCAGCGGCCCGCTGATGCCGCCGGGGTACAACGCCTGGCGCGTTTCCCGGTTGTCCATCGCGCAGGCCAACGCCGAGCGGCAGAACTGTTCGCGTTCCAGTCCGTTCGCGAAGCTGATCTGCCCCTTGTCCTCGGCGGCCTGAACGCCTTCCCGGATGCGGGTCAGTGTCGGGTTCTGCGCGTGCTCGGGGTCGTCCGGCGTCGTCCGGTGATCGCGCTGCGCGGCCAGCTCCACCAAAGCCTGCAGCTGCAGCTGTTCCACCGGATCGGGCTGGATGGAGCGGTGCTCGAACCGCGCCGCCAGCGCCTGGTCGATCGGCTCGGAGTCGTTGCACGGGTCCACGATCTTGCAGTTGGCCAGTGCCTCGCGCAGATCGCGCTTGCCATCGCCGTCGATCTTCAGCCCGTACAGCGCGGTCGCGCCGCCGGCCTGGTACAGCGTCATCGTGTCCAGGTCCATGGGCACGGCGCGCTTTTCGAACAGCGGCTCATCGCGCAACGTGTTCAGATAGTCGATTGCAGCGTTGCCGGTCAGGATCTCCAGGCCTGCATCGCGGTTCCCGCCGCCCACGTTGGAATGGCCACCTGGCGCGGCTACGTTGATGGCACGCCCATCCGGCGTCATCCCGGGATCGTTGATGGCCTGGTGCGGAAACAACTCGCGCCGCTCATGGGCGGCCATGATCGCCACGCGCGAGATCACGCTCGGTGGCAGGCGGGCGTCGAAGTTGGCGGGCAGGTTGGTCGCCACTGGATCCAGCAGCAGGGTGGCCTGTGCGGTCTGGCCTGGCGGCACCAGCGGTGGCAATCGGCTGATGACGCTGATGTTGCCGTTCTTGTCATGGCCAAACCCGAGGCCTTCTTCAGGAACGATGCCGTACTCATCAATCAACCGGAGCAGGCCCGCCGTCTGTACCGCGCCACGGCTGTAGCCGATGCCGATGACACGGATTTCGGCTTCAGGATCGTTGTTGGCCCATACACTCGCCTGACTTGCCAGGTCGCGATACGCGTCCTTGATTCCATCTTCCCACGTATGTGCAAGCATACCGTCCCATGCACGGGCCATCGCCCTCGGCTGGGTTCCAATGCCTCTGGAGTAGTGTGCACCTATGCGGCTGTCTGGCTCGTCCGCTCTAGCCAGCGCCTGCTCATACAGCCTCCCGACAGTGGTAGCTGGGCCAAGCCTCGGGTTGTTCAGGTCTTGACCCGTTCCATCCAGGAACGCGAAGAACAGATACTCATTTGTAGTGGCCTTGCGCTGGAGAACAGGCACCGAAAGCTGTTGCAACTGCTGCCGGACATCCTGCTCCATCCGGAAGTCATCTGTGGTCGCAGGACGACTACCTGCGCTGGAATTAACTTTGCCCACGGCAACACTCCATTTGCTCAATAGGTATACGTCTTGACCAGTACAAGATCGCGGCGCGAGGTGCTGTATCGATTACCGGGCTTCTGAAGGTGCTTCGTTGGCACTGATGCCACCATGTAAACGCGAATCACGCGATCGTTCACCTCCAGGAGGATTGAAGGCGGGCTTTCGTTCTTTCCATCAGGAAGATCAGCGGCCTCCTCACGAGGTACGAAATGGCGCATCAGTTGATCCTTGAAGATTTCCCCAATATCAATCTCGGCCTTGTGCGAACTTCCATCCTTGGAACGCCAGACCACCTTGGCGGCAGAGGGGAAGTTGGGGACCGCGCCGTAGCTGCCGTTCCAATCCTTGAGGTAATCTGGGCCATAGGACGCCGATGACCTCGTGGGCTTGTCCCCGCCAAAATCGAAGTTGTCGTAGATCACGTGGCATTCAAGCGTGTTGTAGCAGCGCGGGCCGAAGCTATGCTTCTCAAACCGCAGCGGCCATTCCACCGGCTTGTAGTTCATCTTCGCTGCAATGGCGGGATCACCCTCCGGCACCAGCTCGCCAGTAGTAACAACCGGCGTCTCAGGATAGGTATAGCGGACAGAGGACACCGGCGCGTTCTCCTGCATCTGTGTGGCCTTGGGCGTGGCCGCCCCGGGAGTGGCGCAGGCGGCCAGCGCCAGGCTGGCGACGGCGGCAACCTGCATGGGCATCTTCGGCATCGCACTTTCCTCATCATCGCGCCCAGTGGGCATCGGTGTTTCCGGCAACAGCGGAAGCGGCCTGCGTTTGCGCAGGATCGGTAAACCACCCGGTGGCAGTGCCCCGAGTGCTTCTATCGTCTGTGTGTTGATGATCGCCACGTCGCGCAGCAGCTGGGCGTCGTGGAAGGGGTCCTGGACCTTCAGTACCCGGGCCCCGCGCAGTTTCCTGTCGTCGTCCATCGCCCGCCTCCGATCATCCCTGTCGTCGCCCGATCATAGACGAGCCTTGAGCGCCGGTGTTCCTGGCTGACGCATTCGACTTCGATATGCGGGCGTTGCGGGTACATAGGCCTCCGCGCGTGGCGCCGCAGGCGATCAGGCTTCCGTGGAAAATTTGGCCAGGCAGCGCTGGCAGCTGGAGGCGATCTCCTGGACCAGTGTTTCCAGGACAGGGTGTTCGATACCCTCGTCTTCCAACTGCAGGCGCTGCTCCTCGGCCACGAGGGGAAGTTCGAGCGCCATGCTGGCCAGCATCTCCATCGCCATGACCGGAGCGAGGCGCATGGCCATGGCGGTAGCCTGCCAATCGCGCAACGTGATGTCCCACCAGCGATAGTGGCTGCCGACTTTCATGGCGAGCTTGATTTTTCGCTTCTGCAACTGCGGGTAGGGGAGTGCGCTGGAGATGTCGTAAAGCGGCGCCAGGCGGACCTGCTCGCTGTCCAGAAGCAGCGAGTAGTTCTTGGCGTGTGCATCGGTCCCGCCAATCAGATAGTTGAACGCCAAGGCCCGGAACAGCATCTCCACGTCTTCTTGCGGATGGCTGGCATGTTCCCACAGGACATCCGCAAGGTCAGCGGCGCCGGGTCCACCCTGGTTCTGGTACTTGATCTGAGGCATGACGCCCAGCGCCTGGCAGAAGTCCTCCTGGTGAATGCGCATCCATCCTTCCGCGGTACGCTTGCGGTCATAGCGTTCCACGCAGATGGCGGATTCTCCCTCCATCTCGATTTTTTCGGAGAATGCCGCCGGCATGCCCATCGCGCGGGCAAGGCGCAGGCAGAACATCTCGTTCTCGACGAAGCCGTTGTAGTCACTGCCGGGCGGCTTGAGGATGTGCGTTGTGGGAATACGTCCGCTGGGCACCGCCCAGCCGTCATCCGTTCTCAGCAACGCAATCTTGGCCTGCGTGCCGGCGAGACTGAACTGGCCAATATCCCCAAGCCAGCGACCACTGCCGACATCGCGCCGGACCTGCGAAAGGCGCGCGGCAACCTGCGCTTCGCTCAAGGGCTCGATGCCATCGGCCTCGCCTGCGATGACCGCCTCAACGCGTTCGGATGCAACGAACTGGACGGCGCCCGCGCAGTCTTCGCCCACGTGTGCAAGCAGGCCAACCGGATTGCGTGGCGAGACGTGGAAGCGCGACGCCCAGCCTTGAAGCGTGTTGTCGTTGTCAGGCAGCAGCCCCCACGCGACAGCCGCCACTGCGCCGGGCGCGTGGGTGGTTGCGCTGAGCGGCAGGCACAGCGACAGCGGGAAGGCCCCGGACGCGCCGCGCCATTCCGGGGTGTACGCGAAGTGCGGGTTGCCGTGTGCATCCTGACGCAACGTGCCCATGGGTACACCCTGCATCAGCACGTGGAGGCTCATTTCGGTTTCCGATGCTTGCCGGTGTACGACGGGGGCGTTTCATGCACGCTCGGTGGTTCCGCCGTTCCCTGATGGCCGGTGGCAGCGCGTGCGCGTTCCAGGATCTGGGCATACGACAGCGGCAAGCGATACGGGTCTGTGCGTGGTGATGCCGCAGGAACCGCGCGGTGGCGGTCAAGGATGTCGTCCAGCCCCGCTGCAGGGATGGCAAAGCGGGCGGGCTCCGTTTGCTGATCCGCGGCTGCGAGCCGCAGGCCGAGCACGTTCATCACCCGCAGTACCAACTGCAGCTCCGCGCGCGGCTTGCCCTTCTCGATATCCACGACCCATTGGCGGCTGACGCCCGATTCGGAGGCCAGGCGCGCTTGGTCCCATCCCAGTGCCTTGCGGCGTTGCCGGATGATATTGCCGACATCTTCTGCAGTCTTGAGCGTAGCCATGACAGAAATGTAAGCGAGCGAACACACCTTCGCAAGTGTCTGCGAACGTTTACATTTCAATGGGGGCGGGCCGTTCCATCAATCCTTTCAATCGAAATGCATTCGATCGCTTACATATGCGGTCAAGTCACCGAACGGATACATCGGCTAAGTCGGCGTTTGTCGACATTGAGATCACGACGTCGGGCTACGCCACCTGCACGATATGCAGTGCCTTCGGGTTGCGCCACTGCGCCAGCAGCACCGCTTCGCGTGCCTTGGCCTTGTGCAGGTGGGCTTCCTTGACATGTCCGTAGCCGCGGATGTGTTCGGGAATGCTGGCAATTTCCACCGCCAATGCCACCCGGTCATCGCTCAGCCCTTCCAGCAGCAAGGCCACGGTCTGCTCGTAATCGGCGATCAGCCGACGCTCGCCACGGCGCTCTTCGGTACGCCCGAAGATATCGAACGTGCCGCCACGCAGGAACTTCAACTTCGCCAGCAGCCCAAACGCCTTCAGCATCCAGGGCCCGTACTCCTGCTTGATCAGACGGCCCTGTTCGTCCTTCTTCGCGAACAGCGGCGGGGCCAGGTGGAAGTGCACCTGGAAATCGCCCTCGAACTGCTGCTGCAGGCGGCGCTGGAATTCGCCGCTGGTGTACAGGCGCGCCACTTCGTACTCGTCCTTGTAGGCCATGAGCTTGAAGTAGTAACGCGCCACGGTTTCGGTCAGCGCGGTGCTGCCGGCCTTGTCCCACTCCGCCGTGCGCACGCGATCCACCAGCGCGCGGTAGCGCGCCGCATAGGCGGCGTCCTGGTAGTCGGCGAGGAAGCGCACGCGCCGTTCCACCAGCTCATCCAGTGAACGCGACAGGCGTTCGTCGTCCAGCGGCAGGAACGCCACGTCGCCACCACCGCCATGCCCTGGCAACCCACGCAGTTCGCGTTCGTCGCCGGTTTCGCGCGGTGCTGCGGTGGCGCCCCATTCGTTGCCTTCCCACTCGCCCGGCGGCAGGTCATGCAGCGGGCCGGGGGTGCGTTCTGCGTCGGTGTGGCCGTTGCGGACCAGGCCGGCGGCCTGCTGCACTGCCTGCGGATCCACCGCAGCCAGGCGGCCCCAGGCGAACGCCTGCTGGTTCATCGCCACCGCCGCACCATTGAGCTCCACCGCGCGCATCAGCGCCTCGAACGAGATCGGCACCAGCCCCTGCTGCCAGGCGTAGCCCAGGATGAACAGGTTGGAGGCGATCGCATCGCCCAGCAGCGCCGTGGCCAGCTGCGTAGCATCGAGCAGCAGCGGCTCGCGGCCACCGAGGGCGACGCGGATGCCGGCAATGATGTCGGCGGCCGGGAACTGCATGTCCGGGCGGGTGGTAAAGGTGCCCGGCATCGCTTCATAGGTGTTGAGCACCACCTGCGAACGCTCGGCGCGCAGCTTCGACAGCGCCCAGTAATCGTTGACCACCACCATGTCGCAGCCCAGCACCAGGTCGGCTTCGCCGGCGGCAATGCGCACCGCATGGATGTCTTCCGGCGTGCGTGCAATGCGGATATGCGTGGTCACCGCGCCGCCCTTCTGGGCCAGGCCGGTCTGGTCGAGCACGCTGGCACCCTTGCCTTCCAGATGCCCCGCCATGCCCAGCAGCGCACCGATGGTCACCACGCCGGTGCCACCGACGCCGGTGATCAGGATGTTCCAGGGCTGCTCCAGCGCGGTGCGGAAGGTCGGCGCCGGCAGGTTCTCCAGCAGGTCGCTGCGGTCGCTGCGCGCGCCCTTGCGCAGCTTGCCGCCGTGCACGGTGACGAAGCTGGGGCAGAAGCCGGTGGTGCAGGAATAGTCCTTGTTGCAGTTGGACTGGTCGATATCGCGCTTGCGCCCGAACTCGGTTTCCTTCGGCAGCACCGACACGCAGAAGCTCTTCTGCCCGCAGTCGCCGCACCCCTCGCAGACCAGCGAATTGACCACCACGCGCTTGGGCGGGTCGACCAGCTTGCCGCGCTTGCGGCGGCGGCGCTTTTCGGTGGCGCAGGTCTGCTCGTAGATCAGGATGCTGGTGCCCTTCACCTCGCGCAGCTGTTTCTGCACGGCATCGAGCTCGGCACGGTCATGGAATTCCACGCCGTCAGGGAACAGCTCGCGCTTGTTCCACTTGCCGATCTCATCGCTCACCAGCACGATCGTCTGCACGCCTTCGGCGCGCATCTGGTGGGCGATCTGCGGCACGGTCAGGGTGCCGTCCACCGGCTGGCCGCCGGTCATCGCCACCGCATCGTTGTAGAGGATCTTGTAGGTGATGTTCACCCCGGCGGCGATCGCCTGGCGGATCGCCAGCGAACCGCTGTGGAAGTAGGTGCCATCGCCCAGGTTCTGGAACACGTGTTCGGTGTCGGTGAACGCGGCCTGCCCGGCCCAGGTCACGCCTTCGCCGCCCATGTGGGTGAAGGTGTCGGTGCTGCGGTCCATCCAGGTGACCATGTAATGGCACCCGATGCCACCCAGCGCACGCGAGCCTTCCGGCACGCGGGTGGAGGTGTTGTGCGGGCAGCCCGAGCAGTAATGCGGCACGCGCGGGAAGCTGGCGCGCGGCAACGCGAGTTCGGCTTCCTTGGCGTCCATCCAGTGCAGGCGTTCTTCGATGGAATCGTTGTTGAAGAACTTCTGGATGCGCCGACCGACCACCCCGGCGATGGTGGCCGGGGTAAGCTCGTTGGTGGACGGCAGGATCCACTCGCCGGCCTCGTCGTACTTGCCCACGATCGACGGGCGCTGGCCCCAGCTGGCCGGCCAGTTGAAGAACTGCTCCTTCATCTGGCGCTCGATGAAGGCCCGCTTCTCCTCCACCACCACGATGTCTTCCAGGCCCTGGGCGAAACGCGCGATGCCTTCCGGTTCCAGCGGCCAGGTCATGCCGACCTTGTATACGCGGATGCCGATGTCGGCGCAGGCGCGCTCGTCCAGGCCCAGGTACTCCAGCGCCTGCAGCACGTCCAGGTAGCTCTTGCCGGTGGTGACGATGCCCAGTCGCGCGCGCGGCGAATCCATCACCACCCGGTCGATGCCGTTGGCCCGCGCGAACGCCTGGGCGGCCTTGACCGCATAGCGGTGCAGGCGCATTTCCTGGTCCAGCGGCGGGTCCGGCCAGCGGATGTTGAGTCCGCCGGCCGGCATCTCGAAGTCCTCGGGCAGCACGATCCGGCGCGCGAACGGGTCGACCTCTACCGACGCGGACGATTCCACCGTTTCGGCGATGGTCTTGAAGCCGATCCAGCGCCCGGTATAGCGGCTCATGGCCCAGCCGAGCAGGCCCATGTCGAGGATGTCCTGCACGCCGGCCGGATTGAGCACCGGCATCATCGCGCTGACGAATTCATCTTCGCTGCCGTGGGGCAGGGTGGAGCTGCGGCAGGCATGGTCGTCGGCGGCCAGCGCCAGCACGCCGCCATGCACCGAGGTGCCGGCGGCGTTGGCATGCTTGAACACATCGCCGCAGCGGTCCACGCCCGGGCCTTTGCCGTACCACATGCCGTACACGCCCTGGACCTTGGCCCCGGGGAACAGGTTGGTCTGCTGGGTGCCCCACACCATGGTCGCGCCCAGGTCCTCGTTGAGGCCGGGGGTGAACTTCACCCGCGCTGCGTCCAGATGCTGGCGGGCGCGCCACAGTTCCAGGTCGAAGCCGCCCAGCGGGCTGCCGCGGTAGCCGCTGATGAAGCCGGCGGTGTCCAGACCGGCGGCCTGGTCGCGCAGCTGCTGCATCAGCGGCAGGCGTACCAGCGCCTGCACCCCGCTCAGGTAAATGCGGCCATCGGTACGGGTGTACTTGTGGTCCAGCGTGTAGCTGTCGTCCAGCGGCCCGGCAGGCAGGGTGGCGGACGAAGGCGAGGTGAGTTCGGCGGTACTGGTCATGGCTGGCCCGTGCTGACGGCTGGCACGGCCGCCGCAGACGGCGGCCGGAAAGGGCGGAATTGTATCAGTCGGGCTGTTTTGGCCCTTCGGGACTCGCATCCGGAGCCGTGCAGCGGTTAGGATCGGGGAGGGAGGTTGTTGTGACAACCTGGGGGAATCTGTATGGCAGTGGCAAGAAAGATGCTGACCGGCATGGTGCTGGCGGTGGGGATGACAGTGTTCGGGGCGGCAGCGCAATCGTTGCCGGCATTGCAGGAGTTCTACTTCGATGACGACGTGGCTGCGGTCACGCCCGTGGTCGTGCCGGCTGACAGCAGCGATGTCGTCGACCAGCTGATGAAGCAACGCGAACGTGGGCGCAAGGCGCTGGAAGCCACCGTGCAGCTGGCCAGCGTGGCATATGCACAGGGCCGCCCGGAGCTGGGCAGTGAGTTGTACGCAGATGCGGAAAAGAGCGCACCCGGCACCACGGTGTCCGGGCGCATGGTGCGCTGGAACCATGGCTGGGACCTGTTCCGCCAAGGCGACGTGGACGGGGCCCTGGCGCAGTGGCACAGCGTCCAGCAAGGCCTGCGCGGCAATGCATCGTGGGTGCCGCCGACCTACGCGCTGGCGTTGTGGACGCTGGGTCGCAAGGACGAAGCGGTGCAGTGGTATGCCGCCGCCGTGCGCACCGAACCGCAGCGTTGGAGCACCAGCGCCGGCTACGCGCAGGCGCTGCCGGACTGGCGCGACAGCGAACGGGCCACGTTGGCCGAAGTGCAGCAGGCCTGGGCGGCGCAGCCACCGGCCTGGCCGTAACGTAGCGCCGGGCTCTGCCCGGCACGCGGTGGTGCAGCCGGGCAGAGCCCGGCTCTACTCGTCCGCGCTGACCGTCCGGCCCTTGGCCCATTCGCGCAAACCATTCACCTGTTCGGCCATCAGCACCGACAGCGGGCGGCTGCCGCGGATCTCGGTCATCAGCAGGTCGGTGTCCAGCGCACGCTCCTCGGCATGCGCCGCGTACAGCCCGGCGACCACGGCCTGTTCGATCTCCGCGCCCGAGAAGCCATCGCTGGCCGCGGCCAGCGCCGGCAGCGCGAAGTCGTCGGCGTTGAGCTGGCGGCGGCCCAGGTGCAGCCGCAGCAGTTCCACCCGGGTGTTGGCATCGGGCAGGTCGACGAAGAAGATCTCGTCGAAGCGGCCCTTGCGCAGCAGCTCGGGCGGCAGCTCATGCACCTGGTTGGCGGTGGCCACGATGAACACCGTGCTCCTGCGCTCGGCCAGCCACGTCAGCAGGTGGCCCAGCACGCGTCGGGACACGCCACCATCCTCGCCACCACTGGCCAGGCCCTTCTCGATCTCGTCGATCCACAGCACGCAAGGCGCCAGCTGCTCGGCCGAGGCCAGTGCCTCGCGCAGGTTCTTCTCGGTTTCGCCGTGGAACTTGGCATACAGGCTACCGAAGTCCAGGCGCAGCAGCGGCACGCCGAATCCGGCGGCGGTGGCCTTGGCCAACATCGACTTGCCGCAGCCCTGCACGCCCAGCAGCAGCATGCCCTTGGGCGGGTCGAGCCCGGCCGGACCCTGGCCGCCCAGGAACACCGGGCGGCGCTGGTTGACCCAGCGCTTGAGCCGGTTGGCTCCGGCCACATCGGCGAAGCGCGTGGTGTCGTATTCGTAATGCAGGTGTCCGGCACGGTTGAGCAGTTCGAACTTCAGCTTGGCCAGCTGCGGCAGGTCGTCCTGGCTGATCGCGCCATCGGCAAAGATCAGCTGGCGGGCGATCCGCCGCGCATCCACCAGGCTCAGCCCGCGCAGGTTGTGCAGGATCTTCTTGACCGCATCGTTGTCCACTTCGACCCGGCGGCCGCCGTTCTCGCGCGCATACGCGGCCACTTCCTCGCGCAGCATCTTGAGCAGCGCATTGGGGTCGGGCAGGCGGGGGTTGAAGCGGGTGGCCAGCGCTTCCAGCTCGGCCGGCAGCTCCACCTTGGCACCTACCAGCACCAGCACGTGGGCTTCGCAATGGCGGCGCTGGATCAGGTCGCGCAGCGCGCGCTGGTGGCTGGCGTAACCCAGGTAAGGATGGAAATCGAGCAGCAGGTAGATGCCACGCTGGTCGGCCTGGCGGATCATCTGCAGGGCCGCGCTGGCATCGGGCGGACCGACCGCATCGTCCTCGCGGTCCATGTCGATCCGGCGCAGCCCTTCGGTGATGGACCAGCGGTGCAGGGCCCGCCAGACATGCATCAGGGTCTGCCGGAACAGCTCCACCACACGACCTTCATCCTGGGTCTCGATCACGATCAGCGGGGTATTGGCGCGGATCAACGCGCTGAGGTCCTGTAACTCGCTCATACCGGCATGCAGTCCATTGGATCGCGCACGATAGCAAAGCGGCGCGGAACACAGGAGGTTCAGCCGCGCGACTATCTCCATCACGGAGGGCGGTGTACGCTCGGGACACGTTCCCTGGAAGCGAGGCTGGCATGAAGACGATCCTGGTAGCCGGTTCCAAGGGTGGGGTGGGTAAATCCACCATTGCCACCCACCTGGCGGCGCAGGCCGCCCTGGCCGGCAAACGGACCGTACTGGCCGACGCCGACCCCCAAGGCTCCAGCACCCGCTGGGCCGAACGCCGTGCCGGGCTGGAAAGCGCGGTGCTGCCCATCGATGCCAGCGGCAAGCACCCGCTGAAGAACGTGCCCGCTGATACCGAGGTGCTGGTCATCGACGCCCCCGCCGGGGCCCGGGCCGGGGACCTGGAAGCCTTCCTGGACGTGGCCGACGCCGTGGTGGTACCGGTATTGCCCTCGGCGCTGGACATCGAAGCCATCGTCGGCTTCCTCAACAGCCTGTCCAAGGTGCCGCGCGTGCACAAACGCAAGCTGCCGGTGGGGCTGGTGCTCAACCGCACCAAGCCGTGGACCCAGACCTCCCGCCAGGCCGAGCAGATGCTGGAGGAATGGCCATACCCGGTCGTTGCCAAGCTGCGCGATACCCAGGGCTACGTGGTCATGACCGGCCTGGGCCGAAGCCTGTTCGATTACCGCTCCGCGCAGGTGCGCGAGCACCAGAGTGACTGGGAGCCACTGTTGAAGTGGTTGAAGATTGCCTGAGCCAGAAGAGAGCCTTATGCGAGAACTGATCCTGCTGCGCCACGCCCATGCCGAACCTGCAAGCACCGGCCAGGAAGACCTGGACCGGCCCCTGTCACCGGTCGGGCTGGCCGAAGCCGAAGCCGCCGGCAAGTGGCTGAAGGAAAACAATCTGTCGCCGGACTGCGTGTTGTGCTCACCGGCGCGCCGTACCCGCGAGACGCTGGAGGCGGTGCTGGGGGTTATCGGGTACGCCGAACAGAAGCTGGAGGATGGCGTCTACGACGCGACCCCGGGCACCCTTGCCCGCCTTATAGATGACAGGCGGGACGTCGAACGCCTGCTTGTCGTGGGCCACAACCCCGGTCTGGAGCAGCTGGTACCGCTCCTGGCCGAAGGCTCCAGCAGCGAAGTCCGCGGCATGGCCCCTGGCGGTATCGCCGTCCTCTCCTTCGAGGGCGACGCGCCCATCGAACCCGGCTCGGCCACATTGACCCAGTTCTGGTGGCCGTAAACCGTGACAGCAGTACCTACCCTGTTGTGCTGTCTGCTCGGGCTGGCGGCGGGGGCGGCGCGTGCCGAACCCCCGGTGCCGGTCCTGCCCCCGGCCCACGCCGCACCCAGGCAGGTGCTGGAGCTGGACATGGCGCGCTCCCGCCTTGGTTTCGAGATCCGCACCCGGCTGGGCCAGCGCATCGAAGGGGTGTTCCCCCGCTTTGAAGGCCGCATCGAGGTGCTGTCCGACGGCCGCCACCAGGTCCACCTGCGCATGTTCACCGGCTACGTGGAGATTCCCGGCAAGGAGCGTTACACCGGCTGGATGCGTGGCGAGGAGTTCTTCGACGCGGGCCGCTACCCGGTGGTGGAGTTCGATTCGGTGCCCTACGAGCCACAACTGGCCGAAAGGGGCGGCGGCATCCATGGCCGGCTGATCCTGCGCGGGGTGTCCCACCCCGAGACCCTGCAGGTCGAACCGGCGTCCTGCCTCCGGGCCGGGTATGATTGCGACGTGGTCAGCCGCGGTACCGTCCAGCGTGGCCGGTATGGAATGGACAGCTGGCAGCTAGCCCTGAGTGATCGAGTGACTTTCGTCTTGCGTGCGCGTCTCAACGAGGCGCCGAAACCGTGAATCCATTGTTGCGCGTAGGGGTGCTGGCAATCCTGTTGCTGGGCAGTGGCTGTGCGTCGCTGTCCAACGCACAGCGCGAGCGCGCGGCCGGGATCGCGGCGCAGGCGCGCTCCCATACCGTGGATTGCGACAAGCCCGACCGCTGCGCGCTCGATTCGCCGCTGCGCGCATTGGGTGGGCAGGCCTTCAGCGAATCCACCGAAGACGCCCCGCGCCATTACGCCACCATCCTGGACGAGGGCGAAACCGCACTGGTGGCGCGCATCAACCTGATCCGCAGCGCCACCCGCAGCATCGACCTGCAGACCTACATCTTCGACAAGGACGACAGCGCCCGGCTGGTGCTGGACGAACTGCTGGCGGCTGCCCGGCGCGGGGTCAAGGTGCGGGTGCTGATCGACCAGCTCTCGGCAATCTCCGACCTGGAGATCCTGGCCGCGTTGGCCAGCAGCCACCAGAATTTCGAGCTGCGCGTGTACAACCCGACCTTCGGCAAGGCGCGGCTGAACTACGCCGATTACGCCGGCAGCGTGATCTGCTGCTTCCGCCGCTTCAACCAGCGCATGCACAACAAGCTGCTGGTGATCGACGATGCGCTGGGCGTGGTGGGCGGGCGCAACTACCAGGACGACTATTACGACTGGGACAGCGAGTACAACTTCCGCGACCGCGACGTGCTGCTGGCCGGCCCCGAAGCGCGCGGCATGGCGGCCAACTTCGATGCGTTCTGGCACGCACAGCGCAGCGTGCCGGCCGAACGCCTGAACGATGTCGGCCGCACCCTGCTCAAGCAGGGCGCCCCTGCGATGCCGCCGGCCGACTACCGCCGCCCCGCACGGGTGGAGCAGGTCATCGATGAAGCCGTCGACCCGGCCTACATCCAGCGCATGTTCGTCGATACCGCACTGCCGGTGTCTTCGGTGCGTTACGTGGCCGACCTGCCGCGCAAGCACCGCCGCGAGCGCGCCAGCCAGCCGGCCAACGGCCAGCACGTGACCGAACCGCAGCTGGATCTGCTGATTGCCGGCGCGCAGAGCGAGGTGCTGCTGCAGACCCCATACCTGGTGCTGTCCAAGCCGGCGCGCAAGTTGTTCGAGGCACTGCGCAAGCGCGAGCAGCCGCCGCGCATCGTAGTCTCCACCAACAGCCTGGCCGCCACCGACAACCCGATCGTCTACGCGCTGTCTTACAAGTACAAACGCCGCAACCTGCGCGAGCTGGGCTTCAACATCTACGAGTTCAAGCCGTTCCCGCTGGATGCGCCGGTGGATTACCGCAACCTGGTGCCGGCCCCGCTGGGCGTAGCGCCAAGCGATGGCGATGGCCGCCGCAGCAGCCTGCTGGGCGGCAGCGCGGCCGGCAGCAATGCGCGCGGCAGTGGCAGCAGCCGTCGCGCAGCCGACAGCGATCCGGAGGCAGACACCGGGATCGACACCGCCAGCGCCGACGTCGACGTTGACGCCAGCGACCGCCGCCAACCCACCCCGGGCCCGGCCGCGCGCAGGCGCCCCGATGGCAGCGTGGTCGAACGCCGCGTGCTGCGTGCTGAAACCCGGCCCTCGTTCCTGGGCACCCAGGCCGTGAACAAACCGCTGCCGGTCACCCGCAGCGGCGCGCGCATGGGCCTGCACGCCAAGTCCCTGGTAGTGGACCGCCGCATCGGCGTGATCGGCACCCACAACTTCGACCCGCGCAGCGAGAACTACAATACCGAAGGCGCGGTGATCATCGATGACCCGGCGTTTGCCGAAGCGCTGGCACAGAGCATCCTGCGCGACATCCACCCCAGGAACTCCTGGGTAGTGGCGCCGCGGACCAAGCCACCGGTGCTGTCGGGCCTGAACTACAGCGTGGGCAAGGCTTCCGAGGCGCTGCCCGTGCTCGATTTCTGGCCGTGGCGCTACGCCACCGACTACGAATTCCAGCCCGGCCCGGGCTGCCCCGAGCCGCTGCGCCGCCAGGACCCGGACTTCCACACCTGCTACACGGCAGTGGGCGATTTCCCCGAGGTCAACGTCGGCCCGAAGTGGCTGCTGGTGCGCATGCTCACCGCGTTCGGTGCCGGCCTGGTGCCCATCCTGTAATTCCCCTTTCGTTCCACGGAGGCGCTGCATGTCCCAGGTATTCCGCGAGCCGGTCTCGATCGAGTCGCTCAATGCGCTCAGCCGCAATACGCTCATCGAACACCTCGGCATCGTCTTTACCGCCGCCGGTGACGACTGGGTCCAGGCGACCATGTCGGTCGACGCGCGCACCCGCCAGCCCTACGGCATCCTGCATGGTGGGGCGTCGGTGGTGCTGGCCGAAACCTTGGGCAGCAGTGCCGGCAACCTGTGCGTGGATATCCGCGAACAGGTCTGCGTGGGCCTGGAGATCAACGCCAACCACATCCGCGCCCAGCGCGCTGGCACGGTCACCGGCACCGCCCGGGCCGTGCACGTAGGCCGCAGCACCCACGTGTGGGACATCCGCATCGAAGACGAGGCCGGCAAGCTGGTCTGCACCTCGCGGCTGACCCTGGCCGTGGTCCCGGCGGTTCGCCCGGGCTGAGTGGCGCCATGCCGTGGACGCTGTGTTGCGCCGGCCGCTGGCAGACCCTGCAGCGCTCGGGTATCGTGCGCGGATGACTTCCCCCCCTTCGGCCTCGCGTGGCGGCGTGGCGCGCGTATGCCGTTACCTGTACCGCGTTCCCCTGCTGCTGATCCACCTGTTGCTGTTCCTGCCGCTGCTCCTGATCGGCATGCTGCCGCCGTGGGGAAACCTGCGCGTGGGTGGTCGTACGCTTGAGCACCTGCTGGTGAATGCCTGGTCGGGTGGGTTGATGTGGATCTTCGGCTTCCGCCTGCACCGCATCGGCACGCCGTTGCCGGGCGCGGTGCTGTTCGTGGCCAACCATGTGAGCTGGGTGGACATATCCATGCTGCACAGCCAGCGCATGATGGGCTTCGTGGCAAAGCGCGAAATCGCCGGTTGGCCGGTGGTGGGCTGGCTGGCCGCGCGCGGGCAGACCATCTTCCACCAGCGCGGCAGCACCGAATCGCTCGGTGGGGTCATGCAGGTCATGGTCGAGCGCCTGCAGGAAGGCAAGGCCGTGGGCGTGTTCCCGGAAGGGCGCACCCGCGGTGGCCATGAAGTGGGCCCGTTCCACGCGCGCATCTTCCAGGCGGCGGTGGAAACCCAGGTCCCGGTGCAGCCGGTCGCGCTGCGCTACGGCGTGCGCGGCGACGCGCAGACCGTGGTGGCGTTCGGCGACCGCGAAAGCTTCTTCGCCAACTTCCTTCGCCTGCTGGGAGAACCGGCACGGCGGGCCGAGGTACATTTCCTTGCGCCCATTGGCACCCATGATCTGGAAGGCCGTCGACGCATCGCGGAAACCTCGCGCGCGCGCATCGTGGCGGCCATGAACGCCGGCTAGCGCGATGGCGCCCTTTCACGCGCCCATGTTGACCGCTGCCGACTACTGTCCGCCGCGTTGGCTGCGCAACCCGCACCTGCAGTCGATGCTCAGCTCCAGCCGCATGCGCATGCAGCGCGGCCTGGTGCTGCTGGCCGCTACCGGCGCGGTCACCGAAGAGCTGATCCTGGACGGCGGCGAAGGCGTGCGCCTGCAGGGCTGGCACAGCCGCATCGAAGGCCGTGAACCGGTCGGCATGGCGCTGCTGCTGCATGGCTGGGAAGGTAGTTCCGAATCCAGCTACATGCGCATGACCGCCGCGCGCATGCTCGAGGCCGGTTACGACGTGGTGCGGCTGAACTTCCGCGACCACGGCAACACCCACCACCTCAATCCCGGCATTTTCCACTCCAACCGCATCGACGAAGTGGTGCAGGCGGCCGGCGACATCGCCCGGCGCTGGCCGCAGCTGCCGCTGGTGGCCGCCGGTTATTCGCTGGGCGGCAACTTCGTGCTGCGCCTGGCGTTGCGCGCGCCATCGGCCGGCGTGCCGCTGCGCCGGGTGGCCTCGGTCTGCCCGGTGCTGGACCCGGCGATCACCATGGAAAGCATCGAAAACGGCCCGGCGATGTACGACTGGTACTTCCGCCGCAAGTGGGCCGGTTCGCTGCGCCGCAAGCGCGACCTGTTCCCGGAACTGAGCGACTGGGACGACCGCGTGTTGAAGCTGGATATCCGCGCGCTGACCGCCTGGCTGGTCGAACACCACACCGAATTCGGCACCCTGCAGGCGTACTTCGACGGCTATTCCATCGCCGGCGATCGCCTGGCCGGGCTGGAAGTGCCGGCCGACATCCTGATGGCACAGGACGACCCGGTCATTCCCTATGCCACCTTCAACGGCTGGCGCCTGCCGGCCCATGCCCAGCTGGAGATCGCCCCGTGGGGCGGTCACTGCGGGTTCCTGGAAAACTGGCGGGGCG
Source organism: Stenotrophomonas sp. ISL-67 (assembly GCF_018612915.1). Taxonomy (GTDB): domain Bacteria; phylum Pseudomonadota; class Gammaproteobacteria; order Xanthomonadales; family Xanthomonadaceae; genus Stenotrophomonas. The sequence continues at coordinate 29,046 of NZ_JAGGRL010000004.1, read as the reverse complement.
ATGGCTTCTCCGAACGCTGGGTGGCCCAGCGGCTGAGTCTGGAAGCGCTGCGCTGATCGCCGGTCCGGCGCGTCGGCGCGGGTGTTCTACAATCAGGGTTTGACCCCAAGCCGGACCGTCATGCAAGACACGATTATCCAAGCCCTGCGCCGCAACGCAGCGGAAGAAGCCGCGCAGCTGGCGCGCGAATGGATCCAGGCCGAGCCGGAGCAGCCGCAGGCGCACCGCTGGCTGGCCTTGGCCCTGCAGCAGCAGGGCCAGTACGACAGCGCCCTGGAAAGCCTGCAGCGTGGGCTCGCACTGGCTCCGGACAGCGCCGAACTGCACCTGCAGCACGCCGGCCTGCTGCTGGCGCTGCGCCAGTTCGACGCCGCCAACACCGCGCTGGACCGCACCGCCGAGCTCAACCCCAACGAACTGTCGGCCTACCTGATGCAGGCCCACCTGGCGTTGTCGCGCAACGACGTGGACGAGGCCGAGCGGATCACCCGCACCGCCAACCGGGTCGAGGAAGACAACCCCGAAGTGGTTGCGCTGCAGGGCATGATCGCGCTGCGCCGAAACGATGCCGAGCGCGCGCTGGCGCTGCTGTCGGCCGCCAGCCAGGCGCTGCCCAACGACCCGCGCATCCTGTACACCCTGGGCTTTGCCTACCTGGGCAAGGACATGCTGGCTTTTGCCGAGCAGGCCTTCCGCCGCGTGCTCGAACTCAATCCCGGCATCACCTCGCTGCAAGGCCTGCTGATCCAGCTCGCACTGCGCCAGGGCAACACCGAAAGCGCAGCGGCCACGTTGAACCAGGTGCTGTCCCAGCCGGAAACCGATACCCCGGCCATGCGCCGTCTGGCCGGCGAGTTGGCCCTGCAGGCGGGCCAACCGCTGCAGGCACTGGAGCACCTGCTGCCGGTGCTGGAACAGTGGCCGGCCGATCGCCAGACCCTGCAGCTGCTGCTGATGGCCTGGCAGCGCCTGGGCCGCGAAGCGCAGGCCCGCGAGACCCTGGACGCCGCCCTGGCCACCCACCCGCGGGAACACAACCTGTGGCTGGCCCGTTTGTCGATCGACCCGGTCGGCGGCGCCGATGCCGCGGCCGTGGCCGATCGCTGGATCGAAGCGATGCCGGACCACATGGCCGCGCTGGAAACGCGCATGCGCGTGCACGACATGGCCGACGAGCCCGACGCGGCCGAGGCCATCGCTCGCCGCATCATCGCCCTTGAGCCGGGCCGGGCGAGCGGCGAAACGCTGCTGGTCGATACACTGCTGGCACGAGACCCCGCCGCCGCCGTAGCGCATGTCGAACAGCTTGTCCTGCGGGCCCCACCCGAAGCGCAGCCAGGGCTGCGGGCGTGGTTGGGCTCGGTGCAGGACCGTGCCGCACAACCCGAAGCCGCGCTCGCCACCTGGACGAGCCTGCATGCCAGCGAGGCGCCCAATCGCCTGCCGCTGCCGCCGCAGGCCAAGGCGCCGCTGAGCTGGCCGGACCTGGGCGAGGTCGCCGCAGGCACCAGTGCCCGCCCCATGTTCGTGTGGGGCGCACCCGGTTCGGGTGTCGAACGCGTGATCGCGGCCATTGCCGCCGCCAGCCAAGTGCTGCGCGGCGACCGCTTCGGGGCCAACCCGCCCGATGACGCCTTCCAGAGCTACCACGCGCTGCAGGACCTTTCGACCGGCAAGCTGACCCCGGAGGCACTGATCGCACAATGGCGCGGGCAGCTGCCGGCGCGTGGCCTGGCCGACGCCAACGTGATCGACTGGCTGCTGTGGTGGGACAACGCGCTGCTGTGGGCGCTGCGCCCGCAGCTGCCTGAAGGCCGCCTGCTGCTGGCCCTGCGCGACCCGCGCGACATGCTGCTGGAATGGCTGGCACACGGTGCGCCGGCCCCGTTTGCGGTGACCTCGGTCAATGAAGCGGCCGAATGGCTGGCGCGCGCACTGACCCAGATCGCCACGTTGCACGAGCAGGACCTGTACCCGCACGCGCTGGTGCGCCTCGACGAGATCGGCAACGACCCGGTGGCGATGGCCGAGCACCTTGGCGGTCTGTTCGGGGTGAGTTTCCCGCCCGCGCAGACCCTGGGTCCGGCACGGTTCCCGGCCGGCTACTGGCGCCAGTACAACAGCATCATGGCCGCCGCGTTCGCCCAGCTCACCCCGGTCGCCGTGCGGCTTGGCTACCCGGAAGCGTAAGGAGAAGGTTGCAATGAAACTTACCAGCACCGGCCTGCGCAACGGCGCACCGATCCCCGCCACCTTCGCCGCCGGCGATGCCAACGGCTTTGCCGCCAACCGCAATCCGCCGCTGGCATGGAGCGAGGTGCCCGAAGGCACCCGCTCGTTCGCCCTGCTGTGCATCGACCCGGATGTGCCGACCGTGCCGGAAACGGTCGGTCGCAGTGACTGCGTCGTGCCCTCCGAGCAGCCGCGCGCGGACTTCACCCACTGGGCGATGGCCGACATTCCCGGCGACCTGCGCGCCATCGCCGAAGGCAGCTGCAGCGATGGCTTCACCGCCAAGGGCAAGCCGAAGCCGGCCGGTCCGGCAGGGGGGCGACAGGGCTTGAACGATTTCACCGGCTGGTTTGCCGGCAATCCGGACATGGCCGGGCAGTACCTGGGCTATGACGGCCCGTACCCACCGTTCAACGACGAGCGCGTGCACCGTTATTTCTTCCGGCTGTTCGCCCTGGACGTGGACAAGCTGGAACTGCCGACGCCGTTCACCGCCGCTGATGTGCATAAGGCCATGCACGGCCATGTGCTCGCCGAAGCAGCGTTGCATGGCACCTACACGTTGAATCCGGCGTTGGCGTGATCCAGCATCCGGAGGGCCGGCCAACGGCCGGCGCTACCGGACCACGGTAATCGCCAGAATGCCGGAAACGGTAATCGCCGGGATGCTGGAAACGGTAATCGCCGGAATGCCGGAAAACGATGATCGCGCGGCGCGCGATCATCGGTAGCGCCGGCCGTTGGCCGGCCCACGCAATGTCGGTTACTTCACGATCTCCGACTCCACCACCATATCCAGCACATACGCCTTCGACGACGCATCCGCCGGCGGATTGGCCACGTTGAAGCGCTTCACCCGCAACACATTGCGCGTGCCGGCTTCGTGGGTATAGCCCTCGATCACGTCGTAGAAGTTCTCGAACTCACCCGGCGTACCCTGCTTGAGCCCCTTCTCATCGAACTGGATCTCGCGCGTCTGCAGGCACTGCTTGTCGCGGATCATCGGGTGCGGGCACGGCCTGGTCTGCGCGGCCACTTCAATGAACACCGTTTCGCCCGGGCCGCCGAAGCGGGTTTCGGCCGTGGGCTGCGGGCTGAACACCAGCACGTCGCCGCTGGCGGTGCGCAGGGTCAGCTGGCCCTCGGTGCCCAGCTCGGTCTTCAGCGCGCCTTCCAGCCGCGAGCCCGCCGCCTGGTCCAGCGCCATCAGCGCCTTGTCGGTGCAGGCCATCATGGTCGAGGCCATCGGCGAAACGGTGAGGGTGCCATCGGCCAGGGTGTAGCCGCCGCCCATCCGGTTGCAGGTATTGCTGACCGCCAGGCGGCCATCGATGAAGTCCAGCGTGACCGGCTTGTCGGCGCGCGCGAACAGCGCATCGATGCGCTTGCCAGCGCTGTCGGTGGCGCTGTCGAGCACCCAATGGTTGCCCTGCAGGCGCTGCACGTCCAGTTGCGCGGCGGCCTTCTGGTCGGCTGCGGCGGTCGGGGCCGGTGCCAGGTCGTCGCGGCCGGGCCCGGCGGGTGCCTCGCTGGAAGCGGGGTTGCTGCACGCCGCCAACAGGGCCAGCGGCAGGATCAGCATCAGGGTGCGGGTACGTTTCATGGACATCTCCTTGGGAACCCGGGGAATAACGCCGCAGCGCCCCCGGTGGGGTTGCAGCGGCGGTTGGCCGTTCAGTTGCCGGCAGGCAGGAACAGCAGCAGGCCTGCGCCCAGCGCGATCCGGTAGAACGCAAAGGCGGTGAAGCGGTGCGCCTTGATATAGCCCAGCAGCCACTTCACTACGACGAAGCCGGTGATGACGGCGGCAACGAAGGCCACGCCCACGTCGGTCCAGTTCTCGCTGGCCAGTTTGCCGCCCTTGGCCAGTTCCAGGAACGCGTAGCCACTGGCGGCGAACATGGTGGGAATGCCCACCAGGAACACGAATTCAGTCGCGGCCGCGCGCCGGCTCAGGCCGAACAGCATGGCGATGAAGATCGCCGCCGCCGAACGCGAGGTACCCGGGAACACGCCCGCCACCACCTGGGCCAGGCCGACCAGCACCGCCACTTTCCAGGTCACCTCGTCGCGGTCGGGCAGCCTGGCGGTACGCATCTCCACCAGGATCATCCAGATACCGCCGATGATCAGCGCCCAGGCCACCGGGGTCACCGTTTCGGGCAGTTCCCAGCCGGCCAGCCGCACCGGCAGGCCGACCACGGCGGTGACCAGGAACGCGGTGCCCAGCTTGAGTACGTAATCGCGGTTGGCGCGGTCGTGCAGGCCGGTGGCCAGCGACCACAGGCGCTGGCGGAACACCAGGGTGATGGCCAGGATCGCACCGGCCTGGATCACGATGTTGAAGAAGTCCGAGCGTGCGCCCAGCCAGTGCTGGGCGATCAGCAGGTGGCCCGTGCTGGAAATCGGCAGGAATTCGGTAAGGCCTTCAAGGATGCCCAACAACAGGGCGGAGAGCAGGTCGGACATCGGCAGGCAATAACTCGGGCTGGAAATGGGTGGCCGGGCTGTGCCCGGCTGGCACCGATCATAAAACATCACGCGCCGCACCAAATGTGTGCACGGTGCGGCTGTTGCACCGCAATGGTGCGCCTCGTTCAGCGCCCATCCGGGTGCGCGCCGTGTGAAATCAACCACTTGTGCGCCGCAAAAAGTTGGCACGGGGATTGCTCTATCCCCACAGGCAATCACCCATCTGAGGTTTCACCGATGTCCGTGGAAAACGTTGAGAAGCTGATCAAGGACAACCAGATCGAGTTCATCGACCTGCGTTTCGTCGACATGCGCGGTATCGAGCAGCACGTCACCTTCCCGGTCAGCATCGTGGAACCGTCGCTGTTTGAAGAAGGCAAGATGTTCGACGGCAGCTCGATCGCCGGCTGGAAGGGCATCAATGAATCGGACATGGTCCTGCTGCCCGACCCGGCCAGCGCCTACATCGATCCGTTCTACGCCGACCCGACCCTGGTGATCAGCTGCGACATCCTCGATCCGGCCACCATGCAGCCGTACGGCCGTTGCCCGCGCGGCATCGCCAAGCGCGCCGAAGCCTACCTGAAGTCCTCCGGCATCGCCGAGCAGGCCTTCTTCGGCCCGGAGCCGGAGTTCTTCATCTTTGATTCGGTCCGTTTCGCCAACGACATGGGCAACACCTTCTTCAAGATCGATTCGGAAGAAGCGGCGTGGAGCACCGGCGACAAGTTCGACGGCGCCAACAGCGGCTACCGTCCGGCAGTGAAGGGCGGTTACTTCCCGGTTCCGCCGACCGACTCGCTGCACGACCTGCGTGCTGAAATGTGCAAGACGCTGGAACAGGTCGGCATCGAAGTCGAAGTGCAGCACCACGAAGTGGCCACCGCCGGCCAGTGCGAAATCGGCACCAAGTTCAGCACCCTGGTGCAGAAGGCCGACGAACTGCTGCGCATGAAGCACGTCATCAAGAACGTTGCCCACCGCAACGGCAAGACCGCCACCTTCATGCCCAAGCCGATCGTCGGCGACAACGGCAGCGGCATGCACGTGCACCAGTCGCTGTCCAAGGGCGGCACCAACCTGTTCTCCGGCGACGGCTACGGCGGCCTGAGCCAGCTGGCGCTGTGGTACATCGGCGGCATCTTCAAGCACGCCAAGGCCATCAACGCCTTCGCCAACGCAGGCACCAACAGCTACAAGCGCCTGGTGCCGGGCTTCGAAGCCCCGGTCATGCTGGCCTATTCCGCCCGCAACCGCTCGGCCTCGTGCCGCATTCCGTGGGTGTCCAACCCGAAGGCGCGCCGCATTGAAATGCGCTTCCCCGATCCGATCCAGTCCGGCTACCTGACCTTCACCGTGCTGATGATGGCTGGCCTGGACGGCATCAAGAACCAGATCGACCCGGGCGCGCCGAGCGACAAGGACCTGTACGACCTGCCGCCGGAAGAAGAGAAGCTGATTCCGCAGGTGTGCTCCAGCCTGGACCAGGCCCTGGAAGCGCTGGACAAGGACCGTGAGTTCCTCAAGGCCGGTGGCGTGATGACCGACGACTTCATCGATGGCTACATCGCGCTGAAGATGCAGGAAGTCACCCGCTTCCGCGCCGCCACGCACCCGCTCGAGTACCAGATGTACTACGCCAACTGAGCAACAGGTGGCGATGCCGAAGGACTTCCCTCCCACCTTCGTCATCGCCACCGCTTCTGCAGCACCGCGCCAAGGCTGGGGAGCCACCACGCGGTTGAGCCGATCTCTGGTCGGCTGCGAGTGGCCGCCGGTTGACCTGACACCGGCCTGCATTTCCGGGCCGGTTCCATCCACCATCGGGACATGCGCATGAAACTGATCTCCGCCATCATCCGGCCGTTCAAGCTCGACGAGGTCCGCGAGGCCCTCTCCGATGCAGGCGTGTCGGGCATCACCGTGACCGAAGTAAAAGGTTTCGGGCGCCAGAAGGGCCATACCGAGCTGTATCGCGGCGCGGAGTACGTCGTGGATTTCCTGCCCAAGATCAAGATCGAAACCGTGGTGACCGACGAACGCCTGGACGCCGTGGTTGAAGCGATCCAGAGCGCCGCCGGCACCGGCAAGATCGGCGACGGCAAGATCTTCGTCACCGCCGTCGAACAGGTCATCCGCATCCGCACCGGCGAATTCGGCGCGGACGCGCTCTAACCCCACTCGGAGCCCACAATGAAGACTTCCTTGTTCACCGGGTGGCAAGCCCGGTTCCACGCGGTGTGCCTGTTGATGTTGTTCAGCGCGTTGGCCGTGGGTGCCTTCTCCGGCACCGCGCATGCCCAGGCCCAGGTCAGCCCGGCGCCGTCGGAAACGGTGGCGGTTGAACCGCTGCCCACGCCGGAAACCGCCGCGCCTGCGCCGGCAGTGGCCGAAGCAGAGGCCGCCCCCGCGTACGACCGCGGCGATGTCGCCTGGATGCTCACCTCCACCCTGCTGGTGTTGCTGATGGTGGTGCCGGGCCTTGCGCTGTTCTACGGCGGCCTGGTTCGCTCCAAAAACGTGCTCTCGGTGCTCAGCCAGATCGTGGTGGTGTTCTCGCTGGTGCTGATGCTGTGGGTGGCCTACGGCTACAGCGCGGTGTTCAGCGAAGGCAACCCGTTCTTCGGCTCGTTCACCCAGTTCGCCTTCCTCAAGGGCTTCACCCCGGATTCGGTCGGCAACACCCCGATCCAGGGCCTGCCGGATTATTTGTTCGTCGCCTTCCAGTCCACCTTCGCCGGCATCACCACCGCGCTGATCGTCGGCGCGTTCGCCGAACGCATCAAGTTCAAGGCGGTGCTGTTGTTCTCGGCGCTGTGGTTCACCCTCAGCTACATCCCGATGGCCCACATCGTGTGGGGCGGCGGTTTCCTCGGCGCGATGGGCGCGATCGACTTCGCTGGTGGCACCGTGGTGCACATCAACGCGGGCGTGGCCGGTCTTGTTGCCGCGTACTTTGTCGGCAAGCGCATCGGTTACGGCCAGACCGCACTGAAGCCGCACAACGTGCCGTTCACCTACATCGGCGCGATGCTGTTGTGGGTGGGCTGGTTCGGCTTCAACGCCGGCTCGGCCGCCGCTGCCGACACCGTGGCCTCGCTGGCCTTCATCAACACCCTCCTCGCCACCGCCGCAGCGGTGCTGGGCTGGACGTTGGTCGAAGCAGTGAGCAAGGGCAAGCCGTCGGCGCTGGGCGCAGCGTCCGGTGCGGTTGCCGGCCTGGTCGGCATCACCCCGGCCTGCGGCACCGTCGGCCCGCTGGGGGCGATCGTGATCGGTCTGGTCACCGGCGCGGTCTGCGTGTGGGGCGTCACCGGTCTCAAGCGCCTGCTCAAGGTCGATGACACCGCCGATGTGTTCGGTGTGCATGGCGTGGGCGGCATCGTCGGCGCCCTGCTCACCGGTGTGTTCAGCGCGCAGTCGCTGGGCGGCACCAAGGCGGACCTCGATATTGGCCACCAGGTATGGGTGCAGCTGGTCAGCGTTGGCTTCACCATCGTGTGGTGCGCCGTGGTCACCGTGGTCATCCTGCTGGTGGTGCGCCTGGTGTTCGGCCTGCGGGTGACCGAGGAAGCCGAGCGTACCGGCCTGGATGTCACCTCGCATGGTGAATCGGCGTACGAGGTCTGATCGGCATCACACTTTTCCGCGCTTCTGCCTCTGCCGTAGCGGACACTGACGCTTGACCTCACTGCCGGCGGCCCCAGGGCCGCCGGCTTTTTCTTGCCCCGAGGCCCGGTTCGCCAAGCCGGGTAATGGGCTGGATCTGAGTCACACTTTCGCCCCGAAGCTGCTCATGAGGTCCTGCACATTGTCGTGTTGGGCACTGTTTCGTAGCTTGCCATTCCCTTAATGTTCTCCGTCGGCAGCCACGTTGGTCGGCGCATGCCAGGGATTCTTTCTCAAGGAAGAGCGAACAAGTGCAACACAAACGTTTCGAACGCAGCCATGCGCTGCGCTGGCGGTTGGCCATGGCTGCTGCCATCGCCTGCATGCCCGTCGCCGTGGGCGCACAGGTGGCCACGCCATCGGACCAGGAGCTGCTGCGCCAGCAGGAGCGCGAGCGGGTCCTGCGCGAGCAGCAGGAAACCACCACCGACGTGCGCTTGCAGGCCGCGCCGGAGGAAGCGGTGGGACGCCTGCCCGTCGACGAATCGCCCTGCTTCACCATCAACCGCATCGCGCTCGACGGCGAACTGGCCGAACGCTTTCGCTGGGCGCTGAAGGCCGCCGACCCCAAGCATGATCCGGCCAGCGGCCGCTGCCTGGGCACCGGCGGGGTGGACATCGTGATGAAGCGCGTGCAGAACGTCATCATTGCGCGCGGCTTCGTCACCACCCGTATCCTCGCCGCCCCGCAGGACCTCAAGACCGGCACCTTGACCCTCACCGTGGTGCCCGGCCGCATCCATGCGCTGCGCTTTGCCAATGGCGAAGGCCGCACACCCGCGCTGTGGAACGCACTGTCGGTGGGTTCCGGCGACCTGCTCAACCTGCGCGACATCGAACAGGCGCTGGAAAACCTGCAGCGCGTGCCCACTGCCTCGGTCGACATCCAGATCGCGCCGCCGCAGGACAGCGCCCAGGCAAGGCCCGGCGAAAGCGACCTGGTGATCAGCTGGAGCCAGCGTTCTCCGGCGCGCCTGAACCTGACCCTGGACGACGCCGGCAGCACCTCCACCGGCAAGCTGCAGGCCGGCGCCACGCTGTCGCTGGACAACCTGGCCGGCCTGAGCGACCTGTTCTACTTCAACGCAGGCAAGTCGGTGCTCAACGGCAGCGCCCGCGGCACCGACAGCTGGGCCGCGCACTACAGCGTGCCGATGGGCTGGTGGCTGCTGGGTGCCAACGCCAGCGAGTACGACTACCAGCAGACCGTGGCCGGCGCGTTCGAAACCTACGAGTACAGCGGCTCCAGCCGCAATGCCGAACTGCGCCTCACGCGCATGCTGTTCCGCAATGCGCACGCCAAAACCAGCATGCATGCGCGCGGCTGGTACCGCGAATCGGACAACTTCATCGATGACACCGAAATTCTGGTGCAGCGCCGCCGCATGGCCGGCTGGGAACTGGGCCTGGCCCATCGCCATTTCATCGGCAGGGCCACCGTGGACGCGAACCTGGCCTACCGTCGCGGCACCGGCGCGTTTGGCGCGCTGCAGGCGCCCGAAGAGGGCTTCGGCGAAGGCACTGCGCACGGCAGGATATTCACTGCCGACGCGCAGCTGACCGTGCCGATGCAATGGGGAAAACAGGCGCTGCGCTACACCGGCAGCTGGCGCGCGCAGTGGAATCGCTCGCGGCTGGTGCCGCAGGACCGCTTCTCCATCGGTGGCCGCTACACCGTGCGCGGCTTCGACGGGGAAGTCTCGCTCACCGGCGAGCGCGGCTGGCTGTTGCGCAACGAACTGGCGTTCGCGCTCGGCGGCAGCGTCGAAAGCTATGTGGCCGTCGACCATGGCAAGGTCAGCGGCCCGTCCACTCAATGGCTGCTGGGCGACCGCCTGACCGGCATGGCGCTGGGCCTGCGCGGCGGCACCCGCCACCTGCAATGGGAAGGTTTCGTGGGCAGCCCGCTGCACAAGCCCGATGGCTTCCAGACCGCCTACACCACCTTTGGCATGAACCTCGGCGTGTCGTTCTAACGCCAGCTGCAAGGCCGCGCGCGCCTGCCGGGTGCACGCACCCCACACCGCTTTGAAAGGAAGCAACGCCGTGAATCGAGTCTACCGTCTGGTCTTCAACCGCACGCTGGGTGTCATGCAGGTCGCCTCCGAGCTGGTCAAGGCCCCCCGTGGCGGTTGCGATGCGCGCGGCGGTGCCAGCCTGGGCACGCTGCGACCGATCAGCTTCGCGCTGTGGCTGGCGTTGGGCTGGGTAGGCGTGGTGCAGCCGCTGTCGGCGCAACCGTCACCCAATGCCGGCCGCATCATCGTCGACCGCAACGCACCGGCGGATCAGCGTCCCACCGTGGTCAGCTCGGCCAACGGCTCGCCGCAGGTCAACATCACTACGCCCAGCGCCGCCGGCGTGTCGCGCAACCAGTACCAGCAGTTCGACGTCGGCAGCCAGGGCGCCGTCCTCAACAATTCCCGCACCGACGTGCAGACCCAGGTGGGCGGCTGGGTACAGGGCAACCCGTGGTTGGCCAATGGCACCGCGCGCGTCATCCTCAACGAAGTCAACGGCAGCAACCCCAGCCAGCTCAACGGCTACGTCGAAGTGGCCGGTGCGCGCGCGCAGGTGATCATCGCCAACCCGGCCGGCATCCAGGTCGACGGCGCCGGCTTCATCAACGCCAGCCGCGTCACCCTGACCACCGGCACGCCGATCGTCAGCAACGGTGCCCTGGAGGGCTACCGGGTAGCCGGTGGCGAAATCCGCATCGCCGGTGCCGGCCTGGATGCCAGCCGCACCGATTACACCGACATCATCACCCGCTCGCTGCAGGTCAATGCCGGCATCTGGGCGAACCAGCTGCAGGCCAGCCTGGGCAACAACGTGGTCCGTGCCGACCATGCCAGCGTCACTCGGCAGGCTGCCGACAGCGCTGCGCCGACCTTCGCGCTCGACGTCGGCGCGCTGGGCGGCATGTATGCCAATCGCATCTGGCTGGTCGGCAACGAGCAGGGCGTGGGCATGCGCAACGCCGGCACGCTCGGCGCGCAGGCCGGTGAGCTGGTGGTCACCGTCGACGGCCGGCTGGAAAACACCGGCGCGCTGCAATCCAGGCAGGATGTACGCATTGATGCCAGTGGCGGGGTGGTCAACGCCGGCACGATCGCGGCCACGCGCGAGCTGACGCTGAAAACGCCGGGTGCAGTGGACAACAGCACGGGCACGCTCAACGCCCAGCGTCTGCAGGTGGACGCGGCCACGCTGCGCAACCACAGCGGCAGCATTGAACAAACCGGTGTTCAGGCGCTGGCGATCACCGCCACTACGCTGACCAACCGCAATGATGGCCGTATCGGCGCGCTGGACGCGTTGGCCTCCGGCGGTGGCAACGCGGGCGGCGGCGACGCTGGCACCCCGACCACGCCGGGTTCGGGCGCGACTGATCCGGGCACGGGCAATGGTTCAGCCGGTGGCGGCACCACGCCGGTCGAACCGCAGACCCCCGTCGAGCTGTTGGCCAACGGCGCACTGAACATTGCGGGTAGCCTCGACAACGACGGCGGCACGGTCAGCAATGGCGGCACGGTGTCTCTGCAGCTCGGCAACGGGCTGGACAATACCGGCGGTCGCATCGGCGTGCAGGCCCTGGATCTGGCCGGCGACCTGCGCAACGACGCCGGCACGCTGCAGGTGCACGGCAACGTGGCGTTGCAGCTGGGTGCGCTTTCCAACCAGCAGGGCAGCCTCAGCGTGGCCGGCGTGCTGCGGCTGGACGCACAATCGCTGGACAACCGGGGCGGCCAGTTCCTGCATGGCGGCACCGGCACCGCGTCATGGACAATCCGCGATGCCCTGCAGAACGATAACGGCCTGCTCAGCACCAACGCCGAGCGCCTGCTCCTCAATGCCGGCAGTGTCAGCAACGCCGAAGGACGCATCGAGCACGCCGGCATCGGCGGCATGCTGCTCTCCAGCGGCGCCTGGACCGGCGCGGCCGGCAGCCTGAACACCGCAGGGGCGCTGGAGTGGTCGGGCAGTACGCTGGACCTGCGCGGCGGGGCGCTGAGCGCATCGCGTTTCCAGATCCTGGCCGATTCTGTCGACAACCGCGGTGGCAGCCTGCTGTCGTTGGGTACGGCGGGCAGCGTCATCCGCGCCACGCAGTTGGACAACGGCGGCGGCACCATCGCCGCCAATGGCGACCTCACGCTGTCCGCCGAGGCACTGGGCAACGCGCAGGGTCTGATCCAGCAAGCGGGCGACGGCACCCTGCAGGTACACGCCGCCACCCTCAGCGGTGCGAAGGGACAGCTGCTCAGCGCGGGTGCGCTGGCCTTGTCCGGTGGCCAACTCGATGTCAGCAGCGGTGTCATCTCGGCACAGCAGGTCAGTATTGATGCTGACGCGTTGAACAATGCCGGCGGCCGTATCGTCGGCAGTGGTGACATGTGGGTGGTTGCCGGCAGCCTGGACAACCGCGCCGGCGCCATCGAACACGCTGGCGATGGCCTGCTGCAGATCCGCGCGGACACCCTGCAGGGGACCGGCGGCCGCATCCTCAGCCTGGCCGAACTGCAGCTGCAGGGCGGTAACCTGGCACTGGGCGCTGGCAGCACCACCCAGGCCGAGCGCATCGGCGTGACCGCCGATGCGCTGTCCACCGCCGGCGGCACGCTCAGCGCCACGGGTACGGACGTGCTCGACCTGCGCGTGAGCGGCGCGCTGGACAACCACGGCGGCAGCATCGCCAGCAACGGCGCGATCGCGCTGCAGGCCGGCAGCGTCGACAACCGCAAGGGCAGCCTGAGCGCAGCCGGCAGCGAGAACAGCACGCTGGATGTTGTCGGTACGCTGGACAGCGCCGAAGGCACGATCGCCAGCAATGGCGACACGCTCGATATCCATGCCGCGCGGCTGGACAACAGCGCCGGCACCCTCAGTCACGCCGGCAGCGGCGGTCTGCAGATCGACGTCGACCGCCTCGACGGCAGCAAGGGCACCCTGGTCAGCAAGGGCGCGCTGACCCTCCAGGCCAACACCTTCGACCACCGCGAGGGCACCCTGGGTGCCGACCGGGTTGACCTCAAGACCAGCCACCTCGACAACCGCGACGGCACCATCGTGGCCAGCGGCACCGCCGCCAGCCGCATCCAGGCCAACCAGCTCGACAACGCCGGCGGCACCGTGGCCAGCAACGGCGACCTGCGGCTGCAGGCCACCACGCTGGACAACACCGCAGGCACCGTGCAGCACGCCGGCACCGGCCAGCTGTAGATCGACGCGCAGACCCTGCTCGGCCAGCGCGGCACCGTACTCAGCAACGGCGCGCTCGCGCTGACCGGCCAGAACATCGACCTGCGCGGCGCGAGCACTTCCGCGCGCGGTGTTGTCATCGATACCGGCAGCCTGACCACGGCCGGGGGCACGCTGTCGTCCTTCGGCGACCAGGCGCTGCAGCTGAACGTGCGCGACACGCTGGACAACAGCGCCGGCAACATCGCCAGCAATGGCGAACTGGCCCTGCGTGCGAACACCTTCATCAACAACGGTGGACAGCTGCAGGCGGCCGGTACCGGCCATTCGACGTTGACCATCGGCGGCGCGCTCGACAACCAGCAGGGCAAGATCCTGCTCGGCGGCACCGGCATCGTGGACGCGGCCAGCCTCGACAATCGCGGTGGCACCCTGCATGCAGCCGGGCTGACCGCAGGCATCGACGGGCGGCTGGACAACCGCGACGGCGGGCTGGTTTCCAGTGCTGCGGCACTCGAGCTCGACGCCGACACCCTGGACAACGCAGGCGGTACCCTCTACGCGGGCACGGCGCTGCAGTTGACCACCGCCACCGCGCTCAACAACGACGGCGGCGCGATCCAGGCGAGCGATGCGCTCACCCTGCGCAGCGCCGGCCTGTCCAACGCACAGGGCAAGCTGATCGGCGGCAGCGTCGATATCGATACGCGCGGCCTCGCGCTGGGCAACCAGGGCGGCACCATCGGCAGCCAGACCGGCGCGCTGGAGATCCGCAGCGGCGCGCTGGACAACAGCGGCGGCCGCCTGCAGTCGCAGACCGGCCTGCGCATCAACAGCAACGGGCAGGCCATCCTCAACACCGCCTCGGGCAGCACCGGCGGCATCCTCGCCGGCGATACGCTTCGCATCGAAGGCGGTGCGCTCGACAATCGTGGCGGCACGGTACTGGCCCAAGGCGAGGCGCAGCTGGCGCTGGGTACGGTCGACAACCGCGGTGGCTCGCTGAGCAGTGCGGCCGGCCTGACCCTGGATGCGGCAAGTCTTGCCAACGTGGACGGCCGTGTACAGGCCGGCACGAACATGGACGTGACGCTTGCAGGGCTGCTGGACAACCAGCGCGGCGCCATCGCGGCCGGCCAGGTGCTCATGCTCAAGGCGACCAGCATCGACAACCGCGACACCCGCACCGAGGAAGGCACGCTGGGATTGCAGGCGGGGCAACTGGAGCTGGAAGCGCAGAGCCTGGACAACCGTCAAGGCCAGGTAGTCACCGACGGCGACACACGCCTGCAGTTGGCGGGAAGCGTCGACAACAGCGGTGGTGCCGTGTCTTCGGGCGGCTCGCTCGATACCAGCGCCGCCAGCGTCAACAACGAGGCGGGGCTGCTGCGTGCCACTGGCAATCAGACCCTGGTCGCACAGAACCTCAGCGGCAACGGCCAGATCCACGCCCAGCGGGACCTCCGCGTGACCCTGCAGCAGGGGCTGAGCAACGACGGGGAATTGATCGCCAACGGCACCCTTGCGCTGGATATCAACGGCGACCTGGCCAACCAGGGCATCGTGCGCGCCGGCAACCTGGACCTCAACGCCGCCAACATCACCAACGCAGCAAGCGGCGAGATCACCAGCCAGGGCGTGACCCACCTTGCCGCAAGCGGTCAAATCACCAACCGTGGCCTGATCGACGGCAGCGTTACCCACCTGGAAGCCGACACGCTGTTGAACGTCGGCACCGGTCGCATCTACGGCGACCACGTCGCCCTTGCCGCCAACATGTTCAACAACCGTGCCGAGACCGTTGACGGCACCACCCGGGCGGCGACCGTAGCCGCGCGCGAGCGGCTGGACATTGGTGTGCGCATGCTGAGCAACGTCGAAGAAGGCCTGATCTACAGCGATGGCGATGCCGCCATCGGCGGTGCATTGGGCACCAACCGGCTGGCCATCGGCACTGCCGACACTGTCAGCAACATTGGCTCGATCATCGACGTGGCGGGCGATCTGTCGATCGACAGTCTGGAAGTCAGCAACATCCGCGAGAACGTGGTGGTCGAGCAGGTCACTACGGTCGAAGCGCCGGTGCGTCTGGATCGCCCGTCATGGTGGAGCAATGGTAAGAACAACGGCTCCGATATCCGAACGACCGGCCATTACAGCGCTCACGAGGTGTACTACCTCAATCCAGCCGACATCATCGAGGACGAGCCGTACATCACCCCCGATGGCTTTGCCATTCACCGTGCAGTGGTGCGGCTGACGGCGCAGACCACGGCATACCTCTTTGGACGTGGTGGGTTGTATGCCGCATATGGCGAACGCTCGCGGCTGAATGTGCAGGATGGCACTGTCACCCTGTACTACGTCGGCCGGCAGGACAACCAGGTCAACCCCGACCAGGCAACCAGCGGTGCGGATGACCCGTTCGCCGAGCTGTCCCAGATGGAGGCGGGCGCACCTGCGTTCCGCTATGTCGATGACACGCTCACCTACTCCGATACCTACGGCACCTGTACCACGGATTGCGTGCAGCTGTGGACCTACAAGGACTACAACAATCCCGATGCAACCCTGACCAGCCCGCGTGGTAACGGTGGCGATACGGTGGGCAGCAACGAGCAGTACCGCATCGCCACCCGGACCGTGACCGAAGACGTGCTCGCGCCAGGTATCGGGGCCGACGCGGTGATCCGTTCCGGCGGTGCGATGCGCATCCGTACCGATGTTCTGGTCAACAGCTACGGCGGCATTGCCGCCGGCGGCAATCTGGATATTGCGGGCAAAACGACTGCGATCAGCACCACCAATCGTTCGACTACCCTGTACCGCACCCACGAATTCGATAACGTCGGGCACACGTTCTCCGGCGACACCGTGACATGGAGCAACCCCGCGATCTCGGAGGTCATCGGCTCCGTCAGCGGCCGCATCGTCACCAACGGCACGCTCACCATCGATGGCGCGGACCTGAGCAACCTCAACGAGGGCCGTGATGCACCGAACGTGCAGAACGGATCGGCCGTCGCCAACTTGAACCTGCACGGCCCGGATGCGCTGCAGGGTTCGCCGGGCACTGCCGCACAGGGTCCCCGGCAGCAGGCCGGCACCGAAGCGGGGCAGGCGCAGGGGCAGGGCGCACGGACCGCCACCGGCGCGGAGCGCGGCACGGGTAGTGGAGCGGGTGCGCACGTGGTTCCGGCCGCTGGCGATTCACCGGACCGCATTGCGATGGTTGCGCCGGACACGCGCATCCCCGCCGTGAGCCTGTTCAACGTTCGCCCGAACACCGGCAACTTTTTGATCGAAACCGATCCGCGCTTCGCCGATCATCGCACCTGGCTCAGCTCGGACTACCTGCTGGCGCAGATGGGCTTCTCGCCTGACGCCATCATGAAGCGGCTGGGTGACGGCTATTACGAACAGAAGCTGATCCGCGAGCAGATCGGTGAGCTGACGGGCCGCCGTTTCCTGGAGGGCTACGCCAGCGATGAGAAGCAGTACCAGGCCCTGCTGGACGCCGGTGCGACGTTTGCGAAGGCGTGGGGCCTGCGCCCCGGCGTGGCGCTGACCGAAGCGCAGATGGCGCAGCTCACCAGCGACATCATGTGGCTGGTCGAACAGACCATCACCCTGGCTGACGGCAGCACCACCACTGCGCTGGTACCGCAGGTATACGTGCGCTTGCGTCCGGGTGACCTGGACGGGCAGGGTGCGTTGCTGGCCGGTGCCGATGTCGACATCACCCTCAGCAATGGCTTGGTCAATTCGGGCAACATCGCCGGTCGCAAGCTCGTCAGCATCACGGCGGGCAATATAGAGCACCTGGGCGGCGATATCTCCGGCCAGTACGTGGGGCTGTCTTCGAACAAGGACATCCTCATTTCGGGGGCAACCGTGACCGCGACGGACGCATTGTCCGTACAGGCCGCCGGCAACGTCACCGTGGTCTCGACCGTGGAGACATTGCGCGGTGCGGGCACGTACGCCTACGAAACCAGCCAGTTGGAGCGGGTGGCCGGGCTGTACGTGACCAGCCCGAGCGGGCAGGGCGTGCTTTCAGTCGCCGCCGGTGGCGATATCCGCCTGCAGGCGGCCCAGATCCGCAATGCGGGCGAAGGCGGCATCACCCAGCTGGCCGCTGGCGGAACGCTGGATCTGGGCGCGCAGACGCTGGGCAGCAGCACCGACGCCACCTTCGATGACCGCAACCATCAGCGCACCGGCCAGACCACCCATGCCGTTACCAGCGTGCAGGGCGCAGGCGATGTGGTCCTGGCCGCAGGCAAGGACATCAACCTGGCGGGCACCCAGGTCAAGGCCAGCGAAGCGCTGGTGCTTCAAGCCGGCGGAGACATCAACAGCCAGGCGCAGGTTGACAGCAGCAGCCAGGACCTCAGCAAGGCAGGAAAGCGTTGGTCCGAGCAGGCAAGCCCAAGCGACGACACCGTACGTGGCAGCCAGCTGTCTGCCGGCAGCGACCTGCTGATGGTGGCCGGGCGCGACATCACCTTGGCCGCCACCGGCGTGCGCAGCGACGACGGCACCGTGCTGGTCTCGGCCGGCCGCGACGTCAACCTGCTCTCGGTGCAGGAAAACCACGAAGCCAGCCTGGACAGCTACCAGAAGAAGAAGGGCACCCTCTCCAGCACCACTACCACCCGCCAGGAATCCAGCCGCGATTCCTACGCCGTGGGCACGGTGCTGGAAGGCGAAGCCATCGACATCTCGGCCGGTCGCGACCTTACGGCCGTCGGTGCCGTGGTCGACGCCACCGGCAATGTCAGCCTGGGCGCCGGCAACAACGTGCTGATCACCTCGGCAGAGGACCAGCACAGCGCCAGCGCCAGCTCCTCCAGCAAGAAGTCCGGTTTCAGTGGCGGGCTCTCCAATGGCGTGGCATCGGTGGGCTATAACAAGTCCAGCGCCAACAGCCAGGAATCGGTTCAGTCCACCACCCAGGTCGGCTCGGCCATCGCCTCGCGCGAGGGCAACGTGCTGATCTCGGCGGGCAACCAGCTCACCATCGCCGCCTCGGACGTGGCCGCGGGCGAAAACCTCACCCTGGTCGGCAAGGACATCCAGCTGCTGGTTCGCCAGGACACCGTGGACACGCAGGGCAGCCAGTCCAGCAGCTCCAGCGGCTTCTCGATGGGCGTCACCTACGACCCCACCACGGCCTATCGCAGCGCCCGCGATTCCACCACCGACGGCATGGCCGACAGTGGCTCGATCATGGGCGACATCACCCGCAACGCCGAAGGCACCGCCTCCGGCGTGCGTGCGGCCACCACCTCCACTGTGGTCACCGGTGGCAGCCAGCGCTCCAATGGCACCCAGAGCCATTCCACCAACGATGCGCGCGTCACCCAGCTGGCGGCGGGCGGCGACATGACCCTGATCGCCAACGGCGGCTCGATCACCAGCCAGGGCGCCCAGCTCTCGGCCGAGGGCGACGCACTGCTGCTGGCCACCAAGGACATCGTGTTCGACGTGGCCCACAACACCGAATCCAGCACCCGCCAAAGCGGCGGCAAGGGCTGGGGCTTTGCCAACAACACCAGCGGGTTGCCGTTCGGCACCAACAACTCGCGCAATGAAGGCAGCGGCCAGAGCGACACCATCACCGGCACCCAGCTGTCGGTGGGCGGTGGCGTGCGCATGGCCACCACCGAGGGCGACATCACCCTGACTGCGGCCAACGTGGCGGCGGAAAAGGACGTCAACATCCGCGCCGCAGGCAACCTGACCGTGCGCAGCGGCCAGGATACGGTGAGCAATGCCAACACCGCCGACAGCAAGGCGATCGGCACGGTGCAGATTTCGGACACGGAGAAGTTCGCCGGCTGGCACCGCGAGCAGCACGACGACGACAGCGGCATGGTCTCGCAGGTGGCCAGCACCATCGGCAGCCTGGGCGGCAACGTCAACCTGGGCGCGGGCGGCAAGTACACCCAGATCGCCAGCAACGTGGTGGCCGCGCAGGACGTGAACATCACCGCCGCCGAGATCGAGCTGCTCACCGCCAACGAGACCGGCTACAACTCGCAGAGCGACAAGGACCTCAAGATCGGCGTGTTCGCGCGGGTCAAGTCGCCCTTCATCGACCTGATCAACAACGTGGATGCGGCGCGTGAGTCGGACGGGCGTTTGGCCGCGATGCAGGGCATGGCGGCCGGGGCCAATGCCTACCAGGCGGGCAGTGCGATAGCGGCGGCGGCCGGCGGTGCCGGCAGCGGTACGCTGTTCAGCGCCGAAGCCGGCATCGGCTTCAAGAGCTCCAGCAGCAGCGCCGAGGGCAGCAGCACGGTTTCCCGTGGCTCCACCATCCAAGGCGGCGGCAACGTCAACCTGACCAGCACCAGCGGCGACATCCACATCGTCCAGGGCAACCTCAGTGCCGGCAATACCCTGGCGCTGGATTCGGCACGCGACATCCTGCTCGAAGCCGGCCAGGCGCACCTGCAGGACAAGAGCAAGAGCAACAACGCCGGCGCCGAAGTGGGCGTGGGCGTGTCGGTGGGCGCGCAGACCGGTGTGTACGTCTACGCCGAAGCCAGCGTGGGCAGCGGCAAGTCCAAGTCGGACAGCAGCGTCTGGCAAAACACCGAACTCACCGGCAAGAACATCTCGCTCAAGGCCGAAGGCGATACCACCCTGCGCGGCGCCACCGCGACCGCCGACCGGATCGACGTCAAGACCGGCGGCACGCTCACCATCGAGTCGCTGCAGGACATTGCCGAGAGCATGTCCAAGGACAGCCAGTTCGGCGGGCGGGTACAGGTGTCGGTCGGTACCGCCTGGGATGCCAGCGGCTACGCCAGTGCCAGCAAGGCCAACGGCAGCTACAAGGGCGTGGGAGAGCAGTCGGGGCTGTTTGCCGGGGACGGCGGGTACCACGTGGATGCCGGGCACGTGAACCTGGTGGGTGGTGCGATTGCCAGTACCAACGCGGCCAACAGCGAGCTGACCGCAGAGAGCCTCACCTATACCGATCTCAAGAACGAAATGGACTACCGGGCCAGCTCGGCCAGCGTCAGTGGTGGGTTTGGATATGGCGGAGAAAAAGCAACCGACGCGAATGGCAAGCCGCTCGCCACGCCAAATGTCGCCGGCCAGCTCAAGGACATTGGCACGAACGTGGCCGGTGGCAAGTTTGGTAGCGCAGACGGCACCAACTTCAGTGGTGGCGTGCCGATGACCAGCAGCGGCAGCGACAGCTCCACTACGTACGCGACCCTGACCGAAGGCAATATCACCATCGGCGGCAAGAAGGTCACCGCTGCGGAGCTGGGCGTCAATACCGATGCCAGCAAGGCACATGAGGCTATCGAAGCCCTGCCGGACCTGAAGAAGCTGATGCAGGAGCAGCAGGCGATGTCGTCGGCTGCGGGTACGGTCGTGGCTACCAGCAAGCAGGTGGCGGGCGACGTCTTTGCTTACAAGAGCGAGCAGGCAAAGCAGGCCTTTGAAGAGAACCTGAAGAAGAACAACGCCGAAGAGTGGGCCAACTACTCAAAGCTGGACAGCAATGGCAAGGCGGCCTACCTGCAGAATGCCAGCCAAGAGTATCGTGATGCACTCAAGTGGGGCACCGGCGGCGAGTACAGCCGTGCCTTGGATGCGGTGACGACGGCAATTGTAGGCAGCGTTGCGGGCCAAGGCGGTAGCCAGATGGTGTCGAATGCGCTGGCTCCGTATGCAGCCGCGTTGATCGGAGACCGATTCGACACCAACCACGGCAAGGATCCAGATGCGGTCCTGCAGCTCCTCTCTCACGCGGTACTGGGCGCACTCTTGGCAGAGGCAAATGGAGGAAGCGCTGGTAATGGAGCGCTTGCTGCTGCTAGTGGAGAGATTGCAGCGCAGTACATTGCCGATTACCTTTACCCAGAGGGTCTGGAGAATCTCAACGAGCAACAGAAGCAAACCGTCCTTGCACTGTCGCAGGCCGTAGGAGCGATTGCTGGCGGGGCAGGCGGGAATGGGCTTGCTGGCGCCGCCTTGGGATCTAATGTTGCCCAGAACTCGGTGGAGAATAACCGGCTTCTACACCCATCCGAGGTCAAACTCCTTGCCAAGAAGGAGACGGTCGATAGCTACATTGCCTTCATGGCAAGTCACGGCGTTGTATTGACCGCGGAGGAGGCGCGTTCCAGCCTCAACCGGTTTGCCAGCTCAAAGGAAGACAACAGTTGGTCGGCGATACTTGGCCAAGATCCGCTCACCAGCGAGTTCCTTTCCAGCATCTCGAAAGGCCTCTCATATCAGGACTCTACCGGGAAAAGTCACGCCTTCTTTGTCAGCTCCAGCACCGAGCTGAAAGATCCTACGATCAACTTGAATGCGCTGTACGACGCAAGGTTTGACCCTGTCGTAGCCCAGTACCTTGACAGTATTGGGGCCGGCAACCGCGAGCCCAGTGACCTGAATCGCGAGCTGTTTGGGTATGGGCAGTTGGCCGGCTACTCCTACGCAGATGGGCAGGCATCCGCTTGGGGCGACATCAAGTTGATTGCGAACTCCGTGGTGAGCCTCGGTCAGTCTGTGCTTTACAGTGGCACCAGCGACCAGATCGGACCATACGATGAGCTCAAGCTGAAGGCGAACCTCCAGCTGCTTTTGAAAGATCAGGGCCGGTGGGCGGAGGCGGGCTTTGTAGAGGGCGCAGAGTGGGCAACCACTCAAAGGCTCATGTGGTCAGGGATGGCACTCGGCGAGGCGGGCGGCTTCCTTGGTGGCAACCTTATCAAGTACGTAAAGCTTCCTTGGAATGTTGCTGATGATCTGGCCAAAGCAAAGAGCCCGCCAGTAGCGAGCTGGGCTGCGGATAGCGAGGCGGGGACCAGCGCTAAAGCGCCGAGCGGAGATCTGAAGGGCCAGCCAGAATCCCCCCCAAGGAACGCCTCGCCGGATCAGGTGCGCGCGATTGATCGACAGAACGAGGCGGCAGTGGCGCTCGCAAAGTCCGGTGAAGATGTTGAGCAATTGCCAAATACTAAGAGAAATGTAGCCAATCCCGACCTAAAGATTAACGGGCAGATCGCGGATGTCTTCTCCCCAATCACCAATAGTCCGATCTCGGTCCTCAAGACAATTCGAGATAAGGTGGAGAAGCAGGCGCCCACTATCGTGGTGAACTTACAGGATTCAGTGATCACGATCTCGCAGCTGGAAGGAGTTCTGCGTGCCAACCCGGTTCCAGGCCTTAGGGCGGTCTACATCATAAAAAATGGAGAAATCAACGTGATAAAGGTTAGCCAGTGAGTCTTACAATGTGGATTGAGATCGAGACTGGTGCGAGCATGCAAGGCATCTCAAGCACCTTGGCGGCCATGGACACCCAGATGGAACCCATCGACGGTGACGCTTCTGGCTTCTTCAACAGATCGCATTGCCAGTTCATATTCCGGTATGACTCTTCACCGGAAGAAGTGCTGGTCGACGTCGTGGAAGTGGATTGGCGCGTTGGCGTCCGAGGGTCCTTTCACTACCGAGCAGATAGCCTTCATGAAAGCTGGAGGGACATCGTAGACTTTGCGCGTTGCTATGCGGCATCGCAGCCGTTCAAGTTCATGTTGTCGTTCCAGTTCGAGACTCTTTATGCAATCAGGGATGAGTTCGGACTACGGTTCGTAGGGCCAATGCCTGAAGGCTGAATCCGAACTTGGCGGTCAGATGATGGAAGTTCTAAATGAGCAACTGAACTGGGTTTGCTGTGTCGCTAAAGGCTGTGCGGAGGTGGAATTCTGTCGATCGCCAACGCACTGCGCGATCGGGTGGATCCTAACTTCAACGGCAGAAGCAAGAGATCAGTGGGTCATTACATGTTCGCGCGGATCAAGTCGCCCTTCATCGACCTGATCAACAACGTGGATGCAGCGCGTGAGTCGGACGGGCGTCTGGCCGCGATGCAGGGCATGGCGGCCGGTGCCAATGCCTGGTTGTTGATACGGTACGCGGCCGGGTATCGCTGTGGATTCGAGGAAAGGGTTGGATCGAATGACTAAGGACGCAGAAGAGTCCAAATTTATCGTGGAGCTATGTGCCTTCGACAGGTCCGCAGGTGCCAACGCTACCGTGACCGAGAGGCCAGTATGGGGTCGCGTTGATTCGGCACTACACCAAGCATTTGAGAATGGCGGATTCGTAGACCTACGTGTCGTTGCACCAGACACTGGCCTGGTTAAGGAACTTACGATGAAGTCCATCGGTGGGAAGTACAGGCTTGTTGCATTGACAAGATCAACAGATCCAAAGCTGGATTTGCTCGAATGGTGGGAGCCAGAAGATCGGCCGTTCAGGGGAACGGAGAGGTTTGGTGATGATGAATGGGATGCGAGGACAGTCAGCTCAGAAGTTTCGCATGCGTTGAGATTGTTCCAAGAGCTGTTTTTGGATGGTGATCTGTCTGCCGAGTTGAACGGGTTGCGATCGCGATGGGATAGGAAACCTCGGTAGTGATGGCAGCTGCTCGCGCAGCTGATAAGTAGTTCCACCAGTGGCGACGTCCTTGTGGTGCAGGGCAACCTCAGCGCCGGCAACACGCTGGCGCTGGATTCGGCACGCGACATCCTGTTCGATGCCGGCCAGGCGTACGTGCAGGACAAGAGCAGGTGCAACAACGCCGGTGCCGAAGTGGGTGTTGGCGTCTCTGCGGGTGCGCAGACCGGCGTGTACGTGTAGGCCGATGCCAGCGTGGGCAGCAGCAAGTCCAAGCCGGACAGCAGCACCTGGCAGAACACCGAACTGACTGGCAAGCACATCTCGGTCAAGGCCGAAGGCGATACCACCTTGCCCACAGACCGCTTCCGCACGCATGCGCCCCGCGCATCCAGCCGCCGAATCAAGCACAATCGGGTAATGCGCCGATTCCGCCACCCGCTCGTGCTGCTCGCCACCCTCCTGCTCGCCGCCTGCGCCAGCACCGACGTGCGCAGCCCGCTGGCCACCTGGGTGCCTTCGCCGAACCACAACGTGCGCAGCCCGGTCATCATCGTGCTGCACCACACCGACCAGGACAGCGTGCAGCAGAGCCTGCAGACCCTGCGCACCGCCAACAGTGGCGGCCGGGTCAGCTCGCACTACCTGGTGGGGGCGGATGGCCACATCTACCAGCTGGTGGGCGACAACCGCCGCGCCTGGCATGCCGGCGGCGGCCGCTGGGGCACCATTACCGACCTCAATTCTGCGTCGATCGGCATCGAGATCGACAACAACGGCAGCAGCCCATTCGCCCCAGCGCAGATCGCCGCGCTGATCCGCCTGCTCACCGACCTGTGCACCCGCCTGGATATTCCGCGCACCCAGATCATCGCTCACGCCGATCTGGCCCCGGCCCGCAAGCAGGATCCCAGCCGCTACTTCCCGTGGCAGCAGCTGGCTGAAGCCGGCTTCGGGGTCTGGCCGCGCACCAGTGATGGCCCCGCGCCGGAAGGCTTCGACCCCTGGCTGGGTCTGCAGGCATTCGGTTACATGCTGGACGACCGCGCCGCCACCGTGGGTGCCTTCCACCGCCGCTTCCGCGGCCGCGACGACCTGCCGCCTACCCTCGACGCGGAAGATGCCCGCATCCTGTATTCGCTGCTGCAACAGACCCGGTGACATGACCAGAAACTCCGCCTTTGCCCTCATGGGCTTGACCTTCCTCACCGCCTGCAGCGTCAGCCCCCCGAAGCCGGACGCCCCGCCGACCAGCACCACCACCTACGCGAAGTCCGACTGGGCAGTGCTTCCCGCTGTCAGCGACAGCGACCTGCAGGCCGGCTTCGCCGCCTGGCGCAGCGCCTGCCCGCGCC
Organism: Stenotrophomonas sp. ISL-67; assembly: GCF_018612915.1. Lineage (GTDB taxonomy): Bacteria > Pseudomonadota > Gammaproteobacteria > Xanthomonadales > Xanthomonadaceae > Stenotrophomonas. The sequence continues at coordinate 3,676 of NZ_JAGGRL010000004.1, read as the reverse complement.
TGAAGAACGACGTCATCTGGGCGCCCACCTGCACAGCCGCCGCGAATGTGGCGACCACTCCCACGGCCATCCGCCAGTTCCTGCAGGACAACCTGCAGGTATACGCACTACGTGCGGGCGGCCACCGCGCCGACGGCCTGATCACCGGCTACTACGAACCGGTCTACCCCGGCAGCGTCACCCGCACCGCCAAGACCACCGTGCCGGTCTACGGCGTACCGAACGACATGGTCAGCGTGCAGCTTGATGAGCTCTACCCCGAACTCAAGGGCAAGCGCCTGCGCGGCCGCGTGGAAGGACGCGTGCTGCGGCCATACGACGATGCGGCGACGATCAGCGCCAAGGGTGCCAAGGCGCCGGTCCTTGCCTGGTTGACCCACCCGATGGACCTGCAGTTCCTGCAGATCCAGGGGTCGGGCCGCATCCGCCTGGACAATGGCAGCGAGCTGCGCATCGCCTACGCCGACCAGAATGGCCACCCGTACCGCCCGATTGGCCGCTGGCTGGTGGAGCAGGGTGAGCTGAAGAAGGAAGACGTCACCATGGACGCCATCCGCACCTGGGCAAATGCGCACCCGGCGCGCATTCCCGAACTGCTGGCCAGCAACCCCAGCTATGTGTTCTTCACCAAAGGCCCGGACGGCGACGAAGGCCCGCGCGGCTCGTTGAACGTGCCGCTCACGGCCGGCTACAGCGTTGCAGTGGACCGCACCGTAGTGCCGCTGGGTAGCCTGCTGTGGCTCTCTACAACCCGCCCGGACGGCACCCCGGTAGTGCGGCCGGTGGCCGCGCAGGATACGGGCGGCGCCATCGCCGGCGAAGTGCGCGCCGACCTGTACTGGGGCACCGGCGACGCCGCTGGCAAGCTGGCCGGCGACATGAAGCAGAAGGGCAACCTGTGGCTGCTGTGGCCCAAGGGTGCGGCCCTGCCCACCATTACGGCCGCTGGCGGCTGAGGACACACGCATGCCCATTTGGTACCTGTTGGTCGCGCTGATCGTGCTGGAAATGGTGCTTCTGTTTACGTGGAACCCGTTTTACTTCGGAATGGGCATCCGGTTGTTCAACGAACGCATTCCAGCCACGGCAGAGATGCGCGAACGGCTGGTGCTCAACTGCCTGGAGCGCGACGTGGCCACGCAGGAATGGATAGCGCTGGTGTTCCATCCACTACCGGGTGGCCGCATGGCGTTTCGCGAAAGCTACTTCATGGCCTTCAGCGGGCGCTACTACCCGGTGATGCGCGGGCTGGTCGTGGTGGACGCCAAGCGCAACCAGGTACGGGTGGAAGGCATCTGCAACTGGATGACATTGGGCTTTGCGGTGCTGTGCGTGGCCATGCCCATGGTCGCTGCTTCCACCTGGCCGTTGCTGATCATCCTGGGGCTGTTCGTGTACTGCTACTTCATCCAGCGCCGTCGTTACCACGGTGTCGCCGAAGCCCTGCGCGAACAGATGCGCACCGAGCTGCCGGACGCCATCATGCAGTTGAGGCGTGGCACCCGGTGACGTCGCGCTGCCACGCCCTGCGTGGCAGGACGCCTATTCCGATTCCTGACCGGCCAGCGTCATCACCCATCCAGGCACCGCAGGCTCGCCCTGGTAGAACGCCTTGGGCATTTTGTCCGCCATGGCCCAGCGCTGGATCCAGCTGATTCCAGCGCCCCCGTTGTAGCCCTCAGGGCGCTGGTAGGCCGGGTCTTCCATTGCAGTTTCAAGCGTGATGAAGCGGTACCCTCGCCGGCGGGTGGCGGCTATCAGCTCTTCAACGCTGTCTGCATTGAGCGCGTTGGCATGCATCAGCCAGACCTGTGCGGGCAGCCTGCCGAGCAACTGCTGCGAGCGCTGCTCGTAGTAGGCCAGCTTGTTGAGCATGTAGGGGATATAGCCACGGCGCAGTTGGCGCAGGCGCGCTTCACGCGCGGCGGGGTCGGTTTCGGTATCGCGCACGTGGTCATACGCGAACGCCCAGACCCATTCCCCGTTATCGATCGTGACCGGGGCGATGCGGTAACTGTGCTGCTGCAGGAAAGCGGCCAGCTCGGCGCGCGCCTCCGGGGATTTCCCTGCCTGCAGGTACGGGTGCCGGAACCAGCGCGGCGTCTGCCCGGTTTCGGCAAGCAGCGGGCGCAGGATGGTTTCCCCGCGCAGGATGTCCTGCTCGTAGACGTCCAGCGCCACCGCGTGCATGGAGACGTGGCTGAACGTGTGGTTGCCCAGCTCGAACCCGGCCTCGCGCCAGTCGCGAAGCATCTGCACCCGTTCGGGCTGGACCTGCCCGTTGACCTCCAGCTTGGCCTCATTGACGAAGCCCACGATGGGGACGCCGGTCTGCTTGAGGGCGGCGATCAACCGGGCGTGCTGGGCGTCCAGATCCGGCTCGGCGCGTTCGCCGAGGCGCTGCCAGGGCAGGTCATCGATGGTGAACGCGATGCGGCGGTCGGGCTCGGTCGCGTGCGCGACGCCTGCCACACAGAAGAACGCAAAAGCGCCACACCGAAGTATTCCCTTAAGCACGCCCTGCTCCCATCGCGATGATGGTGAAGTATAGAGCCGTGCGTGCTTCCACCGGTGCCGACCTGACAAGCCAGCCATGATCGGCCACCCGCCGCCTAGCGGCTGCTGAAAAGAGCCGCAACAGCTGGATCCGTCGAGAACACGAAACGTTGCTGCAACTGATCGCCGACCGGTGCATAACTGTGGACTGCGCCGTATCTCCGAGCGGCAGGATCCCTGACCAGGCGACGACTCCACGCTTCATGGTCCGCCTGTGTAAGGGACGTAACCGAGCCAATGCAAAGACTCAGGCCGCAGGTCAGGTTCTCGACTACGCCAAGCTCTCCTACCGCACGCTCCAACACCTCTCTATGATGCGTGGCGAGCTTCTGCGCTTCAACGCTTGTCATCTCTTCGCCCCGCATCCTCTCCAGTGCGCTTGAGAACAGCGCATTGTCCACAAGCATTTCGTTTGACATATCAATCGAGATGGAACTGTGAACGATCAGCTCCGATTCGGTTGCAAGATAAGGAGAGGCTTCAGGATTCCCCGCCTTCCGATCCTCAGCCGGGCTTCGAAGGACTGCCGGCGCAGCGATTGGATCGATACTGGTCTGTGCCGAAGCTCGTTCCTGCATTGTGTCCTTCCGAACCTCTGTCGCCGTGCGCGTATCGTCGGAATCTGTACCCACTGTGCCGGCTGCACAGCCAATACACTGCAACGCAACTGCGACAGCAGTGCTACGGACTAGACACTTGATCATCTGAAGAACCTTGTTTGCGATATATGGTGTGGAGTGAAGCGGTACCTACAGCGGTCGCAACATTCATGTTCGTCCATCGGCTACCTGTCGCGCCTCGGCGGAAGCGCAATCGCCTTGATAGCGGCATCTGCCGAGAACAGAAACCGGTTATGAAGTCGGTCGTGGTTCATTTCAAACACATCGAAGGTCACATGTCTGACAGCGTCGGCATCCTCGTAAAGTGAATCGCCCAGGCTTTTGTAGACAGTCGTCAGCCGTTTAGTGCGTACCGCTTCTCAAACTCTACCGGGGACAGCCCGTCGTTGGAACTGTGCCGCCGTTTTGGGTTGTAAAACATCTCGATGTACTGGAAGACATCCGCACGCGCCTCGTCGTGATTGCTGTAGATCCTCCGCTTGATCCGCTCCCGCTTCAGC
>NZ_JAGGRL010000003.1 GCF_018612915.1 Stenotrophomonas sp. ISL-67 | reverse complement strand
CAAAAGCCTGGGCGATTCAGACCTAGACCCTACGATTGCCAACGTCATTGACATCTTCGTCGCTTGGGCGGAGGACGTTCGGAACAGCAAGAAGCCAATCTCTCACTACTCAAGTGCCACTCGCCTTGTGAGAATGCTGTCCGAGTCTACCGACATTAGCGGAGATCGTTTCAGAATTCCGGCACGCCTGGTAAAACCGCCTCGACGGAACAATGGAAGTCGGCACGAAAAGCAGGACCTGGAAAAGACCTTTGCGTTTGGCAAGCTGATGCGAGTGATTGCCGACCTACTCACGACGGAGACAATCACAGGTCCATTGCCGCTCACGTTCGACTTCGGAGAGAAATCGCTGGAGCTCTGGTCGGGCATACCCTCCGACGACACCCTGAGCGCCGCGCACGCCGCGAAGAGCCGAACTGATCAGAAATGGAAGCCTGATAAAGGCCGAGTACATAAGCTTACCGCAGGAACGCTGGCTGCACGGCGGGCCCTAGTCAATCTCAGGATCGAAGCAGAGCTTGCGATCTTCATTGCACAAACCGGAATGAACTTAGCGCAGGCATTCAATCTAGGCGTTTCTCGATTCCGATATCGGACACGTGAGGGCGGCTTCCTCGTGAAGGGCGTCTACAAAGCAAGAAGAGGCGGTGAAGTTGCCTTTGAAATATTCAATGGATACAGACAGCATTTCGACCGATACCTCAACTGGCGTAACTCAATTGCTGACCCGAACGACGATCGCCTCTTCCCGTTTGCTGTCCGGCCGTGTGACCCTCATCGCCAAGAGTACCACTGCAATGGTCTGCGACGCCTTTGCCGTCGGGCCGAGACGGCCTACATCGGCGCCCGCGAGTTGCGCTGCACACGCGTCAATTACTTCTTGAGGCGTAGCGACGATCTCCTGCTTACCGCGGCCGTGGCGCAGCACTCGGTGGGTGTGCTGATGGGCTACCAACGCCCCCATCACCAGCGAGCGGCCACCGAGATTACAGGGTTCTGGAATGAACTGGGTTCGTCATTGCTGTCGGCAGGCCCGGGCACCTGCAGCGGGTCACCGCGGTCCATGCCGGTACGTGCAGGCCAGCCAGTCCCCGATTGCCGATCGGCGGCCGGCTGCCTGTTCTGTTTGGATCATCGCGACGAGCTGTCGCTCGACTACGCTTGGTCATTGGTTACCTATCGCTATCTCAAATCAATCGAACTCGCTGCCTATCCTCCTGTTAGGCAGAATTCGCCCGAGCCGCCGACCCCAAGGATCGTGATCACCGCCCTTTCGGAGAAACTCAACCAAATGCGCCTTCAGGGAGGGCATGGACCAAAGCTCGTGCAGGAGGCGGAGGATAGAGTCATGGAAGGGGATTTTCATCCTCGCTGGTCCGACATCATCAATGCAGCGGAACGTTCCCATGACGCGACTGACTTATAAGCTGTTACTTCCTCAGCCAAGCGACAGATGTCCATCGGTCGCGCTTCCCGCATGGCCCCCTACGCCAGATGCACCCATGTCATTCGACGGCTTGGGGAAAGTGATAAGTCGTTTCGAAGACGACGTTTGGGACTTCTCCGCGGCGGCCGGCAAGAGCTGTCGACTACACTTTGCGCAGCTGGCCTCAGACCATAGCAGGGTCTCCCAAAGTAACAGGCAGACATTTAAGGAGATCGCCGCCTGGTGGCTGTTCGGCGAGCGACGCCCGACCAAACCGACGTCGCTACATACGTACCACGCCCGCTTCAGCGTGCTGGTCCGATTCGCTACGCGCAAGGGAATAGATCTGAAGAAATTCAGTGAGCTTCCGTGCGAAGTAAGGGAGTTCGCGGTGCAGCTGAAACGCTCGTTCGCCGATACGCTCCTCCTGGAACTGCAGTCGCTTCTCACGTTCTCAAACCAAATCGGCTTCATCGTCTTCGACAAGAAGGCAATGAGCATCTTTTCCAGGAGCCTTCCCGATCCTGTAAGGCGGCAGACCGCATATGTGCCGCCGCGTATTTGGGCCTACCAACTCGGCCGGCTCAACCGATACCTGACGGAGTTTCTGCAGCACAGGGTGGAGCTGACTGCAGCCTACCAACAAGCATGCGAGGTCTACACGGCCAACCGGGCCTGCGCGCTGGCGAGCTGTAATCTCGATAAGACTTCCTTCTCTCCATTTCTACGCGCCTGTACGAGATATCCGGGCGCAAAGTACCTAGGATCCATCGCCGACTTCCTAGCCAAGCACGGACTTACAGAGTTCATGACGACGTGGCGCGGCCCAAAAGAGGGCCTACGACTCTCGTCTTTCGGTTCCGTTTTTTCCTTGGCCAGTTTCGCCGCAAGCGCCCTCATTGCGAACTTGACCGGGATGCGAATCGGGGAGGTCCTCTCCCTCCGGCGTGGCTGCTTCGTAGCAGAATCGGACGAAGTTCTGGGCATGATCTACTTCATACGAGGCAAGACGACCAAAACCCTCACCGAAGACGAAGCACTTTGGGTCACCTGCCGAGACGTACAGAAGGCGTTGGAAGCACTTGAACTCGTCCGCTCAGCCCGAGACGGACCGTCACCGCGCTCCCCCTCCTCGGACGCGCGCGAGCAACTGCTGTTTACTTGGTGCAGCGAACCTTGGGCAGCCGTCAATGGCAAGCGGCCTGAGAACGAAGACATCCGTCCTCCAACCCACGCCTACGCAAACTGGGAAAGACAATTTCCGCTGCTTTTTGACGCTAATGAGCTGAAGATCAGACCAGGCGACCTAGATGAAGCGAGGCGCGTCACGCCCACACTGAACGCCGAGCGATACACCGTGGGCGCGCTCTGGCCGCTAGCCTGGCATCAGCTACGCCGCACCACCGCTGTAAACATGTCCGCCTCGGGTATCGTCAGCGATGCCAGCCTTCAGTACCAACTAAAGCATCTTAGTCGCTCTATGTCGATCTATTACGGGCGTGGCTATTCGTCTAAGGCAATCAGCCGTGACATGCAGGCGGAGTACCTCAAAGAGGCACTTGAGTCGATGGCGCGGGCCTCCGAGCAACTATTTGAAGATCGGTTCGTCTCTCCTTACGGTCCGGAGCACAAGTTTCGAACCCTCGCCGGCGCTCCGAAGCAGCGCGGCGGGAGCGGCACTTTTACGCCCGTTTTCCGCCGCACACTGCTTGGCGTGTGCGTTAAGGCCACCTCTTGCACCTCAGGCGGCTACGACGATATTGGACCCTGCATGGGAATGGACAGCTCGAAGGGGTGTACAGATGCGATGGTGGACCGCGAGCGACGCCAGGTCCTTATGCAGCTACTTAACCAGAAGCGCGCCGAGCTGTCGCGCTGCGGAGAAAGTGAGGCGCGCAGAAATCAGGTTGCCTCGCAAATCCGAAGTCTTGAAAAATCACTGGAGCTGATCGATGGCGCTTGAGCAATCATCGGGCATACCGACCACAGCCGAAGAGCGTTTTCGGGATGCGTTTCACCGTCTGCGCGATGGGCGCCCCCGGGTGCTCGAGCCGGGCACCAGGGTCACGCAGAACAATGTGGCTCGCGAGGCGGGATGCGATCCCAGCGCCCTGAAGAAGAGCCGATTTCCTACTCTAGTGGCAGAAATCCAAGCAATCGCGTCAAGGCACCAGGACGCCGGAAGCAGTTTGGGTGCACGACGCCGCCCAGGTGCGGATGCCTGTCCACGCTGTACCAGCCTCAAAACTCAAATTAACGAGACGGCTCTGCAGCGGGACGCCGCAATGTCTGCTCTGGTCCTATCGGATGCCCGGGTGCTTGAACTCGCACAACGCGTCCTTGAGCTGGAAAGGGCAGCCGCAGGCGAACCGCACAGACGGCTGCCCCGCTGACGGAAGGCGCGGCTGTCCGATGCCATTCAAGGGGTCGAAACGCGTATGTAACTTCTGCAACGTAGCTCGCTCCGAGGTGATGCCGCCCCCGCTCCGCTTATGACGCACTTTGGAAGGAAGGATGCGCTGCTCAACCACCGAAATGCTTGGGGAGAAAACAGGCAGGAGACGCCATTGATATGCAGTCAGTAGCGTCAACTGAGTGGGGGGCTACTGGACGCTCTGTTTCCGCCAATTCTCAACGGCGATCGTTGTACGATCGGCAGCAACATCCTGTTGCCACTCATCCCAAAAGTTGACAGTCCCGCTATCAGGCTTGTTCTTTGGCTCGTCTATTCGGATGCGACTTGGCAGCAGACTGGCATCTCCAACGTCCAACGCTTCTCCGGTATCAAGCGTCGGCAAAATATCGCTAAATCCGCCAAGGCTATCAGGTAGAAGACGCTTGATAACACCTTGATCCTCAGCATTTGTCAGCCTCATCGAGACGAAATTGCTGCACTGACTGAGAAGGGTCTTCTTTACCTCGGACGGTGGTTGGCTGATGACAGTCAGGCTACTCCTAGACGGTGCTTGCGACGGCTGCGGACGTGATTTCCTTGGTCAGCACCCCTGTTGCAAGAATGTACCGCAAGTTGCTGGGAGTGGGGCGGCAGCGCATCCGCAGCTCCCGTCAGCCGGCCCTTTCCGTTGCTGATGGCGATTCGCAAGGAGTTAACGCCCCCGCTGAGGCCGTCTAGTGATCTTCGCGCGTCGGGAAGGGAGGCAGAACGATCCGGGCCTTCGCAGGGGCGGAGCGGCCTCGTGCTGGATGTCGCCAGGTAAGACTTTTCGTCCCGAAGCGATGACGCACGCTGGTAGGTCCGCGGGCACTTGCCCGCCCGTCCATTGGGAATTCGCGACGTTTTCCCCACGCCTTGGAAGAGCGCTGCCGAGGGCTAGAGCTTAAACTTACTGCCTCACGCCGGCCGGCGAAGCTCAGTGATCTTGGGGAGCTTGGCGAAGCATTTTCGCCGGGGCTGGCCGGGCGCCAGCCTAGAAAACCTCTAATATCAATGCCTTATAAGATTCGCTAGCACCCAGAGATCATTGCTTACCACTCAGTTCGGGTGTGGCTGGAAGGATCGTCTGGACCCGTGATTGCGCCGGTCATTGTCGTTTTTCGAAGGCAAGCAGCCGAGCTTCATTTGGCGCCGATTCTGCCACATCAGGCACCCTCGCCTACTCATGCACGCTACTCTATACGCGAGTGCGTCGGTGCGTCGTACCGCTGACCCTGCCGCCTCTTGCTTTGGACGCTCGAGACATTTCCCCCACACCCTACTACCCGACGGCCGTGGCATTCTTGGGGGCCCGTAGCTCATGCGGAAGCCAGATGATGCGCAGTAGAGTGCCTCCGGAAACCCCAGCATCCGCCGAGGCAAGGGCACAAACCGTGGCTAATTGGCACGATGTGACGACGTTCGAGATGCTGCTTCACCCGGATGCTCGAGAGAGCGGTACGCTGAATCAACAGCTACAATCCGGCAACGTTTTTGCCGTGTGGTCTCCAGAAAGGAATCTGTATCTCTTTCCTCCATGGCAGCTCGATCCTGCTGGGCGCCCTTTGCGCGCCCTCCCGGAGGTGCTGGCACTTCTGCGCGGTCGACACGGCTTGTCCGACGGCGATCGGACATCAGGCTGGGAGGAGCTCGAGTGGCTGATCGCTCCCCATGCTCGGCTGCATGGGAGTACCCCATCAGACATGCTGGCCCTTGAGCCCGCGCTAGTGATTGAAGCCGCCCGGGAAGACTTTTCGCCCTGGAGTTCAGACGCGAGGTGGTGACGGAGCTATGGCGCTTGTACAGCGCCTAAGCTGCTCAAGCGGCAGCAGTCCGCGGAGCTGCGGTAGGTCAATGCAACTGCCCGAGCAGATCCTTAGACTAGGCAGAGCTCAAGCAGAGGCGATCAGGGAATGGAAATCGCATTGGTTCAGGGAGCACGAACGCTCCCGAGCGCCGGACTCAAGGGAATCTGCCCGAGATGTGGCGCCGCAATGGTTGCCAAATGTGGCGAAAAGGTCATTCATCACTGGGCCCATGCAGGGCGGCGGAACTGTGATCCATGGTGGGAGAATGAGACCGAGTGGCATCGAGCGTGGAAGGCACATTGGCCTGTCGAATGCCATGAGATCAATCACGTTGCGCCAGATGGCGAGATTCATCGCGCAGACGTCAAGACGCCCAGCGGCATATACGTGGAGGTGCAGCATTCGGCGATGACGGACGCGGAACGCCAATCGCGCGAGGATTTTTATCAGAACCTTGTGTGGATCATTGACGGCAGGCGTTTCCAGAAGAACTTCACCATCCACCACCTGCTCCCCGATCCCTCTCTTCCCTGGGCGCAGGATTACCGATGGTTCCCCATCGAACACCGGACGCATCGAGGGACCACACAAGGGATGTATCACAAGCTTTCTGAAATTGTGGAAGACCGAAAGCGATCACCCAATAGCAACATGCACCGCGTGTACTTTTTTGCGGATGAGCGCGCGAAGTTCGAAACCGCCGACGTCGGCTACCGCAACTTTTGTTGGATGCGGCCGCACACTACTTGGTTGAATGCAACCAAGCCGGTGTACATCGATTTTGGCACTGACGTGTTGGTTAGGCTCGATGTGTATCCGGTCGAAACGCTGCGATGTGTTCGTTTGATCAGCAAATCAAAGCTTATTCATGATCTTGGCACCTTACCCCATGCATTGGGGGTCTGCGCATAGACACGGCTGGATACGGACGATGCGACGCTTGGCTTGGTCTCTTGAAATATTCCCGCGAATGACTATGGGACATCAGGATACGACGTCGCCTTGTTCTCGCCGTCTATTCTGTAGCAGATCCAACCTGTACGAGCCTGGAGCTTGGCAGACGATCCGCGGCGGCGGCTGCTCAGTCGTCGCCCCCCTTGACTGGACCTAATGGAAGCGAATAGACATGGCCAAGTCACCGAAGTACTCGCGCATTCCCACCCCTGAGGAAATCGCGGCATTCACCGGGATGCACTGTGCGCGCAAATACCGCGACGCCGTTGAAAGTGGCTGGCGCTGCCCTAGTTGTGGTCGGTCGGCGCAGCAGCTGATTCGTTGGACGGAGATCCGAGGCTTGGCTTGGCGCGCCAAGTTCGGTGACGAGTATGGTATGGGATTCACCATCACCCTGGCGGAGCATCATTGTCATGGCGGCGGGCGGTTCCGGCCCACTGTGATTTGCGGCGACTGCAACAGTGCTGACGGGGCCGTAAAGCGGAAGTGGCATCTTCCCGAGAGCTGGTCATTCTCCCCGCAAGAGTTAGCCTTGTTCGTCAGCGTCGCACCACACAGCGGCCAGACGCGTATCGATCATGCGCTAGCTATGGAAATCTTTAAGCGACAATCTTCGGGACTATTCTTCTAGCCCAGCGTCGAGGCAAACTGTCCGCCCTCAGTTCGGGTGATCCTCCGTTGCCTCGGAAGGCTCGCTACTCGCGGGCTCAATGGAGTCAGCAGGATCGGCGAATGACCTGAGCACGATTCTCATCACGAGCCACCATACAGCCAAGGTCGCAGGGCTGGCCAGCTCCCTATCCGACATCAATCCGTGGGCATAGCGGTTACGGAGGTTGGCTCCCGCTGGATGTGTCATCAGTGCCTTCAGCTCGAAGTTCATTCCCAGTGGAAGTATGTCGAGTTCAGCATCCAACTCAAGCAATAGCGTCAGTGATCGCTCGTTCTCCCCTTCGATGTCGTTTTCGCCCGAGTGTCGATGCCGTGACGCTTGAGATCTTCGCGGACGATGGCTTCTACTATCGGAATGAGATTAATCGCCGCATCGTTCCAGCGGAACTGCAGCCCGGCGTACAGTCCGCGGGCAATTTGCCAAGCGTGACCGGGGGGAGTAGCCGGACTGTAACGGACTATGGAAAGGACATCATTGAATGAGCTACTGAAACGCTCAGACAGCTTTCGCAGGGCAGCGCTGATCCGAGGTGTCAGCACGTATGGCCCCCCCATTCAGAACGGGAGTAGCATGCTTGTTATGCCCTACTGTCCGATGCCATTAGCCAGTCGCTCGGTAATCATGAACTCAGCCTTGCGGCGACAGCCCTGCACGCATTCACACGCGTTGCCAGCGCTTGGTTTCTGACCACCCAAGAGCGGTCGGCCATCCTGGGAAGGCCCGTGGACGTGGCTTGCTCCCGACTGGACGCAGGGACGATGGACAGCGACTGGCTTGAGACACTCCAGAGAATCAGCTTCGTTCTCGGCATCTATGCTTCACTACACACACCCTTTCCCGACCAGCAAAAAGCAGACGGCTGGATACGCCGCCCAAATGCAGGGGCACCCTTCAATGGTGCGCCAGCGTTGGCGCTAATGTGCACCGGCCAGCTTGGCAACCTGGAGATCGTTCGTGCGTATCTGGAAGGCCAAGGGACGTCTCAGCCTTAATAGAACGAGCCTGATGCCGCGTTCCTACACCGTTCGGCACTCAGCCACCGCACGAAACGGCTGCCGCATAAGTCAGACAGGTAGGATGGAGAAGATCTGTCGAGTCATCAGGAAACCTTCCTCCCTAGTTCGATGAAGGCTGCCGTCTCGCTCTATCCGGTCTTGCGAAACGCTTGGATGCTTGAACACATCGGCTGGCAACGGATGCTTAGCAAAGGGATTGTGCAACACGTGCAATCCATCTAACAGATGCTCGCTGTAGTTCCGCTTTCGCGCGCGTCGTACTTCGGGCATCGACGAGCGTGTCGATGCATGGAGCGTTGTGTAGAGAGAGAGCTGGCCCGGGGAGTCGGCCAGAGCCCGCACTTTTCCCCAGCCAGCGACAGCACTATAGACAACTGCCGAGATTTCCTTGCAGACATCCGAGCAGAAGAGCCCAACGGGAACATCGACGCCAGGTCGCTTCGATACAGCGGCAATCTCCCGCTCGAGCACGGTTGACATGCCCTCGGCCATAGTCCGCTCTTCATCAATGTGACGTCCATAAAGTGCAGCCTGGATAGGCCGGTCATACTCCAAATAGGCAAGAGGGCGATCAAACGGAGTGAGCGCCAGAACAAACGGGCGATCCTTCACGTGGTCCAGCGTTGAGTAATGCTCACGGTAGCGCTTTAGCTTGGAGCTGATGGCATTGCATGCTCGCAGCGTTGCTTGCCGATTGAACTCGTTCAAATCGGCTGGAATCTCTGGGACACCGGTGCCGATGGCTGGCGCACCACCCAATGGAGGCGCTGCAATCGTGGCCTCCATGGTGAAGGAGCTAGGGTTTGTAACGAGGAAGTCCGGTGCGTGGTGAGCAAAGTCCATCACCTGCCCGAGGTCCCTCAAGACAGCGTGTAGGTACAGCTCCCACAAGCTGGACTCATAGGTGGTCTGAAATTCCTTTACGAACTTCCTATCGCGATCGTGAAACCCCCTGGCCCAGGCCGAAAGTACTGCCCGCTCAGCGGCCAAGTTGGGATCAAGCAAGCGCTTGAAGCCTGGATGAAGATTAGATGGCTCAACCTTCAAGTCGAAGAGTTCCATGCCGTCGCCGCCCACCCATTCCTCCTGCTCAGTAAAAGAACGAATGCCTGATGCCCGCGAAATGGGAGCATTAGGCTTCCGCAATTGATCGAATGCCTTGCAGAACGCCCCCGACGATCTTACTGGAGCTTACAACCGCTGCAATCGCCTAACAAGTGAGCTGATACGGCGCCGACACACGCTGGTTGGCGAGACGACCAGTGATTTCCTCAAAGCATGTCTGGAGGCCGCTCTCGGCCAGAAGCGGACATACCAGCCGCGTCATTGGCGCGGGCTGTCAGGCCATCTGCCCCAAGGGGTTCCCTCTGAGTAAGCTATACCATTGATTAAAAACGATCTGCCGCTAGCTCACGAACGCCGCATCTGCGTTGGTGAGCAATACGTTATTCGACGGTTGAATCAGGATCCCTTGCATTCGACCTGATCGACAGCCACCCTCATCTGTAGATTTGAGACGGCATTGCGGGCATCCGCCGCCACCTTTCTCACTGACTCGACGTCGCCGGCTTCTCCACTCGATATCTCTCTACGAATCGAAAGGTCGGCAAAATCCTCCAACTCTTTCATCAGCCTCCCGATCAGAATTAGATCCGTTTGCAGGTCAACAGACACGAATCGACCAGGCAGAACTTCATCTATGGCTTCCCTGATGTACTGACGATTTATTTCCCTCGGATCCATTCCCGTAGTCCTGAAGGCGACCGCAACTGTCATTACATATGCCGCGCAGGCGACACTCGCACAGTAAGCCTTGTAGAGCTCGCCGGGTACAAAAGGTCGATATCTCTCACCGATAAAAAGGTCATACTTCGACTGATTATCCGGTGGAAACATCAGCTCCATGAATCGCCTGCGACTTTTGACGTCCGTTGCGCCCAGAGCTGACAAGTCCAACGCACCCAAATTGTTTGCAAGGGAAGATAGGTCTCGGAATCCAACCATCAGATTCCATATCCCAGTAAGACACTCAAGCTGGTAAGCCATAGCTCCCTTTCTACGCTCAAGCGTGAGCTTCGCGGCGGAGGATCTGACAAACTCCTCTCCCGAATCAAGCCGACGCTCGATTGATGCGGATATATTCTCCTGCTCTTTCAAGCCGCTTTTTAGCAACTCAAGCTTTCTATCATAGGTGTGCTTAATATCATGAAGAATACGCTGACCCACCCACGACTTAATGAGCCATCCCAAAGCACTCCCGAAACCTAAAGAAACAGCAAGGGCCAGAGCCACATCGCGAAATACATCCATAGTGCACACCGCATTGATCAGTGTCTGTAGCCTACCGGTACAGTGACAAGCTGGCTATTGCGATGCGTCCCCAGTCCGCCAGGTGGATTACCCAGGCGCCGGTAGACATCCTCGGGTCGAGATCTTTGTCTGCTTCCGGCCAAAAGCGGGCGTCAGGCATCCAGTGCCCCTGAATGTTGGCCAGTGCCTCACGCAAGCGGATTGGATGGGGTTGGCCGGCGAGCCTGGACTCGGCATGAGCGATTGCGGCCGTGGCCTGGTTGCAGGCCGCGTTGATGACGTCGGGCGCGCGTCGGTGGGCATCAGTTGGGCGTCCGTGTAGACGAGTATGAGCAGGACCTTGGGCGCGGCGAGGGTGGCACTGGCGGTGCCAGCGGTCGGGGCGGGCAATCGGCGATCTTGGTCGAGTAGCTTCAATTCGCGCCCTGGCGCGCAGCTGGCAAAGTTAGCTAGCAGCCACGCGCAGGCAGTTGGAACAGGCGCCCTCGTTGATGTTCACCGGCACCACGCGGTCGTCGACCACTTCCACCACGAGCTCTGCGTCGTTGTCTTCCCCGTCCTGAAAGGTCGCGAAGAAGCGACCAGGTTGGCCCGGTACGGGGCGGAAGTCCTTACCGAACACGCAGACGCCGCGTTCGCACGTGTCCATGTACTCCCGCTCGCCGTCTTCGCCGTGAGCGTACACGGGCACGGACACGTCAAATTCGATGTAGCCTTCTAGCTGCCGGGGCGTGAACTGCAGAGATCCGGCACGGCCCTGCCCGCGACGCCAGGCGGAGATTAGCAGGACGGTCGCGACGGCGAGCACGAGCAGCGGAACGATCAAGGACACCGACATCGGCACAGCTCCATTGCGAGAGGGAATGCCGAAAGCATAGAGCCTGGGAGCCATCTGGCAAAGTTGCACGCCTGACACTTGCCAGAAAGGGAACTGTCCCGGTTGACCCGACTGGGAGCTACCGCGGACGCCTCCCGTTTTAGGTTGAGGCCCGCTCAACCTCAAGGTCCGCTCCGCCAAATTGGGTGTGCCTGAGGCGGACCCGGCGTACCGATAAGTTGCAGTCCCAGTCGCAACGGTTAGTCCTCGGTTCGGCCTGCGAAATACCTCCACTTGGATTGCGGGTGGCGGCTAGTAAGCCAACGCATAGCTAACCCCCAACTTCTAGGATTGAAGGCCGGACGGAGAGCATCAACTACGTGAAGGATGTCAGCTTAGGGCCGGAAGCAGTCCCTCTCTACCCCCGACAACCAACCCTAATCACCAAACACCCTTTGCATTTCTGCTATCGGCCAGAAGCGGTCATGCTTGCGTGACTTCACTGGGGCATCCCAACCGCGCGCCGGGATGCCCCCCAAAAATATCCAAGACCCCTACGCGATCTCAACCGAGCTGCGGTACCTGAGGCGGGGAAAGCATCAGCTCAATGTCCGACAACCATCCGCGCATCTCCCCGGCAGGATCAACCTCGCCAAGCATGTGAGCATCCATTGTCGGCACTACAACTTCGGCCAGCCACGCCTTCACCCTGTTGGATCCCCACTTAGCCCCAGCAGGGGCGTGGAGATTCAGCTCTACTTTCAGCAACTCTGGAACATCATCGTCAGCTCCAAACGGACCGGCGAGATTGCAAGCAAGTTGCAGCGCCTGTGCGCATGCGTTGATCGCCGCATGATGCACGAAGTTCTCCATCTCATTCCTTGATGTGGAAACGCCTTTACACCCAGCGCGCTGATTCACCGCATTCACCTTCTCCTGATGCTTGGCAGGCGCGTTGACGGGGGCATCTCGGTCGTAGAGATGGAACTCTGGACGATTGAGTGCATGCAGACGTGAGGCCCACAACGCTAGATTGTTGGCGCCGCCAGAGGGCACAAAAACCACGTCACCTGCCAGCTCCAGTGCTTCGAGATCAGGGACTGCTGTGCCATGAGAGCGGAACATCTTGGAGAGGCTCTTCATGAAGGAAATGTCATGGATACCCTCCACCACGATAAAAACCTTCACCGAATGATCAGGCAGGACACCCAGGCTGTCGGCTATCTCCTTATTGACTGCGTCCTCGCCGCCGATAGAGATGATCCTAGTGCCATCTTTGCTTCTGCTTAGGAATCTCAAACAGCTACTCGGGAGTGATCGCGCAAGGGTAGGCGTATGAGTTGTGACGATTACCTGATCGTCGCCCACAGCAAGCTGCTGCAGTGCCCGCATTAACAGACGCTGATTGTTCGGATGCTGACTGGTCTCTGGCTCCTCGACAGCGTAGATGGTCGACTGCGCACCTTTCTCCCGCATAACCCGCTCGGCTTTCGCCCGAAAGAAGTTCAGAAGGATAAGGCGGCGCACGCCACTTCCCCGCTTGTTCAACGGGATCTCGTCGTCGCCCGTAATGGAGGCTTTTATGAGCGCCGCCCAGTTGGGCCTCTCGAACTTCGGGGTAAGTGTGTCTGCGACAGCTGGATCCATCTCCTTAAGCTTCTGAAGAGTGAGATCGGCAACCTTCTTGACCTCCCCTTCTACGAACGTCATAACCGCCTGCAGTTCCATCGCCTTTTCTGCGATCGCCTCCTTGATGGCAACCTTAAGCGGGTCTTGTGCTTCCGAGTCTTGGTCGGAACTCTGGCGGTCGCTCTTGAACAATGCATACAGGGGCAGCGTCGCCTTCAACCCATCCCACAGCTTTATCGCGTTGCTCTTGTCGTCAACGCCTTCGCCGCCGATAAGGACAGCCCTGACAGCCGTGTCCAGCTGCCCAACTTTGGTGCGAATAGCTGATCGCAGATCGCGCTTCACAGTCCTGTTGACCAGTGCCATGTCAACGTCAACTTCTTCGGCCCGGGCCTTCAGTTCGTCGATCTTCAGGGCCAACAGATCCTTGACCTTCTCAGCGCCAGGATGGACGGCCTTCAGACGTAGGGCGGTAAGCTTCGGCCTCTCGATTGAGCAGTTGTAGACCTTCGTGATCTCCAGTTCGCCATCCGCATTGAGTAGATACTCGCCACTCAGGCTGGTCGAAGCAGCTTCATCAAGAATCAGTTCACTGGGCAAGTCCCAGAACACGCATGTAACGGTGACTGCCTTGGCGTCTCCTCCCTTCGAGGCATCGTTCTTATCGAGAGCCTTGTCATTGAAGAAGACGTCCAGCGCGTCCAACAGTGTTGATTTACCGGCATCGTTACGTCCAACAAGAGCAGTGAGATCGTCGAACGTCACGGTGAATGGGCTTTTGTAGCAACGAAAGTTCGCTACTGTCATCGACTTTAACTTCATGAAACCTCCTTGGCTGATGCAGATTTCCATTTGATTTCGCCGGAACGCCAGAATCGTCAAGAGCGTTGCCGGGAGGTTGACCCGTATGACAAGGCACACCTTCAAAAAGGTCCACTGCGCCAGACGGCTGAGACCAGCACCAGTATTACAGCGAGATCCGCTGCCGATAGTCGGCCATCAATGGAGCCAGACTGCGAAGCACGGCCTTCATGTGCGCTGCTGCCAGCGTGCTGTCCCCAATCAGCTGACGCATTAGCAAGGTGACCTCCAGAGCCGCGTCACCCACAACCTCCGGCTCTTCCGCACTCAAAAGCGCATAACGGCATAGCTTTTCCATGTCCGGCGTAAGGCGCTTTCGTGCGCCCTGCAGTGCGCGACTGATCTGCGGCTGCGGGACACCAGTAAGGGCTGAAACCTGCATTTGACTGTGTCCAAGCGCAATCATGCGAGCCTCCAGGGCCGCTGGAAGAGAGCGCATTAATGGATGAAAGCTCTGGGGTATTTTTGGCATATACGCATACTTTATGGTATAAGATGTATAAAAAGAAAGCGGACTCCCACTACGCGGGGACGCGCCCTACACGCCCTGCCAGTCCGATCAGGTGTAACCCCAGCTTGTCCGAAGTTGCAGATGCAACGCTCGGCGACCAAAGAGGCTCCCCATGCAGCGCGCCTGCGTAATGCTCGAATCCATGACGGTGAACGTTGAACTGCCCTCCGCAGAGTCGGAAGTAGTTGCCGGGGTGCCGTGGGGCGCCGTCGAAGCGTTCCCCACGCCGGCGTACTGGGCATACCAGGTCATGGCCAGGCGCATCGAGGCGCGCTCGATCAAGTACAAGCTGGGCAAGACGCTTCGCGAGGAAGTGGGCGCATGCCTTCTGGGCGGCCACGGGATCCCTGCGAGCATTGGATTGCTGGCTTACAACCACCTCAAGTCGAAGGGCGCCTTTGAGGCTGATGCGCCGGACGAGCAGGATCTGCTTCAGTGGCTCTCCGAGCCGATGGAGCACGAAGGCCGCTCGGTGCGGTATCGCTTTGCCAGCCAGAAGGCACGCTATCTGGCCGCGGCAATGCGCAAGCTCTCCCTGGAGCCCTCTCCGGATCAGTCAGGTCGCGCCCTACGCGACTGGCTTACCTCTGTTCCAGGGATCGGATACAAGACCGCCTCTTGGATTGCGCGCAACTGGCTGGATGCAGACGATGTCGCGATCTTGGATATCCATATCCTGCGCGCCGGCGTTCTTGCCGGCTTCTTGGATCCAGAGCTGACCGTGGAGCGGAACTACCTCCAGCTCGAGGACCAGTTCCTGAAGTTCAGCGGTGGGCTCGGCGTAAGGGCATCTGAACTCGATGCCGTCATCTGGCTGGATATGATGGCCTCCCCCCTGACCGTCGGCGCCACGCTCAGCACGCTGCCGGAAAGCAAGTTCAAGGCCAAGCACGCGCCCTCACGGCCGCGCTCCCAGCGCCGCCAGCCCCACTCCAACCAGATGGCACTGCTCGGATAACCGCCCCGCCCATGGGTCACCAGTGATCCCAAGAAGGCAGCAGTTCAACGCCAAGGCCTCCGCGGTAATGGCCAGCGCCCCCTGCATGACCCCTGCATCGCGCCATATCAGACTGCAGGGATTCTCATACTTGGCGGCGGTCATTGCCGGCTCTGCCACGAACAAGAGCAGCGAGCCCGGATCGATCCGAAGCACCTGACCAGCCTCTTCGCACAGCCCCTGCAAGACGGTGGACGCATGGTCCAGGACATCCAGGGCATGGGTCAGAGCGTTGTAGCGTGCCCATTGCCCACCCTCCAGCGGAAGCTGCACCAGCAGGTGCACCGGATGGATAGCGCCTGCAGAGGGGACTGGCCGCTGCTGCAGGGAGAACCCCATTGGCGACTCAGCGGTGCGCTGGCAATGCACGGTGTGCCATAGCAGCGTGCTCAGCGCCTGCATATCGATGGGCGCAAAGTCCCTGCGGCTTCGGCGCTGCAGGAGCACCTCAGGCCATTGACTCACTGTGCCCGAAGCGGCCGGCAGTGCGATCGAGCGCACTACCGGCCACCGCCAAGGCGTATAGGGCCTGGGGTCCTGACGAGGGACCGGATTACCCAGCGTCGCCCACATAGCCTTCGAGCTCGTGCCATACCTGGAAGTACTTGTTGCAGCCCCGGCAGTTGCCGCAGGCGACCGACGCTTTGTGGCAGCTGTGAGCCCAAGACAGCAGATCACGAGGTATCCCCGAGGTGCGCACCAGATCGCTGGTTTGCAGTTGGATCGCCGGGGCCTCAACCACCATGCCGCCTTCCTGGCTTTGCATAAGCTTGCTGACCAGATCGACGAAGCCCGACGTGCCATCTTGATGGCTACCATCTGAAGCAACTGTACCGACCCAGAGCCTCTGCGCGCCCAGAGGGATCGCCTTCATACCAACCAGGGTAAGCAGCAGCTGGTTTCGGTAGGGCCACCAGTCACTGGCAGGCGCGTGAGCGTCCGGGGTGGACCCTGCCATGTCCCCAGAACCCAGCTCACGACCGTCAAACCGAATCACGTAATGCGGGATCTGCAGTCGCGCGCTCACGGCGCTGGCCGCGACCACTTCCGCAGCCGCGGCGAGTTGGCCATAGTCCACGGTGAACGCCATATCCGGGCGCTTCCACCAGGCCAAGGCGATCGAATCCATCCCGCCAGACAGTAGGAGGGCGGTCTTCATACGCAGACACCATTCCAAGCGGTCTGATAGATGGCACTGACGAAGTCATCGCGCAGGAAGCAGTCGGTACCCTCCATCATCTTCAGGTCCTCAGGCGATACGTTCTCGGCATACACCACCACCGGGATCCCCTGAGATCGCGCGTACCCCACCTCGAAGATCGTGCCTGAGTCCAGTCCATCAGCGATGGCGAGCATGACCTGGCTCTGGTTGATGCCGTCAATGTCCTTCCCCACCACCATCTCGGCCGGGCCAGGGCCCACGTCGTGGTAGGGGGAGAACACGTCCAAGCCCATGTCGAGGAGGCAGTTGCGTGCCTGCTCGACAACCCATAGCTGTCCCAGGGTGAAGAAGGGTCCGGCCAAGTAAACGGTAGGCACCTGCCCCTGCATATAGGTGGCCGATAGCCGCAGCGGCACCGGAGCGAATGCATCAAGCTCCTCGATATCGGGATACCTGCGATGCTGAGCGTAGAAGGCAGCCGAGCGCGATGCTCGATCCGCAGCCTCCAAGGGCGAGCGGCGCTCCTCCATCCAGGCGTACGCAAAGTTGGCCGCAAACTGATCCCCGCTGCCGATCTTCCATACCCGAGAGGTGGCATAGGCCGGAACACACTCAGTGCCGCCCTCGTGGTGCACCAAGGCTCCCTTCGGCCCCATCTTCAACACCACCACTTCTGCGCCGTGCTGCGAAGCCAGATCGGCCGCCATCTGCTCGGGTGTCACATCAAACCTTTTGAGAAGGCTCCTTGCCTCCGTCAGATTCAGTACAAGCGCCAGGTGCCGGGCCTTCGAGCCGTTAGCACCAAAAGCTTCAGTCCCGGTCACGTTCTGTGGATCGAATACGGCGTACTCGGCGTCGACTACGACTGTGCTCTCCAGCATGCCAAAGCGAAGCACGTGATCGGCAGTCACGCTTAGCGGCGACTGCCGCTCTGGCTGCTGGATCCACGGTACCGACAATCCGTGGCTGTAGTGAAAAGCGGCAGACCGCGGCAACTGGGTAATTGACAGGCCGAAGCCCTCGTCTGCTGCACGACATTCCAAGATCGGCTGCAGGTCGGCATCGAGATATCCATGCAACGTAACCTGTCCACCCAAACGCGCCACCGCTGACGCTGCACGTCCGGCCGATCCGTACACTTCGTCCCACTGCGGGCGCAAGCACACCTCGCGGTAGATACCACCGACGATGGTCAACATCCATTTATTCCCCAGTCGTTGCCTAGCGTCTCAAGGCGAGATGCGTATGGTTACCTGGCCGCCGGCCTTGCTAAGTACCGTGGCCTGGTACTGGGTTCCCTGCCGGATGCACTCGAGCAGACGGGACATCTTGGGAGAGGTAATACCTCCGGCCACTTGATTGCCGTGCTTGATCACCACTACCTGAGCAGCCACTTGCTGCTCGATGGCAACCGACAAAACGTCGCCCACGTTGATTCCAGCCACGACTGCAGGCTTGGGAGAACTCAGCTGGGTCTCAAAAGAGAGACGACCACAGGAAATCTCCTGAGCCCCGCCACCCGCAAAACTACCACCACCAGATCCAGACATTTCCGTCTCCTATCCCTAGTAAACGATGTTGAAACTGCCACGCTTCGGTGAGCCCTAGGCGCCACGTACGAATTTTGAAACAACACCCGATCACAGGCAGCCGCGTAGGTGCCATACAGCCTCCATGGCAAACGAGGCAGGGTTAGCGGCGCCTTCGAAAATCCCCCTTAGCATTCACCGGTGAAGCTGCTATCCATCCGCAAGGCAGACAACCCACAGCGCTGCCAACTCGGGGCCAAATATGTGACCCACGTCCCAGAAGATCGCACAGCACGCCGCCGCGGTCCAGTGGCCACCGGTCACCCCCGTCCGACAAAGCAAAGCCTGCACGGCAATAGCCCCTCTACGAACTGAAGCCGCTGCGGGACAACGCATCGGCTGCAACACCTAAGGCCTAAAGCCCACCGCCCGGCGAGGGCTGCTCCCGAGTGGTTGCACCGTTCAATCGCCCGCGGCTGCACGATAGGTCGAGAAACATACTACGTAGAATCTCAAGCTCCGGTCCGTCGGATGACGCCGGCGCTTTCGATGTCCATGACACCTGCCGCTACCATGGACACTCTTATTGACGCGTCGCTCCCTTATCTACAGACTCTAGCCGAGTGTCCTCACTGATGTTGTTGCAGGTAGACGGGCGTTTTGATCTCGCCATTGCCCTGGGAATCCTGGCCGCCAGCGACCAGATCGACCGGCAGCTGCTGGCCGGCTATGAATTCCTCGGCGAACTGGCGCTCACCGGTGAGCTGCGCGGCGTCGACGGCGCCCTGCCTGCCGCTATCGCCGCCGCCGAACAAGGCCGCACGCTGGTGGTGGCGGCCAGCAACGGCGCCGAAGCTGCGCTGGCCCGGCACGCGGACGTGCGCGTGGCGCGAACCCTGCTGGACGTGTGCAGCGCGCTGCAAGGGCGAACGCTGCCGCGCGCCATGCCTGCGCCGGCCACCCCATTGGCGGTGCCGGACCTGCGCGATGTGCGCGGTCAGCAGCAGGCGCGCCGCGCGCTCGAAGTGGCTGCCGCTGGCGGGCACCACCTGCTGCTTCTGGGAACGCCCGGCTGCGACAAGACCCTGCTGGCGTCTCGCCTGCCCGGCGTCCTGCCCGACGCCACCGAGGCCGAGGCCCTGGAAACCGCCACCATCGCCTCCTGCAGCGGCGCGGGCATCGACACCGCGCGCTGGCGCCATCGCCCCTACCGCGCGCCCCACCACACGGCCAGCGCGGTCGCACTGGTCGGTGGCGGGACGCATCCACGTCCGGGTGAGATATCGCTCGCCCACAACGGCGTGCTGTTCCTCGACGAACTGCCCGAATGGAGTCGACACACGCTGGAGGTCCTGCGTGAGCCGCTGGAATCCGGCACGGTGATGGTGGCCCGCGCCGCACGCACCCACGCGTTCCCCTCACGCTTCCAGCTGGTGGCGGCCATGAATCCCTGCCCCTGCGGTTGGGCCGGCGACCGAAGCGGTCGCTGCCGCTGCAGCAGCGAATCCATCCAGCGCTATCGCGGTCGCATTTCCGGGCCCCTGCTGGACCGCATCGACCTGCACGTGCAGGTGCCGCGGCTGGAGCCGCGCGAATTGCGCAGCGATGCCCCTTGTGGCGAAGACAGCGCCAGCGTGCGAAGCCGAGTGGTCGCTGCGCGCACCATCCAGCTGCAGCGCAGCGGCAAGCCTAACGCGCAACTCCTGCCCTCCGAGCTGGACGCGCACTGCCAGCTTGAATCCAAAGACCAGCAGCTGCTGGAAGCAGCCGTGGAACAACTACAGCTCTCAGCTCGCTCGATGCACCGCATCCTGCGTATGGCACGCACGGTGGCGGATCTGGCCAGTTGCGACCAGATCACTACCGCGCATCTGGCTGAGGCCATCGGCTACCGGCAGGTCGACCGTGGTGGGGCGGGCTGATTCGCCGTCAGCGGCATGACGGGCCTGAGCTGGACCATCGCCCGGCTGTCCCGGCATCAATCCTTGATGACAAACCCCTCGTTGAGACCCGGCATTTTCCTGAACCGGCTGTGGACCGTCCGGCACAGTCCTGCCAAGGACCACCTTGGCGACCACCGCGGCCTTCTGGCCTTCGCCGCGCTTGCCTCGCTCATGGGGCATTTGTCCGGTTCCATTCCCGATCCCACGCCTGGAACATCAATACCGGCCAGAGGTGGGTGTGGTACTTCCTGTTGCCGTTGAGGAACGATGTCCAGAGGGTAGAAACAACCTGTTCGTCGAGAATGCCGCGGTTCCGCATGGCAATCGGGTCAAGCAGGTCCTCGGCCCAGTCGCGCAGTGGCCCATTGAGCCAACGCGCAACGGGTGCGCCGAAACCCTTCTTTGGACGCCGGGCATGGTGCTCCGGCAGGAAGCGTTCCAGGGCCCGCTTGAGCACGACCTTGGTCTCGCCTTCCCGGAGCTTGTTCTCGAACGGGGTACCCCACGCCAGCGAGACCACCCCGGGGTCGAGGAAGGGACTTCTGGCCTGCACGCCGAACGCGCCAAACGCCCGGTCGGACTTGGTCATCAGCCCTTCGCTGAGCTCGTTTGTCTGATCAAGGTAGAGCAGCAGCTCACCCTGGTGTCCACCGGCGGGGTGCCGGGCAGCATCCAGGAACGGGGGTACGGGTTCGTTCGCGGACTTCAGTGCACGCGACGGATCACGCCATCGCGAAACGCGTGCCAGGTAGGTTTCGGCGAGTGATCTGGACTTCGCTTCCGACATCAGCGCCGGAATGCCGCCCAACCGCGCCCGTTCCGGCGAACGGAAGGCGTAGGCTCCGCACGCCCGGCGCAGCCCGAGCGGTACATGCCGGACCAGACCAAAGTTGCGCAGCGACTTCACATACGACGCGTGGCCAAAGAAGAGCTCATCGCCGCCGTCGCCAGTGAGGATCGTGCTGCACCTCGCGCCTGCCGCCTCTGCCGCGAGCAGCGTTGGAATCGCGGACGAGTCGGCATAGGGTTCGCAGAACACGCGCGGCATCCTTTCAACCAGCCGGATGGCATTTGCGTCTTCCATGACCAGGCGCGTGTTGCGGGCGCCGAGCAGATGGGCAACAGCCGCGGCCCATTCGGATTCGTCATGGCCAGGATCGTCAAAGCCGACGGAGATCGTCTCCACGGGGCCTTCGCTGTGTCGCTGCAGCAACGCGGTGACCAGACTGGAATCAACACCACCGGACAGCAAGGTGGCCGTGCTGCCCGTGCGTGCCGTGCAGATCGCGCGTTCCAGGCTGGCGACCACCCTTTCCACGGAACGATCAATGCCGCATGGCTCGCGCGACGCCATCTGTGCTTCCGCTTCTTCCTTGAGGCTCCAATGCGGGGTGAGCCGCCCAGCCGCTTCCCCGCCGTGGTACCCGCCATGCACATCCGGAAGGTGGAACACCCGCATGGTACCGGCGGGTAATTTGTAGATTCCACGGTAGGACGTCAGCGGTGCCGGTATGTACCCGTAGCGAAACAACTGGGATATCGCCTGCGGATCAACATCCGGTGGCCCACCGGCTTCCTGCCTGAGCGTCTTCAGCTCCGATGAGAAGACCAGGCCGAAGGGGCCGCACATGAAGTAGATGTCGGCCTGCCCCATGCGATCCCGGGCGAGGGTCAGTGTCCGCTCATGTTCATCCCAGATGACCACGCTCACCGGATCCACCATCCGGCAAAGCACCCCGTCGACGCCCACCACCGGAAGCAGGTTGGCGATGACCTGCGAGACGGACGTTGGACCCCCTGCGCCACTTGAGCCGCTGGTGGCCACGATGTATCGGCCATCCGCACTGAAGGCCAGGCTGTTTCGTTCATCAAGCGCCGAGACGGCGGCCAGCACCAGGCCCGTGCCTGGTCGTTCCGACACGGCCACATGCCGACCACGGTGGCCAAGGGAGTGGGCCAGGCGCCTTGCCGTGGTACTCAATTCGTTGCTGCATACATCCCTGTGGACGATCCAACTTCCTGCAATTGCTGACACCTGCTGGTCCACCCGATCAAAGCTGCTACAGCCGCATCAGGCGACACCTGGCGGCACTATCGGGAACACCGCACCCTGCAGCATTCCAACAGCTGCAGGGTGCGGCGCAGCCTGACGCTTCGCCATGCAAGTAGTTTCAAAGCAGCCTTTGCAATGGTGCGGACATTCAGCTGGGGGGGACCCTCCTGCGTTACCGGTCATGCGTTACCGGGTGTTGGACTACTGTCGGCGGTCGTTTGGGAATCGACCTACCAGTCCAACGACAACTCGACAAACATCGAACGGCCGAAGGCGTTGTACACACCCTGGTCGTAGTACGGCCAGTTGCCGTTGGTGCTGTCTACCGGCGGACGTTCGTTGGTCAGGTTGTTGGCGGTCAACAGTACGCTCGCGAGCTTGTTGATGCGGTAGTTGACCGTCGCATTCCAGGTCGTCCAGGGCCCGATGTTTCGTTCCTCGCCGGTGGCATTCCAGGTCTGGGCGTTGCGGACGCCGAATACGTTGGTACTGAAGGCACCGATGTTCCAGTTCACGCCCAGCGTGGCGCGGTAGTGCAGCTCGTTGGAATTGGCACAGCACAGCATGTCGTACACCGGGTCACCTTCCTGCTGCTGAAGCTCGTGCTTCAGCGGCCGGTAGTAGCCGGCGTTCACCGCGAAATCGCCCGCACGCCCGGCGTTCCAGCGGTAGTCGCCCGACGCCTGGATGCCGGTCTGGCGCTGCTTGGCCAGGTTGATCGGATAGGAGAAGACCTTGGATACGCCGTTGGGATTGAGCGGATCGGTGCCAGGCAGGCGCTGCACCTGGGCGAGGATCTGCTGGCAGGTAGGCGAGTTGATATCGAACGCCACGTCGCCATTCTCCGACCGCCCCAGGCGGCAGTTCGCCTCGGTGGTGAGGATGCTGTCAGTGCCCAGGATGGAGACTTCGTTTTCGATCTTCACCGAGTTGTAGTCGACCGAGAGATTCAGGGCGTTGTCCAGCGCCGACCAGACGAAGCCATAGGTGAAGGTTTCGGCCGTGATGTCCTTCAGGTCGCGGTTTCCGGTACTGGAGGACAGCACCTGCAGCGACGACTGCGGGCACGCATCGAAGTTCTCCGAGGTGTATCCGGCCTGCCGGCACAGGAAGGTGTCCACGTTGGTGGTATACCCGCTGCTCTCGCGCGAATACAGATAGAACATGTCGGGCGATCGGAACGCGGTTGCATAGCTGCCACGCAACAGCAACGACTCCACCGGGCGGTATTCCAGGCCAAGCTTCCAGGTGGCTTTTCCGTTTCCGCCGCCGCCCTGGAGCGAGTACTTGTCATAGCGCCCGGACAGGTTGGCACTGAAAGTGTCGAAGATCGGCACCTGCAGTTCCGCGCCTACCGCATACAGGTCACGCTGGCCTTCTGCCGAGGTGCCTGCGGTCTGGCCGCGGAACAGCTCGGCGGCATTGGGATCGGCCGACTGGTTGAAGAACTTCTCGCGGGTGCCCTGCACGATCATCGCAAAACCGACGTCACCGGCGGGCAGGCCGAACAACGACGTGTTGGTTACCAGCGCGGTCACGCCTGTTCGGGACGCGGAGGATTCCGCGCGATTGGTACCGCTGAACTGGTCGTATTGCTGCCGGGTCAGGGGCTGGTACAGCATGTCCAGGTTCGGCGCATACGCTTCGTAGCCGTTGTACATGCCCTGCTGCGCACCAAGATAGTAGTCATCGATACCGCCGCGCGCGAGGAAATCGGTGGATTTCCGGGTGACGTCGGTGCTGGAGCGGTTCACGTACACGTCGTAGTCGAAGCCGGTGTCACCCAGCCCGCCGCGCGCGCCGGCGGTGATGTTGAGCGAGCGGGTATAGACCCGTTGGTCCTTTGCGTCCATGCCCACTTCTTCGGGCGCGTAGATGCGCTGCCACTGCTCGTAGTTGCCGGTGGTCTGGTTGTAGAAGGTCTTGTTCCAGAACGGGCTGCCACCGGAATAGGTGGGCCGGCCGAAGCTGAAAAGGATGTCCGAGTACAGTTCGGTGGTTTCGCTGAGGTGGTAGCGCAGGAACGTAGTGGCGTTGACGTCCTCGCTCCTGTTGTAGAGCGTGGCGGTGCCGACATTGTCAGGGCTGCCGCAGTAGTAGCCGGTGCCCGCCGCGTCGCGATGCGCGTAGGAGGTGCTTCCACCAAACAGGTAGGAAAGCGGCGCGCAGGTGGCCTGGCCGGGGTCGATGTAGCCGCTGGGGGACATCTGCATGCGCAGGAAGGTGCGCGAGGGATCCTGCGGTCCGGTCGGGCTGTCGTTGACGCTGTCGATGTAGCTGCGGTCGGAAGCGAAGATCGGCTTCTGCCGGGTGTACTCCAGCCCGTAGCTGAGGTCGAGGTTGCCGAAGGAGTGGCCGTTGCTGAAGATGAAACGCTGGCTGGAACCGCCGCCATCACTGTAGCTGCCGGCGCGGTAGCGGAAGTGCGCGCCTTCCACCTTGTCCTTCAGCACGATGTTGATCACGCCCGCCACGGCCGAGGACCCGTACACCGATGACTGCCCGCCGGTGAGCACGTCGATGCGTTCGACCATGCCCAGCGGAATGTTGGCGATATCCACGATGCTGGTATTGCCGTTATAGGCAAGCGGATAGCTGTTGAGCGGTCGCCCGTTGAGCAGGGTCAGCGTGTAGCTCGGGTCCAGCCCGAACAGGCTGACTGTCTTGGCGCCCGGGGTGTAGAAACCGGTGCCCTGGGAGTCCTGCACGGAGCCGTTGGCCATGGGCAACGAGCGCAGCGCATCGAAGACCGTGGTGAAACCCTGCGCTTCGATCTGCTCGGCGGTGATGGTGGTCACCGGCGAAGGCCCTTCGATCTGTGCGCGGGGGATCAGCGAGCCGGTGACATTCACGGTATCGAGCTGACGTGTGGTCGGCGCGTCGCCGTCCTTGTCGGGCGGGGACGTCTGTGCCTGTGCGGCCAGGGGATGTAGCAGTACGGATGACACCAGCAACGACAGCAACGTGCGCTTCATCTTGCAGATCTCCAGTACGAGGTCTCCCGGCGCCGGATCGGCACAGGAGGGTTTTGGTATGCGGGGGGTTCCGTGAGGCGTGGGGGTGCAGCTTTTCTAGATCGATCTAAATGGATTGTCAATAATTTGAAATGAAACCATTTCCAAGCGCTTAGATCGAACGAAATGGCACTTGCGGCCGGCCGCGGCGCTGTTGCAGGATCAGCGCGGTCGCCGGACCCGACCACCGCCGTCTTGCGCGTTGCCCCAACACGTCCTGGAGTGCCACACATGCGTCTACGCCGTTGCCTGCTTGCCCCTGTTGTCGCTGCGACCCTCGCGTTCCCCGCCGCCCACGCTGCGGAGATCCAACAGACCCGCGATGGGGTGACCCTGACCTACCAGGACGCGAGCGGTTCAACGGCGGCAGGCGTGCGGGACCGCATCATTGCCACGTTCTTCGCCACGTATCCGCGCGAACGAAAGGACTTCCATCCCTCGGCACCGTCCAGCGTGCGCATCGTCATGGACCCGTCCTACGACGGCGTTGCCTACGTCGGTGAGAAGGAGAAGTCGGCCACCATCACCATCAATCCGGGCTGGCTGGAAAAACACCCCAACGACACCGACCTGGTGACCCACGAGGCCATGCATATCGTGCAGGGCTACCCGGGCTACGCCAGCGAACAGGCGCCTTCGTGGCTGGTGGAGGGCATCGCCGACTATGCCCGCGACCAGTACGGTGTCGACAATGCTGCCGGCGGCTGGGCGCTGCCCACGCAGGTCAAGCCCGAGCACAAGGTAGACACCGGCTACCGGGTCACCGGTGCGTTCCTGAAGTGGAGCGAGGCCGGGCATCCGGGCCTGGTGAAGGCCTTGGATGCGGCGTTGCGCAAGGGCAGCTATACGCCTGCGTTGTGGAAGCAGCATACTGGCGACGGCCTGCCCACGCTGTGGGATGCCTACGTCTCCGACCAGGCCCGGGCCGAGACGGATGCGTAGGGGACCACACCGTCCGGTGAAGCGCCGGGCCTTTCATGCGGGAGGAACACGCGATGCCGGCCAGGTTTCCGAATGCAAGCACAATTGCGATGTCTGCGCTGCAGGCCGTGGTGCTTTTCGTAGTGGGCGCCACTGGAATCGACACTGCCACCGCGCAGCCACAGGTGCTCACTGAGGACACCACCCGCTTCTTCCGGGTTCTCGACGCGGCCGATGGTACGCCTACAGCCGGCCGCCTGCAGGCCGACTATCTGGATCCGGGTAGCCCGGCACTGCATGATTTCCTGGAAAGCCGCATTGGCTCGGCCGAAAAACTGGCCAGGAAAATTGCCGACGACCCCGGGCTGTACGAACGCGCCCGCCAATGTGCCCACGCATTACCTGAGATCGAGCACCGCGTGGCAACATCGCTACAGAAACTGGGCGAACTATACGATCAGGCGAACTTCCCCCCGGTGACCATCGTCGTTGGGCGCGGGAACAGCGGTGGCACCACATCGCCAGCCGGCGTCATCGTCGGCCTGGAGGCTTTGTGCCGCGCCGACTGGCTGCAGGCGGACATTGGCGACCGCTTCCTTCACCTGATTGCGCACGAATACGCACATGTGCAACAGCCGGGAGCGGCGGTGCAGCCGCCGGCGGACGCCACGCTGCTGTACCAGACGTTGATCGAAGGCGGTGCCGAGTTCCTTGGCGAGCTGATCTCCGGACAGGTCACCAACGTGCACCTGCACGATTGGGCGCGCGGAAAGGAGTGCCTGATCGAGCGTGCGTTTGCCGCGGATGCGCAGGGGCAG
This sequence comes from Stenotrophomonas sp. ISL-67, assembly GCF_018612915.1. GTDB lineage: Bacteria > Pseudomonadota > Gammaproteobacteria > Xanthomonadales > Xanthomonadaceae > Stenotrophomonas. The sequence goes on along the minus strand of NZ_JAGGRL010000003.1, from coordinate 74,738 downwards.
GACACCTCGCGCTGGCTCTACAACGGCCTGGGCAACGATGCCTGGCGTGGCGACCTGGGCTATTGGGTCGGCTACCGCATTGTCAGTAGTTACTACGCCGGCGCGGACGACAAGCGCCGGGCGTTGGCCGAGATCCTCCAGGTCACGCCGGAGAATGCCACTACGCTGCTGCAGCACAGTGGTTGGCAACCGCAGGCCGACTGCGGCAGTGAAACACTGTTACCTTGAGGGCGAGTCATTCAGTCGCCCAGCACGAAACGTTCGATGGCCAGCGCCACGCCATCTGCCGCGTTGGTCGCCGTTTCGTGCAATGCCGTCGCCTTGACCACATCAATGGCGTTGCCCATCGCCACGCTGGTGCCGGCGAACTGCAGCATGGTCAGATCGTTTTCCTGATCCCCGATTGCCATCACGCAGGTGCGGTCGATCCCCAGATGCTCGGCCAGCTTCTGCAGGCTGGGTCCTTTGCCCGCCCGGTGGTCGAAGACCTCCAGAAAGAAGGCCGCGCTCTTGAGGACAGCGAAGCGCTCGGTCAGCACGCGTGGCAGGCGCGGAATGACCGCATCCAGGATTGCCGGCTCGTCGACCATCATCAGCTTGAGGAAAGACATCGACGCATCCATCTCCTCCACGCTGCGGTATGACAGCGGCACGCGCGACAGGTGCGAGTCCGCCACGGTATAGGGGCTGATATCGCGATTGGGTGTGTAGAGGCGCTCACCATCCAATGCCTGGAAGTGCACGCCCAACCCGCGGGCAACCTGCTCGCAGAACAGAAAGTCATCGAAGCTGAGCGGGTACTCGACCACCACCTCGCCGGTGGCGACACGCGTGACGAGACCGCCATTGCAGGCAATGCAGTAGTCCTCGGCACCATCGATGCCCAGTTCATCGAGAAACGGCTGCAACCCCGACACCGGGCGGCCACTGGTCAGCACGATCCGCACGCCGCTCTCGCGCGCACGGGTGATGGCCCGCTTCACCCGGCCGGTAAGCCGATGCGCAGGATCCAGCAGGGTTCCATCCATGTCGATGGCGATGAGTTCGATTCCCGACTTGACGCGACCACTATCCATTACCTTCAGCCTCGTTCACTGCCAAGGCCGCTGCTGCGACCACAGGCATATTCTAGTGCGCATGCCATCGCGGGGACTCAAATGAAAAAAGCCAGCCAGGTTGCCCCGGCTGGCTTCATCACTTCAACTGCAATGCATCAGGCAGCAACGGAACTCAGCGCCCCATTGCCACCTTCTGCTGCTCTTCCTGCACCTGGCTCTGCTGCTGGCTGTTGTTGCCCAGCAGCTGCGCGCTGGTCTGCTCCAGCGGCGGTGCCTGGCTCAGGTCCACGGCGGCGCGATAGCCCGGCGTAGTGCCCATCACGAACGCCTTGCCATCCTGCACGGTCACACTCTGCAGCTTCTCCGGCGAATCAATGCCGGCCTGCCTGGCCTGCAGCGTGACGTTGGCCGCCGCTTCGTTGGAGATGGCGGCGGGCAGCTGGGCACGGATCGCATTGTGCAGCGGCGTGTCCGGGTGGCCCTTGTCACCCAGCTGTGGTCCGGTGGCGGTGCGGGCTTCACTGCCCTGCACCTGCGTGGCAGCGAGCTTGCCAAGGGTTTCGCGACCCACCACGCCGTCCTCCTTCAGGCCCTGCTGCTTCTGGTAGGCCAGCACCGCTTCGCGGGTATTGTCGCCGAACTTGCCATCCTCGGAGAGGCGGTTGCCGTTGGCATCGCGCACGCCCAGGCGGTTCAGTTCTTCCTGCAGCCTGGTCACTTCATCGCTGCGGTCGCCCTTGCGCAGGGTACCGGCCGGCGCGTGGTCATGGTCGTGCGCATGCCCGTGCTTGCCCGCTTCCTGCTGGATGCCCTTGTTCCAGTAGGCCTCCGGGTTGATCAGCTTCCCGGACGGATCCTTCATCTGGTAGTGCACGTGCTGCGCGTACTGGTTGGCACCCTGCGGGCCGCGGCCGCCCATGGTGCCGATAGCATCGCCCGGCTCCACGTGCTGGCCGACCTTCACCCTGGTGTCCTGCATGTGCAGGATCTGGTGCGAATTGCCCTGGGTATCCTGGATCATCACCGTGCCGTACCTGCCGCCCACCGAAGTCACGGTGCCGGCGATCGGCGCGTGGATGGTGGGATGCTGCAGGTTGCGGCCAGCCTGGCCACCGACATAGTTGAAGTCGCTGCCGCCATGGCTCTTCTCGCCCCGGTGCTCACCAAAGTGGCCGGTGACGTGCGGCTTGACGCCGTTCTGCGGCGGCAGCATCACCTGCATGGTGTGCTCGTAGGAGCGCGCCTGGGTAGCGGCGCCAGCGGCGGCGACGGCAGCCGGGGCGGCATGCTGCTGGGCCGGTGCCTGCGTCTGGCTCAGGCGCTGGTTGACGAACTGTTCGTACTCATCCAGGTGCGGCGCGACCTTGCGCTGTGCCAGGCCGAGGCCGCCGTAGTCCTTGGTCGGGCCATCGTGGTGGTACTTGTAGATGTAGTCTTCGCCCTGGCCACGGTCGCGCGCCAGGTTGCGGTTGTCGACGAAGTGCGCCACCAGCGCGTCGGACTGTGCGTCGACGTCGAAGCGGTTGGTGTTGTTCAGACCGTAGTGCTTGCCGGTGCGGTCAATGAACTGGCCAAGGCCGGAGGCCGAGGTGGTGCCGGCGGCAGCATCCGGGTTGAAGCCGGATTCGACGCGGGCGATGGCCAGCACGTACGCGGTTTCGCGCGGGGTGAGGCCGGCATCGCGCGAGGACGCGATCAACGAGTCGATCACGCGCGACTGTACTTCGGGGGAGGCATCGCCCCAGCGGCGCGATTGGCCATGCAGGGGGCGGCTTTCGTCGATCGGCTCGCGGTAGTGGCTCCACGATTCGATCTGGTTGCTGCGATACGCAGCACCGGCCGGCTGCACCATGTTGGTGTAGATGTCATTGGGCATGTCTGTGCTATCCATTCTATGAGAAAGAGGCTTTCCTTAAGGTGTGTATCGACCAACGGTCGATACCTACCGGACGTCATGTTCCGGTCAACGCGCATCGACGTCATGTCGATGTACAGCTCAGTCTTCGATGTAGTCCACCTCCGGATGGGTGATGCCGAGCTTGGCGATCAGCTGCGAATACTCGTCATTGTTGGGCGACTGCGCATCGGCTTCGCCGCGCAGTGGCGGGGTGTTGTGGGTCAGCTGCCTGCCGTCGGCGTCGTACAGGGTGAACCATTCGCAGAACGCGCAGCCGAACGGCAGTTCGCCGTACTGCACCACGAAATACGAAGCGCCCTGCTTGTCTTCCGCGCAGGCCAGGCCAACAGCGGTGTAGTCACTCAACTCCGCCGGGGTTTCGATGGCACGGCGCTGGCCGTCCTTCTCGATCTCCAGGCGGGTGCGGGTGGTCTCGCCGTCCTTGGCCGGCAACGCGGTCAGGTGCAACGTGGCACCTGGGCATTCCTTGTGCATGCCTTTCTCTTCTTGCGGTGTGGGTGAAGGGGTGGGTGCATTGCACGCAGCCAGCAACAGGGCCAGCGCGAGCGTGGGAACCAAACGCAGTGTGGACATCACCAGCTCCCTGGATCAGATCGACTCATCGGTCATGCGTACCAGCTGCCAGCAGGGCCGCTGGGCGAAGTAGTACGACTGCTGGTTGCTGGTGTCGGGGGTGCGGATGAGCACCTTCATGGTGCCGTCGTCCTGCCGGGCCACCTGCATCTCGCGACCCACGTCCTTCAGGCCCGAGGGATTGGGCATGACCGGCCAGGTCACCTCGCTGAGCGGCACCTTCCCGCTCACCAGGGTCGGCTCGTCCTGCGATTCGGTGTCGTAGCGCTCGCTCAGCAGCGGGTCGGCCACCGACGTTTCCTGCAAGGCGATTTCCCGGCCGAAGTGCGGCAGGAAGGTATCGAAGTCGGCGTAGGTGCAGGCAGCGCCTGCGTCGGCGGTGGTGACCGCTGCGGTGGGCTCGGCGGCAGCAGGCACTGCAGCAACCGGAGCAGCAGCATCTGCCGGGGCGGCCGGGGCGGCGTCAGGCTTGCACGCGGCCAGCAGGATGCTCAGCGACAGGGCGAGCAGCGTCATGGGACGATGATGGGACAACGGATCCTCCTGATTCGTGTCGTGGCGCGCATCACGCTACGCCGGGAGGCGTAGCATAGCGGCGCGCCAATGCCATGGCGTTCACAGACCGCCCACAAACCGGGGTGGTGACGACATGCGTGATGATACGCACATGGTTAACGTGAATCTCATCACATTGTGAGGGCGATGGGTGCATTCTCCCAAGCGGCGATGTCAGCCTTTTGACATCTCCTCCTGCCTTACGGTGCCTTGTTCCATGCAGATCCAAACGCTCCAGCTTCCCGTTTCCGACGTTGCACAGGTGGGCCGTTACTTCGCAGAGGTACTACAGCTGCCGGTGCAGAAGGACGTGGTGCGGATCGGCTGGACGGACGTGCAACTGCGCCCGGCAGGCAACAATCCGATCGGCGGGGTGCACCTGGCCTTCAACGTGCCGGCCGACCGCTTCCAGGCGGCCACCGACTGGTTGCTGGCGCGCACACCGCTGCAGCGCAGTGCGGCCGGCGAGGCGCACTTCACCTTTGGCGGGCGCTGGGATTCGGAATCCATCTATTTCGACGGCCCCGATGGGCTGATCCTGGAACTGATCGGGCGGCGCAGGCTGCCCGCGTCCGGGCGTGTGGGCGGGTTCCATGGCAGCGAGATGACCTGCGTGAGCGAAGTGGGGCTGCCCACGGCCGACGTGGCCGCGCTGGGTGCGCGCGCCGAGGCGGCGTTCGGGCTGGGCTACCTCAGCCCGCCCGTTCCGCACTTCGCCGCGCTGGGCGATGACGAGGGATTGCTGATCGTGGTGGACGCCACGCGCCGCTGGTTCCCGGAGCAGAAGGTGCTGCCCAATGCCCGGGGCATCGTGGTGACGCTGGACGATGTGGGCGCCGGGGAGCTGGATGACGCCGAGCAGGGCTGGCGTGTGGGCGCCCGTATTCACGCAACCCCAGTACATTTGCTGCCTGCCGGCACGTAGAAGCGCGGTTGCCGGGGAAGCCCGCTGGCAACACAGTGGAACGGTGCTCAAGCCAGGGTACCGTCGTGGAAAAGGTCACGTCCCCCTCCAGCCCTGACCCGATCCAGGCGGACCCTGCGCTTGCGCCGTTGCTGGAAGTGGATACGCGGCTGGCCAGGCTGGGCAACAGAATCCGCGTGCTCTCCGGGCTGGCGTGGCCGATAGAGATGGAAACCCGTTTCCTGGCGTCCTGGCGCACCGGCAAGCCGGAGATGCCGGCGCCGCCGACGCAGCCGGTCGACCACGCAGACACCATCGCCGCGCTGGGCGACATCCTGCAGCAGCTGGATCGCGGCCATCCGGTGGGCGACTGGCTGTACCGCACCGCCTGGAGCTACCGCGTGGCGGCCCGCATGCTGGCCAACACCGGCACCCCCCGTTTCACCGAGTGCTCCACGCTGCTCTACGGGCAGCCCAGCACCCAGTACCGTTCGCAGACCACCACCACCGCGCAGTCGGCTGCGCAGATGCTGGCCATCACCGACCAGCTGATCGGCTCGCAGTATGTGCCGCGCATCCAGTACGACATCCCTGCCCCGGACTTCTCCGTGCTGCTGCGCCAGCGCATCGAGCCGTTCTTCACCAACGACGCGGTGAAGGTGGTGCTGGATGCCGGGCTGGCCTCCAAGGCCGCCGCCGGCAGCAAGGTAATCCGCCTGCGCGCCGATGCACTGTTCTCGCAGCTGGACCTGGACCAGCTGGTCGAGCATGAGGCCTTCATCCACTCGGCCACCCTGCTCAACGGCAAGCACCAGCCGTGGCTGCGCTGCCTTGGCGCCGGTGCACCGCGCACCACACGCACGCAGGAAGGGCTGGCGACGTTCTCGGAGATCATCACCGGGGCGATGGATATCAACCGCCTGCGTCGGCTGGCGCTGCGGGTAGTCCGACTGCAGGAGGCCCTGGACGGTGCGGACTTCATCGATGTGTTCCGCGCATTCCTCGCTGCCGGCCAGTCGGAGGTGGATGGCTACCGCAGTGCGGCGCGCATCTTCCGGGGTGGCGACGTGCGGGGCCGGGTCTGCTTCACCAAGGATGGGGCGTACCTGGAGGGGCTGCTGCTGGTGACCGCCTTCATCAAGCGCGCCCTGCACGAGAACCGCAGCGATACGCTGCGGCTGCTGTTCTGCGGGCGGGTAGACCTGGGTGACCTGGTGACGCTGGCGCCCTACCGGAAGAACGGGCTGATTGCCCCACCACGGTACGTGCCGCCGTGGGCGCAGCATCCCGAACGGGTGCTGGCAACGCTGGCGTTCTCCACCGCAGCGCAGGCGATGCGGCTGGATACGTTCGATCTGCAGCGGTTCTCGGCGGTCGAAGATGAGCTCATGGCCGGTGCCGCAGGGTAAGACCGGAACAGGAAGGCCCCGCCGAAGCGGGGCCTTCATCGTTCGGCAGTACCGCCAGCCGTCACTCTTCTTCGTCCTTCCAGCCCTGCTGCTGATTCTGGTTGCGCTGCTGCTGTTCCTGCTGCTGTTGCTGCTGCTGGTCGCGTCCGCGCTCCTGCTGCTCACCACGCTGGTGCTGCGAACTCTGATTGCGCTGCTGGGCCATGTCGGGTCTCCGGGTGCCGCAAGCGGTATGCCGCGGTCGAGGCAATCGTGTGCAGGGGCTCGTTAAAACCACGTGGCAATTTGCATACAAATTCGTCAATCCCTCTTCTCGCCACACGCCTTCGCTTATGCGGAAATGGAACCCGCATATACCGGCCTTGGATGGGCGCGTAGTCAGCAGGCTGAATGTGGGGCTGCGACGACCGTGGAAGCGAACGTTTGCGCAACCTCTTTTTCCCGATTGATCCCGCCTACTCATAGACGGTGAATGAAACACCATGCCTGTCGAGGATCGCGGTCCACGTTCCAGTTTTCGGGGGTCACTCCGCACCATTCCGAATGGTGCAAAACGCTCATTTGACGCCCCAGCGCGTGCCGCGCATGGTTCGCCACATGAACATTTTTCGTCGAAGTGCGAAGCTTTCCGACATCGCCAGAATCCGCCAGGGACACCCCTTCCGGGGCGCAATCGCTGCCGTCACGGATGGGCCGATTCGGGTGATCCAGTTGAAGAACCTCAGCGCATCGGGCGTGCACGACCCGAACGACCTGCTGCGTACACGGCTGCACCCGCGAAAGACGCCGGATTGGGTGCAGGACGGTGACGTTCTGCTCGCCGCACGCGGCGCTCACCCACTCGCAGTACTGCTATGCAATCCGCCGGTCGACACTGTCTGCAGCCCTCACCTGTATGTCATCCGGGTGACCGACCAGGAGCGGGTGATGCCTGCCTTCCTGGCGTGGCAGCTCAACCAGCAGGGAGCGCAGGAGCACCTGCGTCGGCAAGCTGCGGGCTCGCGCCAACAGAGTCTTCGCAAGATGGCGATTGAGGCGCTGGCTGTGCACTTGCCGCCCCTGCTTCACCAGCAACGCATTGTTGCCATCGCGAGGGCGGCGCAGCTTGAGAAGTTTCAGTGCGAGCAGATGATTGCCGCCCGACATGCAGAGGTTGCCCGCTATGCGGCGCGCATCCTGGGTGAAACGCCAGGATGACGCTCGCCGCCCTCGTCCACGCCCGCGACGCACTGGAAGGCGGCAGCCGGCCCGATGCCGATACCTACCTGATCCTGTCGTTGCTGCTGTTGAAGATAGCCAGTGACGCCACGTACTACGGCAACCCGGCCATTCCGTACACGCCCGGCGAACCGCTGCGCTGCGTGCCCTACTGCGTTCCGCCGCAAGCCCGCTTCGATACGCTGTTCCGGCAACGCCATGCGGAAGGCAATGGGCTGAGGGTCATGAATGCACTGCGGGTGTTTACCCTGGGCAATCCACGCAAGCTGGGCGGGCTGTTCCCGACGCTGAAGCTGGAGGATGCACTGCCCGCCGACCCAAGTGTGCGCAATGCCGCGCTGCTGCAGGTGTTGGAGCGCCTTTCACTGCCGGCGCTGGACTTCCGCCAGCAGCGTGGGATCACCCGCCCCGATGTCGGCGACGCAGTGGACGTCCTGCTGGACAGGCAGGTGCCGCCTGCCTTGACCTGGCTGATGGCCGCGCTGACCCACCCCTACGCCGACGAGGCCGTCTACGACCCCAGCTGCCGGCAAGGTGCCGTGCTGCGGGCAGCCGCCAACTGGATGCGGGACGAGGAAAGTGCGAAGGCGCCGGCAGGGCCGGCCCGCTACCCGCTGTACGGTCAGGAGCCTGACCCGATGCAGTGTGCTGTTGCCCGGCTGCGTCTGTTGCTGCAGGGCGCCGACACTCCGCGGCTTTACAACCGGGATCCGCTGGAAGAACCGCTGCTGCAGGATGGCGCCCTGCAGCGCTTCCATGTGGCGCTGGCCTGTCCGCCACTTTCGCTGAAGTGGGCGCCGTCGCACGCAGCCCAGGACCCGCACTTCCGGTTCCTGCAGGGCATCCCGTCCCGACAGTGGGCACATACCGCACTGATCCAGCACATGCTGGCCACGTTGGACCCGGGCTGCGGCCGCATGGCCATCGTGGTACCGCATGGCGTGCTGTTCCGCGATGGCGAGGAGTCGCGCATCCGGCAGGCGTGGCTGGACGAGAACCTGGTGGATACGGTGATCGGCCTGCCTGACCGGCTGTTTGCCGGAGCCTCTGTGGCTACCGCGTTGCTGGTGTTGCGCAGGGTACGCCGGAATGACGCAGTCCTGTTCATCGATGCGCGTGGCTTGGCCAGCCGTGGCAAACGCGGCCCCCGTCTCGGGATGGATGCCGCGCGTTCGCTTCGCCGGCTGTGCGTCGAGCGCAGGAGCGTGCCCGGCGTGGCGCACCTGGCGGGTTCTGAAGAACTCGCCGTCAACGGCGGCAACCTGAGCGTTGCGCGTTACGTGCAGCCGGCCTCCCAGCGCCCTCCCGCGGATATTGCAACGCTGCGCGCGCAGCGTGCCGAGCTTTCCGCGCGTTTTGTCGCCCTCCAGGCGGCGTTGAACGCGGAGCTCGATGCGTTGGAGGGAGAGCTCTCGGATCTGGTCTGAAGCGACAGCTTCAATCTCTCAGCAATTGACTGAACCTATCTCGATCCGCGAATGCATCGAGAATGCGTTGTGCATTGCGCTTATCGAACGCATGAAACGGAATGATGCACACAACGTGGCCGGGAACGGATCGACCACACTGGTGCCATGAACATCCTTCACCCGAAATTCGACGCCACGTGCGTGCCGCCCCTCCCTTTTCCGCACGGGCAGCACACATGAACAAGACGCACAGCAGGTTTGGCGTGCGCGATTCCGCGCTTGGCTGGCTGCGCCGGCTGGGCTGGAACCCGCTCGATGAGCGCACCCTGGCAACGCTGCGCGGCGAACATCACAGCGCATTGCTGGAGAAGCGGTTGCTACCGTGGCTGCGCCGCTATCGATATGAACTGGATGGCGAGCGCGGGGCGCTTTCCCCCACGTCCATCGACAGGATCATTGCCGAGGCCGACACCTGCTGCCATAGCCTGGACGGGGTGGCATCGAGCAGCCTGGTGCACCGTCTGCTGTTGGAAGGCATCCGCACGGAACTGGCGTTTCCCGACGGACGCCGCAGGGTGATTCAGGTTCCACTGATTGATTGGGAACACGTCCATCGCAATCATTGGGATGTGGCTGACGCCCCGGCGTTGCCGGACCCATCGGGCAGCCACGTTCGGGAGCTGGTCGGTTACGTCAACGGTATACCACTGGTGGTGCTGGCCTGCGTCGAGCGTGACCGGAACAAGCGGTGGGGGTCGGTTGGGGATGGCATACAGCACCTAAGGCGCGGCATGGAAAGTGCCTCGTACAGCCCACTGCCGCTGCATGCTCAGTTGTTGCTCAGTCTTGACCGCCGCGGCGGCCGCTATGCCGCCGTGGGCACCCCCCAGCACGCCTGGATGAAGTGGCGTGAGCAGGGCTGGAGCCGGGCCGCACAGGACCAGCTGCGCGACAGCGCAATGCCATTTGCCGAGGTCCCGCTGGATCCGCCCTGGTCCTCGCACGCCGAACTGCTGCACGGCGTGCTGTCACCGCCGAGGTTGCTGGACCTGATTCGTCATTTCCTGTGCGATGCCCGCCAAGGCCAGCGCTACGTCGTCCGGCCGAACCAGTTCTTTGCGGTGCAATCCGCGCTTCAGGCACTGCGTACCCGCGATGCCAGCGGACGCCGTGGCGGTGGGCAGCTCTGCCTTGCGGCCGGCAGCGGGTTGCAGCGGGCACGGCAGTGGCTGCTGCGTGCACTGCGCACCGATGCGGCGCTCAGGAGCATCCGCGTTCTTCAGCCACTGACCCGCATGACACCGCCCCCCGAGGACCGGCGGCAGCGTCCCGGGCCGCTTCCAGCCGACCAGCTCAGCGAGTTCCTGGCCGGCCGGGCTTCCTCCCCCCACGAGGTGCCACTGCGCATCCTGCGCGGGTGGGCGCGGAAGGCAAAACCTCCCACCGCCGATGACGACGCGGCTACCGGCGACGACGTCATGCTGCTGGTGGATGCCGACTTCTGGGAGAGCGACCCTGCCCTGCTGCGGAAATTGCGCCGCTGCCTGCCGCGGGCTGTCTGGCTGACGCTGGTGGCCGCACCGGTCACCGCGGCGTCTGCCGACCTGGATCCTGGCGTGATGCTCTACCAGTACCCTCCGGCACACGCCGTTGCGGATGGCGTGGTGGTGCCCGCCTGGCGTGACACCGGACCGAGCCCCATCGGAGACTCCCCCTCCCGCCGTGTGGCACAGGTCGCTACGGCGATCAGTCAGCATTTCCATGAACTGGTCCGGCTGGCCGAACGCGGCCTTCGCGCGATGCTGCTGGTGGATACCACGCACCAGGCGCACGGCTACCAACGCGCCCTCGCGGTAGATGCACGTCTGAAGACCCATGTTGCAGGCTACGACAACCGTGGCCTGCCCACGGACCGGGCATCCGAGCGTATCCCGCCGCAGGTGGAACTGGTGATCGTGCACGGCGAACTGCCCGCCGCCCAGGATGCGCGGGCGGCCGTGCTTTACGTGGATCGTGCGCTTACCGCGTCCGAGCGGCTGCGCGGCGTGGGCTTGATCAACGCGCCCCACCCCGACAAGCGCACCGCCATGCTGGTGGATTTCCACACCGGGGACATCCCGGCGGCGGCACCGCCGGAATGGCTGCCGTTGCCGGTACAGGACAACCATCCCGTGCTGGGCGTACAGCGCCAGCGCCTGCACAGCCTGCTTCCAACCGATGCGGAGGAGGATTTCCACGCCTGCCGCGACCATCTTGCGCCCGACTGGGAGGTCGGCCCGCAGGGTGACGACATCGACCTGCACCGGCACCGGCGCGACCTGCTGCATCGCCGGGTCACCGCGTTCGGGCAGCGCCTGCAGCTGGCCATCTCGGCGGAGACGGCATTGACCGGCCAGCCATCGTTGTTGGGCGGCCAGTACCGCGCGCTGCTGCACCGGTTCTCGCTGTTACGCGATGCGGTGAGCCGGCTGGCGCTGGAGGCCGGCCGCTTCAACGCCGAAGACCGGCGGGTGCGGCACTGGGCGCGCGAACAGGCGCCACAGGTATGCGAGCAGCACATCGATTACCAGGTCCTGCGCACTCTCGAACCGGTCGAGCTGTCGGCAGCGCAGCATGCCAACCACCTGTACACCCGCCTGCGCCATCGTCTGGATGAAACGGGCCTGGACCCGGATGCCGTGGAGCGGAGCCGAACCACGTTGCGCCAGGTGCTGGTGGAGTGCGGCGACGCACAGGAGCGGATTGCCGCGTTGCAGGCGCTGGAACCGACACTGCGGGGTTCGCCGCAGGCCGGTGATGCCGCCCAGGCAGTCTCTCGTGGTCTGCTGGTCCTGGGCAGCCTGTTCGATACCACGCTGGACGAAGACGTGTATGTGCGGCTTGGCAGCCGGATCGACGCATTGGTTGCCGATGAGCAGCGACAACCGTTGCATCTGTTCGATGCATACGTTCGGGACCGGCTCGAGGCGACGCTGCGTGGCCACCTTGAAGATTCGCAGCTGGAGGCGGTAGTGCACGCCGTGCTGCTGACCGGGCCGCATTGGCCACCGGGCTGAGCCCGGCGGCAATGCGGCCCGTTACGGCATCACCGGCGGCACGTAGGTGAGGGTCATGCCCAGCAGCCACAGCAGGCCCAGCACCAGCGGGATATGCACCAGTAGCTGAATGAAGGTGAAGCCGACGATGTCGCGCGCCTTGAGCCCCAGCACGCCAAGCAACGGCAGCATCCAGAACGGGTTGATCAGGTTGGGCAGCGCTTCGGCGGCGTTGTACACCTGCACGGCCCAGCCCAGGTGGGCGTGCAGCTCGTTGGCTGCCTGCATCACGTATGGCGCCTCGATGATCCACTTGCCGCCACCGGAAGGCACGAAGAAGCCCAGCACCGCCGAATAGATGCCCATCACCAGCGCGAAGGTGTCGGTGGTGGCGACATGCACGAACACGGTGGACAAGCGATGCGCCAGCGTTTCACCCCCACTGCCGACGGCATGGGTGAGGATCATGGCGATGCCGCCATACAGCGGGAACTGGATCAGCACGCCGGTGGTGCTGGGCACCGCCTTGGCCACCGCGTTGAGGAAGCTGCGCGGCCGCCAGTGCAGCAGCAGGCCCAGCGAGATGAACAGGAAGTTGTAGGTATTGAGGTTGGCAATCGCGGTCACCACCGGCTTGCTGGCAAATTCACTGAACAACCAGCCAAAGGCCAGCAGCGACAGCAGCACGGTCAGCAGCGGGCTGTATTCCAGCCATTCACCCGCGCGCGTGCGCGGCTGCAACGGCTCCGGTTCGGCCTGCGCGGCGCCGGCGAAGTCGCCGGCAGTGCGTGCTGTAGCCGGACCGGGGGCGGTCAACCAGGCGATTAGCAGCGAGACCAGGATCAACGCGGCCGTGAGCGCGATCGACTGCCACAGGAAAATGGTTTCGGTGAAAGGCAGCACGCCGGTGATCTCCACCAGGCCGGGCGGCATGCTGGCCGGATTGGCCTGCAGCTGCGCGGCCGAGGAGCTCAGGCCCATTGCCCACACCGCGCCCAGGCCGAGGTAGGCCGAGGCACCGGCGGCCCGGTAGTCCATCTGCAGCTCCTGGCGGCGGGCCAGGGCCCGCACCAGCAATCCACCGAACACCAGCGAAAAGCCCCAGCTGAGCAGCGAAGCCAGCATACTGATCAGGCCCACGTACACCACCGCGCCACGGCCGGTGCGCGGCACACGTGCAAGCAGTTCGATGAAACGCGCCACCACGGGGGCGGTAGCCACTGCGTAACCGCCGATGACCACGAAGGCCATCTGCATGGTGAAGGGAATCAGGCTCCAGAAGCCGTCGCCGAAGGCCTTGGCGGTGGCCTGCGGGGTGGCACCGAAGCTCATGGCGGCTACGGCCACGATCACCACGCCCAGCACCGCGAAGACGTAGGCGTCGGGGAACCATTTTTCTGCCCAGGCCGCCGAACGCAGCGCTGCGCGCGCCATCCAGCCGTCCTGCGTCGCCGCCGATGCCGTAGTGGCCATGCCCTACCCTCCCAGGTTCAGTGACCCGATTCTCGGGGAGGAGGTGGCAAATGTCAGTAACCCATTGGTCGTGCGGCTCGACACCTCAGCCCAGCGCCAACGCCGCCGCAATACCCGCGAACAACGCCGCGCCCACCCAGTTGTTATGCAGGAAGGCCTTGAAGCACGGGTCACGCTCGCGCTTGCGGGCGATCCAGAATTCGTAGGCGATCAGCCCGGCCGCCACCGCCACGCCCAGCCAGTAGTAGAGCCCCAGCCCGCCGCGGACCCCGACCAGCGCCATGGTGCCGAGGAACAGCGTGTAGAGGATGCCTTGGATGACCAGATCCAGGTCGCCGAACAGGATGGCGGTGGAGTGCGAACCCATCTTCAGGTCGTCGTCGCGATCGACCATGGCGTACCAGGTGTCATACGCGGTGGACCACAGGATGTTGGCGCCATACAGCAGCCAGCCGATCACCGGCACGTCGCCCTGGATGGCGGCGAATGCCATCGGGATGCCCCAGCCGAAGGCCATGCCCAGGTACACCTGCGGCAGGTGGGTGTAGCGCTTGAGATAGGGGTAGCTGGCGGCCAGGAAAATGCCGATGAAGCTCATGCCGATGGTCAGCCAGTTCAGGGTCAGTACCAGCGCGAATGCCACCAGCATCAGCCCGGCGAACAGCACCAGCGCCTCGCGCCCGGACACGCGCCCACTGGCCAGCGGGCGGTCCTGGGTGCGCTTGACGTGCGGGTCCAGCCAGCGGTCGGCGTAGTCGTTGATCACGCAGCCGGCCGAACGCGTCAGCCATACCCCGGCGGTGAACACGAACAGGATCCACAGCGGCGGCAGGCCGCCGGCGGCCAGCCACAGCGCCCACCAGGTCGGCCACAGCAGCAGCAGGGTGCCGATCGGGCGATCGGCGCGCATCAGTTTCCAGTACTGGCCCCACCGCGACGGCGGAGCGCTGGCGGGGGTGTCAAATCGTTCGTAAGCCATGCGCAAAGGATACCGCCAAGGCCTGCGTCAGGGCGCTCAACAGCGCGATTCATCCAAGGGGGCAGACCTGCGTCGCGTTTACGGATAGAATGCCGGTCCCGCACCGCCGCATGGCGCTGCGATGCCCGCCCCGGCCCGCCGGTGGTGCGGCGGTTCTACAATGCGCCCGTAGCTCAGCCGGATAGAGTAGTGGCTTCCGAAGCCATTGGTCGGGGGTTCGAATCCCTCCGGGCGCACCATCTTTCCCCTGTTTGCCAGATATCCCGCCAGCCACGCAGGGCGTGGCTGTGCGGTACCGGAATACGCACAGCCGGGCAGAGCCCGGCTCTACGTGGGGTGGTCAGTACGTTCCGTCAAACGCAAAGATCGGCTTGCGCTGCTTCCACAGGCCTGCGGTGAAGTCCGGAAACTCCAACGTCTGGAAGCTGTTGGCGATGGACTGCTCGGACAACGGGGTGATCGCGCTCCAGGTGATGGCGTCGTAGATGTCGATCGGCATCGGGGCCTTGGCCTTGAGCGATTCGACAAACGCGTGGATCACGAACCAGTCCATGCCGCCATGGCCGGCGCTGGCGGCCGTATCTGCATGCTGCTTCCACAGCGGGTGCTCGTACTGGTCCTGGTACCCCTGGAACGGTTCCCACTTGTGCGGCGGGCTGCGGCCTTCGATGTGGATGGACTGGTTCACGTCCATCCACAGTCCCTTGGTGCCCTGCACGCGGAAGCCCATCGAGTACGGGCGCGGCAGCGAGGTGTCGTGCTGCAGCAGGATGGTTTCGCCGTTTTCGCAGGCCAGGGTAGTGGTGACGATATCGCCCAGCTTGAAGTTTACCTTGGTGCTGGGGTGGGTGGTGCCACCGCTCCTGGCCACGGTGTATTCGTGCAGGCCGCGCGCCTTGCTGGCGAACGCGTTGATATGGGTGAAGCGGTTGCCGCGGTTGATGCCGGTGTACATCGCGCACGGTCCGATGCCGTGGCTGGGGTACAGCTCGCCATTGCGGTCTACCGAATGCTGGGTGCGCCAGCGCGCTTCGGACCACGCGTGCGGGCCGAATTCCACGCCGCTGTCGTAGGGCTGCGCGGGATCGCCGGAGTTGAACTTCACTCCGCGCAGGTCGTGCTGATAACCCGCCTGCAGGTGCACCAGTTCGCCGAACAGGCCGGTGCGCACCATCTGCAGGGCGGCCATCACGTCGCGCCGGTAGCAGACGTTCTCCAGCAGCATGTAAGGCGTGCCGGTGTCGAGCTGGGTCTTGAGCACGTCCCAGTGATCCTGCAGGGTGATGCCCGCGACCACTTCGCAGCCCACCGCGACCTTGGCCTGCATGGCGGCAATGGCCATCGGCGCGTGGTATTCCCACGGCGTGGCGATGATCACGCCATCCAGGCCGCGCTGTTCAAGCAGACCTTTCCACGCATTGCGGTCGCCGTCCTGGCCGTAGGCGGTGGGCGCCTTCTTGCCGGCCTTGGCTACCATGTCCATGCCGCGCTTGAGCATGATCGGTTCGATGTCGCACAGCGCGACCACCTCAACGTCGTCGCGGCGGACCAGCTCTTTCAGCAGCACCTGGCCACGCATGCCGGTGCCGATCAGGCCCAGGCGCAGCGTGCGCCCGCGTGCCCAGGCCGGGGTTTCCGGCAGCAGGCTGGTGGCGGCCAGGGCCGCACCGGCGGCAATGAATTCCCTACGCTTCATGGAACGTTACTCCCTTTGAAAGCGCGCCGGCGTGCACCGGCGCGCTGGAACGATCAGAACTTGTAACCGACCTGCAGACTGTAGCTGCGGCCGAAGATGCTGGCATAGTCACTGGAGTCACCCAGGAAGCTGTTCGGGTCGTAGAACGGCAAGCGATCGAACAGGTTCTTGACCGTGAAGCCCAGGCTCCAGTGGTCATCCGGGCGCCAGCCCACGCTCAGGTTGGCGGTCCACCACGACGGCACGCCATCGCACTGGGCCGGGTTGACCGGCAGCGAGCCGGCGGTGCAGGTTTCCGGGTTGTTGTCTTCGGCATCCACACGGTCCCACGCCCACTTGGTGGAGCCCACGTAGTTGATGAAGAAGCTGGTGGTGACCTGCTTGTAGGACCAGTCGGCATTCAGCGTGGCACGCAGGCGCGGGTTGCCGTAGTAGCCGACGGTGTTGCCGTAGTACCAACGATCCGTATCGTCGAGGTAGGTTTCCTTGCGGCGCGCGATGGTGGCGGCCATGCCGATGTTCAGCGCGCCCCAGTCGCCCAGCGAAAAGCGGCTGCGCGCGTCGATGTCGAAGCCGTCCACCAGCGTGCGGCCCTGGTTCTTGTACTGACCCACCACGGCAGCCACGTTGCCCACGCTGTAGCCGGGCAGCGTGGTCGGACAGCTCACGCCACTGGCCGGATCGGCGCACATCATGGCCAGCGCGGCTTCATTGGAACGGTCGCCGTCGCTGATCGGGTTGCGGGTCATCGACAGGATGTCCTGCTCCTTGCTGTAGTCCGGCGCGGCGATTTCGTTGCGGCGATAGATGAACCAGTAATCGGCGGAGATCGACATCCAGCTGGCCGGTTCATACACGAAGCCCAACGTTGAGATCTTGGCCTTCTCCGGCTTCAGGTCCTGGTTGGGCTGGGTCATGCGCGCCACGGTGCGGGCGCAGTCACTGTTGAGCAGCGAGTTGCCCAGGTCCACGTCGCCACTGCGGTTGGATTGCCGCAGCAGGTTGGCGATGGCGTTGGTTTCATCGCAGCGGACGTCGTCCTCGAAGCCGCCGAGCTGGGCGAACACGCCGCCGGTGCCGGCCTCGGCCAGGCTGGGCGCGCGGAAGCCTTCCGAATAGGTACCGCGCAGCAGCAGCTGCGGCAGCACCTGGTACTTCAGGCCGATTTTCGGGGCCAGGTTGGCGCTGAAGTTGGGGTACTTGTCCACGCGCAGCGCAGCATCAAGCTCCAGCTTGTCGGTGAGCGGGGCCACCGCTTCGGCGAACAGCGCGTACGTGTTGCGCTTGCCGTCGAACCACGAGCCACCCTGCTGGGTGATCAGCCCGTTGGCGGCGTCTTCGTTGCCCGGGGTGTAGAAGGTCTCGCGGGTAGCATTGAAACCGAACGCGGCGCGCACGTCGCCGGCGGGCATGCTGAACAACGGTCCTTCGATCTTGCCGTCCAGGGTGTGCAGGCGGGTCCAGGACTGGATGTCGAAGGTGGGGTAGGCCTCGCGGATCAGCTGGGCGTTGGCCTCGTTGATCACACCGAACTGGTAGGCGGGGTTGTCGGAGATGATCACCCGCCCGGTGCCCGGGTCGACGGTGTACGGGCCGAACGCGCGCTCGAAGCCTTCCAGGTTGACGTTCACGGTCTGGTAGGTCACCGAGTGGCTGCCGGCGGTGGCGAACGCGGTTTCCCAGTTCCAGTCCTCGCCCAGGCTGCCACGCAGGCCGGCCAGAACGCGGTAGCTCTGGTCGGTGTTGCGCTGGCCGAAGTGGCCGTCGCCCACGTCCTGCATCAGGTAGTTCAGGCCCACCACGCCGCCCATCATCGCCTTCAGTTCGGGGCTGGCCAGGTTGTAGACGTTGTTCGGTCCCAGATACGGCGTGAGGAACTGGTTGACTACGTTGCCGGTGTTGCGCGAGTACCAGCTGGAGGGGTTGCCGGTGCTGCTGTTGTAGGCCGATGGCGTGCCGCCGTTGGCAGTCAGGTCGATGTCGGTGTAGGTGACTTCGGCGAAGGCTTCGGTGGTATCGCCGATCAGGAAGTGCGAGCTGATGTAGGCGGTGGCGCGCTCGGTCTTGGCGCCGGCGTCCACCTCACGGTTCATCCAGGTTTCCCAGATGCAGCGCGTGCCCGCTGCTTCGGCAAGGACATTGTTGCATCCCGGTGCGGCTTCCCGAACCAGGGCGTTCGTGGTCGGATCGAAGGCGAAGTAGCTGCCCGGGTTGAACTCGCCCGGCCTGCTGCCGGTGCCAAGCCGGAGGTTGGGGATGTAGTTCGGGTTGTTGACGTAGAACTGGGGCGGCCGCTTGTCGTAGAAATCGCTCAGCGGAATCGCGTCACGGCGGTACAGGTTGACCGAGGCGTAGACGTTGTAGCGATCCTCGTCCAGGTCGCCAAAGCCCGCGGTGATGCTGCCCTGCTGCTCGCCGTACGAATCGATGCGCGAGGATTTGTCGGCAGTAACGCTGATCTCCGCACCCTGGTAGCTGCGCTTGGTGATCACGTTGATCACGCCGGCCACCGCGTCGGTGCCGTAGACCGCCGAGGCGCCGTCGGTGAGCACCTCCATGCGTTCGATGGCGGCGGCGGGAATGGCGTCGATGTTGACGAACTGGGTCTGGAAGCCGGCAGGGGCGCCGAAGTACGACAGGCGGCGGCCGTTGAGCAGCACCAGTGTGCCCTGCGCACCCAGGCCGCGCAGGTTGGCCTGCGAAGCCCCATCGGAACCGGTGAACAGCGAGCGTGAATCCTGCTGGCCCGGTCGCGCCGCGGGCAGGTTGTCGAGCACCTGCAGCAGCGTGCGCGCGCCCATGTTCTCGATCTCCTGCTTGGTGATTACCTGCACCGGCGAAGAGGTTTCCACATCGCTGCGGCGGATGTTGGAGCCGGTGACCTGCACACGCGCCAGTTCAGTGGCATTGGCCTTGGCCTTGCCGTCGACTGCAGCGGTGTCGTCGTCCTGGGCAAGCGCCGGACCGCTCACGGCCAGGGCAAGCCCCAGCGCGACGGACAAGGGTGTAGCGGGGATGCGGCGATGGCGATGGCGTTCGTTCAACATCTTTGGCTCCTTGTGCTTCCGCAGCGTGGGGCTGCCTGGGTGGGTTGTTTCGGGCAACAGTCACCCGCACCACGGCCGGCGGGCCGTAGTCGGGAAACGGTGGGGATTTCGGTTTTGAAGACGGTGGTGCTTTGGGTTACGGCGACACGATGGTGGCGGTATCGCCCTCCTGTCCGATCAGTGCGGCGTTGGCCCAGTTGCCACAGACCTGTGCGGGTTGCGTGCCTTGCGCGCCTTGCGTGCGCAGGCTCAGGCGCTGCAGGCCGCGGATATCCAGTTCCGGTTTGACCACGCCCGGTGCCTTCACCAGGCCGCTGTCGTAGAGCAGGCGGCCATCGCCCCAGACCTGGAACTGCATGCCACCGGCGGCGCGGCAGGCATCATCGATGCCCAGGTCCGCGCGCAGCAGGCGCCACTGCCCCTTCAACTGCAGGTCGATGCGGCTGGCCGGGCCCACGCCCAGGCCACGGCGGAACAGCAGGCCGTTCATGCGCATGGGCTGCCCGCCCTGGAAGGCGAGATCGGCACGCACCTGCGCACTTGCCGCAGCGGGCAGCGTCAGTTCAGACAGGTAGCGCTGCAGCGCGGGGCGTTCGGCCACCGGGTGTTCCAGGATCTGGAACGTGGACAGGGTGATCGGGCCCACATCGCGCGGCTGCAGTGCATCCACCGCACGAGCGACATTGCCCTGCGCGGCGCTGACCATCGGATCGGTGCCGGCTGCGGCATCGCCGTCCGGGTTCTGCACGCTGAGCACGCGGAAGCGCAGCAGGCGGCCGGCATGGGCGGGGAAGTCGATCTGCTGCAGGTCCTGCTTCAACGCCAGGCGGCCGCGCTTGATCGGCTCGCCCCATTCGCCGTTGCTGTCGGCCAGGTAGATCTCGTAGTCGCGGATCTGGCCGCTCTTCCAATGCTGGTCGGTGCGCGGCGCCAGCGCGATGCCGTCGATCAGGCGGCGCTCGCCGAACCCAATCACCCACTCGTGGGCGCCGGTGCGGACGGCCTGGTTGCGTACGGTGCGGAACCAGGTGGCCGGGTCGTCGTCGAACGCCTTCTCGAGTTCGTAACCGCGCTCTTCGGCCGGGCGGTTGACCACCAGCAGGCTGTCGGCCGGCAGCGCGCGGCCCAGCACCGGTGCGGCCGGGAACACGTCATCGGCAACCGCCGGTGCCTGCGCGATATCAAGCCGGAAGGCGAGCGGCTGGCGGATGTCGGTCGGGGCGGTGCGCACGTGCACGGTGCCACGGCGTTCGCCGGCATCGAAGTACCAGCCCTCCGGCGCCGCCTGCCATGCCGCGCCGTCGGCGAGCATCGGCAGCGCCCGGCCGTCCAGGCTCACCGCGGCCGGCTTCTGTCGGCTGAGCACGCGCAGCGCATAGCGGCGCTGCGCCAGCTGCCCCTGGTACTGCCCGCGCACGCCGTCGATGGTGACCTGCACCGGGCCACTGCCCTGCGCCGGGGCCTGCAGGGTGACCTGCTGCTGGCTGGATTCGCCCTTTTCGTAGCGGCGCGTGTTGCCGTCGTCTTCGTAGAGCGTGTACTGCGAGCTGCCCTGCGGGTAAAGATCGAAGGTGACTTCATCCAGCGGCTTCTGGCCATCGTAGAGCATGTCCGGGTACATCGGCACGATGGCACCGGCGCGCACGAACAGCGGAATCGTTGCCAGGTCGACCGGGCGGTCCAGCTGGCGACCTTCGGCACCGGCCTGCAGCGTGCGGCCATCCCAGTAGTCGATCCAGCGGCCCTGGGGCAGATGGATGTCGCGACGCCAGCCACGGCTGGCCGCCTGGCTGCGGTACACCGGCGCCACCAGCAGGTCGCGGCCGAGCAGGAACTGGTACTTGTAGGTTTCGTTCCAGGCGTTCGGGTCCTGCGGGTAGTCCCACATCAGCGCGCGCAGGATCGGCGCGCCGGTGGTCGCCGCTTCGTGCGCCAAGCCGTACATGTACGGGGTCATGCGCATTTTCAGCTTGAGGTAGTCGCGGTTGACGCTGCGGTAGGGCTCGTCATACCACCACGGGTGCTTGCGCGCACTGCCCGACCAGCCGGACATGCCCATCAGCACCGGGGTGAAGCTCTTCCACTGCAGGTCGCGGGTGAAGGTTTCGGCACTGCCGCCGAAAATCGCATCCACGTCACCGCTGGCGTACGCCATGCCTGAAAGGCCGGAACCGACCAGGGTGGGAATGTGCCAGCGGATGTAATCCCAACTGCTGCTCTGGTCGCCGGTCCAGGCCACCGCGTAGCGCTGGATGCCCGCCCAGCCCATCACCGTCCACAGGAACGGGCGTGAATCGGAGTTGTGCAGGATGCCGTTGAACGCGGACTGGTTGGCGTCCATCGCGAACTGGTAGCCCTTGCCGGTCCAGGCCACGTCCAGCTTCTGCACGCGGGTGCCGGCGGTGCCCACTTCCCAGGCAATCTTGTCCACGCCGTTTTCGGTCCACAGCCCGGTCTTGAAGCCGTAGCTGGCCAGGCCTTTCACCGTTTCCGGCAACCCGTTGTAGCCACAGCCGTAACCGTCGTTGGGCAGGATCCAGCCGCCGGGCATGTCGTGCGCGCGGTACTGCTTTGCGACGCTGTCGACCACGTCCGGGGTGGTGCCGGTGGGGCCATCGCTCCAGCCTTCGGGCACGCTGCCGGGCTTCTTGATGTTGTCGCCGTCGTTGTAGCAGTCGGCATCGCCATACGAGAACGCCCAGCGCGGCAGCAGTGCCGCGCGCCCGGTCAGCGCGGTGTAGCGGTCCAGCAGCGCGGGCAGGCCGGCGCCGACGAAGTAGTAGGCGTCGAAGCGGTCTTCGCGGTGCAGCAGGGTGGCCTGGTCGGCCTGGCGCAGGTCGTAGCTGCCATCGCTCCAGGTGTTGCGCAGCATGCCCCAGCCCCGCGAGCTGAGCAGCATCGGCGCGGGGTTGGGGCGGTCGCCCTCTTCCCAGCCACCGGAATACGACACCTCCAGCTCACGCCCCTTGAAGGCGAAGCGGCCGTTCTGCTGGCCACCGCCCACGAACTGTTCGTCGGCCTGGCTGCTCAGCACCTGCACGCTCTGTGTGGTGTCCAGGTCCAGCGGCTGCAGTTCGCGCCACAGCGGCACGTCCTTGCCGGCCTCGCGCCGGTCCAGCGCCAGCCGCAGCGGCTGGCGCTGGATGTGCAGGACCAGCGCGTCGGTGCGGATGCGCACTTCGTTGGCGTCTTCTTCAAGCTGGAACGGCACTCTGGCGGCCGCCTGCGGCAGCACGATGGGAGCGGCCTTGTCGCCGGCCGGCAGCAGTGTGCCGGTGCGGCTGGCCTGCACGCGCAGCATGTCGGCGCGCAGCAGGTCCACGCGCACGGTCATGCCGTTATCGGTGGTCAGGGTCCAGGCGGTGGCCGACGCGGCCGGCTCGGCACGTAAAGCGCTCAGGTTGCCCAGTGGCGCTGCCAGCGCCGGCGCGGCGACCAACAGCGACAGAAGAGAGATGGCCAGTACGGTGCGTCGACAACGGGTAACCACTTCGCCCCCAAAGCCCGCATTTGGCGGGTGTCCGAAACCAGTGCGGCCGACTATGGGGCAGGCGATCGAAAGATGTCAAGAAATTGAAAAGAAAAAGATTAGTAATTCAAGTAAAACGAAAGATGATGCAAAGCACCACTTTCTTTCTGCCAGCTGAATGCGCGAAATTTCCCTTTGCTGGCGTACAGATAGAGACACTCAATAGCGCAAGATGCGACGTTGCGAATGAAAACCGTGACGTCGATATCTTCTTTTAATCTTTCGATATTTGACATTTCGAAAGAAAACGCTGATCGTGCGGTCGCCCAACAGGAATAGCGAATGGACGTCACTCTGCTCCCCGACATGCCCGCCTGGCAGCGCCTTGGTGGCGCGCACACCGCAGAAGAAATCGCGCAGCAACCGGCCCTCTGGTCCGCACTGGCCGACGTGCTGGACGTCGCCCGCGAACGCATCGATGCGTTCCTGGGTGACGCGCTGCGCCACCCCGGCCAACGGGTCATCTTCACCGGCGCCGGAAGCTCGGGCTTCATCGCCGAGATGGTCGCCGACCAGATCAATGCGCAGTGGGCGGCAGAGGTTCGCGCCATCCACACCACCACCCTGCTCACCCACCCGGCGCTGTACCTGCGGCGCGACCGCCCGACCCTGCTGG
Organism: Stenotrophomonas sp. ISL-67; assembly: GCF_018612915.1. GTDB lineage: Bacteria > Pseudomonadota > Gammaproteobacteria > Xanthomonadales > Xanthomonadaceae > Stenotrophomonas. The sequence continues at coordinate 51,319 of NZ_JAGGRL010000003.1, read as the reverse complement.
TGTCGTTCGGGCGCAGCGGTTCCAGCCCGGAAAGCGTGGCGGCGGTGGACCTGGTGCGCGCGCAGGTGGATGACGCACGCTTCCTGGACATCACCTGCAACGCCGATGGCGCGCTGGCCCAGCGGGGCCAGGGTCGCAGTGACACGCTGTCGCTGCTGATGCCGCCGGCCAGCTGCGACCGTGCCTTTGCCATGACCAGCAGCCTGAGCTGCATGCTGCTGGCCGCGTTGAGCGTGTTCGACAGCACACCGTGGACCGAGCGCATCGCGCGCCTGCGCAGCCTGGCCGAACGCGCTACCGAAGCCGTCAGCCGCTGGGATGCACCCGTAGCAGCGCTGGCCCGCACCGACATCTCGCGCGTGATCTACCTAGGCAGTGGCCCGCTGGAAGCCACCGCGCGCGAAGCGGCACTGAAAGTGCTCGAGCTCACTGCCGGCCGGGTGCTGGCGCTGGCCAATACCCCGCTTGGTTTCCGCCACGGGCCGAAATCCACGCTCAATGACACCACCCTGGTAGTGGTGCTGCGCAGTGCGCAGCCGCTGGCGCGACGCTACGAACAGGACCTGCTGGAAGAACTGCGCCGCGACGGCGTCGCCGCGCGCGTGGTCTCGGTGGGCCCGGCCGGCAGCGACTGCGCCGACGGCGACTTCCTGCTCGACGTTCCCGCCCTGCCCGATCCGTGGCTGGCACCGCTGTGGCTGGTCGTGGCGCAGTGCTTCGCGCTGCATCGCTCGGCCGCCCTCGGCCTGACCCCGGACAACCCGTTCCCGGACGGCACGGTGAACCGCGTGGTCCAGGGCGTGACGATCCACGCCCATGGCTGAGCAGCGCGCGCCCCTGCAGACCTGGTACGGCATCGACATCGGTGGCACCAAGATCGAACTGGTGGCCTGTGACGCAGCGCTGACGGTGCACCACCGCCAGCGCGTGGCCACGCCTGCCCATGACTACGCGGCCTTCGTGGCAGCAATCGGGCAGCTGGTGGACGACGCCGATGCGGCACTGGGCACCCGCGCGGTCGCGGTGGGCCTGGGCCTGCCCGGGGTGCGTGACCGCAACAGCGGCCGCCAGTTGAGCGCCAACGTGCCCGCGCTGAGCGGCCGCACCGTCGGCCATGACCTGCAGGCGCGGCTGCAGCGCCCGTTGGCGCTGGGCAACGACCTGCAGTGCTTCGCCCTGTCCGAAGCACACGACGGCGCAGCGGCCGGCTACCCCAGCATGTTCGGGGCGATCCTCGGCACCGGTGCGGGCGGTGGCTACTGCCTTGATGGACGGCTGGTGGCCGGCAACAACGGCATCGCCGGCGAGTGGGGCCACTGGAGCCTGCCCGCTACCCTGCAACTGCGCCATGACCTGCCGCTGCTGGACTGCGGCTGTGGCCTGCGTGGCTGCCTGGAGCGCTACGTCTCCGGCAGCGGCCTGGCGATGATCCACGAGCGCCAGGGTGGCCTGGCCTGCGACGCCACCGCCGTGGTGGAGCGGGCGCAGGCCGGCGATCCGATCGCGCTGCAGGCGCTGGCCATCCACCGCGACCTGCTCGGTTACAGCTTCGCCAGCCTGATCCTGGCGCTGGACCCGCACGTGATCGTGCTCGGTGGCGGGCTGTCGAAGCTGGAGCAGTTGTACCGCACCCTGCCTGCGGCCATTGAACCGTACCTGTTCAACGGCGTGCGCGTGCCGCCGATCCTGCCGCCGGCCTTCGGCGATGCCGGCGGCGCACGTGGCGCGGCACTGCTGGCGCGCCAACACCATCCCGCGCACTGAGTCCTTCCTTTCCGTTCCGCTGCACCTGGAGTGTCGCCATGTCTGCCGTCCAATCGTTGATCGCCGCCCATCGCCAGGGCCAGCCCGTTGGCCTGTACAGCGTCTGCTGCAGCAACGAGCAGGTGCTTCTGGCCGCCATGCAGGTCGCGCACGCCTACGACACGGTGCTGCTGATCGAAGCCACTTCCAACCAGGTGGACCAGTTCGGTGGCTACACCGGCATGACCCCACCGCAATACCGCGACTACGTGCTGCAGCTGGCTCGGCGCCAGGGCTTCCCGGTTGAACGGCTGGTCCTGGGCGGTGACCACCTGGGTCCGAATGCCTGGCAGAAGGGGCCGGCTGACCTTGCAATGGCCAATGCACGCACCCTGGTTGCCGCCTACGTTGCCGCCGGATTCCACAAGATCCACCTGGATTGCAGCATGTCCTGCGCCGATGACCCGACCCCGCTGCCCGATGCGATCGTGGCCGCGCGCTCGGCCGAACTGGCACGTATTGCAGAGCGCACCGCCGCGGAGAACGGCCTGCCGCCGCCGGTGTATGTGATCGGCACCGAAGTGCCGGTGCCCGGTGGCGAAGCCTCGCTGGAAGGCGGGCTGGCCGTCACCACGCCAACCGCCGCCGCCATCACGCTGGCGATCCACCGCGACGCGTTCTCCGCCCCGGACCTGGTGCCGGCCTGGGCGCGCGTGATCGCCATGGTGGTGCAGCCCGGCGTGGATTTCGACCACAGCAGCGTGCACCACTACGACCCGGCCGCCGCACGGGAGCTGTCCGCATTCGTGGAAACCCAACCGCGCATCGTGTTCGAAGCGCACTCCACCGATTACCAGACCGAAGCGGGCCTGCATGCGCTGGTGCGCGACCATTTCGCCATCCTCAAGGTCGGCCCGGCGGCCACCTATGCGTTCCGCGAAGCAGTGTTCGCGCTGGCGATGATCGAACGCGAGCTGCTTCCTGCTGCCGAAGCGTCCGGGATCATCGAGGTGCTGGACCGCTGCATGCTCGACAAGCCCGGCAGCTGGGCCAGCTACTACCAGGGCGACGCACACGAACAACGCCTGCTGCGCGCCTACTCGCTGAGCGACCGCAGCCGCTATTATTGGGGCGAACCGGAAGTGCAGGCGGCATTGGCCACCCTGGTCGACAACCTGACCCGGCACGCACCGCCCCTGATGCTGCTCAGCCAGTACCTGCCCGAAGCGCTGCGCGCGGTACAGGCCGGCGAACTGGTGGCCGAGCCGCTCGCACTGATCCGGCACAAAGTAGGGCTGCGCCTGGCCGAATACGCACGGGCTTGCACTCGTAACGTGTCTGGCGCGGATAACGAAACTTTTTCTGCCATGGAGCTTTCGGAACGGTAAGCTTCGGCTTTCCTTCCGAATGGAATCGCCACGATGCGCAACACACGGCAGCGCCGCCAACAGATCCTGCAGTTGCTGGTCGAGCACGGCAACGTGCAGGTCAGTGAACTGGTGGAGCGCTTCGGCGTATCGGCAGTGACCATCCGCGCCGACCTGACCCACATCGAGTCCCAGGGCCTGGCCACGCGTACCCACGGCGGCGCCACCCTGGTGCGCAAGCCGCCGCTGGAACAGGACATCCATGAAAAGGACACCCTGAACCTGCCGCTGAAGGACAGCATCGGCGTGCACGCCGCGCGGCTGGTACGTGCCGGCGACAACATCATCATCGATTCGGGCTCCACCACCATGACGCTGGCGCGCCACCTGCGCGCGCACCGCGATGTGACGGTGATGACCAACGGGCTGAACATCGCCTGGGAACTGGCCAATGCACCGGGCGTGGAACTGCTGCTCACCGGTGGCCTGCTGCGCAAGCAGTCGCTGTCGTTGCAGGGCAGCCAGGCCGAAGCCAGCCTCAACACCTACAGCTTCGACACCCTGTTCCTGGGCGTGGACGGGTTGGACCTGCAGTTCGGTCTCACCACCCACCATGAGGCCGAAGCGAGTCTCAACCACCGCATGGTGGAGCGCGCGCGGCGCGTGGTGGTGCTCACCGACGCCTCCAAGTTCGGCCACGTCAGCCTGCACCGCATCGCGCGCCTGGACCAGGTCCACACCATCATCACCGACGCCAGCATCGATGCGGAGTATTTGGAAGGACTGCAGAAGCTGGGCATCGAAGTGATCATTGCCGAGTCGCCGCCTTGAACCCAGCCTCCATCCTGCATGGCCGCGTGCTGACCCCTTGCGGATGGGTGCGCGGCGACATCGCCTACGACCAGCGCATCATTTCGATCAACAGCGACCACGCCGACCCGCGCGGCGATGACGAGGTACCGCTGATCCTGCCCGGCTTCATCGACCTGCATGTGCATGGCGGCGCCGGGGTGGACATCATGCAGGGCGGGGATACCGCACAGACGGTGGCGCGCGCGCATGCGCGGCATGGCACCACCGCGCTGCTGGGCACCACCATGACCGCCGAGCCGGACGATATCGTGCGTGCGCTGCGGGGCCTGTCCACCGCGATCGCGCAGCGCGGCCACGGCATGGCGCGCGTACTGGGCGTGCACCTGGAGGGCCCCTTCATCAGTGCCGAACGCCTGGGCGCGCAGCCACCGCTGGTGGTGGAAGCCACGCTTGGGGATGTGCGCCGCCTGCACGCCATCGCGCCGATCAAGGTGCTGACCCTGGCGCCGGAAATCGGCCAGCACCTTGCGTTGATCCCCGCGCTCACTGCGTTGGGCATCCGCGTGCAGCTGGGCCACAGCGCGGGCACCTATGAAGAAGGCGTGGCCGCGCTGGATGCAGGCGCCGCCGGCTTCACCCACCTGTTCAATGGCATGACCGGCGTGGACCACTACCACCCCGGCATCGCCACGGCGGCGCTGGCGCATGCCGAATACGCCGAACTCATTCCCGACCTGCAGCACGTGCACCCCGGTGCGATCCGCACCGCGCTGCGCGCGATTCCGCGCCTGTACTGCGTGACCGATGCCACCGCCGCCACCGGCATGCCCGATGGTGAGTACGCGCTGGGTGTGCAGCGCGTGCACAAGTGCCTGGGCTGCGTGCGCCTGGAAAGCGGTTCGCTGGCCGGCAGCGCGCTGACCATGGACCAGGCGCTGCGCAACCTGGTGGCGCTGGGACTGGTGCTGGATGACGCGTCCAACCGCGTTTCACGCTACCCCGCGGACTATCTGGGCCTGGACGACCGCGGCCGCCTGCAACCGGGCGCGTGGGCGGATCTGGTGGTGTTGGACCATGGCCTGCGCGTGCAACAGGTGGTCGTGGAAGGCGAAAGCATCGCGCTTGATTGAGTGATTCCGCGCCGCGTGCGGCGCGTTCCATCGTAGACAGGACCGCACCATGAACGACGCTTCTGCCGTTATGCCCGTGCCCGCTTCCAATAACGCGCCGCATTGGCCGGTGCGTTATCTACTCTTCATCGGCGGCATGGGCGGCCTGCTCTATGGCATCGATATCGGCATCATTGCCGGCGCCCTGCCCTACCTGGAAGCCACCGCCACGACCAGCTGGCATCTCACCACGCAGCAGCTTGGCTTCGTGGTGGCCGCGGTGTTGCTCGGCAGCGTGCTGTCCTCGCTGTTTGCCGGCGCCATCGCCGACCTGATCGGCCGGCGCGGCACGATGCTGCTGGCCGGCGTGTTGTTCACGGCGAGCATTCCGGTGATGGCGCTGTCCGAAGGCTATGGACCGCTGTTGATGGGGCGGCTGCTGCAGGGCATCAGCGGTGGCCTGATCGGCGTGGTGGTGCCGCTGTACCTGGCCGAAGTGCTCAGCCCCGAACGGCGCGGACGCGGTGCAGCGATGTTCCAGCTGCTGCTCACCATCGGGCTGGTGCTGGCTGCGGTGATCGGCTTGTACCAGGCGCACAGCGTGGACGCGGCCGCTGCGGCGGTGCGCCACCTGCCAGGCGAGGAACAGCAGCGCCTGCTGTTCGCGGTGAAGGACCATGCCTGGCGCACCATCTTCTGGAGCTGCCTGCTGCCCGGGCTGGTGTTCACCGGCGGCGCGCTGCTGATCAGCGAATCGCCGCGCTGGCTGGTGCGGCGCGGTCGCATCGCAAAGGCGCGCAGCGCGTTGCAGCGCACGGTGGCCCCGGCGGACGTCGAAGCCACGCTGGCGCGCATGCAGGCGCCCGATGCGCCAGCCAGCGATGGCACCCCGGCCAGGCGTGACCCGCTGTTGAGCCGCCGGTATGTGTGGCCGTTCGTACTGGCCTGCCTGGTACTGGCCTTCACCCAGGCCACCGGCATCAACTCGGTGCTGGCCTATGCGGTGAACATCCTCAACCAGGCCGGCCTGCCCGGTGCGGTGGCCAACTGGGCCGATGTATCGATCAAGCTGCTCAACGCGCTGATGACGGTGGTGGCGCTGGTGCTGGTGGACCGCAAGGGCCGCAAGTTCCTGCTGATGCTGGGCACCGGCGGCATCACCATCGCCCTGCTCGGGGCGGCATTGCTGTTCGTGCGCAGCGAACATGGGCGGTTGGATGTGCAGCCCGTGCTGCACCAGCAGGTGGTCGGCGACAGCCTGTCGTTGCCGATGGACGCCGCGCAGTGGCGCCGCCTGGACGCCAGCGCCAGCGACCAGCCGCTGCAGCTGACCGTGTCCTATGCCTATGGCGGCTTCAGCAACGTGCGCTCGCTGCGCAGCGACAACCCGATCGACGCCACGCTGCAGATCCGCCGTGAGGATGCAGTGTCGGCAGACAGCGTGATCGGGGCGTTCTTCCGCCGCGTGAATCTCAATCCGTTCCCGGATCCGGCCGCCGCCGCGCAGGCGCCACTGGTGATCGAACGCGCGGTGATCGGCCCGGTGCCCTCGCCCACCCACGGCTGGATGGTCGCCGGCTGCATCCTGCTCTTCGTCGCCTTCTTCGCGGTGGGCCCGGGCGTATGCGTATGGCTGGCGCTGTCCGAGCTGATGCCCACCCGCATCCGCTCCAACGGCATGAGCATCGCGCTGTTGATCAACCAGTTCGTGTCTACGGTGATCGCCGCGATCTTCCTGCCCACGGTCGGCCACCACGGCTACGCCAGCATGTTCTTCTTCTGGGCCGGGTGCACGCTGCTGTACTTCCTGGTGGCCGCGTTCCTGCTGCCGGAAACCAAGGGCAAGACGCTGGAGGAGATCGAGGCGCGGTTCCAGCGCCGTTGATGACCTCTGCGCTGGGCATTTCCGCTCAGCGCAGCTTCCGCAGCCGGAACGCCACCGCGATCTGCAGGATGCCGTAGATCAGGCTGCCGATGCCGATCCACAGCGTGGTCACCGCCACCCCGCCCAGCGGGTTGGCGAACATCATCGCGCCCAGCACGATGGCCAGCAGGCCGCTGACGATGAGCAGCCATTCGCCTTCGATCTGCTTGCGCACGCGGATCGCGAACACGATGCGGTAGATACCGGCCATGACCAGCCAGATCGACAGGATCAGCACCAGCACCTTGGCGGTGACCAGCGGGTTGATCACCGCCAGTGCGCCGAAGCCGATCGACGCCAGCGCGTAAAGCAGGGCCCAGCCGCGCGGCGCGCCGCTGTTGCCGCCAAACACCGCAAACAGGCTGATCAGGCCCTCCACCAGTGCCATCACCCCGATGGCCCAGGCCAGCCCAGCGGCGGCCGACAGCGGCCGGGTGATGGCGATCAGGCCGAAGCCTATCGCCAGCAGGCCGTACAACAACATCACCCACCAGCTACGCCCAACGAGTGACAACAACGACGTGGTGCGCAGTTCCGGAGCCTGGCTCATGACGGTGTTCCTGGAGGGAGGTCAAGCGCGATGCTAGGCCCGCCCCGTGTGCAGGCCGCGACAAAGGGCTCAGGGCGCCCGGGCGCAGACCCACAGCGTGGCCTCCTGCAGGCCGGACCGGCGCAGCGCGCGCACGGCCGCTTCCAGGGTGGCGCCGGTGGTCATCACGTCGTCGACCAGGGTCAGTTGGGGCGGCGGGGTAGCCTGCACGGCGAAGGCACCTTTGAGGTTCTGGCGCCGTGCCTCCGCGTCCAGCGTGGACTGGGCCATGGTTGCCCGGCTGCGGCACAGCCCGGTCCACAGCGGCAGCTCCAGCTCCCGCGCCAAGGGGCGGGCCAGCTCCCGGGCCTGGTCGTAGCCGCGATCGCGCAGCCTGCGCCCATGCAGCGGCATCGGCAGCAGCGGGTGCTGCACGAAATCGGGCACGGCGTGCAGCATCAGCTGCGAGAGCAGCCGCCCGGCCGCCAGGTCCTGGTGGAACTTGAAGCGCAACACCAGCCGGTCGATCGGCGGCGCATACAGGAAGGTCGCCGCCGCCCCGACCTGCCGCGGCGGCTCGCGCAGGCAGGCACCGCAGGCCGCAGCCGGTTCGTCCGGCGGCAGCGGCAGCGCGCACGTCGGGCAGGCATGGTCGTTCCAGGGCAGCTCGGCGTAGCAGACGGCGCATAGATCCAGCCCGTCATGGCCCGGGTTGGCGCAGACCAGGCAACGCAGCGGCAAGCATTGATGCCCCAACCAGCCCAGCACGTCGTAAACTTTTCGTAAGTCCATATGGTTGACAGTCTCCCTCAACCTCACCAGACTGCCGCCCTTTCGCTCCCCAATCTGTCAGGACACCCCCATGGCTTCTGTCATCCGCCACGACTGGCACCCCGAGGAGCTGCTGGCGCTGTTCGACCTGCCGTTCCCCGATCTGCTGTACCGGGCAGCGGGCGTGCACCGGGCGCAGTTTGATCCGGCGGAGGTGCAGGTCTCGACCCTGCTGTCGGTCAAGACCGGCGGTTGCCCGGAAGACTGCGCGTACTGCCCGCAGGCGCAGCGCTACGACACCGGGGTGAGCGCACAGAAGCTGATGGCCACCGGGGATGTGGTCGCCAAGGCCCGCCAGGCCAAGGCGGCGGGGGCGTCTCGGTTCTGCATGGGCGCGGCGTGGCGTTCGCCCAAGGACCGCGACATCCCCAAGGTGGCGGCGATGATCCGCGAGGTGAAGGCGCTGGGGCTGGAAACCTGCGCCACGCTGGGCATGCTCGATGGTGCGCAGGCTGTGGCCCTGCGCGAGGCCGGGCTGGACTACTACAACCACAACCTGGACACCGCGCCGGACTATTACGACTCCATCATCCACACCCGCCAGTACCAGGACCGTCTGGACACGCTGGAACACGTGCGCCAGGCCGGGCTGAAAACCTGCTGCGGCGGCATCGTCGGCATGGGCGAAACCCGCGCGCACCGCGCCGGGCTGCTGCTGGCGCTGGCCAACCTGCCGGCGCACCCCGATTCGGTGCCGATCAACCGGTTGGTGCAGGTGGCCGGCACGCCGCTGCATGGCAGTGCCGAACTGGACCCGTTCGAGTTCGTGCGGATGATCGCGGTGGCGCGGATCGCCATGCCCAAGGCCATGGTGCGGCTGTCGGCCGGGCGCGACGCGATGAGCGATGAGCTGCAGGCGCTGTGCTTCCTGGCCGGGGCCAACTCGATCTTCCATGGCGAAAAGCTGCTTACCACCGGCAACCCGGACACCGAGCGCGACCTGGCCCTGTTCAGCCGGCTGGGCCTGCGCCCGATGGCGGTGCAGGTCGACGCGCCCGGACATGACCGCCCCGGCACCGTGCATGCCGACATTACCTGCGACGACCAACGCTCGTCGTCTATCGGCGGACAAGCGGCCTGAGCCCTGCGCCCGGCGGTACAGCGCAACGCCCGGCAACCGGGTACGCTAGCTCCCCTGTCCGCCCATGAGACATTGACGACCATGGCCCGCCCTGACCTGCACGACCGCATCCAGTCCCAGCGCAAGCTTCGCGACGCGCAGGGGCGGATCCGCGCGCGCCGCACCGTGACCCGCCGGGATGGCGTGCGTCTGGAACTCAATGGCCAGTGGCTCACTGGCTTCTGCAGCAACGACTACCTGGGCCTGTCCCAGCAGTTCGGCGTGGTCAGCGCCCTGCAGGACGCCGCCGCGCGCGAAGGCGCCGGGGCGACGGCCTCGCACCTGATCTGCGGCCACCATGCGCTGCATGAAGCGCTGGAACGGGAAGTGGCCGATTGGCTGGGCTACCCGCGTGCGCTGCTGTTCGGCAGCGGCTTTGCCGCCAACCTGGCCGTACAGCAGGCGCTGCTCAGCGAAGAAGACGATGTGTGCGTGCAGGACCGGCTCAACCACGCCAGCCTGCTCGATGCCACGCGCCTGGCCGGCTGCCGGCTGCGCCGCTACCCGCACCTGGATACCGAAGGCTCACTGCGCCAGCTCAAGCATGCGCCGGACGGCGCGGCGATGCTGGTCACCGATGGTGTCTTCAGCATGGATGGCGACATCGCCCCGCTGCGTTCGCTTTCGCTGGTTGCACGCATGCAGGAAGCGTTGTTGTACGTGGACGACGCGCATGGCGTGGGCGTCATCGGTGAGCACGGACGTGGCTGCGTGGCGGAGGCCGGGCTGGGCGTAGCCGATGTGCCGCTGCAGCTGGTCACGCTGGGCAAGGCATTGGGTGGCAGCGGCGCGCTGGTGGTGGGCGACGAAGCGATGATCCAGCACCTGGCCGAAACCGCGCGCCCCTACATCTACACCACGGCAGTGCCGCCGGCGCAGGCCGCTGCTGCATTGGCCGCCGTGAAGCTGGCGCGCCGCGACGACTGGCGCCGCGAAAAGCTGGCCGAACTGGTCGGCGTGTTCCGTGCCGGCGCGCGCCAGCATGGGCTGGAACTGATGCCCTCCGATACACCGATCCAGCCGCTGCTGTGCGGGGCCGAATCGACGGTGGTGGCGCTGTCGGCCGCGCTGGAAGCAGCCGGTTTCCTGGTCAGCGCGATCCGTCCGCCGACCGTGCCCGAAGGCAAGGCGCGCCTGCGCGTGACCCTGTCGGCGCTGCACACGGTGCCGGAAGTACGCGCGCTCACCGATGCCATTGCACACGCGCGCGACCAGGTGCTGCGCCAGCAGACGCTGGATGCACTGAGCGCGTGATGCACGGCGGTTGGGTGTGAGCATGCATATCGAGGTGGTCGGCAGCGGGCCGGCACTGGTACTGATCCACGGTTGGGCCCTGCACGGCGGCGTGTTCGCGCCGCTGGTCGAGCGCCTTTCCACGCAGTTCCAGCTGCACCTGGTCGACCTGCCCGGGCACGGCAACAGCCGCGACGATGCCACCCCGCTGCGCCTGCCGTTCGTGGTCAGCGCGATAGCGGCCGCCACCCCACCGGCGGTCTGGTGCGGCTGGTCGCTGGGCGGACTGTTCGCGCTGCATGCGGCGGCCACGCTGCCCAAGGTGCGCGGGCTGGCGATGATCGCCGCCACGCCACGCTTCGTGCGCGGCGAGGACTGGCCATACGCAGTGGAAACGTCGGTGTTCGAGCAGTTTGGCCAGGACCTGGCACAGGATTACCGCGGCACGCTGGAGCGCTTCCTGGCCCTGGATGCGATGGGCTCTGAACACGCCCGGCAGGAACTGCGCACCCTGCGCGCGGCGCTGGTGGAGCGCGGTGAACCCGCCCCGCGCGCCCTGCAGGAAGGCCTGCGCCTGCTGGAAAACACCGACCTGCGCGGCGCCCTGCCCGGCCTGGCCACGCCCAGCCTGTGGCTGGCCGGGCAGCGCGACCGGCTGGTCTCCGCGCGGGCAATGCAGGCCGCCGCCGCGCTGGCACCGCGTTCCAGCATGCATGTGGTCGCCCATGGCGGGCATGCGCCGTTCCTGGGCCACACCGATGAGGTGGCGGCGCAGCTGCAACACTTCGTTGCCTCGCTTTCCTGACCCACGCGCACGCGCATCGCCGATCATGTACGCCTGTCCCTTTTTATGGAGCTGATGCATGGACCTTGGAATCGCCGGCCGCTGGGCCCTGGTCTGCGCTGCCAGCAAAGGCCTGGGCCTGGGCTGCGCACGTGCCCTGGCGCGCGAAGGCGTGAACGTGGTGATCGCCGCCCGGGGTGAGGAAGCCCTGGCCCGCGCCGGCGCCGAACTGCAGGCGCTGCCAGGCGCCGGCAAGGTCGTCACGGTGGTTGCCGATGTCACCACCGAGGCCGGCCGCGCCGCGGCGCTGGCTGCGTGCCCGCAGGTCGACATCCTGGTCAACAACGCCGGTGGCCCGCCCGCCGGTGATTTCCGCCAGTTCGAGCGCGAGGACTGGATCGCCGCGCTGGACGCGAACATGCTGGCGCCGATCGCGCTGATCCGTGCCACGGTGGACGGCATGATCGAGCGCGGCTTCGGCCGGGTGGTCAACATCACCTCCTCGTCGGTGAAGGCACCCATAGACATCCTGGGCCTGTCCAATGGCGCGCGCTCGGGCCTGACCGGGTTCGTCGCCGGGCTGGCACGCCGCACCGTGGCCCACAACGTCACCCTCAACAACCTGCTGCCCGGCCAGTTCGACACCGACCGGCTGCGCGGCAACTTCGCCTACATGGCCCAGCAGCAGGGCGTGGATGCCGGGCAGATCGCCGAACGCAAGCGCACCCACATTCCGGCCGGACGCTTCGGTACCGCCGATGAGTTCGGCGCGGCGTGCGCGTTCCTGTGCAGCGCGCAGTCGGGTTACATCACCGGGCAGAACCTGTTGATTGATGGCGGGGCGTATCCCGGTACGTTTTGAGTTTTCGTCGCACGACCCACGGTCGTGCGCTACCGCATGTCTTTGCATTATGTAGTGAGCCTTCATGACCGCCAGCTTTGATTCCCAGCACGTCCGCCGCGCGTTCTCGCGCGCCGCCAGCAGTTACGACGCCGCCGCTGCCCTGCAGCGCGAGGTGGAGAAGCGGCTGCTCGAATCGCTGGATTACCTGGAGAGCCGGCAGCCGGAGGTGGTACTGGACGTTGGCAGTGGCACCGGGCACGCCAGTGCAGCCATGAAGAAGCGCTGGCCCAAGGCGCAGGTGATTGCGCTGGACATGGCCGAGCCGATGCTGCGCGAGGCGAAGAAGCAGGCCGGCTGGTGGAAGCCGTTCACCCGCGTATGCGGCGATGCGCAGGCATTGCCGCTGCGCGACCAGAGCGTGGATGTGATCTACAGCAACCTGTGCCTGCAGTGGGTGGAAGACCTGCCGGCGGTGTTTGCCGGCTTCCGCAGGGTGCTCAAGCCAGGTGGGCTGCTGGTGTGCTCGACCTTCGGGCCGGAAACGCTGATCGAGCTGCGTGACGCGTTCGCCAGTGCCGACGACCGCTCGCACGTGAGCCGCTTCCCCCCCATTGCCCAGTTCGGCGATGCGCTGATGATGTCCGGCTTCCGCGATCCGGTGCTGGACCGCGACCTGTTCACGCTGACCTATCCGGACATGGATGCGCTGATGCGCGAGCTGCGCGCGATCGGCGCCACCCACGCGCGCGTGGATCGCCGGCATACGCTGACCGGGCGCGGTCGTTTCGCTGCAGCGCGCGCCGCGTATGAGCCGCTGCGCCGGGAAGACGGTACGCTGCCCAGCAGCTGGGAGGTGATCTATGCACATGCGTGGTCGCCGGACGCGGGCGCACCGATTCGTGAGCGCGGGCAGGATGTGGCGAGCGTGCCGGTGTCGGCGATTCCAATCCGGCGCAGGACCACCTGATGGCGTGTCCGACGCGGTCAGGAACCGTTCGCGGACGGGAACATGTCGCGGTGGAAGAAGTAGATTTCCTGCACCAGAAACTTCCAGCTGGTGTGGAAGCTGCGGAAGCGCGTGCTCGGCGTTGACGACGCCAGCGCATCGATACCCAGTTCGCGGGCCAGGCGCAGCGCGCGCGCCATGTGCAGCGGATCGCTGACGATGATCACCCGGTGCAGCTTGTGCTGGTCCATCAGCAGGCGCGCCTCGACCAGGTTCTGGCGGGTGGTACGCGACGCGGTTTCGATCAGGATCGCGTCTTCCGGTACGCCCTGTTTCAAGGCGTAGCGACGCGCGACCTGCGATTCGGAAAAACGCGCACCAGTACCGCCATAGCCCCCGGTAAATATCAGCAGCGGCGCATATCCCTGGCGGTACAGATCCAGCCCATGCCGTATGCGCTCTTCGAACACCGGCGAGGGCTTGGCATCGTAGGCGGCCGCACCCAGCACGATGATGGCGTCGGCTTTGGCCGCCTGGTCGCGCTCGCCGACCCAGACGATCCAGGCAGTCACGCACAGCAGCCAGGCCGCCAGCAGCATGCACAGCCGCCACAGCCAACCCGCCAGCCCTACCCGTGCGCGCCGGCTCATGCCACCGCCCATGGCAGGGCATCAAGGTCGACGTTGCCACCGGACAGCACCACGCCCACCCGCTGCCCGGCGAAGCGGGCCGGCTGGGACAGGATCGCGGCCAGGGCAATCGCCGAGGACGGCTCCACCACCTGCTTGAGCACCTGCCAGAGCAGGCGCATGGCCGCGACGGTGGCCGCATCGTCCACGGTGATCACCTCGGCCGCGCCGTGCAGCAGCGCGAAGTTGGGTGCACCGAGGGTGCCGCGCAGGCCATCGCAGATCGTGTCGGGGGTGAAGTCGAGGCGGCGCTCGCCAGCGGCCAGCGAACGGGCCGTATCGGCCGCGCCCTCCGGTTCGGCCAGCACCAGCCGCGTGCGCGCGGCCACCGCCTGCAGTGCCAGCCGGGTTCCGGCCGCCAGGCCGCCGCCGCCCACCGGCACCACCAGGGTGTCGAACGGGCCATGGCTGCCCAACAGTTCCAGCGCCACGGTGCCCTGCCCGGCAATCACGTGGGAACTGGTGTAGGGATGGACCAGGGTGGCGCCGGTGTTTGCCTCCACCTGGGCGCACATGGCCTCGCGCGCGGCGATGGTGGGCGCGCAGCGCCACAGGGTGGCGCCGTGGCGCACGATGTTGGCCAGCTTGGCCGCCACCGCCCCTTCCGGTACCACCACATGGCAGGCAACGCCACGCGTGCGGGCGGCCAGCGCCAGCGCGGCGCCATGGTTGCCCGACGAATGGGTGACCACCCCCCGCGCGGCCACCGCCTCCGGCAGGGCCCAGACCGCGTTGCAGGCACCGCGGAACTTGAACGCACCGCCCCGTTGCAGATGCTCGGCCTTGAAGGCCAGTCGCGCCCCGCTCATCACGTCCAGGACCTGCGAGTGCAGGACCGGCGTGACGCTGGCGTGCGGCGCGATCCGCGCGGCGGCAGCCAACAGGTCATCGGCGCAGGGCAGGGATGAATCGGTCATGACACAAGATTAACGTGCCACGATGGCAACCGTTCATCCGGCCCGGGCAAAGTTAAGGGCCGATTCAATGCGGCGGCCTGATGCTGGGCCCATACCCTACAGGGGGGACCCCTTCATGAAGATGCGCCTGATACTTGCCGGCGGCCTGTTGCTGACGCTGTCCGGTTGCGCGACCTACGACTATGTCGGCGGCGGTGGCGGCGGTGGCACCGGCTATTACCACGGTGCACCGTCGGTGGAATACCGCTACCCCGCCGGCTACCCGTATGGCTACGGCAGCGGCTACTACGGGGGTGGCGGCTATTACGGCTATGGCGGCTACGGTGGCTACAGCAACTACCCGATCTACCGGCCGTACCCGAACTACCGCCCGCCGCATCACCACCGCCCGCCGCCCCGCCCGGGCAATGGCAATGGTGGCCAGGTGCGCCCCCCCGACCGTCCGCGCCCGCCCAATAACGGCGGTTCGCCCTGGCGGAACATGGATTCGGTGGGTTCGCGCCCGCCGCGTCAGAACCGCCCGCCGCAGCAGCGTCCCCAACCGCAGCAGCAGCGACCGGTGGGCGCGCCGCAGTCCCGGCCCAACCCGCCGGCCCAACGGAACAATGGCTCCCCCTGGCGCAACATGAATAAGTTGAACCAGCGCACACAAGAGAGATGAGACCGCTTGATTTTCACCTGCCTGGCAGGTCAATCTAGCCGGGCAGTGACGACCTCGGTCGAAAAGTGACAAAAACGACATACGGCGTCACATTGAGCTCTATGTCGATATCCGACAGGAACATCTGGATCCCCCCTGTTCCGGCCCTGTCGGATGTCGGCACCTACAATGCAGAAGGCCCCGCCAATGGCGGGGCCTTTTGTTTTCCAAGGCGATAAAAACAGGGCCGGCAGTCCCCCGACTACCGGCCCTTCTGCTTCCCCATGATGCGCATGAACCGGCCCCTGTTCCAATTCCGGTCCGTAGTGCCTTTCGGCGCCTGCCATCCTGGGTGCTATTGGGTTATCTGCAGAGAACGTGCCAACTTTAGGGTCGGATGCGTTTTTTTTGCTGGCCCCCGTTCACGGACCCGGCGCGAACGGCGCTAAAATGACCGCCGCGCCCTGTCCCGGGGCTGATCCGGGCCATGCCGGCCCTGCCCCAGAGCACCCCATGACCGATTCTTTCTACGGCTACGACGTCATCGTGATCGGCGGCGGCCATGCCGGCACCGAAGCCGCGCTGGCGGCCGCCCGCAGCGGCGCACGTACGCTGCTGCTGACCCATAACGTAGAAACCATCGGCGCGATGAGCTGCAACCCGGCCATCGGCGGCATCGGCAAGGGCCACCTGGTCAAGGAGATCGACGCCCTGGGCGGCGCCATGGCGCATGCCGCCGACCGCGCCGGCATCCAATGGCGCACGCTCAATGCCTCCAAGGGCCCGGCCGTACGCGCCACCCGCTGCCAGGCCGACCGCAACCTGTACCGCATGGCCATCCGCGGCATGGTCGAGGCGCAGCCGAACCTGACCGTGTTCCAGGCCGCCGTGGACGACCTGGTGATTGAGGGCGACGCGGTGCGCGGGGTGATCACCCAGACCGGGCTGCAGTTCAACGCCCCGGCGGTGGTGCTCACCGCCGGCACGTTCCTGGCCGGCAAGATCCATGTCGGCCAGACCCAGTACGCGGCCGGCCGCATGGGCGATCCGCCGGCCACCACGCTGGCCGCGCGCCTGCGCGAGCGACCGTTCGCGATCGACCGGCTCAAGACCGGCACCCCGCCGCGCATCGATGGCCGCTCGCTGGATTACAGCGTGATGGACGAGCAGCCGGGCGACGATCCACGCCCGGTGATGTCCTTCCTGGGCAGCGTGGCCGAGCACCCGGCCCAGGTGAGCTGCTGGATCACCCACACCAGCGGGCACACCCACGAGATCATCCGCAGCGCACTGCACCGCTCGCCGCTGTACAGCGGCCAGATCGAGGGCATCGGCCCGCGTTACTGTCCGTCCATCGAAGACAAGGTAGTGCGCTTTGCCGAGAAGGCCAGCCACCAGATCTTCGTCGAGCCCGAAGGGCTGGACGTGGTGGAGATCTACCCCAACGGCATCTCCACCTCGCTGCCGTTCGACGTGCAGCTGGCGCTGGTGCGCAGCATCCGTGGCTTCGAAAACGCGCACATCACGCGGCCGGGCTATGCCATCGAATACGATTTCTTCGACCCGCGCGGGTTGAACAACACGCTGGAGACCAAGGCGGTATCCGGGCTGTTCTTCGCCGGCCAGATCAACGGCACCACCGGCTATGAAGAAGCCGCCGCGCAGGGCCTGCTGGCCGGGCTCAACGCCGCGCGCCACGTTCGCGACGAAGCGGGCTGGTGCCCGCGCCGCGACGAGGCCTACCTGGGCGTGCTGGTGGACGATCTGATCACCCACGGCACCACCGAGCCGTACCGCATGTTCACCAGCCGCGCCGAGTACCGGCTGCAGCTGCGCGAAGACAACGCCGACGTGCGCCTGACCGGCATCGGCCGCGAACTGGGCGTGGTCGGCGACCGCCGCTGGGCTGCCTTCCAGGCCAAGCAGGAGGCGGTGGCGCAGGAATCGGCGCGCCTGCGTGCGCTGTGGGCGACCCCGGCCAACGCGCTGGGCCGCGAAGTGGAAGCTGCGCTGGGCGTGGCGGTCAGCCGCGAAACCAATGTGCTGGACCTGATAAAGCGCCCGGAACTGGACTACGCCAAGCTGATGCAGGTGCCCTCGCTGGGCCCGGGCGTGGACGATGCGAAGGTGGCCGAGCAGGTTGAGATCGGGGTGAAGTACGCCGGTTACCTGGACCGCCAGCGCGAGGAAATCGAACGCCAGCAGCGCCATGAGAACACGGCCATCGATGCGGCGTTCGATTACGCCAGCGTGCGCGGGCTGTCGGCCGAAGTGCAGCAGAAGCTGGAGCGGGTGCGCCCGCAGACCATCGGCCAGGCCCAGCGCATCCCGGGCATGACCCCGGCCGCGATTTCGCTGCTGCTGGTGCACCTGGAGCGCGCGCGGCGCAGCCGGGTGGCGTGATGGTTTACGTGGGACACGCGTGGCGTGTCGCTACGCGGACCATCGCCCGCGCGTAACATGACCCGATGACGCAATGTCGGCGTAGCGACACGCCATGCGTGTCCCATGCAATGCATCCGCAGCCGTCATACCCCCTACCCCTGCCGGAATCCCCATGTCCCCTCTTCGTCCCTTCCTGGACACCTTCCCCGTCGTCGGTGAACGCGCCTACATCGACCCGGCCTGCACGATCATCGGTGACGTGGTGTTGGGTGACGATGTCTCGGTGTGGCCGGGCACGGTGATCCGCGGCGACGTCAACCACGTGCGGATCGGGGCGCGCAGCAACATCCAGGATGGCACCATCATCCATGTCAGCCACCACAGCCCCTACAACAAGGGTGGCTACCCTACGCTGATCGGCGAAGGGGTCACCGTGGGCCACGGCACCATCATCCATGCCTGCACGATCGGCGAGTACAGCCTGATCGGGATGGGGGCCTGCATCCTGGATGGCGCCACGGTAAGCCGGCACAGCTTTGTCGGGGCCGGCGCGGTGATCGGACCGGGCAAGGTGGTGGGCGAAGGGGAACTGTGGGTGGGCAACCCTGCGCGGCCGGTGCGTTCGCTGAGCGCGCAGGAGATCGAGTCGCTGCACTATTCCGCCGATCACTACGTGCGGTTGAAGGACAAGTACCTTGGGATGTGACCGCCCCCGGCACCGCGCAGCCACGCAGGGGGTGGCTCTACCCGTTGCCTTGTGCACACGGTAAAGTCGACATCCGACCCAGGAAGCCGTCGAGAACCGCATGCCGTTGGAAGGCCGTGTGCGCGCATGAGCGCGCCGATGCTGGATACCTACCGTGAGGTAATCACGCCCGAAGGCGTGCCGCTGCACCTGCCGGCAGCCGGGCCGGTGCCGCGTGCGCTGGCGTGGGGCATCGACTTCGTCATCCGCGTGGCGGCGCTGCTGCTGCTGAGCATTCCGCTCGCCGTGCTGGGTGAATTTGGCCAGGGCCTCTATCTCGGCCTGATGTTCCTGTTGATGTGGGCGTACACCATCGTGCAGGAGGCCTGCTGGGGCCGTACCGTGGGCAAGCGGGTGATGAACCTGCGTGTGGTGGCCCAGGACGGCGCGCCGATCGGCTGGATGGCCTCCATCACCCGCAACCTGCTGCGTACCGTGGACATGCTGCCATTTGGCTATGCGTTGGGGTTGCTGTCGTGCCTGCTCGATCGCAATGGCCGGCGCTTGGGCGACCTGGTCGCCGGCACCGTGGTGGTGCATGACAGTGGCCGGCCGTGGTCGGCCAGCGTGGCCATCGATACCGTGCTTGCGCCGCCGCAGCCCCTTCAGCCGGCCGAACAGGCGGCCATCATCGCATTCGCCGAGCGTGCACCGCGCCTGTCCGGCCCGCGCCAACAGGAGCTGGCGGCGGTGGCCGCGCCGATCAGCGGTGGCCAGGGCCAGGTCGGCGTGCTGCGCCTGTATGCCATGGCCAACTGGCTGCTGGGGCGCCGATGAGGCAGGAACAGTTCGTTACCCGGTACCAGGCCGAATGGCAGGCGCTGGAGCGATGGCTGGCGCTGCGCGGTGACCGGCCGCGGCATGCCCGCCGCTCGCCGGACCCGTCCGCGCTCAACGATGAAGACATCCCTCAACACTATCGCCGTCTGTGCCAGCAGCTGGCGCTTGCCCGCAAGCGCGGCTACAGCCCGCAGCTGGTGGCACGCCTGCAGTTGCTGATGCAGCAGGGCCATGGCCTGCTGTACCGCACGCCGGCCCCTCGCTGGCGCCGTGCACTGGAATTCCTGCTGGCCGATTTCCCGCAGTTGGTGCGCAGCCAGGCGCGCAGCATGTGGGTGGCGACAGCGCTGTTCGTGCTGCCGCTGGTGGGCAGTTTCGCGGTGATCCAGTGGCACCCGGATGT
Source organism: Stenotrophomonas sp. ISL-67 (assembly GCF_018612915.1). GTDB lineage: Bacteria > Pseudomonadota > Gammaproteobacteria > Xanthomonadales > Xanthomonadaceae > Stenotrophomonas. The sequence goes on along the minus strand of NZ_JAGGRL010000003.1, from coordinate 31,517 downwards.
GATCCACATGCTGATGGACAACAGCGCGATCGCCTCGCTGGAGCGCATGTACAACCCGGCCTCGCCGAACCTGGGCCGCGACAGCGGCACGGACTGGATGATGTTCGGCTACTACATCATGAACAACATCAGCATCGGCCTGCGTACGTTCGCCAGCGGGCTGCTGGCCGGCCTGGGCACGGTGCTGGTGCTGCTGTTCAATGGGCTCACCATTGGCGCGGCGGCCGGCCACCTGCAGCACATCGGTCACGGCGACCCGTTCTGGCGCTTCGTGGTCGGCCATGGCGCATTCGAACTCACCGCCATCGTCATCGCCGGTGGTGCCGGCCTGCAACTGGGCATGAAGCTGCTGGCGCCCGGTCGGCGCCGGCGCATCGATGCGCTGGTGGAAGGCGGGACCATCGGCGCCCGGCTGTGCCTGGGGGTAGCGGCGATGCTGCTGGTGGCCGCCTTCATCGAGGCATTCTGGTCCTCCATTGCGGCAGTGCCCGCGTGGGGCAAGTACAGCGTGGCCGCCGTGCTGTGGACACTGGTGTTCGTGTGGCTGTGGCGCGGTGGGCGGGGGGGCGGTCATGCGGATTGACCAGCTCAACGTCACCCTGCGCGCGCGTTCCGAATGGGAAGCGATGGAGCTGGGGACCGCCTTGGTTCGTCGGCACGCGCGGGCGATCTGGCTGCCGCTGATCGCCGTGTCGCTGCCGTTGTTCGTCTTGATCAATGCCGCCGCGTGGTGGGCCGATGCGTTCGGCTGGGCCTGGCTGGCGATGTGGTGGCTGAAGCCGGTTCCGGACCGGATCGCGCTGTATGTGATCTCGCGCGGCGTGTTCGGCGACGAACCGCGTCCACTGCAGACCTTGCGCGCGCAGCGGCACTGGGGCTGGAGCGGGTTCTGGGGCTACCTGGGCTGGCGTCGTTTCAGCCCGTTCCGTTCGCTGCTGCTGCCGGTGAACCTGCTTGAAGGCAGCGATGCTGCACAGCGCAGCGTGCGCCGCCGCGCCGTGCTCAGCGGCACGTTCGGGCATGCCGTGCTGCTTACCCTGATGTGCATGGTGTTCGAACTGGTGATCGTCAGCGGCTGCATCGCGGCGATCTTCCTGTTCGTGCCCTTGGAACTGCTGTCCGATTCGTGGCGGGCGGCGTGGGAGATGGTGCGCGAGAACATGCCGGCGTGGGCAAAACTGGGGGTGAATGCCCTGTTCTGGCTGGCCGCTACGTTGATCGGGCCGTTCCATGCCGGTGCCGGTTTCGCCCTGTACCTCAACCGCCGCACGGAAATGGAAGCCTGGGACGTGGAGATCGCGTTCCGTCGCATGCGCGATCGGCTGCAGCAGGCCGCGCCGCTGCTGGTGCTGGCGCTGGTGCTGTGCTGGCCGATGGGTGGGCTGCGTGCGGAAGAGCCTGCGCAGGCGCCGAGCTGCGCCGCACCCACTGACACGGATGACGACGAAGAAGACGAGCCCGACGCGGTGCCCGCCGACGACCCGTCCAATACCCCGGCGGTGATCTTCGGCGGCACGCCGGACACCGCCGGCTTCCGCCAGGCCGTGCAGCGCGCCTACGAAGATCCGCTGGTGACGCCCACCCGCGACGTGAAGCGCTGGGAGCGCACCCTGAGCGACGCCGAGAAAAACAAGAAGAAGGACGATGCGGACAAGGACCGCAATCCGTTCGGGCGCGGGCCGCGCCTGCCTGCGCAGATCGCCGAATGGATCTTGTGGGGCCTGGTCGGCCTGCTGGTGCTGGGGCTGATCGCTACCGCACCGTGGTGGCTGCGCTGGCTGCGCGGTACCGGCGTGAGGCGGCGCAGGCCAACCGATCCGGTGGTCGAGGAAGCAGTGGAGCTACCCGAGGTGATTCCGCCGGATCCGGCCGCGCGCGCCCGCGACCTGTGGCAGCAGGGCCGACCGCGCCAGGCGCTGGCACTGTTGTACCGGGCCAGCGTGGAATCGATGAGCGAACGCGCCGAGGTGGTACTGCCACCGGGCGCGACCGAAGCACAGTGCCTGCGTGCGTCGCGGCGCATGCCGGTCGAGGCTGACCGCACGCTGTTCGCCCGCATCGTGCGGGTCTGGCAGTACGCCGCCTACGCCGGGCGCCTGCCCGAGCCGGAAGACTTCGAGGACCTGGCCACCACCCTGCAGACGCAGTTCCGGTGGCGCGCATGAGTGCCCGTCTGCGCGGGTTGATGGTACTGGGCGTGATGCTGGTGCTGGGCGTGCCATTGGCGATCCTGTTCCTACGCAGCCATGAGCGTGTGACCACTACCGAGCACCTGCCGCCACAGGGCGAAGCCAGCTACAACCCGCTGTACGTGCTGGGCCAGGCGCTGCGTGCCGACGGCATCACCGTGCATTCCAGTCCGCGCATCGACCTGCCCCGCATGCAGCTCAAGCCAGCCGACACCGTGGTGCTGCTGCAGGACAACGCCGATGTGCCCGCGCCCACCGCGCAGGCCCTGCTCGAGTGGGTGGGCCAGGGTGGCCACCTGCTGCTGCGCACGCCGCCGCTGTTCAAGGACGAAGACGCACCGCAGGGCCCGCTGCTGGATGCGCTGGGCGTGGATACCGGGTACTACGACAGCGCCTGCAAGGCGTTTCACATTGTCGACGACCCGGGCCATGCCGAGTTCTGCGGTGGCCGCCGCTTCGGTGTGGGGGTACCTGACGGTGTTCGCGTGGAGCGCGAATGGGGCGATGACGATGGGCTGGTGTTCGTGCGGCTGCGCAAGGGCAATGGCACGGTCGACGTGCTGTCGGACATGGAGTTCCTGAAAGGTACCCCGCGCACCTTCGATGCCGCGGACCCCAAAGGCAGCCTGGCCGACGGCCTGCACGACATCGCCCACCGCGACCTGACCCGCCATGTGCTCGACCCGAATTACGCTGAAGGCACGGTGTGGTTGATCTACGGCTCGCGCCCGCCCACCCTGTGGTCGCGCATCTTCTACCAGGGGTGGCCGGTGTGGGTGCCGTTGCTGCTGGCCCTGCTGGCGTGGCTGTGGCAACGCGCGCAGCGGCTGGGCAGCCTGCTGCCGGCGCCGGCCACCGAACGCCGCTCGCTGCTTGAACACGTGCGTGCCAGCGGCGAACACCTGCTGCGCTATGGCAAGGCACCGCTGTTGTACGACGCCACCCGCCGCGCGTTCCTGGCCCGGCTGCGGCGGCGCGCACCGACCGCTGCCGCACTCAGCGGCGAGGCGCAGGTGCATGCCATCGCCAGCCTGCTGCAGTGGCCGCATTCCCGTGTCCAGACCGCCCTGCAGGTACCGCCATCGAAGGATGTCGCGGCCCTGCGTGACCGCATCCGCCTGCTGATCCAGATGAGAAACCTGCTATGACCGAGCCCACCGCTCCGCCGCCGTTGTCCCCGCCCGCGCTGACCGGCCAGCGCCTGGCCGAACGTGTTGATGCCGTGCGCGACGCCGTGGGCCGCGCCTTCATCGGCCAGCCCGAAGTGCTCGACCAGATCCTGATCGCACTGCTGGCCGGTGGCCATGTGCTGATCGAAGGCGTGCCCGGGCTGGGCAAGACCCTGCTGGTGCGCGCGCTGGCGCAGGCGCTGGAGCTGGACTACGGCCGCGTGCAGTTCACCCCCGACCTGATGCCCAGCGATGTCAGCGGCCACGCGGTGTACGACCCGAAGTCGGAGAGCTTCAAGATCCGTCGCGGCCCGGTGTTCACCAACCTGCTGCTGGCCGATGAAATCAACCGCGCCCCGGCCAAGACCCAGTCGGCCCTGCTCGAAGTGATGCAGGAAGGCCAGGTCACCATCGAAGGCAAGGCCTTCGCACTGACCCCGCCGTTCCTGACGCTGGCCACGCAGAACCCGGTGGAGCAGGAAGGCACCTACCCGCTGCCCGAAGCGCAGCTGGACCGCTTCCTGCTCAAGGTGATCATCGATTACCCGGCGCTGGACGATGAAAAGCGCATGGTGGATGCGATCACCACCGGCCGCAGCGCAGCGGACTTCGACCTGTCGCAGGTGCCGCGCGTGCTCAATGGTGCCGAGGTGATCGCGCTGCAGCAGGCCACCGCTTCGATCACGGTCGACCCGGAAGTGGTGGACTACGCGGTGCGGATTGTTGCCGCCACCCGTACCTTCCCCGGCATCGCGCTGGGCGCCGGCCCACGCGGCAGCATTGCGTTGGTACGCGCGGCGCGTGCGCAGGCGGTGCTGGCCGGCCGCGACTTCGTTACACCCGACGACGTGCGCGACGTGGCCCGCCCGGCGCTGCGCCACCGCATCGCGCTGGCGCCGGAACTGCAGATCGAAGGCCAATCGGCCGACGATGCGTTGACCGCGCTGCTGGCCAAGGTGGAAGCACCGCGCAAATGAGGCCAGGGCCGCTGCTGCTGGTGCTGCTGGTCGGCTGGGCGCTGCTCGGGCTGCCGGTGGCGTTCGGGCTGCTGCCGGTCGGGGCCTGGTGGCTGGCGGCAGCGGTGATCGTGCTGCTGGCACTGGTGGACCTGCTGCGGCTGCGCGCGCAGCCCTCGCCCACGGTGCAGCGCGAACTGCCGGAGGCCCTGGCGTTGAACGTCGAGCGACGCACCACGCTGCGCTTCGAATCCAGCCGCCGCCAACGCGTGGAGGTGTTCGACCTGGTTCCGGGGGCGTGGACGCAGCAGGGACTGCCGCGTGCGTTGACGCTCAAGCCGCTGGTGGCCAGCAGCGTGGACTACACGGTCACCCCGACGGTGCGTGGCCGCTTCGTGTTCGACGGGGTGCACCTGCGTCTGCATGCGCCCTGGCGGATGTGGCGCCAGCGCCGGCTGCTGCCACCGGCGCTGACCGTGCGCGTGTATCCCAACTTCGCCCCGCTGACCCGCTTCGCATTGTTCAGTGCCGAACAGGCATCGCGCCTGGTTGGCGCGCACCTCAAGCGCCGCCGTGGCGAGGGCACCGACTTCCACCAGATGCGCGAGTACCGCATTGGCGACAGCCTGCGCCAGATCGATTGGAAGGCCACCTCGCGCGCGCGCAAGCTGATTTCGCGTGAGTACCAGGACGAGAAGAACCAGCAACTGGTGCTGATGATCGACACCGGCCGCCGCATGATGGCCAGCGAAGGTGGGCTGTCGCACTTCGACCATGTGCTCAACGCGGCGCTGGTGGTGTCCTACCTGGCGCTGCGCCAAGGCGATGGCGTGGGCCTGTTCGCCAGTGGTGGCGAGAGCCGCTGGGTGGCACCGCAACGCGGCATGGGCGCGATCGACGCGCTGCTGCGCGCCAGCTACGACCTGCAGGCGCAGGCGGTGGCCACCGACTATCTGGCTGCTGCCACCGAACTGAGCCTGCGCCAGCGGCGGCGTTCGCTGGTGATGCTGGTGACCAACGTGCGCGATGAGGACATCGAAGACCTGCTGGTGGCGGTACGCCTGCTGCAGCGCCAGCACCTGGTGTGCGTGGCCAGCCTGCGCGAGCGCGAGCTGGACGTGGCGTTGGAGCAGGAGGTGGAAACGCTGCAGGACGCCACCCAGGCCGGTGCCATCGCGCGCTACCTGCAGCAGCGCAATGACGCGCATGAAGCGCTGCGCAGCCATCGGGTGATGGTGCTGGATGTTACCGCCGATGCGCTGCCGGGAGCGTTGGTTGAGCGCTACCTGGCAGTGAAGCGCGATGGGTTGCTATGACCATGACCGGCCGATGGGGGTCATGCCGGTAGGGTCGCGTCCCGATCGACGACGTGCATGGATGCACAAGTGGTGCGGCCGCAGGACGCGGAAGAGCATCCACCGCCGATAACGGTGAGCGGCTACGTGCAGGCATGACGTGTGCCGAGGAAGCGCCTCTCCGACCAAGGTCATGCGTCAAAGCACTGATGGGTGTTATCGGCGGTCGTTTGGGAACCGACCCTACTGCGCCCAGCGATGATCGCGGAAAGGCGACCAGCGCCTGCAATCAGCCCCGCCTCAGACGTAGATGCGCGTCGGGACTTCGTCGATGATCGCGTGCGGCACGAAGCGCGCACTGTCGCGGGTGATCCGGCTGTTGTCTTCGCGGATGCCCATGCCGCAGGCGTGGTCGCCCACGACCCAGCTGCCGACCAGCGGGTAGCCGCCGTCGAACGCGGTGAGCGGGTGCGCGGCCTGGCGGATCGCCGGGCCGGTGTATGGGCCTTCGCTTTCCTGCCAGCTGCCATCGGCCAGGTGCATGGCCACGTTGGCGCCTTCGCGCGAGAACAGCGGCTTGCGCACCCAGCCGGCCGGCAGCGCGCTGCCGTCGTCGAACGCGGCGGCCAGCAGGTTCGGGTGGCCGTGGTGGCGCTGCCACAACAGCGGCAGCACGCCCTTGTTGCTCAGGATCGCCTTCCATGCCGGTTCCAGCAGCTGCACGCCCGAGCCGGGCAGCGCCTGGCCGAACGATTCGGTCATCAGGTCTTCCAGCGGGTACAGCTTGAACAGGCTGCCGATCACGGTGTCGTCGAGCGCGGTGAAACGGCCGTCTTCGGACAGGCCGATGTCTTCGATCGCGATCGCCTCGCCACGCAGGCCGGCCTGGGCCGCACAATCGCGCAGGTAGGCCACGGTGCCCTGGTCTTCTTCCGAAGCGCCCACGGCGCTGAAGTACAGCGGCGGCGGCAACTGCGCCGACAGCTGCCCGAAGCGTTCCACCAACGCTTCATGGATCGCGTTGAACTGGTCCGCGTGCGGCGGCAGGCGGTTCTGGTTGCGCTGGTCTTCCAGCCACTGCCACTGGAAGAACGACGCCTCGAACAACGAGGTCGGCGTGTCGTAGTTGAGTTCGTAGAGCTTGGCCGGACCGGTGCCGTCATAGGCAAAGTCCAGCCGGCCGTACAGGTGCGGTTCGCGGCGGCGCCAGCTGTCGGCGATCCAGTCGCGGAACGCGGCGGGAATCGCCAGCTGGTCCATCAGCTGTTCGCTGCGTACCACCTCGTCCACCAGATCCATCGCCATTGCATGCAGCTCGGCGCTGGGGTCTTCGATGTCCTGCTCGATCTGGCGCAGGGTGAACGCGTAGTACGCGGTTTCATCCCAGTACGGCAGGCCGTCGATGGTGTGGAAGCGGAAACCGGATTCGGCAGCACGAGCGCGCCACTGGCTGCGCTCGTCGATACGCACACGCTTCATTGCATCAACCGCCGTAGCTGCTACGGCTGCTGCTGGTGTTGCCGAAGCCACCCCGGCTGGCGGTAACGGCACGGTTCGGGATGCTGGTGACCGGGGCCAGGCCCGCCTTGCCGGCGCCGATGCCGCTGGCGGTGTTCAGCCCGCCGCTGCCGCCCGGCGCCGGGCGCGCCCAGCCCTTGGCCTTGTCCTGGTAGGCCGGGCTGGCCGCCGGGGCCTGCGCCATGCCGGTGCCACGGTTGCTGAGCATCTGCGACATGAAGAAGCCCATCATCATCGGCCCAATGAACGAATGGCCGGTGGAGGTCTTCTGTTCCACGCAATGCTCAGCGTTGTACTCGGCTTCGCATGCGGCACGCGAGGCGTACTTGGGGGCCGCATCGGCCGACTGCTTCTGCGCCTCGGCAAAGGCGGTGCGGCAGCTGGAGGGGTCGCCGGTGGCGTCGGTACAGGCCTGCACCGAGGTGTACAGCCCTTCCTGCACCTGCACCGCTTCATCCTTGGAGCAGGCGGTGAACAGCAGCGGTGCGGCGCTCATCAGCAGCAGTGCGGTGGTCCTGGAACGTTTCATGGCGGCGTACCCCCCCTTTTGCGGTTATCCCCTCAATCATGCCTCATCGCGACCAACAACCAAAACCGGCAAAGTCCAAAAGATGAACGGCGTTTCAGGATCGACCGCCCGGATCGTTGCAACAGCAACCGGAATTTTTAGGCAGAATCGAATGGCAACGCGCCCCCACGGCCCGCCAGATCCTGCCAGCCCCCATGCCTGAATACCGCTCCCGTACCTCCACCGCCGGCCGCAACATGGCCGGCGCCCGTGCCCTGTGGCGCGCCACGGGGATGACCGATGCCGACTTCCACAAGCCGATCATCGCCATCGCCAATTCGTTCACCCAGTTCGTGCCCGGCCACGTGCACCTCAAGGACCTGGGCCAGCTGGTGGCGCGCGAGATCGAACAGGTTGGCGGGGTTGCCAAGGAGTTCAACACCATCGCGGTGGATGACGGCATCGCCATGGGCCACGACGGCATGCTGTATTCGCTGCCCAGCCGCGAGATCATCGCCGATTCGGTGGAGTACATGGTCAACGCGCACTGCGCCGATGCGCTGGTGTGCATTTCCAACTGCGACAAGATCACCCCCGGCATGCTGATGGCCGCGCTGCGGCTGAACATCCCGGTGGTGTTCGTCTCCGGCGGGCCGATGGAAGCGGGCAAGACCCGGCTGGCCGAGCACAAGCTGGACCTGGTGGATGCGATGGTGATCGCCGCTGACGCCAGCGCTTCCGATGAAAAGGTCGCCGAGTACGAACGCAGCGCCTGCCCTACCTGCGGGTCGTGCTCGGGTATGTTCACCGCCAATTCGATGAACTGCCTGACCGAAGCGCTGGGATTGTCGCTGCCGGGCAATGGCTCGACCCTGGCCACCCACGCCGACCGCGAGCAGCTGTTCCGCCGTGCCGGACGGCTGGTGGTGGAGTTGTGCCACCGCTGGTATGGCGGCGAAGATGCCACGGCGCTGCCGCGCGGCATCGCCACGCATGCCGCGTTCGAGAATGCGATGACGCTGGATATTGCGATGGGCGGCTCGACCAACACCATCCTGCACCTGCTGGCCGCCGCGCAGGAAGCCGAGGTGGACTTCGACCTGCACGCCATCGATGCGCTGTCGCGGCGGGTGCCGCAGCTGTGCAAGGTGGCGCCGAACACGCCGAAATACCACATGGAGGATGTGCACCGCGCCGGTGGCGTGTTCGCCATCCTGGGTTCGCTGGCGCGCGGCGGGCTGCTGCATACCGACGTGCCCACCGTGCACAGCCGCACCCTGGCCGACGCGATTGCGCGCTGGGATGTGGCGGTGACCGACGATGCGGGCGTGCATGAATTCTTCAGCGCCGGCCCGGCCGGCATCCCCACCCAGGTGGCTTTCAGCCAGGCCACGCGGTGGCCCACATTGGACCTGGACCGCGCCGACGGTTGCATCCGCGATGTGGCGCATGCGTATTCGGCCGAAGGGGGGCTGGCGGTGTTACGCGGCAACCTGGCTGAAGATGGCTGCGTGGTGAAGACCGCCGGCGTGGATGAATCCATCCATGTGTTCGAGGGCAAGGCGCGCGTGTTTGAAAGCCAGGATGCCGCCGTGCAGGGCATCCTGGCCGACCAGGTGGGCGCCGGCGATGTGGTGGTGATCCGCTATGAGGGCCCGCGTGGTGGGCCCGGCATGCAGGAGATGCTGTACCCCACCAGTTACCTGAAGTCCAAGGGGCTGGGCAAGCAGTGTGCGCTGCTCACCGATGGAAGGTTCTCGGGCGGTACGTCCGGATTGTCGATCGGGCATGCCTCGCCGGAAGCGGCAGCGGGCGGCACCATCGGGCTGGTGCGCGATGGCGACCGGATCCGGATCGATATTCCGGCACGGCGGATCGATGTATTGCTGGATGAGAGCGTGCTGGCCGCGCGGCGCGCCGAGCAGGATGCGCTGGGGTGGAAGCCGCGCGAGGCACGCCCGCGCAAGGTCACCGGGGCGTTGAAGGCGTATGCATTGTTGGCGACGAGCGCGGATAAGGGCGCGGTGCGGGATCTGAGCCGGTTGTAAGACCGTGCAGCCACGCAGGGCGCGGTCTCACCTCACCCGATCACCCGCTTGAACGGTGGCAGCGCGTCGATGATGCGTTTGCCGTAGCGGCGGCTGATCAGGCGCGAGTCGAGGATGATGACCCGCCCGGTGTCGGTGCTGGTGCGGATCAACCGCCCCGCGAACTGGGTCAGCGTGCGCAACGCATGCGGTACGGCGATCAGGTTGAAGGCGTTCAACCCACGGCTCTCGAACCATTCGCTGAGCGTGGAGGTCTGCGGATCGGTCGGCACCGCGAACGGTACCTGGGTGATCACCACCGTGGTGCAGGCTTCGCCGGGCAGGTCCAGGCCTTCGCCGAACGAATTCAAGCCGAACAGCACCGAGCCTTCACCGGCAGCGGTGCGCCGCAGGTGCTCGTCGATCATCTTCTGCTTGGCGGTTTCGCCCTGCACCAGCACCAGCCTGCGCTGCGCGGCCGGCATCAGTTCGGCCACCTTTTCCATCTTCCAGCGCGAGGTGAACAGCACGATGCTGCCCTTGCCCCAGTCCAGTTCCTTGACCAGGTACTTGGCCACTTCCTTCGGGTGCCGGTCGCGGTCATCCGGGGTGACCGGGAAGTTGGGCACGATCAGCTCGGCCTGGTTGGGCAGGTCGAACGGCGAGGCCAGCGAGACCATCTCGGCTTCATCGGGAATGCCGTTGTCGATCGCCAACGCCTGGAAATCGCCGCCGCCGGTCAGCGTGGCCGAGGTCATCACCACCGAATCCACTTCGTCCCACAGCAGCTTGCGCAGCACGTTGGCGGCCGACACCGGCGAGCCGTGCAGGATCAGGTCACCATCGCGCGACAGGGTCACCCAGCGCGCGAATGGCGGCTGGCCTTCCTTGTCTTCGCGGCGCCAGGCGGTCCACAGGCCGTGCTGCTGCTCGATCATCTCCAGCGCCATGCCCAGCGTGCGCTGCAGGCGCTCGCGCGCGGCATCCTCCGGCTTGCCCTTGGCCACCTGCGACTGCGCGGCGTGGGCCCAGTTGAACAGCGCACGGGTGTCGTCGGCCAGCGCTTCGATGTCGGCCATCCAGATATCCGGCAGGCGGCCGTTGGGTGCGCGCCACATCGGTTCCTGCGCGGCCGGGTCCGGCTGCCAGCTGCGGTCGATCACGTCGCGGAATGCGCGCAGCTGCTTGCTCACCCGGGCCGCCACGTCGATGGCCTCGTTCGGCAGCAGGTTGCCCAGCTTGTCCTTGTCCACTGCGCGGTAGGCAGCGGCGATCAAGATCTGCAGGCGGCCGGTGCGCTTGGCCATGTCATCCAGGGCCAGGCTGGCCGCGCCCTGGTCGATGGCGACATTGCCGATGTGGTGGCCTTCGTCGAGCACCAGCAGCATGTCCGACGGCGGTGCGATCAGCGGCTGGCCGTTGTCGCTTTCGCCAATGGACAACGCCGACAGCAGCAGCGCGTGATTGGTCACCACGATCTGCGCATCGCGCACGTTGTTGCGCGCGCGCAGCACCGCACACTGCGCCGAGTAGGCGCACTTGCGGCCCGCGCAGCCCGACGCCGGGGTGGTGATGCGCGAACGCAGCGAGGCGCTGATGGTGTCCGGCGCGTTGTCCAGGTCGCCGTTCCAGCGGCCTTCGACGAAGTCCTTGCTGAGTTTCTGCGCCAGGTCCATTTCGATCGGCGCCAGCGGACGGTCGAACAGCGGCTGCTCGTCCTCGAACATGCCTTCCTGCGCGCCGTCGCCATGCGCTTCGGCGGCGTTGCGCGTGCACAGGTAGCGGGTGCGGCCCTTGGCCAGCGCCACGGTGGCGTCCAGGCCGGTGGCCTTGAGGAAGTTCGGAATGTCGCGCTCAACCAGCTGCGACTGCAGCGCCACGGTGCCGGTGCTGATCACCAGCTTTTTCTTCGTGGCCAGCGCGATCGGCACGCCGGCGGTGAGGTAGCCCAGGCTCTTGCCGACCCCGGTGGGGGCTTCGACCACACCCACCCCGCCGCTCTGCGACAGCGCACGCGACACCACGCCGATCATCTGGCTCTGCGAACGCCGCGTGCTGAAGCCGGGGGTATTGGCCTGCAGCTTGGCGTAGGCATCGCGGATGACGGTTTTGAGTTCGTCGTTCAGCGCGCGCGGGGCTTCAACTTTTTCGGTCACGCTGGGGTGGTCCTGCCTGGATCAGGCGGGTATTTTCTCATGCTCCGGGGCCTGCGGCCGGCGCGGATTTTTCCGCGCCGGTTCAGTTCCGTGACCTGGGTCGCCCGGTCAGGCAGCCGGGGCGGTGCGGTTGCGCAGCGCGCGGGTCATCGCCCACACCAGCAGCACCGTGCCCAGCGCATTGACCAGGCCAATGGCGAAGTGGCCACCGCGCAGCAGCCACGACAGCACCTGCACGTTGCCGTACTCACCGCGCTGGACCAGCCAGGTCGGCACGATGTTCAACACCAGCCCGGCCAGGGTGCCGACCAGCAGCAGGCCCAGCGACCACAAGGCAACGCTGCGGATGCTGCCGCGCGGGGCGTCCACCACCCATACCAGCGACACCGCCAGCGCAATCAGTACCGGCAGGCGCAATGCGACCATGCCCAGCAGGCTGAGCATCAGGTCCAGGTTGCCGTTCATTCCTCACCGGCCAGTGCATTGCGGGCGCGCAGTCCGGCATACACCGGGTCGGTTTCCGGGCGCACTTCGTGCCACTGCTGGAAGCTGGTGGCGGCCTGCTCGACCAGCATGCCAAGGCCGTCGACCGTGTTGCGGCAGCCCATGGCCCGCGCCCAGGCCAGGAAGGCGATGGCCGCCTCGCCGTAATTCAGGTCTACTGCCGTGGTCATGCTGTTGACCAGCGCCTTCGGCAGTTCGAAGGTGGCATTGCGGTCGCGGCCGGCCGAAGTGGCGTTGACGATGAGCTCAAAATCGCCCAGGTCGTGCAGGTCTTCCCAGTGTCGTGTCTTGGCACGGCCAGGCTCGCCGATGGCGTCCACCAGTTCGTCGGCGCGCTCGGAGGTGCGGTTGACCACGATCAGCTCAAGAATGCCGGCATCCAGCAGCGCCGGCGCCACGCTGCGCGCCGAACCCCCGGCACCCAGCAGCAGCACGCGGCGGCCGCGCAGGTCCAGGCTGTGGCGCTCGGTGAGGTCGCGCACCAGGCCCACACCGTCGGTGGTGTCGCCGTGCCAGTACCCGTCCTTGCGCAGCAGCGTGTTGACCGAGCCGGCCAGCTTGGCGCGTGAAGTGAAGGTCCTGCAGAGCCCGAAGGCGATTTCCTTGAGCGGCGCGGTGACGTTGGCACCCACGCCACCGCCGGCGGCGAACCTCTCCAGCTCGGCGGGGAAATCGGCCGGTGACGCCTCGATGGCCTGGTAATCCAGCGCGATGCCCTCCTGGCGGGCGAACGCGGCATGGATGTGCGGCGACTGCGAGTGGGCGATGGGCTGGCCGAATACGGCGTAACGGGCGGTCATGGGTGTCTTAAACTCCGGGCCTGGATTGAAACGCAAACCCCAACGGAAGCGACTATGCGCACTCCCTTGTCTCTGCTCGCGCTGACCCTGAGTTTACTCTCCGCACCGGGCGCGATGGCGCTTTCCGAGTTCGGCATCGAGGGCATGGGGGTGGTCTCGACCAGGGCCAATGAAGCCCAGGCCACGATCTCCCCGGATGGCAAACGCATCGTGTGGGCCAGCGACCGGCCCGGTGGGGCCGGTGGCTGGGACCTGTGGCAGGCCACGCTGCGCGATGGGCGATGGCAGGACCCGGCGCCGTTGGCGGTGAACACCCCAGGCGATGAGACCGACCCGTATTTCAGCCATGACGGCAGCACCCTGTTGTTTGCCTCCAACCGGCCGGGTGGGCGCGGTGGCTTCGACCTGTACCAGGTGACGGAGCGGGCCGACGAAGGGTTCGGGCCGGTGACGGCACTGCCGGACACGATCAACACCCGCGCCGATGAGCGCCGCCCTGCGCTGCGGGCCGAGGGGCAGGCGCTGCTGTTCGCGCGCAATGGCAAGGGGGGCCAGGGTGGGTTCGATCTGTTCGTGGCGACCGCGCAGGGCCGGGAATTCAGCGCCGCGACGCCACTGCCTGCCCCGCTCAACAGCGTGGCGGACGAGCTGGGCGGCGACTGGCTGGGCAATGACGGCGCGCTGGCGCTGACCCGGGTGGTGGGCGGGCATTCGCAGGTGTGGGTGGTGGGATGCGACTACGCGCAGGCGGCGGTGCCCGTGGCGCTGTCGTTCAATACCGCCGATGGGCAGACCGGTGCGCCGGTGGTGGATGCGTCCAAGCCGAGTGAGCTGGTGCTGGCCGGGCAGGCGCGATCGCCGAAGGCGGGTGGGATGGATCTGTACCGGATGCGGGCGCCCGTCGTGACGGGCTGCCGGTAGGGTCGCATCCCTATCGACCGCCGCTAACGGTGATCACCGCGGTAGGGCATGGCCTGTGCCGGAGGGGCCTTTCCGGTGAGGGTCATGCGTCCCAGCGCCGATCAACGCTATCGGCGGTTGTTTGGGAACCAACCCCAACCGCCCCGTTCCTGGGTAGGTACCGACCGTTGGTCGGTACACCGCATTCTCTCAATGCGCGCGCAGCAGCGCGGCGCGCTGCTGTTCGTACTCGGCTTCGCTGATCTCGCCGTTGTCCTTGCGCTGGTTCAGCGCGGCCAGCGCGGCCTGCACCGCCGGCGGCAGGTTGGCTTCGCGGGCCAGGCGGGCGGCGGCCGAGGGTTGCTCGGGGGCGCGCCGCGCGGCACGAAGCACGCCGCGGATGACCAGGCCGATCACCACCGCGAACACCAGCACGCCGGTGCCCCAGGTCAGCCACTGCACCCATCCCATCGTCTGCATCATCCTGCTCCTGTCTGCGTGTTGACGCGTATTGTCAGCGTTCGCGGAGCCAACGCGCCACCTGCGGTGCGAAATAGGTCAGCACGCCATCGGCACCTGCCCGCTTGAAGCCGATCAGCGACTCCAGCACACAGGCACGCTCGTCCAGCCAGCCATTGGCGAATGCCGCTTTCATCATCGCGTACTCGCCACTGACCTGGTACGCAAAGGTGGGCACGCCGAACTGCTGCTTCACCCGGCGCACCAGGTCCAGGTAGGGCATGCCCGGCTTGACCATCACCATGTCGGCGCCCTCTTCCAGGTCCAGCGCGATTTCGCGCATGGCCTCGTCGCCGTTGGCCGGGTCCATCTGGTAGGTCTTCTTGTCAGCCTTGCCCAGGCTGGCCGAGCTGCCCACCGCGTCGCGGAACGGGCCGTAGAACGCCGAGGCGTACTTGGCCGAGTACGCCATGATGCGCACGTTGACGTGGTTGCCAGCATCCAGCGCGCGGCGGATCGCGCCGATGCGGCCGTCCATCATGTCCGACGGCGAAATGATGTCCACGCCGGCCTCGGCGTGCGACAGCGACTGCCTGACCAGCGCCTGCACGGTGATGTCGTTGAGCACGTAGCCGGTGTCATCGATGATCCCGTCCTGTCCGTGGGTGGTGTACGGGTCCAGCGCCACGTCGGTCATCACCCCCAGTTCGGGGAAGCGCGACTTCAGCGCGCGGATCGCCCGCTGCGCCAGACCGTTCTCGTCCCACGCCGCCGCCGCGTCCAGCGACTTGCCGGACGGGTCGATCACCGGGAACAGGTCGATCACCGGAATGCCCAGCTCCAGCGCTTCTTCGGCCACCTTCAGCAGCTCATCGATCGACAGCCGTTCCACGCCCGGCATCGAAGCGACCGGCGCGCGACCGGCCAGTTCGTGCACGAACACCGGGTAGATCAGGTCGTCGGTGGTCAGCGTGTTTTCGCGCATCAGCCGGCGCGAGAACTCGTCGTGGCGCATGCGGCGGGGGCGGTAGTCGGGGTGGGCCATGGAATGCTCCGGGCAGTGTCGGGTTACTGCAGCAGGTAACGCTGCGGTTGCAGGGGTTCGGGCAGCGGGCACACGCCCAGGCTGTCGAGCAGGTCGATTTCGATGGTGCGTACCATCGCATCCAGCGGCAGGTCATTGGGCTCCAGCCCGAACGGCTCTTCCATTTCCTCGCCCAGCTGGTCCAACCCGAAGAAGGCATAGGCCAGCACCGCCGATACCACCGGGGTGGCCCAGCCCAGCGAGCTGGCCAGGCCGAACGGCAGCAGCACGCAGAACATCCACGCGCAGCGGTGCAGCAGCAGGGTGTAGGCGAACGGCAACGGCGTGAGCAGGATGCGTTCGCAGCCGGCCTGGATGCTGGACAGTGCATGCAGGCGGGTTTCGAATTGGGCATACAGGATCGTATCGATCTCATCGGCGCGCAGCGCAGCGGCCGTTTCCACCGCGATCATCGCCAGCAGCTGGTCCGGCACGTTCAAGCGTTGCGCGTAGCGCCCACGGTCGGCCTCGGCCACCCAAGGCAGGCCGGCCAGCGCGGCATCCTGCCCGCGCAGGCGGGCGGCCAGTGCGTGCGCGAAGGCGATGGCCAGGCGGCAGATCCGGTCGGCGCGCGCAGGCTGCCCGACCAGCAGCGTGCTGCACAACCGCGCCAGGCTGCGCAATTCATAGATGAGCTGGCCCCACAGCTTGCGCCCTTCCCACCAGCGGTCGAAGCAGGCGTTGTTGCGGAAGCTCAGGAAGATGGACAGCACCAGGCCCAGCAGGGTGAACGGCGCGACCGACACGCGCTCGATGCCCGGCGGGTGGGCCAGCTCGGCGAAGGTGGCCACGGCAACGGCCAGCACGAAGATGGCGGCCACCTTGGGCGCGATGGCAGGCACGATGGAGCCGCGCAGGATGTACAGCAGCTGCCAGCCGTGGGGGCGGGGACGAATGATCATGGGGCGGTCATTCTACGCCTTTGGGTGCGGCGGCTTGGCAGGTGCGACGTGGTGTCGCAGGCGGTAGGCGCAGCGGGGCAGAGCCCCGCTCTACCGGTGGACGCGTGGACGGCGTTTGCCCCCGGCTTACAGGATGCCGCCGCCGAGGGACAGGCGGACGATGCCGACCACCACCACTACCGCATTGAGCAGCAGGCCGGTCCAGGCGCGGCCGCGCTTGCTGGGATGGGTGAACAGGATGCCCAGCGCGCCGATCACGGCGCCGACCGCGGCGAACGGGATCAGGAACCAGTTGCCCCAGCCCAGCAGCGGGATCAGCGCCAGGATCATCCAGAACAACGCCAGTACGCCCCACAACAGACTGATCAGTCCCATGCCCCGTTCCCCTTGCTGAAAATGCTGGCCGCAGGGTAGCGACAGC
Organism: Stenotrophomonas sp. ISL-67; assembly: GCF_018612915.1. Taxonomy (GTDB): domain Bacteria; phylum Pseudomonadota; class Gammaproteobacteria; order Xanthomonadales; family Xanthomonadaceae; genus Stenotrophomonas. The sequence continues at coordinate 14,629 of NZ_JAGGRL010000003.1, read as the reverse complement.
CCCGCCAGCGGCGTGTGATGGCGGCGGCAAAAACGGGATGCGGCAGGCTCACCCGGCCGGTGTTACCTTGCGCCAGAACAGGTTGGCACCGATTCAGCGGCCAGCCCGGATGATCCAGGCGCAGGCCGATAGGGCCGTACAAGGGGTGGACCCATGAACATTCGAATGCTTCCGCTGCTCGGTGTGCTGCTGGTGGTGAGCGGCTGCGCCAGTACGTCCCGGGTGATGCTGGGCCAGACCCGCGCACCGACCGACCCGGCACTGGTGCAGATCTATTCCACCCCGCCGCCGGGCTCGATCGAGATCGCGCAGCTGGAATCGTCCAGCGCGGTGGGCTTTGGCACCCAGGGCCAAACCGATGCGGTGGTGGCGCGGTTGAAGAAGGAAGCCGCAGCGTTGGGCGCCAACGGGGTCATCTTGATGGGGGTGGAATCAAGCAGCTCAGGCGGCGGTATGTCAGTGGGCGGCGGCAGCTACGGTTCGCACAGCGGCGGCGGCGTGGGCATCGGCATTCCGACCACGCAGAAGCGCGCGGCGGGTATTGCGATCTGGGTACCCAACCCACCGGCGGCGGATCGCCTGCCGGTGCAGACGATCAGGCCGACCAACTGACCGGTAGCGCCGGCCGTTGGCCGGCCCTTGCGATGCTTCCGGCGTTCATGAGGGCCGGCCAACGGCCGGCGCTACCAATTCCCTTCCATCGTTGCCGGTGGTTTGCGATTCCGCTTCCACCGTTGGCGGTGTTGGGGACTCCCCGACACCGTTACCGGTGCTTCGGGATGAACACCTCGTTGACCGCCTTGGCCAGCTGGTCCGGCGGCAGCAGGCCCTGGTCGAGCAGGAAGTTGTTGAACGCCAGGCGGTCGAACTTTTCGCCCAGGGCCAGCTCGGTCTGCATGCGCAGTTCCAGGATCCGGGTGTAGCCGTAGAAGTAGCTGCCCGCCTGGCCCGGCATGCGCACCATGTAACGGTCCAGTTCCTGGGTGGCCATCGCCTTGGACAAGCCCACTTCGTCGATCAGCACGCGTTCGGCCTTGGCCCGGTCGATCAGGCCCAGGTTGAGCATCGGGTCGAGCATGGCGCGCGCGGCGCGCAGCAGGCGGAACTGCAGCGCGATCAGCTGTCCGTCCAGCGGCTCGTACGGCACCATTTCAGCCTCGGCATACAGCGCCCAGCCTTCCACGTTGACCGAGTTGAACGCGAACATCGTGCGTGCCAGCGACACGCCCCGCTCCACCATCGCGGTGAACTGCAGCTCATGGCCCGGGCGGCCTTCGTGCGCGCTCAGCGTCCACGCAGCCGAGCCGAAGTTGAAATCGTCGTACTGCGCGGCCTTGTCGCCGGCCGCTGGGTTGCCCAGCGGCAGCACGAAGGTGCCCTGCTGCCCGGTGTTACCCACCAGCGGCGCCGGCAGGAAGTGCGGCGCCGGCGAGGCGGCGCTTTCGGCGGCCGAGCCCAGCCGCATCTGCATCGGGCGCTGCGGCACGTCCACGATCTTCTGCGCGCGGATGATCGGGTCGATCGCATCGATCACGCCGCGGTAGTGGTGCTCAAGCTGGTCGTCGGCGATCTTGTCGCCCTTCAGCGCGCGGATCACCGCCACCGGGTCGGTCGGGTCGGACACCTTCAGGCCCTTGGCCTTCACCACCAACGGCGCCAGCTGGCGCATCGCCGAACGGGTTTCCATGAATTCCAGCTGCGCGCGCTGCATCAACAGCTGCGGGTCGATATCGATCCCCACGCGCTTGAGCTGGAACGCATACAGCGCTTCGGGCAGGCGCGCATCGGCACGTGCCTTGGGCAGCACTTCGCTTTTCGTCCAGTCGCGGTACTCGCGCAACTGCGTGGCAATGGTCTTCAGCGCCTCGTCGGCGCCTGCGATCTTGTACTTGTCGAACAGCTTTTCGATACCGGTGATATAGGTATCGACGTTGGCCAGCGACTGCTCGACCTCGATCTTCGTCGGCTGCAGCAGGCTCTTGTCGGCCAGGCGCTCTTCATAACGCTGGCGCGACAGCGTGGTGATGGCGGTCGTGCCCGGGGCCAGGCCGGCGTAGGCCTTCAGGCGATCCAGCGCCTTGGCGCGGCGCTCGGCCGGCACCTGGTCGGACAGCAGCAGGTTGATGCCGCTGAAGACCGTCTGCGGGGTATCGCTCCATGGCAGCAGGTATTTTTCGTTGAGTTCGCTGCCTTGGATGTTCTCGTCGGCGGCGGCAATCATGATCGCCAGGTCCTGGCGCACGTTCGGGTCGCGCTCGGTGGCCAGCGTGGCCTTCAGTTGGTCGCGGGCCTTGGCCATTGCGGCGCGGTAGCGCTTGGCGTTGTCCGGGCCAAAATCGAACACTTTGTCATCGTAGCCCGGCACGCCGAAGAAGCCGGTTTCTTCCGGCTGGAACGGACCCTGCGCATCGAGCAGGATCTGCGCCAGTTCGTTGCTGCGGGTCACCCAGGCCGCACTGGCCGGGGCCTTGGCGGCGGCGGGAGCTGCAGCAAAGACCGGCGGCGCACTGAGCGCGGCGGGGACGGAAAGGGCCAACGCAACGGCAAGGGCAAGCGGCTTCATGCAGGACTCCAGTGAGCGGTTGCCTGCGACCCTACGCACTCAAGGGGGCAGCGGCAATCGGCCGGAGGTCATGCCTGCCGCCCAGCTGCCCCGACCGACCGGCTGCCGCAAGCGCGTTACGGCTTCAGGCAGCGGCCCAGGAAGTCTTCGGCCAAGCGGTAACGGTGCAGCGCATTGCTGCCAGACAGGCCGTGCTTGGCGCCCGGGTAGGTCATCAGCTCGAACGGCTGGCCACGCTTCTGCAGCGCGCTCATCAATTCGGTGGAATTGGTGAACAGCACGTTGTCGTCGGCCATGCCGTGGATCAGCAGCAGCCGCGAACGCAGGCCGTCGATGTGGGCCAGCACGCGCGCCTCCTCATAGCCCTTGGCGTTGCGCGCCGGCAGGTCCATGTAGCGCTCGGTGTAATGGGTGTCGTACAGGCCCCAGTCGGTGACCGGCGCGCCGGCCACGCCGCAGGCGTACTGGTCCGATGCCTTGGCCAGCAGCATCAGGGTCATGTAGCCGCCGTTGGACCAGCCCTGCACGCCGATGCGCGCCGGGTCCACCCACGGCTGCTGCTTGAGCCACGCCACGCCCTTGAGCTGGTCGGCCACTTCCACCGTGCCCTGCACGCCGTACAGCGCACCGCCGAAATCGCGGCCACGGCGCGGGGTGCCGCGGTTGTCCAGCGAGAACACCACATAGCCCTGCTGGGCCAGGTATTGGTTGAACAAGTGGTCGCCACGGCCGGGCCAGCTGTCGGTCACGGTCTGGCTGGCCGGGCCGCCATACACGTACACCACCACCGGGTAGCGCTTGGCCGGGTCGAAACCGGCCGGGGTGACCAAGCTGTAGTGCAGCGGGGTGCGGCCATCGGCCGCGGTGAGCGTGCCGAAGCTGACCGGGCGCTGCGCGTCCAGGTAGCGCGCATACGGGTGGCTGGGATCAGCCAGGTTGTTTTCCACCAGCGTGGCGATCTTCTCGCCGCTGGCGCGGTGCAGCGCGATCTGCGGCGGCGTGGTGGTGTTGGACCAGCTGTCCACGTACACGCTGGCATTCTTCGCGAAGCTGGCGCTGTGCATGCCCGGCGCCTGCGACAGGCGCTGCAGCGGCCCGCCCTGCAGCGGCACCGCGTAGATCTGGCTTTCGCGCGACGATTCCACGCCGGCTCGGAAGTAGACCTTGCCGGCCGCTTCGTCCACGGCGAGCAGCTCGTCCACCGGCCAGTCACCCGAGGTCAGCGCGGTGACCGTTCTACCGTCATCGGACACGCGGTACAGGTGCTGGAACCCGCTGCGTTCGGACGACCACAGGAAGCCGCCCTGCTTGAGGAAGTGCAGGCTGTTGTGCAGCGGCACCCAGGTCGGCGAGGTTTCGGTCACCAGCGTGCGCTGCTTGCCGCTGTCCAGGTCGGCCTGGATCAGCTCCAGGGTCTTCTGGTCGCGCGACTGGCGCTGGAAGGTCAGGTGCTGCGGGTCGCGCCAGTCGACGCGGGCCAGGTAGATGTCCGCGTTGCGGCCAAGATCGACCCAGCGCGCGGCGGCATCGGCGCGTGGGGCGATCACGCCCAGCGTGACGGTGACGTTGTGGTCGCCGGCGGCCGGGTAGCGCTGTTCGATCATCTCGGTGCGGTCGGCGTACATTTCGTAGCGTTTCTGCACCGGCACCGGCGATTCGTCGATGCGCGCGAAGGCGATGGCCGAATCGTCCGGCGCCCACCAGTAACCGGTGTGGCGGTCCATTTCCTCGTCGGCCACGAACTCGGCCACGCCGTTGCCGATGGTGTCGCTGCCATCGCGGGTGAGCTGGACCTGCTTGCCGCTGGCCAGGTCGATCACCCACAGGTTGCGGTCGCGCACGAAGCTGACGAAGCCGCCCTTCGGCGACAGCTTGGCATCGGTGGCAAAACCCTCACCGTGGGTGAGCTGGCGCACGGCGGCCTTGCCCTGCTTGTCCAGGTCGTACAGGTACAGTTCGCCGCCCAGCGGGAACAGCAGGGTGCGCGCGTCGGGCGACCACTGGTAATCGACGATGCCGGTCATGGCGGCAATGCGCTGGCGCTCGCGGCGCGCCTTTTCGGCATCGCTCAGGGTTTCATCGCCGGGCAGCACCACCTTGGAATCGACCAACAGCCGGGTCTGGCCGCTGGCGATGTCATACGCCCACAGGTCCAGCTGGTTGCGATCGGCCTCTTTGCCGCGCAGGAAGCTCACGCGCGAGCCATCCGGGGCCACCTTGGGCTTCATCAGGGTCGGGCCGGACAGCGGCAGCGGGCCGGTGATGGCGTCCAGGGTGAGCTTTTCGGCGTGGGCCATGGTGGTCGAAGCGAGCATGAGGGCGAGCGAGGCAACAAAGTGGCGCATGGAAGGGTCCGGCGACGGCAGGCCGACATCCTAACGCACGCGGTGGGATGGGGACCCCACGGTAGCGCCGGCCGTTGGCCGGCCCACGCGGTGTATTGGGTGCGGGCCCCCGGAGTTCGGGGGCGGCCGCGAAGCGGCGGGGGCGTGGAAGCATCATAAGAGGGGCCCGCAGTTCGCAACGCGAATTGTGGGGCGGCAGCGCGCATGCGTTGGCGCGTACCCGCCGGCCGTTGGCCGGCCCAGGCGGTGCCGGCCATTCCGTTATCGCCCCGACCGCTTCAGCGCTGGCCGAAGAGGTGCTTGCGCTCTTCTTCGCTGAGCGGCTTGCCGGCGTCCGGGTTCACTTTGTGCTTCAGCGCATAAGCCCGCTGGGTAGCCGGGCGCGCGGCGATCGCGTCGTGCCAACGCTTCAGGTTCGGGAACGCGGCGAAATCGGCCGGCAGCTTGTCGTACGCGCCAATCCACGGGTAGCTGGCCATGTCGGCGATGCTGTATTCGTCGCCCCCCAGGAAGGCGCTGCCGGCCAGGCGCTTGTCCATCACCCCATGCAGGCGGCGCACTTCGTTGCCGTACCGCTCGATGGCATACGGAATCTGCTCGGGCGCATACACATTGAAATGGCCCATCTGGCCGCTCATCGGGCCCAGCCCGGCCATCTGCCAGAACAGCCATTCCAGCACCGCCACCCGGCCGCGGGTATCGGCCGGCAGGAACCTGCCACTCTTCTCGGCCAGGTACAGCAGGATCGCCCCGGACTCGAACACGCTCTGCGGCGCGCCACCGTCGGTGGGCTGGTGGTCCACCAGCGCCGGCATCTTGTTGTTGGGGGAAATGGCCAGGAATTCGGGCTTGAACTGGTCGCCGCTGCCGATGTTCACCGGCTTGATGGTGTATGGCAGGCCCAGTTCTTCCAGCAACAGGGTGACTTTGTGGCCATTGGGGGTTGGCCAGTAATACAGATCGATCATGACAGGACCCAGCGGTTCAGGAATGCCGAGTCTAGTGCGTCAGTTGGGTTGGCAGGGTCATGAAGGCCCGCTACTCTGCGGCGTCCCCCGCAACGCAGCATTCCAGCATGAGCTCGACCGCCAAGCCCATCAGTCCCCTGTCCTCCCTGATCTTCGCCTCGCGCTGGCTGCAGCTGCCGCTGTACCTGGGCCTGATCCTGGCGCAGTGCGTCTACGTGTTCCTGTTTGGCAAGGAGCTGTGGCACCTGGTCCACAAGGCCAACAGCATGGGCGAGCAGGAAATCATGCTGCTGGTGCTGGGCCTGATCGACGTGGTGATGATCTCCAACCTGCTGGTGATGGTGATCGTGGGCGGTTACGAAACCTTCGTCTCGCGCCTGCGCCTGGAAAACCACCCTGACCAGCCGGAGTGGCTCAGCCACGTCAATGCCAGCGTGCTGAAGGTGAAGCTGGCCCTGTCGATCATCGGCATCTCCTCGATCCACCTGCTCAAGACCTTCATCGGCGCCGGCAACCTGGACGGCCTGCCCTCGTGCAACAGCCCCGGGTACGTCACCGCCGTGCTGGATGCGGTGGCCAAGTACGGCCCGGCCGTGGAAGCCTCGTTCAAATGCTCGTCCATGAGCGCCAGCGGCGTGATGTGGCAGACCATCATCCACGCCGCATTCATCCTGTCGGCGATCGGCATCGCCTACACCGACAAGCTGATGGCCCACACCCCGAGCAAGTCGCTGGCGCACTGACCGCCTGCCCTGCCCCGCCCCGAGCCCTGCAAAGCGGGGCGCGGGGATGCTAGATTGGGCACCTGCTGTACCGCGCCGGACGCTGGGAAACGTTCCGGGGCTTCGGTCGGCCTGACCGTATCAGGCCTTACGTATCGTCGTTCTTCAAAGGGGAGTTGGATGTCGCACGTCAACACGAACGCCAAGGCGCGCCTGCTGGTGCCGCTGACCCTGGTGGTGGCTCTGGCCGCCTGCTCGGGCAAGGACGAAACGGCTCCGGCCACGCCGGCAACGCCGTCCGCACCGGCGGCTGCGGCCGCCGCACCTGCCGCCGCGCCGCCGGCGCCGGCCGTTTCGGCCAAGGTCCAGTCGATGGGTACCGAGGAACTGCGCGACCTGGCCAGCAAGGCCCTGCGCGAGAACCGCATGTACGCCCCGGCCGGCGACAACGCCATGGAGTACTACCTGGCGCTGCGTGAAAAGACCCCGGACGACGCCTCGATCAAGAGCGCGCTGACCGACCTGCTGCCGTACACGCTGATTGCCGCCGAGCAGAGCCTCAACCGCGAGGACTTCACCGAAGGCCAGCGCCTGGTGGCGCTGATCGAAAAGGTGGACGCCAACGCACCGGCGCTGCCGCGCCTGAAGACCGGCATCACCACCGGCATGCAGACCGCCCTCAAGCGCACCCAGGAAGAGACCGACAAGGTCAAGCGGGACGCCGAGAACAAGGTCAAGCAATTGGCCGACCAGCAGCGCCAGCAGCAGGCAGGCGAGGCCGAAGCGGCCAAGCAGATCGCCGCGCAGCAGGATGCTGCCCGCCGTGAGGCCGAGCGCCAGGACACCGAGCGCCAGGCCGCTACCCGCCGCGAGACCGAACAGCGCCAGCAGGCTGCCGCCGCCGCCCAGGCCAGCGCTGCCCGGCAGACCGCTGCCGCGCCGGCCGCCGCCGCCCTGCGCCCGATCAGCACCCCGGCCCCGCGCTACCCGACTGACGCGCTGCGCGCCGGCACCGCGGGCGAAGTGCTGGTGGAGATCACCGTGGGCACCGACGGTTCGGTCACCAGCTCGCGTGTGCTGCGCGCCACCCCGGCCCGCGTCTTCGACCGCGAAGCGCTCAACGCGGTCAAGCGCTGGAAGTTCGAACCGGTCAGCGCCCCGGTCACCACCCGCCGCACGCTGTCGTTCGCACCGGGCGCTTGATCCACTGTTGGTGGGCACAAAAAAAACCCCGGAGCGATCCGGGGTTTTTTGTTGGGAGAAAAGGGGACGGAGGAAGTTAAGCAGTAGTCCGCGACGTTGATTGGATCTAGTCCGATGCGATCGAGCGCATTCCCCCTAGCGCCTTTGGCCCATCACCGTGCCACCTTCGTCGCTGACCTTGACTTCCGTGTCATCCATGCCCCGCCGCCCGAGATTGATACTGCCGGACTATCCCTTCCACGTGATCCAGCGTGGGGTCAATCGCGCAGCCATATTCGTGGATGACCTGGACCGGCATCACTACTGCCGCTTACTCGGCCGTGCCTGCCGCAAGCATTCGGTATCCCTGCACGCATTCGTGCTGATGGGCAATCACGTACACCTGCTGCTGACGCCCTCGACTGCCCAGGCTTTGGCCTTGGCAATGAAAGCCACCGGGCAAAGCTACGTGCGCTATTTCAATACCCGGCATGGACGGAGCGGGACACTTTGGGAGAGTCGGTACAAGTCCTGCCTGGTGGACACCGACCGCTACTTCCTGATGGTGCTGCGCTATATCGAACTCAATCCTGTCCGCGCCGCGCTGGTGGCGTCACCGCAGGACCATTACTGGTCTAGCGTGCGTTCACACCTGGGTCTTGCCCACCATCCTTTGCTGACGCCGCATCCTGTCTACCTATCGCTCGGCGGATCAGCAGCACGTCGAGCAGACGCGTACAAACACTTTCTGCACGCAGGGATTCCGGACAAGGAACTGGCGAACATTCAGCGCTACGTGCAGCAGGAGCGGGCGCTGGGAGACGAACGATTCCAGAAAATGGTCGCAGAAACCCTCAATCGAGAAACGGTATTCAGAATAGCCGGCAGACCGCCCAGCAAGCATTGAGATCAACTGGTGGTCGGATGAGGCTCCGCAACGAAGCACGATTCGACCGTGCCTCGTCACTTAACCTCCTCCGTCCCCATTTGGAAAGTCAGCCCGAAATCGCCAGGCGCTCCTGGTGGTAGCGGCGCACGGCGGCGTACCACAGCAACGCGGCCAAACCGAAGCCGGCTGCCAGGTAGATGCCCCACATCTGCGCGCTGATCGGTTCGTGGCGGATGATCTTGAGCAGCATCTGGTTCTGCGCCAGGAACGGCACCGCGAACTGCCACAGCTCGCTCTTCACCGGGTACACCATGAGTGCGTAGCCGGGCAGCATCGGCAGCAGCATCAGCCAGGTCATGTGGCTTTGGGCTTCCTTCATGCTCTTGGCCGCCGCCGACAGGAAGGTCAGCAGCGAGGTGCCGATGAACAGGATCGGCATCATCACCAGCAGCATCTGCAGCATCGGCAGGAAGCCCATGTTGAGCTGACGCGCCGCCGCGCCGGTGGAAAGCTGCGCGCTGAGCTTGAACGCCAGCAGCGTGAGCAGCAGCGACACCACGCCCACCACGCAGGCCGCCGCGATCTTGCCGCTGACAATCGCGCTGCGCTTGGCCGGCGTGGCCAGCAATGGCTCCAGCGATTGCCGCTCACGCTCACCGGCGGTGGTGTCCATCACCAGGTAGGCACCGCCCAGGAACGAGGTGATGGTGAGCAGGATCGGCAGCAGCAACGACAGCATCACCCCGCGCTTGGCCTCGGCGGTGGCCAGGTCCTGGGTGGCCACGTCCAGCGGGCGCGCCACCTGCGCATCGATACCGCGTGCCAGCAGCCGCAACGCACCCACTTGCTGGTTGTAACCGCCCAGTGCCGCCTTCAGGCGCGCGGTGGGAATATCAGCATCGCGGCGGGTGCTGTCCTGCACGATCTCCACCAGTGCCGGGCGCCCTTCGGCCCAGTCCTTGCCGAACTCCGGGCTGATGCGCAGCGCGATGTCGATCTTCTGGTCGCGGATTTCAGCGGTAAGGTCTTTCGGTGCCTCCACCGCGTTCAGCCCCTGCGCGGCCAGGAAGCGCACCAGGTTGGGGGCGTTTTCGCGGCCGATGGTGGGAATGTCCAGCGGTTTGTCGATCTGGGTCTTGACCCGGCTTTCGGCCAGCTTGCCCATGCCCAGGATCAGGATCGGGTACAGCAGCGGCCCCAACAGCAGGGTCAGGGCCAGGGTACGGCGGTCACGCGAGAGATCGCGCAGCTCCTTGCGCATCACGGTCAACAACGTGGCAAACGCGCTCATGCGTGCAGTCCTTCTTCAGTGCCGATTGCCTTCACGAAGGCATCTTCCAGGTTCGCTTCGCCGGTCTGCGCGCGCAGTTCATCGGCCGTGCCCGCCGCCATCACCGTGCCCTTGGCGATGATCACGATGCTGTCGCATAGCGCGGCCACCTCCTGCATGATGTGGCTGGAGAAGATCACGCAACGGCCTTCATTGCGCAGCTCGCGCAGGAAGCCGCGCAACGCGCGGGTGGTCATAACGTCCAGGCCGTTGGTCGGCTCGTCCAGGATCACATTGCGTGGGTCGTGCACCAGCGCGCGCGCAATGGCGGTCTTGGTGCGCTGGCCCTGCGAGAAGCCGTCGGTCTGGCGGTCCAGGATGTCGTCCATGTCCAGCGCCCTGGACAGCACCTTGGTGCGCTCGCGGATGTGTGCCGCGCTCATGCCGTGCAGTTCGCCGAAGTAGGCGATGTTCTCGCGCGCGGTGAGCCGCTTGTAGACGCCACGCGCATCAGGCAGCACGCCCAGCCGGCGGCGCACGTCCACCGCTTGGGTGGCGGCGTCCAGGCCATCCACCAGCACCCGGCCCTGGTCCGGCGTCATCAGCGTGTAGAGCATGCGCATGGTGGTGGTCTTGCCGGCGCCGTTGGGGCCCAGCAGCCCGGTGATGCGGCCGTCCTCGGCCTGGAAACCGACGTTGTCCACCGCCTTGATCAGGCCGGTCTTGGTCTTGAAGGCTTTATGCAGGTTCTCGGCGACGATCATGGTTCCCATCCGTTGAACGAGGTGAAGGCCGGCGTCGGGCTCAGGGCGTCCAGGCAGGCGGCATCCAGCGATTTGGCGTCAGCCTTGTCCATGAACTGCGCGAGCAGGCGCGGCATGCAGCCGGCGCCGAGCGTTCCATGGCCCTGGCCTTTGGCCACGATGTGGCGGCCGTTGGGCAGGTGCTTGAGCACCTGTTCGGCATAACGCGGCGGGGTAACCGGGTCGAACTCGCCCGACAGCAGCAGCACCGGCACGTCGGTGCTCAACGGCGCGGTGAAGTGCTTCGGGCGCGTGCCCACGTTCCACACCGGGCAGGCGGCGAAGAACATGCGCGCCACTTCCGGGCCGAGCAGGCGGTCGCCGGCCGGGCCTTCCTGGTAGCGGTCGGCGTCTTCGGCGCAGATCACCGACCACTGCATGCCCTGGTTCATCTGCCCGGCCATGTTGCGGGTGGCCAGGCTGTTGAGCGACATCAGCGGCGCGTAACGGCCCTGCGCGGCCTCGTCCAGCACCACCGGCAGCAGCGAGGACAGCTCCGGCATGTACGAGAACATGAAGGCCAGGCTGGTCACGGTGTTGGCACTGGTCGGTGCGCGGCGAACGGCGGCGGTGCCCGGGTCGCGGTACTCGACGTCCACCGGCGCCTTGGCCAGCGTGGTCATCACGTTGCGCAGCTGGGTACGGGTGTCCACCGGGAAGCGCTTGGCGCAGGCGGCGTCCTTGCGGCACTGGGCCGACTGCAGTTCGATCGCCGACTCGAAAGTGTTGGCGAAGTCGCCGCCCACCGCCAGGTCGTTCGGGGCCACGCCGTCGATCACCACCACACGGGTGTGCTGCGGGAAGCGCGCGGCGTACTGCTGGGCCACGCGGGTGCCGTAGGAGCCGCCGACCAGGTTGATCTTGTCCACGCCCAGCGCGGCTCGCACGGCGTCCAGATCGCCGATGGCCTGGGTGGTGGTGTAGAAGCGGGTGTCGGCACGGTCGGCCAGCACTGCAGCGCAGCGCGTGGCGAACTCGGCGATCACCTCGGGCGTGGCCGCCGCGTTCTCGTCGAACGCCAGCTCCTTGCCGTCGGCATCCACGCAGCTGAGCGGGTTGGATTTACCGGTGCCGCGCTGGTCCACCAGGATGATGTCGCGCTTCTTGCGCACTTCGCGCAGCGACTGGTTGATGATGGCCGCCACTTCCGTGGCCGACTGGCCCGGGCCACCGGCCAGGAAGAACACCGGGTCCTGCTTGCCCTCGCCTTCGTTGGCGGTATCCAGCCAGGCGATGTTGAGCCCGATCTTTCGACCCTCCGGCGCATCAGGGTTCTCGGGCACCTGCAGGGTGGCGCACTCGGCTTCCACGTTGTTGCTGGCCTGGGCGCTGGTGAGGGTGCAGGGCTTGAAGGTGAGTGTTCCGTACTGGCGCTCGGCCGCTTCCGGGGGTGCCTCCGGAGCGGGTTGGCAGGCCGCCAGCAGCAGCAACGCCGCGCTGGTGGCCAGGGGACGGCAGGAAAGTCGCATTTCGATCGCATCCTGGATTGAAGGGTCTCAGCATGCCATGACGGATGGGCGGGCTGGATGTGACATGCCCGGTTCGACGATGGAATTCATCCCCGTGCCAGCGCGAGGAGACCGACCAGAATATGGTGCTGAGCTTGCCGGAGACGGGCCCGTAGCCGGATTTTCAATGGTGCATGGCGCGAACATTTACATTGCAACGCGCTCCGGGTAGCGGTGACGTTGCTATCGTTTCACCGCGAGTGCTGGCGGTTCGGCTGCCGCGTCGCTTCACTTTCCAGCGGGAAGGAATCCCCCCAGACCTCGATATCAACGCCATTGAGGTTCCGATCCAGGGACACGCAGTTCTGGATCAACGACCGAAGCACGTGGGTAGGCGAACGCTCGCTACGCCACGCGGAGAGCTGAAAGGCGCGGCGTAGACCGGGGTCCACCTTCACCCGTAAGTAGACCTGCTTCTTCATTGGATCACGTCCTCGGGAAGGAACTGCCCCAAGTCGGCGCTTACCTCGCCGTGGAAGATCGTGCGCTCCACGAACCTGGGCACCCGTGGGTCTTCCACCGCGGGAGTGCCCAGCAGCCTGATGGTGATGACACCAGCGCAGGCTTCGATCTGCAGCTTGCGGCCCACGTTGAAGCCCATCTGCCGCAGCCAGCGGCCGCGGATCTTGAGGTAGGGAACCTTCAGCTCTTCGTGAAAGTGCGCTGGCGGTGTGCACGGCGCGGATTGCGCGCGGCGTTCGCGTGCGCGCCGGGAACGCGCGGATTGAGAGGGGTAGTCGTCAAAGCCGTCGTCGGGCATTTGCGTTGTCACGGTGTGCCTCCAGTAGGAAGGTCCCTCGCCGGGATGGCGAGGGAGTCGGGAGGTTAGAAACCGTAGACATGGAAAGCCGGCGGGCGTATTCCCCAAAGGGTGTTGTATTAGCCACCCTCCCGACACAACGCATACATTATCCATGTCTTGGAGTTTCTACGCTCCGGTACACACCATGCGCGTTGCTGCGAACGATGGGAAGTTGCTTGTGCCTCTTGATTTCCGGACTTCGGTAGACCGAACCTTCGCTATGACGCATATGGCGCTGAAAGCGCAGCTACCAACAGTCTGCCCATATGAAGAAGCAGGGTCAGTAGCAACAATCAATCCAAGCTGCGCTCGGTACGACGGTGCGTTCCTCAGCGCGGCAGGCACCGTGTCCCGGTCACCGATAGCCCAGATAGTCGTGTTGAGGCGGCTATCGTTACTCCATCGCGATGGCGACGCGGCGCTGGGCGCCCCAGGCAATCAACTCCGGCGTGGCGGCAGCACTCTGCTTCCATCCGAAATGCGCAGCATTCTGTTCGCACGCTGCCTGGCCTTCTGCGGCATGGACCGGCTCTCAGAGAGCCCCGCCAACTCCGCACGATGCATTGGCCATGAACTCTCCTGCGCCTCCAGCCAATCCAGCGCGAGCTCCGGCCAGTAGCCAGAACAGGATGTATGAAAGACGTACTTCAGAAAAAGTTCTACAGGGAAATCAAGAATCAGCTGGCGACACTCTTCATTCCGCAACGAAGCACGCTTGAGGAGGCCAGAGAACTCGTTGAACGGTACCTTCAACAGCGGTGTAACTGGAACAAATCTACGTTCCGTGTCCAGGAGAGTGACATCGCCGTCAACTCGAACACACCACCCCAGCTCCAAGTGGACGCCAATCACCAGGTTCCCACCTTTGGCAAGCCAACGAAAAGAGTACTCGAGAACCGCAGGCTCGACCAGTTCCAGATCCATCGTGCTCTCCAAGCAACATGTACAACCGGCACGCCAGGTGCCATACCCAAGGATTGAAGTCCCAATGACGCCATGAAGTTGCTAGTTCGACGCAGGGTTGATCGACAGCAGTGAAATGCCTGCGTTGGCCGGCAGGTACTCCAGATGACAACGATAATTGCCAGCACCGAACAAATCCCAATCTCGAATAGCCTGCCCTGTCAGGGGGTTGCGATCCCCACCTCCAGTACGAATGGGGGAACCAAGCTTGGATCGCGCGACCGAGCATGAATCCGACATCAGCAACCCCCATGGAAGCAGAAGTGCACTGGCGCCATAGCCCGAGCCTTCGCCATGTATCTGAACAGTGTCAATAGATTCACCGTCCTCAGATACCAAGGAGAAGCCGAGGTCGCTGGCGGTAGCATAGGTGCGACCTGCGATTCGGGTGGTCACTATGTCGATAGCCTCGTACCTGGTCAGGACGCTATCTGAATCGCCCAGGCTTTTGTAGACAGTCGTCAGCCGTTTAGTGCGTACCGCTTCTCAAACTCTACCGGGGACAGCCCGTCGTTGGAACTGTGCCGCCGTTTTGGGTTGTAAAACATCTCGATGTACTGGAAGACATCCGCACGCGCCTCGTCGTGATTGCTGTAGATCCTCCGCTTGATCCG
>NZ_JAGGRL010000002.1 GCF_018612915.1 Stenotrophomonas sp. ISL-67 | reverse complement strand
TAGGGTTTACAACCCAAAACGGCGGCACAGTTCCAACGACGGGCTGTCCCCGGTAGAGTTTGAGAAGCGGTACGCACTAAACGGCTGACGACTGTCTACAAAAGCCTGGGCGATTCAATCCTTGAAGCCAGCTTCGACATACCGATCTATGGGGGCGGGTCCCTGTCCCGTCCACCAAATGTAGTTTGCGACAGTTTCTCCGTCGGCCTTGGCATCCTTGTACTTACTCAGATGCCCTGTCAGTGCATACTCGACAGCATCAAAGATAGTACTTTTACCGACACCATTTCTGCCATCAACTATGGTGAAATCCTCGGCGAAGTCGACACGTACTCTCTTCCGGTAGCCTCGGAAGCCACACAGGTCAACGTAAGCGAGCTTCACAGGGATTCCTCCAATACTTGGAGCACGACGGACTCATCTGCACCCGAAAGAAATGCGTCGACGGCCCTCAAAGGAAGCTCAGTCGTCCGCTCACGTATCTCCCTCTTCATGTCGACAGCAGCGAGGCGTGGCGCGCTCTGCAGCGGGCGCAGCGGGAGCAGTGCGGCACTGAGATCTGCCAAATCCTGTACGCCGGCTCTGGCAATCTTTCGGGTTCCTCCGAGGTCTTCTTCGATCGCACCCAGCGACACTACTCGTGCATAGTCAGGGATGTCGGGCGTCAGCAATACGAGGTATGTGTTCCATGCTTTGATGCCAGACCTCCTCAGCCCAAACTGATAATTAGCAATGGCTCTGTCGGAGTCCGCCATCCAGTCCTTCATCAGTTCCTCGACGCTGTCGTAGCTGAACAGGAATCCCAGGACACTGCTCCCTTCAAACACGAGTGCCTCGCGCGAGCCGATCGTGACCAGCTCGGTTGTGCAGCCTGCTTCCTTGAGAAGTTCACTACTGGAGTGGAGAATCTTATTCATAGTCCAAGCTCCTGAATGGCTTGTTGCCGCGTAAGCCAACGACCCGCAGCCCCTCTAGTGATTGTCGGCGTCGTGCCAGCTCTGACGATGTTGGAGGGCAATGAGTCCGCTTCGGCGCCAATTGCAATGGTTATATCTGGAGATACGGCGGGGGCCGTCTCTCTTGCATAGGACGCCTCAACCCTATGAAGCGGCTGATTTGGCGTGCGTAGCGTCCTGATCCGTCTCTGGTTGAGAAGCCAATAATGCCCATCGGCATAGGCCCCGGATGCACGAAGCTGGAGCAGGGTCAGCCCAACTGTGCACTCCATTGGGGGTGTACGCATAGTTGCCGGCTGGTTGGGAGTGCATCCCTCCAAGTCACGCCGCATGCGCCACAGGGAATCGTTGTCGACCTCTGGAGGCTCAGTCATCGTTGCGGTGGCGGCATGGCCTGTCAGATCCTGATACTCCTGGGTTCCGCTGCTGATGACTTGCCTTAGAAATGCTTTGGAAAAAGCCGTTCGGAGTGCAGCCAAAAATGCATCGCCCGACGCCTGTACGTGCCAGAACCCGTTCTGGGCAGCGTCACCTATGGCGTAAAGCCCGGGTGCCTTGGCCTGGAACGTCGCGCTGTCCGCTAGGTCGACCACGATGATCTTAGAAGGTCTTATTTGGTCCAGGGCGGTCTGCAAAACTTGGTTGAGGTAGTCCCAGTCAGTCCAATAGCCGACGATAAGGAGATCCCTATCTAGGAGGCGGCTGGACAGCCATTGCGCGCTTGAAGCGATCCGGGCAGCGACAGGGGGGGCATTGATCTGGCCCGGTGCCCACACCATATGGTCGTGATCTTTTTGCCGACACCCATGGATCTTGAGCAATGGCGACGTGCGTGGTGGAAGCGCGGCCATCTGCGCTTGGTCCAGTCCGGTTCCGATTTGGCCGTACAGGAACTGACCTGCGGTCTCGACGAGGACATCTACATTCGTGGTGACGGCTGTTTCGATGCCCTGAACGAGCAAGAGATCGGCCCGCATAGTGGCCTTCATTGGGAGGTGCTGCAAAGATGTTCTGGTCGATTAGAGTCCGAAAGTAGACCGACGCCAACTCATTTCGCTGGAAGAAGAACTCCGCCTGCTCCTCAATAGCTATGGGTAACGGTGGTCGGCCTGCGCCGTGGATTGCGTCATATCTGCGCTTTGCTTCTAACGCAATAGAGTAGGCACTGGGTAGGCTACTGGGTGCGGCCATCGATAGCCCTGCGCCAGCTAATAGCGTCAGTCGCTCGGCAAGCAGTGAATCCAGCGCCGTGTCAATTCCGAGAGCAAAATCGACTTGTTGCATTTTTGCGCCCCCTGCGCGTCTTTTCCTTCCAGCTTGCACATGTGCAAACCGTTAAGCGATCCCTGTGAGCTGTCGCCACGGCCATCATCTATCAAATAGGCCGACGCTTTAAGGGGTGTGCGAAATTCTCATCCGGGCTAGAGATTGGCCCGACACCTGCCTTCCGGTCCATCTCGCAAAGGCGGGGCGCGCTGGTGGGAAACCTGGACATAGCCGTCAGGACGACGGGCATTTGGCCGGGACACTCGTGCCGAAGGTTGATGCGCGAGCCGGCCCTTTTACTCCCCGCGTAAGCTGTATGGCCTTAAGTTACAATGACTTATGAGTGCCGTAGCCCCGGGTCTGATGTGGCGGCCAAGTTTTCCTATGACGTAAAGCACCAACTGGCCGTTTGGGGGCTCTCCAGGCCTGTGACCCTAGATTTTGCAATGGCTTATACGACGCTGGTGGGAATTTCCACCGTTGCGGCCAACTTATGCTGCAAAGATGCGGCCAATTTATGCCTGCGCCCACACTCTGCCCAAGTGCCTTCTTTGTGTCGGCGGAAAAATTGCCGGAAAAATTCAACGCCTGCGAGGTGGATTCACGACCGGTACGCTGTGATCGTATCGGCCTGTCGTCGGCGACTTGTGCCCGCTGCGTCTTGCTTGCCGCCCCGATGCCCGTAGTGTCGGTGATCCCATGGTGGGCCATGCATCGAGAAGCGTTCGCTATCCTCGATCTCACTGCAGCTAACCAGCGGGGGGATCACCCTCCATCGCCCCCGGAGCATCGCAGCGATGCGGCGCGCTCAGCTGCAATATGCTAGCGCATGGGCTCTCGTCAATAGCGTGAACCGGGCAGCCGATAGCTTGTCCGCGGACGGCGGTCCCGCGACCCAGATCAATGTGGAGCAGACGTCTGTAATTCAGTTGTTCTCAAGCCCTCAGTCCGCCGAGACCGATCCCCAAGCGAAGCCTCAGCCAGAGTGGCGGAGCTGGAAACCCATGTAGGTGATCGCCCTCCTGCCGACCTTCCCCGGAAAAATTGATTGCTCAACCCAGAGATCTCGCGCGCTCCGCGACTGCTGTGGACCGGCCAGCGTTTCCACGCCAACTGCCTGACCGGCCTGGCTCCCGCCCACGCCTGGATTCTGTTGCCTCACCGGGGCCACGGCGACTATAGGAATTCTCTGGTGTCAGCGTTTGGCCCTGGATTCCACCGGACAAGCGCCGCGCCCTTCGCATACTCCAGGGTCTGATCGGGGCCAAGGACTTCAAGCTGGAGGCCAGCGCGCAGGTCGTTGCGGTTGGCTTCCTTGGGCGCTTTCGCACAAAAGGCACCCATTTGCCGCGTATCCGTTGAAGCCCGCAGGGTCGCAGACCGCAATGCGAAGCCAACGCCCGCTTGACCAGTCTACCTACTGATAGGTAGACTGTGGCCCGAGGTTGCGCTGGCTCTTAGTGTCGCCTGGGCTACAACGGCATTAGCAAGGAAATGCCGAGCAAGTTTGACAATTTGTTTGGTAGCAAACATAATTGTTTGATGGCTAACAAAATGATCGATACTCGTTCGGTGGGGCGCTGGGCAAAGCTGTGCTACCTCGCCGGGCGCGCAATGATGGACAACGCGCTGCGGGCCCACGGCATTGGCGCGACACAGTGGTACATCCTGCATCAATTGGCTCGCGTCGGTCCGACGATGCAGCGGGACCTCGTTGGATCACTTCAAATTGAACGCGCGACGGTGAGCACCGTTGTTGCCAACCTCGTTCGAAAAGGGTTGGTCGAGCAGATCCCGGACGCCGTCGATCAGCGCCAGAAAATGCTGCGCCTGAGCACGGCAGGAGCCGCACTGTGGAACGAGCTGCCAGATCTTACTTTCATCCGTGACATTGCTTTCAGCGGTTTCTCCGATGCCGACATCGAAACGACGATCCGAGTGCTGAGAACGGCGACTGAACGGCTCCAACAAAAAACGAAAGGGAACAAACCATGACTATTCTCGTTACCGGAGCCACCGGACTGGTCGGCGCGCGCCTGTTGCCGCGCCTCGTTGAAAGAGGAGTAGAGTGCCGGGCCTTGGTACGTCCCGGAAAGAACGGTCCGACCGGCGCAACGGCGGTGGAAGGGGACCTTCTCGACGCCGCATCGCTGGTGGATGCGGTCACAGGTGTCTCGGCGATCATTCACCTGGCCGCGGTATTTCGCACCCAGGACACCGATCTGATCTGGAAAAGCAACCTGGAAGGTACGCGGAGCCTGATCGCTGCGGCCCAGGCGCATGCTCCAGATGCTCGCTTCATCATGGCGAGCACCTCGAACGTCTATGGCAGGAACTCAACGCGCCCAGCGCGTGAGAGCGATATCGTCGAACCGGAACAGGCCTACCCCGCCAGCAAGGTCGAGGCCGAAAAGCTACTTCGGGAGAGCTCGCTCAACTGGTCAATCGTCAGATTCCCATTCGTTTATGGCGATGGCGATGGCCACCTGGAGATGTTGCCAAAGCTCCTTCATCTGTTCGACTTCCATCCCGCCAACCGGATGAGCACGATCCACCATCGTGACATTGCCACCGCCATGGCCATGGCGCTGAAAGGAGTGTTCGATGGTCGCATCGTCAACATATCTGACGATGCGCCGACAACAATATACGAACTGGTTGAACTCGTCGGCGGGACGATGGCGCCGTCATCTGATGCCATGCAGCGCCCATGGTTCCAACATGTCGACGCCTCCCTTGCTCGAAGCCTTGGTTTTCAGCCGACGGTTCGATCAGTACATCAAGCAGCGCACGAAGGGATCATGCAGGCATGACGGCGATAATCTCGTCCCCTATCGTCACCGACGTCGTCAATCCAGCCCCAGGCAAACTCCGCATACAGGCACTGGACGTCATTCGCGGATTGGCGATTCTAGGAATTCTCGCCGTGAACGCTGATGGTTTCGCCGCTCCCCAGTCAGCCTCACTAAAGCCGGCAATGTGGCTCTTTCCCAATGAAGGATGGACCGCCATTTCGTACTGGGTCATGGACACGTTCTTCCATGAGAAGTTTCTGACCATCTTTTCGATGCTGTTCGGTGTGTCGCTCTTTCTTGTCGGGGGTGACGGATCGGATCCGAAGAAGGGAAGGATTCTCGCCCGGCGGCTTGCGATCCTTCTCCTATTTGGTTTGCTGCATGGGTTCGGAATCTGGTGGGGAGACATTCTCTCGCTCTACGCAGTGACCGGCTTCGTGATGCTCTTCTGCCGTAGCTGGCAGCCGAAGCTGTTGATGGGCGTAGGTGTGGTGCTGTATGCGGCAATGGCATTGTCCGCCATTCCCGCTGCAGCCTATCCGTTTGCGTCGCCCTCGGTCCGCGCGGAAGCCGAAGCAGCGCACACTCCTGACCCGGCGGTGCTAGCGGAACGAAAGGCAAAGACGCTGGAAAATATGGCTGAGGCGAAAGCCTCGTGGGTGGGTGCCTATCAGCTCAACACTAAAGAGTATGTAAACCTTCTATCTGGAAACCCTTGGCTTGTCCCGCAGACACTCGCTCTGATGATGATCGGCCTATCTCTGTTCAAAGGCGGCTTTCTAGCCGGGAAATCCAGTCACCGGCGATATGTCGTAGCGATTGCATGGGGAGCGGCCGCTCTTGTTGCCGCAGCTTGGCTCGCCTGGCAGGCGGACGTTCTTGAGCGGCCGGTGCTTGGGGACAAGGGATTGAACCTTCTCCTATCACCAGCGGTCTCGCTCGGCTACGTCGCCGGACTCGTTCTTCTGCTCAGATCCGGTGCGGGAACACTGTTGTCGCCACTGGCCGCGACTGGGCGTATGGCGTTCACCAACTACATCACCCAGTCGCTCGTGATGACCTCGATCTTCTACGGCGGTCGGGGAGCGTTGATGGGCCATGTCGACCGGCCTGGGCTATGGGCGCTCACGATCGCGATCTGGATTTCGCAACTGATCTGGTCTCCACTCTGGCTGTCACGCTTCGAGATGGGACCACTCGAATGGGTGTGGCGCTCCTTGACCGTTGGTCACTGGGTTCCGCTGCGGAAACGCGTCTAGCGCCCATGAGCGGCTGCTGATCGGATCGCGGACGACAACCGCGCCCAATGGCTGGTGGGGCGGCTGGTACCAATGATCTCCAGCGCGGGTCAGCGTGGATTGGTATTGGCAGCTGGCATGGCTACGCTCGATAGGCCGTTCCTGCTCCCTCTACCACTGCTGCTCATCGGTGTTGGGCAGGGCATTGCCGTGCCCGCGCTGGTCGGGCCTGGCTGCGGGTATGGTCAGCGCGGCAATGCAATTCGGGGCCGCGCTGTCAGTCGCCCTGGTCGGCGGTGTCTTCTTCTCCCTGGCACCCGACGGAGCAGGTGCCGATAAGGTCAAATCCGGCTTCGCGGTTGCCTGCCTCATGATCGGCATCGCGATGGCGATCGCGGCGATTCTCAGCCGGAGGCTGGCGGTTACTGTCGCCGTGGACGGCGCCAAGCTCCGCTCGCAAGCACGCTCCAGCACGGCCACAACCGAATAACAATGTCGATGGCTGTTCATGGGAAACACTGGCGCCGCGCCGTTGGCTCACGCCTTTGGGTAATTCGATCCCTGTTGACGTTAGCTGCAAATGTCGCAAAGGACTCCTTGTAGCTGCACTCAGTTCACGCTTCAGAATATCCACCGAAGATCTGATCTCAAACTGCCGGTTCGCTCGTTGACGGTCGTCTTTGCACGGGCGCAGCATGCCCGTGTCACCGCACAATCGGCGACCGGGATTTGCAGCCCGTACTGTTGTAAGGCGCACCAGCGCCCATCGTCCGATGCACGGCGCTTCACGATGCACAAGAAAGGAACTCAGCCATGTTATCCGAGACGCTCACCGCGCCTACGCGCACATCCGTCGACTTCACCCACTACTTCGGCCAGATCGCCGATACCCTGGAGTGGGGGAGCTCCACCTGGCTTACGCTCGAAGGCCATCTGACTGTCAACGACACACCCTTCGAGTCACTGACGCTCAGCGACGTCATGCATGCCATTCACGCCACCCGCAGCGCTCACCCTGAAGCACCGGGTACCCTGGTCAACCGGTTGATCGGCGTAGACGACGTATCCAGAAAGGACCTGTTCCGGGTCATTCGCGAACTGTTGCGCATCTACGACCTGCGCATCGTGGAGCTGCTTGCGTTGATCGATATCCTGGAACACTGCCCGGGCAATGTGGAAGACCTGACCATCAGGAACCTGCTGGCGCTGATCTCCGTCGTGGATGTCTACAATTCGCCTCTGACGCCCGCGGCTGTTACGGAAGCCACCAAGGCGGCTGCGGCGATGCACTAACCTCCGTCCGGTGTCCGTGACTGTTCGGCTGGAGTACGGATGGTGGAAGCGCGGCCCGTGCATTGCGCTGCGGGCTGTGCGGGGAGCCGCCGGACCAACGGTCCGGCGGTACCGTTGCCCCGTTGGCCCTACAGAATGTTCACAACTCCGGTTCCACACTGCCTTACGCCTACAGGGCAGTTCTGGAGAAGGCTCATGCGTCTGCGCATCAACGTTGCGTTGCTCACTGCTGCCATCGCGGTTGCCGGAGCAGCCGGGTGTTCCCAGCAGAACCAAGAGGCACGCGAGAATGGTGTTCCTGTCGGCATGGCCAATCCGGCGTCCGAGTACTGCGTGAAACGCGGTGGAAAGGTCATGATTGAGAAGGACAGGAACGGCGACGAGCGTGGCATCTGCCACCTGCCGAACGGTGACAGGATCGATGAGTGGGAACTATTCCGCCGGGACGCTCCGGAGAAGCAGGGGTAGCGCCCGACTCCTGTTGGTTCTGAAGCCGTTCGGCAATGGGGGCGACTGGCGCGCACTCGTGGGCCGCCCTACGTTGTGTCGCTCCAGCAACCCACCCTCAACCAAGGCGCTTGGATCGCGCGAAGCGGTGGGATGCGAAATCTGGTGGCGACCTGCCGATCATCCGTCCACGATGGGCGAAGAGCAAAGCCGGGTCGAGGCTGCGCGTCGCACTAATGAATGAGAAGGCGTCCTGGCTGAGTTGAAGGCCGATTCATCGGCGTGCAGGGGGCTTCACGGGGCTGCGCGCCACGCTCACGGGAGGGAGCATAGCGTCAATGCTTCGCTCAACCACCACCCGGAGAACCAGTATGGCGATCAAGACAGCGGAAGACCTGTTCATCCACGAGCTCTCGGATATCTACAGCGCAGAAAAGCAGCTCACCAAGGCGCTCCCGCGCTTGGCGCGGGCCGCATCCAACCCGGATCTTTCTGCGGCCTTCGAAACCCATCTGGAAGAGACCCAGGGCCAGATCGAGCGTATCGACCAGGTGGTGGAGCTATTGGGCATCCACCTCAAGCGCATCAAGTGCGCCGCCATGGAGGGTCTCGTTGAGGAAGGTAAGGAGGCCATCGACAGCATCGAGAAAGGCCCGGTGCGTGACGCTGCGCTGATCGGTGGTGCACAGAAGGTTGAGCACTATGAGATCGCGTCCTACGGCACCATCGCCGCGCTCGCCAAGCAGCTTGGCTACAAGGACGCCGTTCCGCTGTTGCTGGAAACGCTGGCAGAGGAGAAGGCAACCGACGAGAAGCTGACCACCCTGGCAAAATCCGGGGGCAACGCCAGGGCTGCGCAGGCTGCCTGAGTAACGCTGCAGCGTCCCCGCCAACAGCCCGGCGCGCAGGTAATGAGCGGCACGTGCCGCTCATCAAGATGCCTACCTATCATTCGAGGCTGCAATGGCATGTGGAAAAGAAACAGTCTCTCAATTGTGCTGTTCCTGCTGCTGGCCTGTTTTCTGGCAGGCCAGGTCTGGACGGGATTCCTCGCCCACAACCAGGAACTCGCGGATGCGCACCGGGCGGGCCTGGATTTATGGGGTTACCTGCGCAGTGGTCACTTCGTCAGTGCCACGTTCGAGAATTGGGAAAGTGAATTTCTGCAGATGGGGATGTACGTACTGCTGACCGTGACCCTCCGGCAGAAGGGATCGGCCGAATCCAGGCCTATCGACCCGGAAGAGGAGCAGGAGCGCATCGCGCCCGGTCCCGCGCCTTGGGCAGTGCGCAGGGGCGGAGTGTGGACGTCTCTCTACGGGCATTCGTTGGCAATCGCCTTCACTGCGCTCTTCCTGATGAGTTTCTGCCTGCATCTTGCAGGCAGTTGGCGTGCGGAAGTGGAGCAGCAGGTGGCACGCGGACGTGTACCACCCACATGGTGGGAGCACCTGTGCAGCAGCAGCTTCTGGTTCGAGTCGTTCCAGAACTGGCAGAGCGAGTTCCTGGCGGTGCTGGCACTGGTGATCCTTACCATCTTCCTTCGCCAGAAGGATTCGCCCCAGTCCAAGCCGATGGCGGCCCCACACAGCCAGACGGGCGATTGAACGGCCGGTGCCTGCCCATGAAGAAGCACAATCCGGCCCTGCTCATCATAGATATGTTCACCCGTTTCGACTTTCCGGAGGCGAAGGACGTTGAACCGGGCGCGATGCGGGCGGCGCGTCAGATCGCTCGGCTCGTACGTCATTTTCGCACGCGCGGCCTACCCGTCATCTATGCCAATGACAATTTTGCCAACTGGCAGATGGACTTCAAGGAACTTGTGCAGGTGTGCCTGGCCACAGAGGGTGCGTCCTCGACGATAGCCAAGGTATTGCGTCCGCAGGCCGGCGACTATTTCATCCTCAAGCCCAAGCATTCCGCCTTCCTCGCCACTCCCCTGGCCGTGCTGCTGGCCAAGCTGGGTGTCAGCGAGCTGGTAGTAACCGGGATGACCGCCGAGTCCTGCGTGGCGGCAACGTGCTTCGACAGTAACGCCCGTGAGTACGACACCGTGGTTGTCAGGGAGGCGGTGGCAGGCATTGCGGACCGCAAAGCAAGCGCGCTGCGCCTGCTGCAGAATTCCAAGGCCGCAGAGGTAATTCAGTTGAGCAGCTATCTGCGCCGCTGATTGCATGAAGCCTGCGGCTGTCTGGTCTGTGCCTTGGCGCGAGCGCCGAGTGATCGAGGCCCCTGCATTACACCAGGGGCCTCGATGTCATGCGTCGCCGGACCAACGGTCCGGCGCTACCGGGAGGTGTTGGCGGGCGGGGGCGGCCGGCGCATGCCCGGGAAGGCGATCTGCCTGGCAGCACGGAGGTGGTCGACTACCTTGACGACCTCGTAATCGGTCTTCGCCCCCGATTGGGTTTGCCACTGGGTAACTCTTACCTCGCAGATCAGAACATCTCCCTTGCTGAAAGAGATCGTGTTGGAGTTCACACCCAGCAGGAAGTCGGCGTCGGAGATTCTGGCGTTGATCGTGGCATTGCCGTCCGAGAGCCGCCACTTGTTCTCGTCTTTGAAGGCGAGCGACACAATCGAGAGCGCCATCTTCCTGGTGTCATCGAGAATCGGTATGTCTTGATCAGCCGGGGCGGAAAAGAAGCGGCGTTCATCCCCTCTGACGATCAACGCGAAGGATGATTGATCGCCCGCGGCAAATGTATCGATACCCTCGCGATCCAAGGGGGCAAGAACCCGGTCGAAAGCCTGGCGCACGGAAACGTCGCTCAGCAGCACCAGTACCTCGGATTCGACGTCCAACGTGTCCGACTCAGAGAAGAGCGTGACGTTTCCATCCTCGTTCATCTGCACATGGGTGATGCTGCGGCCTCGAAGCCACGCGAGCACCTGCGCGAGTCCCTTGTATCCGGCCCTGGCCGTGAGGCCCAGCGCGGTCAGAACCGCTGTCGCGTTCGCGATAGCGGCCATGCCATCGCCGGAGAAGATGTCCTTTGCGGCCCTCAGGAAGTTGAGCGCTGTCGTGAAATCGACGTTGAAGCTGCCGGTTTTGAACGAGCCTTTTACGTTGATCTGCGCTTTGGCGCGATCCCCATGTAGTGCGCGCACGCTTGATTCGAGAAGATCGGCCATTGCCATTAGCGCGGGCGCCAGTTCCCTGGCATCCATCTCATGCGTGGCCAAAGCGGGGCCGTCGTAGGTAATCCGAAACTGCGTCATGTCGCCCATGGCAGGTGAGTGTTCCCTCATCCGTTGAGTGCCTGTTGAAGGCATGGAGCCCCCCAAGGCCAGTCTGCCTGGGGCGTAGACGGAGGAACTTATCACCGTTGATGCGGCGGGTTCTGTGACCGCTACCGGTCACTTGCAGATTGCATGCGCCGCCGTGGACGTAGTTCTTCGGCGGGTGGAAGGTGCATCAATCGATTCGTTGATATCAATAGATTCGATATATCAACGACCTATAAAGTTTGACCAGGTTTTATAGCAACTTGATGGCAAGATCGAACGCCTTGTCTTGGGTGGGCGATCACCGCCCAGCTCGGCCTGGTGCGCCAGGCTGCATGCGTCGAACTTGGAAGGCTTGATGAAACCAAAGGCGTCACTGCAGGTCTCCATCTCGAACTCAGGCGTGGGCGCGAAACCGATGTACGCCGGACCAGCGGTCCGGCGCAACCGTCAACATCACTTCTGCTGCAGGAACGCCAGCAGATCCTGGTTGACCTTGTCCTTGTGCGTCTCGGTCAGGCCGTGCGGCGCGCCGGGGTACACGATCAGCTTGGCGCCCTTGATCTGCTTGGCCGACATGCGGCCGCCAACGTCGATCGGAACGACCTGGTCGTCGTCGCCATGGATGACCAGGGTCGGTACGTCGAACCGCTTCAGGTCCTCACGGAAGTCGGTAGCGGAAAACGCGGCGACCGAGTCGTAGGTGTTCTTGATTCCACCCAGCATGCCCTGTGCCCGCCAGGAGTCGATCAGCGCCTGGTTCGGCGTTGCGCCGGGGCGGTTGTAGCCATAGAACGGGCCGCTTGCCACGTCGCTGAACAGCTGCGCGCGGTTCTCCAGCTGGCCCTTGCGCAGGCCGTCAAAGACCTCGACCGGCACGCCGCCGGGGTTGTCGGCGGTCTTGAGCATGAAGGGCGGCACCGCGCTGATCAGCACCGCCTTCTTGACCCGGCCGGTGCCATGGCGGCCGATGTAGCGCGCCACTTCGCCGCCACCGGTGGAAAAGCCCACCACGGTGATGTCCTTCAGATCCAGCGTGTTGATTACCGTGGCCAGGTCGTCGGCGTAGTGATCCATGTCGTTGCCTTCCCATGGCTGGCTGGAGCGGCCATGGCCACGGCGGTCGTGTGCGACCACGCGGTAGCCTTTCTCGGCCAGGAACATCATCTGCGCGTCCCAGCTGTCTGAATCCAGCGGCCAACCATGGCTGAAGGTCACCACCGGGCCATCCTTCGGGCCCCAGTCCTTGTAATAGAGCTGCACGCCGTCGGCGGTGGTGATGGTGCTGGAGGTGTGGGCAATGGCAGCAGGGGCGGCCGTGTGCGACGGCCCGGCGGCCTGTGCCGCAGCGCCAGCCTGGACGCCAAGTGCCAGCGCGGTGGCGGCCAGGGTACGGGTGATCGTGTTCATCGGTAGATCTCCTGCGAAGGGGTAGAGGGGGATGCGACAGGCGTTACATTGGACCCCTCGGCTGGATCCGGAGTGACTGAAAGTCCTCGAAACTTTACCGAGGGTACAAATCGATTCGGAGGGCTCAGAAGTCCCAGAACACCGGCACCCAACGGAAGGCGCCGCCGTCTGCCGAGACGCGGCCCACCGACGGAAACGGCAAGTGGGTGGCTACCAGCATCTCGCCGGTACCGGCCAGTTCGTTGAGCAGGGTGATGCGCACCTGCGCGGCACCTTCAGGGTCGTGCTCGAAGCCGTTGTGCCAGTTCGGCTGCTCGAAGCCGACCGCGAAGATGGCGTCACCGGCAAAGGTCAGTGCTTCGCCGTTTGAGTTCAAACGCACCACGCTGTGGCCGGGTGTGTGACCGCCGGTGCGCCGCGCGGTAACGCCGGGTGCGATCTCGTGCTCATCTTCAAAGGTGCGCACGTAGCTCCCGTACTCGGCCAGGAAGTGGGTAGCGGTGGCGCGCAGCGCATCCGGGAAGCCCGGCGGCATGTTGGTGCGGGTGAAGTCGGGCGACTTCCAGAACGCCACTTCGGAGGCGGCCACATGGATGCGCAGGTCCGGGCGCAGCTGCGCCTTCACCCCGTCCACCAGCAGGCCACCGATGTGGTCCATGTGCAGGTGGGTGATCACCACGTCGGTGATCTCGCCCAGGTCGATGCCGGACGCGCCAAGGCGACGGATCAGCTGGCCGGCACGCGGCAGGTTCAGATCAGGATCCATGCCGAGGCCGGCGTCGATCAGGATGTTGCGGTCGCCGCTGCGGACCACCATGACGTTCAATGCCCAGTCAAGCGCATCCGGCGGCAGATACATCTCTTTGAACCACGGCGCGCGTTCGGCCGCGGAGACGTTGTGGCCGAGCATCTGGGTGGGCAGTGGCAGCACGCCGTCGCTGACCACCAGGACGTCGATATCGCCGATCCTGAGCGCGTAACGTGAGGGAACAAGCTCGTCGAGCGCAGGCGCAGGCGGGGCTACGGTGTTTTCCAGGCTGAACATGAGGAAATCTCCTTGGCGGGGTCCACGGCAGGGGCGCCGTGCGGGATCAGCCTAGGGAAGGAGGCGTGTCGCCAGTAGATCCGCGGGAGGGCTCACACTGTTGCCCCTCAGGCAGCAATGGCAGGAACCGCTTCATCGGTCGTGTGCTGTTATGGTGGCGATGCGCGGAGGACCACGACATGGATGAGGTGATCAGGAGATATTGGAAATGGGGTGCGCTGCAGATCGTGCTCGCGGTAGCAGTGTCGGCGTTCGTGTTCTGGCTGCAACGCCGCCAGTGGATGGCGGCGCCACCTGAACCTGGCACCGAGATCTACGCTCATGACTGGAGCTTCCAGTGGATGGTCTTTGCGGTGCTCTGGGCGCCATCGGTGCTGCTGGCGACCTATGTGCTGCTAGGCCTTGAGCTGCTGGCGCTCAGGGTATGGCGGCCCAAGGCTTTCGAGCAGGGCAGCTGAAAAACATGCGGTGGCTCCATGACGGCCACCACCGCATGCCCGGTTTGCCTGGATCAGAACTTCCAAACCACCCGCGCGTAGTAGAACCCGCCGTTGAAGCCATAGGGTGAATGCACCGGGTACTCGGCACCGGCCACACCCGACCACGGATTCTTCGCCGGTACGCGGTCGAACAGGTTCTGCGCGCCCAGGCTGAAGTACAGGCCCGAATCGAACTTCCAGCCCACTTCGGCATCGACAATCAACGCACTGCCGCCATGGATCGGCAGGCCGCCGTCGGCAGCCGAAATCACGCCGCTGTCCAGGTGGTCCTCATACCCGGAGCTGTAAGGGCTCCCCGCGCCGATTGCCGGGCGGCGGGCGAAGTACCCGCTACGAGATCAATCAAGGCGTTTCAAGCGACGCCTGAAGTGCAGTTGCAAGTGCAGCATCACCGCTGACCAGGTCCTCCCAGCGCAGGTTCAGGCGGTTGCCCAATGACGGCCGAAACGGCCTGCTCCAACAGACCACGCACGGCAGCCGGAGAAAGATCCGGGTCGCGCACGGCGCGCATCGCCAGCCCCTCCACGGTGACCCGGAACCGCAGCGTGCGCGCATGCAGGTCGGCGTCATCAATGGCGGCGCCGCGCGCCTGGTCATGCTGCTTCAACCACGCCTGGATGCTATCGGAGGCAGCTTTGTCGTGCCGGCGCAGCACCTCGGCCACCAGCGGATCGCGCTGCGCTTCGGCGGTGATCTCCGCATACAACGCCACGCTGGCAATGGCCGTGTCGTGCCGACCGATGGATTCCCCGCGCGCCCACAGCTGGTAGCAGCCCAGCAGCGCATCGACCAGGCCCAGCGACGCCGGCATCTGCCCGATCGAGCGGCGATCGGCGTCCAGCTGGCGTTCGATCAGCGCCAGGATCATCGCGCGTTTGTTGTTGAAATAGCGATACATCAGCCCCTGGCTGATGCCCGCCTCGGCGGCGATGGTGCTGATGGACGCCGCGTGGAAACCGTGCGCGATGAAACAACGCTGGGCCGCGTCCAGGATGCGCGTGCGTTGGCTTTCGGCACGCCCCTGGGCGGTGCTGGTGGAATCTGAAGAGGGCAGGTCGGGCGGCGTCATTGTCGGTCTGAGCAGTCATCCATGCCGACAGCGTAGACGATTGAACGTGAGAATGAATGGTCATTCATTTGTCATTTGGGGTGCGCAGACTGCGCCGGCTGGCCCACCTATCACATGACGGACCCCCATGCGTCTCTCCCTTCCCCGTGTCGCCCTGCGTCGTCAGGTGCTTGCCCTTTCCATCGCCACGCTGCTGCCGTCGCTGGCCTTCGCGGAGGCGGCACTGCCCGCCGATGCCACCGCCGAGGCTCGCGATGTGGTCGCACTGGACCAGGTGGTGGTGACCGCGCAGAAGCGCGCCACCAACCTGCAGGAAACGCCCATCTCGGTGACCGTGTTCGACGCCGGCATGCTGAAGGACCGCAGCGCCATCTCGCTGGGCAGCCTGGCCGACGGCTCCATCCCATCGCTGCGGGTGACCCCGTTCGCGACCCGCAGTTCGGCGCTGAACATCGGCATCCGTGGCATCGGCGCATCGGGCGACGCCAACCAGCCGGCGCGCGATGCCGGCGTGGGCATCTACGTGGATGGCGTGTTCCTGGGTCGTTCGCAGGGCTTGGGCACGATGCTGTATGACGTGGATCGCATTGAAGTGCTGAAGGGCCCGCAGGGAACTTTGTTTGGCCGCAACACCGAAGGCGGCGCGATCAGCATCGTGACGAAGACGCCGACCGGCGAGTTCGGCGGCTCGGTCAGCGCGGGCGTTTCCAACTACAGCGGCTACAACACCGGCCTGCACCTGGACCTGCCGAAGGTGGGCGATGTCAGCGTCAAAATCGACGCGGTGCAGGCCAAGCGCGGCGGCACCACCGACAACCCGATGCGTGGCGAACGGGACTTCAACAGCTACGACAAGCGCGGCGCGCGCATCAGCGCGCTGTGGGAGCCGACCGACACCTTCTCGGCGCTGTATGCCTTCGACCGCTCCTATGACGCCACCACGCCGTACCACACCCAGGTGTTGGTGCCGGGCGCTTACCTGAGTCCACTGCAGAAGGCCGGTGCGAGCACCGACCGACGCGACAGTTCGATCCTCGGCGGCCCGCAGGAAGACAACATCGGTCGCACCAGCGGCCACCTGCTGAACATGGGGTGGACCCTGGGCGACAGCCTCGAATTGAAGTCGATCAGCTCCTACCGCGAACTGGAACAGGGCCAGTTCGACATGGGGCTGGTCGATGCGATCTCCGCCTACGGTGGCGCCAACACGCCGTTCGGGCGCTACAGCCTGGCGCAGGTGTACCAGCACCAGTACAGCCAGGAATTCCAGCTGATCGGCAGCACCTCGCAGGTGCAGTACCTGGTCGGTGCGTTCTATTACCACGAGACCGCCGGCGACAACGCGCAGACCCCCAACATGCTGCTGTGGGGGCCGGGCGGCAACAGCTACACGCTCAACCCGGCCACCAACCCGCTGAACCTGGCCAACGTGCGCATCGACCGCGCCAGCAAGGCATGGACCGACAGCCTTGGCATCTTCGGGCAGGCAACCTGGACCCCGGCGTCGCTGGAAAACCTGCACCTCACCGCCGGCGGCCGCTACACGCGCGATGACAAGAACGGCAGCCTGTATATCGTCAATGGTGCCGCCACCCAGCTGACCTTCGATGATTCATGGGGCCGGTTCGATCCGATGGTCAATGTCGCCTACGACGTGGGCGACAACGCAATGGTCTACGCCAAGTACAGCACCGGCTTCAAGGCGGGCGGCGCCAACTCGCGCTCCACCACCTACACCGCGTTCGATCCGGAAGAGGTGACCGCGTTCGAGCTGGGCTTCAAATCGCAGTTCTGGGACAACCGCGCGCGCTTCAACCTGGCGCTGTTCGATTCGAAGATCGACCACAAGCAGATGGACTTCACCCTGCCGTTCGACCCGAACAGCGGTGAGACCCGCACCACGATGGTCACCACCAATGCCAATGGCAAAAGCACCTCGCGCGGCGCGGAGCTGGAGCTCAGCATCATGCCGGTGGATAACCTGACCCTGGGCTTCACCCACGCCTACACCGACATCGATTCGCTGACCACCACCGATCCGTTCGGTGCCGGGGTGGAAGTCACCGTGCAGCCGCTGCTTGCACCGAAGCATGCCAGCAGTGCGTCGGTCGATTACTGGGTGCCGTTCGCGAACACGGCGGCACTGAAGTTCCATGTTGATGGCAACTGGTCCGATGGGTTCTACACCAGTGAGTACGACCAGATGCTGACTGACAGCGCGTTCGTGGTGAACGCGCGTGTTGCCCTGGTGGACCTGCCACTCAACGCAGACGGTGCCACGCTGGATGTCTCGCTCTGGGCGCGCAACCTGCTGGACGAAGAACATCTGTTCTACAAGCTCAACAACGCCTCGCTCGGCCAGTCCGGCATTTTCAACGACCCGCGCACCTATGGCCTGGAACTGGCCGTGCGCTTCTGAACACTTGGAGCAAGCAGATGAACGCCAACCACCCGATCAACCTGAGCCTGGCCATCGCGCTGGCCCTGTCCCCGCTGCTGGCCCTTGCCGCCGCGCCTGCGGCCGAAACGACGGCGCCCACCGCTGCGGTCGCGCCACCGGCTGCACCGGCCAATGCCACCCCGCGCGCCGACGACGCACAGCGTGTGCTTCGGCTGGAAGGTGCCTGGAACGTGCGTACCTTCGCCGGCCTGAAGGGCCACAAGGGTCCGATTCCGGCGATGGCCTTCGTGCGCACCGCCGACCTGAGCCGGCTGACCGTCGCCGACCGCGATGCGCTGGCTGCCGCTGGGGTAAAACTGGACATCGATCTGCGCACCGCCGATGAAGAGCAGCAGTCGCATGACGTGCTGGCCGATGATGCGCGTTTCGACTACCAGCGCATTTCGCTGATGGGCACGGAGAAGATGGACCTGGGCAAGATGATGACCAGCTTCCCCGACACGCTGGGCGAAGCCTACGTGCAGTGGCTGGGCAGCAACAAGCCGCAGTTCCTGCAGGTATTCCAGCGCATCGCCGCACAGCAGGACGGTGCGGTGCTGTACCACTGCACCGCCGGCAAGGACCGCACCGGCATCATCTCCGGCATCCTGCTCGACCTGGCCGGCGTGCCGCGCGCGGATATCGTGCACAACTACGCCTTGTCGGCGCACTACCTGGAAGGCCAGCCCAAGGACAGCGCGATGAACGCGCAGATGATGGCGCTGGTGAAGCAGCATCCGGAGATCGCGAAGAAGATGGCCGGCATGGGGGGCACCGCGCCGGCGAACATGGAGATGTTCCTGGACGCGCTGCACCAGCAGTACGGTGGCGCGGCCGGGTTCCTCAAGGCGGTGGGGCTGAGCGAGGCTGAAATCCACAGCCTGCAGGTCCGCCTGGGCCAGGCCGGCTGATCCGCATGGGCGACGCAGGTCACGGCTTGGGCGGGCGCTCGTAGTCGTCCGGCTTGGCGGTCTGTTCCTGTTCGGGCATGTCCTTATATTCGACCGCAAGGAGGAGGATTGTCGCAAGGTGATCCTCACCCCCTGACATGGACCGGCTCTCCGACCATGCCGCGCCCGCGCTGGACGCCATCGCACGCGAATGCCTCTCCCGCCAGCCGACGCTGCCGCACAGCACGCCGTGGTGCGCGCGTGCTGCAGTATCCGGTCTGGGCCTGGCATTGGCTGGACCCGGATGCCGACGCCGGACCTTGGCCAACTGCACAACGCATCGGCATGTGCGGTGCTGCGCAGGGACGCAAACGGCAAGCCATGGCGGCCTTTGCCACACAGACCGGCCCGGCATCCGGAAATGTGGCCGGTGGGCCGCTTCGACCTGATCGTGGTCAGCGGGGTGGACTACTACCTCCCGCCGCAGGACGTGGTCTCGCTGGCGGCCCGGCTGCACGACAGCCTGACCGGGGACGGCCTGCTGCTGGCCTGCCATTGGCTGCACCCGTTCGATATCGCCGTGATCGTGCCCGCCCATGACGAGGCCCGTTCGATCGGCAGTGCTGCCGCACGCGCTGAGGGCGTTCATTCCCGCTTTTCCACCTTCGGCGCCGCTGGAGCTGCTGCGCAGCGTGCGCGCCATGTTGTGACTGCAGCGGTGGCGGTTACTCCGCCGTTGTGGCCAGTCCGGCACCGCCCACCGGTTCGGTCTCGAAGCGTTCGCCGAACCCGGTGATGTGCGGCCGCGCCTGGGCGATGGCAGCCTGCACGGCAGGTAGCTGCAGGGAAGCGCGATGCAGTTCCTGGCTACCCCAGACTTCGGTGATCCAGATCGCATTAGCGTCGCTGGGGTCCTTGGCCACGATGTAGCTGTGGCAGCCCGGCATGCTGGCGGTACCGTCAAGCAGGATCGCGATGACGTCATCGCGGTGCCCTGGCGCTATGTTCATCTTGCCGATCAGACCGTACATGCAATGTTTCCTCGTGCGGGGTGAGAGCGCATCCTGCGCCGGGCACTTCAGCGGGTCAAACGCGGGCCCGCACGTTCACGTTTGAGGCATCGTCCACGCTGGGGTATCCTGCGCGCCGTCTTGTTTCCTGCCCCTGGGCCGTAGTGATGCCTGTTTCGTATCCGCTGCGCCAGCAATGGTTCGGCAATGTCCGTGGCGACCTGCTCTCGGGCGCGGTGGTCGCACTGGCCCTGATTCCAGAAGCGATCGCGTTTTCGATCATCGCCGGGGTCGATCCCAAAGTTGGCCTGTACGCGTCGTTCTGCATCGCGGTGGTCACCGCCATTGCCGGCGGCCGGCCGGGCATGATTTCGGCGGCAACCGGCGCGATGGCGCTGGTGATGGTGTACCTGGTCAAGGACCACGGCCTGCAGTACCTGCTCGCGGCCACGATCCTGGCCGGGCTGCTGCAGATCATCGCGGGTGCGTTGAAACTGGGGGCGCTGATGCGCTTCGTCTCGCGTTCGGTGATCACCGGCTTCGTCAACGCGCTGGCGATCCTGATCTTCCTGGCGCAGATGCCGGAGCTGATCGGCTATTCCTGGCACGTGTGGGCGATCTGTGCTGCCGGTCTGGCGATCATCTATCTGCTGCCGCGTCTGACCCGGGCGGTGCCCTCGGCGCTGGTGGCGATCGTGGTGCTGACCGCCTTGTCGATCGGCCTGCACTGGGACATCCGTACCGTGGGCGACATGGGCGCGCTGCCCGACATCCTGCCGATGTTCCTGTTCCCGGACGTGCCGTTGAGCTGGGAGACGTTGCGAATCCTGTTGCCGGTTTCGGCCACGCTGGCGGTGGTGGGCCTGCTGGAATCGATGATGACCGCGCAGATCGTCGAGGACATGACCGACACGCCCAGCCAGCGCAACCGCGAGTGCGCCGGCCAGGGCCTGGCCAACATCACGGCCGGGCTGTTCGGCGGCATGGGGGGGTGCGCGATGATCGGGCAGTCGGTGATCAATGTGTCTTCCGGCGGACGCGGGCGACTGTCGTGCCTGGTGGCCGGCGTGCTGCTGTTGCTGCTGGTGGTCTACGGCCAGGAATGGGTGCGGCAGATACCAATGGCCGCATTGGTGGCGGTGATGATCATGGTCAGCATCGGTACTTTCCACTGGCGTTCGTTCGCCGAGTTCCGCCTGCACCCGAAGAGTTCTTCGGTGGTGATGCTGGCCACGGTGGTGGTGACCGTGGCCACCCATGACCTGGCCAAGGGCGTGTTGACCGGCGTGCTGCTGTCGGCGCTGTTCTTCGCGCGCAAGGTTGGGCGGTTGCTGGTTGTCACCGACCGCACCGATGCCGGGGGCGTGCGGACCTACACCGCCACCGGGCAGGTGTTCTTCGCTTCGGCGGGACAGTTTGCCGAGAGCTTCGATTTCCAGCAGGTGCCGCCGCGGGTGGTGGTCGACCTCAGCCATGCCCACTTCTGGGACCTGAGCGCGGTGGGCGCCCTGGACCGGGTTACCCACAAGCTGCGTGCGCACGGCGCGCAGGTCGAAGTGGTCGGGCTCAATGCCGCCAGCCAGACGTTGGTGGAGCGCCTGGGCGGGCGCCCGTCTCACTGAATGATGGAAAAAGCCCGATCCTTCGACCGGGCTTTTTCAGGGGTTGCTCGTTGCGCCGCTTACCAGCGCATACCCTTGAAGGGGTTCCAGCTGGTGTCGCCCTTCACCTGTTCCAGGTAGTAGTTGTAGTTGGTGGTGAGCGCGATGAACAGCGACCACGCAATCGCGACGCCACGGCCGATCGGATCGGGCAGGAACGCCAGCACCACGCCAAGCACCAAGGTCAGGCCCAGGATGGTCAGAGCCTTGCGCCACATCCCCAGGACGAACAGGTAAATGCAGCCGAAGAACAGGGCAAAGAAGTTGAAGTTGACCTTGACCTTCTGGCCAAACGGCAGCGGCTTGTAGGCGGCCTTGAAGGTGGGCGAGTTGGGCGCGCCGTGGGCGTTGAAGAAATCGAAACGGAACTGCCACTTGGGGCTGTAGGGTGAGGCGATGTCGGAATCCATATCCACTTTCTTGGTTGAAAACGATTACATGATAGTCGCTGACTATCATGTGGCGCCAGTTTTCTGACGAGGGGCAGGGTGATGCCGCGTTACAGGAACGGCGTCACACATTTGTCCCGAAATTGATATAGGGTTCGCATTCCCCGCGGCATGGGAGCCGCGCGGCGTACAGAAATGGATCGAGAGTCAGAACATGTCGAGTGTAGTGATGTCCCCTGAGCGTCCTGAAGCCGGCCCGCGGATCCTGCCGTGCCCGGTCGCCACCCAGGCGCAGCATCTGCTGGCACAGCTGCAGTTTTCCCACGTCGGTTCGCGCGCGCTTGCGCGCCTGCCGGTGGAGAGCGATGTCGCCATGGAAGCCACGCCGATCTGAGTCGCGTCGGCCGCATCGTCGGCTTTAACCTGCATCCTGAATAGGGAAAGCCTTACAGCACAAGGCTTGTGGCCGTTTGTCGCGATTTTCCCATCCGGGGTCCTGCCCGGATTTGCTGAATGGGGAGAAATGCCACGAAAGCCCCTTCGCGCCCGGCTTACATTTGGACCCCTATGCTGAGCCGCATTTTTCGCCTCAGTGCCGTTGGAGAGTTCGTGGGTTCCGGTAGTCACAGACATCAGCAGGGCGCCGGCCAGGGCCACGCCGCAGCAGGGCACAGCAGCAGGACGGGCTGGAAGCGCACGCAGGGTAGCCACGCATGAGTGTGCAGACCGTCAACGCCGTGATCGATGCCGGCCGTTCGGTGCTGCCTGCCGAAACGCCGATGGGCATGCCCGAGCAGACCTTCACCCAGGGTCGCCTGCTCACGCGGCGCCAGCGCACCTCGCCGCGCATGATCGCGCTGCGCCGCTTCTATGTGTTCGGTGGCACCGCCGCCATGACCATGGCCGCGACGACCATGATGTGGAAGGTGCTGGCCACCAACGGCATCACGGTGCTGGAAGGCTGCCTGCTGGTGCTGTTCGTGGCGCTGTTTGCCTGGATCGCGCTTTCATTCGCGGGAGCCCTGGCCGGCTTCCTGACCGCCGTGTTCGATCGTGGTTACAAGCTGGGCATCGACCCGGACCAACCGCTGCCGCAGGTGCATACGCGCACTGCGCTGCTGATGCCCACTTACAACGAAGACCCGCGGCGCCTGCTGGCCGGCCTGCAGGCCATCTATGAGTCGGTGGCCAGCACCGGGCAGCTGCAGCAGTTCGACTTCTACGTGCTCAGCGATACCCGACGCGACGACATCGGCGCAGCCGAAGAACAGGCGTTTGCCGAACTGTGCGACGCGGTGGGCGGGCACGAGCGCCTGTTCTACCGGCGCCGTGGCGACAACAGCGGGCGCAAGGCCGGCAACATCGCCGACTGGGTGCGCCGCTTCGGCGGTGGCTACCCGCAGATGCTGATCCTTGACGCCGACAGCCTGATGACCGGCGACACCATCGTGCGCCTGGTTGCCGGGATGGAACACAACCCGGATGTGGGCCTGATCCAGACCCTGCCGGCGGTGATCGGCGGGCGCACCCTGTTTGCGCGCATGCAGCAGTTCGGTGGGCGCGTGTACGGCCCGGTGATCGGGCGTGGCGTGGCGTGGTGGCACGGTGCGGAGAGCAATTACTGGGGCCACAACGCGGTGATCCGCACCGAAGCCTTCGCCGACAACGCCGGCCTGCCGCCGCTGCCCGGCCGCCAGCCGTTCGGCGGCCATGTGCTCAGCCATGATTTCGTTGAAGCGGCGCTGATGCGTCGCGGTGGCTGGGCCACCCACATGGTGCCCTACCTCAAAGGCAGCTATGAGGAAGGGCCGCCGACCCTGACCGACATGCTGGTGCGCGACCGCCGCTGGTGCCAGGGCAACCTGCAGCACGCCAAGGTGGTGGGTTCGCGTGGGCTGCACTGGGTCAGCCGCATGCACATGATGATCGGCATCGGGCACTACTTCACCGCCCCGATGTGGGCGATGTTGATGCTGATCGGTATTGCCATCCCGCTGTTCCAGGGCGGCATCGATTTCAGTGAAATGCTGCACCTGTCGCCGGGCGTGTACTGGCGGCAGCAGGACGAAACCCAGGTGATCCGCATGTTCGCGATCACCATGGCGGTGCTGCTGCTGCCCAAGGTGTTGGGCTACATCGCGATGTTGATCGATCCTGCCGAGCGGCGCGGTTGCGGCGGTGGCATCCGTGCGTTCGTGTCGATGCTGCTTGAAACCGTGTTGGCCGCATTGATGGCGCCG
Source organism: Stenotrophomonas sp. ISL-67 (assembly GCF_018612915.1). Classification (GTDB taxonomy): domain Bacteria; phylum Pseudomonadota; class Gammaproteobacteria; order Xanthomonadales; family Xanthomonadaceae; genus Stenotrophomonas. The sequence continues at coordinate 398,565 of NZ_JAGGRL010000002.1, read as the reverse complement.
GTGGTGATGTACGTGCAGTCGCGCGGCGTGGCGGAAGTGCTGGCTGGCAAGGACTCGGGCTGGGATGCGCAGCAGCGCGATGACGGCGGTATCTCCTGGCCGGCCCTGATCAAGGGCTACGGTGGCCTGAGCGTGTTCGGTCTGTTCATGGGCGTGCTGGCGTATGCGGTGTCGCCGTCCCTGGCTGCCTGGATGGCACCCGTGGTGGTGGGCATGGTGCTGGCCATTCCGGTGGTCGCGCTCACGTCGGGTCGCCGCGCCGGCGACCTGCTGCACCGCCTGCGCCTGATGGAAATCCCCGAAGAAACCACCCCGCCCACCATCCTGCAGCGCGCCGCCGAACTGCGCCGCGCCGCCGCGGCACGTGCGGCCAGCTGACCCGCGCACCTGGGGGTAGAGCCACGCCCTGCGTGGCTGGCGCACACCATCTACCCCCATAATGGTTCCATAACGTCCTGGAGCCATTAGATGTCGCACGCGTTGGAAACCGTAGTCAACGAAACCGCCGCCAACCCGGAATGGGCCGTGCTCTGGCTGCATGGCCTGGGCGCGGATGGCCACGATTTCGCACCGATCGTGCCCGAGCTGCTGCGTCCGCACTGGCCGGCGATCCGCTTCGTGTTTCCGCATGCCCCGGTGCAGCCGATCACCATCAACAACGGCATGCCCATGCGCGCCTGGTACGACATCGTCAGCATGGATTTCCGTTCGCGCGCCGATGCCACCGGCGTCGATGCGTCGGTGCAGGCGCTGGATGCATTGATCGACGCCGAGGTCGCGCGCGGCATTCCCGTCGAGCGCATCCTGCTCGCCGGCTTCTCGCAGGGCGGGGCGATCATCCTCAGTGCTGCATTGCGCTCGACCCGGGCCATCGCCGGCTTGATCGCACTTTCTACTTACCTGCCTGATCCGGAAGCGGCCATCACCGCCGCCCTTCCGGGCGGCGCCCGCCCGCCGGTATTCATGGCGCATGGTGCGCAGGACCCGGTGATCCCGCAGCCGATCGCTGCCGACACCGCGCAGCGGCTGAAGGCTGCCGGCTTCGCGCTGGAGTGGCATTCCTATCCCATGGCCCACCAGGTCTGCGCCGAAGAGCTGCAGGCGCTGGGCAACTGGCTGGACGCACGCTTCGCCACGGCCTGAATCATGAACGACCCGCGCCAGCAGCTGTGGTTGCCCGAGCTGTGCCGACTGCCGCGGCTGGGCGCGATGCTCGGCCTGGCCGAACTGGTGGTGGTGGTGGCGCTGGCGCTGGCGCCCGATGGCAGCCGACAGTGGAGCGTGTCCGATTTCCTGTCGGCCAGCGGCCTGGCGCTGTGGCTGGCGCTGGCGGTCACGGTAAGCCTGTGCGCAGCGCGCGGCCCGTTGTCGCGCCTTCCCGAAACGCCGGGTTCGGTGGTGGCGGTGGCGATGGCGGCGCTGATCGCCGGCGCATGCACCGGCGTGGTGCACGCGCTGTACGCGGTGCTGGATGCAAGGGGGTTCGCCGGTGACGTTGGTTTCTGGCGCTTCACCCTGGGCTGCGCCACGGTCACGGCGCTGATCGTGGCGCTCGCACTGCGCTATTTTTACGTCAGCGACCGCTGGAGCGCGCAGACCGTCGCCAACGCGCGCGCGCAGGCCGATGCGCTGCAGGCGCGGATCCGCCCGCACTTCCTGTTCAACAGCATGAACCTCATCGCCAGCCTGGTGCGGCGCGATCCGGACGTGGCAGAGCGCGCCGTTCTTGACCTGTCCGATCTGTTCCGTGCCGCGTTGGGGGCAGGCGAGGGTGACTCGACCCTGCAGGCCGAGTGCGAGTTGGCCGAAGCCTATCTGTCGATCGAATCGCTGCGGCTGGGCGAGCGCCTGCAGGTGGAATGGCAACGCGAAGAACCATTGCCATGGACCCTGCCGATGCCGCGCCTGGTGCTGCAGCCGTTGGTGGAAAACGCCGTACTGCACGGCATCTCGCGGCTGCCCGGCGGCGGCTCCATCGTCATTGCGCTGCGCTGCGAAGGCCCGCAGCTGCACATCCGCATCCAGAACCCGGCGCCGGACCCGGACGCGCGCGCGTTGCCATTGATGCAGGGCGCCGGCCATGCACAGCGCAACATCGCGCACCGGTTGGCCTGGCGCTTCGGCCCGTCCGCACGGATGACGGGAGCATGGAACGACGGCTACTATGCCTGCGACATCTTCGTGCCTGTTCAATGAGGAAGCCCGTTTGAGAGTTGTCATCGCCGACGACGAGCCGCTCGCGCGCGAGCGCCTGCGCAGCCTGCTGGCCGAACAGCCCGGGGTCGAGGTGGTGGCCGAAGCAGAGAATGGCGAGCAGGCACTGCACGCCTGCGCCGAGCTGCAGCCGGACCTGGTGCTGCTGGACATCGCCATGCCGGGGTTGGATGGCCTGGAGGCGGCGCGGCACCTGGCCACGTTCGACCCGCGTCCGGCCGTGGTGTTCTGCACCGCCTATGACGCGCATGCGCTGTCGGCATTCGAGGCGGCGGCCATCGATTACCTCATGAAGCCGGTGCGCAGCGAACGCCTGGTCGCCGCGCTGGAACGCGCCCGTACCTTCCTGGCCGGCCGCAACGGGCAGCCCAGCGCGCCCAGCCAGCAGGCACGCACGCTCCTGTGCGCGCGCCTGCGCGGCAGCCTGCGGCTGATTCCGATCGACGATATCCACTACATGCAGGCCGAGGAAAAGTACGTGGTGGTGCACCATGCACGCGGCGAGGACCTGATCGAGGAATCGCTGAAGTCGCTGGAAGAGGAATTCGCCAGCCGTTTCGTGCGGATCCACCGCAACTGCCTGGTGGCCCGCCACGAACTGGTGGAGCTGCGACGAAGTGGCGCAGGCCAGGTCCAGGCCGTGCTGCGCCATGGCAAGGCCCCGCTGGAGGTCAGCCGCCGCTGCGTGGCGAGCCTCAAACAGGACCTCAAGCACCTGTAACCGGCGATAATGGGCGCATGACCAGCCTGCGCATCGCCACCCGAAAGAGCCCGCTTGCCCTGTGGCAGAGCGAACACGTTGCCGACCGCCTGCGCCAGGCCCACCCCGGGCTGGAGGTGGTGCTGGTGCCGATGAGCACCCGTGGCGACGAAGTGCTGGACCGTTCGTTGGCCGCCATCGGTGGCAAGGGCCTGTTCCTGAAGGAACTGGAGCTGGCGATGCTGCGCGGTGACGCCGACTGCGCGGTGCACTCGCTCAAGGACGTGCCGATGGAACTGGATGCGCCGTTCGCGCTGCCGGCCATGCTGGCCCGGCACGACCCGGCCGATGGGTTCATCTCCAACCTGTATGCCTCCGTGGACGCATTGCCGATCGGCGCGCGCGTGGGCACTTCCTCGCTGCGCCGCCAGGCCCAGCTGCGCGCCCTGCGCCCGGACCTGGAACTGCTGGACCTGCGCGGCAACGTCAATACACGCCTGGCCAAGCTCGACAATGGCGGCTATGACGCCATCGTGCTGGCCGTGGCCGGCCTGGAACGGTTGGGGCTTGGCAATCGCATCGTGGCCCGGCTGGCTGCGCCGGAGTGGCTGCCGGCCCCGGCCCAAGGCGCGGTGACCGTGGAATGCAACGGCGACGATGCCCGGGTGATGGCCCTGTTCGCGCCGCTCGACGATGCACGCACCCGCGCCTGCGTGGAAGCCGAGCGCGCCATGAACCGCGCGCTGCACGGCAGCTGCCATGTTCCGGTGGGCGGCTATGCACAGTGGGAAGGCGACACCCTGTTCCTGCAGGGGCTGGTCGGCGGCGTGGCCGATGGCCGCCTGATCCGCGCCGAAGCGCGCGGCCCGGGCAACAATCCGGATGCCCTCGGGAAAGCGGTGGCCCAAGGCCTGCTGGACGGCGGCGCCGGCGAACTGCTCGCCGTCTGATGGAATGCCGGCCAACGGCCGGCGCTACCTGAACTTGTAGACGACGTTCATCGTGGTCAGGGTGTCTGTCTTGCGCTTGTCGTCGGCCACGTCGCTGTTGTAACGCGCCTGCCAGGCCGCCTTCAGCGCCAGGTGCTCGTTCATGCTCACCGACACGCCGAAATCGTTCTGGCCGAAGGTGTTGTACGAGCCCGATTCCACCAGCAGCGTGTTGATCAGGTCGGTGTTGGGGGTCAGCGAGTACTTCACGTCGAACAGCCCGCGGCCGATCAGGCCGGTACGGGTTTCGTCGTCTTCGGTGTTGTGGGTGCGGCGCACACCGGGGCCGAGCTGCGCATCCATGTAGAAGCGGTCGCCTTCCACCAGCCGGGTGCCGTAACCCAGGCCGAACGAACTCTGGCGGTCGTAGGTGGTGAAATCGTCACGCTCGTAACGCAGCGTGGCGGTGAGCTGGCGGTGTTCGCCCAGCTGCAGCGCGCTGCCGGCGCTGCCGGTATAGCGGTTGGCGGTGGTGTTGCTGCGCTTGGTCACGGTGCCGTCGTCGGCGGTTTCGGTGTATTCCGAGCGCGACCGCAGGCCGAACAGGTCCAGGCTGTGCACCCAGTCATCATCGGTATAGCGCAGGCGCAGGCGGCCGTTGGCGCTTTCAGTGTTGCTGTTGCCCCGCGCGGAGGCAAAGCCCAGTTCGCCGCCGCTGCCGCTCCACGGCGAGGTCATCGCGGCCAGGTCGGCAGTGTCCTGTGCAAAGGCCGCCGGGGCACTGAGCAGCAGGGAAGCAAGCAACGTCACGCGCAGGGACATCAACGGTTCTCCGGATCAGACTGGGGGAGGAGCAACGCGTGATGATACTTGATGCCTTCACGCCATTTTTCCTTTTCCCGCCCGTGCTTTAGGAGAGGTTTGGACTTGTCGCCTGTTCAGGGCACCTCGATGTGCAGTGCCGGGTCGTCGAAACGGGTGTAATCCACCGTGGCCGTGAAGGCATTGCCCTGGGTCTGGCCCTGGCGTTCGATCCGCACCGGAAGCCCTGCCGCGTTGATCCAGTACAGCATCCCGTCCGGTGCGGCGCTGGCGTGGCGTACGCGGTAGCGGCGGGCGAGCTGCCCATCCACGCGTTCTTCGCCCAGTGCCTCCACCTGCAGGTCGGCGGCGGTGGCATCGGCCGGCAATGGGCTGCGCCATTGCGCCAGCAGGCCCGGCGGCACCGGTACCTGGCGGACTTCGCCGGCGCGCTGCAGGAAGAACGTGTCGCCGATGATGGTCTGCACCCCGTCATCGGTCTGCAGCCGGTAGCGGTCCGGTGCCACGAATTCCATGGTCGCCTGCAGCGTGCGCGGGCCCTGCATGTGCAGGGTGGCGTGGAAGCTGCGCAGCTGGCCGAAGCGCTGGCTGGCGTCCAGCACGGCCTTCGCCGGATCGTTGGCCACCGGTGCCGGTGGCGGCGCGGTCGCTGCGGGGGCGGCGGGCGCCGGTGCCTGCCCGCAGGCAGACAGCAGCAGGGACAGCACGGCAACGGCGGGCAGCAGGCGCATGGCGGGGATCGAGCGGGCAGGGGCCATCACGATAGCCGAAGTTCGGTTCCGGGCCGCCACAACGACGGCGACTCGGACATAATCGGGTCATGGACCGATATGAACGCATCAACGCCCTGCATCGTCTGCTGAAGTCCGCCCGCTATCCGGTCACGGTGGCGACCCTGCAGGAAAAACTGGCGTGTTCGCGCGCCACCGTCTATCGCGACCTGGCCTTCCTGCGCGACGCGCTGATGGCACCGGTCGAGGGCGATGGCGAGGCCGGTTTCCGCTACCAGGATGACGAGAGCGAGCGTTTCGAGCTGCCCGGGCTGTGGCTCAGCTCGGAAGAGCTGCATGCCCTGCTGGCCTCCCAGCATCTGCTGGCGCGCACCGGGGGCGGCGTACTGTCCTCGGTGCTGGCGCCGCTGCAGCAGCGCATCGAAGGGCTGCTGGCCGCGCAGGCCGGCGTGTCGACCTGGCCCGTGGACCGGGTACGGGTCATCCCGCACCGGGGCCGCAAGTTCGACGAAGCCAGCTTCCGCGCCGTGGCCTCGGCCGTGCTGGAGCGCAAACAACTGGCCTTCGAATACCGGGCCCGTTCCACCGATGAGGCGACCAAGCGCACCGTGTCGCCGCAGCGCATGACCCACTACCGCGACAACTGGTACCTGGATGCCTGGGACCACGGCCGCGAGGGCCTGCGCAGCTTCGCCGTGGATCGCATCTACAAGGCCCGCGTGGTCGACACCGTCGCGCGTGATGTGGACGATGCCGAACTGGACGAGCAGCTGGGCGCCAGCTACGGCATCTTCTCCGGCCCGCCCAAGGGTTGGGCCACCATCGTGTTCAGCGCCAAGGCCGCGCGCTGGGTGGCCGATGAGCATTGGCATTCCAGGCAGCAGGGCCGGTTCCTGGCTGACGGCCGCTATGAGCTCAAGGTGCCTTACAGCGTCTCGCGCGAGCTGCTGATGGACGTGCTGCATTATGGTTCGGATGCGGAAATCATCGAGCCCACCATGCTGCGCGAGCAGGCCAAGGCGTTGTTGATGATGGCGCTGAGCAATTACGAATAACCGGGGCCCGCGCAGCCACGCCCTGCGTGACTGCCGGCGCCGCAACGGTCATGCCGACGGGTAATGTCGCTGGGATACCCGCCAGCCCAGGGCTTGCGGTATGGTTGGCTGCTATCGCAGCCCCCCGGATTCCGCTCCCATGAAGAAGACCCTGTTGCTCCCGCTGCTGGCCGCCACGCTCGCCCTGGCCGCCTGCGGCAAGCCTGCCGCGGATTCCAGCACGCTGGTGGTGGCGGCCACCGCAGTGCCGCACGCCGAGATCCTGGCCGTGGTCAAACCGATCCTGCAGAAGGAAGGCCTGGAGCTGGACGTGAAGGTCTTCAACGACTACGTGCAGCCCAACGACCAGCTGGTACAGAAGCAGGTGGATGTGAACTACTTCCAGACCGAGCCCTACCTGGATGCCTACAATCGCGACCGCAAGACCCACCTGACCAAGGTCATCGGCGTGCACATCGAGCCGTTTGGCGCCTACTCGCGCCGCTTCAAGTCGCTGGCCGAGCTGCCGGTCGGTGCCGACGTGGTGATTCCCAACGACCCGAGCAACAACAGCCGCGCGCTGATCCTGCTGCACAAGGCCGGCGTGATCACGCTGAAGGACCCGACCAACGCACTGGCCACCCAGCGCGACATCATTGCCAACCCGAAGCAGCTCACGTTCCGCGAACTGGATTCGGCGATGCTGCCGCGCGTGCTCGACCAGGTGGACCTGGCCCTGATCAACACCAACTACGCGCTGGATGCCGGCCTCAACCCGACCCAGGATGCACTGGCGATTGAAAGCAAGGATTCGCCGTACGTGAACTTCCTGGTGGCCCGCCAGGACAACAAGGACGACCCCCGCGTGCAGCAGTTGGCCAAGGCGCTCACCAGCCCGGAAGTAAAAGCCTTCATCGCCGAGAAATACAAAGGCGCGGTGTTGCCAGCCTTCTGATAGGGCTACGGCAATCCGACCGGAACACGTAACGGCGCAACGCGCGGCAATGATCGAAGCAGGGGTTACCCCACCCGGAACCCCATCGTCGCCTGCACCGCCTGCACCCACCCGGCGTACAGCACCTCCCGCTGCCCGGCGGCCATCTGCGGCACGAACCGACGATCCACCGCCCACTGCTCGGCGATCTCCGCCCGGCTGCTCCAGAACCCGGTGGCCAGCCCGGCCAGGTAGGCCGCGCCCAGCGCGGTGGTCTCGGCCACCTGCGGGCGCAGCACCGGTACGCCCAGCAGGTCGCTCTGGAACTGCGCCATGAAGTCATTGGCGATCGCGCCACCATCGGCGCGCAGTTCCTTCAGTTCGATTCCCGCATCGGCCTGCATCGCCGCCAGCACGTCGCGGGTCTGGTAGGCCATCGATTCCACCGCCGCGCGGATGAAATGCTCCTTGGTGGTGCCGCGGCTGAGCCCGAACACCGCCCCGCGCACATCACTGCGCCAGTACGGTGCGCCCAGGCCCACGAAGGCCGGCACCATGTACACCCCGCCGTTGTCGGCCGCGCGCTCGGCATAGGCCTGGCAGTCGCTGGACTTGCCGAACATGCGCAGCCCGTCGCGCAGCCACTGCACCACCGATCCGGCCACGAAGATCGATCCTTCCAGCGCGTACTCCACCTGTCCATCGATACCCCACGCAAGGGTGGTGAGCAGGCCGTTTTCGGAGGCCACCGCACGGGTGCCGGTATGCATCAGCATGAAGCAGCCGGTGCCATAGGTGTTCTTGACCATGCCCGGTTCGAAGCAGGCCTGGCCGAACAGTGCGGCCTGCTGGTCGCCGGCGATGCCGGCGATCGGAATGTGCTGGTCGAAGAAGAACTGCGAGCGGGTGGTCCCATAAACCTCGCTGGAGCTGCGTACCTGCGGCAGCATCGCGCGCGGGATATCCAGCAGCGCAAGCAGCTCGTCATCCCAGGCCAGGGTGTGGATGTTGAACAGCAGCGTCCGTGCCGCGTTGCTGTAGTCGGTGACGTGCACCGCACCGCCGGTAAGGTTCCAGACCAGCCAGCTGTCGATGGTGCCGAACAGCAGCTCGCCGCGTTCGGCGCGGGCCTGCGCGCCGTCGACGTGGTCGAGGATCCAGCGGATCTTGGTCGCCGAAAAGTAGGCATCCACCAGCAGCCCGGTGCGCGCGCGGATCAGCGGCTCGTGGCCCCCGGCCTTGAGCCGTTCGCAGATGTCGTTGCTCTGCCGCGACTGCCAGACCACGGCATTGTGGATGGGCTGGCCGCTGGCCTTGTCCCACACCACGGTTGTTTCGCGCTGGTTGGTGATGCCGATCGCCGCGATCTCGCGCGGGTCCACCTGCTGCCTGTTGAGCAGCTCGGTGACCGTGGTGTAGACGCTGGTCAGGATCTCGCGCGGATCGTGTTCGACCCAGCCGGGCTGCGGAAACACCTGCGCGAACTCGCGCTGGGCAGTCCCGGCGATGCGTCCGGCGCGGTCGAACAGAATCGCGCGGGAGCTGGTAGTGCCTTGGTCGATGGCCAGTACGTAGCGTTTGTCCATGGCCGCCAGCCTACGCCATCGCCGCCTGGGGTGAACGACAACGGGCCCACAAGGGGCCCGTTGCGTTACCCGTGGCAGCAGCGCTTAGAAGCGCGCGCCGATACCAAAGCCCACGGTCCACGGATCCAGCTTGGCTTCTTCGCCGGTGCTGCGGCCGTTGACGGTCAGGTCCGGACGCGAATGCATGTAGCGGGCGTCGGCGCGGGCGAACCAGGTGCTGTTGATGTTCATGTCCACGCCGACGGTGCCGATGGCACCCTTGGCGGTTTCCAGCCCGATATGGCCGGTGTCGCTGGCCAGGTTCTCGTTGCTGAAGTTCGACTCGTAGTAACCCACGCCGACGAACGGACGGAACACGTTGTCAGCCTGGCCGAAGTGGTACTGGCCGCTCAGCGCGATCGGCTGCTGCTCGACGGTACCCAAGCGCGCACCGTTGGCGCCGCGCACGCGGTGGTCGAACTTGTCGGCTGCGCCCCACAGTTCCACGGCCCAGTTGTCGTTGATGTAGTAGCTGAAGCTCAGCGTCGGTGCCGGGCCGCCGTCGACCTTGTCGATGCCTTCCAGCGGATCATTCTTCGGCTGCAGCAGCGCAACGCCGCCGACAACGGCGAAATGCTTGCCCGACGCGGTGTCGGTGGTGCTGTCCTGCGCGAAGGCGGCAGGTGCGAAGGCAAGGGCAGTCAGGGTAGCCAGGGTCAGGGTGCGGATGGAGCGCATGGGGGAATCTCCTCAGGGTTTTTTTGTTCTGGGCCCGTTGCATCGGGGCGAGGCAAACGTAGTCCCCGCAACATGAATCGAATCCGACGCGCGTTAAAATTTAGTTTGTTCCGTTCAGCCTGCAGCGCGGAAGCGTTGTGCTGGCGCGCGATCATGCAGTGCGCGACATTCATGCATCTGGAGACGACGTGACGAACGCAACGCATTGCATCGGCCTGCCTGCGCAGGCATCGGCGAACTGCCGCGTGCTGGTGCTCGGTTCGATGCCGGGCGTCGCATCGCTGCACGCCGCGCAGTACTACGCGCATCCGCGCAATCGTTTCTGGCCACTGATGGGCGCGCTCACCGGAATCGATGCGGACCTCCCTTACGCCGAACGCATGCAGGCCTTGCAGGCGGCGGGCGTGGGTCTCTGGGATGTGATTGGCACCTGTGAGCGGCGCGGCAGCCTGGACACGGCGATCGTGCGCGGCAGTGAGGTACCCAATGCGCTGCCGGAACTGATGGCGCGATTACCGCAGCTGGCCGCCGTGGCCTGCAACGGCGCAACCGCGCACGCTGCATTCGCGCGCTACGTCCAGCCGCTGCTGGGCGCACGTGCGACATCGCTGGCCGTGTGGCCGCTACCCTCCACCAGCCCGGCCAATGCTGCCTGGCCGCTGCCGCGGCTGCAGGCGGCGTGGCAGCCGCTGGCGGATGTCCTGGCTGGCTGAGCCGGGACCGCGCAGGACAATACGGTACCGACTGGAACGCACGATGCGGCGCCTGCCGGTGCCGGTTCGGCAGTGGCAGCGCCTGCTGCAACAGCCTGTCCCGGGACAGAGGCATTGAAAATTGCCCAAGCTGGTTGGCGCTGACGCCTCCTGCCCCCACAATAGGCGATTCCCTACACCAGATTGCCGGAGTTATCCCCATGGCCGAAATCAAGGAAGCACTTGTCCCCGATATCGGTGACTACAGCGATATCCCGGTAATCGAGGTGCTGGTCGCCGTTGGTGACACCGTCAAGAAGGACCAGGGCCTGGTCACGCTCGAGTCGGACAAGGCCACGATGGAAGTGCCGTCCTCGGTCGCCGGCGTGGTCAAGGAAATCAAGGTCAAGGTCGGCGACAACCTGTCCGAGGGCAAGGTCGTGGCGCTGATCGAAGTGGCCGCCGCCGCAGCACCGCCGGCACCGGCCGCTGCCCCGGCACCGGCACCGGCCAAGACCGCTGCGGCCGCCGCCCCGGCCCCGGCCACCCAGAGTGCCCCGGCCGCTGCGCCGGCCGCCGCCGGTGGCACGGTTGAAGCGACCGTCCCCGACATCGGCGATTACAACGACATTCCGGTGATCGAAGTGCTGGTTGCGGTGGGCGACACGGTCAAGAAGGACCAGGGCCTGGTCACCCTGGAGTCGGACAAGGCCACGATGGAAGTGCCCTCGTCGGTCGCCGGCGTGATCAAGGAAATCAAGGTCAAGGTCGGCGACACCCTGTCGCAGGGCAAGGTGGTGGCCATCATCGAAGCCGACGGCGCTGCCGCACCGGCCCCGACCCGGGCCGCCGCTGCTGCTGCCCCGGCCGCTGCCGAAACCGGCACCAAGGTTGAGCCGGTCGCCGTGCCGGCCCAGCCGGACAAGCTGGCGGCGCGCGAAATCGCCAGCGCCCCCTCGGCGGGTGCCCCGAGCAGCCCGCCGGTACAGTTCAATGCCGACAGCGTGCTGCCGTCCAAGGTGCCGTACGCCACCCCGGCGGTGCGCGTGTTTGCCCGCGACCTGGGCGTGGACCTCAACCAGCTGACCGGCACCGAGAAGGGTGGCCGCATCACCAAGGGCGACGTGCAGAAGTTCGTCAAATCGGCGCTGACCGGTGGTGCCGCCGCTGTTGCCGGCGGCCCGGCCGCTGCCGGTGGCGGGCTCAACCTGCTGCCGTGGCCGAAGGTCGATTTCAGCAAGTTCGGCGAGGTGGAAACCCAGCCGCTGTCGCGCATCAAGAAGATTTCCGGTGCCAACCTGGCGCGCAACTGGGCCATGATCCCGCACGTCACCCAGTTCGAGCAGGCCGACATCACCGACCTGGAAGGCCTGCGCGTGGCGCTGAACAAGGAAAACGAGAAGGCCGGCATCAAGCTGACCATGCTCGCCTTCCTGATCAAGGCCAGCGCCGCGGCGCTCAAGCAGTTCCCGGAATTCAACGCATCGCTGGATGCGGCCGGTGAAAACCTGACGCTCAAGAAGTACTTCAACATCGGCTTCGCCGCCGACACCCCGAACGGCCTGGTCGTTCCGGTGGTCCGCGACGTCGACAAGAAGGGCGTGGTGCAGATCGCCCAGGAAACCGGCGAGCTGGCAAAGAAGGCGCGCGACGGCAAGCTGGGTCCGGCCGACATGAGCGGCGGCTGCTTCTCGATCAGCTCGCTGGGCGGCATTGGCGGCACCGCGTTCACCCCGATCGTCAATGCGCCGGAAGTGGCCATCCTGGGCGTGTCCAAATCCTCGATCCAGCCGGTCTGGAACGGCAAGGAATTCGCCCCGAAGCTGATGCTGCCGCTGTCGCTGAGCTACGACCACCGCGTCATCGACGGTGCGCTGGCTGCGCGCTTCACCACGTACCTGTCGCAGGTGCTGGCCGACATGCGGCGCGTGCTGCTGTGAGGCAGCGCCGGGTATGGGCCGCGTTGTTGTTGGCTGCCATCGTGCCGGCGGCCAACGCCGCGTGCACGACCGAACTTGGCCGGGGCTGGCCGCCGGCAGTGGGCAACTACGGCCAGGCCGTGGAAACCCTGTTCGACGGCACGGCGCAGCCGACGCTGGCGCTGACCATCCTGCCCAAGGGTGGGGTGGAAACCGGCGTGGCGCTGCTGCCCGGCACCCAGGACCAGCAATGGACCCTGCGTTACAGCAAGGCCGACAAGCGCGTGTACAACTGGAACAACAGTGTGCGCGGCGGTGGCCTGGAGCTGCGCGTGGACCAGGAACCGGACCAGTACCAGGTCGCCATCCCCGCCGCGCTGGCCCAGCGCCTGGTGCGCAGCTGGCAGGCCGCGCTCGATTCGGGCGTGCCGGCCGGGCGCAAGGCGCCGGTGACCGAGGGTGAGGTGCTGTCCTTCCAGGTCGCTGGCGAACGCTACAGCGGCCCGCGCTGGGAGTGCGGCGCCGGCAAGCTGATGATGAAACAGGTGGCGCTGCTGATCGAAGCCAGCGACACCAAGGAAAAGAAGCTCGACCGTCGCTGGCAGGATCTGGACGAGTCGCTCGACGAACTGCAGCAACTGCTCGCCGGCAACGCCGGCTGAGACCCAGGAGAAGACGAATGGCCGCTATTGAAATCAAGGTTCCCGACATCGGCGATTACAGCGCGGTGCCGGTGATCGAACTGCTGGTCGCCGTGGGCGACACGGTGAAGAAGGACCAGGGCCTGGTCACGCTGGAATCGGACAAGGCCACCCTGGAAGTGCCGTCGTCGGCTGCTGGCGTGGTCAAGGAAATCAAGGTCAAGCTGGGCGATACGCTGTCCGAAGGCGACGTGGTGGTGGTGCTGGACGCCGCAGGCGCCGCCGCCGCACCGGCCGCGCCTGCGGCCGAAGCGCCCAAGGCCGCCGCTCCGGCCAGCAAGCCGCCGGTGACCCCCTCGCACCGCGCACCGGCCGAACCGGCCGCGCCGCAGCCGGCGCTGGCGTCGGGCAAGCCGGCCGATATCGAATGCCAGATGGTGGTGCTGGGCGCGGGCCCGGGCGGTTACACCGCCGCGTTCCGTTCGGCCGACCTGGGCGTGGACACCGTGCTGATCGAACGTTACGCCAGCCTGGGCGGCGTGTGCCTCAACGTGGGCTGCATTCCGTCCAAGGCGTTGCTGCATGCCGCCGCGGTGATCGATGAGGTGGCCCACGCCGGCGATTTCGGCGTGGAATTCAGCGCGCCGAAGATCACCCTGGACAAGCTGCGCGGTTACAAGGAAAAGGTGGTTACCCAGCTGACCAAGGGCCTGGCCGGCATGGCCAAGCAGCGCAAGGTGCGTACGGTGCAGGGCGTGGCCACGTTCGTCTCGGCCAATGAGCTGGAAATCGTCGGCGACGACGGCAGGACCCAGCTGCTGCGCTTCCAGCAGTGCATCATCGCTGCCGGTTCGCAGGCGGTGAAGCTGCCGAACTTCCCGTGGGACGACCCGCGCGTGATGGATTCGACCGACGCGCTGGAACTGGCCGACATCCCCGGCTCGCTGCTGGTGGTCGGTGGCGGCATCATCGGCCTGGAAATGGCGACCGTGTACGCGGCGCTGGGCAGCAAGGTGACCGTGGTGGAGTTCATGGACCAGCTGATGCCCGGTGCCGACAAGGACCTGGTCAAGCCGCTGGCCGACCGCCTGAAGAAGCAGGGCGTCGAGGTCCACCTGAAGACCAAGGCGTCTGGCGTGAGCGCGGACAAGAAGGGCATCACCGTGACCTTCGAAGCCGCTGCCGAAGGCGAGAAGCCGGGCCTGGAGCAGGGCACCTTCGACCGCGTGCTGGTGGCCGTGGGCCGCTCTCCGAACGGAAAGAAGATCGGTGCCGACAAGGCGGGCGTGGGCGTCACCGAGCGTGGCTTCATTCCGGTGGACCGCCAGATGCGCACCAACGTGCCGCACATCTTCGCCATCGGCGATATCGTCGGCAACCCGATGCTGGCCCACAAGGCCACGCACGAGGGCAAGCTGGCCGCCGAAGTGGCCTCGGGCGAGAAGAAGGAGTGGGTGGCGCGGGTGATTCCGTCGGTGGCCTACACCAACCCGGAAATCGCCTGGGTCGGCGTGACCGAAACCGAAGCCAAGGCGCAGGGCCTGAAAGTCGGCGTGGCCAAGTTCCCGTGGGCCGCCAGTGGCCGCGCGATCGGCATCGGCCGCACCGAAGGCTTCACCAAGCTGATCTTCGACGAAGAAACCCACCGCATCATCGGCGGTGCCATCGTCGGCGTGCACGCCGGTGACCTGCTGGCCGAGATCGGCCTGGCGATCGAGATGGGCGCGGAAGCCGAAGACATCGGCCACACCATCCACGCGCACCCGACGCTGAGCGAATCGGTGGCGATGGCCGCGGAAATCTACGACGGCACCATCACCGATCTGTATATCCCGAAGAAGAAGTAAAAAAGAACCCGGCGAACGCCGGGTTCTTTTTACGTCGGTAGCGCCGGCCGTTGGCCGGCCCAGGCGGTATCGAGGCCGGCCAACGGCCGGCGCTACCGATGGTGCACTGCCGAACGTTTCCACAAAAAAACCCGGCTTTCGCCGGGTTTTTCGTGCGGTAGAACAACTACGTGTCCCCGGGATCAGAACGAAACGCTGATGCCCGCCACCGGCCCTTTGAACTCCTGCTTCAGGCCAATGGTGCCATCGCTGCCGGTCTGGTCCACGTCCAGCTTGAACCAGTCGTAGCCGGCGAAGATGCCGAAGTTGTCGGTGAAGCGGTAATCGACGATCACATTGGCGCGGGTCAGATCGCCGTCGTAGTCATCGAAGTTGCCCCAGTTGGTGTTGAGGTACTGGCCCTGCGCGGTGATCATCCACTTCTCGGACGGGGTCACGGTGAAGCGTGCCCCCACCACCGGCGCCACGCCGTCGGCCTTCTCGTCCAGGAACTGGCCTTCATACACGGTGCCCAGGTCGGCGTAGGCCTTGGTGCTCACCTTGGCGTACTCCGCACCCAGCTGCAGGCCGAGGTCGAACTTCTCGGTGTCCACCACCGAGTAGTCGTACACCAGGCTGGCCACCTGGTACTTCAACTCGCCCTTGACGAAGCTGCCGGCCGGCACTGTTTCGCCACCGAAGCTGACGCCTTCGTTGAGCGTCTCGCGGCGGTCCTTGTCGTACTTGAAGTAGTTGAACAGCAGGCGCTGGCGGTCGCTGATGCGGAACAGGCCGTCGATGCGCGGTTCCCATTCCTTGCCACCCAGGCCGAAATCCTCGGAGAACGACAGGTCCTGGCCGGCGACGTTGGTGCTGCCGCGCAGGGTGTTGTCCGAGTCGATGTTCATCGCGCCCAGGCGCAGCGCGAAGCGGTCATCGCCCTCGGCGGCGCTTGCGGACGTGGCGTGGGTGAGGGCGGCCATGGCCAGCGGCAGGGCGAGCAGGGGAAGCAGGCGCATCGTGTGTGTCCTTGCAGTGATTCGATGAAGTGGAATCACTGTGCCGCAGCGTTGCGTCCAACATTCGTGAACGTATGGTGCATAGAGCGTGTACCGTTCATGCGCCACCTGCTGCCGTCCGGCCCATTGCGTGGCCGCTCTGCGCGCTGGATCACGTGGACCCCGTCCTCCCGGCACGCCCGGAAGAAGGGCGGCCCCGGAGAGAGCTCGGGGCCGCCCGGTACCGGCCTGCTTCAGGGGCGTCGACGAGGATCGAATTGGCAGGCCCAATGCTCTGACCGGGCACCACGACCAAAGTTCAATATGGTGCGACGCGACATGAATTGGGGCCGTCATTGGCGGCATTGGCCCCACTCCCGGGCCAAAATCTGTGGCGATGCAGCAACTTGCGGCATCCGGGATGAACAGGCGCAGGTTGTCTCGCAAATTGTCCCGTTGCTATAATTTGGCGGCTCGACGGGGCATAGGCAGTTGCAGCCCCGGTCACTCTTCCCACAACCATGCAGGACATACGTGTGCTGAACTCCGTTGACGCGGGTCGGCGACTGATGCTGCGCGCAGCGGTCTACCCGTTGGCCGCAGTGGCTGTCCTGGCCCTGGCCTTCCTGCTGCTGGCAGGTCCGAAGTACGCCCTTGGGGCGCTGGCATCGGGCGTGGCGGTATCGGCCGGTGGCTGGGTCGCGGCGCGGATGGCGTTGGGGGGCGGGGTACAGGCGGCAGGGTCGGCGATGTCGCGGCTGATCCTGGCGGTAGTGGCAAAGTGGGCGCTCGTATTCGGTGTCCTGGCGGTGGGTTTCGTGGTCTTCAAGCTGCCTGCACTGGCGCTGCTGGCCGGAATCGCCGTCGGACTGATGTTCCAGGTCCTGGCTCTGGCCAGGCGCTGATCCAATTTATTTAACTCAAGGTTCCGGACACATGGCAGGCGAGGCGCTTACACCCACCTCCTACATCCAACATCACCTGCACAACCTGACGTTCCACATGCAGGAAGGTGGTTTCTGGGCAATTCACGTCGACACCATTGTGACTTCGGTCCTGCTGGGTTTGTTGATGGTGTTTGGCTTCTGGATGGCCACCCGCAAGGCCACCGCCGGCGTGCCGGGCAAGTGGCAGGCGTTCGTGGAAATCTGCCTGGAGTTCGTTGACCGCCAGGCCAAGGACACCTACCACGGCACCAGCAAGCTGGTGACCCCGATCGCGATCACGATCTTCTTCTGGATCCTCCTGATGAACCTCATCAAGATGATCCCGGCCGACTTCATCGCCCTGCCGCTGGAAGCACTTGGCGTGCCGTACTGGAAGCCGGTTCCCACCGCCGACGTCAATGCCACCCTGGGCATGTCGATCAGCGTGTTCTTCCTGATGCTGTTCTTCGCGCTGCGCGCCAAGGGCATTGGTGGTTTCACCAAGGAATTCCTGACCGCACCGTTCGGCAAGTGGATGATGCCGTTCAACCTGATCCTCAACATCGTCGAGTGGCTGAGCAAGCCGATCTCGCTGGCGATGCGACTGTTCGGCAACATGTTCGGCGGCGAAATCGTGTTCCTGCTGATCTGGGTGCTGGGCAGTGCCGGCATCATGGGCGCCATCGCAGGCGGTGCCTTCGGCTTCGGCTGGATGCTGTTCCACCTGCTGGTGATTCCGCTGCAGGCCTTCATTTTCATGATGCTGTCCATCGTGTACCTGAGCCTGTCGGAAGACGCTCACTGAGTTTTCGCTTCACCTTTCATCCGTTTCATTACCCTTAGCTACTTAAGTTTCCGGAGATAACCCATGTACTTTGCCGTCCTGACCAACCTCGCCCAAGTCCAGAGCTCCACCGTCCTCGCCGTCGGCATCATGATCGGCCTGGCCGCGCTGGGTGCCGGTCTCGGTCTGGCCATCATGGCCGGTAAGTTCCTGGAATCGGCTGCCCGCCAGCCGGAACTGATCCCGGTGCTGCAGGTTCGCATGTTCATCACCGCCGGCCTGATCGACGCCGCGTTCATCATCTCGGTCGCCGTCGGCCTGCTGCTGGCCTTCGCCAACCCGACCATCGCTGAATTCGTTGCGCGTCTGCCGGCTGTTGCGGGCTGATCCAGCGAAAGCGAAACGATCAGGCGCCTTGAGCGCCTGATCGCGGATGAAGGAACGGACGCGCCGCTCCTGCGGCGCCTCCACCCCATCACCCCAGATTGAGCGAACCCCATGGAAATCGGTTTTACCCTCGTTGCCCAGGCACTGGCGTTCGCCGGTCTGATCTGGATCATCGCGACCAAGATCTGGCCGCCGCTGATGAACGCCATCGAAGAGCGCCAGCAGAAGATCGCTGAAGGGCTCGCTGCTGCCGACCGCAGCCAGAAGGATCTGGCCCAGGCGCAGGAAAAGGTCAACGAAGCACTGAAGGATGCGCGCACCAAGGCCAACGAGATCATCGACCAGGCCCATGCCCGCGCCAACCAGATCGTTGATGCTGCCAAGAATGAAGCCATCGTCGAAGCGAACCGCCAGAAAGAACTGGCCCACGCCGAGATCGAACTGGCCGCCAACCGTGCCCGCGAAGAGCTGCGCAAGCAGGTCTCGGTGCTGGCCGTGAGCGGTGCCGAAAAGCTGCTCAAGCGCGAAATCGACGCCAACGCCCACAAGGCGCTGCTCGACGAGCTGGCCTCGGAGATCTGATCGATGAGCCAGGCCCTCACGCTTGCACGCCCGTATGCCCGCGCCGCGTTCGCGACCGCGCGCGACGAAGGCACGTTCGCGCCGTGGTCGGACGCGCTTGCGTTCTCCGCCCACGTAGCCGCCGATCCGCGCGTGTCGGCCCTGCTGTCGAACCCGGAGCTGGACCGCGGCGATGCCGTCGCGCTGCTGGCGCCGGAAAAGGCAGGCGAGTCGTTCGGTCGTTTCCTGGCCATCCTGGCCGAAGCGCACCGTCTGCCGCTGCTGCCGGAAATCGCAGGCATGTACGACCAGCTCCGCGCTGAAGCCGAACACGTGGTGAAAGCCACGGTGACCTCGGCCGCCGAGCTGTCCACCGCTGAGCTGGACGCCATCAAGGCCGCGCTGCGCAAGCGCTTCGGCCAGGACGTCGACGTCACTACCGCCATCGATGCTTCGCTGATCGGTGGTGCGGTGATCGACGCTGGCGACGTGGTGATCGATGGCTCGCTCAAGGGCAAGCTGTCGCGCCTGCAGACCGCGCTCGCTAACTGAATTCATTTAACGTCCGGCGACATCGCCGGCACTAGGACTTGACGATGGCAACCACGCTCAACCCCTCCGAAATCAGCGAACTGATCAAGAACCGCATCGAGAAGGTCAAGCTGGCCGCGGAATCGCGCAACGAAGGCACCGTGACCAGCGTGTCCGACGGCATCGTGCGCATCTTCGGCCTGGCCGACGTGATGCAGGGCGAAATGATCGAACTGCCGAACAATACGTTCGCCCTGGCCCTGAACCTGGAGCGCGACTCGGTCGGCGCCGTGGTCCTGGGTGGCTATGAGCACCTGCGCGAAGGCGACGTGGCCAAGACCACCGGCCGCATCCTGGAAGTGCCGGTCGGTCCGGAAATGCTCGGCCGCGTGGTCAACGCGCTCGGCGAGCCGATCGATGGCAAGGGCCCGATCGCCGCGCAGACCACCGCGTCGGTGGAGCGTGTTGCCCCGGGCGTGATCTGGCGCAAGTCGGTCGACCAGCCGGTGCAGACCGGTTACAAGTCGGTCGACTCCATGATCCCGATCGGCCGCGGCCAGCGCGAGCTGGTCATCGGCGACCGCCAGACCGGCAAGACCGCCCTGGCCATCGATGCGGTGATCAACCAGAAGAGCACCGGCATCAAGTGCGTGTACGTCGCGATCGGCCAGAAGGCCTCGACCGTGGCCAACATCGTGCGCAAGCTGGAAGAAAACGGCGCCCTGGCCCACACCGTGGTCGTGGCCGCCACCGCGTCCGAATCGGCTGCCATGCAGTACATCAGCGCCTACTCGGGCTGCACCATGGGTGAGTACTTCATGGATCGCGGCGAAGATGCCCTGATCGTGTACGACGACCTGTCCAAGCAGGCCGTGGCCTACCGCCAGATCTCGCTGCTGCTGAAGCGTCCGCCGGGCCGTGAAGCCTACCCGGGCGACGTGTTCTACCTGCACTCCCGCCTGCTCGAGCGCGCAGCGCGCGTGTCGGAAGAGTACGTGGAGAAGTTCACCAACGGTGCCGTCAAGGGCAAGACCGGCTCGCTCACCGCGCTGCCGATCATCGAAACCCAGGCCGGCGACGTCTCGGCGTTCGTGCCGACCAACGTGATCTCGATCACCGACGGCCAGATCTTCCTGGAAACCGATCTGTTCAACTCGGGCATCCGCCCGGCCGTGAACGCCGGTATCTCGGTGTCGCGCGTCGGTGGTGCGGCCCAGACCAAGATCATCAAGAAGCTGTCGGGCGGCATCCGCATCTCGCTGGCCCAGTACCGTGAGCTGGCTGCGTTCGCGCAGTTCGCCTCGGACCTGGACGAAGCCACCCGCAAGCAGCTCGAGCGCGGTCAGCGCGTCACCGAGCTGATGAAGCAGAAGCAGTACGCGCCGATGTCGATCGCCAACCAGGCGCTGACCATCTACGCCGTCAACGAGGGTTACCTCGACGACGTGCCGGTCAACAAGCTGCTGGCACTGGAAGAGGGCCTGCACGCCCACTTCGCCAACACCCAGGGCGAGCTGATCAACAAGATCAACGCCACCGGCGGCTGGGACAACGACATCGAAGCGGCCTTCAAGAAGGGTATCTCCGAGTTCAAGACCACCGGCAGCTGGTAATAAAGGTGGCGTAGAGCGGGGCTCTGCCCCGCTACGAAACGACAAAGCGGGGCAGAGCCCCGCTCTACGGGAATAAGAGATGGCAAGCGGACGCGAAATCAAAACCAAGATCAAGAGCGTGCAGAACACCCGCAAGGTGACCCGCGCGCTGGAAATGGTCTCGGCCTCCAAGATCCGCAAGGCGCAGGAGCGGATGAAGACGTCGCGTCCGTATGCGCAGGCGATGAAGCAGGTGATCGGTCACCTGGCCCAGGCTAGCACCGATTACCAGCATCCGTTCCTGGTCCAGCGTGACGAGATCAAGCGGGTCGGCTATATCGTGATCTCCTCCGATCGCGGCCTGGCCGGCGGCCTGAACAACAACCTGTTCCGCAAGATGCTGGGCGAAGTCCGTCAGTACCAGGACAAGGGCGCCGAGATCGATGTGGTCACGGTTGGCCAGAAGGCCTCGACCTTCTTCCGCCGGATCAAGGTCAACATGGTCGGCAGCGTCACCCACATGGGCGACGTGCCGCACCTGGAACAGCTGATCGGCGTGATCAAGGTGATGCTGGATGCGTTCACCGAGGGCAAGGTCGACCGCGTCTACCTGGTCTACAACCGCTTCATCAACACGATGACGCAGAAGGCCAGCTTCGACCAGTTGCTGCCGTTGCCGGCTGCTGAAAAGCAGGTCGCACACCACGACTGGGACTACCTGTACGAACCCGACGCCGCGACCGTGCTCGAGCACGTGATGACGCGTTACGTCGAATCGCTGGTGTACCAGGCAGTGCTGGAGAACGTCGCGTCCGAGCATGCAGCCCGCATGGTCGCGATGAAGTCGGCCAGTGACAACGCGAACAAGCTGATCGGAACCCTGCAGCTGGTCTACAACAAGGCCCGCCAGGCAGCGATCACCCAGGAAATTTCGGAAATCGTCGGCGGCGCGGCAGCAGTCTGACGCGCACAGTCAAAGCATTTAAATTAGAGGATGCAGCAATGAGTCAGGGCAAGATCGTTCAGATCATCGGCGCCGTCGTCGACGTGGAATTCCCCCGCGAGTCGGTGCCGAAGGTGTACCACGCGCTGAAGGTGGACAACACCGAAATCACGCTGGAAGTGCAGCAGCAGCTGGGTGACGGCGTGGTCCGCTGCATCGCGCTGGGCTCCACCGACGGCCTGAAGCGCAACCTGGTGGCCACCAACACCGAACGCGCCATTTCGGTGCCGGTCGGTGCCGGTACCCTGGGGCGCATCA
This sequence comes from Stenotrophomonas sp. ISL-67, assembly GCF_018612915.1. GTDB lineage: Bacteria > Pseudomonadota > Gammaproteobacteria > Xanthomonadales > Xanthomonadaceae > Stenotrophomonas. The sequence continues at coordinate 376,780 of NZ_JAGGRL010000002.1, read as the reverse complement.
TGGACGTGCTGGGCCGTCCGATCGACGAAGCCGGTCCGGTGACCGCCAGCGACAGCTGGGAAATCCACCGTAAAGCCCCGTCGTACGAAGACCAGTCCCCGGCCACCGAGCTGCTGGAAACCGGCATCAAGGTCATCGACCTGATGTGCCCGTTCGCCAAGGGCGGCAAGGTTGGCCTGTTCGGCGGCGCCGGCGTCGGCAAGACCGTCAACATGATGGAACTGATCAACAACATCGCCAAGGCGCACAGCGGCCTGTCCGTGTTCGCCGGCGTGGGCGAGCGTACCCGCGAGGGCAACGACTTCTACCACGAGATGAAGGACTCCAACGTCCTGGACAAGGTCGCGATGGTGTACGGCCAGATGAACGAGCCGCCGGGCAACCGCCTGCGCGTCGCGCTGACCGGCCTGACCATGGCCGAGTACTTCCGCGACGAGAAGGACGAAAACGGCAAGGGCAAGGACGTGCTGCTGTTCGTCGACAACATCTACCGCTACACCCTGGCCGGTACCGAAGTGTCGGCACTGCTGGGCCGCATGCCGTCGGCCGTGGGCTACCAGCCCACCCTGGCCGAGGAAATGGGCGTCCTGCAGGAGCGCATCACCTCGACCAAGAACGGCTCGATCACCTCGATCCAGGCCGTGTACGTGCCCGCCGATGACTTGACCGATCCGTCGCCGGCGACCACCTTCGCCCACCTGGATTCGACCGTGACCCTGTCGCGTTCGATCGCCTCGCTGGGTATCTACCCGGCCGTGGACCCGCTGGATTCGACCAGCCGCCAGATGGACCCGCTGGTCATCGGCCACGAACATTACGACACCGCCCAGCGCGTCCAGCAGACCCTGCAGAAGTACAAGGAACTGAAGGACATCATCGCCATCCTGGGCATGGATGAACTGTCCGAAGAAGACAAGCAGGCCGTGACCCGCGCCCGCAAGATCGAGCGCTTCTTCAGCCAGCCGTTCCACGTGGCCGAAGTGTTCACCGGTTCGCCGGGCAAGTACGTGCCGCTGAAGGACACCATCCGTGGCTTCAAGGCCATTGTCGACGGTGAGTACGACCACCTGCCGGAGCAGGCGTTCTACATGGTCGGCAGCATCGAAGAAGCGGTCGAGAAGGCCAAGAAGATGGCTGAGAAGGCCTGATCATGAGCACCATCCGTTGCGACATCGTCAGCGCCGAGCAGGAAATCTTCCGTGGTGAAGCGACTCTGGTCGTGGCTACGGGTGAGCTCGGCGAACTGGGCATCGCGCCCAAGCACGCCCCGCTGATCACCCGGCTGAAGCCGGGCAAGGTGGTGGTCACCCTGCCCAATGGCGAGCAGCTGGACTTCGCCATCTCCGGCGGCATCCTCGAGGTGCAGCCGCAGGTCGTGACCGTGCTGGCCGACACCGCGATCCGCGCGCAGGACATCGACGAATCCGCGGTCCGCAAGGCCAAGGAAGAAGCCGAGCGCATGCTGGCCAACCGTGGCGAAGCGATGGACGTGGCCGAAGCCCAGCAGAAGCTGGCCGAAGCCGTGGTTCAGCTGCAGGCGCTGGAGCGCCTGCGCAAGACCCTCAAGCACTGAGGTCCAGCGCTTCCCGCTGCATCCGACAACGCCGGCTTCTGCCGGCGTTGTTGTTTCAACATTGCAGGAAAGGCAGCACGTTGACGGCAGGCGTTCTAGAATCGCAGTCATCACCTTTCATCGCCGTCCACCCCCATGACCCAAGCCCTGCACGTCATCATCCTCGCCGCCGGCGCCGGCAAGCGCATGAAGTCCGACCTGCCCAAGGTGCTGCAGCCGATTGCCGGCCGCCCGATGCTGGCGCACGTCATCGATACCGCGCGGCAGCTGCGGCCTGATGCCATCCACGTGGTATACGGCCACGGCGGTGAAGCGGTGCGCGCGGCCTTTGCCGACCAGCCGGACCTGCAGTGGGCTGAACAGAGCCAGCAGCTGGGCACCGGCCACGCGGTGCAGCAGGCCATGCCGCAGGTGCCCGATGCCGCCACGGTGCTGGTGCTGTACGGCGACGTACCGCTGATCCGGGTCGATACCCTGCAGCACCTGCTGTCCCAGCCGGGCCGGCTGGCGGTGCTGGTGGCCGACATGGCCAACCCGACCGGCTACGGCCGGATCGTACGCAACGCCGAAGGCAAGGTCGGCGCGATCGTCGAGCAGAAGGACGCCAATGAGGAACAGCTGGCGATCCGCACCATCAATACCGGCATCATCACCGCCGAATCCACGGCGCTGCGCACCTGGTTGTCGCAGCTGTCCAACAGCAACGCGCAGGGCGAGTATTACCTGACCGATGTGTTCGCTTCCGCAGCGACTGACTACACCCCTGCCGACATGGCGTTCGTTGCCGATGCCCAGGAGGCCGAGGGCGCCAACGATCCCTGGCAGCTCTCGCAGCTGGAACGGGCCTGGCAGCTGCGCGAAGTGCGCGCGCTGTGCACCCAGGGCGCGCGCGTGATCGATCCGGCGCGGCTGGACATCCGTGGCACTGTCACGGTGGGCCGCGACGTGCAGATCGACGTCAACGTGATCCTGGAAGGCACCGTTGAACTGGGCGATGGGGTCAGCATCGGGCCGTTCACCCGGCTCAAGGACGTGAAACTGGCCGCGGGTACGGTGGTGAAGCCGCATTGCGACCTGGACGGCGTGGTCAGCGAAGGCGCCGCCGAGATCGGCCCGTTCGCACGGCTGCGCCCGGGCACGGTGTTGGCCGAAGGCGCGCACGTGGGCAACTTCGTGGAAACCAAGAAGGTACGGCTGGGCGTGGGCAGCAAGGCCAACCACCTTACCTACCTGGGCGATGCGGTGATTGGCAGCAAGGTCAACATCGGCGCCGGCACCATCACCTGCAACTACGACGGCGTGAACAAGTCGCAGACCACCATCGGCGACAGCGCGTTCATCGGTTCCAACAGTTCTCTGGTGGCGCCGGTAACCATCGGTGAAGGCGCGACCATCGCCGCCGGCTCGGTGATCACCCGCAATGCGCCGGAAGGTGAGTTGACCGTGGCGCGCGCGCGCCAGCAGGTCATCGAGGGTTGGCACCGACCCGTCAAGAAGTAATCCGGCACCGCCTGGGCCGGCCAACGGCCGGCGCTACCGGGTGGCCGGAGCCACGGGTTGGTTGATCCGGATCCCAATGGGCACGTAACGATTCGTAGCCCCGGCCGTTGGCCGGACACCGCGCGCAGCGCGGCACAAGCGTCCAAAACCGATTTTCCCCCGGTCGCGGCCATCGCCCCGACGCTTAACAACGATCGAAACGACCTGAACCCCACCATCACCCCGGCAAAAATATCGACACGCACAACCCGCCTTCACGGCGGTTCTGCAGCGACACACGGCCACCATGCGCTTCGACGATTTCGCGGGTAAGCGCCAGGCCCAACCCGGTGCCATTGCGCTTGGTGGAATAGAACGGCATCAGCGCGTTCTGCAGCACCGCTTCGTTCATGCCCTTGCCCCGGTCCAGGACTTCAATCCGCAGCCACTGCGGTAGACGGGTCAGGCGCAGCTCGACATCATCGTTGGGCGGCTCGGCTTCGCTGCACGCTTCATGCGCGTTCTTGAGCAGGTTCAACAATGCCTGGCCGAGCTGGGCGATGTCCACGCGGCCCTGCAGGTCGTCGGCAATCTCGTCCATCCGGAACGGAATCTGCAACTGCAACCCGGCCAGGAACTGCTTCCACTGCACGTTCTGCAACTGCGGCTGTGGCAGTTTGGCAAAGCGCGCGTAGCCGCGGATGAACCCTTCCAGGTGCCGTGAACGGTCTTCAATGGTCGCGAAGACTTCCTCCAGGCGTTCGGTCTTGCCGCGCCGGACCAGCTCGCCACCGGAGTGCGCCAACGACGCGATGGGTGCCAGCGAATTGTTGAGCTCGTGGCTGATCACCCGGATCACCTTCTTCCAGGTCTGGACTTCCTGCCGCCGCAACTCGGCAGTGAGCAGGCGGATCAGCAGCAGATCGTGCGGGCGGCCGTTGATATGGAAGCTGCGCCGCGACAGGTGGTAGACCTGCTCGTCATCGTCATCGGCTTCATCATCGACATCGCCCGGGCCGCGCACCGCGAACAGGCTGTCGCCGCCACGTTCGATGGCATCGCGCAGTTCCACCGGCAGGGTCTCCAGCACGTTCTGCATGGCCTGGCCTTCCAGCTTCCAGCCGTTGTGCAGCAGCTTGCGCGCAGCCAGGTTCGAGAACATCACCCGCTGCACGCCGTCGCCGCCGTTGGCCAGCAGCAGCGTCGCTACCGGCGTGTTCTGCACCATGGTGTCCAGCAGCAGCTCGCGCTGCACCAGTCCCTGGCGTTGTTCACGCAGCACATCGCCAAGCTCACGGTGCGCCTGGACCAGGTCGCCCAGCTCGTCGTTGCCAGGCCAGTACACGCTGAAGTTGTACTCGCCATCGCGGTAGCTGCTGGTGGTGCCCGACAACGCCCGCAGCAGTGAGCGCACCGGCGCGGTGGCGCGGCGCAACGTCCACCACATCAGCACCAGCAGCGCCACCGCCGACACCAGCATCACCCCCCAGCCGTGGTCCAGCCAGAAGGCCAGCAGCCACGGCCCCGCCGCAGCCAGTGCCAGCACCGGCAGCAGGCGCAGGAACAGGCGGAAGGTGAACGAGGTGCGCTTCATTCGCGCGGAATACCGTAGCGGTCCATGCGGCGGTACAGCGCCTGCCGGCTCAAGCCGAGTTCGGCGGCGGCCTGGGCAATGATGCCGTGGCTGTGCGACAGCGCCGATTCGATGCGGCTGCGGTCGGGATCGGCCGTGGGCGTGGCCGCACGTGGCGCCGCCGCGGCGCGTGGCAGGTTCAGGTCGCCCACTTCAATGCGCGGCCCCTGCGCGAGCAGGCCGGCGCGTTGGATCACGTTGCGCAGCTCGCGCACGTTGCCCGGCCACGCGTGGCGCTGCAGCGCGCTGGCGGCGGCGTTGGACAGCGGCTTGCCGTCGCCAATGAAACGTTCGGCCAGCGGCAGGATGTCGCCCGGGCGCTCGGCCAATGGCGGCAGCGCCAGCTCAACGGTATTGAGGCGGTAGTACAGGTCTTCGCGGAACTGGCCGTCGCGGATCATTGCCGGCAGGTCGGCGTTGGTCGCGCTGATCACGCGCACTTTCACCTGGCGCTCGCGGTTGGAGCCCAGCCGCTCGAAACGCCCGGTTTCCAGCACGCGCAGCAGCTTCATCTGGCCGCCCAGCGACAGGTTGCCGATCTCGTCCAGGAACAGCGTGCCGCCATCGGCGGCCTCGAACTTGCCTTCGCGGGCCTTGTTGGCGCCGGTATAGGCGCCGGCCTCGGTGCCAAACAGTTCCGCCTCGATCAGCTCGGACGGAATCGCGCCGCAGTTGAGCGCCACGAACGGACCCTTGGCGACCAGTGAATTGGCCTGGATGATCTCGGCGATCTTCTCCTTGCCCGCGCCGTTCGGGCCGGTGATCAGCACCGGCAGTTCCGACCGCGCGACCTGGCAGGCCAGGTTCACCACGCGCTCGCTGGCCGGGTCGGCCACCACCGCGCCACGCAGGTCGTAGCGCGCCTCCAGCGCGCTGCGGTCGCGCTGCTCGCGCGCACGGCGGCGGTCGAGCTCGCGGCGGGTTTCAGACAGCTCCAGCAGGTTGTTGACCGTGGTCAGCAGCTTGCGGTCATCCCACGGCTTGGCCAGGTAATCGGCAGCGCCGGCCTTGACCAGGTCCACAGCGCTGCTCAGGTGGGTCCAGGCGGTGAGCAGGATTACCGGCAGGTCGGGATGGCGCGCGCGGATCTGCTGGAACAGCGCCTCGCCCTCTTCGCCGGAAGTGGTGTCCTCGGTGAAGTTCATGTCCTGGATGACCAGGTCCACCGGCTGCTGTTCCAGCAGCGCCAGCCCCTCATCCGGCGACAGCGCATGCACCGCGTCGATGTCATGCAGCGAGAACAGCACCTCCAGCGCGGTGGCCACGCTGGCGTTGTCGTCAATGATCAGGATCGAGGGCATGCGGCAACGAAGGACCGGGAAGTAGGCAGAGAGTACCCGAGCGCCGGGCCCACCGGCGGGGTGGGCCCGGAAATGCGGCTTACGGGCGGTCTGGTGGGCGGGCGCCGATGGCCGCGGAAGGGCGCATGTCATGCGCTCCGGGTAGCAACGGCCGGCGGCACCGCTGCCGCGCGATGGGCCGGGCCGAACACCGCCACCTGGCCCAGCAGCCACAGCAGCGCCGCACCGACGGGCAGGTAGATGATCGGCATGCGCGGCAGCTCGTAAGCACCCATCAGCCATAGGTTGATCGAGTATGCCAGCAGCATGCCGAGCACGATGCCCACGGTAGCGAGCAGGAAGTTCTCGGTCTGGAAGTAACGCAGGATCTGGCCCCGGGTGGCGCCCAGCGCACGACGGATGCCGATCTGCTTGGTACGCTGCTGCACCCAGAAGCTGGCCAGGCCCACGATGCCCAGCGCGGTGACCACCAGCAGTGCCACGCACACGGTGATCAGCAGGCCGACCATGGCGCGGTCGTTCTGGAAGTACTTGTTGCGCTGTTCCTCATAGGTGAGCTTGCCGCGCACCATGCGGTTGGTGTCCACCTTCTCCAGCGCCGCCACGGCGGCGGTGAGCACTTCCTGGCGGCGTGCCGCGTCGGTCACCCGGATCAGGTACAGGCCCATATCGTAGTTGACCCGCACCGGCAGGATCATCGAATAGCCGGTGTCGGACTCGACGGGCACCGGGCGCGCCAGTTCCTTCACCACGCCCACGATGCGCAGCGGCATGCGGCCGGTGTAGATGGTCTTGCCGACGGCCTGGCCATCGGGGAACAGCTTGGTAGCGGCCTTGCTGCTCAGGATCACTGCCGAACCGCGCTGCTCGAGGGTGAGGTCCTTTTCCACGTCTTCCAGGTTGGCGAACTCGTCGCCTTCGAAGTCGCGGCCGGCCACCAGTTGCAGGCCCATGGTATCCAGCGTGCCTTCGCTGGCGAAGAACTGAGCGGCGTTGAAGTTCGGGCGTTCCTGGTCCGGGATCAGCGACAGGCTGGTGTTCCAGGAATTGCGCCGGAACGGCAGCTGGTTGATCGGCACCGCGTTCTTCACCCCGGGGATGGCACGCAGCGCGGCCAGGTCCTCACGGGTCCGCGCGGTGGCGTTGACCTGGGTGCCGATGCCGCCCAGGCGCACTTCCAGCAGCTCCTGTTCGGCGATGCCACTGGGCTGGTTGATCTTTTCCAGGCGCTGGCCGATCAGGAACAGCGCGTTGCAGACGATCGCGCAGGTGAGCGCGATCTCCAGCACGATGAGTGCGGCGGCGGTCTTGTGCCGGCGCAGCGTGGTCAGGATGGGTCGGATATCCATGATGTGCTCCGTATCCTTACTGCGATTTGAGTTGGATGGCGGGCGTGACCTGCATGGCGCGCAGCGCCGGCAGGAAACCGGCCAACAGGCTGGCGGCCAGGGTCAGGCCGAAGGTGAGCAGCAGCATCCTGCCGTCCAGCGTGGCCAGCTTGGCGTAGTCCACCGGTTGCTGGCGCACCGCATACAGGCCGAGCAGAGCCAACCCGAGACCCAACACGCCGCCGGCCAGGCCGACGGTGCCGGCTTCCACCAGCGACTGCAGGAATATCTGCCCGCGGCTGGCACCCAATGCGCGACGCACGCCGATCTCGCCACTGCGGCGCAGGAACTTGGCCAGCAGCAGGCCGACGGTGTTGATCAGGCACACCACCAGGAAGCCCAGTGCCAGCCACAGCTGCAGGCGCACGTCGCTGGGCACCACCTGCTTGAAGTCCAGCCACTCCATCACGTTGCGCAGGCGTACGTTGGACGGCCGCTGGAAGCGACCGGCCGCCTTCTGCTGCGCCGAATAGTTTTCCAGGTAGGCGCGGTAGTCGCCGGCATCCGACGGCGAAGCCAGCTCAACCCAGTACTGCATCCAGGTGCAGGGTGCATTGAGTGCGGTTTCTTCGCCGTTGGCGTTGTCCCAGCAGTTCATGTTGCCGTTGCGGCCGAAGTTCAGGTCCAGCGCGGTGAACACCGGCACGAAGATGTCTTCGCTGTCGCCGTAGCGGCCGGTTTCCAGGTCGTAGAAATGCGGGTTGGGATTCCATTCGTCCAGCACGCCCACGATGTTGAAGGTGTGCCCATCCATGCGCAACGGCTTGCCCACGCTGTTCTGGCCGTTGAACAGCTTCTCGTTCAGCGCCTTGGAAATCACCGCCACCCGGCCGCGGCCTTCGTCCTGGTCGGCTTTCCAGCCCTGGCCGTACTTGAACGGCGCGTCGAACATGGTGAAGAAATCGGTGGACGCATAACGCGCATCGGTGGTGAACGGCCGCAGCGTGCTGCTGTCCGGTTCCACCGTGACCCCGCCGCCGGTCATCAGTACCTGGTGCTTGGCTTTCTTCTCGCGCAGCAGGGTTTCGCCGTCGAAGCGGGTGACCTGCTCTTCGGGCTCTTCGCTGGGCTGGTAGCCGATCATCGGGCGCGGGTCGACCTGCACGTTGAACAGGCGGTTGCTCTTCTGCGGGATCGGATCGCCCGACAGCACATGGAACACGGTCAGGGTGGTCATCGAGGCGCCGATGCCCAGCGCGATGGCGATCACCATCAGCGCGGTCAGCACCTTGTTGCGCCGGAAGCTGCGCAGGGCCAGTCGGAAATAGTAGGCGAGCATGGTGGCGGGCCTCAGTCGTTGAGCGTGGCGACGGCAACGCGCGGGGTGGCCAGCACCGGTTCGCGCACCAGGTCGGTGGCCTGGCCATCGACGATGTGCACGTTGCGCTGGGCGCGCGCGGCCAGTTCCGGGTCATGGGTCACCATGACGATGGTGGTGCCGGCCGCGTTGATCTCTTCCAGCAGTTCCATCACCCCACGGGCCATCTGGCTGTCCAGGTTGCCGGTCGGTTCGTCGGCCAGCAGCAGGCGCGGGCTGCCCGCCAGGGCGCGGGCGATGGCGGCGCGCTGCTGCTGGCCGCCCGACAGTTCGGACGGGTAGTGTTTCATGCGCGAACCCAGTCCCACCTGGCCCAGTGCGCGTTCGATGCGCTGCCTGCGCTCACTGGCCGGCATGCCGCGATAGCGCAGCGGCACATCGACGTTGTCGAACAGGTTGAGGTCGGAAATCAGGTTGAAGCCCTGGAAGATGAAGCCGATCTTCTGGTTGCGCAGGCGGCTGCGCGCGTCATCGCCCAGCGTGCTCACGTCCTGCCCGTCGAGCAGGTAGCTGCCGCTGGTGAAGGTTTCCAGCAGGCCGGCGATATTGAGGAAGGTGGTCTTGCCCGAACCGGACGGGCCGGTCACCGCAACGAACTCACCCTCGCGCACGTGCAGGTCCAGCGAACGCAGGGCATGGGTTTCCACCTGTTCGGTGCGGAATACTTTGGCGACCGAGCGCATCTCGAGCATGGCTGTTTCCTTGGTTGGAGTGGTAAGGCGGATCAGTTGATGGAGACGGTTTCGGCATCGCCGAACAGTTCAGCGCCGGAGACGACCACGCGGTCGCCGGGACGCAGGCCGGACAGGACTTCCACTTCGCCCAGGCTGCTGACGCCCAGCTGGACCGGACGGCGGATCGCGGTATCGCCATCCATGACGTAGGCCTGCCCGTTGCCCTGTTCGACAAACGGGCCACGCTCGACCTTGATCACGTTGCGGCGGGTATCGAGCACCACGCGCGACTGCATGCGCTGGCTCTGGCGCAGCCCCTGCGGCTGCTTGTCGGTGAAGCGGATGCGGGCGTTGACTTCGCCGGCCACCACTTCGGGCGACACCGCGCTGATCTCGCCCGGGAACGGCTGGCCGTTGCCGCTGGTGAGCTGGGCCGGAATGCCGATTGACAGGTCACGGGCAAAGCTCTCCGGCACCTTGATCTCGATCTCGAAGCGCGACAGGTCGACCACGCCCAGGATCGCTGCGTTGGCCGCCACCTGCGTGTGCTGGGTGGCCTGCACCTGGCCCACCTGGCCATCGAACGGCGCGCGCAGGGTCAGCGCATCCACCTGGCGCTGCACTTCATCCAGCACCGCACGCTGGCGGTCGGCCAGCAGGCGCTTGTTGCGGGCATCCAGGTCCGCGCCCTGGCCCTGCAGGCGGGCGTCGGTCTGGGCATTGGCCAGCGAGATGTCGGCCTTCTTCAGGCTGTCGTTGGCCTTGGCCAGGTCGATCTGCGGCACCGCGCCGCCGTCATAGCCGCGCTGGTAGCGCTGCAGGTCGCGCTCGGCGGCCTGGCGTTCGATGCTGGCCTGGTCGGTTTCCTTGCTGGCCTTGGCGCGGGCCAGGGTGGCATCCAGCACGGCGCGGCTGGCTTCGGCTTCCAGCCCGGCCAGGGTGGCCGCTTCCTGCGCCAGCTTGCTGCGCAGCTCGGGGCTGTCGATCACCGCCAGTTCCTGGCCCTTCTTCACCACATCGCCGGCCACTACTTTCAGGTCCACCGTACCGGCCGAAATCGCGTACAGGACCGGGCTGTTGGCGGCGATCACCCGGCCATCGGCGGCCAGGTCGCGGACCAGGTCGCCCTGCTTGACCTCGGCAATGCGCACCCGCGAACTGTCGAATGAGCGGCTGGCGCCAAGCCAGGCGCGGGCGGCGAAAACGATCGCCAGCAGCACCACCAGCGCGGCGATGCCCGGCCACAGCCAGCGCTTCCACGGCGCAGCCGTGCCCGGGGTGGAGAGAGTCTGGTCCTGTGCGGAAGTGTCGCGGATCATCGGGCTCGTTCGCGGTTGGGTTGCGGTATACCAAGCACACCGCGTGCCAACATTTGATCCTTTGAAAACAAGGAGTTGCCCAGCAGGCGCGATTGTCCGGGTGTCCGCGGACACCGAAACGGACACTTTTGTTAAGCGGACAGCGACCAGAGCGTCCGGGCGCCCACGCTAGAATGGGCGTTCGACAGCAGAGATCTGAATCTATGTGCGGGATTGTGGGAGCGATCGCGGATCGCGATGTGGTGCCGGTACTGATCGAAGGACTGAAGCGGCTGGAATACCGGGGCTACGACTCGTCCGGCATCGCGGTGCTGGACCAGACCCAGACCCAGCCCGACGTACGCCGCGTGCGCCGCACCGGGCGCGTGGCCGAGATGGAGAAGGCGGCCATTGCCGAAGGCTTCGACGCCATGCTCGGCATCGGCCACACCCGTTGGGCCACCCACGGCGGCGTGACCGAAGCCAACGCCCACCCGCACATCAGCCACGGCGTGGCCCTGGTGCACAACGGCATCATCGAAAACCACGAAGAGCAGCGCGAGCGCCTGCGCGGGCTGGGCTACGTGTTCGAGTCGCAGACCGATACCGAAGTCATCGCGCACCTGATGCACCACAACCTCAAGAACGGCGACAGCCTGCTGTCTGCGCTGCAGCGCACGGTCAAGGAGCTGACCGGTGCCTACGCGCTGGCGGTGATGAGCCGCGCCGAGCCGGACCACTTCGTCTGCGCGCGCATGGGCTGCCCGCTGCTGGTCGGACTGGGCCAGGGCGAAAACTTCGTAGCCTCCGACGTCTCGGCGGTGATCTCGGCCACCCGCAACGTGATCTTCCTGGAAGAGGGCGACACCGCCGACATCCGCCGCGATGGCGTGCAGGTGTATGACGAGCACAACCAGCCCGTGGACCGCGGCGTGCACCAGTCGGATGTATCGCTGGCCTCGCTGGAACTGGGCCCGTACCGCCACTTCATGCAGAAGGAAATCCACGAACAACCGCGCGCGCTGGGCGACACCATCGAAGCAGCGATCGACGCCGGTGGTTTCCCCGCCGAGCTGTTCGGCAAGAACGCCGAAGCAGTGCTGTCGGGCATCGAAGGCGTGCAGATCCTCGCCTGCGGTACCAGTTACTACGCCGGCTTGACCGCGCGCTACTGGATCGAAGCCATTGCCGGGCTGCCATGCAGCGTGGAGATCGCCAGCGAGTACCGTTACCGCGCCGCGTATGCCAACCCCAGGCACCTGATCGTCACCATCTCCCAGTCCGGCGAAACCCTGGACACGATGGAAGCGCTGAAGTACGCCAAATCGCTGGGCCACCTGCATACGCTGTCGATCTGCAACGTGCCGGAAAGCGCCATTCCGCGCGCCAGCGAACTGGTCTGCTACACGCGTGCCGGCGCCGAGATCGGCGTGGCCTCGACCAAAGCCTTCACCACCCAGCTGGCGGCGCTGTTCCAGCTGACCGTGGTGCTGGGCAAGCTGCACGGCCGCATCGACGCGGCGCAGGAAGCGGAGTACCTGGAGCAGCTGCGCTACCTGCCGGGCAGCGTGCAGCATGCGCTGAACATGGAACCGCAGATTGCGGCATGGGCCGAGCGCTTCGCGCGCAAGAACAGCGCGCTGTTCCTGGGCCGTGGCCTGCATTACCCGATTGCGCTGGAAGGCGCGCTCAAGCTCAAGGAAATCACTTACATCCACGCCGAGGCCTATCCTGCTGGCGAGCTCAAGCACGGGCCGCTGGCGCTGGTGGATGAAGACATGCCGGTGGTGGTGATCGCGCCCAACGACAGCCTGCTGGAGAAGGTGAAATCCAACATGCAGGAAGTGCGCGCACGCGGCGGCGAGCTGTTCGTGTTCGCCGACCAGGACAGCAACTTCGTCGAGTCCGAAGGCGTGCACGTCATCCGTACCCCGCGCCACGCCGGCGTGCTCAGCCCGGTGGTGCACACCATTCCGGTGCAGCTTCTGGCGTATCACACCGCGCTGGCGCGCGGCACCGACGTGGACAAACCGCGCAACCTGGCCAAGAGCGTGACGGTGGAGTAACGGTCGGAGAATCCGCGCATCGCCAGACGATGTTGATCCCGACAGGCTGGATGCGGTTCATGCGCGTGAGTAGCCCGCATGAGGTCGCCTGAGTCCTGTGCGGAACTTCACATAAAAGCGCAGGATGCTGGATGGTGCTGGGCCGAAGGCGACATTCATTAGGCACTGGCTATCGAATCAGAAAATTCAACAGAAACAATCTCTTTGCCTTGACCCGTCGCCGCCTGCGATGTTGTCGACGGAGCTCGAAAACTCCAGTCACCAAAATAATGGATGCCCCATGTCGGGAGGGTGGTTAATACAAGACCCTTCACGGGGGAATACGCCCGCCGTCTGGTGACTAACGGTTTTCGACCTCCCGACACCCTCGCCCTCACCGGCGAGGGTCTTTCAACGTTGGAGGTAGACCATGATGACGACGAATCCGGCCCAGCCGTTCGAAGACCAGCCAACCCCGCGCGAACCGCGCATGCAGTACAGCCAACTCAACAACGTTCGTGCCGTGCCCCAGCTCGGCGAGAACGACCGCGACCATTTCGGCCCCATTCCCTTCGTGATGCTGCGCGGCACCTGGCTACGCAAGTTCGGCTTCGAGGTGGGTGTCCATGTGAGGATCGAAGCCAGGGAAGGCTACATCACCGTTCGCCCGCTATGGCAGGACGCCTTTCCCGACTTCGATCCCATGGAAGCAGAGTACCCCGCCATCCGGTTCGCGGAAGTGGAAGACCGATGATCCCGGCTGCTGCCCTTGTAGCCCCTGGCTGAAAAGAGCAAGTGTTCCGCCAGGGCGGCCCATCCGGGTCGCCCTTTGCCGTTTCTGGCGCTGGGTGAAGGACCTCTTTTGAACGTTGCGCCGGCCATTGACACTGCCGGATCCGGAGCAGACTCTGGATCTTTCAGCAAGGACGCAGAGATGAATCCATTCGTTCGACGTGCGCTGTTGTGTGTGCCGTTCTCCGCTCCCTTCCTGGCTTGTGCCGCCGAGCCGCTCTCGCTGCGCGTGGACGACACGGTCTACTTCGCCAGCAGCAGCGCTGAGCAGCAGGCACGCATGGCGCTGGGCAACGCCATCCAGTCGGTACAGGCCGACACTCACGCCGCGCCGGCCCGTCGTTTCAGTCAGGCCGAAATGCTCTATGGCCACTGCCTGCGTCACCGCGCGTACCTGGAGCTGCATATGTCCCGCGATCGCGACGATACGGCCGCCCGGTCCGGCATGGACGAGGTCAGCGATGTCTGTGGTGACGTTGCCGCGCTTGCCCGCACGATTGTCCGCCAGGCACCTTCCGACGCGGCATGGGCGCAGCCTTACCGTTATTTCGCCCAACGAGGGCAGGGACGCGCACCGCATGCGCCTGCAGAAGGAGCCGGCAACGCCGTGGACCTGCTCGCGGATCCTGCCCTGTCCAGCTACCGGCGGTTGTACCGGGACGTGCGCGACACGACCCGCTACGAACAGATTCCCTGGCAGGGCCGCATGCTGGATGCAGACAAGCAGGCCGCCGTCCTGGCCCTCGTGCCGGACCGTGCGGTGCGTGCGCGTGCGTGGCGCGCACGGTGGGAAGGGCGCGCGCGCCAGCGCGAAGCATTGGCAGATGTATTCCTGGGCGTCGCGCGCGTCAACGACGGCCAGGCCCGGCTGCTGGGCTATGACAGTGCGCCGCAGGCCGCCTACCTGCGGATGGGATTGGATACGCAGCAGGTGCAGGCCATGTTGGGGGCGGTAAGAGCGAAGGCAGGCCATCTTGAGGCCTGGCATACGGCACAGCGCAAGCGCCTGCAGCAGAACGGCATTGCCGCTGCCCCAGCGCCCTGGGACCTGGGCATGCCGGAGCCGGGCTATGTGCCGCCGGTACTTTCCCTGATGCAGGTGCAGGCCGCCGCAGCAGCCTCCATGAAGATCGTGGGCCAGGACCACGCAGCGCTGCTGCAGGCGATCCTCAGCCCTGCCGGTGGCCGCATCGATATGGATACTGATGCAGCTGGGCGTGTGGTGGACGCGTTCTCGATCAGCGCACCCGGCGTGCCCTCGGTGGTGTATGTCGGCAGGTTCCGCAACGATCTGGCGGGGGATGTGGAGTTGGTGCACGAGGCCAACCACGCCGCGCATGGCCAGTGGATGGATGCGCAGGGCGCCTCGCCGCTGTACCGCAACGGCACCGGCTGGGTGAACGAGACATTTGCCATCTTCGGCGAGCTCATGTTCCGTGATGAACTGCAGCGGCGGGCCGCCGACCCGCGCGCGAAGGCGTGGTACCAGCAGTCCCTGGTAGAGGACATGGTGCTGCAGGTGTTCACCTCCGCCCAGGAAGCAATGCTTGAGCAGGCGCTGTATGACGGTGTCGCCGCCGGGAACCTGTCCGGCGCCGATGGTCTCGATGCGCTTTCCCGGCAAGTGATGGCGCCGTTCGATACCACGTTGGAAGCCTATCCGCAACAACGTGCGTCCTGGCAGGGCAAACGGCTTATGGTGGAAGACCCGCTGTATCTGGTGAACTACCTGCCGGCAGGTCTTGTGGCGGTACGTCTTTACGCGATGCAGCAGCAGGACCCGCAGGGTTTTGCCGAGCGCTATCGGCGTGTTCTCGGCCGTGGTTTCGACCGGCCGCCACTGCAGATGATGGAGGACCTGCTGGGTGAGCCCGTGAACTGGAGCGAGCTGGTGGAGAAAGACATGGGCGTGTTCGATCAAGCCGTTGCCCGCTTGCAGGCGTTGCAGCTGTCCGCCACGTGAGCCCCGGGGCGGGGTGGCCCTGCGGGGGCCTACCGAGACATCGGAGCGCGGAAGGAATCAATCGTTAGGGCGGTCCAACGGGGCCGCCCTTTGCCGATTCTGGCGTTGGAAAAACTTTAGTCGGGGGCGCCTGCGACATTCAGCGTCGGTTCTAGTCGAGATGCGATTCTCGGGGTGTCAGCCGTTGGCTGCGTCAATCGGTCCCACCACGCAAGGCGTGTGGCTTTAGTCAGTCTGCAACAGGAACAAGAATGAACGTTCGCGAACTTCTGCAATCCAAGAAAGATTCCGTTGTCACCATCGACGTTGAAGACACGATCGGCGCCGCCGCCCACAAGATGAGCGCGCACAAGATCGCCGCGCTGGTGGTGATGAAGGACGATGCGCCGGTCAGGATCATTTCGGAAAAGGACATCGTACGCAGCCTGGCCGATGACGGTCCGCAGGCGGGCAGGCGGGTCATTTCCAGTCTTCCCTCGGCGGGCCTCGAAGGCATTTCGCCGGAGGCGACCCTGAAGCAGGCCATGGCGCTGATGACCTACTCGCGCCACCGTCACCTGATGGTGACCGAAGGCAGCAAGCTGGTCGGTATCCTCAGTCTCGGCGACATCGTCAAGAATCTGCTCAGCGAGCTGGAAATGGAGAAGGCGGTGCTGCAGGACATCTATATGGCCGCGCATTGATGCATCGCGGGGGAGCCGGCCAGCGGCCGGCACTACCCCTGTCTTCGATAACGGACAGCCCAGTCAGAACGTGACCTTTACCGATTCGGCGCTGTAGTTGGCCGGGCCGTGGAAGACGACCTCGATGTTGTTGCCATCCGGATCGATCGCGAAGGCCGCGTAGTAGCCCGGGTGGTAGGGGCGCTCGCCGGGCGCGCCGTTGTCCTTGCCACCTGCGGCCAGGGCCGCCTTGTGGAAGGCGTCGACGGTGGCGCGGTCGCGGGCCTGGAAGGCAAGATGGTGGCGACCGGTCAGCTCGCCGGCGGCGGCGTCGCTGGTGGCAGTGGAGATGAACAGCTCATCGGCCCAGAAGTAGTCATCGCCTTCGCCGGCGATCGGGATGCCGATGGTGTCGAATACCGCCTGGTAGAAGCGGCGGCTGGCGGGCAGATCGCGCACGATCAGCTGCAGGTGGTCGATCAGCCGGCCGCGGTGCAGTTCCATGGTTTCCATGCGGGTTCCTTTGGTCGAGGGAAGCGCAGGTATACCACCGGGCAGGTGACGACGGCTGGTCGTCACCCCACCCGACGCCGGTCAGGCAATCGGCGTATTGGAAATGATCTCCACCCAATACCCGTCCGGGTCCTTGATGAAGGCCAGGTGCTTCATGCGGCCGTCTTCCAGGCGCTTCTGGTAGGGCACCTGCAGGTCATCGAAGCGCTTGCAGGCGGCCTGGATGTCCGGCACCGACACGCAGATGTGGCCAAAGCCGCGCGGGTCCTGGTTGCCATCGTGGTACACGCGGCCTTGCTGGGTTTCGGTGCCGTGGTTGTGGGTCAGTTCGAGCACGCCCGGAAGGCCGGCCATCCATAGCCGGCGCGCGTCGTCGCCCTCGGGGATCTGCGTGCCGGCCGGCAGCAGGGCCAGGAAGTACAGGCTGAACTGCGCTTCGGGGAAATCGCGCTGGTCGAGCAGGCGGAAGCCGAGCACGCGGGTGTAGAAGTCCAGCGAGGCGGCGGCGTCCTTGACCCGCAGCATGGTGTGGTTGAACACGAAGCCGGCGGTTTCGGCCGGCGGCTGGGCGGTTACGCCCGGCTGGGACTGCAGGGAGGCAAGGCTCATGGGGGATCCTGTGGGGGCCGCGCAACGCGGCTGGCCGTTCATTTTAGCGGCGCGGCGGCCAGGCGACGTAGAATGCAGCATCTTCCTGGCCCGTCGTCGACATGTCGCAACGTGAATGGGTGGCTGCCGCCATCCGCAAGATCGAAGCCGATTTCAATCGTTCGGCTGACACCCACCTGATTCCGATGGACCTGCCGGGGCACCCGGGCATCGAGCTGTACTTCAAGGACGAATCCAGCCATCCCACCGGCAGCCTGAAGCACCGCCTGGCGCGTTCGCTGTTCCTGTACGCGCTGGCCAACGGCTGGCTGCGCGAGGGGCGCCCGGTGATCGAGGCCTCCAGCGGGTCTACGGCAGTGTCCGAAGCTTATTTCGCACGCCTGCTGGGCCTGCCGTTCATTGCGGTGATGCCGGCCACCACCTCGCCGGAAAAAATCGCCGCCATCGAATTCCATGGCGGCCGCTGCCACCTGGTCGAGCGCGCGTGCGACCTGAACTGCGATTCGGAAAAGCTGGCCCGCGAAACCGGCGGCCACTTCATGGACCAGTTCACCTACGCCGAGCGCGCCACCGACTGGCGCGCCAACAACAACATCGCCGAATCCATCTTCAAGCAGATGGCCGAAGAGCCGCACCCGGTGCCGGAATGGATCGTGTGCAGCCCGGGCACCGGTGGCACCGCCGCCACGCTGGGCCGCTATGTCAGCTACCGCCGGCATGACACCCGCATCCTGTGCGCGGACCCGGAAGTGTCCGTGTTCTTCGACGGCTACCGCGCTGCACTGGCCGGTGAACCGTGGCGCGAACTGACCTGCAGCGGTGGCTCGCGGGTGGAAGGCATTGGCCGGCCACGGGTGGAATCCAGCTTCATCCCGACCAGCGTGGATGCCATGGTCAAGGTGCCCGATGCGCTGAGCCTGGCCGCCATGCGCCATGTCAGCCGCCAGTTGGGGCGTCGCGTCGGCGGCTCCACCGGCACCAATTTCATCGGCGTGCTGCATGCCGCCGAGCGCATGCGCGCGGCGGGCCGCAGCGGCTCGATCGTGACCATCCTGTGCGACAGCGGCGAGCGCTACGCGCACAGCTACTACAACCCGGACTGGTACCCGCGCCAGGGCATCGACGTGGAGCAGGCCGACGCGGTGATCGCCGCTGCCGTGGCCGGGCAGGGCCTGCCGGAACTACCCAACGCCGCGCTCGACGCCCTGTACTGAGCACGGCGGGCGGGTGAACGGCCACGAACCCGTGGTCGCCGGGGCTTGTGCGGGGGCGGTTGCGGTGCCATATCGTGGGAAACGCCGGCCTGCCGGCCCCGCTGTCTGGAGACCCCTGTGACCCCTGCCAATCCCCTGCTCGATTTTTCCGGCCTGCCCCGTTTCGATGCGATCCAGCCCGAGCATGTCGGTCCGGCCATCGACACCTTGTTGGAGCAGGCCGAAGCGGTGGTGAAGGCGGCCGAAGCCGTGCAGCCGGTCAGCTGGGCCACCTTCGTTGAACCACTGGACGATGCCACCGAACGCCTGTGGCGCGCGTGGGGCCAGGTCAGCCACCTGCAGGCCGTGGTCAACACGCCGGCGCTGCGCGAGGCCTACAACGGCAACCTGCCGAAGGTGACCCGCTTCGGCAGCGCGCTCGGCCAGAACCTGGCGTTGTTCGACCAGTACCGCGCGCTGGCGGCCGCGCCGGAAGCGGCGCAGTACGACCCGGCCCGGCGCAAGGTGCTGGACAACGCGCTGCGCGATTTCCGCCTGGGCGGCGCCGAGCTGGACGAGGCTGGCAAGGCGCGTTACAGCGCGATCCGCGAGGAGCTCTCGGCGCTGTCGGCGACGTTCTCGCAGAACGTGCTGGATGCCACCGATGCGTGGTCGCTGCACGTGGAAGACCGCAGCGAACTGGCCGGCTTGCCGGATGATGTGGTGGCTGCTGCCCGTGCCGCAGCGGAAAAAGAGGGCCTGCCGGGTTGGAAGCTGACCCTGCAGATGCCGTGCTATCTGCCGGTGCAGACCTACGCCGAACACCGCCCACTGCGTGAGGCGCTGTACCGCGCCAACGCGCTGCGCGCCTCCGAGTTTGGCGACGCCACGCTGGACAACAGCGCGAACATCGACCGCATCCTGGCGCTGCGCGCCGAGCTTGCCAGGCTGCTGGGTTTCGCCAGCTACGCCGAGTACTCCATCGAAACCAAGATGGCAGAAGACGCGCCGCAGGTAGTGGGCTTCCTGCGCGACCTGGCTGCACGCGCCAAGCCGCATGCGCAGCGCGACCGTGCCGAGCTGGAGGCATTCGCGCGCGACGAACTGGGCCTGCCCGCGCTCGACGCGTGGGACCTCGCTTTTGCCTCTGAAAAACTGAAACAGGCGCGTTACAGCTATTCCGAGCAGGAGGTGAAGCAGTACTTCACCGAGCCGAAGGTGCTGGAGGGCTTGTTCAGCGTCATCCACGGCCTGTACGGCCTGCAGGTGCAGCCCGACCGGGCGCCTGTGTGGCACCCGGACGTGCGCTTCTTCCGCGTGGTGGATGCGCAGGGTACGCTGGTCGGCCAGTTCTACCTGGACCTCTACGCGCGCGAGGGCAAGCGTGGCGGCGCATGGATGGACGATTGCCGCAACCGCCGCGAGACCGCGCAGGGCGTGCAGACGCCGCTGGTGTACCTGGTCTGCAATTTCGGCAAGGGTGCCGATGGCAAGGCCTCGACCTTCAGCCACAACGAAGTGACCACGCTGTTCCATGAAATGGGCCACGGCCTGCACCAGTTGCTGACCCGCATCGGCGAGCTCGGCGTGGCCGGCATCAACGGCGTGGAGTGGGACGCGGTGGAGCTGCCCAGCCAGTTCATGGAGAACTTCTGCTGGGAGTGGAATCGCGTGCAGGCGATGACCTCGCACGTCGACAGTGGCGAGCCGCTGCCGCGCGACCTGTTCGACCGCATGCTGGCCGCCCGCAACTTCCAGAGCGGCATGTTCACCGTGCGCCAGCTGGAATTCGCGCTGTTCGACATGCAGCTGCACAGCAGCTTCGATCCCGTGCAGGACAACGTACTGCAGCTGCTTGAGCGCGTGCGCGATGAAGTGGCGGTCAACCGCCCGCCGGAATGGAACCGCTTCCCGCACCAGTTCAGTCACATCTTCGCCGGTGGTTATGCGGCGGGGTATTACAGCTACAAGTGGGCCGAAGTGCTCAGCGCCGATGCGTATGCGGCGTTTGAAGAAGCCCCCGAGCAGGTGGCGGAAACCGGCAAGCGCTTCCGCGACGAAGTGTTGTCACGCGGTGGCAGCCGCAGCGCTGCGGAGAATTTCGCCGCGTTCCGCGGGCGCGCGCCGAACGTGGATGCACTGTTGCGGCATAACGGCATGGCAGAGTGATGCCTGGGCCGGCCAACGGCCGGCGCTACCGGGTTGCCCCCTCGTGCCTGCCGGTAGCGCCGGCCGTTGGCCGGCCCAGGCGGTAAACGGGTATCCAGCATCCTGGCGGACCACGCACACAGGTACGCCAGGCGCAAAGGGTCGGTGGGCTATTCCGCGTAGATCATCGTGCGGCTCATGCCGCCGTCGACGATATGGTCCTGTCCGGTAATGAACCCGGACAGGTCCGAAAGCAGGAACACGGCCAGCGCACCGATATCTTCGGGCTGGCCGACCCGGCCCACCGCATGCTGTGCATGGTCGCGCCGCGACAGCTTGGGCGCGCGCCGCCGCGCCGGTGCCTGCCACGCATCGGTGGTGATCCAGCCCGGGCTGATGCTGTTGACCCGCACCTCGGGCCCGCTGCTGATCGCCAGTGCGTGGGTGAACGCGACCAGGCCGCCCTTCGCCGCCGCATAGGCTTCGCTGTCAGGCTCGGACTGCCACGCTCGGGTGGAGGCGATGTTGATGATTGAACCGCCGGTCTTGTCCGCTGCCTGTGCACGCAGCGCCGGCAGTGCATGTCTGCTGCAGAGGAACGCTCCATGCAGGCTCGACAGGCGGCGTTCCCATTCGGCAAAGGTCATCTCCGCCAGCGGGGTGCCATGCGCGCTGGCGATACCGGCATTGTTGACCAGGCCATCGATGCGGCCGTAGCGCTTCAGCGTGGCCTTCACCAGCGCCTGCACACTGCGCTCGCTGGCCACGTCGGCGCGCTGGAATGCGGCCCGCTCGGGCAGCGCCCATTCCTTCAGGCAGGCGCGGCCGGCGTCGGCATCCAGGTCGGCGATCATCACACTGCCGCCTGCACCCAGCACCGCCTGCGCAATCCCGCGCCCCACGCCCTGCGCGCCACCGGTGACGATCACCACGCGGTCGCGCAGCGGCTGCGCGGGCCAGTCGGTGATGGCCGGGGTCAGTGGCACCGGGGGGTGTCCTTGCGGCCGAGCAGGCGGGTCCAGCCTTCCACGCCCAGCTCGTCGAGGGTTTTGATGTTGCGCTCGACAATCACGTCCGGATCCGGGAACGCGGCCACGGCGCGTTCCACGCTGTCTTCGCGCAGCAGGTGCAGGGTGGGGTAGGGCGCGCGGTTGGTGTAGTTGCTCACGTCATCCGGCGCGACCCCGGCGAACTGATACTGCGGGTGGAAGCTGGCCACCTGCAGGATGCCCTGCAGGTCCAGCGCCTCGATCGCGGCATCGGCGTTGTCGAGGAAGTCGTTGTAGTCCAGGAAATCGGTCAGCACGTCCGGATGCACGATCAGCGTGGTGTCGATCTGCTCGGCCGGGGTGTCGCGCAGCAGCACCAGTTCTTCGGCCAGCTCTTCCACCAGCGCTTCCACGGTGGTGGCATCGCTGAGCACGAAGCGCACCTGGTCCTTCACGTAGACGGCCTTGGCGAACGGGCACAGGTTCAGGCCGATGACGATCTGTTCCAGCCAGACGCGAGTTTCGGCGATTGGATCAGCGCCGTCCGCAGCAGTGTCGGTGGGGAAAGACGTGTCATTCATGGCGGGCGGTATCGCGGGCTGGGCAGCAGATTGTACGGGGGCTGGCCGGGGCGGGCGTGTAGGTCGGCCTGCGGGGTGTGCCGACTGGGGCTTGCCGGCCGGAATCCCGAAATGGGATCGCGATCGGTAGCGCCGGCCGTTGGCCGGCTGCTTTCCGATCAGGCGTCATGAACGCCTGACACACGTCTTCGGCCACCGTTAAACGTCGGTCATATGGCCATGCCAGACCGTTTTTCGGCTCCGGACGCTTGCGCCGCGCTTGCGCGCGGTCGCCGACCAACGGTATGCCCGCCGTCCTGGCGGTCACCCTTCGGGCCATCGCTGCGCGATGTTGAGAACGGCTCCTGCCGTTCTCTTCGGGGCTACGAATTGTTACGGGATTGCCATCATCCGGATACGTCCCGACGAGCACCCAAATGTTCAGTGGGTGCCCCATCGCGCTGAATCAATCGCGGAAATTGTCGAACTGCAGGGGAACCTCGAACGTTCCCTTCTTCAGCAGGGCCATCACGTCCTGCAGATCGTCGCGCTTCTTGCCGGTGACGCGCAGCTTGTCGCCGTTGATCTGGCTGTCGACCTTCAGCTTGGCTTCCTTGATCGCCGCGGCGATCTTCTTGGCCACTTTCTGTTCGATCCCCTGTTTGACGGTGATCTTCTGGCGCGCGCCGGCGAGGTTGGTTTCGATGTCGCCGAATTCCAGGCAGGCCGCATCGATCTTCCGCGCGGTCAGGCGCTGGCGCAGGATGTCGGTCATCTGCTGCAGCTGGAAGTCGGTTGGCGCGGATTGGCTGATCACGCTGTCTTCCAGAACGAATTTCGCGTCCACGCCCTTGAAATCGAAGCGGGTGGACAGTTCCCGGTTGGCCTGGTCGACTGCATTGGTCAGTTCGTGGATGTCGACTTCGGAAACGACGTCAAAAGAGGGCATGGGGAATCTCCTGCAGGTGAAGCCCCCATTCTACCAACCGTGCATGCACGTCCCGGCAGGGGCGGCGATAATGGGCCATGAACACCCAACGCTCCCCCTCCCGTGCCGTCGCCTGGATGCTGATGGCGGTGGCCTGCTTCTCGCTGATGGATGCGGGCATGAAGCAGCTCTCCTCCAGCTACCCGACCCTGCAGGTCACCTTCCTGCGCGGCGCGGCATCGCTGCCGTTCGTGCTGGTCTGGGTGCTGGCCACCGCCGGCCCGCGCTCGCTGATCCCGGTGCGTTGGGGCCTGCACCTGCTGCGCGGCCTGCTGGGCATGGCGATGATCGGCTGCTTCGTGTTCGCGCTGCGCAGCCTGCCCTTGTCCACCGCCTATACCATCTATTTCGTCGCGCCCCTGCTTATCGCGGCGCTGTCGGTACCGTTGCTGGGTGAACACGTAGGCCCCCGGCGCTGGATCGCCATCGGCATCGGCCTGGTAGGGGTACTGGTGGTGCTGCGCCCCGGCGTGGATGGCTTCATCTCCATTCCCGGGCTGATGGTGCTGCTGGCGGCGACGGCCTACGCGGTGGCCGCGATCACGGTCAGCATGCTGACTCGCACCGATACCCCACAGTCGATGGTGGTCTGGTTCCTGGTGTTGCTGGCGCTGGGCGCCGGGCTGCTGGCGATTCCCGGTTGGCAACCGCTGCACTGGGGCCACGCCGCGCTGATTGCCGGCATGGGCTTGGCCGGGGCGGGCGGGCAGGTGGCCCTGACCCGGGCCTTCCAGCTCGGCGAGGCGTCCATGATCGCCCCCCTGGAGTACACCGGGCTGGTCTGGGTGATCGGCTGGGACCTGCTGTTCTGGGGCGTGCTGCCCGACGGCTATACCTGGCTGGGCGCGGCAATCATCGTGGCCTCCGGGCTGTACCTGTTGCACCGTGAGCGCGTCCGCAAGGTCACCGCACCGCAGCCGTTGGACCACCCCTGACGGCTGCTGGGCGGGCGATGACGCCGCCTTATAAGTAAACGGAATATGATTCCAATCCGCCGCGTGGGCCAGGGCCGTCCCGCGCTGGTAGGCTGCACGCCCCCTCCCGTCGATGCCCCGGTTGACCGCGAAGTGATCGAGTTCCAGCGCCTGCACAAATCCTATGCCGTCGGCGGCCGCGCGATCGCCGCGCTGCAGCCGCTGGACCTGACCATCGAGGCCGGCGAAGTATTCGGCATCATCGGCCATTCCGGTGCGGGCAAATCGACCCTGATCCGGCTGATCAACCGGCTCGAGGAGCCCACGGGCGGCCGCCTGTTGATCAACGGCGAGGACGTCACCGCGCTGGACAGCGACGGGCTGCGCGCGCTGCGGCGGAAGATAGGCATGATCTTCCAGCACTTCAACCTGCTGTCTTCGCGCACGGTGGCGGCCAATGTGGCCTTCCCGCTGGAGCTGGCCGGCACCCCGCGTGCGGACATCGACGCGCGGGTCAGTGAGCTGTTGCATACCGTGGGCCTGGAGGCGCACGCCAGCAAGTACCCGGCGCAACTGTCCGGCGGCCAGAAGCAGCGCGTGGGCATCGCCCGCGCGCTGGCCACCCGGCCGCAGATCCTGCTGTGCGACGAAGCCACCAGTGCGCTGGATCCGCAGACCACCGCCTCGGTGCTCAAGCTGCTGGGGAAAATCAACCGCGAGCTGGGCCTGACCATCGTGCTGATCACCCACGAGATGGACGTGATCCGCCGCGTCTGCGACCGCGTGGCCGTGCTCGATGCCGGGCACCTGGTGGAAACCGGGCCGGTTACCGAGGTGTTCCTGCACCCGCAGCACCCGACCACGCGCCGTTTCGTCAATGAATCCGAACAGGTCGACGAAGGCGAGCTGCACAAGGATTTCGAGGCCGTGGCCGGGCGCATCGTGCGCCTGACCTTCCTCGGCACTGACACCTACGAGCCGGTACTCGGCCGCATCGCCCGCGAAACCGGCGTGGACTACAACATCCTGTCCGGTCGCATCGACCGCATCAAGGACACCCCGTATGGCCAGCTGACGGTATCGCTGGTGGGCGGCGACGTGCAGGCCGCGCAGGCCGGCTTCGTTGCCGCCGGCGTCCACCTGGAGGAGCTGCGCCGATGATCCTGGCCACCGCAGGCGGCTTCTTCCGCCATCTCGACGCCGGCAAGTGGGCCGACATCGGCCAGGCCACCCTCGACACCCTGTTGATGCTGGCCGGCTCGCTGCCGCTGACCCTGGCGATCGGCCTGCCGCTGGGCGTGCTGCTGTTCCTGACCGGCTCGCCGCAGCTGCACCGTAAGCCGGTGCTGTATGGCGGGCTGGCGTTGCTGGTCAATCTGCTGCGCTCGGTACCCTTCATCATCCTGATGATCGTGCTGATTCCGATCACGCTGTGGATGATGGGCACTTCGCTTGGCGTGCGCGGTGCGATCGTGCCGCTGGTGATCGGCGCCGCACCGTTCTATGCACGCCTGGTGGAAACCGCGCTGCGCGAGGTGGACCGGGGCGTGATCGAAGCCAGCCAGGCGATGGGCGCCACCACCTGGCAGCTGGTCAGCCGGGTGCTGCTGCCCGAAGCGCGGCCGGGCCTGATTGCCGGTGCCACGGTCACCGTGATCGCGCTGATCGGCTTCACCGCGATGGGCGGTGCGATCGGCTCGGGCGGCCTGGGCGACCTGGCGTTCCGCGATGGCTACCAGCGCTCGCACACCGACGTGGCCCTGGTCACCGTGGTGCTGCTGCTGGTGCTGGTCCAACTGCTGCAGATGCTGGGCGACTGGCTGGTGGCCCGCTACTCGCGGAAGTAACGCGAGGGCCGGCCAACGGCCGACGCTACCGCAGCACCATCGCCCCCGCCAGCCCTTGGCCGGCGTAGAGCCACGCCGCGCCCCTTGACCGTCGTGCGCCGATCAATGTGACGCGTCGCCACGCGCCGGGAAATCGCCGCATCGGCACGGGGCATGGTTCTGTCGCGTGGCTGCGATCCGTTCGCCGGTTCTATCGAATGCAACGATTCAATTGAGCGGACGTGAAAAGGCATCCGCCCTTGCGTGATGCGTGTCTGTGTTATATTCCGTTTAGCGTAATACGCTAAACGGAATGATCCAGTCCTTCCGCTGCCGCCAGACGCTTGCCCTGTTCGAAGGTCATTGCCCACGCCAGTTCCGCAGCATCCAGGCGGTTGCCGAACGGAAGCTGCAGATGCTGGACGCGGCGCAGACGCTGCAGTTCCTGCGCTATCCGCCAGGCAACCGGCTTGAAGCGCTGGTGGGCGAACGGCGAGGGCAGTTCAGCATCCGCATCAATGTCCAATGGCGCGTGTGTTTCATCTGGACGGATGCAGGTCCGTGCCACGTCGAAATCGTTGATTACCACTGAGGATGCCGACCATGAGCCGCCCAACCAACAAATTGAGGGCCATCCACCCGGGCGAAGTCCTGCGGGAGGAGTTCCTCGTGCCACTGGAGCTGAGCATCAACGCGCTCGCGCGTGCTTTGGACGTTCCGGCCACCCGGCTGCATGCCATCGTGCATGAAACCCGGGGGGTGACGGCGGATACGGCGGCGCGGTTGTCGCGCCATTTCGGCGGTGACGCCGCTTCATGGCTGGCATTGCAGGCCGAATACGACCTCAAGACCCTGTCTACCTGGCAGGACATCGAACGCCGGGTTGTGCCCCGCGTAGCGGCCTGATCACCTTACGTTCGGAACCTCATACCCCAGCCGGTCCACCTGCTCACGGTGCTGCGGCACGCGCTTGAGCTTGTCGGTGTTGACCCCGTATTCGTCGCGCAGCCGGGTGGCCAGTTCCTTGTACAGGTCCTTGTCCATGTCCGGCTTGCGCGCGAAGATCCACGCCATTTCGCGGCCGGGGTAGCCCAGCATCGCCCACGAATAGTCCGGCGCCACTTCCAGCACGCGGGTGTGGGTGGGCACCACCTTGTAGAACCAGGTACGCCAGTTGTGGTTGCCGCTCTTCTCGTCCACCGACGCGCGCACGGTGATCTGCTGCAGCGGCTCGGAGAAGCCGTCGCGGAAGGAATAGGTGATGGACACCTTCTGGTCGCCGCGCAGGCTGTACTGGTTGACGCTGGCCACGTGGCCGCGTTCGACCGGGTTCGGCACGCGGCCGATCACATACCAGGTACCCATGAACCGCTGCAGGTCGATCGGCGCGCTGGCCGGGGTGCTGACCGTCGGCGCCGGCGTTGGCTTGCGGTCGCCGAACGCACAGGCGGACAACAGCGACAGCGTCGACAGCAACAGGACAGCGCGAAGCGGGCGGTTCAGGGACATGCGGCGAAAAGCTCCAGTGGTGGTACCGGGCGCCCGGTAAGCGTGGCTAGCCCGGGCATGGTGGGTGGGACGGGGAAGAACGTCAATGGCGGGAATGCGAAGGTCGCAGCCTGTGAGATGAGGGCGCGGCAAGGTGGCGCATCACCTTTGCATGGAGCCTGTCATGCCCCTGTCGTCTTCGCGTCGTTCCGCTCGCCCGTCGTCCCCATCCCGCGCCTTGGAAACCCCTGATCCGCGCGTCCTGCGCGGGGTCCGGCAGGTCGCATTGGCGGGTCTGGCCGTCGTGCTGGTCTGGCCCGCCGCACGCGGCTACAGCGAGTGGCTGGGCTGGCTGCCGCTATGGCTGGTGGCCATGCCGTGCCTGGCCTGGTGGAGCTTGTACCGGTTCCGGCTGCCGGCCGCACTACTGCGTCGGCAGGCGCCGCGTCGGCGCGGTCCACAGGCCCGGCGCCGGGTCCGCATGCCGCCACGCCGTGCGCGCCCTGACCTTCGACACGGGGGAGCGGGGCAGGCCGTGTGATAGCGTCCGGGGGATATGACCGCCTGGAGCCGCAATGTCACGACTCGCCTCTGCCTGCCTGATGGCCGGCCTGATCTCCGCTGGTGCCGCCGGAGCCGCGATGGCCGCTGAGACCCCTGCCGATCCCTACGCGTGGCTGGAAGATGTCACCGGCGACACATCGCTGGGCTGGGTCAAGCAGCAGAACGCCAAGTCCGAAGGCCGCCTGGCCCAGACCCCGGCCTTCAAGCAGATGGAAGCCAGCATCCGCGAGGTGCTCGATTCGGACGCCAAGATTCCCGGCGTGCAGAAGATTGGCGAGTACTACTACAACTTCTGGAAGGACAAGCAGCACGAGCGCGGCCTGTGGCGCCGCACCACGCTGGAGGAGTACCGCAAGCCGGCCCCGAAATGGGAAACCGTGCTCGACCTGGACGCACTGAACAAGGCCGAAGGCGAGAACTGGGTGTGGCACGGTGCCGAGTGCCTGCGCCCGGAGTACACGCGCTGCCTGATCGCGCTGTCGCGCGGCGGCGCCGACGCCGACGTGACCCGTGAGTTCGACCTGGCCAGCCGGAGCTGGATCAAGGACGGCTTCTTCCGCCCCGAATCCAAGGGCGGGCTCGCCTGGATCGATCGCGACACCGTGTTCGTCTACACCGATTTCGGCAAGGACAGCATGACCACCTCCGGCTACCCGCGGGTGGCCAAGCTGTGGAAGCGCGGCACGCCGCTGTCGGCGGCCAGCGTAGTGTACGAAGGCAAGCTCGATGACATGTACATCGCGGCCATGCACGACGATACGCCCGGTTTCGAGCGCAACCTGGTCAGCCGCACGCTGGCCTTCTACAACAACGAGCTGTACCTGCGCGCCGACGACGGCACGCTGACCAGGATCGACGCGCCGAACTCGGCCGAAAAAGGCCTGCGCAAACAGTGGCTCACGCTGGAGCTGCGTGAACCCTGGACCGTGGGCGGCAAGACCTACACCGCCGGCTCGCTGCTGGTGACCCGGCTGGACGATTTCATTGCCGGCAAGCGCGACTTCGAGGTGCTGTTCGCGCCCACCGATACCACCTCGCTGGCGGGCTCGAGCTGGACGAAGAACCACCTGGTGCTCAACGTGCTCGACGACGTCAAGAGCCGCCTTCAGGTGCTGACCCCCACCGCAACGGGCTGGACGAAGAGCGATTTCACCGGCGCGCCGTCGTTCGGTACCGTGGCGGTGGGCGCGGTGGATGCCGATGAAAGCGATGCGGTGTGGATGACCGTCACCGATTACCTGACCCCGACCACGCTGGCGCTGGCCGAGATCGGCAAGCAGCCCGAAGTGCTCAAGACCATGCCGGCGTTCTTCGATGCCGAAGGCAAGGTGATCGAGCAGCACTTCGCCACCAGCAAGGATGGCACCCGTGTGCCGTACTTCGTGGTGCATGCCAAGGACATGACGCTGGACGGGTCCAACCCGACCCTGCTGTACGGCTACGGCGGCTTCGAAATCTCGCTGACGCCGTCGTACTCCGGTGGCATGGGGCGCGCCTGGCTGGAGAAGGGCGGCGTGTACGTGGTGGCCAACATCCGTGGCGGTGGCGAGTACGGCCCGCGCTGGCACCAGGCGGCGCTGAAGCAGAACCGGCACAAGGCCTACGAGGACATGGCCGCGGTCGCCCGCGACCTGGTCAGCCGCAACATCACCTCGCCGAAGCACCTGGGCGTGCAGGGCGGCAGCAACGGCGGCCTGCTCACCGGCAACATGCTCACCCAGTACCCGGAACTGTTCGGGGCCGTGGTGGTGCAGGTGCCGCTGCTGGACATGAAGCGCTACAGCCACCTGCTGGCCGGTGCCTCGTGGATGGCCGAATACGGCAACCCCGACACCGCCGACTGGGCGTACATTCAGACCTTCTCGCCGTACCACCTGTTCGACCCGAAGAAGACGTATCCTCCGGTGCTGTTCACTACCTCGACCCGCGATGACCGCGTCCACCCGGGCCATGCGCGCAAGATGGCGGCGAAGATGATTGAAGCCGGCAAGGATGTGACCTACTACGAGAACATCGAAGGCGGGCACGGTGGCGCGGCGAACAATGCACAGGCCGCGCACATGTCGGCGCTGGCTTACAGCTTCCTGTGGGAACGGTTGAAATAACCGGTTTCCGGCCAACGGCCGGGGCTACCCGTCGATGCTTGCCCGCCGTGGCGCGGGCAAGCTTCTCCTCCGGGTGGTGGGGCGTCTGGTTGGCTCCACCCCTTTTCAACGCCGCGCGTAATGCGCGGCGTTTTTTTACGTGTCGCGGTAGCGCCGGCCGTTGGCCGGCCCTCAGGATGTCGTGGGCCGGCCAACGGCCGGCGCTACCGGAGGGATTGCAGACCCCGCGCAATCCGCGCCACCGCTTCTTCCAGCCGGGGGATTTCCTGCGTATACGCCAGGCGCACATGCTGGTTGGCACGGTAGTGGCCGAAATCCAGCCCCGGGGTGAAGGCCACGTGCTCGGTTTCCAGGAAATGCGCGCAGAACGCCTGCGCGTCATCGGTGAACCCGCTCACGTCGCAGTAGAGATAGAACGCGCCTTCGGGCTCGACCTCGATGCGGAAGCCCAGCGCGCGCAGGGCCGGCAGCAGGTAATCGCGCCGGGCCTGGAAGGCATGCCGGCGCTGTTCGAAGATCGCAATGGTGTCTGGTTCAAAGCAGGCCAGCGCGGCGTGCTGGGCGATGCTGGACGCGCTGATGTACAGGTTCTGGGCCAGCTTCTCCAAGTCGGGTACGGCCTGCGGCGGAGCCACCAGCCAGCCCAGCCGCCAGCCGGTCATGCCGAAGTACTTGGAGAAGCTGTTGAGCACAAAGGCCGCGTCGTCCACCTGCAGCACGCTGGACGCGTCCATGCCGTAGGTGAGGCCGTGGTAGATCTCGTCCACCACCAGATGCCCGCCGCGCGCTTTCAGCGACTCCGACAGAGCGGCCAGCTGCGCCGCCGATAGTACCGTGCCGGTCGGGTTGGCCGGTGAGGCGACCAGCGCGCCGACGCTGGCGGCGTTCCAATGGGTTTCCACCAGCGACGGAGTGAGCTGGTAGGCGGTCTGCGGCCCCACTGGCACCAGCTGTGCCGCGCCTTCCACCAGACGCAGGAAATGGCGGTTGCACGGGTAGCCCGGGTCGGCCAGCAGCCAGTGGCGGTCCGGATCGACCAGCAGGCTGCTGGCCAGCAGCAGCGCGCCGGAGCCGCCCGGGGTAACCAGGATCCGCTCCGGGTCCAGATCCAGGTCGTAGCGGGTCCCGTAGAAACCGGCGATGGCCGCGCGCAATGCAGGCAGTCCGCGCGCAGCGGTGTAGCGGGTGTGCCCGGCGGCCAGCGCGGCCTGGCCGGCGCGCACGATGGGCGCGGCGGTGGTGAAGTCCGGCTCGCCGATCTCCAGGTGGATCACATCATGGCCGGCCTGCTCCAGCGCCTGCGCGCGGGCCAGCAGGGACATCACGTGGAAGGGCTCGATTTCCTGGCTGCGGCGGCTGTAACCGGCCGTGGGGGTGCGGATGCTCATGCGCCCATGATAAGGAAGACGCCTGGCGCTTGCCGGCGATGCCACCGCCCGGCCAGACTGCGGGGGACACCATTGCAATTGCGGGCAAGGAGCCCTATTTCGTGAATCCCACTGTCTCTTTTCTGGTTGCCAGCCTGATGACCGCTTCCGTGCATGCCGCCCCCGCGCTGACCCCACCCGACGCCGAGAAGCATCCGCATGCGGTCACTGCGCCGTTTGGTGCCACCCGCAATGATGATTACTACTGGCTGCGCGACGACAAGCGCGAAGCACCGGCCATGCTGGCCTACCTGAATGCGGAAAACGCCTACACCGACCAGGTGATGGCGCCGCTCAAGCCGCTGCAGGACCGCCTGTACAAGGAAATCGTCGGCCGGATCAAGCAGGATGATGCCAGCGTGCCGGCGCGCGAGCGTGGCTACTGGTATTACAGCCGCTACGAAACCGGCAAGGATTACCCGATCCAGGCACGCCGCAAGGGCAGCATGGAGGCGCCGGAGGAAGTCCTGCTCGACCTCAACACGATGGCCGAAGGCAAGGGCTACTTCGACGTGGGCGATGCCGACGTCAGCCAGGACAACCACCTGCTGGCCTGGGCCGAGGACGACGTGGGCCGCCGCCAGTACGTGATCCGCTTCAAGGACCTGCGCACCGGGCAGGTGCTGCCCGACCGCATCGAGAACGTCTCGGCCAACGTGGTCTGGGCCGACGACAACCGCACCCTGTTCTATGTGGAAAACGATCCGGAAACCCTGCTCACCGTGCGGGTGAAGAAGCACGTGCTGGGCACCCCGGTCAGCAGCGACGTGCTGGTCTACGAGGAAGAGGACGACAGCTTCTACATGGGCGTGGGCCGCACCCGCGACGACCGCTTCATCACCATCAACCTGCACAGCACGGTCAGCTCGGAAAGCCGCCATGCACCGGCCGCCGACCCGCAGCAGTTCACGGTACTGGCGCCGCGTGCCCGCGATGTCGAATACGACGCCGACCATTTCGGCGGGCGCTGGGTGATCCGGACCAACGATGCCGGCGCGAAGAACTTCAAGATCGTCACCGCGCCCACCGACGCCACCACCCGCAGCCAGTGGACCGACTGGGTCGCTCACGACGACAAGGTGCTGGTGGAAGGCTTCGAACTGTTCGACGGCTTCACCGCGATCGCCGAACGCTCCAACGCGTTGGAGCGGGTGCGGCTGCTGTACGCCGATGGGCGCCAGGACTACGTCAAGGCCGACGAGCCGGCGTACTCGATGGGGCTGGCCGCCAATCCCGAAGCGGATACGCCGTGGCTGCGCTATGCCTATACCTCGATGACCACGCCGACCACCACCTACGAGCTCAACACCGTCACCGGCGAACGCCGCCAGCTCAAGCAGCAGCCGGTGATCGGCTACGACCCGGCGCAGTACACCACCGAGCGGGTCTGGGTGACCGCGCGTGACGGCGCCAGGGTGCCGGTGTCGCTGGTTTACCGCAATGGATTCAGGAAGGATGGCACCGGCGCGCTGTACCAGTACGCGTACGGCAGCTACGGCATGTCGATGGATCCGGGCTTCAACCAGACCGTGGTCAGCCTGCTCGACCGCGGGGTGGTCTACGCCATCGCGCACATCCGCGGCGGCGAGGAAATGGGCCGTGCCTGGTACGAGGACGGCAAGCTGCTCAAGAAGCAGAACACCTTCAACGACTTCGTCGATGTCACCCGCGAACTGGTCCGGCAGGGTTATGCCGCCAAGGACCGGGTGGCTGCGTCCGGCGGCAGCGCCGGCGGCCTGCTGATGGGTGCGGTGGCCAACCAGGCTCCGCAGGATTACCGGGTGATGGTGGCGCAGGTGCCGTTCGTGGACGTGGTGACCACCATGCTCGACGCCAGCATCCCGCTGACCACCAATGAGTACGACGAGTGGGGCAACCCGGAACAGCGCGAGTACTACGACTACATGCTGCGCTACTCGCCGTACGACAACGTGCAGCGCCAGGCGTATCCGTCGTTGTTCGTCGGTACCGGCCTGTGGGATTCGCAGGTGCAGTACTGGGAGCCGGCCAAGTGGGTGGCGCGCCTGCGTGACGACAACACCGGCACCGCGCCGATCGTGTTCCGTACCAACATGGAGGCCGGCCACGGCGGCAAGTCCGGCCGCTTCCAGCGTTACCTGGAGCTGGCCGAGTCGTATGCGTTCGTGCTTGACCAGCTGGGCGTGGATACCGCGCCGTAACGCTGCGTGCCGGCGCCGACCATCGCGGTCGGCGCCGGGCCTCGCTATCCTGACGCAATGAACCTGCCCGAACGTCCCGAGCTTTCCGACGCCCCACTCGCGCGGCCACGGGTGCGCTTCCGTTGGGCCTGGTGGTTGCTGGCCTATGCGAGCCTGGGTACCGGCATCGTCGGCATCTTCGTGCCGGGCCTGCCCACCACGGTATTCATCCTGATCTCGGCCTGGGCCGCCTCGCGCGGTTCGGAGCGGCTGCACAACTGGCTGCTGCGGCACCCACGGTTCGGCCCGGCCATCGCCAACTGGCAGGCGCACGGCGCGGTCAGCCGCAAGGGCAAATGGATGGCTACCCTGACCATGGCGGTCTGCGCCGGGATCATGCTGTGGTGCGTCCCGGTTGCCTGGGTGAAATGGCTGTCGATCGGCTGCATGGCGGTCGTAGCCGTGTGGCTGTGGAGCAGACCGTTGCCGCCGGAACACCAACCCCGGTAGCGCCGGCCGTTGGCCGGCCCACGGTTGGCCAGCAGTATCGCGTGGGATGGCCAACGTAACGTCCGTAGCACCGCCTGGGCCGGCCAACGGCCGGCGCTACCCGCGGCGGCAGTCACCGTTCCGGGCGCACCGGCCCCATCTGGGCGTTCATTGAATCGGCACACCTGTCCTTTCGCTCGCCGCTATACTCGTGCCATGAGCATCCCCCATCGCAATCGCATCCTGATTCCGTTGGCAGCGCTGGCGCTGCTGTTCCTTTCGGCCTGTGGCAACAAGGGCCCGCTGGTGATGCCGCAGAAGCCGGTGCCGGTGGAAGAGCAGGCCGTCGAGCCGGCCGCTGATGCCGAGGCCGTGCCGGAAGACACCAACGCCACCGACGATCCGCCGGTTGCGCCCGATCCGGTCGACCCGCAGCTCAAGTCCGACGACGGGAATGAGTAAGGCCGCCTCCACCGCGCTGCGTTTCAGCAAGATGCATGGCGCCGGCAACGACTTCGTCGTGCTCGACCTGCGCGACGGCACCCCCGCACCCACCCCGGCGCTCGCCGCCCAGCTGGCCGACCGCCACACCGGCGTGGGCTGCGACCAGATCCTGACCATCGAGCCGCCGCGCGCGGAGGGCTCGGTCGCGGCCTACCGCATCTGGAATTCGGACGGTTCGGAGTCCGAACAGTGCGGCAACGGCGCGCGCTGTGTCGCGGCCTGGCTGGTGCGCGATGGTGCAGCCCAGGGTGAGCACTTCAACATCGACAGCCCGCTGGCTACCCATGCCATCGAACGCGTTGGTGCGGACCATTACGCGGTGGCCATGGGCGTGCCGCGCTTCGAACCGCACAAGGTGCCGCTGCTGGGCTTTGCCCGTGCGCGCGAGGAATACCTGCTGCCGCTGCAGGGCGATACCGTGCGTTTCGGCGCGGTGTCGATGGGTAACCCGCACGCGGTGATCGAGGTCGGTCTGGTCGATGCGGCCCCGGTCGAACGGCTGGGGCCCCTGCTGCAGCAGCACGCCACCTTCCCGCAGTCGGTCAATGTCGGCTTCGTGCAGGTGATCGACCCGCAACATGCGCGCCTGCGCGTGTTCGAGCGCGGCGTCGGCGAAACGCTGGCCTGCGGCAGTGGCGCCTGCGCCGCAGCCGTGGTGATGATGCAGCGCGGCCGCCTGCAGCGCGACGCCACCGTGTCGCTGCCGGGTGGCGACCTGCGCCTGCGCTGGCCGGCCGACGACGCCCAGGTGGTGATGTCCGGCCCGGCCGCATTCGTCTTCGAAGGAGAGTGGAACGCATGAGCGACACCATCGAGAAGATCGGCGCGCATGAAGTTGCCGCCTGGCTGCGCCGGCACCCGGCGTTCCTCAAGCAGTTCCCGGACCTGGCGCTGACCCTGGTGGTGCCACGCGATGACGGTCCCACCGCATCGCTGGCCAGCTACCAGCTGGACGTGCTGCGCGACAAGAACCGCGAACTGGCGCGCCGCCTGGCCGACCTGGCATCCAACGCGCAGGTCAACGAACGCCTGGCGGTGCGCACCCACCAGCTCACCCTGGCGCTGATGAAACAGGGCAACGCAGCCGACACGCTGCGCGCGATGGCCGCATCGCTTGAAGAGGATTTCGCCGGCGACCTGGTCCGGCTGGTGGTGCTGCACCCGGTGCCGGGCCTGGAACAGGCGCCGTGGTTGCAGGTGATCGAGGAGGGCAACCCGCTGCTGGCCTCGTTCCGCGATTGCCTGAAGGACGGCGAGCCAATCTGCGGCCGCCTGCAGCCGGAAAAGAACGCCGTACTGTACGGCGGCCGCGTCGACGAAGTGCAGTCCAGCGCGCTGCTGCCGCTGCCCGGGGTCGGCCTGATCGCGGTCGGCAGCCACGACGGCAACCGCTTCTACCCGGGCATGGGTACGCTGTTCCTGCGCATGATGGGCGAAGCGCTGGTCGTGGCACTCAAGCGCTTCGACCCGGCCTGAGACCGCATCGGCGCGACCCTGCATGAACGCCGTCCAGGATTTCCTCGGGTACCTGCAGGTGGAGCGGCGTGCATCGGCGCACACGCTCGATGCCTACCGGCGTGACCTGGATGCGCTTGGTGCCTGGGCATCCCAGCAGGACGGCGACGCCGAAGCGCTGGATGGCGCGCAGCTGCGCCAGTTCATCGCCGCCGAACATCGCCGTGGGCTGGCGCCAAAATCGCTGCAGCGCAGGCTGTCGGCCTGCCGCAGCTTCTATGCGTGGCTGCTCAAGCACCACCGCATCGCGGTCAGCCCCGCCGCTGGACTGAAGGCGCCCAAGGCACCGCGCAAACTGCCGCAGGTGCTCGATGCCGACGAAGCGGTGCGCCTGGTCGAGTTGCCCACCGATGCACCCCTGGGCCTGCGGGACCGCGCGCTGCTGGAACTGTTCTATTCCTCCGGCCTGCGCCTGAGCGAACTGTGTGCGCTGATCTGGCGCGACCTGGACTTCGCCACCGGCCTGGTCAACGTGCTCGGCAAGGGCAACCGCCAGCGCCGCGTGCCGTTCGGCTCGCACGCGCGGGAAGCCCTGCTCGGGTGGCGTGCGGAAAGCGGCGGGGGCGATGCCCAGCCGGTATTCCCCGGACGCAAGGGCGGCCCCATCACCCAGCGCGCCGTGCAGATCCGCATTCGCCAACTGGCACAGCGCCAGGGCCTGTTCAAGCACGTGCACCCGCACATGCTGCGACACAGTTTCGCCAGCCATATCCTCGAATCGTCCGGTGACCTGCGCGGCGTGCAGGAGCTGCTGGGCCATGCCGATATCGCCACCACCCAGATCTATACCCACCTGGATTTCCAGCACCTGGCCAAGGTGTATGACGCCGCGCACCCGCGTGCCAAGCGACGCAAGGGCGACAACGAAAGCTGAACCGCACGACTGCGTCACCCGGGCGCCGTAGCGGGGTGCTTGAAGGAACGGGCAGCGGCCCCACCTTTGTTCTTGTCACCCCGGAGGCTCCATGGACCCCAGTCAGAATCCCAACGTGTTTCACGCCACCACCATCATTTCGGTGCGCCGCAACGGTCATGTTGCCGTGGCCGGCGATGGCCAGGTGACCCTTGGCCACACCGTCATGAAGGGCAATGCGCGCAAGGTACGCCGGTTGGGCCGCGAGGGCCAGGTGCTGGCCGGATTCGCCGGCGCCGCCGCCGACGCCTTTACCCTGTTCGAGCTGTTCGAAGCCAAGCTTGAGAAGCATGGCCAGCTGCAGCGCGCCGCCGTGGAACTGGCCAAGGATTGGCGTACCGAACGCCGCCTGGGCAAGCTCGAAGCGCTGCTCGCCGTGGCCGACAAGGACACCTCGCTGATCATCAGCGGCACCGGTGACGTGATCGAACCAGAAGACGGCATCATCGCGATCGGTTCCGGCGGTTCCTACGCCCTGTCCGCCGCGCGCGCCCTGCTGGCGCATACCGAACTGGATGCACGCACGATTGCCACCGAGTCGATCAACATCGCCGGCGACATCTGCATCTACACCAACCGGAATGTCGTGGTGGAAGAGCTTTAAGCGCGTAGCGCTTAAAGCGCGGTAGCCCCGGCCGTTGGCCGGACCAGGCGGTGTTGGAATGCCGGTCAACGGCCGGCGCTACCTCACCGTTACGTCATGACCATTGACCGCCTCAGTGTAGCGCCACGCCCTGCGTGGCAGCCGTACCCATCCAGCCACGCAGGGCGTGGCTCTACCGAAACGTTACGTGTTTTGCCGTAGATCCGGACAGCCCTGCCATTCCCCCAGAATTATTTTGTGAGCACCCATCCCATGCCGCACAAGATCGAAGTTTCCTCCGCCACCATGACCCCGCGTGAGATCGTGCAGGAGCTGGACCGCCACATCGTCGGCCAGCATGACGCCAAACGCGCGGTGGCCATCGCGCTGCGCAACCGTTGGCGGCGCATGCAGCTGGTGCCCGAGCTGCGCAATGAAGTCATGCCCAAGAACATCCTGATGATCGGCCCGACCGGCGTCGGCAAGACCGAGATCGCGCGCCGCCTGGCCACGCTGGCGAATGCCCCGTTCGTGAAGGTGGAAGCGACCCGCTTCACCGAAGTGGGCTACGTGGGCAAGGACGTCGAGCAGATCATCCGCGACCTCGCCGACACCGCAGTGAAGCTGTACCGCGAGCAGGCCAAGGTCCGCGTGCGCAACCAGGCCGAAGAGCGCGCCGAAGACCGCATCCTCGACGCGCTGCTGCCGCGCCGTGCCGGCGGCATCGGCTTCGACCCGGAAGCGGCCCGCAACGAGCCGTCGGCGCAGGACAACGAAACCCGCGTCAAGTTCCGGCGCATGCTGCGCAATGGCGAGCTGGACGATCGTGAGATCGAGCTGGATATTTCGGCCAATGTGAGCCTGGACATCATGACCCCGCCGGGCATGGAAGAAATGGGCCAGCAGTTGAAGTCGATGTTCGCCAACCTGGGCGGCGGCGCGAAGGCGCAGAAGCGCACGCTGACGATCAAGGCGGCGCGCCCGCTGCTGCTCGAAGAAGAGGCCGGCAACCTGGTCAACGAGGACGACATCCGCACCGCGGCGATCGAGGCCTGCGAACAGCACGGCATCGTGTTCATTGACGAGATCGACAAGGTGGCCAAGCGAGGCGACAACGTCGGTGGCGGCGATGTATCGCGCGAAGGCGTGCAGCGCGACCTGCTGCCGCTGGTGGAAGGCTCCAACGTGTCGACCAAGTACGGCACGATCAAGACCGACCACATCCTGTTCATCGCATCCGGCGCGTTCCACCTGGCCAAGCCGAGCGACCTGATTCCCGAGCTGCAGGGCCGTTTCCCGATCCGGGTGGAGCTGGGCGCGCTGAGCAAGGACGATTTCGTGCGCATCCTGACCGAACCGAAGGCGGCGCTGACCAAGCAGTACGAAGCACTGCTGCAGACCGAAGGCGTCGCGGTGAACTTCACCGCCGAGGCAGTGGACCGCCTTGCCGAGATCGCCTTCCAGGTCAACGAGCGCCAGGAAAACATCGGTGCACGTCGCCTGCATACGGTACTCGAACGCCTGCTTGATTCGCTGAGCTACGAAGCCCCGGACCGTGACGGCGAATCCATCGCCATCGACAGGGCGTACGTGGACAAGCACCTGGGCGAGCTGGTCAAGGACCCTGACTTGAGCCGGTACATCCTGTAACCGGCGGGTCAACGCGGTAGAGCCGGGCTTTGCCCGGCTGCTCTTCGCTCGAACGTCATGGCGCCTGATGGGCGGCTTCGGAACCTCTAAACGCCGGAATGTTGGCCGCGA
This sequence comes from Stenotrophomonas sp. ISL-67, assembly GCF_018612915.1. Taxonomy (GTDB): domain Bacteria; phylum Pseudomonadota; class Gammaproteobacteria; order Xanthomonadales; family Xanthomonadaceae; genus Stenotrophomonas. Next base: position 337,406 of record NZ_JAGGRL010000002.1, on the reverse strand, counting down.
TCGTCGCGCAAACGCCTTCGGACGGTTGGGCCGCGCTACGCGCGGCCCGAATGTCCGGAGCCGGTGAGGTGACCGGTCGGATTCATGCGTCCGGGTGTACACCCAGACCGAAACCACCCACCAGTCACCATTGTCGCCGGCACACAGGCGACACCGGACCAATCACGCTTCGTCTTCGGTCGGCAGCGCTTCCGGCGGCGCGCCCGGGGTGAACACGCCGGGCAGTACGAACGCGCCGAAAATGGCATCCAAGGTCTGGGTGCCATCGCGTTCAAGGTCGAACAGTTCCGGTTCCAGCATCGTGCTGTACAGCACGCCGGTAAGGCTGGTGCTGATGAGGCGGGCCGCCGTGTCCACGTCCACGCCTTCGCGCAACTGACCCAGCGCGCGCGCGCGCTGGAACGCCGCAGCAAAAATCGATAGTTCCTCGCGTGACATCTCGCGCTGCATGTCCTGCATCGCCTGGCTTTCTACCGACAGGTCGTTGCGCAGCATGATCTCCAGCATGTTGCGCAGGCGCTCGTCCTCGGCAATCTCCTGGAATGACACCAGCAACGCCGAGCGCAGGTCCAGCACCGGCGTGGTGCGCTTGGACGAGGCGGTGCGGCGCAGCCGCTCGATGAACGGCACGCGCTCGCGGTCGATCATCGCCGTCAGCACTTCGGTCTTGTTCTTGAAATGCCAGTACACCGCGCCCCGGGTATAGCCGGCGCGCTCACCGATCATCGCCAGGCTGGTATTGGCGACCCCGAATTCATGGAAGCAGCTCTGGGCCGCATCCAGGATGCCTTCCCGGGTGGCCTGCGCCGCTTCTTTGGTTTTTCTGGCCATGGCGCTGGGTGCACGTGCTGGATGAAACCGGCCTGAATTGTACCCGTTTACAAACAAACATGCATGTATGTATATTTACGCCCCACTGATATCCGGTGAGGCGTGCGCGTACCTGCGTGGGCCTCGCCCGACCTGTCGTCGTCCGCTGTCCCGGTTCGTCGATACCAGGCCGGTCCTTCCTTTCCGTTCTCCTGCGAGCCTCCCCATGTCCCGTTCCCCGTACCGTCTTCTCGCGCTGTCCCTCGCGATTGCCCTGACCGTGTCCGCCTGTGGCGGGGGAGGTGAAGGCAGCCCGCAGGGCGGGCCGGGCCAGGTCACCGTGGCCACCCTGAAGGCCGAACAGGTTGGCCTGACCCGCGAGCTGCCCGGGCGCACCAACGCGTTCCTGGTGGCGGAAGTGCGCCCGCAGGTGAGCGGCATCGTGGCCAAGCGTCTGTTCACCGAAGGTGGCCTGGTCACCGCCGGCCAGCCGCTGTACCAGGTGGATGACGCCAGCTACCGCGCCGAGGCCAACAGCGCCCGTGCCCAGCTGGCCCGCGCCGAAGCCACCGCCAACGCCGCCCGCCTGAGCGCCAAGCGCATCACCGAGCTGGCCAGGGTCGATGCGGTCAGCCAGCAGGACCTGGAAAACGCCGTGGCCGCGCAGAAGCAGGCAGAGGCCGATGTCGGTGCCGCCAAGGCCGCATTGGATGCCGCCAACGTCACCCTGGGCTTTGCACGCATCACCGCACCGATCAGCGGCCGCATCGGCAAGTCCAGTGTCACCCAGGGCGCGCTGGTCAGCGCCGGCCAGGCCGACGCGCTGGCCACCGTGCAGCAGCTTGATCCGATCTACGTGGACCTGACCCAGTCGGCCAGTGAACTGCTGCAGCTGCGCCGTGAGCTGGCCAGTGGCCGCCTGCAGGACAACCAGAGCCTGCCGGTGACCGTGCTGCTCGATGACGGCACCGCGTTCGACCAGAAGGGTACCCTGGAATTCTCCGAGGTCAGCGTCGACCCCGCCACCGGCAGCTACGCGCTGCGGGTCAAGGTCGCCAACCCCGACCAGGTGCTGATGCCGGGCATGTACGTGCGTGCGGTGGTTGGCAGCGGCGTGCGCGACAACGCGTTGCTGGTGCCCATGCAGGGCATCGCCCGCGATGCCAAGGGTGACACCAGCGCAATGGTGGTCGGCAAGGACAACAAGGTCGAAGTGCGGCCGGTCAAGGTGAGCCGCGCGCTGGGCAGCAAGTGGCTGGTCGAGGACGGCCTGAAGCCCGGCGACAAGGTCATCGTCGAAGGTCTGCAGAAGATCCAGCCGGGCATGCCCGTGCAGGCCACCGAGATGGGCGCAGCGCCGGCCAAGCCGGCAGCGCCGGTGGCCGCGGCCGACAAGCAGTAAGCGGAGAATTTCATGGCTCGTTATTTCATTGATCGCCCCATCTTCGCGTGGGTGATCGCGATCATCATCATGCTCGCCGGTGCGCTGGCGGTGCTCAAGCTGCCGGTGTCGATGTACCCGGAAGTGGCACCGCCCGCCGTCGAGATCAGCGCCACCTACCCGGGCGCGTCGGCCAAGGTGGTCGAGGACTCGGTGACCCAGATCATCGAGCAGAACCTGAAGGGCATTGATGGCCTGATCTATTTCTCCTCCAACAGTTCCGCCAATGGCCAGGCCACCATCACCCTGACCTTTGAAAGCGGCACCGACCCGGACATCGCCCAGGTGCAGGTGCAGAACAAGCTGCAGCTGGCCATGCCGCTGCTGCCGCAGGAAGTACAGCGGCAGGGCATCAACGTGGCCAAGTCCAGCAGCGGCTTCCTGCAGGTGATCGGCTTCGTCTCCAGCGACGGCAGCATGGACGCCACCGACATTTCCGACTACGTCGGCTCCAATGTCGTCGACCCGCTCAGCCGCGTGCCGGGCGTGGGCAACATCCAGGTGTTCGGCGGCAAGTACGCCATGCGCATCTGGCTGGATCCCAACAAGCTGCACACCTACAAGCTGTCGGTGGAAGAAGTGACTGCGGCGATCACCGCGCAGAACGCACAGGTGGCGATCGGCCAGCTTGGCGGTGCGCCGTCGATCAAGGGCCAGCAGCTCAACGCCACCATCAACGCGCAGGACCGCCTGCAGACCCCGGAACAGTTCCGCAACATCCTGGTCCGCGGTGGCACCGACGGCAGCGAGCTGCGGCTGGGCGACGTCGCGCGTGTCGAGCTCGGCGCGGAAAGTTATGACTTCGTCACCCGCTACAACGGCAAGCCCTCGTCCGGTATCGCCATCACCCTGGCCACTGGCGCCAACGCGCTGGACACCGCCAACGGCGTGCGCGCCGCGCTCGATGACCTGAAGCAGAACTTCCCGGCCGGGCTCGAATCGGTAGTGCCGTATGACACCACGCCGTTCGTGCAGGTCTCGATCAAGGGCGTCATCAAGACCCTGCTCGAAGCCATCGTGCTGGTGTTCGTGGTGATGTACCTGTTCCTGCAGAACTTCCGTGCCACCCTGATCCCGACCATCGCGGTACCGGTGGTGCTGCTGGGCACGTTCGGCATCCTCGCGGCCTTGGGCTTCTCGATCAACATGCTGACCATGTTCGCCATGGTGCTGGCGATCGGCCTGCTGGTGGACGATGCCATCGTGGTGGTGGAGAACGTCGAACGCATCATGTCCGAAGAGGGCCTCTCGCCCCTGGAAGCCACCCGCAAGTCCATGGGCCAGATCACCGGTGCACTGGTCGGCATCGGCCTGGTGCTGTCGGCGGTGTTCGTGCCGATGGCGTTCATGAGCGGCTCCACCGGCGTGATCTACCGGCAGTTCTCGGCCACGATCGTGTCGGCCATGGCGCTGTCGGTGCTGGTCGCCATCGTGCTGACCCCGGCGCTGTGCGCCACCATGCTCAAGCCACTGAAGAAGGGCGAGCACCACGTCGCACACAAGGGCTGGTCGGGCCGTTTCTTCAACGGGTTCAACCGTGGCTTCGACCGTTCCAGCGAAGGCTACCAGCGCGGGGTCAAGGGCATCCTGGCGCGGCCGTGGCGTTTCATGGCGGTGTTCGCCGCGCTGGTGGTGGTGATGGGCCTGCTGTTTGCCCGCCTGCCCAGCTCGTTCCTGCCCAATGAAGACCAGGGCATCCTGATGGCGCTGGTGCAGACCCCGGTTGGCGCCACCCAGGAACGCACCCTGGAGGCGATGTACAAGCTGGAAGACCACTTCCTGACCAACGAAACCGAGGCGGTGGAATCGGTGTTCTCGGTGCAGGGCTTCAGCTTCGCCGGCATGGGCCAGAACGCCGGCATGGCCTTCATCAAGCTCAAGGACTGGAAGGACCGTGACGCCGACCAGGGCGTGGGCCCGATCACCGGGCGCGCGATGGGCGCGTTGGGCCAGATCAAGGACGCCTTCATCTTCGCATTCCCCCCGCCGGCCATGCCGGAGCTGGGCATCGGTTCGGGGTACACCTTCTTCCTGAAGGACAACAGTGGACAGGGCCACGAAGCGCTGCTCAATGCACGCAACCAGCTGCTGGGCGGGGCAGGGCAGAGCAAGCTGCTGGCCAACGTGCGTCCCAACGGCCAGGAAGACACCCCGCAGCTGCGCATCGACGTGGACGTGGAGAAGGCCAATGCCCTCGGCCTGGCGACCAGTGCGATCAACAGCACCCTGGCCGCCGCGTGGGGCAGCAGCTACATCGATGACTTCATCGACCGTGGCCGGGTCAAGCGCGTGTATGTGCAGTCCGATGCGGAGTTCCGCATGAACCCGGACGACTTCAACCTGTGGTCGGTGAAGAACACTGCCGGCGAGATGGTGCCGTTCAGTGCCTTCGCAACCAAGCGCTGGGATTACGGTTCACCGCGCCTGGAACGCTACAACGGCGTGTCGGCGATGGAGATCCAGGGCGAGCCCGCGCCGGGCGTGGCCTCGGGCGACGCCATGGCCGAGATCGAGCGCATCGCCAAGGACCTGCCACCGGGCTTCGAGATCGAGTGGACCGCGTTGTCCTACCAGGAACGCCAGGCCGGCTCGCAGACGCCGCTGCTGTACACGCTGTCGCTGCTGATCGTGTTCCTGTGCCTGGCCGCGCTGTATGAAAGCTGGAGCGTGCCGACCTCGGTGCTGCTGGTGGCGCCGCTGGGCATCCTCGGTGCCGTGCTGGCCAACTCCATGCGCGGCATGGAACGCGACATCTACTTCCAGGTGGCGATGCTGACCACGGTGGGCCTGACCAGCAAGAACGCGATCCTGATCGTGGAGTTTGCCAAGGAAAACATGGAGAAGGGGGTTGGCGTCCTGGAAGCCACCATGCACGCGGTACGCGACCGCCTGCGCCCGATCATCATGACCTCGCTGGCGTTCGGCCTGGGCGTGCTGCCGCTGGCCATCGCCTCCGGCGCCGGTTCGGGGGCGCAGCGCGCGATCGGTACCGGCGTGCTGGGCGGCATGATCGTCGGCACCCTGCTGGGCCTGTTCTTCATTCCGCTGTTCTTTGTGGTGGTGCAGAAGCTCTTCAACCGCAAGGCCAAGGCGGACAAGGTAGAGAACCTCTGATGGCTGCCGGCATTGCCGGACGGTGATGTACCGCCTGGGCCGGCCAACGGCCGGCGCTACCGGCGCTCTCCGTCGGACGGCATCACACCCGACGTGCGTCGAAACCCGACGTGCGTCGAAACCCGACATGCGTCGAAACCCGACATGCGTCGAAACCCGACGTGCGTCGAAACCCGGCGGGCGTCGAAACCCGACGGGCGTCGAAACCCCGGTAGCGCCGGCCGTTGGCCGGCCCAGGCGGTCTCAAACGGAATCCATTCAATGAAACCCACTTACCTCGCACTGTCTCTCGTTGCACTTCTTTCCGGCTGCGCCTCACTCGAACCGCGCAGCACCGAGGTCGCCCCGGCGATACCGGCGCAGTGGCCGGCCACCACCTCGACTGCTGCAGCGGTGGACGTGGCCGACATCGGCTGGCGCAATTACTTCGTCGATGCGCGCCTGCAGTCGCTGATCGCCCAGTCGCTGGACAACAACCGCGACTTGCGCGTGGCCGTGCTCAACGTGGACAAGGCACGCGCGCAGTACCGCATCCAGCGCGCCGACCGGGTACCCGCCCTCGGCGTGCAGGGGCAGATGACCCGCAGTGGTGGCGATGCGCCGGTCACCGAACAGTTCAGCGCCAACCTGGGCGTGGTCGAGTTCGAACTGGACCTGTTCGGTCGCGTCCGCAACCTCAGCCAAGCGGCCCTGCAGCAGTACTTCGCCGAGGCGGCCAACCGCCGCAACGCGCAGCTGTCGCTGGTGGCGGAGGTGGCCAATGCATGGCTGACCCTGGGCGCCGACCGCGAACAGCTGAAGATCGCCCAGGCCACGCTGGACACCTACGAGGATTCACTGCGCCTGAGCGAAGCGCGGCACCAGCTCGGTGGCGCCTCGGCGCTGGAGTTGAGCCAGACCCGCACGCTGGTGGAAACCGCACGCACCGACGTAGCGCGGTACCAGGGACAGGTCGCCCAGGACCGCAACGCGCTAGCGCTGCTGGCCGGTGGCCCGATCGACGACGCGCTGCTGCCCGACAGCGAAGCGACCGACGTGGCCGCCGTGCGTGCGCTGCCGGCTGGCGTGCCGGGCGATGTGCTGCTGCGCCGCCCGGACGTGATGGCCGCCGAGCACACGCTGCTGGCGGCCAACGCCAACATCGGCGCGGCGCGCGCGGCGTTCTTCCCGTCGATCAGCCTGACCGGCAGCGTGGGGTCTACCTCGTCGGAACTGTCGGGCCTGTTCGATTCCGGCACCCGCGCGTGGAGCTTCATGCCCACGCTGACCCTGCCGATCTTCCAGGGCGGCAAACTGCGCGCCGGTCTGGGCGTGGCCAATGCCAACCGCGATATCGCGCTGGCCCAGTATGAAAGGGCGATCCAGTCCGGGTTCCGCGAGGCGGCCGACGCGCTGGCGCTCAATGACAGCCTGGATGCGCAGTTGTCCTCGCAGCAAGCACTGATGGCCGCGGCCGAGCAGGCGCGGACGTTGTCGCAGTCGCGGTATGACGCGGGGCTGGACAGCTTCCTGACGTTGCTGGATGCGCGGCGTACGGCGTACACCGCAAGGCAGTCGCTGGTGACCACGCAGTTGAACCGGTTGTCCAACCAGGTGGCCCTGTACAAGGTGCTGGGCGGCGGGTGGTATGAGCGTGGGGATGTCGCCGCGCGGTGACGCGTTACGTGGGACACGCATGGCGTGTCGCTACGGCCGGGCGTTGCGCGGGACACGTGACGAGGGTTCGGCATGCGCGTAGCGACACGCCGCGCGTGTCCCATGTAACGCGTCACCGTTCGCGCCGCTTCTGAAGGGTCTGCGTCGCCTGCTGGGCCATGGCCTCGTACGTGCGGCGGATCTCTTCCAGCCGTTCCTCGTCCAGCTCTTCCAGGTCCAGCAGTTCGTTGTTGGCTTCGGCGGTGACCCGGATCAGCTCGTCGAGCTTGATCTGGATGGCAGCGGTGTCGGCGTTCTGGCTGTGCTGGATCAGGAATACCATCAGGAAGGTGATGATGGTGGTGCCGGTGTTGATCACCAGCTGCCAGGTGTCGTTGAACTTGAATACGGGCCCGCTCAGGGCCCAGATCAGCACGATGCTGACCGCACCGAGGAAGGTCCACGGCGTACCCGCCGCGTAGGACGCCTTCTTGGCGACCAGATTGAAGACGCTGCGAAGTTTCATGGGAACCGGGGGCAGTGGGTCGGGGCCCATCAATGGCAGGCACGCCGTGTAGGCGCCGTGCAGCCGCGGCTCAGGCGCGCGCAGTCAACTTCGGGCGCGCATTCTGATCGTGCTGGTTGGTCAGGTAGACGTGCTCCCAGACCTGTTCGACGAACTCCCGGGCTTCGGCCACGCTCAACTTCGCCATGATCTGCGCAGCGTAGTGGTCCTGGAAATCCCGTTCACGCACGTCGTCGGACGCCTTCGGATGGGTGATCAGCGAGTCGCAGGCGAACTTGATCCAAGGTATGTAGTGACCGAACGACGCCGACCGGAGTTCGCCGGCATCATGCTTCTGGCGCCAATGGTTGACCTCGGCCTCGACATTGATCACGGCGGGGATGGATAGCGGAACGGAGGACATGGTTGCTTCGATTCAAAAGGAGGAAGGGCAACCCGATAGTGCGTAACGCGCGGTGCATGCCGTGTCATGGCGATGTGCAGTGGGCGTGGGGGGAATTGCAGCGATACCGGGGTGCGCATTCATCCTGCGCGCACGCGAATGGCGAGTTGTGAGCGTGGCGTGTGCGGCGTTTTCCCCCGCGCCGCTGACAGCATGTGGAAAAAGCGCACAGTCAGGCGCAGCGGGCCGTCCGTGCGACGCCGCGTAACTGAAGCATTCATGACTGCGCGGCGCCGCCCGACGGTGGGGCGGCGCATTCGGCATGTATCCCCGCGCGGTTGCGCGGAAACCGGCGGTTATTCGCCGATGTCTTCGTTCCAGACCTCGGGGTGGGCCGAGATGAATCCGCCCAGCAGGTCGATGCATTCCTGGTTCTGCATGTCGATCACCTGCACGCCGTTTTCGCGCAGCCAGTCGATGCCGCCCTGGAAGGTGACCGATTCACCCACCACCACCGTGCCGATGTTGAACTGGCGCACCAGGCCGCTGCAGTACCAGCAGGGGGCCAGGGTGGTGACCATGATGGTGTCCTGGTAGCGGCGCTGGCGGCCGGCCTTGCGGAATGCGTCGGTTTCACCATGCACGGACGGGTCGCCCTCCTGGACCCGGCGGTTGTGGCCGCAGCCGAGCAGGCGGCCATCGGTGTGGTACAGCGCCGCGCCGATGGGGATGCCGCCCTCGGCGAGCCCCTGGCGGGCTTCGGCGATGGCGGTTTCAAGCAGGGCGGTGTAGTCGGGGGTGGTGATCATGGGGGTTCCGTTGGACTGAAGGGGGCATCATAAGGTGCCGCCGGCCTGCGAGCGGTGCGATAATCGGGGCCATGAGCGAATCCCCCTACAAGACTGGCACCACCCATTTCGGCTTCCGCGATGTCGCCGCCAAGGACAAGCAGAAGCTGGTGGGCGAAGTGTTCACCTCGGTCGCGCGCAACTACGACCTGATGAACGACCTGATGAGCCTGGGCATCCACCGGGCGTGGAAGCGCTACTACGTGGCCACCGCCCAGGTGAAGCCGGGCGACAGCGTGCTCGATCTGGCCGGCGGCACCGGCGACATTGCCGCGCTGCTCAAGGAGCGCGTGGGCGAAGACGGCCAGGTGGTGGTGGGCGACATCAATGCCGGCATGCTCACCGTCGGCCGTGACCGCCTGACCAACCGCGGCGTGGTGTCCGGCCTCGACTTCGTCCAGTGCAACGCCGAAGCCCTGCCGTTCCCCGATGCCAGCTTCGACCTGGTGACCATCGCCTTCGGCCTGCGCAACGTGACCGACAAGGATGCCGCCCTGCGTGAGATGTACCGCGTGCTCAAGGTGGGCGGCCAGGCGCGGGTGCTGGAGTTCTCCGAAGTCACCGCCGACTGGTTCAAGCCGATCTACGATTTCCATTCGTTCAAGATCCTGCCCAAGCTGGGCCAGCTGTTCGCCCGCGACGGTGACAGCTACCAGTACCTGGCCGAGAGCATTCGCAAGCACCCGCCGCAGGAGCAGCTCAAGATCATGATGGGCGAGGCCGGTTTCGCGCGCTGCCATTACAAGAACCTGACTGGCGGCATTGTGTCGATCCACTCCGGCTACAAGGTTTGAGACACCGGTCCGGTTCCCGCTGAGAGAGCTCGGCCACACTGCAGACAGGTTGTCAGAGAGGGCCTGCCATGCGCCTATATCGCGGCTTGGCCCGCGTGTTCCCCCGTTCGTTCAGCGCCAAGCTGATGACGGTCGTGTTCATCGGCGTGCACGTGCCGCTGCTGGTGCTGCTGCTGTGGATGGCCTTCAGCGACCGCTACCAGCAGGAGACCCTGTGGGCCGTGGTGGGCGTCGTGTTGGGTGCCACCCTGGTGGGTACCGGCATGGCGATGATGGCGCTGTACCGGCTGATGGCGCCGCTGCGCCAGGCGGCCGAGGCGCTGGAAGCCTATTACGACGAACAGCGCCTTCCGCACCTGCCTGACCTCGGCCACGACGAGATCGGGCGCCTGCTGCGCGGGATCAACCGCAGCCTGCATGGGGTGGATGCCGGCCTGCGCGACCTACGCCGCAGCGTGCTGCTGGATCCGTTGACCCAGGCGTTGAACCGGCGCGGCTGTGAGCAGGCGCTGGCCGATTCGGCCCGCCAGGCGCAGGCGCGGCGGCAACCGCTGACCCTGTTCGTGATCGACCTGGACAATCTCAAGCCCATCAACGATGCGCACGGCCACCTCGCCGGCGACCAGGTGCTGGTGAGGTTGGTCGTCTCGGCACGCCACTGGCTGCAGCCCGGCGACTGGATCGGGCGCTGGGGCGGGGATGAGTTCCTGTTGGCGGTGCACGACAGCCATGACGTGGCCTGCACGCGGCTGCGCGAGTGGCTGGAGCGGCTGGCCGTGCCGGGCGACCCGGCCGACCCGCCGCTGAATGCGAGCGCGGGCGCGGCCGCGTATCGGCCGGGCGAGGACCTGCGCGAACTGTACCGGCGCGCCGATACCGCGATGTACCGGGCCAAGGCGGCCGGCGGCGCCCGGCTGCTGCGCGAAGGAGACTGAATGGGGGTTAGGTCGTGGACGGGGGTAAACTGGCGGTTTCACCCTGATCGGTCCCGATTCATGCGATCCCCGTTCCTGCTGATTCCCCTGGCCGTCGCGCTTGTCGCCGGCTGCTCCAAAGAGCCCGCCGCCCCGACCGCGGCCCCCGCCGCCCAGCCGAGCGCCGACACCGCCGTGAAAGCCGTCAACCGTAGCCACGATGAAAGTTCCTATGCCGAGCCGGATAAGGTCGTCATCAAGGACCTTGCGCTGGACCTGAAGCTGGATTTCGACGCCAAACAGATCGGCGGCACCGCCACCTACACCCTGGAGTGGAAGGACAAGGCGGCCAAACAGCTGGTGCTGGACACCCGCGAGCTGACTATCGAGAAAGTGGAGGCCGTTGCTGCCGATGGCAGCACCGCCCCGCTGCAGTTCGCGCTGGCGGCAGCCGACAAGGTGTTCGGCAGCAAGCTGACCATCGAGGCACCGGAACAGCCGGGCAAGGTGCTGGTCACCTACCACACCGCACCGACCGCGTCGGGCCTGCAGTGGCTGGAACCGTCGATGACCGAAGGCAAGCAGCTGCCCTTCATGTTCAGCCAGTCCCAGGCCATCCACGCGCGTTCGTGGGTGCCGCTGCAGGACACGCCGAGCGTGCGCTTCACCTACAGCGCGCACGTGGCCTCGCGCCCGGACGTGATGGTGCTGATGAGCGCCGACAACGATCCCAAGGCCGCGCGTGACGGTGATTACACCTTCAAGATGCCGCAGCCGATTCCGTCCTACCTGCTGGCCATCGCTGCCGGCGACCTGGTGTTCGAGCCGATCTCCGGCCGTTCCGGTGTCTGGGCCGAGCCGACCATGGTCGGCAAGGCTGCCAAGGAGTTCGAAGACACCGAGAAGATGATCGGTGCGGCCGAGAAGCTGTATGGCGAATACCGCTGGGGCCGCTACGACATGCTGGTGCTGCCGCCGTCGTTCCCGTTTGGCGGCATGGAGAACCCGCGCCTGACCTTCGCCACCCCGACCGTGATCGTGGGCGACAAGTCGCTGGTGTCGCTGGTCGCCCATGAGCTGGCGCACAGCTGGTCGGGCAACCTGGTGACCAACTCGAGCTGGAAGGACATCTGGCTCAACGAAGGCTTCACCACCTACGTGCAGGGCCGCATCACCGAAGCCCTGTATGGCCAGGAAATGGCCGAGATGGAGCGCGAGATCGACCAGAACGACCTGCTGGCCGAGGTCAAGGACATGAGCCCGGCCGACCAGGCCCTGGCACTGCCGCCGCTGACCGAACGCGACCCGGACGAGGCGCTGAGCAACGTGGCCTACGTCAAGGGGTCGTGGTTCCTGCAGTTCCTGGAACAGCGCTTCGGCCGTGACGTGTTCGATCCGTTCCTGCGCGGCTGGTTCGATGACCACGCCTTCCAGAGCGCCAACACCGACCAGTTCGTCGAGTACCTGAAGAAGAACCTGCTGTCGAAGAAGCCCGGCGCGGTCACCGATGCCGAGCTGAAGGCATGGCTGGACGAGCCGGGCATTCCGGCGTTCGCCACCAAGGCGCGTTCGCGCAACTTCTCCATCGTCGATACCGCGCGCATTGCGTGGCAGGGCAGCGGCAAGCTGCCGAGCGCGCAGATCACCAGCGAGTGGGGTACCCAGGAATGGGTGCACTTCATCGACGGCATGGGCAAGACCCTGCCGGTCGACAAGCTGGCCGCGCTGGACAAGGCCTACCACTTCACCGGTACGGCCAATGGCGAAATCGCGATGCGCTGGTATCCGCTGTCGATCCGTAGCGGCTATGTGGACGCCAACGAGGCCGCCGGTGCCTTCATCGAACGCGTGGGCCGCCGCAAGCTGATCCTGCCGATCTACGCCGAACTGGTGAAGACCCCGGAAGGCCTGGCCTTCGCCAAGGCGGCCTTCGAAAAGGCCAAGCCCAGCTACCACCCGATCACCACCGGGTCGGTGCAGGAGATGCTGGACAAGGCAAGCGCCGGCAAGTAATTCCCGGCCATGCGTAGAACGACAGCGGCGGGGAAACCCGCCGTTGCCGTATCCGGGGTTCGTGACCGGTGGTGATGGTCTTCGGGCCGTTGTCTGTCCGGGGGCGTCCGCGGTGGCGAGGGTCGCCGGTAGGATCGCATCCCGATCGACCACACGCGCAATCTCCACGTTCGGTAATGGCATGACCTTTGGCGGAGCAAACGTCTTTGCCGTTGATTTTCATGCCGACATCGAACGTGGGGAGTATGCGTGCGGGGCGCTCCTCCGCATCCTGCGGCCGCGCCACTCGTGCATCCATGCACATCGTCGATCGGGATGCGACCCTACCGGCCTCCCCGTTACAGTAGGCGGGTGACGCGTTTGGGCGTCGTCGACTCCTGGAGCCTGCAATGAAACGACTGATTCTCGCCGCTGCCTGCGCATTTGCCCTGGCTGCCTGCAGCAACCCGGAAGAAGAGCGCAGGGCGCAGGAAGCCGCTGCCGCCGCTGCCAAGGCGCAGCAGGAAGAAAAAGCCGAAGGCGTGGCCAAGCAGTACGACATGGCGGTAGCCGCCCAGGACTGGGAGCGCGCGCGCATCCATGGCGGTTCGCTGCTGGACCAGTACAAGGACACCGACGTGGCCGCGCGCGTCGAGCCGGGCTACGCCGAGGTCAAGGCCAAGGCTGAAACCGCGCGCGAGCTGCGCCGCATGCAGGGCCTGTGGCAGTACAACCAGGTGCCGGTGGGCAGCAAGGGCAACCAGGTCTCGGCCTCGATCTACAGCAAGGAGCGCGTGGACGTGGACGGTAGCGGCCCCACGCCGGTGCAGCTGATCTTCCGCGACCATCCCGAGTGGAAGCGCCACGCCTACCTGGTGCTGCAGGCCGGCGATTTCCGCTGCCCGCAGTGCACGGTGAAGGTGACCGTGGACGACGGCAAGCCGATCAACATGGCCGCCTGGCGCCCGAAGACCGACGAAGCCATCGCCATGTTCATCACCGACCAGAAAGCGCTGTGGAAGCTCGCACGCAAGGGCAAGAGAATCAGCATCGAGTTCCCGGTAAAGGCCGGCGGCACCCGCACCGCCGTCTTCGAAACCGGCGGCGTGGACGCCAGCCGCATGCCCAATTGGTGGAACTGATCGCGCGGTGATCCACCGCGCGAAAGGCAGCCGGGCAGAGCCCGGCGCTACGGCGAACCCGCCGCGCGTAATCGATCTGGAGGAGAGCCCCCTTTTGTTAAAGGGGGCGCGCCGAAGGCGCGGGGATTAGGTGGTATGCAAATGGGGCCCGCAATTCGCCTAAGGCGAATTGTGGGCAGCGGTTGATCGCAAGGCGATCAACCGTTCAGGGCGTAACCGAACTGCTGTTTGAACTGCTCGTTGAATTCGTCAAACGTAAACCGCTGGTTCTGCGTGCCCGGGTGCTCCACCTTCAGTGCACCCATCAGGTTGCCCATGCGGCCGATGGTCAGCCAGTCGTAGCCCTTCTCGATGCCGTAGATCAGGCCCGCGCGGAACGCGTCGCCACAGCCGGTCGGGTCGACCACGCGGCGCTCGTGCGCCGGCGGGATGTCGTAGGTCTTTTCCGGGGTGTGGATCACCGCGCCCTTCGGGCCGCGGGTGGTGATGTAGGCCTTGACCCGGCTCACGATCTCCTTTTCGTCCCAGCCGGTGCGTTCCTGCAGCAGGTTGGATTCGTAGTCGTTGACCACCACGTAGTCGGCCTGCTCGATGAAGGTGCGCAGCTCCGGGCCATTGAACAGCGGCATGGCCTGGCCCGGGTCGAAGATGAACGGCAGGCCGGACTCGAAGAATTCCTGGGAGTTCTGGATCATGCCCTCACGGCCGTCCGGGCCGACCAGCCCCAGGGTTACGCCCGGCACGTCCTTCACGTGGTTCTCGTAGGACCGCATCATCGCGCCCGGGTGGAAAGCGGTGATCTGGTTGTTGTCGTGGTCGGTGGTGATGAAGGCCTGCGGGGTGAACAGCTCGTCGATCACCTTGACCCGGCTCAGATCGATGCCCAGGCCTTGGAAATACTCGCGGTACGGGCCGAAGTCCGAGCCCACCGTGCCCATCGGGATCGGCTCGCCGCCCAGCAGGTGCAGGTTGTAGGCGATGTTGCCGGCGCAGCCACCGAACTCGCGGCGCATGCGCGGCACCAGGAACGAGACATTCAGGATGTGCACCTTGTCCGGCAGGATGTGATTCTTGAACTGGTCCGGAAACACCATGATGGTGTCGAAGGCAAGAGAACCACAGATCAAAGCGGACATCGATTAAGGCCTATGCGGAATGGGGTTTGAGGCCCGGCAGGCGGGCAACGAAACGGCGCCCTGAGGCGCCCAATGGCGGAAAGGTTAACGGGTGCGGCGCCGCAGGGCCAGAACCCCGGCTGTCCGGTCTGGGCTGAATGGCCGGCAAGGCTGACGTTGGGCCCGATTTGTCCTTGCTCGCGCACAGGGGGATTGCTAGGCTTGTCGACTTCGAATTCTGCCCAATTTTTCGCCATCCGGCGCTGGGCGCGGCACCCCTCAGGATCAACTCCCAGATGTTCAAGAAACTGCGTGGCATGTTCTCCAATGACCTGTCCATCGACCTGGGCACGGCCAATACCCTCATTTACGTGCGCGGGCAGGGGATCGTGCTGAACGAACCGTCGGTCGTGGCCGTGCGCCAGGACCGTGCCATCGGCGGCACCCGTTCGGTGGCCGCCGTGGGCGCCGAAGCCAAGCAGATGCTGGGCCGTACCCCGGGCCACATCACCACCATCCGCCCGATGAAGGATGGCGTCATCGCCGATTTCACCTACACCGAGGCGATGCTCAAGCACTTCATCAAAAAGGTGCACAAGTCGCGCTTCCTGCGCCCGAGCCCGCGCGTGCTGGTCTGCGTGCCGGCCGGCTCGACCCAGGTCGAGCGCCGCGCCATCAAGGAATCGGCCGAAGAAGCCGGTGCCCGCGACGTGTTCCTTATCGAAGAGCCGATGGCCGCGGCGATCGGCGCCGGCATGCCGGTCACCGAAGCCCGGGGCTCGATGGTCATCGATATCGGCGGCGGCACCACCGAAGTGGCGGTGATCTCGTTGAACGGCATCGTCTATTCGGCCTCGGTGCGGATCGGCGGCGACCGCTTCGACGAGTCGATCACCAACTATGTGCGCCGCAATCACGGCATGCTCATTGGTGAAGCCACCGCCGAGCGGATCAAGGTGGAGCTGGGCTGCGCCTACCCGCAGGCCGAGGTCATCGAGATGGAAATCTCCGGCAGGAACCTCGCCGAGGGCGTGCCGAAGATGATCAAAATCAACTCCAACGAGGTGCTTGAGGCCCTGCACGAGCCGCTGTCGGGCATCGTCAGCGCGGTCAAGCTGGCGCTGGAGCAGACCCCGCCGGAACTGTGCGCCGACGTTGCCGAGCGCGGCATCGTCCTGACCGGTGGCGGCGCCCTGCTGCGCGACCTGGATCGCCTGATTTCCGAAGAAACCGGCTTGCACGTGCAGGTGGCCGACGACCCGCTCACCTGCGTGGCCCGGGGGGGCGGTCGTGCGCTGGAGCTGGTGGACATGCACGGCAACGAGTTCTTTGCGCCGGAGTAAGCCGTACCGGTCCTGTGAGTTGGACGCGCCCCTGCGGCGTGATGCCCGTTGCGTGCCCGCCACGCCGGGCATCGCAGCGCCGGGGCGTTGTCGCATCCTGTTGCCCCGTTCTGCCGTTCTCCGTAGAGCGGGGCTCTGCCCCGCTGCCTTCCGCCCCTTGATCAGTCGAAACTCCTCGTGCCGCCCTACGCCGGTCCTCCCGTAGCCTCCCGCCAGGGTGATGCCAGCAGCCCACTGCGGCTGCTCGCCTACCTCGCCCTGGCCATCACCCTGATCGTGCTCGACGATCAGGCCGGCTGGCTGGCGCGCGCACGCGCCCAGGCCAACGTGCTGGTACAGCCGGTGTGGGCGCTGGCTGGCCTGCCGGGCCGGCTCGGTACCCAGGTCAAGGACAACGCAGCCAGCCACGGCCAGCTGGTCGATGAGAACCGCGAGCTGCGCAACCAGCTGCTGATTGCCAACGCACGCCTGACCCGCCTGCAGACCGCCGCGCTGGACAACGCGCAGCTGCGCGAACTGCTCAATGTGGCCGAGCGCAGCGGCCTGGACGTGCAGCTGGCGCCGATCCTGGACATCGACCTGGACCCGGTGAAGCAGCGCCTGGTGCTGGCCGCCGGCACCCGCGATGGCGTACACATCGGGCAGGCGGTGATCGACGCCGGCGGGCTGATGGGGCAGGTGATCGCCACCACCGGCAGCAACGCCACCGTGCTGCTGCTCACCGACCCGGACCATGCAGTGCCGGTCACCGTGGCCCGCAACGGCGTGCGCCTGATCGTGTACGGCCGCGGCGACACCCTGGAACTGCGCGACATTCCGCTCAGCGCGGGCGTGGAAGTGGGCGACGAGATCGTCACTTCCGGCCTCGGCGGCCGTTTCCCGGCCGGCTTCCCGGTCGGCAGGATCACCGCGCTGCGCCCCGACGACACCCATGCCTTCCTGGTAGGCCAGCTGGAACCGGCGGCCAAGCTCGATCGCGGCCGCGATGTCCTGCTGCTCCGACCGGGTGAAGCAGTCAGCGTGCCTGCGGCCCGCCAACTGCTTCAGCCAGATTCGTCGACGACGAATCCGGCTGCCGGGGGTGCATCCCCCCTTAACCCCGCGCCTTCGGCGCGCCCCCTTCAACAAGAAGGGGGCTCTCCTCCAGAAGCTTCACCGGTAGCGCCGGCCGTTGGCCGGCCCATGGAAAACCCACCGCAGCCAGCGGTAGCCCCGGCCATTGGCCGGAGAACGGAAAACGCGCCTCCGAAGGAGGCACAACCATGAGCCGCCTGCGCGACAAACCGTGGGTGCTGCCGGTCAGCGTGGTGCTGGCCCTGCTGCTCGGTCTGCTGCCCCTGCCGGAGCTGCTGCAGCCGCTGCGCCCGTACTGGCTGGCGCTGGTGCTGGCGTACTGGGTGATCGAGGCGCCGGACCGGGTCGGGCTGGGCGTGGCGTTCGTCTGCGGCGTGATCGCCGACCTGCTGTATGGCGGCGTGCTGGGCGAACAGGCGCTGCGCCTGGTCATGCTCACGTTCATCCTGCAGCGCTTCCGCGCGCGCATCCGCTTCTTCCCGATGTCCCAGCAGGTGCTGGCCATTGGCGGCCTGCTGTTCAACGACCGTATCGTCAGCGCCGTGGTCCACATCGCCGTGGGCGAACCCACGCTGCCATGGTCGTACTGGTGGGCGCCGCTGCTGGGCATGGGCCTGTGGCCGCTGGTGTTCGTGCTGCTGGATGCAGTGCGCTTCGGACGCCGCGGGCGCTGACATGTACGTGCGCCGCCAGGCCAAGAACCCCCGCGCCGAAGCCGAGCAGTTCCGGCGCCGCGCGGCGCTGGGCTTCTTCGGCGTGCTGGTCTGCCTGGTCGGGCTGGGCGGCTGGTACTTCAAGCTGCAGGTGCTGGACCACGACATCTACGTGACGCGGTCGGAAGCCAACCGCATCAAACCGCGGCCGGTGGTCCCCGGGCGCGGCATGATCTACGACCGCAACGGGCGGCTGCTGGCCGAGAACGTGCCCGCGTTCCGGCTGGACATCACGCCGGACAAGGTCAAGGACATGGATGCCACCCTGGCCGGGTTGGCGAAGATCCTGACCCTCACCCCGGAAGACCTGGACACCTTCAACAAGTCGCGCAAAGCCCGCCGCAGCTTCCTGCCGGTGACGCTCAAGCTGCGCGTTACCGATGAGGAAATGGCGCGCTTCGCGGTGGACCGCTGGCGCTATCCGGGCGTTGAGCTGGAACCCTACCTGACCCGCCGCTACCCCTACGGGGATCTGTTCGCGCACATCATCGGCTACGTCGGCCGGGTCGATGACAAGGACCTGGAGATGCTGGGCGAGGGCAACGCCGCGCTTACCCATATCGGCAAGTCCGGCCTGGAGCGCTATTACGAGCCGCAGCTGCGCGGCAAGGTCGGCTACGAGCAGGTTGAAACCAATGTGCAGGGCCGTGCCATCCGCACCATCGGCCGGGTCGCCGCGCAGTCCGGCAGCGACCTGCGCCTGTCCATCGATGCCGACCTGCAGCGCGCCATGGTGGCCGCCTTTGGTGAGTTCGAAGGTGCCGCCGTGGCGATGGATCCACGCACCGGCGAAATCCTGGCCATGGTCAGCCTGCCGTCCTACGACCCGAACCTGTTCGTCAACGGCATTTCCCATGCCGACTTCAAGGCGCTCAACGACAACCCCTCGCGACCGCAGTTCAACCGGCTGGTGCTGGGCGGCGTGGCGCCCGGTTCGACCATCAAGCCGTTGATCGGCCTGGCCGGCCTGGACAGTGGCGTGCGCAAGCCGGAAGACAAGATCCTCTCCACCGGCATGTTCTACCTGCCTGGCACCTCGCGCGGCTGGGGCGATGCCAACCGCGGCGGCCATGGCTGGACCGACCTGCGCAAGTCGATCACCCAGTCGGTCAACACCTATTACTACAAGCTCGCGCTGGACCTGGGGATCGAGCGCTTCGACCATTACATGGGCTACTACGGCTTCGGCGAGCCCACCGGCATCGACCTCACCGGTGAGATCGGCGGCATCCTGCCGTCGCCGCAGAACAAGTACAAGGCACGCAAGGAGCGCTGGTACCCCGGCGATACGGTCAACGTCAGCATCGGCCAGGGTGACTGGAAGGTCACGCCGCTGCAGCTGGTGCACGGCGTGGGCGGCATTGCCGATGGCCAGCTGCGCACCCCGCACCTGGTCATGCAGCAGCGCGAAAGCTTCGATTCGGACTGGGTGCCCACGCCGATAGGCAAGAGCAAGCCGGTGAGTCCCAGCCCGGGCAACCTGCAGGCGGTGCGCGAAGGCATGATGGGCACCATGCGCCCGGGCGGCAGTGGCGCGCGCGCGGCGGCGGGTGCGCCGTACACGATCGCTGGCAAGACCGGCACCGCGCAGGTGATCAGCCGCCGCGGTACCGCAGCGGTGAACCCCAGGAGCCTGCCGATGCACCTGCGCCACCGTTCGCTGTTCGTGGGCTTCGCCCCGGCCGAGGACCCGGTGATCGTGCTGGCCATCGCGGTGGAAGGCGGCGGCTACGGCGGCTCGGCGGCGGCGCCGATCGCGCGCAAGCTGTTCGACGCCTGGCTGCTGGGCAAGATGCCCGAAGGCATGGAGCCGCTGGACAGCGTGCGTGGCACCACGGCGATCGGCGCCACCGCGTTTGAAGGGGACAGCGCCGCGCGCGAAGCGGGCGATGCCGCCGCTGCCGCGCTGGAGTCGTTGCCGGTGCTGGTCGGCCTGCCTGAACCGGTTCCCGTGCCTGCACCGTTGCCCGGTACGCCGCCGGCGCCGGCCGCCCATCCGCCCATGCCGCCGGAGCGCAGCCGATGAAGGATTTCCTGCGCTGGGCCAGCGACATGGTCGTGCGCTTCTGCAGCACCCTGGACTGGGTGCTGTGCCTGGCGCTGGGTGCGCTGATGCTGATCGGCCTGTCCGTGCTGAAGAGCGCGGGCGGCGATACCCTGGTATTCGCCCAGGGCGCGCGTTTCGTTGTTGGGCTGGGGGCGATGTGGGGGGTTTCGCGGATGCCGATCCTGCGCATCCGTTCGGCCACGCCGTTGATCTACGCGGTCTCGATGATTCCGCTGCTGGCCGTGTTCGTGCTGGGCACCGGCAAGTACGGGCGCCAGTGGCTGGATCTCAAACTGTTCTACCTGCAGCCGGCCGAGCTGCTCAAGGTCAGCCTGCCGATGATGGTGGCCTGGTACCTGCACCGCATGCCGCTGCCGCCGCGCTTTTCCACGGTGATGGTCAGTGCGGTGATCATCGGCGTGCCGACCGGCCTGGTGATGCTGCAGCCGGACTTCGGTACCGGGGTGCTGATCGCGGCCAGCGGCGCGTTCGTGCTGCTGCTGGCCGGCCTGCCGTGGTGGTGGGTGGGCGTGGCAGTGGGCGGTGTCGCCGCTGCGGCACCGGTGGCCTGGATCTGGCTGCTGCGGCCGTACCAGAAGGACCGCATCATGATGTTCCTGGACCCGGAGATGGATGCGCTGGGCGCCGGCTGGAACATTATCCAGTCCAAGATCGCGATCGGTTCCGGCGGCTTTGACGGCAAGGGCTGGGGGCAGGGCTCGCAGTCGCACCTGAACTTCATTCCCGAGCAGACTACCGACTTTGCCTTCTCCGTACTCAGCGAAGAATTCGGCTGGATCGGCGTGGCCGTGGTGTTGTTCCTGTACCTGGTGGTGATCGGGCGCTGCCTGTGGATCGCCTCGCAGTCGCGCGATTCCTATTCGCGCCTGTTGGCCGGCGCCACCGGCCTGGCGTTCTTCGTCTACGTGCTGGTCAACGGCGGCATGATCTCCGGGCTGCTGCCGGTGGTGGGCGTACCGATGCCGCTGATCAGCTATGGCGGCACCTCGGCGGTTTCGCTGCTGGCGGGCTTCGGGCTGGTCATGGCCGCCCGCAGCCACAACCCGGTGCACGGCGGGTACAGCTGAGCGCTGCCGGTCACGCGATGGCGTGGCGACATTCCGACGCGACGTCCGCATAAGCCTTGATGTCTAGTCAAAACATCGGCGAAAGCCTGGCCGTGTTTTTGCGCAAATCGTTATTGGACCGTGAGGAATGTGCTGAAACCGGCGGCTGGGGTGTAGGAGGTGTCAACAAGCCGACAAGAAAGTGGGATGGAGCGCACAAATATGAATGCGCTTGATCAGGATCAATGGACATGTCGCAAACGGCCTGCACAATGGCGACCCGCAGGCAGCTGCGCGTTCAGCCACGCGACGCGCAAGGGCGCTTGCGGGAAGTAGTGACCTAACGGGTACAGGGGGCGAGACGTAGCGCTGGGGAGTAGCGCGTCGCGCCGGTATCGACCGGGTCGGTAGCCCGGTTGCGCCCATGGGGATGGGGGCGCAACCGGAATACCTTATCCGCCTCCGGCGAATAAGGTCCGAGCATTCCTCCTATCCCCCGCGCCGTTGGCGCGCCCCCCTTAACAAGAGGGGGGCTCCTGGCCTGATGGGTCCATTGACTGCGTGAATGGGCGGCGGGGGTTCGATCGTATACACCTGGTCTTAACGAATCTCGCTGATGGCGGGCAAATCGTTGGTATTCATGGTGTTAGGGGTTTTATTTCACCTTTGACCTGCTAACCTGCGGCGATGATTCGACGCACTTTGGCCTGCATGCTTACGCTCGGTTTGGTTGCCTGCGCGACCCAGCCGCACTCCCCGTCACCGCCGCCACAGGCGTCGGGTGCACCCAACAAGCCGGGGGTGGCCCACAAGGGGCCCGCGGAGGCGGCGCCTGAAGGTGCTGCCGCTACGGCGCCGCCGGTGGACCTGACCCCGGTGCCGTTCGAGGTGGCGCGGGCCAACTTCGTGCGTGATACCGCCGCGCGTTACGGCATTCCTGCTGCGCAGATCGAGGCCACGCTGGCCCAGGCCCAGGTGCGCGCCCCGATCATTGCGGCCATGTCGCGCCCGGCCGAACGGGTCAAGCCGTGGAACGAATACCGGCCGATGTTCATCAGCCAGGCACGGATCGACGGCGGCAGGAAATTCCTGGCCCAGCACCGCGATGAGCTGATGCGGGTGCAGGAACGTACCGGGGTGCCGGCCGAAGTGATCGTGGCGATCATCGGGGTGGAAACCAGCTACGGCGCCAACACCGGCAGCTACCGCGTGCTGGATGCGCTGTACACGCTGGCCTTCAACTACCCGCGCAGCGGCGATCCGGCCAAGCTGGAACGTGAAGTGCGCCGCGAACTGTTCTTCCGCGATGAGCTGGCGCGCCTGTTCGCGCTGAGCCGCGACGAGAAACTCGACATCCTGGCAATCAAGGGCAGCTACGCCGGCGCCATGGGCATGGGCCAGTTCATGCCGTCGAGCTACCTGGACTTCGCCGTGGACGGCAACGGCGATGGTCGCCGCGACCTGTTCAACAGCTACGACGACGTGTTCTCTTCCATCGCCAATTACTTCGTCAAGAAGGGCGGTTGGGTACGCGGCGGCCCCGTCGCGGTGCCGGCCACGCTGGCCGCCGGGCGCGCGCCGTTCGATCCCACCGACTGGACCCCGACCTGGACGTTGTCCGACCTGGCCCAGCGCGGCTATCAGCCCAGTGCGCCGGTTCCGGCCGGGCTGACCGCCACCCCGGTCACGCTTGAAGGCAGCGCCGGCAAGCAGTACTGGCTGGGCTTCCAGAACTACTACGCCATCACCCGTTACAACCTGTCCAAGATGTACGCGATGGCCGTGCACCAGTTGTCGCAGGCCATCGCCGGCCAGGAGCTGCCACCGGCATGAACGTACGTGCACGCTGCAGATGGGCGGTTCCCGGCCTGCTGATGCTGATGCTGGCGCTGGCCGCCTGCAGCAGCGCGCCCAAAAAGCCGGCCACCGCCGGCGGCACGACCGGCAAACCCGGTGGCACGCTGGTGCAGGGGCAGGGCAAGGGCGGGCGCCCGGCGCATTGCCCGGACGGCTCGCCGTACAAGGCTGCCGCCGAAGATCCCAGCACCCGTGGCAATTACCGCGCAGGCGGGCTGTACAAGCCCGGCGTGAATGACAGCACGCCCACCTACATTCCCAACGTGGCCTGCATTCCCGAACCGGACGTGGTCGAACTGCCGCGCTCCGCGGTCGGTAACCGTTCGCCCTACGTAGTGCTGGGCAAGAGCTACCAGGTACTCGACCGTACCAAGGGCTATGCCGAAAAGGGTACCGCGTCCTACTACGGCGCCAAGTTCCACGGCCGGCTCACGTCCAACCGCGAGGTGTACGACATGTACGCCTTCACGGCCGCGCACAAGACGCTGCCGCTGCCGAGCTTCGCGCGGGTGACCAACCTGGACAACGGCGAGTCGGTGATCGTGCGCGTCAACGACCGCGGCCCGTTCCACGACGGTCGCGTGATCGACCTCAGCTACGCCGCTGCGGTCCGGCTGGGCATCACCCAGCGCGGTACCGGCAATGTCGAAGTGCGCGCGCTGACCCCGGGCGAAGACAACCTGCGGGCCAGCAAACCGTCGCGCAGCGAGCGCAGCGAGCGCAGGGCCGCCGCCACCGCTGCCGCCGCCCCGGTGGCGGTCGCACGGGGAACGGCCCCCCGCGACAGCGACATGGACCGGCTGGTCGGCGCATTGCCGGCGCCGCCCGCGCGCCCGGCCGGCAGCGCGCAGCCGGCCGCCACCCAGGCGGCGTCGTTCGATGCAGGCCCGGTCACGGTGAGCACGCTGCCGCCTGCGGCGCCGGTGGTGGCCGCGGCACGGCCGCTGCCCGCCGCGGCCCCGGCACCTGCCCCGACGCTGCAGCAGCAGGTCGGCAACGTGCTGCTGCAGGTGGCCAGCTTCGCCAGCCGCGAAAACGCCACCAAAGCCCTGGGCCAGTTGTCCTCGGCCGGGATCGTCGGCGCCAGCATCAGCGACATCGTCAGCGGGGGCCGCACCCTGTGGCGGCTGCGCGTGCCGGCGGCCGACCATGCCAGCGCTTCGGAACTTGCTGGCCGCATTGCCGGTCTGGGATTCGGGTCACCGCAGATCGTAAAAGAGTAAAGGCCTACAATGACCCTCCCCTGTAATCCGCTTGGCGCCCTCCTGGAGCTTGCTGTCCGATGAAATTCCGCTTTGCCGCTGCTGCCATGGCCACGACCCTGTTCGTGGGCATGGTCTCCGCCCAGACCCCCTTGCCGACCCCGGCCCCGGCACCTGCTCCCGCCGCCGCTGCGCCGACCGCCGTGGCCACCCCGCCGGCCCCCAAGCCCAGCGTGTCCAAGGCCTGGATCCTGATGGATTACGCCACCGGCCAGGTGCTGGCAGGCGAGAACATCAATGAGCAGCTGGCACCGGCCAGCATCACCAAGGTGATGACCTCCTACGTGGTCGCCGCCGAAGTGAAGAACGGCAAGGTCCGTACCGACGACCAGGTGATGATGAGCGAGCGCGCCTGGCGCGAAGGTGGCGCCGGCACCGATGGCAGCTACAGCGGTTTCCCCGTCAACCAGACCGCGCGCCTGGAAGACATGGAAAAGGGCATGGCGATCCAGTCGGGCAACGACGCCGCCATCGCGCTGGCCGAACATGTGGCCGGCAGCGAAGAGGCCTTCGCCTCGCTGATGAACAGCTATGCCGCCAGGATCGGCATGAAGGACTCGCACTTCGTCAACGCCCACGGCCTGAGCGCCGAAGGCCACCACACCACCGCCTACGACCTGGCGCTGCTGGGCCGTGCGTTCGTGCGCGACTATCCGGAAACCTACGCCTACAACAAGGTGAAGGAATTCACCGTGGGCAACATCACCCAGCCCAACCGCAACCTGCTGCTGTGGCGCGACAAGAGCGTGGATGGCATCAAGACCGGCCACACCTCCCAAGCAGGCTACTGCCTGATGAGCTCGGCCCAGCGCGGCGACCAGCGCCTGATCGCCGTGGTGCTGGGTGGCAGCTCGGAAAAGCAGCGCGCCGATGACAGCCTGGCGCTGCTCAACTGGGGCTTCCGCTTCTTCGAAACGCACCGCATGTATGAGCCGGGCAAGGCCGTGGCCGAGCACAAGGTATGGAAGGGCAAGGCTGACACGCTGCAGCTGGGCGTGGCCCAGCCGCTGCTGGTGAGCGTGCCGCGCGGTCGTTACAACGACCTCAAGCCGAGCATCGATGTGCCCAAGACCCTGGAAGCGCCGTTCACCGCCGGCCAGGAAGTGGGCACGCTGAAGGTGACGCTGGACGGCAAGGTGGTGGCGCAGGCTCCGTTGGTGGCCGTGGCCGCGGTGGAAGAAGCCGGCTTCTTCAAGCGCCTGTGGGACAGCTTCTGGATGTGGTGGGAATCGGAATAACGGTTCCGTCCGTATTCAATGAAAAAAAGACCGGCTCGCGCCGGTCTTTTTTTTGGTCGCGCAATGGGTCCGTAACGGTTCCTTGCTCTTGGTTGATTGATCCCGTTCTGCGGACGATACGTAACAATTCGTAGCCCCGGCCGTTGGCCGGACACCGCGCGCAGCGCGGCCCAAGTGCCCGAGGGCGGTCACTTGACGGTCGTGGCCAACACCCCGGCGTTTACACGTTCCGAAGCCGATCGTCCGGCGTTCATGACCCTTGAACGAAAAGCAGCCGGCCAACGGCCGGCGCTACCGATGGCTTCGGATCGTTTAAACCCCGGATGGATCAGCGGAACCGCATTTTTCCGGCTTCGGGCAGTTGGGCCGCGCTGCGCGCGGTGTCCGGCCAACGGCCGGGGCTACGAATTCCTACGGGCCCATTGGGATCGGGATCAACCAACCATGAGCCCGTAACCGTTGCGGGCCCATCGGGATACGGATCAATCAACCATGAACCCGTAACCGTCACGGGCCCACGGGGATCCCGGTCGGTTACAGCGACCGGCTGATGGTGAAGGACCCATAGATCGGCGACTGGTCCTGCAGGTCGAACTCGCGGGTGCTGTGGTAGCGGGCGAGGGAGAACTTCCAGCGGTTGTACATCACCGCCAGGCCGTAGCCGCCCTGGGCGACCCAGTTGCGCTTGTCCACGCTGTGGCTGTTGCGGAAGGTGTTGCCATCCAGGGTGATGTCGCGCACCACCCAGGCCGCGTCGGTGGTGGCAAACACGTGGAACGACCAGCCGGTGGGCTTGCCACCCCGGGTGGGGGCGGTGTTTTCCCCGGCCGGGCGCAGCGGCGTGCTGCCGAAGTCGTCGGGCAGCTTCCAGCCCACGCGGACTTCACCGCCGGCATTGAGGTGGGTGGCCAGGTTGCCGACCGCACCCCCGTAATGGCTGATCGCATCCCAGCCCCAACCGGCCAGGTTGTCCTCGGCATCGCCCCAGCGATGCATGCGCTCATGGGTCAGCATGACCACCGGTTCGTTGCGCAGCTGGTTGTCCCAGCCCTGGAACTTCTCGTCGCCCAGCGCGTCGTGCACGGCGTCCTGCACCTGCTTGCCCAGCGCCCAGGGGCCGACCACGCCCAGGGTCAGCTGGGTGGTCTGCAGCCGGTCGCCGCGGCGGGCGTTGTAGCCGAAGCTGCCCACCAGCACCCCGGCGTAGGGGCGGTCGTCCTCGATCAGGTCGCGGCGGGTGAAGTCCTTGGGCGTGTAGATCTGCTGGGCGAAGCTGAAGATCATGTTCTGCTGCTCGAACTCGCCCGGCGCCAGGCGTTCGAGGTGGCGGTTGACCCAGCGCGCCAGGCGCGGCAGGCAGGGGTCGTCGGTGTAATCGACGAGGTTGGGCGAGACCAGGGTGATCTGGGCGCCGTTGGTGTAGCCCTGGTCCTGGTCGGCGCCGCCGAACAGATCGTTGTCGACCCGGAAGTTGATCTGGGGAGGATGCTGGTTCATCGCATCCGGTCCGCATTGCTCGGCAGCCTGTACGGCGGGCGCGGCGAATGCAAGAACACCGGCAAGTGCGGCCGGCAAGGCAAAAGGCTTCAAGTGCATGGTATTCCCGCTGATGGTTTATCCACTTTTAAGCGGGTGCAGGGTAGTCAGGGTGTGAGGTGATCTCAACGCCGTGCATGCACTGCATCGTCTTGTTGATGAACGCCGATCTTCACGTGCGGTTCGGCGTAGCTGTGGGCATGATCAGGCAGGGCTTGGGTTCCGCCGCTTCCATCCCCATAATCCGGCCATGGAAATCACGTCTGACAATCCCGAACACGGCTTCCAGTTCCCCGGTCAGTTCGAGCTCAGTGCAATGGGCGCGGCCAACATCGGTCTGGAGCATGAACTTCCCCAGTTGCTGCAGGTCGCTGGCATCCAGGTCCTGAAAGAACGCATCACCTGGAAGACCTCGACCAACGGCAAATACGTGTCCGTGAAGCTGGTCTTCATGGCCGAGAGCCGCGAACAGCTGGACCTGGCCCATGAGGCGCTGCGTGGCCATCCGGAAGTGAAGTGGACGCTGTAGCCAGCTGCGAATCGAGTGCCGCACCGGGCCAACGCCTGGCCCGGCCGGCCATCGTGCGCGACCTGGGGCGCCAGCCGTATGCGCCGGTCTGGCATGCAATGCAGCGTTTCACCGATGCGCGCACCGACGATACCGCCGACGAACTGTGGGTGGTCGAGCACGACCCGGTGTTCACCCTGGGCCAGGCCGGCAAGGACGAGCACGTGCTGGCGCCGGGCGACATTCCGGTGCTGCACGTGGACCGCGGTGGCCAGGTGACCTACCACGGGCCGGGCCAGATCGTGGTCTACCCGCTGTTGCAGCTGCGCCGGCTGGGGATCGGGGTGCGCGACTACGTGTGCCGGATCGAGCAGGCGATCATCGACACGCTCGACGAATGGAATATCGGCGCTGAACGGCTGGACGGCGCGCCGGGGGTGTACGTGGGCGGGGCCAAAGTGGCCGCGCTGGGCATCCGGGTCCGCCGCGGCTGCACGTTCCATGGTCTGGCCTTCAATGTGGCGATGGACCTGGAGCCGTTCCACCGCATCAATCCCTGTGGCTACCAAGGGCTGCAGGTCACCTCAATGGTAGACTTGGGGGGACCGTCCGGCATGGCGGCCGTCAAACCGGTATTGCTGGGCCACCTGGCCCACCAGTTCGGGTTGGACCTCCAGCCTGCCACGGACCTGCCCGATCTGACTGACGCGGCCTGAGTGCCGCCGACCAAGGCCATGACTGAAACCACCGCTCGCATCATTTCCCTGCAGGTCGTGCAGGGCGACACGCCGTCCGCCGCCCCGTTGCAGGCCGGGGTCAAACAGCTGGGCGGTGACAAGATCGGCCGCTCGCCGGTGCAGTTCGCCGACGCGCCGGTGCTGCGCAAGCCGTCGTGGATCCGGGTCCGGATCCCGTCGGGCAATGCGGTGCAGACGCTGAAGGCGAAGCTGCGCGAAAACCGCCTGGTGACGGTCTGCGAGGAAGCCAGCTGCCCCAACATCCACGAGTGCTTCAGCCACGGCACCGCCACCTTCATGATCCTGGGCGAGGTCTGCACCCGGCGCTGTTCGTTCTGCGACGTGGCCCACGGCCGGCCGAAGCCGCCGGACGCGGGCGAGCCGGCGAGCCTGGCGCAGACCGTGGCCGACATGGGCCTGAAGTATGTGGTGGTGACCAGCGTGGACCGCGACGACCTGCGCGACGGCGGTGCCCAGCACTTTGCCGACTGCATCGGGGCAATCCGGGCCACGTCGCCGAACACGCGCATCGAGGTGCTCACCCCGGACTTCCGCGGCAAGGGCCGCATGGAGCGGGCGCTGGACATCCTGGCGACCAACCCGCCGGACGTGTTCAACCACAACATCGAGACGGTGCCGGACCTGTACCGCAACGTGCGCCCGGGTGCGGACTACCAGTGGTCGCTGACCCTGCTGAAGAACTTCAAGGCGCAGCACCCGTCGATCGCGACCAAGTCCGGCATCATGCTCGGCCTGGGCGAGGAGATGGACCAGGTGCGGGCGACGATGCGTGACCTGCGCGCGCACGACGTGGACATGATCACCATCGGCCAGTACCTGCAGCCGACCGCGCACCACCACCCGGTGCTGCGCTACTGGACCCCGGACGAGTACAAGGCGCTGGAAGACTACGGTTACGAGCTGGGCTTCAGCCACGTGGCCTCGGGCCCGATGGTGCGCTCGTCGTACCATGCGGATGTGCAGGCAAAGGGAGCAGGCGTCGCCTGATCCCGGTAGCCCCGAAGGGAACGGCAGGAGCCGTTCCCAACGTCGCGCAGCGACGGCCCGCAGGGTGACCGCCAGGAAGGCGGGCATATCGTTGGCCGGATGCGCGGCAATGCGGCGTCATGAACGCCTGATGGGCGGCTTCGGAACGCGTAAACGTCGGACAGAACACGGGGGCGGTTTGTTTCCGCCTTCGGATGCTTGGGCCGCGCTGCGCGCGGTGTCCGGCCAACGGCCGGGGCTACGAATTGTTACGGGCCCATTGGGTTCGGGATCAACCAGCCATGGGCTCTGGATGCCTGGCGGTGGATCCATCCGTCGTTGCGTTACCTGACGGTAGCGCCGGCCGTTGGCCGGCCCACGCGGTATCACCAGGCTGAATATCCCGCAACCGTCGATGCATCCGGGCGAAACCGCTTTTTGCCCGCAAACCCATTGCCGGCGGCCCTGCGGCACCGTTCACAATTTAATACACGCCGCCGTTTAGGCTGGAAATCCGCGTTCTGTCGCGGCGGATGACAAACCCCGCAACTTTCGGCACTGTCGTGGGGTCTGATCCGCACGCAGTCTCCCCGTTGGCAAGGTGCCATGAGCAAGTCGATGAAATTCAAAGCCCCCGCATTCCTGATGGCCCTGGCGCTGAGCGCCCCCTTGGCGCTGGCTGCCTATGCCGATTCGCCGGCCCTGCCGTCGGCGGCCACGGCCGACCAGGTGACGACCTCCAAGCTGGTCTACGGGTTGCTGTCGGACAGCCGCTACGCCTACCGGCCGCGCGCGCTGGATGCGGCCACCTCCAAGGACGTGTTCAAGCGCTACCTGGAATCGCTGGACGGCAGCAAGCAGTTCTTCACCCAGGCCGACATCACGAAGTTCGCGCCATTCGAGACCAACATCTCCTCGGCGATCCGTGGCGGTGAGTTGGAGCCGGCGTTCCAGGTGTTCGCGGTGTACAAGCAGCGGGTCGGCGAGCGGGTCGGGTATGCGCGCAAACTGATCAAGCAGGATTTCGATTTCAGCAGCGATGAGCGCTTCGAGTACGACCGCAAGGACGTGCCATGGGCAGCCAGCAGCGCCGAGCTCGATGACCTGTGGCGCAAGTCGGTCAAGAACGATTGGCTGCGCCTGAAGCTGGCCGGCAAGCAGCCGGCCGACATCCGCAAGACGCTGGACAAGCGCTATGCGCAGCTGGAGAAGTCGGTCAACGAGCTGAAGGGCGAGGACGTGTTCCAGTTCTTCCTCAACGCCTACACCAGCGCGGTGGATCCGCACACCGATTACTTCACCCCGCGCACGGCCGAGAACTTCAACCAGGCCATGTCGCTGTCGCTGGAAGGCATCGGCGCGCAGCTGCAGCGCCAGGACGACATGGTGGTGATCCGTGAAATCATCGCCGGTGGTCCGGCGTCGGTGAACGGCACGCTGAAGCCGGGCGACCGCATCGTCGGCGTCGGCCAGGGCAAGTCGGGTCCGGTCGAAGATGTGATCGGCTGGCGCATCGATGATGTGGTTGCCAAGATCCGCGGCAAGAAGGACACCCAGGTGCGGCTGGAATTCATTCCGGCCGAAGAAGGCGTGGATGGCAAGCCGCACATGCTGGTGCTGACCCGCCAGAAGGTTCGCCTGGCCGAGCAGGCCGCAAAGGGCGAAACGCTCAGCATTCCGGCCAAGGATGGGGCGCCGGCGCGCAAGGTCGGCGTGATCAAGCTGCCGACGTTCTACCAGGACTTCGAAGGCCGTCGCCGCAATGCGACCGACTACGCCTCGGCCACGCGCGATGTGGCCAAGCTGCTGGCCGGCTTCAAGAACGACAAGCTCGATGGCGTGGTGCTGGACCTGCGCAACAACGGCGGCGGTTCGCTGGATGAGGCGATCGAGCTCACTGGCCTGTTCATCGAACAGGGCCCGGTGGTGCAGGTGCGCGAAT
This sequence comes from Stenotrophomonas sp. ISL-67, assembly GCF_018612915.1. Taxonomy (GTDB): domain Bacteria; phylum Pseudomonadota; class Gammaproteobacteria; order Xanthomonadales; family Xanthomonadaceae; genus Stenotrophomonas. Next base: position 306,382 of record NZ_JAGGRL010000002.1, on the reverse strand, counting down.
CCGGTGGCCGGGTCACGGTCAACAACGATCGCAGCGAAGCGGTGGCATGGGACGGCCCGCTGGCAGTGCTGATCAACCGCGGTTCGGCCTCGGCGTCGGAAATCTTCGCTGGCGCGATCCAGGATTACGGCCGTGGCCTGGTGATCGGTGAAACCACCTTCGGCAAGGGCACGGTGCAGAACATCGTGGACCTGGACCGCTGGCCGAGCGGTGAAGCCCAGCGCTTCGGCCAGGTCAAGCTGACCATCGCGCAGTTCTTCCGGGTCAGCGGCAGCAGCACCCAGCACAAGGGCGTGGTGCCCGACCTGGCCTTCCCGGCCAGCGTGGATGCCAGCGAGTACGGTGAAAGCACCTACGACAACGCCCTTCCGTGGACCCGCATCGCCGCCGTGCCGCACACCCAGTACGGCAACTTCGGTCCGCTGCTGCCCAAGCTGGAAACCCTGCATGCCTCGCGCATCACCTCGGACAAGGAGTTCCAGTGGTGGAATGAGGATGTGGAGCAGTTCCGCACCGAAGCAGCCAAGAAGTACATTTCGCTCAACGAGGGCGAACGCCGGGCCGAACGTGAGCGCCAGGAAACCCAGCGCAAGCAGCGCCAGGCCACCCGCAAGGAACTGGGCCTGGACCTGGACCCGCTGGCCGATGACAGCAACGACGATGGCCTGACCGGCAACGAGCGCGACATCGTCAAGGATGCCGCCCGTGAAAAGGCCGCCGAAAAGCGTCCGGACCCGCTGCTGCGTGAATCGGCCGCGATCCTGGCCGATGCGGTGAACCTGCTGGCCGAAGACCGCCCGCTGTCGGCGCAGGTGCTGCCGCAGTCAACCGCGGCAGGCCGCTGGGCCGATTGACTCCATCCCTTCCTGCAGGAGCGCCCATGCGGCCTTCCCATGCACTGGCGGCCAGCGTGCTGGCCGTAACCCTAAGCGCCTGCGGCGGGCGTGCTGCCGACAGTACGCTGCTGCGCGAATCCTTCGATTCGGGCGACATGTATTCGCGCAGCGTGCCGGGTACCCCGGCGCAGGCCTGCGAAGCGGCGCGGCGCACGTTGCTCAGCCAGGGGTACGCGATTGCCCTGGCCGACCAGAACGCGGTGGAAGGCAACAAGAACTTCCAGCCGAGTGAAGACCAACATGAGCAGCTGGTGCTGCGCATCTCCTGCGCGGCGCGCGGCGACGAGGCGCTGGTCTTCATCAGCGCGGTGCAGGACCGCTACGCGCTGAAGAAGAGCCCAACCTCGGCCAGTGTTGGCGTGGGCGCGCTGGGTTCGGTGTCGCTGCCGTTCGGCAGCAACGACGATTCGCTGGTGAAGGTGGCCAGCAGCACCGTGCAGGATGGCGATTTCTACCGCCGCTTCTTCACCCGCCTGCAGCAGTACCTGCCGGCGGCCAAGGCCAGCACACCCGAGCCGGCCACCGCGCCGGTTCCGCCGGCCCCGGCGCCGCCTGCCACGCCTGTTCCCGAGCCTGCGCAGGTGCCCGTACCAGCGCCGTCACCGTTACCGTCTGCCACGCCGACGCCACCTCCGATTCCAGCCGCCGATATCCCGCGCGACACGCACTGAGCGGACGCGGAGCATGCCGCGCAGGGGCCGTCATCCCAAGCGCAGGCCGCGCGCTGCGGGCCTGCTGCTGGCGCTGATGCTGGGACTGCTTCCAGCGGCCGAGGGCCGGGCCGACGCAGGCGGCTGCGTGCAGACGCTGATCGCGCGCCTCGGCTGGCAGCTCCAGGACGCCGATATCGCCGCGCCACGCGTGCACGGTGGCCCTGTCTGTGAACGTGCCGACCTGCGCCAGGCGCAGGATGCCGGCGACCTGCGCGTGCAGCTGCCGCGCGCGTGGCCCACCGCGCAGCGCGAGCGCTTCCTGCAGACACTGCTCGACGACCCGGCGACCGTGTGCGCCTACGCCTTTGAACTGGGCAAGGCCACCCGTCGCGCCACCACGCGCCTGCAGGACAACCCCGGTTACCGCTTCTCGGCGCTGCAGCTGGGCTGGATCGGCTTTGGTCCGGGAGGTGCGCGCAAGCAGGGCTGGGAGGGCTTCCGCAGCTTTGGCCGCGGCTACCAACCGCACGGCTCCAACAGCGCGGCCATGCAGGCATTTTATGACGGGCGGGTGCGCAGCGAATGCGGCGTTGGCCGCCAGGTGGCGCAGCTGGCCACCCAGCGCGAGTTGTACGGCGATGCCGCGTTCGATGCGGGGTTCACCCCGGGCGAGCTCTCGATCGGTACGTTCCTGACCCTGCACCACACCGACAGCATCCTGCTCGGCCACCACGCCGGCGATTTTCTCGCCGACGGCAAGGCGGTGCGGACCTCGCAGCGCGGGCGCCAAGCGTTCGTCGGCGCGCCGGGATTCATCGAACACGTATTCGACCCGGTGTACCTGGACGACCTCAACAACCAAGCCGAGAACTTCGTCATCGTCGATGTGGGTGCGGCGGCGGCCGATGCACTGCGCAAGCACGAAGGCTTTGCGTACTACGACCGTATCAACCGGCGCATCTGGGAAGTGGCCGGGCGCATGCCAGGGCCCGGGCGGCGTCGCTTCGAGCGGCTGCTGGCCGAGCGCGACCCGGTGCTTCGCGCCGCGTTGCCCGCCGACCAGCAGCCGCTGCTGGCTGAACTGGACGCGCTGCTGGACGATCCGTTCTACCGGGAGTTCGTGATTTATGTGCACCCACGCGGTATACGTCCGGTGGGCCATCACATCGCACGCCTGCTCGACCGCAATCCGCGCACGCCATTCGCGTTCGAGCTGGGCCTGCACAACCTGCATACCACGCTGTACCACCGCTGGATCCAGTCGCACCTCCAGCAGTGCACGGCAGCGTCGACCTATTCGCAACCCGAGCAAAGGTGAGTCATGGAAATTGCAATGATTGGACTGGGGCGCATGGGCGCCAACATGGCCGAGCGGCTGCACCGCGGCGGCCACCGCGTGATCGGCGTGGATCCCGGTGAAGCGGCACGCGCCAGCGCCGCCGAGCGCGGCTTCGAGGTGAGCGCATCGGTTGCCGAGGCCCTGGCAAAGCTGTCGGTGCCGCGCGTGGTGTGGCTGATGGTCCCGGCCGGTGAGGTGGTCGACCAGACCCTGGCCTCATTGGCGCCGCACCTGTCCGAGGGTGACGTGGTCATCGACGGCGGCAACTCGTACTACAAGGATTCGATGCGCCGCGCCACGCAGCTGCTCGAAGAAGACGTGAGCTACCTCGACTGCGGCACCAGCGGCGGCGTGTGGGGCCTGCAGGAAGGCTACAGCCTGATGATCGGTGGCGATGCCGGCGCCGCAGAGCGCGTCGGCGCGATCTTTCGCAGCCTGGCCCCGGCCGAAGACCGGGGCTGGGCACACGTGGGGCCGAGCGGTGCAGGGCACTTCTGCAAGATGGTCCACAACGGCATCGAGTACGGCATGATGCAGGCCTATGCCGAAGGCTTCGCGCTGATGCAGCGCAAGACCGAGTTCGAGCTGGACCTCGGCCAGGTGGCGGCTGCCTGGCAGCACGGCAGCGTGGTCCGTTCGTGGCTGCTGGACCTGAGCGCCGACGCGTTGAACCGCAACCCGCAGCTGGACGGTATCGCGCCGTTTGTACCCGATTCCGGTGAAGGCCGCTGGACGGTGGCCGAGGCGATCGACCTGGACGTCTCCGCGCCGGTGATCACCTTGTCGTTGCTGGAGCGGCTGCGCTCACGCGAAAAGAATTCCTTCAGCGACCGCATGTTGTCGGCACTGCGCAACCAGTTCGGCGGCCACGCGATGGTGAAGGAATAGGGTCAGCGCAGATCCACGCGCCGACCGGTGTCGGCGCTTTCGCGGCCTGCTTCCAGCAGCCGCATCAGTTGCAACGCTTCCTGCGTGCTGACCGGCGCGTCCCCTTCGCCCCGGACCGCATCGCGGAACGCGGCGTAGAAGCGGCGGTAGTCGCCCGCGGCATTGTTCACGCTGTGGCGGTGCACCTTGCCTTCGGCATCGACCTGTACCCGCCGCCCATGCAGTGGGTCCAGGCCCCAACCCGGTGCACCCGGCGCCATGCCTTGGCGCAGCTGGTCTTCCTGCACATCCCGGCCTTCCTTGAGGTAACTGCCGTCGCTGCCATGCACCGCGAATCGCGGCGCCGAAGCGGCCACGAGTGAGCCGGCATGCACGATCGCGCGCAGCCCGGGGTAGTGCAGTACCGCATGGAAATAATCGTCGCTGAGCGCTCCCTCACGTTGAGCGGTAATGTCGGCACTGATCGCCTCGGGCCAGCCGAACAGCTGCAGCATCTGGTCAAGCAGGTGCGGGCCCAGGTCCATCCACAGGCCGCTACCGGGCGCAGCGCTCTCGCGCCAGCGGTCGCGCACCTGCGGGCGGAAACGATCAAAGTACGAGTGGATCTCTGCAATGCGTCCCAACGTGCCTGCGTCCACTACCTCGCGCAGGCTGAGGAAATCGGCATCGAAACGCCGGTTCTGGAACACGGTGACCACCCGCCCGGCGTCGCGCGCGGCGTCGACCACCGCCACCGCCTCGGCGCTGCTCAACGTAAACGGTTTGTCGACCAGTACATGCTTGCCTGCGCGCAGTGCGGCCAGCGCCAGTGGTGCGTGCTGTTCATTGGGTGTGGCGATCACCACGGCGTCTATCGCAGGATCGGCCAGCAACGGCCCCACTTCGCCATGGATGTGCACATCGGTGAAGCTGCGCAGCAGCCGATCGCGTTGCGAACCCACGATGCCGTGCAGATTCAACCCGGGCGTATGCTGGATCAGCGGCGCATGGAACACGCTGCCGGCCAACCCGTATCCGATCAATCCCACCTGCGTGATCGTCATCATGCGTTCCACCTGCTGCGTTGTCGCGTCCGAGAATATTGCAAATGATGCACTGCGGAAACCTGAATCGTTACGGATGAACCTGAGCGGTTCACGGTGACGTGATCTGGCAGCGACGTGCCGTGTACGCACCGGCATCGACACTGGCCACACACACCAGGAGATACCGCACATGACCCACACTACCCGTAATCTGCTTGCTGCTTCGCTCGCTATCGGCATGCTGCTTGGCACCTCCACGGCGATGGCCAAGGATCCGCCCAAGACCACCGACCATCCCATGACCCATGCCGACAAGAATGAATCCACCGAGCCGGTTTCCGACACCTGGATCACCACCAAGGTGAAGAGCGATCTGCTTACCAGCAAGGCCGTTGCCGGTACCGACGTGAAGGTGGAAACGGTCGATGGCGTTGTGTCGCTGTCCGGCACCGTGGCCACCCAGGCCGAGCACGACAATGCGGTCAAGAAGGCCAAGGCCATCAAGGGCGTCAAGAGCGTCGATGCAGGTGCCTTGACGGTTGCCGCTGCCGCTGCCAAGCGCTGATCGGCGACCTCGCAACCCGGCACCGGGGCGCGCCGATTGGCGCGCCTTTTTTGCGCACTGCAGGCGCTGTCCGCTCCTTTCCCGTATTCACGTTGGTGTGGAGTATATTCAGGACTTCGCCCCCGCAGGCGTCGCTCCCGAATCGGGATGAGGGCCGCGGGGAGGGGAACATGCGAGCTGACGAGGGTCTATGGCGCTGGTTTTCAGTGATGAACTCTGGGATCGCTGGCGGTTGCCGGTGCTCGGGCTGGCGACTGTCGCCATCATCGTGGTGCCGTGGTTGACCCTGCGCAAGCTCTCCGACGAGAATCTGGACGCGGTGCGCTGGGTCACCCACACCCAGGACGTCGGCGTTGCGCTTTATCAGCTGCAGGCCGATGTCCGCGACGTGGAGTCGGCGGCGCTGACGATGTCCAAGGGCATCGATGCCCCCGGCCTGCGCGAGCGCCTCGGCCAGGCCCGCCATATCCCGGAGCGGCTGGCGCGGCTGACCGAGTTGACCCGCGACAACCCCGAGCAGCTGGTGCGCATTGGCCGTATCCAGTCGCTGCTCGACCGGCGCATGGAACTGGCCCGGGAACTGGCGCGCTCCGGGCCCGAAGACGACCAGCGCCAGTTGGTGCAGGATCTCACCACCCGCTATCCGATCCGCGGCCTGATCGAGGAACTGCAGGACCGCGAGGACACGCTGCTGGCCGCACGCTCGGCGGTGTTCGCCGGGCAGCAGCGGCAGGGCGAGCTGGTCTCGTGGACCGCGCTGGTGGTGCAGCTGCTGCTGCTCGGCCTGGTGCTGTGGCTGTTGCATCGGCAGATCCTGCACCGCGCCACCGCCGAGCGTGCCACGCGGCGTGCCTCGGCACGTGCGGCGTCGGTGCTGCATACCGTGCGGGAGCCGATCGTGCTGCTTGACCGCGAATTGAAGGTGCAGCTGCACAATCCGGCGTTCGCCGAGCTGTATGGCCTGGCCGACGACGGGAGCACCGATGGCCGCGCCCTCGACACCCTGGGCGATGGTGCGTGGAGCGATCCATCGGTGCGCCAGCGGTTGATGGACGTGCTGCTGCGTGGCCGCGAGCTGTGGGACTTCGAACACGAACAGCGCACCGACGACGACCAGGTGCGCACCCTGCTGATCAACGCCCGGCGCATGCCGCTGCCGGACCGCGACGATGAAGTGGTGCTGATGACGATCAGCGACGTCACCGTGCAGCGCGCCGTGCAACAGCGCGTGGAAGAACTGAACCGCCAGCTGGAAGGCAAGGTGGAGCAGGTATCGGAGGTCAACCGCGAGCTGGAAGCCTTCAGCTACTCGGTGTCGCACGATCTGCGCGCGCCGCTGCGCCACGTGGCCGGGTTCTCGGACAAGCTGGCGCGGCATCTGGGCGAGGGCGCGGATGAAAAGTCGCGGCACTACCTGGACGTGATCGCCGGCTCGGCGCGGCGCATGGCGGCCCTTATCGATGACCTGCTGGTGTATTCGCGGCTGGGTCGCGCGGCGATGCGCCTGCAGGCCGTGGACATGCAGTCGCTGGTGGCCGACACCCGCGCGCTGCTCGATGCCAACGCGAAGACGGAAGCGGAACAGACCGGGGTGGCGCGGCATATCGAATGGAAGATCGCCGCGCTGCCGATCCTGGTGTCCGACGACAACATGATGCGCCAGCTGTGGTTGAACCTGCTGGGCAATGCCGTGAAGTACTCGGCCCACGCCGACCCGGCCCGGATCGAGGTGGCGTACGAGCGCCAGCCGGATGGCAGCCACCTGTTCAGCGTGCGCGACAACGGCGCCGGCTTCGACATGGCCTACGCCGACAAACTCTTCGGCGTGTTCCAGCGCCTGCACAAGGCCAGCGATTATCCCGGCACCGGAATCGGCCTGGCCAGCGTGCGCCGGGTGCTGGCCCGCCACGGCGGCCGTATCTGGGCCGAATCGGCGGTGGACCAGGGTGCCACCTTCCACTTCCTGCTGCCTTCCTCCCTCGACGCACTCAACAAAGGCCCCGCCGCATGACCGCTCTCCGCACCATCCTGCTTGCCGAGGACAGCCCCGCCGACGCCGAAATGGCCATCGATGCCTTGAAGGAGGCGCGCCTGGCCAACCCCATCGTGCACGTCGAAGATGGCGTGGAGGCGATGGACTACCTGCTGCGCCGGGGTGCCTTCGCCCACCGCGAGGAAGGGCTGCCGGCGGTGCTGTTGCTGGATATCAAGATGCCGCGCATGGACGGGCTGGAAGTGCTGCGCCAGATCCGCAGTGCCGAGGAACTCAAGCGCCTGCCGGTGGTGATCCTGTCCTCTTCGCGCGAGGAGAACGACCTGGCCCGCAGCTGGGACCTGGGCGTCAATGCCTATGTGGTCAAGCCGGTGGACGTGGACCAGTTCTTCGGTGCCGTGCAGACGCTCGGCAAGTTCTGGGCGGTGATCAACCAGGCCCCGGAGGTCGAATAACCCATGCCGCTCACCGGCTCCCCGCTGGGACACCTGCGCATCCTGCTGGTGGAGGATTCGCCCGAAGATGCCGAGCTGATGTGCGAGCAGATGCTCGACGCAGGGCTGGAGGCCAGCTTCGAGCGTGTCGAGACCGCTGCCGAACTTCGCGATGCGCTGCTGCGTTCTGCGCCGGACATCGTACTGTCCGACCTCGCCATGCCCGGATTCTCCGGCAACCAGGCACTGGAAATCGTGCGCGGCTGGCACCCGGACGTTCCCTTCATCTTCGTGTCGGGCACGATCGGCGAGGAGAACGCCGTGGCCGCGCTGCACCAGGGCGCCAACGACTACATCATCAAGCACCAGCCGGCGCGGCTGCCTTCGGCGGTGGCGCGTGCGGTGCGCGAGGCGCGCGGCACGATCGACCGCCAGCGGGTGGAAGCCGAGCTGATGCGCGCGCAGCGGCTGGAAAGCCTGTCGCTGCTTGCCGCCGGGCTGAGCCATGACCTGCGCAACATCCTGCAGCCGCTGTTGATCATGCCCGAGCTGCTCAAGGCCCGCACCGACGATCCGCACCTGCACCACCTGGCCGACGTGATCGCCGAATGTGGCCGGCGCGGGCATGAGATGGCCGAGTCGATGCTGTCGTTCGTGCGTGGCTCGCGCAGCCCCAGCGAGCGGATCCAGGTCGCCCACCTGTTCGAGGCGATGGAGCTGCTGTTGCGAAGTACGTTGCCCTCCCAGGTCAGCCTGCACCTGGACGTGGACGACCCCGGCCTGGCCGTGCATGCCAATTACACCGAACTGCAGCAGGTGTTGTTGAACCTGGCGCTCAATGCGATCCAGGCCATGCCCAACGGCGGGCGCCTGACCCTGCGCGCGGTGGCCGACCCCGATGGGCACGGCCAGGAATGGCTGCGCATCTCGGTGGCCGACGAAGGCGTGGGGATGAGCGCGGAAGTGCTGGCACACCTGTTCAACCCGTTCTTCACCACCAAAGCCAATGGCACCGGGCTGGGCCTGATCTCGTGCAAGCGCATCATCGAAGGCGCCCAGGGCAGCATCCGGGTAGACAGCACGCCAGGGGTGGGCAGCCGCTTCGACCTTCTGCTGCCCATGCGCGAAGCGCCCGCCGATGCCGCACCAGAGGAACTGCCGGTGGCGGCCGGCACGGGTCAGTCGATCCTGGTGGTCGATGGCGAAGCCACCCGGTTGTCGCTGCTGGGCAACGCCTTGTCCAGCCAGGGGTATCACCTCCAGCTGGCCTCCGACGGCGGCGCGGCCCTGCGCTGGATGCAGCAGGAAGCGATGCCGGCGCTGGTGATCGCCGATGCCGGCGCCAAGCTGCTCTCGGCCAGCCACTTGCTGGATGAGATGGCCGCGCTGGGTTATCGCGGCCCGGTGCTGGTGCTGGAAGAGGCTGGCGTGCCGGTACCGCTGCCGGGTTTCCCCGAGGGTGTGGAGGTACACGTGCTGCGCAAACCGCTGGAAATGCAGCAGGTGTTCCGCTCGGTGGCCGAAGCGTTGGCGGGAGGGTAGGTCCGGCCTACCCGTCTTCCCAGGGGAAGCTGGGCAGGCTGGCCACGGCCTGTTCCAGGCGCCGCGACCAGTTGCCGTGGATCTCGGCGTAGAGCGGGCTGTCGCCGGCCAGGCGCATGCGGTGGCTGACGCGCAGGTCGCCGGCACGCAGCAGCACCAGGTCGACCGGCAGGCCCACTGAAAGATTGGAGCGTATGGTCGAATCCAGCGACACGATCGCCGTGCGCGCCGCATCGTCCAGGCGGGTGTGCGGCCGGATGATGCGGTCCAGGATCGGCTTGCCGTACTTGGATTCGCCGATCTGCAGGAAGGGCGTTTCCGGCGAGGCGGCAATCGCATTGCCCAGGGGGTAGATCATGTACAGCCCCGGGTGTTCGCCGCCGACCTGGCCGCCCAGGATCAGGGTCGCCTGGGTGTTGACCCCGTCATGGCCGTGTTCGGGCGTGCTGCACTTGACCTGGCTGTCGACCAGCACCCGGCCCACGTACTCGGCCACCTCGAACAGGTGCCGGTAGGCGCGCAGGTTCTCCGGGCGCTGTTCCTCCACGTCGCGATGCAGCCGCGAGATCAGCAGCTGGGTGGTGGCCAGGTTGCCGGCGGCCATGATCACGAATGCCGCCTGGCCCGGAAACTCGAATTCGTGCAGCTTGCGGTGCACGCGCACGTCGTCCAAAGACGCGTTGGTACGGGTATCGGCGGCGAAGACCAGGCCCTCATCCACCGCAATGCCGACGCAATAGGTCATGTCGGTGTCCTATGATGTGCACCCCGATTCTATGCGGTGCCCCCGTTGGCCCCGTGTGGATTCGCCCCACGTACGCTGAATACCATGACCACTGTGCTCTTGAGCCTGGGCAGCAACCTGCAACCGCAGCAGCATCTTCACGCTGCGGTAGCTACGCTGCGCGGGCGTTTCGGCGATATCCGGGTATCCCCGGCGTACCGCACCGCTGCCGTCGGCTTCGACGGCCCGGCCTTCCTCAACAATGCGGTTGCCATCGAGACCGATGCGCCGCTGGAAGCGCTGGACCAGTGGCTGCACGCGCTGGAAGACGCCCACGGCCGCGATCGCAGCGGGCCGCGTTTCAGCGACCGCACCCTGGACATCGACGTGGTGTTCTACGGCGACCTGATCGTGGAAGGTCCCGGCCACCTGCGGATTCCGCGCCCCGAGCTCAAGCATGCCTTCGTGTTGAAGCCGCTGGCGGATATCGCGCCGGCGTTCGTCGACCCCGTCAGCGGGTTGGACCTGGCGACGTTGTGGCGGGCGCACCGGCAATTCGATGACGAATTCGAGGTCGTGGAACTGGGGTGACAGCATCCAATCGCGGGCATCGCCAACCCTCCGAAGCCAATGGTTGATTGATCCCGATCCCAATGGGGCCGTATGAATTCGTAGCCCCGGCCGTTGGCCGGACACCGCGCGCAGCGCGGCCCAAGTATCCGGAGACGGCAGAATGCGGTTTCGATACTCCGCCCGACGTTTAGACGATCCGAAGCCGGCGGTAGCGCGGGCCGTTGGCCGGCTGCTCTTCGATCCGGCGACATGAACGCCTGACGCGCGGCTTCGGAACGTGTAAACGCCGGGGTGTTGGCCACAACCATCGAGTGACCGGCTCCGGACGCTTGGGCCGCGTTGCGCGCGGTGTCCGGCCAACGGCCGGGGCTACGAACCGTTACGGGCCCATTGGGATCGGGATCAATCAACCAACGGCCCCCATCACGTCAACATCCGCCCCCCATCCACCCGCAGCGTGTGCCCGGTCACGAACGGGGCGTCGTTGACCAGCCAGTACACCGCTTCGGCAATCTCCTCCACCGTGCCGGTGCGGCCCAGGGGGGTGCGTGCCAGCAGCGCCTGTTGGGCATAGTCGTCCTTGCCCTGTTCGGGCCACAGGATCGCGCCCGGCGCCACCGCATTGACCCTTACCTTCGGCGCCAGCTCCAGCGCCAGTGAGCGGGTGATCATTTCCAGCGCGGCCTTGGCTGCGGCGTAGACCGGGTGGTCGCGCATCGGCTGGGTGCCGTGCAGGTCGGTGAGGTTGACGATGCAGCCCTGGTGGCGGCGCAGCTGCGCGGCGGCGGCCTGGGCCAGCAGCAGCGGGGCGCGGGCGTTCACCGCGAACAGGTCGTCCCACTGTTCGGCGGTGATCTGGCCGAGCAGGGTGGGGTAGAAGTTGGAGGCGTTGTTGACCAGCGCATCCAGCCGCCCGAACTGGGCCACGGTCTGTTCGACCAGGTCGGGCAGGGCCTCGGCATCGCGCAGGTCGGCCTGCAGGGCCAGCACGCTGCCCGGCCGCAGCATGTCCAGGTCGAAGGCCATCTGCTGGAGTTCGGCGGTGGACGTGTGCGCATGCAGCACCACCGACCAGCCGCAGGCGTGGAACTGGCGGGCAATGGCCGCGCCGATCCGGCGCGCACTGCCGGTGATCAGCACGACGGGTGTGGTGGCGGTCATCGGGGCTCCTTGCTGCTCGGCTATGCTGTGCATTGTCACCGCAATCGCCTGCACCATGCATTCTTCCCTGCCCACGCCCGATTCCGACGCCCTGGCCCACAGCGACGAACTGGCCGCCGCCCTGCGCGCGGAAATCCTGGCCAATGGCGGCGCCATGCCGTTCGCCCGGTTCATGGAGCTGAGCCTGTATGCACCGGGCTGGGGCTATTACAGCGCCGGTGCCAGCAAGTTCGGTGCGGCGGGCGATTTCACCACCGCGCCGGAACTGGGCCCGCTGTTCACCGCTACCCTGGCCAATGCCATCGCCCCGGTGATGCAGCAGCTCGGCCCGCAGGCGCGCTTCCTCGAACTGGGCGGCGGCAGCGGTGCGTTCGCCGAGGTCCTGCTCAAGCGCATGCTGGAACTGGATGCACTGCCCGAGCGCTACGCGATCCTGGAACCCAGCGCGGACCTGCGCGAGCGCCAGCGCGAGCGCCTGGAGAAGGCGTTGGTGCCACCGCTCTTTGCACTGGTGGAATGGCTGGACGGCCCGTTCGACGACGACTGGGACGGCGTGGTGTTTGCCAACGAAGTGATCGATGTCCTGCCGACCCCGCGCTTCCTTGCGCGCGACGGCATGGTCTACGAAGAAACCGTGGAACTGGATGCCGACGGGCGCTTCATCCGGGGTGCGCAGCCGGCCGATGCCATGCTCACCTCGGCGGTGCGGCACCTGGAGCGCTACCGTGAAAAGCCGTTCGCCGATGGCTACCGTTCCGAGCTGCTGCCGCACCTGCCGTACTGGATCCAGGCGGTGGCCGGCGGGCTGAAGCGTGGCGCGATGCTGTTCGTCGATTATGGCTACCCGCGCAACGAGTACTACCGCGATGACCGCGACGATGGCACCGTGCGTGCGTTCTACCGCCACCACGTGCACAACGACGTGTTCCTGTGGCCGGGCCTGCAGGACCTGACCGCGTCGGTGGATTTCACCGCGTTGGCCGAAGCCGGCACGCATGCGGGATTCGAGCTGGCCGGTTACTGCACCCAGTCCAGCTTCCTGCTCGGCAACGGCCTGGATGGGTTGCTGGCGTTGGCCGAAGCGCGCGCCGATGAGATCGGCAAGGTACGCCTGCGCGACCAGGTCAAGAAACTCACGCTGCCCAGCGAAATGGGCGAACGCTTCCAGGTGATGGGCTTCCAGCGTGACGTGGATTTCGATCCGGCGTTCCTGCTCGGCGACCTGACCTGGCGGCTCTGAGATGAAGGCGACAGGGATGTTGAAGCCACTGCGCTTTGCGCGCGTCTGGCTGGGGCTGTGGTGGCTGGCGATCGTGGTGACGATCGTGGTCTGCCTGATCCCGCCGCCGCCGTTGGCGTTGCCGCAGAACAGCGACAAGGTCGAGCATTTCCTGGCGTATTTCCTGCTGGCCTCGGCCGCGGTGCAGATCTACCGCACGCGTGCGGCGTTGCTGTGGGCCAGTGCCGGGTTGGTGCTGCTGGGAGTGGGCATCGAATTCCTTCAGGGCGCGCTCACCACCACGCGCATGGCCGACCCGATGGATGCGTTGGCCAACAGCGTGGGTGTGCTCGCCGGCATGGCCATTGCATTTACGCCGCTGCGTGATGCATTGCTACGGTTGCGTGGCTGAAACGCCACGGTAGGGTCGGTCCCCAGACGACCGCCGATTACGGTTGCAACCCCGGTAACGCATTGCAATCAACGGCAACGGCGTTTGCTTCGTTGCAGGTCATGCGTCAGCGAACGTTGATCCGTTCACTGCGGTCGCTTGGGAGCCGACCCTACCGACCGACGTTCCGTGTTTTCAAACACGGTGCCGGCCATTGGCCGACACCCTGTCGGCATCAACGCGGGACCAGCGTGAACTCGTCCAACACCCACATCGTCGGCCGCGTATCGCCGGTGAAGCGCACGCACAGGTCCTGGCGGCCCTTCAACGAACGCGGCAGCGCCGCTTCCAGGGTGATGAAGCCATCGGCACCCGGCGTGGCCGGCAGCGGCACGCTGGCCAGCGGCGTCCCATCGCACTGCGCGTTGAGGATGTCCATCTCGCCATGCGCACTGCGGGCCGCCACGAAGCGTCGCTGCGGTTCGTCATGGGCCAGCTGGAAGTAGTACGGGATCTGCCCTGCGCGCACCCGCAGCGTGGCGATACCGTCCACATCCGCGCCTTCCCACAACCAGCACGGGTTGAAGATGTTGACGTTGAAGATCGCCCGCCCGCCGTCGGCCGGGCCGTCGTCTTCCAGCCGCAGCAGCAGCTTGCCTTCGCCCGGGCACATGGCCAGGTGCTCGTCGGTGCGGGACAGCAGCGACTGCGCGGTGATGTCGAAGCGGCTGGCCGCTTTGGCCAGCGCCTGGCCGTTGAAGAACGTTGCAGCCTGCACGCCCACCGGCAGCGGCCGGGTCAGTGACGCGCTGTAGCGCGGCGACGCCGCCGTGACCGGGCTGCCGTCCACGCTGTAACGGATCTCGTAGTTGAGCGGGGTGCGCAGTGCCAGCGTAGCGGTGCCGGCCTTGCGGTCGCTGGTGACGTCCGCTTCCACTTCGAACGGGGTCTGCGCGTACGCAATGCCCATCGCCTGCCAGCGTTGCAGCTGCGACGGCAGCCGGGCCAGGAAGTCGGCGAAGTCGCGGCGGTCGCGCGGCGACCAGCCGGTTTCGGCAACGGCGGCCAGGCGCGGGAACACGTTGTGGTGCAGGCGCGCAACGCTGCGGGTGTGCTCGGTGAACATATTGGCCTGCAGGCCCAGGATGTGCTGCTGCTTGTCCTTCGCCAATGCGTCGGGCACCGGCTCGAAGCCGTACACTCGGCCCAGCGGGGTAGTCAGCGGGCGGCCCGGCGGCTCGTTCTCCGAGTTCGTCTGCAGGTAATCCATGTACATGTCGGTGACCGGCGACATCACCACGTCGTGGCCTTCGCTGGCGGCCTTCACGCCACCTTCGGTGCCGCGCCAGGACATCACCGTGGCTTCCGGCGGCAGGCCGCCTTCGAGGATTTCGTCCCAGCCGATCAGGCGGCGGTCGTGCTGCTCCAGGTACTTCTCCAGGCGCTTGATCAGGTGCGCCTGCATTTCGTTCTCGGTGCCAGCGCCCACTTCGCGCATGCGCTCCTGCACGCGCGCGGACGCTTCCCATTGGTCCTTCACCGCCTCGTCGCCGCCGACATGGACGTACTTGGCGGGGAACAGCGCGATCACCTCTTCCAGCACGTTCTCCAGGAACTCGAAGGTGCTCTCCTCGGTGTTGAACAGGTTCGGGAACACGCCCCATTCGCTCAGCGGCTGCAGCGGCGTATCGATCGTGCCCAGCTCGGGGTAGGCGGCAATCGCGGCGGTGGCGTGGCCAGGCACGTCGATTTCCGGAATCACCTGGATGTGGCGCGCGGCGGCATAGGCGATCACGTCACGGATCTGGTCCTGGGTATAGAAACCGCAGTACGGGCGCGGCGCGCCGGTAACCGGATCACGGCCGCCATCGCCGGCCGGAATGCGGCAGCTGCCCACCCCGGTGAGCTTCGGGTAGCGCTTGATTTCCATGCGCCAGCCCTGGTCATCGGTGAGATGCCAGTGGAAGGTGTTGAGCTTCTGTTCGGCCATCGCGTCGAGCACGCGCTTGATCTCGTCCAGGCTCTGGAAGTGGCGGGCAGAATCGAGCATCAGGCCGCGCCAGCTGAAGCGGGGCGCGTCGTCGATCTTCAGTGCCGGCACCACGCCGTCGCTGCCGCCGGTGAGCAGCTGCGAGAGGGTGGCCGCGCCATAGAACAGGCCCGCCTCGGTCGCGGCCTGCACGGTCACCCCGCGCGCATCGCTGCGCAGCTGGTAGCCCTCCGCGCCGGTCTTGAGCGTGCCGTCGAGCACGAAGCGGATGCCATCGGTGCTGCTTCCGTTGGCAGCGGTCAGTGCAGGGCCGCCGCTGTGCTGCAGCTGGGTCGCGAACAGGCCGGCCACGCGCTGGGCGGCAGCGCCCTGCGCACGCAGCGCGGTGGCGGCGGTGACGGTGTAGCCCGCGCCACCAAGGCGTTGCAGCTGGGCGGGGGCGGGAATGAGCGGTAGCGTGCCGGGCAGGGCGCGCGGGCCGTTCGCTGCCTGGGCATCGCTGGCATGGGCCAGCGGCACGAGGGAGAGTGCCAGTGCGAACGACAGCAGCGACAGCGAGGTACGACGGGTGCGGGTATGCATCGGGTCATTCCTTTGGTGCGGTGTGAAAAAAAAAACGGGCCCGGATCCGGGCCCGTTTTTGGTGGGGCGGTACGGCCCACGGGTAGCGCGGGCCGTTGGCCGGCACACCCCATGCCGGATCAGTACTTGAAGCGGAAGTTCAGATAGTACTGGCGACCGTTGGAGTAGAACGAGGTCGGAATCAACGCGCTCTGGTAGTACTTGTAGGTCGGGTTGTTGAGGTTCAGGCCATCCAGGCTGATGCTCAGCCAGTCGGTGGCCTTGTAGCTCAGCGACGCCGACAGTGTGCCGAAATCATCCTGGTAGTACGGGTTGGCACCGGACAGGCTGATCAGGAACGACGAACGGCGGGTGTAGCTGACGCGGGCACCGAAGCGTTCGTTCTCGAAGTACGCACCCACGTTGTAGGTGTTCTTGGAGGTGCCCAGCAGGTTGTTGGTGCCATCGGCCCAGGTGTGGTCGGTCTTGCCATTGGCGTAGGTGTAGTTGGCGTTGACGCCGAAGTAATCGCCGATCGGCTGTTCGTAGGCCACTTCCACCCCGGTGACCTGGCCATCGGCATTGATGGGGGTGGAGATGTCGTAGGTCTCAAGCTGGTTGGTCAGCTCGCTGAACAGCTGGCGCTGGACCACGTCGAAGGCGATGTAGTCCTTCAGGCGCATATGGTACGCACCGACGGACACCAGACCGCGCGGCATGAAGTACCACTCCAGGTTGGCATCGAGGTTGCTCGACAGGGTCGGCTTCAGGTTCGGGTTGCCACCGCCGCCGGTCTTGTTGAGGTCCGAGCCCCACGCCGACGCGCCCAGCGCCGAGTAGTCGGGCAGGGTCTGCGTCTGCGACGCGGCCACGCGCAGCACCAGGTCGTCGTCCAGGTCGAACTTGATGTTGGCGCTCGGCAGCACGCGATCATGCTTGTTCTGGAAGGCCTGGCGCTGCCACATGCCGAACAGGCTGCTCACGTCCGCACGGGCCGGGTCGTTGACCGCAAGGAAGGTGTCGATGTCCTGCTTGATGTTGACGTAACGCAGGCCGACGTTGCCGCTCCACCAGTCACCGGTGAAGTTGGCCTGGACGTAACCGGCGAAGTTCTTTTCCTTCACCTTCCATTCGGCGCCGTAGTTGTGGCGGCCATCTGCGCCGTCATTGTTGGACAGCCAGGTGGAGTTGTTGATGATGGCGTTCTTCAGCGCGTCCGGGGTGTAGTACCAGATGTTGCGCGGGAAGGTGCCGCCGACGCCGCTGGCGAAGTTGCCCGGATACTGGCCGGTGGGGCTGCCTTGCAGGGCCGACCAGATATCGCCCGGCGTCGCGCCTTCCGGGGACAATGCCTCACGTTCGTGGTCGGCAAAGCGCACGCCGAAGTCGATCGAGCTCAGCGTGCCGCCGTCGCTGAAGTACTGGTTGAAGTCCAGCGACGCCCAGTCTTCCTTGTCTTCGGCCTTGACCAGCTGGTTGCCCCAGGTGCCGAAGCTGCTGACACCGGCTTCGCTGAGGTCGCCCCCGATGTTCCAATCGACCGGCGAACCGGCGCCATGGCTGGCGTAGGATGCGCCACCGCCCTGGCCGACGGTGACTTCGGCGATGAACTGGCGCGGGGTTTCGCCGGTGCCCTTGGTGGTGCCGGCCTGGAACTTGGCGGTGAGATTGTCGTTGATCTGCCAATCCGCATCGAAGGTGACGTAGCTGGTCTTCGCCGTGGCCTCACGGTAGATCATGTCGTACACGCCGTAATTGGTGCCGGGAACGCCGGTGTACGTCGCGTTGGTGATCACGCCATCGACCACGGTGTAACCCGGGTCCGGGGCCTGGGTCCTGCCGAAGCCGCTGCCGAACATCATGAAGTTGCGGTTGTAGTTGTTCGCCTCCAGTTCGGAAGTGAACCCGCTCAGGCCCAGGGTCAGGGTGTCGATCGGCTTCCACTGCAGGGTAACCATGCCACCCTTGCGCTTGCGGGTCTGCTCGAACAGGGTTGAACCCAGCAGGCCGGGAATGGACAGGCCTTCCAGGTCCGGGCGCGGTGCCTGCAGGAACTGGCCGGGGTTGGCCTCGTCGGGAATACCTGCCACCACCGGGTCGGTCGCCTTGAGCGCGAAGAAGCCGCCCGGGATTTCCTGCGCTTCACGGCGCAGCTCGCGCTTCTGGTAGAAGCCCTGTACCAGCACGCCGAAGGTGTTGGCGTCGTTCTTGTAGTTGAACAGGGCCGAGTACTGCGGATCGGTCGAGTCGGCCTGGTCCGAGCGCACCGCGCCTACCGAGGCTTCCGCCGTGAACTGCTTGGCAAAGCCCAGCGGGGTACGGGTGATGATGTTCACGGTGCCGGTGGTGCCGCCGTCCTGCAGCTTGGCCTGCGAGGACTTGTTCACTTCCACCGAGCTGACCAGTTCGGACGGCAGCAGCGAATAACTCACGCTGCGGCCGACATTGTTGCCCTGGCTGAGCACGAACCAGTCGGCCGAGCCGACGCTGTGGCCGTTGATCAGGGTCTGGGTGAGGCTGGGGCTGGTGCCGCGCAGGCTGACGCGGTCGGCCTCGTCGAAGCCGCCTTCGTCGGCGCTGGCCGAGCTGATGTTCACGCCCGGCAGGCGCTGCAGGGTATCGGCCACGTTGTGCGCCGGCAGCTTGCCGACGTCTTCGGCGGTCACCACTTCCAGGCGCGCATTGGCTTCACGCTTGGTGTCGAGGGATTTCTCCATCGACCCGCGGATACCGGTGACGATCACGGTGTCCAGGTCGGTGGGGGAGGGCTGTGCGTCCTGCGCGTGGGCGCCGAAGGCAAGGCAGCTGAAAATGGCTGCCGAAAGCAGGCTCTTGCGGTGGTTCATGATGTCTCTCCTCATCAATCGTTTGTGCGCCAGCGACGGCGTGCGGTTTGCGATGCGTGCGACCTTGCCCAGCGACCGTTGCCGGTGCGCGACCTACCTACCTTTCAAAAAGCGTCCGTGCGGCCGAGGTACCAGCTGGCGGCGCCGATGACGCCCAGCTGCCCGTGCTCGACCACCTTCACGGGAATGCGTTCCAGCGCCTCGCGCATCGGCCCCTTGTTGAGGTACCGGGAGACGAAGGTGCTGTTCAACAGGAATTCGCGGATCTGCGGCAGGATCCCGCCGGCCAGGTACACGCCACCGTGGGCGCCGTACTGCAGCGCCATGTCGCCGATGGTGCTGCCGAGCAGGCCGCAGAACACTTCCAGGCTCTGGCGGGCCAGCACGTCCTGGTTGCTGACGGCTGCGGCGGTGATCGCATCGGGCGTGGCCAGCACGGCCGGCTGGCCTTCGATCGCGCACAGCGCGCGGTAGAGGTTCATCAGGCCCGGGCCGGACAGCGCATGTTCGACCGATACGTGCGCAAGCTCGCGCTGCATCTGCCGCACGATCGCCATTTCCAGCTCGGTGCTCACCGCCAGCGTCGGCTGCCCGGCTTCGGTGGCCAGCACCACCGCACCCTGCGCGGTCGGAATCCATACTGCAGCGCCCAGGCCGGTGCCGGGGCCGACCACCAGGGTCGGGCCGCGCGGGGCGGTTGCCGGGCCGGTCAGCTGCAGCACGCCGCTGGCATCGACCTGGGCGGCGGCGTAGGCCACGGCCTCGAAGTCGTTGACGATATAGACCGCTTCCAGGCCCAGGTCGGCTTCGATCTGGCGGGCAGACAACGGCCACGGCACGTTGGCCGTGATCACCGTACCGTCTTCGCGGGCATACCCGGCGGTGGCCACCACGCAATGCGCGGGGCGCTCGCCGTCGGCGATGAAGGCCTGCAGGATCGCACTCAGGCCGGCGTAGTCGGCATTGCGGAACTTGCGGTATTCGAGCAGCTGGACCGGATGGGCCGGGTCCTGGCTGGCCTGGGCACGGGCCACGCGAACGTGCGTGCCGCCCACGTCGGCAGCCAGGAACGGCGGCGGCTTCGCGGCGGGGGCATGGGCCGGTACGGCGTGGGCGGCTGCGGTCACACGGGCTCCCTTGGGATACGTACGGCCAGGTCTGGACCCGGCGATTGAGCGGAGTCTGTAATCGTTCTGACAACGATGTCAACGATAACCTCACACTTTCGATGCTGCGCCGCAGCGAGCTGCGTCACAGGAAAACGTTTTCACTCCACTGCCGTCAAGATTTCGTAAAGCCGTTGCAATCAGTGGGGATGTGAAGGCGTGGCGGGCCGTTGCGGGGTTTCTGCGCAGGTGCAGCATGGGGTTTTCCGCGACGTGCGCCGAAACCACGTGTTGACAAAGTCGGGTGGCCCGTCGAATAAATGTGACAACGTTGTTCCCAGCCACTCTTCCGACGCCGCCCGCGCGCCGTCGATGCAGGAGCCTTCCAGATGTCCGCAGTGCCTGCTGCTTCCGCGCGTTCGAGCGTGGCCACCTCGATCCTCATCATCGGGGTGCTGTTTTTCCTGATCGGCTTCTTCACCTGGCTCAACGGCCCGCTCATCACCTTCGTCAAGCTGGCCTTCGAGCTGGACGAAGTCGGCGCCTTCCTGGTGCTGATGGTGTTCTACCTGTCGTACTTCTTCCTGGCGCTGCCGGCCTCGTGGATCCTCAAGCGCACCGGCATGAAGAAGGGCCTCAGCCTGAGCCTGCTGGTGATGGCCGCCGGTGCGGTGGTGTTCGCGCACTTCGCGCAGCAACGCTGGTACCCGGGCGCGCTCAGTGGCCTGTTCATCATCGGCAGCGGGCTGGCCCTGCTGCAGACGGCGGTGAACCCGTACATCAGCATCCTCGGCCCGATCGAAACCGCTGCACGGCGCATCGCGCTGATGGGCATCTGCAACAAGATCGCCGGCATGATCGCCCCGTTCCTGATCGGTACGCTGGTGCTGCATGGCATCGGCGACCTGTCCGAGCAGGTGGCCAGTGCCGATCCGGTGACCCGCAACGCGCTGCTGGATACCTTCGCGGCCAAGATCCAGATGCCGTACATGGCCATGGCCGGCCTGCTGGTGGTGCTGGCGGTGGGCGTGCTGTTCTCGCCGCTGCCGGAAATCAAGACCGCCGAAGCCAACGCAACGCCGGCGCGGGCGCCGGGCGCTGCAGAGCGCACCAGCATCTTCCAGTTCCCGCACCTGTGGCTGGGCGTGCTGTGCCTGTTCGTGTATGTGGGCGTGGAAGTGATGGCCGGTGATGCCATCGGCACCTACGGGCACGGCTTCGGCCTGCCGCTGGACCAGACCAAACTGTTCACCTCCATTACCCTGTTCGCCATGCTGGTGGGTTACCTGGCCGGCCTGGCGCTGATCCCGCACATGGTGTCGCAGTCGCGCTATCTGAGCATTTCGGCCAGCCTGGGCGTGCTGTTCTGCATCGGCGCGCTGTTCACCCACGGCTATGTCTCGGTGGGCTTCGTGGCTGCGCTGGGCTTTGCCAACGCCATGATGTGGCCGGCGATCTTCCCGCTGGCGATCCGTGGCCTGGGACGCTTCACCGAAACCGGCTCGGCGCTGCTGGTCATGGCCATCGCCGGTGGCGCGATCATCCCGCAGGCGTTCGCGGTGCTGAAGCAGCATTTCGACTTCCAGTGGGTGTTCGCGGGCCTGATGGTGCCGTGCTACCTGTACATCCTGTTCTATTCCCTGCGCGGCCACCGGGTCGGCCTGCCCCGCGACGGGCAGTGATCGGCGATCATGGACGCCCAACCGGTGAGCCAGGAAAAGAGCATGCGTAGAGCGACCATCAAGGACGTCGCCGAACGGGCCAAGGTGTCGTTGAAGACCGTCTCGCGCGTCATCAACAACGAACCGTCGGTCATGCAGGCCACGCGCGCGCGCGTACTGCGCGCCATCGCCGAGCTCGACTACGAGCCCGATCCGGCCGCACGCAACCTGCGCACCGGCACCACGCTGGTGATCGGGCTGGTGTACGACAACCCCAACCCGTACCACATCATCGGCGTGCAGAACGGCGTGCTTGCTGCCTGCCGCGAGACCGGCTTCGGGCTGCAGATCCATCCCTGCGATTCCAGTTCGCCGATGCTGGCCGAAGAACTCGCCGACTGGGTGCAGCGTTCGCGCCTGGCCGGGCTGGTGCTGACCGCGCCGATGTCCGAACGCCGCGACCTGGTCGCCGCGCTGACCGCGCGTGGCATCAAGCTGGTACGCATCATCGCCGCCACCGCCGATCCGGAGGATGGCGCGTGCGTGTTCGTGGACGACCGCGAGGCCGCCTACGAAATCACCGAACACCTGATCCAGCTCGGCCACCAGCGCATCGGCTTCCTCTGGGGCGGCTCCTCGCACCGTTCCAGCGGCGAACGCCATGCCGGTTACGAAGCCGCGCTGCGCGACTACGGCATGACCGTGGACAAGCACCTGGTGGTGCAGGGCGACTACACCTTCGACGATGGCTTCCGGGGCGCACGTCGCCTGCTGGCGCTGCGCGAACCGCCCACCGCGATCTTCGGCTCCAACGATGAGATCGCCGCAGGCGTGCTGGCTGCGGCCAAGTCGGCCGGCATGAACGTGCCCTATGACCTGTCCATCGCCGGCTTCGAGGACAGCCCGTTCTCGCGCCAGTCGTGGCCACCGCTGACCACCGCCAAGCAGGCCACCGAAGACATCGCGCGGCATGCCGCGCGCCTGTTGATCGCGCAGCTGCGCAGCGACGCGTACGACGACGCGCCACTGCAGCTGCAGAACCAGGGTTTCGTGCCGCAGCTGGTCGTGCGCGGTTCCACCGCCCCGATGCGGCCGCTTGGCGCACGGCCCTCCCCCCCTGAAACCACCTGAGCCCCGCATGTCCCTGCCAGCCCCGCACGACACCCTGATGTTCCGCGAAGCCGCCGAAGCGGCCGACGTGATCGCCGCGCAGTTCGCGCGCAACGAAGCGACGGTGCAGACGCTGGCTGCGACCCTGCGCGCGGCACCGCCGCCGTTCGTGGTGACCTGCGCGCGCGGCAGTTCCGACCACGCCGCCACCTACGCCAAGTACCTGCTGGAAACCCGGCTGGGCCTGGTTACCGCCTCAGCGTCGCCGTCGGTGGGTTCGGTATACGAAGCGCCGCTGCAGCTGCGCGGTGCGCTGTACATCGTCATTTCCCAGTCCGGCAAGAGCCCGGACCTGCTGCGCAACGCCGAAGCGGCGCGCGCGGCCGGTGCACGCGTCGTGGCGCTGGTCAACGTGGAAGATTCGCCGTTGGCGCAGCTGGCCGAGACCGTGATCCCGCTGGGCGCTGGCGCCGAGCGCAGCGTGGCGGCCACCAAAAGCTACCTCGCCTCGCTGTCGGCGATCCTGCAGCTGGTGGCGTACTGGAGCCAGGACGCCGGGCTGATCGCGTCGCTGCGCACGCTGCCCGATGCACTGCGCCAGGCCTGGAACAGCGACTGGTCCGCACTGACCAACGGCTTGGTGCCGGCGCACAATCTGTTCGTGGTCGGTCGTGGCCTGGGCCTGGGCGCGGCGCAGGAAGCGGCGCTGAAGTTCAAGGAAACCTGTGGCCTGCACGCCGAAGCCTACAGCTCGGCCGAGGTCAAGCACGGTCCGATGGCACTAATCGGCCCCGGCTTTCCGGTGCTGGCCTTCGCCCAGCCCGATGAAACCGGCGCGGGCACCCGTGCGGTCGCCGCCGAGTTCGCCGCGCGCGATGCGCAGGTGTGGCTGGCCGCAACGGATGGCGACCTGCCGCTGCCGCAGGCGCCACACCCGGCCTGCGCACCGTTGCTGACCGTGCAGGCGTTCTACAAGGCAATCAACGCCCTGGCGCTGCAGCGTGGCCACAATCCCGATCTGCCGCCGCACCTGAACAAGGTTACGGAGACCGTCTGATGAAGACCGTCCTGCGCAATGCCCGCATCCTCACCACCGACGGTTTCCGCGATGACCTGGCCGTGGTCATCGAGGGGGGGCGCATCACCGCGCTGGTCTCCGATGCCGCGCCGCAACTGGGCGGCGCATCGGAGCAGGTGGACCTGGGCGGCGGCTGGCTGCTGCCCGGTTTCATCGATGCGCAGGTCAACGGTGGCGGTGGCGTGCTGTTCAACAACACGCCCGACGTCGAGAGCCTGCGCACGCTGGCCGCCGCGCACCGCCGCTTCGGCACCACCGCGCTGCTGCCCACGCTGATCAGCGACGACGTGCAGGTGATGCGCAAGGCGATCGACGCCATCCGGCAGGCCATTGCCGAGGGTGTGCCGGGGGTGATCGGCATCCACCTTGAAGGCCCGTACATCGCACCGGCGCGCAAGGGCACGCACGATGCGAACAAGTTCCGCGTACCCGATGCGGACGAAATCGCGATGGCGGCCTCGCTCGACACGGGCGTGACCCTGCTGACCCTCGCCCCGGAACGGGTGCCGCTGGACAGCATCCGCGCACTGGTCGAACGCGGCGTGATCGTCGCCGCCGGGCACACCGCCGCGACGTATGAAGAAGCGCGCGCCGGGCTGGATGCCGGCATCCGTGGGTTTACCCATCTGTACAACGCGATGTCGCCGCTGACCGGGCGCGAACCCGGTGCCGTGGGCGCGGCGCTGGAAGATCGCGGCAGCTGGGTGGGCATCATCGCCGACGGCGTGCACGTGCACCCGGCCAGCCTTCGCGTGGCGTTGGCGACCAAGCCGCAGGGCAAAGTCATGCTGGTTACCGATGCGATGCCGCCGGTAGGCGCCGACAACCCCAGTTACGAACTCTACGGTGAAGTGATCACCGCCGTGGATGGCGTGGTGCGCAACGCGGCCGGTTCGCTGGCCGGTTCCGCGCTGGACATGGCCACTGCCGTGCGCAACGCGGTGCAGCTGCTGGGCCTGTCGCTGGAAGAAGCGGCGCGGATGGCCTCGCGCTATCCGGCGCAGTTCCTCAACGTGGATGATCGCCTGGGTGAAATCGCCGAGGGCTACCAGGCCGACCTGGTGCTGCTCGACGATACGCTGCAGGTGCGCGCCACGTGGATTGCCGGCCAGCGCGAGGACGCATGAACACTGCCGCCTCTTCGCGCATGGGCTCCATCGACGCCCTGCGCGGCCTCACCGTGGCCGCCATGCTGCTGGTCAACAACCCCGGCGATTGGAACCATGTGTATGCGCCGCTGCTGCATGCGGAGTGGCATGGCTTCACGCCCACTGACCTGATCTTCCCGTTGTTCCTGTTCATTGCCGGCGTGTCGATGGCCTTCAGCCTCGTGCCACGCGCGGCCGATCCAACCGCGCGCCCGGCCCTGGGGCGCACGTTGCTGCAACGCGCGCTGCGCATCCTCCTCGCCGGTGCGTTGCTGCATGTACTGGCCTGGTGGCTGTTCGACCTGCCTGCTTATCGTATCTGGGGCGTACTGCAGCGGATTGCGCTGTGCGTGGCGGTGGTGGGCATGCTGGCCATCCACGCCCGCCAGCGCACCCAGTGGTGGGTGCTGGGCGGCCTGTTGCTAGCCTATGCGGCGCTGCTGCGGGGCGCCGACACGCTGGAGCCGTGGCTCAACCCGGTCAGCCGCGCCGACACCGCATTGTT
Source organism: Stenotrophomonas sp. ISL-67 (assembly GCF_018612915.1). Taxonomy (GTDB): domain Bacteria; phylum Pseudomonadota; class Gammaproteobacteria; order Xanthomonadales; family Xanthomonadaceae; genus Stenotrophomonas. The sequence goes on along the minus strand of NZ_JAGGRL010000002.1, from coordinate 280,974 downwards.
CGCCCCGTTCCTCTACAGGTACGACGCCATCACCCGGCTCGGCCATGACCCCGAAGGCCTGCTCAGCAGCGCGGGTGCGATCGCCACCACGCTGCTGGGGTTGATTGCCGGCCGCTGGCTGCGTGCCGGCAGCGTGGGCGCGCTGGCCGGCCTTGGCCTGGTGCTGCTGGGTGGCGGCCTGCTGCTGGCACCGGTGCTGCCCTTCAACAAGAACCTGTGGACGCCCAGCTACGTGCTCTGGACCGGCGGACTGTCCATCGCCGCGCTGCTGCTGGCACACCTGCTGGTTGATCGCTACCACTGGCCGGCGCTGGGCCGCCGCTTCGGAGTCAATGCGATTGCCGCCTACCTGGGCTCGTCGGTGATGGCACTGGTGCTGATCGCCAGTGGTGCCTGGGCGGCGTGTTACGCCGCGCTGGCCAGGGCGCTACCGGCGATGCCGGAACTGGCGTCGCTGCTGTGCGCGGTCGGATTTGTCCTGTTCTGGTGGGGGGGCGCGTGGGCATTGGATCGCCGGCGGGTGTATCTGAAAATATGAATGCGCGGAATATTCTGACGATTGTCCGAAAACCGCCCAATTTTTACCTTCACCTCACATCAGGCCAGTAAAAGTACCAGCGTCGGTCTGCGTTGGTTACGGGGGACGCATCGGCAACCGTATTTCCCTTCATTGGAAAAGGAACGGTCTATGCGCCCCATGAATGAGATTCCGCCACGCTCCCGGCTGGCGGCAGGCATCTCGCGCAGCTTGCGCTTTGCCTGCAGCAGCATCCTGCTGGCCACCACCGCACCGGTCTGGGCGGCCTGCAACACCACCGCGCCCACTGCAGGGCAGACGGTTACCTGCACCAGCGCGGCCCCCAATCCGGTCACCACGCCGGTGACCAGCGTGGCCGGTTCGGACAACATCAACGTCAACGTCGGGTCCGGTGCCGAGCTTGCCGTGGCCAGCGGCAGTGCGCTCACCCTGCAGGGCGGAAGTGGGCACACCGTCACCAACGACGGCAGCATCACCACCTCGGCAGGCACCGCCATGCTCCTGACCGGCGCGACCCGGGTGGTCAATCGCGGTGTGATCAGCGGTACCACCGGCGGGATCGTGTTTGGCGCCGGCAACGATCGTCTGGAGATGCTTGCCGGCAGTATTGGTGGCGACGTGCGGCAGGGTGATGGCGATGATTCGATGCTCATCAGCGGCGGCACCATCAATGGCGGCGTCGACCAGGGCGGCGGCCAGAACAGCTTCGAGATAAGCGACGGCACGGTCACCGGCACCGTGCTGCAGGGGTCGGGCATCGACAGCTTCAGGATGACCGGTGGCAGCATCGGTGCGCTGCTGCAGAGTGATTCACGCGATACCTTCTACATGAGCGACGGCCGCATCGTCGGCGCGTTCGACGACGGCGACTACGCCGAAATGTCCGGCGGGCGGATCGGCCGGGTCAACATGAAGCTGGATAACAACACCTTCCTGATGTCCGGCGGCACCATCGACGGCAACCTGGTCGCCGGCTTCGGCAACGACACGATCGTGCTGTCCGACGGCTACATCGGCGGCAACATCAGCGTCAGCGGCGGCACCGATAAGGTCACCATCACCGGGGGCACCGTGCGCGGCGAAATCCGCCTCAGCGTCGGCGATGACAGCCTCGACTGGAGCGGTGGCGGCGTGGTGCATGGCCTGATCGATCTCGGCGAAGGCAACGATACCGCCCGCCTTGCCAACCTCAATGTCTCGCATCTGGGGGCGCTGCCTGGATTCGACGGCGACCTGGGCAACGACACGCTCAGCATGGACAACGTCAAGACCAATGGCGTCGCCCGCTTCACCGGGTGGGAAACGGTCGGGCTGCACGACGACACCCAGCTGACCTTCGATGGCGACCTGCACCTGGGCGACAGCGCCACCGGCACCGGCACGCTCGACGTGGACGCCACCAGCGCGCTGTTCGCCGGCGGCATCAACGCCAGCATTGCCGCGATCAACGCGGCGCTGCCGGTGGACGTGACCAATGCCGGGCGCATCGACCTGACCAATGGCGGCCACGGCGCCGGCGATGCCTTCACCATCGCCGGCAACTACACCGGCAACGGCGGTGCCCTGTACCTGGACACGGTGTTGGGCGCGGACGATTCCGCATCGGACCGGCTGGTGATCTCCAACGGCATTGCCGATGGCACCACCGGCGTGGGCATCCTCAACGCGGGCGGCGCGGGTGCTGAAACGGTCGCCGACGGCATCCTGGTGGTGCAGGCCATCAACGGCGCCAGCACCAGTGCCAATGCCTTCGCGCTGTACAGCCCGGTAGCTGCCGGTGCGTTCGAGTATTTCCTGTTCAAGGGTGGCGTCAGCGCAGGGAGTGGCGAGAACTGGTATCTGCGTTCGACCCTGGTCAATGGTGCGGTCGCTGGACGCGCTGCGCCGCCGACCGGTCTGGGCTCGGTGACACCTGAGCCACCGCCGCCGGAGGCGCTGGGGACGCCCCCGCCTGCGCTGCCGCCGCCCGCCTCGCCGGATGTGCCCGAGAATCCTGATCCCCTGGCCGCAGAACCTGCGCCGCCGCCGGAACCGGCCGCCCCGGCCCCGGTGCCTGCGCCCCAGGACGATGTGCCGCCGCCCGTGCCAACCGAGGTAGCCGCCGTGCCCGGTCCGCTGGCGGTGCCGCCGACGCCCGGAGCGCGTGCATCCGACGCGGACATCGTGCCACTGTATCGCCTGGAGACCGGCCTGTACTCGGTGGTGCCACCGCTGTTGCGCGAAGCCAGCCTGGCCAGCCTGGGAACCTTCCACGAGCGCCAGGGGGAGCAGCGCATCCTCGCCGGGCAGGGCGGCGTTCGTGCCGCGTGGGCACGGCTGGTCGGGCAGAGCCACGATCAGCATTGGGAAGGCGACGCCCAGCCCGGCTTCGACGGCGACATCCAGGGCGTGCAGGCGGGCCTGGACCTGTATGCCAATGCAGACGACAGCCACCGCGATCAATTCGGCGTGTTCGTCGGCCGCACCCGCGCGCAGGGCAACGTCCATGGCTTTGCGATCGGCTGGGAAAATGTCGCGGTGGGGCGTACCCGCGTGGATGACAAGCACGTGGGCCTGTATTGGACGCGCGCCGGCAGTGCCGGTGGCTACCTGGACGTGGTGGTGATGCAGAGCCGCTACGACGGCGACGCCACGTCCGCACGCGGCCTCGGCATCAACGTGGACGGCGACGGCACCACCGCGTCGGTGGAAGTGGGCAAGCCGCTGCTGCGCATGGGGCAGTCGGCGTGGTGGCTGGAACCGCAGGCGCAGCTCATCTGGCAACGTACCTCGGTGGACGACGCCGCCGACCGCGTCGCGCAGCTGCGCTTTGCCGCCGACAATGCCTGGACCGGGCGCGTCGGCCTGCGCCTGGCCGCCGACTACGATATCGCCGGTAACGGCTGGCAGCCGTACTTCAAGCTCAACTACTGGCAGACGCTCGATGGCGAAGACCGCATCGACTTCGACAGCAACCGCATCACCAACCAGCAGGATTCACGCGCGCTGGAGGTCGGGTTCGGCGTGGTGGCGCGCTTCAATGCCAACGTCAGTGCGTTTGCGGTCGCCGATTACACCCGCGACCTGGAAAGCAGCCAGCAGAAGGAGCGCAAGGTCATCGAAGGCAACATCGGCATGCGGTTCGACTTCTAGCTGCGAAACGGACCCTACCCCCGGGCTGCGGCAATTGCCTTGATGCGGGCCTGGGCCAGCGCTTCGCCGACCGCAGCGCCCTTCAAATGCGCGAGATCCAGGTCGCGCGCCTGCACCGACAGCGCTGCCTGGTGCAGGCGTTTGAGCGTTTCACCTTGCGGGTAAGGCCGATCCTCGAAGCCGAGCCGGCCACGCGCGTCGGCTTCGCAGCATAGCGCGATCCTGGCGATCCGTTCGGGCCGGCGGAAGCCATCGCAACGTCCCAGCAATTCCAGCACCGTGGCATCACGCAGTTCGTCGATGCGGTGCACGTTGAGGTGGTCGCGGCATACCGCTTCGGCCAGCTGGCGGTGGTCCAGCGGCACCTTCAACCGATCACACAGCGCCTGCAGCGGTTTCAGCCCGCGCTGCTCATGCATCACATGGCGCGGCCATTCCGCCGCCGGCGTCCGCGCCTTGCCCAGGTCATGGGTGAGCGCGGCAAAGCCGACCAGGTCATCGCCCGGTGCCAGCTGCGCGGCCATGTCGCTGACCATCTCCTGGTGCACGCCGGTATCCACTTCCGGGTGGTACTCGGCGCGCTGCGGTATCCCGTAAAGCGCCTCCAGTTCCGGCAGCACCGCGCCCAACGCACCGGCCTCGTGCAGGGTACGCAGGAACGCCGAGGGTTGCGCGGAACCGAGCACGCGGCGCAGTTCCTGCCAGACACGTTCGGGCACCAGTGCATCCAGCTCGCCGCTTTCGGCGATCTGCCGCATCAGCTGCAGGGTTTCCGGGGCGACGGTGAAGCCAAGCGGTGCAAAGCGTGCCATGAAACGCGCCGCCCGCAGCACCCGCAGCGGATCCTCCACGAAGGCCGGGCCCACATGCCGCAGCACACGCTGCTCGATGTCGCGGACGCCGCCATACGGGTCGACCAGTGCACCGGTGGCTTCATCGCAGGCGATGGCATTGATGGTGAAATCGCGGCGCTGCAGGTCTTCTTCCAGCGTCACCGATGGATCGGCATCGACCACGAAGCCGCGGTAACCGCGCCCGGATTTACGCTCGGTCCGCGCCAGCGCGTATTCCTCGCCCGTGTCCGGATGCAGGAATACCGGGAAATCCTTGCCCACCGCCTTGTAGCCCAGTGCTTCCATTTCGGGCTGGGTAGCGCCGACCACCACCCAGTCGCGGTCGCCGGCGGGGCGCTGCAGCAGGCGGTCGCGCACGGCGCCACCAACGAGATAGATCTTCATGGGGGAATGATGCCACGGCGTTCCCCGGGGTGATTGCAGTCGTCGTTCCCGTGCCGGATGCGTCCGTGGGTCGCTCGTGTTCAATCGCCGCCCTTTTCTGCGTCGGTTGGACAGGTGAACGCCTTCCGCTTCGCCTGCAGCCGCCCGTTCATGCGGTCGGTCACCGGTAGCGCGTCGCCGTTCAAGCGCCAGTCGTAGATCACGCTGAAGGCCAGGATCCGTGCCACGTACTCACGGGTTTCCTTGTAGCTGATGGTCTCGATCCAGATGTCCGGGTCGAAGCCCGGCCGCTGCGACTGCCAGCGCGCGGTCGGGGTTGGCCCGGCGTTGTACGCCGCAATGGTCACGTAGGGCAGCCCTTCGTACTTGTTCATCAGCTGGCGCAGGTAGGCGGTGCCGATGGCGATGTTGGTGTCGGCGTCATACAGGCTGGCCGCACCGCCATAGTTGGTCAGGCTGATCGTCTTGGCCACGCTTGCACCGGTAGCCGGCAGCACCTGCATCAGGCCCATCGCATTGGCCGGCGAACGCGCCTTCGGGTTGAAGATGCTTTCAGCACGGATTTCAGCGGCCACCCAGGCCGGGTCGATCGCGTTGCGTGCCGATTCGCGGCGGATCGCATCGTCGTGGTGCAGCGGGAAGCGCAGGCTGTACAGGCGCTGCTCCTCGGGGCTCTTGCCCAGCGAGAACACCGCGCGGTCGAACCAGCCGTTGTCGCGCGCCACTTCCACCGCGATGCGGCGCTGGGTGGTGTCCAAGCGGGTCAGTGCGTCGTTCCACTCGGCCACGGCCCAGCTGGAACGTTCGATCTTGAACAGCTCCATCGCGCGCATGATCGCCGGGTCGCGGGCAACGGCGGCCTGTGCCTGCTTGCTGTCGCTGGGCTCGATCGGGCACAGGGTGTAGCTGCTCTGGCCCAGCTGGTCAGCAGCCAGGAAGCCGTGGAAGGTGGCCGAACGTGCCGCTTCCTTGTACAGCGGCTGTGCCTCTGCACGCTTGCCGGTCTTGTCCAGCATGCGTGCCTCGAAATAGCGCCAGCGCGAGTCGCTGCGCTGGGTCGGGCCCATCTTGCGGATCGCCGCCAACGTGGCCGGCCAGTCGCCCCGCGACATCGCCTCGCGCGCGCGCCATTCGTGCAGGCGCTCGTCATAGGCCGAATCCGGCACTGCGTTGAGCCGGCGCGCGGAATCCGGCCCATAGGACGCCACCGTCCACAGCGCAATCTGGTACTTCACGTCCGCCTGCTGGGCCGCGCTCAGCTGCAGCGCGTTGGCGTACTGCGGCAGTTGCTGCTCGGTCGCGTCCGGGTCGGCCTTGGCCAGCTTGGCCAGGCCATCGGTAGCGATGCGCCGGCTGCGTTCGTTGCGCGGCCAGTTCAACGCGCTGGCATTGGGCTTGTCGACGAAGGCCGCGTAGGTGTTGGCCAGCGCCAGGTCGGCAGTCGGCAGCCCGCGGGCGGCACTGCGCATCACCGCCGGCTGCTGTGCATCGGCGGCGGCATCGATACGTTCCCAGCGGAGCTCCGCGCTCAGCCCGCCCTTGGCATCCAATACCGCGAACACCGGGTCGCAGGCATCGGGCAGCGACTTGCCGGCGCTGCGCCAGATCGCCTGCGCCTCGCTCACCCACTGCGCATCGGCCTTGCCGGTGGCCTGGCGCGCATTGAGCTGGGCGCAGCGCAGGCCGACGTTCTCGGTGGGGGCCCAGTTGGCCAGCAGGGTGGGCCAGTCCTCGCGGCGGGCTACCGACGGCAGCCACACGTTGCGGAAGCTGCTGGCCACGGCCTGGCCGTTGTAGCGCTTCAGGAAGTCCTGTGCCTGGCCACTGGTGACCGTATCGATGTTACGGCGCAGGTTGGCGTACTCCAGCCACCCATACAGCGGGTGCCGGCTCAGCGCCACCGCCTGGGCAGGATCGAACTGGCCGCGCTCGGCATTCTCGATGGCCGCCTTCATCTGCGCGCGTTGCGCGTCCAGGCTCTGGGCGCCCGCATCGGCGCCTACCCCGGCGCAGGCAAGCAGGGTGGCGGAACTGAGGATCAACAGGGGGAGTCGGTTCATGCCGAAAGGATAGCGGGCAGGGGTGAACGCCGGTGATGACAAGCCAACTCGATCATGAACGAAACCCGTCACCCCCCTGAACAGGCGCCCCGGCGCGGCGTAGTGTCAAAGCTGCCAGCCCGATGGCCAAGGAGACTCAAACGAAACGGTAGCGCCGGCCGTTGGCCGGCCCGCAGGAACCCATCAACAAGGACCCACACCATGGCATTCAGCGCAGCAGGCAACTCCGGACCACTGGCCGACATCAACGTCACCCCGTTGGTGGATGTAATGCTGGTGCTGTTGATCATCTTCATCGTGACCGCCCCGATGGTGTCCCTGCCCATCCCGGTCAACCTGCCGCAACGGACCACCACGCCGCCGGACACGCCGCCACAACCGATCGAACTGCGCGTGGACGCCAGCAACCAGGTCAGCTGGAACGGCCAGAAGGTCGCCGTCGCCTCGCTGCAGCAGCGCATGCAGGACGCCGCCCAGGCCAATACGGGTAACGTTCCCGAACTGCGCATCGCCACCGATCCCAATGCCGAGTACGACGTGATGGCCAAGGTGTTGGCTGCGGCCAACAACGCGCATATGAAAAAGATCGCCTTCGTGAATCCATAGCGGACAGGGCGGCCCGCTCACCGGCGGGCCGCCCTGCGTCACGAACGGATACCCCGGTAGCTACCGACCGTTGGTCGGTACCCCTGCGGACCACCCCGAAACCGACATACCCTCCGTCACCTGCCTCTAATGAGTGCGCCCATGTCGCCGTAGGGAAAATCCGCGCTAACGCGTAAGCAAACCCCGCAACCAACGCAGATCAAGCGCCGGCCACTTCATTCGGTGCGGAAGATCACACTTTTCCACCTTGCCCACAGCGCCCCCATCGCGCATAAACCTTCCTGTCACTCACCGCCCGTACAGTCGGCACACGCGGTGACGCCCGAATGATGTTTCCCGTCAAACGCGCAGTCTGCCTCCAGGAAGGAGTACAGGGATGTCCAGCTCAACCCCGCACCGCACGCGCCAACGTGTGCTCGTCGTTCTCATCGCACTTTCCTGCGCTCCGCTCGCGCATGCGCAGGAAGTAGAGAAGCAGTGGGAAACCATGGCCGCCTTCGGTCAGCCCAAGAACACCGAGGGCGAAGTCCAGGGCGCGATTGAAAACATCTACGCCTCCTACCAGTCCGGCGGACCCTTCAGCTGGCACGTGGCCAAGCAGACCGTCGCAAAAGACAAGGTCCTGTACGACTACCAGATCAAGCCGGAGGCGCTGCAGCGCACCGACTGGAACTACATCTTCAACTCGCAGGATTACGCGACCGAAGACGCGCTGATCGCCGCCATCAAGGCTGCATCAGTATCATCCCCACAATGTCCAGCAACGGAAGTCGCTCCCGGCACCTGGACCGGGATCCCCGGCGGTGGCGCCGGCGCCGGCGCGGACGGCAGCAACACCGGCGAAGATGCAAGCCATACGGTGGTGGTGCAGTTCTATGACACAGCTTTTGGTGCATGCTCTCCCATGCCTTTCACGCAGTACGTGCAGCGTATCCGCACGGTCAAATGCCCAAACAACACCATCATGGCCTGGCGCCCCGATCTGGACGCCTGCGGCATGGACCCCATGCAGGAGCAGGGCAGCGCACAGATGCGCACCTATTCCAGCTCGCCTTTGACCAACCAGTGCCCGGTGGGCAACCCGTGCGAACCCACAACCGGCAACAAGTCCCAGCCGGAACCGGATCTGGTCTACGGTTGGATCCAGTTCACCCGCTACTTCCAGTCCATGACCTCCACTGCAGGTGGCGCGTTCGGCCAGGGCTGGACGCACTCGCACAATCTGCGCCTGGCGATCGGCACTGATCCAACCACTTTCCCGCCGGGTACGGAACTCAACGTGGGTCTGGTCCAGGCCGACGGCACGCACGGCGCTTTCCAGAAGGTGGGCACTGCATATGAAGCCATCGACGGTAGCGGTGATCGCATCATCCAGCAGGGCGCCGAATGGCAGTTGTACCGCGCCGACGAGGTGCTGACCTTCGACGCCAATGGCCGATTGAAGTTGCGCGCCCGCGAGGATGGTACGTCGTTGACCTATGCGTATGACTTGCGGGGCCGGCTCGTTTCCGCCACCCACACAAGCGGTCGGACACTGGCGTTCCATTACGATGCGCCGCAAGGCGCGGATCTGATCAGCGCGCTCTCGGTAGCGGGACGCGTAGTGGCGTCCTACACCTACACCCCCAATGCACAGGTGGCCACCGCCATCTATGCCGGCGGTGCAACGCGTGTCTACCACTATGAAGACAGCCGCTTCCCGCTGTACCTCACCGGCATCACCGCCGAGGGCAACCAACGGCTTGGCTGGTATGCCTATGATGCCAAGGGGCGCGTGACCTGCAGCCGCCATTCTGGTGACTGCAGCCAGGCCGATGTCGGGATTGATGGCACGCGGCTGGTCTACACCGCCGCGGGCACCACTGTCGTTACCGATGCCCTCGGCCATGTCACCACCTATGGCCTCACCGGTACCGCCAACGGGGGTTATCCGCGCAAGGTTACCGGGCTTACCGATACCCAGGGCGCTGTCAGTCGAACCTACTACCCGGTATCGCAGGATTTCCGCCGAAGGCTGGACACTATCACCGACCGTCGAGGCATCCAGACCAGGTACGCCTACAGCACCGGCACAGACCCGGTGGGCGGCCAGGCGGTCAACGTGCAGACCACGACCGAGGCTGTCGGCCTGCCCGAACAGCGCATCATCGAGACGCACACGGAAGCGACCAGCAACCGGGTGGTACTCAGCCGGGTGGGCAATCGCGAGACACGTATTACCCGTAACGCACGCCTGCAACCGGCCACCATTGCGGTGCGGGACATCGCCACCAACGACGTCCGCACCACCACCCTGAGCTACTGCGAGGCATCTGATGTGGTCGCTGGCGACACTTGCCCGGTGCTGGGCCTGCTCAAGCAGGTGGACGGTCCGCGCACCGACCTGAGTGATGTGGTCACTTACGCGTACTACGCGGCTGACGATGCCGGCTGCGCGCCGGGCGGTACCGGTACGTGCGACTTCCGCAAAGGCGATCTGCTCAGCGTGACCAATGCCGTGGGACACAGCGCCCAGACGTTGGCGTATGACGCCGATGGCCGGCCGCTTTCGGTGGTAGACAGCAACGGCGTCATCACGGACTTCACCTGCCATCCGCGTGGCTGGCCCACGTCGGTCACGGTGCGGGGCGATATCGCCGCCACCAACCGCACCACCCGGATCAGCTATTGGCCCAACGGCCAGGTACAGGAAGTTGTCGAACCTGATGGCAGCACGATCACCTATGTCTACGACGCTGCCCAGCGCCTGACCGACATTGCCGACAATGCCGGCAACACTCTCCACTACATGTTGGATGACGCCGGCAACCGCCTCAAGGAAGACACCGTGGATGCCGCAGGAACCCTGCGGCGCACACTGGCCCGCATCTACAACACGCTGGGCCAGCTGACCACGCTGAAGGATGCCGGCAACCACGCCACGGCCTTCACCTACGACGCTGAAGGCAACCCGGCCACCTTGACCGACGCCCTGCAGCGTGTGACCAGCCAGCAGCACGACCCGCTCAATCGCCTGGCCCGCACCCTGCAGGACGTTGGCGGTATCGAAGCCGAAATCACGTCCACCTATAACGCACTGGATCAGGCCACCCAGGTCGCCGACCCGAAGGGACTGCACACCCGCTACAGCTACAACGGCTTCGGCGACCTGACCGCACAGGTCAGCCCGGACACCGGCAGCACCGGCTTCACGGTAGATGCTGCCGGCAACCGCAAGACGCGCACCGATGCACGCGGCATCACCGCCACCTATCACTACGACGCGCTCAATCGCCTGACCGGCATCGGCTACCCCGACCCGAATCTCGACGTCGGCTATACATACGACACCGCGCCCGCTGCCTGTGAGGCCGCCGAACACTTCGCCAAGGGGCGGCTGGGCCAGGTGCAGCACGCGGCGGGCAGCACCGCCTATTGCTACGACCGCTTCGGCCAGGTTACCCGCAAGCTGCAGACCGTAAACGGCGTCAGCAGCACCCTGCGCTACGCGTACACCAGCGCAGGTCGCCTCGCCCAGCTGACCTATCCGGACGGCAGTGTCGCCGATTACGTACGCGACAGCCTCGGCCGCATCACCCAGATCGGCCTGACCCGGCCGGGGCAGGCGCGGCAAGTGGTGGTGACCGATGTTACCCATGCCCCGTTTGGTCCGGTCACCGGCTGGACCTATGGCAATGGCCGCCAGCTGCAGCGCCCGGTGGACACCGACTACCGCCCGCGGGCCGTGCATGATCCGGCCGCAGGTGGGCTGTCGCTGGGCTTTGGCTACGACCCCGTAGGCAGCATCACCGAGCTGAAGAACGGCACCGGCTCCGCCGTGCTTGCCCGCTACGGCTACGACGCCCTGGGCCGCCTGACCCAAACACAGGACGGCCCCGCAAGTACTCCCATCGAAACCTACACCTACGACGCGACCGGTAACCGAACCTCGTTGACCACGTCGTCCGGCACGGCGAGCTACACCTATCCGGCCGACAGCCATCGCCTTACCGCCGTGGATGGCGCGGCGCGCAACCATGATGCCGCTGGCAACACGGTAAGCCTGGATGGCAAGGAGCTCGTCTACAACGATGCCAATCGCATGAGCCAGGTCAAGCAGGGCGGTGCGGTGGTAGAGGCGTATACCTACAACCATCGCGGTGAGCGGGTGCTGCGCGCGCCGACTGCAGGCGAGGCACAGATCACGCTGTACGACGAAGCGGGCCAGTGGCTCGGCAACTACAGCGCCAGCAGTTCACCGCTGCAGCAGGCCATCTGGCTGGACAACTACCCGGTCGCCCTGCTCAACGCCACAGTCGCGGGGGTGCCAGAGCTGGCCTACGTCCAGCCCGATCACCTGGGCACCCCTCGCGTAGTCATCGATCCGGTGCGGGATGTTGCGATATGGGAGTGGAGCAGCAAGAGTGAAGTGTTCGGTAATCAGGCGCCGAACGGTGATCCAGACGGGGATGGCGCAGTCTTTGAACTGGCGCTCCGATTCCCGGGTCAACAGGCAACCGATGCAAGTGGGATGTTCTACAACTACCAGCGCGACTACCATCCGGTTGTAGGGCGCTACTCGCAGAGCGACCCAGTTGGAATGCTAGGTGGGATCAATACATATGGATACGTTGATGGGCGACCAACAACCCACGTCGATCCTGTCGGTCTCCAAGCAACCGTTGCGGGGCAGTCATCGCGCGTTGTCACGTCGCCGGTGTACACCTATCCGGGAGGCTACCAGCAATACGATCCTGACTATCCAGATTTTTATACTGGTGGAAGCGGAGGTCCATACATTTATCCCGATAGGATCGCCGAACAAACGTTGGCGGGAATCTTATCTCACGCCAGCAGGATGATTCCGCTACTCAAGCCGTTCTGGATGCACAACGAAAAGGCTGACAGTTCGGCTGATTGTCCTCCCCAGCGAGGATTGCCGACCAAAGGAGAGCCAAACTCCTGGGTGGATCATCCCTACGGCAAGAGCTCAAGATACTATGGAGAGGATGGCGCTCCGAAATTCGACGTTGATCGTGGACATGATCATGGTCAGGGCAATCCCCACGTGCACGAATGGGTTGGTGGAGAAAGACAGCCAGGGGTTCCGGTAAGTGATTGGCCCAAGAGGTGATGTGATGAACATGGACATCCACGACTTTGAGATTACTTCAGTACGTACATCCGGCCGCAGCGCTTTCGAGTTAAATCTGGTTGATGTGAGAAGCGCGGAGTCGTATGTGATGAATTTCACAAACGTAAGGAAGCTATATGTAGATGGATTCAGCTTGCAAAATATAGTTCTCGATCTGAGTGTTTATGCGGTGCCATCCAGTGCCTTTGGGTTTCAGCGCGCTTGCGGCATGCTTGATCTTGGTCAGGAGGAAGCGGAGTTGGCACTAAAAAGCGGAAGCCTGGTCCTTATCGAGGCTGCTTCTGGCGCCGAGATTGCTTGCCTCCTTGGTGATAAGGTGGTGCCCAATCTTGTGCGTGTGAGCGTGGTCCCGGTTGATGATGCTCCACCTGAGCTTCCTTGATCTTTTGACGCCAACCATGCCTTCGTCAGCGGGGCCATCGGATCGTTCAACAACGGTGGCGCTACCGTCGACAGGGAAAAAGGATCGGATGCTTCTGTTCTTTCGCAACTGGCGAATACCTTGGACACCCTGCGCGCTAGAGCAAACGACATGGTTGACAGGAACTTTATCGGAGCAGATAAGTTCTATCATTGTCTGGCAATGTGTGAAGTGTCATCGCGAGGTCCACTGGATGCATCTTTCGCCGCCTCCGCGGGTGTTGCGCGTGAGTTATATCAACAGCATGTAAAGGGCGAGCCTGCATCGGAATGCGCAGCCGACAATCGGGCGAATGGACAAGGTATCGCTGCCGGATTGCGTAACCAATCGTGTGCATCCTCCTGTGCCTCATTGATGCCAAGGAATTTCACGTATCCATGATCAAGCATCTATCAATCATTCTTTTGGCAATTATGCTCACTCCGGCATGTTCCGAGATATCCGGAGTAAATGATGCTGTTCATGGAGCCTATGAAAATTACTCTGCGGCGGCCAAGAGTAGTGCCTTCGAAAACGGGTGGCTTCCCATGCAGATGCCCCGATCGGCTACCAGGATTGAAGAGATCCATAACGTGGACTCTGGTGAGATATGGATTCGCTTTAATTATGATGGGCGCGATATAAAAGATCTCATCGGTGAGTGCAGTGCGAGTTCTTCGGTGGATCTTCCGGATGCAAGGCGGACTACAAGGCTTGTGGCATGGTGGCCGGAAGAATTGACGAATCCGGGTCGCAAGAATCCCTCCTCGGCATGGACACTGTACTATTGTTCGGAAATGAATCATGCTGGTTCCAGTATCTCCGCAGGAATTGCGATTGATGCTTCGGCTAGCCTGGCTTTGTACTGGGTCGGAAAGCGCTAGGGATGCTCGAACAACTCTGCACGAAATCTGATGGCAGTGCCGGCCGCTGGCCGGCAAGCTGGAGACTGATTGTGCCCTGCCGAAGCTCAGCGATGGAGCTGGTGATTTTTGGATGGAACTAAATAACTGGGGGTGGCTGTGGTGGCCGAGACTGGGCGCAAATACCTATTCTTCCCCAAGAGCGTGCGTGCCTATGTCGTGATGGGTGGGGTGCTCGTATCGAGCGGATACGCGGGTGGTCAAAGTTGAGATGGACAATGGTTCGTGCGCAGTGCTGTACCTTGATGCAATTGATAGCCGCGGCAACTTGGTGTTGTTTCCTTATAGCGCCGACTCCCACCCCAATTGCAGAGGACTGAATGAGCTGCTTGTGTAGTATGCCGCCCACCCCAAGGTGATCGAGAAGGCAATCTCGTCCTGTGTTCCGCCCGGCTGAAGAAGGGTCTCAGTAGATGGCCCGTTCGATGAGTTCTGATTATGGGATGCTGCGCTGATATTTGGATGGACTCGCACATCACCGAAGTGACATGCGCCACGGTGGCAATCTTTGGCATCCCTTGCTTCTTTACGTTGAGGAGGGGCATTGCTGGCTTGGAAGTCTGCAGAAGCAGGTAAGGAAGGAGCCGTGAAACAGCTGACCATAGATGATATTGCTTTGTACATCCTGGGTTGGGTTGGGCTGTTGTCGGTTGGCATTGTGCCGCTGCGAGTGTTGCAGTTGTCGCGCAGTGGCTTTCGCCTATTCAGAACTCGAGGTCGTTCCACTCGCTATCTGATTCCTCTGGCTTGCGTGTCGACTCTTGCGATTGTGGGGTTGGATGCACGGGGCCTCGTCAGGATCGCAAAGTGCTTGAGGGGCGCATCACTTGAGATCGGTCTGATCGGTCCGGGCAGGCGTGGCAGGCGGTCCAGTATTTTGGATTTGGAGAGGATCAGTGAGTGAAATTATGAACATCTCCTTTCGTGCATGGCATCCTACAATTTCTGGTGATGACATAACCTCGCATATGGGACTTCCCATCGAGGTGGTTCATAGCATGGGTGAGTCAAGGATGACGCCTTCCGGGAGAAGGTTGGGAGGGGTGTATGACAAGACGTACGTTTCAATGTCGATGGTACGGAAGGAGAGTGTCGAACTTGACGAGGCGCTGGAGCGTTGCTACGAATCAATCAGACAGCATGGAGATTTCATCAGAAGTCTGGTTGAGACGGGGGGTGAGGTGGAGTTTTACGTGAGCGCATTCTTGAATGGGTTATGTGGCTTCGAGTTTGATAGCTCTTTCATTAGTCGGATGGCTGTTACGGGGATGGGTATATCAATCGAGCTCTATCCGAAGGAAGGCGGGTGAGCACGGGATAGTTCTGTTCGATGGAGTATGGAAGGCCATATGTCGTGAGTAGCCCAGCGCGATTCAGAATTTCTCTTAGGATTTGGCACCCCGAAGTTCGGGGCGATGACATCACAGGGATGCTTGGGCTGTCGCCCAAGATTTCATACTCCGCAGGGGATAAGAGAGTTACGCCAAAGGGCACTGAGCTCACCGGCTTCAGAACTGAAACCTTCTGGAGCCATGAGTGGTTGGTGGGCGACTCCTTCGAGGTTGCGGTTGCTGGGATAAGCGCTAAATTGCTCGAAAAGGCAGAATTCCTACGGCATTTGAAAGAGACAGGTGGTCGGCTGGAGTACTTCATTGGATGGTTTTCAACCGAGAACTCAGGGTTCGTTCTGGAGCATCGCCTTCTGAAGTTGATTTCTGATTTGAAGATAAACTTGGCGTTTGATATATACGCCGAACGCTAGGGATTATCTGAACAACTCTGCAGGAAATCTGACGGTAGCGCCGGCCGTTGGCCGGCAAGCTTGAGGGCCATCAGACTCAACTCGAGGAACCCTCCATGCAGCTGTCATTTCGGTGATGCCGAGAGGTTGGGCCAACGCAAGCAGACGCGCCGCGAGCCGCTCCTTGATGAGATGGATCAGGTGGTCCCCTGAAAGCGCCTCCTGGTGCTCATCGACCGGCATTACCCGGTGGCAAGCCGTCCGGCGTGTCAGCGATATCCATTGGCCACGATGCTCCGCGTCCATCTGTTGCATCAGTGGGCTTGACCGCATTCCAGACGAGACAACGATCCTCAATTTCCGAAGGGTGAAAGCGACGCTTTGCGTCCTCGGTCATGCCTTCGTCGCGTCGATCATCTGTGCGTGCGGTCGGCTGGGGCGCGACCCTACCGATTCCTCGGTGGCTGCGCCGTTGGTCCGGGTTCAATCCAGGTTCCATACGGCGTTTGCCAATATCGTCTGGATATTGCCCGGGTAGAGGCCGCTTATCCGTCCAAAACCGCCGCTTGGTGCCGCCTTCGTATGGTCTGCGTGAAATACACGCTTTCATCACGCCTTCATCTTTACAGGTTGTTTACAAAAGAGACGCTGCCGCGCTTCAAGGGGGAGGCGCGGGCAGTCCCAGCCAGCCATTCCTTTGGAGAGAGAGAATGAACAACCTGCATTACCGCCCCTTGGCGGCTGCCGTAGCGCTGTGCCTGCTGTCCGTTCCCGTCCTTGCCACCGCGCAGGACGCTCCCCGCACCACCACCGAGCTGGACCGGGTGGAAGTCACCGGTACCCGCATCAAGCGGGCCGAGGTCGAAGGCCAGGTGCCGATCCAGACCCTTACCCGCAGCGAGATCGAACGCACCGGCCTGAATTCCATCGGCGAGGTGCTGCAGCAGTTGACCGGCTCCGGTTCGGCGCTCAACGCCAAGTTCAACTCATCGGGCAACTTCGGCTTCCCGCCGGATGGCAGCGGTGTCGGCGCGGGTTCGGCCCAGGTCGATCTGCGCCACCTGGGTGCCAAGCGCGTGCTGGTGCTGGTGGATGGCATCCGCTGGGTCAACGAGTCCTCCGCCTCGGGCGTGGGCGCGGCCACCGACCTCAACACCATTCCGCTGGCGATCGTCGAGCGCATTGAGGTGCTCGAAGACGGCGCCTCGTCGCTGTACGGTTCGGACGCGATCGCCGGCGTGGTCAACATCATCACCCGCCGCGAGTTCGACGGCGGCCAGGTCACCGTGAACTACGGTGAGTACAGCATGGGCGATGGCACCCAGAAAGGCGTGGACCTGGCCTGGGGCACCAGCGGCGACCGCTACACCCTGTTCCTCGGTGCCAGCTGGACCAAGCAGGACCCGGTGTATGCCAACACCCGTGAGCAATCTCGCTACCCGATCCCGCAGACCGGGCTGGCCTTCGGCAGCTCGGCCACGCCGGCCGGGCGCTTCATCTTCACCGACCCCAACACCGGCATCGAGCACGACCTGACCCCGAATACCGGGGCCACCTCGCCGGTGTTCAACGGCGGCGACGGCTGCGCGCGCACCGACGATTACCACTGCTTCGCCACCGCCGACCGCTTCAACTTCGCCGAATACAACATGCTGCTGACGCCGTCCGAGCGCAAGGGCATCTTCGGCCAGTTCCGCTTCGACATCACCGACAATATGCAGTGGTACATCAAGGCGTTGGGCAACCGCCGCGAATCGACCAACCAGGCCGGTCCGGAACCGTTGTTCTTCGGGCCTGACGGCGCCACCGGCAACCCGCTGGCCGACAACATCGTGATCTCCGCGCTCAACCCGTACAACCCGTTCGGCTTCGACCTGGATTCGGCCGACAACCTGATCATGATCGGCCGTCGCCCGGTCGAAGGCGGCCCGCGCGTGTTCGAGCAGCAGGTCGACACCCAGTACTTTGCCACCGGCCTGACCGGGTTGTTCGACGCCGCCGACCGCAGCTGGTCGTGGGACGTCAACGGCATGTACAGCAAGAACGAGGCCGAACAGACCAACTACGGCAGCTACAACATCTTCAACGTCAACATGGCGCTGGGCGATCCGGCCGTCTGTGCGGCTACCCCGGGCTGCGTGCCGCTCAATATCTTCGGTGGGCCGGGCACGATCACCCCGGAAATGCTGGCGTGGGTCCAGCCGGTGGTGCGCGACCGCAGCCAGAACGAGCTCACCCTGTTCACCGCCAACCTGAGCAGCGATCTGTTCACGCTGCCGGCCGGTCCGGTCTCCTTCGCCACTGGCTACGAGTACCGCAAGTACGAAGGTGAGTACCAGCCGGATCCGATCACGGTGGCCGGGCATTACAACGGCGTGCCCTCGCTGCCCACCGCCGGCTCCTACGATGTCAACGAGGCGTACCTGGAACTGGCGGTGCCGATCTACGCCAGGGCCGACCGCGGCGAACGGCTGGATCTGAGCCTGGCCGGGCGCTACTCGGATTACTCCACGTTCGGTGGCGAGTTCACGCCCAAGTACGGCCTGCGCTGGCAGGTGAGCAACGACTTCGTGCTGCGCACCAGCTATGCCGAAGGCTTCCGTGCGCCGTCGATCGGTGAGCTGTACGGTTCGGCCGCGCGCGCCGACCTGCAGTTGTTCGACCCGTGCTCGGTGGGGCTGGGCGGTACACCGCCGCGCGGCAGTGCCGCCAACTGCGCCGCGCTTGGCGTGCCGACCGGCTTCCAGCAAGCCAATTCGCAGATATCGGTGACCACCGGCGGCAACGACCAGCTGGACCCGGAACGTTCGCGCAGCTTCACCGCCGGCTTCGTCTGGAGCCCGTGGTTCGGCAGTGATGCGGCGTGGTCCGAGCGTTTCGACGTGGAAATCACCTTCTACCGCCACACCATCGAAGGCGCGATCCAGGCAATCAACGCGCAGACCCAGCTCGACCTGTGCGTGGACACGCTCGACCCGCTCTACTGCGGCGGCATCACCCGTGCCTCCACCGGTGCGGTGAGCGGCTTCAACAACCGGCTCACCAACCTGGGCTCGATCAAGACCGACGGCTGGGACGTGGACCTGTTCTGGACGTTCCCGCAGAGCGATGCGGGACAGTTCAAGCTGGGCTGGCAGAACACCTTCGTCGGTCGCTATGAGGCCGTCGGTGCCGCTGGCCAGCGCCAGCCGCAGGAGCCGGGCGTGGAGGTCACCGACAGTTCCATCCCGGAATGGACCAGCAATGCCACGCTGGGCTGGAACCTGGGAAGCTGGAATGCCTCGTGGACGGTGCGGCACATCTCCAAGCTCACCGAGCAGTGTGGCGATGCGGCGGCGTTCCCGGTCTGCAGCGACCAGGCCGCCGGCACCAACGAGCTGGAAGCGACGACCTTCCATGATGCGCAGGTGGGTTACAAGATCGACTGGATGAAGGGGCTGCAGCTCACGGCCGGGTTGAACAACGTGTTCGGCAAGGATCCGCCGATCTGCCTGTCGTGCTCGCTCAACGGCTACGACGCGTCCACCTACGACATTCCGCGTGGGCGCTACTGGTACCTGCGGGCGGACCTGCGGTTCTAAGGCCGGAAAAGCACAGGGGCGCCCATGGCGCCCCTGTTTGCCGGGCAGAGCCCGGCGCTACCAGATGTAGAGCCGGGCTCTGCCCAGCTTAAGGTAGCGCCGGGCTCTGCCCGGCTTACGCATCAAAACGACCAGGTGAAGGTGATCGAGCCGTTGCGGCCGTCACCGTAGGCGCCGTAGCCGTTGATCTGCGAGAAGTATTCCTTGTCCAGCAGGTTGTTGAGGTTGGCCTGCACGCTGAACTGCGGGGCCAGGCGGTAGCGCACGAACGCGCTGACCAGGGCATACCCGTCCTGCTCGATGCGGCCGTAAGCCGGCACCGGGTAGTAGATGCCGTTCTGCCAGTTCACGCCGCCGCCGACGGTGAGGTCG
The DNA here is from genome assembly GCF_018612915.1 of Stenotrophomonas sp. ISL-67. Taxonomy (GTDB): domain Bacteria; phylum Pseudomonadota; class Gammaproteobacteria; order Xanthomonadales; family Xanthomonadaceae; genus Stenotrophomonas. The sequence continues at coordinate 261,249 of NZ_JAGGRL010000002.1, read as the reverse complement.
CCCAGCGACTGCGGGGTGTAGCTGGTGAACAGCTTGATCGTGGTCTGCGGCAGGTTGGTGTTGATGTCCGCGCCGTTGATGTCCTTGGCCACGAAGCGCGAGGCACCGAAGGTGGCGTTCCAGCCTGCAGTCAACTCACCATTCAATTCCAGCTCGAAGCCACGGCTGACCGTGCCGCGTGCGGCGATGTAGGCGAACTCGCCCGGACGCGACGGGATCGGTTCATTGGTGATCTGGGCAACGTTGTCCTGCTCGATGCGGAACACCGCCAGCGAGGCGTTCAGGCGGTTGTCGAACCAGGCGGCCTTGACGCCCATTTCGTAGCTCTTGCCGTCGACCGGATCGAGATAGGTACCGCTGCGGTCGCGCGCGGTCTGCGGCTGGAAGATCTCGGTGTAGGCTGCGTACGTGGTCCAGGTTTCATTGAGGTCGTAGACCAGGCCCGCGTAGGGCGTGGTTTCCTTGTGCGAACGATCCGAACCTTCGCCCTCGCTCTTCCAGTCGGTGTGGCGCGCGCCGAGGATCAGCTTCAGCGGGTCGGCCAGCGACAGCCGGGTGGCGGCATAGCCGGCCTTCTGGGTGATGGTGCCTTCGCTGGCCAGCGCCAGCGGGTTCCAGTTCGGCTCGGAGATGTTGCCGGTCCAGCCCAGATAGCTGGTGAAGGGGTCCCAGGCAAGGCCGGGGCCGCCGATCTGGTAGTCGCCGTAGTTGGCGTAGTCGCGCTTGTTGTAGCTCAGGCCGGCCATGACCTTGTGCTCCTGGCCGAACAGCTGGAACGGGCCTTCCACGTAACCATCGACGGCATCGACCTTGCGCTCGGTGTTGTAGAAGCCAGCGGACGGCGAAATGCCGGTACCGGTTACCGGGTCGAACAGCGACGCGCCTGTCACCCAATCGTTGTAGGCCGGGTAGAACAGCTTGTCGTCGGCCTTGGTTTCGTCATGGCTCGCACCGATGCGAACCTTCCAATCATTGGCGAAGCCGTGTTCCAGCGTGGCGAAGGCGCGCTTGCTGGTGGTGTCCCAGTAGGTCCACTTCGCCGCCGAGTTGAACGAGTCGTCGAACGGCGTCGGGCTGCCGTCGGAGAACAGCATCGGGAAGCCACCCCAGGTGGCGCCGTTGGCGCGCTTCTGCTGGTAGTCGTACCCGACGCTGAGCTGGGTGTCCGGAGTCAGGTCGGCATCGATCACCGCATAACCCAGGGTCTTGTGCTGGTCGTAGCGGTCCATCTCCGATTCGGTGTCCAGGTAGCTGCCGATCACGCGCGCGCGCACCGAGCCGCTGGCGTTCAGCGGGGTGGTCACGTCCACGGTGGAACGGGTACGGCCCCAGCTGCCCACGTTGACCGACACGCTGCCAGTGAGTTCGGCACTGTAGGCATGCTTGCGGATCAGGTTGACCGACGCGGACGGGTTGCCGGCACCGGTCAGCAGGCCGGTGGCGCCGCGCACGACTTCCACGCGGTCGTACAGGGCCAGGTCCAGGCCGGAATCGCCGTAGCTCCAGTTCTGCACCATCTGCGTGGGCAGGTTGTCGTACTGGTAGCTGTCGATGTAGAAGCCACGCGCGTAGAACTCGGTGCGTTCGGTATCGGACTGGGTGCTGCTCACGCCGGTGGTGTTGGCCAGCACATCGATGATGTCGTCGAGGTTCTGGTCCTCGATGCGCTGGTGGCTGATGATGCTGATCGACTGCGGAATCTCGCGCGGGGCCAGGTCGAAACGGGTACCGGCCGAGGTGCGGCGGACTGAGTAGCCTTCGGCGCGCTCACCCTTGACCACGATCTTGTCCAGGGTGGTGGCGTCGACGGCCGCCTCTTGGGCAAAGGCAGCGGCGGCGGCAAGCGAGGCCAGCGCGATCAGCAGCGCCTGCGGCAGGCGGCCCTGCGGCAGGGTGCGGGACAGCACAGCGGAAGTACGGGTCATCAGGGTTTCCTGGCGGCGGCGCGCACCAGGCGACGATCCTCGGATGCCAGGCGCTGCGGACAAAGTGGGGGGTCAGTAGGCGAACGGGATCACAGTATGGTAATGCGAATCAGTCTCAGCCGCAATTCGGCCATGAGTCGCAATGGCGCTATGAACGTCATGCGCACGGAGGGCGGCCGACCTGGACTTAACGGACCCGCGCCTACGGTGGGTGCACCGGGGCCGGTCCCCTTCCAGGAATGCCACCCATGATCGCCAAGAACACCCTCTGTCTCTGGTACGACGGCACCGCCGAGGAAGCCGCCACGTTCTACGCCGCCACCTTCCCCGACAGCGCGGTGCAGGCGGTGCATCGCGCACCCGCCGACTACCCGTCGGGGAAGAAGGGGGATGTGCTCACGGTGGACTTCACCGTGCTCGGGATTCCATGCATCGGCCTCAACGGCGGTCCCGCCTTCAAGCACAGCGAAGCCTTTTCCTTCCAGGTGGCCACCGACGACCAGGCCGAGACCGACCGCTACTGGAATGCGATCGTCGGCAATGGCGGGCAGGAGAGCGATTGTGGCTGGTGCAAAGACAAGTGGGGGCTGTCCTGGCAGATCACGCCGCGGGTGCTGACCGAGGCCTTCACCAGCAAGGACCCGGTGGTAGCCAAGCGCGCCTTCGAAGCGATGATGACCATGAAGAAGATCGACGTAGCCACCATCAAGGCCGCAATCGCGTAGCGACACGCCACGCGTGTCCCAAGCGGTCCTGCATCGTTCGCGATACGTGGTGTCGGGGTTTCCGTGGGACACGCACGGTGTGTCGAAACGACGGGTTCGACTCTTCTGCCGGTGCGCGCGCGTGCGTATCCTCGCGCGATGTCCACCTCCCGTCTTCCTGCCCTGTTCCCCTTGCTGGCCGTACTCGGTTCGGTAACCGCACTTGCCGTCGGAACCTCGTTCGCCAAACAGTTGTTCCCGTTGATCGGAGCGCAGGGCACCAGTGCGTTGCGCGTGGGATTCTCCGCGCTGGTGCTGCTGTTGGTGTTTCGCCCGTGGCGCTGGTCCACCACCCGCGTCGACGCCGGTGCGATTCTCCGCTATGGGTTCACCTTGGGAACAATGAACCTGCTGTTCTACATGGCACTGCGCAGCATTCCGTTCGGCATTGCGGTGGCGATCCAGTTCTCGGGTCCGCTGGCAGTAGCGATGTGGTCCTCGCGACGCCCGGTCGACTTCCTGTGGGTCGGCTGTGCGCTGGGCGGCCTGCTGTTGCTGCTGCCGCTCGGGCAGGGCAGCGCGTTGGATCCAGCCGGAATGCTGTACGCGCTCGGCGCAGCGGTGTGCTGGGCGCTGTACATCATCTTCGGCAAACGCACGGGGCACCTGCGCGCGGGGCACACCGTGTCGCTGGGCATGCTGGCCGCCGCGGTGGTGGTGGTGCCGGTGGGAGTGGCGCACGCGGGCATGGCATTGCTCGACCCGAAGCTGCTGCTGTTCGGGCTGGGCGTTGCAGTGGTGTCCAGCGCGATTCCGATGTCGCTGGAAATGGCGGCGCTGAAACGACTGCCGAAAGAAACCTTCGGCATCCTGATCAGCATGGAGCCGGCGGTGGCCGCGCTGTTGGCGATGGGCCTGCTGGCCGAGCACCTGACGCCGCTGCAGTGGGCGGCGATCGGTTGCACGGTGGTGGCATCGGTGGGCAGCACGTTGACCGCGAAGCGGGCAACCACCGGGATCATCACCTGACGCACTTCCATCCACGGGCCGGCCGCCGGAGTATCCTGCCGCGATGTCTACCTCCCGCCTCTCCACGTTGTTCCCGGTGCTGGCCGTACTTGGCTCGGTCACGGCCCTGTCCGTCGGCACCTCGTTCGCCAAGCAGCTGTTCCCGTTGATCGGTGCGCAGGGCACCAGTGCGCTGCGTGTCGGCTTCTCGGCGCTGGTGCTGCTGGCGGTGTTCCGGCCGTGGCGCTGGACCACCACCCGTGCCGATGCCGGGGCGATCTTCCGCTATGGCATCACCCTGGGGGTGATGAACCTGCTGTTCTACATGGCGCTGCGGACCATCCCGTTCGGCATCGCGGTGGCGATCGAGTTCTGCGGGCCGCTGGCGGTGGCGATGTGGTCGTCGCGACGGCCGATGGATTTCGTCTGGGTGGGCTGCGCGTTGGCGGGCCTGTTGTTGCTGTTGCCGCTGGGGCATGGCGAACCGCTGGATCCGGTCGGGGTGATGTACGCGCTGGGCGCCGCGTTCTGCTGGGCGCTGTACATCATCTTCGGCAAGCGTGCCGGCCACCTGCATGCCGGGCACACCGTATCGCTGGGGATGTGCGCGGCTGCGCTGGTGGTGGTGCCGGTGGGCGTGGCACATGCGGGCATGGCGCTGCTGGACCCGAAGCTGCTGCTGTTCGGGCTGGGCGTTGCAGTGGTGTCCAGCGCGATTCCGATGTCGCTGGAAATGGCGGCGTTGAAGCGGCTGCCGAAAGAAACCTTCGGCATCCTGATCAGCATGGAACCGGCCGTGGCCGCGCTGTTGGCGATGGGCCTGCTGGCCGAGCACCTGACGCCGCTGCAGTGGGCGGCGATCGGCTGCACGGTGGTGGCATCGGTGGGCAGCACGTTGACCGCGAAGCGGCCGCCGGTGGAAGTAACGCCGTAGCGGAGCCGGATCAACGCATCAGCGCAGGGCGTCGCCAGGCACGTCGATCGCCATGGCCAGCGCCAGGTGATCGGAAAACGCGGCAGGTACCGCTTCGGCACTGCGCTGCTGCAGGCTGCTGCTGAGCAGGATGTGGTCGATGGCGCGGTCCGGGCGCCAGCTCGGGAACGTGGGCACCGCGCAGCCGGGTGGCTGCAGGTTGGTCTTCTGGTACAGCACCTGCATTTCCGGGCGTTCGGCCAGGCAGTTGAAGTCGCCCATCAACACCGCATTGGAGTGCTCGGACAACAGGTCGGCGATGAAGGCCAACTGCGACACGCGCGACGTGGTCCCCAACGACAGATGCGCCACCGCCACCGCCAGCCCCTTGGCGCCGTCGCCGAACTTGGCCAGCAGCACGCCGCGCCCGCCGATCCGGCCGGGCAGGGCGTGATCCTGCACTTCCACCGGTTCCAGCCGGCTCAGCAGGCCGTTCGCACTGGACGCCACCCCGCCCATGCGGCGGTTGGGCTGGTGGCTCCAGTAGTTGAAGCCGGCGCGCTCGGCCAGGTAATGGGTCTGGTTGGTGAAGCCCGAGCGCAGGCTGCCGGGATCGGCCTCCTGCAGGCCGACGATGTCATGACCGCGGGCCAGCTGGGCGATGGCGTCCAGGCTGGTCCGCTTGCGCCCCGCCGGCAGCGCATGCGACCAGCTGCGGGTCACATAGTCACTGTAGCGGCGGGTGCTCGAACCGGCCTGGATGTTGGCCGTGAGCAGGCGCAGGGTCCGCGTGTTGGGGGAAGTCACGACGGTACGGATCTCTTGGAAACTCAGGTGCCCTTGGCGGCGCGTTCGCGGGCAACCAGGTGATCGGCGATGCGCAGCATGTCGGGGAAGCTCTTGCCCTTGACCAGGTACTTGCCGTTGACGATTACCGACGGCGTGCCGGTGATCTGGCTGCGCTGGGCGAACTGCTTGGCGGCATTGGTCTTGGCGGAGACCGCGAAGCTCGACATGGTCGCTTCGAACTGCTTGGCATCGGCACCGTGCCTGGCGTAGAAGGCGGCGATGTCCTGCACCGAATCCCGGCCGCGTTCGCCCTTCAGGGCCTGGTCGACATGGATGGCCTTGTACAGCGCTTCATGGGTCTTGTCTTCCAGGCCCAGCGCCTGGGCGGCGTAGAACGCCTTGGCGTAGTCATCCCAGGTACCGCCGAACATCGCCGGCACGTACACGAAGTTCACATCGCTCGGCAGACCGGCTTTCCACGGCCCGATCAACGGCTGGAACGCGGCGCAGGCCGGGCAGACAAAGCCGAAGACTTCGGCCACTTCGATCTTGCCGGTGGCCGGCTGGAACGGCTTGCCGTTGGCGATCACCACGTAATCGGCGCCTTCCACCGGGGCCGGACCCACCGGTTGCGAGGAGGCCGGGGCCGGCGCCGGGGTGGTGGCTTCGGCGGCGGCGGTCTCGGCGGCGGCGGTTTCACCGGTGGCAGCCGGGGCAGCCTCGGTCGGGGTCGGGGTGGTTTCAGCGGCCGAGGTGCTGGTCGGTGCAGCCGGTTCGGTCGGCGCAGCAGTGTCGGCGGTGCCGTCCTGGGCCTTGCAGGCGGCCAGGATGGGCAGCAGGGCCATGAGCATGAGGGCGAAACGGGTCTTCATCGAAGCGTCTCCAGCAGAGCATGTTGGGGCCGGCGCGTCGGGCGCCAGCCAGGGGGGAATGATGACACGCGGCCGCCGGGGCGCCGCGTGCAGGGTGCGTGACGGTTCAGCGATCCTTCGCCGCGCGCTCGCGGGCGATCAGGGCATCGGCGTTGCGCAGCATGTCCTCGAAAGAGCTGCCCTTGACCAGGTACTTGCCGTTGATGACCAGCGACGGCGTGCCCTGCACCTTGACGCGCTGGGCGAAGGACCTGGCGGCGGCGAGCTTTGCCTCCACGTCATCGCTCTTGAGCGCGGCGCTGAACTGTTGTGCGCTCACGCCGTAGTCCTTGTAGAAGCCGGCCAGCTCTTCGGGCGATACGTTGGACAGCGGCAGCGAGCCCTTTTCATGCAGCGCATCGAACATGGCGGCATGACTGCGCTTGGCCACGCCCAGCTGGTCGGCAGCGTAGTAGGCGCGGGCATAGGAATCCCAGTAGCCGCCGAACACGGCCGGCACCGGCGTGAAGCGCACATCGGTCGGCAGCTTCTTCGCCCAGGCCTCCAGGATCGGTTCGAAATGGGCGCAATGCGGGCAGGTGTAGCCGAAAACCTCCGCCACTTCGATCTTGCCGGCCAGCGGCGCGAGCGGGCCGGGCGCATCGATCAGCGCGTAATCCTTGCCTTCCACTGGCGTGGCGGGGGCGGGCGCGGCCAGCACGGACAGGGGGCTGAGGGCCAGCAGCAGCAACAACAGGCGGGGCATCAACGTCATCTACATCCATCTCCATCGGAAAAAACAACGCCGGCCCAGTGCCGGCGTGCAGTGAACATAACCCGCCGCCTGGGCGGGCGGCATCTGTCATCGGTACCGGGCAGCCGTCATTGCCGCGCTGCGCCTGCACCGGCGCGAGGCGCGGCACTGGCCACGTCATCGGCACGGTTGTGCAGGCCCTGCAGGTAGCTGCCCAGTGCCTGGATTTCCTGTTCGGTCAGCGATTTGGCGATGCTGGCCATGATCTGGAAGTGCGCCTTGTCGGTTTCCTGGGTGACCCCGGCCTGGTACTCCTGCAGCCGCCGCGCCACATAGGAGGCGTGCTGGCCACCAATATGCGGGTAGGCCGGGCCCGGGTTGCCGGCACCGGTGGGGCCGTGGCAGGCCATGCACGCCGGAATGCCCCGCTGGGCATCGCCGCCGCGATAGAGCTGCTGGCCGATCTCGTAGAACTTCCTGTCCTTGTAGGGACCTTCGCTGACCAGGCTGTCATCGGCAAGGCCCGCGCTGGCCTTCTGCGTTGCGAAATACGCACCGATGTCGCGCATGTCCTGCGGGCTGAGGTCCTGCACGAACGGCACCATCGCCGCCGAAGCCCCCGACGTGCGCTGGCCGTTGGCGATCAGGGCCATCTGCTGGGCGACGTAGCGTTCGCTCTGGCCGGCGATGCTGGGGTACATCTCAACCGTGGCATTGCCGTCGGCCGAGTGACAGGCCGCACACGCGGCGGCCTTGGTCTGGCCCGCCTTGGCATCGCCCCAGGTGGTCTTGCTGAAGTCGACGTCAAGCGACGCCGTTCTTACGGGTGTGTTGTCCGGCAGCGGGGTCACCGCAGTCTGGGCGTACGCAACGGCGGCAAGCAACGATACAGCGACAGCGGAAACGGCAAGAACGCGAGCATGGCGCATGCGGAAGCTCCGTGTGGACCGGCCTCGCATGTGCAGGATGCACACGCGGGGATCACCCGATTATCCATTCGGTTTCACGCCGGGGTCAACGCGGCAGTGCGGCAAAACCAGTGACCGACAGCACGCGGCGGCCCCGGACATGCGATCCTATGCCCATGTCATTGCTCCTCGAACGCGCCCATTACCTGCTCTCGGCCCACAATACCCGGCAATTGCCGGACGACGTGGGGGCCGAAGTGGCCTTTGCCGGCCGCTCCAACGCCGGCAAATCCAGTGCCCTCAACGCCCTGACCCGCCAGAACAGCCTGGCCAGGGTCTCCAAGACCCCCGGCCGCACCCAGCAGCTGGTGTTCTTCGAAGTCACCCCGGAAACGAAGCTGGTCGACCTGCCCGGTTACGGCTACGCCAAGGTCCCGCTGGACCTGCAGGCGCACTGGCAGGCCTTCATCGACCAGTACTTCCGCACCCGCGAGGCCCTGCGCGGCCTGGTGGTGGTGATGGACATCCGCCACCCGCTCAAGGACTACGACCGGCAGATGCTGGCCTATGCGGTCCGGCGCGGGCTGCCGGCGCACGCGCTGCTGACCAAGGCCGACAAGCTCGGCCGTGGCCAACAGGGCATTGCCCTGCAGAAGGTGCGCAAGGAGCTGCAGTCCGCGTTCGGCGACACCGTCAGCGTGCAGACCTTCTCAGGCCCAGCCCGCCAGGGCGTGGAGGAAGCGCGCGGCATCATCGGCGGCTGGCTGGGCCTGAACAAGCCGGCAGAGACCGCATAATCCACCGGCGCTACCGGGCTACGGTGAGGTAGACGGCAATGGGCCGAACTCTCCGGGTACCCACGCGAACGCCTCACCCTCCCGGCGCACATGGCCCAGCCCCGGGAAAGGCAGGTGTGCACCGGCCACCCACCATCCCCCGTCTGCCGCCTGCGCCATCATCGCGCGGCGGCTGGCAATGGCCGCGGTGCGGTCACTGTCGGCTTCGTATGCGGCCTGCGGCTGGGCGAACTGCACGGCGTGGAAGTGCACGATATCGCCCCACACCAGCACGGACTGCCCGCCGCCGCCGTCCAGCTTCCAGGACACATGGCCGGAGGTATGGCCGTGGCTGTCCAGCGCGGTGACCCCGTTCGGCAGGGTCTGCCCGGCGCTGAAACGTCGCAGTTTGCCGGCCGCCGCATAGGGCGCCACCGCCTTGCGCGCCAGGGCAAAAGCAAAGCGCACGCCTTGTGGCGCACTGGCTTCGCTGGCCGGGTCCAGCCAATACGCGGCGTCGACCGCGGACAGCCACACCGTGGCATTGGGGTAGGCGACCTTGTCGTTGGCGTCCAGCAGGCCGCACAGATGGTCCGGGTGGGCATGGGTAAGCAGGACATCATCGACCTCGGCCGGGTCGTAACCGGCCTTGCGCAGGTTGCCCAGCACCTGGCCCAGGCCCGGACCAAAGCAGCCGGCGGTACCGGTATCCACCAGGGTCAGGTGCTCGCCGCGCTGGATCAGGTAGGCGTTCACTGCAGTCTGCAGGCCCTTGCCGTCTTCGGGCACGTAGCGGTGGTCGAGCAGGCGGGTGACCGCGCCAGGCGCGATACCGACCAGTTCCGAGCGGCCCAGTGCCACGGTGCCATCGAACAGGGCGGTGACCTGCAGTTCGCCGATCTGCTGGTGGTACACGCCGGGTACCTGCTCCAGCGGGTGGTGCGTGGTGGTGGCGAACGCGGGTGCGGCGGCCAACATCAGTGCGGCGACAAGCAGGCGCACACGGGGGAAGGGCATGGCAGTTTCCATCAGAGGCGGCAGCGCCGCGGTGCCTGCATGGTGCGCGGCACGGGCGCGGCGTTCCGCTCAGAATGCGCTGCGAAACGCTCGCGGTGTGCTCAGCTGTTGCCGATCGCTGTCGGCTCCAGCCCGTAACGCGCGGCGAAGCGCTTGCTGAAACTGCCCGGCGAGCGGTAGCCGACCCGCGCGGCCACGGTCTTGAGCGGCAGTTGGGTGGTGTAGAGCAGGTTCATCGCATGGGCCAGGCGTGCATCTGCGATGAGCTCACGTACGCTGGACTGCTCGCCGCCAGGCGGCGGCGCAGGGTGGCGCCGCTCAGGCCGAGCTGGGCTTCGAAATCGCGCGATTGCCAGTCGCGCTCGGGCTGCGCGGCGATCAGATCGCGGATGCGTTCGCCCAGGCTGGGCTCGGGCGGAGCCAGCAGGCTGCCGTGGCCGCGCCGGCAGAACGCCAGCACCAGCGACGCCAGCGCCAGGCGGGCTTCGGTGTACTGCGCATGCTCCAGTGCCTGCCGCCAGTGGCGCAGGGTGCCGGCATGGTCGTGCAGCGAAAGTCGTGCCAATGCATCACCGGCCTCGGGCAGCGGTTCGTTCCACAGCACGCGCGCTGCCGACAGCGCTTCGGCGCACAGCGGCACGATCGCGCTGAGGTACAGCCCGGTTTCCGGATCGGGGGTGTTGACCACATCGATCCGGCAGCGCCGGGTGATCAGGAACAGGTCGCCGGGCACCAACTGCAGGGTCTGGTGCGCGGTGCGCACCTGCTTGCGCCCCTGCAGCAGGATGGCGAACTGGGGCTGCGGAATGTCCACCGACTGGGCACCGTGTTCGCGGCGCGCGGTGACGCAGGCATAGCCGCCGGCACGCTGGCAGTCGGCCAGGCTGGCCATCTCGGCCAACAGCGGATCGGGGGTAACGGGCATGTCCATTGCCGTGCAGTATCAGGCAAGCGCCCGCACAATGCCGCGCCCGCCACCGGGCCCACGCCGTGCAACCCAGGTGCGGCGGGCACGTAAGCCGGTCAAGTCCCATCCAATAGGATGCAGAAAACCGTCACGGTGGCATGATGGCCGGAACGGCCACCCTATACTGCGCCCTTGCGATGCAGGGCGATCAGCCCCACATCCCCGTCCAGTCCAGAATCCCTGCGAGCCTCCCCTTGTCGAGCCCCAGCCACGTCGCCGAGACGCCGATCACCGACCGCAATGAACTGGTCGCCACGTTGGCCTCCGGTGAAAAGCCCAAGGCGCAGTGGCGCATCGGCACGGAACACGAGAAGTTCGGCTTCCAGCTGGATGACCTGCGCCCGCCCACCTTCGATGGCGCTCGCGGTATCGAAGCGCTGTTGACCGGGTTGACCCGCTTCGGCTGGGCACCGGTGCAGGAGAACGGCCGCACCATCGCGCTGCTGCGCGACAACGCGTCGGTCACGCTGGAACCGGCCGGCCAGCTGGAACTGTCGGGCGCGGCGCTGGAAAGCATCCACCAGACCTGCGTGGAAACCGGCACCCACCTCAACGAGGTGGCGCAGGTGGCGGCGGAGCTGGGGCTGGGCTTCCTGGGCATGGGCTTCCAGCCGAAGTGGACGCGCGGGGAGATGCCGTGGATGCCCAAGGGCCGCTACCGCATCATGCGCGATTACATGCCCAAGGTCGGTTCGCTTGGCCTGGACATGATGACCCGCACCTGCACGGTGCAGGTGAACCTGGATTACGCCACCGAAGCTGACATGGTGAAGAAGTTCCGGGTGTCGTTGGCATTGCAGCCGATCGCCACGGCGCTGTTCGCCGATTCGCCGTTCACCGAGGGCAGGCCGAACGGTTACCTGAGCTACCGTTCGCACATCTGGACGGACACGGACGCCGACCGTACCGGCATGCTCGACTTCGTGTTCGAGGAGGGCTTCGGTTACGAGCGGTACGTGGATTACCTGCTCGACGTGCCGATGTATTTCTCTTACCGGGATGGCGTGTACCACGATGCCAGCGGGCAGAGCTTCCGCGATTTCATGGTGGGCAAGCTGCCGGTGCTGCCGGGCCAGCTGCCGACACTGCGCGACTGGTCGGACCACATGACCACGGCGTTCCCGGAAGTACGCCTGAAGAAGTACCTGGAAATGCGCGGCGCCGATGGTGGCCCGTGGGCGCGGCTGTGTGCGCTGCCGGCGTTCTGGGTGGGGCTGCTGTATGACGATGCGGCGCTGGATGCGGCGTGGGACCTGGTGCGTGATTTCAGCCTGGTCGAGCGCCATGCGCTGCGCGATGGGGTGCCGAAGCATGCGCTGAACCTGCCGTTCCGCGGTGGCACGGTGCGCGACCTGGCGGGCGAAGCATTGAAGATCGCGGTGGCTGGCCTGCAGCGTCGTGCGGCACGCAATGCCGACGGCCAGGATGAAAGCCACTTCCTGGATGTGCTGCAGGAGATCGTGGCCTCGGGCATCACCCCGGCCGAGCGCAAGCTGGCGCTGTACCACGGTGAGTGGAACCAGAGCGTGGACCCGGTGTTCAAGCAGTTCGCGTATTGATTCCCCCCAAGAAAAAACCCCGGCGATGCCGGGGTTTTTGGTTCATTACGCCGTCAGTGTCGCCATGTCGATGACGAACCGGTAACGCACGTCGTTCTTCGCCATGCGCGCCCAGGCTTCGTTGACGGCCTTGATGTCGATCACTTCCACGTCGCTGACGATGTTGTGTTCGGCACAGAAATCCATCATTTCCTGGGTTTCGGCCATGCCGCCGATCGCCGAGCCGGTCACGTGCTTGCGGCCGAAGATCACGCTGGAGCCGTTCAACGGCGGGTCCAGTTCGGTGATCACGCCGACCAGGCACATGGTGGCATCACGCTTGAGCAGCGACATGTACGGGTTGGTGTCGTGGCCGACCGGGATGGTGTTGAGCAGGAAATCGAAGCTGTTGGCGTGCGCCTTCATCTGCGCCGGGTCGCGCGAGACCAGCACCTCGTCGGCGCCCAGGCGCTTGGCATCGGCACCCTTTTCCGGGGTGGTGGTGATCATCACCACGGTGGCGCCCATCGCCTTGGCGAACTTCACGCCCATGTGGCCCAGGCCACCCAGGCCGATCACGCCGACCTTCTGGCCGGGGCCGACCTTCCAGTGGCGCAGCGGGGAGTAGGTGGTGATGCCGGCGCACAGCAGCGGGGCGGCGGCCTTCAGGTCCAGCGTTTCAGAGACTTTCACCACGAAGCGCTGTTCGACCACGATGTGGTCGGAGTAGCCGCCGTAGGTGAGCTGGTCGCTGCCGCGTTCGGTGCTGTTGTAGGTGTAGGTGGGGCCTTTTTCGCAGTACTGCTCCAGGTCGTGGTCGCAGGCGTCGCAATGGCGGCAGGAGTCGACCATGCAGCCCACGCCAGCGACGTCGCCGACCTTGAAGCGGGTGACGTTGGTGCCGACTTCGGTGACCCGGCCGATGATTTCGTGGCCCGGCACCATCGGGAACTGGGCGCCGCCCCAGTCGTCGCGGGCCTGGTGCAGGTCGGAGTGGCAGATGCCGCTGTAGAGGATCTGGATGCGGACATCGTCGGCACCGACCGTGCGGCGTTCGAAGGAGAACGGTACCAGCGGCGCGGCCTGGTCATGCACGGCATAGCCATGGGCGAGGGACATGGAGATATCCTGGGATTTATGGAAAGGCGCTTTACAATACGCGCGCATCCAACCGGTATACAGTCAGTATATCGGCATGATTCATCAAGGCAGACTGCACAATCGTGGCTACTGACAACCTGACCCACCTGGCCGCGTTCGCGGCGGTAGCCCGCCACCGCAGCTTCCGTCGCGCGGGGGCGGAGCTGGCGCTGTCGACCTCGGCGGTGAGCTACGCGATCCGCGCGCTGGAAGAGCGGTTGGGGGTGGGGCTGTTTCATCGCACCACGCGCAGCGTGGCGCTGACCGAGGCCGGGCAGCGGCTGCTCGATCGCCTGCAGCCAGCGCTGGGCCAGGTGCATGACGCGCTGGAGGAAATGAACCACTTCCGTGCCGCGCCGGCCGGCCTGCTGCGGATCAATGCCACCCGCGCGGCGGTGCATACCGAGCTGGGGCCGCGCCTGGCGCACTACCTGCGCGCGCACCCGGATGTACGGCTGGAGGTGGCGCAGGACGATGGGCTGGTGGATATCGTGGCCGAGGGCTACGACGCCGGGGTGCGGTTGCATGAGTTCGTGCCGGAGGACATGGTGGCGGTGCCGCTGGGGCCGCCGTTGCGTGGGCTTATCGTGGCGTCGCCGGCCTATCTGCGCGGGCGTCCCGTGCCACAACACCCGCGCGATCTGGTGCAGCACGAGTGCGTGCGCTTCCGCTTCGCCAGCGGGCATCTGTACAAGTGGCAGTTCGAGCGCGAGGGCCAGACCTTGGACATCGATGTGCCGGGCCGGCTCACGCTGGGCGACCAGCACACCATCCTGCAGGCCGTGCTGGACGGCCTGGGCCTGGCCTACGTGCTGGAGGATGCGGCGCGTCCATATCTGGACGACGGCCGGCTGGTGGCAGTGCTGGAAGACTGGAGCGAACCGTTCGCCGGCTGGGTGCTGTACTACCCACGCCAGCGGCAGATGTCCTCGGCGTTGCGCGCATTCGTGGATATGCTGCGCGACCACTAGCCGCGTTCGCTGAGATCTCGTTGTAACCAGCGCCATCGTAGAGCCAGGCCCTGCCTGGCTGCCACGGTAAGTACATTTACTGACCACCACCTGCCCAAATCATCTTTCCAACCGCCCCCCGCGGTGCAACCATGGTTCCAGATTGGCGGACCCTGCAACATTCCATTTGAGCTCGGCCACCCCGGAGCACCGGTCATGTCGTTCTCCCTGCCGTTCCGCAGCACCCTCTTCATCCTCGGCCTGCCGACACTGGTGTTGGCGCTCGCCCCATGCGCCCACGCCGTGGAACCGCTGGACACCTTCAGCGTCCACGTCAGCGGCTATGTGACCTCGTTCGATACCGAGATCCGCGCCGATGGCGAAGGCAGGCGTGGTACCGACATCAACCTGCATCGCGACCTTGGGCTGGGCGACGACAACCTGGTCGCCACCGTCGGCCTCACCTGGCGCCCGTGGGAAAAGCATGAGTTCGCGCTCTCGTATTACACGCAGAGCGCCGATGCGACCCGCCAGATCAACCGCGACATCGAGTTCGACGGAACGCTCTACGACGCCTCCAGCACGATACGCACCGATGTGGATATCGATGCCTACGAGGCCTCCTATACCTGGTGGGCGGCATCGCACGACCAGTGGGCATTGGGCCCGCGCGTGGGCTTGGTCTGGTACCGCATGGAGCTGGGCATCAAGCTCGACGTGGACGTGGGTGGCAACCAGGGCGGTGGCGCGGCCAGCAGCAGGGTATCGGCCGATGTGCCGGCGCCGATGATCGGCGGCGGCTGGCGTTGGACGCCATCGGACGACTGGCGGCTTTCCGCCGACGTGGGCTACTTCACCGTCAGCGTCGATGACATCGACGGCGACATCTACTTCGGGCGCGCTGGCGTGGAATGGTTCCCCTGGGAGCGCACCGGTTTCACCCTCGACTACACCTACACCCGGATCGAAGCGGACGCGGACAAGGACAGTTTCAGTGGAAATGTCGACTTCAGGGATGCCGGCCTGCGCTTCGGGTTCGTGTACCGGTTCTGAAGTCCGTCATACCACGGGGCAATAGGCACCTGCCCGGGGATGTCATGGAAAGTGCTCCGATGCGGCAAGAAGTTTCCGGATCTGTGCTTCGGTGGCCGCGTAATCGCCTTCGCCGAAATGCCGGTAGACGATGCGGCCTTCCTGGTCGATCAGGTACAGCGCTGGCCAGTACTGGTTTCCATACGCACGCCAGGTCTGGTAGGTGTTGTCCTGCGCCACCGGCCAGGTGACACCGAGCCGCTTCACCGCCGCCGCCACGTTGCGCGGCAGCTTTTCATAGCCGAACTCCGGGGTGTGCACGCCGATCACGGTCAGCCCCTTGCTGGCGTAGGTGTCATGCCACCGCTTCACGTGCGGCATCACGTTGAGGCAGTTGATGCACGAGTAGGTCCAGAATTCCACCAGCACCACCTTGCCGCGCAGCTGCTGCAGCGATTGCGGCGGGCCGTTGAGCCAGTGCTCGATGCCGGTGAACTCCGGCGCCTGCGGCGCCGGCAGGCTGGGGCTGGGCGGGACCGGGTCGGCCGCTGCGCCCGGCGTACAGGCGCTGGCGGAGATGCACGCGGCTAGCAGGGTGATGATTGGGCGAAGCATGCGCATGGTCCTTCTCCTCAGGCGATCGAGATCTGTACGTCGATGTTGCCGCGCGTGGCCTTGGAGTACGGGCAGGTGCGGTGCGCTGCTTCCGCCAGTGCCGAGGCTTGTGCGGGGTCCATGCCGGGCACGCTGATCCGCAGCCGTGCCTGCAGCTGGTAGTCCTCGCCGACCATGCCGAGGTCGACTTCGGCATCAACGGCGGTGTCGGCGGGCAGGGTCACGTTCAAGCTGCGCGCGGCCTTGGCCATCGCGCCCTGGAAGCAGGCAGACCAGCCTGCCGCGAACAGCTGCTCGGGATTGGTGCCGGGCTTGCCGCTTCCCGGCGGGGACAGGGCGATATCCAGTTGGCCGTCATCGCTGTACGCGCGCCCGGCGCGGCCGCCGACGGTGTGGGTCTTTCCGGTGTACAGGACCTTGTCGATTGCATTCATGGTGGTTGTCTCGGGTGTGGATGAAGAGGTTGGATCAGAGTGCAGCGGCGTCGATCACCGCTTTTACGAACGCCTCGGGTGCCTCCTGCGGCGGGTTGTGGCCCACGCCGCCCTGCAGTAGGCGATGCTCATAAGGCCCGGTGAATTTGGCGGCGTAGGCCTCGGCCTTGGGGTGCGGTGCGCCGTTGGCATCGCCTTCCAGGGTGATGGTCGGTACGCCGATGCTCGGCGCCTGGGCCAGGCGCTGCTCCAGCGCGGCGTACTTCGGCTCGCCGTCGGCCAGGCCCAGGCGCCAGCGGTA
Source organism: Stenotrophomonas sp. ISL-67 (assembly GCF_018612915.1). Lineage (GTDB taxonomy): Bacteria > Pseudomonadota > Gammaproteobacteria > Xanthomonadales > Xanthomonadaceae > Stenotrophomonas. The sequence goes on along the minus strand of NZ_JAGGRL010000002.1, from coordinate 244,627 downwards.
GTTGTGCACGACGATGGCCACGTGGTCGGGGTTGTCCAGCGCGGCGGCGCTGCGCGCGAAGGTGGCCTCGTCGAAGCGCCACTGCGGTGAGGCCAGCTGCCAGATCTGGCGGGCGAAGTCATGGGTGTACGTTGCGTAGCCTGCCTCGCCGCGATCGGTGGCGAAGTAGAACTGGTACCACCACTGCAGTTCGGCTTGCGGCGGCAGCGGCGTCTTGCCGGCCTCCTGGCTGCCAATGAGATAGCCGCTGACCGATACCAGCGACTTGACCCGTTCCGGCCACAGTGCGGCAACGATGTCCGCCGAGCGTGCACCCCAGTCGAAGCCGGCCAGGTTGGCGCGTGGAATGTGCAGGGCATCAAGCAGGTTCAGCACATCGGAGGCGAGCGCGGCCGGTTCGCCGTTGCGCGGCGTCTGCGCCGACAGGAAGCGGGTGCTGCCGTAGCCACGCAGGTGCGGCACGATCACCCGGTAGCCCTTGGCCGCCAGCCGTGGGGCGACCTCGGCGTAGGCATTGATGTCATAGGGCCAGCCGTGCAGCAGCACGACCACCTCGCCGTCGGCCGGGCCCAGCTCGGCGTAGGCCACGTCCAGGTCGCCGGCGACGACATGCTTGTTCGCCTCCAGTGGGGCCGGAGCGCGTGCGACCGTTGCCGTCGGCGCAGAGGCGGGCAGGGCAGGCGCTGCGGCAGCGGATGCGGAGGCCGCAAAGGCCATCGTCACTGCCAGCAGGGAGGCGCCGAATGACCGCGGCGAACGGGACAGCGGGAAAGAAGTGGTGTGCATGGTGCTCTCCGTTGAAGTTCAGATGGCCCAGCCGCCATCGATGGTCAGGCTGGAACCGGTCATGTAGGCCGCTTCATGGCTGGCAAGCCAGGCGGCGAGTCCTGCGATTTCATCGGGCTGGCCGACGCGGCCGAGCGGGTTGCGCTGCACCAGCTGGTTGACGAAATCGGCGGTGATGTCGGTGGCGATCGGGCCGGGCTGGATGTTGTTGATCGTGATCCGGCGCGGCGCCAGGTCCAGCGCCAGTTCGCGCACCAGCGTGGCAACTGCGGCCTTGGTCATCGCATAGACGCTGCTGCCGACCGCACCGCTGCGCACGGCGGTGTTGCTGCCGATGGTGACCAGGCGACCCCCGTCGTTCATGGCCGCAGCGGCTGCCTGCACGGCGAGGAACACGCCACGCACGTTCACGGCCAGCATCCGGTCCAGCAGTTCGGTGGGAAAGCCGGCCAGCGGGCTGCCCTGGTAGATGCCGGCATTGACCACCGCTACCTGCAACGAGCCGAAGGTGTCCACCGCGTGCTTGACCGCCGCGGCGATTGCCTGGGCATCGGCGCTGTCAGCCTGTATGGCGATAGCCTGGCCGCCGTCGGCCTGGATCGAGGCGACCACCGCAGCGGCCTTCTCAGGCTGGGAGACGAAGGTCAGCGCGACGGGATGGCCCTCACGGGCCAGCCGCCTGGCAATGGCGGCACCAATGCCACGGGAGCCGCCGAAAACCAGCGCGGTGTTGGAATGGGATGCAGTGGCACTCATGCAGGTGTCCTCGGGGTGGGCGGCCTGCGGAGGAGCCGCCGGCGTTGGAGGCCATTCAACGCCCGCCGCGTATCCGGCAGGTGTCGCCGAACCCGGAGATTTGTCGCCTTTGCGCACAACGACGGTGGTTGATACACAGTCATACAAATGGATGCCCCCGCCTTGCCGCAGGGCCGCGCCGGCGGCGATACCATGCGTTCACGGGCCCGCAGCGGGTCGCGGACCACCCCCACGCGGAGCAGGCATGAGTACCCACACCGACCACATCCTGGTTGTCGATGACGACGCCGATATCCGCCAGCTGGTGGGCGACTATCTGCGCCGCAACGGCCTGCGCGTGAGCCAGGCGGCAGACGGGCGTGAGATGCGCGCCACGCTGGAGACCAGCGATGTGGACCTGATCGTGCTGGACGTGATGATGCCGGGCGAAGACGGCCTGTCGCTGTGCCGCAACCTGCGCGCCGGCAAGCACCGCGCGGTGCCGGTGGTGATGCTGACCGCGCGCGATGACGAGACCGACCGCATCATCGGCCTGGAAATGGGCGCCGATGATTACGTGGTCAAACCGTTCTCGTCGCGCGAGCTGCTGGCGCGCATCAACGCGGTGATCCGGCGCGCGCGCATGTTGCCGCCGAACCTGCAGGTGAGCGAGGCCGCCCGCCTGATCCGCTTCGGCACGTGGCGGCTGGATACCAGTGCGCGGCACCTGCTGGACGAGGCCGGCACGGTCTACCCGCTCAGCGGCGGCGAGTTCCGCCTGCTGCGGGTCTTCATCGACCACCCGCAGCGCGTGCTCAGCCGCGACCAGTTGCTCAACCTGACCCAGGGCCGCGACGCCGAACTGTTCGACCGCTCCATCGACCTGCTGGTCAGCCGCTTGCGCCAGCGCCTGGGCGATGGCGCGCGCGAACAGACCTTCATCAAGACCGTGCGCAGCGAAGGCTATGTGTTCAGCCAGCCGGTCGTGTTGCTCGACGAGGACGCATGAACACCGCGGTGCATCGCCGCAGGTTCCGTTGGCTGCCGCGCACGCTGGGCGCGCGCCTGCTGCTGATCCTGGCTGCGGGCATGCTGCTTGCGCACGGGTTGTCGTTCGCGCTGCTGTTCCATGAGCGCGCCACGGCCACGCGCTCGATGATGTTGAGCAACATGGAAGACGATGTGCCGCTCAGCGTCGCGCTGCTCGAGCATCTGTCGCCGGCCGAGCGTACGGCCTGGCTGCCGCAGCTGGAGCGGCGTACCTACCGCTACCTGCTGCGCCCCGCACAGCCGGGCAGCGCGCTGGCCAGCGACCGCGCACGCCAGGTGGCGGGGTTGATCGATGATTCGCTGGCACACCACTATGCATTGCGGCCGCGTGCGGTCTCGGCCTCGCCAGAGCGCTACGAAGTGGAGCTGACCCTGGCCGATGGCCAACCGCTGACCATCGAAGTCACGCCCTCGCTGCTGCCGATCGCGCGCTGGCTGCCGTGGGTGCTCGCCGCGCAGGTATTGCTGCTGCTGGGCTGCGTGTGGCTGGCGGTGCGGCTGGCCACCCGCCCGCTGGTACGGCTGGCCGAAGCCGCCGACCGCCTGGACGTGGCCGGGCAGGGCGATGCGATCAGCGAACAGGGCCCGCAGGAAGTGGAAGCGGCGGCACGCGCGCTGAACGCGCTGCAATCGCGCGTGGCCGCACACGTCAGCGAACGCATGCAGATCCTGGCGGCGATCTCGCACGACCTGCAGACGCCGATCACGCGCCTGCGCCTGCGCCTCGAATCGCTGGAAGAAACGCCCGCGCAGGAGCGCCTGCTGGGTGATGTGACCCGGCTCAGCCAGCTGGTGCGCGAGGGCATCGACTATGCGCGCAGCGCAACAGCCAGCATGGGCACCCCGGTGCAACTCGACCTGCCGGCGTTCCTCGACAGCGTGGTGGGCGACTACGAGGACATGGGCAAGCCGGTGCAGCGACTGGCTGGCGCCCAGGCCACCCTGCAGACCCACCCGCAGGTGCTGCGGCGGGTCGTGCAGAACCTGATAGACAACGCGCTGGCGTACGCCGGCAGTGCCGAGGTGGGTTTGACGGTAGACGCGGACGGCAGCGTGACCATTGACGTGCTGGACCGGGGGCCCGGCATTCCAGACGCCTCGCTGGCGGCGGTGCTGCAGCCATTCCACAGGCTGGAGCCCTCGCGCGGGCGGTCAAGTGGGGGAACCGGGCTGGGCCTGGCCATCGCCGACCAGCTGAGCCGCGCGCTGGGCGGGCGGTTGACGCTGGCCAACCGCGAGGGCGGCGGGTTGCGCGCCGCCGTGGCGTTGACCGGGAAAAATGCTGCAGTGCGCACAAAGCTGGTGCTTGAATCGATCTAAACTGGTCTCTCGACGAACGGGTATGGGAGGCAGGGCATGGGGGTTCGCAGCACGATGGTGGTGGCCGCAGCACTGGCGGCGGCAGTTTCGTTCGGCGCGGTAGCCGCGCCGATGTCAGGCAATCCGATCCTGCCCGGCTGGTACGCCGATCCGGAAGCGGCGGTATTCGGCAATAGCTATTGGATATTCCCGACCAGCTCGCGACCGTACGCCGAGCAGACCGCGTTCGACGCGTTTTCGTCGCCTGACCTGGTGCAGTGGACCCGGCATCCGGGTGTGCTGAAGATCGAGGCGGTCTCCTGGGCCAGGGAGGCGCTGTGGGCCCCGTCGGTGGTGGAGAAGGACGGAAAGTACTATTTCTTCTTCTCTGCCAACGACATCAAGAACGACAGCGAAGTGGGCGGCATCGGCGTGGCCGTGGCCGACCGGCCCGAGGGCCCGTACCGCGACCTGCTTGGCAAGCCGCTGATCGGCTCGTTCCACAACGGCGCCCAGCCCATCGACCAGTTCGTGTTCAAGGATGACGATGGCACCTGGTACATGCTGTACGGCGGCTGGAAACACGCCAACATCGTGCGGCTCAAGGACGATTTCACCGGGATCGAGCCGTTGGCCGACGGCACGCTGTACAAGGAGATCACCCCGGCGCCGGAGTACGTCGAAGGGTCGCTCATGTTCAAGCGCGGGGGCCGCTATTACTACATGTGGTCCGAAGGCGGCTGGGGCGAGCCGGATTACGCCGTGGCCTACGCCATCGCCGACGCACCCACCGGGCCGTTCAAGCGGATCGGCCGGATCCTGCAGCAGGACCCGGCCATCGCCACCAGCGCCGGCCACCATTCGCTCATCCATGCGCCGGACGACGACAGCTGGTACATCGTCTACCACCGGCGCCCGCTGGGCCTGACTGGCCGCAACGAGCGCGCCACCGCCATCGACCGCATGGTGTTCGATGCGCAGGGGCATATCCTGCCCGTGAAGATGACCCACGAAGGGGTACCCGCGCATCCATTGCCCTGATGCAGGGTCGTGCCCTGCCGGCCCCTCCGGCCACTTTGTGGCAAAGTTGGCCCATGGCTTGCCCGCCATGGGCACAAGGAGAGCAGGGATGATGAACAGCAAGGGTTGGGTGTTGGCGCTGTGCCTGGTGGCTGGCTCGGCGATGGCCGACAGCATCCGCTTCGAACGAGGCCTGGTGAACTCGGGGGATACCGCCGGCAAGGTCACCCAGGTGGCCGGAAAGCCGGACCGGGTGATCCAGGAGGAGAGCGACCAGGGCGGCAATGTGGGTGAGCGCTGGGAGTATTACCTGCAGCGCAAGACCGTGCAGGTGAAGTTCCGCGACGGCCGGGTCGTTGCCATCCGGGAAATCTTCAACTGACCCCCCCTGTGATGTGCCATGCTTCCCTCACCAACGGGGAGAACGCAGTCATGGCCAAGGGTCTGGACAAGCAGAAAGAGCAGAAAAAGAAGCCTGCAAAGACCGCCAAGGAAAAGAAGGCGGAAAAGAACGAGAAGAAGAACGCGCGAGGCTTCGCGCCGACCTGACGGTGCCGTGAAGCGCGTTTTCCAGGTCTGTGTATACTATCCCCCAGTATAGTTAGCTGGTCGTGGTGGCGTGCCTCATTCCCCGGAAGAAAAAAAGAAGGTCCTGGCCCGGGTGCGGCGCATTCGCGGCCAGTGCGATGCCCTGGACCGCGCGCTGGAGTCCGGGGCCGACTGCGGCCCGGTACTGCAGCAGATCGCCGCCATCCGTGGCGCGGTCAACGGGCTGATGTCCGAAGTCATGGAAGCCCACCTGCGCGAGGAATTCGGCCAGCCTGCGCAGTCGGACACGCAGCGTGCCGAGCGCGTGCGCGACATGAGCGCACTGATCCGTTCTTACCTGAAATGAGCGCGCGCGCTGCCGCGCGCTGTCCTGCCTTGTGCCTTGTCCTGGAGTATTCCCGATGAAATCCCGTGCTGCCGTTGCCTTCGCCGCTGGCGAACCGCTGAAGATCGTCGAGATTGACGTTGCCCCGCCGCAGAAGGGCGAAGTGCTGGTGCGGATCACCCACACCGGGGTCTGCCACACCGATGCGTTCACCCTGTCCGGCGATGACCCGGAAGGCCTGTTCCCGGCCGTGCTGGGCCATGAAGGCGCTGGCATCGTGATGGAAGTGGGCGAGGGCGTGACCAGCGTGAAGCCGGGCGACCACGTGATTCCGCTTTATACCGCCGAGTGTGGCGAGTGTCTGTTCTGTACCTCGGGCAAGACCAACCTGTGCGTGGCCGTGCGCGCCACCCAGGGCAAGGGCGTGATGCCCGACGGCACCACCCGCTTCTCGTACAACGGCCAGCCGATCTACCACTACATGGGCTGCTCGACCTTCAGCGAGTACACCGTGGTGGCTGAAGTCTCCCTGGCCAGAATCAACCCGGACGCCAACCCCGAGCACGTGTGCCTGCTGGGCTGTGGTGTAACCACCGGCATCGGCGCGGTGCACAACACCGCCAAGGTGCAGGAAGGCGATTCGGTGGCCGTGTTCGGGCTGGGCGGCATCGGCCTGGCGGTGATCCAGGGCGCGCGCCAGGCCAAGGCCGGCCGCATCTTCGCCATCGACACCAACCCCTCCAAGTTCGATTTGGCCAAGCAGTTCGGTGCCACCGACTGCGTCAACCCGAAGGACTTCGACAAGCCGATCCAGCAGGTCATCGTTGAAATGACCACCTGGGGCGTGGACCACACCTTCGAGTGCATCGGCAACGTCAACGTGATGCGCGCGGCGCTGGAATGCGCGCACCGTGGTTGGGGCCAGTCGGTGATCATCGGCGTGGCCGGCTCGGGCCAGGAAATCTCCACCCGTCCGTTCCAGCTGGTCACCGGCCGCTCGTGGAAGGGCACTGCCTTCGGTGGCGTGAAGGGCCGCAGCCAGCTGCCGGGCATGGTCGAAGACGCGATGAGGGGCGATATCGAACTGGCGCCCTTTGTCACCCACACCATGGGACTGGAGAAGATCAACGAGGCCTTCGACCTGATGCACGAAGGCAAGTCGATCCGCTCGGTCGTCCACTACTGATCAGGGCGGGAATGCCCATGGAACGCATCGAACACCGCGCCGCCTTCGGCGGCTGGCAGGACGTGTACCAGCACCGCTCGGCGGTGCTGGGCTGCGAGATGAAGGTGGCCGTGTACCTGCCGCCGCAGGCCGCCACGCAGAAGCTGCCGGTGCTGTATTGGCTGAGCGGGCTGACCTGCACCGAGCAGAACTTCATCACCAAGGCCGGCGCCCAGCATTACGCCGCCGAGCACGGCGTGATCCTGGTCGCGCCGGACACCAGCCCGCGCGGCGACGATGTCGCCGATGCGGAGGGCTACGACCTGGGCAAGGGCGCGGGGTTCTACCTCAATGCCACCGAGCAGCCGTGGGCAGCGCATTACCGCATGCATGACTACATCGTCGAGGAGTTGCCAGCGTTGATTGAAGCGCATCTGCCGGCCACCACTGCGCGCAGCATCAGCGGGCATTCGATGGGCGGCCATGGCGCGCTGGTGGCCGCACTGCGCAACCCGGGGCGCTACCGCAGTGTCTCGGCGTTCTCGCCGATCGTCGCCCCGACCCGGGTGCCGTGGGGGCAGAAGGCCTTCAGCGCGTACCTCGGCGAGGACCGCGCGGGCTGGGTGCAGTGGGACGCCAGTGAGCTGGTGGCCACGGCAACGGAAAAGCTGCCGTTCCTGATCGACCAGGGCGGTGGCGATGAGTTCCTGGACAGCCAGCTGCAGCCGCAGTGGCTGCAGGCCGCGTGCACGGCGGCGGGGCACCCGCTGCAGCTGCGCCGGCAGCCGGGGTATGACCACAGCTACTATTTCATCAGCAGCTTCATCGGCGAGCACATCGCCTACCACGCGAAAGCGTTGTACGCCTGATTTGCGCCGGACATCCCGCAGCCACGCCCTGCGTGGCTGTACCCGATCAATCGTCGTCTTCTTCCGCCGCTTCCCGGCCCTGCTGGCGGATCAGCGCCTCTTCGCGCGCATCGTTGATCGCATGCCGCACGCTGTCCAGGTCGATGGTCGATTCGTCATGCACGAAGGTGCCGGTCAGTACGCTGTCCGGCAGCAGTTCGCCGGCCTCGAACAGGGCCCACATCTCTTCGCCGTACCACGTGTCCAGCAGTTCCGGTGCCGAACGACCCAGGTAGGCGGTGAGGTTGTTGACGTCGCGCAGCAGCATGCTGCGCGCGGCATTGTTGCCACCCGCGCTGACCACCTGCGGGAAATCGATCACCACCGGGCCATCGGGGCCAACCAGTACGTTGTACGGCGACAGATCGCCGTGGATCAGGCCGCAGCACAGCATCAGCACCACCTGGCGCACCAGGATTCCATGGAACTCAAGGGCCTGGTCTGCCTCCAGCGCCACTTCGCCCAACCGCGCGGCGGAGAAGCCTTCGGCATCGGTGACCAGCTCCATCACCAGCACCCCGTGGAAGTAGCCGTGCGGTTCGGGCACGCGCACGCCGGCATCGCGCAGCTGGTACAGCGCGTCGACCTCGGTGTTCTTCCAGGCGGTTTCCTGCTGCTTGCGACCGTACTTGCTGGCCTTGCCCACTGCGCGCGCCTCGCGGCTGCCACGCACCTTGCGGCCTTCCTGGTACTGCACGCGCTGCTGGAAGCTGCGCTGGGCCATGTCCTTGTAGACCTTGGCGCAGCGCACGTCGTCGCCACTGCGCACGACATACACGGCCGCTTCCTTGCCGCTCTTGAGCGGGCGCAGCACTTCATCGATCACGCCGTCTTCGATCAGCGCCTGCAGGCTTTCGGGGGTCTTCACGTAATCTCGGTCAGGTGGGCGGCGCCAATGCGCCAGCCGGCAAGGGAGGGCCGGCGATTCTCGCACCTTCGCGTCGGCCGGGCCAATTGCGAACCCCATCCCGGTTCAGCCAGGCCGGCCGGGCCGGGCTCAGGGCAGGGCCTGTTCACCGCGCAGCAGCGGGTAGGGATTCAGTGACTCGCCCTTCCACCACTGCTTTTCCGGGCCCAGCCGGTGGATCTCGAAGTGCAGGTGCGGGGCGTCGGGGCTGGCGTTGCCGGTGTGCCCGACATAGCCGATCACGTCGCCACGCCTGACCGCCCGCTTCTCGGCCAGCCCATCGGCGTAGCGCTGCAGGTGGGCGTAGTAGTAGCAGTAGGTACCGCCGGGTTCGAACTGGTACACGGTCAGCCCGCCCCGTTCGCTGTCGAACAGCTTCTCGATGGTGCCATCGGCCACCGCCAGCACCGGCGTGCCCTCGGCGGCGAGGATATCGATGGCGTCGTGCACCCGCCCCTGGCTGCGCGCGTCGGTAAAGGTGTCCTGCAGCTGCGTGGGTGTGATGCCCTGCACCGGCAGCAGCAGGCCCGAAGGCCCCGCTGCGGTAGCGCCGGCCGTTGGCCGGCCCTGGGTGATGCCAGCCGTAGCGCCGGGCTCTGCCCGGCCGATTGTGGGCGGCTCGGGCGATGCCGGCAGCCGGGCAGAGCCCGGCGCTACGCGGTGCGGCGTTTCCAGCCGGGCAGAGCCCGGCTCTACGCGGTGCGACGTTTCCAGCCGGGCGGTGCCCGGCTCTACCGCGGTGGTCGGTCCCGACGCCAGCAACCACCACCCGGCAACGCCAATCACCACACCCAGCGCCAGCAGTCGCGTCAGCATCGTCGGTTACTCCTGCATCACCACGGGCACCGAGGCATCAACCGCGTCGGCCACCTGCAGTGCGTCCCAGTTGGTCATCCGCACGCAGCCGTGCGATTCGGTCTTGCCCACGTGGCCCGGTTCGGGGGTGCCATGCAGGCCGTAATGCGGTTTGGAGATGTCGATCCAGACCCGACCGACCGGATTGTTCGGCCCCGGCGGCAGGGTGGCTTTGCCTTCACCGGGCTTGGCATCCCAGAACAGCGTGGGGTTGTAATGGAAGGTCGGCTCGCGCGAGAGGCCCAGGATCTTCCACTCGCCGATCGGCAGCGGATCATGCTGGCTGCCCGAGGAGGCCGGGAACTGCGCGTACACCTTGCCCTGCGCGTCATACAGGCGCAGCGTCGAGTCGGACTTGTCGACGACCAGCCTGGTCGCCTTGGCCAGCGCGGTCGGCGCGATGTTGGGCACCTGGATCGTGCTGCCGGCCTTGCCCAGGTCCACGCCGGGGTTGAGCACCTGCAGCAGCTTGGGATCGGCGTGGAAGCGCTCACCCAGCGCCTCGCCCACGGAACTGAAGCCCAACGTCGTGAGCTTGGCCTGCGCGGATGGCTGCGCCGGAATCGGCTGGAACGGCCCTGCAACGTCCTCGGCGGTGAGGGTGTAACTCACCAGTGGCGGCGTGTCGCCCGCTCGCAGGGCCTCCCAGGTAGCGTCGTCCAGCTCGCCGGTCACCTTCAGGCCGCGCGCGGCCTGGAAGCCGGCCACCGCGCGCTTCTGGTTTGAGCCCAGCAAGCCGTCGATCTGCCCCGGCGAGAAATGCGCCCGGTCCAGCAACACCTGCGCATGCAGATCAGATCGCGGGCCGGTGGCCAGTGCCCCTTCTTCCGCCACCGGCGCCGGCAACGCGGCCGGTGGCTGTGCCATCGCCGGTACTGCGGCAGCCAGGGCCAGGGCAAGCAGGGAAGCGGAAACAGGCAGTCGCAGCGGCATCGGGTACTTCCAGGGCAGGTTCGACCCCACCATGCCGCAGCGTGCTGCACAGGCCTTGTGAAAAGCCTGACGGGTAGCTGACCGCCAGCCTCAACGTACGTCGCGCAGTTCCCAGTGGTGGCCGGCGAGCAGGCGCAAGCGTTCCCGGAACACATCGCTGTTGATGGTCGTGGTGGCGATGAGGTTGATGCGCAGGTCCTTCAGCTCACCGGTGACGGTGGCGGCGGGATCCGTCACGCCCCACTGCGAGTCGACCGCATCCGGGTCGGGTTGCTTGGCGCGCCAGCTGTCGAACAGCCTGGTGGTGCGCAATGCATCCTCAAGCTCTTCGGCGAAGCCGCTGGCGCTCCGCGAATGGAAGGAAAGATCGGAATCGTTGCCGCGGGCCTTGGATGGGTCCGGCAGGCTGATGACGTACTGCGACATGGTGGCCTCCGTTGAATGCGTCAAGGTTGGCAGATGCGCGGTGGATCCGGTGTGCAGGAACCGGCTGCCGGCCGGGCCACCGGCTGGCGCTGGCCCGGCACCGGCTTCAGCCGGTGAAGGTATGCGCCTCGTCGGCGAAACCCACGGTGACCGCACCCTTGCCGACATTGACCATGCCGGTCAGGCTCATCACCGATTCGTACACCGCCACGCCATGCGCCTTGCAGGTTTCGCGCAGGCTGGAATAGCCCGGCAGTGCCTGCAGGTCGGCCAGCTCGCCGCCATAGCTCACGCACACGGTGGGAGTGAGCAGGCCAGCCTTGACCCGCTGGCCGACGAAGTCGAACAGCTTCTGCACGGCGTTGTCGAACCCCTTGATCTTGGCGACCGGCCCGGTGGTGCCACGGTAACCGTGCAGCACCGGCTTGATGTCCAGCGCACTGCCGAGCGCGGCGCTGATCAGGCCCACGCTGCGGTCACCCTTGTGGCGGGCGCGGGCGCGCATGTAATACAGGTCGCGGGTGACCATGTAGCCGTGCACGTTCAGCGCCAGCTGCTCCAGCCGCTCGCGGATCTGCTGCACGCTGGCGCCGCTGTCGCGCAGGCGTACCGCTTCCACCGCAGTGACGCCCTGGGCGGCGAACAGGTTCTGCGTATCCAGCACGCGCAGGGCGAACGGCGAGTTGTAGCCGGCCGCCTGGCGCACCGGTTTGTAATCGTTGAGGATCGCGAAGCTGGCCTGCATCGCGTTGTCGTAGATCGGGCTGCGGGTCTTGGTGATCGTCATGCAGAACACATGGTCGTAATCCATCACCAGCTTGCCCAGGAACAGATCGCGGATCTGCACCACGCTGAAGGGAATGGTCTCGGCCTCGGCGCCGTGTTCGGCAACGTGGGCGTGCAGGAAACTCAGGGTTGCCTGTTCGTCGCGGTGGTCGGCCAGCACGGCCTCGCCAATCCGGACGGTGATGGGCAGCAGCACGATGTTGTGCTGCTGGATGAAGTCCTGCGGTAGATCACAGGCAGAGTCGACCACGATTCCGATGCGCATCCTGTTTGCCCCCTCCAGGCAGGGTGTCCGTTCGAAAGTGTGAAAGCTATCTCAAAACGCTTCCTGTTGCCTGACCGCGCGGGTCAGCTTGGCCGGCTGCGCGCCACTGCCACCGGCAGCGAATCGATCCGCTGCCATTCCGGTTGCTGCAGCAGGCCCGGGTCGGCCAGCACCGCCGCCATCAGCGCGTGCGATTCGTTGCCCCAGAACAGCTCGCCATCGATGGCCAGGGTCGGCACCCCGAACACCCCCGCGGCGATGGCCGCCTCGGTGTTCTGGCGCAGCTGCTCCTTCACCGACGGCGCCGATACCGCCGCCGCGACGTCGCCTATATCCAGCATCGCGCCGGGCAGGGCCAGCGCCTGCGGGGTATCGGCGGCATGGCCGTCGCGCCAGATCCAGTTGAACAGGATGTCCACCGACGCCGGTGTGGCGCCCGCCGCCAGGCACAGCCGCAGCGCCGCCAGCGGGTTGAACGGATGGCCCGGCGGGAAGCGCAGTGGAACGCCCTGCTGCTGCGCCTGCCACAGCACCTGGCGGTAGGTGAAGCGGCGCTTGGACGGAATCTCGGCCGGGCCGAGGTTGCCCAGGTGGTGCAGTACCGCGCCCAGTGCGATCGGCACCGGGGTGATCCGTTCGAACTGCGGCAGGGTTTTGAGCTGCTGCCAGTGCAGGTAAGCGAAGGGCGAGACGAAGTCGAAGTACCAGCGCAGGGTCATGGCGTTCCTTGGCGGCTCCAGCCAGGCAGAGCCTGGCTCTACGGGATTCCGGCCGGGCAGGGCCCGGCCTTGGCGTCATGCGGACCTTACCGCGAATACGCCCTGGGTTCGCTGCCGGCCGGGGCGGCATAGCGGTCGCGCAGTTCGGTCTGGCGCGAACGCATCGGCATGGCGCGCCCGCCCAGCCAGACCTGCTCGGCGTAGTGGCCCACATCCAGCGGGTCGCCTTCCCACAGCACCAGGTCGGCCAGCTTGCCCACCTCGATGCTGCCCAGCCGGTCGCCCACGCCCAGCACCTGCGCCGGTACCCGGGTCAGGCCGGCCAGGCCGTCCTGCCAGGGCAGGCCGTTGGCCACGGCATTGCCGGCCAGCTGGCGCATCTTGCGCGCGTTGTGCGAGGCATCGTCGCGCTGGGCGAAGCTGACCTGCACGCCGGCCGCATGCAGGCGCGCGGCGTTCTCCAGCGTGGCGCCGAGCTGGTCGAACGTGGCCGGCAGGTTGCCCAGCGCGTCCACGAACACCGGCACGTTGGCCTGGGCCAGCTGCGGGGCCAGGCGCCACGCCTCGGCACCGCCGGCGATGGCGATGCTCACCTTCTCGCGCGCGGCCCAGCGCAGCAGTTGGCGGATGTCCGCCGCGCGATCCACTTCAATCACCAGCCGCCCTTGGCCGGCCAGGTAGCGCGCCAGCGTGGCGCGGCCGGCGGGGGTGAGCAGGGCATGCGGCGAATCGACCGAGCTCTGGCCGCGCGCTTCGCCCACCATCTGCTCCAGCAGCATCCACTGTGCCGCGCGGGAGCTGCCGGTGAGTTCGGCCCCGGACGAGCCCAGCCGGATGAACAGCGCCCGCGGGCCGATCGGGTCGGCGCTGCCGTCCAGCCGCATCACCCCGCCCTGGCCGGCAATGAAGCTGCCGTCGGTGTTGGCGCCCAGCGCGGTGAAGCCGATGCCGTCCAGGCGGGCGACCGGAATCAGCACCGAGGCCGGGTTGTAGGCCAGGGTGACGTCGAACTCCGGGCGCATCGGCTGGTCTTCCAGCTTCAGTGAACTGTCCACCGTGGTCGATTCACCGGAAACTTCATCGATACCGATATCGGTGATGCCGCCAAACAACGCCGGTGTCAGCGGGCGGCCGTTGGCTTCCACCACGGTGGCGCCGGCCGGTGCGGCCAGGCCGGTGCCGACCGCCCGGATCACCCCGCCCTGGACCAGCACGTCGCCGTGTTCCAGGCTGCCGCGCGCGCTGGCGGTGTGCACCGTGGCGTTGCGGATCAGCAGGTCCTGCGCCCCGCTGGCGGGTGCGGCCCCCAGCAGTGCCAGCACCAGCAGTGGAACCATCGAACGCGCGGTCACGGGCGTGCCTCCTGGCCGAGCATGAAGTCCGACAGCGGCTGCCGCCTGACGTCCTGGCGGTCGTAAACCTGGTGGCCGTCGATGTATACCTTTTCGGCCAGCGCGTAGGAACTGAAGGGACTGCCGTTCCACACCACCACGTCGCCCATCTTGCCCACCTCCAGGCTGCCAGTTTGCTTCTCCACGCCCAGCGAGCGGGCGGCGTTGGAGGTCAACCAGCCGATCGCGCGCTCGGGGGCGATCGGCATGCCGGCGCGGCGCGCGTTGGCGATCACCTTGGCTGCTTCCTGGTTGAGTCGCTGGATGCCCTCGGGCGAATCCGAATGCACGATCGCGCAGCTGTTGGCCGGGCGGTCGACCAGCGCGATGTTGTCCTGGATGCCATCGAAGGCTTCCATCTTGAAGCCCCACCAGTCGGCCCACAGCGCACCGCAGACGCCTTCGGCGGCCAGCCGGTCGGCCAGCTTGTAGGCCTCCACGCCGTGGTGGAACGCGGCGATCTTGAAGCCGAACTCCTTCGACAAGTCAAGCATGGTGGCCATCTCATCGGCGCGGTAGCAGTGGATGTGCACGCGGATGTCGCCATCGATGGCGCCGGCCAGCGTATCCAGCTTCAGGTCGCGCTTGCCGCCGGTATCGCCGGCGCTGTCGCCCTTGTCGCTGCCGCCGAACCAGCGCTTCTTCCTGACCTTCTTCGGCGCGTTCTTGGCCAGGTACTCGCTGGCATCGATGAACGCGGCACGGTAGCCGGCCACGTTGCCCATGCGGGTGCCGGGTGCCACGCCCTTGCCGCCGCCGTACACGCGCTTGGGGTTCTCGCCGCAGGCCATTTTCAGGCCCCACGGGGCGCCGGGGAACTTCATGGCCTGGTAGGTGGTAGCGGGAACATTCTTCAACGTCACCCCGCGCCCACCAACCAGGTTGGCCGAGCCGGGCAGCACCTGCATCGAGGTCACCCCGCCGGCCAATGCCGCAGCAAAGCCCGGGTCCTGCGGCCATACCGAATGCTCGGCCCACACGTTGGCGGTCACCGGTGCGGTCATTTCATTGCCATCGCTGTGCGCGCTCACCCCGGGGCTGGGGTACACGCCCAGGTGCGAGTGCACGTCGATGATGCCGGGGGTGACCCACTTGCCGGTGCCGTCGACCTGCACCGCGTTGGCGGGCGCGTCCAGGGCGGTGCCGAGTGCGGCAATACGGCCGTCGCGCAGCAGCAGGTCGGTCCGTTCCAGGCGGGTGCCGGTGCCGGTGAGCACGGTAGCGTTGCGGATCAGCACCGGGGCCGAGGCGATCGGCGCATAGGTGCTCGGGTACGGATCCTGCGTGAAGCGCGATGCGGCCGGCGCAGAGGGCGCAGCCAAGGCAAACAGCGCCAGGCCCAGCCCGGCGGTCAATCGTGTACGCATGTCATCCCCGATGCGGCGTGAAAGATCACCCGCGACGCTAGCCGCTGGCCGGCGCGTTGCCAAGTGGCCAAGTGCATGCCGCATTCGGGGTCAACACCGATGCCGCCGATGCCAAGGTCAGCTCCCGGTTCGTCGAAAACCATATCCAGATCGGTATCGAGGCGCTTAAGCTAATACGGCGCAATGGCAAGTCGGTCCGACATCTGCGCTTTGACGAATGATGGCAATGGCTTGGGAGGGGCGCCGGGAAGGCGCACCGCCCGCAGGGGCACTGAATGGACGTGGCGGCACAAGTAGTGGAATTCTGGCGCGATGCGGGACCACAGCAGTGGTTCGCGCGCGATGACGCGTTCGATGCGCGTTTCCGCGCGGCGTTTCTTGACGAACATTACGCTGCCGCGCGCCGCGCGCGCGAACATTGGCTGGAATCGGCCGATGGCGCGCTGGCGTTGATGATCCTGCTCGACCAGTTCCCGCGCAACTGCTTCCGCGCCACCGCCCATTCCTACGCCACCGACGGACTGGCCCGCCACTACGCCATGCGCGCAGTGGAAGAGGGCCTGGACCTGCAGCTGGTGCCCAAGCTGCGCGCTTTCATCTACCTGCCGTTCGAGCATTCCGAAGACCCGCAGGACCAGGAGCGCTCGGTTGCGATGTTCGACGTACTGGGCGACAAGGAATACCTGCAATACGCCGAACTGCACCGTGACATCATCCGCCGCTTCGGCCGCTTCCCGCACCGCAATGCGGTGCTGGGGCGGATGCCGACGCCGGAGGAGCTGGATTACCTTGCCGAGGGCGGGTTTGCGGGCTGACCGATGGTGTGTAGCGACGCAGGGCGTCGCTCTACGAACATCTCAACGTCCGGTAACGACGGTGAATGATCAAAAAAAACGCCGGCAATGCCGGCGTTCTTTTGTTGCGTGATACGTATCGCTTGACACGCGTGGCGTGTCACTACGTGTCGGTGCCGGGCCGTGCCCGGCGCCTTTCAATACTTCGGCACGCTGTTGTCCACCGCATCCGACCAGGCATCGATGCCGCCGGTGATGTTGTAGACCTTGCTGAAACCCAATGCACGGAACTGCTCGGCGGCCTGCGCGCTGCGGCCACCGTGGTGGCACAGGAAGGCCAGCGGGGTGTCCTTGGGCAGGGCTTCCAGGCGGGCACGGTTGTCGCCGTCGAAGGTGTCGAACGTGCCTTCGATCGCCGCAATGGCGCGCTCGTCTGCCGGGCGCACGTCCACCACGGTCAGGGTGCCGGCGCGGCGCTGGTCGTCGGCGTCGCGAACGGCCAGTTCCTGCACCGCCTTCGGCGCGTTGGGGTTGTCGATGGCCAGGCCCTTGCCGCGGATGTCGTCCACCCAGTCGATGGTGATGCCGTCGGCGCGGCGTGCGCTGGTCAGGTCGAACTGCACGCGCAGGCCGTTGGATTCGGCGGCAATGGCGCTGTCATCGTGCGGGGCCAGCTGGAAGTTCGGCTGGAAGCTGGCATCGATGCTCAGCTGCAGCGAGGCACCGGGTGCATCGGCCAGCGCGCCGCGCAGCATTTCCACTGCCGCCGGGGTCACGGTGATGTTCGGCGGCGTGCGGTCGGGCGCAGCCAGGCCGAGCACGCTACTCAGCTCACCGCTGCTGGCCATCTGCAGGATGATGTCGCTGCCGCCCACCAGTTCGCCTTCGATGTAAAGCTGCGGGATGGTCGGCCATTCGCCATAGGCCTTGATGCCTTCGCGGATGTCCGCGTCGGCCAGCACGTTGACATGGGCGAACTCCACGCCCAGGTCCTGCAGGGCGCCTACGGCCTTGGCCGAGAATCCGCACTGCGGCATGCTCGGCTGGCCCTTCATGAACAGCACGACGCGGTCGGCGGTAAGGATGGATTCAATGCGCGAACGCAGGGCGGGATCAAGGGACATGGCAGTCAGGGTCCGGGTGTCTTCGAACTCCCCATTCTACGCGGCATGGCATCATGGGGCATGACCGTACCGGAAACGTTGCATCACATTCCCCGTCGCCCGTGGCGCTGGCTGCCCTGGCTGCTGCTGTCCCAGCTGGCCGTGGTACTGGCCTGGTGGGGCTTGGGCTGGGCCATCGGGCTGCCGCTGATGGTGGCGTCCCATGCACTGTTCATGGTGCCGGTATTCCTACCCAACAGCCGCTTCTACGCGCCGGTGCTGAGCCAGCTGCCGGAACCGGCTGAACAGGTCTGGCTGACCATCGACGACGGCCCCTCGGCCGAGACCCCGGCGGTGCTGGACCTGCTGGACCGCTACCAGGCCAAGGCCACCTTCTTCATGGTCGGCGAGCGCGCTGCCGCGCGGCCGGAGCGGGTCCGGCAGGTGCTGGCCCGTGGCCACGACCTGGGCAACCACAGCCACAGCCACCCGCAGACCCGCTTCTGGCGGCTCGGCCCGGCCACCATGGCCGACGAGATCGCGCAGTGCCAGCAGGCCTTGGCCGACATCGCCGGGAGCCCGCCGCGCTGGTACCGCTCGGTGGTGGGCATGACCAACCCGTTCGTCGCGCCGGCGTTGCAACAGTGGGGCCTGACCCGGGTCGGCTGGAGTGCACGCGGCTTCGACGGCGTGGATTGCCAGCCGCAGCAGGTCATCAACCGCATCGTCGCAGACCTGCGCCCCGGCGCGATCATCCTGCTGCATGAAGGCGCCGCCCACGGCCACAACCTGGCCATCATCGAAGGGGTGTTGCAGGCGATCCAGGCGCGCGGCCTGCGCGCGGTATTGCCGACGTCGTGATATCCGTGGGCCGGCCAACGGCCGGCGCTACCGAGGGTTCCCGGCGCCCTTGGTTGATTGATCCCGATCCTGATGGGTCCGTAACAATTCGTAGCCCCGGCCGTTGGCCGGACGCCGCGCACAGCGCGGCCCAGGCATCCGAAATCGATCAACACCACGCCGCGATCACGTTTCCGGCGTTTAACCCCACCGAAGCCGTCCGTCAGGCATTCATGACCCACCCACGCTCGGGTGCGCATCCTGCCACTGCTGGTGCACCCAGCTGCCAAGCGACACCTGCGCCCACAGCAGGGTGATCGACAATCCCAGTGCCAGCACGCCGGTGACCCGCCGCCGCTGGTGCTGCAACGCGCTGCCGATGCCCAGCAGCAGGCCGACCACGGTGACCCCCAGGCACACGAACAGCATCACCAGCACTGCCACCGGCATCTCGTGCATGCCTGCATGGCGGGGCAGGTGGGCCACGTGCGCGGTCACGGCAAACAGCACCAGCGCCACCAAGCTCACCACCAGTGCCGCGATGCCCAAAGCGGAATGCCGCGGGCGAGGATCGTTCACGTGCCGTCCCCACGTACCGCTGTCACCAGCCAGTTGTTGAACGGCGTATTGCCATAAAGCGGCACCATCTCCAGCTGCAGCCCCGCCGCTTCCAACGGTGCACGCACACTGGCGGCATCGGGGTAGTGCCGCGGGCGCGTGCCCATCCAGCCCACCAGATGCGCCAGCATGTCGGTAATCCGCGTAGTGCGGTCGCGACCGCTGTTGTCGGCCAGCGTCGTGCGGATGACCAGCCGCCCGCGGGGCGCAACCCGCGCGGCCGCCTCATGCAGCAACACCGGCTGGGCCTCGGCTGGCAGGTACTGCAACACGTCAAGCAGCGCCACGCTGCCCTGGTGGTCGGGCAGGGCAGCGCTGGCATCCACGCAGGCAAAGCGCGCGTCAACAAGCGCCGCACGTTTACCGGCGCGCACTGCACGGGCGATCTTGTCCGCGTCGATGTCCACGCCCAGATAGGGCTGCGTGCGTTGGCTCTGCCTCAATACATGCGCCAGCAGCCCCAGCCCGCAGCCGATATCCAGCAGCGGCTGCGAACACGGTGCCAGCGCGCGCAGCACGCCTGGGTACAGCGGATCGCTGCCGAGCTTGCCGCGGCTGTAGTAATAATCGCGGCGGTTGCCGAAGCGCTGTGCCGGCATGAAGGCATCCGCGATGCGGCGGGCCTGTTCCCTGGCCAGTGGTAACGCGTCCGTGCTCAGCGTGCTGCCTCGTCATCCAGTTGGGTACGGACGACCGGGAAGGCCCGGCGCGTCCATTCGGTATACATCGCGGCGGAAGGGTGCAGGCCGTCTTCGACCAGCATCGCCGGTTCCGCACCGCGTTCGCGGCTGATCGCGGTGATGTCCACGAACGCCACGTGGTGCTCGGCGCAGATCGCCTGCGCCGCCGCGTTGTAGGCGTCCAGCTCGCGCGCGATCTGCGCCGGGTCGCGGTTGTGGTCGCGCGCGAACGGGGTCACGCCCCAGTCTGGAATCGACAGCACCAGCACGCGCCGCCGCTGTTGGCCGGCAAAGCCAAGCGCGCGCTGCAGCAGAGCGCTGAAGGCCGGGCGGTAGGCGTCCACGCTGCGCCCGCGGTACTGGTCATTGACCCCGATCAGCAGGCTGACCAGCCCGAACGGACCCTGCGGCGCGGCCTCATCGATGCCAGCCTCCAGTTCGTCGGTGGTCCAGCCGGTGGTGGCGATGATCTGCGGTTCGGCCACCACGTGGCCGGCTTCCTGAAGGGCCGTGGCCAGCTGCATCGGCCAGCGGTCAGCCGGAGCCACGCCCTCACCGATGGTGTAGGAATCGCCCAGTGCCAGGTAGGACAGCGTCACTTCAAGCCACCGCGCTGCGCGGCTTGAGCGGTACCACCTTGGTATTGGCTTCGGCGCGGCGGGCCAACGCACGGTCGATGCGCGCGAACACATCGCGCATCACCTCGGCCTCCGGCAGCAGGGTCACGCGGAAATGGTGACGGTAGGGCACGTTGAAGCTCGAGCCGGGCACTACCAGCACGCCTTCCTCGTTCATCAGCTCCAGCGCGAAATCATGGTCGTCGAAGCTGCGCGCGGCCGCGCCCACCACGGCCGGGAACGCGTACAGCGCACCCGCCGGGGCGACCAGCGACAGATGCTCGCTGGCGTTGCAGGCCTCGATCACCGCACGGCGGGTTTCGTACAGGCGCCCACCGGGGGCGCACAGCGCCGACACCGTGTCCGGGCCGTTCACCGCCGCATCGATCGCGTACTGGCCCGGCACGTTGGCGCACAGGCGCAGCGCGCTGAGCAGGTCCATCGCGGCGCGGAATTCACCCAGCCGTTCGGCGGCGCCGGACAGCATCGCCCAGCCCACGCGCCAGCCGCAGGCGCGGTGCACCTTGCTCAGGCCGCTGAAGGTGATGCACGGGTGCTCGCCGGCCAGTGGGGCCATCGGCTGGAATCGCGCGTCGTCGTACAGGATCTGGTCGTAGATCTCATCGACCATCAGCAGCAGGTTGTGCCTGGCGGCGATGGCCACGATGCGCTCCAGCAGCTCGCGCGAATAGCTGGCGCCGCTGGGGTTGTTCGGATTGATCAGCACGATGGCGCGCGTGCGCGAGGAGACCAGCGTTTCGATTTCGACCGGGTCCGGCTGGAAGCCGTTCTCCGGTGCGCAGCGGTAGTACACCGGGCGGCCGTCGTTGAGGATGGTCGCCGCCGACCACAGCGGGTAGTCGGGCGAGGGCACCAGCACCTCGTCGCCGGGATTGAGCAGCGCGCGCAACGACAGGTCGATCAGCTCGCTGACGCCGTTGCCGATGAACACCCGGTCCGGATGCGCATCGGGCGCGCCACGGCGGGCGTAGGCCGCGGCAATCGCCTCGCGTGCTTCCGGCAGGCCCTGCTGGTGGGTATACGGATCGGTGCGGCCCATGTCGTCGGCAATGGCGCGCTGCAGGTGCTCCGGCGCGCGGAACCCGAAGTTGCCCGGGTTGCCGATGTTCAGCTTGATCAGCTTGCGCCCCTGCGCCTCCAGCTCACGCGCTCGCCGCGCCAGTTCGCCCCGGATCTCGTAGCGGACTTCGGACAGGCGCTCGCGGGTGGCAAGCGGCTTCAGCGGGGGCGTGGACATGACGGGGCCGTGGGTCGGGCATGGAAATCGCATACTAGCGGAAATGCTGCGTTGCAGGGCAAGGGCTTCGGGGCAAATTCCCAGTATTGGCGGGCAGTTGCCGCCGATGGCTGAGACGCCGGGGGAAGTGGGCCTCTAGAATGGGCGCATGAGCGAACCGATCGATTACCGCGCCCTGCAGACCATGGGCTGGCCCTGGGCAGGCGCCCCCGAGCTGCCTGCCTGGCAGGCCCTGTTCGAGCAGTACCCGCAGGCCCGCCCGGGCCGGGTGATCGAACAGCACCGCACCGGCTACGTGGTGGCCGACGCCCCGGGCGCGGCCATCAAGACCGAATCCCCCGCCGAATGGCAGCGCCCGCGCTTTCCCAGCCACGAACGTGCGGCCGTGGGCGATTGGGTGCTGCTGGACGGCATCCTGATCGTGGCCCTGCTGCCCCGGCGCACCGCTATCAAGCGCGGCGCGGCCGGCGAGCATTACCACCAGCAGGTGATCGCGGCGAACATCGATACCGTGTTCATCGTCTGTGGCCTGGATGCGGACTTCAACCCGCGCCGGATCGAGCGTTACCTGATGCTGGTCGGCGGCGGCGGCGCACGCCCGGTGGTGGTACTGACCAAGGCCGACCAGACCGAATACAGCGAAGACGCCCTGGCCGTGCTGGAAGAGCTGGCCGCGCAGGACATCCCGCTGCTGGCCATCAACGGCCGCGACCCGGCCAGCGCCAGCGCCCTGCTGCCGTGGCTGGGGGCTGGGCAGACCGTGGTGCTGGTCGGTTCCTCCGGCGCGGGCAAGTCGACCCTGACCAATACGCTGCTGGGCTACGAGCTGATGAAAACCGCCGAGGTGCGCGGTAACGATTCCAAGGGGCGCCACACCACCACCCACCGCGCGCTGATTCCGATGCCGTCCGGTGCCTGCCTGATCGACACCCCCGGCATGCGCGAACTCAAGCCGACCGGGGAAGAAGCGCTGGGCGAAGTGGGGTTCGCCGATGTTGAAGCGCTGGCCGAACAGTGCCGCTTCCGCGATTGCGCCCACCAGCGCGAACCGGGTTGCGCCGTACGTGCCGCCATCGACTCCGGTGAACTGGACGAAGAGCGCCTGCTCAACTACTTCAAGCTGAAGGAAGAAGTAGCCGCCGCCGCCGCCAAGCTGGCCGTACGCCAGGCCCAGCAGGCCATCGAACGCCGCCACGTAAGTAAAGGCGCGCAGTGGCGCCCCACCAAAAAACGCTGAGTCGCTCCCTAACGCCCCCGGAACAACAGGTTGTACTGCAACCGACGCGTAGCCCGCGCACGCATCCGTCGGCTGTCCCCATGCTGCGCATTGATCACCACAATGGTTTCTTCCGGCGCGATCACCGACGGCAGCTCGACAATCGCCTGAGCCCCACTGGCGTACCAGTTCGACCCCACGCCGATCGACACCACCCCGTGCGGAATCGCATCCCAGCCCACCGGTAGCGCGCTGGCCGGGATAACCAACCGCGCAGCCCATACGTCATCGGGCACGTCGATCTCGATGACGTATTTGTTCAGCGGCAAGCCGCTGTCATCGATATGCGCGGCGGTCTCCAGCACCGCCATGGCCAGGCTGGGCGCGGCATAGATCACCCGTTCCCCCGTGCGGTTCCAACGCCCGGGTGAGGCGGCGGCACCGGCACCGGTCATGTCGTCCGGTGTCCACGTCGGCCCGGTGGACCCGATTCGGGCCAGCCTCATTGATAGGCGCCGCTCTGGACCGCTCCCAGCACCCGCATCACCGACGCGCGCCCGCTGGGTGTATCCATCAGCTCGGCCGGCGCCAGGCCGCCCAGTGCGGGCTGCGGTCGCTGGATCCACTGGCCCACCCAGCGTTCCACATCGAAGCCCTTCGCGGCCGGGTTGTCCTGCTCGGCGGCGAGCATGTCTTCGACCTTGTTGATCAGCTCCATCAGCCCGACCACGGACTGCCCGGTGGTTCCGGCAAACAGCGATTTGTCCCGCATCTTCTTGGTGAAGGTGGCCTTGGGAATCCGCACGAAGGTCTGGAATTCCGTGCTGCTGACGAAGATGTCGTCAATGAGTCCCTTC
Organism: Stenotrophomonas sp. ISL-67; assembly: GCF_018612915.1. GTDB lineage: Bacteria > Pseudomonadota > Gammaproteobacteria > Xanthomonadales > Xanthomonadaceae > Stenotrophomonas. The sequence continues at coordinate 221,158 of NZ_JAGGRL010000002.1, read as the reverse complement.
ACCACCTGGTAGGGCACGCCTTCGCGTTCGATGCGCACCCGTTCGGCCAACGGGGCAGTACGCAGCAAGGTGCGGAACGCATTTACCCTGGCTGGAGCCTCGTACGCTGCAAGCGGCTCGCGGACGGCGCCCGCGCTGCGCCTGCTGTTGCGTTCGCCGATTGCACGGGCGGTGGCCTTCTTCGGGGTGGCGCTGGCGCGGCGGTCAGCAGGGGACATGGAAACCTCCTTTGGCTACTTCTGGACCAACTATAGGCCAATTGTGCTCTTCGTGCCGGAACGGGCTCACACCCCGGCACAGACCCTGATAAGGTCCGTTCATGAACAGCGTCCCGCGCAGCCAGCCGATGACCGTGGATCGTGACGTTGCCCACCACACCGAGCTCGACGCCCGGCTGGTGGAGGCCGTTGGAGGCATCCGGCTGCTGGGCCTGACCAGTTGGCCCGCTGCCCTGCAGGCCCCGTTCCTGGCAAGCGTGGCCCGTGGCAACCCGGCGTTGCCGGTGCTGGACTACCCCAGGCTGGATTTCACCGACACCCGCCGCGCGCTGGCTGCGATCAGCGCCCAGTGCGACCCCGACCACCCCATTGGCCTGTACATCCGGCGCTCGGCGCACAGCTGGGACCTGGCCGCCGGCCTGCTTGAATCGCTGGGCACCGCTGACGTGGACCGATACTCGGTGGAACTGTTCGGCTCGCCCGAACAACCACTGCCGGGCAATGGGCCCAGCACCCGCGAAGCCGCCCGTCACTTCATCCAGATCGCACAGGAACTGGACCACGAACTGCTGGCACCCGAAGAGCAGGTGCCGGTCTCGGCCACCGCGTTGCAACTGCAGTTGCAGAGCGACCTGGACGCGTTCTTTGAAACGCGCATCATCAGCGTGCAGCTGGATCCGGAGCTGATCTCCAAGGCCGCCGCCGGTCCCACCCGGATCCGCCTGCGTACCAGTGCGCGCTTCAGCGCCTACGACCGCGCGCAGCTGTTCCACCACGAAGCGCTGGTGCATTCGCTCACCGCGCTCAACGGCCGCGAACAGCCACACCTGCCCAGCCTGGCGCTGTCCTCGCCGCGCGTGACCGCTACCCAGGAAGGGTTGGCCACGTTCGCCGAACAGATCACCGGCAGCATCGACATCGAACGGCTCAAGCGCATCAGCCTGCGCACCGAGGCCATCGCGATGGCGCGCGAAGGGGCCGACTTCATCCAGGTGTTCCGCTACTTCTGCGATGCCGGGCAGAACAACGAAGAGAGTTTCGCCTCGGCCCAGCGTGTGTTCCGCGGCGTTCCCGCCACCGGCGGCGCGGCCTTCACCAAGGACACCGTGTACCTGCGCGGACTGGTCTCCGTACACACCTTCTTCCGCCACATGCTGGCCGAAGACCGCCTGCAGAACTGCCGCTGGCTGTTCGCCGGCAAGATGTCGCTGACCGACGCGGTGGACTTCGCCCCGCTGTTCGAAGAAGGCATCCTGCGCCCACCGCGCTGGCTCCCGCACTGGGTCAGTCGTGCCAATGGGCTGGCCGGCATGCTGGCGTTCTCGCTGTTCGCCAACCGCATCCGCATGGACCAGCTCGCGGCCGAATGATATAGGCGCGCGCATCGTTGGGGCTGATCCCGCGTAGGGTGCTTGGGCCGTGCTGCCGCCGAGCATCAGAACATATGCAACCCGCCATTCACCGCATAATCCGCGCCGGTGACATACGCGGCATCATCCGACGCCAGCCACGCGCACAGGCTGGCCACCTCTTCCGGCTTGCCCAGGCGGCGGATCGGCACCGAGCCGGCCAGCCGGTCCAGCACATCGGGCGGGAAGCTGCTGATCGACTGGCTGGCGATGTAGCCCGGCGAAATGGTGTTCACCGTCACCCCGCGCGTGGCCACTTCATTGGCCAGTGCGCGGCTGAAACCATGCATCGCCGCCTTTGCGGTGGCGAAATTGACCTGGCCGATCTGGCCCTTGTGCGCGCTAACCGAACCGATGTTGATGATCCGGCCCCAGCTGCGCGCGCTCATCCCATCAATGACCTGCTTGGTGATGTTGAACAGCGCGTGCAGGTTCGAGCCCATCACCGCGTTCCAGTCGTCCTGGCTCATCTGCCGGAACAGCACGTCACGGCTGCCACCGGCGTTGTTGACCAGCACGTCGATCTCGCCGACCTCGGCCTTGACCTTGGTGAAGGCCGCCACGGTGGACTGCCAGTCGGCGGCGTTGCCTTCAGAGGCGATGAAGTCAAAGCCCAGCTCACGCTGCTCGCGCAGCCAGCCGGCCTTGCGCGGCGAATTGGGCGCGCAGCCGGCCACCACGGTGTGGCCGTTGCGGGCCAGCTTCTGGCAGATGGCAGTACCCACGCTGCCCATGCCGCTGGTGACGTATGCGATGCGAAGCGTCATGACGGAACTCCTTGAAGTGGATCAGGCAGCGAACGGATACAGGGCGCACAGCAGGCTGCCGGCCATCAGCACCAGCGACACCATCACCGCCCATTTCAGGGTGAATTTCTGGTGGTCGGCGAATTCCACCTTGGCCAACCCCACCAGCAGGTAGGTCGAAGGCACCAGCGGGCTGAGCAGGTGCACCGGCTGGCCGGCCAGCGAGGCGCGCGCCATTTCCACCGGGGTGATGCCGTAGTTGCCGGCCGCCTCGGACAGGATCGGCAGCACGCCGAAGTAGAACGCGTCGTTGGACATGAAGAAGGTGAACGGCATCGACGCCAGCGCGGTGATCACCGCCAGGTACGGCCCCCACGCATCGGGGATGACCGCCAGGAAGCTGTGCGACATCGCCTCCACCATGCCGGTGTTGTTGAGGATGCCGGTGAAGATGCCCGCCGCGAAAATCAACGACACCACCGACAGCACGTTGCCGGCGTGGTTGACCACGCGGCGGCGCTGCTCGGCCAGGTTCGGGTAGTTGATCACCAGCGCGATCGCGAAGCCCACCATGAACAGCACTGGCATCGGCAGCACGCCCAGGATCAGCGCGGTCATCAGTGCCAGCGTCAGCGCCAGGTTCACCCACAGCAGCTTCGGCCGTTTGGTATCTTCGGCGTCTTCCACGGTCGGCAGGGTGCCGTCATCGGACACGCTGGAATCCATCCAGCTGCCTCCTTGAGGCAGCTTCACCACGCCCAGCCGGCGGCGCTCCTTCAGGCCCAGGTACCAGGCCAGCAGCAGCACCGACGCGCAGGCCAGCACCATCGCCGGAATCAGCGGCACGAACACATCGGCCGGGTCCACGTGCAGTGCCGTGGCCGCACGTGCGGTTGGGCCGCCCCACGGAGTGAGGTTCATCACGCCACCGGCGAGGATGGTCACGCAGGTCATGTTCAACGCGTTCATGCCCAGCCGCTGGTACAGCGGCAGCATCGCCGACACGGTGATCATGTAGGTGGTGGAGCCGTCGCCATCGAGCGAGATCAGCATCGCCAGCGCGGCGGTGCCCAGCACGATCTTCATCGGGTCGCCCTTGACCAGGCGCAGGATGATCCGCACCAGCGGGTCGAACAGGCCGGCGTCGATCATCACCCCGAAGTACAGGATGGCGAACATCAGCATCACGCCGGTCGGCGCGATCTTCTTGATGCCGTCCAGCATCATCTCGTCCAGCCCGTTACCAAACCCGCCAAGCAGGGCGAAGATGATCGGGATGGTGATCAGGGCGACCAGCGGCGACAGTCGTTTGCTCATGATCAAGTACATGAACGTAATGACCATGCCAAAGCCGAGGATGCTCAGCATCATCTGCGGGTTTCCTTGCAAGGGGGGTTTAGAAATCGAACTGCAGGCGGCCGGTGACCGCACGGGTGTGGTCCACGGTGGCCGCCGCCAGGTAATCGCGGTTGCGGCTGTCGATCAGGTTCAACATGAAGCGCAGGTTCGGGCGCAGGTACCAGTTCCCGCCGAGCGTCCATGCCTCGGTGCGCGCATCGATCAGGTCCGGCTGGCCGAACAGGTGCTGCTCGCCGCGCATCTGGTCGTAACGCAGCGCCAGCTCGAACGCGCCGGCCTTGTGGCGGATGTCCTTGATGCGCGCGAAGCGCCCGGTCTTGCGGTCGTAGCCGCGCGATTCGCCGGTGACGAACCAGCTCAGCATCCCGTAGCCGGCCAGTACCGTGCCGCGCTGGCTGCCGTCATCGAAGGTGGCGCCGCTGAACTCGCCCTGCCACGACAGCGGGCCGCGCACCTGCGCGTATTCCAGCGACCACTTGTTGACGTCGGTATCCCGGCCGGAAGAGAAATCGACCAGGGTCAGGCGGCTGTTGTCTGATAGGTGCCCGGCCGGGCGCGGTCGGATCTTCAACCCCGGTACGCCATTGGCACCGGGCGTGTCGTAGCGCTCATGCGCCAGCGACAGCCCCAGGTGCAGCACGTCGCCAGCAGTGGCACCGGGCGCCCAGGTGGCGCGGCCACCGGCCGCACGGCCCTTCACCTGCCACGCATCGATGCTTTCCAGGCTGTAGGCGCTGGCCGCCCAGGTCATGTCGTTCCTGGCCGCCTGCCACGACGCGCCCAAGCGGTACAGCGGCGCCAGCGTGGTGCCGGCATTGCCGCGCTCCAGGAAGCTGCCGTAGTTGGAACCGGTGCGGTCGTCCAGCGAGAAGAACTGCTTGAACTGGCCCACGCTGAGCTTGCCGCCGCTGAAATCGCGGCTGATGTAAACATCCTTGGCTTCGACCCGGTCGCCGGAGAAATCGGCCTCCAGCTTGTAGTCCACCACGAAGAACCGGCCCGACATGTCCAGCCAGGCACGGCGGATCTCGGTGTCGTCCTTGTTCGGGGTGCCGCGCGCATCGTTGTCGAAATCGGCGAAATCCAGATGCAGGCGCCCGCCGAAGGTGGCGGTGAGCGGGCGGTCCGCATCGGCATCGTCGGCGGCCCAGAGCGGGGCGATGGGCAACAGCAGGGCGCAGGCGGCCAGCCCGCGGCGGCGCAGGAGATCGAAGTGCATGAACCCTCCCAGGTACATGGCGGTGGGCGGGCAGGGCCTGTGGCCGTGCCAACCCGCAGGTTGTCGGGACGCGTCCGCACGGGGGTGCCTGGCGATGGCGCAGCCTAGTGCGGGGAAGCTGTCATCCACCTGTCGACGCCTGCTGCAGCGCAGCGCAACCCACCAAACACGCCGCTCGCGCTAGGATTCCCGCACCCCCGCCTGTTCCCGCCCGATGCGCATCCTGCTGGTTGAAGACAATCCGGACCTGGCCGACGCCATCGTCCGCCGCATGCGCCGCAGTGGCCACGCCGTGGACTGGCAGAACGACGGCCTGGCCGCCGCCAGCGTGCTGCGCTACCAGAGCTTCGACCTGGTGGTGCTGGACATCGGCCTGCCCAAGCTCGATGGTCTGCGCGTGCTGGCCGGCATGCGCGAGCGCGGCGATGCCACGCCGGTGCTGATGCTGACCGCGCGCGATGGCATCGAAGACCGCGTGCAGGCGCTGGACGTGGGGGCCGACGATTACCTGGGCAAGCCGTTCGACTTCCGCGAATTCGAAGCACGCTGCCGCGTGCTGCTGCGGCGTACGCGCGGCCAGGCCAGCGAACTGGTGCAGATTGGCGGCTTCCAGTTCGACAACGCCTCGCACCGGGTCACCTTGGATGGGCAGCCGATCGAACTGCCGAATCGTGAATACCGCCTGCTGGAAATCCTGATGGGCAGGCTGGGGCATGTAGTGGGCAAGGACGAGATCGGCAACGGCCTGTTCGGCTTCGACGACGAAGCCGGCCCGAATGCCATCGAACTCTACGTCGGCCGCCTGCGCCGCAAACTGGCCGACGCCCCGCTGCGCATCGTCACCGTGCGCGGCAGCGGCTACCTGCTGGAAGCCATCGACGGCGCGCCCGATGCCCACGGCTGAAACCCGCGCGCCCAGCTCCCTACGGCGCACGCTTACCCTGTATCTCGGCGTGCTGCTCGCGGTGTTTGCCGTGGCGTTGCTGTTCGCTGCGCGCGACTACGGCCAGCGCGCCGCCAACCGTTCCTACGACCACCTGCTGGTGTCTTCAGCCCTCTCGATCATCGATTCGGTGGCGCTGGTGGACGCGCAGTGGCAGGTGGACCTGCCGTATGCGTCGCTGGACCTGTTGGCGATGGCGCCGGATGACCGCGTGTTCTATAGGGTGTTCGACGGCCAGAACCGCACCGTGACCGGATACGCCGATCTGCCGGCACCGCCACGCATGCCGACCGATGAGCCGCAGCTGTTCGATACCCCCTACAGTGGCGAAACCGTGCGCTTCGTGGTGGTGTCGCGGCGTGTCTCCTCGCCGTCGGCGCAGGCCGAAGTCCGCGTGCAGGTCGGCCAGACCCGGCGCGCGCGCGAAGCGGTGGCGCAGGACATCGTCAACCGCGCATTGCTGGCCATCGGCGTGCTCTCGCTGCTGTCGCTGGCGCTGGTGGCCTTCGGCGTGCACCGGGCGTTCCGCCCGCTGGTGAAGGTGGAGCGCGAGCTGTCGCGACGCGAGCCTTCCGACCTGAGCCCGCTGGACGCGCGCGTGCCACGCGAGATGGACCAGATGGTGGCCGCGCTGAACCGCTTCATGGCGCGCCTGTCCAGCAGCAACGAAACCCTTCGCGCGTTCATGGCCGAAGCCGCCCACCAGATGCGCACGCCACTGGCCGCACTGCGCGCGCAGGCGCAGCTGGCGCTGGACGACGAGGACCCCGAAGACATGCGCCGCAGCCTGGCTGCCATCGACCGCAATGCCACCCACATGAGCCGCCTGCTCAACCAGCTGCTCAGCGATGCCAGCGTGATCCATCGTTCCAACCTGCAGCGCTTCGCGCCGGTGGACATGGTGGAAACCGTGCATCAGGCCCTGCATGAGGCGCTACCGCAGGCGCTGCCCGCACCGCGCGTGCAGCTGGCGGTGGGCGTGTCTTCCTCGCGCGTGCAGGGTGACGCACTGCTGCTGCGCGAAGCGATCAAGAACCTGATCGACAACGCACTCAAGTACGGCGGTGACGGCCCACTGCAGGTCGCGCTCACCGAAGAAGGCAAGTACAGCGTGGTGACCATCGCCGATCATGGCCCAGGCATTGCGCCGGGCGATGCCGAACGCGTATTCGAGCGCTTCGCCCGTGGCGAGGACGCCGCGCCGGGCGGGGCAGGGCTGGGCCTGGCCATCGTCAAGCGCGTGGTAGACAGCCACGGCGGCCAGATCGACCTGAGCAACCGGCCCAGTGGCGGCCTGGTGGCCACCATTCGTTTGCCGAGGCTGCACGCATGATGCGCACCCTGTTCCTGCTGGTGCTGCTGGTGGCAGGCCCGGCGGTCGCCGCACCCGGCGACGTACAGCGCTTTCCCGCCAAGGGCACCGCTACCGCCGAGCTGCGCATCCACGGCTCCACCGACATCGAAGTGTTCGCCACCGTCATTGCCGATTACCAACGCCTGCACCCGGGTACCGAGATCGTTTACGAGGATGTGATCGCCCAGGACATGTACGCCCGCTACGTGCGCGAGCGCCATGCTGCCACCGGCCCGGACATGCTGATCAGCAGCGGCATGGACCTGCAGGCGAAGCTTGTCAACGACGGCCATGCGCTGCCGCACCGCTCGCCACAGACCGACGCGCTGCCCGCATGGGCACAGTGGCGGCATGAAGCGTTCGGCATCAGCTACGAACCGGTGGCGATGGTCTACAACACCCGCACCCTGCCAGCGGCCCGCGTACCCAGGACCCGCCGCCAGCTGCTCGAACTGCTGCGCGCCCCGGACGCCCCGCTGGCGGGCAAGGTAGGCACCTATGACGTCGAGCGCAGCAGCGTGGGTTACCTGCTCGCCACCCAGGATGGCCAGCGCGGCAGCATGGCGGGCGCCCTGCTGGGCGCACTGGGCGACAACCAGGTACAGCTCGAAGAACGCACCGGCGTACTGCTCGACCGCGTAAGCAGCGGCCAACTCTCCCTCGCCTACAACGTACTGGGCTCCTACGCCCAGGCCCGCATTGATGCGGGCGCTCCACTGGGCATCGTCGAACCGGAGGACTACACCCTCGTCGTCCTGCGCACCGCCGTGATCCCCCGCACGGCTCACAACGCAGCAGAAGCGCGCCGCTTCCTCGACTACCTGTTATCCCCACGCGGCCAGCAGGTGCTCTCCCGTGAAGCGCGCCTGATGTCGATCCTCCCGACCCAGCGCGGCCGCGCCCCGGGCCGCAGCTACCGCCCGATCCTGCTGGGTCCAGGCCTGCTGGTTTACCTGGACGCCCTGAAGCGCCGCCAATTCCTCGACGCCTGGAAGGGCAGCACCCAGCCGCGCTGAACGGACCGACGTGGGGTGCACGGGTTGCGCTCTTTTCCGCGCGGGACACTACGCCCCCGGGCGGCGACCCACCCCGTGACACGCATGGCGTGTCACTACCGCCGGCATCCCACCGCGTAGGGACACGCCACGCGTGTCCGCCCCCGGCCGGGCGCACGATCTCAAACCCCGCGTAGAGCCACGCCCTGCGTGGCTGCTCTTAGCCGCACCCCAAAATCCCCCCTACAATCCCCCTATGAGCGAAATCACCATCCTCGTAGCCGACGACCACCCGCTACTCCGCGCCGCCGTAGTCCACTCCCTGCGCCAGGCCCTCCCGGCGGTCCAGGTCATCGAAGTTGCCAGCGCTCAAGCCCTCGAGGCAGCCCTCAACCAGCACCCGGACATAGAACTGGTCCTCCTGGACCTCACCATGCCCGGCGCCCGAGGCTTTTCCTCGCTCCTCCACGTACGCGGCTCCCACCCCGACATCCCGGTCGTCATCGTCTCCTCCAACGACCACCCGCGCGTCATCCGCCGCGCCCAGCAGTTCGGCGCGGCCGGCTTCATTCCAAAATCCGCCCCGGCAGACGCCATCGGCAAGGCCGTGGAAACCGTCCTCGACGGCGGCCTCTGGTTCCCGGCCATGGCGGCAGAACGCTCCGAATCCGACGCCCTGCTCGCAGCGCGCCTCGCCCAGCTCACCCCGCAACAATTCCGCGTACTGCTATGCCTCGCCGACGGCCTGCTCAACAAGCAGATCGCCTACGAACTGGGCCTGGCGGAAAACACCGTAAAGGTGCACGTAACCGCCATCCTCAAGAAACTGGAATGCGTAAGCCGCACCCAGGCAGCGGTACTGGTAAAGGCCCTCGAACCAGAGGGCGACGCAGGCGCAGACCTGACGTAGCGCCGGGCTCTACCCGGCCGCTCCACGCAACGTCGATATCTGCAGACCCGCAGACCCGCAGACCCGCAGACCCGCAGACCCGCAGGCCCGCAGGCCCGGGGTAGGGTCGCACCCCAGTCGACCGCCGACCATGTTCGAACGTTCGGTTATGGCATGACGTTGGCGGAAGAGCGCGTTTCGATTGGAGATCATGCGTTCGTCGCGCATAGCAACGTTACGTGCGGTCGACCGGGGATCGACCCTATGTATGGACTCGCCCCCACCGTATTGCCGTGGCGTTGTCGTCGCCAAGCGCAGTTCAATGGGTGGGGCGTCGCGCCCTGCGACGCGCAGTGCGTCGAAAAGTAGGTCAAAGGCGACACGGCTGGCAGCGCCCGTACCGTGTGGTCGTTCCCCTTCTGTCTTTGTGCGGATGCGCCTGGCATGGGGCAAAGCGGGAAAATTGACCTGCGAATGATCCCGGCGAAACATTCCTTTCAAGTGATCAGCAGCGTCAAGCCCGCCACCCAATCGCCAAGCGCTCTCCGTGCATAAGCCTTGTGCCAACGGGCTTCCGGGATGGCCATGACGCAATCAGCATCATGCCCGCGACAAAGGGTATGCGCGCAACTCAAGTATTAAGTTGTTGGCGGCAATGAAATACTTCCGATAATTGCAGGTAAATATTGGCGTGACGATGTGAGATTTTAATGCAGCCGGGAAAGGATAGCTCCCCATTTCTTCACCGGGAAAATACATCCTCGCTGGGAGCCTGCTTGCGCGCACTAAAGTCTCCCGGCAACGGCTGATAGGTTGACGGCTGTCTTGATCGAGACGAAAGCTGCGTGGATATGCTTTGAAAGTCGCCCATGGAGTGCGGGTGAATCATTTTTACGACGATTTTGCGTGAAAGATGGCGCGGAGAAGTGCAGGAAAATACATACTCAATATACTGAGGGATAAGCATGAAATATGCAAAATGTCATGTCAGGCTATGTAAGTATGGCTGGGGTATTACTGAGCTGATCAGGGTTGATGCCATTGAAGAGCATGCTGCAAAGCCTGGAATAAAAGGGCCGTTTGGATGGGTTAAATATAATGGCCCGCTCGGTGTTGGGCCCATCACTGGAAGCAACGCCATGCTGGGCATGTATTATGACATCAATATGGGGGCGTATTATAACGGCCATCTAGATGTCGGACCCGGCCCCAGCGCGCTCAAGAAGCTCTTTGATGAGGGCATGGACTGGATTTTCATCGAGCACTCTCATGCGCCATCTGGTTTTATTTCCAAGGTCTCGATGATTGAAGGTTGAGTTACCTGCAATTAAAACTTGAAGGGCATACCATGAAAGATCTCAAGCATGACGTTGACCTGGATATATCAGGGGATAATAGCGATCTTCCCGCAGTAATGAAGAAATTCCTCATGGATATTGCGAAGTTCATCCATGGCGGAGGGGTAAGGATAGAGATCGACAAGATGCCGGAAAGGAGGAATATATACACGACAAAGGAGGGGGGGGCGTATGTAACTGCAAAAATAACAACTGACAGCGGGGTGTTTTATCTTGTAATTTCACTTACGGATCTTTATATATGTGGTTTCGTTGTTGAAATTGATGGAAAACTTATATATGTACGCTACGATGCGGCTAAAGCCGGGACATCCACTGACGATGCTGTCTCCAATATAGTTACAAATCTTCGTGGAGTGGACGGTGAGTTCGGCATTATGGATAGTCCGCGGCACTGCTATTCGTTCAAGGACAAGGGCTACATCGGCTATGACGATTTTTATCTCGCTGCCGACAATATAGCCAAGTATCGCCCGGCGGCAAATGAGAAGGACTTGAAGTCTGCCCTGGGTAAATTCAGCATCCTGAAGAGTATGTCGACCCTTGCAGTGTTCATATCGGAGGCATTGAGATTCTATCCGGTTCTTGAAAGTGTCATAGCTGCCGTTGATCCCAAGAAAATGAAAACCCCGTGGCCGGAAAGGCTGGACATGTACATAACCAACTGGGAGAAAATGTCGAAGGAGGCCATGCGCTGGACCTACGACAGTGGCGGTACGTGGAAAGTTGTAGGAAATACTGTAATTGAGTACAAGTTGAAGCCGGACTCGACCACGAGTGACGGGACAGCGTTCTTCAATATCAGGGACTTGTTGTTGGTATTGTTACTGATAAAGCATTCTGTGCCGGGCGGAAAAGACAGGCAGGAGCTGTAGGGTTCATCTGCTTGGTAGTCGCCCCCTGCGACAGCGGGGGGTGTTTCGAGCAGGCTGAATGTGCAAAGGCAGCGGGCCAGAGGCCCGCTCTATGCCCTGTGCCGCAAGGGCAGGATCATGACCCGAGGACTCGGCTGAGCAGGTGGGTTCGGAAGTCTCTGCGGGTATGAATGAACATATGGATGATGACGTTCGCGTCATCGAACTCGTAGATGATCCGGGTCTGTCCAACCAGCTTGGACCTGAAGGCGGCAATTCCCAATCCACGAAGCTCATCGACGTCCGAGCCCATTTCCGGGCTCCGCTCGATGAGGTCGATGGCATCAAGGAAGGCGCGTCTTGCTTTGTCCCAGGAAGCGTTTCCAAATTCCTTCCGCACGTACTGCCTTATCGCCTTGAACTCAGATTTCGCACTATCAAGGAGGAGAACGTTGCGAAGCACCGTCAGTCGTCCATCTCTTCGATGAACGAACGGGCATCGCTGAACTTGCCTTCCGCGAACTCCTTCCTGCCCAGTGCGATCAGCTTGAGCAATGCAAGGGTTTCCTGCTGCTGTTCGTACTGGGAAATCTCGACCACCACCATCTTGGCCTCACCATTCTGGGTAATGATGATGGGTTCGGGATTGGCACTGAATTCCTTCACGATTTCGGCCGCATGGGATTTCAGGTAGGTAATCGGTTTGATCTGTTCAGCCAGCGCCATGGCAATGCTCCACATGCTTTCGGCCAGAATACGGTCCGAATTGAGTCCTGTCAAATGAACTTCCGATCTGTGTCTTTGTTGAGTCGCTCATCCACGCATAAAATTGGAGCGCCCGCCCCCTCTTGCCCTCCGAGCCAGTGACCATGAGACGTACTGCGATAGCTGCTGCTGTGCTTTTCATTGCTGCGTTTGCTTTCACTTGTGTGTGGTTTTGGACGCAGTTGGCAGTTGACGGCTGCCTGGATCGCGGCGGCAGTTGGGACTACCTGCTCGGAGAGTGCGAGCATTAGCCGCGTCGCTGCGAAGAAGGTGTGTTGATCAACGCAATCTCAGGAAGTTTGTGGAGGTAGATTTGGAGCGGACGACCGACGTGCTGGCAATATGGGTTGAATGCGTCGCGCAGTAGTGTGCGTCTATCGAAGCTCGAATATCATTCAAAACAAGCGATTTAACTTTGCGCGCCGCATGGCGCATGGTGTTGCCTCGGAGCTTGAAATCTCCTCGGATGTAGCAATTGTGGACGTCCCATGTCGGGAGGGTGGCGAAATACAACACCTTCGCGGGAATACGTCATGCCGTGCACATCCGAGCGGATTTCAACCTCCCGACTCCCTCGCCATTCCGGCGAGGGAGACTTCCTCGGAGGTGGCAAATGCGTCGTTCAAATTCGGATCTGCATTCCAACGAACAGCCCCAAACCCGCATCGGCATGCATGTGCCGGAGAGTCTGCGCATCGGGTCGTTCTCACATCCCGGTGGTCAGCCCCTGCCAGACGGTGGTCGCATTCCTTGCCTGGTACTGCGCGGCATATGGATGGACCGGTTTGATCTGTCAGTAGGCAGTCGTGTAATCGTGGAAGTAGAGAGCAAGCGGATCACGTTGACGTTGGATGAAACGCCGATTCCGGTGCCGTACCGGTATCTGGACCACACCCCGAGGAACAGCCGGCGGGCGGCGGATACGTCAATCGAAGAGGCGGCGGAGTAACGGGGGATCGGTCCGATCTTGCGGGATGCACCTGGTAGGGTCGCATCCCGATCGACGCCGTGCATGGATGCACAAGTGGTGGGGCCGCAGGATGCGGTTGAATATTCCACCGCAGACCGTGTTCGAATGTTCGGTTGTGGCATGACCATCAACGAAGAAGCGCATTTTGTTTGGGGGTCATGCGTTCGCCGCGCGTGGCATTGTTACGTGCAGTCGACTGGGGTCCGACCCTACCGGTGCGACGCCTCGGTAGGGTCGCATTCCAATCGACGCCGTGCATGGATGCACAAGTGGTGCGACCGCAGGATGCGGAAGAGCATTCCACCGCCGACCACGTCCGAACGTTCGGTAATGGCATGACCATCAACGAAGAGCAGCATCCCGGGCCAGTGAGTTGCGCGCCGGTTTACGCCCGGTGCCGTACCAGCAACTGCGTCATCAGCGCCCGCAAGGCCGGTGGGCGCACCGGCTTGGACAGGAAGCCCCAGCCGTTTTCTGCGGCCTGTGCCTTGAGCGCATCATCGCGCTCGGCAGTGACCAGAATCACCGGTGGGCGCGCCTGCCACAGTTCGCACAGCTGTTCGTACAGCTCCGGTCCATGCCACTGGCCCATGCGCACATCCAGCAGCACCAGCTGCGGTGCGTTCAACGCGGAGGCAATCTCCAGCGCGGCATGCGGGCCATCCGCCAGCTCCACCCTGCAGCCCCAGCGTTCCAGCAGGGCGCGGGTGGCGGCGCAGACACGCGGGTCATCATCAATGCTCCATACCCGGCACTGCCGCAACGGACTGTCATCGCCCGGGTCTGCCGATGCCGCCGGGACAGGCGCGGGCGCGGGTATCGCATCGGCGCTGCCCAGCGGCACGGTCACGGCAAACACGCTGCCGCTGCCCAGCATGGAGCGCAGGCTGATCCGGTGGCCAAGCAGCCGCCCGATGCGCTCGACAATCGCCAGGCCCAGCCCGGCGCCACGCTCCTGGTCCACGCCATCATCCAGTCGGCGGAATTCTTCGAAAATCTCCCCCTGCAGGCTCTCCGGAATACCCGGCCCCTGGTCATGCACTTCGATGCGCAGCTGGCCGCCAACCCGGCGGCAGCCAATCAACACGCGCCCACGCGGGGTATAGCGCAGCGCATTGGACAGGAAGTTCTGCAGAATGCGGCGCAGCAGAGCTTCATCGCTCACCACCACCGCACGTGTATCCACCCACTCCAGCTGCAGCCCACGCGCCTGTGCGGCAATGCCGAACTCACGCGCCAGTGTTTCCAGCAGCGTCGACAGCGCAAAGGCACGCACGTGCGTCTGCAACGTGCCCGACTCCAGCCGCGAGATATCCAGCAGGCTGTTGAGGATGGAATCCTGCGCCGCCAGCGCCGCATCCACGTGCTCGCTCAGTTCACGCGCATCGCCACTCAACTTGCCACGCAGCACTGAAACGAACATGCGCGCGGCATTGAGCGGCTGCAGCAGGTCATGCACGGCCGAAGCCACGAACCGGGTCTTGTAGCGATTGGCCCGTTCGGCTTCGCGCCGCGCCTCGTCCAGATCGCGGGTGCGCTCGGCCACGCGGTGTTCCAGCGCGTCGGCCAGCGAGCGCAGTTCACGCGCGGTGTTCTTGTAGGCGGTGATGTCGGCGTAGCTGGTGACAAACCCGCCGTCAGGCAGGGGATTGCCACGAATCTCCAGCACGGTGCCGTCGTCCTTCTCGCTCTCGCGCATGTGCGGGCGGCCGCTGCGCAGGTGGTTCAGGCGCCGCTCGATGGCTTCGTCAATCGGCCCCGGACCGAGCAGGCCGCGGCGGGCGTTGTAGCGGAACGCCTCGGCGATGGGCACGCCCACCCGGATCAGGTCGGGTGGGAAGCGGAACAGCTCCAGGTAGCGCGCATTCCACGCCACCACGTGCTGTTCACTGTCGATCACCACCACGCCCTGCGGCAGGTGCGCCAGGCTGCGGCTGAGCCCGCTGTCTGCCTGCTGCGCGGCCTGCAGTACGCCGTCCTGTGCGGTACGCAGTTCCTGCGCGTGCTGTTGCAGCACCGCCTCCAGTTCCAGCCGGCTGCGCTGCCGGTGCGAGGCCAGGCGCCGCCGCTGCTGGATGAACAACGTGAGGAAACACAGCGCCAGCCAGATGCCGCCGGCCGCCAGCGCGGTACTGCGTCCCACGGCGGCGCTGGCGCTGGCGTCATGCAACAGGTGCAGCTTCCACTGCGGATCGTCCAGCACATAGGTCTGCCACAGCATCGGGCGGGGCAGGGAGGGCTGCACCAACCGCACCATGCGGCCCCCATCAGCCAGCACATCCAGCGTTCGCGCCAGCAGCGGCTGCAATGAACGGTCGGCGTACTGGCGGGTGGCCAGCATCTCGCTGTGCTCGGCTGGCGACAGCGGGCGTAGCAGGCGGTACCGCCATGCATCGCCGTTGGCCAGGAACACCACGTCGTGCGCATCGCTGGCCATCACGATGTCGGTGCTGTGCAGCCATTCCTGTTCCAGCGCCCGCAGCTCGATCTTGATGGCAATCACGCCCAGCACATCGCCATCGCCGTTGAGGATCGCCTGCGACAGGAAGTAGCCCGGCACCGCCGTGGTCATCCCGATGCCGTAGAAGCGCCCGCTGCCCTTGGCCATCGCCTGCTGGACGTACGGTCGGTAGCTGTAGTCCTCTCCCACGTTGGTGGTGGGCTGATCCCAGTTGCTGGCCGCCACGGCAACGCCATGGCGGTCGATCAGGGTCAGGGTGGACGCGCGGGTGACATTGTTGGCTTCCTGCAGTTTCAGGTTGAGCCGGTGGCGCTCGGCATTATCGAGCGGTTGCTGCACGGCCTGCAGCAAGTCCGGATCCAGCGCCAGCACCTGGGGCAGGGTGCGGAAGCGGTCGATGCGCTGTTGCAGCGTCTGCGCGTACAGGTCCAGCTGGCGGCGTACCTGGGCGCTCTCCGCAGCCAGGGCGCGCTGCTGCGCGTAGCGGCCGGCCACCAGTGCGGCCAGCAGCGTGCCGCCGACCATGACCAGCAGGGTCAGCAACAGGGGGCGATAGCGGGAAGTCCTGTACATGGCCGGCGCTTGGGGTGGTGAAGCAAGGATACCGGCTCCTTCCCCTGTTGACGGCGATCCAAAAATAGACAATCGAGCAACCAACCTAGACGGTCAGCGCCTGGTGATGCTCTGGAGTGGGCGTGTGTTCTTCGATCTCGCTCTTCGTCGCGCTGATTCGCAGCCTCTCTGCGACCAAGCTGCTGACGCCTGCCAGTAGGACTAATGTGAGCCCGCCCACGGTCGACTTCAACCCGGCGTATGGCGCCAGAAGCAGCAGTACAGGCAGGCCGAGGTAGAAGCCGTGCCTTGTGCTGTCGACGACCAATGTCGAATGCCGGAAGACAAATTTCTGCACGTCGGCTGTTTGTTGGTCTGTAGCATCAGGTTGTTGAAGCCTTTTATAAAGGTCCAAGTCGAATGCCTGCGCCGAGACGAGCTGCCTCATCGAAATGATGACCTGGAAGATTTCGAACGATGCCTCTTCTGGTAGCTTCATGTCGTAGAAGGTGGTCAGGCTGAGCTTCGCTTTATCGTCCCGAAACCCTGACGCGACGGGCGTTATGCCAACCCAATCCTTGCCGACTGTTGGGCCTGTGAATTCATCCAGATACCCCACGTTGACTTTACCGCTTTTCAACGTCAACGCAGTCAACGACCCATTCTCATAGCACTGCATTGCAAGATCCTCGATCGCGTCGATGCCCCCAAGTCTCGACGCGATCAGCTGCGCCAGCGACCGGACCCGGACCAACGGGTCATTGAGAATGATGGGAAGCACGGTCGCTAACGACAGGCACCATAGGGTGAGCCCCAAGTGCAGGGTCAGTCCTTCGGCCGTCTGCTTGTCAATCACCTGCAAGGGCAGCATCGCCTGCAGTTTGCCGAGATACAGGCCGTAGTCTGAGTACCTCATCGCCAACGCGTGAAGGCCGACGCTCATGCCAGACAGATAAACGGAGCAAAGCGCAGCGCCGAAGTACTGTGGATGACCCGGGTGATGCAGTGCTTCGAAGCGCGTGTAGCGCCACTGCCGGTAGAAATACCACCCTGCGGCCAACAGCACGGCAAGCAGGACAAGGCTGGTCACTTCGTGGAGCGGTCTTTCTCTGCCGCCAGGTAGAGAGCGCGGAGATCGCGTGCCGCATCCAGCTGGCGCTTCATTCGACCAGACTTCAGGAGATCCTCCCGATTAAGCACAAGAGAGCCATCTCGATTGACGTCGTAACAGCTCTCGTTATGGCCGCGCTTGGCAATGCTGAACTGGCGGAAAAATCGTTTTATGACCGATGGACGCTTTCGCCGGGGGTGTTCGAAGATGTTACGCCGCACCCGGCGAACGCAACAGAGGCACTTCACCCAATCCTGCGTCAGATTCGCCCCATCTGGCGTGCTCTGGAGGCGGGGTGCCGAGAGGCACCCTGCCGCCTTCACGCCATCAGAAGTGAACCTGCGCGCGCAGCTCGAAGATTTCCGGCTTGGTCCGCACGCCACGGCGGCTGGCATCGGCCCACACGTAGTTCGCCTGGAACTTGAAGTGGCTGGTGAGATACCAGTTCGCACCCACGGTCCAGTCGTGCTGGCGGCCGCCGAACACGTCTGCATCGTCCAGGTCCAGGCGGCTGTAGCGGGCCAGCAGTTCCACCGCGCCGTAGTCGTGGGCTGGCTTGACGTTGGCCACTGCGCCGGCGCTGTACGGGCGTGATTCGCCGGTGACGATCCAGCTCGCCATCGCGTACTGGCCATCGCCGGTGTAATCCGGCTTGCCGTCACGGGTGACGGTGGTGCGCAGGGCTTCGGCCTGTACCGAGAACGGGCCGTGGATGTAGATGCCTTCCAGGCCGGTACGGCGGATCTGGTCCGCAGTGGCCAGGGCGCCGGAATCCACCAGGCGGATGTCGGTCAGGCCGGCTTCCGGGCGCGCGCGCAGGCGGGCGCTGGCTTCCTGGTGCACGTCGCGGCCGTCACGGTAGCCGCGCGGGTTTTCCTGCGAATAGGCCAGGCCCAGGTGGATGACATCGCCCGGTGCCTTCACCGGGGTCCACACGCCGCGCACGGCCTGGGTGGTGCCCGGGTTGTCGCCTTCCAGGTCCTTGCCGCCGTAGGCGCCCACCTGCATCAGGTAGGCCGGGCGTTCCAGCACCCACTCGGCGCCGGTGCGGCGGCCTTCGTAGAAGGCCTGCACGGGCAGGGCGGTTTCCATGAAGCTGCCGGCGCGGGAGGAGGTGTTGGAATCCAGGCCGACCGGGGTCTTCATGTAGCCGAAGCGGAAGCGGCCGATGTCCTTGCCGAACACGGCCTTGCTCTCGAAGCGGAAGTACACGTCCAGCCAGGTGTCGGCCTGGAAGTCGTAGTACACCATCGCGTCGTACACGCCCTTCTTCTTCAGGGTCGCGCCGAACTCCTTGCGGCGCACCGCATCGTCATCTTCGAAGACGTCGGCACCCGAGAAGTCGTTGAGGTCGTAGGCGATGTTGCCGGTGGCGGCCAGTTCGGTGCCGTCGCTGAAGGACACCTTGGTCGGCCAGTTGTCCCAGTCTGCCGCGGTAGCGGCTAGGGGAGCAGACAGGGCGGTAAGAGCGATGAACAGGGGGGTCAGGCGCATGGAATAGGGTCTGGCTTCTTGAAAGTGGGGCAGAACAACAACGGCCGCGAGCGGGAAAACTGTTGGGCCACAGGGCCCTGAACGACACGGCCACCCGCCGCCGTGGGGGCGCGGTGCCCGTGCAGTGTAGGCACTGCGCTTGGCTGAACAGGGGGGCTAGTACCAATAGGTTATCTGCGCAGCGGTGCAGCGGGCGTAAAAAGGCCACGCCCGATGCCGCCGCCTGCGGCCGGCATCCCCGTGACACTGCCGGAGTTTCCCATGCACGTTCCCACCGCTGCCCCGCTTGCGGCCAAGCCGTTGCCGTTCTACCGCCAGCTGTATTTCCAGGTGGTGGTGGCAATCGTGCTGGGCGCCATCCTCGGCCATTACGAGCCGGCCTTCGCCGAATCGCTCAAGCCGCTGGGCGATGGCTTCATCAAGCTGGTGAAGATGATCATCGCCCCGGTGATCTT
The DNA here is from genome assembly GCF_018612915.1 of Stenotrophomonas sp. ISL-67. Taxonomy (GTDB): domain Bacteria; phylum Pseudomonadota; class Gammaproteobacteria; order Xanthomonadales; family Xanthomonadaceae; genus Stenotrophomonas. The sequence goes on along the minus strand of NZ_JAGGRL010000002.1, from coordinate 202,006 downwards.
CCTGACCATCGTCACCGGCATCGCCGGCATGACCCACCTGCGCACCGTGGGCCGGGTCTTCGCCAAGTCGATGGCCTACTTCCTGTTCTTCTCCACCCTGGCCCTGATCGTGGGCATGGTGGTGGCGCACGTGGTGCAGCCCGGCGCCGGCATGAACATCAACCCGGCCGACCTGGACCAGGCCGCGGTGCACAGCTACGTGGAGAAATCCCACGAGCTGACCCTCACCGGCTTCGTCATGGACATCATTCCGGCCACGCTGGTAAGCGCCTTCGTGGATGGCAACATCCTGCAGGTACTGTTCGTGGCGGTGCTGTTCGGCGTGTCGCTGGCCCTGGTGGGTGAGCGCGGCCGCCCCGTGCTGACCTTCCTGGAGGCGCTGACCGCGCCGGTGTTCCGCCTGGTCCACATCCTGATGAAGGCCGCCCCGATCGGTGCGTTTGGTGCCATCGCCTTCACCATCGGCAAGTACGGGGTGGGGTCGCTGATCAACCTGGCCTGGCTGGTGGGTTCGTTCTACCTCACCGCGTTCCTGTTCGTGGCGGTCATCCTGGGCGTGGTCTGCCGCCTGTGCGGGTTCTCGGTGTTCAAGCTGGCCCGTTACCTGAAGGCCGAACTACTGCTGGTGCTGGGCACCTCGTCCTCGGAATCGGCGCTGCCCTCGCTGATGGAAAAGATGGAAAAGGCCGGCTGCAGCAAGTCGGTGGTGGGCCTGGTGGTTCCCACCGGCTACTCGTTCAACCTGGACGGCACCAACATCTACATGACCCTGGCCGCGCTGTTCATCGCCCAGGCCACCAACACCGAGCTGACCCTGGGCCACCAGATCGCGCTGCTGCTGGTGGCGATGCTGAGCTCCAAGGGTGCCGCCGGCGTGACCGGTGCGGGCTTCATCACCCTGGCCGCCACCCTGGCGGTGGTGCCGGAAGTGCCGGTGGCCGGCATGGCGCTGATCCTGGGCGTGGACCGCTTCATGAGCGAATGCCGCTCGCTGACCAACTTCATCGGCAATGCGGTGGCCACCGTGGTGGTGTCGCGCTGGGAAAATGCGCTGGACCGTGAACGCCTGGCGCTGGCCCTGGATGGCCGCGAGGCCGAACTGCCGCCGCTGGCCACCGACGACCTGCCGTCGGTGCTGCCCGCACCGGCGCGCTGAACACGCCCCTCCCCCGATGTGCGTGCAGCAGGCCCGTGCCGTCCCCCCTTGGGCGGCACGGCCTGCTTTTTCATAGGGGTTTCCGGTGATGTAAGTTGTCATCGGAGTCCGCCAGGCTGGCGTGGCATACGCCGACGCACGGCCTGCCGGATGTGCGGTCGCAGCATGATCGCGACAGCGTAGCGACAGGTCCAACACCGCCAACGGGGGTATGATCCCCTGTTCCTCACGCCCATTCATCTGCAGAAAGCGATGTCCAACGAAGATTTCAAACAGGCCGCCCTCGACTATCACCGCATGTCGCCGCCGGGCAAGATCAAGGTCACGGCGACCAAGCCGATGCTCACCCAGCGCGACCTGTCGTTGGCCTATTCGCCGGGCGTGGCACACGCCTGCGAAGCCATCCTGGCCGACCCGCAGCAGGCCAGCGAGCTCACTGCCCGCGGCAACCTGGTCGCCGTGATCTCCAACGGCACCGCCGTGCTGGGCCTGGGCAACATCGGCCCGCTGGCCGGCAAGCCGGTGATGGAAGGCAAGGGCGTGCTGTTCCAGAAGTTCGCCGGTATCGATGTGTTCGACATCGAAATCGATGAAAACGACCCGGACAAGCTAGTCGACATCATCGCCTCGCTCGAGCCGACCTTCGGCGGCATCAACCTGGAAGACATCAAGGCCCCGGAATGCTTCATCGTGGAGCGCAAGCTGCGCGAGCGGATGAACATCCCGGTGTTCCATGACGACCAGCACGGCACGGCGATCATCGTCGGCGCCGCCGTGCTCAACGCCATGGTCGTCACCGGCAAGAAGATCGAGGAAGTGAAGCTGGCCACCACCGGCATGGGCGCTGCGGGTGTGTCGTGCGTGAACATGCTGGTCTCGCTGGGCCTGAAGCCGGAAAACATCCTGGCCTTCGACCGCGAAGGCGTGATCCACACCGGCCGTGCCGACCTGGATCCGGAAAAGAAGCGTTACGCCCGCGATACCGACAAGCGCACGCTGGCCGAGATCGTCGATGGCGCGGACATCTTCCTGGGCCTGTCGGCCCCGGGCATCCTCACCGCGGACATGGTCAAGACCATGGCCAAGGACCCGGTGATCTTCGCGCTGGCCAACCCGACCCCGGAAATCATGCCGGAAGTGGCGCGCAGCGTGCGTCCGGATGCGCTGATCGGCACCGGCCGTTCGGACTACCCGAACCAGATCAACAACGTGCTGTGCTTCCCGTACCTGTTCCGCGGTGCGCTGGACGTGGGCGCCACGGCGATCAACGAAGAAATGAAGATCGCCTGCGTGCACGCGATCGCCGCGATGGCGCGCCGCGAAGCCAGCGACCTGGGGTCGGCCTATGGCGATGACACCCCGAGCTTCGGCCGCGATTACCTGATTCCGCGCCCGTTCGACCGCCGCCTGCTGGTGGAGCTGTCGGCCGCCGTGGCCCAGGCCGCGATGGATTCGGGCGTGGCCACGCGCCCGGTCGCCGACATGGGGGCCTACCGCGAGAAGCTGGCCCAGTTCGTGTACCGCACCAGCCTGATGATGAAGCCGGTGTACGACCGTGCGCGCGCCGACAAGCAGCGCGTGGTGTATGCCGAAGGCGAAGAAGAAGTGGTGCTGCGCGCGGTGCAGAACGTGGTCGATGAAGGCCTGGCCCTCCCGATCCTGATCGGCCGCCCGGACGTGATCGAATCGCGCATCGAGCGCATGGGCCTGCGCATGAAGGCCGGCGTCGATTTCGACGTCACCAACATCAATGACGACCCGCGCTTCAACGACTACTGGCAGTACTACCACAACCTCACCGGCCGTCGCGGCGTGACGGTGGCGGCGGCCAAGAACCTGATGCGCTCGCGCCCGACCCTGATCGCGGCGGTGATGGTGGCACGCGGTGAAGCCGATGCGCTGCTCACCGGCGTGGTGGGCCGCTTCCACAAGAAGCTGGGCTACGTGCGTAGCGTGCTGCCCCTGGAATCGAAGGTCACCTCGACCTCGGCCATGACCGGCGTGATCAACCAGCAGGGCGTGTTCTTCTTCGTGGACACCCACGTGCAGGAAGACCCCACCGCCGAGCAGATCTGCGAAGCCACGCTGCAGGCGGCGTACCGCATGAAGCTGTTCGGGATCGAACCGAAGGTGGCGTTGCTGTCGCACTCCAACTTCGGCAGCCACGATTCCAAGGACGCCCTGAAGATGCGCACCGTGCGCGAGCTGCTGCTCAAGCGCAACCCGCGCTTGAACGTGGACGGCGAAATGCAGGGTGATACCGCGTGGGATGAAGCGCTGCGCCAGAAGCTGCTGCCCGACAGCACGCTGAAGGGCCGCGCCAACCTGTTCGTGCTGCCCAACCTGGAAGCGGCCAACATCGCCTACAACCTGGTGCGCGTGTTCACAGACGGCGTGGCGATCGGCCCGATCCTGATGGGCGTGGCCAAGCCGGCGCACATTTTGACCACCAGCGCGACCTCGCGCCGCGTGCTCAACATGACCGCGATTGCCGCGGTGGATGCGCAAATCCGCAAGCAGCTGGAAGCAGAGAAGGCGTAAACGCCTTCGCTGCTTCCAGCGCGGAACGCGCACCGCGCGTTCCGGTTTTGCGAAGCAAAACGGTAGCTACCGACCGTTGGTCGGTAGACCTTGAAGAAGGGACCGGTGCACCGCACCGGTCCCTTTTGCATTTGACGTTCCCCCGTACCGACCAACGGTCGGTACCTACCGTGCGCGCGTCGCCCGCGCGATGGAACCGCAACGTCTCCGCAGCCCCACCGTCACCGCCCTGCAACCTCCCACGGGCCCAATACCCCTACGCGGCCCGGCCGTGGCGGTGGTCCGCTGGACCCCGCCACCCTGGGCCCGACCATTTCCTTCCTCTGGAACGGCGCCATGCGCCGAGGACACGGTAGAGCCACGCCCTGAGTGGCTGCTCTTCGATCCGGCACCGCGCAGACACGCATGGCGTGTCTCCACGGTCCGGATACCGCGTAGCGACACGCCATGCGTGTCCCACGCGGTGCCCGCCCGGTCGGTGCGTTACCGCGCCGCCGGCGCCAGCAACTCCACCTCGGCCAACTGCATCCTCCCCGGCCCTTCAATCCGCAACCGGTACTCGGCATAGCGGCCCGGCTTGGCGATCCGGAACGGTCGGGTCTGCTGCTGCCACTCGAACGTTTCGCCGCTGCGCTGGTCCAGCGCCACCCAGCTGCCGCCGGCCTTGCGCGCTTCCAGCGTCCACTTGCCGCCGCGGATCGGCGCGTTGCCGCTGGTCAGCGTGTACATCGCCGGCGTTCCATCGGCCACGCCGGTGAACACGATGCTGCCCTTGCCGCCGAACGGCACCACGGTACCCGCATCGTCATCGGTCAGCGCGGCCAGCACCCGCCCATCGTCCAGCTGCGCATGCGCACCACTGCCCAGCAGGTCGTGCAACAGCGCCGGGCGCTCACCACGCGCGGTCAACGAACGCGGTGCATCATCCGGGCCCGTGCCCCAGGTCGACGGCGCCGGGCCCATCTCGAAGTCCAGCGTGGCACCCTTGGCGATCACCTCATGCGGCACCCACGTCTTGGTCCACGGCTGGCCGTTGATCTTCAGTGACTGCACGTAGATGTTGCGATCCGAATTCTCCGGAGCGTTCACGGTCAGCACCGCGCCGCCCTGCAGTTCCACCTTGGCATGCTTGAACGCCGGCGACCCGATCGCGTACTCCGGCGAACCCATCCGCAGCGGGTACAGGCCCAGCGAGGCCAGCACGTACCACGCCGAGGTCTCGCCGTTGTCCTCATCGCCCGGGTAGCCCTGGCCGATCTCGCTGCCCACGTACAACCGCGACAGGATCTCGCGCACATGCTGCTGGGTCTTCCACGGCTGCCCGGCGTACAGGTACATCCACGGAATGTGGTGCGAGGGCTGGTTGCTGTGCGCGTACATGCCCATGCGCACATCGCGTGCTTCGGTCATTTCATGAATGGTGCCGCCGTAGGAACCGGAGAACTTCGGGTCGGCGGTTTCCGGCGTGCTGAAGAACGTGTCCAGCTTTGCGGCCAGCTTTTCGCGGCCACCGTACAGCCCAGCCAGGCCTTCGCCGTCATGCGCGGCGGTGAAGGCGAACGTCCAGCCGTTGGATTCGGTGTAATCGTGGCCCCACACGCGTGCGTCGTAGTCCTTCGCGTCCACCCGCCAGCTGCCATCGTCATTGCGGCCCTGGAAGAAACCGGCGGCCGGGTCGAACACGGTGGCGTAGGTGCCGGCGCGGGCACGGAAATACGCCGCTTCGGTGGTGTAACGCTCGCGCGCGGCCGGACTGTCTGCACGCCTGGCCAGCGCCGTGGCCATGTTGGCAATGCCGAAATCGTTGAGCGCGCCTTCCATCGTCCACGACATGCCTTCATGCACGTCGGCACTGGCGTAGCCGCGGAAGGTGCTCTTGTCCATGCCCTTGCGGCCGACGTGGCGGTCCGGTGGCACTACGGTGGCGTTGCGCAGTGCGGCCTGGTACGCCTCATCCGGGTCGAAGCCCTTGATGCCTTTCAGGTAGGCGTCGGCGAAGGCCACGTCCGAACTGGTCCCCACCATCAGGTCGGCATAGCCCGGCGAGGACCAGCGCGCCACCCAGCCACCGGCGCGGTACTGCTCCAGGAAGCCCTGCACCAGCGCGCCGGCATCGTCAGGGGTGAACAGCGCGTAGGCCGGCCAGGTGGTGCGGAAGGTGTCCCAGAAACCGTTGTTGACGTAGACCTTGCCATCGCGGATCGGCGCGAAACTGCGCACTGCGCTGCCATCGGTGTTGTCCTCGGCAGCGCTGGCCTGGCTGGCATAACGCCAGTCCGGGGCGGCAGCGGTGCCGGCATTCTCGTGGCCTGAATTGGGGTACAGGTACAACCGGTACAGGCTGGAATACAGCGTGGTCTTCTGGTCGTCGCTGGCCTGGCCGATGTCGAAGCGGGCCAGGCGCTGGTCCCATGCATCCTGCGCGCGCGAAGCGACGGTTGCGAGCGTGTCGTCGGTCGCCAGCTCCAGCGCCAGGTTGTGCCGGGCCTGTTCGACGGAGATCAGCGAGGTGGCGATGCGCATGGTCACGCGGCGGTCGTTGCCCGGATCGAACTTGATGTAGCCGGTGGGCCGGCCGCTGGCGATGCGGCCGCTGCTGCGCCACGGCCTGTCGAAGCTGGCCACCACGTACATGCGGGTGGCGCCGTTGGACAGGCCGCTGCGCGTATCGGTGTAGCCCGACAGCGTCTGCGTGGCCGCGTCCAGGGTCAGCCCGCCGCGCGCGTCGACGTTGTCGAACAGCAGGTTGGCGTCGCCGTCCTTGGGGAAGTCGAACTGGAACAACGCGGCGTGGTCGGTCGGTGCGATGGCGGCGGCGATGCCGTTGTCGAAGCGCACGGCATAGCGGTACGGACGCGCGCTTTCGTTGTCGCGCGAGAACGACAGCGCCCGCTTGGCGCGATCCGCTTCCGGAACGCCGCGGCTGGCAGAGGGCATCACCTGGAAGGTCTGGCGGTCGCCCATCCACGGGCTGGGCTGGTGGCTTAGTGCCAGCGCCTGCAACTGTGGGCGGTTGGCCGCGTTGTTCTGTTCGTTCCAGCGGTACAGCCAGTTCAGCGCGCCGGCGTCGGTCACCGGGGTCCAGAAGTTGAAGCCGTGCGGCACGGCGGTGGCCGGGAAGTTGTTGCCACGCGAGAAGGTGCCATTGGCCTGGGTGCCGCGGGTGGTGAGCACCCAGTCGGACGGGCGGGCAGGGGCGGTGCGCGGCTGGCTGTCCAGGCGCACGTCATCGATCCAGCCCGAGACCGGCGCATTGGCGGCGCTGGCGACATCCAGCTCGATGGCAACCACGCGGCGCCCGCGCAGTGCGTCCACATCGCCCAGGCGCACCGATTTGTGCGCCCATTGCTGCGGATACAGCGTTTTGGAGTCGCCCTGTGCGGTGGCGCCCAGTGCGATGCCATGCAGGTCGCGCGCGGCGCTGGCCGAGACCCGGCTGCCATCGTCCAGCACCAGGTCCAACGAGACATAGGTGGAGGCCACCGTGTCGTCGCCCACGATTTCCGGCAGGACCAGCCAGGACAGCGTGGTGTCGGCGTCGATGGTCACATCGGTGGTGAACAGCCTGGTGTTGGCCGTGCCGCCTGCAGCGGCGTAGTGCAGGGCGCGCAGGCCGCTGTAGCCGACCCCGGGCTTGGCTGCATAGGGCGCCTCCGGGCCCTTGCCGATCTTCACCTGCACGCTGCCCTTGCTGGCCTGCGGGGCCGGTTCGCCCGGCTCGAAGGAGGTCTGCAGGCCTTGCGCGAAGGCGGGCAGGGCAACCGGCGAGCAGGCCAGGGCAAGCGCCAGCGGAAGCAGGGCGCGGCGGGCAGGGCGGGGGTGCGGCAGGGTCATGCAGGGATCTCCCGGGTGGGACAGGCGGCAGGCGAAGCCCGCATCGGCGACCTCGGCAGACAGCACCACGCCGGCCGCCCACGGGGGCAGTCGAAGCGATGCAGGTCCGGCGGGGGGGGCGGGCCATGCGATCGGGTGTTTGATCGGAACGCCCCCGATCCTGCAACACCTTGAGCGGGTCTGGCAAGTGAAATTAGTTCGATCTAAACCCGGAAAAATCGCATGTCGGCGTTTTCCCCGTGACGTGCTGCACGGAACCGGCCACGCCGCGCCCGGCGCCCCGGGTGTTAGAATCGAGCCCCTCGCAATCCCTTTCCGTGCCCCGCCATGAGCCATACCGTCACCGCGCCTGCCAATGCCGAAAAGCGTTACACCGTGCACCGCAGCGACCTGCCGCTGAGCTGCCCGACGCCGGAGATGGCGCTGTGGAACTCGCACCCGCGCGTGTACCTGCCGATCGCAGACGAGCCGAACGGTGAAGCACCGTGCCCGTATTGCGGTTCGGTCTTCGTGCTGGTCGACTGAGCAGGCGGAACCGAACGTGCGCCGACTGACCGTGGTGCAGCTGCTGCCGGCGCTGCACTCCGGCGGGGTCGAGCGCTCTACGCTGGAAATTGCCGCCGCGCTGGTCGCGGCGGGTCACCGTGCCATCGTGGTCTCTGCCGGTGGCCGGCTGGTCGAGCCGCTCCTGGCCAGTGGCGCTGAACACCTCACCCTGGATATCGGCCGCAAGTCGCTGTGGACGCTGCGCCACGTGCGCACGCTGCGCAACCTGCTGGCGGAGACGCAGGCGGACATCGTGCATGCGCGCTCGCGGCTGCCCGCCTGGCTGGGCTTTCATGCCGTGCGCAACCTGCCGGCTGCCGCCCGCCCACATTGGGTCACCACCGTGCATGGCTTGAATTCGCCCAGCCGCTACAGCGCGGTGATGACCAGCGGCGAACGGGTGATCTGCGTGTCCAACTGCGTGCGCGACTTCGTGCTCAGGCATTACCCGAGCGTGCCCCCTGAGCGCCTGCAGGTCATTCCACGTGGCGTGGATACCGCGCAGTTCCCGCGCGTGGGCCGCCAGGACCGGCGAACGCGACAGGCGGTGGCTGCGCAGCATCCAACGCTGGGCGGAGATGCACCGTTGCTGCTGTTGCCGGGCCGTGGCACCCGCCTCAAGGGCCATCATCACGCGCTTGGGCTGCTGGCCGGGCTGCACGCGGCCGGGGTGCCGGCGCTGCTGTGGATGCCGGGCACCCGTGAGCCTGGGCGTGAGCGCTATGTGGCCGAACTGGAGGCACAGGCGCGCAGCCTGGGTATCGCCCATGCCGTATTGATGACCGCGCCCACCTCGCGCATCGCCGAGGCCTATGCGGCCAGCGATCTGGTGCTGCAGCTGTCCGACAAGCCGGAGGCCTTTGGCCGCACCGTGGTGGAAGCGTTGTCGGTCGGCCGACCTGTACTCGGCTGGAACCAGGGCGGTGTCGGCGAGCTGCTGCAACAACTGCAGCCATCTGGCGCGGTACCCTTGGGCGACGCCGGGGCATTGCAGGCGCGTGCGCTGCAGTTGCTGGCGCAGCCGCCTTCGCTGCCGTCGCGTATTCCGTTCACCCTGCAGGCAATGCAACGTGACACGCTCCAGCTCTATACCTCCCTCGCTGGCTGAGCCGCTCAAGGCGCCGGGTTCGCCGGGCTTCCGTGCGGGCCGTTGGGCGCCGTGGTGGGTCATCGCGTTCGTGGCGCTGCTGCCGCTGCCGGGCATTGCCGAAACCGTGCTGGGGCTGGGCGCGCTGTACGCGGCCGCGCGCATGGTGCAGCTGCGTGTACAGGGCAAGCAACGCATGCTCAGCAGCCCGGCCTGGGCGCTGACCAGCATCCTGTTCCTGGGCTACTGGCTGCCGCAGGCGTTTTCAACGTTCGATGCGATTGATCCGGGCACCGCATGGCGCAAAGCCGCCGCCGGGCTGCGCTATCTGCCCTTCATGTGGCTGGTGGCGATCGCGGTAGCCACGCCGGAGCGGCGGGCGCTCACCCTGAAGGGCATCGCGGTCATCACCGGCGTCTGGACGCTGGACGCATTGGCGCAGGCCGCGTTCGGTACCAGCCCGCTGTTCTGGTCGATGGACCAGTTGAAGTGGGCGATCAGCGGGCATGGGTTGTGCGCGCCGGCGGAAATGGCCGCGGCTGACCGCCTGAGTGGTGTGTTGGGGCCGTGCAATCTGAAATTCGGCCAGGTGCTGGCCAGTCTGTCGCCGTTCCTGTTGTTTGCCGCCGCCGCGCGTTTCGGCCGTTGGGGCGGGGTGCTGGTGGCGGCCGCGGTGGGCGTGGTGCTGGTGTTGGCCGGTTCGCGTGCGGCGTGGCTGACCTATGCGCTGGTGCTCGTGTTCTCCGGCTGGCGCCTGCTGGGTGCGCGCGGGCTGCTGGCCTGCGTGGCGGTGGGGCTTGTTGCGGCGGTGGCGCTGGGCGCCGGATCGCACCAGGTACGTGAGCGTTTGGAGCGCACCGCGATGGCCTGGGAAGGCGAAAGCGATGGCGTGAACCAGGCGTTGTCCGGACGCGCGCAGATCTGGGCGGCCGCGGGCTGCATGATCGAGCAGCACCCGATCAACGGCGTGGGCGCGCGGGGTTTCCGCGATGCATACCCCAAATGTAATCCGCGTCCCGAGGAACAGGAGGTGTGGGGCGCCGGCCCAGCGTTGCACGCGCACCAGATCCTGCTGGAAATCCTGGCAGAAACCGGCGTGCTCGGCCTGCTGCTGTGGCTGGCTGCTGCCGCCCAGGCATGGCGCGCGTGGCGCTTCGCGCCACTGGCGGCCCGCGAACGCGCCCGCCCGGCGATGCTGGCGCTGGCAGTCACCGTGTTCCCGTTCAACACCCACCTGGCGTTTTATTCCACGTTCTGGGGGGGGCTGACCCTGCTGCTCGCCGCGTTGTACGCGGGCAGCCTGCTGGCCCGCGACGAACCCTGACGCGAATGCCCCGCCTGCGTAGAGACACGCCATGCGTGTCCAGCACGATGCCCGCCACCCCGCGCAGACACGCATGGCGTGTCCCTACGGCGGATCGCGCGTTACCTGTAATAGTCGCTGCGGCCACCGGGTTGGCGCTTGAAGCGGCGGTGGATCCACAGGTACTGGTCGGGCGCCTCGCGCACCATCGCTTCAATGGCCTGGTTCACCCGCGCGGTATCTGCTTCCACATCCTCGCTGGGGAAGTTCTCCAGCGGCGCGCCGATCTTCAGGAAATACTTTCCGCCCTCGCGGCGATGGAAGTACGGTATCACCGCGCAGCCGGTCATCCGCGCCAGCTGGTGGGTGGCGGTGATGGTGGAGGCGGTGTGGCCGAAGAACGGCACGAACACGGTGTCCTTGCCGCGCATGTCCTGGTCCGGCGCGTACCACAGGAAGCCGCCCTTCTTCAGATGGCGAACGGTGGCGCGGATGTCTTCGTTGGCGTACATCGCCTTGGCATAACGCAGACGACCAGACTTCACTGCCCACTCGTAGACCGGGTTGCGGTGCTTGCGGTACATGCCCGACAGGTCCACGTGGTCGCACAGCAATCGGCCGCACATCTCCAGGGTCATGAAGTGGCCCGAGACCAGCAGCACGCCCCGGCCTGCGGCCTGCATCCGGTGCAGGTGTTCCAGACCTTCCACCTCTACCTTCGGGCGGATGCTGTCGATGCTGCCCCACCAGGCACGGGCGAACTCGAAGATGCCCACGCCCAACGCGTCGAAGCTGTCGCGCAGCAGGCGCTGGCGCCAGGCGTGGTCCTTCTCGGGGAAGCACAGCGTGAGGTTCACCTCGGCCGCACGGCGGCGGCTGCTGGCCAGGTGGTAGGCCACCGTGCCCACGCCCCTGCCGAGCGCGCGCTGCAGGCCCCAGGGCAGGCGGGCCACGGCGAAGGCGACCAGCATGAAAGCGAAGGTCGGCCAGTGGCGCGGGTTGCGCAGGGATGGCCGGGTGGCGGTGGAAGCATTGTCTGACATGCCCCGATTCTAAGTCATGCGCCTGTCGGGGTGCGTCAGCACCGGCCCTGCATGTCTTTCCCGCGGCTGCTCCCGTATCCTCTGCGCATGCGTAAAAGTCCCGTCGAATGGATCCTGCGCGGCCTGTATTCGGCCGTGCTGTACCTGTTGTTGCCGATCACCGTGTACCACCTGGTCTGGCGCGGTTTCCGGGTGCGCGAATACTTCCAGCGCTGGGACGAGCGCTACGCCTCCTACCCCGATTCCACCGCGCAGCCACGGGTCTGGCTGCACGCGGTGTCGGTGGGCGAGGTGAACGCGGCCGCGCCGCTGGTCAATGCGCTGCGCCAGCTGCGCCCGGACATCCGCTGGGTGATCACCACCATCACCCCCACCGGCTCGGAACGGGTGCGTTCGCTGTGGGGCGATGCGGTGGACCACGTGTACCTGCCCTACGACGTGCCCGGCAGCGTCGGTCGTTTCCTGGGCCATTTCAAGCCCAGCCTGGCGCTGATCCTGGAAACCGAGCTGTGGCCGAACCTGCTGTTCGGCTGCCGTGACCGCAGCATTCCGGTGTACATCCTCAATGCACGCCTGTCGGCGCGTTCGCTGCGCGGTTACCGCCTGCTGCGGCCGCTGATCGGGCGTACGCTGCGCACCGTCACCTGCGTGGCCGCGCAATCGGCCGACGATGCCGAGCGCTTCATCCAGCTCGGCGCACTGCCCGAACAGGTGCAGTCGCTGGGCAACCTGAAGTTCGACATCGCCACCCCCAACGTGCGCGAATTCACCGCCAACTTCCATGCGGCCGTGCCCGGCAGGCGCCCGGTGTGGATTGCCGCCAGCACGCACGAAGGCGAGGAACAGGCCACCATCGAACTGCACCGGCGCCTTCGCCAGGAGATTCCCGGTCTGTTGCTGCTGTGGGCGCCACGCCATCCCGAGCGCTTCCCGCGGGTGGAAGCGCTGGCGCGCGAGCAGGGCTGGAAAGTAAGCACGCGCCGCCAGCAGCAGTGGCCGCAGGCCGACAGCGACGTGTTCGTGATCGATACGCTGGGTGAGTTGATGGCGTTCTACGGCTGCGCGCAGGTCGCCTTCGTCGGTGGCAGCCTGCAGCCGATCGGCGGCCACAACCTGCTTGAGCCGGCGGCAATGGGCACCGCCACGGTCACCGGCCCGCACCTGCACAATTTTTCCGAAATATCCCGGCGCATGCGCGAAGCGGGTGCGGTGTTGATTGCCGATGACGTGCAGGGCGTGGGCGATGCGTTGTTGACGCTGCTGCGCGATCCGGAAGCGCGGGAAGACATGGCAAGCGCAGGATGTGCGTTGGTGAGCAACGGCCGAGGTGCGCTCAAGCGTACGGTGGAATTGATCGCCCCGAGATTGCCGCCGCCGTTGGGGTGACCGTGGGCCGGACAACGGCCGGCGTTACCGAAAGGCATCGCTGTAGGGACACGCCACGCGTGTCTGCGCGGTGCCGGCCGTACGTGGGACACGCATGGCGTGTCGCGAAAAAGCCACCGTTTCCGGTGGCTTTCAAGGTTTCGCGTTACACGACAATCAATTATTGACCGTGGTGCTCGGCGTCGCGGCCTGCTGGGTCAGCAGACGGTTGATGTCCTGAAGGTCGGCGATGTCCAGCGTGCCGATCGCCTGGCCCAACTGCAGGCGGTTCTGCAGGAAGGTGTACCGGGCGTTGGCGTAATCAAGCTGGGCCGAGAACAGGATGCGCTGGTTCTGGATCACGTCCAGCACGGTGCGGGTACCCACTTCCAGGCCGACCTGCGAGGCGTCATAGGCGCTCTGCGCGGAGACCACCGCCAGGCGGCGTGCTTCGACTTCGCTGATGCCGGCCACCAGGGTCTGGTAGGCGTTGCGGGTGTTGCGGTCCAGGGCGCGCTTCTGCTGTTCGTAACCGTCCTGGGCGATGTCGCGCTGTGCCAGGGCCTGGCGCACGCCGGACTGGGTGGCGCCGCCGGAGAAGATCGGCACGCTCAGGGTCAGGCCAATGCTGTTGGTGCGCTGGTCCGGGCTGAAGTTGGAGCCGCTGCCGACGACGTCGCCCCAGCTGGCCGAACGGCCTGCGGTGGCGCCCAGCGACAAGGTGGGCAGGTGGCCGGCACGGGCAGCCGATACGCTGGCTTCGGCCGCGCTGACCTGCAGTTCCTGCGCCTTCAACGCCGGGTTCTGCACCACCGCTTCGTTGACCAGCTGGTCAACCGTGGCGTACTTGGGCGGCAGTTCCGGGCGGAAGTCGGCCGGCAGTGCGCGCAGGTCGGTGACCGGCTGGCCGGTCAGTTCGGTCAGCGCCTGGTAGGCGTCGGCCAGGGTGTTCTGCGCGATGATGGTGTTGGCGCGGGCCTGGTCGTACTGGGCGCGCGCTTCATGCACGTCGGTGATCGGGGCCAGGCCCACTTCCAGGCGCTTGTCGGCGAAGTCGAACTGCTTCTTGGCCGCGGCTTCGTTGGTCTGCGCCGCCGACAGCGATTCGATGCCCACCAGCACGTTGAAGTACGCCGCCGAGCTGCGCACGATCAGGTCGTCATTGGCCGAATCCAGGGTGAAGTCCGCTGCCTTGCTCAGCTCGCGCTGCGCACGCAGGTTGGCGAACTGGGTGAAGTTGATCAGCGTCTGCGACGCGTTCAGGCCGTAGTTGCGGCTCTTGGTGGTGTACGAGGTCGAGCTGACGTCGTGGTTGGGCGTGGTGCGGTTCTGCGTGAACGAGGCTTCGCCGTTGATCTGTGGCAGCAGCGCGGCGCGGGCCTGCACGGCGCCTTCCTTGTCGAACAGGCGGGTCGATTCTGCTGCGGACAGCTGCGGATCGCCGTTGCGCGCCATTTCGTAGACCTGCAACAGGTCGGCGGCAGAGGCGGTCATCGGCAGCAGGGCGGCGGCCAGCGCAATAGCGAGGGATCGGCGGATCATTGCGGCTTCCTTGGACTCAGAGGTGGAACTGGGGTGCCGGCGCGGCACCGCGCAGGTAATCAATATCGGTTTCAAACAGCGATTCGTTGAGGCTGCCATCGGCGTTGACCAGCACCGCTTCCATCACCGGCGAACGGCCACGGATCACGAACAGGCGGCCACCGGGGCGCAGCCACTGGGTGAAGCGCGCCGGGAGGGTGTCCACCGCGCCGGTGACGCAGATGGCGTCGAAGCGGCGTTCGGTGTCCCAACTCAGCGCATCGGCAACTTCAATGCGCACATTGTTGCCCAATGCGGCGGCATCCAGGCGCGCACGCGCACCGTCGGCCAGTACCGGGTCGATTTCCAGGCTGAGCACTTCGCGTGCCAGCTCGCCCATGCAGGCACTGAGGAAGCCGCTGCCGGTGCCGATTTCCAGCACTTCGTCGCCCGGCTGCAGGTCCAGCGCCTGCAGGGTGCGGCCTTCGATGACCGGCTTCATCATCTTCTGGCCATTGCCCAGCGGCAGTTCAATGTCGGCATAGGCCAGGGCGCGGTTCGCTTCGGCGACGAACGCCTCGCGCGGCAAACGTGCCAGTACGTCGAGCACACGGATGTCCAGCACGTCCCAGGGACGGATCTGCTGTTCAACCATCAGTTCGCGGGCGTGGGCGTAATCGATCGTCATGAGGTTCTAATCCAGCGCAGTGGGCCGGCCATTTTACCGGTGCCGGGAGCCGGCGGCGCGCTGAGAGCATCGCTGCCGTCGCGCCGGGGTCGCAGTGCCGGAAGTCACCGCGACCTCCAGCCATTCATCTTGGTGTTACTGCCCGGGGCGGGTCGCGTATGCCCTCAGGAAGAAGGTCACGCTGGCCTCGACATGGGCGTCGGCGTCGCACTCGGCCGGGGCCGTTCGCAGCCCGCACATCATATGCGTATGCAGCTCGCCTTTGATGAGGGTGAAGAACTGCAGGGCGGCGGTCTGGAAGTCGGTGATCTCCAGTTCGCCACGTTCGGTGCGGGCACGCAGGAACTCAGCCAGGGCATCGCTGGTGCGTTGTGGGCCGGCCAGCCAGAACATCTCGCGGATCCGGTCGTCGGTATCGGGGGCCATCATCACCCGCTGCACGGCCACGGCGGCCGGCGAGGTGATCATGGCGAAGAACGCCCGGCCGATGCCCAGCAGCTGCTCGCGCAGGGCGCCGTCGGCGTCGGTGACGAACAGCGCATCGGGCAGCATTTCCACGCAGGTTGACTTCACAGCTTCGGCGAAAAGCGCCTCTTTGTCGCCGAAATGGCTATAAACGGTCAGCTTGGAAACGCCGGCCTGGGCCGCGATGCTGTCCATGCTGACGCCGCCATATCCCTGGTCCACGAACAATGCCTTGGCCGCGTCGAGGATGGCTGCACGCTTGCCCAGATCCTTCGGGCGGCCGGGTCCGGCCGCTTTGGCGGCGGGCTTGGGCGGCGCGGCGGAAGAAGTCGAATCAGTCATTCAAACAATACTAGACCAATCGGTTCGATATTTATACTATACCGGCTGGTTCACTATTAGCCGGGTTCCCCCCGGTACTTCAAGGTCCAGGACCTCATGAACAACTTGCGATGGATGGGCAGTGGCCTGCTGGCGTTAATGCTGGCAGCGTGTGGCAAACAGGATGCCGAGCCGGCCGCGCCGATTCCGGTGCTGGTGGTGCAGCCGGGCACGGTGAGCGGCCAGGAAGTGGCGGCGTATCCGGGCGAGGTGCATGCCCTCCAGGAAAGCCCGCTGTCGTTCCGCGTCGGTGGCAACCTGGTCAAGCGGCACGTCGATGCCGGCCAGCGCGTGCGCAAGGGTGACCTGTTGGCTGAACTGGACGCTGCCGATTTCGCCTCCCAGGCGAGCGCCTCCCAGGCGCAGCTGGCGGCGGCCGAAGCCGACCTCGTGCGTGCCCGCGATGACCAGAAGCGCTACGCCACGCTGGCCGAGCAGCAGCTGGTCAGCCAGTCCACCCTCGATGCACAGACCGCCGCCTACAAGGCCGCGCAGGGCCAGGCCAACGCCGCCCGCGCCAACCTGGCGGTGGCCCGCAACCAGACCGGCTACGCCCAGCTGCGCGCGCCGGCCGATGGCGTGATCGCCAGCCGCCAGGCCGAAGCCGGGCAGGTGGTAGGCGCCGGGCAGACGGTGTTCACCCTGGCCGCCGACGGTGGCCGCGAGGTGCTGATCGCGCTGCCGGAAAGCAACATCCGCGATTACCAGGTCGGCCAGGACGTGCAGGTGGAACTGTGGAACAAGCCGGGCCAGATGCTGCCGGGCACGATCCGCGAGATCGCGCCGGCTGCGGATGCGCAGGCGCGTACCTACGCCACCCGTGTGAGCCTGGCACCGGAAGCGGCGAGCGAAGTGGAACTGGGCCAGAGCGCGCGCGTGTTCGCCGCCGCCGGCCGCGCCGGCACCCTGCAGGTGCCGCTGGGGGCGGTGCTGCGCGGCGCCGATGGCACGGCCAGCGTGTGGGTGGTCAATCCTGCAAACGGCGCGATCAAGGCCACGCCGGTGACGGTGGGTGCCTATGGCCCCGACGCGGTGCCGGTGCTGTCCGGCGTTGCCGCGCAGGATTGGGTCGTTGCCGCGGGTGGGCACCTCCTGCGCGAAGGCCAGGCAGTCACCCCGGTTGATCGCCAGAACCGCCCGGTGCTGAAGCCGGCCGCTGCGGCCAAGGGGCACTGACCCCGTGCGCCGCTTCAATCTTTCCGAATGGGCGCTGGGCAACCGCGCGCTGGTGCTGTTTGCGATGCTGGCCTTCGCGATCATCGGCGCGTGGTCGTACAAGCACCTGGGCCAATCCGAGGACCCGCCGTTCACCTTCAAGGTGATGGTGGTACGCACGATGTGGCCGGGCGCCACCGCCGAGCAGGTCTCGCGGCAGGTCACCGAGCCGATCGAAAAAGCGCTGCTCAACACCGGGCAGTACGAGTTCATCCGCTCGTACTCGCGCCCCGGCGAATCGCAGGTGATCTTCGCGGCCAAGGACAGCCTGCGTTCCAAGGCGATCCCGGACCTGTGGTACCAGGTGCGCAAGCGCGTCGGCGACATCAAGCCGAACCTGCCGCGCGAGATCGTCGGCCCGTTCTTCAATGATGAGTTCGGCGACACCTTCGGCAACATCTATGCGCTGACCGGGCAGGGCTTCGACTACGCGGTGATGCGAGACTACGCCGACCGCATCCAGCTGGAACTGCAGCGCGTGCCGGACGTGGGCAAGATCGAGCTGGAAGGCCTGCAGGACGAAAAGGTCTGGATCGAGCTGTCCAACACCAAGCTGGCCACGCTGGGCGTGTCGTTGCAGCAGGTGCAGCAGGCGCTGGCAGACCAGAATGCGATTGCCGCCACCAGCTTCTTTGAAACCCCGACCGACCGCGTACAGCTGCGCGTGACCGGCCAGTTCCAGAGCGTGGACGACATCCGCCGCTTCCCGATCCAGGCCGGCGACCGCACCGTGCACCTGGGCGACATCGCCGAGGTCAAGCGTGGGTTTGCCGATCCGGCGTCGCCGAAGATGCGCTTCATGGGGGAAGACGCCATCGGCATCGCGGTGGCGATGAAGGACGGTGGCGACATCCTCAAGTTGGGCACCACCCTGGACGCCGAGTTCGAACGCCTGCAGAAGACGCTGCCGGCCGGGATGCAGCTGCGCAAGGTCTCCGACCAGCCGCATGCGGTGGAAGAATCGGTGGGCGAGTTCGTGCAGGTGCTCACCGAAGCGGTGGTGATCGTGCTGCTGGTCAGCTTCTTCTCGCTGGGGCTGCGCACCGGCCTGGTGGTGGGCGTGACCATTCCACTGGTGCTGGCGATGACCTTCTTCGTCATGCACTACTTCGACATCGGCCTGCACAAGATTTCGCTGGGTGCGCTGGTGCTGGCACTCGGCCTGCTGGTGGACGATGCGATCATCGCGGTGGAGATGATGGCCACCAAGATGGAGCAGGGCTACGACCGCCTGCGCGCGGCCAGCTTCGCCTGGGAATCGACCGCGTTCCCGATGCTGACCGGTACGCTGATCACGGCGGCCGGCTTCCTGCCGATCGCCACGGCGGCGTCGAGCACCGGTGAATACACCCGTTCGCTGTTCCAGGTGGTGACCATCGCGCTGGTGGTGTCGTGGATCGCCGCGGTGCTGTTCATCCCGTACCTGGGCGACAAGATGCTGCCGGACCTGTTCAATCCGCAGCGGCCCAGGCCGGGCAGCTTCGCCGCGCGCTGGCATGCGCGCCGGCTGGCCTGGGGCGACCGTTTCCCGGCGCTGTCGCGCTGGATCGTGCCCAAGCAGCATGCGCACGACCACGACCCGTACCAGCGCCCGTTCTACACCCGCTTCCGCCGTTTCCTGGACACCTGCCTGCGCCACCGCTGGTGGGTGATCGGCGCCACGGCGGCGCTGTTCGTGTTCTCGCTGCTGATCTTCCGCTTCGTGCCGCAGCAGTTCTTCCCGGATTCGACCCGGCCGGAGCTGATGGTGGACATCGAGCTGGCCGAAGGCGCATCGCTGGAGGCGACCAAGGCGCAGGCGGCGAAGCTGGAGAAGCTGCTGCATGGCCGCGAGGGCATCAGCAATTACGTGGCCTACGTGGGCACCGGTTCGCCGCGCTTCTACCTGCCGCTGGACCAGCAGTTGCCGGCCACCAACTTCTCGCAGTTCGTGGTGCTCACCGAGAATGCCGAAGCGCGTGAGGCCACGCGCGACTGGTTGATCAAGGAGGTGATTCCGCAGTTCACCGACGTGCAGATGCGCGTGACCCGCTTGGAGAACGGGCCGCCGGTGGGCTACCCGGTGCAGATGCGCATTTCCGGCGAGCACATCGAGCAGGTGCAGGCCATCGCCCGGCAGGTTCAGGCCAAGGTGCGCGAGAACCCGCACGTGATCAACGTCAACCTGGACTGGAGCGAGCCGAGCAAGGTGGTGCGGCTGGTGATCGACCAGGACCGCGCGCGTGCGCTGGGCGTGAGCAGTGCGCAGGTGAGCCAGCTGCTGGGCACCTCGCTGTCGGGCATGAGCGTGAGCACCTACCGCGAAGGCAACCGCCTGATCGAAATGCTGCTGCGCGGCCCGGAGAACGAGCGGGTACGGCTGGATATGCTGGGCAGCCTGGCCATTCCGACCGCCAGCGGCACGTCGGTGACGTTGTCGCAGGTTGCGCGGCTGGAGAATGTGTTCGAAGACGGCATCATCTGGCACCGCAACCGGTTGCCGACGGTGACCGTGCGTGCGGACATCGGTGACGGCAAGCAGCCACTGGATGTGATCCAGCAGATCCTGCCGACGCTGGATGGTATCCGCGCAGAGCTGCCGTCGGGCTACCTGCTGGAGACCGGCGGCACGGTGGAAGATTCGGCGCGCGGGCAGGATTCGATCAAGGCCGGCATGCCGCTGTTCCTGATCGTGGTGGCCACGTTGCTGATGCTGCAGCTGCGCAGCTTTTCGCGCGCGGCGATGGTGCTGGTGACCGCGCCGCTGGGCATCATCGGTGCCACGTTGTTCCTGCTGTTGTTCCGCGCGCCGTTCGGGTTCGTGGCGCTGCTGGGCACGATCGCATTGGCAGGCATGATCATGCGCAACTCGGTGATCCTGATCGACCAGATCCAGCAGGACATCGATGCCGGCCATGACCGCTGGCACGCGATCATCGACGCGACCGTGCGGCGTTTCCGCCCGATCGTGCTCACTGCGCTGGCGGCGGTGCTGGCGATGATCCCGCTGTCGCGCAGCGCGTTCTACGGCTCGATGGCGATCTCGATCATGGGCGGGTTGATTGTCGGTACCGTGCTGACCCTGGTGTTCCTGCCGGCGTTGTATGCGGCGTGGTTCCGGGTGAGGCCGGACGAAGCGGAATGAAACTACGCCGACGGCGCCGCAACTGCGGCGCCGTTGAATCGCCTGGATCCCCGGCGCTGCAGACGCGGGGGTAGGGTCGGTTCCCAAACGACCGCCGACGCAGGTGGTCGGTGCTTTGACGCATGGACCCTTTCGGGGACGCGCTCTTCGTTTGGGGTCATGCGTTACCGGGCGTTGCGCGGTTACGTGCGGTCGTTTGGGAACCGACCCTACCGGGCCGGTGTCCCGTTACACGCTACACGACACGCGTGCGGCGCCCGACTTACGCCAACCGCGCCAGCACCGCGTCGGTGGCCTGCGTGGTGCTGACCGCCTGGCCCTTTGCCGCCAGATCGGCGGTGAACACGCCATCATCCAACGCGGCATGTACGGCGGCTTCCACGGCTGCCGCTTCGGCTTCCAACCCCAACGAATGCCGCAGCAGCATCGCCGCGCTGAAGATCGTGGCGTACGGGTTGGCGATGCCCTTGCCGGCGATATCCGGTGCCGAGCCGTGGATCGGCTCGTAGATGCCCACCGCGCCCGGTTCACCCAGCGACGCAGACGGCAGCAGGCCCAGCGAACCGGCCAGCATCGACGCCTCGTCGGTGAGGATGTCGCCGAACATGTTCTCGGTCACGATCACGTCGTACTCGCGTGGCTTGGCCAGCAGGTGCATGGCCATTGAATCCACCAGCTGGTGCTCCAGCGCGATCGCCGGGAATTCCTCGCGGCCGATCCGCGCGGCCACGTCGCGCCACAGGCGCGAGGTCTCCAGCACGTTGGCCTTGTCCACCGAGGTGACCTTGCCGCGGCGCTGCTGCGCCAGCCGGAACGCGCTGCGCATCACCCGCTCGATTTCAGCCACGCTGTAGCTGCACAGGTCGCTGGCGGCGTCGGCGGTGCGGGTCTTCTCACCGAAGTAGATGCCGCCGGTGAGCTCGCGCACCACGACGAAGTCCACGCCTTCAAGCAGCTCGGCCTTGATCGGCGAGGCGCCCAGGGCGGCCGGATGGGTGCGCACCGGGCGCAGATTGGCATACAGCCCCAAGGCCTTGCGGATCGCCAGCAGGCCCTGCTCGGGACGCACCTTGGCGTTGGGGTTGGACCACTTGGGCCCGCCCACTGCGCCCAGCAGGATCGCCTTGGCCTGCCGGCAGGCATCCAGCGTGGCGGCGGGCAGCGGCTCGCCGTGGCGGTCGATGGCGATGCCGCCGATATCGTGCTCGCTGAAACGGAAGGTGTGGCCAAAACGCCCGGCAACCGCGCCAAGCACCGCAACAGCGGCAGCGGCAACTTCGGGACCGATGCCATCACCGGGCAATACGACAATCTCAGCGTGCATGTTCACTCTCGTAACGTTCGATATCGGGGGCGCGGCCCAACAGGTATCCCAGCTGGTCCACGCCTTCGAGCAGGCAGGTCTGCGAGAACCCGTCCAGCGGGAAAGCATAAACGCGGCCATCGGGCGTGCGCAGTTCGCGCGCGGCGATGTCGATGGTCAGTTCGTCGTCAGGCCGCTGCATCAGGGTCTGCACGTCGGCTTCGTCCAGCACGATCGGCAACAAGCCGTTCTTCAGCGAATTGCCACGGAAGATGTCGGCGATTTCACTGCTGACGATCGCGCGCAGGCCCAGGTCGGCCAGCGCCCACGGTGCATGCTCGCGTGACGAGCCGCAGCCGAAGTTGCGGCCGGCCAGCAGGATGCCGCGCCCGGCGTTGTGTGGCTGGTTGAACGCGAAGCCCGGGTTCGGGGTGCCGTCGGCCTGCCAGCGCCAGTCGTTGAAGGCGTGCTTGCCCAGCCCGGCGCGTTCGGTGGTGGACAGGAACCGCGCCGGAATGATCTGGTCGGTGTCGATGTTGGTCTCGCGCAGCACCACGCTGGTCGAGGCCAGGGTACGGAAGCCGCTCATCAGGCCACCTCCTGGCTGGCATACAGTTCACGCGGGTCGGCTACCCGGCCATTCACTGCCGCCCACGCCGCGGTGATCGGCGAAGCGAGCAGGGTGCGCGAACCCGGGCCCTGGCGACCTTCGAAGTTGCGGTTGCTGGTGCTCACCGCCAGCTGCCCGGGCGCGACCAGGTCGCCGTTCATGGCGATGCACATCGAGCAGCCCGGCTCGCGCCATTCGGCCCCGGCGGCGCGCACGATGGCGTCGATGCCTTCGGCCTCGGCCTGGCGCTTGACGATTTCCGACCCCGGCACGACCAGCATGCGCACGCCGGTGGCGACGCGCCGGCCCTGCAGCACGTGCGCCACTTCCCGCATGTCGCTGAGGCGGCCGTTGGTGCACGAGCCGACGAACACCACGTCCACCGGCGTGCCGACCAGGGTCTGCCCGGCGTGGAAGTGCATGTAGTCCAGGCCCTTCTGGTCGGCGGCATCGTTGGCCGCCGGGATCGGCGCGTCCACGGCGATGGCCGTGCCCGGGTGGGTACCCCAGGTCAGGGTCGGGCGGATGTCGGCGGCGTCGATGTGGACCTCCACGTCGAAGCGGGCGCCGGCATCGCTGCGCAGCTGCGACCACTGCGCCACGGCCGCGTCGAACTCCGCGCCTTTGGGGCCGCGCGGGGTGTTGGCCACCCAGTCGAAGGTGACCTGGTCCGGCGCGACCATGCCGGCGCGCGCGCCGGCTTCAATCGACATGTTGCACAGGGTCATGCGCTGTTCCATGTCCATCGCGGTGATCGCGCTGCCACGGAACTCCAGCACATGGCCGGTACCGCCATTCACGCCGATCACGCCGATGATGTGCAGCACCACGTCCTTGGCGCCCACGCCCGGCGCCAACGCGCCGTCGACGGTGATCGCCATGGTCTTCGCCTTGCGCTGCAGCAGGCACTGGGTGGCCAGCACGTGGCCGATCTCGCTGGTGCCGATGCCGAACGCCAGCGCACCAAAAGCGCCGTGGGTGGAGGTGTGGCTGTCGCCGCACACAATGGTCATGCCGGGCTGGGTGAAGCCCTGTTCCGGCGCGATCACATGCACGATGCCGCGGTTGGCCGACTGCAGGTCGAACAGCTCGATGCCGTACCCGGTGCAGTTGCGCGCCAGCATCGCCACCTGCGCCTCGGAGGCGGCGCTGGCATACGGCAGCCTGCCGTCGGCACCGGCCGGCAGGGTCGGGGTGGAATGATCCATCGTGGCCTTGGTCCGGTCCGGGCGGCGCGGCGACAGGCCGCGCTCGCGCAGTTCGGTGAAGGCCTGCGGCGAGGTCACTTCGTGGATCAGGTGCAGGTCGATGTACAGCACGGCGGGCGCGCTGTCCGATTCGGGCACGACCACGTGGGCGTCCCACAGTTTGTCGTACAGGGTGCGGGGAGCTGGGTTCATGGAATGGCCTTGCGGTGGTTCATGTGACGATAGGTGGGTTCGGTTCTGTCAGGAAGTGCGCAGCCGCGCATCGAAGCGCAGGCGCACGTAATCGGCGGTCCACTGGCCGTGCGCATCGCGCTGGGTCGGCGACAGCAGGGCCACGGTGTCGTCGAGCACGCGCTGGCGCTGGCTGGCATCCAGCCCGGCCAGGAACGGCGACGCGAAGGTGCGCAGCCAGCCCTGCATGCCGGTGGGCAGTACGGTCGGGCGCGCCAGGCATTCGATGTGGCGTACCTGGAAGCCGTGCGCGCGCAGGCGGTCGGCGTACTCGTCTTCACTCGGGAAGTACCACGGGAACGCCGGCACCGCATGGCCGTTGCTGCACAGGGCGGCCTGCAGCGCGCTGGTGATCGTGGCGACGTTGCCCTGGCCACCCATCTCGGCCACGAAACGGCCGCCAGGGCGCAGCGCACGGCGCACGCCGTCGACCACCTTGTCCGGTTCGCGCATCCAGTGCAGCGCGGCGTTGCTGAACACCGCATCGAAGCGGCGCTCGAAGGTCATCGCCTGGGCATCCATCAGCTGAGCGTCGATGCCGCGTGCGCGCGCGCCGCCGATCAGCTCGGGCGAGCTGTCCACGCCGGTCACGTGCGCACCGCTGAGTGCCAGGTCGAAGCTGAGCACGCCATCGCCGCAGCCCAGGTCGAGGATCCGCTCGCCGCGCTGCGGGTCGAGCAGGCGTGCCACCGCACCGCCGAGCACCGGCACGAAGCCGGCATCGATGGCGTAGTCGTGTGCGTTCCAGGTCTGGGACGGGTCAGCGGTATTCAAGCTGTCGAAGGCGCTCATGGCGTGTTCCTCAGGCGGCCGCGGTCGCTACGGGGTGTTCGGCGCTGGCCTGGCGCTGGCGCAGCAGGCGATTGGCCACGTCCAGCCAGGCCAGCGCCGAGGCTTCGATGATGTCGCGGCTGGTGCCGGTGCCTTCGTACTCCACGTCGTCATGGCGCACGCTCAGGTTGGCTTCGCCGCGCGCGTCGGCACCGATGCCCACGCTGTGCACGTGGTAGCTGTCCAGCATCAGCTGCACGCCGGTGGCGGCAGCCAGGGCACCGAACAGCGCGTCCACCGGGCCATCGCCCTGCGCGGTTTCGGCCACGCGGTTGCCGTCCGGGTCGGACAGCTCGACCAGCGCGTTGGCCCGGCTGCCCACGTCGCTGATGGTCATCGACGCCAGGCGGTAGCCATTCTGGGTGGAGCTGCCCTGCATCAATACCTGCAGGTCGGCATCGGTCACCACGCGCTGCTGCTCGCACAGGGTCTTGAACTGCTCGAACACCAGCTTCAGCTCTTCTTCCTCCAGCCAGAAGCCCAGCGCACGCAGGCGCGCCTCGACCGCCGCACGGCCGCTGTGGCGGCCCAGCACCATCTGCGAGTTCTCCCAGCCCACGTCTTCCGGGCGCATGATCTCGTAGGTGCCGCGGTGGCGCAGCATGCCGTGCTGGTGAATGCCCGACTCGTGCGCGAAGGCGTTGGCGCCCACGATCGCCTTGTTGCGCTGGACCGGCATGCCGACCAGGCGCTGCAGCAGCTGCGAGGTGGAGACGATGCGCGGGGTGTTGATCCGGGTGTCTTCCTCATAGAAGGCGTTGCGCACCTTCAGCACCATGGCCAGCTCTTCCAGCGAGCAGTTGCCGGCGCGCTCGCCGATGCCGTTGATGGTGCATTCCACCTGGCGTGCACCGCCCTCGATGGCCGCCAGCGAGTTGGCCACGGCCAGGCCCAGGTCGTTGTGGCAGTGCGTGCTGAAGATGATGCGGTCGCTGTCGGGCACACCGGCAATGACCCGCTGGAACATGCCGCGGATCTCTTCCGGGGTGGTGAACCCGACCGTGTCGGGCAGGTTGATGGTGCTGGCACCGGCGGCGACGGCCACGCGGGCCACGTCGATCAGGAAGTCTTCCTCGGTACGGGTGGCATCTTCGGCCGAGAACTCCACGTCGTCGATGTAGCTGCGTGCCAGGCTCACATGCTTGTGTACCGATTCCAGCACCTGCTCGCGGCTCATGCGCAGCTTGTGCTCGCGGTGCAGCGGGCTGGTGGACAGGAACACATGCAGGCGCGCGTTGGCGGCTGCGTCCAGCGCCTTGGCCGAGGTTTCGATGTCGGCGGCCAGGCAGCGCGACAGCACCGCCAGGGTCGGGCGGCGTACTTCCCGGCCGATCATCGCCATGGCGTCGCGGTCGGACTGCGAGCTGGCCGGGAAGCCGGTTTCGATGACGTCCACGCCCAGCTCGTCGAGTGCGCGTGCCATCACCAGCTTCTGCTGCGGGCTCATGCTGCAGCCGGGCGATTGCTCGCCGTCGCGCAGGGTGGTATCGAAAATTCGAATTCGGGGGGAGTTGGGCATGGTCACCAGGAGGTCTCCTCGACGGCAAGGTCGGATGGCAAGGCAGGGGAAGGAAGGGCGATGGAATTCGGGGGTGGCGCGAGCACGGTCGGTAGCGGTGGCCGTGTTCGCTCGCTGGCGCGGCGGCGCGGTTTGCGCGGCGGGCGCGGGCGGATGTCGGAGAGCAGCTGCGCCAGCACCATCGCGTCGATGTTGCCGCCAGATACCACCGCGCACTTGCGCCTGCCGGCCACGCGGCGGCCGGCGGCCAGCGCCAGCGCGCCGGCGCCTTCGGCGATGATGTGTTCCTCCAGCGCCAGCCGGACCAGGGTTTCACGCAGCTCGGCTTCGCGCACGATCACCACGTCATCCAGCAGCGCGCTGCACAGGCGGCGGGTGAGCGTGCCGGGAATCTTTACTTTCACGCCGTCGGCCAGGGTGGCCACCGGCGCGATTTCGCGCACATCGCCGCGGATCGCGCGGGCCATGGAATCCACGCCCTCGACCTGCGCGCCGACGATGCGCACGCCCTGCGACTTGAGTGCCAGCGCCACGCCGGAGGCGAGCCCGCCGCCGCCGATCGGCACGATCACCACGTCTGGTGCGTGCGCGGCCAGCTCGATGCCCAGCGTGCCCTGGCCGGCGATCACGTCCGGATCGTCGAATGCCGACAGGAAGCGGTAGCCATGCTGGTCAGCCAGGGCGCGTGCGAAGGCGTACGCCTCGTCATAACTGGTGCCATGCTGGCGCACGGTAGCGCCCCAATGTGCGACGCCGGCGATCTTGGTCGCCGGGGCACCGTGCGGCATCACGGTGATGGCCGGGATATCCAGCCGGTAGGCCGACCACGCCACGCCCTGGGCGTGGTTGCCGGCCGAGGCGCAGATCACCGGACGGTCATCGCCGCGCTCGCGACCGGCCAGCAGCGCGTTCAATGCACCGCGCACCTTGTACGACCCGGTGCGCTGCAGGTTCTCCAGCTTCAGCCAGGTGCCGAACCGCTCCGCATAATGCAGTGGCGTGGGCGGCAGGAACCGGCGCAGCCGCGCCTGCGCGGCCAGCACGTCGGCGACACTTACATCGCCTACCTCCGATTCCTGCGGGGCACGGCTAGCCGGCATGACCGCTCCGGTGAACGACCGTTGGCCGTAGAGCCACGCCGCGCCCCATGACCAGCGGGCGCCTGTGCGATGAACGCATCGCCATGCGCGCGGAACCCGCCGCAAGGACGGAACGTGATTCACGCGTGGCTGCGCGGAAATGACCCATGCGGCTGCATGTCGGCGACCGGCCTTGAAGAAGACCCCTCCGTACCGGCACCGAAACCACGGCGCGGGCGTTCATACAGTGACTCCACTACCCGGTTCCAGCGCACTGATGCGCACCGAAACACAGTCGTAGATCTTTTCGATCTGGCGGCACAGCGTCTCCGGCGGACGGGTGCTGTCCACCACCAGCTGCAGGTGCCAGCGACCGTCGTCGGCCGCATTCGGCGCACCCACGATCGCGCGCGGCGCAAAGCCACGGCGTTCGGCCATGCCGATCACGCGCAGCAGCGCGCCTTCGGCCGGAACCAGCACCAGGTCAAGCCGGTATTGCATGGGGGAACTCCTGGGGCTGATGGGCAGGGTTGCTTTCCAGCATGGTGCTGTTGGCATTGTTGGGCGGCACCAGCGGCCACACGTTGGCACGCGCGTCGATGGCCACGTGCAGCAGCGCCGGGCCGGGTTCGGCCAGCAGCGCGGCCAGGCCGCCTTCAACGTCGTCGCGGGCGTCGATGCGGGTAGCCGGAATGCCGAACACCTTGGCCAGTGCAGCGAAGTCCGGGTTGTCGGACAGGTCGATCTCGCTGTAACGCTCGGCGAAGAACAGTTCCTGCCACTGTCGGACCATGCCCAGCGAGCTGTTGTCCAGCAGCACGATCTTCACCGGCAGGCGGCAGCGGGCGATGGTGGCCAGCTCCTGCACGTTCATCATGAAGCTGCCGTCGCCGGAGACCAGTACCACGGTGCGGTCGGGGCAGGCGAACTGCGCGCCCATCGCCGCCGGCAGGCCGAAGCCCATGGTGCCCAGTGCACCGCTGGTCAGGTGGTTGCGCGGGTGGTTGAAGCGGCAGTGTTGGGCTACCCACATCTGGTGCTGGCCGACATCGCAGGCAATGATCGCGTCGGCCGGAGCCACTTCGCTCAGGCGTTTCAACAGCGCCGGGGCGTAGATATGCGCGCCCGGTGCGTCGTAGCGGGCGGCAAA
Organism: Stenotrophomonas sp. ISL-67; assembly: GCF_018612915.1. Taxonomy (GTDB): domain Bacteria; phylum Pseudomonadota; class Gammaproteobacteria; order Xanthomonadales; family Xanthomonadaceae; genus Stenotrophomonas. Next base: position 173,806 of record NZ_JAGGRL010000002.1, on the reverse strand, counting down.
ACGCTCGCGGTGCCCGGCACAGCGCCTGCGCCATGCTTCCTGCGACGCGGGTGCGCCGGCCACGGCCGCGGTCAGCGCACGCAGTGCGGCGCCGACATTGCCCGGCACCGCCACATCGGCGGTACGCAGCTTGGAGATCTCATAGGCATCGGCGTCGATGTGGATGACGCGGGCGAACGGCGCGAATTCGTTCAACTTGCCGGTGGCGCGGTCGTCGAAACGTGCGCCGACCACCACCAGCAGGTCGCTTTCCTGCACGGCCATGTTCGCCGCGCGGGTGCCGTGCATGCCCAGCATGCCCAGGTAGTGCGGGTGCTGTGCCGGCAACCCACCCAGGCCACGCAGGGTCAGTACGGTGGGAATGGCGGTGGCGTCGACGAAGGCGCGGAAGTCTTCCACCGCATCGCCCAGGGCCACGCCGCCACCGGCGTAGACCACCGGCTTTTCAGCGGCCTGGATCGCGGCGATGGCGTCGGCCAGGGCCGCGTCAGCCGGGGCAACCGGCGGGTTGACCGTCTCCGGCACATGCACCGGCAGGTGGTTGGCGTCGGCGACCTGCACATCCTTGGGCAGGTCGATCAGCACCGGGCCGGGGCGGCCTTCGCGCGCGATCCGGAAGGCTTCGCGGACCACGCGCGGCAGATCGTCGACCGAGCGCACCAGCCAGCTGTGCTTGACGATCGGCAGGGTCAGCCCGAACACGTCCAGTTCCTGGAACGCGTCGGTGCCCAGCAGCGGCGTGGCGACCTGGCCGGTGATGCAGACCATCGGCACCGAATCCAGCATCGCATCGGCGATGCCGGTGACCAGGTTGGAGGCGCCCGGGCCGGAGGTGGCTACGCAAACACCCACCCGTCCGCTGGCGCGGGCATAGCCGTTGGCGGCCAATGCGGCGCCCTGTTCGTGGCGCACCAGGATGTGCTTGAGCCCCGAATCCACCAGGGCGTCGTAGAAGGGCATGATGGTGCCGCCCGGATAGCCGAACAGCGTATCGACGCCCTCGGCTTCCAGGGCCTGCGTCAACCAGCGTGCGCCGTTGCGGGGCGCGGTGCTGTGTGCGGAGGTGTTCATGCGGTGACCTTTGACAAAGCGGTGGGGGAGCCGCGCGGTTACGCGGCTTGACCTTGCAACCAGACCATCTTGGCGCGCAGTTCCTTGCCTACCTTCTCGATCGGGTGTTCCAGGTCGGCCTGCTTGAACCTGTTGTAGTTCGGCAGGCCCGCTTCGTATTCGGCCACCCAGTTCTTGGTGAACGTGCCGTCCTGGATGTCGGCCAGCACCGCCTTCATGCGCTCCTTGGTGCCGGCGTCGATCACCCGCGGGCCGCTCACGTAATCGCCGTACTGCGCGGTTTCGGAGATGAACTCCAGCATGCGGGTGATGCCGCCTTCGTAGAACAGGTCCACGATCAGCTTCAGTTCGTGCAGCACTTCGTAATAGGCGATTTCCGGCTGGTAGCCGGCTTCCACCAGCGTTTCGAAACCGGCCTGGACCAGTGCCGAGGCGCCGCCGCACAGCACCGCCTGCTCACCGAACAGGTCGGTCTCGGTTTCTTCCTTGAACGTGGTCTGGATCAGGTTGGCGCGCGCCCCGCCCAGGCCGGCGGCGTAGGCCAGCGCGTACTCGGCGGCCTTGCCGCTGCGGTCCTGGTAGACCGCCCAGATGCACGGCACGCCACGGCCGATTTCATATTCGCGGCGGACCAGCGCGCCCGGGCCCTTCGGCGCGACCAGCACCACGTCCAGGTCATCGCGCGGGGCGATCATGTTGAAGTGCACGTTCAACCCGTGGGCGAACAGCAGCACCGCGCCCTGTTTCATGTTCGGCGCCAGCACGTCTTCGTAGAGCTTCTTCTGCACCATGTCCGGGGTCAGCACGGCAACCAGGTCGGCGTCCTTCACGGCCTCGGCGGGCGCCTTGACGGTGAAGCCGTCGGCCTGTGCCTTGACCTCGGTCGGGCCACCCGGACGCAGGCCGATGACCACGTCGAAGCCGGATTCACGCAGGTTGAGGGCGTGGGCGCGGCCCTGGCTGCCGTAGCCGACAACAGCGATCTTGATCTGGGGCAGGTCGTTGGTGCTCATGGGGGAGGTCCTTTGGAGGGAAAGCGGAGGGTTCTGAAACGAAAAAACCCGCACCAGGGTGGGTGCGGGTTTTGATGGATACCTGGCAGTTCTACTTACACGCCGGTCCGTCCCGCACCTGTTGGTTGGGTAATAAGTACGAGGACAAGAAGCGAGGCGACCGCGGCCGCACCGGAACCGGTGGGCGGGAAGGAATCGCGAATGGGCGTGTGGCGCTGCAACATGTGATCGAGAAAACCACAGCGGTTTTGCCGCTGTCAACCGTGTTTCGACATTTTCCAACGGTTTCGGCTGAATCCAGCGCACAGCCCCGCCACGTAACGATGGTTGCGCGTGAAAGCGTTCTGGTGAACGCCAGTTCAAGTTTTGAAGCGGGGTTTCTGCGCGGATCGGAGTGTCGTGGATGGACCTGTGCATGACCATTGTCGGATGTGCGCACTGGGCTCCAGCCGCCACCATCAAGCGCTTGCCACCCTTCCAGGAATCCATTCCGTGTCCCGACCCCTTGTCCGTGCCGTACTGGCCACCGCGCTGCTGTGCGCCCTGCCGATGCTGTCTTCTGCTGCCGACCGGGTCACCGGGCATGGCTTCGCCACCCGCTCGGAGGTGATCGCGCCGCACGCGATGGCGGCGACCTCGCAGCCGCTGGCCACCCAGATCGCGCTGGATGTGATGAAGGGCGGCGGCTCGGCGGTGGATGCGGCCATCGCCGCCAACGCCGCGCTGGGCTTGATGGAGCCCACCGGCAACGGCGTGGGCGGAGACCTGTTCGCGATCGTGTGGGACCCGAAGACGCAGAAGCTGTACGGCTACAACGGATCGGGCCGCTCGCCGAAGTCGCTGACCCTGGCCGAGTTCCAGCGCCGGGGGCTGAAGGACATCCCGGCCACGGGCCCGTTGCCGGTGTCGGTGCCGGGCGCGGTGGATGGGTGGTTCGCGCTGCACGACCGCTTCGGGCGCAAGCCGATGGCCGACAACCTGGCGCCGGCGATCCGCTACGCACGCGAGGGCCATCCGGTGGCCGAAGTGATCGCCTACTACTGGGACCGTTCGGTGCCCAAGCTGTCGCAATACCCGGGCTTCAAGGAGCAGTTCACGATCAACGGCCACGCGCCGCGCAAGGGTGAACTGTGGAAGAACCCGAACCTGGCCAGTACCCTGGAGCAGATCGCGCAGGGCGGACGCGATGCGTTCTACAAGGGCGACATCGCGCGCACGATCGGGACGTACTTCAAGGCCAATGGCGGTTACCTGAGCTACGACGACATGGCCAGCCACCATGGCGAATGGGTAGATCCGGTCAGCAGCAACTACCGTGGCTACGACGTGTGGGAGCTGCCGCCGAACAGCCAGGGCATCGCGGCGCTGCAGATCCTCAACGTGCTGGAGGGTTACGATTTCTCGAAGATTCCGTTCGGCTCGCCGGAACATGTGCACCTGTTCGTGGAAGCCAAGAAACTGGCCTTCGCCGACCGTGCGCGTTTCTACACCGACCCGGCGTTCCAGCCGGCGCCGGTGGCCAAACTGGTGTCGAAGGAATACGCGGCCGAGCGCCGCAAGCTGATTTCAATGGACAAGGCGCTGCGTGAGGTGCAACCGGGCACGCCGAAGCAGCTGGAAGAGGGCGACACGATCTACATGACGGTGGCCGATGCAGACGGGATGATGGTGTCGCTGATCCAGTCCAACTACCGCGGCATGGGCAGTGGCATGGCGCCGCCGGGACTGGGCTTCATCCTGCAGGATCGCGGCGAGATGTTCGTGCTGCGCAAGGACCACCCCAATGGCTACGCGCCGGGCAAGCGCCCATTCCAGACCATCATTCCCGGCTTCGTGACCAAGGACGGCAAGCCGTGGATGAGTTTCGGGGTGATGGGCGGCGCAATGCAGCCACAGGGCCATGCGCAGATCGTGATGAACCTGGTGGACTTCGGCATGAACCTGCAGGAGGCGGGCGATGCGCCGCGCATCCAGCATGAAGGTTCGACCGAACCGACCGGCCAGGCCACCGCGATGAGCGACGGCGGCGAAGTGAACCTGGAAACCGGCTACCCGTACGAAACGGTGCGCGCACTGATGCGCAAAGGCCACCGCGTGGTCTTCGCCGATGGTCCGTACGGCGGATACCAGGCGATCATGCGCGATCCGGAAACCGGGGTGTACTACGGCGCTTCTGAAAGCCGCAAGGACGGCCAGGCGGCGGGGTACTGACCGACCGGCGATGACCGGCGTGGCGCGTGCGTCATGCCGGCGTCCGGCCGTGCCGGTAGGGTCGGTCGCAAGACGACTGCCAATGGTGGTGATCGGCGCTTTGACGCATGGAACCGGATCGAGATCGTCGTTGGCAGCACCCAAAGCCTCTTTGTCTGGGTTCCATGCGTCAAAGAATCGATCGCCATTACCGGCAGTCGTCTTGCGACCGACGCTACCAACTTTCCTGTCCGCCTCACGACCATGTATGGGGGCTGCCCGCCGGCCGCCCTTGCACTTAGCAATTGAAACGCTGCTTTCAAGCGCTCGGCAACAATCAAGACTCCGCGCGCGACGCCTCATCCCGCGTCTCTTCCTGCGCGGCAATCTCGCGTTCGATCCACGCATCCATCATCTGCCGTGCGCGCTTGGCCCGCCGGTGCTGCAGCTGGTACTCCAGGTCCAGCACGCGATACAGCGAGTAAATTACCGCCAGCATCAGCAGCGCGAACGGCAGTGCAGCGATCGTGATCATGCCCTGCAGCGCATCCAGTCCGCCGGCCAGCAACAGCGCGGCCGCGATCAGCGCGATCGCAACCCCCCAGGTGATCTTGCGCGAAAGGGGCGGGTCGCCGGCCTGGTCGGTAGACATGGTGGCCAGCACCAGCACCGCCGAATCGGCCGAGGTCACGAAGAAGATGATCAACAGCACCAGCGCGATCACCGACAGCACCATCGGCATCGGCATGCTGTCGAACAGCGTGAACAACACGGTTTCGTAACCGTTGCCCAGCGCCTGCACCAGGTCCACGTGGCCGAAGATCTGCTGCCACAGTGCCGTGCCGCCGAACACCGAGAACCACAGGAAGCCCAGGATGCTCGGCGCGATCACCACTCCCAGCACGAACTCGCGGATGCTGCGCCCGCGCGACACGCGCGCGATGAACGAGCCCACGAACGGCGCCCACGCGATCCACCAGGCCCAGTAGAAGATCGTCCAGTCCGCCACCCATGTGCTGCCCGAGAATGGCGACATGCGCAGGCTCATGGTCACCAACTGGTTGAGGTAGGAACCCACGGTGGTGGTGAAGGTGTCGAAGATGAAACCGGTCGGCCCCAGCACCAGCACCAGCGCCAGCAGCAGTGCGGCCAGGCCCAGGTTGAAGTTGGACAACCACTTGATGCCACGGTTCACGCCGCTGGTGGTGGAGGCCATGTACAGCACGAAGGCCACCACGATGACGGTCAGCTGCAGCCCCGCCGAATCGCGGATGCCGAACACCCGTTCCAGCCCGGCCGCGATCTGGATGGTGCCAAAGCCCAGCGTGGTCGCAACACCGATCGCCGTGGCGACCACGGCGGCGACATCCACCAACGTCCCGATCCAGCCGCGATGGTGACGCCCGATGAGCGGCTGCAGCAGGTCGCTGATCTGCCCGCGCCCATTGCGGTTGTACTGGAACCAGGCCATCGCCAGCCCGATCAGCGCGTAGATCGCCCAAGGATGCAGGCCCCAGTGGAAGAATACATAACGCATCGACGCGCGCGCCGCTTCCATGCTCTGCGGGGCGAGCCCTTCCGGCGGTTTGACGAAATGCGAGACCGGCTCCGCCGCGCCCCAGAACACCAGGCCGATGCCCATGCCGGCGGCGAACAGCATTGACATCCAGCTGGCATTGGAGAAGTCCGGCTCGGCGTCCTCGCCGCCGATGCGCAGCGACCCCAGCCTGCCGAACGCCAGGTACAATAGGAACGACAGCGTAATGAACACCACCAGCAGGTACAGCCAGCCGGCGCTGCGGACGATGTGCGCCAGGCCGGTCTGGACCACGGCGTTGAACGGCGCCGGCGCGATGCCGGCGACCAGCACCAGCAGCAGGACCAGTGTGATCGATATGCGGAACACCATGTCGGCGTGTCTCCGTACGCAACAGGAGTGTCGCTGGGCAGGAGTCTAGCCAAGCCCGCATGACCGCCCTGTTCACGTTCGCGATGCAGCATGTCCAACGCCACGCCAGTGTGGTCTAATCCGCCCCGAAGCGGGGGTACCGCGGCCCTGGGGCCACGGTTGAGACAGTCCCATCGAACCTGATCCGGTTGATACCGGCGTAGGGAAGCTTCGCAACAGCAGATGCAGCGCGCCAACCGGTCCATGCAGACCCGAGCCGCGCCGCGCAACTGCCGTGCGCCGCCGCTTCGTCCCCGTTCCGCACACCCCGTGCGGGCGTGAACCCAGGACGATGCCACGATGAACGCACACCCTTCCGCCCTGCAGCAGCAGGCCCAGGAACTCTCCGCCTCGGTCACCCGACCGATTCCCGGCTCGCGCAAGATCCACGTGCCCGGCTCGCGCAGCGACCTGCAGGTGCCGATGCGCGAGATCGCGCTGACCCGCACTCCGACGCTGTTCGGCGGCGAAGAGAACGCACCGGTGACGGTGTATGACACTTCCGGCCCGTATACCGATCCCGATGTCCGCATCGACCTCGCCACCGGCCTGCCGCCGCTGCGTGCCGGCTGGGTGGCCGAGCGCGGCGACACCGAATGGCTGCCGCACCTGAGCTCGGCGTTCGGCCGGTCACGCGAGAACGACGCACGGCTGGATGCGGTGCGCTTCCCCTCGCGCCTGCAGCCACGCCGCGCGCTGGCGGGTGCCAACGTCACCCAGATGCACTATGCCCGGCGCGGCATCATCACCCCTGAAATGGAGTTCGTGGCGATCCGCGAAAACCAGCGCCTGGCGGCGATCCGCGACAAGGCGTTGCTGATGCAGCACCCGGGCCAGTCGTTCGGTGCCTCCATCCAGGCCGCGATCACCCCGGAGTTCGTGCGCGAGGAAATCGCGCGCGGACGTGCGGTGCTGCCCAACAACATCAATCACCCCGAAAGCGAGCCGATGATCATCGGCCGCAACTTCCTGACCAAGATCAACGCCAACATCGGCAACAGCGCGGTGTCCTCCGGCATCGCCGAGGAAGTGGAGAAGCTGGTGTGGGCGATCCGCTGGGGCGGCGACACGGTAATGGACCTGTCCACCGGCAAGCACATCCATGAAACCCGCGAATGGATCCTGCGCAATTCGCCGGTGGCGATCGGCACGGTGCCGATCTACCAGGCACTGGAAAAAGTCGATGGCCGCGCCGAAGACCTGAGCTGGGAAATCTTCCGCGACACGCTCATCGAGCAGGCCGAGCAGGGCGTGGACTACTTCACCATCCATGCCGGCGTGCTGCTGCGCCACGTGCCGCTCACCGCGCGCCGGGTCACCGGCATCGTCTCGCGCGGCGGTTCGATCATGGCCAAGTGGTGCCTGGCCCATCACCGAGAGAACTTCCTCTACACGCACTTCGAGGATATCTGCGAGATCATGAAGGCCTATGACGTGACCTTCTCGCTGGGCGACGGCCTGCGCCCCGGCTGTATCGCCGATGCCAACGACGCCGCGCAGTTCGGCGAACTCGAAGCGTTGGGCGAACTGACCAAGGTCGCCTGGAAGCACGACGTGCAGACCATGATCGAAGGCCCCGGCCACGTGCCGATGCAGCTGATCAAGGAGAACATGGACAAGCAGCTGCGCGAATGCGGCGAGGCGCCGTTCTATACGCTGGGGCCGCTCACCACCGACATCGCGCCGGGCTACGACCACATCACCAGTGCAATCGGCGCGGCCATGATCGGCTGGTACGGCGCCGCCATGCTCTGCTACGTGACGCCCAAGGAACACCTGGGCCTGCCCAACCGCCAGGACGTGCGTGACGGCATCATGGCCTACCGCATCGCCGCCCACGCCGCCGACCTGGCCAAGGGCCACCCGGGCGCGCAGGTGCGCGACAACGCGCTGAGCAAGGCGCGCTTCGAGTTCCGCTGGGAAGACCAGTTCCACCTGGGCCTGGATCCGGAAAAGGCCCGTGACTTCCACGACGAGACCCTGCCCAAGGACGCGCACAAGCTGGCCCACTTCTGTTCTATGTGCGGGCCGCACTTCTGTTCGATGAAGATCACCCAGGACGTGCGCGACTACGCGGCCGGGCAGGGCCTGGACGAGCAGGAGGCGCTGGCGGCGGGCATGGCCGAGAAGTCGACAGCGTTCCGCGCGCAGGGAGCCCAGGTGTACCGGCAGGAATAAGCAGGGGGGGCAGCATGGCCATCATGCAGCCTCGGCACCGCAGCCGGTAAGCTCCCGCCAACGACACAGGGGCAGGGGCTCGGACGATGGCGATAGCACGCACCACCAAATGGCTGGCCATCGCCCGCCGTCATCCCTCGGCGTGGCTGCTGGGCGTGCAGCTGCTGGGCGTGCTGCTGTACCCGGCGATGGACGAGGCCGGCGCCAGCCGCGCCCTGTTCGGGGCATTCGGCATTGCCGTGCTTGGCCTCGCGCTGTGGGTGGTGCGGCGCAGCCCGCTGGGGACGTGGGTGGCGCTGCTGCTGGCCATCCCCGCAGTGGTGTTCTCCATCAGCGGCGCGCTGCTGGGGCGGCCGGCCCTGGCCACCACGGCCCAGTTGCTGGAGTGCCTGCTGTACTTCTACACCGCCGGCAGCCTGATCGCCTACATGCTGCAGGACCACAAGGTCACCCGCGACGAACTGTTCGCCGCGGGCGCCACCTTCACCCTGCTGGCCTGGGCGTTCGCTTTCGCGTTCGCGGTCTGCCAACAGTGGTACCCGGGCAGTTTCGTGGCCACCAGCGAGAGCGAACTGCGCACGTGGATGGAGCTGCTTTATCTGAGCTTCAGTTTGTTGTCCGGGGTCGGCTTGAGCGACGTGGTGCCGGTGCACCCGCAGGCTCGGGCGCTGGTGATGCTGGAACAGTTCGCAGGCGTGATGTACGTAGCGTTGGTGGTGTCGCGACTGGTCGGATTGACCATGATCCGCAACGCGCGAAACTGAATCATCGATAAAAAAATGCTGAATCGCGCATAAAAAATTCGCGCCAGAAGGCGCGAATATTGACGCAATTTATATGGATTCGTCGGCGAGAGAGGCCTGGTGTCCTCTGCGCGCACAGGCGCAGTTAACCGGCATAGGCTAATATTCGCGCGCTTCAGTGTTTTTGCCCTTTGCGCTGATGACGTGTGCGGAATCTGGCGGTTCGTTCGATCTGTGGTTGATTCGATGAATGCTGCGTTCCTGTTGTTCAGTTGTATTACGTAGCGCCGGAATGATCAGCCTGGATAGTGAGACACCCGCTGCCGACCGCCTCCGGATCGGTGAATGCACCATCACGCTGTCATCGCGTGAGGTGGTGGTGGAGGGCGCGCGTCGTCCGCGCCGGCTCACGCCCAAGGCATTGGGTGTGCTCAAGGTGCTCGTGCGCGTACCGGGTGCGGTGGTGACCCGTGACGAACTGTTCGCCGAGGTCTGGCCGGACACGTTGCCCACCAACGACGTACTGACCCAGGCCATCACCCAGCTGCGCAAGGCGTTCTCGCGCGATGATGACGCGGGCACCGCCTATATCGAAACCATTGCCAAGACCGGATACCGGCTGCTGCAGCCTGTCTCGGTGCTGGTGGAATCCGGCGCGGACGTCGATGCAGCACCCAACGATGATGAACGTGATGCGCTTTCCGCCGTGTTCGCGGCGGCAACGCCGGTACCGCGCCCGCGCAGCCGCTGGCGGCGTAATCGGCGCTACGTGTTGCTGGCCATCGGCCTGGGCATGTTCATTGCCCTGATGGTGATGGCCGCGCTGCTGCTGCAGCGCCCGCCGCGCGGGGCCGAAGGCAGTGGTGTGCTGGACGATGGCAGCCGCGTGGTCGGCAGCCCACAGCGTCCCTATCGTCTGATCACCGCCACGGCCGGCTTCGAGACCTACCCGACCGTATCGCCGGATGGCTCGCAGGTGGCCTATGAGGCCGATGACGCCGCCGGTGGCGGCAGCGCAATCAAGGTGCAGACCTCCGGCAACGCGCCGGCGCGCCTGCTGACCGACAGGCCTGCGGGACATTCAGACCGCTTCCCGAACTGGTCGCCGAACGGCCGCGATATCGCGTTTGCACGGTTCGGCCCGGCGGGCAGCTGCGAGGTGCTGATCGCCAGCGCAACGGGCGGGGCGATCCGCCACGTCACGCGCTGCGACGGCACCGAACTGCTCAGCTTCGACTGGACGCCCAATGGGCGTGGCCTGGTGTTTGGCTCGCTGTCCGGCCGCCATGCCCATCGCGGCATCCGCGTGCTCGACCTCGCCAACGGCAGCTGGACCCCGATCGATTACCCGATGGCAGACGACAGCTTCGACTACGCGCCGCGCTTTTCGCCGGACGGCCGCTGGATCGTGTTCGTGCGCAACCCGCAGATCGGTGACCTGTGGCGGTTGCCCGCCGCTGGCGGCCAACCCGAACAGCTCACCAACGATTCGGCCGAGATCCGTGGCTGGGCGTGGCGCGGCGACAGCCGGCACATCGTGTTCGGGCGGCGCGTGGACAGCGAAGCCCGCCTGTACGAACTGGATACCGAAACGCGCACGCTGCGCGACGTGGGCCTTGACGATGCGCAGTCGCCGGCGTTGTCGCGCAACAACAACACGCTGGCCTTCGTGCACCGCAAAGCGCAGTTCGGGTTGTTCCGCGTTCCGGTGAAGGACGGGCGCCCCGGTACGCCCGAACGCCTGTTCCCCTCCAACGGCCGCGATGGCCAACCGATGCTGGCGCCGGATGGCCAGCAGCTGGTGTTCACGTCCGATCGTTCCGGCAACTACGGCCTGTGGTGGGCCGATCTGACGCGCCCCGACTCGCTGCGCCCGGTAGAAGGCCTGCGCCCGGAGACCCGGCAGTCCGCCGATTGGTCGCCAGACAGTACGCGCCTGCTGGTGTCGGGGCGTGACGCGCAGGCGCGGCCGGTGATCTACGAAGTATCGCCGCGCGATGAACAGATCGTGGCGCTTCCGGTTCCCGTGGCGCAGCCGCTGCAGGCGTTGTATGCCGGTGACAGCGACCACGTGCTGGTGGTGGAGCGCGATCACGACGAGCGCATGCGTCTATCGTTGTTCGACCGCCGCAGCACGCCCTGGAAGCTGCTGGGCCACGTCGATGGGGTGTCCCAGGCACGGTTGGACCCGGCCCACCAGCGCGTATTGTTTACCCGCCTGGCGGCAGGCGGGCTGTGGTCGGCCGATCTGCAACTGGACCCGGCCAGCATCCAGCAGGTCAGCGAGGACCGTCCGTCGCGCTGGCGCTATCGCACCTGGGCCGTGGGCCGCGATGGCAGCCTGGATTACCTGTCCAGCCGCGCCGATTGCTCCACCGTGTTCGCCCGGATCAACCGCCCCTCGCAGGGCGCGGAGTACTGCCTGGACACCGACCGGCTCAGCGCCGGCAACGGCTTCAGTGCGCAACCCGACGGTAGCGCCCTGTACCTGGCCCTGGCGGTCGTCGATGGCGCCGACATCGGGGTGATGACATTGCCCGAACCGCCGCGCGCGGTGTTCTCGTCGGTGCCCAACCTGTTGTTCTGGAAAGGAAAGTAGTCGTCGTACTTCTTTCGTGATGGCGTCGTGACGAATTCGGATCAATCTCGTCGAATCGTCCTGATGCAGACCGCCTGATTTGGCAAAACGGGTGCCCCGTAACGGCAAACCCCGGTGTACGTCATGCGTCAGCTTTCCCTCGCCGATCGCGGCCAATCGCTCTCCCTGGACAAGATCGTCGACGACGGTCTGCTGCCGACCTGCCTGGGCGTGGCCCGGCTGGGCAGCCTGCAGACCGCGGGCACCACCTTCACCGTGTGGATGCAATTGCGCGGCAGCGCGTGGGTGGAATCAAAGGAAGGCCGCTTCCGCCTGCGCCAGCGCGAGTGGATCGCATTCGAGAAGGAATCCAGGCCGATGATCCAGGCGGGGCGCGATGGCCTGTGCATCGGCCTGAGCCTGGCACCCGAGGCCCTGCGCGCGCTGGGCGAGCTGGCCGACTGCAGCCTGTACGCCGGGCGCGGCAGCATGACGCGCGGCGAAGTGCGCGTGGCGCTGCGCCTGTGGCGCGATGCGCTGGCCAGCGGCCCGCCCGCCCAGGCCCTGCGCCCGGTGTTGCTGCACCTGGCGTCGATGCAGCGTGGCATGGCCACCGGCGTGCAGCGTTGCCCGGGCCGTTCGCGCATCCGCAAGCGCCAGGTGTTCGGCCGCATGCAGCGCGCGCGCCTGTACCTGGAAGGCAACAGCCACCGGGTGGTGCGCATCGGCGAACTGGCCGAGCTGACCAACTTCTCCAGCTGGTACCTGTCCAAGACCTTCCAGAGTCTCTACGAAGAGAGCCCGCAGTCGCTGTCGGCGCGCCTGCGCCTGGAGCGCGCGGCGGACCTGTTGCGCGACACCGACATGATGATCGGCGAAGTGGCTGCAGCCAGCGGCTTCGACAACTGCTGCAGCTTCGCGCGTGCGTTCCGCGCCCGTTATGGCCAGTCGGCGTCGGGCTATCGGCAGACCGGCGGATCGCTTTCGCCAAAGTCGGCAAAGAGTACGGTTGCATCGCGCAAATAATTAACGGTAACGCAATCGTAACTTTCCGAGGCGGTTTAACACGCTACTAACGTACCTTGGAGAGATTGATGAATTTTCGTACTCCCGCAGTGCGGCTGGGTCTTCTGCCTGCCGGCATTGCGCTGGCGCTCGTGCCGAGCTTCGCTTCGGCACAGGAAGCAGCCTCCGGCACCACTGACCTCGATCGCATCTCGGTCACCGGCTCGCGTATTCGCGGCGCCAACATGGAGACCCAGCAGCCGATCCTGACGATGACCCGCGAATCCCTGGAAAAGCAGGGCTTCTCGAGCGTCGCCGACGTGCTGAACAACCTGACCTCGGCCGGTTCGCCGGCCATCTCGCGTTCGGATTCGCTGTCCTCGGGCGAAGACGTGGGCGGTTCCTACGTCGACATCCGCAACCTGGGCGCACAGCGCACCCTGGTCCTGATGAACGGCAAGCGCCTGGGCGCCACCACCTCGGGCCTGCAGGACCTGAGCCAGATCCCGATGTCGGCCGTTGAGCGCATCGAGATCCTGAAGGACGGCGCATCGTCCATCTACGGTTCCGACGCCATTGCCGGCGTGGTCAACGTGATCACCCGCAAGAACTTCGACGGCGGCGAAGCCAACGTCTACTTCGGCCAGTACGACCAGGGCGACGGCCAGAACGAGCAGTACTCCATGACCCTGGGTGCTACCGGTGAGCGTGGCAGCCTGACCCTGTCGGCCGAATACGCCAAGCAGGATCCGGTGTGGGCCAAGGACCGCTGGTACAGCCGCGATGGCGGCAAGGGTCCGAACTCCACCACCGCCGACTGGAGCGCCGTCAGCCAGAATGGCAGCTGGTGCAACCCGCTGCAGGTCGACTGCACCGACACCGACGCAGCAGTGTGGAAGACGCTGAACCCCGGTGGCAACCCGAACGACCCGAACGACTACCACCAGCTCACCGGTGCCGAGTTCGCCAACTCCAACGAGCAGATGAGCGTGCTGACTGGCGTTGAGCGCAAGTCGCTGTACGTCAACGGTACCTACGACTTCACCGACACCATCAGCCTGAACACCGATGTGCTCTACAACGAGCGCAACACGTTCCAGCAGATCGCCGGTTACCCGTACCAGTCGACCTCGTTCGAAACCCCGCTTGCCGCCGACAGCGCCTTCAACCCGGTTGGCCAGAGCGTCGACTTCCGTCGCCGCCTGTGGGAAGTGCCGCGCACCACCGACAGCCAGCTGAAGACCCTGCGCTTCGCCCCGACCGTCAGCGGCTACTTCGAGCTGGCCGGCAAGTCCTTCGATTGGGACGTCGGCGCGCTGTGGAACCGCAATGAGTCGATCAAGACCCAGCGCGGCGACATGAGCCTGATCGGTTCCGAGCAGGCCCTGGGTTCGTCCTTCATCAACGCGCAGGGCGTGGCACAGTGCGGTACCGCTGCCAAGCCGGTCGCGCTCGGCGACTGCCGTCCGTGGAACCCGCTGCTGCCGTACGGCGTGGCAGGCCAGGGTTCGCTGGCGGATCCGGAGCTGCAGGACTTCCTGTTCCCGACCTACACCACCCGTGGTGTGACCAAGACCACCAGCTTCACCGCCAACCTGTCCGGTTCCATCGTGAGCCTGCCGGCCGGCGACCTCGGCTTCGCCGTGGGCGTGGAGCACCGCAAGGAAGAAGGCAGCTACGTGCCGGACGCCTTCGCGCAGTCGGGCATGTCCACCGGCCTGGGCCAGAAGCCGACCCAGGGTGAGTACGATCTGAACGAGGTCTACCTCGAACTGAACGTGCCGATCCTGGCCGACATGGCCTACGCCAAGGAACTGACCCTGAACGTTGCCAGCCGTTATTCGGACTACAGCAACTTCGGTGGCACCACCAACAGCAAGTTCGGCATCACCTGGCGTCCGATGGACGAGCTGCTGGTCCGCGGCACCTACGCCGAGGGCTTCCGCGCTCCGACCATCGCCGACCTGTATGGCGGCCTGAGCTCCAGCTTCGAGCGTTACATCGATCCGTGCGGCACCACCGCACCGGGCAGCGTCGCCGGCAACGGCCCGTGCTCGGCCGCAGGTGTTCCGGCTGACTACGTACAGCTGGGCCAGGCCGGTGAAGTATGCGGCACCCTGCCGTGCCAGTCGGGCGACCAGTTCGTCTCGGGTGCCAACCCGAACCTCTCGCCGGAAACCTCCAAGAGCAAGACCGTCGGTCTGGTCTGGAGCCCGCGCTGGGTGCAGGGTCTGGACGTCTCGCTGGATTGGTACCGTTACGAGATCAAGGACATGATCATCGCTGACAGCGTTGATCGCATCCTGCGTGACTGCTACGTGCTGGGTGACTCGTCGCGTTGCGACGGCATCGTCCGCGCCGCCGACGGCCACATCAGCGCGCTGACCTACGGCACTGCCAAC
The DNA here is from genome assembly GCF_018612915.1 of Stenotrophomonas sp. ISL-67. Classification (GTDB taxonomy): domain Bacteria; phylum Pseudomonadota; class Gammaproteobacteria; order Xanthomonadales; family Xanthomonadaceae; genus Stenotrophomonas. Next base: position 158,678 of record NZ_JAGGRL010000002.1, on the reverse strand, counting down.
CTGGGCAGCATGGAAACCGAAGGTTACGATCTGGGCATCAAGTACCGCCTGCCGGAACTGGGCATCGGTCAGTTCAACATCGACTGGCAGACCAGCTACCTGGCCAAGTACGACGAGTCGGCACAGAACGCTGCAGGCAACGACATCATGATCGGCCTCGTGGCGCAGGATGCCCTGTTCCGCGTGCGTTCGAACCTGAACGTCAACTGGGCGCTGGGTGACTTCGGTGTCAACTACACCGCGCGTTACTACTCGGGCATGAACGAAGACTGCATCTCCATCGGCTGCACCGATCCGGACCGTTACGCCAACGGCGAAGCGGCTCCGCTGCGCAAGACCGGCTCCAACACCTTCCATGACCTGCAGGTCAGCTGGAAGGCACCGTGGGATGCCACCATCGCCCTGGGCGCGAACAACGTGTTCGACCACAAGGGCCCGCTGATGTACTCGGCACCGAATTCGAGCTTCGCCTACTACGGTGGCTTCGATATCGGTCGCATGCTGTACATGAAGTACACCCAGCGCTTCTGATCCATCGGAACGCTGGTGCGATAAGAGAAGGGCGGGCCGCAAGGCCCGCCCTTCTTCTTTGCCCTTCGGGCAAAGAAAAAAAGCCGACCTTGCAGGTCGGCTTTTTCGGTAGCGCCGGCCGTTGGCCGGCTTTTGACTTTCCGTAAAAAGGAATCAGGCGTCAGCCGCAGCCAACCCCATCAAACCATTGGCGTGGTCGCGCCACTGCGGCAGCTTGGCCAGCACGCCTGCACGCTGCAGGTATTCCTCGTCCACCGGGTCGCCGTTGACCAGCGCCAGCGCCACGTGCACCGCGCCCGTCACCCAGAAGCTGCGCGTGTTCGAACGCTGCGGCTGCAGGTGGAACGCAACCGCTTCGATGATCGGCATCGGCAGGCCCCACAGGCCCAGCAGGTAGGCACCGGCTTCGCTGTGGCCCGGGCGCGGGTCGGCATCGTTGGCCGGCTCGCTGCGTTCGTTGCGCACGCCCGGCAGCAGCAGGCCGATATCGGCCAGCAGCGCGGCGGTCGCGCCCAGTTCGGCGCTCGATTCCGGCAGCAGCTTGGCGGCCAGCCGCGACGCCATCAGCGCACGTTGCTGCAACGCGTTGCGCTCGGCACCGGACAACGCCGACGCCGAAAACACTTCGCTGGCCAGCACCAGGTCGCGCAGCGTGGCCAGGCCCAGCCGCGTCACCGCGCTGCGCAGGTCGGAAATGGTCCGGCCGCTGTTGAAGAAGGCCGAATTGGACAACTGCAGCACCTTGGCTGCAATCGCCGGGTCGGCCGAAACCAGCTTGGCCACGTCGGCCGTGTCGGTGTCGTCGTCGTGCTCCAGCGCCTGGGTCAGGCTCAGGTACAGGTGCGGCGGCGAGGGCAGCTTCTCGATGCGGCCAATGGCGCTGCGCAGGCGCTCGCTGTCGAGCAGTTCGCGCAGCTCTTCGAGGCTGGTCAGCGCTTCCAGCAGCACTTCGGGGGCCAGCGGCAACGGCAGGAAACGGTGGGCCACGCCGATCAGGCGGGCCGGCGGCGGCCGGTTGCCCTGCGGCGCTTCGACCAGCGCGATGCGGATCGTCTCCGGGCGCAGCGTCCGGATCTGGCCCAGCAGCGTGGTCGCGGTCAGATCGGGCAGGGTGGGGCAGGCAATGACCGCATCGACCGGCGAAGCCGCCACGATGCTCATGGCCGTCTGGCCATCGGCGGCCGTCAACGGCTGCCACTCTTCCCCAAGATCGGCAATGAATTCCAACAGCTCAGCCGACAGGCTGGCTTCGTCCCCAACTAGCAGAATACGCACGACACAGTCCCCTGGGTGACCACGGTGGAATGCACCGTGGACGGTGTAGAAGTCGCAATGTACCCAATTCGGCCCAAACAGTGATGGGCCTCATTGTAAAAACGTGATGGCCATCGCTCCGCCGCTGGGCGCCGGAGCGGTGGTCATTCAGCCTCAGCTGTTGCTGGACAGGTAGCGCTGGTGCGCTTCCACCAGGATCTGCTTGGCTTCAGCGGCGCCGCCCCAGCCGTCGAGCTTGACCCACTTGCCCTTCTCCAGGTCCTTGTAGTGCTCGAAGAAGTGGCCGATGCGCTCCAGCCAGTGCTTGGACACCTGTTCGATGTCTTCCACGTGCGCGTAGCCGCTGAACACCTTGGAGATCGGCACGGCCAGGATCTTCTCGTCGCCGCCTGCCTCGTCGCTCATCTTCAGCACGCCCACCGGACGGCAGCGCACCACCGAGCCCGGCACCAGCGGCAGCGGCAGCACGACCAGCACGTCGGCCGGATCGCCGTCGCCGCACAGGGTGCTCGGCACGTAGCCGTAGTTGCACGGGTAGCGCATCGGGGTGGAAAGGATGCGGTCGACGAAGATCGCGCCGGTTTCCTTGTCCACTTCGTACTTGACCGGCTCCGAGTCCTTCGGGATCTCGATGATGACGTTGATTTCTTCCGGCGGGTTCTTGCCGGGCGAGACGAGTTCCAGACCCATGGTGTGCTCCGAGAGGGGGGATGGCGCGATAAGACCTCCCATTTTATGCCTTTGCCGGCCAACGTGCAGGGTGGGGGGTATCCGACCGGCCGCAGTGGAGATCACCGACCTGCGCCTGCGCACCCACCTGATCCCGCCGGCGCGCGCGCAGGCGCACGGTGGAACTCCCTTCACGGAGTCCGCCCATGACCTTTTCCCTGCCTTCCCGCCACCTGTCGATGCCCTTGGCAACCCTGATCCTGTTGGCGTTGTCCGTTGCCGGCCCGGTCGCTGCCAGCCCGCCGCGTTACATTGACCTGGCCGAGCGCCTCGACCCCGGCGAGCCCGCTGACGACTCCGCCTACCAGGACCTGAACCGGTGGCTGGCCAGCGAATTCACCGATGCCTGCCCCGATGCCTTCTGCGCCGGCGCGTTCGACAACTACCGCCCGCTGCGCCTGAACTGCGTGGTCGATACCCGCCAGGACCAGATCCAGGCCTGTCGGTTTGCCGTGGTCGCCAGCCAGAGTCGGGTGCACCCCGGCAACGGAGCGATCACCACCGAGCTCAGCCAGTGGTACTGCCCGGTGCCGTTGCCGTCGGGATTGCCGGTGGCGGCGTTCCTCTCCGCCATGACCACGCTGCAGCCGGACAGCTCCGGCTACCTGTTCAACCACCTGCCCGGTTCGTCGCAGTCGCTGTTCGACGTGCTGCGCCGCTGCCTGCCCTGATGCCCTGATGCCCTGACCCGAGGAGAACCACCATGCCTGTCATTCCCTTTCTGATCCGGTGTTCCCTGCTGTCCGCCGCGCTGCTGTTCCTGCTCCCTGCCTCGGTGGCGCGCGCCGCAGCGGGTGTTCCGCCCTTGCACGTCGACCTGGTCGATTACCCCACGCCGCAGGCGAACTGGTCCGCGTTCCGGGACCTGCGCCACCGCCTCGAAGCCGGGTTCGACGACGTCTGTCCCGACACCTTCTGCGAAGGTGAGTACACCGACTACCAACCGTTGAAGCTGCGCTGTTCGGTCGAGCGGGCTACTGGCAGGGTCAACGTCTGCGGGTGGGCATTTGCCGCCAGCGAGCTGCGGGTCGATCCGGCGACCGGGGCGCTGCAGCGGCAGCAACCGACCTGGCTGTGCCATTTCCCGATCGGGGGCGGAACCACCGTAGCGGCGTTGTTGGCGGCAATGGAGGGGCCGCAACCGCTGTTCCAGCGTCTTCCCGGCACGGGGGAGACCCTGTTCGAGGCGCTGGGAGACTGCCTGCGCTAGCCTGCACGCATGGACTCCCTGCTTGCCGCCGCCGCTCGTGCCCTCGCCGCAGGCGATGTGCTGACTGCGTTGGGCCATGTGGCCCTGCGCAGTGATCCGCCGGCACTGGCACTGCGCGGTGTCGCCATGGCCCAGCTGGGCGAGCTGGAACGGGGCCGGGAGCTGCTGCGTCTGGCCTGGCGCGGTTTCGGTACCGACGAGGTGCAGGCCCGGGCGCGCTGTGTCGTCGCCGAGGCGGAAGTAGGACTGGCGCTGCGTGATCTGGCTGGCAGCCCCGCGCCGCTGCTGGCCGCAGCCCGTGCCCTCGAGGCCCGTGCCGATCCCCACAATGCGCTGCAGGCATGGTTGATCCTGGCCCGCCGATGGTTGTTGCTTGGGCGGCGGAAGGAAGCCGAAGCGGCCTTGGCGCAGCTGCAGTCGAAGGTGCTGACGCCGGCCCTGGCAGCCATGGCCGGCCTGACCGAAGCCGCCTTGGCTGCACGTGCGCTGCAGGTGCCGCAGGCAGCGGCAGCGCTGGAAGCGGCGACCGCCGCCGCGCAGGCGTCGGGCATCACAACATTGCAGGCGGAAGTCGCGCAGGCACGCACCCACCTCACGCAGCCGGCAGCGCGTCGGGTCGCGCGCAACAGTGCTGACCGCCTGCTGGATCTGCATTCAGTGCAACATCTGCTTGCCTCATCGGCCTGCGTGGTCGACGGCTGCCGGCGCGGCGTGTGGGTGGGCGGCCGCTGGCGGCCACTGGCACGGCGGCCGCTGCTGTTCGCATTGCTGCGTGCGTTGGGGCAGGCGTGGCCCGGGGATGTCGAACGCGAGGTATTGATTGCCGATGTATTCCGCACACGTGATGGCGACCACACCCACCGCGCGCGGCTGCGCGTGGAAATCGGGCGTGTCCGCGTCGCGGTGCAGGGGCTGCTTCAGGTCGAAGCGACCACTGGCGGCTATCGGCTGGTGGCAGCGCCCGGCAACGAGGTTGCGGTACTGATGCCACCGATCGAGGGGGAGCCGGGCGCTGTCGCTGCGCTGTTGGGCGATGGGGCGGCCTGGTCCAGCTCGGCCCTGGCCCTGGCGCTGGGCGCCAGCCAGCGCACGGTGCAGCGCGCGCTGGCGTCGCTTGAAAGCACCGGCCAGGTGCGTGCAACCGGGCGTGGGCGCACGCAGCGCTGGCTGGCCGCACCGCTGTCCGGATTCACGACGATCTTGTTACTCCCCGCCTCGCTGCCGGGCGACTAGGGTGGTTGGCAGGCACCCCTTCCGATGTGCCAGGAGACGCTGCAATGAATATTGAAACGCTGAGCCCTGCCACTGCCCCGCGCGTGCGCGACGCCGAAGTGGCGCGCGAATACGGCCCGTTCGAGGGTGCCGACTGCATCCACGGCGTCAGCTTCGATGGCACGCATGTCTGGGCCGCCACCGGCACGGCGCTGCTCGCCTTGGAACCGGACAGCGGCAAACCGGTTCGCACGCTGGCCGTGCCCTGCGATGCGGGCACGGCATTCGACGGCACCCATCTGTACCAGATCGCCGAAGCACGCATCGACAAGATCGACCCGCACACCGGCCAGGTGCTGGCTTCGATTCCCGCGCCGGGTGGCGGCACCGATTCGGGCATGGCCTGGGCCGAGGGCAGCCTGTGGGTGGGGCAGTACCGCGAACGCCGCATCCACCAGGTCGATCCAGCCACGGGCAAGGTGCTGCGCACGATCGAATCGGACCGCTTCGTCACCGGCGTGACCTGGGTGGATGGCCAGCTCTGGCATGGCACCGACGATGGCGAACGCAGCGACATCCGCCGTGTGGATGCTGGCAGCGGGCAGGTACTGGAACAGTTGCGCATGCCCGCAGGCATGCATGTCAGCGGGCTGGAGGCAGACGGTGCAGGGTTGTTCTACGCCGGTGGCGGGCGCAGCGGCAAGGTCCGCGCGGTGCGTCGCCCGCACGCTTGACGTGCGGTGCAGCCACGCAGGGCGCGGCGCTACGAGGTGCACCCGACCGTTGGTCGGGTGCACCTGATACGTCCTACAGCAGCGGAACCAGCAACAACGCCACGATGTTGATGATCTTGATCAGCGGGTTGATCGCCGGCCCCGCGGTGTCCTTGTACGGATCGCCGACCGTATCGCCGGTCACCGCCGCCTTGTGCGCCTCGCTGCCCTTGCCGCCGAAATGGCCATCTTCGATGTACTTCTTGGCATTGTCCCAGGCGCCGCCGCCGGTGGTCATCGAAATCGCCACGAACAGGCCGGTCACGATGGTGCCGATCAACAGCCCGCCCAATGCACGTGGCCCGAGCAGCAGGCCCACCACCACCGGTACCGCGACCGGCAACAGCGAGGGCACGATCATTTCGCGGATCGCCGAGCGGGTCAGCATGTCCACTGCACGGTCGTACTGCGGCTTGCCGGTGCCCTGCATGATCCCGGGAATCTCGCGGAACTGCCGGCGCACTTCCTCCACCACCGCACCGGCTGCACGCCCCACCGCTTCCATCGCCATCGCGCCGAACAGGTAGGGAATCAGCCCACCGATCAGCAGGCCGATGATCACGGTGTGGTCGGACAGGTCGAAGGCGAACACTTCACCGGGATGGGCGGCCTGCAGGTTGTGGGTGTAGTCGGCAAACAGCACCAGTGCGGCCAGCGCGGCCGAGCCGATCGCGTAGCCCTTGGTCACCGCCTTGGTGGTGTTGCCGACCGCATCCAGCGGGTCGGTGATGCTGCGGATCTCCGGTGGCAGCTCGGCCATTTCGGCGATGCCGCCGGCGTTGTCGGTGATCGGCCCGTACGCATCCAGCGCCACGATCATGCCGGCCATCGACAGCATCGCGGTGGCGGCGATGGCAATGCCATACAGGCCGCCGTGCAGGTGCGCCAGCCAGATCGCCAGGCACACCGCGATGACCGGCAACGCGGTCGACTTCATCGACACGCCCAGCCCGGCGATGATGTTGGTGCCATGGCCGGTGGTGGACGCTTGTGCCACGTGCTGCACCGGCTTGTACTGGGTGCCGGTGTAGTACTCGGTGATCCACACGATCAACCCGGTCAGGACCAGTCCGATCAGCGCGCAGATGTACAGGTTGAACGCGCCATGGGCGTTGTCCGGCATCAGCTGCAGGGTGATCGGGTAGAAGGCGATCGCGGCCAGCACGCCCGACACGATCACGCCCTTGTACAGCGCACCCATGATCGAGCCGCCCGGCTTCACCTTGACGAACAGCGCGCCGATGATCGACGCGATGATCGATACGCCACCCAGCACCAGCGGGTACAGGATCGCGTTGCGTCCGGCCTCGGCGATCATCAGGCTGCCCAGCAGCATGGTGGCGATCACCGTCACCGCGTAGGTTTCGAACAGGTCAGCGGCCATGCCGGCGCAATCGCCCACGTTGTCGCCCACGTTGTCGGCGATCACCGCCGGGTTGCGCGGGTCATCTTCGGGAATGCCGGCTTCGACCTTGCCGACCAGGTCCGCGCCCACATCGGCGCCCTTGGTGAAGATACCGCCGCCCAGCCGCGCGAAGATCGAGATCAGCGAGGAACCGAACGCCAGCCCGACCAGCGCGTGCAGGGCTGCCGCAGTGTCCAGCCCCATCCGCAGCAGCAGCGCGTAATAGCCGGCCACGCCCAGCAGGCCCAGCCCGACCACCAGCATGCCGGTGATCGCCCCGCCGCGGAATGCCACGTCCATGGCCGCACTCAGCCCCTTGCGCGCCGCTTCGGCGGTGCGCACGTTGGCGCGTACCGACACGTTCATGCCGATGTATCCGGCCGCACCGGACAGCACCGCACCGATCGCAAAGCCGATCGCGGTATACCAGCTGAGGAAGATGCCGACGAGCACGAACAGCACCACTCCGGCGATGCCGATGGTGAGGTATTGGCGGTTGAGGTAGGCGCGCGCGCCTTCCTGGATGGCGGCGGCGATTTCCTGCATGCGGGCATTGCCAGCCGGTTGCCGGAGGATCCAGCGTGCCGACACGATGCCGTAGAGAATCGCGAGAATGGCGCAGAACAGCGCCAGAGAAAGCCCATAACGTTCCAGCATGTCCCCTCCCGGGTGATGGATGGCATCCAGTCGACGGATGAACCTCACCACGCGGGGCACAACGGGCTGCAACGATGGACCAACCCGTTCAGACCGTGCCCGGTCATCAAGCGTGTGGCTTTGTTCAGCAATCCTGGTGCGCCCCCCGAGTATGCAGTGAAACCATCGGCCATGACCACCCACTGCGCCCCATTGCGCAGCGAAGCCCACAAGGCAAGGCGCACGAGGCGGTAGCCCCGGCCGTTGGCCGGATCGGCCCTTGGCGCAAACCTGCTGACCACCCGTGCGGCGCCTTGCCACACCATTCATCCACCCAATGCCAGCCTCCCAGCATCCCCAAGGAGGCCCCGCCCATGTCCCCCCGCCACCTCATCCTGCTGGCCCTGCTTCCCGCTCTTGCCGCCACCGCCGCCGAAACCCCCGAACGCCAGCGCCCAGTGGGCGCCGCGCAGGCGCTCAACGTCACCCACACCCTGCGCCAGATTCCCGAAGCCTGCGCGCGTCTGGAAGGCAGGTTCACCGGCGACGCCGCCCAGCCTTACGCCCTCAACGTGGTCCGCACCAGCGAGCAGTGCCAGCCGCGCGCCCGCTTTGTCGATTACGACAAGGCGCAACCCAGCGAAGCCCAGGGCTGGAAACTCAACGACGTGATCCGCGTGCCCAGCGCGGCCTGTCCCGCACAGCAGGCCGTGGTACGGGTCTGGCGCCTGCCGGTGGAGCAGAAGCAGGAGCTTGACGGCCAAGGGCAGTCGCGTATCTACCTGGAAGAAGCGAAGAAGCAGGCCGCCGCCGGCCAGATCGCGAAGATCCCTATGTTTGCCGCGCAGCTGGCGGTGGAAGGCGCCGCCTGTCGGTAATGCCGGCTTCTGGTCCCGACGTATCCGGATCTAATCACGTTCGGGGGAATTCGTAGCCCCGAAGAGAACGGCTTCTGCCGTTCTCTTCGGACCTACGAATTGTTACGGGCCCATTGGGATCCGGATTAAACAACCGTGGCGCCGGATGCATGGCGGTGCCCGGGTTTCCGTTATGCCTCAAACGCCGGCAGTTTCTTTTTTACCGCCACGTTCTTCAGGGTCACGTATTTCGGCAGGCCATCGGTGCCATACGGCAGCGGTGCCTCGCCCTTGATCAACGGCGACAGGTACGCGCGGGCCTTGTCGGTGATGCCGAAACCATCGCGGCGGATGAACCCTGCCGGCATCTTCTTCTCGTGGTTGGCCACCTTGTGCAGCGGCGCCGGCTCGATCTTCCAGCGGTATGGGGCATCGCTGCTGCGCACGATCACCGGCATCACCGCGTTCTGGCCCTTGAGCGCGTACTGCACCGCTGCCTTGCCCACTGCCTGCGCCTGTTCCCAGTCGGTTTTCGAGGCGATATGGCGGGCCGAGCGCTGCAGGTAGTCGGGCAGGGTCCAGTGCACCTTGTAGCCCAGTGCGTCCTTGACCCGCGCAGCCAGTTGTGAGGCCACCCCACCCAGCTGGGTATGCCCGAACGAATCCTTGCCGCCGCCGGCATCGGCGACGAACCGGCCATCGGCGGTCTGGATGCCTTCGGAGGCCACCACCACGCAGTGGCCCACGCGTTCGACCACCTGTTTCACCTTCGCCAGGAACGCGGTCTCGTCATAGGCGCGCTCGGGCAGCAGGATGATGTGCGGGGCCTCGTCCGGCCCGTTTCCGGCCAGCCCGGCGGCGGCCGCCAGCCAGCCCGCATGCCGGCCCATCGCCTCGTACACGAACACCTTGGTGGAGGTTTCAGCCATGGCCGCCACGTCCAGCGCCGCTTCGCGCACCGACACGGCGGTGTACTTGGCCGCCGAACCGAAGCCGGGGCAGGTATCGGTCACCGCCAGGTCATTGTCGATGGTCTTGGGCACGCCGATGCAGGTCAGGTCGTAATCGAAGGCCTTGGCCAGTTGGGAGACCTTCCAGGCGGTATCGGCCGAATCATTGCCGCCGTTGTAGAGGAACCAGCGCACGTCATGGGCGCGCAGCACCGCCAGCAGGCGCTCGTAGCGGGCACGGTCGGCCTCCAGCGATTTGAGCTTGTAGCGGCACGAGCCAAACGCCCCTCCAGGGGTATGGGCCAGCGCCGCGATGGCCGCCGCCGACTCCTTCGAGGTGTCGATCAGCTCCTCGCGCAGCGCGCCAAGGATGCCGTTGCGCGCGGCCAAGACCTTGATTCCCTTGGCCCTGGCGGTGCTGATCACCGCCGAGGCGGTGGCATTGATGACGGCGGTGACGCCGCCTGACTGGGCGTAGAGCAGGGTACCTTTGGACATGGTGGGACCTTTGTCGGGGGAGGGACATTGCAGGGACATTACCGGTATGAGGTAAAGTGCGTGTATTGCGGTGCAGCGTGATTGTGGACAATCCCAGGGCGCGCGCCCTTCCGTTTTTTACCAAGTTGGAGTCAGGTTGATGCGATTGGTTCTGTTGGGACCGCCCGGTTCGGGCAAGGGGACACAGGCGACGCGCCTGAAGGAACACCTCAGCATTGCGCATATTTCCACCGGTGACCTGCTGCGTGCCGAAGTGGCCGCCGGCACCGAGCTGGGCAAGCAGGCCAAGGCCGTGATGGACGCTGGCAACCTGGTGTCCGACGCCATCCTGCTGGGCATGCTGGAATCGCGCCTGGGCCAGAGCGACGTGGCCAATGGCTTCATCCTGGACGGTTACCCGCGCAACGTGGCCCAGGCCAATGCGCTGGATGCGCTGCTGGCCAAGATCGGCCAGCCGCTGGATGCGGTGGTGCAGCTGGACGTGCCGAGCGAACTGCTGGTCGAGCGCATCGCCGGCCGCGCGCAGGAACAGGGCCGCGCCGATGACAATCCCGAATCCGTGCGCCAGCGCCTGCAGGTCTATACCGACCAGACCGCGCCGGTGGTGGATTTCTATGCGGGTCGCGGCACGCTGACGCGCGTTGATGGCGTGGGCGGGCTGGAAGAAGTGGAAGCGCGTATCCACGCGGCGCTCAAGCGCTGATCCGGCCAGGCACTGCTGCGGCAGTGCCTGCAACCCACACGCGCACGCCCGGTCCTTTCGGAACCGGGCGTGCGGTGTAGAGCGCCAGCGATCGGGCTTGCTCAGAGCCCCACATTATGAGCCCCCCTGGGGACGGCCTCTTGGGGAGTAGGACCATCGGGGGTAGTGCGGCTGGCACGACGAATTGTGTCCGTCTTCACAGAATGTTGCTATCGGGATTTTCCTGACAGCACGCATTTACATGCGCGCTGTCGTCCCACAGTTTGCTGCGCAAACCGTGGGCCCCTTTTCATGCTTCCAGACCCCCGCCGCTGCGCTGCCGCCCCCTGACTCAGGGGGGTACGCGCCACCGCATGCGCGCTGTCGCCCCACAGTTTGCTGCGCAAACCGCGGGCCCCTCTTACCATCTCCCACACCCCCGCCGCTGCGCGGCCGCCCCCTGACTCAGGGGGCTTTCCTCCAGACGTAATGCGCTGGCGCGTCTCCCATCGCGGTGGGCGATAGGCGACAATCGGGGGATGAGCACGATCCACATTCTTGGTATTGCCGGCACCTTCATGGGCGGCGTGGCCGCGCTGGCGCGGGAACTGGGCCATACGGTCCGTGGCAGCGACCAGGCGATCTACCCGCCGATGTCCACGCAGCTGGAGCAGCTGGGCATCACCCTCGACCCGGGGTATCGCGCCGACAGCGTGGCCCGCGATTGCGACGACGTGGTGGTCGGCAATGCGCTGTCGCGCGGCAATCCGGCCGTGGAAGCGGTGCTGGATGCCGGCCAGCGCTATATTTCCGGCGCGCAGTGGCTGTCCGAACAGGTGCTGCCGGGCCGCGACACGCTGGCCGTGGCCGGTACCCACGGCAAAACCACCACCACCACCATCCTGACCTGGCTGTTGCAGGCCGCCGGCCGCGAGCCGGGCTTCCTCATCGGCGGGGTGGCCGAGGATTTCGGCGTGTCCGCGCGCGTGGGCCAGGGCCGTGAGTTCGTGGTCGAGGCCGATGAGTACGACACCGCGTTCTTCGACAAGCGCAGCAAGTTCGTGCACTACCGCCCGCTGGTGGCGATCCTCAACAATCTCGAGTACGACCACGCTGACATCTTCCCGGACGTGGCGGCGATCCAGCGCCAGTTCCACCACCTGGTGCGCACCGTACCCGCGCGCGGGCGGTTGATCGTCAACGGCGAAGATGCGTACCTGGCCGAGGTGCTGGCCATGGGGTGCTGGACGCCGGTGGAACGCTTCGGTTTCGACCCGGGCCTGGAATGGCATGCCGAACTGGTCAACGCCGACGGCAGTGCCTTCCTCGTGCACCACCGTGGTGTGGCGCTGGGCCAGGTGCGCTGGTCGCTGCTGGGCCGCCACAACGTGCTCAACGGGCTGGCTGCACTTGCCGCCGCGCACGCGGTGGGCGTTGCGCCGGCCACGGTGATTCCCGCGCTCGCCAACTTCCGCAGCGTCAAACGCCGCATGGAAGTGATCGGCGTGGCCGGCGACATCACAATCTACGACGATTTCGCCCACCACCCCACCGCCATCCATACCACGCTGGAAGGGCTGCGCGCCAAGGTTGGCGAGCGCCGCATCGTGGTGGCGATGGAGCCACGCAGCAACTCGATGCGGTTGGGTGCACACGCCGACGCGCTGGCGCCGTCGCTGGCGCTGGCCGATGCGGTGGTGTTCCTGCACCGGCCGGAACTGGCCTGGGATGCCGCCGGTGTCATTGCCGCGGTGCGTGGCCAGGCGCATGCCGTGCCCGATACTGATGCGCTGCTGGCACAGCTTGGTGCGATCGTGCAGCCCGGCGACCACGTGGTGTTTATGTCCAACGGTGGCTTCGACGGCGCGCCGCGCCGTTTCCTGGCCCAGCTGCAGCAGGCCTGAGGGCCTGCCGCGCCACTCAGGCGTGGTAGCCCATCAACGCGGAAATCTGCTGCGAGGTATCCAACAGCGCCTGCACGTGCGCCGGATCCGGCGTGCCCGGCAGGTAGTGGATCGAGCCGATGATGGCCACCGTGCCGAACAGTTCACCGTTGGCCTGCAACAACGGCGCGGCCAGCGCGTTGATGCCGATGTAGAGCTCTTCGGGCGCATCGGCCCAGCCACGGCGACGTACCAGTTCGATCTCGGCGCGCAGCCGGTCCGGGTCGGTGATGCTGCGCGGCGTGCTCGACGGCAGCGTGCCTTGGGCAAGGAACTGCTGGCGCACCCGATCAGGGGCGAACGCCAGCACTACTTTGCCCTGTGCCACGGTGTTGTGGTGGAAGCGGGTGCCTGGGCGCAGGCTGATTTCCACCGGCGCGGTGCCGCGCAGGAAGTCGATCACCACCACTTCGTTGTCCGAATAGGTAGCAATCACCACCGTCTGCCCGACCTGGTCGCGCAGGCGCTCCAGCACCGGCTTGGCCAGCGACATCACATCGAAGCGGCTGGTGCAGGCACGGCCAAGCAGGAACATCTGCCAACCCACCCGGTAGTGGTTGCTGCGCGGGTCCTGGTCCACGTAACCGTGTTCGCGCAACATGCTCAGGTGGCGGTGGATGCGCGCCTTGGGCATGCCCAGCAGTTCGCCCAACCGGGTGACGCCCAGGCCCGCCGGTGCGGCCGCCAGGGCTTCGATTACCTTGAGCGAGACGATCGCGGTCGGCAGGCCTGGTTCGGCGCCGGTGTCGGCCGGGATTTCAGGGGACGGGGTGTCCCCAGGGGTGCGGGTGTTCTGGCGCGGCATGACGGCCTTCGTGCAAAGGTGGGGCGGAACGTCACCTAGAGTACCCGTGGGGTTACGGCAGGTCGATGTATCGCTCTGCAAAAACACGGTATTGCTGGACCTTGGTCGCTGCCGCGTCCTCGGCGCGCACGTAGCGGATGGAACTGCGCCCCTTCAACTGGCGCGGCAGCAGGAAGCAGCGGACGAACGCGGTAGCTTCGTGCTCGGTGGTCGGTGCCAGCACGGGCGCGTGGCCGAGCTCGAACCACGCGTCGCCGGCGGGGTAGGCATTTTCCTCGCCAAGCGTCTCGATCCGGATCTCGCCATGCAGGCAGATCCGTATGCCAGGACCCTGGTGCACATGGGTGAGTGCAACGCCACCGGCGGGGAAGTCAACCCGATCGCAACGCATCAGCCAGCTGAAGTCCGGATCAAGCTGGAGGGGGGCGGCCAGCTTCAGGATGCTGCGGGAGGCTGGCGCAGACGGCAGCTGCAGCGCCTCGGGCGCATCTGCGCGGGCAAGCTCCCAGCGCCACAGCACCGTGGCTTCGGCGCCGTTATTCAAGGTTGTCTCGCTCTGCGTGACATGGGCATGCGCTTCGCCCAGCCAGCGGCCGTCAGCCGGTCCGTCCACCGACACCCCGCCGCTGCGCACGTACAGCGCCCGGGGGCGGGCCGGCAGGTAAATGGGCGGACAGCCGGCAGGCAGGTGGTCTTCATGGAGGCGCAGGATGAGATCAGACATGGACAACCCTCGGCATATGGTTGACGTATCGTATATCGATACGTACGTCTTGAATATGTTTTGTTTTTGAAATTTATGATCTATAGTGAGACGTCGGTATCGTTCGCCGATACACACTCATACTTGCCACAGATTCCGGAGGGGGAACGCATGGCACGCAGTCCGTCAACGTCGCCACTTGGCGACGCAGGCAACACACGGTGGTGGCAGGGTGCCAGCCGGCAACAGTGGGGCACCTTCCGTTCGGCCTACCTTGGCTGGGCGCTGGACATCATGGACCTGATGTTGTTCGCCATGGTCATCAAGCACGTCAGTGCCGACCTGGGGTTCGACAAATCCGACGCGGGCATGGTGATGTCGGCCACGCTGCTGGCCACGGCCGCCGGTGGCCTGCTGTTCGGCTTCCTGGCCGACCGCATGGGCCGCGCCAAGTCGATGATCCTGAGCATCATCTGCTACTCGGTCGGCACTGCGCTGTGCGGGCTGTCGGACACGCTGGGCCAGCTGATGCTGTTCCGGGTCATTGTCGGCCTTGGGGTGGGCGGGGAATGGTCGGCAGGTTCCGCCCTGGTCAGCGAAACCTGGCCGGCCCAGCACCGCGGCAAGGTCATGGCGTGGATCCAGAGCGCGTTCGCGGCCGGTTACGCCGCTGCAGCGGTGGTGGCGCTTGTGGTGGTGCCCACGTTCGGCTGGCGCTGGGTGTTCGCGGTCGGCCTGTTGCCGGCGCTATTGGCCTTCTACGTGCGCCGCCACGTCAAGGAGCCGGAGATCTGGCTCAACCAGACCAAGCGGCTGGGCTTCGGCGAAACCGTGGGCGCGCTGTTCAACGCGCACCGACGCAACACGCTGGTCGGGTTGGCGTTCACCACGGCTGCCATGTGCGGCTACTGGGGGCTGTTCACCTGGATTCCGACCTACCTGGCCACGCCGGTGGCCGAGGGCGGCCCGGGCCTGGACCTGGTCAAGTCCACGCTGTGGATCGTGATCATGCAGGTCGGCGCGGCGCTGGGCTACATCACCTTCGGCTACATCGCCGACCGCCTGGGCCGCAAGAAGGCCTTCATGATCTTCTTCGCCTGCTCGGCGGTATCGGTGCCGCTGTTCGTGATGATCCAGACGCCGATGCTGCTGATGGCATTCGGCATCGTCGTGGCGTACTTCGGTACCGGCTTCTACAGTGGCTTCGCGCCGACTTTCGCTGAAATGTTCCCTACCTCGGTACGCGCTACCGCGCAGGGGTTTGTCTACAACGGCGGCCGCGCCATTGCTGCGATCGCACCGGCCCTGATCGGTTTCCTCGCCACGCGCTACGGCGTCGGCAGCGGCCTGCTGGCCACCGCCGCCTTCTTTGCGTTGGCGGGCCTGATCGTGCTGCTGTTCCTGCCCGAAACCAAGGGCGCGGAACTGACCTGATTCAACCGGAGACCGACATGCCGATCATCCAAGTGACCCTGGTGCAGGGCCGCGACGAACAGAAAGTGCAGAATTTCATCCGTGAGGTGGCCCGCGCGGCGCACCAGCAGCTGGACGCGCCGATGCACACCATCCGGGTGATGGTGAACGAAGTGTCGCCGCAACGCTTTGCGGTGGGCGACGTGCTCAAGAGCGATCCACCGGCTGGGGAGGCGGCATGACCGCGTCGCTGTCGGCGGCCGAGATCGTCGCCCACGCCACCGACCTGCACCGCGCGCTGCGTGACGGGCAGGCCATCGAACCGCTCAGCGAACGCATCGCCGGGCTGCGACTCGAAGATGCCTATGCGATCTCCCGCAATCTGCTGCAGCGGCGCCTGGACGAGGGCGAGCGCGTGGTCGGCAAGAAGATCGGTGCGACCAGTTCCGCGGTACAGCGCATGCTGAAGGTGGACCAGCCGGACTTTGGCTTTCTTACCGACCGCATGGCGGTGCGCAACGGCGCGACCCTGTCGCTGGACGGCATGATCGCCCCGCGCGCCGAAGGCGAGATCGCCTTCCACCTCAAGCACGATCTATGCGGCCCGGGCATCACCCACCACGACGTGGTCGCGGCGACCGAGTCGCTGTCGGTGTGCTTCGAAATCGTCGATTCGCGCATCCGCGACTGGAAGATCGGCATTACCGACACCGTGGCCGACAACGCGTCGGCGGCCGCATTCGTGCTCGGCGACCGCCGCGTCCCGCCCAAGGGGCTGGACCTGGGCACGCTGGGCATGGTGGTGGAAAAGAACGGTGAGCTGGTCGCCAGCGGTGCCGGTGCGGCTGCGCTGGGCTCGCCGATCAACTGCGTGGTGTGGCTGGCCAATACGCTCGGCCGGCTCGGTACCCCGCTCAAGGCGGGCGAAACCATTCTGTCCGGTGCGCTGGTGCCGCTGATCCCGGTGCAGCGCGGCGACCACATGTGCGTGCGCGTGGGCGCACTGGGCAGTGCCGAAGTGCATTTCGCCTGAGCCTGCTTCCTCCTCCAATCCACCGTTCCACCAGGAGTGCGGTATGACCCTGAAAGTCGCCATCATCGGCCCCGGCAACATCGGTACCGACCTGATGATCAAAGTAATGCGCCACGGCCAACACCTGGAAATGGGCGCGCTGGTCGGCATCGACCCGGCATCCGACGGGCTGGCGCGTGCGGTGCGGCTCGGCGTTCCCACCATCGCCACCGGCGTGGAAGGGCTGATCGCCTCGCCGTTGTTCGAGGACATCGACATCGTGTTCGATGCCACCTCCGCGTCGGCACATGTCCGCAACGACGCCCTGCTGCGCAAGGCGCGTGCGGACATCCGCGTGGTCGACCTGACCCCCGCGGCGATCGGTCCGTACTGCGTGCCGACCGTCAACCTCGACGCCAACCTGTCGGCCCCCAACGTCAACATGGTCACCTGTGGTGGCCAGGCGACCATCCCGATAGTCGCATCGGTGGCGTCGGTGGCGAAGGTCCACTACGCCGAGATCGTCGCGTCCATCGCCAGCCGGTCGGCTGGCCCTGGTACCCGCGCCAACATCGACGAATTCACCGAAACCACTTCGCGCGCTATCGAAACGGTCGGCGGCGCAGCGGTGGGCAAGGCGATCATCGTGCTCAACCCGGCCGATCCGCCGCTGCTGATGCGCGATACCGTGTACGTGCTCTCCGAGGCGGTCGATACCGCGCGGGTGGAAGCGGCGGTGCACGAGATGGTCGAACGCGTGGCGGCCTACGTGCCAGGTTACCGGCTCAAACAGGCCGTGCAGTTCGAGGCGATCACGGTACCGGTGAACGTGCCGGGCGGCGGCCCGACCACCGGCCTGAAGACCTCCATCTTCCTGGAGGTCGAGGGTGCCGCGCACTACCTGCCGGCCTACGCAGGCAACCTGGACATCATGACCTCGGCGGCGCTGGCCACTGCCGAGCGCATCGCCGCCGCCGTTCTGGCAACGCGCGTTGGCGCCTGAGGAGACCACCATGACCGTTTCCAAGCTCTACATCTCCGATGTCACCCTGCGCGATGGCTCGCACGCCGTGCGCCACCAATACAGCCTGGACCAGGTGCGCGCGATTGCCACCGCCCTCGACCAGGCCCGCGTGGATTCGATCGAGGTCGCCCACGGCGACGGGCTGCAGGGAGCATCGTTCAACTACGGCTTCGGCGCGCACAGTTACCTGGAGTGGATCGCCGCCGCTGCCGAATCGGTAAGCCATGCGCGTATTGCCACGCTGCTGCTGCCCGGCATCGGTACGGTGCACGACCTGAAGAACGCACATGCCGCCGGCGCGCGGATCGTGCGCGTGGCCACCCACTGCACGGAAGCCGACATTTCGCGCCAGCACCTGGAAGCGGCCACTGCGCTGGGCATGGACGCAGTGGGTTTCCTGATGATGAGCCACATGATCGCGCCGGCCGTCCTGGCCGAGCAGGCCCGCCTGATGGAAAGCTACGGCGCTTCGTGCGTTTATGTGGTGGACTCTGGCGGCGCGCTGGGCATGAACGATGTGCGCGAGCGGGTAAGCGCGCTGCGCGAAACCCTGCATCCCCGGACCGAGATCGGCATCCACGCCCACCACAACCTGTCGCTGGGCGTGGCCAACTCCATCGTCGCGGCCGAGGCGGGCGCGATCCGCATCGACGCAAGCCTGGCCGGCATGGGGGCCGGTGCCGGCAACGCACCGCTGGAAGTATTCATTGCCGCCGCTGAGCGCCTGGGCTGGGAACACGGCTGCGATCTGTACGCGCTGATGGACGCGGCCGATGACATCGTACGACCGCTGCAGGATCGCCCGGTGCGGGTGGATCGAGAAACGCTGGCGCTGGGCTATGCCGGGGTCTACTCCAGCTTCCTGCGCCACGCCGAGGCCGCGGCGCACCGCTTCGGCATCAACACGGTCGACATCCTGGTCGAACTGGGCAAGCGCCGGATGGTCGGCGGCCAGGAAGACATGATCGTCGACGTCGCCCTGGACATGCTGCGCCGTCGAGACACGGCTGCAGCGGAGGAAACCGCATGAGCCTGGACAACGCCACCCTCGACCACTGCGCGGTGCTGCTGCGCGACGCCGAACGGGAGGTCCGCGAGGTACACAAACTGACCGACGATCACCCGGGCCTGGACGTTGCCGATGCGTATCGCATCCAGCAGCGCCTTTGCTCGCTCAAGCAGGCCGAAGGCGTGCGCATCGTCGGCATGAAGATGGGCCTGACCTCGCACGCCAAGATGCAGCAGATGGGAGTGGATACCCCGATCTATGGCTTCCTGGGCAGCGACAACGCGGTCGACGACGGCGCGGTGGTGGACACCCGCGCGCTGATCCATCCCAAGGTGGAAGCGGAAATCGCCTTCGTGATGCGCGAGGCACTGCATGGCCCCGGGTGTACCGCCGCCGACGTGCTGGCCGCCACGGATTACGTGGTGCCGGCCATCGAGCTGATCGATTCGCGCTACGAGAACTTCCGCTTCGACCTGCCCAGTGTCATCGCCGACAACACCTCGGCGTCGCGTTACGTGCTGGGCTCGCGCCCGACCGAGGTATCCAGCCTGGACCTGCAGACGCTGGGTGTGGTGCTGGAGAAGAACGGCCAGGTGGCGGAAGTCGGCGCCGGTGCCGCCGTGCTCGGCGATCCCGCCGCAGCCGTGGCGATGCTGGTCAACATGCTGGCTGGGCACGGGCAACCGCTGGCCGCCGGCTCGGTGGTGCTGTCCGGTGCGATCACCGCCGCCATCGCCGTCGCTGCGGGTGACAACGTACAGGTGCGCGCCGACGGCATCGGTACTGTTTCGATGCGTTTCATCTAGGCAATACAACCGCTTTCATCAACGCCACGCGGCCTGCCTTGTTGGGCCGCGCGGGCATCGCTATGCCCTGGGAGGGGAGACATGGTTGCAATGAAGAGGAGGGTGGCGGCTACGGCATCGCTGTGGCTGGTGTTGTCGGCACTGCCGTGCACGGCACTGGCGCAGGCGGTGGATGCCGCCACGCTGGAAGCGCGCATGGCCGAGCTGGAGACCGAGATGCATCAGATGCGTGCGCTGCTGCAGCAGTACCAGCAGCGTGATGCGCAGGCTGCTGCGGTCGCTGCACCCGCTGCAGCACCGGTTGTGGCCGGCACGCCGGCTGCCGCCGCGCCGATCCTGCCCGGGGCGATGCCGGGCACGCGTTTCTCCTTTGGGGGCTTCATCAAGCTCGATGCGATGACCACGCGAACCAGCGATGGCGCCATTGCCGACGGCTCGGCAGGGCGCCTGTTCTACTTCCCCGGCGCCACCCCGGTGGCCGCCGACGGCAATGGCCGCAGCGCCAGCTATACCGATGTGCATGCGCAGTTCTCGCGGTTCTGGCTGGGCGCGGACACCGTCACCGACAACGGCGACACGCTCAAGGCCTACATCGAGGCGGACATGTACGGCGGCGGCAGCAATGCCTTCGCCGGCAACGAGGTCATCACCAACACCTACGCGCTTACCCTGCGCCAGGCGTACGTGAGCTGGAACCACTGGCTGGCTGGCCAGACCTGGTCCAACTTCCAGGATGTCGCGGCGCTGCCGGACACGGTGGACTTCACCGGGCCCTCCGAAGGCACCGTGTTCTCGCGGCAGGCGCAGGTGCGCTATACGCGCGGCCCGTGGTCGTTCTCGCTGGAGAACCCCCAGACCACACTGGCCACCTACCAGGGCAACGGCACGCGCCTGAACAGTGGTGACGACACCGTGCCAGACGTCACCGCGCGCTGGCTGCAGCGCGGCGATTGGGGCCACTTCACCGTCGCCGGCATGCTGCGCAATCTTCGTTACGATGGTCGCACCGACACCGGCGTGGCCGCCAGCGTGTCCGGCCGCTTCAACCTGGGCAGCAACGACGACCTGCGCTACATGGTCAGCGGTGGCCAGGGCATCGGCCGCTACCTGGGCTTCGCCCTGGGTGCCGACAGCGTGCTCGATGCCGAAGGAGCACTGCATGCGCAGGATGGCTACGGCGGCTTTGTCGCGTGGCGGCATGCGTTCTCGCCGAAGTTGCGTGGCAACCTGGTCTATTCCGGCGCATGGCTGGACAACGATGCGCAATGGACCGGCGCGTTGGTCACCGAGCGTGCGCAGTCGTGGCGCGTCAACCTGATCTACTCGCCATTCCCGAAGCTGGACCTGGGTGCCGAGCTCAGCCACGCACAGCGTCGGCTGGAAAATGGCGAGGCGGGCGACCTGAACCGCCTGCATACCCATGTGAAGTACAACTTCTGACGTCCTGCACGGGGCGCAGCGCCTTGCGCTGCGCCCTTCGCGGCGGCTGCGGTAAGATCGCCCGCAGTCTCCCCCGATCGCGGCGCATGCCGCCTGCAATGACCGATTCCGCTTCCCTGCCGTTGTTCCCGCTGCATGCGGTATTGCTGCCCGGTGCCACGCTGGGCCTGCGCGTGTTCGAGCGCCGTTACCTGGACATGCTGCGCGAGTGCAGCCGCAACGACACCCACTTCGGGGTCTGCCTGATCCTGGACGGCAACGAGGTGGGCGCGCCGGCGACCCCGGCCGCGCACGGCGTGGAAGCGCGCATCGACGATTTCGACATGGGTGCAGACGGCGTGCTGGTGCTGCGCCTGCGTGGCCACCGCCGTTTCCACGTGCGCCAGGCGCGGGTACGCGACAACGGGCTGATCATGGCCGACGTGGAATGGGGCACGCCCGACCACGATGACGAACTGCGACCCGAACACGCCCTGTTGTCCACCGTGCTGGGGCACATCATCGAGCAGGCGGGTACGGCGTACGCGCCCAGTCATCCGGCGCTGCTGGACCAGGCTGCGTGGGTCGGCTGGCGGTTGGCCGAGCTGCTGCCGCTGGAAGAAGCCCAGCGATTGCAGCTGCTGCAGCACGACGACCCGCACCAGCGCCTGGATGCACTGTTGCGCTGGATACCGGCGAACGCCACGCCGATCGACGAAAACTGGTAGGTCACGACCGTTGGTCGTGACCCTCAATAGGTCCTGACGCGCAACACCGGCATGCCGGTGTCCGGATGCGTGTCCACGTGCTGCGGCAACCCCTCCAACGCCTCACGCACCGCCTTCAACGATGGATCGATGCCGCGCATCGGCCGCCACATCCCGATCAGGTGGAAATGCTGCTGGTAGTGCAGGGTCTGCGCGCTGCCCAGCCACAACGGCTGGTCGCCGGGCTGCAACTGTGCCGGTGCCGGCCACAGGCGCAGCGCGAAGATCTCGTTGGGCGCGTTGCCCGGGCGCAGCAGCAGCAGCGATTCCACCTGGGTGTCCAGCGTGGCGGGCAGCACGGGCACTTCGTCCGGCGTGGCCGATTTGTCCAGCATCAGCAGCGCCTGTTCCCAGCCGGCCTGCGGCTGCACACGCCAGCCCTGGCTCTCCAGACGCTCGCGCAGGGGCGCCAGTGGACCGGCCACCTGCACGTCCAGCGGCCAGCGCTGGTCATCGTCGAATTCATTGCGCCGCGAGGGCAGGGTGCGCCACTGGCTGCCCCACCAGTCCTGCGCGGCGACGTTGGCCGGCGCCGGCTGGGCTGGCTCGAAGCGTTCCAGCTTTACCCCGATGTTGCGGGGCGCATACCAGAGCGCGGCCACCGCAAAGGTGCCATAGAACAACCACGACACCGGCTTGACCCAGAACGAGCGGTTGAAGCGGCGGCGGTAGGCGATGCCCAGCACCAGCAGCCAGAACATGCCGAACAGCATCCCGCCCACCACGTCGCTCAGCCAGTGCGCGCCCAGGTACAGCCGCGCAAAGCCGATCAGGCTGACGATGATGCCCGACAGCAGGTACGGCCATACGCGCGTTCGCCCGGGCAGCTCGCGCGCGATCAGCACCGCGAAGAAGCCGAAGGTGATGGTGGCCATGGTCACCGACACTGATGGGAAACCGAAGCCGCTGCTCGCATCCGGCGGGCGCACCACGTCCACGGTGGCGCCCAGCAGCCGGGTCAGGGCCAGGCCGAACGCCAGCGCCGCCAGCCAATGGGCGGCGGCCATCCAGCGCCGCCGCCAGATCAGGTAGCCCATGGTCACCAGCGTGGGCGGCAGCAGCACCTGCCAGGCACCCAGCGAGGCAAGCGCGGCCATCGGGTAGTCGGCCAGCGGGTTGCGCAGTGCGAGCATGGCCTGGTGTACGGCCAGGTCCAGGCTGAGCGGTTCGCCGTGCGCGACCACCGCCATCAACAATGCGAACCAGCCCCAGCCCAGCAG
Source organism: Stenotrophomonas sp. ISL-67 (assembly GCF_018612915.1). GTDB lineage: Bacteria > Pseudomonadota > Gammaproteobacteria > Xanthomonadales > Xanthomonadaceae > Stenotrophomonas. Next base: position 135,799 of record NZ_JAGGRL010000002.1, on the reverse strand, counting down.
GAGCAGCATCAGTGCCAGCATCGCCAGCGGCACCGACTCACGGCGCTGCGGATCGAACACCGAGACCGAATAGCGACCCAGCGTGGGGTGGCGCTGCGACCAGCGCAGCAGGCTGGCCAGCCAGCTGTCCATGCGCGCGGCCGACCAGCGATAGCCGTACAGCACGATCGCCCAGACCACGCCCATTACCAGGCCGACCAGCGCCAGCACCGTCACCAGCCGCCCGGCCACGGCGGCCACGGCGTCGTAGGCTTCGCCCAGCACCCAGCCGGGGGCCAGGAACAGCACCGCCCAGGACAGGCTGGCGATGCCGCTGGCCTGCACGTAGCGCATTGCCGGCATGTTCATCATGCCGGCAATGGCCGGCACGAACGGACGGATGGCGCCGACGTAGCGCGCCACCAGGATGCTCTTGAAGGCATTGCGGCGGAACATCGTCTCGCCGCGATCGAGCAGCTGCGGGTAGCGGCTGAACGGCCATACCCCGCGCAGGCGGTCACCCCAGCGTCGGCCGATCCAGTAGCTGATGCCGTCACCGGCGAATGCGCCCAGCGCTGCGCAGGCGACCGCGTACGGCCCGGATATCTGGCCCAGGCCGATGAACACGCCCACCGCGAACAGCAACGGCAGGGCGGGCACGATGGCACCAAGCACGATCACCGCATCGCAGAAGGCGATGAGGAAGACGACCGCACCGGCAAGCACCGGGTGAGCTGAGATCCACGCAAGCGTGGCATCGATCCATGACGAGTCCATCGGGGGATTATAGAGGGGGCGAAGTGACTGGCTGCCGGCCAGCGGCAGGCAAAGTGCATGAACTGTCGGCAATGCGCGCGATCTGCCGCCTAGAATGGCGGCCATGAATCGTCCGCTACCACCCGCCTCCCAAGCCCTGAAGGCCGACAGCTTCGGCCGCATCCTGTTGATGGAAGAGGGCGGCAGGCGCTTTGTCCGTCGTGACCTGCTTGCCACCCCATGGTGGCTGCGGCTGCCGGCCTGGTGGCTGGCCCGGCGCGAAGCGCGCGCGCTGGCGCACCTGGATGGCATGCCCGACACCCCGGCGCTGCTGGCCTGGAACGGGCGCTGGCTGGACCGCAGCTTCATGGCCGGCGACGCCATGTACCAGCGCCCGCCGCGTGGAGACGTGGCCTACTTCCGCGCGGCACGCCGGCTGCTTCAGCGGGTGCACCGCCACGGCATCGCCCACAACGACCTGGCCAAGGAAGCCAACTGGCTGGTACGCGAAGACGGCAGCCCGGCGCTGATCGACTTCCAGCTGGCGGTGATCGGCAACCCGCGCTCGCGCTGGATGCGCCTGCTGGCCCGCGAAGACCTGCGCCACCTGCTCAAGCACAAGCGGATGTACTGCCGCGAGTCGCTGACCCCGGTGGAGAAGCGATTGCTCAAGCGCCACTCGTGGGTGCGCGACCTGTGGTTCCGCACCGGCAAGCCGGTGTACCGGTTCGTTACCCGGAAGATCCTGCATTGGGAAGACAACGAAGGGCAGGGGCCGAAGCCGTGAGGGGCGTAGATCCCCGCCCTGCGGGGCTGCTCCTCATTTGAGCGCTGACGGAACGGCCTGCTGCGCGATGAAATTGCGCTTGGCATCAAAGTCATACCCGATCTGCACGGTGCCCACATCCACACAGGCATGGCACTCGCGCAGCGGTGTGCGGTACAGCAGGCGAACGCCGCCGCCGTCCAAGGGGGCGCTGCCTGCCGCCTGTGCGGGCGCGAACGGGGTCGCCTGCGGATCGGTGGTCAACAGCGCCTGCACGCCCGGATCGGCACGCAACGTGTCGTCCAGCTGCAGGTTGTCCACGTCGATCCGCTTGCCACTGGCATCAATCAGGCGGGTGCCCTCGTTGGTGTTGGCGCGGAACGGGTAATTCACCGTGGCCACGCCGACGCCATCCTGGTCATGCCACGCGGTGACATAGGCCAGTTCGCCGGCGCTGCTCAGCTGTTCGGCGGCGGTCACGGCATCGGCACTCGCGCCCCCGGCCTGCATCGCCTTGACCAGGCACTCGCGGGTAGCCGCAGTCTCGCCCTGCCGGCAGCTGTTGAGGTCGCCGCTCCAGACCACCGCATTGCTCCAGCGCAGGGTGACGTTTGCGGTTGCCTGTTCAGTGGAGCTGGCAGCGGCAGCACCCGCAGCGGCTGTGTCGGGATTGGCGGGGCTGGGTTCGTCAGCGCCGCGTTGGCAGGCGGTTGCGAACAGCAGCACACCCATGGCGGTGAGTAAACAGCGGGAACGGCGCATGATGAATACCTCGCAGCAGTAACCGGGACATCACTATCGTAAAGAGGCGGTTAATTGCGCGTGGGCGCGGCATACTGGCGCATCATGAATTCGCGGGAGCAATGGACGTGGCCAGTCTGCAAGGGAAGACCTTATTCATCACCGGCGCCTCGCGCGGCATCGGCCTGGCCATCGCGCTGCGTGCGGCGCGCGACGGCGCCAACGTGGCGATCGCGGCGAAGTCGGCTGTGCCCAATCCGAAGCTGCCCGGCACCATTCACAGCGCGGCCGAGGCGGTTACCGCCGCCGGTGGCCAAGGCCTGGCGCTGAAGTGCGACATCCGCGAAGAAGACCAGGTGAATGCGGCGGTGGCCGCCACCGTGGACACCTTCGGTGGCATCGACATCCTGGTCAACAACGCCAGTGCGATCTGGTTGCGTGGCACGCTGGACACGCCGATGAAGCGCTTCGACCTGATGCAGCAGGTCAATTCACGCGGCAGCTTCCTGTGCGCGCAGGCCTGCCTGCCGCACCTGCTGCAGGCGCCAAATCCGCACATCCTGACCCTGGCGCCGCCACCGAGCCTGGACCCGAAGTGGTGGGGCCCGCACACCGGTTACACGCTGGCCAAGATGGGCATGAGCTTCGTCACCCTGGGCCTGGCCGCCGAATTCGGCCCGCAGGGCGTGGCGGTGAACGCACTGTGGCCGCGCACCGTGATCGCCACTGACGCAATCAACATGATTCCGGGCATGGATGTCAGTGGCTGCCGCACCCCGGAGATACTGGCCGACGCCGCGCACGAGGTACTGACGCGCGAGGCGGCGGGTTTCAGCGGACAGTTCCTGCTGGACGATGAGGTGCTGGCACAGGCCGGAATCACGGATCTGTCCGGGTATGCGGTGGATCCGACGCGCCCGTTGTTGCCGGATCTGTTCCTGGGTTGATCCGGCAAACGCATACGTACACACATGCATGGAAACGCTTTTGATTACGCCGTCGTCCTGCGCACGTAACAATTCGTAGGTCCACGCCCTGCGTGGACACCGCGCGCAGCGCGGCACAAGCCTCCGAAGCCATATGACGTGGGCCCCCGATTGGCGACCGACGTTTAGACGATCCGAAGAAGATCGTCAGGCGTTCATGACCACGGAACGAAGAGCATCCACGCAGGGCGTGGATCTACGCACCCAAACCCCGCGTTTGTCCGTTTCGCGCGGGGCCGTTCAATGATTGAACGCTTCCGGCAACCCCGCCCCACACGCCCGGCAATGCTTCGCATCCGCCTCATGTCCTTCCAGCCCGCACTGCGGGCAGCCGCGTGCGTCGCGTTTCGCGGCGCGTTCCGCATCACGCATGGTATTGGCCAGTTCGGCGGTATAGATGCCGGTGGGCACGGCGATGATGCTGTAGCCGATCAGGATCAGCACCGAGGTGACGAAGCGGCCGAGCACGGTCTGCGGCACGATGTCGCCAAAGCCCACCGTGGCCATCGTGACCACCGCCCAGTACATCGCACTGGGGATGCTGGTGAACCCATGGTTGGGCCCTTCGATCACGTACATCATCGTGCCGGCGATGATGGTAATGGTGATCACCGTGAACAGGAACAGCAGGATCTTGCGCCGGCTGCGCCACAGCGATTCCATCAGCACGCCGCTTTCTTCGATGTAGCGGGTCAGCTTGAGGATGCGGAACACGCGCAGGATGCGCAGCGCGCGCACCACCAGCAGGCTCTGCGCGCCGGGAATGAACAGCGACAGATAGGTCGGCAGGATCGAGGCCAGGTCGATGATGCCCCAGATGCTGAAGGCATAGCGCAGCGGCCGCTTCACCACCACCAGGCGCAGCAGGTACTCGGCGGTGAACAGCACCGTGAACGCCCATTCGACCACGTACAGCCAGCTGGCATGTTCGATATGGAAGCGCTGCACGCTGTCGAACATCACCACCAGCACGCTGGCGATGATGGCGTAGACCAGCAGCAGGTCGAAATTGCGCGACCGCCGGGTGTCGTGGCGGTAAATGATGTCGAACCAGGTCCGGCGCCAGCCGGTCTCGGTGGCGGGGTTCAGCTGGGGCGCGCGCAGGGGGTGCATGGGCCGCATTGTGCCCCAGCCGGTGGAGGGGGAGAATGAATCCCCTTCCCGGACCCCTCGGACCCTTGACCGCCATGACCGCTGCTGCCACCGACCCGCTTCTGTCCCTGTCGCATTACTACCTGCCGGTGTACAGGCCGCGCCAGGTGGTGCTTGAGCGTGGCCAGGGCGCCCGCGTGTGGGACACCCAGGGCCGTGAGTTCATCGACCTGGCTGCCGGCATCGCCGTGTGTGGCCTGGGCCACAACGACCCGGACCTGAAGGCGGCGCTGATCGAGCAGGCCGGCAAGCTGTGGCACACCAGCAACGTGTTCTACAGCGAACCGCCGCTGCGCCTGGCCGAAGAGCTGGTGACCGCCTCGCGCTTCGCCGAGCGGGTGTTCCTGTGCAATTCCGGCGCCGAAGCCAATGAAGTGGCGATCAAGTTGGTGCGCAAGTGGGCCTCTTCGCAGGGCCGCCCCGCCCACCAGCGGGTGATCGTGACCTTCCGTGGCAGCTTCCATGGCCGCACGCTGGCGGCCGTTACCGCCACCGCGCAGCCCAAGTACCAGGAGGGCTACGAGCCGCTGCCCGGTGGCTTCCGCTACGTCGACTTCAACGACGAGGTGCAGCTGGAAACGGCGATGGCCGCCGGTGACGTGGCCGCGGTGATGCTCGAGCCGATCCAGGGCGAGGGCGGGGTGATGCCGGCCAAGCCGGGCTTCATGAAGCGCGTCCGTGAGCTGTGCGACCAGCACAACGCGCTGATGGTGCTCGATGAGATCCAGGTCGGCATGGGCCGCACCGGTACGCTGTTCGCGCACTGGCAGGATGAGATCAAGCCGGACATCGTGACCTTGGCCAAGGCGCTGGGCGGCGGTTTCCCGATCGGTGCGATGCTGGCCGGACCCAAGGTGGCCGAAACCATGCAGTTCGGTGCGCATGGCACCACCTTCGGCGGCAACCCGCTGGCGGCGGCGGTGGCGCGCGTGGCGCTGCGCAAGCTGTCGTCGGCGGAGATCGCGCGCAATGTGAGCCGTCAGTCGCAGGCGCTGCGCGATGGCCTGGGCAGCATCAACGACGAGTTCAAGGTGTTCAGCCAGGTACGCGGTCGCGGGCTGATGCTGGGCGCGGTGCTGGCCAAGGATTTTGCCGGGCAGGCAGGGGGAATCCTCGACCATGCGGCCGAGCACGGGCTGCTGACGTTGCAGGCCGGGCCGGATGTGTTGCGGTTCGTGCCGGCGTTGAACATTACCGATGAAGAGATTGCCGAAGGCTTGAAGCGGCTGCGGGCCGCTGTCCAGTCGTTCATCGCGTCGCGATGAACGACTGCGCGGGGAAACACGCGATCGCGTGTTTCCTCCCACGCTTTGCTGCGCAAACCGTGGGCCCCCGCCTTGCCATGCCTCCAGAACCCCGCGCCTGTCGGCGCGCCCCCTTGACTCAAGGGGGCTCTGCCTCCGGCCAGCTCAGGGTGTCCGCCCTGTTCGCATCACAGGCCGTGCCTTTTGATGAGCTTGCCGAAACTGCGGCTGTCGCGTGCGGTGTCGGCGAGCAGCCCCGCCTGGCGGGCGCCGCGTACGTTGACGAACAGGTCGTCGACGAACAGGGTGCGGGTGGGGCGCGCGTCGAGCCGTTCCACCGCCCGCAGGAACACGGCCGGGTCGGGTTTGCGGCCGCCCAGTTCGCCGCTGCACAGGATGCGCCCTTCCAGCATGGGCGCCAGGCTGGGCAGGATGCGCGGGATGGTCTGCGCCATCAGCGCGCCGTTGTTGGTGAGGATGGCGATCGGCATCACCTGCGCGATGCGCTGCACGCGCTCGATCACGCCGGTCTGCGGCGGTGAGGCGGCAATGCGGGCGTCCTGCCACTGCGCAATGCTTATCGACACACCGAGCGCATCGCCCAACTGCTGCAGGTAGCTGGCGCTGTGCAGCCCCAGGTCGAACTGCCGTTCCAGCCCGCTGTCGAACAATGCCGCGTGCACCTGTGCGGGCGTGCGCGCGCAGGTGTCGGCCAGATGGCGTACGCGCAGGTGCCTTGCGTAGTTGACCAGTACGCCATCGAAATCCAGCAGCAGGCAGTCCAAAGCGACCGGCATGGTTCCCCTTGTGTGCGAAGCGAGAGCTGACGTTACCGCACTGTCGAGCGTCGCTGCGACATCCCGTCGCACCTCGTCCGTGGTCGGGCTGCCTAGAATTGCAGTGACTGAAGGATGGAGAGTGCCGTGAGAGTGTTTGTCCCCGTGATGCTGGCTGGCCTGGCCCTGGCGCCCGCCGCGCAGGCGCGCGTGTGTGCGGTCAGCCTGGACAGCACCGACCAGATGAGCTTCAGCACCAGGCAGATCAACGTCGCGGCCGATTGCAGCCAGGTGAAGCTGACCCTGCGCCACACCGGCAAGCTGGCGGCCACGGCGATGGGGCACAACTGGGTGCTGACGAAGACGGCCGATTACCCGCCGGTGGCGATGGCCGGGATGCGGATGACGCTGGCTGACAGTTACCTGCCGAAGAAGGATGCGCGCGTGCTGGCGCATACGGTGGTGATCGGTGGTGGACAAAGCACCAGCGTGACGTTTTCCACCGCCGCCCTGCGCAAGGGCGGCGACTACACGTTCTTCTGCTCGTTCCCTGGGCATTTCGCGATGATGAGGGGCAAGCTGGTATTCGGCTGAGCGCCACGTCCGTCCGCGCGATGATGGGTTCATGCGGGCCGGCCAACGGCCGGCGCTACCGAGGCGCGGGTCACCGATTGCGCCTGACGGGCCCACGGTCGATTGATCCCGATCCCAATGGGCCCACGGTTGATTGATCCCGATCCCAACCGCCACGTATAAATTCGTAGCCCCGAAGAGAACGGCAGGAGCCGTTCTCAACATCGCGCAGCGATGGCCCGAAGGGTGCCAGCCAAGGACGGCGGGCATAACGTTGGCCGGAACCGCGCGCAGCGCGGCAGATACGTCCGAAGCCAATCCATCACCGGTGGCGATTCGTCAACCGGCGTTTACATCCACCGAAGCCCCATCACCCAGCCGCAACCACCTTGAACGCTTCGCGCGCGGCTTCAATCGTCGCGTCGATGATGCTGTCATCGTGCGCACTCGACAGGAACCCGGCCTCGTACGCCGACGGCGCCAGGAACACGCCGCGCTCCAGCATTGCGTGGAAGAAACGGTTGAACGCGGCGGTGTCACAGGCCACTGCCTGGGCATAGGTCTCCACCTTCTGGTCGGTGAAGAACAGCCCGAACATCGCCCCGACCTGGTTGGTGGTGACGGCGACGCCGGCGTCGGCCGCGGCCGCTTCCAACCCGGCGCACAGGCGCGCGCTGGCGGCCGACAACCGGTCGTGGAAGCCCGGTTCCTGCACCAGTTCCAGCATGGCAAGGCCTGCCGCCATCGCCACCGGATTGCCGCTCAGCGTGCCGGCCTGGTAGATCGGGCCGGCCGGGGCGATCTGCGACATCAGCTCGCGGCGGCCGCCGTAGGCGCCCACCGGCATGCCGCCGCCGATGATCTTGCCAAAGGTGGTCAGGTCCGGGGTGATCCCATAGTGCGCCTGCGCACCACCGAGGGCCACGCGGAAGCCGGTCATCACTTCGTCGAAGATCAGCACGGTGCCATGCTGCGTGCACAGGTCGCGAAGGTGCTGCAGGTAACCCTCGCGCGGCGGAATGCAGTTGGCGTTGCCCACCACCGGTTCGATGATCAGGCCGGCGATGTCCGCGCCCTGTTCGGCGAACAACGCGGTGGCGGCATCGAAATCGTTGTAGGGCAGGGTCAGGGTCAGTTCGCTCAGGCCGGCCGGCACGCCCGGCGAGGTCGGCACGCCCAGGGTCAGCATGCCGCTGCCGGCCTTGACCAGGAACGAGTCGCCGTGGCCGTGGTAGCAGCCGTCGAACTTCACGATGCGGTTGCGCCCGGTGGCGCCGCGCGCCAGCCGGATCGCCGACAGCGTGGCCTCGGTGCCCGAGTTGACCATGCGCACCATCTCGCACGAGGGCACCAGCCGGGTCAGGGTTTCGGCCATGGTCACTTCGGCCGCGCACGGCGCGCCGAACGACAGGCCGTTGTTGATCGCGTGCTTGACCGCCTGGCGCACGGCGCTGTGGTTGTGGCCGACGATCATCGGGCCCCACGAGCCCACGTAGTCGATGTAGCGGTTGCCGTCGACGTCGTACAGGTACGGGCCGTCGGCGCGCTCGACGAAGAACGGTTCGCCGCCCACCGACTTAAACGCGCGCACCGGCGAATTGACGCCGCCCGGCAGCAGTACCTGGGCGCGGGTGAACAGGGCGTGGGACTGGTCGTGGTTCATGCGGAAGGGTCCTGGAAACGAGCAAGATAGGCGTGCAGGGTGGCCACCGGGTCGGCGGCGGCGAATACGCTGCTGACCACGGCCACCAGATCGGCGCCGGCGGCGATGATCGGGCCGACATTGTCCGGCGTCAGCCCCCCGATCGCCACCCGCGGCACCCCGAGTGCGGCGCTTTGCCGCAGCAGGTCCGGTTGGGCGCGGCTGCGGGTGACCTTGGTGGTGGTCGGGAAGAAGGCGCCGAAGGCCACGTAACTGGCCCCTGTGGCAACGGCCTGTTCGGCGTTGGCGAGCTGGTCGTAGCAGGAGGCGCCAATGATGGCGCCCGGGCCGAGCAGGGCGCGGGCGGCGCCGATATCGCCATCGGTGCCGCCCAGGTGCACGCCGGCCGCGCCGACCTCGTTGGCCAGGGCAGCGTCATCATTGATGATCAGGGGTACGCCATGGGCGGCGCACAGGCCCTGCAGTGCCATTGCCTGTTCGCGGCGCAGCGCGTCGCTGGCGGTCTTGTTGCGGTACTGCAGCCAGGTCGGACTGGCGGCCAGCAGCGGCGCCACGCGGGCCAGCAGGCGGGCGGTATCGGCGTCGTCGGGGGTGATCAGGTACACGCCGCGCACAGGCGCGGCCGGGGAAGCGGGGGGTGTCATCGATGGCTACCGGTAGCGCGGCGGGAGTGGGACAATGGCCTATGACCGTACTGCCCAACGCCTGATTATCCGATGACCGACGCCACCGCCACCACCTTCCGCACCTGGATGTGCGTTGTCTGCGGCTTCATCTACAAGGAGGCCGAGGGCCTGCCTGAAGAGGGCATCGCCCCGGGCACCGCCTGGGAAGACGTGCCCGATACCTGGACCTGCCCGGATTGTGGCGTGACCAAGGACGATTTCGAAATGGTCGAGGTCGATTGATTGCAGGCAGCCGGGCAGAGCCCGGCGCTACGTCCGGTTCGGCGATGCATGCTTGTACGGCCGGGCAGAGCCCGGCCTACGTCCGGTTCGGCGATGCATGGTTGTACGGCCGGGCAGAGCCCGGCGCTACGTCCGGTTCGGTGATGCATGGTTGTACGGCCGGGCAGAGCCCGGCGCTACGTCCGGTTCGGTGATGCATGGTTGTACGGCCGGGCAGAGCCCGGCACTACGTCCGGTTCGGTGATGCATGCTCGTAGAGCCGGGCTCTGCCCGGCTTGCTTTCAATGCAACCTCGGTACGCGGCCGCCCATTTCCACCAGCTTCTCGCGCACCCACTGGGCATCGTTGGCCTGGCCGTTGCGCTGCAGGTACAGCGCCAGGTCCTGGCGCGCGCCGGCCTGGTAATCCAGCTGCAGGTAGGCCAGTCCGCGGTCGCGCAGCGCATCGTCCTGTTCGGGGGCCAGCTTGAGCAGGCGGTCGGCACTGCGCGCGGCCCGGTCCCACTCGCTGCGCTCCACGTACACGCCATGCAGGTTGCGCAGCATTCGCATCAGGATCGCGCGGGCCGGTGCGGCATCCAGGATCTGCGCCAGCACGTTGTCGTCGGGTACTTCGCCGCCCAGGTGCGAGCGCGCGCGTTCACGCAGCTCCTCCACGTCCAGCGGCCGCCCGCCGTTGAAGGGGTCCATCACCAGCATTCCATCATCCACCGGCAGCCGTACCAGGAAATGGCCGGGGAAGGACACGCCGTCCAGCGGAATGCCCAGCCGCCGCGCCACTTCCATCTGCACCATGGCCAGTGAGATCGGGTTGCCCAGGCGGCGCTCGAATACCTGGTTGAGGTAGCTGTTGCGCGGGTCGTAATACTCGCCGTGGTCGCCGCCATAGCCGAGTTCATCGAACAGGTGGCGATTGACGGCGGCCATCTTGAGCGGCCAGTGCTCGATCGTATCCACTTCGGTGCGCAGGTGGTCGGCGTGGCTCTGCACCAGCGCGTCGTAGACCTGCGGGTCCAGGTTCGGGTACTCGTCGCGGGCAATGAGCAGGGCCGTGGGCAACAGCGGCAGTGCCTCGTCGTCCAGTTCGGCCAGGGAGTCCCACGCCGGCAATGTGATTCGCGCCTGCATGGACACAGACTGGCGACAAACGCGGCCCGATTCAAGCGGGATGGCGTGAAAACATCCGGGGCTGGCGGGGCATGCCCGCCAGCGGGGTTCAGGGCGCGTCGGCGATACCCGGGCCGAAGGTCAGCACCGCGCCATCCTGCAGGCCCAGCTTCTCGGCCTGGCCGGCATTGAGCTCCAGCACGTAACGGGCCGGGCCGCTGCTGGGGTAGGGCGGGCAACGATCGCCGGCCGAGCACGGCGGCACGTCGCGTTGCTGGGTGACCAGGCGGCGCTGCTCGTCGAAGTACAGGATATCCAGCGCGATCTTGGTGTTCTTCATCCAGTACGCCTGCAGTTCCTGGCGGTCGTGCAGGAACAGCATGCCGTGGTCGGGCGCCATCTCGTCGCGGAACATCAGGCCGCGGGCGCGGGTTTCATCATTGGTGGCCAGTTCGACCTGGTAGCGCGCGCCACCCAGTTCCACCCAGTGGCTGGCACCGGCGCTGGCGCAGCCGGACAGGGTGAGCAGCAACAGCAGCGGCAGCAGCAGACGCATGAAGGGCATGGGCGGTTCTCGCAAGGGAGCCGGCACGGGCGTGCCGGCGGGGGATATCAGAACACCATCGGCGGTTCACCGCCAACAATCACCACATCGGCCGGGCGGCGCGCGAACAGGCCCACCGCGACCACGCCGGGCAGCTGGTTGAGCTCGCGCTCAAGGGCGACCGGGTCGGTGATCTGCAGGTGGTGGATGTCCAGGATCTGGTTGCCGTTGTCGGTCACCACGCCTTCGCGCCAGGCCGGCTGGCCGCCGGTCATGTCCATGATGCGGCGGGCGATCAGGCTGCGTGCCATCGGAATGACTTCCACCGGCAACGGGAACCGGCCCAGCACGGGCACCTGCTTGCTCGGGTCGATGATGCACACGAAGCGCTCGCTGGCCTCGGCGATGATCTTCTCGCGGGTCAGCGCGGCTCCGCCGCCCTTGATCAGGCACTTGTTGCCATCGCATTCGTCGGCGCCGTCCACGTACAGCGACAGGCCGCCGGTGTGGTTCAATTCCAGCACCTCGATGCCGTGCTGTTTCAGCCGTGCGGTGCTCTGCTCCGAACTGGATACGGTGCCCTTGATGCGGTGCTGGATGCGGGCCAGGCCGTCGATGAAGTAAGCAACGGTGGAGCCGGTGCCGACCCCGACGATCATGCCGTCTTCGACGTATTCCAGGGCTTTCTCTGCGGCAAGGCGTTTGGCTTCGGACATGGCGGGAAACTCGTGAAGGAAAAGGTCAGTGTTTTTCGAGCGACAGCAGCAGCTTCCACTGCGCGGCGGTCACCGGCAGGATCGACAGCCGGTTGCCACGCGCGGTCAGGGCAAACCCCTCGCCCAGTGCGTCGGCGTGCAGCTTGATCTCGTCCAGCGAAATGGTGTCGTGCAGCTTGCGCTCGAAGGCCACGTCCACCAGCAGCCAGCGTGGCGTTTCGCGGGTGGCCTTGGGATCGTAGTAGTCGGATTTGGGATCGAACTGGGTTTCGTCCGGATACGCCTCGGTAGCGACCGTGGCCACGCCGACGATGCCAGGCACCTTGGTGTTGGAGTGGTAGAACAGGATGCCGTCGCCCACCTTCATGCCATCGCGCATGAAGTTGCGCGCCTGGTAGTTGCGCACGCCGTTCCAGGGCTCCTGGCCCACGCGCTTGAGGTCATCGATGGAAAAGGCGTCCGGTTCGGACTTCATCAGCCAGTAGCGCTTGCGTGCGGTCATGCGTCGTTCTATTCGGGTAGGTGCCGACCGTGGGTCGGTACAGGGGTAATCGTGGCAACGTCGGTGCAGATCGCGTCCACGCCGACGTCCCACGGCTGCATGGGCAGCTCATCAACCTGCTGCACCGAAAAACCGACGCCCACCAACCACGGCGGGGCCGGGCGCTGGTTGCGGAATGCGAAGCTGCGATCATACCAGCCGCCCCCCATGCCCAGCCGCCGGCATTGCGCGTCGAAGCCCACCAGCGGCGCGACCACCAACGCCATCTGTTCCGGGGCAAGCGTCTCGTCCACGGCGATGTCGGGCTCGGGAATGCCGAAGCGGTTGGCGGTCAACGGCTGGCCCGGGCGCCACGGCGCGAAGCGCAGCGTGTCGCCGGCCAGCACGGGCAGGCAGTAGCTGACGCTATCGGCCAGGCGCATCTGCCAACGGTGCAGCGCGATCTCGCCGTCCAGCGCCCAGTACCCGGCAACGTGTCCGTGCGTCGGCGCGAAGGGCAGCGCAAGCAGGGCATCGGCAAGTTGTTCGGCGGCGGCCAGGCGCTGCGCGGCGGGAATGTCTCGGCGGCGTTGGCGCAGCTGCTGGCGCAGTGCGGAGCGCGGGTCGGTCATGCCTGGGTCCGTTGGGGCCGGATAAAACAAGAGCGACGTTCCAGTGGAACGTCGCTCTTGCAGGAATACTGCATTCTCCGCGGTGACGATGCGTGCGAAACGACCTTGAACCCGGGGTTCAAGTGGGTACGCTGGGCCTCCATTGGGCTTCCCGCTACAAGGCGGACCTGCACTCCCGGCGACGTCGCGCACCCGTGGTCGTAATTAAGGGACAAGGCGAATGTTTGCACACGCCGTCGTTCACAGCAGAGAACGCATGGCCATTATAGCCAACCGCACTGGATCGGACACCCCGTTCGTCGGCCCGATTACGGCCGCCGAAGCCCTCAGCCGTCGATCGCCCTGTCCAACCGCCTGTTCAGATCGGCCAGCGTCTGCTGCAGGGCCACCGCCTGGCGGGCGTGGTCGTCGCGCAGCTGCTGCAGTTCGTGCGCCAGGTTCAGCGCGGCCAGCACCGCCACCCGGTCCACGGCGGCCATGCGGTTGCTGCCACGGATTTCGCGCATCTTGGCATCCAGCAGGCGCGCGGCGGCGGTGAGGCTTTCGCGCTCTTCGGCGCCCACGCCCACGGTGTAGTCGCGATCCAGGATGCGGACACTGACCGGTTCGGTCTGGCTCATGTGTGCTGCTCCAGCGATTTGAGCCGGGTGATCATCGCTTCCACCCGCGAGCGGGCCTGCTCGTTCTTGGCCAGCAGCTGCGAGCGCTCGTTGACCAGCTGTTCCTGCTGGTGGCGCAGGCTGCGGTTTTCCTCGGCCAGCCGCTGGTTGCGTTCCAGCAACGCCTCCACCCGGGCGGCAAAGGCCTGCAATTGGGCGATGGCGTCGGCGGGTTCCATGTTTCGCACCATAGGCAAGGGCAGTAGAGGTGGTCAAGCGAATAATGACGGGGCGCTGTCGCAGGGCGTGCGGCGGCGGCGCTGCCATCCGGCTGCCGCCACTGGATTGCTACACTGTCACGCTGCCAACCCGTGGTGGCCGGTCGCTCCGGTGCCACCCCTGATCGAGCCCCAAGATGACCGAACTTCCGAGTGTCAACGACGTAAACCAGGCCAGCCAGGCCGCAGGCCTGGGTGCCACCGCTGCCGAGCTCCACGGCGGCCTGTGCGGCTGGCTGTCGGCTGGCGGCGCGCCGGTGCGTGAATGGCCGGCCAGGGTACTGGCCGACGACAACCTGCCCACTCCGGTGGAGGGGGATGCGCTGGACCAGCTGCTGGGGGCCAGCGTGTTGCAGCTGGAAGACCGCGATTTCGCCTTCGAACTGCTGCTGACCGATGTCGGCGACACCGCTGCGCAGGCCGATGCCCTGTTCACCTGGGCGCGGGCGTTCCTGGGCGGTTTCGGTCTAGGTGCGGGCCAGCAGCGCCCGGCGTTGTCCGAAGAGGGCGATGAAGCCCTCAACGACCTGGCCAAGCTTGCCCAGGCCTCGAGCGGGGATTTCGAGAGCGGCAACGACGATGATGAAGACGCGCTGGCCGAAATCGAAGAATTCATCCGCGTGGCGGTGCTGATCCTGCACGGCGACTGCGTGATGGCCGTGCGCCATCGGCAACGCCTGAACTGAGATGGATATCCGCGCCTTGACCGGCATTTCCGCGGCCGAGTATGCGGAGCGCCGGCAGCAGTTGATGGAAATGGCCGGCGACGACGCCATCCTGGTGCTGCCGGCCGCGTCCGAGCGGGTGCGCAGCCTGGATACGCATTATCCGTTCCGGCAGGATTCGGACTTCTGGTACCTGAGCGGGTTCCCGGAGCCGGACGCGGTGCTGGTGCTGATTCCTGGCCGCCGCCACGGCGAGGTGATCCTGTTCTGCCGCGAACGCGATGCCGACCGCGAAGCCTGGGACGGCGCGCGCGCCGGCCAAGAGGGGGCAGTGGCGCAGTACGGCATGGATGATGCGTACCCGATCGACGATCTGGACGACATCCTGCCGGGGCTGCTGGAAGGGCGTTCGCGGGTGTACTACCACTTCGGCCGCGATGCCGAGTTCGACCTGAAGCTGATCGGCTGGGTGAACCGGGTACGTTCGCAGGTGAGGCATGGTGCGCAGCCGCCGCACGAGTTCCTTGAACTGGGTCACCTGCTGCACGAGCAGCGGTTGTTCAAGTCCAGTGCGGAAATCGCGCTGATGCAGCGCGCGGCGGACATCACGGTGCAGGCGCACCGGGCGGCGATGCGTGCGGCGCGGCCGGGCATCCATGAGTACGAACTGCAGGCGGACCTGGAACGTGAGTTCCGCGCCCATGATGCGTGGGCGGCCTACGGCAGCATCGTCGGTACCGGCGCCAATGGTTGCATCCTGCATTACCGCGCCAACAACGCGCGCAGCCGCGACGGCGAGCTGGTGCTGATCGATGCGGGTGCCGAGTACCGCGGTTACGCCAGTGACATCACGCGTACGTTCCCGGTGAATGGTCGTTTCACTGCGGAGCAGCGCGCGCTGCACGATCTGGTCGGTGCGGCGCAGGCGGCGGCGCTGGCGCAGGCGAAGCCGGGCGTGCCGTACGAGGCAGGCCACCTGGCAGCGGTACAGACGCTCACCGAGGGGTTGCTGCGGTTGGGCCTGCTCACCGGCACGCTGGAAGAGAACATCGCCGACGCCCATTACCAGCGTTTCTACCGGCACAAGACCGGGCATTGGCTGGGGCTGGACGTGCACGATGTGGGCGATTACCGCCTGGCCGGTGACTCACGATTGCTGGAGCCGGGCATGGTGTTCACCATCGAGCCGGGCCTGTACATCAGTGCCGACGATCACAGCGTGGAAGCGCGCTGGCGCGGGATCGGTATTCGTACCGAGGATGACGTGGTGATCACCGACAGCGGGCATCACGTGCTGACGGCTGCATTGGCGCGAAGTGCTGATGAGATTGAAGCGGAGATGGGCGCTGCGCGCTGATTCAAGCGTTGCGCGAAGAGCTGCGTTTCAGTTGCGACGTGATGGGGAGGCCGACGGGCAGCCCCTTACGGGACACGCCGCAAGTACGTCCCTGTAGGCTTGGCAAAAACTTGCGCGTGTACGCAATCCTGCGTACACGGCAAGGCCGGGGTTGGGCGTCCTGCCCAACCCGTCCGGCGCATGCGCCGGACCCATGTTTTTGACAGTCCCTACAGGGGCTGCCCGCCGGCCTCCCCCGACAGATGGTCGCGTGCGGAAACGAAGAGCAGCTTGGGGCTGGGGCCGGTTACGCGGCGGATACGCCGAATGGTCCTGCCGGTAGCGTCGGTTCCCTAACGACGGCACGAAACGCCACCGCACCCGGTAACGCATGAAAATGATCGACACCGCCGTTGATCTTCCGTGGCCACCAGCACACCGTCGAGGGTCGGCGGGGGCGGGTTTGCGGGACTGTAGAAAACATGGATGTTTTCTACAAGCCCCCATGGATGGGTTCACGGCGTGTCCCGCAAACCCGCACCCGCCGGCCCAGCTCAGGCCATGCGATGCGCATCGGCTGTTCGCCCAAATGCATGAAGCTGCCGGGCAAAGCCCGGCTGCATGGGAAGGCGTCGATCAACGTAACGCCTTGGCGAATTCCGGCCGGGTCAGGTTGTCCGCATCGCCCTCGGTGCAAAGCACTTCGTCTTCAATGCGGATACCGCCGTAAGGACGGAAGAAATCCACGCGAGCCCAGTCGATGCTGTCGCCCTGGCCGCGCTGCTTCACTTCGTCCAGCAGCATGTCGATGAAGTACACGCCGGGCTCAATGGTGACCACCATGCCCGGCTCCAGCACACGGGTCAGGCGCAGGTACGGGTGGCCCTGCGGGCGCTCGACCCGGCCGCCACGATCGCTGGCGGCGAAGCCGGCCACGTCGTGGACCTGCAGGCCGATCAGGTGACCCAGGCCGTGCGGGAAGAAGGCGGCGCTCACGCCCGTGGCCAGCGCGGCTTCCGGCGAAACCTTCAGCACGCCGAAGTCCTTCAGGATGCCCATCAGCGACAGGTGCGCATCGATGTGCAGCTGCTTGTAGTCCCCGCCCGCGCGTACCCCGGCGCCCATCTTCTGCTGGGCTGCGTCGACCGCATCGATCATCGCCTGGAACTCGTCGTGGCCGGCGGCCGCGTAGGTGCGGGTGATGTCGCTGGCATAGCCGAAGGCGCTGGCGCCGGCGTCGATCAGGAAGCTGCGCAGCGGCTGCGGCGCGCTGCGGCCCAGATCGGTGTAATGCAGTACGGCGGCGTGTTCGTTCAGGCCAATGATGTTGCCGTAGGGAAGCTCGTTGGCATCCTGGCCGACCGCGCGGCAGTAGGCCATGTGGATCTCGAACTCGCTGGCACCGGCGCGGAACGCCGCCTCGGCGGCGCGGTGGCCGCGCACGCCCAGCTGCTGGGCCTGGCGCATCAGCGCGATTTCATACGGGGTCTTGCAGGCGCGGTGCCAGTCCAGGTAATGGATGACCGGCTCGGGGTTGTTCGGGGTGAACGCGCCCAGCGCGCTCTGCGGCTCGCCCAGGATCGCGCAGCGTGCGGTGTTGGCCGGCAGCAGCGCCAGCGCCTGGTCCGGGGTACGGATGATCTCGACGTCGAAATGTTCCACCCACCAGCCGTTGGGCGCATCGGGCACCACGTGCCAGTAGTCGAACGGCTGGTGGAAGATCACCTTCGGGCGCTGGCCCGGGGTGTAGACCAGCCAGCTGTTGGGCACCTTGGTCAGTGGCAGCCACGCCTTGAAGTTGGGGTTCACCGCATAGGGGTAGTCGCGGTCGTCGAAGGCCTGGTAGTGCAGCGTGCCGCTGGGAATCACCAGGTGATCGAAGCCGCCGCGCGCCAGCGCCTCGTCGGCGCGCTGGCACAGCACGCGCACATGATGGGAATACAGGGCGCCGAGGTCAGGCTGGTTCATCGCGGAGGCTCACAGGGCAGGGCAGAATGCAGCCCCTGATTCTGCCGGAATCGGCCCGCGTGCGCTGTGCCGGAACCGGCACTCACACCGCCGAAGATTCCTCTGCGATCCAGGCACGCAGCTGTTCGCGGTGCTCGCGGCTCAGGGTAAGGAAGCGGAAACCCGCCCAGGACTGGCCCGGGGCGCTGCTCTGTTCGTTCCACAGCAGGTGCGCGCCCACATCCACCTGCACCGGTTGGCCGTGGGTGCCCTGGATGGCAAAGCGGAACTGGTAGAGCGCTTCCGGCGTCATCGGTACCGAGCAGATCATCAGCATGCCGGTTTCCGACACATTGCCCAGCCGGCCGATCACGGCCTCGGCCATCACGTCGGTGACCGGCACCTGGTCGGCCACTTCGCGGCGGGGCGCGCGGCGGGTGTCGTCATTCATTCGCGGTCTCCGCAGTGTCCGGGGTGCCGGCCAGCGAGCGCAGGGTGCGCAGGGTGGCCTGCCAGGCGCGATCGATCAGGCGGCTCTTGCCCTCGCTGACCAGGCGCGCCTGGCCATGCGCCATCAGCCGGGACAGGCCGTCCAGCGAATGCTCGGCCACCTTCTGTCCGCGCGGATTGACGAACAGCGCGTTGTCGGTGATCAGGCTGTACCAGGACAGCCGCTGGCGGCGCAGGTCACCCTGCTGGTTGGTGGTGAATTCGAACCAGGTGCCGAAGGGCAGCGTGCGCAGCTGCCGGTACCAGTCTTCCTCGGCAGGGCTGCGCGCCAGCGGCGCCTCGCGGCGTGCCTCGGCGCCTTCTGCCTGCTCGCCCAGCCGGGTGCGCGCGCGGATGCGTGCGGTCAGTTCGGTGCGCGAACTGCTGTCGTCTTCGCCGCCCGGGGTGGACAGGCGCCGCGCGATCGCCGCCGCTTCGTCCTGGTGGTAGCCGACCTGCAGCAGTGCCGCTTCGACCTGCTGGCCGAGCGGGGCATCGCTGTCGGCGCTTCCGGGCGGCTTGCAGGTGACCTCGGCGATGCGCGCGGTCTCCTGTTCGCGCGCCTTCCACTGGTCGGAGTCTTCACCGCTGCGCAGCAGGGTCAGGGTCAGCACGTCCGCCCAGGCCTGCTTGAGCAGCGACTGCACGAACCGCGGCGGGGCAGCCTGCGCGCACAGGTGGTCGATGCTGGCGCCGGCCTGCTGTTTGGCCGACTCCAGCCGCTCCTTGCCGCGTGCGGCTTCCACATGGCGGCGCTCGGCCAGCTCGGCCTTGTGCGCCAGCGCGCGGAAGTGCTGCTGGATCTCGTCGTTGGCCACCTCGAAGACGGCTGCATCGCCTTCGTAGTCGGTGACCACCTTGTCGACGGCACGGTCCAGCTTCTGCACCAGTTGCGGGTCGACATCCTCTTCGCCCAGCCAGTTGGCACCCGCTTCGGCGACGGCATTGAGCAGCTCGCGGGCCGGGTGCTGGTCGCGCACGAAGAAGGCCGGGTCGGACAGCGCCGCCCGTGCCACCGGCACCTGCAGGCGGGTGAGCAGGTCCACGGCGGCCGCATCGGGGCGGACCTCGCGGTGGATCTGCCCGTACAGCATGTCCAGCAGGTCGAAGGTGTCGGTGTCCTTGACGGTCAGCGAAGCCTGCGGCCCGTGGTCTGCGCGCATCTGCGCCAGCAGCGCGTTGTGCAGGTCGGCCATGCTGCGGCGCACGCCGGCCGACTGCGCCTGCAGCTTGGCCAGGGTGGCGTGCAGGTTGCCGCTGGAGATCGCCACCGGTTCCGGGTGTTCACCGGCGTCAGGGCCTGGCGGGGTACCGGGTTGACCCGACGCGACCGGGATGCCGTGGCCGAGCCCCGCGGGACCCTGGGTGTGGCGGGCGGCATCCAGCAGATGGTGCAGGGCCGACAGCGCCGGGGCATTCATGTCGGCCGGCGCACTGTCCGCAGGCGCTGCAGCGGCGGACGACGGTTGCCCAGCCATCGCAGCGGTCGGTGCCATCGGGCCGATCGCCTCGCTGGTCATGGCTGCCCAGCTGCCGCTGCTGGCCGAACCGCTCCAGCCGGTGAGCGGACGCCCGCCCGCGCCGCCGGCGTCGCGCGCGGGCGTGGGCGCGGTGCCAGGGCCGCGCCCGGGCCCGGTCACGATCCGCCGCGTGGTGGCCGAGCGTGCCAGGTACGGGGTATAGACCAGCCCGGGCAGCACGCCCTCGTGGGTGAGCAGGATGTTGGCGCGTTCCAGCAGCTCGCCCAGGCGCTCAAGCAGCTGGCGGTCGAACACGCGGTACAGCGCCAGCTGGGTTTCCAGGCCCAGCGCGAATGCTTCACCCAGCTCCCGGGTGATCCGGCACAGCACGTAGGGACCAAACGGCAGGTCCTCCACGTCGAACGCAGGACCGGCGGCGAGCACCCCGAAGCGCTGCCCGAGCAGCTGCAGCGCACTGGCCGAGCGCTGTGCCTCGCGCCGGGTGACGTCGGCGAGCACGATGTCGCGGTCGATATCGGTGTCGGTGACCAGGGTCAGCGTGGTGGCCGACACCGGCGTGCTCGGGGCGGGCACGTGCCGCACCCGCGGTTCGGGCACATTGGCCAGGGCCGTCGCCAGCGCATCCAGGAAGCATGGCGCGAACTGCGCGTTGACCTCGTGCAGGCGCCGGGACTGCGCGTAGATATCGGCCTGGATCTGGCTGTTGCGCGCGCGCTCGGCGTCGCGGAACAGTTCGCGCTCGAGCTCCACGATGGTCTGCTTGAGCGGGGTGCTCAAGGTCTGCACGGCCAGCGCATGCAGCGCGGCCAACAGGCGACGCACGCGCGGCGGTGCATTGACGCTGGCGAACCGGGTCAGATCGGGTGGCGATGAAGGTGCGGACGCAGACATCCGTTGTAGGTTCCGGCTCCCCTGAGAGCACAGAATCTAACGTTTTCACCGAAATCCCGGTAGTGCCGGGCTCTGCCCGGCAGGTAATACCGGGCTCTGCACGGCAGATAGCGGGCTCTGCCCGGCATCCATCACGACAGGAACAACGCCACCACGTCATTGGTGAACCGCCGGCCCAGCTCGGTCGGCTGGACATGGTCGCCCTGCACCGTCATCCAGCCATTGGCGAGGGCGGTCTGCAGCGGCGCGGCGATCCGCGCCCGGTCAAGCCCGGTGCGCGACTCGAAGTCCTTGAACCGGAAGCCTTCATGCAGGCGCAGCAGGTTGAGCATGTACTCGAAGGGCAGGCGGTCGGCACCAATCACCTCGTCGCCGCCGATCGAAGCGGCCGTGCCGGCCGTGTCCATGAACGTCTGCGGGTGCTTGTGCTTCCAGCGGCGCAGCACCTGCTGTCCGGCACCGGAGCTGATCTTGCCGTGGGCGCCGGCGCCAATGCCCAGGTAATCCCCGAACCGCCAGTAGTTCAGATTGTGCTGGCTTTGCCGGCCGGGCCGCGCATAGGCGCTCACTTCATACTGCGCGTAGCCGGCGTCGGCCAGCAGCCGCTGGCAATGCTCCTGCATGTCCCACGCCGAATCGTCATCGGGGATGCCCTGCGGCGGGCGGGCGAAGAACACCGTGTTCGGCTCCAGCGTGAGCTGGTAGTGCGACAAGTGGGTAGGCTGCAGCGCGAACGCGCGTTCCAGGTCGTGCTCGGCCTGGGCCAGGGTCTGCTGCGGCAGCGCGTACATCAGGTCGATGTTGAAATTGTCGTAGCCGGCATCCTGGGCCAGCTTCACCGCGCGTTCGGCTTCGCCGCTGTCGTGGATGCGGCCCAGCCGCTGCAGCGCTTCATCGTTGAAGGTCTGGATGCCGAAGCTGATCCGGTTCACCCCGGACGCGCGGTAGCGGTCGAAGCGGCCATGCTCGGCCGTGCCCGGATTGGTTTCCAGGGTCACTTCCAGGTTCGGTGCGAAGCGCAGCCGTGCCGACGCTGCCTGCAGGAAGCGGTCGATCGCCTCGGGCGGGAACAGGCTGGGTGTGCCGCCGCCGAAGAACACGCTGTTGATCACCCGGCCCCAGACCAGCGGCAGGTCCTGGTCCAGGTCGCGGATCAGCGCGTCGATGTAGGCGTCGAACGGCAGGTCGCCCTTGGCCTGGTGCGAATTGAAATCGCAGTACGGGCACTTGCGAACGCACCACGGCAGGTGCACGTACAGCGAAAGCGGCGGCGGCACCAGCGACACGGCGTGGTCGTGGTCGCAGCTCTCGCCGGGGTGGCAATGGTGTTCTGGCATCGTGCTCATCGGTAGCGCCGGCCGTTGGCCGGCCCTCGGGAAAACATCAACATTCCAATCAGGTCAACGCCGACAACTTCTGCTTCAACACCTGCAGCGCCTTGCCGCGGTGGCTCATCGCATTTTTCACGTCCGGCGCCATTTCCGCAGCGGTCTGGCCCAGCACCGTGTCCAGGAACAACGGGTTGTAGCCGAAGCCATGGCTGCCGCGCAGTTCGTCAAGGATCTCGCCTTCCCAGCTGCCTTCGCAGATCAGTGGCTGCGGATCGTTGGCATGGCGCAGCAGCACGATCACCGCGTAGAAGCGCGCGGTGCGGCGCTCGGCCGGCACATCGCGCATCGCCTCGAGCAGCTTGGCGTTGTTGGCTGCGTCATCCGTCGGGCTGCCTGCATAGCGCGCGCTGTACAGACCGGGCGCGCCGTCGAGCGCATCCACGATCAGCCCCGAGTCGTCGGCCAGCGCCGGCAGGCCGGTGCTGGCGCAGGCATGCCGCGCCTTGATCAGTGCGTTCTCGACGAAGGTCAGGCCGGTTTCGGGTACATCGCTCACGCCCAGCTCGGCCTGCGCCACGATCTGCAGCGGCAAGCCAGCCAGCATGGCCTGCAGTTCCTTCAGCTTGCCGGCGTTGCCGCTGGCCAGTACCAGTTTCATTGCTTGGGCTCCAGCAGGTCCCACGTATTGCCGTACAGGTCGCGGAACACGGCGACGGTGGCGTAGGGCTCTTCGCGCGGGGTTTCAAGGAATTCCACGCCGCGTGCGGTCATCGCGGCATGGTCGCGGTGGAAATCGTCGGTGTTGAGGAAGAAGCCGACCCGGCCGCCGGTCTGGTTGCCGATCCGGCTGCGCTGTTCCTCGTTGCTGGCGCGGGCCAGCAGCAGCGCCGCCGCGCTGCCGTCGGTCGGGCCGACCACCACCCAGCGCTTGTTGCCCTGGTCGATGTCCTCGATCAGGCTGAAACCGAGCGCGCCGGTAAACCAGGCGATCGCCTCGTCGTAATCGGCCACCACCAGGGTGGCCAGGGCGAGGCGCCGGTTCACGGCTGCGCCAGCGCGGCCTGCTGGGCCGCGACCAGGTCGGTGATGCCCTTTTCGGCCAGGGCCAGCAGCGCGTCCAGCTCCTCGCGGCGGAACGCGTGGCCTTCGGCGGTGCCCTGCAGTTCGATGAAGCCGCCGCCGTCGTTCATCACCACGTTCATGTCGGTGTCGCAGTCGCTGTCTTCGGCGTAATCCAGGTCCAGCACCGGGGTGCCGCGATAGATGCCGACCGACACCGCGGCGACGGCACCGAAGATCGGGTTGCGCTTGATGTCGCCGCGCTTGAGCAGGAAGTTCACCGCATCCACCAGTGCCACGTAGGCGCCGGTGATGGCGGCGGTGCGGGTGCCGCCATCGGCCTGCAGCACGTCGCAGTCCAGGGTGATGGTGCGTTCGCCCAGCGCGCCGCGGTCCACGCAGGCGCGCAGGGTGCGGCCGATCAGGCGCTGGATTTCCAGGGTGCGGCCGCCCTGCTTGCCCCGTGCCGCTTCGCGGTCATTGCGGGTGTGGGTGGAGCGCGGCAGCATGCCGTATTCGGCCGTGACCCAGCCTTCGCCCTTGCCACGCAGGAAGCCCGGCACGCGGTTTTCCACGCTGGCGGTGCACAGCACGCGGGTTTCACCGAAGCTGACCAGCACCGAACCTTCGGCATGGCGGGTGAAGGCGCGCTCGATGCGCACTTCGCGCAACTGGTCGGCCTGGCGGC
Source organism: Stenotrophomonas sp. ISL-67 (assembly GCF_018612915.1). Taxonomy (GTDB): domain Bacteria; phylum Pseudomonadota; class Gammaproteobacteria; order Xanthomonadales; family Xanthomonadaceae; genus Stenotrophomonas. The sequence continues at coordinate 112,012 of NZ_JAGGRL010000002.1, read as the reverse complement.
CGCTGGGACGGGGATCGGACATGGGTGGCTTCCGGTAAGACGAGGGATGCGGGACCGCGCCCGGACCGGGGACCGGCAGGCGAGGAGGCTCCAAAGGAAGCGCTAGGGTACCATTTGCACTTTGAGAGCACCGGAAACCCCCATGATTCGAAGCATGACCGCCTATGCCGGCGGCGAGCGCGCCACGCCCTGGGGCACGCTGGCCTGTGAGCTGCGCTCGGTCAACCACCGGTTCCTGGAGGTGGGCGTGCGCCTGCCCGAGGAACTGCGTGCGCTGGAGCCGCAGTTGCGCGAACGTGTCGCCAACCGCTGCAGCCGCGGCAAGATCGATCTGGTCATGCGCCTGCGCGCGCCGGAGGTCACCGGGGCACTGGTGGTCAACGACGCACTGCTGGCTCAGCTCGGCGAGCTTTCCAGCCGGTTGGCGCCGGGCTTCCCCAGCCTGCAGGTGAGCTTCACCGAACTGCTGCAGGTGCCGGGCGTGATGCAGGGCGAAGCGGTCGACGCCGTCGCGCTGCAGGCCGAAGCGCTGGCGCTGCTCGACGAGAGCCTGGATGGGTTTGTCGCCGCGCGTGAACGTGAGGGCGACAAGCTGGCCACGGCGATCCAGGAGCGGGTCGATGGCGTGGAGCGCATCGCCGCCGAGGTCACCACCCTGATTCCGCTGATCCGCGAGGGCCAGCGCGCCAAGCTGTCCGCCCGGCTGGCCGACCTGCCACATCCGGTCGATCCCGGCCGTGCCGAGCAGGAACTGGTGCTGTGGCTGCAGAAGCTCGACGTGGACGAGGAGCTGGACCGCCTGCGCAGCCATATCGTGGAAATCCGCCGTGTGCTCAAGCAGCGCGAGCCGGTTGGCCGCCGCTTGGACTTCCTGCTGCAGGAATTCAACCGGGAAGCCAACACGCTGGGCTCCAAGTCGGTGGACAGCCGCACCTCCAACGCCGCCGTCGAGCTGAAGGTGCTGATCGACCAGATCCGCGAACAGGTGCAGAACATCGAATGAGCAGCCAGCCCCTCCAGAGCCCGGAACCGGCCCGCGGCACGCTGTACATCGTGGCCGCCCCGTCCGGGGCCGGCAAAAGCAGCATCGTCAACGCCACCCTGGCGCGCGACCCGCAGATCGCCCTGTCGATCTCGTTCACTTCCCGCGCCATGCGCCCGGGTGAAGTGAACGGCGAGCACTACCACTTCGTCAGCGCGCAGGAGTTCGAGCGGATGATCGCCGCCGGCGACTTCTTCGAACATGCCTGGGTGCATGGCGACTGGAAGGGCACCGCCCGCCAGTCGGTCGAGCCGCAGCTGTCGGCCGGCCAGGACGTGCTGCTGGAGATTGACTGGCAGGGGGCCCAGCAGGTGCGCCAGCTGGTCCCGGGCACGGTCACGGTGTTCATCCTGCCGCCCTCGAAGCAGGCCCTGCAGGATCGCATGCGCAAGCGCGGGCAGGACAGCGAGGCGGTCATCGCCCAGCGCCTGGCCGCTGCCCGTGAGGAAATGCTGCACTTCAACGACTTCGACTACGTCATCGTCAACGAGGTGTTCGAGACCGCCGTGGACGAGTTATGCGCCATCTTCACGGCCAGCCGCCTGCGCCGGGAGTCGCAGAAGGTCCGCCACGCGGGCCTGATCCAGGCCCTGCTGACCCAGGACGCAACGGCAACTGACTGATTCACAAGGGGCGGGTAACCGGTCGGCTTGATTTTGTCCAGCCCCGGCCGGTACAATCCGTCCCCTTTCCCTCATTCGATGAGCAGCCCTTGCCGGCTGCCGGGAGCCCGCATGGCCCGCATCACCGTAGAAGATTGTCTGGAAGTCGTCGATAACCGTTTCGAGCTGGTCATGATGGCGTCCAAGCGCGCCCGTCAGCTGGCCAATGGCGTTCAGGCCACCCTGGACAACAGCGAAACCGAAGACAAACCGACCGTGCTGGCGCTGCGCGAAATTGCCGCCCGCAAGATCGACAACGCCCTGATCGACGAAGTCGAGAAGGCCGAACGCGAGCGTGCCGAGCGTGAAGCGCTGGAATGGGCTGCTGCCGAAGTCGTCGCCGACGAAGACATGTCCAAGAACGACGACTGATCGTTCAAGCGATCATCGTTGTCCTCGAACAGCCCGCCCCTGGCGGGCTGTTTGCGTTCAGGGCGTGACGCAATAGTTTGCCGTTATCCCGTCGCTGGAATAGTCTTCCAGCCATGAACCCAGGCCCCTCTGCCAAGGTCGCCACGTCCTCTGGCGCGGCCGTACCCGACTATGTCCTCCAGCTTGAACGCGCAGCCCATTACCTGCCGCCCGAGCAGTTGCCGCTGCTGCGTCGTGCCTGGGAGGTAGGGGCCTCCGCGCATGCCGGGCAGACCCGCAAGTCCGGCGAGCCCTACATCACCCATCCGGTGGCGGTGGCACAGGTGCTGGCCGAGCTGGGCCTGGATGTGGAGGCGCTGATCGCCGCGATCCTGCACGACACCATCGAAGACACCCCGCTGACCCGCGAAGAGCTGGCCGCCGAATTCGGCGAAGCCGTGGCCGAGCTGGTGGATGGGGTCACCAAGCTGGACAAGCTGAAGTTCCGCGACCGCCAGGAAGCGGCCGCCGAAAGCTTCCGCAAGATGCTGCTGGCGATGTCGCGCGACCTGCGCGTGATCATGATCAAGCTGGCCGACCGGCTGCACAACATGCGCACGCTGGGCGCGCAGAGCACCGAAGCGCGTGGCCGCATCGCCCGCGAGACCCTGGAAATCTACGCCCCGATCGCGCAGCGCCTGGGCATGAGCCTGGTCAAGAGCGAGCTGCAGAACCTGGGCTTCAAGGCGCTGTACCCGTGGCGCCATGCGATCCTGGAAAAGCACATCCGCAGCCAGCCCGTGGTCCGCCGCGAGGCGATGGCGCAGGTGGAAGTGCAGTTGTCGCAACGGCTGGCCAAGGAGGGGCTGGAACACCGCCTGGTGAGCCGGATCAAGACCCCGTGGAGCATCTACAACAAGATGCGCGACGAAAACAAATCCTTCGACCAGGTCATGGATGTGTTCGGTTTCCGCCTGGTCGTGCGCAGCGTGCCCAACTGTTACCACGCGCTGGGCTCGGTGCATGCCACCTTCAAGCCGCTGGATGGGCGCTTCCGCGACTTCATCGCCATTCCCAAGGCCAACGGCTACCAGTCGCTGCACACGGTGCTGTTCGGCCCGTACGGTTCCCCGATCGAAGTGCAGATCCGCACCGAGGAAATGGACCTGATCGCCGAGCGCGGCGTGGCCGCGCACTGGACCTACAAGTTCGGTGGCGACACCCCCAACAGCGCGCAGAGCCGTGCCCACGCGTGGATCGTGGAGTTGATCGATTCGCAGCGCGCCGCCGGCTCGTCGCTGGAATTCCTGGACAACGTCAAGGTCGACCTGTTCCCGGACGAGGTCTACCTGTTCACGCCCAAGGGCAAGATCCTGGCGTTGCCGCGCAACTCCACCGCGCTGGATTTTGCCTATGCGGTACACACCGACGTGGGCAACATGGCGGTGGCCTCGCGCGTGGACAAGAAACTGGTGCCGCTGCGCACCAAGCTGGTCAGCGGGCAGACCGTGGAAGTGATCACCGCGCGCTCGGCCACGCCCAAGCCGCAGTGGCTGGAGTTCGTGGTGAGCTCCAAGGCGCGCACTGCGATCCGCCACCAGCTCAAGCAGCTCGAACACGAAGACGCCGTGCAGCTGGGCCACCGCATGCTGGACCGTGCGCTGGAGGCGATGGACAGCTCGCTGGAACGGCTGCCCAAGGGGCGCCTGGATGCGTTCCTGGCCGAACATCGCTACCCGCGCCTGGAAGCCCTGCTGGCCGAAGTGGCGCTGGGCAACTGGATGCCCAACCAGGCTGCGCAGGCGCTGATGGCCTATGCCGAACTGCGTGGCGGTGCGCATTCGAAGCACTCCCAGGAAAAGATCCTGATCAACGGCAGCGAGCGCGGCGTGGTCAGCTTCGCCAACTGCTGCCAGCCGATTCCCGGCGACGAGATCATGGGCTACCACACCGCCGGGAAGGGCATCGTGGTGCACCGCCTGGACTGCCCGAACCTGGCCGAGCTGCGCAAGTCGCCCGAGCGTTGGGTGCCGATCGGATGGGATGCCACCGTCTCCGGGGATTACGACACCGCGCTGGTGGTGGAAGTGGAGAACGGCACCGGCGTGCTGGCCCAGCTGGCCGCGGCGATCGCGCAGAGCCATTCCAACATCGAACGGGTGGACTACCTGGACCGCGACTTCAATGCCGCGGTGCTGGCCTTCAGCATCCAGGTCCGTGACCGCAACCACCTGGCCGAGGTGATGCGCCGGCTGCGGCGTTTGTCAGTCGTTCAATCGGTACGCCGGCAATAGGAACGGAACCGGCACCGCGAGGACACGCATGGCGTGTCCCTGCGCGGTCTGGACGACGGTAGCGACACGCCATGCGTGTCCCACGCGGCCCACCACCGTTCAACACGCCCGAATCTGCGGAACCGATACAATGACGGTTCTCTCCAAATCCAAGGACGCCCCATGTCCCGCCAGATCATCAACACCGAAAACGCACCGGCCGCGATCGGTCCGTATTCGCAGGCCGTGCGTGCCGGCAACACCGTGTATTTCTCGGGCCAGATTCCGCTGGACCCGGCCACCGGCGACATCGTCGGCGCCGGTGATGTGGAAGCGCAGGCCCGCCGCGCGTTCGACAACCTCAAGGCCGTGGCCGAAGCCGCTGGCGGTTCGCTGGACAAGGTGGTCCGCCTGGGCCTGTACCTGACCGACCTGGCCGAGTTCGCCAAGGTCAACGCGGTCATGCAGGACTACTTCCAGGCGCCGTTCCCGGCCCGCTCCACCATCGAAGTGTCCGGCCTGCCCAAGGGCGCGAACTTCGAGGTCGACGCGGTCATGGTCATCGACTGACTGCCACATGGCACGTAGACCGGCGGTCACCCCGGCGCTGGCGCCGTCCGGCGAAGCCTCGCTGGCGGTGCTTGCCGGCGTGGGCCCCGCCGTGACCGCCAAGCTGGTGGCACGCGGCCTGTCCTCGCTGCAGGACCTGTGGCTGCACCTGCCGCTGCGCTACGAAGACCGCACCGCGCTGACCCGCATCCAGGACCTGCGCAACGGCGTGCCGGCGCAGGTGGACGTGCGCGTGGTGGCGGTGAACCGCGGCATGCGTTTCCGTCCCACCCTGAAAGTGGCCGTGGAAGATGAAGGGCAGGGCACGCTGGTGCTGCGCTTCTTCCATTTCCGCCAGCAGCAGGTCGCCCAGTTCGCGGTGGGCACCCGCCTGCGCTGTTTCGGCACGCCCAAGCCGGGCCAGCTGGGCCTGGAAATCGTGCACCCCAGTTACCAGGTCCTTGGCAGCACCGATGACCCGGCGCTGGGCGACAGCCTGGATCCGGTGTATCCCACCGTGGAAGGCATCGGCCCGGCCACGCTGCGCCGGTTGATCGGCCAGGCGCTGGACCGGCTGCCCGAAGAATCCACCCTGGAACTGCTGCCGCCCGGCTGGCTCGATGGCCTGGCACTGCCCTCGCTGCGCAGCGCGCTGCTGACCGTGCACCGCCCGCCACCGGACGCCAACCTGGCGGCCTTGGCGGCCGGCACCCATCCGGCCCAGCGCCGGTTGGCGCTGGAAGAACTGCTGGCCCACCACCTCAGCCTGCGCCGCCAGCGTATTGCGCTGCAGGCACACCACGCGCCTGCGCTGGCCGGGCCTGGCGGGCTCGCCAAGGCCCTGCTCAAGCAGTTGCCGTTCGCCCTGACCGGCGCGCAGAAGCGGGTGTTCATCCAGATCCGCGAGGACCTGGCCCAGCCACGCCCGATGCTGCGGCTGGTGCAGGGCGATGTCGGCTCGGGCAAGACCGTGGTGGCCGCACTGGCGGCCATGCTGGCGGTGGAGCAGGGCAAGCAGGTTGCGTTGGCCGCGCCGACCGAGCTGTTGGCCGAACAGCACCTCACCAACCTGCGCGGCTGGCTGGAACCCCTCGGTGTGCAGGTGGCCTGGCTGGCTGGCAAGGTCACCGGCAAGGCACGTGCGAAGGTGCTCGAGCAGGTCGCCAACGGGCAGGCACAGGTAGTGGTGGGTACCCATGCGTTGATGCAGGAGGCGGTGGTGTTCCATGACCTGGCGCTGGCCATCGTCGATGAGCAGCATCGTTTCGGCGTGCACCAGCGGCTGGCGCTGCGCGACAAGGGGCCGGGCGGGCGCAGCGTGCCGCACCAGCTGGTGATGACGGCCACGCCGATTCCGCGCACGCTGGCGATGTCCGAATACGCTGATCTGGACGTGTCGGCGATCGACGAACTGCCGCCGGGGCGCACCCCGGTGCAGACCGTCGCACTCAACAACGACCGCCGACCCGAACTGATAGAGCGCATCGCCCTGGCCTGCCGCGAAGGCCGCCAGGTGTATTGGGTGTGCACCCTGATCGAAGAGAACGATGAGCTTGATGCCACCCCGGCACAGGCCACGTTTGAATCGCTGCAGGCGCTGCTGCCGGGCGTGCGGGTGGGGCTGGTGCACGGGCGGCTGAAAGCCAGCGAGAAGCTGGCCACCATGGTCGCGTTCAAGGCCGGCCAGATCGACCTGCTGGTGGCGACCACCGTGATCGAAGTCGGCGTGGACGTGCCCAATGCCTCATTGATGGTGATCGAGAACGCCGAGCGGCTGGGCCTTGCCCAGCTGCACCAGCTGCGCGGCCGGGTGGGCCGCGGTTCGGCGGTGTCGCGCTGCGTGCTGCTGTACCAGGCGCGGCTGTCGGCGATGGCACGCGAGCGCCTGGAAACCATGCGCCAGACCAACGACGGCTTCGTCATCGCCGAAAAGGACCTGGAACTACGCGGGCCCGGCGAGCTGCTGGGTACCCGCCAGACCGGCCTGGCCGGGTTCCGCATGGCCGACCTGGTGCGCGACGCGGACCTGCTGCCGGAAGTGCACGCATTGGCCGAGCGGTTGTTGGCGGACGCGCCGGTGGTGGCGGACCGGGTGGTGGAGCGGTGGATCGGATCTGCGGTCCGGTATGCAGGGGCGTGACGCGACGCTTGGGCCGGCCAACGGCCGGCGGGTACGCGTCATCGCGTGCGCGCTGCCGCCCCACGATCCGCTTCGCGCATCGCGGGCCCCTTTTTATCGTGCTTCCGCACCCCCGCCGCTTCGCGGCCGCCCCCGGACGCCGGGGGCTCTCCACCCGACGCGCCGCCTGGGCCGCGCCTTGTATTTGTCATCCCGGGGTGCGAAAGTCCCTTGCCGCTTAACCAAGACGGCACGCATGACCAAGAAGATTCCGCTGTTGATCGACACCGATCCGGGTGTCGATGACGCCCTGGCCCTGTTGATGGCCTTTGCCGACGAACGCCACGACGTGGTCGGCCTCACCATTGCCGCCGGCAATGTCGGCCTGGACCACACGGTCCGCAATGCGCTGAAACTGTGTGAAGTGGCCGGGCGTGAAGACGTGCCGGTGTTCGCCGGTACCGCCGACCCGCTGCTGCATCCCTCGGTCGATGCAGCGCACGTGCACGGCGCCGATGGTTTTGGCGACGTCCACCTGCCCGCCGCGAAGCGCCAGGCCGAGGCCGAGCATGCCGCGCTGGCCATCCTGCGCCTGTCGCATGAGTACGCTGGCGAGCTGTTCCTGGTCGCCCTCGGCCCGCTGACCAACCTGGCCCTGGCGCTGAAGCTGGACCCGACCCTGCCGCAGCGCGTGAAGCGCTTCCTGGTCATGGGCGGGGCGGTGACCTGCCACGGCAACATCACCCCGGCCGCCGAATTCAACATCGCCTTCGATCCGGAAGCGGCCCACGTGGTGTTCACCGGCTTCCCGCATATCGAAGTCGCCGACTGGGAAGCCACCGTCGCCCACGGCCTGCTGCACAAGGATGTCGAGCAGTGGCTGGCCTTCGACAGCGACAAGGCCCGCTTCTACGAGCTGATCTCGCGCCAGACCCGCCTGTGGTCCGAAGACAGCCGGGGCGAGCGCTGGTTCGCCGCCGACGCGCTGGCCATGGCCTGGGCGCTGCAGCCCGAGGGCGCCCTGCGGGTCGAGGCGCGTCCGCTGAATGTCGAACTGGCCGGCGTGCACAGCCGGGGTGCTACCATTGTCGACTGGAACCGCCAGACCGGGCAGCCGGATAACACCCAGCTGCTGATGGCCTACGACCAGGGGCGTTTTGAGGCCCAGGTCCGGAGTGCGCTCGGCGTCGTCTGACGCCGCAGCGGCGGTCTCTTCACGCGGGATATGGTCTTGGCTTGCCCTTGGCGGCGGCTCCGGCTATACTGCCGCTCTTGCGTTTCCCTGACCTTATTTACGGTGTGTGCCCCATGAAGGACGATATCCATCCGAACTACCGTGACGTCGTTTTCCAGGACGTCACCTCTGATTTCAAGATCCTGACCCGTTCCACCATGGCGGCAAAAGAAACCGTGAAGTGGGAAGACGGCAACGAGTACCCGCTCGTCAAGATCGAAATCTCCTCCGCTTCGCACCCGTTCTACACGGGCAAGCACAAGGTGATCGACACCAGCGGCCGTATCGACAAGTTCCAGAAGCGTTTCGGCAAGCCGGCTGCGGCTGCTGCCGAGTAAGCTTCTGAAGCTGCTTCATCAGAACAACGGTCGCCCAGGCGGCCGTTGTTTTTTTGTGCGCGCGGTAAACCCTGCTGGCGGATGAACAACGATTCATCAATTGACCGGGCAGGCGGAACGCAGTGTCCACATCGACCCCTCCAAGGCGCCGCGATGCCTGCGCGGACAGGGCGGGGCGGCCCGTCGTCTACGACTTCCGTCCTAGGGCGTGGCAAATGGTGCTGTGCGATAATGACGTGATCCACAGCACAGGTTGTGGACTTCTTTCACGTGCCCGCCCCATGCGCTTGGGTGGGCGCCTTCCCCTGAGGAGCGCACACAGTGTCCGATCTTGATCAGGTCACGCTCAACGCCGGCGACACGTCGGTTGTTCTGCCTGTCATCAAACCCACGCTCGGCAACGATTGCGTCGATATTTCGAAGCTGACCAAGGAAACCGGTCTCTTCACCTACGACTCCGGCTTCACCGCCACCGCCAGCTGCAAGTCCGCCATCACCTATATCGATGGCGACAAGGGCGTGCTGCTGTATCGCGGCTACCCGATCGAACAGCTGTCGGAAAAGTCCAGCTACGTCGAAGTGGCTTACCTGCTGATCAACGGCGAGCGTCCGGGCGCCGAGCAGTTGAAGGCCTTCACCGACGAGCTGGCTGCCGAGGCCAACGTCGATGCCTCGATCAATGCCCTCATCGCCAGCTTCGACAAGGATGCCCACCCGATGGCCATCCTGGCAGCGGCCATCGCGCAGCTGTCGGCCAGGTACCACGCTTCGCTGGATCTGTCCGACGCCGAACAGCGCCGCCAGTCGGCCGTGCGCCTGATCGCCAAGGTGCCGACGCTGTCGGCGCTGATCTACCGCCACGGCAAGGGCCTGCCGGCCAACACGCCGGACACCTCCCTGGATTACGTCAGCCGTTTCCTGAAGCAGACCTTCGAGTCGGCCGATGGCCAGTACGAACTGAACCCGGACGTGGTCAAGGCGCTGGACCTGCTCTTCATCCTGCATGCCGACCACGAGCAGAACGCCTCGACCTCGACGGTGCGCCTGGTCGGTTCGACCGGTGCCAACCCGTACGCGTCGGTCGCCGCTGGCGTCACCGCGCTGTGGGGTCCGGCCCATGGCGGTGCCAACGAAGCCGTGCTGAAGATGCTCGAAGAAATCGGTTCGGCCGACAACGTCGAATCGGCCGTGCTCAAGGCCAAGGACAAGACCTCCGGCTTCCGCCTGATGGGCTTCGGCCACCGCGTCTACAAGAACTTCGACCCGCGCGCCAAGGTCATCGGTGAGATGACCGGCAAGGTGCTCAAGCAGCTGGGCGTGCAGGATCCGCTGCTCGACGTGGCCGTGAAGCTGGAACAGGCCGCGCTGCAGGACGATTACTTCGTTGCCCGCAAGCTGTACCCGAATGTCGATTTCTACAGCGGCATCATCTACAAGGCGCTGCAGATCCCGACCGAAATGTTCACCGTCATGTTCGCCCTGGGCCGCACCTCCGGCTGGGTCGCGCATTGGCTGGAGCAGCAGGTCGACCCGGAAATGAAGATCGGCCGTCCGCGCCAGGTCTACACCGGCAGCGACGTGCGCGACTACCAGGGCTGATCAGCGCCAGGTGACGTCTGAAAGACACCTCCGCAAGGAGGTGTTTTTTTTTGCGCGCGAGGCGCTGGCTCGTGGCGACAGGCAGCGACGTGTTCGCCTCCAACATGCTCGGAATGCTTGTGTTCCCGTCGTATCGCGCGCGCGGTCGCAGATCGCAGTCACGCGCGGCCGGTTTAAGAATGGTTGCGTGTGGACGCAGGGGTGCGTTGCCTACCTTGATCGTGTCGCCGCCACTGCATGCAAGCGGTGCGTACGACAACCTCATGCGAGGTGCATTCCAATCAAGGGAGAGAAATCCATGTACCGCACTCTGAAGCAGGCCGCGCTCGGCCTCGCGCTTGTAACTGCCGCACTGTCCGCCCACGCGGCTGAAGCGCACATCACCGTCTGGGCCAATGTCGACCCGACCCTGTCGCTGCTCAAGGCCGATGGCAGCGTGCTTCCCGATGCCGTGCAGATGCCTTATCGCGCCGGGCAGGGGCTCGGCAGCTGGAGCGAACGCGTGCGCGTGTTCTCCAACGACACCAGCCTCGACGTCGACGTGCGCCTGGCCGAACCGGCCGTGCTGATGCCCAAGGTCACCGCTGCGGGTGCTGTCGACGTGCCGCTTTCGGTCAGCCTCAATGGCCGCGAGCTCGGCGTCGCGCCGATCGCCTTCTCTGCCGACCAGCTGTTCCTCGGCGCCATCCCCGGGGCCTCCATTGAAATGCCCTTGACCGTTGCCCAGGCCACGCCCGGTCCGATCGCCGCTGCCGGCCTGTATGACGGCCCGGTCAGCCTCGTGCTGGTGCAGCGGGCCAGCAGCCTCTGACCTGTCACGCCGGCACCGGTGCCTGAGCGGCCGGTGCCGGCCCTTCCGCCATGCGCATTCCTGCTCCCGCCCTTGTCCGGCTGGCGGTGGCGCTTGCCCTGATGCTGGCCACCGTGGCCGCCCAGGCGAGCCCGGTGCCGGCCGGTTTCGAAGACCTGGTCACTGGCCAGCGCGAACGCCTCGACGTGCGCGCGTTCGGTCGTTCGGCCGGGCTCTGGCCCGCCTGGGTCACCCTCGACCACATCCAGCTTGAAGACCCCGCACAGGTGCTGGCGGCGCTGGGCCTGTCCCTGTCCGCCCAGCAGAGCCTGCTGCCTGCACTGTCGGCCGCCTTGCCGCGCGACAGCCACCTGGCCTGCGTCCACGCCCAGCCGCAACCCGGGTGCGGCTGGCGTGCCCCTTCGGAGGATCCCCACCACGTGTCTGCCATCTTCGACGAAGGCGACAGCGCGCTGCTGCTGTTTCCGGCCCTGCGCTGGCTGCCACGCGATGCGCCTGCCAGCGATGGCCTGCACACGCTCAGCGAGCAGGCCGAGAACGCCCTGCTGCACCAGCAGGGACTGACCCTCAGTGGCAACGGCAGCGAGCACGCGCTCAACGCGCAGGGCAGTGCCGCACTCGGCGTACTGCGCAGCGGGCACCTCGGTGGCAGCTGGAACTACGCGCGCCACGCCTGGCCCGGCCAACCCACCCGCGATCGGTTCCAGGTCGACGACCTGTACTACCGCCACGACCTGGCCCGGCGCCACTACCTGCAGCTCGGGCGCATGGACCGGCGCAACCTTGCCAGCAACCAGGGCGGCCAGTTCGGTCTCGGGCTGCTCCCGCTGGACCGCTTCGACGGCGTGCGCGTGGGCACCACCCAAGCCTATGTCGATGCCGATGCCAACCCCGGTGAGGCCCCGATCACCGTGCTGTTGTCGCGGCCCGCGCGCGTGGACGCCTTCGACGGCGACCGCCTGCTGCAGACCTTCTACCTGCCGCCCGGAGTCAGTGACCTGGACACCCGCCAGTTTCCGTCGGGGAGCTACGAGGTCACCCTGCGCATCCACGAGGATGGGCGCCTGGTGCGCAGCGAGACCCAGCCATTCGTGCGCGGCCAGGACTGGGGCCAGCCCGGCCTGCAGTGGTTCGTGCAGGGCGGGCGGCAACCCGCGGCGGTCACCCCCTTCGGGCACAGCACGCTGCAGGCCGGATTGCGCCTGCCGCTGGCCCGCCAGTTCGGAATGAGCCTTGGCGTGGCCCGGATCGACGATCACGGTATGCCGAGCTGCGTACCGGTGCGCGTCACCGCTTCGGCGCGCATGACCTGCAGGCCGAACTCGGCGTCATCGCTGGCAGCGATGGCAGCCGCGGGGGGCAGCAGCAGCTCAGCGTGCGCAACCGCGCTTCCTGGAACTTCTACCGCCAGCGCCTGCGCGGGGCCCGCTGCCGCGCGCTGCTGGCGGTCGACCGCGACCGGCTTGGCTGCGCCGACGCGCTGTCAGCGTCGCTGAGCGTGCCGCTCGGCGTCGGTAGCCTGTACCTGGGGCATACCCGCCGCCGCGTGGCGCCCGTGCTGCCGCGTTTCCCCGCGCGCCTGGCGCAGACCACGCGCAGCGTGCAGGCCAACTACAGCCACACCCGCCAGTGGCGCGGCTTGAGCATCAGCGCGCGGCTCGGTGCCTGGCGCCAGTCCGGGCCGCTGCATGACCAGGGCGCGCAGCTTGGCGTGACCCTGTCGCGGCTGCGGCACGCGGCCGGCAGCAACGTGCTGCAGCGGGTTGGCATCGATGCGCGCCAGCTCCGCCATGGCGATCCAGAGCGGAGCCTGTTGCTGGCGCAGTCGTGGCGCCAGGAGCAGGACGGCAGCGCGCGCGAGGCCGGCGCCGAACTGCGCGTGCAGGACACCGGCACCACCGACGCCCTGCTGGCGCTGCGCAGCTACACCCCGTTGGGACATACCGGCGCGGTGCTGTCCCACCAGCGGCGGCCGCACAGCACCGCCTACAGCCTCAGTCATGGCTCGGCGCTGGCGCTGTCGCCACGCGGCCTGTTCTGGGGCGGCGCGAGTGGCGCCGACGCCGGCGTGGCCGTGAGCGTGGCCGCCGCCGACCTGCCGGCGCTGGACGGCGCCGCCGCCGAAGTGCAGGCCGGCGCGCAGCGACGCCAGGTGCTGCGCTTCGGCCAGCGACGCCTGCTGCCGTTGAGTGGCTACCAGCGCCATCGCGTCGACGTGCACGATGTGGCCGCCCCCCTGCGGGACGCCGACGTGCGCGTGGCCCACCCGGGGACGGCGCACCGGCCCTTCCTGCTGCCAGGCCGGGTGATCGCGCTGCCGGTCGGGGTGGAAGCCACGTTCTCCTACATCGGCAGCGCCCGGGATGCCGCCGGTGGCGCACTGGCCGGCGCGCGCATCCTCAACGCGGCGCTGCCGCCGCTGGGGCGCGACGGGGGGTTCATCGCCGAGTTCACGCAGCGCCAGGAAGTGCTGTACCTGCTGCAACAAGGCCAGCTGCTGCAGTGCCCGCTGCACGTGCACGAGCAACGCAGCGTGGTGCTGCTGGTGGGGCAGGTTGCCTGCGCGCCGCTGGCGCGCGATGCATTGCCGGGCACCATCACCCAGCAGCCGCGGGTACAGCGGCTGCTCGATGAAGCGCCGCCGATCGCGTTGGGCATGCCGTGAGGTGGCGTCTGCAACGACCGCACGCGATCGTCCTGGCCCTGGCACTGTTGCCAGCCCTGCCTGCGCACGCTCAGCGGCCACCGGTGACGATCCCGGCGCCGGGCATCACGGTCACCCCCCTCCGCCATGCCTTCGACCGGGCTGCGCCGTTGCCGTTGTCGCTGTGGCCGCCACGCACCGTGCTGGGTTTCCAGGAAGTGGCATACGGCCACGGCGGTCTGCATGTCACCTGCACCGACACGCCTGCACGCGGGCGCTGCCCGCGCAGCGACAGCGGCGAAGGGCCGGGCGGGCGCCGACCGATCCAGCTCGAGTTCCACGAACAGCGCAGTGGCCAGCGCAGGGAGATCGGCGTCGTCGGTTGGCTGGAGCGCGTGGAGTGGGAGCGGACCTGCAGCGAAGATTTCTGGGAGAAATCCGAGTACCCGTTGTGGACCTCGGCCGTACGCGAGTGCCATATCGCCCCGGCCGGGACCGCCGCGACGCTGCAGGTGGAGGCAAGCGAGATCGGTGCGCTGGTGGCCGGGCGTTGGCAGGCCGAGCTGCACCTGGACGTGCGCAGCGGGCTGGGCGGTGCCGTACTGGGCCGGCACGTGTTCGTGCTGGACGTCACCGTCACCGATCCCGGCCGCGCCGCCATCCACCTGCCCGAACATGGCGGGTCGGCCGCGCAGATGGACCTGCAACTGCACCTTCGCACCCAGCCGCCGCCGGCCAGCGTGGGCGGCGAAGGCGTACTGGACATGTGCCTGTACGACGGCATGGGCTCGTCCAGCAGTGCGCTGGTGCTGATCGCACGCGATGGCGGGCCCGAGGTGCCTGGGCGGGCGCCGCAGCAATTCTCGGTGTGGCACCAGGGGGGAGGTCGCGCGCCGCATGACCGCCTCGACTACCAGCTGCAGGTGTTGCATGCCGGCCGGACCCGTGCGCTGGCCCGCGACGCGCACACGGTACTGGACGGCATCGACAGCGCCGAACTGCGTCCGGTGCTGCTGCCGGGCATGGATCAGCCGGTGCACTGCGTACCCACCCCATTGACCTTCGTCACCCCCCGGGTGCCGGCCGCCGAAAAGCGCGACGGCCGCTACCAGGGCGATCTCACCCTCGAGATGCGCCTGCCCACCCGCCGCCCCTGATGCCCGCCGAGACCACCATGCGCCTGTGCCGACCTGTTGTTGCCCTGTTGTTGCTGCTGCCTGCCGCCCCGGTGTCGGCCAACCTGGATGTTCACCCGATGCGCGTGCACGTCGACGCCGGGCGCACCACCAGCATCCGCGTGCACGCGCAGTCGCCGCGGACCCAGTACGTCAGGGCCACGGTCAAGCGTGTGGTTGCAGCGGCCACCGACGCCGAACACGAAGTCGACGAACCCCCCGGTGCCGACGCCGCGCTGGTGGTGACGCCGGCCATGTTCGCCCTGGCCGGCGGCGGCAGCCGACTGGTGCGGGTGATTGCGCTGGCGCCGGTGACCGAGGAAACCGCGTTCCGGGTGTACTTCGAAGGCGTGCGCGGTGAAGACCCCGACGCGGCGCCGGAACCTGGGCACATCGCCAGCGCCACCATCGGCGTCAGCCTGGTCTGGGGCGTGCTGGCCAATCTGCTGCCCGCCGACGGGCAGGTCGCGATGCAGCTGGTCGACGGCAGCCTGCACAACCGCGGCACGCTGCGGCTGGGCATCCGCCGCATCGAGCACTGCATTGCCGTGGTCTGCACCACCCATGACATTGAGCGCAGCGTCTATCCCGGTGCCGCACTGGCACTGCCGTTCCAGCCGACGGCCGGCGCGCGGCTGCGCGTGGACTACCGGCTCAGCCGCGACGGCTACCGCGAACACCAGCAGATCCTGCTGCCCTGAGAGGAAACACCATGCATTTTCTTTACCGCTCGCTGTTGTTGATGCTGCCGGGTGCCGCCCTGGCGGCCCCCGCGGTGTTGCCCGACGAGGTCGAGGCGGAGCTGCGCGACGACAGCGCCTCCATGGCCGCGCGCACCGTGTCCTTCGCCGGTGGGCTGGGCGTCGGCGTGGGCATGGCCGGCGTGTTCGGCCGCGACCAGGTTCGCGACCGCCCGGTGTATTGCGAGGCACCCGTACCGGCGCCGGTCGAGGTACCGACGCTGCCACCCGGTTGGGACGATGCGCTCTGGCAGGTCAACCACCATCACGAGCGGATCGCGCGCAACCGTTTTGACATCGACCTGCTGCGCGACGGCGTGCAGGGCGTCAGCGCCGACCTCAGCGACGTGGTGCGCTTCGACAAGGACGCCACCGTGCACCTGCGCGGCGCACGCCTGGTGGCGCTGGGTGCCGGTGAGGTCGCGGCCGACAGCCACCACGCGGTCAACGGGGCGCAGCTGTTCGCTGCTGAAACGCGGGTGGCCGCACTGGAATATGTGCAACGCTACGTCAAGATCGGGTCTGACGAAGAGAGCCTGCCGGCGCATGCCGGGTTCCTGGCCACCGCGGTGGGGGCCGACGCCCGCGCCGTGGCCAATGGTTCCACCGCCTACGGCAGCTACGCCACCGCGTTGGGCCACAACTCGGTGGCGCTGGGTCGTGCGGCCATCGTGCTGGAAGGGGCGCACGACGGCTTTGCGCTGGGCACGCGGTCGCGGGTGCTGGCCGAGAATGGCATGGCGCTCGGTGGCTCCACCCAGGTATGGGCGGACGCGCACGACAGCGTGGCGCTTGGCTTCGGCTCGATCGTACAGCGCCCGTGGGAGGTCTCGGTGGGCGGGCAGGGTCTGCGCCGGCGCATCACCAACGTGCTGCCCGGCATTGCCGCCGATGACGTGGTCTCGCTGCGGCAGCTGTCGGACATGGCCGCCGTGCTCGGCACCGGCATCAACGCCGAGGGCGGGGTGCGCGGCATGCGCTTCGCGGTGCAGGGCACGTGGCACGGCACCGTGGCCAGTGCCGTGGACGCGCTCGACAACGCGGTGAGCGACGCACACCGGGTGCTCGGTGAAATGGGCGAGCAGGTTGGCGCGTTGGCAGGGAAGGGCGGCGGTCCGGGTGAAGAGGCCGGCGCCGCGCCGGCGGAGGCGATCACCGATGCGCCAGCCGATGCAACGTCCGCTACCACGGCAACCGCGTCCCGGAGCGACGCACGCGCGGACGAGCCGGTGGCGGCAGCGGCGCAGCCAAGGGAAGCGCCGCTGCCGCCGGTCGACACCCGCGCCGTGGACGACGCCGTGCAGCGCGCCAATGCCTATACCGACCAGGCGATGGCCGGGGTTGACCGTCGCTTCGACCGCCTCGACCGCCGCATGAACCGGATGGTGGCGATGGGCAGCGCCCAGGCGGCCATGGCCATGAACACGGCCGGCCTGCCGACCTGGAACCGGTTGGGCGCGGGCGTGGGCCATGCCGATGGCGAATCGGCCCTGGCAGTGGGGTACCAGCGCGTGCTGGATCGGCGCACCACCACCAGTTTCAGCCTCAGCGGTGCCTTCAGCCAAGGTGGCGAAAGCAGCGTGGCGGTGGGCGTCGGCGTCGGCTGGTAGGGCCTGCGCGGCGAGCGCTCAGGGGCTGTCCAGATAGCCTCTGATCTCGTCCTCGGCCAGCAGGCTGCGCACCTGCGCGGCCGAGGCGCGCCGCATCGGCTTCTCATCGATGCTCGACAGCGGCGGCTGGCGCAGCGCGTCGTAGGGCAGCACCGCCACGTCGAAGGTCAGCCCTTCGGCGGAGAACACCCACACCGGCACGTCCAGCGTGCGTTCGCGGTCCAGGCGCAGGCGTCGCATGCGCGACTCGGCCGGGATGCGGTGTTCTTCGAGGAAACGCTGCACGGCATCGGCATCGTCGCTGTGCAGTTGCAGCTGCACTGGACTGTTGGCGTCGGCGGTTCCGTCCAGCACCGGGCCGCACAGGCGCGGTGCGAAACCGTGCAGGAATTCCAGCGCACGCAGGCCGGCTTCGCGGCGCTGCCGAAGCTGCGTGCCATGCCCGGCACCGGCGAACAGGCGCTGGTACTCGCGCAGGGCGTCTTCGATCTCGGTATTGCGCGGCAGCGAGGCATCGTCGTGGATGCCCAGCCGCCCGGCGGCTTTCAACTTGGCCTGGTGGTAATCGCGGATTCCGCCTTCGGCCATCAACCGCGCCGCCTCATGGGCGAGCCGGTGGCGGCGTTCGCGGGTCTGGCTCTCGGCATGCTGGCGGGCCCGATGCATGAGCATTCCTCCCCTTGACGACCTGCCCCGACAATACACCGATCGTGTGCCGATCAGGACACGCACGGCGTGTCCCTACGCAACGTCCCGCCCAAAAAATGGTCGTTCGACCACAGGCCACCCGACCAAAATCGGTCGTTCGACCCCAAAAACGCTCGACCAAATCCGGTCGTTCGACCCCAACATCGCTCGACCACGGATCGTAGTGACACGCCATGCGTGTCAACGCCATGCCGAACGAAGCCACAAATCAAAAAATATCAAACGCCGCGTCGTCGGCCTGCGGAGCCTGGGTATTGAAGTCGTACTCGGCCAGCTTCTCCATGTCCTCCACCTTGACCCACTCGGTAGCGCCATTGAGCGTGGCCTGGACCATCCCGGAAGGCGGCTCGTTCTGCGCGATCGGGGTGTCCTTCAGCGCCACGCGCATGTAGTCGATCCAGATCGGCAGTGCGGACCGGCCGCCGTACTCGCGGTAACCCAGCGAGCGGAAGTCGTCGCGGCCCACCCACACCGTGGTGACGTAGGGACCCCCAAAACCGGAGAACCAGGCGTCGCGGTGGTCGTTGGTGGAGCC
Source organism: Stenotrophomonas sp. ISL-67 (assembly GCF_018612915.1). Taxonomy (GTDB): domain Bacteria; phylum Pseudomonadota; class Gammaproteobacteria; order Xanthomonadales; family Xanthomonadaceae; genus Stenotrophomonas. The sequence continues at coordinate 93,622 of NZ_JAGGRL010000002.1, read as the reverse complement.
GGTCTTGCCGCCCACGTCTTCCCGCCCCAGTACCTTGGCGGCGGTGCCGGTGCCGCGCTGGACGACGTCCCGCATCATCGACACCAGCTGGTAAGCGGTGCGCGCATCGATCGCACGCGGTGCGGTGCGCGCGTTCGGGTCGACCGGGACCGCCGGTTCGGCAGGCTGCTGCGGCCGGGCCGGACCGGCCGGCGCCGGTGCGGCGGCGGCACCGAAATTGAAGCCGTCCACCACCTGGCTCACCGGGGCGCCGCCACTGGTACCCACGCATTCGCGGCAGGCCCGGGCCGGGTTTTCCTTGAACACCAGGTTGCCATCGCGGTCGCTGACCTGGTCGATCAGCCAGGTGTCCACGCGCGAGCCGCCGTTGGCGAACGTGGCATAGCCGCGCGCCACCGACAGCGGGGTCAGCGACGCGGTGCCCAGCGACATCGACAGGTTCGGCGGCAGCTCGGCCTCGGCGAAACCGAATTCGCTGATGTACTTGCGCGCGTACTCCACGCCCATGCCATCGAGCAGGCGCACCGACACCAGGTTGCGCGACTGCACCAGCGCTTCGCGCAGGCGCATCGGGCCACGGAAGCCGCCGCCGTCGTTCTGCGGCTGCCAGGTCTTGCCGCGGCGGTCGCGGAACACCACCGGGGCATCGAGCACGATCGAAGCCGGATTGAAGCCCTTGTCGAATGCCGCCGCGTAGATGAACGGCTTGAAGCTCGAACCCGGCTGGCGGCGCGCCTGGGTGGCGCGGTTGAACTTGTTGCCGGAGAAGCTGAAGCCGCCCACCAGCGCCTTCAGCGCGCCGGTTTCAGCGTCCAGCGAAACCAGCGCCGATTGTCCGCGCGGGATCTGGTCCAGCAGCCACTCGCCTTCCTTGTCGCCGGTGCGCACGCGCACGATATCGCCGCGCTGGACCAGCTTGGCCGGGCTTTTGCCGGTCCATTTGGCCGCCGATGCCGGCAGCACCAGTTCGTTGCGGTTGCCCAGTACCACCGTGGCGCTGCCATCGGCACCGGTGGCCGCCACGATGGCCGGCAGCAGCCCGGATTGGGCACTGATGCCGCGCAGGTGGGCCGCCAGGGCGGCGGTATCGTCGCCTGCGCCCAGCGCCACCTGCTGTTCCACCCCGTGCCAGCCGTGGCGGTGATCGTAGGCCAGCAGGCCGTCGCGCACGGCCAGGTTGGCCGCGGTCTGCATGTCGGCGTTGATGGTGGTGGTGACGTGGTAGCCCTTGTTGAGCACGTCGCCGCCAAAGCGGGCGATCATTTCCTGGCGGATCAGCTCGGCCACGTAGGGGGCCTCGACCTGCACCGGCGGCTCATGCGCGCTGGCGTGCATCGGCACGGCCTTGGCCGCGTCCGCCTCGGCCTGGCTGATGAAGCCCAGGTTGGCCATGCGCTGCAGCACGTAGTAGTCGCGGCGCTCGCGGGCGCGCTCGGGGTTGCTGATCGGGTTGCCGCTGGAGGGGAACTTGGGGATGCCGGCCAGCGAGGCCATCTCGTCCAGGCTCAGCTCGCCCAGCTTCTTGCCGTAATAGAACTCGGCCGCCGCCGCCACGCCGTAGGCGCGGTTGCCGAAGAAGCTCTTGTTCAGGTACAGCTCGAAGATCTCGTCCTTGCTCAATTCCTGCTCGATCTTGCGCGCCAGCAGGATCTCGGCCAGCTTGCGGGTATAGCTGTACTCGGAGCTGAGGAAGAACTGGCGGGCCACCTGCTGGGTGATGGTCGACCCGCCCGGCACCCGCTTGTCGTTGGTGGTGGCCAGCAGCCAGACCGCGCGGCCGATGCCCTTGTAGTCCACGCCCCCATGCTCGTAGAAGCGGGCATCCTCGGTGGCCAGGAAGGCCTGCTTCAGGCGCTCCGGAACCTCCTTCATGGTGATCGGGGTGCGCCGGGACTCGCCGAAGACCGCCATCAGCTTGCCGTCGGCGGCATAGACGTACATGGGCTCCTGCATCTCGATGTCGCGCAGGGTCTGGACGTCCGGAAGACGGGAGGAAATGGCGTAGTACAGGCCCCCGGCGACCGCGGCGCCGATCAGTGCCAGGACCAGGAAGGCGACCAGCAACCAGCGCAGCCAGCGGCGAAGGCGAGTCATCAGTGTCAGATTCCGATTGCGAATTTCGTGGCCGCAGAGTATAGATTACGCAAGGGAACGGCTGGGGTTGTTCCCGGGGAGAGCATTTCGGTCACCGTCAGGGGACGCGTGAAACGTGAGCTACTGCGCGTTTTGCACGTTGATGGTTGCCATTTGCAAATAAAACGTTATTAATGCGCGGGCGCAGGTTATGCGTCCAAGTGCCCGTCGGCAGGGGAGAAACCGTGGGGCTTATCCCAAAAAGCCAGTCGCCGCTTATTGGCGTCGACATCAGCTCGACTGCAGTAAAGCTCTTGCAGCTTTCCCGCAGTGGCAATCGTTTCCGTGTGGAACACTATGCTGTGGAACCACTTCCGCCGAATGCGGTGGTGGAAAAGAACATCGTGGAAGTGGAGGCCGTGGGTGAGGCCATCCGCCGTGCGGTGAACCGTTCAGGCACCAAGGCCCGGCATGCCGCCGCGGCCGTGGCTGGCTCTGCGGTCATCACCAAGCTCATCCCGATGCCCGCTGACCTGGACGAGAACGACATGGAAGCCCAGGTCGAGCTTGAAGCGGTCAACTACATCCCGTATCCGATCGAGGAAGTGAACCTCGATTTCGAGGTGCTCGGCGCGATTCCCAACAACCCGGAAATGGTCCAGGTGCTGTTGGCCGCCTCGCGCTCGGAGAACGTGGAGCTGCGCCAATCGGCGCTGGAACTCGGTGGCCTGACCGCCCGGGTGATGGACGTGGAGGCCTTCGCGGTCGAAAACGCCTTCGCACTGGTGGCCAGTGAACTGCCGATCGCCAGCGATGGCGTGGTCGCGCTGGTCGACATCGGCGCCACCATGACCACCCTGAACGTACTTCGCGGCGGGCGCAGCCTGTACAGCCGCGAACAGGTGTTCGGTGGCAAGCAGCTCACCGACGAGGTCATGCGCCGCTATGGGCTGACCTACGAGGAAGCCGGGCTGGCCAAGCGCCAGGGCGGGCTGCCGGAAAGCTACGAGATGGAAGTGCTCGAACCGTTCAAGGAAGCCACGGTCCAGCAGATCAGCCGCCTGCTGCAGTTCTTCTATGCAGGCAGCGAGTTCAACCGGGTCGACCACATCGTGCTGGCCGGCGGTTGCGCGGCGCTGGCCGGTCTTCCGGAGATGGTGGAGGAACAGCTGGGCGTGGCCACCGTGGTGGCCAATCCGCTGGCGCAGATGACGCTGGGTCCCAAGGTCCAGGCACATGCCCTGGCCCAGGACGCCCCGGCGCTGATGATTGCCACCGGTCTGGCGCTGAGGAGCTTCGACTGATGGCAAGAATCAATCTATTGCCCTGGCGCGCCGAGCGGCGCAAGCAACGCCAGCGCGAGTTCATGAGCATGCTGGGTTTTGCCGCCATCGCAGGCGTGGTCCTGTCGGCGCTCATCTGGTTCTATTACGACCGTCAGGTCAGTGGCCAGGGGGATCGCAACGCGTACCTGCAGACCGAGATTGCACGGGTCAAGGAGCAGAACAAGGAAATCGACCGCCTCGACCGCCAGAAGGATCGTCTGCTGGCGCGCAAGAAGGTGATCGAACAGCTGCAGGCCAAGCGCTCGCAGATGGTGCACCTGTTCGACGCGCTGGTCCGGACCATCCCCGATGGGCTGGTGCTGACCGCGTTGAAGCAGGAAGGCGACATCCTGACGCTGGAAGGGCGCACCCAGTCCAACGCCCGGGTCAGCGCCTACATGCGCAACCTGGAAAGCTCTGGCTGGATGACCAAGCCGGAACTGTCGGTGATCGAAGCCCGGAAGCCGGAACAGGAGAAGGACAAGCCGGTTGGCCCCGTCTCCGATATCTCGGCGCTGCCTTACGTGTTCGTGGTCAAGGTGACGCTGCCGGCACAGAGCGAAGCGGTTGATGGCATTGCGCCGGATGGCACCGTGGTGGCACCGGGTACCGACCCGAATGCCGCGCCGGCTGCCCCCGAGGTAGCCCCGCTGGCCCCGGCCCCGGCCGGAAGCGCTGCACCGGCAACCACGCCGGCCACCACGCCGGCGCCTGCAACCGAGCCGACCGCGCCTGCGCCTTCGGGCAGCCGCATCGTTCCCGCCCCGGCAACGCAACCGGCGGCGTCCAGCACGCCGCAGAAGGGGGCCGCATGAGCCAGAAGAAAGTCAACCTGAAGGACCTGGACTTCAACAACATCGGCAGTTGGCCGCAGCAGCCGAAGATCGTCTTCTGTGCCCTGCTGTCGCTGGTGATCGTCGTGCTGGCCTGGTTCGTGCTGATCAGCGGCAAGCGTGAAGAGCTCGAATCGCTGGAGCGGACGGAAGTCACGCTGCGCACCGATTTCGAGAAGGAGCAGGGCCGTGCGGTCAACCTGGAGCCGCTCAAGCAGCAGCTGGCCCAGATGGAGCAGGTGCTGCAGCAGATGCTGCGCCAGCTGCCCAGCAAGACCGAAATGCCGGACCTGATCATCGACATCTCGCAGACCGCACTGTCCAGTGGCCTGGTCAACGAGCTGTTCCAGCCCGGGGCGGAAGTGCCCAAGGAGTTCTACGCCGAAAAGCCGATCGCCCTGCGCATGGTGGGCAGCTACCACCAGTTCGGTGCGTTCGTCAGCGGCGTGGCTTCGCTGCCGCGCGTGGTCATCCTGACCATGCACGACATCAACCTGAAGCCCAAGGACCCCAAGACCGGCATCACCGCGCGCAGCGGCGCGCTGGAGTTGTCGGGCACGGTCAAGACCTACCGTTACCTGGACGACGTGGAAATGGAAGCGCAGGAAAAAGCAGCCGCCCAGGCAGCAGGTTCGAAGGGAGGCAAGAAATGACGCTGGCCAGCACCGCACGGGTATGTGGTCTGCTGATGCTGGTCCTGCTGGCAGGCTGCGCACGCAGCATCTCCAGCACGCCCGGTGACGCGCCCAACCTGGAGAAGTGGGTCGCCGACGTGCGCGCCCGCCCGGCACCGCCGCTCGAACCGCTGCCCGTCATGCAGCAGTTCGAGACGTTCGAGTACTCCGCACAGGGCATGCGTGATCCGTTCACCGACGCCTGGGCCAATCCCCAGGCCGGAGGTTCGGGCCTGCGCCCGGATCCGAACCGCCGCAAGGAGCCGCTGGAAGCCTTCCCGCTGGATGCCTTGGACATGGTCGGTTCGATCGGCAAGGGCAGCGCACTGGTCGCGCTGGTGATGGCGCCGGACAGGGTCACCTATCGGGTGCGTCCGGCCGTCTACATGGGGCAGAGCGACGGCCGGGTGACCGGGGTCTTCGAAGACCGGATCGAACTGATTGAACTGGTGCCGGATGGCGCGGGCGGCTGGCTGGAACGGCCTGCATCGCTTGCGCTTGAAGATCAATGAATGATTATGGGGATAGCACGATGACCTTTTCCAACGCCATGCTGCAGCGTCCCGACCGGCGCCCGAAGCTGATCCACCTGTGCGCGCTGGGAGTCGCGCTCATGGTGGCCAATGGCACCCTGTTGGCCGCCACGCCGGCAGCCGCAGCCACCACCCAGGGGGCCGGCGCTGCGCCGGCCGCCGCACCGGCTTCGCTGGCGGTGTCCAAGATCGACTTCAAGCGGGGTGAAGACGGCAGCGGCCGGCTGATCCTGCAGTTCGATGGAAAGGGTGCCAACCCGGACCTGCGCAACCAGGGCAACAGCGTCGTGATCGACGTCGGTAATGCGACCCTGCCGGGGAACCTGCAGAAGTCGATCAACGTCGGCGACTTCGCCACCCCGGTGCAGCGCATTGATCCGCGTCCGTACGGCGGTGGCACCCAGCTGGTGCTGGATACCAACACGGCCTTCGAGTCGCTGGCCTACCAGACCGGCAACGAGTACGTGGTAGAGATCAGCGCCCGCAAGAGCGCCCCGGCCACCGGTGCGATCAACGCCACCACCGTGACCCAGGCGGCTACTGCGGTCGCGCAGCGTGGCTACAGCGGCAAGCCGGTGACCTTCAACTTCCAGGACGTGCCGGTGCGCACCGTGCTGCAGTTGATCGCCGAGGAGTCCAACCTGAACATCGTTGCCTCCGACACCGTCGAAGGCAATGTCACCCTGCGCCTGGTCAACGTGCCGTGGGACCAGGCGCTGGACATCGTGCTGCGCGCCAAGGGCCTGGACAAGCGTCGTGACGGTGGCGTGGTGTGGGTTGCCCCGCAGCCGGAGCTGGCCAAGTTCGAGCAGGAGAAGGAAGACGCCCGCATCGCGATCGAAAACCGCCAGGACCTGATCACCGATTACGTCCAGATCAACTACCACAACGCCGCGCAGATCTTCAAAGCGCTGACCGAAGCCAAGGGCATCGGTGGCGGCAGTGGCGGTGGCGGTGGTGGTGGTGGTTCCGGCGGTGGCAGCTCGCAGGAAGACAGCGGGTTCCTGTCCTCGCGTGGCCGCCTGGTTGCCGACGAGCGCACCAACACGTTGATGATCAGCGACATCCCCAAGAAGGTCGCGCGTATGCGCGAGCTGATCAACGTGATCGACCGCCCGGTCGACCAGGTCCTGATCGAAAGCCGCATCGTGATCGCCACCGACACCTTCGCGCGTGAACTGGGTGCCAAGTTCGGCATCACCGGCAGCCGCGACAACGTGTACTTCAGCGGCAACACGTCCACCAACCACAGCAACATCACCAGCGATGGCGAGAACGCGACCGAGTACCAGGAAGCGCTCAACGAGTGGGCCGCCGGTGGCGGTACCGGACCGGTACCGGTCCGCGGGCCGCGCACCATCAACACCGGTGGCCTGAACTGGAACCTGCCGGTGGCCGCGGCCAGCAACCCGGGTTCGCTGGCATTGTCGATCCTCAACGCCGGCTACCTGCTGGACGTGGAACTCTCGGCCATGCAGCAGGAATCGCGTGGTGAAGTGATCTCCAACCCGCGCGTGGTCACCACCAACCAGCGTGAAGCGGTGATCAAGCAGGGTAAGGAAATCGGCTACGTCACCATCACCGGTGGTTCTGCCGGCCAGGCCGCAACGCCCAACGTGCAGTTCAAGGAAGTGCTGCTGGAGCTCAAGGTCACCCCGACCATCACCAACGACAACCGCGTGTTCCTGAACATGGCGGTCAAGAAGGATGAAGTCGAGAGCTACATCGTGCTGGAAGGCTACGGCCAGGTTCCCTCGATCAACCGCCGCGAAGTCAACACCGCGGTGCTGGTCGATGATGGCCAGACCGTGGTGATCGGCGGCGTGTACGAGTTCACCGACCGCAACAGCGTCAACAAGGTGCCGTTCCTGGGCGACGTTCCCTTCCTGGGCAACCTGTTCAAGAAGCGCAGCCGCAACAAGGACAAGGCCGAACTGCTGGTCTTCGTCACCCCGAAGGTGCTGCGCGTGGCCAAGACCAACTGAGTCCTGGTTCCAGCAGACCGTCGGTAATCAAGGATCCGGTGCCGGAAAGGCACCGGATCTTTTTTTTGGGTGATCGGTGCGGTTCACAGTTGGCGAAGAGCGCCGCGCTATGCTGACGCATGGCCACCCCCCACTGTTCCCGTTGCGCCGCGCAATGCTGCCGGCTGACCGCGGTGCTGGCGCCGTCAGAGTCCCTCCCGCCCGAGCTGACGGTCGAAATCGCGGGTGGCCAGCGGGCGATGGCCAAAGGCGCGGACGGCTGGTGCGTGGCGCTTGACCGTTCAACCATGGCGTGCGGCATCTACGCCGAACGGCCGCTGGTGTGCCGGCGTTTCAAAATGGCGGGTCCCTACTGCAGCGCGATATTCGGCGGTGGGGATCAAGCGTAGTCGCGTTCAGGCAATCTTGATCCCGCTGCGCGGCAACCCCTGCCATCATGTGGGCGGAACCTTACGCCTGTTGCGTGGGTCAGATGGACGCCATGAACCTGCCACCCCCCATGCCCGCAATCGACCCCACGCCCTTCGTTGACACCCCGGAACACGACCGCCTGCATGCCGGCTTCCGTGCCTTGCGCGACTCGCTCTCGGCCGAGATCGTCGGCCAGGACGCACTGGTCGAGCGCCTGCTGACCGCACTGCTGGCCGATGGCCACCTGTTGGTGGAAGGTGCCCCCGGGCTGGCCAAGACCACTGCCATCCGGGCCCTCGCCGCCCGCCTGGAGGCCGACTTTTCGCGGGTGCAGTTCACTCCGGACCTGCTGCCCGCCGACCTGACCGGCACCGAGATCTGGCGGCCACAGGAGGGGCGCTTCGAATTCGTGCCTGGCCCGATCTTCCACCCCATCCTGCTGGCCGACGAGATCAACCGGGCCCCGGCCAAGGTGCAGTCGGCACTGCTGGAGGCCATGGGCGAGCGCCAGGTCACCGTGGGTCGGCATACCTATGCGCTGCCCTCGTTGTTCCTGGTGATGGCCACCCAGAACCCGATCGAGCAGGAGGGCACCTTCCCCTTGCCCGAAGCCCAGCTGGACCGGTTCCTGATGCACGTGCGGATCGGCTATCCCGATTCCAACGCCGAAGCTGAAATCCTGCGCCTGGCCCGCGAGCGCGCGCGTGATGCGCTGGGCACTGCGCCGGCGGCGCCGGCACGCATGCCACTGGAAGACGTGTTCGCCGCCCGGCGCGCGGTGCTGTCGCTGCACATGGCACCCGCCCTTGAGCGTTACCTGATTGAGCTGGTGCTGGCCACCCGTGACCCGGGCCGCTATGACCCGGCACTGGCAAAGCGCATCGCCTGGGGCGCCAGCCCGCGCGGCTCGATCGCGCTGGAGCGCTGCGCGCGTGCACGCGCCTGGTTGGCCGGCCGCGACTTCGTGACTCCCGAAGACGTGCGCAGTGTCGCTCCCGACGTGCTGCGCCACCGCGTGCTGCCCAGCTATGAAGCCACGGCCGAAGGCTGGGATGGCGAGCGGCTGGTGGCCGAGTTGCTGGCCCGCATCCCGGTGCCTTGAGATTCGCATGACCGCCCTGGAAGACACTGCGGCCGATGCGCTGGCGGGCAACGGCGTGCAGCCCACCCTGGCCGAACTGGTCGCGCTGCGGCGTAGCGCGCACCGGCTGGCCCCGGCACGCCGGGCTCGGCTGGCGCATGCCGGCCAAGCGCCGTCGCCGATGCGCGGGCGTGGCATGGAGTACGCCGAATCGCGCGAATACGTCGCCGGCGATGATGCGCGGCATATCGACTGGCGGGTGACCGCACGCACCGGCCGCGCGCACACCAAACTGTTCCAGGCCGAACGCGAGCGACAGACGTTGCTGGTCGCCGATACCGACCCCGTGCTGTATTTCGGCACCCGGGTGCGCTTCAAGTCGGTGCAGGCTGCGCGGGTGGGTGCCGTGGCCGCGTGGCTGGCACAGCGCCAGGGTGACCGTCTGTCCGCACTGCGGGGCAGCCGCAGCGAAGCGCCGATCCCGCCTGCCGGCGGCACCCGGGGCGTGCTCCGCGTGCTTGATGCGCTGACCCGCTGGTACGCCGCGCCGCCCCCCGACGACGCCGGGCTGGACCATGCCCTGCAGCAGGCCGCGCGGGTGCTGCGCCCCGGCGCCCGGGTGGTGGTGCTGGCCGACCCGGCACGTGCGGCCGCCATCGACATTCCGCGCTGGACCGCGCTGGCCATGCATCACGAAGTGCAGTTGATGCTGCTGGCCGATCCGCTCGAGCTGGCGCCGCCGGAGGGCGTGCTGCCCTTCCTGTCGCACGGCCGGCAGGTGGTGCTGGACCTGCACGACAGTGCGGTGCGGGCGCACTGGCATGCACGCTTCGTCGAACCGTTGGACGACCTGCAACGCAGCCTCGGCGCGCGCCGCATCCAGGTTCACGTGGTCAGCACCGACGATGCCAGCGATTGCTGGCTCGGCCCGCTGCCGTCGGCGGTGGTTGCATGAGCGTGGCCGCCTCGCTGCAGCTGCGCGACGTGCACCTGCCGGCCGTCCCGTCCTGGTGGCCGCTGCCGTTGGGCTGGTGGCTGGTCCTGGCGGCGTTGGCGTTGGCCGTGCTGCTGGCCTGGGCATGGCGGGCGCAACGTCGGCGCCGGCAGCGCCGCTGGCTGCAGGTGTTCGACAGCGCGGTCGATGCCGCCGACGCAGGCAGTGCCCAGGTCGCGGCGATCGCCGAACTGCTGCGCCGCGCCGCGCGCCGCCGCCAACCAGGCGCGGAACTGCTGCAGGGCCAGGCCTGGCTTGAATTCCTTGATGCTCCCGGCAGCCGCGCCTTTTCCGACGGTGAGGGTCGCCTGCTGTTGGACGGCGGCTACCGCCGCGCCCTCGACGCGGTAGCCGTCCAGCGTGTCCGCGACCTTGCGCGCGCGCGCTTCCTCGAGCTGATCAGCGGAAGCGGCCGATGATCCCGGGACTGCCCGCCGTGCTGCCGTGGCTGGATGCGCTGGCCTGGCCGTGGGCGCTGCTGGCGTTGCCCCTGCCGTGGCTGATGCGCGGGTGGCCGCGCCGCAACGCTGCGGCCCCTGCGCTGCGCGTGCCGTATGCCGCCGGCGCGTTGGCTGAACTCGGCCAGGCCAGCGGTGGAAATGCGTGGCGGGTCGGGCGCCTGCTGCTGTGGCTGGCCTGGGCGTGCCTGTGCGTGGCCATGGCCCGACCGCAACAGCTCGGCGAAGCGGTCACGCCGCCGCAGCAGGGCCGGCAGATGATGCTCGCGGTGGACGTGTCCGGCAGCATGAGCGAACCCGACATGATGCTGGGCAACCAGGTCGTACAGCGACTTTCTGCCGCCAAAGCGGTCCTCGCCGACTTCCTCGACCGCCGTGCCGGTGACCGGGTGGGGCTGCTGATCTTCGGCGAACGCGCCTACACACTGACCCCGATCACCGCCGACCTCACCACGGTGCGCAACCAGCTCACCGACAGTGAAGTCGGCCTGGCCGGGCGCGATACCGCCATCGGCGATGCCATCGCGCTGGCCGTCAAGCGCCTGCGCGAACAGCCCGAAGGCCAGCGCGTGCTGATCCTGCTTACCGACGGCGTCAGCAACGCCGGTGTGCTGCAGCCACTGCGCGCGGCCGAACTGGCCAAGGCCGAAGGGGTGCGCGTGTATCCGGTGGCGTTCGGTGGCGACGGCGGCATGAGCCTGTTCGGCGTGCAGATCGCCGCAGGCGACGACCCGGTCGACGAGGCAACGCTGCGCCGCATTGCCGACCTCACCGGCGGCCGCGCGTTCCGCGCGCGCAACACCGATGAACTGGCCGGCATCTATGCCGAACTGGACCGGCTGGAGCCGATCACCGCCGCCGGTGCGGCGGTGCGCCCCTATATCGAACGCTACGCCTGGCCGCTGGCCCTGGCCATGCTGCTGGGTGCGCTGGGCTGGCTGCTGCCGAGGCGCTGGGCATGAACACGCTCATGACCCAGGTACATTTCGCGCGCCCGGTGCTGCTCTGGGCGCTGGCCGCGCTACCGCTGATCGCGCTGCTCTGGTACTGGCGCCGCCGCCGCGGCAGCGTCTGGCGGCAGAACGTGGATGCGCACCTGCTGCCGCACCTGCTGGTCGCCGGCGGGCGCCGCGCCTGGAGCGGCCTGGCGCTGCTGCTGGTTGGGTGGACACTGGCCGTGCTGGCCCTGGCCGGCCCGGGCTGGCGACAACTGCCACAGCCGCTGTGGCAGGCGCCGGCGCCGCTGGTGGTGGCGCTGGATCTGTCTTCGCGCACCACCGCTACCGACCTGCCGCCGTCGCGCCTGCTGCAGGCGCGGGCCAAGCTGGCCACGCTGCTGCGCGAGCGCAGCGGCGGTGAAGTGGCCTTGTTGGCCTATGCCGACGATGCCTTCACCGTTGCACCGCTGACCGGCGACACCGCCAACGTGGCCCTGTTCCTGGATGCACTGGCCCCGGACGTGATGCCACGCGACGGCCAGCGCGCCGACCGCGCCATCGAGGCCGCCGTGCTGTTGCTGCAGCAGTCTGGCGCCAAGGGGGGTGACATCCTGCTGTTGACCGACCGCGCCGATGACGCGGCGCGGGCCGCCGCCGCCGCTGCCAAGGCGCAGAACATGCACGTCTCGGTACTCGGGCTCGGCACCGCAGCGGGCGCGGCCTACCGCAGCGGTGATGGCCAGATCGCCCGCGCGCAGCTGGAACCGCACACCCTGCGCGCCGTGGCCGATGCCGGCGGTGGTCGCTATGCGCCGGTGGCCGACGACGAGGGCGACCTGAAGTCGCTGGGCGTACTGAACCCGCGTACCGGCACGGGCGAGCGGGAAAGCCGGGAAGGCCAGGGCATGGCCTGGCGCGATGAAGGCTTCTGGCTGCTGCCGCCGTTGATGCTGCTCTCGTTGTGGGCGTTCCGTCGCCGTGGCGTGGCGGCCGTGGCCCTGTTGTGCGTCATGCTGCCGCTGGCCCTGCCCGCGCCAGCGCATGCCGCCGAACGCAATTGGTGGCAGCGCGCGGACCAGCGCGACCAGCAGCGCGTGGCCGACGGGGTGGATGCTTACCGGCGCGGCGATTTCCAGGCCGCTCAGCAGCAGTTCGAGGGCGTGAACGACGCCGAGGCCCAGTACAACCTGGGCAACGCGCTGGCCCGGCAGGGCCAGTACGACGCCGCGATTGCCGCCTACGACGCGGCGCTCAGGCAGCGTCCGGGCATGCCCGATGCGGTGGCCAACCGTGCCGCCGTGGATGCGGCGCGCAAGCGCAAGCCGCCACCGGGTTCCGGACAACAGCAACAGCAGCAACAACAGCAACCGTCGCAGCAGGCCCAGCAGCAGCCCCAGCAGCAACAGAAGCAGGATCCCGCCGCGCAGGGCGAACAGGGACAGCCGAAGCAGGGGCAGGGCACGCCACCGCAGGATCCCGACGCGGGCAAGCCGGATCCGGCCGAGCAGGCGCGTGCGGATGCGGCCCAGCGCGAGCGCATGCGCCAGGCGCTCGAACGGCAACCGGCCGACGCCGGGAAAACCCCGGCGCAGCGCCGCGAGGCGAGCGAAACGCCGCAGCAGCGCGAGCAGCGCCAGGCGGTAGAAGCGTGGATGCGGCGGGTGCCTGACGAACCGGGCAGCCTGCTGCGGCAGAAATTCCAACTGGAAAGCGAACGCAGGAAACGGGAAGGACAATGAGCGCAGCAACCTCCACGCAACGTTGGTGGCGCGCCTGCGGCTGGCTGCTGCTGGGCGTGAGCAGCCTGGCCCATGCGCAGCCGCGCGCCTGGCTGGACCGGGATGCGATCAGCGATACCGACACGGTCACGCTCAACATCGAGACCGATGCCGGCGCACCGGATTACGCGCCCCTGCAGGCCGATTTCGAGCTCAGCGGCCAGACCAGCAGCCGCCAGGTGCAGTGGAGCCAGGGCGCGGTGCAGTCGCGCTCGTTGTACGGCGTGGCACTCAGCCCCCGGCGCAGTGGCGTGCTGACCATTCCCGCCCTCCAGGTGGGCGCGGCGCGGACGGCGCCGCTGCGATTGACCGTGGCCGCCAGTGCAGCCGCTACGCCCGCCGTGCCCGGCAACGCCACCGCCTTCGTCGAAATGGAGGTCGATGACGACAGCCCGTACGTGCAGCAGAGCGTGGGCGTGGTGGTGCAGTTGTACTACGCGTCCCAACTGCTGTCGGGCGAACTGGGCGTGGATGCGCCGGAAGGCGCCTCGATGCAGCGCGTCGGCGAGGATCGCAGCCTGGTCCGCGAGGTCAACGGGCGGCGCTACAACCTGGTCGAGCGCCGCTACCTGCTGATTCCCGAGCGCAGCGGGCCGCTGGTGCTGCCCGGTGCACGCTTCAACGGCCGCAGCGCAGGCGGCTTCTTCGATGACCTGTTCGGCGGCGATGGCCGGCTGCGCGCCAACGCGCCGGATCGCACCCTGCAGGTGCGGGCACAACCCGACGCGGCACCGCAGCCGTGGCTGCCGCTGCACGACCTGCGCCTGCGCTATACCGCCGTGCCCACCCGGGGCCGCGCCGGCGAGGCGCTCACGGTGGTGGTGGAGGCGGTGGCCGATGGCGCCACCCGCGCCCAGTTCCCCGAGCTGCCGCCGCTGGATGTCGGCCCGGGCGCGCAGGTGTTCGCCGAGCCGCCGCAGTACGACGAAACCTTCAACGGCAGCACCCCGCGCCTGACCCTGACCCGCCGCTATTCCGTGGTGCCGCGCCAGCCCGGCACGCTGGTGATTCCGGGCCCGCAGATGGCCTGGTGGGACGTGCGTGGCAGCCAGGCGCGCACCGCCACGCTGCCGGACCTCCGCCTGGTCGTGGCGGCCGGAGCCCCTGGCACGGCGCCAGCGCCGACCGCGCTGGATACCACCTCGCCGTTACCGGGGGCCAGCGCGCCGCCGTCCGACGCCGTCACCGTAGCCGTGGCGGCCAACCGGCCCTGGGGCTGGATCGCGGCTGCTGCCGGCTTTGCGGCACTGTGGCTGCTGACGTTGGCGTGGGCATGGCGCCGCCGGCGCGTGGCAGCGCCCGGCGCATCCCACGCGGCGGTGGGGCCTGCCGCTTCCGCGCAGATGCCGTCACGCGGTGAGCTGCGCCGCGCCCTGGACCACGAGGGGCTGGACGAGATCGTCGCGCTGCTGGGCAGGATGGGCGGCGTACACGGCCTGGATGCCGTGCTGGCGCGCCTGGCCGCGCCGGCGCAACGGCAAGCCCTGTGCGACATGCAGGCTGCCCGCTGGAGCCGTGACGGTGGCGATGCGGCCCAGACGCGACAGGCGCTGCGTCGCGCCTTCCATGACGGACCGCACTGGCAGCCGCTGCAGGCGGCGGAAAATACTGGCCTGGCGCCGCTCTATCCTTCGGGACGCTGAGCGGCCCCCCGGCCGTGATGGTCGGCTTTGTTAAGCTCTTTCTCTATATTTCAAGGAACACCGCTCCATGACTGAGGCCGCAACGACCCGGCAGAAGCTGCCATTGCATTGGAAAATGGGCATTGGCTTCGCGCTTGGCCTGGTGCTTGGGCTGATCGTCCACGCTATCGGCGGTGGCATTCCCTGGCTGCCCGATGCCGCCCGCGCGGTGATGACCTACCTGACCACGCCGCTGTCGGGCCTGTTCCTCAACCTGATCTTCATGCTGATCGTGCCGCTGATCTTCTCGGCGCTGGTCATGGGCGTGTCGGAGATGGGCGACATCCGTTCGCTCGGCCGGATCGGCTGGAAGACCCTGGCCTACACCGTGCTGCTGTCGGGCATCGCGGTGGGCCTGGGCCTGGTGCTGGTCAACGTGCTCAAGCCGGGCGTGGGCGTGGACCCGGCCATGGCCCAGCAGCTGCTGCATGAAAACGTCGAGCGCAGCCGCGAGATCGTGGCCAACATCGGCGAGCAGCCCAAGGGCATGGACATGCTGCTGTCGATCGTGCCCAGCAACGTGCTGGCTGCGGCCTCGAGCAACGGCGCGATCCTGTCGCTGATGTTCTTCGCGCTGATGTTCGGCATCGGCATGGTGCTGTCCCCGGATGAAAAGACCGCGCCGCTGCGCAAGGTCATCGAAGGTGTGTTCGAAGTCTCGATGACCCTGATCAACCTGGTGATCCGGCTGGCCCCGTATGCCGTGGCCTGTTTCATGTTCAACCTCGCCGCGATCTTCGGTTTCGACCTGCTGATCCGGCTGGGTGCCTACGTGGGCGTGGTGGTGCTGGCGCTGGCCCTGCACATGGTGGTGACCTATGGCGCGGCCGTGTGGCTGTCGGGCCGTTCGCCGCTGGCGTTCTTCCGCGATACCCAGGAAGCCACGGTGATGGCGTTCTCCACCGCCTCCAGCAACGCCACCCTGCCGACCGCGCTGCGCGTGGCCGACCAGATGGGCCTGCCGCAGAAGGTCTCGCGCTTCGTGCTGACCGTGGGCGCCACCGCCAACCAGAACGGCACCGCGCTGTTCGAAGGCGTGACGGTGATCTTCCTGGCCCAGTTCTTCGGCGTGGACCTGAGCATCACCCAGCAGCTGATGGTGATGGTGGTCTGCATCCTGGGCGGCATCGGCACCGCCGGCGTGCCCTCCGGTTCGCTGCCGGTGGTGGCGATGATCTGCGCCATGGTCGGCGTGGACCCGATGGGCATCGGCCTGATCCTGGGCGTGAACCACTTCCTGGACATGTGCCGCACCGCGCTCAACGTCACCGGCGACCTGGCCCTGACCACCCTGGTAGCCAAGGGAGAGACCGAGGAAAGCCCTGTCCCGGGCCCGGTCGTACTCCGCGAATGACGCCAACCGTAAGTTTTCGTTCATGAAAATGAAGGCCCGCGCGAAGTCAATCCGGTGAAACAGCCCCCTTTGTTAAGGGGGCGCGCCGAAGGCGCGGGGATAGGAGGCATGCGTGGGCGGCTTGCCGCTAAGGGGGCGCGCCGACAGGCGCGGGGATAGGAGACATGCCCCGGGGCCCGCGTTTCGCATCGCGAAACGTGGGGCAGATGTTGGCGCAGCGCAAGCGCGCCAGCGCTGGAGCTGCGACAATATCCCGCCCGCAGAAAGCGGGAGCCTCCCGACCCGACAGAACCATGACGCAGCCCACCCGCCGCCAGTTGGCCAATGCCATCCGCTTCCTTGCCGCTGATGCGGTCGAAACCGCCAAGTCCGGTCACCCCGGCATGCCGATGGGCATGGCAGATATCGCCGAAGTCCTCTGGAACGACTATCTCCGTCACAACCCGAACAACCCGAAGTGGTTCAACCGCGACCGTTTCGTGCTGTCCAACGGCCACGGCTCGATGCTGCAGTACGCGCTGCTGCACCTGAGCGGCTACGACCTGCCGATCGACCAGCTCAAGCAGTTCCGCCAGCTGGGCAGCAAGACCGCCGGCCACCCGGAACACCATGAAACCCCCGGCGTGGAAACCACCACCGGTCCGCTCGGCCAGGGCCTGGCCAACGCGGTGGGCTTTGCGCTCGCGGAAAAGCTGCTGGCCCAGCGCTACAACCGCCCCGAGCACCAGATCGTCGACCATCGCACCTGGGTGTTCCTGGGCGACGGCTGCCTGATGGAAGGCGTGTCCCACGAAGCGGCTTCGCTGGCGGGTACCTGGGGCCTGGACAAGCTGGTCTGCTTCTGGGATGACAACCACATCTCCATCGACGGCAACACCGCAGGCTGGTTCACCGACAACACCCCCGAACGTTTCGAGGCCTATGGCTGGAACGTGGTGCGCGGCGTCGATGGCCACGATCCGGACAGCATCAAGGCGGCCATCGAGCGCGCGCTGTCGCAGTCCGACAAGCCGACCCTGATCTGCTGCCGCACCACCATCGGCTTCGGTTCGCCCGGCAAGGCCGGCAAGGAATCCAGCCACGGCGCACCGCTGGGCAAGGATGAGCTGGAGGCCACCCGCAAGCAGCTGGGCTGGAATTACGGTCCGTTCGAGATTCCGGAAGAGATCTACGCCGGCTGGCGTGCCGGCGGTACCGGCACCCTGCGCCAGGCCGAGTGGGAACAGCAGTTCGACAAGTACGCCGCGCAGTTCCCGGCCGAAGCCGAAGAACTGACCCGCCGTTCGCACGGCGAACTGCCGGCCGACTTCGTCGCCAAGGCCGATGCCTACATCGCCCAGGTCCAGGCCGAAGGCCAGACCATCGCCTCGCGGAAGGCTTCGCAGCTGGCCATCGAAGCCTTTGCGCCGCTGCTGCCGGAGCTGGTGGGGGGGTCGGCCGATCTGGCGCACTCGAACCTGACGCTGTGGAAGGCGAGCAAGTCGGTGGCCACCGATGATCCGAACGCCAACTATGTCTACTACGGTGTTCGCGAGTTCGGCATGACCGCCATTGCCAACGGCCTGGCGCTGCATGGCGGCTTCATTCCGTTCGATGCCACCTTCCTGGTGTTCAGTGATTACGCCCGCAACGGCGTGCGCATGAGCGCGCTGATCCCGGCGCACGCCATCCACGTGTACACCCACGATTCGATCGGCCTGGGCGAAGACGGCCCGACCCACCAGCCGGTGGAGCACCTGGCGTCGCTGCGCTACATCCCGAACAACGACGTGTGGCGCCCGTGCGATGCGGTCGAATCGGCGGTCAGCTGGAAGGCCGCGATCACCCGCCAGGACGGCCCGAGCTGCCTGGTCTTCAGCCGCCAGAACCTGCCGCACCAGCCGCGCAACACCGACCAGGTGGCGCAGATCGCCCGTGGCGGTTACGTGTTGGCCGATGCCGAAGGCGGCGTGCCGGACGTGATCCTGATCGGTACCGGTTCGGAAGTGGGCCTGGCGGTGACCGCCAAGGCCGAGCTCGACGCGGCCGGCATCAAGACCCGCGTAGTCTCGATGCCGTCCACCGACGTCTTCGAGCGCCAGGACGCGGCCTACCGTGAATCGGTGCTGCCGAACGCGGTACGCAACCGCGTGGCGGTCGAAGCCGGCGTCACCGGTTTCTGGCGCCAGTACGTGGGCCTGGACGGCGCCGTGATCGGCATCGACACCTTCGGCGCCTCGGCCCCGGCCGATGCGCTGTACAAGCACTTCGGCATCACTGCCGATGCTGTGGTGGCAGCGGCCAAGGCACAGCTGGCCAGCTAACCGCCAGCAGGTGAAGTAACCCAAACGGCGCTTTCCGCAAGGAAAGCGCCGTTTGCGTTTGAATGCGTTGCCGCTGCCGTTGGTCGCGGTGGCTGTGCTGTTGTTGTTTCTGTTGCCGTTGCCGTTGTTGTTGCCGTTGCTGTTGTTGGTAGAGTCGGTTCCCAAACGACTGCACGTAACGCACCCGCACCCGGTAACGCATGGAAATGATTGGCGGCGCCTGCCGAAGCGCCAGCTTCGGTTGGGGTCATGCGTTTACGTGCCGATAGGCGTGGTCGGCGGTCGTTTGGGAACCGCCCCAACCGGCGCGGGATGCGTGCCGCTGCTGAGCCAGGCCACGCGTTGGCCGTTACGCGGTCCGCGCCAACCCCAATCGCACCAACCGCGCTTCGACCTTCTCGCCGAACGTTTTCGGTGCCTCCAACCCCATCCGCTGCAGGTACACCACATCGCCGTCGCCAGCGGGTTGGGTGAGCGCCGCCAGCACCGTGCGCAGCTTGGCACTCCGCGTCTGGGTGTTCTGCTTCAGCCAGCCCAAGGCCTTGACCAGGTGCTGTTCGACCTCGGTGAAATCGCTACCCAGCGGGTAGTCGGGCAGGACGCCGGACTGGCGGAACGGGGCCAGCGATGCGCTGACCGCGGCGGCCGTGTTGCGGCGCGCCCAATGCTCCGGTGCGCTGAAGTTGGTGGCCAGTTTCTTCGACGTCTTCGCCGTCTGCAGCAGACCGCCCTGGAACGCCGCATCGGTAATCCCGGCCATGCCGATCACGCAATCCTCATCGGTGAGGTTGCGCAGGTCGGCGATGCCGTACTCGTTGATGTAGATATCGCGCAGGTGGCGCGGAATCGTGGTGTGACCGTAATTCCAGCGCACGTTCGACTGCAGCGTGCCCTTGTCCTCGCGGATCGCGCGGAACATCAGCGCACTGCGCGCCTCGGGCAGTGCATGCGCCATCGCCACGAAGTTGTATTGGCCGCCCACGCCGGACACCACCCGCCCATCCTCCAGCGCGTCGGACACCGCCGCACCCAGCGCGGTGGCCATCATGCAGGAGTTGAAGAAACGCGCGTGCCGGCGCTGCAGCCGCTCCAGCGTTTCGTTGCCGCCGTACAGCTGGTTGATCTCGCTGATCCGGCGCATGCCGATCGCGCTGCATTCCTCGTCGGGCAGCTCGCGCAGCCACTGGTAGAACTCCGGCGAGCCCAGGTAGAACGCGCCGTGCAGGTATTCGCCTTCGGCCTCGAGCGTGGCGTGGTCGATGGTCAGCGTGCTGCCGCTTTCGATCCGCTCCATCAGCGCCAGGTCATCGTGCACCTTGCGCCGGATCACCCCGGTCTGCACCAGCCGGCGGAAGCCTTCGTTGAGCATCTCGCTGCAGCCGTACAGGCCCACCTCGAACGGCTCCAATCCGCCGCATTCCAGCACCGTCGGGTGGCTGGCCAGGGTCGGGTCCAGCGCGTGCAGGATCTGCCGGTAGCGGGCGTTGTCGGTATGGCGCAGCACCAGCGCGTGGCTGATCGCATCGGCCAGCGTGCCAATGCCTATCTGCAGCGTGCCGCCATCGCGGACCAGCGCACTGGCATACAGGCCGATGGCGTAGTCGGCATCGCCAACCGGTTGGCGCGGCAGGCCGAACAGGTCCGGGTAGGGGGCCGGCGGGGTGATCACCAGATCGAAGAAGGACACATCCACCGTGGCCGAGCCGCCCAGGTAGGGCAGCTGCGGATCGATCTCGGCAATCAGCAGGGGCCGCGGCAGTCCGCGCGCCAGCATCGCATCGATCGTGTCCTGGGTGATGTCGTTGTTGCACGACAGCGACAGCCGGCGGTCGTCCGGCCGCATCGCCACCTTCTGCACGATCGCGTGCGGCGCGCGCTGCGCCACCGCATCGGCGGCATGGGTGTAGTTGAGGCTGGTGTAGCCGCGCTGCGCCTGCGTTGAACCGAGCAGGGCGCCAGACTGCATGTAGAACTCTTCCACCTGCACGTGCGCGGGCAGGCGGTCGCGCACCATCGCATCGGCATAGGCCAGGCGCGGGAAATCCTCGCCGAAGTGCCGCGCCGTGAACGGCGCCATGAAGCGCGCTTCCAGCCCGCTGCCCCCGGCCGTGGGCGGGTTCAGCGACAGCGCGGTGTAGATCTGCAGCGGGCGGGAAGGGTCACCCTCGATCCGCGCATACAGCGCGTTGAGCAGCCGGTGCGGCTTGCCCAGCGCCAGCGGTGCGCCGATGCGCAGCGGCCCGTCGACACGCTGCAGCAGCCAGTCGGTCGCAGCGTCCAGGTCGGTGAGGTGTTCGGTCATGCGGCGCGTTCCTGCAAAGTCTGGCATCGTCCAGGCATCTTCACGCCCCGCGCATGAATCAGGTGTCGATGCGGGTCTTGACAAGAGGAGAGATTACGCCTGTAATCGGACCGTCGATTACGGGTGTAAATGATGAGCCAGATCAGTGAAGCCGAAGCAGTGGTCATGGAAGTGCTGTGGAACCGGCACCCACAAGGGGCTGACGAGGTGGTGGCGGCGCTGGCCGACCGCCACTGGGCCGAGCCCACCATCAAGACCCTGCTCAACCGCCTGCTGACCAAGGGCGCGGTCAGCGCCAGCCGCGATGGGCGGCGTTACCTCTACACGCCGGTGCTGCAGCGCCAGGCCTGGGTGGCCGAGCAGAGCAGCGGGTTGCTGGACAAGCTGTTTTCCGGCCGGGTCGCGCCGCTGGTCGCGCATTTCAGCCAGCGCGGCGAACTGAGCGCACAGGACATCGCCGAACTGAAGAAGCTGATCCAGGCGCTGGACCATGAGTGAGCTGCTGGAAGGCCTGCTTCAGGCCAGTACCTGGCTGGCGGTAGCGCTCCTGCTGCTTGCGGTGATGCGGCCGTTGCTGCAACGCCTGGGTGGCGCGGCGCTGGTGTATCGCAGCTGGTGGCTGCTGCCGCTGGTGCTGCTGGCCCCGTTGCTGCCCGCGCCCGTGCTGCCGCTGGCGGACAGCACGCCGGTGCTGGTCCTGGGCGCTGCGCTGCGTGCGCCGGTGGTGCCTTCCAACGCGACGCTGTGGCCGGTGCTGCTGGCAGCGTCATGGGGCGCCGGCGTGATACTGGTCGCGGCGCTGCAATGGCGCGGCCAGCAGCGCTTCGAACGTGGCCTGGGCGCGCTGCAACCCCGCAGCGATGGCAGCTGGCAGGCCAGCGCAGACCCGGGCCTGCCTGCACTGGTCGGGCTGTGGGCGCCACGCGTGGTGGTGGGGCCGGATTTTGATACGCGCTTCAGCGCCGCCGAGCGCGACCTGATCCTGCAGCACGAACACCAGCATCGTTGCCATGGCGACCACTGGGCCAATGCCGCGCTGGCGCTGCTGCGCTGCCTGTTCTGGTTCCACCCGTTGCTGCCGTGGGCGGCGCGTCGGTTCCTGTACGACCAGGAGCTGGCCTGTGACGCACGCACGGTGGACCCGCATCCGGCCCTGCGCCGGCTTTACGCCAACGCGCTGCTGAAAGCGCAGTTGGTCCACCCGGTTGCGCCCGTGGCCTGCCACTGGCGCAGCCAACCGATGTTGAAGGAGCGCATTGCCATGTTGAAGGAACACAAGCCGAAGGGACTGCCGTGGCTGTCGGGGCAGGTGCTGGTGATCGGGCTGTGTGCCGGCGCGGGCACCGTGGCTTGGGCCAGCCAGGACACTGCCAGCGCAGGCCCATCGATCAGCACTGAAGCGGCTGCCGTGGCTGCGCAGGGTATGGCGGAAGGCGGTACGACCGCCGACGTCAAGGTCCGCAACATGGGGCCGCCGACGTATCCCAGGCACGCCTTCGAACAAGGCGTTTCGGGCAAGGTGGTACTGCGGGTCAACGTGGACACCGAGGGCAGGCCTGACGATATCCGGGTGCTCAGCTCCAGCCCCACCGGCGTGTTCGACGAGGTCTCCATCGCCGCGGCAAAAGGGTGGACCTTCGAGCCCGCGCTGCGCGATGGCAGGCCGGTGGCGGCGGCGCTGCAGATTCCGCTGACCTTTGCCCTGGATGAACCGGAGCCCGCACCGTGAAGCTGGCGCTGATGGTGCCGGCAGCAGCGCTGCTGCTGGCCGGGTGCGCCACCGGGCCGCAGCTCACCACGGTGGACACGCGAGCCGAAAACGTGGGGCATCAGCGCCTGCCCGCGAAGGGGGAAGAAGGTGCCGGCGCGGTGCAGACCTATGAGATGCAGCCAGGCGAGGGCTACCGCATGCCGCAGTTGTATGCGGCCCCCGATCCGGTCGTGGGCGCGCGCGATCCGCGCACGGCGCTGGCGCCGACCACGGTCTGCCTGCAAGTGGTGGTGAACGCGGAAGGCACGGTGGAGCGCAGCGTGCCGCTGAGCGATCGCGCAGAGTGCAGGGCAGGTATCGCGACGGAAAACGCGCCGCTGCTGGCCGCTGCACAGGAAGCCGTGGCCCAGTGGCGCTACACACCGGCGGCGATATGTCACTTCGCGGCGGGCAGCGTGCCGGACAACCGTGGCGATTGCACCGCTGCCGTTCGGATCGAGCCAGTGGCGGTGAGCCTGTTGTACGCCTTCACGTTTGAAATCGTGCATGGCCAGCACACGGTAAAAACGCGGTAGAGTCGCGCCGAATGATCGATGGGCGCCCATGCGATGAACGCGTCGCCACGCGCCCGGGTATCTCCGCTCATGCGGGATACCGCACTGTGCCCCGCGTGGATCTACGCCCCGCCCTGGATGTTGGCCTTCACCGAAGGATGCATCAGCTTCGGTTCCGGTAACGTGGCGTCCCGCGCCTGGCGGATGGCGACGAACTCGGCTTCGCCGACGCCATCGTGCAGGTGGATGTTGTGGGCACGCTGCTCGCCAATGGTCGTCTCATTAGCGACCTCACGCCCGCCCGGACCGTAGTCGTGGCAGATGAACACCCGGGTGGTATCGGGCAGGGCGAGCAGGCGCTGGATCGAGCGGTACAGCAACGCTGCATCGCCGCCGGGAAAGTCGCAGCGCGCCGTGCCGCCATCGGGCATGAACAGCGAATCGCCGGTGAACAACGCGTCGCCAATCCGGTACGCGACGCTGTCGCTGGTGTGCCCGGGCACGGCAATCACTTCGGCTGCGATGTCGCCGACAGCGAAGGCTTCGCCGTCCGCGAACAGGTGGTCGAACTGCGAGCCGTCGGTGGGCACATCCAGCCCATAACGTGGCGCGAACGTGCGTTGTACCTCTACGATCCCGCCGCCCATCGCCAGCGTTGCCTGCGGCCACTGCTGCTTCAGCCAGCGCCCCGCGCTGACATGGTCGGCATGCGCGTGTGTTTCCAGCAGCCAGCGAACGTCCAACGCGTGCTGGCGCACGTGCGCCAGCAGCGGCTGCAGCGGCCCGGCACCGACGGTGTTGGTGTCCGGGTCGTAGTCCAGCACCGGGTCGATCACCACCGCTTGCCGGGTGGCCGGGTCATGCACCACGTAACTGAAGGTGTTGCTGCCCGGGTGGAAGAAACTGGCGACATGCGGTGACATGGTGAAACCTCAGCGTTTACCCAGCGTGTCATTGAGCAGCACCGCCAGGCGCTCGCCGGCGAGGCGCAGCGCGGCGTCCGCAACCGGAAGGTAGGTCGCGGTGTACTCGGGGGCAAGGGTACGCTGGGTGGGGTAAACGCCAGGTGCAATGGCGATGCGGCAGCTGGCTTCGGCCCATTGCACGGCATCGGTGGCGATGGCCGAGCGCTTGGCCACTTTCGGCGCCTTCAGCGCGGACAGACGCTTCGCATACGCATCGTCATCGAGCTTCAGCGTGTTCAGCATGCCGCTGTCCCACAGCGAATGCAGGTTGGTGCCGCGGCCGTTGTACTGCACCTGGAAGTCGTTGCCGCCCTTGTCGTGGGCGTAACCGGCATGCATGGGCTGGTGGATGTCGCCGACGAAGTGCACGACGAACTTCAGTGCCTGCGCACGTTCGGCATCCGTGCGGCTGCGGTCGCCAAGGATCGCGGTCTGCGCTTTCAGTGCTTCGACCACGCAATTACCGTTGCGGCAGTTGCGTTCGACCTCGTAATGGCAATCGTCTTCGCCGATGTTCACGTAATGCCAGCCGGCCGAGCGCTTGCCCAACCCTGGATCCTTGGCGCGCAGTTCGTCGGCCCACGCCGCAATGGCCGGAAGGGTGGGAATGGGTTCATTGGCCAGCAGGCGGGCCACTTCGGCGCGGGTCTGCGGGGTCAGGCGCGGTTCGGCAATGCGGGCGACCAGGCGGTGGCCCTGTGCGCCCCAGGCCAGGGCATCGGTGGAAGCGGTGGTGAGCGCCAGCACCAGCGCGGAGGAGTACAGCAGGGAGGCGATTTTCATCGGCTCATTCTAACGGGCCGCTCTGCCGGGGACATTTTCCAGATCTGGCCAGAAAACACCCCCGGCCGACGCCGGGGATGTGTCATTGCGGCGAGGGGTGTTGTCAGAACTTGAACACGTACGCCACGCCGTAGGCGAGCGGGTCGATCTTGACCGTGCCCAACGTGGTGCCGTCCAGCTTCACGTGGCTGTCGATGTCGATCCAGCGCAGGTCGACGCGCAGGGCACCCTTGTCACCGATGGCGAAGTCCACGCCGGCATGCGCGGCCAGCCCCCAGGAGTCTTCCAGCTTGAGCGTGCTGCCGGCCAGTGCGCCGCTGGTCTCTTCGCTGAAGAAGGTGGTGTAGTTCAGGCCGGCGCCGACGAACGGGGAGACCTTGCCCTTGCTGTTGAAGTGGTACTGCAGTGACACCACCGGCGGCAGGTGCTTGCTGCTGCCAACGCGGCCGAGGCCGTCGATGTTGATGTCGTGCTTGAACGGCAGGGCGGCCAGGATCTCGATGCCCAGGTTGTCGGCGATGAAGTATTCGCCGGTGATGGTGGGCTTGATGTCGCTGTCCACGTCGACCTTCAGGCCGCCGGCCAGGGTGCCGTTGTTGGATTTGGGGGCCACCTGGTGGACGCCGGCGGCGATCGTCCAGTCGCCCTTGGACTGGGCCATGGCGGGGCTGGCGGCCAGGGCCAGGGCGGCGGCGAGGCTGGCGGGCAGGAGGGGGGAGGGCTTGCGCATGGTGCTGTCTCGTGGCGGGGTGGAATGGGGCCAGTTTTCCCGCCCGGGCCTTGGCGCGCCTTGATCCGGATCAATCCAGGATTTTCCGCTTGTAACCGCTTCCCATCCCGATCCCGGGGGCCGGGGCGGGTCGGGCTTTGCTAGAATGGCGGCCCTTTCCATCGGCGCCGCACTGTCGCGGCTGCAGGAGCTTGTGAACATGGCAATCAAGGTTGGCATCAACGGTTTCGGTCGCATCGGGCGCAACGTGCTGCGTTCGGCCGTGCTGAATTTCGGCAATGACATCGAAATCGTGGCCATCAACGATCTGCTGGAGCCGGATTACCTGGCGTACATGCTGAAATACGATTCGGTGCATGGCCGCTTCAAGGCTGACGTGGAAGTGTCGGGCAGCGACCTGCTGGTCAACGGCAGGAAGATCCGCCTGACCCAGGAGCGTGATCCGGCCAACCTCAAGTGGGACGAGGTGGGGGTGGACGTGGTGATCGAGTCGACCGGCCTGTTCCTGACCAAGGACACTGCGCAGAAGCACATCGATGCGGGCGCGAAGAAGGTGATCCTGTCGGCGCCGTCGAAGGACGATACGCCGATGTTCGTGTACGGCGTGAACGACAAGACCTACGCCGGCCAGGCGATCATTTCCAATGCGTCGTGCACCACCAACTGCCTGGCGCCGTTGGCCAAGGTGATCAACGACAAGTGGGGCATCAAGCGCGGCCTGATGACGACGGTGCATGCGGCCACGGCGACGCAGAAGACCGTTGACGGTCCGTCGAACAAGGACTGGCGTGGTGGTCGCGGCATCCTGGAAAACATCATTCCGTCGTCGACGGGTGCGGCCAAGGCGGTTGGCGTGGTGATCCCGGAGCTGAACAAGAAGCTGACGGGCATGAGCTTCCGCGTGCCGACATCGGACGTGTCGGTGGTCGATCTGACCGTCGAGCTGGAAAAGGAAGCGACTTACGCCGAGATCTGCGCTGAAGTGAAGGCGCAGAGCGAAGGCGCGCTGAAGGGCATCCTGGGCTACACCGAAGACAAGGTGGTGGCGACGGACTTCCGCGGCGAGACGCACACCTCGGTGTTCGATGCCGACGCGGGCATCGCGCTGGACAGCACCTTCGTCAAGCTGGTGTCGTGGTACGACAACGAGTGGGGCTATTCCAACAAGTGCCTGGAAATGGCCAAGGTCGTTGCCAGGTAGTGCCGGCCCATGGCCGGCAACCTCGCACGGCCATGAAGCATGAGAACAAACGGCGGACTTCGGTTCGCCGTTTTTTTTGGTCGGCACTTGCCGGCGGTACGTGTCGCCGGCCCTCGCCCGGCGGCTGACGATCTTTGGCGAACAGCCTTGGTGTGTCAGATTCCTGGTTGGGGCCGCCGGGTGCGGGGGTACGGGACACGCCGTGAATCGCCCTCCGGGCCCCAGCCCAATCGCCAGCGATTGGGCGTTCAGTCGCACGCGAGGCAGTGCCTCGCAAGCAGTGCGCCTTCACCCATGGAGGCTCGTAGAAAACATCCATGTTTTCTACGGTCCCGTACCCCCGCACCCGGCGACCCTCCGACGCTGGGTCGGTGGCCATTGAGGAAAGCCGGGGCCAAAGCGGTTTTGTGCCCGATTCAGGTAGCATGGCTGCGCTGCTGCTGGCGCCACGCTCGTCCCGGTGGGCTGTGGCGTTCCCTTGAGGATGACGCGGAATGGAAGCTTTGATTGTCCTGGCGGTCCTGGTGCTGTTGGCGGTGCCGGTGTTGCTGATCGTGGCGCTGGTGATGATTTCCGGGCTGCGCCGACGGGTGGCGGCGCTGGAGCAAGCCCGTAGCGACACCGTCGTGCCGGCGGCCAAACCTGCCGTGAGTGCTGCATGGGAGGAGCGCCCTTATGCGTCGGCTCCCGTGCCTGCGCCGGCGCCGGAGGTTCCGCTGGCCGCCGCAGAGCCAGTCGCCGAACCGTTCGCTGCAGATGCTGCCCGCGTTGCGCCTCCGCCGCTGCCGTCGGCAGCCGCACCTGGGCCCGAACCCTTTGTGCCGCCGCCGCCGAGCGGTCCGGATATTGGCGAGCGGATCGTGGGTACGATCAAGCGCTGGTTCACCGAGGGCAACGTGCCGGTGAAGATCGGCATGCTGGTGCTGCTGGCGGGTGTGGCGGCGTTGCTGAAGTATGCGAGCGACCAGGGCTGGCTCAATGCGCCGATCGAGCTGCGGCTGGCGGCGATTGCGGCCGGTGCGCTGGCAGGGCTGGTGTTCGGTTGGGTGCAGCGCGAGCGCCGGCGGATGTTCGCGCTGGCATTGCAGGGCGGGGCGATCGGTATCCTGTTGCTGACGATCTTTGCGGCGTTCAAACGCTATGAGCTGATCGATCCGGGCATCGCGTTTGCGCTGAGCATCGTGTTGATCGCGGGCATGGGCGTGCTGGCGGTGGTGCAGAACTCGCGCACGCTGGCGGTGCTGGGCATCCTGGCCGGATTCATGGCGCCGATCTGGTTGTCCACCGGCAGTGGCAACCATGTGGCGCTGTTCTCGTATTACGCGGTGCTCAATGCGGCCATCTTCGCCATTGCGTGGTGGCGTCCGTGGCGGGTGCTGAACCTGCTGGGCTTTGTGTTCACCTTCGGCATCGGCACGGTGTGGGGCGTGCTGCAGTACAACGCGGACAAGTTCGCCAGTACCGAGCCGTTCCTGCTGCTGTTCTTTGCGTTCTACCTGCTCATCCCGATCCTGTACGCGCGCCGCCAGCCGGCGGAGAAGCGCGATCTGGTCGATGGCAGCCTGGTGTTCGGAACGCCGCTGATCGCGTTCTCGCTGCAGGCGGGCATGCTGCATGACGACCGTCTGGTGCTGGCGCTGTGCGCGTTGGGGCTGGCCGCGCTGTATGCGGGGTTGGCGTGGGCGTTGATCCGGCGCCGGCGCTATGCGGCGCTGGGTCAGTCGCATGCGGTGCTGGCGGTGGGCTTTGCGACGCTGGCGGTGCCGTTGGCGCTGTCGGCGCGTGCTACGGCCAGTGTGTTTGCGCTGGAGGGCGCGGCGCTGGTCTGGCTGGGCCTTCGCCAGCAGCGGTGGTTGCCGCAGGTCGCGGGTGCGCTGCTGCAGATGGGGGCGGCGTTCGGGTTTGTGGTGGGGGCCGATTACTGGCTGCACGATGCCACGGCCATCGCCAACCCGACGTTCATGAGTGGATTGCTGCTGGCGCTGGCGGGCTTTGCGTCGGCCTTCAGTTACCGCCGCGCCGGACGCGATGCGCCGGCCATCGTGTATTACCTGTGGGGCCTGCTCTGGTGGCTCGGCGGAAACACGCATGAGATTGCGCGATTCCTCGCCGACGACCAGGTCGTGCACGGGCTGCTGGTGCTGGCGGGCGTCACCGGCTGGGTCGCCGCCGAGGTGCACCGCCGTCATCAGGCGCGCGCGCTGGTGCTGACCACGCTGGGCATGCTGCTGTGCGCGTTCCCGCTGGCGCTCTGGCAGACCGGTCTGCATGGGCAGCCGTTTGCCGGGTACGGAGCGCTGGCCTGGGGAGCGTTTGCGCTGCTGGGGCTGCGCAGCCTGTGGTGCCTGCGCGGCGGGCAGGGGCGTGCGGCGGTCGCGGCGCAGTTCATCTGGTGGTTGCTGTGGCCGATGGTGCTGTCGCTCACCGCTTCGTGGCTGGCCGACCATTTCGCGCTGGCGCAAGGCTGGGCGCTGGCGGCCACGCTGCTGCCGTGGCTGGCCGTGGCGGCCATCGCGCTGCAGCGTTGGCGCTGGCTGACCCTGCCGCTGGGCGAACGCTTCGACGTCGCCCGCCAGGCGCTGCAGTGCACCCTGTTCGCCGTGTTGGGGCTGGCGTGGTGCGGGTTCCTGTTCGCACCGGGCCCGGCCCTGCCGCTGCCCTGGGTGCCGCTGTTCAATCCGCTGGAATTGGCGCAACTGGCGGTGCTGGCCCTGCTGGCCCGTTGGTGGTGGCGGGGCCCGGCACCGCAGGCGCTGCGGGCCCGCCGTGTGCCGCTGTTGGCACTGGCCGGCTTCATCGCCCTGACCAGCATTACCCTGCACGCCGTGCACCATTGGGGCGGGGTGCCGTGGAACGGACGGCTGTGGTCGTCCACCTTGGCGCAGACCAGCCTGACCGTGGTCTGGAGCGTGCTGGGTGTGATCAGCTGGGTGTGGGGCTCGCGTCGCGGGCAGCGTGCGCTGTGGCTGGTCGGTGCGGTGCTGATGGGCGTGGTGCTGGCCAAGCTGGTGCTGATCGATCGCCAGCACCTGGGCAACCTGCTCGGTATTTCTTCCTTCATCGCCTACGGCTTGCTGTGCACCGTCGTGGGTTACCTGGCGCCGGCTCCGCCGCGCGCGCCGGACGCTACCGTGGAGCCGCAACCGTGAAATTCTTCCAACGCGCGATCACCGCCGTTTCGCTTGTCGTGGCCGCGCCTGCGCTATGGGCAGCCGATGCCCGCCAGGATTACCGTGAACAGTGGCCGCTGCAGCTTTCGGCGCCGCAGGCCGGCGCCTACCGGCTGACCCTGGGTGAGGACCAGTACCGAAGTGCGGTTTCGCCGCTGCTGGCCGACGTACAGGTGTTCAACGCGCAGGGCCAGGCCCTGCCCGCGGCGCTGCTGGCGGCCGACCAGCCGTTGGCGCAGCCGGCGCAGTGGCAGGCATTGCCCTGGTTCCCGCTGCCGGCGCAGGGCAGTGGCGCCAGCGACGACCTGCAACTGCTGACCGAACGCAACAGCGACGGCAGCGTGCGCCGGGTCGAGGCGCGGCTCGGTCGCAGTGGCGGCAGTGCGCAGCCGGGGGGCTGGCTGGTGGACGCCAGCGCGCTGCGCAACGGCGTGCAGGCGCTGCGCCTGGACTGGCAGGCGGCGCAGGCACTGCAGGTGCGGGTACGGGTGGACGCAAGCGACGACCTGCGCGACTGGCAGGCGGTGGCCGAGGGCGTGCCGCTGGTCGACCTGCAGCACGACGGGCAACGGCTGCAGCAGCGCCGCATCGAAATCGGGCGGCAGGCGAAGTACTTCCGTGTCCTGCCGCAGGGCGCCGACGTGCTGCCGCCGTTGACCGCCGTGCAGGCCGAACGCGTACCGACCGCGCAGGCGATCGACTGGCAATGGCGAACGCTGACCGGCACTGCGGGCCAGCCGGGGGAATTCGAATACACGTTGGACGGCCGCTTCCCGATCGCGCAGGCCAACATCACCACCGCCGACAACAGCGTCGTGCAGTGGACCCTGCTCAGCCGCGACGATCCCAACCAGCCGTGGCAGGTGCGCGCCGGGCCGTGGGTGGCCTACCAGCTGCAGGACAGCGCCGGGCGCAACCAGTCGCGGGCGCAGGCGCTGGCGGTGCCGACCCGCGACCGTTTCTGGAAACTCACCGCGTCGCAGGCGCAGGTAAGCACGGCACCCACGCTGAAGCTGGGTTACCAGCCTGAAGCGCTGGTGTTCCTGAGCCAGGGCGAGGCGCCGTTCAGCGTGGCTGCCGGCAGCGTGCGCGCTGCGCGCACCGACGCACCGGTGGGTACGGTCATCGCCCAGCTGCGCGAGCAGCAGGGCGCGCAGTGGCAACCGGCCGTGGCCACCGTGCACGGCCCACCGCAGGTGCTCGCCGGAGACGCCGCCGTGCAGCATGAGCGCGACTGGAAGCGCTGGCTGTTGTGGGGCCTGCTGGTGCTGGGCGTGCTGGTCGTCGGCGGGTTCGCCGTGAGCCTGTTGCGAAACCAGCGGTAGCGCCGGCCGTTGGCCGGCCCATGCAGATCTGCCCGGCGCTCATGAGGCCGGCCAACGGCCGGCGCTACCGTCGGGGGTGTGGCCGGCTGACGCTCCCCGGCCGTTACAATGGGCGTCTGCGCCGTGCGCGGCGCCCTTTCCTTTTCCGCCAAAGAGTTGCTGCCCCATGTCCATCGTTCGCATGACCGACCTCGACCTTTCCGGCAAGCGCGTGCTGATCCGCCAGGACCTGAACGTGCCGATCGAAAACGGCCGCATCACGTCCGAACAGCGCATCACCGCATCGCTGCCGACGTTGAAGCTGGCACTGGAAAAGGGCGCGGCGGTGATGGTCACCTCGCACCTGGGCCGCCCGCAGGAAGGCGTATGGAGCGACGCCGATTCGCTGGCCCCGGTGGCGCTGCGCCTGTCCCAGCTGCTGGGTGTGAACGTGCCGCTGGTGCGCGACTGGGTCGACGGCGTGGAGGTCGCGCCGGGTTCGATCGTGCTGCTGGAAAACTGCCGCATGAACGTGGGCGAGGGCAAGGATGACGAAACACTGTCGCGCAAGTACGCCGCGCTGTGCGATGTGTTCGTGATGGATGCCTTCGGCACCGCGCACCGCGCCCAGGCCTCCACCCATGGCGTGATCCGCTTCGCGCCGGTCGCCGCTGGCGGCCCGCTGCTGATGGCCGAGCTGGACGCACTGGGCAAGGCGCTGCTCGCCCCGGCGCCGCCGCTGCTGGCGATCGTGGCCGGCAGCAAGGTCAGCACCAAGCTGGAGCTGCTGGCCAACCTGGTCGGCAAGGTCGACCAGCTGATCGTGGGGGGGGGCATCGCCAATACCTTCATCGCCGCCGCCGGCCATGCCGTGGGCAAGTCGTTGTACGAGCCGGACCTGCTGGATACCGCGCGGAAGATCGTGGCCGATGCCAAGGCGCGTGGTGCCGATATTCCGCTGCCCACCGACGTGGTGGTGGCCAGGCAGTTCCTCCCCGATGCCGAGGCCACCGTCAAGGCGGTCAATGAGGTGGCCGAGGACGACCTGATCCTGGATATCGGCCCGCAGACCGCCCAGCACTACGCAGGCCTGATCGCCAAGGCCGGTACCGTGGTCTGGAACGGCCCGGTTGGCGTATTCGAGTTCGAATCCTTCAGCCACGGCACCCAGGCGCTGGCCCACGCCATCGCCACGTCGCCGGCGTTCTCCATTGCCGGTGGCGGTGACACCTTGGCCGCTGTCGACAAGTACGACATCGCCGACCAGGTCAGCTACATCTCCACCGGTGGCGGCGCCTTCCTCGAGTTCCTCGAGGGCAAGACCCTGCCGGCGGTCGCCGCACTGGAAGCGCGCGGCAGCTGAGTT
Organism: Stenotrophomonas sp. ISL-67; assembly: GCF_018612915.1. GTDB lineage: Bacteria > Pseudomonadota > Gammaproteobacteria > Xanthomonadales > Xanthomonadaceae > Stenotrophomonas. The sequence goes on along the minus strand of NZ_JAGGRL010000002.1, from coordinate 61,114 downwards.
GTTTCCTGCGGCGGCGCTCCGTACGCCGCCGCATGTCGTCGCCGGGTCCGGGCCTGTCCTGCACGGTCTGGTTGGACTGTCTGCAGGACATCGGCAGAACCCAGCCGCGACAATGCTGTAAACGTATTCATGGGACGTGAAGGGTGTGCTAATTTCAATCCTTTCCCGGGAGCCCTTTAACCATGATTGAGCGTCAGCGCCGTACGAAGATCCTTGCCACCCTCGGACCGGCAACCGACCCGCCGGGCGTGCTGGAGGATCTGTTCCGCGCCGGCGTGAACGTGGTCCGCCTCAACTTCAGCCACGGCGACCCGTCCGGCCAGGCCAAGCGCGCCGCCGACGTGCGCGCCGCCGCCCAGCGCGTGGGCGTGGAAGTGGGCATCCTGGCGGACCTGCCGGGCCCGAAGATCCGCATCGAGCGTTTCACCGAAGGCAAGATCCACCTCAAGGCGGGCGACCGCTTCGATCTGGTCGCCTCGACGAATGCGCCGGCCGGCGATACCACCCAGGTCGGCGTGAGCTACCTGGGCCTGCCGCAGGACGTGGTGGCCGGTGACGTGCTGCTGCTCGACGACGGCCTGATGCAGCTGCAGGTGGTGGAAGTGCAGGGCGAGCGCATCGTCAACACCGTGCTCAACGATGGCGTGCTGTCCGACCGCAAGGGCCTGAACAAGCAGGGCGGTGGGCTGTCGCTGGGCGCGCTGACCGAGCGCGACAAGGAACTGATCGGCATCGTGGCCAAGATCGGCGTGGACTTCATCGCCGTCTCGTTCTGCCGCAACGCGCAGGACATGAACGATGCCCGCGCCATCGCCGAGTCGCACGGCTGCTATGCCGCGCTGGTGTCCAAGATCGAGCGCACCGAAGCCATCGAGAATCTCGAAGAAATCGTCGATGCCAGCGACGTGGTGATGGTCGCCCGGGGTGACCTCGGCGTGGAAATCGGTGATGCCGAACTGCCGGGCCTGCAGAAGAAGATCATCAAGGCCTCGCTGGCCCAGAACAAGGTGGTGATCACCGCCACGCAGATGCTGCAGTCGATGGTCGAAAGCCCGATCCCGACCCGCGCCGAAGTGCTGGACGTGGCCAACTCGGTCATCGACGGCACCGACGCCGTGATGCTGTCGGCCGAAACCGCGGCTGGCGCGTACCCGGTCAAGGCCGTCGAGGCCATGGCCCGCATCTGCCTGGGTGCCGAACGCCAGTTCCAGACCGAGACCGATTTCGGCGCCTCGCCGCGCAACCTGGAACGTGCCGACCAGGCCATTGCCATGGCCACCATGTTCCTGTCCCAGCACGTGGGCGTGCGCGCGATCGTGGCGATGACCGAATCCGGCGGCACCGCGCGCTACCTGTCGCGCTTCCGCGCCTCGGCACCGGTGTTCGCGGTGACCCGCCACGACGGCGCCCGCCGCCAGATGGCGCTGATGCGCGATGTGTTCCCGATCAATTTCGACAGCCGCGGCTTCACCCCGCGTGAAGCGGCACGCGGCAGCATCCGCCTGCTGGTGGAAGCCAACCAGCTGCAGGCCGGCGACCGCGTGGTGTTCACCAGCGGCGAGCACATGGAAACCCATGGCGCCACCAACACCCTGCGCCTGCTGGAAGTGGGTGAAGACGGCCGCGCCGGCGGCCTGGGCGACCTCTGAGGTAGCGCCGGGCTCTGCCCGGCCCGTGCGCAGCCGGGCAGAGCCCGGCTCTACGCGCGCAACCGGTAGCGTCGGCCGTTGGCCGACCCAGGCGGTAATGATCGCCGCGATCAACATCGGTCACCGATTACCCGATGGAATCGCTTCCAGATTCCGTGAACAGGCAGTTCACGGAAGCGGCCCGCTATAATCGTGTTTTTCCCGCACCCGCCACAGGAAATACATGAGCATCGAACAGCTGGCCGAAACCGCCCAGGCCATGGTCGCCCCGGGCAAGGGCATCATCGCCATCGACGAATCCACCGGTACCATCGCCAAGCGCTTCGCCAGCGTGGGCATCGAGAACACCGAAGAGAACCGTCGTGCCTACCGCGAGCTGCTGCTGACCACGCCGAAGCTCAACGAGCACATTTCCGGCGCGATCCTCTACGACGAAACCATCCGCCAGTCCACCAGGGACGGCGTGCCGTTCGCCAAGTACATGGCCGACAACGGCATGATCCCGGGCATCAAGGTCGACAAGGGCGCCCACCCGCTGGCCGGCTGCCCGGGCGAACTGGTCACCGAAGGCCTCGACGGCCTGCGTGAGCGCCTGCAGGAGTACTACAAGCTGGGTGCGCGCTTCGCCAAGTGGCGCGCGGTGATCAACATCGGCGAAAGCATTCCGTCGGGCACCTGCATCGAATCCAACGCCCACGCGCTGGCCCGTTATGCCGCGCTGTGCCAGGAATGCGGCCTGGTGCCGATGGTCGAGCCGGAAGTGATCATGGACGGCGACCACGACATCGAAACCTGCTACGAAGTCACCGAAGCCACCCTGCGTTCGCTGTTCGACGCGCTGTACCAGCAGAACGTGCTGCTGGAAGGCACCATCCTGAAGGCCTCGATGGTCATCTCCGGCAAGGGCTGCGACGAGCAGGCCGATGTCGAGGAAGTGGCCGAATCGACCGTCATGTGCCTCAAGAGCACCGTGCCGGCGATCCTGCCGGGCGTGGTGTTCCTGTCCGGCGGCCAGGGCGACGAACAGTCCACCGCCCACCTCAACGCCATGAACCAGATGGGCAACCTGCCGTGGCCGCTGAGCTTCTCCTACGGCCGCGCCATGCAGCAGGCCGCGCTGAAGCTGTGGGCCAAGGACACCAAGGCCAATGTCGCCAAGGCACAGCAGACCGTGTACGACCGCGCCAGGGAAAACGGCCAGGCTGCACTGGGCAAGTGGAACGGCTGATCCTCGCCGTCCGCATGTGGTGAAAAAACGCCGGCTGATCGCCGGCGTTTTTTTTGAGCCCCGCGGCGTAGAGCCACGCCCTGCGTGGCTGGGTTTCGCCGGGGCCTACGTCAGCCACGCAGAGCGTGGCTCTACCGGGGTCGACGCCAGGCTGGCGGCAGGCAACGCTGCGGCCTGGCCCAGCGCCGCCAGCGCCTGCTGGTACACCTTGAAGGTCGCCGCGTTGTAGGCCACCAGGATGATCCGCTGCGGCTCGCGGTGTGAACGCTGCCAGGTCAGCGTTTCGGTGGCGGCAATATGCGCGGCCTGGTGCAGCGGATAGCCGTACACGCCGCAGCTGATCGCCGGGAACGCGATGGAATGCAGGCCCAGCTGCTCGGCCAACTGCAGTGACTTCCAATAGCAGTTGGCCAGCAGTGCCGGCTCATCGCGCTGGCCGTCCTGCCACACCGGACCCACCGTGTGCAGCACATGCCGCGCCGGCAGGTTGTAGCCGGCGGTGGCGCGTACCTCGCCTGTCGGGCAGCGCATGCCCGGGCGGATTTCCGGCAACGCCGCGCATTCGGCCAGCAACTGCGGCCCGGCGGCGCGATGGATCGCACCGTCCACGCCGCCACCGCCGAGCAGGGACTCGTTGGCCGCATTGACGATCGCATCCACCGCCAGGGTCGTGATGTCGCCCTGCCACACTTCGATCTTCATGCGTGCCGCTCCTTCCTATACCGGGTCCATACAACGGGATGACTGCCGCCTCACACGCTAGCGGCCAGGGTGTCCAGACTGCGTCATCGTCGTCTCAGGCCGTGCGACCCGGCGGGCACCGACCGACATTCCTACCTTGCGGCGAGCCGGCTTCACGGCGGATGAAGGGAGCGTTCAAAACGCAGACGCCCACCGCAGGGGGGGGCGTCGGAGGGCGGTAGAGCGGGGCTCTGCCCCGCTGCATCGCGGCCATGGCGTTCGTTCAGGGCGTACCGGCCAGCCAGTCGTCGTCCGAGCCTTCATTGATATCGGCAAACAGCGGCGTGGAGAAGTAGCGCTCGCCGGTGTCGGGCAGCATCGCCAGCAGCACGCTGCCGGGCGCCGCCTTGGCAGCCACATCCAGCGCGCTGGCAACCGTGGCACCGGCCGAGATACCGACGAAGATGCCTTCCTCGGCCGCCAGCCGGCGCGCGGTGTCGATCGCGCGGGTGTCGTCGATGCTCAGCAGCTCATCGTAGACCTCGCGGTTGAGCACGTCCGGCACGAAGTCCGGGGTCCAGCCCTGGATCTTGTGCGGCTTCCACTCCGCGCCGCCCAGCAGCGCTGCGCCTTCCGGCTCGGTGGCGATGATGCGGGTTTCCGGGCGCGCTACTTTCAGCACCTCGCCCACGCCGGTGAGGGTGCCGCCGGTGCCCCAGCCGGTCACGAAGTAGTCCAGCCGCGTGCCGGCGAAATCGCGCAGGATCTCGGCCGCCGTGGTGTTGCGGTGGTAGGCCGGGTTGGCCGGGTTGGTGAACTGGCTGGCCAGGAACCAGCCGTGTTCCTCGGCCAGTTCACGGGCGCGCTTGACCATGCCCGAACCGCGCTCAGCTGCCGGGGTCAGGATCACCTTGGCGCCATAGGCACGCATCAGCTTGCGGCGCTCGATGGAGAAGGTCTCCACCATGGTGGCCACGAACTTGTAGCCGCGCGCGGCGGCCACCATGGCCAGCGCCACGCCGGTGTTGCCCGAGGTCGCCTCCACGATGGTGTCGCCGGGCTTGAGCACGCCACGGGCTTCGGCATCCAGAATGATCGCCAGTGCCAGGCGGTCTTTGACCGAGCCGCCGGGATTGAACGATTCCACCTTCGCGTACAGGGTGACGTGGTCGGGGGCAATGCGGTTCAGGCGCACGACCGGGGTGTTGCCGATGGTATCCAGGATCGAGTTGTACAGGGCCATGGGAATGCTCCACGGAAGGTCGATGACAGGCCACGGACACAGCCGCAGCCGGGGAGGGGGTACCGCGCAGGTGGTGTCGCGCGTCGGCAGCAACGGGTTCCGCCAGACCGTAGCGCCAGCATATGAGGACGCGAAATGACCTGATTACCTTCATAAACAACATTTGGTTATAAGCTGGTGACGGCAACTGCCTTACAGTCGGCTTGCCCCTTCCTTCCTGCTGCGCGCACGCCCATGACGCTGACCCAACTCCGTTACCTGGTCGCCATCGCCGACGCCGAGCTCAACATCACGCTGGCGGCCTCCCGGGTGCACGCCACCCAGCCCGGCCTGTCCAAGCAGCTCAAGCAGCTGGAAGATGAACTGGGCTTCCTGCTGTTCGTGCGCAAGGGCCGCAGCCTGGAAGCGGTGACCCCGGCCGGCGTGGAAGTCATCGGCCGCGCCCGTGCGGTGCTGGGCGAAGCCAACAACATCCGCACCTACGCGGCCAACCAGCGCCGCGAGAGCCAGGGCCAGCTGATCCTGACCACCACCCACACCCAGGCGCGGTTCGTGCTGCCGCCGGCGGTGGCGCGCATCAAGCAGGCCTACCCGCAGGTCAGCGTGCACCTGCAGCAGGCCGCCGAAAGCGATGCGCTGGACCTGCTCAGCCAGGGCGATGCGGACATCGCCATCATCAGCACCGCGGGCGCCGAACCCACCGCCGGCATTGCCATTCCGCTGTACCGCTGGCGCCGGCTGGTGCTGGTGCCGCGCGGCCACCCGCTCGACCGCCCCGGTGCGGCGCCGGACCTGCAGGCGCTGTCGTCCCAGCCGTTGATCAGCTACGAATCTTCCACCCGGGGGAGTTCTTCGCTGCAGCGCGCCTTCGCCGCGTCCGGGCTGACCCCGGACATCGCGCTGACCGCGCTGGACGCGGACCTCATCAAGACCTATGTGCGCACCGGGCTGGGCGTGGGCCTGCTGGCCGAAATGGCGGTCAACGCCGGGGATGAAGACCTGCGCTCCTGGCCGGCGCCGGCCCCGATCGACGAATGCATCGCCTGGGCGGTGCTGCCGCGCGACCGGGTGCTGCGCGATTACGCGCTGGAACTGGTGCACGTGCTGGCCCCGCAGATCGACACCCGTGACCTGCGCCGGGTGATTGACGGCAACCAGGAGGCGGATTGGCCGTTGCCGCCGACGTGGGAATCGTTGACGCAGACGATTACGGTTTAAGGGTGTCCGCGGGCGGCTTCGGTTGGGGTTGAACGTTGGTCAGATGGTGGCCGCCGGCAATTCACCGCCTTCGGATGCTTGTGCCGCGCTGCGCGCGGTGTCCGGCCAACGGCCGGGGCTACGAATTGTTACGGGCCCATTGGGATCGGGATCAATCAACCATGGGCCCATCGGGATCCCCCAATTGACCAACAGCTACCGCCGGTAGCGCCGAAGAGAACGGCCGGAGCCGTTCTCAACGTCGCGTAGCGACGGCCCGAAGGGTGCCCGCCAGGACGGTGGGCATAACGTTGGCCGGCCCTCTGCGACGGTTGGTCGCACGGACTACTGCGGCCTCCGGGGGGAGCCTGGGCGGTACCATGGAGCGGTGAACCGCCGTCGCCGCCCGTATGCCGTCCTGCTGCAGCTCGCCTTCGTGGCGACGCTGCTGATGGCGCTGGCGCCGCTGCTCAGTCGCTGGCAGCAGGCGCAGGGCGACCCGGTGATGGTGATGCCGGGCGGCATGGCGCACGTGATGCCTGCGGCGGTGGTCGAGACGTTGCCCCGGGTGGATGACGCCGGCATGCAGCACGAGGGCACGAACCATCAGGACATGCATCAGGGCATGCATCAGAGCATGCATCAGAGCATGCATCAGGGCATGCACCACATGCCGATGGCCTCCAGCACCGCCGACGTTACGGACGCCACACGCGCCCCCGCCGCGCCCCCGCTCGACCCGCACGCCGGCCATGGCGAGGCGTGCGAGTACTGCATGATGGCCTCGCGGCTGATGCCGTGGCTGGCCGTCCTGATCCTGTTGTTGCCGGCCCTGCCGGTGATCGCTCCTGCGGTGCTGCGCACCGTCGCCGCGCCGCGTTCGCTGCGCTGGCCTGCCCACGCCGCGCGTGGCCCGCCGCTTCACGCCTGAAACCGCCTCCTTCATTTTCCTGCTGCGCGACGCCGTGATGGTGCCGCGCACCTGTGCGTTTTCCGGAGTTCCACCATGACGCTTTCTTCCCGCAGTGCGGGCGCAGTGACGCGCCTGTCTGTTTCCCTGTCGCTTGCCCTGGCTGCGCTGCCCCTGCAGGCCGCCGAGCGCGACGATGCGCGCACCCTCGACACCCTCGTGGTCACCGCCAGCGCACCGTCCTCACCCCTGCACTGGGTCACCGACCCACGCCTGCCGCGCCAGCCAGTGCCGGCCAGCGACGGTGCCGACTACCTCAAGACCGTGCCCGGCTTCGCCGCCATCCGCAACGGCGGCACCAATGGCGATCCGGTCCTGCGCGGCATGTTCGGTTCGCGCCTCAACATCGTCAGCAACGAAGGCAACCTGATCGGTGCGTGCCCGTCGCGCATGGACAATCCACTGTCCTACATCGCCCCGGAAACCTTCGACCGGCTGACCATCATCAAGGGCCCACAAAGCGTGCGATGGGGTGCCGGCGCCTCGGCCGGCACCGTGCGCTTCGAACGCGACACCCCGCGTTTCGATGCACCGGGGATCGATCTGGATGCCAGCGCGCTGGTCGGTTCGCGCAACCGCAACAACCAGGTGCTGGACCTCACCGCCGGTGCATCGCAGGGCTATGTGCGGGTCAACGGCAACCGCTCCGAGGCCGACGATTACAAGGACGGCAATGGCGACGTGGTCCCGTCCAAGTGGCGCAAGTGGAACAGCGATGTCGCCGTCGGCTGGACCCCGGATGCCGATACGGTGCTGGAGCTTTCCGCCGGCACCGGTGATGCGCTCGCGCGTTATGCGGGGCGTGGCATGGATGGCGCGGCGTTCAAGCGCACCAGCTACGCCGCGCGCTTCGAGCGCGACAACCTGCCTGGTGCATGGGACAAGCTGCAGGCCAACGTGTACTACAACGATGCCGACCATGTGATGGACAACTACACCCTGCGCGAGCCGAATCCGGACAGCAGCATGCCCATGCCGATGGCCTCGAACGTGGATAGGCGCACCACCGGTGGCCGCATCGCATCGGAATGGCGCTGGCAGGACATCGCCATCGTGGCCGGCATCGATGCGCTGGACAGCCGTCATCGCAGCCGCAACGGCATGGGGCGCAATACGTACCGGCAGACGCCCTGGTCGACCGACGCACGCCAGAAGAACCAGGGCGTGTTCACTGAAATCACCCTGGGCGAGGGCACGCCGCAACGTTGGGTAAGCGGGCTGCGCATCGACCGCGCCGAGGTCACCGATGAGCGCGCCACCAGCGGCATGATGGCGATGCCCAACCCGACGGCAGGGCAGCGTCGCCGCGAAGACCTGGGCAGTGGCTTCCTGCGTTTCGAGCGGGATGCCAGCAGCGCGCTGACCACTTACGCAGGCATCGGCCACAGCGAGCGCATGCCCGATTACTGGGAGCTGTTCTCGCCCGACATGGGCCCGGCCGGCAGCATCAGTGCCTTCAGCGCGGTGCAGCCGGAAAAGACCACCCAGCTCGATATCGGCCTGCAGTACCGCGATGCACGGGTGAACGCGTGGGTGTCGGCGTACGCCGGGCACATCCAGGACTACATCCTGTTCACCTACCGCGACGGCGGCATGATGGGCAGCACGACGCAGGCGACCAATATCGATGCGCGCATTGCCGGTGCCGAAGCGGGCGCGGAGTTCGCGCTCGGGCAAGGCTGGAAGCTGGGCGGAACGCTGGCCTACGCATGGGGCGAGAACCGCACCGATGGCGGCGCACTGCCGCAGATGCCGCCGCTGGAAGCGCGCCTGAGTGCCGGTTGGGAAGGCGCGCGCTGGAGCGCCGGTGCACTGGCCCGCGCGGTCACCCATCAACACCGGGTGGCGCCGGGGCAGGGCAACGTGGTCGCGCGTGACCTTGGGCCAAGCGCCGGCTTCGCCACGCTGGCGTTGAACGCCGGCTACCGCATCAGCGACGAACTGCAGCTCAGCGCCGGCATCGACAACCTGTTCGACCGCGCCTACAGCGAACACCTCAACCTCGCCGGCAGCGCGGATTTTGGCTTCCCGGCCGACCCGGTGCGCATCAACGAGCCTGGCCGCACGGTGTGGATGAAGGCGAATTACCGGTACTGAGGTAGGTACCGACCGTTGGACGGTACGCCGCACGGGGTAGGGTCGGTTCCCAAACGACTGCCGTGAACGCCCCAACACCCGGTAACGCGTGACAATGATCGGCGCAGGCTCTGGCTCTTCCATGGCCACCGCCATTGCCTGCTTCGGCCAGGTTCATGCGTTACCGCAGCGATCAGCAGGGTCGGCGGTCGTTTGGGAACCGACCCTACCGCCGAGTGCCCTGCACGTTCCAGCGGAGACGCAATCCGACATGCGCTGACACACGCCGTTACACGCGCGGCAGGCCCCAGCACGAAAGGCATTGCGCCTGCCACCGGGCAATGTGAAGACCCCGGTAAACGCTTGGCACATATACCTGACAGGCTGCGCCGCTACACTCGGCGGTCGTGGAACATCAAGGGTTGTACTTCATGTCGGGACGCATCACCGCACGCATCATTGCTGGCCTCGGCCTGGTCCTCCTGGCCGGGTGCAGCGGCAAGGACGACGCCGCCCGTCGGCAGGCCGACGTCGTGCCGGTGACCACCCAGGTGGTGCAGACCTCCGCCTGGAGCGACACCCTGCAGGCGCTGGGCACCGCCAAGGCCCGCGAGTCGGTGACCATCACCGCCAAGGTCAGCGAGATCATCGAAACCGTGCACTTCGACAGCGGCCAGCAGGTCTCCGCCGGCACCCCGCTGGTCACCCTGCGCGGCCAGGCCCAGGAAGCGGCCCTGCTGCAGGCCCAGGCCACCTTTGCCGAAGCCGACCAGCTCTACAAGCGCCAGCGTGAACTGGCCGCCCAGCAGCTCGTGGCCAGCGCCACCCTCGACACCCAGCGCGCCATCCGCGATGCCGCCGAAGCGCGCGTGCGCGAAATGCAGTCCGACATCGGCGACCGCCGCGTGCGCGCCCCGTTCGCCGGCGTGCTCGGCATCCGCCAGGTCAGCGAAGGCACCCTGGTCACCCCCACCACCGTCATCGCCACCCTCGACGATATCGAACGCATGCACGTCGACTTCCAGGTGCCCGAAGCCGAACTGGCCTCGCTGGCCAAGGGCGACAAGGTCAGCGCCACCAGCGTTGCCTACCCGGGCCGCACCTTCGAAGGCGACGTGGCCACCATCGATACCCGCGTCGACCCCGGCACCCGCGCCGTCACCGTGCGCGCCGATTTCATCAACGCCGACCACGCCCTGCGCCCGGGCATGCTGCTCGACGTGCGCATGTTCCGCCCGGAACGCCAGGCACTGGTGATCCCGGAAATCGCCGTGGTCCAGGTCGGCCGCGACTCGTTCGTGTTCCGGGTCAAGCCCGACCACACCGTCGAGCGCGTCGACGTGGTTACCGGCGCGCGTCGTTCCGGCGTGGTCGAAATCCGCGAGGGCCTCAAGGCCGGCGAGCGCATCGTGGTCGACGGTACCGGCAAGCTGCGTCCCGGCCTGAAGGTCGACGACAGTACCGCCCCGGCAGCGGCACCTGCGTCACCCGCAACGACGCCTGCGACAAGCCCGGCAGATGCACCGGCTGAAAAGGCCACCGACCCCGCACCGGCTGGAAGCCCGCGCGCACCTGCTGGCGCGACCACCACCGTGGCACCTGCGGGCAACGCCGGATGAAGCTCTCCAACGTCTCCATCCAGCGGCCGGTGTTTGCCGTGGTGATGAGCCTGCTGCTGGTCGTGCTGGGCATCATGTCCTTCACCCGCCTGACCCTGCGCGAGCTGCCCGCGATCGACCCGCCGATCGTCTCGGTCTCGGTGGACTACACCGGCGCGTCGGCCGCCGTGATCGAAAGCCGCGTCACCCAGGTGCTGGAAGATGCGCTGGCCGGCATCGAAGGCATCGACACCATCAACGCGCGCAGCTCCAACGGCCGCTCGCAGGTCAGCATCGAATTCACCTCCAACCGCGACATCGAAGCGGCCGCCAACGACGTGCGCGACGCGGTCAGCCGCGTCGCCGACCGCATGCCCGAAGAGGCGCGGCCGCCGGAAATCGCCAAGGTCGAGAGCGACGCCGACCCGATCATCTGGTTCAACATGACCTCCTCCAGCATGAACACGCTGGAGCTGAGCGACTACGCCGACCGTTACGTGGTGGACCGCTTCTCCAGCCTGGACGGCGTGGCCCAGGTCCGCATCGGCGGCCGCCAGCGCTACGCCATGCGCATCTGGCTGGACCGCGACCAGCTTGCCGCGCGCGGTCTGACCGTGGGCGATGTGGAAACCGCGCTGCGCAACGAAAACGTGGAACTGCCTGCCGGCCGCATCGAATCGGCCGACCGCGATTTCACCCTGCGCGTAGAGCGCAACTACGTAAACCCCGAAGACTTCGCCACCATTCCACTGGGCAAGGGTGCCGATGGCTACGTGGTGCGTATGGGCGATGTGGCCAAAATCGAACTGGCCTCGTCCGAACGCCGCGCCTATTACCGCAGCAACGGAGAGCCGGGTATCGGCCTGGGCATCGTCAAGACCTCCACCGCCAACTCACTGGACGTGGCGCGCACCGCACGCGCCGAAGCCGAGCGGGTCGGGCTGACCCTGCCCGAAGGCACCCACATCTTCGTGGCCTTCGACAACACCACCTTCATCGAAGCGGCCGTGGACCGCGTGTACGCCACGCTGGTGGAAGCCATGCTGCTGGTGCTGGCGGTGATCTGGCTGTTCCTGGGCAGTTTCCGCGCCGCATTGATCCCCGCGGTGACCGTGCCGGTCTGCCTGGTGGCCGCGTTCATCGCGCTGTACGCCTTTGGTTTCTCGATCAACCTGCTGACCCTGCTGGCGCTGGTGTTGTGCATCGGCCTGGTGGTGGATGATGCAATCGTGGTGGTCGAAAACGTGCAACGCCGCATCGACCTGGGCGAACCACCGCTGGTGGCCTCCAAGCGCGGTACCGCGCAGGTGGCCTTCGCGGTCATCGCCACCACCGCCGTGCTGGTCGCCGTGTTCCTGCCGGTCGGCTTCCTGGAAGGCAACACCGGCCGCCTGTTCCGCGAACTGGCGGTGGCCCTGGCCGCTGCCGTGGCGCTGTCGGCGTTCGTATCACTGACCTTGACCCCGATGATGGCGTCCAAGCTGCTCAAGCCGCACACCGGCCAAGCGCCCAAGGGGTTGCACGGATTCATCAACCGCAGCCTGGATCGCGTCTCGGCGTCCTATGGGCGTGTGCTCGACGCGCACGTCGGCAAGATCTGGATCTATGTCGCAGTGATGCTGCTGTCGCTGGCTGCCAGCGCGCTGCTGCTCAAACTGCTGCCCTCCGAACTGGCCCCGGCTGAAGACCGTGGCTCGTTCCAGATCATGATCGACGGCCCGGAAGGTGCCGGCTACGACTACACCGTTGGCCAGGTGCAGGAAGTGGAAAAGATCGTAGCCGGTTTCGTCGGTGAGGGAAAACCGATCGTGCGCGCCAATCCGCGCGTGCCCGGTGGTTTCGGTGCCAGCGAGGAAATGCACACCGGCCGCATGAGTGTGTTCCTGCAGCCGTGGCGCGAGCGTTCAACCCCTACGCCCGAGGTGGCGGCCGAGCTGCAGAAGCACCTGGATACCATGCGCGGCGTGCGTGTGCGCACCCAGGTGGGAGGCGGGCTGGTGCGCAGTGGCGGCCAGCCGTTCCAGATCGTGCTGGGCGGGCCGGAATATGCGGAAATCGCCCAATGGCGCGACCGCATGCTGGAGCGCATGGCCGACAATCCGGGCCTGGTCGGGCCGGATTCGGACTACAAGGAAACCCGCCCGCAGATGCGGGTGAACATCGACCGCCAGCGTGCGGCCGACCTGGGCGTGTCGGTCACCGCCATTGGTTCGGCGCTGGAAACCATGATGGGCTCGCGCCGGGTCACCACCTTCGTCGACAACGGCGAGGAGTACGACGTGCTGGTCCAGGCCGGCCGCGAAGGTCGCGCATCGCCCGACGACCTGGCCGCCATCCGCGTGCGCGCCAGCAACGGCGAACTGGTGCCGCTGTCCAATCTGGTCACGCTCAGCGAAGTGGCCGAAGCAGGCAACCTGAACCGCTTCAACCGCCTGCGATCGATCACCATCAGCGCCGGCCTGGCCCCGGGCTACCCGCTCGGCGAGGCGATCGCCTGGGCCCAACAGACCGCGCGCGAGGAATTGCCGCAGCATGCCCAGATCGACTGGAAGGGCGAATCGCGCGAGTACCAGAACGCCGGTGGCGCCGTGCTGCTCACCTTCGCCATGGCGCTGCTGGTGGTGTACCTGGTGCTGGCCGCGCAGTTCGAAAGCTTCATCCATCCGCTGGTGATCATGCTCACCGTGCCGCTGGGCGTGCTGGGGGCGCTGTTGGGCCTGTATGTCAGCGGCGGCACCATCAACCTGTTCAGCCAGATCGGCATCGTCATGCTGGTTGGCCTTGCCGCCAAAAACGGCATCCTGATCGTCGAGTTCGCCAACCAGCTGCGCGACGAAGGCCGCGACGTGCACCGCGCCATCGTCGAATCGGCGATGGTGCGCCTGCGACCGATCCTGATGACCTCCATCGCCACCGTGGTCGGCGCGATCCCGCTGGTGGTCGCCGGCGGCCCGGGTTCGGCCAGCCGCGGCACCATCGGCATCGTGGTGATCTTCGGCGTCACCGTGTCCACCTTCCTGTCCTTGTTCGTGGTCCCGGCCTTCTATTCGCTGCTGGCGCCGTACACGCGCTCGCCCGAAGCGGTGGCGCGCGAACTGGAGAAGCAGGAAGCCGAAACCCCCTCTGTTGGCGGTCATGCCTGATCCGGCGCCGCGGCTGACCGGTGATGGATTCGTGCTGCGCCCCTGGCGCAGCGACGATCTGGACGCCCTGCTGCGGCATGCCAACGATGAAGCGGTCTCGCGTGGTCTACGCGACCGCTTCCCGTTCCCCTACACCCGCGCCGACGGCGAGGCCTTCCTGGGCGGCCGGATCCTGGCACCAGGCACGCTCAACCTGGCCATCGAGATCGACGGTGCGGCCTGCGGCAGCATTGGCGCCCAACCTGGCACCGCCGAGCGCGGGCACACCGCCGAGCTGGGCTACTGGCTGGGGCAGGCCTACTGGGGGCAGGGCTGGATGACCCTCGTGGTGGGCCTGTTCGCGCCGTGGGTAATGGACGAGCTGGGCCTGTTCAGGCTGCAGGCCGAGGTGCTGGATTTCAACGAAGGCTCGGCCCGGGTACTGCTGGGCAATGGGTTCCAGGAAGAGGGCACCGCCCGGTGTGCTGTGTTCAAGCGCGGTCAACTGCACGACCTGCGGCGCTTCGCCCTGATCCGCCAGCCCACGTAGAGCGGGGCTCTGCCCCGCTGCCGGCAAGGTCGGCCGCCGCTGCCCTGACCAACGGTCAGGGCCTACCGGTCTTATCGGGCCTATCGGCCCTATCGGGCTGGGCCGCGATCATGGAGAATCGACCCGGTCCCTTCCAGCCGACGGGACGTCCTTCATTTTCCGCCGACTGGAGAGAGCGCGTGGAAGCAGTGGTTGAATTCATCAATGGCATCATCTGGAGCAAGGCACTGATTTTCCTGTGCCTGGCTGCAGGCCTGTACTTCAGCGCCCGCACGCGCTTCATGCAGCTGCGCGGATTCTTCGAGATGTGCCGCCTGACCGTACAGGGCGAGAAGTCCGACGCCGGCGTGTCCTCGTTCCAAGCGCTGGCCATGTCCATGGCCGGCCGCATGGGCATCGGCAATATCGCCGGTGTCGCCACCGCGATCGCCTTCGGTGGTCCCGGTGCGATCTTCTGGATGTGGATCATGGGCTTCCTCGGCGCATCCACCTCGTACATCGAGTGCACCCTGGCGCAGATCTACAAGACCAAGGATGCCGAAGGCCGCTATCGCGGCGGCCCGGCGTACTACATCGAAAAGGCCATGGGGCTGAGGTGGTACGCACTGGCCTTCGCCATGGCCACGATTGTGGCCGCCGGCTTCCTGATGCCCGGCGTGCAGGCCAACGCCATCGCCGACAGCATCATCAATGCCTGCCGTGGCGGCGCGCTGTGCGGGCCGCTGGATGGCCAGGTGATGGGCATGGAATCGGTGCAGGCGCTCAAGCTGGGCATCGGCATCGCAGTTGCCCTGCTGCTGGGCGTGGTGATCTTCGGCGGCGTCAAGCGCATCGCCAACTTCGCCGAAGTGGTGGTGCCGTTCATGGCCGCAGGTTTCATCCTGATGGCCATCACCATCATGATTCTCAATGCCGATCGCGTGCCGGACATGTTCCGCACCGTGTTCAGCAGCGCCTTTGGCACCCACGCCGCCTTCGGCGCAATGATGGGCCTGGCCGTGGAATGGGGCGTCAAGCGCGGCATCTATGCCAACGAAGCAGGGCAGGGCACCGGCCCGCACGCCGCGGCGGCGTCCGAGGTTTCGCACCCCGCCAAGCAGGGTTACGTGCAGGCCTTTGCGGTGTACTTCGACACCATGATGGTGTGCACCTCGACCGCGTTCCTGATCCTGGCCGCGGGCACCTACAACGTGTACTCGCCGGTGGCCGGCGCCGAACCGGTATTTGCCGGCCTGGCGGGCGTAGCCGAAGGCGCGGGCTACGCGCAGGCAGCGGTGGAAACCGTGTTGCCGGGTTGGGGTTCGGCCTTCGTGGCGATGGCGATCTTCTTCTTCGCCTTCACCACCATCATGGCCTATTACTACATGGCCGAAACCAACCTCAGCTACATCAACCACAACCGCAAGCGCCCGCTGACCGTGCTGGCGCTGCGCCTGGGCATCCTCGGCATGGTGGTGTTCGGCGCCCTGCACAACGCTAAGATGGCGTGGGCGCTGGGCGACATCGGCGTGGGCCTGATGGCCTGGTTGAACATCGTTGCGATCCTGATCGTGCAGAAGCCGGCCCTGATCGCGCTGCGCGATTACGAACGCCAGAAGAAGCTTGGCCTGGATCCGACCTTCGACCCCGATGCCCTGGGCATCAAGAACGCCGATTTCTGGCGTCAACGCAAGCTGGAGCCGTCCCGTAGTGAATGATCCCTGGAAGAACGCCCGTCGCCCGTCGTCGCGACCGCCGCGGGCCACCCCGCTGCCGCCGCGTGAAGGTGGCACCCCGCCACCGCCGGGGCGCGGCAACGACGAGCTGCGCCTGTACGGCTGGAACGCCGTGCAGGCATTGTTCGAGCGCCGGCCGCAGGCACTGCGCAAGCTGTACCTGGCCGAAGCGCTGATTCCGCGCCTGCAGCCGCTGCTGAAGTGGTGCGTGGCCAATCGCGTGGGCTACCGCGTGGTGGAAGAGGGCGACCTCAACAAGCTGGCTGCCACCACCCACCACGAAGGTGTCGTGGCCGACGTGCTGCGCGCGCCGATGCTGGAGCTGGACGAATGGCTGGCAACGGTACCGGCCGACGCGCCGGCACTGGCGCTGTGGCTGGATGGGGTGGGCAATCCGCACAACTTCGGCGCCATCCTGCGTTCGGCGGCGCACTTCGGCGTAGCCGGCCTGCTGCTGCCGCCCGATGCCACCCTGGCGCTGTCCGGCGCGGCGGCACGGGTTGCCGAAGGTGGCGCTGAAGCGGTGCCGCTGGTGCGCCTGCCGGCGCTGCCGCAGGCCATGGAGGCACTGCGTGGCAGTGGCTTCGGCCTGGCGGCCACGCTGGTGGAGGGCGGCGCGGACCTGTTCAAGAGCACGTTGCCGGCGCGGTTGGTGTATGTGATGGGCGCCGAAGGCGAGGGCATGGACCGTGCGCTGGCACAGACCTGCGACCTGCAGGTTTCCATTCCGGGCAGTGGTGCGGTGGAAAGCCTCAACGTTGCGTCCGCCACCGCCGTGTTGCTGTCGCACTGGTACGCACAACGGTAGACAACGACCGTGGGTCGTTGTGCCTTGTTCGGGGTAACGCATGCGCGCGCTGCCCTACTCGATGTGATCGACGCCCCCAATGGAAGGGTGACTACAGTCGATTCGGATTTCTCGCATGGTGCGCAGTCTTGGCGCTGCGTCACACTGCAAAGCGGCACTGTACTGCGTAGGTGAGGAGAGACACCCACCCAGTGCGGCGCCGTTGTCCGGATCACGGTAAGGCCGTGTCGCTCACCGCGTGGGGTGTGATGAATCCCGGTAGCCCGGCCTGTTGGCCGGGCTTTTTTTTGGTTCTTCACCCCACTCCAGCGCCGTGCGCACGGGTGGAGTACGACATTTCGGGCCTGGGCATTGGACCCGGAAGCGTGTGCGCCCGGTGACGTATTGGGCCGCCAGGGATTGAATTCTGGAAGCAAGTTTCATGCGGAATATCCGCAGAAAAATGCATTTGGCGCGATAGGCATTTTCTTGCGTGCGCCCGCGCACAGAACGCGATATTCGCGTGATTTACCGATTTTTCCGAGATGACTTCCTGTGCAGATTGCCGGTGCGGCGGATTGGCCTGCCGCATCACTCTGTCGCCCAGGAGGCATTCCATGACATTCGATGCGCTGCGTTCCCTGCGCCCGCTTTCCTTCGCCCTGATCGCCGGCCTGCTGCCCGCCGCGGCACAGGCTGCCGAGCACACGCTCGACGGCGTCAACTTCATGGGCCCGCTGATCACCCCCAATCCGGCGGGCCTGCCCAAGGGCAACGTCTTCATCGAGCCGTACCTGATCCGGATCGACAGCGACCGCTACTTCGACGGCGAGGGCCGTCGGCATGACAGCGACGGCCGCAGCGCAGCCTGGCTGACCGTGGTGCCGATCGCCTACGGCCTGGGCCAGCGGGTGACGGCGCAGGTCAACCTCAGCGCCTCGCGTGCCGAGACCGGCACTGACCGTAGCCGTGGCTTCCGCGCCGGCGATACCACGGCGATGGTGCAGTACCTGCTGCAGGCGCCGAACGAAGACGGCACGCGCCCGGCCATCTCGGTATCGCTAAGCCAGCGTTACGCCACCGGCAGCTACGACCGCATCGATGGCAACCCGCTCAACGCGCAGGGCGATGGCGTGCAGCGCACCACCTTCGGGCTGGGCATGCAGCAGGTGGTGTGGCTGCCCAACGGTCGCCCGCTGCGCTGGCGCGGCCAGCTCAGCGCCAGCCCGGCACCGGCGCGCGTGGCGATCAACGACCACAGCGTGTACGGCACCCCGGATGGCTTCCGTGGCAACATCGCGCCGGGTTCGCTGATCGGCCTGTCCGCTGCCGGTGAGTACAGCTTCAACCCGAAGTGGGTGGGCGTGATGGAGTTCGCCGTGAGCCGCCAGAGCGACCGCCACCTCAGCGGCTATGCACCGGGCGCGGACGGGAACATGCAGCGCTTCGACGAGCGCCGCCCCGGCAGCCGCAATGTCACCCTCGCCCCGGCGGTGCAGTACCACTTCAGCCCCAGCGTCGGGCTGATCGCCGGTGTCGAGTTCACCGTGGCGGGCCGCAACACCGGCAGCTACATCAATCCGCAGGTTGCCCTGGACATGTTCTTCTGATGGGCCTCGATGACATCGTCGCCCGCCTGCTGGGTATCGTCTGGAGCCCGGCGCTGGTCGGGCTGTGCCTGCTGGTGGGCCTGTATTTCAGCGTGCGTACCCGTTTCATCCAGCTGCGTGGCCTGCCGGAGATGCTGAAGCTGATGTTCCAGGGGCGCAGTTCGGCCGCAGGCGTCTCTTCGTTCCAGGCGCTCAGCCTGTCGTTGTCCAGCCGTGTCGGCGTGGGCAACATCGCGGGCGTGGCGATGGCCATCGCCTACGGTGGTCCGGGTGCCATTTTCTGGATGTGGATCGTCGCGTTCCTCGGTGCCTCCAGCGCCTTCGTCGAATCCACCCTGGCGCAGATCTACAAGCAGCGCGACAGCAACGGCATGTACCGTGGCGGCCCGGCGTACTACATCGAAAAAGGCCTGGGCAAGCGCTGGTACGCGGTGCTGTTCGCGCTCAGCACGGTGGCGGGCTGTGGCCTGCTGCTGCCGGGAACGCAGTCCAACGCCATCGTCAGTGCGCTGGATGAAGCCTGGGCCGTTCCGGGCTGGGTCACCGCCGCTGGGCTCGGCACTGTCGTGGCCATGGTGATCTTCGGCGGCGTCCGCCGCATTGCCCAGGTCGCGCAGGTGATCGTGCCGTTCATGGCGCTGGCGTACCTGCTGGTCGCGGCGGTGGTGATGGCCCTGAACCTGGACGCGGTGCCGGAGATGTTCAGCATCATCCTGCGCAGCGCCTTCGGCCAGGATGCGGCCTTTGGTGCCATGATCGGCACCGCCATCCAGTGGGGTGTGCGCCGTGGCGTGATGTCGAACGAGGCGGGCATGGGCAGCGGCGCGCATCCGGCCGCTGCGGCCGAGGTCTCGCATCCGGTCAAGCAGGGCCTGGTGCAGGCATGTTCGGTGTACATCGACACCATGGTGGTGTGCAGCGCTACCGCGTTCCTCATCCTGTCCACCGGTGCGTACAACGTATACGACCCTGCGGTGCCCTCGCAGTGGATCGTGGCCAACGTGCCCGGCCTGGAGGCCGGCCCGCGCTTCGTGCAACAGGCGGTGGAATCGGCGTTGCCGGGGTTCGGGCGTTCGTTCATCGCGCTGGCGATCATTCCGTTCGCCTTCACCACCATCCTGGCGCTGTACTACACCGCCGAGACCAATGTGGTGTACCTGGTGCGCAACCGACATTCGCCGGTGGTAATGGCGTTGTTCCGCTGCGGCTTTGTCGGCGCGATGCTGTATTCGGCGTTGAACACGGCCACGGTGGCGTGGTCGCTGGGCGATATCGGCGTGGGCCTGATGACCTGGCTCAACATCATCGCGCTTCTGCTGTTGCAGAAGCCGGCACTGGCCGCGCTGCGCGATTACGAAGCCTCGCGCGGTGCAGGCATGGACCCGGTGTACCGGCCCGATCCAGTGACGTTGCCAGACAATACGATCTGGGCAAGGTAGCGCCGTCTGTTGGACGGCGGCTCTTCGGTGAGACGCAGCGGGCCAGAGGCCCGCTCTACCAGGCAACAGCGGGCCAGAGGCCCGCTCTACCAGGCAACAGCGAGCCAGAGGCCCGCTCTACCGAGTGACAGCGCGTTGCGCTGTCACTCGTTCGGTGGCGTGGTCGCCTTTGCTTCGCTGCCGAACGTGCCATCGGCTTCGGCGGCCAGGTAGGCGAACACCGTGTACGCCGCCACGTTCTGCGCCAGCGCGGCCGGCTCGATCTTGTCCAGCGTGTCGTCGGCGGTGTGGTGCAGGTTGAAGTAGTCGGTTCCGTCCTGCGCCAGCCACGCCCACGCGCCACCCTTGGCGGCCAGCGGGCCGATGTCCGGGCCCGGGCCGCCCTTGTCCGGCGCGTACTCGATGCCCAGCGGCTTGAGCACTTCGGCAATCTGGGCAGTCGCCTCGCGCGAGCCTTCCGGGTTCGGCGAACCGGTGTTGAACGCGTAGATGCGGCCGGCACCGAAATCGCTCTCGGCGGCCAACTGGTGCAGGACGATGTCCTTGGCATGTGCCTCGGCGTACGCCTTGCCGCCATACAGACCCTGCTCCTCGTTGGCGAAGGCCACCACGCGGATGGTGCGCTTGGGTGCCTGCTTGAGCTGGCCGATCAGGTGGCCGGCCGCCATGGTCAGCGCCACGCCGGCACCATCGTCGATCGCGCCGGTGCCCAGGTCCCAGGAATCGAGGTGTCCACCGATCACCACCACTTCCTTGGGCAGGCTGCGCCCGGTGATCTCACCGATCACGTTGTAGGAGGTGGCCGTGCCATCCCAGCCGCAATCCAGGCTGAGCTTGACCGTGGTCGGCCCCAGCGCGACCAGGCGCGCCAGCTGGTTGGCATCAGGCACCGACAGCGCAGCCGACGGCACCGGGGTCAGGCCGTCGTCGAAGCGGGTGATGCCGGTGTGCGGCACGCGGTGCGAATCGGTACCGGCCGAGCGCATCACAAAGCCCACCGCACCCTTGCGGATCGCTTCGGACGGGCCCTTGCTGCGCACCGCGCCACCCTTGCCGTAGTCGCGGCCATCGCGGTAGGCGGTCATCTGGTAATCAACGAATGCGATCTTGCCCTTGAGCGAGCCTTCCGGCGCCGCCTGCAGCGCGGCCAGGTCGGCGAAGCGCACCACTTCGGCTTCAACCGTACCGCCCGGGCTGCCGCCCAGCGCGGTGATGCTCAGCGGCTGCGCATGCTTGCCCACCACCTGGGCCTGTTCACTGCGGCGTTCCCATTTGGGGAAGGTCACCGGCTCTTTCCACACCTTGTCGAAGCCAAGCGTCTTGAACTTGGCTTCGGCCCAGGCGACGGCGCGGGCATCGGCCTCACTGCCGGCGATACGCGGACCGATCTCGGTTGTCAGCGATTCGACCACCTTCCAGCCGGTGTCGTCCTTGAGGGCCTGCTCGCGCAGTTCGGCGGCGGTAGCCAGTGACTTCGGCGGCAGGGTAGTGGTGCCCGTCGCGGCGAACGCCGGGGCGGCCAGCAGGGCGAGGGAAGATGCGATGGCAAGGACGCGGCGACGCATGGGACGGACTCCGGGGCAACAGGGCGGAAGCCCCCGAGCTTAGCAGCCTGTCCGCGCCGCACATGGGCGGGAGGTCATGGTTGGGGGGACGATGTTTTCCACCGGACGAGCCTCGTGTGTATCCGGTAGCGCCGGCCGTTGGCCGGCCATCGGGAATCCAAACGTTCCCAAGGCCGGCCAACGGCAGGCGCGCGGTTACTTCTTGAGGTTGTCGCGGATCTCGCGCAGCAGCAGCACTTCTTCAGCCGGTGCGGCCGGCTCTGCTTGCTTCTTGCGGGCCAGGCGGTTGATCACCTTGACCACCATGAAGATCGCGAACGCCACGATGAGGAACTGGACCAGTGTGTTGAGGAAATCGCCGTAGCCGATCACCACGGCCGGAATTTCCTGCCCATCCGGTCCCAGCCGGGCCGGCGCCAGTGTCCACGCCAGTTCGGAGAAGTCCACGCGGCCGATGGCCCAGCCCAGCGGCGGCATGATGATCTTGTCCACCAACGCAGTGACGATCCTGCCGAACGCAGCACCAATGACGACACCGACCGCCAGGTCGATGACGTTGCCACGCATGGCAAATTCCTTGAACTCAGTCAGCATTCCCATCGGGTTCTCCTGTAGCGGGGGGACATCAAAGGACGCCGCAGCGTAACGCAGCGCGTGTCGTCATCCGGCGATGATGCCGTGCCGCTCGGCCACGTTCTCCAGGCGCGCGCTGAAACGATCGCCGGGCCTGAGCGCGGCCACCCCGGCCGGTGTACCCATGAACACCAGGTCACCAGCACGCAGCGCCCACAGCCTGGACAGCTCGTGCAGGATTTCCGGCACGTTCCAGATCATCTGGTCCAGCAGCGACTGCTGGCGAACTTCGCCGTTGATTTCCAGCGACAGGCTGAGCGCGGCAAGGTCGCCGACTTCCGCGGCCGGCACCAGTTCGCTGACCGGCGCGGAATGGTCGAAGCCCTTGGCCGAATCCCACGGGTGGCCCTTGGCCTTGGCCGCTGCCTGCAGGTCGCGGCGGGTCAGGTCCAGCCCCACGCCGTAGCCGAACACCAGCGCCTCGGCCTGGTCGACCGGCAGCTCGCCGGCGGGCGCGTCACGCCCGATCGCCACCACCAGCTCCACCTCGTGGTGCAGGTCCTGGGTAGCGGGCGGGTAGGGGATCACATCATCATGGCCGACCACGATCGCATCGGCCGGCTTGCTGAAGAACATCGGGCGGCCGCGATCATCGGCGGCGGGCACGGCCGCGCCCATTTCCTTCGCATGGTCGGCGAAATTCCGCCCGACACAGTAGATGCGGCGCACCGGAAACGTACCGCCACCGGCGACCGGAATGCGGGGGTGTTCAGGGGCCGGGATTACATCAGTCATCAGCGCGTCCTGTTGCAGGGTTCACGCAGTGTAGCGCCGGGCCACGCCCGGCGAAATCTCAACGCGACAACGGCAACGCCTGTTTGCGTACCACGCGGTACTCGCCTTCCACCACCTGCGGATCGGCCGCGCGCGTGGCCTGCTTGCGCGAGGCCAGCAGCTTCCACGCCACGCCGGCAATGATCATCGCCGCGCCCACGAACACACCCACGAACACCAATGCGGCCAGGATCGCCAAGCCGAGCAGACCCACCGCCACGCGCACCAACGGATGGCGCGGCTTGCGCGGCGCAAACAGGGAGCGGAACTGGTTGAACTGGAAACGGTTGTACATGACGGTTCTTTGGCTGAAGTCAGCGAGCCGCCAGTATCCCGGCAGTGCCCTGCCAATGAGTGAAAAAGTCGTTAAACGTCGCGATCCGTTATTTGAAATCAATGACTTGTGTTCATCCGGGAGCCAGCCAGATGACGGCATGCGACAATCGCCTGCCCTTTCATGGATCGCGTTGTCATGTCTGTTTCCGATGCTTCCGACGTTGCCCTGATCGCGCTGGAACGTATTGCCGACGGGGGATTTGCCGAAGCAGAGGCGTGCATCGACGGCGACCACGAACCGTTGGTGCTTTATCGCGAAGGCGACGCCGTGCGCGCCTGGCTCAACATCTGCCCGCACGCCGGGCGGCGGCTGGACTGGGCGCCGGGGCAGTTCCTCAAGAGCAAGGCGGGCGACCTGGTCTGCGCCGCGCATGGCGCCTCGTTCGCGTTGAACGATGGCGAGTGCGTGGCCGGCCCATGCAAGGGTGACCGGTTGCGCAGCGTGGCGGTGAAGGTCCACGAGGGCCACGTTTACCTCGCACCCTGACGGTAGCGCCGGCCGTTGGCCGGCCCAGGCGGTACATGGATCACCGTAACCCAGACGATGCGAGATCGCGTGTAATCCGAGGGCCGGCCAACGGCCGGCGCTACCGGGTGGATCCGGCGAATGCATCGGTAGCTACCGACCGTGGGTCGGTACGCGCCTAGAACATCAGATTGATCATCACCACCACCACCATGGTGTAGATCAACGACAGCGGCGCGCCCACCCGCCACAACTCGCGCGGGGTGTAATTGGCCGGCCCGGTGATCATCGAAATCACCGGGTTGGAGGCGGTCATCAGGTTGTTGGACGCCGACAACGCCACGATCAGCGCGAACGCGGTCGGGCTGCCGCCGGCGGCCAACGCCAGGTTCACCGCAATGGGCACCATCACGATCGTCGCGCCCACATGGCTGATCACCAGCGAAAACACCGTGGTCAACAGCGCCAGCGCGATTTCCAGCACCCACACCGGAATGCCGGTGGGCAGGCGGTCAATGGTATGGCCGGCCACCCAGGCCGCCGCGCCGCTGCTGTCCATCGCCCAGCCGAGCGGAATCAGCCCGGCCATCATGAACACCGTTTTCCAGTTGATCGAGGCGTAGGCCTCATCCATGCGCAGCACGCCGGTGAGCAGCATGCCGGCCACGCCGGTCATCAGCGTCAGCGCCACCGGCAGCTTGGAGGTCAGCGCGATCAGGATGGTGATGGCGAAGATCGACATCGCGATCTTGAACTTGTGCGGGCGCTGCTCGCCCTTCGGGTAATCGGTCACCACCACGAAGTCGCGGCTCTTGGCCGCCTGGGCCAGGTCGGTCCAGATGCTGTGGAACACCAGCATGTCACCGGCGCGCAGCGGCACGTTGCGCACGTCTTCGCGGATCACCTGCTTGTCGCGGTTGATCGCCAGCAGGCTGATCCCGCGCTGCTTGCGCAGGCGCAGGTCCGAGGCGCTCTTGCCGATCACCTCGGAGGTCGGCGGAATCACCGCCTCGGAAATGCCCGCGCGGCTGGGGTTGAACAGGTCGCCCAGGTGTTTCAGGCGCGAGGACATGCGCAGGAACTGGTTCTGGGCGAAATCGCTCACCTGCTGGCGGCCGCCCATCACCCCGAGCACGCTGCCCACCCAGATCCGCATTTCGGCGGGTGGTGACAGCCGGGTGTCATTGCCGGTCTTGAGCGCCAGCATCAACGGCGCGTCGTGCAGGTTTTCGGCTTCCCCCAGGGTCATGCCCACCAGCGGGCTTTCGGCGCTGACCACCAGTTCGAACACATCGCCCTCGATCCCGTAGGTCTTGGCGAAGTAGCTTTCGGTGCGGGACGGGGTGACCCCATCGTTGGCCAGCGTTTCTTCTTCCACCAGCTTGCGGTCGCCGAAGTAGCGGAAGTACAGCAGCGACGCGGCCAGCAAGGCCAGGCCGATCGGCAGCGGCGCGAACATGCGCAGCGGTTCAATCGTCGCAAGGCCGGAAGGAAGGTTGTTGTTGGCCGAGACCAACAGATCGTTGAGCAGGATCAGCGGCGAATTGCCGACCATGGTCAGTGCGCCGCCCATCACGATCGCCGCGGCGATAGGCAGCAGCAGGCGCTGCAGGGTGAGCCCGGTGCGCGCCACCAGCCGCGAGGCCACCGGCAGGTACAGCGCCATCACCGATGGGTTCTGCATGAAGGACGAATTCAACCCGGCAATGGCCGTGGTCATCATCAACAACCGCGTTTCAACGCCATGCCCACGCCGCAGCAGCCAGGCCGCCAGCCGGTTCAGTGCACCGGTGCGGTCCAGGCCCGCACCGAGAATGGTGGTGGCGATGATGCTCATCACCGCGTTGCCGGAGAAGCCGCCGAAGATCTCTTCCGGCGCGATCAGGCCGGTCACGCCCAGCACCACCAGCACCACCAGCGCCACCACGTCGGCGCGGATGCGCTCGAACAGGAACATCGCCATCGTGAAGCCGACCAGCCCAAGAACGAGCTTCATGTCGGTGGTCAGCGTCAGCGTGGTGTCCATGGGGTGGTGCGGTTCCTTGGGGTGGGATCAGGTACGGTCGTACAACAGGTCCCACACACCATGGCCAAGCTTCTGGCCACGCGTCTCGAAGTGGGTCTGCGGCCGCCACTGCGGACGCTCCACCTGGCCGCGCGGACCGGCGCGGTTGGTCAGCCCGGCGGTGGCGTCCAGCACCTCCCACATCTGCTCGGCATAGTCTTCCCAATCCGTGGCGCAGTGCAACCGGCCCCCCACGCGCAGCTTGCGCACCAGCAGTTCGGCGAATGCCGGTTGGATCAGGCGGCGCTTGTTGTGGCGCTTCTTGTGCCACGGGTCGGGGAAATAGATGCGCACTTCATCCAGCGCGCCATCGGCAATTTCCTTCTCCAGCACCTCCACCGCATCATGGTGGTACAGGCGCACGTGGTCCGCATTGTCGTCGGCCAGTGCATTGAGCAGGCGGCCCACGCCGGGGGCGTGCACTTCCAGCCCGATGTAATCGCGGCCCGGATCCTGCTGCGCGGCGAAGCGCAGCGCGGCACCGTTGCCGAAGCCGATTTCCAGCACCTTGTGCGCATCGCGCCCGAAGGTGGCGTTGAGATCGCGCGGCTCGCCGCTGAAGTCCAGGCCGAAGCGCGGCCAGCGGTCATCGAACGCGCGCTGCTGGGCCGGAGTGAAGCGGCCCTGGCGCAGCACGAAGCTGCGCACCTCGCGGCGGCCTTCGGTAACGGTGAAGGGCTTGGGCGGCGCCTTGGCGCCAGCGCTGTCGAAGGGGTTGGTCATCAGCCGATCAACCCGTCCACCGGCGAGGACGCGCTCGCGTAGCGCTTGCGCGGAATGCGCCCGGCCAGGAACGCCTCGCGCCCGGCTTCCACGGCCTTGCGCATCGCGCTGGCCATCAGCACCGGGTTGCGCGCACCGGCAATGGCGGTGTTCATCAGCACGCCATCGCAGCCCAGCTCCATCGCGATCGCCGCGTCGGAAGCCGTGCCCACGCCAGCATCGACGATGATAGGCACCTTGGCGCTTTCGATGATTTCCAGCAGGTTGTACCTGTTCTGGATGCCCAGGCCCGAGCCGATCGGCGCGGCCAGCGGCATCACCGCCACGCAGCCGATTTCTTCCAGGCGCTTGGCCAGGATGGGGTCATCGGAGGTGTAGACCATCACCTCGAAACCGTCCTTGACCAGCTGCTCGGCCGCCTTCAGGGTCTGCACCACGTCCGGGTACAGCGTCTTCTGGTCGCCCAGCACTTCCAGCTTGGTCAGGTTGTGGCCGTCCAGCAGTTCGCGCGCCAGCCGGCAGGTGCGCACGGCGTCTTCAGCGGTGTAACAGCCAGCGGTGTTGGGCAGGATGGTGTAGCGGTCCGGCAGCAGCACGTCCAGCAGGTTCGGCTCGCCCGGGTTCTGCCCGATGTTTGTGCGGCGGATCGCCACGGTCACGATCTGGGCCCCGGCCGCCTCGGTGGCGATGCGGGTTTCGTCCAGGTCCTTGAACTTGCCGGTCCCGGTCAGCAGCCGGGAAGCGTAGGTCTTGCCGGCGATCACCAGCGAATCGGGGGAAGAATGAGCAGTCATGGACGAATTATCGCCCAACCCGACCATTCCTGTCCGGTTGCTTCGGAATGGACACGGACACCGAATGTTAGCGCCGGCCGTTGGCCGGCCCAGGCGATCCGTGGGCCGGCCAACGTTATGCCCACCGTCCTGGTGGGCACCCTTCGGGCCATCGCTGCGCGATGTTGAGAACGGCTCCTGCCGTTCTCTTCGGCGCTACCGTCAGCCACCGCCCAACGCATGCACGATCTCCACGAGATCGCCTTCGCGCAGCACATGGCTGCCATGCAGGCTGCGGGTCACGATCCCGCCGTTGACCTCCACCGCCACCCGACGCTCGGTCAGGTGTTCGGCCTGCAGCAGGTCCAGGACGGTGGCACTTTGCGGAAGCTGGCGGTGATCGCCATTGAGCACGATGTTGACGACGTTCATGGCGGGATTGTCCCCCAAAGGCGACGGTTCTGCGTACCCTTGCGCCCCCACCGATGCCCGCCCTGGCCTGTCCCGGCTGACGTCTGCGTGCCCCTGGCCCCGGCCATGCCGCAGCGCAGCGTGATGTCGCCGGGGTGCAGTGGAACCATGGCACCGTGCGCCGGCGTACGTCGGCCGTCATCACCCAGAAAGGAGTTTTTCCCATGCAGCTCAGCAAGCGTCCCCTGCGTTCCCTGATGGCCGTGGCCATCGCCTTGGCCGCCGTGCCGGCCATGGCGCAGTCGCCCTATTCGAAGACCGTCTTCATCGGCGACAGCCTCACCGACCAGGGTTACTTCCGCCCGCTGCTGCCGGCCTCCGTGCAACCGGTCACCGGCCAGTTCACCACCAACCCGGGCTGGGTGTGGGCGCAGTACGTGGCCGACTACTACGGCACCAACGCCACCGCCAACGGCAATGGCCAGGGCGGTGACAACTACGCCATCGGTGGCGCCCGTGTGGGTGTGGATTCCGACCAGACCCTGGCCCCGGGAACCCCGGCCATTCCGGTCTACTCGCTCAAGACCCAGACCGCGCAGTACCTGGCCGCCAACGGCGGCAAGGCCGACGCCAACGCGCTGTACACCGTGTGGGGCGGCGCCAATGACCTGTTCGCCATCCAGGCCGGTGCACCGCTGCAGGCCACCCTCGGCGCAGCCGTGACCGACCAGGTCGGCATCGTGGGCACCCTCAAGGCGGCCGGCGCGCAGTACATCGTGGTGCCGACCCTGCCCGACATCGGCCTGACCCCGGCCGCGCGTGCCGGCGGCGACGTCGGCATGGCGCAGGGCACCGCGCTGGCCAAGGCCTATAACGATGCGCTGTTCGGTGGCCTGAAGGCGGCCGGCCTGCAGGTCATCCCGGTCGACACCTTCCACATCCTGCAGGAAATCGTCGCCAGCCCGGGCACCTACGGGTTCGTCAACGTCACCAGCCCGGCCTGCACCACGGCCTCGTCGCTGACCTGCAACCCGACCGCCTACGTCAACCCGAACGCGGCCAACAACTATGTGTTCGCCGACGGCGTGCACCCGACCACCGCCACCCACCAGATGCTGGGCCAGTACACGCTCTCCATCCTGGAAGCCCCGCGCAACCAGCAGATCCTGACCCATTCGGCGCAGACCGTGGGCCGTGCGCGCGCCGACCAGGTCAGCGGGCACCTTGATGGCCGCCCGGCTGATGGCCTGAGCTGGTGGGGCGGCCTGCGTGGCGACATGCAGCGCTACGACCACGCCGACCTGTATGACGGCATGGCCCCGGCCGGCCTGTTCGGTATCGACTGGGCCCATGACGGCATGGTCGTCGGCGGCTTCGCCGGCTACGGCCGCATGGACGCCGACTTCGGCAACAGCAAGGGCGACTTCACCCAGTCCGACACCACCCTGGGCCTGTTCGCGGGCTGGTACGGCGACAACGTGTGGGTCAACGGCCAGATCAGCTACAGCTGGCTGGACTACGACGTCACCCGCCGCGTGCAGCTGGGCCCGGCCGAACGCACCCACGCCGGCTCCCCGGAAGGCAGCAACCTGACCGTCGCCCTGAACGCCGGTTACGAGTTCGGCACCGAAGGCGGGTTCCGCCACGGCCCGGTGGCCGCGGTGATCTGGCAGCAGGTCAAGCTGGATGGCTACGTCGAATCCAACCCGAGCGCCACCGCGCTGGGCTATGGCGACCAGGACGCCGACTCCACCGTCGGCCGCATCGGCTGGCAGGCCCGCTTCGACGGCGGCAGCATCAAGCCGTACGTGCAGGTCACCTACGACCACGAGTTCGAAGACGGCAAGCAGGCCAGCGCCTGGCTGCAGACCATGCCGGAGGTGGGCACGTACAAGGTGCCGGGCCTAGAGTTCGACCGGAACTACGCCACCGCCGTGCTGGGTGCGCGCATGAGCCTGTTCGGCCTGAACAGCAATGTCGGCATGAGCACCACCGCGGCGCAGAAGCGCGCCCGCGACATCAGCCTGTTCGCTACGGTCAGCGGCAGCTTCTAAGCTGAAAGATGGGCAGGGCACGACCGCTGGTCGTGCCCATCGCAACGGGCGGCCAATGCCGCCCGTTGCCTTTTTACCGCCCCGGCGCATAAACTTGCCCGGCACCACGCGGGTGTAGCTCAATGGTAGAGCTGTAGCTTCCCAAGCTACTGACGAGGGTTCGATTCCCTTCACCCGCTCCACTTCAACCTCTCAGTTCGCAACTGATTGACTGGGTTGAAGATTCAGACCGATTGATGATTCCGAGCGATGCCCCTTGAGGTATCAATCGAGGTATCAATCTTGCCTAAGCCTCTGATGCTTTCGCGTTCGGCCGTGCTTTACGCACGCTTCTTTGTCCCCATTGACCTTCGAGCTCCCGTTGGCACGGGTTACCTCGTCCGTTCGTTGGGTGCTCGCCGTGGCGACCAAGCGCGGCTGGTGGCGGCCATGATGGGGATGGCGCCTTAGACTCAACTTCCAAGTGCAACACCCGGCAATCACGTAGGGTGTCCGCATGGGAAAGCAGTACAGTCATTTGAGTTCCGAGGAGCGCGCCGTGCTCCAGATCGAGGTCAGCAACGGCGCCAGCATTCGCTCTATTGCCAAGCGTCTCAGCCGCAGCGCTTCCACGTTGTCGCGTGAACTGGGTCGGCAGGAGGAGTCCGCTTACGTTGCCAGGCTTGCAGCCCAGCGGTATCGGTTGCGGCGGAGGAGCAGCGTACGCAAGCGCAGAATCGTCGAGGGAAGCGCTTTGTTCCAGAGTATTCGTGACGATCTTGTGCTGTATCGCTGGTTGCCCCAGCAGATTGCTGCCAAGCTTCGATCCATGCATCCGGATGACCAACCCAGCGCGTGAGCCACGAAACGATCTACGCCGCCATTTATGCGCACCCGCGTGGTGGCTTGAAGAAGGAGCTGATGGAGGCCCTGCGCCAGCACAAGCCCACGCGAGGTTTGCGCCGCACGACAGCGGCCAAACGTAGCTGGGTGCCGGAGGAGCTTCGCATTGTTCACCGTCCCGAGGGGGTGGAGCAGCGTCTGGTTCCAGGACACTGGGAAGGCGACCTGATCAAGGGGGCATTCAATCGCTCGTGCGTGGGCACGCTGGTGGAACGGAAGACGCGTTTCGTGGTGTTGTGCAAGATGGACGGCTGCGCCGCGCAGGTGCACTGGAAGGCTTCACGCGGCAGATGAAGAAGCTTCCTCATTTCCTGTTGGGCAGCTTGACCTACGATCGGGGTACCGAGATGACGTGCTATCCAGAGCTGATGAAGCGCCTGAACATTGATCTGTGGTTCGCTGATCCGCACGCACCCTGGCAGCGCGGTAGCAACGAGAACACCAACGGTCTGCTCGCCAGTTCATGCCCAAGGGCGCGGATCTGTCCAAGGCGAGTCAGGAATACCTCAACAACGTCGCCGACCTGATGAACGCTCGTCCACGCCAGACGCTTGGCTGGAAGACGCCGAATCAAGCATTGGAAGAGGAATTCGCTCAGTTCAACTTACGTGTTGCGCTTGCAAGTTGAGACCGCCGGTCGACTAGGACGGAAGACTCTCTGTACGGGTAGGCCCGCGCCGACGCCTGCTAGGTGGCAAGGCTCCTTCTGGCTTCGTCTAAATCGTGCCGCGCTGCGGTCGAGAGCCCTGTATAGCGCGGGATTCTTTGCGGATTGGCATCTGAAAGCCAATCGTTGGCTGAGCTCCAATGGGTGGGGCTTGACAGGGTGGGGAGGGGGCGTGTAACAGTCAGCGCGCTGTCGTTGTCTATTGCTGCCTTCACATAAGGATTTAGCGGACATGATCTCTGCCAAGGATGGGCGGGTGGGCAAGGCACCCCGCATTGCCAGTGAGACCTTCAATCACCGTAGGGTCATTCTGGGCTTAGTGCTCATGGCGGCCGGGCTTCAAGCGTCCGCGCAAGATGGCCTATTCAGCTACCAGGAATACGAGAAGCGCGTAAAGAGCGCCCAAAGCCTTGGGGCTATCTCTGCCGATGAAGTGTTCGGCGACCGGACCTCAAGCTTCGATGGGAACACGGAGTTCTTCACGGAAGATGTTTCGATTCCCGGAAACTTCGACCTCCCTGTGAGCGTCGCCCGGCGGTTCGGTGTGGAATCTGCCAATCGGGGTGTCGCCGACAGCGAGGCGCGCGGCTTAACGCTGTTTGACGATTGGGAGATCGTTGTTCCTCACATGTCCGGCGTTTGGACTACCGGGAGTGGCTGGGTCACGGGGCAACCCGGTGCGCAAACGACACAGCGTTGTACCGTAAACACCGCTCCAACCCTCTTGGACACCTGGGGCTACGCGGACATCGGCTTCGGAATCGATGTGAGGTGGCATGGCGGTAATGGGGAGGAACTTCTGGTTCCTGATGACCCCGCCTACGCATCGTCGCCTGAGCTTGAGTCGCCCAAGTGGATGACGGCCTCCCGTGCTCGGTTCACCTGTTTGGCGGCCACCCGTAATGGATACCCTGGCGAAGCCTTCGTCGGGCACACCCCCGACGGCAAGAAGTATTTCTTCGACTGGGGCGTCGATAGGCCTTATGCCACCGCAAAATTTAATGACGGAGCAGCCAATCGTAGGGTAGGGCGAAAGCGCGTCTACCTCTTGGCGTCCCGCGTGGAGGACCGCTACGGGAACTGGGTAACCTACAGCTACAGCGGCTACAAGCTCAACGCAATCGAATCCAGCGATGGCCGTCGAATCGACTTGGCATACGATGCCCAGGATCGAGTGACCACCGTGACGGCCAATGGGCGAGTGTGGTACTACGCCTATGTGGGCGGCAGCGACACGAATGACGGGGGGCTGTCCCAAGTGACCCTGCCTGACGGTTCAGCTTGGACGTATGGCCACAGCGGACGCTTGCGGTCCAGATTGCCCTACCGCCACGCGGACGATGAGGGGGGCTGCGAAATCCGGGCGGGAAGTGCCCCGCCTGCCACCCAGATGTCCGTGGTTGCACCTTCGGGTGCCCGTGGAGTATTCGACTTCGAAATGGAGCTGTTTGTTCGCTCGGACCCGTGCAACGGCCTGCAGCCGGCGCACTACGACGCGTGGTCGTTGAAGCGGCGCACGATTACTGGCCCTGGCCTGGCTCCCATCCTCACAACCCGAGCCTACAAACTCCAGCTGCCAGGAGGTGGCCGCTGGTCCAGCCTGACCAAGGCAAATGGCACCCAAGTGCGCGAGAGGTATGGGGCCGATCCGGGCCTGAACGAACGAAAGCTGCTGCAAAGGCAGGTGCTGGACCAGGCTGGGCAGCTGGTGAGAGATGAAACGTACACCTACACCTTCGGATCTGAAACTGGTCCCTTCGCTAGAAGGGTGGGAAGGTCCTTGGGCATTCAATCGGGTCAGTTCCTGGCTGGAACGCTTTCCGCGCTCACCGAGAACCAAACAGCCCAGGACGGCGATACCTACCGCACGGTGTATGGAGACTTCAACCGAAATGCTCGCGCCGCCAGAGTGACCTACGTCGGTCCATCGGGGACCAAGGCCGAGCTAAGGGGGCATGCGGACACCTCAAGCCCTTGGGTTCAGGACCAAGTCCTGTCGGTTACCGAGGCGGCGACGGGTAAGGTAACCACTCAATACACGTATGACGCGATGGCGAAGCCAAGCGCTGTGTATCGCGCAGGTGCCTTGGTGCAAAGCGTCGCCTATGGGCCAGATGGAACTGTTCGTGTGGTTACCGATGGAAAGGGGAACCAGACTCGAATCGAAGATTGGTATCGGGGCGTGCCTCAGCGTGTGATCAATCCTGACGGCAGCATCAACAGGATGACTGCCGACGCCAACGGCTGGATCACCTCCACCGCCGACGCTCTCGGGCGGGTGACGTCCTACTTGTACGACCCAATGGGCAGGACTCGGGAGATCCAGCCTCCCGTGGACGCAAACCAGTGGGCCAGCACGGTCGTTTCGTTCCGACAAATGGGGGGGGACGAATACGGCCTCTCCCCTGGGCACTGGCGGGTGGACAGCAGTCACGGAGCAAGTCGCCAGGAAACCTACCTTGACGCGCTTTGGCAGCCGCGCTTGGTCCGGGAATATGATGCTAATGATCCGGCGAGCACGCAGCGGTTTGTTCGGAACGATTACGACACCGAAGGCCGACAGACGTTTACGTCCTATCCCTCGCGGGAAAGCAGCGTCACTTCGGGAACGTGGCAGGAATACGATGCCTTGGGCCGGAAGACCTCATCCGCGCAGGACAGCGAGCAGGGACTGCTGATAACCACTGTGTCTTACGGCAGCAACGCCACCACGACGGTCGTAGATCCGGCGGGTCATCAGACCATCACTCGCTTCGATGCCTTCGATTCGCCGGACTATCACAAGCCCGCGCAGATCATTCGTCCCGACGGAAGCAAGATCAGCATCACCCGCAACGCTTTTGGCCTTACAACCGAAGTCGCCCAATCCGCCAACTAATCGCAAGTCAAGGATGACGCCTATGAACGCTAGACGAGTCCGCGCGGCGGTGGCCGCCCTGCTGGGATTGTTTGTTCTCTTGGTGTGTCAGGCGGCGCAGGCGGAGGCTTGGGTGCAGCTGACCGGGCCGGTGCAGACGGTTTACACGGCCCCGGCCACCTACCAGTTCCAGATCAACACTGGCGTGATCGGAACAGGTCATAAGGCCGAGTATCTGACCGATATCAAGCTGAGCCGAAATGGAACGGCGGTCAGTCGGATCGCTGCCGGCACACATACTGAGAACGGCATTTCGGCGGGCATCTACGACTACCAACTGACAGCTGTGGCCATTCGCAATGTGGATGGGGATGAGTTCAGGCGCCAGGTAAAGTCCCAAGTCGTTCGGATTACGGTTGAAGCGCCGCCGGCACCCTTTGATGGTGCTGAGTATGTTTCTTCAAACCTGCGCGTTTCGGCAGACAGGGGCACGCCATTTAGCGGAACGGTGACGTTTCGTAATACAGGGAACACCACTTGGCGGGCAGCGGACGGTCATCGGCTTGCCCAGGCGCAAGGGGATCTGCTCGATTTCGGGGTGAGCGACATACCTGTTCCGTATGATGTGGCACCCGGCGGCACAGTTGGCTTCACTGTTAACGCCGTCGCACCCAACGAG
Organism: Stenotrophomonas sp. ISL-67; assembly: GCF_018612915.1. Lineage (GTDB taxonomy): Bacteria > Pseudomonadota > Gammaproteobacteria > Xanthomonadales > Xanthomonadaceae > Stenotrophomonas. Next base: position 26,364 of record NZ_JAGGRL010000002.1, on the reverse strand, counting down.
AACGGTGAACACGGGATTCAGTGGCAGATGAATCGCAATGGAGTGCGGTTCGGAACTACGGGCCCCGCTGGGATATTCACGGTGACCGGCCGCCTCAACAGAGGCGTCATGTATAGCCAAGAAGTTCCGACGACCATGGAGGCGGGGCGTTCGTACAAAGTTACGTTGAGGTTTGTAAATAGTGGGAACACCACTTGGTCGGCGTCCAATGGATATGCATTGGGCTCATGGAATCCCGAGAACAACAGCCGCTGGGGCGTCGCTCGTGTCCCGATGCCGAACAACGTGCTTCCACAGGGACCGGCGATCTTCGAGTTCAATGTTGTTGCGCCATCGCTTCCTGGGGTTTACGGCTTCCAATGGAGGCTTCTCGAGGAGAACGTCGAGTGGTTTGGCGGTGAGAGCACGAACGTCCAAGTGACCGTGACTGGGCCGCCTTCAAGGATCGTTGGAAATATTGATGCCGTTACCAGCAGCGGAGAGATCAATGGCTGGGCTTGCTCTACGGGCATCAGTGCGCCGATTGACGTGCACGTCTACGGAGGCGGTCCGTTTGGGGTCGGCACCATTCTGGCAACGGGAAAGGCGGATCAGTCCAGTGAGCCGGCAGTGGCGACCGCCTGCGGCGCGGCCGGCAACCATCGCTTCTCTATCCCGTTGAGCAATGAGGTTCGTCGTCAACGCGCGGGCCAATCGATCCATGTTCACGGCATCTCGCCTGTGGGCCAGCCCAATAGCACCATCGCAGGTTCAGGGTCTTTCGTTGTCCCTGCTGCGCCGACTGGCTCTCTCTCCGTGTCTCCTGCTTCTTGCCAGATTCCTGCAGGGGCGACTACTTGCAACGTGAGGCTGGCCTGGTCGGCCACCGATCCTCGTGCGGAGGTCAGGTCGGGTGCCGGTGCTCTAATTGGCACGGGGGCCAGTGGGGCGCTGGACGTCGGCGTCGGGCTGGGGAACGCCGAGTTTGTGCTCTCGGTGGTAGGCGACGTGCTCGCACGTGCCAGCGCTTCCGGCAGGAACGCGCCGATTGCACCCGGAAATCCTGACAATCCGGTTCCGACGGTCACCCGTCGCTATGTCTACGACGAGAACCTCCGGCTCTGTAAGGTGATTGAGCCCGAGACGGGATCAACTGTCTTCGGATACGATCAGGCCGGCAACATTGCGTGGAGTGCGGGCGGGCTTGATTTGCCCAGCCCCACGTCGTGCGACAGAGGTGATCCCAAGATTGACCCGCGTCGTGTTGAGCGCGCCTACGACGCAAACAACCGGCTGCTTTCCGTCGTGTATCCGGACGGGCTCGGCGATCAAACATTGACATATTCGGCGGCTGGTGAGGTTGAGTCTGAGACAGTCTTCAATCAGGGCCGGGTGGCGGTCGTCACGGCTCGTTCGTATAACTCACTGGGGTCTGTCGTAAGCCAAAGTCGCATCGTGGGAAGCGGCCAGCCGCGGACGCTGGTATTTGGATACAACTCCACAGGGCAACATGTCCGAACGGATTACCCCGACGGATACTCGGTTCACCAGAGCCTGAATGGGCTTGGTGAAGCTGTCCGATTGCAGGATGGTGCTGGTGGAGTGTTGGTTAGCAACGTAACCCATTCCCCAAGCGGTAAAATTGCTTTGCTGACCTATGGAAACGGCATTCAGCGTTCAGTTGAAGAGAATGCCCGCCAGGTCACTAGCCGAGTCTTCGAACCTGGTGTCGTGGATCTCAGATATAGCTACGATCCTTCAGGCAACATTGCCCAGATCGTTGACGGCGTGCGCGGAGAGCCGGGGCGCATCTCGCTGGGATATGACCGTTTGGATCGCCTAACGCAGGCGTCAGCGCCTGCCTTTGGTGGTTCCGGCAACTACACCTTCGGCTATGACACGGTCGACAACATCGTATCCATGCGTCTGCCGGGTGCAAGAGAGCGCACGTTCCATTACGATTCCCGAAATCGCCTGGAACTGCTGCGTGACGAGAACACTAGTGGTGTTGAAGCGTTCACTTACGATGCAGCAGGCAATCTCTCACTTAAGAACGGCAAGCAGCTGCTATTCGACATCGGTGCACAGCTCAGGTCGGTCGACGGTGGGGAGGACTACTTCTACGATGGTGCTGGATTGCGCGTGCGGGCGTCCGGGGTCGCGGAAAGGACTTGGCAGCATCTGGTCGGCGGAGAGCTAATTGAATCCACGACTGGAGATGAGACTTCCGACTACATTTATCTCGGAAGTCAACTGGTTGCTATCCGCAGCAGCACGCCCACTGGCGTCAAGCTGACCTATCTCCACCACGATGCGCTTAACAACCTTGTGGCGACCAGCGACGCAGCCGGCACTGTGTTGGCTAGGCACTTGTGGTCACCCTATGGCGAGCCTGATTCACCGCCAGATCCGAATGTCCCCGGCTTCTCCGGTCATTTAGGCGACGTGGATACAGGTTTCATCTACATGGGGCGTCGCTACTACGACCCAATGCTGGCCCGCTTCATCTCACCTGACCCGTTGGCAGCCAGTACATCAGGCGGCCCCAACCTGAATCGTTATCGCTACGCGAACAATAACCCGTTCGGCTTCTCTGACCCGACCGGAGCGTGTGATCAGGTGACCGGCTCAAGAGTGTGCAACTCGGGAGGCTTCGCGGGTGATCGGGTGGAGACGACCCAATACGCGGCTGGCAGCATTCCAGTGTATGACCCGAACGCAGCTGCTCCCGCCCCGCGGGAGGCGGCGACGGGGCTGGATGCTATCGCGGCTGCATTTACCGAACGGAACTGGTTCGTCGGTCAGGGAAGCCTTACCGACTTCGATGCCGTCAGTGAGGGGATCGTCGTCCCGTTGATGAACTCGCCAGGCGGTGCACCCGTGGTAGGTGGGGTGAAGGTCGCGTCGTTCGTGTTGGTGGCTGTTCGCGTAGAGGAGACGGGTAGAGGATTCGCTAACCTCTCTAGAGCCGGCGCGTTTGGACTCGGGAGCTACACGGCGCTGCGGCGAGCAGTGGGCAAAGGCTCATCGCTTCAAGTGCATCACCTGATTGAAAAGAGGTTCGCCGACGTGTTGGGGGTGAAGAAGGGAGAAATGCTTTCGGTTGTGGTCACTAAGGCGGAACATCAAGTTTTCACCAACCAGTGGCGTGCGGCTTTCCCCTATGGTCGTGAAGCACCAACCCAGCAGCAAATCCTGCAGACTGCGAAGAAGATCTACCAAAACCATACCGCCATTCTTGATGCACTGGGACTCTGATAGCATCACTGTATGAAGATTAAATATCGTTTCACTTTCGAGTGGTCTGAGGCACGCGACTCCAAGCTTGCGTCGCTTGGTCTGAAAGTTGTGCCACCAGTGCCGCCTGGGCAAGTCGGTGGATTTGCAGTAAGTCATGTGGTGGAAGGCGATCCTGGCTGGACTGAGGTCTGCGGTCTGATTCGCTTGTGGGACGGAATGACGACAGTCACCACCCAATTCACGCCCGCGGAGGTGGATGCCGCTACTCATTGCGCGCTTAAGGTGGTGCATGCCAGCGGGTATCCGCAGCCGGAGGATGATTTCGCCTATCGTGAGCGGACTTACGATGTAAGTAGGCGCTGCTCAAAGTGTGGCGAAGGCGCGGTCCAAGTGGCCCCCTTTCGAGTTAAGAGGACGCTGAAGTGGGGCCGAAACGCATTCTTGAAGCTCAATTGGGTGGAGGAAGCGTGCTTTATGCAGAGGTCTGTCTGGGAAGAACATCTTTCCGGACTCGGGATTGCGGCGCTTCCTGTCGAGGATCCTAAGGGAAAGACGTTAGATGACGTAGTTCAACTTGATCTTGGCCCTGCAGTCGAATTATCCATGGGCGATGTGGGCGGGATTCGCTGCGGGGTTTGTGGGAGAGAGCGCTTTCCCTGGCATGATCGCGGATTCTTCCCCGCGGCTATTTCCCCGCCTGATGCCCCTCTGTTTCACAGTGTTCAGCGCTTCGGTGTCGAGAATCGATGTGCAAACGCCAAGATCGTAAGCGCCGACGTTGTAAGGGCAATAAAGAGAGCTGGTTTGAGAGGCACTGAGTTGTGGCCCTGCATGTCGCCGGAATAGGTTGGAAAGGTAGGGCAGACGCGCCTCAGCAGGTCTCTGACTGAGTTGGGGCGCGTGCCAGCCAAGTGATCACGGTCGCTACAGAGGTGGCGACCATCGGCTCCGATGCATAGGAAAGCTGAAGAAGTGCTCCGGCGACATCCCATGCATGCTGGACATCTTCCATCCGGTCGGGCAGTTCCCGACTGGGACCTTGCCAGAGCAGGTGCCCTAAAAGTTTTGAGGCGATTCTCAGTTGGGGGGGCGGCATGAACGCTCCTTGACGTAGTGGGGTGAACCACTATCCAAGCAGGAATTGTCACTTCGGCAACAGCTCAGACGTGAGGTGCCTCACATAAATGAATGCGCGATGGCAAATACTTGTCCAAGTAGGCCCAGCGCAAAGCGCAACTCGAGCAAAGGCTATCGTCCTAGAGTCGAACACCAAGCGCGTCGAGCGTTGGGGTCGTCATGGTGCCGGTGACCTGCAGGCCATAGCGCCTTTGGAACGTGCGCAGCGCGGTCTGCGTCTTCTGGGACATGACGCCATCGATGGCGCCGGGGTCAAGGCCCTTGGAGTAGAGGGCGGCTTGGACGCGCATGATCAGCATCCGGAGCTCATCCGCATCCGGGCGTGGGGGCTGCGCCGTCGGGGTTGGCCAAAAGTTGTTGTTGAAGGGCGAGGCGTCAGGGGAGGAAGCGTCGTCCGCCCCCAGTGAAGTCTGAGAATCGATGACAGGCTCGGCCGAAAGGCGCTGACCCCCCAAGTCGCTTAGATCGCGCTCTGAGGCTCGATAAGTCTTTGTGGTGGGCGCAGAGGTGGTCGGTGCGCTGAGAGATTGCCGCTGCGTGGGTATGATCGGTGCACGGATAGGAGCAGGCGCCGGCGCGGTTCTGCGAACGGGGGCTGGAGGTATGTAGGTGGCCGGCGGAGAGTAAGAGCGGTAGGAGCTGCCAGATCCGGATGAATGAGAGCGGTGCGAGCTGTGGGAGCGATGCGAACTATGGCTCCGATGCCCGGCATAGAGGTTGTGCCGACCCGAGTTCAGCGACGAACTCAGGACGGTGGCGTATTTGCTGTCCATCTCCGACAGTGCCGACAGGTCTTGGGGTTTTTGGTTCGGCTCCGCCCCGAGTGCCCCCAGGGTCGCGCCGACAATCATCAATGCGCTGGACATGCTTCACTTTCCTTGACGGGGGCGACTGCCCGGCTGGTCCAAGCCGGCGTCACCCAAGAGAAGAAGCCGCCGCACTTGGCCTTTACTGAACAGCTGGCGCAGGCGGGCAAATAGTCGTTCTTCCAAGTCGAGATGCTCTGAGCGGCATAGGGCCACAAGGAGCGGTCGATGGTGCAGAGCGGGAGGTTGTAGAGCGACACTCCGATACCGCTCGAGTCGAACACGCTGACAGCTGCGGCGAGCTGGGCGCCGAAGTCGGCTGGGTCCGCCCACACGTCCGCGTGATGCGCCTTGGCGAACCCGATTGGCTCGATGCCCATCAAAGCCGCGTGCTCTACAAAGGGCAGGTTGCGCTGAATGTATCGAGCTATCTCCGGCAGCCGCTCGAAGGTAGGCCGGACCAGCACAACCCTGATCTCAATGCGCTGCTTTGCCGCTTCCAGGGCATAAAGCCCCCGCAGGGTCTGAGCGAACGCCCCCTCGCTTTGGACCACGTAGTCGTGGAGCCCGTAGTGGTCGCCGTAGAGAGGAATGCCCCAGCTGAGGTTGGGATGGATCCCTTCAAAGCGACTGTGCAGGGTCGAACCGTCCAACAGACGTCCATTAGACAAGATATGGACGTGGGTGTCGGGCAGCGCAGACGCGCAGCGTTTCACAACATCCACGAGCCCTTCTCCGAGCAGGGTCGGTTCCCCTCCGCTTATCGCAAGGGACGGTTCGTCTGCATCGATCAGGTCAATTAGGTCCAAAAGCTGGCTAACCCGCCAATCGTCCTGGACCTGCCTGGGCGGCTGCGAACACATAACGCAATAGCTGTTGCATCGTTCGGTCGCAAAGAGCACGTTCCCATTGTCCCCGCGCCGATACCGGCTGGCGACGCGCTGTCGGAGAGGATCCAGTTCGATGACGTCCCCTGACTTGGCCAGCCTCTGGTCTCCAAGGATCTCGACGTAGGGCCGTTCACGGTCACGCGGCGCATCCGGCGACTGCACGATCCCGCCCCAAGGCAGATCCAACATCTCTCTGCCAATCAACCCGGCGGGCGCCCCCCGCAGGTCCAGCGCCATACGCTCGTAGGGCAGCACGGCCGATGGGAAATCACCGAGCCCGACTACTTTCAGAAGCCGCGGGCCGAGCGAGTTCGAGATGAGGGCTTTGCTCTCAAGCGGCAACATGAAGCGCCTCCTTAACTGGCTCTTGGCGCATGGCCCATCGCTGCATCAGCCGCTGGTCCTCTGCTGACCCCTTCTCAAAGCGCTCCAATAGGAAATCAAACAGCCCCATGTTCCTCTGGCAGAAGTCGCTGGTGGGGCGGTGCCCGACGGTATCCCTCTGCCTGGCGTAATGCTCCACGGGATCGGCCCCGCACATGGGCACATACGCGCAGTCCGAGCAGGTGGGTAGCGCCTCAGCGACCCCAGCGTAGAGGACGGAGGCCATGGCTGGGGACTCCAGCCAAGCGCTGACCGGCTGGCTCACATCGCCGAGGCACCAAGTCGGGTCGCCCATCGCAGCCAGCATCCTCGCCTCATCAGAGGGATATACCCTTCCATCGTAGTCGTAGATGACCGCCCCCAGCCCCGCACCGGACGGCGAGCGCAGATCCACGTAGCCATGGCCAAACGACGTGAACAGTTGGGACAGGAGCAGCGCGGCGTAGGACTCGTCCATTGCATAGCCGGAGTGGTTGACCGCCACCAAGTGCTCAAACGCCCTCTTGTAGAACGTTAGGTAATCCAAGGTTGTATACCCGGTTCGGCTCGCTGTCTTCGTAGCGAAGCCATAAGGGCTCAACGGACGGAGCGAGATGGAGTGGAGGCCGAGCTGGCGGTATTCGTCGATGATCTCTTCCGGGACGGCCAGGCTCAGCTTGGTCAAGGTGGTCAGTGCGGACACCGCATCGTCGCCCAGGCGGCGTCGCCCTCGCTCAATGCCTTCAATGGTCCGCCGATAGCTGTCGCGACCAGGACGAGGACGGTTTGCGTTGTGGAGCCACTCGGGACCGTCCACGGACGTGGACAGTTTGAAGCGGTGCTCGGCCAAGAAGTCGAGCTGTGCCTCGGTCAGGTCGTGGAGGGTGGAAGCCAAGACGAATCGGAGGGCCCGGCCTTCTTGCTGGTTCCTCGCGACGATAAGGCGCGTGATACGCATGACCTGCTCAAAGTTCAGCAGGGGTTCGCCGCCCTGGAACTCAATCGTGAGCTCAGGGCTGGGCCAATCGAAGAGTCTTTCCACCGCCAGTTCTGCTGGGGAGTCGGCCAGGTCAAACGCTTGAGCATTTACGCCTTGCCTCGAGACTTGGCAGTAGCTGCAGGTGTGATGGCATCGCAGGGAGACCACGAATATATGGAGCGCCGGACCGCCCGTCAGATACGACTTGCGGCTTCGGTACTGGCTCAGCAAAGGGGCCAGCGAGCTTTTGCTGACGTCGACGACGGCGAGGTGGCGGGCTTGTAGGTCGGCCAGATAGGGCGAGTCATCGGGCAGTTCATGCGAAACGAAGGCTTTGAACGCGGCAGCGGGCACCGTCAGCCAGTCCCCGGCCATCGAGGATACGAACACTCGGTCGCCATCCCAGGGTAGGCGGCGGAAGCGCATTGGCAAGAGCTGGTAGCCGGCGGTCGCTCTGAAGGCGTCCCTTGGGCGGAACTTCATGCCCCAGACCCGGCACCAGGCATCGCCTGAGACAGCGCGGCATGCACCAACTGTTCGTGCAGGCCCTTGGTTTCGGCACGGATAAGGGATCGCAGCTTCTCGTCGGCCAGGTCAGTAAAGAATCGGTCCCGGGCATCCACCGGCACCGCCATGCCTGGCAGTGCGCTGACCAACACCGCGTGTGCATTGGGACGGCGGCCCACTTCGATATGGCAGGCGCCGGAAAGCCGGTGGGCCGCCCGGATCACCTCTTCAAAGGTGTAAACAGCGCTGTCGACGACAAATTCTGAGCTATCCATTGCCCATCCCCTGTTGGATAGGAGGACTTTGCTCTTCGATGGAGCCTCTGGCAAGCCTCGAGACGCCTGCCCTCAACACCCCGTGCGGAGCCAGGGGCTTGATACACCTGTCCTCCAAGCCGGCCATCAAACGCGCTAAGATCCGCCAACGGGCCCTGGCAGGTAGGTATCACCTCAGGGACCGTTTTGGATCTCCTTTTTCTAGGGATAAGCTAGGAAAATCAGTTAGTTGGCGCGGGCTAATTCGATTCCCTTCACCCGCTCCATGTCTGGCGTCTTCCAGCAACGGGTTGACGGTGCAGGGTTTCCTTCCGGCGTATATGCCCATTTCTTCGTCCCCAGTGGCCTGCAGCCCTCCGTAGGCTTGCGTCACCTTGTGCGTCCGCGGCATCACCCTCCTGGCGATGGCCCTGGATGGCCTTAAAGAAAAACTAAACTGGATGGGTCATAGTTCCGGCGACCGGTGAAAAGGGCGTGTGGAAGGATGAGGGCGGACAGGCGATGAAACTGCTTCTCGTCGAAGATGACCTGATGCTGGGCGAGACCATCCGCGGCGGCGCGCGGCAGGGTGGCTGGCATGTGGACCTCGTGGGCGATGCTGCGGGCGCTCGCGCCGCGCTGGAGGATCATGTCTACGCGGCGGTCATGCTCGATATCGGGCTTCCCGGTGACTCCGGGCTGGCCGTTCTACGCGGCATGCGCGCACGAGCTGATTCCACACCCGTGCTGATCTTGACCGCCCGTGGCCAGCTGAGTGAGCGGATCGCTGGACTCGATGCGGGGGCCGACGACTACCTGGTCAAACCGTTCCCGTTTGATGAGCTGTGGGCCCGCCTCCGCTCGGTCATCCGCCGCAGCCAAGGGCGGGTGGTGCCTGTGTTCACGTATGGGGACGTGCAGATCGATCGCAGCCGCCGGGTAGTGACGAAAGCAGGCGTCGATGTCGTGCTCAGTGCGCAGGAATTTCGAACATTGGTTGCACTGGTCGAGCGCCCCGGGCACGTGGTCACACGCGACCGGTTGCATGACATTGTGTATGGCACCACCAGTAGCGTGGAAAGCAATACCATCGCCGTCTTCATCCATCAGTTGCGGCGCAAGCTGGGTGACGATCTGATCCGGACAGTCCATGGGCTGGGCTACGTCGTGGGTCAGCCTACGGCATGAAATCCAGGTCCCTGAACACGCAGTTCGTGCTGGTGATAATCGGGGTCACCGCGCTGTTCTGGATGATCGCCGTGACGGTTGTGTTGACCAAGTTGTCGCTCAACCGCACCAGCACCTGGGACGAGCGGCTGGCGGCAATCGCAACGCAGCTGCTGGTGACGATTCCCGCTGACGGCCACTTCGATTCGCGCACCGAGCCTTCGTTGACGTTGCCGCCTCGACTCGACCGCATCCGCGGTCCGCTTGCGTTCCAGGTCTGGGTGGATCGAAGCCGGTTGCTGGCCAGTACACCCAGCGCGCCGCGAACCGCGTTGCGACCAGACTTCGTTGACGGTCCATTGTCGACCCACGTCGAGAGCAGGAATTGGCGCGTCTACTCGGCTTCTGACAGCACTGGGCGGGTGACCGTCCAGGTAGGCAACCTGCAGAGCGTGGTGGATGCAGATATGCGCCACAAGGCAATGGGCGAGGTCGTGCAGGCAACCCTGTTACTGGTGGTTGTGGGCATTACGATGTGGATAGTCACCCTCAGTGCTCTCAAACCCGTGCGTGCGCTCGGAGAGGCAATGCATCGCCGACCGCATTTCGACTTCACGCCACTGCCGCTGGACGGACTGCCCAAGGAACTGAGCCCCCTGGTTGAATCGTTCAACCATGTGCTGCAGCAGCTTGACGAAGCCATCGAGGGAGAACGGCGCTTTATCGGCGATGCCGCCCACGAACTTCGTACACCCTTGTCAACCCTGCAGGGGCAGGCCGAAATCGCACTGCGGGAGGATGACCCGAAAGAGAAAGATGAGGCCCTGAGGAAGCTGCTGACTGTTGCCCAGCACAGCACCAGGTTGTCCGAACAGCTGCTGGACCTGGCCCGCATCAACGCAGGTGCCAAGGCGCCAAGGCGCGCGCCGGCGGACCTCAGTCAACTGGTGCAGCATGTCGCGCAGGAGTTTGAGGTGCATGCGAGCCAGAACGAGCGTTCGCTTTTCCTGAACCTGGCGTCATGCACCATCATGTGCGATATCGACGAGATCGGCATCCTGCTGCGCAACCTTCTGCACAATGCCATGCGCTATACCGCCGAAGGGGGGCATGTTCTGATCCGCTGTGGCAACGTGACCCCGGCGCAGGTGGGTGATCCGCCGATGGTCTTCCTGGAGGTCGCCGATAATGGACCTGGTGTTCCCGCCGCGGACCGCGATGCGATTTTCGAGCGGTTCCATCGTGTCGCCAACACACCCGTGCGTGGCATCGGCATCGGCTTGTCGTTGGTAGCCGGCATCGTCGCATCGCATCGAGCGGTTATTCAGACAGGCACCGGCTTGGAAGGCCGTGGGCTGTTGGTGCGGGTAACGTTTCCCGCGCGGTTAACGCAATCCTAAAGCGCCTAACGAGCGCTTAAATCTGTCCGGTCACCATCTGGGCTGGCGAACCCATCGTGTTCGTCATGTTCGACGTTCTTTACAGGAACGCGTCAGCCCCCAGAGAGGAATACCGGAATGAAGCAGAGGCCGCCCGCAAATGCGCCGCGTACGGCGTGCGCGAAGGCTCCCAAGCCTACAGTGATTGCATGTACCTGCAGCAGAAGCGTCGAGACGGCAGATGGGGCCGAAACGGCTGGTAATCGAGGTTCAACATGAACCTTGCTTCCTTGATGCTCGCGATCATCCTGCTGTTCGCCTGTACGGCCGTTGCCTATGTCTACCGTTTCCGCGGCGTTGTGCGCTACACGCGCTTCACCCAATACCTGCGCAAGAGCTGGCCGGTATTCGCGCCGTTCAACTGCCTGTTGTACATGGCTACCCACCGCAGCGCACGCCATGCCGTCATGGAGGCGGACTACCTGGAAGGTGTGTCCGCGTTGCGTCGCAACTGGCGGCGCATCCGGGGCGAAGCCCTTGCGTTGCATGAATCCGGTGCGTTCGAGGCCGCTTCGGCGCCTGGATCGGTCGGATTCCACGACCTGGGATTCCGTACCTTCCACAAACGAGGATGGAGGAAGTTTTACCTGAAGTGGTACGGGGAGCCGCATGGGTCGGCAGTGCGGCTTTGCCCGGACACCGTGAAGTTGCTGAGCCGCGTTCCGGGCATCCGCGCTGCAATGTTTTCAGTGCTTCCGGCCGGTGCGGAACTGACATTGCACTCGGACCCATTGGCGTGCTCGTTGCGCTACCACATGGGGTTGCAAACGCCGGAGTCGGATGAATGCTACATCTGCGTGGATGGACAGCGGGTGTCCTGGCGCAATGGGGGCGATTTCGTGTTCGACGAAACCTATCCGCATTTCGCGCGGAACGATTCCGATGCGCCCCGGCTGATCCTGATGTGCGACGTGGAGCGGCCGATGAACCTGTTCGGGCGTTCGTTCAACCGGCTGTACTCGTTGCTGGCAAGGGCGATGGCGGTGCCGAACACGGACGAAGATCCCCAAGGGGTGGTTACCTGGTTGTTCGCACGCGTGGCACCGCTCCGCACTTTGGGGGGACACCTGAAGCAAGCGAACCGGCCGGTCTATACGGTGCTGAAGGTGCTGCTGAACACCGCGTTGATGGCGCTCTTTCTGCTGCCGACCTATCTGGTTGTGGCGTTCTTCGCCAGCGTCATCGAATAGCGGACGAGATGGCGTGCATGAACGCCAGCCATCCGTCGCGTCCGCCGGGTCCAGGAATTAAACAATTCCTAAAAAGGCTAAAGAGCGCCTAACCAGCGCGGCCCAGGATTCGTACCTGTCCGCACACCCGGATGCGGACCTGCACCTCATGCATCGATCCGGTAGCGCATCAACCAGGCGGTCCCTCGGATGCATCTCCCCCCCTGCTTCAAGGAAAGGAAACAACCATGCAGCAACCCTCTGAATCCCCTGCGCTGCGAGCCCCGTTGGGGCGCGCGCTGATGGCGGCCATCGTTCTGTCAGGATCGTGCGCGTTCACCACTTATGCCAAGGATGCGCGCGCGGCGGAAACCACCCGCTCGAACTGGGGCATCGGGGCAGGGGTCATCGCCCTTGAAAAGCCTTATCGCGACTTCGACACTGAAACTCTCGCCATGCCGGTCATCAGCTATGAGAACAGGTGGATCAGCGCATCTGTTCCTACGTTCGATGTGAAACTCTACAGCGGGGCGGCGCTATCTCTCCGGCTGCGTGCGCGTTATGCAGGCGATGGCTACGAGGCCGATGACTCGCCGATCCTGTCGGGCATGGATGAGCGCAAGGCCAGTCTGTGGGCCGGTGGTGCGATCGTGTGGAAGACGCATTTTGCCAATGTTACCGGCGAGTATCTGGCCGATGCGATGTCAGAGAGCAAGGGCGCCCGGGCGCGGATCCAAGTGGATCGACGCTTTGCAGCTGGAAGGTTTGGCGTTACGCCGCGCGTCGCCGTGGAGCGTGTTGATGCGAAGTACATCAACTACTACTACGGGGTTCGCCTCTCCGAGGTCACCGCAACACGCCAATTTTATGAGGGCGAAGCGGCCACCAACGTACATGCGGGAGTGCGGGTGGACTACACGCCTGCGCCGCATCACCTGGTGTTCCTCGATCTGGGGGCCATCCGCTTCGGCAGCCCAGTCGAGGCCAGCCCATTGGTCGACAAGCCGAACCAGACATCCCTGGGGCTCGGCTATGTCTACCGATTCTGAGCCATGAACAACACTTCCAGCGACGCGGCGCAGACCAGCCCGCCAACAAGGGATACTCCGATGAGAGCTGTTCAATCCGTGGTGATTGCTGCCATCGTGCTGATGGTCAGCGCCTGCAGCGGTCACGCCATCAAGTCGCAGCCGAAGACCTCCTCCCTTCCGGCACAGTCGGCTTACACAGTGCCCGCGGCGTCTTCGGCAACGGCCGTTCCATCCGAGCAGCAGCACATGCCCGCGGTGCCGGATGACGTCGGCGGCGCTCCCATGCAGCCGGCCGATACGGCGGCGCAGGCCGAGCAGGATGCGCAGGATTTGTATGGAACACCTGTCATTCGCGATCCCTGGGAACGCTTCAACCGCAGGATGCATGGTTTCAACAGCGTGCTCGACCGGGCGGTGCTTCATCCCGTGGCCGTTGGCTACGACAGGGTGTTGCCGGATCCGGTGCAGTCGGGGGTGTCTCGCTTTTTCGGCAATCTCCGCCTGCCGGCCACCGCCATCAACCAGGCGCTGCAGGGCCGACCAGGCCATGCTGGCCGGTCATTGGGACGGTTCCTGGTGAACAGCACGGTAGGCATTGCTGGCGTGTTCGATCCGGCAACGCGGCTGGGGATGACCCGACCTGAGGGTGAGGATTTCGGGCAGACGCTCGCCTCTTGGGGGTGGCGTGATTCGCGTTACCTGGTGATGCCGCTGCTCGGCCCCCGAACGGTGCGCGACACGATTGCCATTGTTGGCGATGAGCCGATGTCTCCGCTTGGCTATGTTGACAATGCGGGCGTGGTGGACAAGCTGATGGCGTTGCAGATGGTGGAGGGGCGCGCGCGCTTGCTGCCGATGGACCCCATTCGCGAGGATGCACTCGATGACTACGTCTTCGTGCGTGATGCCTGGGCGCAGCGGCGACAGCGCCAGATCAATCAGGATCTGCGGGCGAGGAGGGCGGTCAGGTCGCTGTCGAGGAAGCAGAGCGCTGGGGCGCCCTTCGGGCCGTGACATCTATCCCCCCGCTGACACTTCGGTCTCATTCCCCTTGCGCGTTGTTAACCTGATTGTTGTGACCATGCGCTGTCGGCGCTTTGCGCCCCTCGTGGAGCACTCGCATGCATGGTTCCAACAAGTCTGTCCTCCTGCAGGCCAACGAGGCCATCGTTGCGGGGGACAATGAAGGGTTCCTTTCCCACTGCACCGACGACATCCGCTGGACGACGGTGGGCGAGGGCACGCTGGAAGGTAAAGAAGCGGTTCGCCAATGGATGAAGAGCGCCTACGCCACGCCACCGCGCTTCACGGTTGACCGCCTGGTGGCCGAGGACGACATGGTTGTCGCGCTGGGCACCATCACGGCCGATGGCGACGGCGGTCAGCCGACCGAGCTGATCTACAGCGACGTGTGGCGGTTCCGGGACAGGAAGATGGTCGAGCTCAACGCCTTTGTGATCCAGCCAATTCGCTGACCTTTATCACGGAGCGCGGTCGGCCTGGCGGACGTGTTCCCAGCCGCACAGCGTGTCAGCCGTCGACAGGTCAAGTCTGTTGTGGATGATCGTGGGTGGACAGCCATCCGCCAGCTCGATGAAAGTGCGCTCGCTGCAGATGTTGCTGGACAGCACGGCGATGCAGGTTGAGCCCGGCTGCTTGCTCGATCGATACAGTATTCCTTCATATCCCGCCCATTTGAGAAGCAGGCCGAAGCGCTGGCTGGGCGATGGAAGGCCGAACTGTGCGGGCCAGGCTCTCCAGTTCACCTCCTGAAGATTCGCTTGGAGCTTTCCGGGCGTTCGTATGAGCAGATCCGCAGGCCTTCCCATCTTCAGCGATCTTGCCAGAGGCCTGTCGCCTCCATCCTGTCCGATGCCATCTGGTAGCACTCGCGGAAAGCGGTCTCATGCGAGTCGCCGATGTACAACGCCGGGAACACGGCTGCGGCGCCTGACTCATCACAGTCATTGCCAATGCTGAATCGTCCACCGATCGACCTGACACTGCCGGCAGCGGAGAGCGGTTCGTTCGCATAGCGGTACTGCACCATGCGCACCCAGTTCTTGAAGTCCAAGGGTGGTGCCGGCTTGGCGTTCAATGCCTCGATCAGCTGATCTTTGCGCCGTGCGCGTTCCGGTTCCAGGCCGTGGTAAAGCTCATCATGAAGCGCATCCAATTCCCGGGAGCGTTTCTTCCACACCTCGAGATCAGACTCGGAAACCTGTCGAGGACGTGGATGCTGGCCGGGAAGTCATTGGGTACACCACGAATGGGAACCGGCTGCTGGTGCCTGCGTGGCATGCGCTACCTTACCTTGTCCTCTTGAATGGCGGTGACAATGAATCGGCGCAGCCGGTCATGCCTTCCCAGTCGCACCATGTCCCTGGGGGCAACATCGCCCAGCAATGGGTTTTTGCTGCGGAACCACAGCGCAGTCTTGGCGGCATCGCCCTGGAAAATGTCCGCCACCATGTTCGCGATTGCCCCGATTTCCTCCAGGCGCTCCTTGACCGCCCTGGGGGCGTTCTCATCCCAGCGGACGGATGCGCTCGATACGGACGCAATCTTGGACACCGCGTTTCGATCCAGTTGCATGAATTCGGCGACCTTCTTTGGTTCGAAGTGGTCGCCTTTGCCGAAATGCAGGGAATCCCCTTGGGGAACACTGAGGAAGAGAGGGGCTGTCTGCATGGGTCGGGGGAGGATGCGGGGTGGGGCGAGTATTGCACAGCGAGGCGCTGGGCGCACCATCTTTAAACCATAATGAAACCACATGCTGAACAATAAAAAAAGCGGTATAAACAATGGAGTAGGGTAGTTTTATGGAAGGTTCGGCTTATTGATCCTGACATCCTGCGTACTGACGTATTGGGCCGCGTCCCGCATCCGCAGGCACCAGCGGCGCGCTATGCTTCGCGTCCTATCCCATCCCCCATCCAAGCCGCCATGAAACTGGCCATCCTTTCCCGCAACAGCAAGCTGTACTCCACGCGGCGGCTGGTGGACGCGGCGCGCTCGCGCGGGCATACCGTGCGCGTACTCGACCCATTGCGCTGCTACATGCGCATTGCGGCCAACGGTTTCACTCTGCACTACAAGGGCCGGCCGATCACCGGGGTGGATGCGGTGATTCCGCGCATCGGTGCCTCGGTGACCCGCTACGGCACCGCCGTGCTGCGCCAGTTCGAGATGATGGGGGCGGTTACCCCCAACCCCTCCGATGCCATCCTGCGCGCCCGCGACAAATTGCGGGCACACCAGATACTTGCCTCCAAGGGCATCGACATGCCGGTCACGGTGTTCGGCGACAACCCCGATGACACCGTTGACCTGCTGTCCATGCTCGGCCCGCCGCCGCACGTGGTGAAGCTCAACGAGGGCACCCAGGGGCGTGGGGTGATCCTGACCGAAAAGGCCAGCGCCTCGCGTGGCATCGTCGAGGCCCTGCGCGGGCTGTACGCCAACTTCCTGATGCAGGAATTCATCGGCGAGGCCCAAGGCGCCGACCTGCGCTGTCTGGTGGTGGGCGACCATGTCGTGGCCGCCATGCAGCGGCAGGCGCCGGACGGCGATTTCCGCTCAAACCTGCACGCCGGCGGCAGCGCCCGTGCGACCAAGGCCACCCGCGCCGAGCAGCAGGTGGCGGTGCGCTCGGCCCGTGCGCTGGGGCTGGGGGTGGCCGGGGTGGACCTGATCCGCTCCAGCCGCGGCCCGCTGGTGCTGGAGGTCAACTCTACCCCCGGGCTGGAAGGGATCGAGGGGATCAGCCAGGACGACCTGGCCGGGCGCATCATCGAGCACGTGGCTGCGCAGGTCGCCGCTGCAAAAAAGTCTGCAAAATCAAAGGCATGAATTTTTGTTCGGGCGGGTGGGCCGGTTTTAACACCGGTTTAATCGCCCCCGGCGTAGGCTTCAACGAACCGCAGCTCTGCCCTCCTCAGCAGATAACGGTAATCGGGAATGACTTCAGGCCCAGGCGGGATTCGTCTGGGCCTTTTTCGTCCAAGCGTCTTTCCATTGCGGGTGGTCCCTTGTCGTGGCTCACCCAGACTCGTACAGTTGGAGTTCGTTCATGGAAGGATGGAAATGTGTATGCGTCGAGTTACCTTGATTGCCCTTGCTCTGATGATGGTGGGTGCGGCCGAAGCCAAGCCTAAGGAGCAACCTGTCACGATGGCGGGCGATGCCCCCGTTGCCGTACAGATCCAGAAGGTCGAAGCCGCGCTCAACAGCGAGTCCTACAGCGAAATTTCGCTGGAAGATAAAAGCCGCGTGCAGCAGGCCCTTGGCCGGATCAAGCTGAAGATGGAAGGCCATACGCTCTCCAGCGAACTCAGTCCGCAGGACCGTACGGCCGTGTTCAACGACCAGGAGCTGGTCAACACCGTGTTGGGCCAGGCCAGGGAGGACAGTCGTATGGTCTGTCGCCGCGAAAGGAGCACCGGCAGCAACATGGCGCAGAATGTCTGCATGACGGTGGCCCAGCGCCGCAAGGCCGAAGCCAACGGGCGTGCACTGTTGAACGACCACCAGCGCTTCAACAGTTTCGCCCCTCCCGGAGGCTGACGTTGACGCCGCCAAGGCGCGCGTCGGTGTCTACTGTTAAGAATCCAGCCTGTATCGTTCAGCAGGCGGCGCGGGAAGGCAGATGCTGCGATCGTGGATCGTATCGGTGCCGTTCCGGCTCTCCCTCATGAAACAGAGGTCACAGTGCGAATTCTTGTAATTGAAGACAACAGCGACATCGCCGCCAACCTGGGCGACTACCTCGAAGACCGCGGCCACACCGTGGACTTCGCCGCCGACGGCGTGACCGGCCTACACCTGGCCGTGGTGCACGAGTTCGACGCGATCGTGCTGGATCTCAATCTGCCGGGCATGGATGGCATCGAGGTCTGCCGCAAGCTTCGCAATGAAGCGCGCAAGCAGACCCCAGTGCTCATGCTGACCGCACGGGATTCGCTGGACAACAAGCTGGCCGGCTTCGATTCCGGTGCCGACGACTACCTGATCAAGCCGTTCGCGCTGCAGGAAGTCGAAGTGCGTCTGAATGCCCTGTCGCGCCGCGGCAAGGGCGTGCAGACGCGGGTACTGGAAACCGGCGACCTGGAATACAACCTCGATACCCTCGAGGTTCGCCGCCAGGGCAAGCTGCTGCAGCTCAACCCCACCGCCCTGAAGATCCTGCAGGCGCTGATGGAAGCGGCGCCCGCCGTGGTCACCCGGCAGGAGCTGGAAACCCGTGTATGGGGCGAAGAGCTGCCCGACTCGGATTCGCTGCGCGTGCACATCCACGGCCTGCGTGCCGTGGTGGACAAGCCGTTCGAGGTACCGTTGATCCAGACCCGCCATGGCATCGGATACCGCATCGCCGCCCCGGAAGCCTGATCCGGTGGCGGGCAGGGGGGAGCGCCGCCGGGGCCCGTACCGGCGCCGGCTGCGCAGCCGCATCATCGTCTCGTTCGTGTTGTTGGGCTTCTGCCTGACCACGCTGTTTGCGTTCGCCACGAACTGGGCGCGCGCGCGCGTGGAGAACCAACTCGTCGAAGATGTGATGAACCGCAATATCGACGAATACGCACACCGTTACTTCGAAGATCCCAAGAAAAACCCTGATCTGCCCGTGCAGCAGATGCGGGCGCGCATCGTGGGGCCGGACAAGTTCGATGCGCTTCGCCAAGAGGAGCCGGACTGGTACGAGTTCAGCGATGGCATCCACAGCCTCGGGGGTGTGGACGAACGCGGCAATCGGTTCTCCTACAAACTTGCCGTGCGCAAAACCCCGGATGCCTGGTTCTTCCTCGCCTACGACATGACCGAAAGCCTGCGCGGCGAAGGGCAGTTGAACCGCGCACTGTTCGTCTCGGTGCTGGTGTTCAGCGCGCTGTCGCTGGTGCTGGGCTGGTGGTCGGCCTCCAAGGTGATGAAGCCGGTCTCCGACCTGGCCGCGCGCCTGCGTGCCTACCGGGGCGGTACCAGCGACCCCACGCCCCTGGCACCCCGTTTCCCCGACGACGAGGTCGGGCAGCTGGCCCAAGCGCTGGACGACTA
Organism: Stenotrophomonas sp. ISL-67; assembly: GCF_018612915.1. Taxonomy (GTDB): domain Bacteria; phylum Pseudomonadota; class Gammaproteobacteria; order Xanthomonadales; family Xanthomonadaceae; genus Stenotrophomonas. The sequence continues at coordinate 7,352 of NZ_JAGGRL010000002.1, read as the reverse complement.
TTCGGCACGGCTCACCGAAGTGGTACAGCGCGACCGCGAATTCAACGCCGACGTCAGCCACGAACTGCGCACCCCGCTGGCCGTCATCCGTGGCGCCACCGAGCTGCTGCTGACCCGGCCGGACCTGGACCCGAAAGTGCTGCAGCGCCTGCAACGCATCCAGCGCGCCGAACAGCAGTGCACCGACCTCATCGGCTCGCTGCTGCTGCTCTCGCGCAACGAACGCGGGCAGGGCAGCAGCAACGTCGCCCGGGTGGCCGAGCAGCTGCTCGATTCGCACCGCGCCCAGCTGGGCGGCAAGCCGCTGGAGCTGGTGCTGGAAGGCGACCGCGAACTGGTTATCGACGCCCCGGAATCGGCGTTGTCGGTGGCATTGGGTAACCTGATCGGCAACGCCGTGAAGTATTCGCAGGAAGGCTCGGTACGGGTGCTGGTCACCGGCAACCGGGTCGAAGTGATCGACAGCGGCCCGGGCCTGAGCGCCGAAGATGCCGCCAAGCTGTTCCAGCGGGGTTACCGGGGCACCCATGCCGGCCACTCGCAGGGCGGCGGCATTGGGTTGTCGATCGTAAGCCGCCTGTGCGATCTGTATGGCTGGCAGGTCAACGTGCGCCCGGGCGTGGACAGGGGTGTGATCGCCACGCTGACCTTCGCCCCGGCATAACCCCGGGCGCACCGGCCCCGTAGCGACACGCCATGCGTGTCCTCGAGATCCCCAACGAAGGCCGCGCAAACGAACGACCGGACACCCCCTGGGACACGCATGGCGTGTCGCTACGCGGCTGCCAGCTTCCGGTACGCCTGATCCAGCCGCTCCACCTCGGCCTGCAGGTGATCTGGGTGCCCATCATTGACCACCACGTCATCGGCCAGCGCCAAGCGTTCCTCACGGCTGGCCTGCGCAGCAATCATCCGGTCGGCCAAATCGGCCGTGGTGCCGTCACGCTGCATCAGCCGCGCGTGCTGCACGGCCACCGGCGCATCCACCACCAGAATCCGGTTCAACCACGGATAGTGCTGGCGGCCGCCGGCCTCGGTCAGCAGCGGAATCGCCGCAATGGCATAGGGGCTTTGCGCCTGCTCGCAGGTCTGCCGCAGCAGCTCCCGAATGGCAGGGTGGGTAATGGCTTCCAGCGCCTGCCGCTCCTGCGCGGAGCTGAAGATGCGCTCGCGCAGTGTGGCGCGGTCAAGCTGGCCATCGGCCAGCAGGATCCCAGAACCAAAGTGCGCCACGATCCTGGCCAGGCCATCGCTGTCGGGGGCCACCACGGCGCGGGCGGCCACGTCGGCATCGGCGATGGTGATGCCCAGCGCCTCGAAGCGCCGGGTTACCTCGCTCTTTCCGGCGGCCACGCCGCCGGTCAATCCAATCACGAACTGGCTCATCGCTGCCCTCAGCGCAGGCCGGATACCCGCAGATACGCATTGATCAACGGTTCGCCCCACATGAACACGATCCAGCCGGCAACGGCCAGGTAGGGCCCAAACGGGATCGGGGTGGCACGGTCGCGGCCCCGCGAGTACAGCCAGATCGAACCGATGATCGCCCCAAGCACCGACGACAGCAGGATGATCGGCAGGATGCCCTTCAACCCACACCAGGCGCCCAGCGCGGCCAGCAGCTTGAAATCGCCGTGGCCAATACCTTCCTTGCCGGTGATCTGCTTGAACAGCCACCACACCGACCACAGCAACAGGTAGCCGGCAATGGCGCCCAGCAGGGCGGGCTTGGCCGGCATGTACAGGTTGTCGATGCTGCCTATCAGGCCCAGCCACATCAACGGCAGGGTGAGCTGGTCGGGTAATAGCTGGGTGCGCAGGTCAATGCCGGACAAGGCCACCAGGAAACAGCTCAGCACGATGGCGCCAAAGCCCTGCCAGCCGAAGCCGAACTGCCACACGCTCGCCACCACCAGTACGCCAGTCAACAACTCCACCAGCGGGTACTGGATGGAGATCGGCGCCTGGCAGTGGCGGCACTTGCCGCCTTGGATCAACCAGCTGAACAGCGGGATGTTCTCGTACCAGGACAGCTTGTGCTTGCAGTGCGGGCAGTGCGACGGCTCGACCACGATCCCGGGCGGTGGCGGTTCGTAGAGGTCGGGCAGCTCCAACACCTCCCGGGCGTCGCGCTTCCATTGCCATTCAAGCCGCTTGGGCAGGCGCAGGATGACAACGTTGAGGAAGCTGCCGATCAACAGCCCCAGTGCGGCTGCGGCGGGATAGCCGAGGCCGGGATGCTGGTCGAGAAATGCCATGGTGTCCTTAGCCGACGACGGCGCCGAGTTTGAAGATGGGCAGGTACATGCCGATCACCATGCCGCCGACAATGGTACCAATGAACACCATGATCATCGGTTCCAGCAGGCTGCTCAGGGCGTCCACGGCATTGTTGACCTCCTGCTCATAGTACTCGGCCACTTTGAACAGCATGGCGTCGAGCGCACCGGCCTCTTCGCCGATGGCCGTCATCTGGATGACCATGTGCGGGAACAGGTTGATCTGCTTCATGGCCATGTTGACCGGGTAGCCGACCGACACGTCGTCGCGCATGCGCAGCACGCCTTCCTCGTACACTTTGTTGCCGGTGGCACCGGCAACGATGCCCAGGGCCTCCACCAGCGGTACACCGGCTTTGAAGGTCACGGCGGTGGTGCGGGCGAAGCGGGCGATGGCGCTGTTGTTCATGATCTCGCCGATGACCGGCACCTTGAGGATCAGGCGGTCAAGTGTGTGCTGCATCTTGGGAGACCGCTTGTAGGCGAACAAGAGCCCGAAGATTGACCCAACGAGGATGGCGGCCATCAGCCACCAGTAAGACACCATGAACCTTGAGAGATTCACGATCATCTGCGTGAATGCCGGCAACTCAGCGCCAAACCCTGCAAACACCTCTTCGAACTGCGGCACCACGAAGATCAGCAGAATTGCACTGACGATGATCGCGACCGCAACCACCATGGCAGGGTAGAACATGGCCTTCTTGATCTTGCCCTTGAGGGCTTCCAGGTTTTCCTTGTATGTGGCGATCGTGTCCAGCACGGTTTCCAGCACACCAGCACCTTCGCCCGCGCGGACCAGGTTGCGATACAACTCATCGAATTGCACTGGGTGACGGCTGATCGCTTCGTATAGCGATGAACCGCCCTCAATGTCGCTCCGGATGCCGTCAACCAACTTCTTCATGCGCGGGTTCTTGTGCCCGCTCCCGATAATCTCCAAGGCGCTCACAATGGGAACGCCGGACTTCATCATGGTTGCCATCTGGCGGCTGAAGAACGAGATGTCCTTCGAGCCGACGGCCTTGCCGGCCGCACCGAACAGCGGCTTGGGCTTGGGCTTGACCATGCCGGGCATGATGCCCTGGCGGCGCAACTCGGCACGCAACATGTTGGCGTTTTTCGCAGGCTGCTCGCCCTTCATCTTGACACCCCGCTTGTCGGTCCCCTCCCAGACAAACGGTTGCAGCTCCATGGTGCTACGCGCCACGGGCTCTTTCTTGATCGCACTACGGCTGACAGACATGTAAGGCTCCCCGGCCGCGCCATCCCCAGGCGGGCTTCTCCGCCGAATGGTAGCCGGTTCCGGGCCGGAGTGGCATCCCTCTTGCACGGCAATCCGTGACCCGGGTCAAGGACCGATGCCGTCAGAAGGTGACGCAACGCGTCACAATGCCGGTCATGTCGCAATTTGCCGTGCGGGGGGTTCCAATCCTGAAGTTTGCTGCCATCATTGCGCCGGGGAAATGCTGGGGAGCATTGCTGGACCACTTGGCACGCAACCTGCTATCAACCACCCGCACGGGCGTTTGCCTTGCTCAGCCGGTCCGCCGGCCAGGCTTCGTCCCGGTGTTCGTTTATTACCTACCTCTAGGGGATGTACACATGAAGAAGCAGCAGGGCTTTACCCTTATCGAACTGATGATCGTTGTCGCGATCATCGCCATCCTGGCCGCCATCGCACTGCCGGCTTACCAGGACTACACCACCCGCGCCAAGGTGTCGGAAGTGATCGTGATGGCTGCGCCGGCCAAGCTGGCCGTGTCGGAGACCTCTTCTTCGCTGGGTGATCTGGCCGACGTGACCGCCGCGAACTCGGGTTACACCTTCCCGGGTGCCACCAAGTACGTGTCGGGCATCACCGTGGCTGACGAAGGTATCATCACCGCAACTTCGGCGGTCCCGGGTGCTGATGGCGATATCACCCTGACCCCCACCGATGCGGGCAATGGTCAGCTGACCTGGGTGTGCTCGACCGACATCGACCACAAGTTCGTCCCGACCGAGTGCCGTAACTGATTCATCGGTTCGATGCTTGCAGCAAATACCCCGCCGATGCGGGGTATTTGTTTTTTGGCCCTTCGAAAGCAGCTTTGAATCGGGACGCAGGCAAGCTGTCCGGGCTAAGCTTAGCTAGAAGCCAAGATCAACTTCGGGAAAGAGTGCGACATGAATACAGCCGTTACCGCGAACCTAGTCGGAATCACCGGTATCGCCCGTCGTCTCGTTCAAGATGGAGCTCTTGAAGAAGGCGCAGCTCGGGATGCAATGGTCAAGGCTGCGTCCGCCAAACAACCATTACCGCAGTGGTTCGCGGAGAAGAAGCTGGTAACTGCGGCTCAACTTGCCGCCGCCAACGCACTTGAATTTGGCATGCCGCTGCTCGATGTGTCTGTTTTCGATAGTGGGCAAAGCGCCATCAGCCTGGTCAGCGAGGAACTGCTGCGCAAGCACCACGTGCTGCCGCTGTTCAAACGCGGCGGCAAGCTCTTCGTGGGAACTAGCGACCCGACCCATTCGCTGGACGAGATTAAGTTCCACACCAATCTGGTGGTTGAGCCGATTCTGGTCGATGAAGACCAGATCAAACGCACTCTGGAGCAGTGGCAGTCCAAGCATGACACGCTGGGCGGCTCGCTCGGTGGTGATGATGACGGCATGGGCGACCTGGACGTGTCGGTCGGCGACGAGGACGGAGGCACGACCGAATCGGGCGTCGATGCCAAGGGTGACGACACCCCGGTGGTGAAGTTCGTCAATAAGGTGTTGGTCGATGCGATCCGCAAGGGCGCATCGGACATCCACTTTGAGCCCTACGAAGACGACTACCGCGTGCGCTTCCGCATCGACGGCCTGCTCAAGAACGTGGCCAAGGCCCCGGTCAAGCTCAGCCAACGCATCGCCGCGCGCCTGAAGGTGATGTCGCAGTTGGATATCGCGGAAAAGCGCGTGCCGCAGGACGGGCGCATCAAGCTCAACCTGTCCAAAACCAAGCAGATCGACTTCCGCGTCAGCACTCTGCCAACCCTGTTCGGCGAAAAGGTCGTGCTGCGTATTCTGGATGGCAGTGCGGCCAAGCTGGGCATCGATAAGCTTGGCTACGAGGCCGAACAGCAACGTCTGTTCCTGGACGCCATCCATAAGCCGTACGGCATGGTGCTGGTCACCGGTCCCACGGGCTCGGGTAAGACGGTGTCGCTGTACACCGCGCTGGGCATCCTCAACGATGAAACACGCAACATTTCCACGGCGGAAGACCCGGTTGAAATCCGCCTGCCCGGCGTGAACCAGGTCCAGCAGAACGTCAAGCGGGGTATGACCTTCGCCGCAGCGCTGCGTTCGTTCCTGCGACAGGATCCGGACATCATCATGGTCGGCGAAATCCGCGACCTGGAAACCGCCGAAATCGCCATCAAGGCTGCGCAGACCGGTCACATGGTGTTGTCCACGCTGCATACCAATGACGGCCCGCAGACCATCGCCCGCCTGATGAACATGGGCATTGCCCCGTTCAACATCACCAGCTCGGTGACGTTGGTGATCGCGCAGCGGCTTGCGCGCCGCTTGTGCAGCAACTGCAAGCGGCCGGTGGATCTGCCGGTCAACGCGCTGCTGGCCGAAGGGTTTACCCAGGCCCAGCTGGATGCGGGCATCACCCTGTATGAGCCGGTGGGCTGCGATGAGTGCACGGAAGGCTACAAAGGACGAACTGGTATCTACCAGGTGATGCCGATGAGCGAAGAAATTTCGGTCATCGTGTTGGCCGGCGGCAACGCCATCCAGATTGCCGAGGCGGCGCAGCGTGCGGGGGTCAACGACCTGCGGCAGTCGGCGTTGGTGAAGGCGGCGGCGGGTACCACCAGCCTGGCGGAGATCAACCGGGTGACCAAGGATTGATTCAGCGGCCCCGGTCCTGGAACAATTGACTTACATGGGGCCCCGCATTGTGGGGCCTCTTGTTGTGAGGGAAGTTCCATATCGTTGCCCCGGCACATGGCATCATCCGCGAAGCGTCACTCGCACGTAACGGAATGCGGCGCCGGAACTTTACCGCCCTAAAAGGATTTAGTTATGCGATCTGCAGCGGCAGGCGCTGTGGTGGGGCAAGTTATTTAGCCCTGACTCTCGGGGCAGCACGCTCCGAAGCCTCATGGGGCGGTCAAGGTGGGTTTGACGCTTCTCTTTACGCCTATCCAAAGGGATTTTCAGTGTTTGATGGCGCGCCTCGAGTCATCGACTGCGGATGTGGGTTGTAGCCGATGGAGGAGCTCGTCCCCTACATGGTCTACAGCATGGCGATCAACGCACTCAGCCGAACATGCGCGATTGTGATCTCCAGGCGGAAGCCGGAAAAGACTGCGGCGGAAGAGCAATTTGCTGCTCTACCGGTCCTGCTCACGAGGGAACTCATGGTCATGCGAGATGCATTCCATGCCTGCCTTGCTGCGTTGAAGGAGTGGCGATCGCGAAAGTTGCTCGCTACTGTTGCACTCCTCCACGTGGGATCCTTAGCTGCCTTTGTTCTTTTGCTGCTGGCCACTGGGTTTGTTCCGCTGTTTAGTGCGCTCTTCAATGGTCGCTGAAAACTCCTCAGACCTCTATTCCGTGAAAGTATCATTCAGTGGCGTAACGTCTTGTCTGGCCAAGCTCGATGTTGGTGCGTTGGCCGGTGAACACAGGTTCGGCAATGTTCGGAGCTGACAGAACACACTCAAGAAGGTGATTGAAAAAACACTTTCGATTGGTTGCTACCTGCCCTCGGGGGTTTTTGATGCGGCCTACGGGGATCTCCCCAGCATGCCGCGAGGATACTGAGTTGCTTCATGATTTTGATGAGAAAGATGACGTCATCTTCTTGCTCTCAACCGACTGGTTCTCGTCCTGGATCGTCTCCTTGGGTCAATGGAGTGGCGGCCAGGCTTCAATAGAGAAGACGAAAAACGTCGCTAGGCGCGCCGCATCTGACATTCTTTCGGGAACTGCGGACTACTATCTCGTAGATCTGTCGCCGACCAGAAAGGCGGCGACCTTTGATCGGTTCATGAAGGAGTTGTGAATCGCCCAGGCTTTTGT
>NZ_JAGGRL010000001.1:596560-758159 GCF_018612915.1 Stenotrophomonas sp. ISL-67 | reverse complement strand
TCGCTTTTCCAGCTTTTCAGCTTTTCAGCTTTTCAGCTTTTCAGCTTTTCAGCTTTTCAGCTTTTCAGCTTTTCAGCTTTTCAGCTTTTCAGCTTTTCAGCTTTTCAGCTTTTCAGCTTTTCAGCTTTTCAGCTTTTCAGCTTTTCAGCTTTTCAGCTTTTCAGCTTTTCAGCTTTTCAGCAGACCGAACTCAGGTCAGATCAACCAGGTTCGGAATGGCTACATCCGTCGCGACGTCTGCTTCGTAATCCACGCCGTCCACGCCGAAGCCGAACAGGCGCAGGAAGTCGGCCTTGTAACCGGCCAGGTCGCTGATCTCGTACAGGTTCTCGTTGGTCACCTGCGGCCACAGCGCGACCACCTTGGCCTGCACGTCCGGCGCCATTTCCTTGTAGTCCGCACGCAGGCGGCCGGCTTCGTCGACCAGCTCCACGGTGCGACCATCGGCCAGCAGCTGGTGGCGCAGGCGCTCGACAGCCGCGCCGCTGTCCTTGCCGCCGTAGATGATGTCGTACAGCGTGTCGAGCTGTTCGATGCAGCCCTCGTGCGTGCCCCGCTCCTTCATCACCTTGAACAGCAGCGACAGGTACAGCGGCATGGTCGGAATGGCCGAACTGGCCTGGGTTACCACCGCCTTGAGCACCGACACGCGCGCGTCGCCGCCGATCGGCGCCAGCTTGGCGCGGATGCCCTGCACCTTCTGGTCCAGGTCCTTCTTGGCCGCACCGATCGAACCGTTCCAGTAGATTGCCTGGGTGATCTCTTCGCCTACGTAGGTGAACGCCGTGGTGGTGGCGCCCTCGGCCAGCACACCCACCTCCAGCAGCGCGTCGATCCACATCTGCCAGTCTTCGCCGCCCATCACCGCCACCGTGCCGGCGATCTCTTCCGGCGTGGCCGGCTCGATCGTCGTTTCGGTGATCACTTCCTTGTCCGTGTCCAACCCGCGCAGGGTGATCGGCGCGCCGATCGGCTTGAGCGTGGAGCTGATCACCTCACCGGTCTTCGGGTGCTTGCGCCGCGGCGCGGCCAGGCTGTACACCACCTGGTCGACCTGGCCCAGGTCCTGTTTGATGAGCTCGATCACCTTGGCCTTGACCTCATCGGAGAAGGCATCGCCGTTCACGCTGCGCGCGTACAGCCCGGCCTGTTCGGCGTACTTCTGGAACGCGGCCGAGTTGTACCAGCCCGCAGTGCCCGGCTTGGTTTCGGTACCCGGTCGTTCGAAGAACACGCCCAGCGTGGCAGCGCCGCTGCCGAATGCGGCCGTGATGCGCGCGGCCAGGCCGTAACCGGTGGACGCACCCAGCACCAGCACCCGCTTGGGACCGTTCGGTACCTTGGGCTGGGCCTGGATGTAATCGATCTGCTGCTTCACGGCAGCGTCGCAGCCGACCGGGTGGGTGGTGACGCAGATGAAGCCGCGCACACGCGGTTTGATGACCATGTAGACCTCGATAGGAACGGCGCGGCCACGGGAACGGCCGCACGCAACCCTGAAATCGTAGTGTGCTGGGGCAGGCAGCACAACCGACGCCCCGGTACGGAAACGAAAACGCCGGGCAGAGCCCGGCGCTACGTGATCGGTAGTGCCGGGCTCTGCCCGGCAATCCCTTACGGCCTACGCGCCAGGGCTTCGATGTCCTTGGCCTTCGGCAGCAGGTCCTGCTTGCTCACGCGCAGGAAGCCGATCGTCAGCATCGGTACGGCCACCAGGATCGAGGACAGCACCACGATCACCGCACCCACCATGTGGGTCTCGGCCAGGCCTTCCAGCGAAGCACCGCCATACATGTACAACGCCAGCGCCGACAGGAAGAACATCACCGCGGTGATCACCGTACGCGACAGCGTCTGGTTGATCGAGCGGTTCAGCACTTCCAGCGGGTCGGCACGCAGGCTGCGGAAGTTTTCGCGGACGCGGTCGAACACCACGATGATGTCGTTGATCGCAAAGCCCATCACCGACAGCAGGCCGGCCAGCAGGTTCAGGTCGAACTCGCGGCCCATCAGCGACATGTAGGCCAGCGTCACCAGCAGGTCGAACAGCGCCACGATGCTGGCGGTGACCGCGAACTTCCACTCGAACCGGAAGCCGATGTAGATCAGGAAGCCGGCCAGCATGAAGATCGTGGCGTACAGGCCGTTCAACGCCAGGTCCTTGCCGATCTGCGGGCCCACGAACTCGTTGCGCAGGATCGTGGCCTGGTTGTCGCTGGTGGTGATCGCCTTGAGCACCGCCGCACCGGTCGCCTTGTCCTCGGCACTGGCTGCGCCGGTGCCGGGGGCATGCTCGCCATGCGGGGCCAGGCGGATCAGCACGTCGGTGTTGCCACCGAAGCTCTGCACCTGGGTGCCCTCGAAGCCGTTGGATTCCAGGCGGTCACGGACTTCCTCGACGTCAACCTGGCGCTCGAAGCGGGCTTCGATCAGGGTGCCGCCGGTGAAGTCCAGCGCGAAGGTGAAGCCTTTGAAGGCCACGATGCCGACGGAAGCCAGGAACAACGCGATGGTGACGGCCATTGCAACATGGCGCCAACGCATGAAGTCGATCTTGGTGTCGTTCGGGAGGATATGCAGCGGAAACAGTTTCATTGTGCGTGTCGTCCCGTCAGATGGCCACGTTCTGGAGCTTCTTGCGGCGGCCGTAGATCAGCGTCGCCAGCGCGCGCGATACGGTGATCGCGGTGAACATCGAGGCGAAGATGCCGATGATCATCGTCAGGGCAAAGCCCTTCAGCGGACCCGTGCCGAAGGCAAACAGGGCCACGCCGACGATCAGGCCGGTCAGGTTGGCGTCGAGGATGGTGCCGCTGGCGCGTTCATAACCCGCCACGATCGCGCTCTTGCCCGGCACGCCCGCACGCAGCTCTTCACGGATGCGCTCGTTGATCAGCACGTTGGCGTCGACCGACAGGCCCACCGACAACGCCAGGCCGGCAAAGCCCGGCAGGGTCATGGTGGCGCCGAACAGCGACATCACCGCCACCACGATCAGCAGGTTGAACAGCATCGCCGCCGAGGTGATCAGGCCGAACATGCGGTAGTACACGGTGAAGAAGACCAGCGTGAACATGAAGGCGTAGATCACCGCAGTGATGCCGCGCTCTACGTTTTCCGCACCCAGGCTCGGGCCGACCACGCGTTCTTCCACGAAGTCCATCGGCGCAGCCAGCGAGCCGGACTTGAGCAGCTTGGCGAGATCGTCAGCTTCCTTCTTCTCCAGGCCGGTGGTCTGGAAGTTCTTGCCGAACACGCCATTGATGTTGGCGACCGAGATGACTTCCTCGTTGACCCGGAAGCTGCGCACTTCCCTGCCATCGACTTCGGTCACGGTCGGCACGCGTTCGGTGTAGACCACCGCCATCGGCTTGCCGACATTGGCGCTGGTGAAGTCGAACATGCGCTGGCCGCCGACGCTGTTGAGCGTCACGCTGACCGACGGGATCCCGGTGGTCGGGTCGTTCTGGGCCTGGGCGGCCACCATCTGGTCACCGGTGACGATCACGCGCTTGTTCAGCAGGATCGGGCCACGATTGTCACGCTGCTGGTAGATCTTGGCTTCCGGCGGGATGCGGCCGGTGGCGATCTTGTCGGCGACGCTTGCGGGGTTGTTGTCGACCACCGCACGGTATTCCAGGGTCGCGGTTGCGCCGATCATGCGCTTGGCTTCGGCGGTGTCCTGCACGCCCGGCAGCTGCACGACCACGCGGTCGGCACCCTGGCGCTGGATGATCGGCTCGGCCACGCCCAGCTGGTTGACGCGGTTGCGCAGCGTGTTGATGTTCTGCTCGATCGCACCGTTGGTGATCTGGCTCAGCTCGGCGTCCGGCACGGTCACGGTGATGCGCTTGCCCGCCACGTCATAGCCCAGGGTGGGCTGCGCCTTGACCAGCGCCAGGCGCGCACGCTCCGCGGCGGCATCGTCGGCGGACGGGCTCAGGGTGGCGACAATCGAATTGTCCGGGCGGCGTTCGACCGACTGGAACGGTACGCGCGACTCGCGCAGGGTGCCGCGCACGTCTTCGGCGTAGGCATCCATGCGCTTGTCGACCGCAGCCTTCTGGTCCACCTGCAGCACGAAGTGCACGCCACCCTGCAGGTCCAGGCCCAGCACCATCGGGCGACCGCCCAGGCGTTGCAGCCAGTCCGGCACGGTCGAGGCCAGGTTCAGGGCCACCGTGTAGTTTTCGCCCACGCTGTCGCGCAGCGTGGCGCTCGCCGCGGCCTGGGTCTGCAGGTCCGGCAGGCGCACGATCAGGCTGTCGCCTTCCTTCTCTGCGCCGAGGTTGTTGATGCCGGCCACCTTCAGGTCGGCCAGCACGCGCTCGCGAAGGGCATCATCGACCTGCCCGCCACGGTTGGCGGTGATCTGGACGGCAGGGTCCTTCTGGTAGATGTTGGGCAGCGCGTACAGCGCGCTGAGCGCCAGTACGATCAGGATGACGACGTACTTCCAGCGTGGAAATTCAAGCATTGCCAGGTTCCTGCGCGGCGCCAGTCCCGGCGCCGCGGTTGTGCTTCGGAAAGGGAGTGGCTTAGTTGGCCGACTTCAAGGTGCCGGTCGGCAGCACGTTGCCCACGGCGCCCTTCTGCACGCGGATGTTCACATTGTCGGCCACTTCGAGGGTGACGAAGTTGTCGCCGATGGCCTTGACCGTGCCGGCGATGCCGCCGTTGGTCAGCACTTCATCGCCGACCTTGATCTTCTCCAGCATCGCCTTGTGTTCCTTCTGGCGCTTCATCTGCGGGCGGATCATCAGGAAATACATGATCGCGATCAGGATGATCGGGAACAGCAGCGTGGTCAGGCCCATGCCCTGCGGCTGGCCACCGGCGGCTTGGGCATGGGCGGCGGGAATCAGGAAGGCGATCAGGTTCATGGTGTGTCCTTGGGTTGGGAGGCGCCCTTTCCCACATGGGGTCGGGAGTCGCCGCGAAACAGGGGTCAGCCGCGAAGTATGCCACGGCCCCGGAACTTCGTCCTTGGGCCGTTTGGCGGGGTCCGCGCGCCGGATCGGGGTCGGGCCGGCCGCTTACAGCGGCGGCGTGGCCATGCCCCGGGCCGCATAAAAGGACTCGCGGAAGGCCTCGAAGGTTCCCGACGCGATGGCCGCGCGCATGTCGGCCATCAGCTTCTCGTAGTAAAACAGGTTGTGGATGGTGCCCAGCATCGGCGCCAGCATTTCGTTGCAGCGGTCCAGGTGGCGCAGGTACGAGCGGGTGTAGCCGCTGGTGCAGGCGTGGCAGCCGCAGCCCGGCTCGATGGTGTCCATGTCGCGTTCATAGCGCGCGTTGCGGATGCGCACGGTGCCGGACGAGGTGAAATAGTGGCCGTTGCGCGCGTTGCGGGTCGGCATCACGCAGTCGAACATGTCCACGCCACGGGCGACGCCTTCGACCAGGTCTTCCGGCCGGCCCACGCCCATCAGGTAGCGCGGGCGGTCGGCCGGCAGGAGCGGGTGCATGTGGTCGAGCATCGCGTTGCGCTCGTGCTCGGGCTCGCCCACGGCCAGGCCGCCAATGGCGTAGCCGTCGAAGCCGATCTGCTGCAGGCCTTCGGCCGAGCGGCTGCGCAGGTCGTGGTGGACCCCGCCCTGGACGATGCCGAACAGCGCCGCGTCATTGCCGAGCTCGTCGTGCGCGTTGCGGCTGCGCTGCGCCCAGCGCAGGCTCAGCTCCATCGAGGTGCGTGCCACCGGCTCGGTGGCCGGGTACGGGGTGCACTCGTCGAAGATCATCACGATGTCCGAGTCGAGCACCTTCTGGATCTTCATGCTTTCTTCGGGGCCCAGGAACACCCGGGCACCGTCGGTCGGCGAGGCGAACGTGACGCCCTGCTCGGTGATCTTGCGGCGGTGGGCCAACGAAAACACCTGGAAACCGCCGGAATCGGTCAGGATCGGCCCGTTCCAGCGCGCGAAGCCGTGCAGGCCGCCGTGGTTAGCGATCACGTCCAGGCCCGGGCGCAGGTACAGGTGGAAGGTGTTGCCCAGGATGATTTCCGCACCGAGCGCGCGGATCTGCTCCGGCAGGATGCCCTTGACCGACCCATAGGTGCCCACCGGCATGAAGGCCGGGGTTTCCACCGTCCCGCGCGGGAAGGTCAGGCGGCCACGGCGGGCACGCCCATCGGTGGTCTGGAGCTGGAACTGGAGTCGGGACATCGGGGCAGAATCGGGCAAATAATCCTCGATTATCGCCTAAATCCGACCCCGGCGCGGCTGAACGTGCCGAAACAACGGGCTGCCGTAGAGCCACGCCCTGCGTGGCTGCGGAGCGCCCGGCCAGGTTCAGCCACGCAGGGCGTGGCTCTACGCCTGCGGGAACAGCAACATGGCATCGCCGTAACTGAAGAACCGGTACTTTTCCTCGATCGCGGCACGGTAGGCCTCGAACACCCGCTCCCGCCCGGCAAAGGCCGAAATCATCATCAGCAGCGTGCTTTCGGGCAGGTGGAAGTTGGTCACCATGGCGTCCACGCTGCGGATCCGGTAGCCGGGCGTGATGAAGATCTGGGTCTCGCCGGCATACGGCAGCAGTTCGCCGTCGCGCATCGCGCTTTCCAGCGCGCGCACCACGGTGGTGCCCACGCCGATCACCCGGCCGCCGGCGGCGCGGGTACGGCGCACCTGCTGGACCAGTTCCGGGCCCACGTTGAGCCACTCGCGGTGCATCACGTGGTCCTTCAGGTCGTCTGCGCGCACCGGCTGGAAGGTCCCCGCCCCCACATGCAGGGTGACGTGGCCGACGTTCACGCCCTGCGCGGCCAGCGCCGCCAGCAGGCCCTCATCGAAGTGCAGGCCGGCGGTCGGCGCGGCCACCGCGCCCACTTCGCGCGCGAACACGGTCTGGTAGCGCTCGCGGTCGTCCAGCCCCGGCTCACGCTGGATGTACGGCGGCAGCGGCAGCCGCCCGGCGTGCAGCAGCCACTGCTCCAGCGGCTCGGGCACGTGGAACTGCAGTACGTAGAACTCGCCGTCGCGACCCAGCACCTCGGCTTCGCCGCCGGCATCGAGCGCGATCCGGCTGCCCGGCTTCGGCGATTTGCTGGCGCCCACCTGGGCCCGGGCCTGCTGCCCACCGAGCAGGCGTTCGATCAGGATCTCCACGCGGCCGCCGCTGGCCTTCTGGCCGAACAGGCGGGCCGGGATCACCCGGGTATCGTTGAACACCAGCAGGTCGCCGGCCTGAAGCAGCGCCGGCAGGTCGCGCACTTGGCGGTGTTCGAACGCGGCCGGCGCCTGCGGCACCACCATCAAGCGGCTTGCCGAGCGCTCGGCGAGCGGGGTCTGGGCGATCAGTTCAGCGGGAAGGTCGTAATGGAAGTCGGACTTCTTCAAGGGAGCGCACGGCAACGTGTAGACAATGTCGCGCATTGTACGACTGGCCCCCGGTGGCAACGCGAGAAGCACTGAACGTCGCGCAAAATGCTGCTTTGCAACAGTATTTGGCGGGGTTATCGCGCGAAAAACCGCGTGATAGCATCGAACTGGAAGTCTGATGCATGAGCCGCATTGCCCCAGGCGCGCGCCCCCGGTCGCGCGTTTTGCATTTGCGCCATGCCGCCAATCGTTTCAGGAGATCTGCAATGAGCTTCATCGAACGCCTCGCCCCCCTTCGCGCCCAGCCCGGCACCCGCCTTACCGCCGGTCTGGATGACGCCACCCTTGAACGCCTGGCGGCCAGCCACCCGCAGCTGGTGGCCGCCGTGGACGCCGCCGCCGCTGAGTTCGAGCGCGTCCGCGCCGACCTTGCCGATGTGCTGGCGCTCGATGAGCGTGCCCAGATCGACGCGATGCAGGACGGCTTCGTCAATTTCTACGCCGATGATGCGGTGACCCCGTACGTCGCCCTCGCCGCCCGCGGCGCGTGGGTGGTGACCCTGAAGGGTGCGGTGCTGTACGACGCCGGCGGCTACGGCATGCTCGGTTTCGGGCATACCCCGGAGGCCGTGCTTGAGGCGATGTCGGCCCCGCAGGTGATGGCCAACGTGATGACCCCCAGCCTGTCGCAGCAGCGCTTCATCCAGGCGTTGCGCCGCGAGATCGGGCACCGCCGTGGCGGTTGCCCGTACGCACGGTTCATGTGCCTGAACTCCGGCTCGGAAGCGGTCGGCCTGGCCGCGCGCATCGCCGACGTCAACGCGAAGCTGCAGACCGATCCGGGCGCCCGCCACGCCGGCGCGAAGATCAAGCGGGTGGTGGTCAAGGGCAGCTTCCACGGCCGCACCGACCGCCCTGGCCTGTATTCGGATTCCAGCCGCAGGACCTACCTGCAGCACCTGGCCAGCTACCGCGGCGAAGACACGGTGATCGCCATCGCGCCCTACGACGAGGACGCCCTGAAGCGGGTCTTCGCCGAGGCAGAGCAGAACCACTGGTTCATCGAAGCGATCTTCCTGGAACCGGTGATGGGCGAAGGCGACCCCGGCCGTGCCGTGCCGCCGTCCTTCTACGCGCTGGCCCGTGAGTTGACCCGCCAGCACGGCAGCCTGCTTTTGCTCGATTCGATCCAGGCCGGGTTGCGTGCGCACGGCGTGCTGTCGATCGTGGATTACCCGGGCTTCGAGGGCCTGGACGTGCCGGACATGGAGACCTATTCCAAGGCCCTGAACGCCGCGCAGTACCCGCTGTCGGTGCTGGCCGTGACCGAGCATGCCGCGCAGCTGTATCGCAAGGGTATCTACGGCAACACCATGACGTCGAACCCGCGTGCATTGGACGTGGCCTGCGCCACGCTCGGCATGCTCACCCCGCAGGTGCGCGAAAACATCCGCGTGCGCGGCGAGGAAGCCGTGCGCAAGCTGGAACAGCTCAAGGCCGAACTGGGCGGGCTGATCACCAAGGTGCAGGGCACCGGCCTGCTGTTCTCCTGCGAGCTGGCCCCGCAGTTCAAGTGCTACGGCGCCAACTCCACCGAGGAATGGCTGCGCAACCATGGCATCAACGTCATCCATGGCGGCGAAAATTCGCTGCGCTTCACCCCGCACTTCGGCATGGACAGCGAAGAGCTGGACCTGATGGTCGGCCTGGTGGGCCGCGCCCTGAAGGAAGGCCCACAGCGCCAGCAGAACCAGGCCGCCTGACGGAAGGTGCCGGGCAGAGCCCGGCGCTACCGGCATGCGATAATGGGTGGTTTCCAGCGGGAACCTCCCATGAAATCCATCTGCGTCTACTGCGGCTCCAACGCCGGTAGCAAACCCATCTACACCGAACGCGCCATCGCGCTGGGCGACCGCATCGCCCGCGATGGCCTGCGCCTGGTCTATGGCGGCGGCAACGTGGGCCTGATGGGCACCGTGGCCAATGCCGTGCTGGCCGGCGGCGGCGAAGTGACCGGGGTGATTCCGCAGCAGCTGGCGGACTGGGAAGTGGCCCACCGTGGCCTGACCGAACTGGAAATCGTCGGTTCCATGCATGAACGCAAGTCGCGCATGTTCGACCTGTCCGACGCGTTCGTGGCCCTGCCCGGCGGCTTCGGCACCATGGAAGAAATCTTCGAGATGCTGACCTGGCGCCAGCTCGGCATTGGCAACAAGCCCTGCGCGTTCCTCGACGTGGACGGCTTCTACGCGCCCCTGATCGGCATGATCGACCGCATGGTCGAAGAGCGCTTCCTGCACCCGGACCAGCGCGCAGACCTCTGGTACGGCGCGGACATCGACGCCATGCTGGACTGGATGCGCGCCTACGAGCCGGCGCAGGCCTCGAAGTGGATCGACGAGAAGCGCCGTACCGCATTGCGATAAGGTTGGTAGAGCGGGGCTCCGCCCCGCTGCCTGCCGGCGGGGCCACGCGCAGCGACGCAGGGCGTCGCTCTACGGCGGCGTGGGAATGGCCGGATTGTACGTGTCCATCGGCGCGGGGCGGCCGAGCAGGTAGCCCTGGCCGTAGTCACAGCCCAGCTGCAGCAGGGTCTGCCGCTGGGCCATGTTCTCGATGCCCTCGCCCACCGTTTCGATCCCCAGCGTGCGCGCCAGCGACAACACGCCCTGTACCAGCGCATAGGTGCTCTGCAGGTCCTGGCCATGCAGGCCTGCGATGAAGCTCTGGTCGATCTTGAGCGTGGAGATCGGGAAACGGTGCAGGTAGGACAGAGCCGAGAAGCCCGTGCCGAAGTCATCCAGCTGGACGAGTACGCCGCGCTCGCGCAACGTCTGCAGGATCCGCAGCGTACGCGGGCCGTCGTCGAGCAGCGCCACCTCGGTGATTTCCAGCCGCAACCGCCGCGGATCGGCACCCGCCGCTTCGATCAGGCCGAACAGGCGTGAGCTGAAATCGGCCGAACGGAAATGCCGCGGCGATACGTTCACCGACAGGTAGCCCTCGCCGCCCTGCGCCAGCTGGCCGATGACGTCTTCGTACAACAGCCAGTCGACCTGCTCGATCAGCCCGCTTTCCTCGCCCAGGTCCAGGAATGCGCTGGGCAGCAGCAGCCCGCGGCGCTCATGGCGCCAGCGCAGCAGGGCCTCGTAGCCCACCACCTGGCCATCGGTCAGGCGCACGATCGGCTGGTAATACGGCAGGAAATCGCGGTTGTTGATCGCCCGCCGCAGGTCCGCTTCCAGGTCCAGGCTGCGCAGCGCTTCCTCGCGCATGGCCTCATCGAACACGGCGCAGCGGTCCTTGCCTTGGGCCTTGGCCCGGTACATCGCCGCGTCGGCGTCGCGCACCATTTCCTCACCATTGCGGTAGCGTGGGCTCCACATCGCGATGCCCAGGCTGCCCGACGGGAACAGCTCGCGGCCCTGCACCCACATGGATTCTTCCAGCGCTACCAGCATGCGCTGCGAGAACTCGCGCGCCGACGCCAACCCCTGCTCGCATTCGAGCAGGATCGCGAATTCATCGCCGCCCAGGCGCGCCACCACGTCATCGCCGGCCACCATCGAGACGATGCGCTTGGCCACTTCCACCAGCATCTGGTCGCCGGCGGCGTGGCCGATGCTGTCGTTGACCAGCTTGAAGCGGTCCAGGTCGAGGAACAGCACGGCAAAGCGCAGCCCGTCGCGCGAACGCGCACGGGCAATGGCATCTTCCAGGCGGTCCAGCAGGTGCGCGCGATTGGGCAGCCCGGTCAACGCGTCGTGCAGGGCCTGGTGGGTCAGCCGCTGTTCGGCGCGCAGGCGTTCGCCGATCTGGCCCAGCAACTTGCCGTTGACCTCGGCCAGTTCGCGGGTGCGTTCCTCCACGCGCTTTTCCAGCTCGGCATGCGCATTGCGCAGCCGTTCCTGGTCGCGCTGGCGGGCCAGCCCATTGCCGATGTTCTGGGCCACGAACGTGAGCAGGCGCTGGTCATGCGCGGTGAAACTGATCTCCGGCGAATAGCTCTGCACCACGATCACGCCGACCACGTCGTCATCGCTCAGCAGCGGCACCCCCAGCCAGCAGTGCGAGCGCGCGCCGAATTCGTTCACGCTGCCCGAGGCGCGTAGTGCATCGATGTGTTCGCGCGAGGCCAGCAAGGGCTGCCGGTTGCGCACGATATATTCCGTGAGGCCCTTGCTGAACGGCCGCGCGGCGCGCGCCGGGTTGTACTCGTCCACCGAATACACGAATTCCAGGCCCTCGCCGGATTCATCCACCAAGGCGATGTAGAAATTGCGCGCATCCAGCAGCGTGCCCACCACCCCATGCACCTGCACATAGAACTGGGCCAGGCTTTCGGCGCTCATCGCCATTTCGGCGATATTGAACAGGGCCAGCTGCAGCTTCTCGGCACGGCGGCGCTCGATCACCTCGTCCTGCAGGCTGTGGTTGGCCCGCTGCAGCTCCAGGGTGCGCCGTTCCACCTGGCGCTCGAGCTGCACCTGCGCCTGGCGCCGGTCCATCGCGGTGAGAATGTGCTGGGCCACGTAGCCGAGCAGGGTGCGGTCGGCCTCGTTGTAGCGCACGCGGTGCTCGTAGCTCTGCACCACGATCGCACCGCAGACCCGGCCCTCGCGCAGCATCGGCACGCCCAGCCAGTCCAGGCTTTCCGGTCCGCGGCTGGGGTCGTACTCGTCGCTCATCGCCGCGAGCAGCTCGTTGGACGGCCCGCTCAACGGCTGTCCATGGCGCAGCAACGCGAAGGTCAGGCTGCGCGGCATCTCGTGCTCTTCGTAGCTTCGGTCGGGATCGGCCACGAAACTGTCACGCTGGTCGGCGAAATACAGGAAGCGGATCCGCCGGCGCACGTCGTCGTATTCGACGATGTAGCAGTTCTGCGCGTACATCAGCGAATTGAGCACGCGGTGGAAGTGCCGCAGCATCTCGGTCATTTCCAGATCGGCACCGGCCAGGTCGGCGATCTCGTAAAGCGCCTGCTGCAGGCGTTTGGAATTCTCCAGCGAACGGATCTGTTCACGTTGCCGGGCCAGTGCCAGGGCGTCCTGCAGGCCGGTGCGTGCCGCCGCCCACCAGCCGTCGTGTGGCGTCGTGCCGTCGGCCAGCGCTACGTGGATGACCAGCTCGCCGCCCTGGTGCTGCCAGCGATACGGCGCGCCGGTGTCGGGTGTTGCCGGGAGCCCCAGCAGGGCGTCCAGCAGCGCCTGCTCGGGCAGTGCGGACGGCGGCTGGCTGATGCAGCCTTCGCCCAGTGCGGCGTCCGACCAGCCCAGGGCAAGCTGCGCACCCTCGGGCAGCAACGCGCACAGCATCCGCGCAAGCGCGGAGGAGACCACCGCGCCACGGTCCGGATGCCCCGAGGACGTCACTGCCTGGCTGGACAACATGTTCATCTCTTCTGGCGCCGGAGAACCGGCACCTCCCCTGTACCCCGAGCATAACGCGCCCCCCGGGGGGCAATGGAAGCCCTCAACCCCGTTGCCGGCCCTCGGCCGTTGTTCACTGTGTCTTCCGCCCTGGTCCGCCCTCGTGATATCCGCTGCAGTTCCTGTCCCGCTCGGCTATGCGCAGGCCCATTCAGCGCTTACTCTGTGCGCCGTGCATGCCGCTGCCCTGCCAACCGACGAATCGCTGATGCTGGCCTGGGCCGGTGGCGACCTGCGCGCGTTCGAGGCCCTGTACGCACGCCACCGCAACCGCCTGTACAGCTTCCTGCTGCGCCAGCTGCGCGATGCGGCGCTGGCCGACGAGATGTTCCAGGACGTGTGGCAGCGGGTGATCGCCGCGCGTGCAGGCTGGCAGCCCGAGGCGGCCTTCACCACCTGGCTGTTCCGCATTGCCCATAATCGGCTCAATGACCATTGGCGGGCTTCACGCCATCGGCCAACGGCGCCGGGCGATGCCGAGGAGCGCGTGGCGCGGATGAGCGACCCTCGCACCCCGGAAAGCCAACTGTCCGACTTCGAGCAGCGCCGCCGCCTTCAGTTGGCGATGGAACAACTGCCAGATGACCAGCGTACGGTGCTGCAGCTGCGGCTGGAGCAGGAACTCAGCCTGGAAGAAATCGCGCAGATCACCGGCGTGGGCCGTGAAACGGTGAAATCGCGGCTGCGCTACGCGATGGACAAGCTGCGCGCGGAGTTGAGCCCATGAACCGCCCCGATCCACTGACGCCGGAAGAACGCGAGCTGGCCCGCCTGCTCGGTCGCCCCGCGCCGGCCGCGCCGTCTGCGGCCGTGGACGAGGCGGTGCTGGCGGCCGCACGTGCGGCCGTGCAACCCGGCGCTGCCACCGAGGACCCCACTGCGGCAGCGGCCCCGGTACGCAGCACGTCCCGCCCGCGTTCGCGCCTGCCAGCGGTGTTCGGCCTGGCGGCGTCGCTGGTGTTCGCGGTGGGCATTGCCTGGCAGCTCAAGCCCGAGGCACCGCCGCCGGCTGCGCCGGTCACGGCGGCGGCGGAGGCAACGGGCGACGCCCTGCCTGCCGCTGACGTCGGGTCCGATGCCGCTGCGGAAAAACCACTGGCCGCGCGGGCAGTGTCTGCGCCGAAGCCCGCGCCGGTGCCGCTGCCGCCGCCTTCTGCGCCAGCCAGGGCCCTTCCCGCCCAGGCGCCCGTGTCGCCAGCCCCCATGGCGGCGCCGATGGCAGCGCCCAGCCCACCCGATACCATGGTGGCTGCCGATCAGGCCGCCGCGCCCGACAGCGTGGGGGTGACCGGCAGCCGCATCAGCGAATCACGTGAGCGTACGCAGGCAAAGGGCGCGCCGGGTGTGATGCGTCGTGCCGCCCCGGCGCCTGCCTTCGGCGCGCTGTCGGCTGGCGCCATCACCGTCGCGGTCGATGCCGATGCGGCGCTGCCCCGCCGGCAGTGGATCAAGCGCATCCGCGAGCGCCGCGACGACGGCGACGTGGATACCGCACGTGCCAGCCTGGAGCGCTACCTGCAGCACTACCCGGAAGCGCGTATTCCGTCTGATCTGCGCGAGCTGCTCGACCCCCACTAGAATGGCGTGGATGCCAGATACGCTCGCCACCGCCGTCAGCCACAGCCTGGACATCAAGCACAGCCGTTTCGTCGCGCACGCCGCGCCGATCGACGCGCCCGGCGATGCATTGGCCTTCCTGCAGCAGGTGGCCGTTGCCGATGCCACGCATAACTGTTGGGCCTACCGGCATGGCAACGAGTACCGCTCCAGCGACGACGGCGAACCGGCCGGCACCGCCGGTCGCCCGATCCTGGCGGCCATCGACGGCCAGGGCTTCGATCGCGTCATGGTGGTGGTGATCCGCTGGTATGGCGGGATCAAGCTGGGCGCCGGCGGGCTGGTACGTGCCTATGGCGGCACCGCCGCCGAGTGCCTGCGCACTGCACCGCGGCTGCCGCTAGTGGCGCTGGCCGAGCTGACGGTGCAGGCCGGGTTCGAGGACCTGGGCGTGCTGCATGCCGCTTTAGCGGCGCATCTGGCCGAAAAACTGGACGAAGCATTCACCACCTCGGGCGTGGAACTGCACGTCCGCCTTCCCGCCGATCAGGCCGACCCGTTGAAAATCCGCCTGCGCGACGCCACTCGTGATCGTATCCGCGTGCATTCGCGCACCGAACCAGGCCTTGTCCATGACTGAACCCTCTCCCATACCGGACCCGGCGCTGCGCCGCCTTGGCAGCCTGGGCACGCTGTGGCCGTTCGTGCGCCGGCATGCCGGCCTGTTCTCGGCCTGGCTGGTGGCGCTGGCAGTCTCTTCGGCCGCCACGCTGAGCCTGCCACCGGCCGTGAAGCAGATGATCGACCACGGCTTCAGCGGCAACGGGCAGATCAACCGCGCGTTTGCCCTGCTGTTGCTGGTGGCGGTGGTGCTGGGGCTGGCCACGGCGGCGCGTTTCTTCTTTGTGTCGCTGCTGGGCGAGAAGGTGGTGGCCGACCTGCGCAGCCGCCTGTACGCGCACCTGATCGCACTGGGCGCCGGCTTCCACGACCGCAGCCGCAGCGGCGAGCTGGTCTCGCGCCTGACCGCCGACAGCGAACTGCTGCGCAGTGTGATCGGGTCGACCATGTCCGTGGCCCTGCGCAGCAGCGTCACCGTAGTGGGCAGCCTGGTGATGCTGTTCGTGACCAGCCCGCGGCTGGCAGCATGGTCGCTGGTGGGCATTCCGCTTGCGGTGCTGCCGATCATCATCGGTGCGCGGCGTGTGCGCGGCATCTCGCGCGCCAGCCAGGACCGCATCGCCGATGCCAACAGCCTAGCGGCCGAAACGCTGGGCGCGGTGCGTACCGTGCAGGCGCACGCGCGCGAGCCGTACGAACGCAACCGGTTCAACGAAGCGCTGGCCGAATCGATCCGTGCCGCGCGCCGCCGCATCGGCGCGCAGTCGCTGGTCACCGCCACCGCCATCGTGCTGGTGTTCGGTGCGATCGTGGGCGTGCTGTGGCTGGGCGCGCATGACGTCAACGACGGCCGCATGACGGCCGGCACGCTGGGCCAGTTCGTGCTGTATGCCCTGATCGGTGGCGGCTCGGTCGGCGCGCTGGCCGAAGTGTGGAATGAACTGCAGCGCGCTTCCGGCGGCATGGGCCGGATCGCCGAACTGCTGCACGAGGACATCGAAATCAGCGCCCCGAGCGATCCGTTGCCGCTGCCGCAGCCGCTGCGCGGCGATATCCGCTTCCAGGACGTGGTCTTCCACTACCCGCAGCGCCCCGACAGTGCGGCGCTGGAGCATTTCAACCTGCATGTGCGCCCGGGCGAAACCGTGGCCCTGGTCGGGCCTTCCGGCGCCGGCAAGAGCACGGTGCTGTCGATGCTGCTGCGCTTCCACGATCCTGACGCTGGCAGCGTGCAGGTGGACGGCGTCGACGTGCGCCGCGTCGATCCGGCGCAACTGCGCGCGCAGATGGCGCTGGTCCCACAGCAGCCCACGCTGTTCGCCAGCAGCGCGCTGGACAACATCCGCTATGGGCGATTGGAGGCGAGCAACGAAGAAGTGCAGCGCGCGGCGGAAGCGGCCGAGGCCGATGAGTTCCTGCAGGCACTGCCCGACGGCTACCTGAGCGAGCTGGGCGAGCGCGGTGCGCGCCTGTCCGGCGGCCAGCAGCAGCGCATTGCCATCGCGCGCGCCCTGCTCAAGGATGCGCCGATCCTGCTGCTGGATGAAGCCACCAGCGCGCTGGACGCGCAGAGCGAGCGTGCGGTGCAGCAGGCACTGGAACGGCTGATGGCTGGGCGCACCACGCTGGTGATCGCCCACCGGTTGGCCACCGTGCTCAAGGCCGACCGCATCGTGGTGATGGACCATGGGCGGATCATCGCGCAGGGCACCCATGCGCAGTTGTTGGCCGAAGGCGGGTTGTACGCTGAATTGGCAAAGCTGCAGTTCATCGATTGATGACGCACCGCTAACGCAGCAGGCTGCATGGTGGCAGCGCCCCATGTCCCTGCTGCAGGAGGTGTTTGATGTCGTTCCGACAGTTTCCCGCTACCGATGCCAATGACGTGGAATACGTGATCATCGAATTCAAGGATGAGGTCGGCGATGCGGGTACCGCAGCCGATCCCCATGTCCGCTACGAGCTGGCCGATGGTAGCCATCTGGTGCGTGAGGGTCGTTCATTCCGCACCCCGGGTGGCGAGCTCACCCTGACCGTGTAGCGCCGGCCGTTGGCCGGCCCATGCGATGCCGATCGACACCCGGAGGGCCGGCCGACGGCCGGCGCTACCGGGATGGTCAATTAATCGCCATGCGTCTTGACAGCCTTTTGCCACGCGGGCTGCGCACGGTTATCCACATGCTTGTCCGCCTTTCATCCACATCCTCTGTGGATGAATGCGACAGCGCGTCAGCGCGTCAGCGCGGCAGCACCCGGCCGATGCCGGTGGCGTCGATTTCCACGGCCGCCCGTTGCAGCGCATCCAGATCGCTACCTGCCACAAAGCCCATTCTGAAATGCACTTCCCCACCGGGCGTACGCGAGGAGTGGATCGAGGCCAGGCTGACACCATGCCGCTCGAATACATGCAGCAGCTCACGCAGTGAACCCGGGCGGTCTTCCGGCAGGTGCACGCTGATCGCATTGCGCTCGGTCAGGTCGGCCAACAGGTAACCCACGCGTTCAAAGGTGTAATTGCCTGCCTCCAGCAGCGCCTTGCCCTGGTGCTCGCGGTTGTCCAGCAGCAGCTGCTCGCGGAACGCAGCCCGCGCGGCCTCATCGCCCCGCTCGACCTGGTCGCGCAGACCCTGGAGCTGGCCCAGCAGACGATCCAGCATCGGCGCCACGTGCGGATTGCCGAACTGGATGTCTTCGTAGATGGCCGGGTTGAGCGAGAGGATGCGCGCGATGATCGCGGTGTCCAGCTCGAACGAGGCCGAACGATACGGCATCAGGTCCGACAGCGGGCCCAGAAGCGGGGCGTACTCGCGCAGCACACCGGCCTGGGCCAGATGGGTGGCATGCACCATGGCCTGCACCAGCGCCATCACCTGGTCGTGGTGCGCTGGCGTGGCGCGCACGCATTCTGCTTCCAGTGCCGTGCACAGTTCACTTACCCACGGCTGCCAGTGCGCCAACCGGGCTTCGCACACCACCATCACCCTGCCCTTCAGCGTGGGCGCCTTGGGCGGTGCCGTCATCGGGTGCAGGCCGACCACCTCGGCCTGCGAACGCAGCATCGCGGCCACCGGCTCACTCTTCACCGAGGTCACGTCCAGCCACAGCCGACCGGTTTCGCGGCCGGCCGAGCGGCTCACGTAATCGGCAATCAGGGCAGGCGTGTGCCGGATCGGTGCGGAAAATACCAGCACCTCGGCGCGCGACAGCAGCGTTTCCGGATCATCCGACTGCGGATCGGCCGGATCATGGCCGATCACCTCCAGCCCCAGCCGCTGTTCCAGGAACGTGCGCAGCCAGCGCCCGTACGCGCCGGCACTGCCGACGATGCCGACAACCGGACGCAGGCTCACGCCAGGCGCTCGGCGCGGAAGCGGTGCGGCTGCGCCAGTGCGGCCGGTGCGGCGGCCAGCACGTCGAACTCTTCGTGATCGTTGGCCAGGGTGGCCTCCAGCGCGGCATGCACGCCGGAGATCGAACGCGACAGCGCCTGCTCGAAGCGCTCACCGCGCAGCAGGAACGCGACCAGCAGCGACATCAACACATCGCCGGTGCCGGCGACGTCCACCGGCAGGTGCGGCGACGACCAGCGCCAGATGGCATCGCGGCTGACCGCCAGGGTGACCAGCTCGCCCGGGTCGCCCCCCACGCTGTGCGCCAGCACCCATTCCGGCCCCCGTGCCAGCAGCGCCTGCGCGGCGGCGATGGCATCGGCTTCGGCCAGGCTGGGCATCCCGGTCAGGCGGCCCAGTTCGAACGCATTGGGTGTCACCAGCCACGCATGCGGCAGCAGGCGTTCGGCGAACACGGTTTCCAGGCCCGGCTCCACGTAAGGGCCGGTGTGGGTGTCGCCGATCACCGGGTCCAGGCAGTAGCGCAGCTGCGGTGAGGCCGGCAGCACGCGGTCGAGCCAGTCGGCAAATGCCGTACCGTTACCCACGCTGCCGAAGTAGCCCGATACCAGCATCCTGGCGCGCGCCGGCAGGCCACGTTCGTTCGCGCCCTGCAGCAGGTCGGCGAACCAGTCGGTGGGCAGCACACGGCCGCGCGTGGTGGGATAGAACGGCGCGTTGCTCAGCAGCGTGGTCGGCACTTCAGCCACGCGCACGCCCAGCGCGCGCAGCGGCGGCACCGCCGCGCTGTTGCCGGCGTGGCCGTAGACCAGCTGCGATTGAACCGAAATGACGTCGACCGGCGACGGACCGTCCGGGCGCTGGCGGCGCCCATGGACCAGGTGGCTTTCGAGGGAATCGTTCATGCCGCGATTTTACGCGGTGCCGGGCGCGGGGGGCACCCCGAGGTCCGGCCAACGGCCGGCGCTACCGCAGGATCCGCAGCCAATGGTGCGGAAGGTTCGCGCACAGGATCCGCAGCCAACCGGGTGCGGACGGTTCGCGCACAGCATCCGCAGCCACCGGGTGCGGACGGTTCGCGCACAGCATCCGCAGCCAATGGTAGCGCCGGCCGTTGGCCGGCCCACGCGATGCCGATCGCGGCCTCCTACCCGGATGACACACAAAAAAATGCCGGGCGTCGGCCCGGCATTTTCGTCATCCGCAAAACTATGCTTACGAGGTCATGCGGTCCCAGAAACCCTTGACGCCATCGATGAACGTCGCCGACTTCGGCGAGTGCTTGCGTGCTTCTTCGCCGGTGAAGGTGGTTTCGAACTGCTCCAGCAGCTTGCGCTGCTCGATGGTCAGGTTGACCGGGGTTTCCACTACCACGCGGCAGTACAGGTCGCCTTCGCTGCGGCTGCGCACCGAACGCACGCCCTTGCCGCGCAGGCGGAACAGCTTGCCGGTCTGGGTTTCGGCCGGAATGCGGATCTCCGCATAGCCACCGAGGGTGGCCACGCGCACCGTATCGCCCAGCGCAGCCTGCGAGATGCGGATCGGCACTTCGCAGTGCAGGTCGTCGCCATCGCGCTGGAAGATCGCGTGCTCGCGCACCCGCACTTCCACGTACAGGTCGCCCGGCGGCGTGCCGGCCGGACCGGCCTCGCCCTCGCCCGCCAGGCGGATGCGGTCGCCGGTGTCGACGCCCGCAGGCACCTTGACCGACAACACTTTATCTTCCTCGACCCGGCCATTGCCGTGGCAGGTCTTGCAGGGGTTCTGGATGATCTGGCCGCGGCCGTTGCAGTTGTGGCAGGCCTGCTGCATGGCGAAGATGCCACGCTGGATGCGTACCTGGCCCTGCCCGCGGCACACGCTGCAGGTTTCCACCTTGCCGTCGTCCGACCCACTGCCGTGGCAATCGTCGCACTCGGCCAGGGTGGGAATCTCGATCCGGCGCTCGATGCCACGCACCGCTTCTTCCAGGTCCAGCTCCATCACGTAGCCGATATCGGCACCACGACGCGCCTGGCGCGGGCCACCGCCAGCACCCCCGAAGATGTTGCCGAAGATGTCGCCGAAGATGTCGCCCATGTCCGGGCCACCGGGACCGCCACCACCGCCCATGCCGTGCTCGAAGGCCGCGTGGCCGTGCGCGTCGTACATGCGGCGCTTGTTGGCGTCGGACAGGGTCTCGTAGGCTTCCTTGCACTCCTTGAAGGCCGCCTCGGCGGCGCTGTCGCCGGGGTTGCGGTCAGGGTGGTGCTTCATCGCGCAACGGCGATAGGCCTTCTTCAGTTCTTCGTCGTTGGCAGTGCGGGACACGCCCAGCACTTCGTAGTAATCGCGCTTGCTCATGGTGTGAATCAGTATCCGGAAGTCGGGATTCGTCAAAGCGGAAGAGCGGAACCAGGTCCGCTCTTTCGTCGGGCGCCCCGGCACACCGGGGTACGGCGGTCAGGACCCAGTGGAGTGACAACGGGACGTTGCCTGCGCAACCTCCCGCGTCGTGTCCGGATCAGGACTTCTTGTCGTCCTTGACTTCGGTGAACTCGGCGTCGACCACATCGTCCTGCGCGCCGCCGTTGTTGCCGGCACCGGCATCGGCACCCGGGGCGGCACCGCCCTGCTCGGCTGCGGCAGCGGCGGCGAACAGCGACTGGCCCGCCTCTTCCAGCACCTTCGACTTGGCTTCGATCTGTGCCTTGTCGTCACCCTTCATCGCGGTTTCCAGGTCGGCCAGGGCCGATTCAACCTTGCCGATCACCTCGCCACCGACCTTGCTGCCATGTTCGTTGATCGCGGTACGGGTACCGTGGATCAGCGCGTCGGCCTGGTTGCGGGCCTGGACCAGCTCGTGGAACTTCTTGTCTTCTTCGCGGTTGGCTTCCGCATCGGCGACCATGCGTGCGATCTCGTCCTCGGACAAGCCCGAACCGGCCTTGATCTCGACCTTCTGTTCCTTGTTGGTCTTCTTGTCCTTGGCCGAGACGTGCAGGATGCCGTTGGCGTCGATGTCGAAAGACACTTCCACCTGCGGCAGGCCACGCGGGGCCGGCTCGATGCCGGAGAGGTCGAACTTGGCCAGCGACTTGTTGTAGCGGGCCTGTTCGCGCTCACCCTGCAGCACGTGCACGGTCACTGCCGACTGGTTGTCCTCGGCGGTGGAGAACACCTGCGACGCCTTGGTCGGGATGGTGGTGTTCTTTTCGATGATCTTGGTGAACACACCGCCCATGGTTTCGATGCCCAGCGACAGCGGGGTCACATCCAGCAGCAGCACGTCCTTGACGTCGCCGCCGAGCACGCCGCCCTGGATCGCCGCACCCAATGCCACGGCTTCGTCCGGGTTGACGTCCTTGCGCGGTTCCTTGCCGAAGAACTCGGTGACCGCCTGCTGCACTTTCGGCATGCGGGTCTGGCCGCCGACCAGGATCACTTCGCCGATGTCGCTCGAACGCAGGCCGGCATCGTTCAGGGCGATGCGGCACGGCTCGATCGACTTCTTGATCAGGTCTTCAACCAGCGCTTCCAGCTTGGCGCGGGTCAGCTTGATGTTCAGGTGCTTCGGACCGGAGGCATCGGCAGTGACGTACGGCAGGTTCACTTCGGTCTGCTGGGCGGTCGACAGCTCGATCTTGGCGCGCTCGGCGGCGTCCTTCAGGCGCTGCAGGGCCAGCGGATCCTTGCGCAGGTCGATGCCCTGGTCCTTGTTGAACTCGTCCACCAGGTATTCGATGACGCGGTTGTCGAAGTCTTCGCCGCCCAGGAAGGTGTCGCCGTTGGTGGCCAGCACTTCGAACTGCTTCTCACCGTCGACGTTGGCGATTTCGATGATCGACACGTCGAAGGTGCCGCCGCCCAGGTCGTACACGACGATCTTGCGGTCCTTGCCGTCGCCCTTGTCCAGGCCATAGGCCAGGGCCGCAGCGGTCGGCTCGTTGATGATGCGCTTCACTTCCAGGCCGGCGATGCGGCCAGCGTCCTTGGTCGCCTGGCGCTGGCTGTCGTTGAAGTAGGCCGGCACGGTGATCACGGCCTCGGTGACGGTCTCACCCAGGAACGCTTCGGCGGTCTTCTTCATCTTCTCCAGCACGCGGGCGGAGATTTCCTGCGGCGCCATCTTCCTGGCATCGCTGGTCTGTACCCAGGCGTCGCCATTGTCATGGGCCAGGATGCCGTAAGGCACGTGCGCGATGTCCTTCTGGACTTCAGCGTCGGTGAACTTGCGGCCGATCAGGCGCTTGACGGCGTAGAAGGTGTTCTTCGGGTTGGTCACGGCCTGGCGCTTGGCCGAGGCGCCGACCAGCACTTCGCCGTCCTTGGTGTAGGCAACGATGGACGGCGTGGTGCGGTCGCCTTCCACGTTTTCGATGACGCGGGCCTTGCCGCCGTCCATGACCGCCACACACGAGTTGGTGGTGCCGAGGTCGATACCAATGATCTTGCCCATGGGGGAGACTCCTGAAATTTGGGGAACGTCCGGCAGCTGCCGGGTTATGAATGGGATGTGTGGGACGTGATTGACAGTTTCAAGCCATCCATCGAACGCTGTGTCCGATGGCGGCCAAACGCGTTCAGGTCAGTCCCGGGCAACCACGACCAGCGCCGGACGCAGCAGGCGGTCGTTGAGCAGGTAGCCCTTCTGGAACACCTGGACCACGCTGCCCGGCACCGCGCCAGGCGCGTCGGCCTGGCTGATGGCCTGGTGGTGTTCCGGGTTGAACGGCTGGCCGGTCGGGTCCAGCAGGGTCAGGCCGTTGTCGGCGGCGACCTTCAGCAGCTGCTTGTAGGTGAGCTCCAGGCCTTCGCGCAGCGGGCTGGGTTCGGTCCCGGCAGCGTTCAGGCCGGCGTCCAGGCTGTCGAACACCGGCAACAGTTCGCCCAGCAGCTTCTCGTTGGCGAACCGGCGCGCCTGGTCGACGTCGCGGGCCACACGCTTGCGCTGGTTGTCCAGGTCGGCGCGCTCGCGCAGCGACTCGGACCGGAGCAGGGCCACTTCGTTGTGCAGGGCGTCCAGCTGCTGCTGCAGGGACTCGCCCGCGGCGGCGGCGCCGGCCGGGGCCTGGGATGCGATATCAGACTGATCTTGGTTCATTTCCGGATCCTTGGCGGTGACTCTCCGCCTCCACCCACCCCTATGTGGGCGGCCGGACCCGATTCAAGAGCCGAGCCCGCGTTTAGGCACGATCCCGGGACAATCCACCGCCGCCGGGGGCATCCAGTGCCGCCCCGAGCACCTGGGCCGTGGCCTCCACCAGGGGAATCATCCGATCGTAGGCCATCCGCTTGGGCCCGATCACCCCCAGCACGCCCAGTACCTGACCGCCGGCAGAGTACGGGGCGGTGACCAGCGACACGTTCTCCAGCGGCATCACCCCGGTTTCCTCGCCGATGAAGATGCGCACGCCCGGAGCCTGGATGGTGCGCTCGAGCAGCTGCAGGATCTCGCGCTTGCTGGCGAACAGGTCGAACAGCTCGCGCAGGCGGTCCAGGTCGGACAGGTCCTGTACGCCCATCAGGCGGGTCTGCCCGGCCAGCACCATGTCGTCGGCCGGCGGTGCCATCGCCTGTTCAGCCAGCTCCACGCTGTGAGCCAGCAGCTGTTCCATTTCCGAGCGCGCCTGGCGCAGTTCAACCAGCAGCGTCGACCGGATGTCGGCCAGCGGGCGGCCGGCGCAATGGGCATTGAGATAGTTGGCCACCTTCTCCAGCTCGGCCGGCTCCCAGCTGCGCCGGGGCTCGATTACCCGGTTCTGCACTTCGTTGTCGGCAAACACCAGGATGGCCAGCACCCGGCGCGCATCCAGCGCCACGAAATCGATGTGGCGGAAGGCGTACTGCTCGCGCCGCGGCGCACCGACCACGCCGACGAAATGGCTCATCGCCGAGAGCAGCTCCGAGGCGCTGCCGAGCAGGGCCTGGGTGCCCGCGCCACTGGACAGCTCGCTGCGCAGGCGGTTCAGCTCGTTTTCGCCGGGCGGCTGCATCTTGACCAGGCTGTCGACGAATACCCGGTAGCCGTGCGCGGTGGGCACCCGCCCGGCCGAGACATGCGCCGAACTGAGCAGGCCCAGGTCTTCCAGGTCGCCGAGGATGTTGCGGATGGTGGCCGGGCTGACGTCCAGCCCGGCCAACCGCGCCAGCGTCTGCGAGCCGACGGGTTCACCGTCCTGGATGTGGCGCGCGATCAGCGTCCGCAGCAGATGGCGGGCGCGCGGCGCAAGATGGGGCGCGGAAGGGTGCATGGAATCAGCCTGTGAGACGCCACATTAGATAATGGCTGGGCCGGGCGTTGGCAAGTGACCGGCTGCTGCGCGTTGGCGCATTCCCTCACCCATGCTAGCGTTGCCCGGCCCACGAACCCAAGACCATGCTGAAACATCTATCAATCAAGGATTTTGCCGTTGTCCGCGCTACCGAACTGGAGTTCGGCGCGGGCATGACCGTGGTTTCCGGCGAGACGGGTGCCGGCAAATCGCTGATGGTCGACGCGCTGGGCTTCCTGTCCGGGCTGCGCGCCGACAGCGGCGTGGTCCGGCATGGCGCCGCCCGCGCCGAACTCTCGGCCGAGTTCGCCCCGGGCGACGATGCCCCGGCCCGGCGCTGGCTGCGCGAGAACGAACTGGACGATGACGAGCAGTGCCAGCTGCGTCGCATCATCCGCGCCGACGGCGGTTCGCGTGCCTGGATCAACGGGCGCCCGGTGACCCTGTCCCAGCTCACCGAGCTGGCCGGCATGCTGGTCGAGATCCATGGCCAGCACGAACAACAGGCACTGCTGGCACGCCCGTCGCAGTTGGCGCTGCTGGATGCGTACGCCCGCAACGAGGCCGAGCGCACCCAGGTGCGCCAGGCCGCTGGCCGTTGGCAGGCACTGGTGGACGAAGCCGAGTCGCTGTCGCGGCAGGGCGACGTCAGCGACCGCATCGGTTTCCTGGAACACCAGCTGGACGAACTGCAGCGCGAAGACCTGGAGCCGGCCTCGATCGCCACCCTGGGCAGCAGCCACCGCCGCCAGGCCCATGCCGGCGCGCTGGTCAGCGCCTGCGACGTGGCCGCCGCCCGCCTCAACGGCGACGACGAGGTCTCGGTGCTGCAGCTGCTGCAGCAGACCCGGCATGACCTGGCCCGCGTCGCTGAACACGACGCCCGCCTGGGCGAGGTGGATGCACTGCTGGACAGCGCGGTCATCCAGCTGCACGAAGCGCTGGCCCTGCTTGACCGGGTCCACGACGACCTGGATGCCGACCCGGAGCAGTTCGAGGATATCGAGCGCCGCCTCGGCCGCCTGCACGACCTGGCCCGCAAACACCGGGTGCCGATGGAAGGCCTGGCTGAACACCGCGACGCGATGGAAGCCGAGGTGGAGCAGCTGCGTGGTGCCGATACCCGCCTGCAGGCGCTGGCAGGTGAGATGGACCGCGCGGCGGCGCAATGGCAGACCGCGGCCACGGTGCTCAGTCGCAGCCGCGCCACCGCCGCCAACGCCCTGTCGGAGACCACCACCACGCTGATCGGCGAGCTCGGCATGGGCGGCGGCCAGTTCCTGATCGAGATCGAGCCGCATGCGGCGGCCAAGCCGGACCCGAACGGTGCCGAACGTGTTGAATTCCTGGTGGCCGCCAACGCCGGGCAACCGCCACGCGCCCTGCGCAAGGTCGCCTCCGGCGGCGAACTGTCGCGCATCTCGCTGGCCATCGAGGTCGCCGCGCTGGGCCTGGATGCGGTACCGACCATGGTGTTCGACGAAGTCGATTCCGGCATCGGCGGCGCAGTGGCCGATATCGTCGGGCAGAAACTGCGCGCGCTCGGTGAAAAGCGCCAGGTGCTGTGCGTCACCCACCTGCCGCAGGTTGCATCCAAGGGCCACGCGCACTACCGGGTCAGCAAGGCACCGGTGGAGGGCATGACCCAGAGCGCGGTGGAAAAGCTGGATGCCAAAGCCCGCGAGGAAGAACTGGCGCGCATGCTCGGCGGCGTCGAGGTCAGCAAGGAAGCCCGCGCGGCCGCACGCAAATTGTTGCAGGCGTAGAGCGGGGATCTGCCCCGCTGCTTCATCCCACCGGCCGCCCCAGATCCACCTGCTCCACCAGAAAATCCAACAACGCCCGCACCCGCAACGGCAGGTAGCCGCCCTGCCCCACGAACACGGCGTGCACTTCCTCCAGGTCGCCGGGGTTGGCCTGCTCCAGCACCGGCAGCAGCCGCCCGGCGGCGATATCACCCTGCACCTGAAACGCTGCCAATCGCGCCAGTCCCAGCCCGGCCAAGGCCAGCTGGCGGACCGCCTCCCCATCGCTGGCACGCGCATTTCCGCTGGGCGGCACCGTCTGTATCTGTCCCTCGTGCAGCAGCGGCCAGCCGGTGTGCGCGCGGGCCTGGCCCAGCTCCAGCCGGTTGTGCGCCGACAGCGCCGCCACCTCGAGCGGAAGCCCATGGCGCGCCGCGTAGGAAGGCGCCGCCACGATCATCATCCGGGTCTCGCCCAGTCGCCGTGCCACCAGGCTGGAGCTCTTCAGCGGACCGGCGCGCACGGCCACGTCAGTGCGCTGTTCGAGCAGATCGATCACCTCATCGGTGAGCACCACGTCCACCTCGACCTGTGGGTGCCGCGCCAGGAACGCCGGTAGCAGCGGCAGCAGGAAGTGCTTCCCGAACGGCACGTTGCTGTTCACCCGCAGCCGTCCGCGCGGTTCGGCGTGGGCACTGGCACAGCGTTCGGCCTCATCCAGATCGGCCAACACGCGCAGGCCGCGCTCATAGAATGCGCAACCTTCCGGGGTCAGCTGCAACTGCCGGGTGGAGCGCTGCAGCAGGCGCGTGCCCAGCCGCTGCTCCAACCGCGCCACCAGCTTGCTGACCGCCGAGGGAGTCATGTCCAGCGCGCGCGCCGCCGCCGAGAAACTGCCGGCCTCGATCACCCGCACGAAGATCTCCAGCTGGCCGGAACGGTTGGTATCGGGTGTCGACATTGGAAGAATTCAATTCACAGATGATTGTCCACAGGCAGTCTAGTTCACAGATCGACCGCCGCGCACCATGGCCGTCTCTTCCACGGGATGGCCCGCATGAACCTCCTGATCCGCATTGCCACCGGCACCCTGCTCA
The DNA here is from genome assembly GCF_018612915.1 of Stenotrophomonas sp. ISL-67. Taxonomy (GTDB): domain Bacteria; phylum Pseudomonadota; class Gammaproteobacteria; order Xanthomonadales; family Xanthomonadaceae; genus Stenotrophomonas. The sequence continues at coordinate 730,781 of NZ_JAGGRL010000001.1, read as the reverse complement.
CGATTTCCGCCGCTACCTCTTTCGCCGCCGCTGCAGAGGGTCCTGCGCCGCCACACTGGGTCGCCAGCTGGCAGGCCAGCCCGCAGCCGGTCTGGGGCGCTGACTTCCTGTTTCCCACCGGCATCCCGCAGGCGCTGACCCACCAGACCTTCCGTCAGACCGGCCGGATCAGCCTGGGCGGGTCCCGCCTGCGCGTGCGCTTGAGCAACGCGTACGGCACCACGCCGTTGCGGATCGGCGCTGCCAGTGTTGCCGGCAGCGCCGGGGCGTCACCGGTGGCGCTGTCCTTTGACGGCCAGCCGGGCACCCTCATCGCGTCCGGCCAGGACCGCCTGAGCGACCCGCTCGCGCTGCCCACCCGCGACCGGCAGGCCGTGCAGGTCGACGTCTATATTCCCGGTCCTGCGCCCCTGCAGACCTTCCACTGGGAGGGGCGCCAGACCAGCGCGATCGCCCCCGGCAACCAGACCGGCCGCGCCGCGCTTCACGACAGCACCACCACCACCGCGCGGCTGTTCCTGACCGGAATCGAAGTCGAGGCACCGGCAGCGGCGCGCACCGTGGTGGTGATCGGCGATTCCATCACCGACGGCGCTACCGCGAGCCTCGACCGCGACCAGCGCTGGACCGATCACCTGGCCGCCCGGCTGGCGTCGCAGGGCATGGCGGTGGTCAATGCCGGCATTTCAGGCGGGCGGCTGCTGCGCGACGGCATGGGCGAATCGGCGCTGGCCCGCTTCCAGCGCGATGCGCTGGATCAACCCGGCGTGGCCAGCGTGGTAGTGCTGGTCGGCATCAATGACATCAGCTGGCCGGGCACCGCCTTCGCCCGCGACCAGCCGCAACCGTCGCTGGCTGACCTCCAGGCCGGCTACCGCCAGCTGATCGAGCGCGCGCATGCCCAAGGCGTACGGATCGTTGGCGCCACCCTGACCCCGTTTGCCGGGGCCCTGCCCGGGACCTCGCTGAGCGACTACTACCGCCCCGACAAAGACGCACTGCGCCGCCAACTCAATGCGTGGCTGCGCGATGAGGCTCCGTTCGATGCCGTGATCGATTTCGACGCCGCCCTGCGCGATCCGGCCGACCCTGCCCGGCTGGCGCCCCGCTTCGACTCCGGCGACCACCTGCACCCGGGCGATGCGGGCAACCGGGCAATGGCCGAAGCGGTGGACCTGGCGGTGTTCGGGCAATAAAAAACCCGGGCGCGGCCCGGGTTCTCCTTAAAGGTCTACTTGCGCTTTTTGCGCACGTAGAGCACCAGCGAGTGCTCTTCCAGTTCGTAGCCGTGATCGGTGGCGATCTTGCGCTGGAGTTCTTCGATCTCGTGGCTTTCGAACTCGATGATCTTTCCAGAGTCGACATCGACCATGTGGTCGTGGTGGCCGCCCCGGTCCAGTTCGTAAACGGCCTGGCCGCCCTCGAAGTTGTGCTTCAGCACCAGGCCGGCGGCCTCGAACTGGGTCAGGACCCGGTATACCGTGGCCAAGCCGATCTCGTCACCGTGCTCCAGGAGCTGGCGGTAGATGTCCTCAGCCGTCATGTGGTGCTGATGGTGCTGGGCGTTGCGCTGCTCGAGCAGGGCAAGGATCCGCATACGCGGATGGGTCACCTTCAGGCCAACTTTACGCAGGTCGTGGGTTTCCATAGGTCTCCGTTCATTGGCGATTTAGCGCCAGCTGCCTCGGATCGGGTCGCGGCGACACGTTCGGAGTGTATCATCGACTGGATTTCCCCAACCGCCATTCCCGATGCGCAATCTCCTGCTGGTCGCCGCCGTTGCCCTGTCCACCACGGGCTGCGGCATCATCTATAAGCAACCCATCTACCAGGGCAACCTGATCCGGGAGCAGTCCGTCGGTCAGCTGCAGGTAGGCCAGAGCAAGCAGCAGGTCAACGCGCTGCTCGGCACCCCCTCCATCGACGACCCGTTCCACGCCCAGCGCTGGGATTACACCGCCAGCCAGCGGCTGGACCGCCTCGGCCGCACCGAAGTGAAGAACTTCGTGGTGTTCTTCGAGAACGACCAGGTGACCCGTTGGGAAGGCGACTACTTCCCCAACAACGATGCCCAGCTGGCCCGGGACCAGGTGCGCCAGTTCGGCCGCAACCTGGCCAAGGACAAGAAGAAGCAGCGCGGCCGCTGATCAGGGAATCGGGGCAGCCGGGCAGAGCCCGGCTCTACCTCACCCCAGCCCGCTTGCGCCGGTTGTCCTTCGGGTCGGCCAGCAGCGGCCGCAGCAGCTCCACCCTGTCCCCATCGAGCAACATCTGTTCCAGCTTCGCCAGCACCCCATGCACCGCAACCGCCGGACAATGCTCGCTGCCGTCGATCGCGGCCGCCGCCACTGCGGCGGCCACGGTGGCGCCGTCGGCCAGTTCCAGCTGGCGCGCCTCGGCCCGGTCGGGCCAGGCCAGCACCACCTCCACCCGGATCACGGCTCAGTCCTGCTCGTCGGCGACGCGGACGAAGTCATTGACCATGCGGTCGGCCAGGCCCTGGAAGCCCAGCGCCAGCGCCGGCCCGAGCAGGCGTGAGCTGGGTTCGAACTCCAGCGTGAGGCTGACCTTGCAGGCGTCCTCGGCCAGCGCATGGAATTCCCAGCGGCCGTGCAGGCGCTTGAAGGGACCATCGCGCAGCTGCATGTCGATGTGGTGCGGGCGCTGGAGGGTGTTTTCGGTCATGAACCAGGTCGAAAACGACCCCAACCCCAGATCCAGTCGGGCCACCAGCCGGTCCGGCCCGGATTCCAGGATCTGCGCGGCCGAGCACCACCGGAAGCGGCGCGGGTAGGCATCAATATCATTGACCAGGTCGAACATGCGGGCAGCCGAATGTTCAACCAGGGCACTACGTTGGATAGTTGGCATGCGAAGGCTTGGCTGGCGAATCGACCACGGAGGCCCGAATCGGAGACAATACGGAAATGAGCAAGAACAGCGGCAAGGATAAAGCAAAGAACGCGACGGCCAACAAAACCATCGCGCTCAACAAGCGTGCCCGCCACGAATACACCCTCGAGGACCGTTTCGAGGCCGGCCTGGCCCTGCAGGGCTGGGAAGTGAAGTCGATCCGCGCCGGGCGCGGCAACATCATCGACGCCTACGCCTACGTCAAGAGCGGCGAGATCTTCCTGATCGGCGCCCAGATCACCCCGTTGATCCAGGCCTCCACCCACGTGGTCGCCAACGACCGCCGCGAGCGCAAGCTGCTGCTCCACCGCAGCGAGATCGACAAGCTGGTCGGCAAGGTCGAGCGTGACGGCTACACCATCGTTCCCATCGCGATGTACTGGAGCAAGAACAAGATCAAGCTGGAAGTGGCGCTGGCCAAGGGCAAGCAGACCCACGACAAGCGCGACGCCGAAAAGGACCGCGACTGGGCCCGCGAAAAGCAGCGCACCATGCGCCGCCACAACCGCGACGCGTAGAGCCGCGCCAAGGCCCCAGGCGGGCGCCGTTCCGCCTGGCGCATCGCCATGCGCCCGTGACTTTCCGCATCATGACAACCATCCGTAGAGCCAGGCCCTGCCGCGCCGATGCACCGCATGGGCGCCATTCCGCCTGACGCATCGCCATGCGCCCATGATCTGCCGCATCATGACACCCATCCCGTAGAGCCGGGCGCTGCCCGGCTGCCCTACCCGCCCACCCCATCCGGAGCATTGCGTGACCGAAGAAATCCCCCAGGACACCGCCCCCAGCGCGGACCCCACCACCACGCTCCAGGCCGACATCGCCGCCTATGAAACCATCTTCGGCGAGCTCACCCGGGCGATGGACCCGGCCGCCCTGCTCAAGGTGCTGACCTACGTGCAGCGCAACGCCAAGCGCGAAGCCTCGGAAAACCAGAGCTACGACACGCTCGAGCACCGTCGCCTGGTTGCCCGGATCGAAGCCCTGATGGCCCGCGCCGAGCCCGAAGCCCGCAAGCAGGCCATGACCCAGCGCAACGCCCAGAACCACGACCGCAAGGTCCGCGCCAAGCACCAGGCCGACAGCAGGCGCCAGCGTGAAGGCAGGTAAGTCGGACAGGGCCGTAAAGCTTCCAGGTGACTGTTCAGCTGAATCGGAGTAGGATCGGCCCTATCAAGTAACGTCTGGTTCGCCAGACGCCTTGCAGTTCTTGAAGAAACCGGGGGTGCATTGGTTTCGACGGGGGTTGTGAAGTCACTTGGTGCATGCCGAGGGGGCAGCTTTCCTCGTTAATCCAGCAGCAAACTTCTAGTTGCCAACGACGACAACTACGCTCCGGTCGCTCTCGCAGCCTAAAAGCTGTTTGAGTTACCTTCTGCCGACTTAGGCGGAGCCCCGAACCCACTTGTGTCCATGCTCGTCGGTGTAGGGTCATTATCACGGAATCGGTTGTGATGGCTGCCTGTCAGTCACGACTTAACTTGAAGCAGGCTGATCCTGGGGTGCGTTTCGCACACCGTACTGCCACAGGACGACACCAAACGGTGAGCTAAGCATGTAGAACTGGGGATGGAGTGCCTTCGGACGGCGGTTCAATTCCGCCCACCTCCACCATTTAGACCCCTGATTTATCAGGGGTTTTTTATTGCCTGTCGTTTGGAAAAGCCGGATGTCGCCCCCATGATGGCGACCGGCTTTCCAGCCAGCACGTCGTCGGGCGCGGCCCGGGACACCTAATCGATCGTGTTCTTGAGCACCCCGGGCAACGACTGGGATTGCGATTACGGATGCGGCATGTCGACCGGAACGAGCACGAGCAACAGTGCCGATGCGAAGAGAAGCGCGCCCATCACCCGATCGATCCAGTTGCGCGCCGCTGGTGTGTCCAGGTAGCGCATCATCAGGATGCCCATCGCGCACCAGAGCGCCAAGCAAAGTGCGGGGATCGCCGTAAACAGCGCGGCCAGCATGAGAGTTGTCTGGAGGGGTTCGGCGCCGTTTCCTGCGGCAGCGGTCACAGTCAGCACCAGCACCCAGCTTTTCGGATTGAGAAACTGGAAGCCGAACAGCGCCACGGCGCTGCTGGGCCGGACACTGGTCCGCGCGGGCTGGGGCCTGCCTGATGGGGCGAACGTTTCCACGACCAGGCGGGCGCCCATCCAGCACAGGTACGCCCCGCCGGCGATGGTGATTACGGCGTATAGGCGCGGCTCGGCTTGGAATGCGGTGTTGGCTCCGGCCATCACCAGCGCCCACATGGCCAACCCACCGGCGACGACGCCGGCCATCGTTGGCAACGCGCTCATGAACCCGGATCGCGCGGCGATGCGCATGACCAGCAGATTGTTGGGACCAGGCGTGATGGTGGCGACGGCGATAAGACCTGCACCGATCAAGAGAGCGCTCATCGGCCTGGCTCTCCACGTTGAAGCGTCACAGGATCGATCTCAACCTCCTGTCCCGAGGCAAGCGCCACCCGTACTGGCCCGAAGCGCTCGCGACCGTGTGCGGCCGACCAGTCCGCGTCGGGTGCTACGGCGACGATGCCGAACGGGTTGAGGTTTCGGTCGTGCCGGTAGTACCCCTCGCGGATCGCGTCCAGATCGACCGTGGCCGCGACACCGCGCCACGAGTACAGGTCTCTCGCGTAGGCCCAAAGGTGCGGATAGTCAATCAGTCGCCGACGTGCGCATTTGAAGTGGCCGTGATAGACGGCGTCGAACCGGACCAGCGTCGGGAACAGTCGCCAGTCCGTCTCGGTGATGATCAGACCAAACAGATAGCGTGCGTTCGCAAGGCGCCGTTCCAATTGGCCGAGCGTGGCGAAAACGCTCTCAACTGCCTCGTCGTAGGCATCCTGTCGTTGTGCGAAACCGGCGCGATAGACGGCGTTGAGCAGCCCGGCCTGAAGATCGGCGTTGAGGGCATCGATCCGGTCGCGGAATGCGGGCGGAGTAAGCGTGAAGGCGGCTGCGACCTCCGCATCGGCCGCATCGAGAGCGCGGATGATATGGGCCGATTCGTTGCTGACGATCCGGCAGGCATGGCTGTCCCAGAGCACCGGCACTGTTGCCCGGCCGGTGTAACCGGGCGCCGACAAGCGATAGAGCTCGTGCAGGTGCCGGATCCGCGAGGCGGACCCCGGGACGGCCCATGGGGCACCGCCGGCGACCGCGTAGCCCTGCGTCCGCTCGCCGCCCGCAATCTGCACCGGCACGGCATGCTCCAGGCGCTTGAGCGCACGCACCAGCAGGGTGCGATGCGACCACGGGCAACTGGACGAAGCAATGAGCCAGTAGCGACCCGGTTGCGTGCGCAGCCGTTCTGCGATGTCACCCAGATCCTGGAAGAACACGCTGTCCGGTCTCACAAAGCGATCGTCGACGATTGTCGAATCGGCATCGACCCAGTGGCCATCGACCAGCATTCCCATGTTCTTCCCCGCGTTGGCGTGAACCTGATGCGGCATTGTGTGCCGCCCGGCGGGTCTCGGGAGCGCGACTAATGGTCTATTATCGAGTCCATTATGAAGATGCCCCTCAATGCACTTCGTGCGTTCGCCACCGTGTATGCCCACGGCGGGATTCGCTCAGCCGCGCGCGAGCTCGGCATCGTCCACTCATCGGTGAGCCGCCATCTCGCGGAGCTGGAAGCCTGGCTGGGTGTGCGGCTGATCAGCGACGCCGCAGGCCGGCGGGGTATCACGTTCACGCCGCAGGGAGAGGCGCTGGGCCGAGCCACGATGTCGAGCTTCCGCGATATCGAGCGCGCGGTCACCGCAGTGCAGGAATCACGCTCGGGGCGCTCGGTCACCATATCGACCGCCCCTTCTTTTGCAGCGCGCTGGTTGCTTCCGCGCCTGCCACGGCTCGAGCAGGCACACCCCCATCTTGAAGTGTCGGTGGTTGTGGACCAGAAGATCGATAACCTGCAGACCGGTGACATCGACCTGGCGATCCGCATGGGCCGCGGGCCCTGGCCCGATGTGAAGTGCGAGCCGCTGATGGACGAAATCCTGTATCCGGTCATGAGTCCTGCGCTGTTCGAAGCCTCCGGCCGGCCCACGCAACCGGCCGACCTGCTCGGCACGCGGCTGGTGCATGATCGTGATCCGCATGCGTCGTGGGAGGCATGGCGGCAGCTACACGGCCCGGCGTCGCTGGATGTGTCTGCCGGCTCCCGCTTCTCATCCTCGGACCTCGTGCTTCGGGCTGCTGTGCAGGGCCAAGGCGTCGCGCTGGCGCGTCATCGGCTTGCAGTCGATGACATCGCCTCGGGCGCACTCGTAAGACCGATTAAAGATGCCGTCGTGGTGCTCGGAGCGGCTTACTGGATTGCGCTCCCACTGCACCGCAATGTGCGCAGTGGGGCATCGACGGTCATCACCTGGCTGAAGGAACAAGCCGCGTACAGCGACACGGTGATCTGAGCGCCGAGCATCTTGGGGGCGTGACGACATGCATGGACGTTATTGGTTCAGCAGGTCACCCAACTCCAGGCGCATGCTTTTCAGATCCAGCGTCCAATGATCGAAGGCATTGAGCACGTCATTCCCAAGCACGCCTTGACCACGCTCGTGTGCCTTCCCCGGATCCCGCATCACCACGGGTAGCGCTGGTAGCACGATGGCGCGATCACCCACTGCAACGTTTGCTTGACTCCACAGGACGACGTCACGTTCACTAGCGCCGCCGGCGCCGGCCAGTCGTTGCTGAGCCTTCTCCAGTCCTTGGAGTGGCTGCGGATGCGCGGCCGAGAATGATTGCGACAAGAAGGATTTGTTACCGCCGCTATCAAGATGCAAAGGTACACGGATGCCGTTCACATGCGCATCCACGAACAAGTCGCTCCCAGCCAGGAACAGATTGGGTCCGCGCTCCGTCTCGCCATTGCCCAGTTCCGGCAGCAGCGTACCGTCGTGATTGAAGCGCACGCGCCCCATCGCCCGGAAAACAGGGAACCCAATGATCGCATCAATCCTGTAGCCACCAGGCAAGGGGATTTCAAGCTGCGCGTCCTCAACCACCAGGAACGGTACGTGCTCAAGCACCAAGCCAGCTATCGCCAAGCGGTCAGCCACCGCGACCTCGACAGGCACTCGCGCGCGGCTGGAGCTACCCACACTTGCCGCGCCGAGTCGACGCAAACCCAGGCGTTCGGCCGTGCTGGCCGATACGACGGAGAGATTGGCGCCGGTATCCAGCACGGATTCCTGCTTCTGCCCATTGATCATCACCTGCGAACGCGGCAGTCCTGCCTTGTCACGCGCATACGGCGTCGATGCGGGTATGAAGCTCACCGTTTGCTGAGGTGCAACGTCTGCCAGTCGACCGGCCAAGGCCTCGATCATCGCCGCCCCTTCCATTGCGCTGGCATCGCCGTTGCAGCGCTCCAACAGGGCGTGGTGGATCTGCGCTGCAGTGGACGCCTTCGCGTAGTGAGCCGATGAAAAAGCCGCATCCGCAATTACCGCCTGTGCCTGCACGGCATCGCAGTCGGCTGCGTCACGCAGTGTCAAAAACTGTTCGGCCAGGGCTATGGCGGTGGCTTCGTCCAGGTTGCCCGCGGCCATGCGCGCCTGCGCCAGTAAGGCCCAGTCGGACGGAAGCTGGGAGACCGCCACTTCCAAGGCAGCGATGTCGCCGTCGGAGGCGGCTTGCAGCCACTGCGAAGCATCCCGCGAAGACGCGGAGGTCAGAGCTGGGGAAGCAAGCGCCAAAAGCAATGCCGACAGGCGTCCAGCGCGGCGACTACCCCCCACTTCTCTATTGTCACCACCCATCATCAGCGTGTATCCTTTTGCGAATATTGTTTTCTGTAAAACAGAAATTACTATGCACAATACAGATATGTCAAATGGACTTTACAGCGCTTCCCGCAGGCTGCGGCTTTTGTTGTGGCTGGGCGTACTGCTGGCCCCCCTGCTCACTGCGGGTGGATTGCTGGGGGCGTGGCAAGGCGGCGACGGTCCCGCAGGCACTATGTTGGATAGCGGAGGGCTACCGCTGGCGTGGGCCTCTGCACTCGCGATTCTGCAGAGCCTGCTGGTCGCCGCTGCGCTGTATCAGTTGGCTGTGCTGCTTGGGCAGGTTCGGGTCGAAAAGCTGTTTCCAGCCCAAACCAGTCGCCGCTACCGCTACTTCGCGGCATTGCTTTTCGTTGCGGCGGTGGTCCATGGTCCGTTGTCCATCATGCTCGGTGCCGTCTTGGCACCGCATGACGGTGCCCCGGTCATGGTCGTGGACATGGCCGATCTGCTCGCGCTCCTGGTGACTGCGGTGCTGTGGTTGGTTGCCCGCTTCTTCGATGTCGCGAGTCGGCTCGAGGAAGACCAACGCTCAATAGTCTGAGTACCATCATGACCATTGTCGTACGTTTAGACGTCGTACTCGCCTTGCGCAAAGTCCGCTCTCGCGAGCTTGCCCAACACATCGGCATCACCGAGTCGAATCTGTCCCTGCTCAAATCCGGGCGAGTTCGGGGCATCCGTTTCGAGACGCTATGCAAGATCTGCGAATACCTGCAATGCCAGCCCGGCGATATTCTGGTCTACGAGGCGGACAACAAATCCATATGAGGATCTGGATCGTATAGCTGTCCGGTTGGGCTCACACCCTTTCTCTGCTCGCACCCTTGGGCAAATACCGGTGGGTACGCGAAGCCTGAGGTCCAACGGGCTTGATGTCCATGAAGTTCACAATGCGGACCTGCAAGGGTCTGCGGTTGCTCTGCGTCAATGCCTCAGCGTAGCAAGGAGGCCGGGGTTATTTGTGCAGCAAAGCCCCGCACGGTTCCCGCTTTCGACTGAGCCTTCGACAAGCGAAACATCGAGGACCGTCGGACTGGCAGCGCCGACCGCGCCCTACCGAGATCGTAACGGGTGGGAACTGTGCTTCTGAATACAATTCGGAAAAGCGATTCAATGCGCTGCCAACTACACAGGAGGCGGATCAGAACACGCGGTCGATCTTCATTGCCTGGAGCCACAGGGCCATCAGCCCGGCACGGCTACGCACGCCAAACTTTCGGAAGATCAACGTGACGTAGGAATGTGTGGTGGAGACCGCAAGGCCGAGCTTCTCGGCAATCTGTTTCTCGGTGGCTTCGGTGAGCAGCAACTGCAGCACCCTCTTCTCGTGAGGTGCCAGGTGGGCAACGCCAAGCAGCTCATCGCTCTTTGAAGACACCGGTTGCCGCAACGCAGTCACATCGCGGGCAAGACCGATGCGCAACTGCTGCGCCTGCAACCAACGTGCCGACCACATGACCTGTACTTCATTACCCGCCTTGTGCAGGTAACGGTTCTCGAAGCCGACCCGGGCGCCGCCGCGCGCCACCTTGCGTGCCTCGCGCAAGGTCCGGTCCTGTTCACGCGGCACCACCAGATCCAGCAACGGCACACCGGCCAACTCGCCGGGGACATATCCGAAGATGTCTTCGCAAGCGGCGCTGGCATAGGCAATTCGATGGTTTGCATCAACCATGAAGACCGCGTCGGGCAGCTGGTCATAGATTTCAAACACGCTGGCACTGCTGAACGACACTATTGTTTTCCCCTGTGAACTCTCGCCTCATCCTGCCTCCTGGAGCGGATGAACGAAGACTTATTGTCAGCACGGATCATACCGGAGTGCTGCTCAAAAAGTGGACCGCCTAAGCCGGCATGCCCGGAACCGCAAGCTGCTGATTAGCAGGATGGACGAGCCTGAATCCCCTATCGATAATCCCGACGGAATAACACCCCCGGAACTACTGACTCTCCTTGATGACGGCTGCCACGAGTGAAACAAAGCGTGAGGTAGCCGCCGACGCGCCTCACCAACGCCGGGACCTGCCCCACCAGCCCTGCCCTACCTACTGCATGCCATGACCCGCTCTGCGCGCACCATCGATCGAGTCGAATGGCAGGCGCATGTCGGCTTGGCACCGTAACCAGCGAGTCCGCCCGTCGTCCTGTGCGGCACCGGGGCGGTCAAATAATCCCGCAACACCGACTGGGCCACGAATGGTCCTGCACTTCACTCGACATATCGATCGCTGCCACACCCGGTCGCGACCTTGCTTATTCGTTTGCGCACCCGCTGAGAGCACACCATGAACCACGTTTACCGCGTCGTCTTCAATCGCGCCCTTGGCCTGTGCCAGGTGGTTTCCGAACTGGCTTCAGCGCATGGCGGCGCCGTCGCGAAAGCGATGTGCCTGGCCCCGCGTCTGTCGCTGCTGGCCAACGCCTGCCTGCTCGCGTTGGGGATGACGATGGTTGAAGTGGCGAGCGCGCAGACCGTGATCGAGAACCTGGTGCTGGAGGTCGATAGTCCTGCTGATCTCACCGGTGACGTGACACTGGGCAGCAATGGCGAACTGCGTGGTACCGCCGATATCACCCTGGCAAACCATCTCACTATCGAAGCGGCGACAACGCCGACCATCTCCGCTGCTACCGGCACCACGCTCACTCTGACGGGCACCGCCAACCTATGGTCTGGGGCCGGGCTTGCCTTCGGTTCTGCCGGTCACACAGGCACGGTGGTGATCAGCTCCCCAGGGTTCAACTCTTCGGGAACGCGCAGCGCACTGAACATCAATTACGGCACGCTACGCATCGGCAACAGCAGCTTCCTGACCCCGTTGGAATGGGTGCCATCAATACACATCGCTGGCGGCGCAATCCTGGATTTCAACGACATGAACAGGAATTCGCCCTCAACCTCGATCAATGACCTTCAGGGCGCCGGAACCCTTAGAACGGGCGCGTTGTCGGACAACCTTGTCGCCATCACTGGCGGCACTTTCAACGGCGTGATCGAAGGCGCCGGCGGCATTGAGAAACGGCATAGCGGAACGCTGACTCTGGGTGGCGTCAACACGTACAGCGGCGACACCACCATCAGTGACGGCACCCTCGCGCTGGGTGCGGGCGGCAGCCTGGCTGCTACGAGCGCGGTGAATCTGAGTGGTGCCGACGCCGGCTTCGACATCTCCGCAGCAACAGCCGACCTGACCATTGGCAGTTTGGCAGGCGTTGCCGGCAGCACTGTCACCCTGGGCGCCCGTTCCCTGAGCACCGGTGGCGACAACCGCTCGACCCAGTACACGGGCGCCATGACCGGAACGGGGTCGCTTACCAAGACCGGTAGCGGCACATTGACGCTGACGGGCAGCAACGACTACGGAAAAGCCAACGTCAGTGGCGGCACGCTGGCCATTCAAAGCGGCGGCACGGTCAGCAGTACCGGCACTGGAATCATCGACGGAGCCGTCGACACCCAGGTCACGGTAGACGGTGTGGGTTCCACCTGGACCAGCAGCGGCCAATTAGGTGTCGGTGTCTCTCGAACAGGCACCTTGACCGTGCAACACGGCGGCAAGGTGTCAGCCACAAACGGCAGCGGTTTGGTCGACGTCGCACTGAATGCTACAGCCGCAGGCGCGGTGAACATCGGTGCCGCGGTCGGCGAAACTGCGCTCGCGGCTGGCACGCTGGAAGCGGGCGAACTGCGCTTTGGCGCGGGCACCGGCAGTTTGAACTTCAACCACACCGATCCGGCGTACATCTTCGACACCCGGATCACCGGCGCGGGTGCGGTCAACCAGGCAGCGGGCACCACCCTGCTGACCCGTGCCAACAGCTACACCGGAGGTACCACGGTGAGCGGCGGCACGCTGGTGATTTCTTCCGATGACAACCTCGGGGCGGTCACCGGTGACCTGACGCTCGATGGCGGCACCTTGGCAAGCACCGCAGGCGTCAACAGCACCCGCGCCGTGAACCTGGGGACGCGCGGCGGAACGGTCGACGTGACCCCTGGCGTCCTCCTCAACCTGGGTGGTGTGATCTCGGGTCACGCACTGACCAAGACGGGCGGTCTTGTGATGCTCACCGCCGACAACACCTACACCGACACCACCATCAGCTACGGCACGCTGCAGGTGGGCAGCGGCGGCACCACGGGCACGCTGGGCAGCGGCAAGGTCATCAACAATGCCGCGTTGGCCTTCAATCGCAGCGACGCTTTGGTGGTAAACAACGACATCAGTGGCATCGGTGGATTCATCCAGAGCGGCAGTGGCTTGATCACGCTCACGGGCACCAATACCTACACCGACACCACTACCATCAACGCCGGTACCCTACAGGTGGGTAACGGTGGCACCACGGGCACATTGGGCGGTGGCAATGTCATCAACAATGCCTCGCTGGTCTTCAGTCGCAGTGATGCACTCATCGTGAGCAACGACATCAGTGGTACCGGCGCATTGTTTCAGGCGGGCCCAGGAACCACTACGCTCACGGGCACCAATACCTATACCAGCAGCACGATCGCCGGAATCGGCACGCTGGTCATCAACGGCTCGGTGGCGGGCAACGTCCAGGTGAATACCGCCGGCACCCTGGCCGGCAATGGCCACATCGGCGGCAACGTCAACGTACGGGGTACGCTGGCGGCCGGCAACAGCCCCGGCACCCTGCGCATCGCAGGTAACCTGGCACTCGATGCCCGCTCTACCAGTGTGTTCGAACTTGGCCAGGCCGAGGTTGCCGGTGGACCGGCCAATGATCTGGTCGAGGTGGGGGGCGATCTCACCCTGGGCGGCACCTTGCAGGCGCAGACCGCCTCGGCCGGGTGGTACCGGCTGTTCAATTACGGCGGCACGCTCAGCGGCGGCTTCGACGATACCCAGGTCAGCTCCAGCCATGCCGGCTTCACCGTCGGCCATCATGAGGTGGACACCGCCACCGCAAACCAGGTCAATCTCACGGTTCTCGCCGCCGGCCAAAGCATTCAATTCTGGGATGGCTCCCATGCCACCCCCAGTGGTCTCGTTGGTGGCGCCGGTGGTGCTGGCAGTTGGAGCAGCGCCGGCACGACATGGACCAATGACAGCGCAACCACCAACAGCAGCTGGGCAGGCTCGGTGGCGCACTTCGGCGGTACTGCCGGGACGGTCAGCATCGTCGGCACGCAGCGCTTCGACACCTTGCAGTTCGCCAGCGATGGCTATCTGCTCACTGGCGACAGCCTGGCGTTGAGCCCGGCCAGCGGCAGCAGCGCCACGATCAACACCGATGCCGGGGTCAGCGCCACCCTCGCCAGCAGCCTGGTCAATAGCGGCCTGGCCAATCGCTTGATCAAGGTTGGCAGCGGCAAGCTGATCCTGAGCGGTGCCAACAGCTACAGCGGCATCGGCACCCAGGTGCTCGGTGGCACCCTGGTGGTGGCACACGACTCGGCCCTGGGTAGCCACCAGGTGGTGGTAGACGACGCTGCCGGCGATAACGCCACCCTGCAGGTCAATGCCGGGATCACCCTTGCCAATTCGGTGTTCATCGACAACAACGGCACGCTCGACAATTACGGCGCGATCGTGAATGCGGTAACGGGTGGCGCTGGCGTGAAATCCAGCGGAGGGGCCACCATCAACAACGCGGGCGGCACCATCCAGGCGATGGATGCCAACGGCGACGGCATACGAATCGACGGCGCCGCAGGAACGGTGACCAACACGGGTGGCGGTCTTATCACCGGTGAAGCAAGTGGCATATCAATCAACGGAAATGGCGCGGTCATCAATGATGCGGGCACCATCAGCGGCACGGGAAGCTCCGGGGACGGCATCCGCATCAGAGGGACGGGCGCAGTCACGAACGCAAACGGTGGCCTTGTCACCGGGCAGGACAGCGGCGTGATCATGTTTGACGGTGGCACCCTGCTCAACAGCGGAACCATCAGCTCCGCCGATGGCCGTGGCGTGCAGATCTATGACAGCACCGCGACGATCACCAACACCGCTGACGGCATCATCAGCGGCGTGGGTGATGCTGTATATCTCGATGGTGGCGGCACGTTGACCAACAATGGCGGGGCCATTATCAGCACGGGCACGTTCCCCCACATCGACATGCATTTCATCGACGGCCACGGCGTCTATGCAAGCCAGCTTGCAACGGTCAACAACATTGGTGGTGGCACCATCAGCAGCCAGACAGTTGGCGTGGGGCTGTACCGGGGGGGCAGCTTGACCAATGGCGTGGGCTCGACTGTTCAAGGAACCAACGGCTCGTTCGATGTGGTCTCCGGCGATTCCATCCTCAACAACTCCGGCACGATGAGAGGTGATGTGCGCATGAGTGATACGGGCACCCACCACGTCACGCTGTTCGACGGCTCCCGCATCGAAGGTCATCTGGATATCGGCAACGAGGCCTCCACATTAGCATTGGGCGGTACCGACTCGCAGCTGTATACAGACGCCGTGACCGGTTCCACCTACTTCCGTGGCCAGCTTCTCAAACAAGACAGCGGTACCTGGCGCATCGATAGCGCCTTGACGGACATCAAAAGCACCATCCTCTCCGCAGGCACTTTGCAGATCGGCGATGGCGGCACCAACGGTGCG
Source organism: Stenotrophomonas sp. ISL-67 (assembly GCF_018612915.1). Classification (GTDB taxonomy): domain Bacteria; phylum Pseudomonadota; class Gammaproteobacteria; order Xanthomonadales; family Xanthomonadaceae; genus Stenotrophomonas. Next base: position 715,466 of record NZ_JAGGRL010000001.1, on the reverse strand, counting down.
ATTTCCGGCGATGTGCTCAACCACGGCACGTTGGCGTTCAACCGCAGCGATGACGTGGTGTTTACCGGCGACATCTCCGGCAGCGGCGCTGTGCGGGTGCTCGGCAGCGGCTCTACCACGCTCAGCGGAAACAATAGCTACAGCGGCGGCACCACCATCACCGCAGGCACCTTGGCTGGTAACGCAAGCAACCTCGGCAGCGGCACGATGAATATCGCAGCAACCGCTACGCTGTCGATGCAGCAGAACAGCGATGCGAGCTTCTCCAGCCTGTTCAGCGGCAGCGGCCGTATCAACAAGAACGGTGGAGGGACACTCGATGTGACTGGCGACAGCACCGCCTTCACCGGCACCACCCACGTCAACGCCGGCACGCTGGCAGTGAACGGGGCACTGGGCGGCACGCTGAACGTGCATGACGGCGCCACGCTCAAAGGCACCGGCAGCGTCGGCAGCACCGTGGTGATGGACGGCGGCACGATTGCGCCGGGCAACTCGATCGGCCGGTTGAGCGTGGCCGGTGATCTCACCTTCGCCACCGGGTCCACGTACCAGATCGAAGCGACGCCGGACGGCAGCGCCGACCACATCCATGCCAGCGGCACGATCGCCCTGCAGGGCCGCAGCGCCATGGTATTGGCCGCCGATGGCAGCTGGTCCCCGAGCACCACCTATCAGGTGCTCAGTGCCGATGCCGGGATCAGCGGCGCCTTTGACGAAATCAGCACCAATTTCGCCTTCCTGACTCCGACCCTGGCCAACGATGGCCACACCCTGTCGCTGACGCTGGCCCGCAATCAAGTGCTGTTCCCGGCGGTGGCCACCACGCTCAACCAGGTCGCCACCAGTACCGCGATTGAGAGCCTGGGCACAGGCAAAGGCCTGTACGACGCGGTGGTTCAACTGGATGAAGCCAACGCGGTATCGGCCTTCGACCAGCTCTCCGGTGAAGTGCATGCCAGCGTGCGCGCCACTCTGATCCAGGACAGTCGATTCGTGCGCGAGGCGGCCATCGACCGCTTGCGCCAGCGCGAAGGCGCACAGGACGCAGCCAGTGACCTGTCCACTGATGGCAACGCATGGGGCCGGATGCATGGCAGCTGGGGTCGCCAGGATGGCGATGGCAACGCGGCACGCAGCAAGCGTTCCGCTGGCGGCATCGTGGCCGGTAGCGACCATCAGTTCGGCAACTGGAACGCCGGCCTGGTGGCCGCCGCCAGCCACGGCAAGCTGGACGTTGATGCCCGACGCTCAGATGCCAGGATCGACAGCTACCAGCTCGGCCTTTATGCCGGCACCACGGTGGGCGATGCGCTCCAGCTGCGCGGCGGCGCGTTGTTTGGCCACCATTTGATCGAGACCGACCGAACGATCACCTTCACCGGCGTCAATGAACGCAACCGTGCCGATTACCACACCAGCAGCGTTCAAGCCTTCGGCGAGCTGGGTTGGAAGCTGCCGACACGCGAGGTAGAACTGGAACCGTTTGCCAACCTGGCCTACGTCGGCATGACCTCAGAAGGCTTCCGCGAGCATGCCGGCATCAGCGCACTGAGCGCGCGCAAAGAGACGACCGATACGCTGTTCTCAACTCTCGGCGTACGTGCAGGCAGCACCTTCAGCGCTGGCACCCTGCAGGCCAACTGGCGAGTGATGGCGGGCTGGCGGCATGCCTTCAATGATGTGACCGGAAGCGCCCGACTGTCCTTTGCCACCGACGGTAGCAGCGCCTTTGCCATCAATGGACTGCCAGTGGCCGACGACACGTTGGCCATCGAAGCCGGCGTCGAAGTCACGTTGCGCCCGGACCTGACCGTAGGCGCCGCCTACAGCAGCCAGCACGGCGACGGCGCTCGCGACCACGGCCTGAAGGCCAATGTGACCTGGGTGCTCTGAGTCGCTCGGCCAACGCCACGGGGCCCGCGCTGCTGCGGGCCCCTCGCCTGTCGCGGGATAGCGCGAGGCGCGACGCGCACTTGGCGGTATTTTTGGCGGTATTCGGAACAGTGCATCCAAGAATATGCGCGCAGGATGGGCATTTTTCCATTCGGTTCAATTCCGCCCACCATAAGACGGTCCGCAAGGACCAGAAAAAGCCGGGACCGCCTTCAAAGGGGTTCCGGCTTTTTTATTGCTCACGACGGCAACGTGAACTTCCGCGCCATCCGCGTCGGCCACACCGAGGTGAACTGCGCCCCGCCGACCAGCCGGTAGGCGGCGGACACGCTGTGCAGCACGCCCAGCCGTTCCAGCACGTCTTTGGCCTTGCGGAAGGTCGGCCGCGGGTCGGCGGTGTCCATGAACAGGTTGATTTCCTTCGCGCTCACGTCATACCCATCCAGCCTGGCGGTACTGCCGAGCGCTGCGGTGAGTTCGGCCTCCAGCGTGGACAGGAAGGCCTCGTCGTCGAGCGACTTTCGCCAGAATTTGATGACAAGCTGGTAATCCATGAGGGGGCCCTGCGTTGCGCGTGGAATCGACCAGAGTAACCGGGTTCCCCCCGGTCCAGCGCATCCGGGGGGATGCTGTCCGAAAACAGCGAGCGCGCTGCCTTCTCCAGGTGCAGACTTCGGATTCCCGCCAGGAGCACCTGCCATGAATGCCCAGTACCCGCGCTTTTCGGAACTGCACCGCAACCCCTCACTGTTCATACTCCCCAACGTCTGGGATGCCGGTGGCGCCGCCCTCGCCCAGCAACGGGGCGCGCAGGCCATCGCCACCACCAGCGCGGCCATGGCCTGGTCGTGTGGGTATCCCGACGGCGGCGCCTTGCCGCAGGCCGCGCTGTTGCAGCGGATTACCGAGATTGTGCGCATTGCGACCGTGCCGGTGACCGTGGATATCGAAGACGGCTACAGTGACGACCCGCAGCGGGTCGCCGGGCTGGTGGTGAAACTGACCGCACTGGGTGTGGCGGGTATCAACATCGAGGACGGGGCGGGCACGCCGGCCCTGCTTGTCGCGAAACTCGAGGCGATCCGCACAGCGTTGGCGGGCACTCCACTGTTCATCAATGCCCGCACCGATGTGTACCTGCGCGGTCTGGCGCAGGGAGCTGAAGCGGTGCACATGAGCGTGGCGCGCATGCAGGACTATGCCCGTGCCGGCGCCGAAGGTGCCTTCGTCCCCGGGGTCTCGCAGCTCGACGACATGGCCGCCATCGCCGGCGATATCGCGCTTCCACTCAACGCGATGTGGTTGCCCGGCATGGCAGCCCACTCCGCCCTGGCCCAGGCGGGTGTGCGCCGATTGAGCGCGGGCCCGGCGCTGTCGGCCATCACCTGGACGGCGATGACCGGGGCCATGGATGCAATGCTCAACGACACACTGGCGGTCCCGGCCGACGCGCCCGGCTACGCACAGTTGAATGCGTTGTTTGCCGAAACCGCTTGACCGTCGCCGGCATCCGTTGATCGGCGGCGGGTACAAGGATTCCGATACCGACAGCGCATCGCTCCCACGCCTGCCCGCCGATCACACCCCCGTATTCCGCGTGGTGCAATGATTTCGATGTGCTTCGTCACTGTTTCAGTCAGGTCCCATTGGCGTAGTCGATTGCAGCGCCGCAGCCCATGCGTAGGATCGGCGCCCTTCCGCGCCCCCCGGCGCCTGCCGCGATTGCCTGCCTGTGCCGATGATGCCCCGCTGCCACGCCCTGCCCGCTCCCACCATTGCCTCACTGCTTACCCCCGTTGCCGCATCGGAACACCTGCCGTCGGCGGCGACGCCGGAGCAGGTGCACAATCGCGCGCAGGCGCTGCCCGCACTGCACGTGCCGCTGATCGGTGTACCCCGCGCGCAGCTGGTCGAACTGGCCGATGCCCTTGCCCAGGGACCGATCGACACCGCACTGCTGCATGCCCTGCTCGACGGCGGATTGCCGGGTACACCGCTGGGCGCCGCACTGTCGGAGTGGCTGGCCGCGTGCTGCGCGCTGCCCGCCTGCAGCGACGACGAGGCCGCCGCGTGGCGGTGCGTGCTGCTGTACGCGCTGCGCCTGCCGCAGGCACAGTGGGAGGTCGAATGCCTTGCCGAGCGGCCGCGCTTGAACGCCGCTACCGCCGAGCGCGATCCGCTGCTGCAGCGCCTGCGCGATGCGCTGTATCGGCCGCTGGAGGTGACGCCTTCCGCGTGGCAGCGGCAGCTTGCCGGACAGCGTGACCGTCAGGGCGAAGTAGATGCCCGTCAGCTGGCACGCCAGCACCAGCGCGCGCAGCATGGCGGCCAGGATACCCAGGCACGCCACGCATCGATGGCGGTGCAGCTGGCACAGTTGGCGCCCACTGCGTCTGCGCGGACGCTGCGGCGCGCACTGCGATGCATACGCCAACACGAGCAATGCGATGCCGGCCTTCTCGATCCGCGTGCCGGCCTGACCGACGCGCTTTTCCGCGACTCGGATTCCACGACCATTGCAGCGATCCACGCACGGCTCATCGCGATGCAGCAGCACCCGGCGGGTGAGCCGTCCAGGACAGGGGCCCCGCGCGTGTCGCCTGCCCGGCATGTCCCCCCGACTCTGGCCATGCGTGTGCTGGAAGTGGCGCACCAGGCCAGCCTCGACACCGCCCAACCCATGCAACCGTTAGGGCGCTACGACAGCGCCGCGCGTACCCTGGTCAGCCTGCTGAGTGTTCCGTGGCAGGTGCCGCAGTGCGTGCGGACAGGTTTCGATCTCGGCTTCGCGGTCGCAAAGAGCGCATCGTTGCTTGGCAGCAAGACCCTCCCGTCGCCCGAAGCCATTGCCAACGTCGCCGCGCCGCATGCACGCAGCGGTTCGTGGGTGGCTCCCGTGAACGTGGTGGTCTGCACGCCATTGGTGGGTTTGGTGGGTGACGCGCCGTTCGCGCAGGACGGAAGCGCCCTGACCGGCCGCCAGCGACCGGGCACCGCCTTGGCGCTGCCCGGTCAGTGCTGGGAAGCGCGGCACAACGTACCGGGCATGTTGCGCGAACAGGTGGAAGCCATCGGCGCGTTTCTAAACCGCCAACCCGTCGAGCCCACGCTGGCGGTACCCGAAGCGATCCGCGCCGCGCCATGCGAAGACGCACGGTTGGCGTTGCAGGCCATACCCAGCCGGCACGCTCCGTCATCACCGCTGCCCCCTGGCGGGGTCACCCCGCACGCCGATGCAGGCGCGCTGACCGACCTGGGCGCGCCGCTTGCGGCTGCCTCCGCCGCGCCGGCGCTGTTCAACGGCGCCGCCGCGCAGGACATGATCCCTGTCCACGGCCGCCTGCCGTTGGGCGTGCTGGCATCGCTGATCAACCGCCTCGATCCCGGCGACTGGTGGGACACGTTGGACTGGCAGGTACCGCGTACCGTCACCGGCCTGCACGCGGCCGTGACCGACGCCTTTGCCCAGGCCGGGCTGGACCTGCAACACCGCGCACCCGGTCCGGATACGCTGGCCGCTTTCTTCCACTCGGCACCGGCACGCGCGTTGTACGCCTCGCTGCTGCAGCTTCCGATGCTGCCCGAAGGTGCACGGCGCAGCCTGGCCGATGGAGGTGCCATCGCGCACGCCTATGCATTCACCCGCATGTTGGAGCTGCTTACCCGCCACGCGCCTCCCACGGGCGAACGCCGGGCCATGCACGGCCTGGCCCGGATCGGCCGCGCTGCAGTCGCCTACGTGCAGGCGCAGGACGCCACTGCGCTCGGTTCGGCACAGGCGCATTTCGATGCGCTGGCCTGGAACACCGACACCGTTGCCGGGCGGTTGGCAACACCGATGACCGAGGCGCAGCTGCTGGCGCAGCTGCTGGCGCACCGCACGCGCATGCACCAGGACTACGGCTGGCCGCTGCCGCATGGCGCCGGCGTAGACGAGATGCGTGCCTGGCTGGTCCACGCGCAACCTGCACTGCTCGACGAAACCGAATTCCAGCGGCTCGACCGCGCCGACACCCTGCTCGCCGACCTGCTGGTCACACTGCGTCGCCACGTGGATGAACTGCGCTTCGGCGCAGGCTGGGACTGGCGCGGCAAGCCACCGACCACGGCCGACTGGCGCGACCACCTGGAGCACAAGGCCGCCGCGGCCGGCACGCACTGGGTCACCGAACTGGGCGCGCTGTTCCACCACATTGCCGCCTCGTTGGCCCGTTATGAAGACCTGGAACCCCCGCTGCAGTCCGTGATCGATCCTCGCCGCAATGACCTGCGCGTGCTCACCGGCGCGCTGATCGCGCCGGTGCTGCAGCTCTATGCGGGCCTGGACCTGCCCATGGCCCAGGCCGACCCGTGGTACCCGCTGGCCTACCCGGCCTTTTCCGGCTTCTTCGCCTGGACCGGCGGCGCCCGTGCGTCCAGCGCCCTGGCCCGGTTGGACGCGCTGGACCTGGCGAACAATCCGGAACGCGTCCGCCCACTGCTGCGGCCCATGACCGTCACCCTGTCCTTGCCCACCGCCGTGCTGCGCCAGCTGCTGGGTCGCGACCGGATTGCCGCCGACCCGCAACAGCAGGCGTGCGACCTGCTGCGGCTGCAACGGGGGCGCGACAGCCACCAACTGGTGGCGCAGACACTGGACATCGGCATGGACGAGGTCACCCCCGAACTGGTCCACGGCTTTTTCCGGCAGCTGGCGGCGGCGCCTGGCGCAGAGGCGTTTGGACGCTGGCGCGAGGGATTCCTGCGCGGGTCAACCTGGCACCTGTCGCCGGACGAATGGCTGACCCTGCTGCCTGACAGCGCGCTGGCGGCGCTTTGGCGCGCGCCAGGCATGCGCAGCAACCGGGAAAGCGTGGTCCATGCCGTCCAACATGCCCTTGCCGCCACCGCGGACACCCGCCCTTCGCCGAACATGCCAACGCTGTGGACGCGGATCATGAAGGCGCCGCAGGCGCTGGACCGGTGGTGCGCCAGCACCGACGCACAACAGACGGTATGGCGGCACCTGCAGCGTTCGGTGGCCGGCCGCAGCGCCGGCTCGCGCCTGGATCGCGACGCACCGCTGTCGGCGAGCACCTGCGCCGCCCTGCTCAGCGCGTCGGCCGAGGTGCAGCTGGCAGCACCTGGCGAGGCCATCGGAGTGGCGAGCGACCCCGCTGCGGACGGCGCACCGGTCCTGTCACTGGCGATCGACCTGCGCCTGCTGCATCCGGCACTGACCATCGATGAAGCGCTTGCATTCGGCGCAGCGCTGCTGCCCCCTGCGGTGCGCACGGCGCCGCTACCGCGCGCATCATTGGCCTTCCCCTTGTTGCTGGACCGCGCACGTGACGTGGACGCGCAGACTGCGGAGGATCCGGTGCTGGACGCGTTGGATCGGCTCGCGGCACCAACCCGCCCCCGTGCCACCCGCCCCGACCCCGCCCAGTTGCCCGTGCTGGATGACCTGCTTGAGCAGTTCGGCCTGTCGCTGCTGCACCCGGATGCGCGCGATGGCAGCGATGCAGAGCCCCTGACCGCTCCCGATGCCTGGGCCCTGATGGCGCGCACCCGGCAGTTCGCGGAAGTATGCCGGCCGCTGCTGGCCGGGGCGGGCTGGGTCGGCGGAGATGGCAGCCAGGACGTCTCGGCGCGCGGTGCGCAGACGCTGCTTGCGCAGCTAATGCTGGAGCGCTACATCGGCCGTGCGCGGATCGACGCACTGCGTCAACGCTTTGCCGCGCCCGAGGTCGTGGATGTTCCCTTCATCCAGCTTGCCCACGAACTGCGCGCCACCGTGCTGGACGCCAATGGCGATGCCTCGCCGGCAGCGTTAGGTGTGTTGTACTGGCTGCTGGTCAGCGAGCTGGACCAACCGGCATTGTTGGTGGACGGTATTCCGGACTGGCTCACGTATGGTCGCTCGCTGCAGAGCGTGGCATTGCGACACGGCGCAACGCTGCTGGATACCATGCAGCCGGGGGCCTGCAGCCGCGTGGGCTTCGATGCGGTCTGCGCGCTGCCCGCGCAACTGGCGATGCCCGCAGGCACGCCCGGTGAGCACGATGACCTGCATGCGGCCTGGGCCGGCGCGCTTGCGCCTGCGGCGCTGGCCTATGCGGCCGCGCACGCCGACGGCGCCAACATTACCCGGATCGACGCGGCAACCGGGCAGCAACTGGGTGACGCGCTGGATGGGTTGCAGGCCGACCAGGGCGCGCACGCGCTTCACGTACAGCAACTGGCCAGCCCGCCGCCGCGACGCATGGACATCGCCGCGCAGACCCTGCGCGAGGCCGGCGTGGATCCGGCCCTGTGGTCGCAGCGCCCGGCCGACATTGGCGAAGCCTACCTGGCACGCCATGGCGTCGAGCCCTCGCGCCTGGTCGCATTCGAGCAGCATATGTATGAATTGGCCAAGCCGGGCGCCGCAGGCGGTGGCGGTGGCGGTGGCGGGGCTGACGATCCAGTCGAACGCGAACTGGTCACCCATGACGACACGCTGCAGGCGCTGGTGGTGGCCGACGCCTGGGTGTCGACCAACGGACCGACCACCGCCACCCGTTTCGACACCGCATCAGACGTCTGGCAGCACACCGTGGAAGCAGGACTGGCCGGCCTGATCGGCACGGCGCTGGATGGACTGCCGTCGGCCGACCGGCAGCTGGTCGAAGCCTCCGGATGTACGCCGTTGCGCGTGAGCTGCGACGAGCGGCAGGCCGATCAGGGCCTGCTGCTGCGTTGCACGCCGACAGCGCCCGGCGCCGAGCCGGTGTACTTCGAAATCATTCCACAGGCCGGTGTGGCACGGCGGGTGTGGCAGGACCGCGCACTGGGCAATCTGGTGGACGTCGAAGGGTTGTTCAGCGGCACGGTCCAGCGCCAACGCGATGGCAACCAGCTCACCCCGTTGGACGGATTGACGCTGACGCCATACAGCGCAACGGTTACCGGCCATGGCAGGCACACGTTCAAGGCCGTTTCCTCTGCTGCCGCCGCGCACCTGTGGAAAACGCGGTTTGAGCAGGCACGCGTGGACGAACTTGGCCATCTCACCGGTCTTGAGCAACGCCATCAGCGCGAGCTGCACGCACTGAATTCAGCGGCTGAGTTCCTCGTGCCCCTCTACCAATGTGTCGAAGAAATGCAGGCGGGTGATTTCTCCGCCAGTGCGATGGCCGGCTGCGCGATGGACGGCGCTTCCATGCTCATGCCGCTGGGCGGATTCTTCGCCGATACGGTGCGCATCGTGCGCACCGCCGGCGAGCGCAGCATCCAGTCGATCGCTGCCGAAGCGGGCGGCGCGCTGCAGACGCTGGGCACATCGCTGGCGATGCAGGGCGGCGTGGGCACGCTGCGCGACGTGGCCAAGGGCAGCTGGTGGGCCGGCAGCCATGCCTGGAACAACGCCTTGCAGGGCGTGGCGTGGTTGAAGCAGGTGCTGCGCAGCAGCCCGGAACTGGAACGCTCGGCATTGGCGCTGGAACACGCGGTGGTCAGCGGCGCCGTGCCAACCGCTGCACTGCAGGAACGGCGCGCGCTGACCCCCTCGCTGGCCGAAGCGCGACTGGGGGACGGCAGCACGGTGCTGGCCATGGCGCGCGGCACGGCGTGGCACCGCTACGACCTGTACAGCGGGCAGCCGTATGGACCGGCGTTGGACGCGTTCACGCTGGAACATGACCTGCCGCCCACCCTTCCGGCCACGCGTACCGAAGACGGAGTGCAGATCGCAATCGGCGATACGCCCGCGCAGTTCCTGGATCACGGCCACGACGAGTGGGAAGTGGTGATCCGTGACCAGCATTACCGGCTCAACGCCGCCGGCGATGCGTTCGAACGCATCGCCACGCCGGAAGGCAGCGGGCCTGCCGGGCAATGGCGCGAGGTTCCCCCGCGTTGCCGGCCACGTCGTTCGCTGGAGATGATGCCCTGCGTGCTGCAATCGCGGCTGCGTTTCACCCCCGACGCGGCGAAAGAGCTGGACGTCGACGCCCTGCCCGACCAGCGCGCCCACGCCGTCGCCGCTGCCACCCGTGAGTTCACCCTGGACCTTGCGCAGGTGGACCCGGACAGCGGCTTACCGCTCCGCCTGATGGTGCACCAGGGCCGGATCTGTTCGTGGACACCGCGTACCGCTGCGCCGCCCAAGCTCGTTCCCATGGCGGCGGCGCAGTTGGAGGCGCTGAACCTGCCGACCAACGTTGAGTACCCCGACATGCTCGAGGCAACGCTCGCGGACGAACCCCGCTTCGGCCTGCTCGGGTCGCCAACCAACGAACACATGACGCAACTGCAACACGTGCTGCCGGTGGTGGACGTGGGCGAGCTGCTACCTGCGGTCGCCGATGCCCGCCGCCTGCGCGCGATACGGGTGGAATCGCCGTTCCTGCGCGGGCTGTGCATCGAACCCGATGACGGTGTGATCTACCGGGCAGCGCTGCCTGACACCGACGATGCCGGTGCTGAACTGCATTTCACCCGCCTGCAACCGGGCCGCGATGACGCTGCGATCAACGTGTACCTGCGCGCGTCGGAGGCGTACCGCGTCCGCCTGCTGCGTCCCTATCTGGAACAGGACCGCGACAACATCGCGCGACTGGCGTTCGGTTATATCCAGCCGACACTGAGCCCCGAACTGACGGAGCGCTTCCCGACATATGAAGCCTACGTGGCGTCGTTTGCCGAACGGGGCCGCCCCGACGTGCTCACCACCTATGCGGACAGGTGCTGACCGGCCAGCGCGAGCAGCGCACCTTCGTAAGCATCGCCCGGCAACGCATTCCGGACTGGCAGGCACTGCGCAACGCCGGAGAGGAGGAGCGCGCTTCGGTGGCCGAAATCCTGAATGCACTGCTTCCCGCCACCGGGGGCAAAGGCACGTGGTCGGGCATCGATGCGGCGGCGCTGGCCCTGCCCGATGCCGGCAAGCCGATTCTGGACCATCTCAAGGGAGCGAACCTCGCGTTTGCCGAGGTAGTGGATGCGGACGGCACCCGGACCATCTACTACGCGCTTTCCGGCGGCAAACGTGCGCGCAACATCCATCTGCGCCCGAACCCTGCACTGCCCGACGGCACCCGTTTCGTCGACGCCCGCGCGGCCATGCAAGGCGTTGCTCCACTGCCGGAGATCACCAGCCTGCCGGTACTTCGGCACGCAGACGATACCCGCACCCTGGTGTTCGACCGCAGCGTGGATTCCGAGCGGCTGATTGCCAGTTGCATGGGCGAACATCGCCAAGTGGTCAGCTTCAAGCTGCGCACGGTGCTGGGTACCTGCTTCTCTTGCGGGGGCGTGGTGCTCCCGCAGATGCGGGCACGGTTCCCGGACGCGCAGACCTTCTCCGTGCGCTACCTGGAGGACTATGGAACCTCCTTCTCCGGCGGTATCGAGCTGCAGGCACCTGCGGTCGTTCCCGTCCCACCGAATCCTGGGCTGGTCACGTTCTTCAACCAGTGGCGGCGTGATCGGGGTCTGTCGTGACAGGCGCCCGTCCCGGTACGGCGTGCCGCCACTGCCGCCAACCTCCGCATACCCAGGCCCGGCGATTCCATGGCACCCTCTGCAAACGATTTCACGGAATGGAGGGACTCCCATGTTGTCTGCTTTTCGTCGTCCGGCCCTGCTGGCCCTGATCGCATTGGCATTGCCGCTCGGCCCGGCCCTGGCCAAGGCCCCCGAGCCGTTGCGGGTGATGTCATTCAACGTCCGCACCCCGGTGGATACCGAACCCAACAAGCGCTGGGAGGACCGTCGCGATGCGATGGTGGCACTGTTGAAGGCACAGCACCCGGTGGTGTTCGGTACCCAGGAACTGAAGACCAACCAGGCCGATTACCTGGTGCAGCACCTGCCGGGCTACCGCTGGTTCGGAGAGCCGCGCGGTCCGGGCGACAACGAGGAACACATGGGCGTGTTCTACGACAGCGCGCAATTGAAGGTGGTGGAATCGGGCAACTTCTGGTTGTCCGACACCCCCGAGGTGGCCGGCAGCATCACCTGGGGCAACCTGATGCCGCGCATGGTCACCTGGGCGTTGTTCCAGCGTAATGCCGATGGCAAACGCTTCTACCTGTACAACACGCACCTGCCCTACCGCGATGAAGACGAGCCGCGTCGCGTGCTGGGCGCCAAGCTGATCACCCAGCGGCTGGCCGCGCTGCCGAAGGACATCCCGGTGGTGGTCACCGGCGATTTCAACAGCGAACCGGGCAGCGGCACCTATGCCGAATTCACCCGCACCTTGGGCGATGCACGCAAGCTGGCAAAAGAAGTCGAAGGCCCGCGTCTGACCTTCCAGAACTTCAGTGACACGCCCACCGCGGAGATCGACTGGATCCTGGTGCGTGGTTTCGGTGTGAACCAGTTTGAGACCCTGGACCAGAAGCCCGGTGGCGTGGTGCCGTCGGATCATTACCCGGTACGGGCGGAGTTGACCTTCCCGGGGCGGTAGGGTTGGTTCCCAAACAACCGCACATGTTGTTGCAGCATCCGGTAACGCATGACCTTCGTCGAAGCAAAGGCCCTGTCCGCCGGCGTCCATGCCGTTATCGAGCGCGGACGACACGCGTGCAGTGGTGCTCTCCCGCGTCCTGCGGCCGCACCACTCGTGCATCCATGCACATCGTCGATTGGGATGCGACCCTACCGGTGCCCACGCCGCGGGGCCACGGCTCACCCGCGCGACCCGCGCAGTCCATCCAGCGCCTGGCATAGCGCCTGGTGCTGTTCGCGGGCCTGGCAGATGCGGGCGCTCACCGCGAGGAATACGCCCACCCCCAGCACGCCGATGCCGAGCTGGCCATCCGGCAGGCGTGCGAAGCCCAGGGTGACGGTGAGCGCCGCGACCACCAGCAGCACGATGACGCTGGCCGACAGGCCCGACGCGGCCGGTTGCCGTTCTTCCCTGCCCGCGCGCCGCGGACCCAAGCCGTTCCCTTGCATTGCACATCTCCCGGAGAGGCGGTGTTTTTGGCACCGCCCCACGCGGGCCCGGCAGAGGCAAAGCCGTCAGCGCGGGGTTCTCCGGTACGCCATCGCGGCGAACCATTACAAAGTGTGCAGAGGGCGACCCTTGTCGCCCTCTGCGTTCTTTCACCGCATCGTGCCGGCCACTGCAGGCGGGGTTGCGTCCTGCTGCTGGCCCCAACCACCCAGTGCCTTGTAGACACCGACCACGCTGACGTTGACCGTGGATTCGGCTGCAGCCAGTGCATCGTCGGCCGCCAGCTGCGTACGCTGCGCATCAAGCAGGGTCAGGAAGTCTTCCGACCCTTCGCGATAACGGATCTGCGCCAGCTGCTCCGCGCGCCGCGCCGCCTGCGCCTGCTCAGCCACGATGGCCAACCGCGCCTGTTGCTTGGCATAGCGGGTCAAGGCGTTCTCGGTGTCTTCCAACGCCAGCAGCACCGCCTTTTCGTACTCGGCCGCGGCGCCGTCGGCCTGCGCCTTGCTCGCGCGCAGCCGTGCCTTGACCGTGCCGAAATCGAATGCGGCCCAGCTGATCGACGGGGTCACCGACCATGCCTTGTTGTTGCCGTTGACCAGCCCGCTGGCATCGCCGGACAGGAACCCGACGAAGCCGCTCAGGCTGATCCGTGGGAACAGATCGGCGGTGGCCACCCCCACTCGCGCCGTCGCCGCCGCCAGGCGACGCTCGGCCACCCGCACATCGGCGCGCTGGCGCAGCAGGTCGGTGGTGTCGCCCAGCGGCAACGCCTTGGCATACGGCGCAGCATCACGCGGTTCCAGCAGCGTGTCCAACGCATCCGGGCGCTGGCCCAGCAGCACGGCCAGGCGATGCCGCGACTGCACTTCGGCCACTTCCAGCAGCGGAATGTCGGCCTCGATCGCCTTCAACCGCGCACGGCTGCTCTGCACGTCCAGTTCGCTGCCCGCGCCCAGATCCCAGCGGGTTTCGGTCAACTTCTGGGTGTCGCGCAGGTTCACCAGCGTACGCTTGGCCACTTCGATGCGCTTCTGCGTGCCGCGCAGTTCGAAATAGTTGCGCGCCACTTCAGCAGCGACCGTGACCTGGGCGTCGGCCAGGTTGTCCTGCTCGGCACCCAGGTCCGCGCGCGCCGCTTCGGCGGCACGGCGCTGGCGACCAAACAGGTCCAGTTCCCAACCGGCATCGAAGCCCAGCTGGTAGGTTTCGCTGAAGACACGCTCGCCACCGGCGGTAAGGTCCGGCTGCTTGCGGCGATCGTAGCTGCCGCCACTGGTCACGTGCGGCAACTGGTCCAGCCGCTGTTCGACGAACACCGCACGTGCTTCACGCACGCGGGCCATCGAAATGCGCAGGTCCAGGTTGTCGCCCAGCGCGTCGTGCACCAGCTGTTCCAGCACCGGGTCATCGAACTGCGCCCACCAGCTGGCCACCGGCGAGGTGGTGCTGAACACCGGCGCGGCCGCGCCCTGCAGGACCACCGGCTGCGCCGGGGGTGCCTGGTAGTTGGGGCCGACGCTGACGCAGCCGGCCAGCAGCGCGCTGGCGACGGCTGCGGTCAACACACGGATCACCATGGCAGCACCTCGCCCAGGTAGGTGAAGCTGCCGTTGGGGCCGTCGACGCCGATCAGCGCCATGCCCACGCTGGAGCGCGCGCCATCGGCGATGTCCAGCTCGCCTTCGCCACGGTTCATGTCGGTTTTCACGTAACCCGGGTGCACAGTGTTGACCTTGGTGGTGCTCTCGCGCAGCTCGTAGGCCAGTTGCACCGTCCAGGCATTCACCGCGCTCTTGGAGGCGTTGTAGGCCGGCACCGCGAAGCCATAGATCGGCGAACCGGGCTGGCTGTGCAGGGTCAGCGAGCCCAGGATGCTGGACACGTTGACGATGCGCCCGGCCGGCGAGGCGGTGACGAGCGGCAGGAACGCCTGGGTGACCGCGATCACCGCGAACACGTTGGTGTCGAAGGTGTCGCGCCAGGTTTCAAGCGTCTGCGCCGACGGCGCCAGTGCCGGGTTGTCGAGCAGGATGCCGGCGTTGTTGACCAGGATGTCCAGCCGGCCATGGCGGTCGGTGACCTCCTGCACGGCCGCGGCAATGCTGGCCGCATCGCCCACGTCCAGCTGGATCGCCTCCACCGGCAGGCCTTCGGCCTGCAGCTTCAGCGCCTCGGCCACGGCGGTGTCGCGCTTGCGCCCGGCCAGCAGCGTGTGCACGCCGGCCTGGGCCAGCTGGCGGACAGTTTCCAGGCCGATGCCACGGGTGGCACCGGTGACCAGGGCAATCCTGGAAGTAGCGGTATTCATGCGTGATTCCTCGTAGGGGTCAGGATCAGTGATGCAGGGTGGATTCGCCGTGGGCGACCAGCTTGCCGCCGCCATTGCGGCTGACGAACTTGCGCAGGGCCACGTAGAACACCGGGGTCAGGAACAGGCCGAACAGGGTCACGCCGAGCATGCCGGCGAACACGGTGATACCGGTCACCGAGCGCACTTCCGCACCGGCGCCGTGCGACAGCACCAGCGGGATGGTGCCGGCAATGAACGCGATGGAGGTCATCACGATCGGACGCAGACGCAGGCGGCAGGCTTCCAGCGCGGCTTCCACGATCCCCTTGCCGCCCATTTCCAGCTCACGGGCGAATTCGACGATCAGGATCGCGTTCTTGCACGCCAGGCCCATCAGCACCACCAGGCCCACCTGCACGAACACGTTGTTGTCACCGCCGGTCAACCATACGCCGAACAGGGCCGACAGCAGCGTCATCGGCACGATCAGGATCACCGCCAGCGGCAGTGACCAGCTCTCATACAGCGCAGCCAGCACCAGGAACGCAAGCAGGATCGCCACCGGGAATACGATGAACGCGGCCTTGCCCTGGGTGGCCTGCTGGTAGCTCAGGTCGGTCCATTCGGTGGTCATGCCGACCGGCAGCACCTTGGCAGCGATCGCGGTCAGGTTGTTCATCGCTTCAGCCGAGGACAGCAGGCGCGGGTCGGCTTCGCCGGCCAGGTCCGCCGCCGGATAGCCGTTGAAGCGCAGTACCGGGTCCGGGCCGTAGGTTTCCTTGACGGTCACCATCGAACCGATCGGCACCATCTCGCCGCGGTCGTTGCGGGTACGCAGCTTGCCGATGTCTTCCACGCTGTTGCGGAACTGGCCGTCGGCCTGCGCGATCACCTGCCAGGTACGCCCGAACTCGTTGAAGTCGTTGACGTAGGACGAACCCAGATAGGTCTGCAGGGTGTCGAACAGCTCGGTCAGCTGCACGCCCTGCGCCTTGGCCTTGACCCGGTCCACTTCGGCATCCAGCTGCGGCACGTTGGCCTGGTAGCTGGTGATCGGGAAGGCCATGCCCGGGGTCTGCGCCACCGCACCCTGCATCTGGCTCACCGCCGCCTGCAATGCGCCGTAACCCAGGTTGCCGCGGTCTTCGATGAACATCTGGTAGCCGTTGCCGTTGCCCAGGCCCAGGATCGGCGGCGGCATCAACGCAAAGGCGAAACCTTCCTGCAGCCCGGCGATCTTCTGGTTGATCTCAGCGTTGATCTGCGCGGCGGTGCGGCCATGACGTTCGTTGAACGGCTTGAGCGGAATGAACGCCACGCCGGTGTTGGGCGTGTTGGTGAACTGCAGCGCGTTCAGGCCCGGGAACGAAATGGTGTGTGCCACGCCCTCGGTTTCCTGCGCGATCTTCGCCACCTTGCGCAGCATTTCATCGGTACGGGCAATCGAAGAGCCTTCCGGCAGCTTCACACCGGCGATCAGGTACAGCTTGTCCTGGGTCGGGATGAAGCCCGGCGGCACCACCTTGAAGATGAAACCGGTGGCGACCAGCAGCACTGCATACACCAGGAACACCGCGCCACGACGGCCAAGAATCTTCGACACGCTGCGCTCGTACTTCTCCGAGCTGGACTTGAAGAAGCGGTTGAACGGGCGGAACACCCAGCCAAACAGGCGGTCGATGATCCGGGTCGGCGCATCCTTGGGTGCATCGTGCGGCTTGAGCAGGCGCGCGGCCAGGGCCGGCGACAGGGTCAGCGAGTTGATCGCCGAGATCACCGTGGAGATGGCGATGGTGACCGCGAACTGCTTGTAGAACTGGCCGGTGACACCGGACAGGAAGGCCATCGGCACGAACACGGCACACAGCACCAGCGCGATCGCGATGATCGGCCCGGAGACTTCCTTCATGGCCTGGTGCGCCGCGGCGAGCGGGGTCAGGCCTTCTTCGATGTTGCGTTCGACGTTTTCCACCACCACGATCGCGTCATCGACCACGATGCCGATCGCCAGCACCAGCCCGAACAGGCTCAGCGTGTTGATCGAGAAGCCCAGCACGTACAGCGCTGCGAACGTACCGACGATGGACACCGGCACGGCGATCAGCGGAATGATCGAGGCGCGCCAGGTCTGCAGGAACAGGATCACCACCAGCACCACCAGCGCGATGGCTTCCAGCAGCGTGGAGACCACGGCCTTGATCGAGTCGCGCACGAAGATGGTGGTGTCGTACACCGCTTCGTACTTGACGTCGGCCGGGAAGGTCTTCTGCATCTCGTCCATCGTGCCGATCACCGCATCGCGGATCTCCAGCGCGTTGGCCCCCGGGGCCTGGAAGATACCGATGCCCACTGCGTTCTTGCCATCCAACTGCGAGCGCAGGGTGTAATCGCCCGCACCCAGCTCGACCCGGGCAACATCGGACAGGCGCACCACTTCGCCGTCGGCACCGGCCTTGAGCACGATGTCGCCGAACTCCTGTTCACTGCGCAGGCGGCCCTGGGCATTGATCAGGGTCAGGAACTGGCTGTTGGGCATCGGCTCGGCGCCGAGCTGGCCGGCCGAAACCTGCACGTTCTGCTCGCGCATCGCGCGCACCACGTCGCTGGCGGTCAGGCCGCGCGCGGCCACTTTGTCCGGGTCCAGCCAGGCACGCATGGCGTAGTCGCCACCGCCGAAGATCTGCGCATCGCCGACGCCCTGGATGCGCGCGAGCGCGTCCTTGACGTGCAGGCGGGCGTAATTGCGCAGGTACAGGGTGTCGTACTTGCCCTTCGGTGAAGTCAGGTGCACCACCATCAGGAAGGTGGGGGACTGCTTCTGGGTGGTCACACCCTGCCGGCGCACATCTTCCGGCAGGCGCGCCTGCGCCTGGGCGACGCGGTTCTGCACTTTCACCGCCGCATCGTCCGGGTCGGTGCCCGGGCGGAAGGTGACGGTCATCTGCAGCACGCCATCCGAGCCGGCCACCGACTTGAGGTACATCATGCCCTCAACGCCGTTGATCGCCTCTTCCAGCGGGGTGGCCACGGTTTCGGCGATCACCTTCGGGTTCGCGCCCGGGTACACGGTGCGCACCACCACCGAAGGCGGCACCACTTCGGGGTACTCGCCGATCGGCAGCATCGGTATGGAGATCAGGCCGGCGGCGAAGATCACGATCGACAACACCGCCGCGAAAATCGGCCTGTCGATGAAGAAACGGGAAAAGTCCATTAGGGGATTCCTAGTGTTTTCTGCAACGCCGGGTGCAGCACCCCTGCCGCTGTCGAACCCGACAGCGGAAGCGGTGCCCACGGGGCGGGTAGAGCCGGGCTCTGCCCGGCTGCCTGTCAATTCAACGCGGTGGCGCGTACCGGAACCGCAGCCGCAGCTGGCTGCATCGCAACCGCCTTGGCCTGCACCGGCATCCCCGGCATGAACACCTTCTGCACGCCATCGATGATCACGCGGTCACCGGCCGCCAGACCCTGCTGCACGATGCGCAGGCCTTCGGCGGTTCGACCCAGCTGGATGTCGCGGCGCTGCGCCTTGCCTTCCTTGTCAACCACGTACACGTACTTGCGGTCCTGGTCAGTGAGCACGGCCTTGTCATCGATCAACATGGCCTGGAACTCGCCGCTGCCGAGCAGCTGCACGCGGGCGAACAGGCCCGGGGTGAAGGCGCGCTCGGCGTTGTCCAGCAGTGCGCGGACGCGGATGGTGCCGGTGCTGCGGGTGACCTGGTTGTCCAGGAAGTCGACCTTGCCCTGGTGCGGGAAGCCCTCCTCGCCCGACAGCCCGACCTTGACCGGCAGCTCGCTGTCGCGCTCGCTCGGACGCTCGCCGTTGCGGGCCATCTGTGCGTAGCGCAGGAAGGTACCTTCGTCGGCATCGAAGTACACGAACACCGTATCCAGCGAGACCAGCGTGGTCAGCACGCTGGCGCTGTCGCCGGCGGTGACCAGGTTGCCGGCGGTGACCATCGCGCGGCCGGCACGGCCGCTGATCGGGGCACGCACCTTGGTGAATTCCAGGTTCAGTGCAGCCGCATCCAACGCGGCCTGCGCCGCCTGCACGCTGGCACCGGCCTGCTCGGCGGCGGCACGCCGCTGTTCCCAGGTTTCAGTGGAGATGGCCTGCTGGTCGGACAGTTTCTTGGCACGCTCGGACTCGCTGCGTGCCAGCGTCGACTGGGTGCGCGCGCGTGCCAGTTCGGCGCGGGCGCGGTCGTACTCTGCCTGGTAGCTGCGCGCGTCGATGGTGAACAGCACATCGCCCTTCTTCACTTCATCGCCTTCGACATAATTGACCTTGTCGATGTAGCCGGACACCCGCGGGCGCAGCTCGACGCTCTGTACCGCTTCGACGCGGCCGCTGAAGTCGTCCCACTGGCTGACCGGCTTGACCAGCACCGGCGCGACGCTGACCTGCGGCGGCGGCGGGCCGGCGGTTTCGGCCTGGCTGCCGCTGCAGGCGGTCAGCACCGCGGCCGCCAGGATCGACACGCCGGCCATGGCCAGCCGTCGGGAGAAACGATGCGGAATGGAATTGGAGGAAGTCATGGAATGCATCCGTACGTAGGGGTGGTCAAAGAAAAACAGAATCACGTTGTGCTGCTGGGGGCGGTAGCCTGGGACCTGAACCTGGGTAAAGGTCAAGCGACACCTGCGATGTCGCGCCAGGTGGGGGGTCGGTCCAGTTGCAGCAGTCCACGCGGAAGTTCCGCATCGCGGGTATCGCAGCGCACGATGGCGCGGTTGTCGACGCAGTTGTCGAGCAGGGAAACCACGCGGCGGCCGACCAGCAGCGCGCTCGGCCACTCGATGCATGCATTGGCCGCGTTGGTCGGGGTGCACACCGGGTTGCACACTTCCAGCATCTGCGCGCGCACGCCCAGTGCCTGTGCTTCCTGGTGCAGCACCTGCGCGTACATGCGGGTGGCGGCGCCGGTGATGGAGCTCTCACCATAGCCGGCCCACGGTTTGAAGCCGGCCGGGCTGCCAACCAGCACGTAACGGCGCGGGTGGCCGTCGCCGCGCAGCAGCGGCAGCAGGCGGCGGCCTGCGTGCACGTGCGGCATCATGTCGGCCTGCAGCGCCTGCAGCAGCGCGTCGCCGCTGCGGTCGATGACCCGACCGCGGTTGTAGGGACCGCCCATCACATCGATGACCGCCGCCAGCATGCGCGGCCGCTGCGCGATGCGTTCGGCCAGCGCAAGCGCCGAACCATCGTCGGCGAGCGAGCCCAACAGCGTTTCCAGCCCCGGCTCATCGGCGAACTGCTCACGCAGCGCCGTCAGCCGGCCCGGGTCGCGACCGACCACCAGGACCGGGCTGCCGGCCTCCAGCAGCGCAGCCACGATGCCCTGCCCGACGCTGCCGGTGCCACCAAGCACCAGTACTTCGGGGGCCAGTGTCCCGTTCATGGGACTTTCACTCCCGTCGTCGGGATAATCCCAATTCGACCCAGTCGACCGCCGTAGCGGGCGCCCAGGCGCAGGCTGCCACCGCGCTGCAGGTTGGCAGGCGGGGTAAACTCGCGGAACGCCTTGCCGGAGAAGGCTGAAGGGCGCTTCTCCACGGTCAGGGCAAGGTCCAGCGAGGGCGTGCGGCCGCCGATGACGCGGCCAAGAATGTTCTGCAACCACATGGTTGGCGTCCTCCAATTCGGGAATGGCGCCAGATTAGTCCTCAAACTCCCCCTTGATTAGTCCGAATTAAGGGGAATAATCGTCCCGTACCCGGCACAATCTTTCGGGCACCCTACCCTCCCCCCGATACGGACTCCGTCATGGCTCACGATCTCAACGACACGCTGATCTTCGTCAAGGTGGTCGAGCAGGGCAGCTTCATCGCCGCTGCCAACGCGCTCGGCCTGCCCAAGACCACTGTCAGCCGCAAGGTGCAGGAACTGGAAACGCGGCTTGGCGCACGCCTGCTGCACCGGACCACCCGCCGGCTGGGCCTGACCGAGGCCGGCTCGGTCTACCACGAACATTGCCAGCGCATCGCGCGCGAGCTGGAAGAAGCCGAAGGCGCGGTCAACCAGTTGCAGTCCGGCCCGCGCGGCTGGTTGCGCTTCACTGTGCCCTATTCGATCGGCATCACCTGGATCGCACCGCTGCTGGGGCAGTTCCACGCCCAGTACCCGGAGATCCAGCTGGACATGCACCTGGGCAACGAGAAGCTGGACCTGATTGCCGGCGAAGCCGACCTGGCGCTGCGCGTAGGCGCCCTGCCCGATTCCAACCTGGTGGCGCGCAAGCTCGGCAGCCTGCGCACGCAGGTGTTCGCCAGCCCGGCCTACATCGAACGCTACGGCGAGCCGCTGCACCCGGAAGAACTTCAGTTCCACCGCATCCTGGCCATGCGCAAGGCACGCAACCTCAACAACAACCGGTTCTTCTGGCAGCTGGGCGAGAACGGCGGCGACCTGCGCGATTTCCCGGTCAATCCGTTGCTGGTGGCCAATGATCCCTCTGCGCTCAACGGCGCACTGGTCTGCGGCGAAGGGCTGCTGCTCACCGGCGATGTGATGGCCAAGCCGTTCATCGAATCTGGCATGGTGCGGCGCGTGCTGGCCGGCTGGACCGGCCCGGAAGTGGACTTCAACGCGGTGTTCGCCGGTGGCCGGCTGGTATCACCGAAGGTGCGTGCGTTCGTGGATTTCCTGGTGGAAAAGCTCAACTTCGATGCCAACTACATGCTCGCCCAGTGTCCGAACGCGAAGTATGCCAAGCAGCACCAGAAGGAAGCAGAAGCGGATCTGCAGGAAGCCGGCAAGCGGATTCTGGAGACAGCTACCGCCGGCTGAGCGTGGGCCCATCGGGACGCTTCGCCGGTAGGGTCGGTCTCCAGACGACTGCCGATTACGCTGATCGGCGCTTTGACGCATGTACCTCTGACGAAGAGGCACCTTTCGTTGGAGGCCATGCGTTACCGGACGTTGCAGCGTTACGGGCAGTCGTCTGGCGACCGACCCTACCGTCGGATGGTATCGACGCGCAATACAGAGATGCCGCCCTTTGGGGCGGCATCTTCGCACTGCATAGGCCGAAGTGATGTAACGCAGCTATAGAAAGCGCTCGCGCGTTTTATTGTTGCAACGGAATCACGCGGATTTCCACGCGGCGGTTCTTTGCCCGGCCTGCATCGGTGCTGTTGTCGGCAATCGGGTAGGCCTTGCCGGCACCCAAGGTCTCCATGCGCACGCGCTGGACGCCCTGCCCTTGCAGGTAATCGGCCACTGAATTGGCCCGCTCCAGCGAGAGCTTGTTGTTCACCGCATCGCTGCCGATGCTGTCGGTGTGGCCGACCACTTCGATCATCGTCTGGTTGTATTCGTTGAGCGTACCCGCCACGCCGTTCAGCGCGCCATAGAACTGCGGCTTCAACGCGGACTTGCCGAAGTCGAAGGTGACGCCATCAGGCAAGCTCAGAATGATGTTGTTGCCATCTCGCTGCACGTCGATACCGGTGTTGGCGGTGCGCTCGCGCAGCTGGCGCTCCTGCTTGTTCTGATAGGCGCCGACACCGGCGCCGGCCAGTGCACCGATACCCGCACCGACCATGGCGTGCTGGCGGCGCTCGGTGGCGCTGTCACCGGTCAGCAGGCCGGCGGCGACACCGATCGCGGTACCGATCAGCGCATTGCGGCCGGTCTTGCTCTGCTGCTGGGTCGGGTTGCCATACGGGTCGCTCTGCACGTACGTGCCACCGGTGGCGCAGGCCGACAAAGCGGCAGCGGTCATCAGGGCCAGGGCCACGTTGCGGGTTACGGGTCGGATCATGGTGTCATCTCCTTGGTTGCCGGTCTGACGGCGTGCGGACGGCCAGAAGGATAAACACGCAAATGCGATGTCGGCATGATGAACACGCACGAATTCGGCATTTCGTTCAGGTAGCGGCATCAGCGGGTATGCCGATACGCGGCCAATGCGGCCTCGCGCCCCGCCGCGAGATCCACCAGCGGCACCGCCGGATACCCCGGCGCCAGCTCGGCCAGCAGCGCCGGTGACTGCCACGGCGCGAACCGCGCCTTCAGGGGCAGCGCGGCCAGTTCCGGTACCCAGCGGGTGATGTAACGGGCCTGCGGATCGAACGTTTCCGATTGGGTGACCGGATTGAAGATGCGGAAATACGGCGCCGCATCTGCCCCGGTTCCGGCTACCCATTGCCAGCCCATGGTGTTGTTGGCCAGGTCGGCATCCACCAGTGTGTCCCAGAACCAGCGCGCGCCGTGCAGCCAGTGCTGGCGCAGGTGCTTGCACAGGAAGCTTGCGACGAGCATGCGCACCCGGTTATGCATGTACCCGGTAGCCCACAGCTCGCGCAGGCCGGCATCGATGATCGGCACGCCGGTTCGGCCCTGTTGCCAGGCCTGCAGCTGTGTTTCGTTCGGCGCTGCCCAGTTGAACTGCGCAAAGCGCGGATTGAGGTTCTGATCGGGCGCCTGCGGGAAATGGTGCAGCAGGTGGTACGAGAACTCGCGCCAACCCAGCTCACGGATGTAGCCGTCGATATCGGCGCCGAGGCTCGCGCTGCGCCCGGTCTCCAGACGTCGCACGATCTGCCACGGAGATAGTTCGCCGAAGTGCAGGTGCGGCGACAGCAGCGAAGTGCCTACCCGGTCAGGAAGGTCGCGCTGTTGGCGGTAGCCGTTCAACGCACCGTCGATGAACACCGACAACGCCTCGTGCGCTCCCGCCTCGCCGGGCTGCCAGTGTTCCCAGAACTGCCGGTCCCAGTCCAGTTGCGGGGTGAGCTGCAGCGCGTCCAGCGGGATGCCCTGCACCGCGTGCGCCGGCATATCCGCCGGCGCTGCCCACGGCGTCGGCAGGTTCATCCGGGTCAGCGCGTTGCGCCAGAACGGGGTGAATACCTTGTACGGGCCGCCCTGCAGCGTGGCGATGTCCCAGGGTTCGAACATCAGGCTGCCGTTGCAGCTGGTGGCGTCGATGCCCTGCTCGCGCAGTTCGCGCTTGATCCGGGCGTCGCGCGGTTGCGTGCCCGGTTCGTACTTCCGGTTCCAGTAGACCGCTTCGGCACCGGTTTCGGCGATCAGTGCCCGCAGCTGCGCCTCGCTGTGGCCTTGGCGAAGCACCAGCGCCGAGCCTCGGGCGCGGAGATCGGCGTCAAGCGCAGCCAGCGAACGGTGCAACCACACGTTCGATGCAGCGCCCGGCGCCCACGCACCTTCCTCGTCCGGTGCGTGGATGTAGACCGGAACAGCAACATGCCCCGCGTCGAGCGCGGCCTGCAGTGCCGGGTTGTCCTGGAGGCGCAGATCGCGGCGGAACCAGATCAGAGCTACCGACACAAGCACCGCCCACGCTGAAAGAGAGCCACATGATAGCGATGCCGGGTGAAGGTACTCCGCAAGCGGCCACGCGGCGTAGAGCGGGGCCCTGCCCCGCTGCCCAGGACGTAGAGCGGGGCTCTGCCCCGCTGCCGGGATGCCGAGGGCACCCATGGGGTGTCCTACGCGGGTGGCAGGATGGCGCAGCCACGCAGGGCGTGGCTCTACGGGTGGGCATGGGATGGCGTTGACACCGATGCGGTGTCATTACGGTGGATGATCTTTCCTTCGCTGGGCGGGCCGTTGCTGCGCATCGAAGCGCTGCATGGCTTCGCGGATCACCGCCCTGGCTTCGGCGGCATTGCCCCAGCCGTTGAGCTGCACCGGGTTGCGGCCTTCGGGCAGGTCCTTGTAGACCCGGAAGAACGCCTCGATGCGCTGGCGCTCGATCAGCGGCAGGTCCTGCAGGTCGCGGACGTTGGCGTAGGTGGGGTCGATCCTGTCGGTGGGCACGCCGATCACCTTCTCATCGTGCTCGCCCTTGTCGATCATTTTCAGGTACCCGATCGGGCGGAAGCGAACGATCACCCCCGGGTGCAGCGGTTCGCGGGTGAGCACCAGCGCATCCAGCGGGTCGTTGTCACCAGCCAGCGTGCGCGGCATCGAGCCGTAGTTGGCCGGGTATGCCACCGGCATCGATTGGAAGCGGTCGACGTGAACCAGCCCGTCTTCCTTGATCTCGTATTTGGTGAAGCTGCCGGCCGGAATTTCCACCGCCAGGTTGGCTTCCTCGGGTGCTTCCTTGGGCTGCGCGGCCAGGAACGGATGCAGCACGGCATTGCTGGCGAGGCTGGCGCTGGTCAGGAGAAGAAGTGCAGTGGTGAAGGCGGCAAGCGGGAGGGTGCGATTGGCGTTCATGGCATCACGTTGCAGGTCGGTCCGGGTCATTCCCAGCAACGGTCGGCGCGGCCCTTCAGGGTCTGCGCGCGCGTGCAGTCGCGGGGGGCGATGCGGCCTTCGGTCAGTTCGGCCTTCTGCTTGTGGCCGTCGGCGCTGCGGCTGAGCTCGAAGCCGTCATACAGGCGACCGGTCACCGTCCGTGCTTCGTAGCGCAGATGGCGTGGATCGATCGTGAGCACCTGGTACAGCTGGGTGTCCTCGCCGACCGGCGCCATCGTTGCGCGCGCTTCGTCGGACAGCCGGTACTGCTTGGGGCCGGCCACGGTCACCACGTACTGCGGGGTGGCGGCCTGGCCTTCGCCGCGGCGGCCGTAGGTGTGGTCATGGCCCTGCAACACCAGGTCCACCTTGTGGCGGCGCACTACCGGCAGCAGCACGTCGCGCAGCTCGGCGTTCTCGCGGCCCTCGCGCGGGGAATAGAACGGCTGGTGCAGCAGCACGATGCTCCACGGGTGCGGGTTGCCGGCCAGCACCTTGTCCAGCCACGCCGCCTGCGCCTGCGCCGTGCCCAGGTCCAGTGCAGAGGTGCCATCCAGCACGGCGATGCGCACGCCCTGGTAGTCGAACCAGTAGGTGCTGGTCGCTGCGGCATCCACGCCGTTGCGCGGCAGCGCGAATGTCACCGGCCAATGCCGGCCCAGCACGCGACGTTCCTGCGGAGTGTCTTCGAACTCCTCGAAGTACTCATGGTTGCCGATCGCCGGAGCGACCGCGGTTTCCTGCGGCAGCCAGCCGGCGGCCGCGAACCACTCGCCCCACTCGCTGTCGTCCACGCCATCCCCACCGCTGACCAGGTCACCCGCAAACAGGGTCAACCGCGCATCCGGCGCTGCCTTGATGCCGGCCCGAAGCACGCGCGAGACGTGGCTGACGTTCTTGTTCTGGGTGTCACCGAAGTACAGCAGGGTCAATGGCTGCCCGGCGCGCCCGGCGGTACGCAGCTGGTTCCACGCACTCCAGGTGCCGTTGCCCTGCACCCGCCACAGGTACAGCGTGTCCGGCGCCAGTCCAGCGACGTCGGCACGGTGATGGTGGGAGACGCCCAGTTCGGTCTTCAGCGGCGTGGTGACGGCCGTGACCCGGCTGGGCGTGCCGACGTCCGGCGAATCACCGGCCACGACCCACTCCAGCACCGGCGCGTTGACCGTGCCGTCGGTACGCCAGGCCACCGCGAAACCGCGCGCGGCATCCTGCGCCGGCGAGGCCACAAGGCGATCCGGGAAGCCGGTCGCGACGTAGTGGGTATTGCCTGCCGGCACCTGGGTGTTCGGCTCGGCCTTGCCATCGGAGCTGGCCGAGGCCGCCCCCATGCACAGCAGCAGCGCCACGGTCAGCGCGGCGGCACATCGGTACGGACGGATCAAGGCGCACACTCCAGCGGCAGCGACAGCTGCCTGGCCACGCTGGCCCAGTCGAAAGCGACCACGCCCTGGTCGTCATGCACGGCGTACAGCGCGCCATGCGGGAAGCGAGGCGATGCGGCCGTGCTCAACCAGATGCCATCGGTGTTGGCCACGGTATTGCCCTGGAAGGCGCCGACATGCTTCAGCGTGTGGCGGTCGAACAGATGGAACACGCTGCGCTGCTTGCCCTGTTCGGTGGTGATCCACCAGCCGCCGTTGCCGCAGGTGCGCAACATCACGCCCTCGGCCTGGGCCTTGAACGCATCGCGGCCGAAGGTGGTGCCACTGAACTTGCCTTCCAGCGAGTACACCTTGATCTCGCTGGCATAGGTCTCGTCTTCCTCGGCGATCAGCAGGCGGTCGTTGGCCGGGTCGCCCCAGATCGATTCGACCACGCGCAGCGCGCCGGCCTCGCTGGTGTCGCCGATGGTGGCCGCCAGGGTCGCCTTTGCCTTTCCGCCCTGCACCTGCAGCGCATACCGGCGCACACGCTTGTCCAGTTCAGCCAGCGGCGGCAGCACATCATTGCCCTGCGCGTCTTCACCGGCATCGTAGGAGTCGGTGACATACACATCGTAGCCGCTGGCCTGTTTATTGACCCACAGCCCATAAGGCTTGCGCAGATCGTCGGCAGCGAACACGCCCAACGGGGTGAAGTCCGGCAGCTGCAGCACCTGCACGCGATGATTGTCGCGCTCCACGATCAGCACCAGGTCGTCGACCACGGCGATGCCGTTGGGACGGTCGAACTGGCCCGGCGCGGTGCCGGTACTGCCCACGTCGCGCAGGCGCGCGCCGGTCTGGCCGTCGTACACCACCAGCTTGTCGGTGGCCTTGGCGGTGGCGATCAACCACACTTGCCCGTCCGGGCTGGTCCAGCTGGCCGGCGAATCGATGTTGTCGGCCGGCGTCATCGGCGTGAGGAACGCTTCGGCCACGGTCGCCACCGAGCGGCCGGTGGTGGCAGCGGCCGCATCCACTGCCGGTGCAGCCGGTGCCGGACTGGCGACCGGCTTGCAGCCGGCCAGCATCGCCATGGCGACCAGCCCCAGCATGGCACGCGCGCGCATCACAGCGCCACCTTCAGGCCCAGCGCGTAGGTGCGGCCGTATTCTTCGTTCTGCAGCGTGCGCGAGCGCACGCCCTGGTAAAGCTCCAACGGCTTGTCGAGCAGGTTCTGTGCCTCGACGTATACGCTGACGTTGGCGGTGATTTTGTAGTCCAGGCTGAAATCGAGCTGGGTGTTGGGCGCCACGAAGATGTCGTAGGCGCGGCTGTCGCCCAGCGTATCCAGGTATTCGCTGCGGTACACGGCGGCGAGGCGGGTGCTGAAGCCGGCCTTTTCGTACCCCAGGTGTGCGCTGTACACGTGTTTGGATGCACGCGGCAGGGTGAAGTCCTCATCGGCGCGGCCGTCCAGGCCCGGATCGAAATCGGTCTCCAGCCAGGTGCCGCTGGCACCGACCAGCAGGCCATCCCAACCGGTCGGCAGGAAGCTGAGCTGCTGCTGCCAGTTGAACTCGGCGCCGTAGACCTTGGCCTTGTCGCCGTTGATCACGCGGGTGACCTCGAAGCCCGGGTATTCGGGATCGCTGTCGCTGACGGTGTTGACGATGTAGCCATCGATGGACTTGTGGAACAGGCCCAGCGAGAGGATGCCGGTGCTGCCGATGTAGCGCTCGAACGACAGGTCCACGTTCTTGGATTCGTACGGATCCAGTTCCGGGTTGCCCAGCCGCACTTCCTCATCGCCACGGTTGTAGCCGATGCGCGGGGCGATATCGCCGAACGACGGACGCGAGACGGTCTTGTTGGCGGCCGCGCGCAGCACCCAGTCACTGCCTGCGTCATAGCGAAGGTGCAGGCCCGGCAGCACGTTGGTGTAGCTGCGCTCGGCGGTAAGCGGGGCAACGGTGTAGCTGCGGCCGTCGGCGGCCACGTCCACCTGGTTGCCGGTGGCCTGGAACTGGGTGTTTTCCACCCGCACGCCGCCGATGATGCGCAGGTTGCCGATGTCCCAGGTGCCCATGGCATAGCTGGCGAAGATGTCTTCGCTGGCGGTGTAGTCCTCTTCCAGCGAGGTCATCGCATTGGCGCCGACATCCTGCGGGCGGGAGCTGTACTGGCTGCCGAACTGCGCCCAGTAGCGGCGCATCGCGTCCGAACTCATGCCCTGCCCCAGGCTGCCGCCACGGTGATCGGGCGTGGTCGTGGTCCAGTCGGACAACGCCACGTCCGGGCCGACCCGCAGTTCGCGCTCGTCGGTATCGACATCGCGGTCGCGCCAACGACCGAGCAGGCCGAACTTGTAGCTGCTGCTGTCGCCGTCGAAGCGGATGTTGACCTGCGCGCTGTGCTCCTTGTCGTCCACGCGCTTGGGCGAGACCACGAAGCGGTCGAAATCGTAGTTGCCGTTGTCCATCCAGCTGGCATCGCCGAGGGTGTAGCGCGGGATGCCGCTGTTCTGGTCCACAGTGGCAGCGAGGTCGTCACCGTTGTATTCGAAACGCGCTTCCATTTCATCATTGACGCGTTCTTCGGTACGCGTGTAGCCAACCTTGTAGTCGACCACCGCGTTGGTCAGGCGGTTCTCGCCGCCCAGGCTGGCCGCGAAGGTGTTTTCCTTCTTGGTGCGGTAACGCATGCGCTTCTGGATCGCGTCGGCCGGCAGGTCGTCGACGCGGAACCGGTTGTTGCCCAGCGCGGTGACGTCACCATCACCGAAGTTGAAGATCGTACGCTGGCGGGTTTCGGCATCGTCAAACTGGCTGTACAACGTGCGCAGGTAGTACTGGCTGTCTTCGTTCGGGCGCCAGTCGACATTGAGGTTGGCGCCGATGCGCTTGCGCTCGATCTCGTACTTGCGGTGCTGCAGGCTGGTGGCGAACAGGTCGTCTTCGCTGCCGCCATCGAACTCGCCGTACTCCACTTCGCTGTTGTCAGACTCGAACTTGCGGTTCTGGTAGTTCACGCCGAGCGCCACGCCGAAGGTATCGGCGAACACTTCGCTGTAGTTGAAGGCCGCCTTGGGGCTGGTGTGGCCGGACAGGTCCTGGTGGCTGGCTTCGATCTTGCCGCGCAGGCTGCGTCCGTCGCGGTCGAAGGCGGACGCCGATTCGACCAGGATCGCGCCGCCGATGGCATCACCGGGCATGTCCGGGGTCGGCGACTTGACCACGCGCAGGCGTTCGGTGGAATCGGACGGGATCACGTCCAGCGGTGCGGCGCGGCTGGAATCTTCCGGCGTGCCCACGGCGATGCCGTCGATGCTGACGCTGTTGAGGTTGGCATCCAGGCCACGCACCACCACGAAGCGGCCTTCGCCCTGGTCGCGGGTAACGCTGACACCGGGCAGGCGCTGCAGCGATTCGGCCACGTTCTTGTCCGGGTAGACACCCATGGCGTCGGACGATACCGCGTCCTGGATGGCATCGCTGCCGCGCTTGAGGTCGACTGCACGGGTCTGCGATTCCAACTGCGGCCGCACTTCCACCCGGTCCAGTTCGGTGGCTGCCGCAGCACCAGCGAGCTCCCCGCTCGCGGCGGCCACGGCAGGCGCGGTGGACAGGACCAGCAACGACAGGCTGATGGCCAGCCCCAACGGCGATTTGTTCTGCACGGCATCCCCAACGGTGTAAAGATTGGGTCAGCACGATATGTCCGGAAGATTGCATGGTCGTGACACCGGTAGCGGCGGCCACGGCCAGCATCCGCCTCTGGCCGGGTACAGCGCCGGTGCGGCAAAATGGCGGTCTCCCCGTTTTGTTGGCATTCCCATGAAAATCGTCGAAGTCCGCCACCCGCTGGTGCAGCACAAGATCGGCCTGATGCGCGACGCGTCCCTGAGCACCAAGGACTTCCGCGAGCTGGCCAACGAACTGGGCGGGCTGCTGGCCTACGAGGCCACCGCCGACCTGGATACCGAAGCGCATACCCTCCCGGGCTGGGCCGGCCCGGTGACCGTGCAACGCATTGCCGGCGCCAAGATCACCGTGGTGCCGATCCTGCGCGCGGGGCTGGGCATGCTCAGCGGCGTGCTGTCGCTCATTCCGGCGGCGCGGGTCAGCGTGGTCGGCCTGCAGCGCGACGAGGAAACCCTGCAGCCGGTGCCCTACTTCGAGCGCCTGACCGGCCGCCTGGAGGAGCGCGATGCGCTGATCCTGGACCCGATGCTCGCCACCGGCGGCACCCTGATCGCGACCATCGACATGCTCAAGCGCGCCGGGGCGCGGCGGATCAAGGGCATTTTCCTGGTGGCCGCGCCGGAAGGCATCGCCGCGGTGCAGGCTGCGCATCCGGATGTGGAGATCTTCACGGCTGCGATCGATACGCGGCTCAATGAGCGTGGCTACATCCTGCCGGGCCTGGGCGATGCAGGTGATCGTATTTTCGGTACCCGCGTGGCGGGATGATCGACGTTGTGCGCAGGCACCGTAGCGACACGCCATGCATGTCCCACGCTATGTCAGGCCAACGCGCGCGCTTTCAGCTCGCCCTGTTCGTGGGCGGTGCCGAATCGCCCTTTCTCGTCGCGGGTGACCTGGGCCAGCGCGCAGTCGGGGTCGTGGGTAAAGAACAGGTGCACGTTGCGCGCCAGTTTGTCTTCGAGGAAGCTGCGCTTCTCGTCGATCAGCAGTTCGGCGTTGCGGTCGTAGCCCATGGTGATCGGTACGTGCACCCATGAGCGGCCGGGAATCAGGTCGGCACAGAACACCACGCCACCGCGCGGCTGGCCTTCGACCTGTTCGGGGCCGACGATCTCGGCCAGCATCAGGCCCGGGGTGTGCCCATCGCTGAAGCTGAAGCGCACGCTATGGCCCAGCGTGCGCGAATACGGTCCGTCCACGATCTCCAGCCGCCCGCTGTCCTGCAGCAACTGCGGCAGTTCCGGAATGAAGCTGGCGCGGTCGCGCGGGTGCGGATGCAGCGCGCGCTCCCAGTGTCCGGCACCGACCAGGAAGGTCGCGTTGGGGAACAGCAGTTCCGGTCCGCGGCCTTCGCTCCACGGTGCCAGCAGGCCACCGGCATGGTCGAAATGCAGGTGGCTGAGCACCACCACGTCGATGTCCTCGTGCTCGAAACCGGCTTCGCGCAGCGACTCGATCAGCACATGCCGCGGCTCCTGCACGCCGTAGCGGTCACGCAGCTTCGGTTCGAAGAACGCGCCGATACCGGTTTCGAACAGCACGGTCTTGCCGGCCAGCGGGCTGGCAAGGAGTGCGCGACATGCGAGTTCGATCCGGTTGAGATCATCTGGCGCTGCCCATTTCTCCCACACGGCGCGGGGTGCATTGCCGAACATCGCGCCGCCGTCGAGCTTCTGTGAGTTACCGCGGATGGACCATAGTTTCATCGGTAAATTATCCGGCGGCTTGCGTTAATAAATCGCTATGTGGATTTGTGGCCGGGGCCGGAGCCGGGGCCAAAGCAAATGCAGCGTCTCAGTGCTACGTGCAGGGGCGGCCGCCGGGCAGCCCCGCTCCGGGACACGCCGCAAGTACGTCCTTGTAGGCTGCTAGAAAACATCCATGTTTTCTAGCGTCCCTCCGGGGGCTACCCGGCGGCTGCCCCCACACAGGGTCGTGATGCGGTTGGAAGAGCAGCCGGGCAGAGCCCGGCTCTACCGCGTTTGCCATGGCCACCGGCCATCTGTCAGAGGGTCGCCCGGTGTCGGTTTGCGGGGGAATCGGCGCCATGGATGGCGACCGCTTAGCCCCCATGGATGGGTTTACGGCGACCCCGCAAACCGGCACCGGGCGGCCCAATCCAGGGAACGCTCGCAGACCACAGCTGTTCGCCCAGATGCCTGAAGCCGGGCAACGCCCGGACCCAGGTCATCGCATGCAATCGCTTATTCCAATGTGGAAATCGCGCCACTGCCGACCGGGTTGCGCGGGTCGCTGCCGACGCTGAGCTGGTTGCTGCGGCGGTTCCATTCCACCGTCTGCAGGTTGCCCCACACGTGGCTGGAACCGCGGCCGCCGGCGGCGCTGTTGCCCGGCAGGTCGATCTTGTGGCCCATCGCCTGCAGCTGCTTGATCGTGGCTTCGTCGAAGGCATCGCTTTCCGCCTCGATCACGTCCGGCAGCCACTGGTGGTGGAAGCGCGGCAACGCCGCGACCTGCTGCGCGTCGAGGCCGTCATCAAAGCCCAGCACGCCCAGCAGCACCATGGTGATGATGCGGCTGCCGCCCGGCGTACCCAGCACCACCACCTTGTCCGCAGATTCCATGAAGGTAGGCGTCATCGAGCTCAGCATGCGCTTGCCCGGCTTCGGCGCGTTGGCCGCATAGCCCATCACGCCGAACGCATTGGGCGTGCCCGGCTTGAGCGCGAAATCGTCCATCTCGTTGTTGAGCAGCACGCCGGTACCCGACGGAATCAGGCCCGAGCCGTACAGCAGGTTGACGGTCTGGGTGGCGCCGACCCGGTTGCCCTGCTGGTCGATGATCGAAAAGTGGGTGGTCTCGTCATCTTCCAGCGGCGTCGGGTTGCCCGACAGCAGGTCACTGGGGGTGGCCTTCTCCGGGTGGATGGTGGCGCGCAGGCCCTGGGCGTAATCGCGGCTGGTCAGCACCTTCTGCGGAATCTGCACGAAGTCCGGATCGCCGAGGAAGAAGGTGCGGTCACGGAATGCGCGGCGCATCGATTCCACCACCAGGTGGGTGCGGTGGGCCGGGTCCATCGCCTTCAGGTCCCAGCCTTCCAGGATCTGCAGCATCGACGCCAGCGCGATGCCGCCCGACGATGGCGGCGAGGCCGTGGTGATCTTCCAGTCGCGGTAGTTGAACACGATCGGATCGCGCTGCTTGACCCGGTAGCCGGCCAGTTCTTCGGCCGTCCAGCTGCCACCGGCCTGCTTCATCCCGGCCAGCAGCAGCTTGCCGGTCTGGCCCTTGTAGAAGCCGTCAAACCCACCTGCCGCCAACCGCTCCAGCGTCTGCGCCAGTTCCGGCTGCTTGAATACATCGCCTTCGGCAATCGGCCTGCCGTTGCGCAGGTAGACCTCGCGCGTTCCGGGGTAACGCTCCATCACTTCACGGCGCGAGGCGTAGCCCTTGGCCATGCGCGCGTACACCGGAAAACCCTCGCGTGCGATGCGGATCGCCGGGGCCAGCGAAGCCTGCAGCGGCAGCTTGCCGTGCTTGGCCGACAGCTCCACCAGCGCCGCCGGCAAGCCGGGAATGCCGGCCGACCACGGGCCATTGACCGAGCGGTCGCGGTCCAGTTCGCCCTTTTTGTCGAGGAACGCTTCAGGAGTCGCTGCGGCCGGCGCGGTCTCGCGCGCGTCCAGCATCACGTCCTTGCCGGTGCTGGCATCGTGCAGCAGGAAGAACCCGCCGCCGCCCAGGCCCGAGCTGATCGGCTCGACCACTGCCAGCGTGGACGACACCGCCACGGCGGCGTCGAACGCGTTGCCGCCCTTGGCCAGGATCTCCATGCCCGCCTCGGTGGCCAGGTGGTGGCCACTGGCGATGGCGGCGCCTTCAGGATGGGCGGCCAACGAGGCCTGCGCCGCAGGCTCGGCGGCCCACAGGGTCGGTGTCCACAGCAGGAGCAGCAGCAACCAGCGACGGGCGGGGGTTTTCATTCGGGCGCAGACTCCACGTAGAGTTCGGGATGATCGCGCTGGAGTCCAAACAGCTTGGCCAGCAGCGCTTCCTGGGTTTCAGGAATGTCCGGATCGGGATCGATGCATTCCACCGGGCAGACGACCACGCACTGCGGTTCGTCGAAATGCCCCACGCATTCGGTGCAGCGTGCAGGGTCGATCACGTAGATGGTTTCACCCATCGAGATGGCCTGGTTGGGACAGGCGGGCTCGCATACGTCGCAGTTGACGCAGAGCTCATTGATTTTCAGCGACATGGCGTTACTCCACGCCAGTGCCGGCAGAGGAAAACCGACCTGCGCAGCTGCGCGGGCCGGTCAACGGCGGCGTCCACGGAGGACGCCACCCGGGCCGCGCGCAAAGGCGCGGCCGCCATGGCACGGCTTACTTGGCTTCGACGAAGATGTACTCGGCGCCGGTCGGCTGGACGATCGACTGGACGCGGGCGTTGTCGGCGGCCTGGCCGATGAACACCACGCGCACACCCTTCATCGAGTCGGCGGACACGTCCTTGAACACGGCCTGGATCATGTCGGCCATCCTGCCCGAGGCGGACGAGCCGAAGGCCAGCATGTTGCCCGGCTGCACGCCACGGGCGACGGCGGCGGTGGCGCTCTCGACCTGGCGGTCGTACTTGGCCTGGAACTCCGGGTCAGATTCCGGCGAGAGGTAGTACAGGAACGGGCTGTTGGTGATGTTGCCCATGTTCTGCACGGCCACCGACTGCAGGTACTTCTTCCAGCCTGCATCGTCATCCTTGGCCGGGGCGACGAGCGCCTGCTGGGCATCGGCGACCGGTGCGGCTTCTTCCTTCTTGCAGGCGGTGAAGGCCAGCGCGAACGACGCGATCAACATGGCACGCATGGTGTTGTTCATGGAGTCTCCCTCTTGGTGATTCTTGGTATGTGTGGGTCTTGGGGTTTACGTTGGGGCCGACTTCACTTCGCGGACCTTGCGCAGCGCCTCGAGCACCGAGGCCGGCACGAAGCCGGACACGTCGCCGCCAAGACGGGCGATCTCGCGGACCAGCGAGGACGAAATGAAGCTGTGCTGCTCGGCCGGGGTCAAAAACAGCGTCTCGACCTCGGGAATCAGGTGGCGGTTCATGCTCGCCATCTGGAATTCATATTCAAAATCGGACACCGCGCGCAGCCCGCGCAGCAGCACCCCACCCTGCTCCGAGCGCACGAAGTGTGCCAGCAGGGTGTCGAAGCCGCGCACTTCCACGTTGCGGTGGTGGGCCAGTGCATCGCGCGCCAGCGACACCCGCAGTTCCAATGGCAGCGAAGGACCCTTGGACGGGCTCTGCGCCACGCCGACCACCAGTTTCTCGAACAACGGCGCGGCCCGGTTCACCAGGTCGATGTGACCGTTGGTGATCGGATCGAAGGTGCCCGGGTATACGGCGATGCGGCGGTTGGCTACGGTCATGCGGAAGCTACGCGTTCTGATCTGGTGAAAGTGTAGCAGTGGCGCGCCTGTACAGGGCAAAGCCGACCTCGCGGGTGCCGCCCTCCCGGTGCAGCAGCCA
This sequence comes from Stenotrophomonas sp. ISL-67, assembly GCF_018612915.1. GTDB lineage: Bacteria > Pseudomonadota > Gammaproteobacteria > Xanthomonadales > Xanthomonadaceae > Stenotrophomonas. The sequence goes on along the minus strand of NZ_JAGGRL010000001.1, from coordinate 679,567 downwards.
GCCCGGCGGCAGGCGCAGGGTCTGCCCGGCCGGCGACTCCAGGTACAGCCAGGCATCGGCCGCCAGGTGCGGGCCCAGCCCGGCCAGCGTGGCCTCCCACACGCCATCGGCAAAGGGCGGGTCGATGAAGGCGATATCGGCCAGCGCCGACGGGCGCTGAGCCAGCCAGTGCAGCGCATCGGCCTGGACCACCTCGACCTGCCCCTGCGCGCCCAGCCTGGCCACCGATTCCCGCAGCTGCCGGGCCAGCGCCGCGTCGCGCTCGACCAGGGTGGCGTGGGCGGCGCCGCGCGAAATGGCCTCCAGCCCCAGCGCGCCGCTGCCCGCGAACAGATCCAGCACCCGGGCCCCGCCCAAGCGCGGCATCAGCCAGTTGAACAGGGTCTCGCGGACCCGGTCACTGCTGGGCCGCAGGCCAGGCGCCAGCGGCACCGGCAGCTTGGTATTGCGCCATTTGCCGCCGATGATGCGGACCTGACCGGTAGGGGCGGTTTGGGAGGTACGAGGTTTCATCCCCCTATTGTAGAGCCACGCCCTGCGTGGCTGCTTCCTGCGGATCCGCTCCAGCCACGCAGGGCGTGGCGCTACGCATCGGGGGATACCTTGAAAACGGGACAATCGATCCCTACCCCTTGACCAGCCACCGCGCCCTGCGCGCCATCGCCTTCAAGGAGCATCGCCCCATGACCGAGCCGACCCCAAAAGAAACCCTGGGCTTCCAGACCGAAGTGAAGCAGTTGCTGCAGCTGATGATCCACTCGCTGTATTCCAACAAGGAAATCTTCCTTCGCGAGCTGATCTCCAACGCCGCAGACGCCTCGGACAAGCTGCGCTTCGAAGCGCTGACCCAGCCGGAACTGCTGGAGGCAGCCGGGCAGAGCCCGACGCTACCGGGCAGCGGTGAATTGCGCATCCAGGTCAGTGTCGACCCGCAAGCGCACACGCTGACCATCGACGACAACGGCATCGGCATGAGCCGCGACGAGGCGATCGCCCACCTGGGCACGATCGCCAAATCCGGCACCGGCGACTTCCTGCGCCAGCTGTCCGGCGACCAGAAAAAGGATTCGCAGCTGATCGGCCAGTTCGGCGTCGGCTTCTACAGCGCCTTCATCGTGGCCGACCAGGTCGACGTGTACTCGCGCCGCGCCGGCCTGCCGGCCAGCGAAGGCGTGCACTGGTCCTCGCGTGGCGAGGGCGAGTTCGACGTCGAGAGCATCGACAAGCCCGAGCGCGGCACCCGCATCGTGCTGCACCTCAAGGACGACCAGCAGGACTTCGCCGATGCCTGGCGCCTGCGCGGCATCATCAAGAAGTATTCGGACCACATCGGCCTGCCCATCCAGATGGTCAAGGATCACCACGGCGACGATGCCCCGGCCGAGGTCGAGTGGGAAACCGTCAACCGTGCCAGCGCGCTGTGGACCCGCCCGCGTACCGAGATCAGCGACGCCGAGTACCAGGAGTTCTACAAGCACGCCGCGCACGACCACCAGGACCCGCTGGCGTGGAGCCACAACAAGGTCGAAGGCAAGCTCGAGTACACCTCGCTGCTGTACGTGCCCGGCCACGCGCCGTTCGACCTGTACCACCGCGACGCGCCCAAGGGCCTGAAGCTGTACGTGCAGCGCGTGTTCGTGATGGACCAGGCCGAGCAGTTCCTGCCGTTGTACCTGCGTTTCATCAAGGGCGTGGTCGATTCCAACGACCTGTCGCTGAATGTTTCGCGCGAAATCCTGCAGTCCGGCCCGGTCATCGACTCGATGAAATCGGCGCTGACCAAACGCTCGCTGGACATGCTGGAGAAGCTGGCCGCCGACAAGCCCGAGGTGTATGCCGGGTTCTGGAAGCAGTTCGGCCAGGTGCTCAAAGAAGGCCCCGCCGAAGACTTCAACAACCGCGAGAAGATCGCCGGCCTGCTGCGCTTCGCGTCCACCCATGACGCCAACGGCGAGCAAAGCGTGTCGCTGGCCGATTATGTCGGCCGCATGATCGAAGGCCAGGACAGGATCTACTTCCTGACCGGCGACAGCCATACCCAGGTCAAGGACAGCCCCCACCTGGAAGTGTTCCGCAAGAAGGGCATCGAAGTGCTGCTGCTCACCGACCGTATCGACGAGTGGCTGATGGGCTACCTGACCGAGTTCGACGGCAGGTCGTTCGTCGACGTCGCCCGCGGCGACCTCGACCTGGGCGCGCTGGAAACGGCTGAAGACAAGCAGGCACAGGAAGAGGCTGCCAAGGACAAGCAGGGCCTGGTCGAGCGGATCAAGAGCGCGCTGGGCGATGACGTGGCCGACGTGCGCGTCTCGCACCGCCTGACCGATTCGCCGGCCATCCTGGCCATTGGCGAACAGGACCTGGGCCTGCAGATGCGCCAGATCCTGGAAGCCAGCGGCCAGAAGGTGCCCGACAGCAAGCCGGTGTTCGAGTTCAACCCGGCCCACCCACTGATCGGCAAATTGGACCAGGAAGCCGATGCGGCCCGCTTCGGCGACCTGAGCCGGGTGCTGTTCGACCAGGCCGCGCTCGCGGCCGGCGATACGCTGAAGGACCCGGCCGCGTATGTTCGCCGGTTGAACAAGCTGTTGCTGGAATTGTCGGCTTAAGCGTTACGTGATGGCCGGCACCGCTTGGGCCGGCCAACGGCCGGCGCTACGAACCGTTACGGGCCCATTGGGATCGGGATCAACCGACCACGGCTCCGGTAGCGCCGGCCGTTGGCCAGCCCAGGCGGTGTTGGATCGCGCGACCCGACCCGCCAATGCACGCGGGCCGCACAGGCCCGGGTGATAACATATCCCCCTGATTTCAGCGCCGAATCCAATGCTCAGCTTCTTCCGCCGCAAAAAGCCCCAGGACGCTCCGCAGGACGCGTCCAAGACCCAGCACTACTCGGCTGAAGAGCTGGCCGCCGCGTTCCCGTCCGCCGCGTCCGAGGGCGAGCCGATTGGCCCGACCGCCGCGCCCGCAGCGCCCACCATCGAGGCCGCCCCGCCGCTCGCGGTCGCGGCGACACCGGTGGCAACGCCGACCATCGACTCACCCGCCCCCGCAATGGTGCCGCCGGCGGCGCCGGCCGATGCACCGCGCATCGAGGCGGTGCAGGCCGCGCCAGCGCCGCTGTATCCGCCCGCCGCAGTCCTGGTCGCCAGTGACATCGTCCAGGAAGCCCCACAGCCGCTGGCCTCGCCGGCCGCCACCGACGAAGCCGCTCCGGCCGCTCCTGGCAAGACCGGCTGGCGCGACCGCCTGCGCAACAGCGTCATCGCGCGCAGCTTCGGCGGCCTGTTCTCGCGCAACCCCAAGCTCGACGACGACCTGCTGGATGAGCTGGAAACCGCCCTGATCACCGCCGACGTCGGCGTGGGTGCCACCACCGACCTGGTGGAAGGCCTGCGCAAGCGCATGAAGGCGCGCGAATTCACCGATGCCAACGCCCTGCTCAAGGCGCTGCGTGCAGACCTGATCGCGATCCTGCAACCGGTGTCCCGCCCGCTGGTGGTCGACCGCAGCGCAAAACCCTTCGTGATCCTCACCGTCGGCGTCAACGGCGTGGGCAAGACCACCACCATCGGCAAGCTGGCCAAGCGCTTCAAGGACGACGGCCACAGCCTGATGCTGGCCGCCGGCGATACCTTCCGCGCCGCCGCCGTGGCGCAGCTGCAGGCCTGGGGCGAGCGCAACGGCGTGGCCGTGGTCGCGCAGGGCCAGAACGCCGATGCCGCCTCGGTGGCATTCGACGCACTGCAGGCCGGCAAGGCGCGCGGCACCGAGGTGCTGATCGCCGATACCGCCGGCCGCCTGCATACCCAGGGCGGGCTGATGAACGAGCTGGGCAAGATCCGCCGCGTGCTGGGCAAGATCGACGAACGCGCGCCGCACGAGGTGCTGATGGTCATCGACGGCACCACCGGCCAGAACGCGCTGTCGCAGCTGCGCCAGTTCCATGCGGCAGTCACCGTGACCGGTCTGGTGGTGACCAAGCTGGATGGCACTGCCAAGGGCGGCGTGGTGTTCGCGCTGGCCCGCGAGTTCGGCATTCCGATCCGCTTCGCCGGCATCGGCGAACGCCCCGAAGACCTTCGCGTGTTCGACCCTGAGGCTTTCGTGGATGCCTTGCTGCCTGAGGCATTGGGCGTCTGATGGACCGCGCTGACACGCATGGCGTGTCCCACGTAACGCCAAACAACCCGCCATGCCCCGCCAGCCCTCCGCCAGCACCCCGCCCATGGCCAAAGACGCTTTTGTCGGGCGGCTGATGCCGTGGTTCGATGGCCACGGCCGGCATGACCTGCCGTGGCAGCACCCGCGTACGCCGTACCGGGTGTGGCTGTCGGAAATCATGCTGCAGCAGACCCAGGTCGCCACGGTCATCCCGTACTTCCTGAAGTTCCTGACAGTGTTCCCCACCCTGCCCGACCTCGCCGCGGCCAGCAACGACGCCGTCATGGCGCAGTGGGCCGGCCTGGGCTACTACGCCCGTGCGCGCAACCTGCATGCCGCTGCACAGCGGTGCGTTGCGCTGCACGGGGGTGAACTGCCGCGCGACGTCGATGCACTGCATGCGCTGCCCGGCATCGGCCGCAGCACCGCCGGCGCGGTCCTGAGCCAGGCCTGGAACGATCGCTTCGCGATCCTCGACGGCAACGTCAAACGCGTACTCACCCGTTACCACGGCGTCGAGGGATTTCCCGGCCTGCCGGCGGTCGAGAAAGTGCTGTGGGCGTTGGCGCAATTGCATGTGGAGCACGTCCCGGCCAACCGCCTGGCCGATTACACCCAGGCGCAGATGGACCTGGGCGCTACGGTCTGCACCCGCAGCCGACCGGCGTGCGTGATCTGTCCGCTGCAGGACGATTGCGTGGCGCGCCGCGAAGGGCGCAGTGACCAGCTGCCCACGCCGAAGCCAAGCAAGGTCCTGCCCGAACGCGAGGCGGTGGCGTTGCTGCTGCGCGATGGCCAGGGCCGGGTGCTGCTGCAGAAGCGGCCGGACACCGGCATCTGGGCGCAGCTGTGGACGCTGCCGCAGGCCGACAGCGGCACCTCGCTGCAGGACTGGTTCGATGCGCATGTGCTCGGTTCGCTGGAAGATGCCGAGGAACTGCCGGTGCTGCAGCACACCTTCAGCCATTACCGGCTGCACCTGCAGATCCTGTCGCGGCGGGTCGATGGCCTGCGCCAGGAGCACGCGCGGCTGCGCTGGGTGTCGGCGCAGGAACTGCCTGCGCTGGGCCTGCCGGCCCCGATCCGCAAGCTGCTGGATACCGGCAGCCCTCCGCCGCTACCCACCGCACGCCGTAAACTACGCATTGCAACGACCCTGAAGCACATCGAGTAGCCCATGCCCCGCACCGTTTTCTGCCAGTACGAACAACGCGACACCGACGGCCTGGATTTCGTGCCCTATCCCGGCGAGCTGGGCCAGCGCATCTTCAACGGCATCGGCAAGACCGCCTGGGCCGCGTGGCTGGCGCACCAGACCATGCTGATCAACGAAAACCGCCTGTCGCCGCGCGACCCGAAGCATCGCGCGTTCCTGGAGGAGGAGCTGGTCAAGTACCTGTTCAGCGGTGGGGCGGAGAAACCGGCAGGGTTCGTGCCGGAGGCCTAGGCCGAATGGCCTGCGCCGGTAGCGCCGGCCGTTGGCCGGATGCTCTTCGTTCCGGGGTCATGAACGCCTGACGGACGTTTTCGATACGGTCTAAACGCCGGATGGATCGCCGCGATCGACAGGCATCCGCCTTCGGACCCTTGCGCCGCGCTGCGCGCGGTGTCCGGCCAACGGCCGGACCCACGAATTGTTACGGGCCCATTGGGATCTGGATCAATCAACCCAGGGCTCCGGATGCATGGCGGTGTCCGGCACAACGTCGTGCGCGCCGCCCCTAGTCTTCGGGCGGGGGCGGGACCTGGCCCGCTTCGCGCTCCTGCACCTGGGCCTGGCGCATTTCCTGTTCCGAGGCACGCAGCGCCTTGACGTCGAGCTTGCGGATCGTGCCGATGAAACACGGCACGGTCGGGCCACGGTTCGGGTCGCGGACCAGCACCCGGTCGAAGCGTGATGACACCTGGCCGGTCTGGCTGGTCAGGCCGATCGCGGTGGCATAGCTGAGACCGTAGCAGGGGCCGCGCAGCTCGATCAGGTACGCTTCGCTGGGACGCGTCCACACCGCCAGCGCGCTGTCGCCCAGTTCGGTCCAACCATTGAGCGAGCCGAAGTACCGCATCGAGGGCTGCGGCGGGCCCGCATGCGCGCGGTACAACGCCAGGCGTTCGGCGCTGGTGAGGCGGCCGGTGGCGCAGCCGGCCAACATCAAGCCCATGGCAACGATGGCGATAAGCGTCTTCATGGCACCTCCGCGGTGATGGACAAGGCGATCATGCACCCGCTGCCACTGGCCCGCAGGGACGGGCTGGCGGCTGTTCAGCTGCCAGCTCAGACCTGGGCGTGCGCCAAGGCGTGCAGCCGGCCTTCGCGCAGTTCCAGCACGCGGTCCAGCTTGCGCGCCAGGCTGCGGTCGTGGGTCACCAGCACCAGGCTGGTGTGGTGGGCGCGGTTGAGTTCCAGCATCAGCTCGAACACGGTCGCGGCGGTCTTGTCGTCCAGATTACCGGTCGGTTCGTCGCCCAGCACGCAGGCCGGGCGGTTGACCAGCGCGCGGGCCACGGCGGCACGCTGGCGCTCGCCACCGGACAGCTCACCCGGCTTGTGCTCCAGGCGGTGGCCCAGGCCAACCGATTCCAGCAGCGCCTGCGCACGGGTCCGGGCGTCGGCGACCTCCTCACCGCCAAGCAGCACCGGCATCATCACGTTTTCCAGCGCGGTGAATTCGGGCAGCAGGTGATGGAACTGGTACACGAAGCCCAGCGCGCGGTTGCGCAGGCGGCCACGCTGGCCATCGGACAGCGCCGACATCTGGTTGCCGGCCACGAACACTTCGCCGGCGGTCGGCGTATCCAGCCCGCCCAGCAGGTGCAGCAGGGTGCTCTTGCCAGCACCGGAGGCACCAATGATCGCCACCGTCTCGCCAGCGGCCACGCTCAGGTCCAGGCCGTTGAACACCGGGGTCTGCATGCGCCCTTCGGCGTAGGTCTTGGCCAGCCCCTGCGCGCGGATCACTTCGTCGCCGCGGTTGATCGGCTCATTCATAGCGCAGGGCCTCCGCCGGCTGGGTGCGGGCAGCGCGCCACGCGGGATACAGGGTGGCCAGGAAGCTCATCACCAGCGCAATGACGGTGATGATGACGATGTCCGGGGTCTGCATGTCGGTCGGCAGGCCGGTGATGTAATACACGTCCTCCGGCAGCAGCTTGACGTTGAACACCGTCTCGATCGCGCCGAGGATGCGCTCCAGGTTCAAGGTCAGCGTAATGCCGCCGACCACGCCGAGCACGGTGCCGAAGATGCCGATCAATGAACCCTGCACCATGAACACCTGCATCACCCCACCCGGGGTCAGGCCCAGGGTGCGCAGGATGGCGATGTCGGCCTGCTTGTCGGTGACCAGCATCACCTGCGAGGACACCAGGTTGAACGCGCCCATGGCGATGATCAGCGAGAGCAGGATGCCCATCACCACTTTTTCCATGCGCAGCGAGTGGTACAGGTTGGCGTTCTGCTGGGTCCAGTCACTGACCCGGTAGCCGCCGCTGAGGTTGTGGGCCAGGTCCACACCCACGTCCAGCGCCTTGTCCATGTCATGCAGCTTCAGCCGCACCCCGGTGACCCCGTCCATGCGCAGCACGCGCTCCAGGTCGGCCATGTTGGCGTAGGCCACGCCGCGGTCGATCTCGTTGTAGCCGGCTTCGAAGATGCCGCTGACAGTGAAGCGCTTGAGCCGTGGCATCGCGCCCATCGGGGTGCCCTGCACTTCGGCCAGGGTCACCAGCACGGTGTCGCCGACGTCCACGCCCAGCCAGATCGCCAGCTCCTGGCCAACCAGCAGGTTGTAGCTGCCTTCCTTGAGGCTGTCGAAGCTGCCCTTCTTGACCTTGGTATTGATCACCGACACCGCTGGCTCCAGCGCGGGGGCGATGCCCTGCACGATCGCCCCCTGCACCCGGGCGCCGCTGAGCATGGCCTGGATCTCGATGTACGGTGCGGCACCGGCCACGCGCGGATCCTTGCGGGCCACCTCTACCGCATGCTGCCAGTTCGCCATGGGCGCGCCGTCGGCGGTGATGGTGGTATGCGCGGTCATCTGCAGCAGGCGGTCGCGGATCTCCTTCTGGAAGCCGCTCATGACCGCCAGCGTGGTGATCAGCACGGTCACGCCCAGCGCGATGCCGAGGATCGAGGCCATGGAAATGAAGGAGATGAAGCCGTTGCGGCGTTTGGCCCGCAGGTAACGCAGGCCGATGGATACTGGTATGGGTTTGAACATGCAGGTACGCCGGACAATTCACGCTATGGTGCCATCACGGACGTGAACGCGGAATGGGACGGGCCTGGATCGCCAGTCGCAGTTCACGTCGGCGTTGCGGCGGCAGCGTGTCAGGCCAGAACAGGCAGGCCTGGCGGCGGCCGTGGCGGCACCAGCTCAGCTGCAGGAGCGGGCCGCGGTCGTGCAGGGAGACCCCTTCCACCGGCTGGCCATCGACCTGCGCCGGGCTGTCGCCGGGTGGGATCAGGATCGACCGCATCGGGCGGCAGCGGTAGCGCCAGCCCTGCAGCGCCACCCCTGCCCCGGCCAGCAGGCCCAGCGGCCAGTGCGCGGCGGCAGGCAATGCGCTGGCCTGTATCGCCCAGGGCATCAGCAGCGCGAACAGCGCGTGGGCGGCGGTCTGCCAGCGCGAGGGGCGCCACTCAAGCCGGCAGGGCGCGGATCCGGGCGATGAGGTCGGCGAGTTCGGCATCCGGGCATTCCTCGTAACCCATGAACCACCGCCACAATTTATCGTCTTCGCAGTCCAGCAGGCGCAGGAAAACGTCGCGTTCGCCGGTCGGTGCAATGGCCCATTGGCGGTCGAGGTAACGCTCGAACAGCTGGTCCAGTTCGCGCATGCCGCGGCGGCAGCGCCAGCGGAGTTTCTTGAGGAGGGTGGCTTCGTCCATTTTCGGTGATTCCAGACTAGAGCACGTCATCCGAGTGCGCGGCAGTACACGGGCGCGTGGCGACGCGCTGAAAACAAAGGCGCCCCCTATGTCAAGGGGGCGCGGCTTCGCCGTCATGCCTTGGCAGCCACGCAGGGCGTGGCTCTACGATCAGGCGCGGCGCGCCATCATGAGCTTCTTGATCTCGGCGATCGCCAATGCCGGGTTCAGGCCCTTCGGGCAGGTCCGGGCGCAGTTCATGATGGTGTGGCAGCGGTACAGCTTGAACGGGTCTTCCAGGTCGTCCAGGCGCGCACCGGTGTCTTCGTCGCGCGAGTCGACGATCCAGCGGTAGGCCTGCAGCAGGATCGCCGGGCCAAGGTAACGCTCGCCGTTCCACCAGTAGCTCGGGCAGCTGGTCGAGCAGCAGGCGCACAGGATGCACTCGTACAGGCCATCGAGCTTCTTGCGGTCTTCCGGTGACTGCAGGCGCTCACGGTCCGGCGGCGGCGGCGTCTGGGTGCGGATCCACGGCTTGATCGACGCGTACTGCGCATAGAAGTGGGTCAGGTCCGGCACCAGGTCCTTGACCACGCTCATGTGCGGCAGCGGGTAGATCGGCACTTCGGCCTTGCCGCAGTCGGCAATGGCGCGGGTGCAGGCCAGCGTGTTGGTGCCGTCGATGTTCATCGCGCACGAACCGCAGATGCCCTCGCGGCACGAACGGCGGAAGGTCAGCGACGGGTCGATCTCGTTCTTGATCTTGATCAGCGCGTCCAGGACCATCGGGCCGCAGGCGTCGAGATCGATCTCGTAGGTATCGGTACGCGGGTTGCTGTCGTCGTCGGGACTCCAGCGGTAGACCTTGAAAGTACGCAGGTTCTTCCCACCCGCGGCGGCGGGGAAGTGCTTGCCCTTGGTGATCTTGGAATTCTTTGGCAGGGAAAACTCGGCCATGGCTGCTCTCGTTGGCTCAGGCGGCCCGCGCCCTCAGGGCGCGGATTGCATGGTGGGGGTCGCGATCAGTACACGCGCGGCTTCGGCGGCACCACGGCAACCTCGTCGGTCAGCGTGTACATGTGCACCGGGCGGTAGTCGAAGCTGCACTTGCCGTTGTCGTCGACATTGACCAGCGTGTGCTTGTGCCAGTTGACGTCGTCGCGATCCGGGAAGTCCTCGTGTGCGTGCGCACCGCGGCTTTCCTTGCGCTGTTCGGCCGAGTTGATCGTCGCCACCGCGTTGAGCAGCAGGTTGTTCAGCTCGTAGGTTTCGATCAGGTCCGAGTTCCAGACCAGCGAACGGTCGGTGACCTTCACGTCCTGGAACGAATCGAACACCTGCGCCATCTTCGCGCAGCCGTCCTTCAGCGTTTCGCTGGTACGGAACACCGCCGCATCGGCCTGCATGGTGCGCTGCATGCGGTCGCGGATGACCGAGGTCGGGGTGTCGCCGTTGGCGTAACGCAGTTTGTCCAGCAGGCCCAGCGCCTTGTCGCAGGCGTCGGCGGCCAGCGGCTTGTGCGCCGCGCCCGGCTTGATGGTCTCGGCGCAGCGGTTGGCCACCGCACGGCCGAACACCACCAGGTCCAGCAGCGAGTTGGAGCCCAGGCGGTTGGCACCGTGCACCGACACGCAGGCGGCTTCGCCGATGGCGTACAGGCCCGGCACCACGGCATCGGGGTTGTCGCCGACCTTGCGCACCACTTCACCGTGGAAGTTGGTCGGGATGCCGCCCATGTTGTAGTGCACGGTCGGGATGACCGGGATCGGCTGGGTATGCACGTCGACGCCGGCGAAGATGCGGGCGCTTTCCGCGATGCCCGGCAGCTTCTCGTCGATCACGCCCGGGCCAAGGTGGGTCAGGTCGAGCAGGATATGGTCCTTGTGCTCGCCGACGCCGCGGCCTTCGCGGATCTCGATGGTCATCGAACGGGCCACCACGTCGCGCGAGGCCAGGTCCTTGTAGTGCGGTGCGTAGCGCTCCATGAAGCGCTCGCCATTGCTGTTGCGCAGGATTCCGCCTTCACCGCGGACACCCTCGGTGATCAGGCAGCCGGCGCCGTAGATGCCGGTCGGGTGGAACTGCACGAACTCCATGTCCTGCATGGCGATGCCGGCACGCATGGCCAGGCCGCCACCGTCGCCGGTGCAGGTGTGCGCCGAGGTGGCGCTGAAGTAGGCACGACCGTAGCCGCCGGTGGCCAGCACCACGCCCTGGGCGCGGAACAGGTGCAGCGAGCCGTCGGACATGTCCAGCGCGAGCACGCCGCGGCAGACGCCTTCCTCGTCGAAGATCAGGTCGAGTGCGAAGTACTCGATCATGAAGCGCGCGTTGTGGGCCAGCGACTGCTGGTACAGCGTGTGCAGCATGGCGTGGCCGGTACGGTCGGCCGCCGCACAGGTGCGCTGCGCCGCCGGGCCTTCGCCGTACTTGGTGGTCATGCCACCGAACGGGCGCTGGTAGATCTTGCCCTCTTCGGTACGGCTGAACGGAACGCCGTAGTGCTCCAGTTCGATGATGGCCGGAATGGCCTCACGGCACATGTACTCGATGGCGTCCTGGTCGCCCAGCCAGTCCGAGCCCTTGATGGTGTCGTAGAAGTGGTAACGCCAGTCGTCCTCGCCCATGTTGCCCAGCGCGGCGGAAATACCGCCCTGCGCGGCCACGGTGTGCGAACGGGTCGGGAAAACCTTGGTCAGGCAGACGGTCTGCAGGCCCTTGGCGGCAAGACCGAACGTGGCACGCAGGCCGGCACCGCCGGCGCCCACCACGACCATGTCGTACTTGTGTTCCGTAATCTTGTAAGCGGACATCTACTCTGGATTCCTGTTTTGGTGCCTGGACTCAGGCAACGCCGAGCGCAATGCGGGCGACCGCAAAAACACTGACGATCGCGCCCAGCACGGCAATGAACTTCACCGTGGTCTGCAGCGCCAGGGCCAGCAACGAATTATGGATGTAGTCTTCCAGCACGACCTGCAGGCCGATCTGGGCGTGCCAGAACATGGCGACCAGGAAGCCCACCAGCAGCACCGCGTTCCACGGCTTGGACACAGCGTCGGCGGCGGTCACGTAATCGGCGTTGATCAGGCTCAGCACGAACACCAGGAACCAGAGGGTCAGCGGGATCAGGGCGGTGGCGGTCAGGCGCTGCAGCACGAAGTGCTCGGTGCCGGTCTTGGCCGCGCCCAGGCCACGCACGTTCTTCAGCGGGGTACGGAACTTGCTCATGCGGCGGCTCCCAGGAACACATAGGCCCAGACCAGCGCAGTGATCACCAGGCTGGCGATGACCGACAGCCAGCTGCTGCGCACGAAGGCGGGAATGCTGAAGCCGATGGCGAAGTCCTGCACGATGTGGCGGATGCCGTTGCAGAAGTGGTAGGCAAACGACCACGTCCATGCGAACAGGAACAGCTTTCCATACCAGCTGCCGGCGTGGCCGGCGAAGCAGTTCCAGGATTCAGGACCCATCATCAGGGCCAGCAGGCCGCCGGCGATGATCAGGGCTCCAACAGACAGAAAGATGCCGGTCGCTCGATGCAGGATCGAGGTGGCCATCTGGATCTGCCAGCGATACACCTGAAGGTGCGGGGAAAGGGGACGTTCTCTGGCGGCCATTCGCTGGGCTCGTTGTCTCGGCTGGGCGGCACAATGCCGCGTTGGCTCAATGCTGATCAGAAATCGATGCAGCGTCCGTTTTTCTCCCAATCTCCGTACCGCACCGGATCAAGTCCGCCGCGGCCACCGATTTCCACAGGCACCACCGGCGTATCGGCGAGCGGCTGCTCCTCCGGTACCAGCGGGGCTTCAGGTTCGGAATCTGGAGTGGGGGTTGTTTGGCCTATCATGGGTGGTCTCGCAACGCACAAATTTTAGACCCCGTTCACGTGCCTGACAACCTCGCCCTCGATTTCATCGGTTTTCCGCGCCTTGCAGGTCACGCGCTGCTCAGTCTGCGCGGCCCGGAAGCGGCGGTGTTCGCCCATGCCCAATTCTCCAGCGACGTCACTGCCCTGCCCCTGCGGCACTGGCAGTGGAGTGCATGGCTGAACGCCAAGGGCCGCACGCTGGCTGTGTTTCAGCTGTTGCGGGTGGACCAGGAGCACGTGCTGCTGGTGCTGGCGGACGGCGATGCCGATGCGATTGCGTCGCAGTTACAGCGGTTTGTGTTCCGCCGCAAGGTCACGCTCGAGGTGCGCACCGACCTGGTCGTGGCCGGCAGCTTCACCGCGCCGGAAGCGGCTTCCGGCGCCGCCATTGCGCTGGAAGGCGATGCATTGGAGCTGGACGTGGGCAGCGATGCATTGCCGCGCACCCTGAAGATCGCACCCATGCCCGCGGACAGTACCGCGACGGATTCCGCGTTTGAACTGGCCTGGCGCCAGTCGGACCTGCGCTATGGCGTGCCGCGCCTGGCGGCCGACCAGCGCGAACAGTGGACCCCGCAGCAGCTCGGCCTGGACCGGTTGAACGGTTACAGCGTGAAGAAGGGCTGCTACCCCGGCCAGGAAATCGTGGCGCGCACCCATTTCCTGGGCAAGGCCAAGCGTGCGTTGCAGCTGCTGCGCGTAGCCGACGGCGTCGAGAGCGGCGCCAAGGTGCAGCAGAACGGCGCCGACATCGGTACCGTCGCCAGCGTCGCTGGCGACCTGGCCTTGGCGGTGTTGCCACTGGAAATGCCCGAAGGCGCGTTGAGCGTGAACAGCATGGAAGCCCACCCGGTACCGTTGCTGGAAGGCCTCGCCCGCTGACGGCCCCCGCAGGACACGCATGGCGTGTCCCTACGCCCCAGCCAAAATTGTCCGTTCGACCCCAAAACCGCTCGACCAAGGGTCGTAGTGACACGCCATGCGTGTCAACGCCATGCCGAACGAAGAGGACGAACCGCCATGCGTGTCAACACCATGCCGAACGGAGATGGCGTGTCAACGCCATGCCGAACGAAGCCGCAGGTCACAACCGCAGGTCGTGACCCGTCCCGTCAAACGTCGTGATTCAACCGTTCCCCACTCTCCGCATCAAAGAAATGCAACCCCTGCGGCTGGATCGCCACGCGGATCGTGCCACCCACCGCCGGCAATGCCTGCGGTGCCACGCGCATCACCAGGGCCTGGTCGCCGTGGGTCATGTTGACGAAGATCTCGTTGCCGACCGGTTCGATGCCATCAATGGTCGACTCGAACGCGGTGGCATCGCCCGGCGCCGCCGGCTGCAGATGCTCCGGGCGTACGCCGACGGCCAGGCTGCGGCCGATCCAGGCCGGATCAACCGTCGCCTCGCCCAGCGGCGCGTGCAGCGCGGCATTGCGGACCAGCAGCCCGCCATCGCCGCGTTCCAGGGTGCCGCGCAGCACGTTCATCGCGGGGCTGCCGAGGAAGCCGGCCACGAACAGGTTGGCCGGGCGGTCGTACAGCGCCATCGGCGTGTCGATCTGCTGGATCACCCCATCCTTGAGCACCACGATGCGCTGCCCCAGGGTCATCGCTTCGACCTGGTCATGGGTCACGTAGATCATCGTCGTGCCCAGCTTGCGGTGCAGCTGCGCGATTTCGGTGCGCACGCTGTGGCGCAGCTTGGCATCCAGGTTCGACAGCGGCTCATCCAACAGGAACACCGCCGGTTCGCGCACCAGCGCACGGCCCAGCGCCACGCGCTGGCGCTGGCCGCCGGACATCGCCTTGGGCAGCTTGTCCAGCATGTCGGTCAGGCCCAGCGTCTGCGCCGCCTCGTTGACCCGCCGGGCAATCGTCGCCTTGTCGTGGCCACGCAGCTTCAGGCCGAAGGCGAGGTTTTCGGCCACGGTCATATGCGGGTACAGCGCATAGCTCTGGAACACCATGGCGATGTCGCGATCCTTGGGCGCCACATCGTTGACCACGCGGTCGCCGATGCTCAGCGTGCCAGCGCTGATCTCCTCAAGGCCGGCCACCATGCGCAGCAGGGTCGACTTGCCACACCCCGAGGGTCCCACCAGGACCATCAATTCCCCGTCAGCCACTTCGAAGGTCGCGCCGTGGACGGCCACCTGGCCGTTGTCGTAGACCTTGCGCACGCCCTGCAACTGCACTTTTGCCATATCACCCATTCCAGTCCGCCCGCTGCCGGGCTGTTGATGCGGAACTGCCTTCGGCCCTCCCGATGGCAGGTCGATGGCGTGGTGCCGCATGACGGCGACCACTGCAATCGAATACAGTCTGCGCATTCTGCCATGTAAACGTTTTCACGTGGCACTATCCCATGATCGGTCATGACCGCGTCGCCTTCAGGGAAGCAGATTCTCCCGATCGGCCCGTGACATGCCCCATGATGGGCAGGCCCGCACCTGTTCATGTTGCAGCTGCAACTACCGGACACCGCGGCCAGCTGGACCCCCGAGAACATAGACGAGAAGCGATTGACAACGATGTCACCCGGATCTGAAACTCGAGCGATGCACGATACCCTCTTCCTGTTTGGCGCCACCGGCGATCTCGCCCAGCGCTACCTGTTCCCTTCGTTGCTGCGCCTGCTGGGCGATGGCCTGCTGCCGGAAGACTTCAAGGTCCGCGCACTGGCGCTGTCCCCACATGACACCGACGCATTCCGCCAGATCCTGCGCCCACGGCTGCAGCAGGCGATGCCGGCGGCCAGCCTGGAAGACATCCAGTCGCTGCTTGATCGCATCGATTACCGCTCGGTGGATCTACGCGATCCCGACTCGGTGGCCGACTCGGTGCGCGACCTGGTCCACCGCAACTGCGTGAGCTACCTGGCCATTCCGCCGGGCCTGTACATCTCGACCTGCGAGGGCCTGGCCCTGGGTGGCGCGCTGGCAGCACCGGCGCGCCTGATGCTGGAAAAGCCGATCGGCAGCGACAGCGCCAGCGCCGAACAGATCCTGACCACCATCGGCCAGTGGATCGACGAAGACCGTGTGTTCCGCCTTGACCACTACCTGGGCAAGGCGGCGGTGCAGAACCTGATCGCACTGCGGTTCGGCAACACGCTGCTCGAGGCGGTGTGGAACCGCAACTACATCGAATCGGTGCACATCCTGGTCGCCGAAAGCGAAGGCGTGGATGGCCGCGATGCCTACTACGCGCGTTCAGGCGCGCTGCGCGACATGGTCCAGAGCCACATCCTGCAGCTGCTGTGCCTGGTGGCGATGGAGCCGCCGGCATCGCTGGAAGCCGACCGCATCCGCGATGAGAAGGTCAAGGTGCTGCGTGCACTGCGTCCGCTGGACGCGAAGCATGCCGCGCGCGACAGCGTGCGCGGCCGCTACACCGCCGGCACCATCCACGGCCAGCCCGCGCAGGCCTACCAGCCGCCGGAAGGCAGCGACGTGGAAACCTTCGCCGGTGTCACCGCGCATATCGACAACTGGCGCTGGTCCGGCGTTCCGTTCCACCTGGTCACCGGCAAGCGCCTGGCCGAGCGCACCACCCGCGTGGTGGTCACGCTCAAGCCGGTCACGCATTGGCTGTTCGAGCGCCCCGACCGCGGCAACGCCACGCCCAACCGCATCACCTTCCAGCTGCAGCCGCAGGAAAACATCGAGCTGGGCCTGATGAGCAGCCTGGCGGGTCCGGAGTGGGGTGCGCTGGAGCTGCATCCGCTGGAACTGGAACTGTCGGTGCCGACCGGCCTGCACCGTCGTATCGCCTATGAGCGCCTGTTCCTGGATGCGTTCAATGGCAACCATGCGCTGTTCGTGCGCGATGATGAAGTGCGCGCCGCGTGGGCCTGGATCGACAGCGTCAGCGATGCCTGGAAGGAAGCCCAGCTGCCGCTGCAGCCCTACCCGGCTGGCGAATGGGGTCCCGAACAGGCGTTGGGCTTCCTGCCTGCCGACGTGGATGCCGAGGCCAACCGCAAGGATCGCGCATGACGGTGTCGACCCAACCGGCGCTGGTGGCCGACATCGGCGGCACCAACGCCCGCTTCGCGCTGGCCGACACCAGCCTGGCCGCGCCGCTGCTCAAGGACAGCATCCGCGAGTTCGTGGTGGCCGATTTCCCCTCACTGGGCGATGCCGCACGGCATTACCTGGAGCAGATCGGCGCCGAAGCGCGCCGCGGCGTGTTCGCCGTGGCCGGCCGCGTGGATGGTGACGAGGCACGCATCACCAACCATCCGTGGGTGATCTCGCGCATGCGCACCGCGCACATGCTCGGCTTCGACGACCTGCACCTGATCAACGACTTCGCCGCGCAGGCGATGGCGATTTCGCTGCTGCAGCCGCAGGACGTGGTCCAGGTCGGCGGTGCGACGTGGGTGCCGGGTCAGCCCGGACAGCCGCGCAACTACGCGGTGATCGGCCCGGGCACCGGGCTGGGCGTGGGTGGGCTGATCCTGCGCCATGGCCGCTGCTATCCGCTGGAAACCGAGGGCGGCCACGTCAGCTTCCCGCCCGGCACGCCGGAGGAGATCCGCATCCTGGAAATCCTGTCCGAGCAGTTCGGACGGGTGTCCAACGAACGCCTGATCTGCGGCCCGGGCCTGGTCAACATCCATCGCGCGGTGTGCGAGATGGCCGACGTCGATCCGGGCCAGCTGCAGCCGGTGGACGTCACCGCGCGTGCCTTGCACGGCGACCCGCAGGCGATGCGCACGGTGGATCTGTTCTGCGCGGTCTTCGGCGCGATCGCTGGCGACCTGGTGCTGATCCAGGGTGCCTGGGACGGCGTGTTCCTGACCGGCGGGCTGGTGCCCAAGATGCTCGATTCGCTGCAGCATTCCGGTTTCCGCCAGCGCTTCGAACACAAGGGTCGGTTCTCTTCGATCATGGCCCGGGTGCCGTCGCTGGCGGTCATGCATCCGCACGCGGGCCTGCTGGGCGCAGCGGGATATGCCGCCGACCTCGAACGCGACCTGCCAGGAGGCGCTGCATGAACCTGCTTGACCACTCCGACCGCTTCACCCTTGTCCGGCACTCCGATGCCGATGCGTGGATCGAAACGATCGCGGCCGAAATGGCGCAGATCCTCAACCACGACATCGCCGCCGAAGGCCGCGCACGCATGCTGCTCTCCGGCGGCACCACGCCGGCGCCGGTGTACCAGGCACTGGCCGAACTGGACGTACAGTGGGACCGGGTGGAAGTCAGCCTGGTCGATGAGCGCTGGCTGTCGCCGCAGGATCGGGACAGCAATGCCTGGCTGGTTCGCCAGAGCCTGCTCAACCGCGCCGAGGGCGCGCACTTCGACCCGCTGGTGCGGGTCGGCAAGCCGCTGCCCGAATGCGTGCACGACGCCAACCTGCAGGCCCAGTACAGCCAGCCGCCGAGCCTGGCGGTGCTGGGCATGGGCAACGACGGCCACACCGCTTCACTGTTCCCGGGCTCGCGCGACCTGGCGCGGGCGCTGGAAAGCACCCTGCCCTACGCGGCGCTGGATGCCACCGGCTGCCCGGGTTCGAACCAGTGGCCGCTGCGCATCACGCTCACCCCGCACGGTCTGCGCCGCTGCCGCCAGCGCCTGCTGCTGCTGCGCGGCAAGCAGAAACTGGAAGTGCTGAAGCAGGCACTGGAAAGCAACAACGCGCAGCTGTACCCCATCCTGAACGCGATCGACATCGATGGCCCCACGCTGCGCATCCACTGGTGCGATTGATTGCATGTGCCTGTCGTCCCGTTCGCCCTCCCATAGCCGGTAGCCAATGAGCCTGCATCCAAAACTCCATGCCATCACCGAGCGCATCGTCCAGCGCAGCGCCGCCTCGCGCGCCGCGTACCTGGCCGGCATCGACGCCTCGCTGCGCGACGGCCCGTTCCGTTCGCGCCTGAGCTGCGGCAACCTCGCCCACGGCTTCGCGGCCTGCGGCCCGACCGACAAGAGTCGCCTGCGCGGCGGCGTGACGCCGAACCTCGGCATCGTCACTGCCTACAACGACATGCTGTCGGCGCACCAGCCGTTCGAGCACTACCCGGAGATCCTGCGCGAAACCGCGCGTTCGCTCGGTGCGACCGCGCAGGTCGCCGGCGGTGTGCCGGCGATGTGCGACGGGGTCACGCAGGGCCGCGGCGGCATGGAGCTGTCGCTGTTCTCGCGCGATGTGATCGCGCAATCGACCGCGATCGGCCTGAGCCATGACATGTTCGACAGCACGGTCTACCTGGGCGTGTGCGACAAGATCGTGCCGGGCCTGCTGATCGGCGCGCTGGCGTTCGGCCACCTGCCGGCGATTTTCCTGCCGGCAGGGCCGATGACGCCGGGCATTCCGAACAAGCAGAAGGCCGAGGTGCGCGAGCGCTATGCGGCCGGCCTGGCCACGCGCGAGGAGCTGCTGGAGGCGGAAGCGGCGTCATACCATGGGGTGGGCACGTGCACGTTCTACGGCACGGCCAATTCCAACCAGACCCTGCTGGAGGCGATGGGCGTGCAGTTGCCGGGCGCGTCGTTCGTCAATCCAGAGACGCCACTGCGTGATGCGCTGACCCGCCATGCGGCGGTACGTGCGCTGGAGATCACGGCGCTGGGCGACGATTTCCGGCCGCTGGGTCGTTTGATCGATGAGCGCGCGATCGTCAATGCGGTGGTCACGCTGATGGCCACGGGCGGTTCGACCAACCACACGATCCACTGGATCGCGGTGGCGCGGGCGGCGGGCATCGTGTTGACGTGGGATGACATGGACCAGCTGTCGCAGTTGGTGCCGCTGCTGGCGCGGGTGTACCCGAACGGCGAGGCGGACGTGAACCGTTTCGCGGCGGCCGGTGGTACGGCATTCGTGTTCCGTGAGCTGATGGACGCGGGGCTGATGCACGGGGACCTGGTGACGGTGGCCGAAGGTGGCATGCGCCAGTACACGCAGGATCCGGCGCTGCGCGAAGGTGCGCTGACCTGGGTCGATGGCATTGCGGAAAGCGCGGACCGTGAGGTGGTGCGCGGGGTGGCCGAGCCGTTCGAGGCACAAGGCGGGCTGCGGCTGCTGCGCGGCAACCTGGGCCGTTCGCTGATCAAGCTGTCGGCGGTGAAGCCGCAGTACCGGTCGATCGAGGCGCCGGCGGTGGTGGTGGATGCGCCGCAGGTGTTGAACAAGCTGCACGCGGCGGGCCTGCTGCCGCAGGATTTCGTGGCGGTGGTGCGTTACCAGGGGCCGCGTGCGAACGGAATGCCGGAACTGCATTCGCTGGCGCCGTTGCTGGGGCTGCTGCAGAACCAGGGCCGGCGGGTGGCACTGGTGACGGACGGCCGTCTATCGGGCGCGTCGGGCAAGTTCCCGGCGGCGATCCACATGACGCCGGAAGCGTCGCGCGGTGGTCCGCTCGGGCGGGTACGCGAGGGCGACATCATCCGTTTGGACGGTGAAGCGGGCACGCTGGAAGTGCTGGTGGACGCGGCCGAATGGGCAGCGCGCGAGCAGGCGCCGAACACGGCACCGGCAGCGCACGACCTGGGCCGCAACCTGTTCGCGATGAACCGCCGTCTGGTGGGTCCGGCCGACCAGGGGGCGATCTCGATTTCCTGCGGGCCGGCGGCTGCCGACGGCGATATCTGGAATTACGACGCGGAGTACGAACTGGGGCATGACGCTGCTGCTGCGCTTGCTCCGCATGAAGCAAAGGACGCCTGACGCGGTAGAGCCGGGCTCTGCCCGGCTCCACGGATGGCCGGATGCGAACGGCAGAAGCGGCGGTAGGTGTCGCCTGATGTGAGGCGACGGCGGGGGCCTCACCCCACATTCCGGTGCCTCTTTGGCGTCGGCGAATCGGTAGCGTCGGCCGTTGGCCGACCCTCGGGACCCTTGGTCAACCAGTGTTCCCGATCAACAGGAAGAAATTTTCATGACCATTGCTGTACACCAGAAACGCGCTGAAACCCTGTTGCTTGCCGCGGGCATCTTGCCGGTGGTCACCGTGCATACGCTGGACCAGGCACGCGCGGTCAGTGCGGCACTGTTGGAAGGTGGCCTGCCGGCCATCGAACTGACCCTGCGTACGCCGGTGGCGATGGAAGCGTTGGCGATGCTCAAACGCGAGCTGCCGGATGTGGTGGTGGGCGCGGGCACGGTGCTGACGGTGGCGCAGATGCAGCAGTCGATCGATGCGGGCGCGGATTTCCTGGTAACGCCGGGGACGCCGGCGCACATGGCCGATGCGCTGGCGGCGGCACCGCTGCCGGTGGTACCGGGCGCGGCGACACCGACCGAGATGCTGGCGCTGTATGCGCGCGGCTTCCGGGTGTGCAAGCTGTTCCCGGCATCGGCGGTCGGTGGCCTGGCGATGATCAAGGGCCTGGCCGGTCCAATCCCGGACCTGAAGCTGTGCCCGACCGGCGGCATCACGGAAACGACGGCGGCCGAGTACCTGGAGCAGAAGAACGTGGTCTGCATCGGCGGTTCGTGGATGGTCCCGGGCAACTGGATCGACAACGGCGACTGGGACAAAGTGCGCGAGAGCGCGGCGCAGGCGGCGAAGATTGTCGCGCGTGTTCGGTCGCGCTGAGGTTGCAGAGATTGCGCAGCCACGCAGGGCGTGGCTCTACGGATGCGGTGTCGAAAAAAATGCCCGGATTTCCGGGCATTTTTTTTGATTGCGACCTGCGTTACATCGGCCTTGCGGGATCCACCAACCCATACTGGCTGGCCATGCGCGCCAAGGCGATGTTGTCGTGGATACCCATCTTCTCGAACAACCGCGCCTTGTGGGTATTGACGGTCTTGGCGCTCAGGCTCAAGCGCTTGGCAATGTCTTCCTGGCGCAACCCTTGGGTCAACAACAACGCCACTTCCAGCTCCCGCGGGGACAGGCTGTCGAACGGGGACTGGCTGCCTTCCACGTTGGACAGGGCCAGGTTCTGGGCGATGCTGTTGCCCAGATAACGCCGGCCGAGCGCCGCGTCGCGCACGGCGCGCAGCAGTTCCTGGGCGTCGCAGGCCTTGCCGATGTAGCCGGAGGCGCCGGCTTCGAGCAGGCGCTTGGGCATCGGGCCGTCTTCAAGCACGGACACGATCACCACGCGGGTGCCATGGTCGCCACGGACCACGCGTTCGGTGACTTCCATTCCACTCACGCCCGGCAGGTGCAGGTCGCACAGCACCACGTCGGGGCGCAGCTGGCGGATCGCAGGCAACGCGTCTTCGCCGGATTCGGCCTCACCCACCACTTCGATGTCCGTCTCGTTGGACAGGATCATCTTCATGCCGGTTCGCACCAGCGCGTGGTCGTCCACCAGAAACACTCGAATCGTCATCCCACGCACCCTCGTCCAAACGCTGCAAACCGGGGCCAGCCTAGCGACAGGGTCAAGCGATAACAAGGAAGCGTGTTCCCCATCAGCGCGTTCTGATGCCCGCGTCACATCCGTGCCGGACTACCCCTGCCCTATGCCTATCGCCCCAGGCCGTACCGGTTTATTGGACCTATCACGGTCCGCGGAAACCCCTGCCGCATCCGGCCCGCTCCCCGCGACCGGCAGGTACCGACCATTGGTCGGTACGCCGCCACGGGCGGCGGCGGCGGAACATCACCAGGAAGCACCCTACCACCCAAACCAGTGCGGCACACCATCCGGCCAGGATGTCGGAGGGGTAATGGACGCCCAGGTAGACGCGCGAGAGGCTGACCGAGCCGGCGAACAGCACGCCAAATGCCACGGCCGGCCAGCGCCAGCGGGTATTCCAGGCCAGCAGCACCAGCACCGCGGCCAGGGTCATCGAGCCCATGGCGTGGCCACTGGGAAAGCTGTAGGTGCTTTCCGGAGCGATCGATTCCCACAGGCTCGGCCGGTCGCGCTGGAAGACCTGCTTGCTGCCGATGTTGAGCAGGGCCGAGCCGGCGAAGCTGAGCGCGGCGAAGCTGGCTTCGCGCCAGCGCTGGCGCAACAGCAGCAAGGCCACGATCAGGATGTCGGCCGGGATCACGCCCCATTGGTAGCCGATACGGGAAATGAACACGAATGCCGCATCCAGGCTGGGCCGGGCCGCGTCGTGCATCTTCCACAGCAGCGGGGCGTCGAAGTAGAACGCCTCCAACTCATGTACTTCGTCGGCCAGGGCCACGAAACCGGCCAGGGGCAGCAGCACGCCGGCAAACAGCAGCACGAAACGCCAGGAGTTTCGCGCCATCCAGTGGCGGAAGCCGGCGGCCGGTTCCGGCCCCGCCAACACCGTTGGCTTATCCGATGCTTCGGACATACTTGCGTTCGACGTAATCGTCGATCAGCGCCACGAACTCCTGGGCGATGTTGTCGCCGCGCAGCGTTACCGTCTTTTCGCCATCGACAAACACCGGCGCGGCCGGCGTTTCACCGGTACCGGGCAGCGAAATACCGATGTTGGCGTGGCGCGATTCGCCCGGGCCGTTGACGATGCAGCCCATCACGGCCAGGGTCATGTTCTCCGCGCCGGGATGGCTCACTTTCCATTCCGGCATTTTGCCGCGCACATGGTTCTGCACGACCTTGGCCAGTTCCTGGAAGAACTCGGAGGTGGTGCGGCCGCAGCCCGGGCAGGCTGTGACCAGCGGGGTGAAGGCGCGCTGGCCGGTGGTCTGCAGCAGTTCCTGGGCGACGATCACCTCCTGCGTACGCGACTGGCCGGGTTCGGGCGTCAGCGAAATGCGGATGGTGTCGCCGATCCCTTCCTGCAGCAGCACGGCCAGTGCCGCCGAAGAGGCGACGATGCCCTTGCTGCCGATGCCCGCTTCGGTCAGGCCCAGGTGCAGGGCGAAGTCCGAACGCTGGGCCAGGTCGCGGTACACCGCGATCAGTTCCTGCACGCCGCTGACCTTGGCCGACAGCACGATGCGGTCGCGCGGCAGGCCCAGTTCGACGGCGGTATGCGCCGAATCCAATGCGGAGCGGATCAGCGCTTCGCGCAGCACCCTGCCTGCGTCCCAGGGCTGGGCGCGCTGGCTGTTTTCGTCCATCAGGCGGGCCGCCAGCGACTGGTCCAGCGAGCCCCAGTTGGCGCCGATGCGCACCGGCTTGTCATAGCGGATCGCGAACTCGATCAGCTGCGCGAACTGGGTGTCCTTTTTCTTGCCGAAGCCGACGTTGCCCGGGTTGATCCGGTACTTGGCCAATGCTTCGGCGCAGGCCGGTTCCTGGGTCAGCAGCTGGTGGCCGTTGTAATGGAAGTCGCCGATCAGCGGGACCTCGACCCCCATCATCCGCAGCTTTTCCACGATGCGTGGAATGGCCGCGGCCGATTCGGGATTGTTCACGGTCAGGCGCACCATTTCCGAGCCGGCCCGCCACAGCTCGGCCACCTGCTTGACGCTGGAGGCCACGTCGGCGGTGTCGGTGTTGGTCATCGACTGGACCACCACGGGCTGGCCCCCACCCACGACCACGCCGCCGATGCGGACGGCCTGGGTCTGGCGGCGGGCCCACACGGTAGTGTCGGACGGTTGGGTCGGTTGGCTGACGGCGTCGTGCATTCCCCATTTTAGCGCGCGCCGGGCACCGGCGCGCGCGGGTAGGTACCGCAAGGAACGGCAACGCCGTTCCTAACGTCTTCCGCCCGCGCCCGCCCGATGCGGCCTATTGTCGCAGGCAGCCAGCCGCGCAAGCGCATACGATGGCAGCCGATGACCGGTACCGACGCCCCCTTCCTACGCACCCTGTGCAGCCTGCGCTGGCTGGCCGTGGCCGGCCAGGCCGCAACCATCCTGGTGGCCAGCTGGGTGCTGGGCCTGGAACTGCCGCAACTACCGCTGTGGTCCGGGGTGCTGGTACTGATCCTGTTCAACCTGTACGCGCAGCTGCGCGTGCTCGACGCCGATACCGCGCCACTGACCGCGTTCTGCCACATTCTGGTGGATGTGGCGGTGCTGACCTGGATGGTCGGCTGGAGCGGTGGGGTCGGCAACCCGTTCGGCTCGCTGTTCCTGATCCTGATCGCACTGGCCGCGCTGGCCCTGCCGGTGCGCTGGACCCTGGCGGTGGCTGCGGCCTGCCTGATCGGCTATGCGGTCAGCGGCATCTTCGGCAAGCCACTGCCGCATGGCTACTTCACCGCGATGGACCTGCACCAATGGGGCGTGGTGGCCAACTTCCTGCTGTCGGCGGCGGTGGTGCTGGCGTTCGCCACCCGGCTGGCGATGGCGCTGCGTCGGCGCGAACACGAACTGGCCCTGCTGCGCGAGCGCTTCGCGCGCAACGAAGGCATCGTGGCGCTGGCCACCCACGCCGCGTCGGTGGCGCATGAACTGAACACCCCGCTGGCGACCATGACCCTGCTGGCCGACGACATTGCCGACCAGACCGACAACCCGGAAGTACGCGACGACGTGGACACGCTGCGCGAGCTGCTCGTGCAGTGCCGCGAACGCGTGCTGGCACTGGCCCGGCCGGCTGCCGGCCAGGCCCGCGGCAATGAGCCGGTGACGTTGCCGCAGGTGCTGGAGCAGTGGCGGCTGGTGCGCCCGACCATCACCCTCAAGCGCAACGACGATGCCCCGCTGCAGCTGCCGCTGGACCCGGGCATCGGCCACCTGCTGATGGTGCTGCTCAACAACGCGGCCGACGCCGGCGAGCAGGCCGAACGACCGCAGGTGGACCTGACCCTGCGCATCGAAGGCCACGACCTGATCGGCGAAGTACGCGATTACGGACGCGGGTTCGACGCGCGCGATGCGGTGCTGCCCGGCACCCTGTTCAACAGCGGCAAGACCCAGGGCATGGGCGTGGGCCTGGCCCTGTCCCATGCCACCATCGAGCGCCTGGACGGCGAGTTGTGGATGCGCCCGGCCCAAGGTGCCGGTACCCGCGTTGGCTTCCGCCTGCCCTTGGCTGCACCGGAGATTTCCCCATGAACACCCCCACGCTGCCCGCTTCCGGCCACGGCCTGCTGGTCGACGACGACGAACTCTACCTGCGCACGCTGCAGCGCAGCCTGGCCCGCAAGGGCCTGGAGACAGTGACCGCCAGCGACATCGCCTCGGCCCTGGCGCTGGCCCGGCAGCAACCGCCAGCGTATGCGCTGATCGACCTGAAGCTGGGTTCGGAATCCGGGCTGGCGCTGATCCAACCATTGCGGGCGCTGCGCGAGGACATGCGCATCCTGCTGGTAACCGGTTATGCGAGCATCGCCACTGCAGTGGAGGCGATCAAGCTGGGCGCCGATGATTACCTGCCCAAGCCGGCCACCGTGCCGATGATCCTGCGTGCGCTCGGCGAAGAAGACGACGGCCCGGCCGACGATGGCGAGATGGAGCCACCGGACGCGATGACCCCGATCAGCCGGTTGCAGTGGGAGCACATCCAGCAGGCGATGCATGAGACGGGTGGGAATGTGTCAGCCGCCGCTCGGCTGTTGGGCATGCACCGGCGTTCATTGCAGCGCAAGTTGGCGAAACGCCCCAGCCCCGAGCGCGACCCGTCGCGCGAGGGGCGGTAGCCCCGGCCGTTGGCCGGACCATGGACCGCCTGGGCCGGCCAACGGCCGGCGCTACCGTGGTGAACCACCCGCAAACCCCGGGGTTTCATCCGTGCGACGCGCGGTAGCCCCGGCCGTTGGCCGGACCACGGATCGCCTGGGCCGGCCAACGGCCGGCGCTACCGTGGTGAACCACCCGCAAACCTCGGGGTTTCATCCGCGCGACGGGCGGTAGCCCCGGCCGTTGGCCGGACCACGGATCGCCTGGGCCGGCCAACGGCCGGCGCTACCACGGTTTCAGCGGAGCTTTTCGAGGATTTCCAGCGTCACCGGATCGGTAATCCCATGCGCCTCACCCTGCAGCGCCGGCAGCAGCTGGCTGGCCAGTTGCTTGCCCAGCTCCACGCCGAACTGGTCGAAGGCGTTGATGTTCCAGATCAGCGACTGCACATACACCGCGTGTTCGTACATCGCGATCAACGCGCCCAGCGCTTGCGGGGTCAGCGCGTCCAGCAGGATCAGCGTGCTCGGGCGACCACCCGGGTACTCACGATGCGGATCGTCGCTGCCCTGGCCGTTGGCCAGTGCCTCGGTCTGCGCCAGCAGGTTGGCCATCAGCGCCTGGTGATTGATCTGGTACGGATCATCGTTATGCACGCAGCCGATGAAATCGGCCGGGATCACGCTGGTGCCCTGGTGCAGTGCCTGGAAGAAGCTGTGCTGCACGTCGGTACCCGCCCCACCCCACCACACCGGTACGGTGTCGCTGCCCACCGGGCTGCCGTCGAGCTGCACGCGCTTGCCCAGGCTTTCCATCACCAGCTGCTGCAGGTAGGCCGGCAGCAGCGCCAGCCGCTGGTCGTAGGTCATCACCGCGTGCGTGGCATGGCCGAGCAGGTTGCGGTTCCAGATGTCGGTCAGCGCATGCAGCACCGGCAGGTTCTGCGCCAGCGGCGCGTTCAGTGCATGCGCGTCCATCTCGGCCGCACCGGCCAGCAGCTGTTCGAAACGCTCGAAGCCGATCGCCAGCGCGATCGGGAAGCCCACCGCCGACCACAGCGAATAGCGCCCGCCCACCCAGTCCCACATCGGCAGCACGCGGCCGGCGGCGATCGAAAACGCCTTGGCGGCACGCTCGGGGTTGGCGCTGACCGCATACAGGCGCTCGCTGCCGCCCAGCCAGTCATGCAGGATCTGCCCGTTGAGCAGGGTTTCCTGGGTGCCGAAGGTCTTGGAAATGAGGATGCCGGCGGTGGTGGCCGGGTCCAGCATGGCCAACGTGCGCTGCATGGCCGCGCCGTCCACGTTGGAGACGAAATGCACGCGGAAGCGCGCGCCGGTGACCGGGCGCAGCGC
This sequence comes from Stenotrophomonas sp. ISL-67, assembly GCF_018612915.1. Lineage (GTDB taxonomy): Bacteria > Pseudomonadota > Gammaproteobacteria > Xanthomonadales > Xanthomonadaceae > Stenotrophomonas. The sequence continues at coordinate 651,868 of NZ_JAGGRL010000001.1, read as the reverse complement.
ATCGGCGACCAGGCGCGGACCGAGGTCCGAACCGCCGATGCCGACGCTGACGATATCGGTGACGTTGGTCTTTCCCAGCACGGCGATCAGCTCGCCCATCTGCACGCGTACCTGCGCGGCGGTGGCGAAGGCCTCACCGGCCACCGGCGTACCACTGACATCGCCACGCAGGGCGGTATGCAGGGCGGCGCGGCCTTCGGTGACGTTGACCACCTCACCGCGGAACAGGCGCTGGAAGCCACCGGCGACATCACGCTCGACGGCCAGTTGCAGCAGCGCATCCAGCGCCGCGCGGTCGTACTTCTGCCGCGCGAAGTTGGCATACAACGGACCGACCCGCAGCCCCAGCGATTGTGCGCGACCGGGTTCGGCGGCGATCAGTGCGGGGATGCTCGCGCCACGCAGGCGCTGGGCATGGGAATGAAGCGGGTCGAATCCGTTGTTCTGTGTCATGCGGCCTGGGTCGGGATGCTGTCGTTGGTGTGGGAGATCTGGTTGTTGCCGTCCACATATACCAACTTCGGGCGGAAACTGTCAGCTGCTTCTTCGCTCATGCTGGCGAAGGCGGCGATGATGATGATGTCGCCGACCTGCACGTGGCGCGCGGCGCCGCCGTTGAGCGAGACCACGCCGCTGCCCGCTTCGGCGCGGATGGCATAGGTCGAGAAGCGCGCACCGTTGGTGACGTCCCAGATATGCACCTGTTCGAACTCACGGATGCCCGTGGCCAGCAGCAGGTTGTCATCGATGGCGATGGAACCTTCGTAGTTCAGTTCCGAATGAGTAACGGTAGCGCGGTGAATTTTGGTCTTGAGCAGGGACAGGTGCATGGCAGCGGGGACAACGGCAAAGGAAAGCGAAATTCTAGCACCCGCCACCCCTGCGGCAGGAGCAGCCCCTGCCCCGCTGTGAGCGGTTCAGGCAGATGATGGGTCGGGGATTTGAGCGCGATGGGCAGCCGGGCAGAGCCCGGCTCTACGGGATTGCATGCAATCTGGGGCAGCCACGCAGGGCGTGGCTCTACAGGGCCGCGCCGGACAGCAGGCGGCTTAGAACTCCAGGTTGTCGATCAGGCGGGTGCTGCCGATGCGCGCGGCGATCAGGGCCACGCGGTTGCCGGTTTCGCTGTCGGCCGGCTCGGACAGGTCCGGCTTGCGCACCACCGCGTAGTCGACCTGGAAGCCGGCGGCCTGCAGGGCGGCGGCGGCTTCGGCTTCGATCAGGCTGCGCGGCTTGCCGGCGATGAAGCCTTCGCGCATGCCCAGCAGCACCTGGTGGATGGTCGTGGAGACCTGGCGATGCTCGCCATTGAGGTACTGGTTGCGCGAACTCATGGCCAGGCCGTCGGCCTCACGCACGATGTCGCCGCCCACGATCTGGATCGGGAAGGCCAGGTCCTCGACCATCTGGCGGATCACCGCCAGCTGCTGGTAGTCCTTCTTGCCGAAGGCGGCCACGTCCGGCTGGACCTGGTTGAACAGGCGCGAGACCACGGTGCACACGCCGTCGAAATGGCCCGGGCGGTGGGCACCCTCGAGCAGGCTGGAAATGCCCGGCACGTTCACGCTGGCCGCCAGCTCCACCCCGAACGGGTACATCGATTCGACCGTAGGCAACCACAGCACATCGCAGCCGGCCTGCTCCAGCCCGGTGGTGTCGGCTTCCGGGGTGCGCGGGTAGCGGGTGAAGTCTTCGTTGGGGCCGAACTGGGTCGGGTTGACGAACACGCTGGAGACCACGCGGTCGGCGTACTGCCGGGCCAGGGTGACCAGCGAGTAGTGGCCGGCGTGCAGGTTGCCCATGGTGGGAACCAGCGCGACGCGCAGGCCCTCCCGCTTCCAGCCATTGACGACGGTGCGCAGGCGGGACAGTTCGGTGACGGTGTCGATCATGAGGCGTAGGCGTGTTCTGCGTCGGGGAAGGAGCCGTCGCGCACTGCGTCGGCATAGGCACGGACCGCGCCGGCGATCGACCCGCCTTCGGCAAGGAAATCCTTGACGAACTTGGGACGGCGGTGGCCACTGTCCAGGCCAAGGAAATCGTGCAGCACCAGCACCTGGCCGTCGCACTGCGGGCCGGCACCGATGCCGATGGTGGGCACCGACACGGCAGCGGTGACCTCGGCGGCCACCGGGGTCGGCACGCACTCGAGCACCATCAGGCTGGCACCGGCCGCGACCACGGCCTTGGCGTCTTCAACCAGCTCGCGGGCGGCGTCACCCCTGCCCTGCACCCGGTAACCGCCGAGGCGGAGTACCGACTGCGGGGTCAGGCCCAGGTGCGAGCAGACCGGGATTTCGCGCTCCACCAGGTAACGGATGACGTCCAGCTTGAAGCCGGCGCCTTCGATCTTGACCATCTCCGCGCCGGCCTGGAGCAGGCGCAGCGAGGCCTTGAAGGCACGTTCGGGCGTGGCATCCGCGCCGAACGGCAGATCGGCGATCAACAGCGCGCGGGTCAGCACCCGGGCCACGCAGGCGGTGTGGTACACCATGTCGTCGGTGGTCACCGGCAGGGTCGAATCGTGCCCCTGCACCACCATGCCCAGCGAATCGCCGATCAGGATCAGGTCGACGCCATTGGCATCGAACGCCCGCGCGAAGCCGGCGTCGTAAGCGGTCAGCATGACCAGCTTCTGGCCGTTGCGCTTGGCCTCGGCCAGTGCGGGGACGGTCCAGGGCTTGCTGTCTGCGTGGGTACTCATGAGCTGATAACCGGTGGCGATAAGCCGCGCATTATCCTCCTATTGGCGCGATCCCGCAGGCCTCGATGCGCATCGCAGCATCCCGCACGCGGCCCTGCCCCGGTATCACCGCCTCCGGGGCGATCTCTGCCAGCGGCAGCAGCGCGAACGCACGCTCGTGCAGGTAGGGGTGCGGAACCTTCAACTGCGGCAGGTCGATGACCGCATCGCCAAACAGCAACAGGTCCAGGTCGAGCGTGCGCGGGCCCCAGTGCACGGCCGCATCGCGAACCCGGCCGAACTCGCGCTCGATGCGCAGCAGGGCGTCCAGCAGCACGATCGGCTCCAGCCCGGTATCCAACAGCGCGGCGGCATTGACGAACGCCGGCTGGTCTTCATTGCCCCAGGCCGGCGTGCTGTAGAGCTGCGAGCGCGCCCGCAGCGTGGTCAGCGGCAGCGCGGCCATGGCCTCGAATGCCGCGCGCAGGGTCTGCGCGGCGTCGCCGAGGTTGGCGCCCAGTCCAATACAGGCCAGGGTCACGGCTTACTCGCCTGCAGCGCCACCGGGACGACGACGGCGGCGGCGGCGCTTGCGCGGTGCCCCGCTCTCGTCCAGCTCACCTTCGGCCTGCGCGGCATCCAGCGTCGAATCCAGCTCGGGGCCGGACTGCAGCTGGGCTTCACGCCAGAACTCGACGTCGGCCTGGTGCTCGCTGGACGCGACCTGGCGCAGGGCGAGGAAGTCGAACGCCGCGCGGAAGCGTGGGTGGGTCAGCGTACGGATGACGCGCTTGCGCTGGCGCGAGCTGAAGCGCCCCTGCAACAGCCAGATTTCCTGCATCGGCAGCGAGAACCGGCGCGGCAGCGCGATGGTGGTCAACTGGTGCAGGGTGACCCGGTCGGCGGCACGGCGCTGCGCTTCTTCCAGCTGCACGCCCTGCTTCTGCAGGGTCGCCAGCGCGCGGCAGAAGGCCGGCCACAGCAGCAGCGCGAACAGGAACGACGGCGACACCGGCTCATCGTTGGCCACGCGCTGGTCGGTGTTGTGCAGGCCTTCGATCACCATGCGGCGCAGCGCACCACTGCGGTTGCTGCGCAGCGCGGCGGCGCTTTCGGGGAACAGCACGTCGAGCAGGCCGTAGCGCTCCAGGCCTTCGAAGCTGGCCACGCCGTGGCCGGAGAGGAACAGCTTGAGCACTTCCTCGAACAGCCGGGCCGGCGCGGCTTCGCCCAGCAGGCTGGCCAGGCGCGGCAGCGGTTCGGCGCTGGCGTCATCGATCTGGAAGCCCAGCTTGGCCGCCAGGCGCACCGCGCGCAGCATGCGCACCGGGTCTTCCTGATAACGCTTTTCGGGGTCGCCGATGAGTTTCATCAGGCGCTCCTGCACGTCCTCGAAGCCGCCGGTGTAATCGCGCACCGAGAAATCTTCAATGGCGTAGTACAGCGCGTTGCACGTGAAGTCGCGGCGCACCGCATCGTCTTCGATGCTGCCGTACACGTTGTCGCGCACCAGCATGCCGTTCTCCATCTCGCGGTCGCCACTGCCATCATCGATGTTGGCGCGGAAGGTGGCCACTTCGATGATTTCACGGCCGAACACCACGTGCGCCAGCCGGAAGCGGCGCCCGATCAGGCGGCAGTTGCGGAACAGCGATTTGACCTGCTCCGGCGTGGCGTCGGTGGCCACGTCGAAATCCTTGGGGTTGCCGCCGACCAGCAGGTCGCGCACGGCGCCACCGACCAGATAGGCGCCAAAGCCCGAATCGCGCAGCCGGTACAGAACGCGCAGGGCGTTGGGGCTGATGTCCTTGCGGGAGATGTTGTGCTGGTCGCGGGGAATCACGCGCAGACTGAACGGTGATGTAGCAGAGGAATTGATGTTGGCGCTTCCGGTTGAAGTTTCGGGATTGCCCAATGGCATCGAGGTCCATATACTAGCGCGCTGCGCAGTTCGCGACAAAGCATGCTCCCTTCGTCTAGAGGTTAGGACGTGGCCCTCTCAAGGCTAAAACAGGGGTTCGAGTCCCCTAGGGAGCACCACCGCCGCGCGCTGACTGACGAAAAACCCCGCCTTGGCGGGGTTTTTGCGTTGAGGGGAGCCTCTCACCCCTCCATCTGCTCCAGCTCCTTGCCCTTGGTCTCGCGCACATGGCGGGCCACGAAGAAGATCGACGCCACCGCCGCCGCCGTGTAGATGCCGTAGGCCCCGGCCAGGCCGATGCCGGCCAGCAGGATCGGGAAGGTCACGGTGATGGCGAAGTTCGACGTCCATTGGGCCGCCCCCGCCACCGCCAGGCCCGAGCCGCGGATCTGGTTGGGGAACATCTCGCCCAGCATGACCCACATGACCGGGCCCCAGGACATGTTGAAGAACACCACGTAGACGTTGGCCGCCACCAGCGCCAGCCGGCCCATGCCATCGGACAGCTGCAGACGGCCATCGGCCAGGGTGCCGCTGGCGAAGGCCACCACCATCAGCGCCAGCGCCACCGACATGCCCACCGAGCCGACCCACAGCAGCGGCTTGCGGCCGATCCGGTCGATCAGCACCACCGTCAGCAGGCAGGCACCGATGCTGAGCGCGCCGGAAAGCACGTTGATCAGCAGCGCGTCGTTCTCGGAGAAACCGACCGCCTGCCACAGCACCGCGCCGTAATAGAACACCACGTTGATGCCGACCAGCTGCTGGAACACGGCCAGGCCGATGCCGACCCAGACGATGCCACGCAGCTTGCCGGTGCCCTTGTCGACCAGGTCCGACAGCCGCGGGCGGTGCTGGTCCTGGGCCAGGGAGCCCTCGATTTCGGCGATCTTGGCCTGGGCCTCCGCCGCACCGTACAGCCGGGTCATCACCGCCAGCGCATCGGCGCGACGGCCCCTCACCACCAGGTAACGCGGGCTTTCCGGGATCACCAGCAACAGCACCAGGAACACGGCCGAGGGAATGGCCTGCATCCAGAACATCCAGCGCCAGGCAGCCTGGCCCAGCCACAGCACCTCGGTGGAGGCGCCGGCGGCGCGGGCCAGCAGGAAGTTGCTCAGGAACGCGCAGAACAGCCCGCTGATGATCGCGATCTGCTGCACCGTGGCCAGCCGCCCGCGATAACGGGCCGAGGCCACTTCAGCGATGTAGGCCGGCGACATCACGCTGGCCGCGCCGACCGCAAATCCGCCGATCACCCGCGCGATCACGAACGCCAACGAGCTGTGCGCCGACCCGGCGCCCAGCGCCGACAGCAGGAACATGACGGCGGCGATGATCAGCACCCCGCGCCGGCCCATGCGGTCGCCCAACCGGCCGGCGAAGAAGGCGCCGATCGCGCAGCCCAGCAGCATCGAGGCCACTTCGAAGCCGATCCCGGCCTCGCTGGACTGGAAGGTCTGCTTGAGGCCATCGACGGTGCCGTTGATGACGCCGCTGTCGAACCCGAACAGGAAGCCGCCGATGGTGGCGACACAGCTGATCAGCACGATGAAGGAGGTGTTCTCGCCGCGGGCGGCGTTGGCTGCAAGTGTGGTGGACATGAAGGGTCCTGGCAGGAGTGGGACGGCAACGGGTCAGCGCAGCGGGTATTCGTTCAGCAGGTTCTCACACCTCCACGCCCGCCCACAAAGGGCTGCGGGGGTTGGTCTGCCTGCCTCTCCGCCCGTCCGGGTGTCTACCGGTGGGCATCGGCATCTAACCGCACCGACCGGCTCCGGCGCATCGTGCACTGCGACAAAGGCCCAACTGTTCTAGAATTGTCCGGCTTACTGTCGGATCCAGATCCAGCCATGCCCTTTGTCGTCACTGAAAACTGCATCAAGTGCAAACACACCGATTGCGTGGAAGTGTGCCCCGTGGACTGTTTCCACGAAGGCCCGAACTTCCTGGTGATCGACCCGGATGAGTGCATCGACTGCACCCTGTGCGAGCCGGAATGCCCGGTCAACGCTATCTTCCCCGAAGACGACGTGCCCGCCGGGCAGGAAAAGTTCGTGGCGCTCAACGCCGAGCTGGCCAAGGCCTGGCCGGTGCTGACCGTGCGCAAGGACCCGCCCGCGGACGCCGGGGAGTGGGACGGCAAACCAGACAAGCTCCAGCATCTGGAGCGGTGAAACGAAAAAAGGCGCCTCTGGCGCCTTTTTTGTTTGAATCGGTGGCCATCTGGAACCCACCGGGCCTGTAACGGTTCGGGGCACATGGTTGGTTAATCCGGTGCCCAATGGGCCCCTGGTTGTTTAATCCCGATCCCAATGGGCCCGTAACAATTGCTGGCCCATCTGGGCAAACAGGTCCGGCCAACGGCCGGACCCGCAGGAAATCACTGCGCCAGTTTGGCCTTCAGCTCGCCCAGCAGCTTGGTCGGGGCCGGGCCGGTGGCCGGCAGGCCGCGCGGGTCGACGGCCGAGATGTAGGCGCCGGCTTCGACGGCAACCACGCGGACCAGGAAATCGTTGTCTTCATAGTTGACGTCGAACGAGCCCAGCAGCTGGGCCTTGCTGGCGATCTTCACGCCCTCAACCGACTCCAGCGCCGTGCCGACCTTGCCGAACACCTCTTCCTTGCTGCCCGGGATCGTGAAACCGGCATTGTTGGCAGCCGGCGCCTGGGCCGGGGCCGACGTGGCGGCCTGCGAGGCCAGCACCGGAACCTGGGCGGCCGGGTTGCCCGGGGCGTTCAGATCCGGCGGGATTTCCAGCGGGCGCACTTCCGGCGCCAGTGCGTAGTCGCCCTTGACACCGCGCTTGAAGCAGCCGGTGGTACCCACCAGGGTGGCGGTGGCCAGAATCGCGAACGACAGCACGCGGATGGCGGAAACGGATTGACGCATGTGAATCTCCTGGGTCAGGCCACTGGTGTCAGTGGCTGGAAAGGGCTTCAAGGGCACCGATGTCGGTGGCCAGGTGTTCGGCGGCGGCGTGGTGGGCGGCCGACAGCGGCAGCAGCGGCAGGCGCAGGCCGTGGCCGATGCCGATCCGGTGCAGCAGCGCCTTCACCGGAATGGGGTTGGGCTCCACGCCACAGAATTCATGGAACGGTTCCAGCCTGGAATCCCAGGCCTCGGTGGCCTCGCGCTCGCCGGCCGCAGCCAGGTCGCACATGCGCCGGTAGGCGCCGGGCAGCGCGTTGGAGCCAACCGAAATCAGCCCGTCCACGCCGGACAGGATCGAACGGGCGGCGGTGCCATCGTCGCCACTGAGGATGGCAAAGTCCGGCGAACGCAACGCCAGCAGGGCCTGGACCCGGCCCACATCCCCCACCGCCTCCTTGATCCCCACAATGTTCGGGTGCCTGGCCAACTCGGCCACGGTCTCCGGCAGCATGTCGCACCCGGTGCGGCCCGGCACGTTGTACAGGACGACCGGCAGGCCGCCCTGGTCGGCCACCGCGCGGTAGTGCGCGATCAGGCCGGCCTGGGTCGGGCGCACGTACGGCGGGGTCACCACCAGCGCATGGGTGGCGCCGTTGGCGGCCGCGCGGCGGGTCTGCTCGATCGTTTTGGCGGTTCCCGACAGGCCGGTGCCGGCCAGCACCGGGACGCGCCCGGCAACGGTTTCGACCGCACTGCGCAGCAGTTGGTCGTATTCGTCATCGGACAGGGTCGCGGCCTCGCCGGTCGACCCGGCCACCACCACCCCGTGAACGCCACCCTCCAGTTGCAGGTGCAGCAGGCGCTGCCAACCGTCGGGATCCAATGCGCCATTGGCCTGGAAAGGCGTGGCCAGCGCGGTGATGAGACCGGAAAGGGACAAGGAAACGATGCTCGGAAGAAAGGGGGACGACGGCCGCTGAAAGCGCGGTCGGACGTACGTTGCATGTTACTTGCGGGTCGAAAGCGCGGGCAAGTATGCTGGACTCCGGCGAACGCGCCGTCGTCGGCGCCGTTCAGACTCATCCCGCATTACCGGAACCACCTTGACCGACACCACGCCGCGGCCTGCGCCGACCGAAAACCATCTCCTGATCAACGCCTATACGACGCATCCGGAGTCCCCCCTGCTGCCCGTCACCCGGCGCATCGCCGACAGCGGCTGCAACCTGGTCGATGCCCGCCTTGCCACCGTGGGCCGCGATGTCTCGGTCACCGCCCTGGCCACCGGCTCATGGGACTCGGTGGCCAAGCTGGAAGCCATGCTGACCCGGCTGGAACGCGAGGAAGGCCTGAAACTGGTGTGGTACCGCACCGGCGCCAAGCAGGCGCAGTCGAACCTGCTGCCCTACATCGTGGAAGTGATCGCCGCCGACAAGCCCGGCATCCTGTTCCAGCTGGCCGATTTCTTCGACCGCCAGGGCATCACCATCGAAAACCTGCAGAGCACCCGCTACCGCGCCATGCAGACCGGCGCGGAGATGTTCTCGGCGCAGGTCACCATCGGGGTGCCCGCCAACATGCACATCGCCGCACTGCGCGACGATTTCCTCGAATTCTGCGACCACCTCAACCTGGACGCGATCATGGACCCGATGAAGTTCTGACGGCTTCGCGCGTTCATCACGAACGCGCGGTGTTTCATGCAGTTGTAAGACGCTTCACTCAGGCTCCGCAGCAAGGACCTCATGAACAACGGCGATACCCTGGACAGCACCACCCTCGCCCTCCCGCTGGCCCTGTCCGGCGGCGAACACACCACCCTCGGCGATCTCGCCGGCCAGTGGCTGGTGCTGTACTTCTACCCCAAGGACAGCACCCCGGGCTGCACCACCGAAGGCATCGACTTCAACGCGCTGCTGCCCAGGTTCAAACGCGCCGGCGCACGGGTGTTCGGCGTGTCGCGCGATTCAGTCAGGTCGCACGATAATTTCTGCGCCAAGCAGGGTTTCGCCTTCCCACTGATCAGCGATACCGACGAAGCGCTGTGCACCGCCTTCGACGTGATCAAGCTCAAGAACATGTACGGCAAGCAGGTGCGTGGCATCGAACGCAGCACCTTCCTCATTTCTCCCGACAGTCGTATCGTGCAGTCGTGGCGCAAGGTGAAAGTCGCCGGCCACGCCGATGCCGTCCTTGATGCCCTGAAGGCCGCGAAAACCCAGTGACCCACCTGCACCCCACAATGGCCATCACCCTGCCCTGCAGGCCGTGATGGCTTGTCCCTGTTCTGCCACCAGGAAATGACGATGACCCGAGGCAAGCGCATCTACGTTCTGGATACCAACGTGCTCATGCACGATCCAACCGCGCTGTTCAAGTTCGAGGAGCATGATGTCTACCTGCCGATGCAGGTGATCGAAGAGCTGGACAACGGCAAGAAGGGCACCTCTGAAGCGAGCCGCAATGCCCGCCAGGTGAGCCGCTTCCTCAACGAACTGGTGCAGGCCTCCGGCCTGGACAACCTGGCCGACGGCATTCCGCTGCAGCGCCCGAACGGGCTGCAGCTGCGCGGCAAGCAGAGCGTGGGCCTGCTGCGCTTCCAGACCAGCCACTTCGATGCCGGCAAGAGCTTTGGCGCGGTCATTCCGGACAACGCCATCCTCGGCGCGATCCTGGCACTGAAGGAACAGACCCCGGAGATTCCGGTGGTGTTCGTGTCCAAGGACATCAACCTGCGGATCAAGGCGGCCATCGCCGGGATCGTGTCGGAAGACTACGAGAACGACCGCGCGCTGGACGATTTCAGCCTGCTCTACACCGGCGCCACCGAGCTGCCGGAAGATTTCTGGAAGAAGCACACCGACGACCTGCGCAGCTGGAGCGACAAGGGCCGCACCAGCTACGAAATCCAGGCCACGGACGACGAGGACTGGCATCCCAACCAGTACGCCTACCTGCCCGGCGAGGATGAAGTGGAACTGCGCGTTGCCAAGGTCGACGGCAGCGGTAAGACCACCCTGTCGCTGGTCGACGATTTCCGCCATGGCAGCCACGCGGTATGGGGAATCAGCGCGCGCAACCGCGAGCAGAACTTCGCCCTCAACGCGCTGATGGACCCGGAGATCGATTTCGTCACCCTGCTCGGCACCGCCGGCACCGGCAAGACGCTGCTCGCGCTCGCCGCCGGCCTGGCCCAGACGATGGACCAGCAGCGCTACCGCGAAATCATCATGACCCGTGCCACGGTCAGCGTCGGCGAAGACATCGGCTTCCTGCCCGGCACCGAGGAAGAGAAGATGACCCCCTGGATGGGCGCGCTCACCGACAACCTGGAAGTGCTCACCCACACCCAGGAAGGCGGCGCCTGGGGCCGCGCCGCCACCAACGACCTGATCGCCAGCCGGATCAAGATCCGTTCGTTGAACTTCATGCGCGGGCGCACGTTCCTGTCGCGTTACCTGATCCTGGACGAGGCGCAGAACCTCACCCCCAAGCAGATGAAAACACTGATCACCCGTGCCGGCCCCGGCACCAAGATCGTCTGCCTGGGCAACGTCGAGCAGATCGATACGCCGTACCTGACCGAAACCACCTCGGGCCTGACCTACGCGGTGGACCGCTTCAAGAACTGGCCGCACAGCGCGCACATCACGCTGCGCCGTGGCGAGCGTTCGCGCCTGGCCGATTACGCTTCGGAGGTGTTGTGAACCGTTCCCTGTTCCGTGCGTTGCTGCCGCTGGCGCTGGCCACGCTGGCAGCCGCCTGCACGCCTGCCAACACCCGTCCCGGCGCCACCGTGCCGACAGCGGTCAAGACCGGCCAATCGTGGGTGGTAACCCGCCCACTGGTGGTTGCCCAGGTGCTCGATACCTGCTCGCGTCCCAGCCCCGGCCAGACGCCGGGGCGGGTGACCGGCTACTGGGCACCCAGCCGCCAGCAGATCGAACTGCTGGAAAGCCGATTGCCCACGCTGGAGGCGCAGGTACCCAACGTCACCGATTTCGATCGCCAGTATGTCGGCATCGAAGTGGACGGACGCAAGGTGATCTATCTCAACGCCTTCCGTCTGCCCGACCACAGCGAAGTCGATCCGGCCCGCGAAGCGATCCGCGTCTGCGATGGCGGCGCAATGTTCTGGGGCGCGGTATTCGATCCGGCCACCGGCACATTCTCCGAGCTGCAGTTCAACGGCCCCCCCGTGGGTCGCTGAGCGCTCCATGTTCAACGCCGTCCACGGCCAATGACCATCCGGTTACCCACTTGGGTATGGATCGGCGCGATCGCATTGTCGTGCGTGGCAGGCATGGTCAACGTGGTCGGCTTCCTCGGGTTCGAGCACCAGGCCGTCAGCCATATGACCGGCACCACCAGCCAGCTCGGCATGGCCCTGGCGCAGGGCGACTGGCGCGTGGTCGGTCACCTCTGGGGCCTGCTCATCGCGTTCTGCCTGGGCGCGATGCTCAGTGGCATGATCGTGCAGGACAGCGCCCTGCGGCTTGGTCGCCGCTATGGCATGGTGCTGACGCTGGAGTCGCTGTTGCTGCTGGTCGCCATTCCACTGTTCAAACAGCAGCAGATCTGGGGTGCGCTGGCCGCCGCGATGGCCTGCGGCCTGCAGAACGCGATGGCCACCACCTTCAGCGGCGCGGTGGTGCGCACCACCCACCTCAGCGGCATGTTCACCGACCTGGGCATCGGACTGGGCCACCTGCTGCGCGGCCTGCCGCTGCCGATCCGGCGCCTGACCCTCAGCGGGCTGATCATCAGCGGTTTTCTGGCCGGCGGCATTCTCGGCGCATGGCTGTTCCTGCGCCTGGGCTACAACGCCCTGCTCGCGCCGGCATTGCTGACCGGCGGCACCGGATTCGGCTACATGCTGTATACGCAGTGGCAACGGCTGCACCAGCACTGAGCAGGCACGCCAGCACGACCACCGCAAACACTGCACAATCGGCGCATGACGCCCTCCACTCCCGTTTCCGCACTGACCATCGCCGGCTCCGATTCGGGTGGCGGCGCCGGTATCCAGGCCGACCTGAAAGCCTTCGCCGCGCACCGCGTGCATGGGTTGTCGGCGATTGCCGCGCTCACCGCACAGAACACCCGCGGCGTCACCGCCGTGCATGTCCCGCCGCTGGATTTCCTGCAGGCGCAGATCGACGCGTGCTTCGCCGACTTCGACATCCACGCGGTCAAACTGGGCATGCTGGCCAACGCCGAGGTGATCGGACTGGTCGCCGACGCGCTGGAAAAGTACCGGCCCACCCACGTGGTGCTGGACCCGGTGATGGTCGCCACCAGCGGCGCACGCCTGCTCGAAGGCAGCGCACTGGCGGCGTTGCGCACGCGGCTGCTGCCATTGGCTACCCTGCTCACCCCCAATACGCCCGAAGCCGAACTGCTGCTTGGCCGCCGCATCACCAGCGCCGATGACGCCGAAGATGCCGCCGCCGCACTGCTCGACCTCGGTGCGGGCGCGGTGCTGCTCAAGGGCGGCCACATGGCCGAGGGCGCACGGGTGATCGACCGTTACTTCGATGGCGTCACCCGCGAGGAGTTCATCCACACCCGGCTGCCGATGGACGCGCATGGCACCGGCTGCACGCTGTCCTCGGCGATTGCCGCACAGCTGTGCTGCGGCCTGTCGTTGCCGAACGCCTGCGAGGCGGCCATCGATTACGTCGCACGCGGCCTGCAGAACGGCTATGCGCCCGGCCGCGGCGATGTACGGGTACTGGATCACTTCGGCGCGGCACGGCCGGCATGACGCGCTCGATCGTGGTGCCGGTGCAGGCCGACGATGGCCATCGGTTCGAGCTGATCGGGCGCGTGCCGGCGCAGCCACGCGCGCAGCTGCTGTGGCTGCCGGCCCTGGGCGTGTCGGCGCGCAACTACCAGGCGTTCGCCGATGCGCTGGCCGCACGCGGCATCAGCGTGTTCCTGCACGAGTGGCGGGGCAACGGCAGCAGCAGCCTGCGACCCTCGCGCGCGCAGGACTGGGGCTACCGGGACATCCTCGAACAGGACCTGCCGGCCAGCCTGGCCGGGTTGCACCTGCACGGCAACGCACCGCTGATCATCGGTGGGCACAGCCTGGGCGGGCAGCTGGCGTGTGTGTTCGCCGGCCTGCATCCCGGCGTGTTCGCGCGGCTCTGGCTGGTCGCCACCGGCACCCCATACTGGCGCACCTTCCCTGCCCCGCGTGGCTGGACCCTGCCGCTGGTATACCGCTTCCTGCCGTGGCTGGCGCAACGCCAGGGCGTGCTGCATGGACGCCGGCTTGGCTTTGGCGGCACCGAAGCACGCGGACTGATCCACGACTGGTCCCGGGTCGGCCTGAACAATCACTACGCCGGTACGGGCATCAGCGCGGATCTGGAGGCCGGCATGCGCCAGCTGCGCGGCCAGGCCGACGCGGTGCTGCTGGCCGACGACTGGCTGGCGCCAGCGGGCTCGATGCAGGGCCTGCTGGCCAAGCTGCCGCAGGTCACTTCCACGCTGTCCATAGTGCCCGCGAGCACGCTGGGCGCGCGCGCCGACCACTTCGCGTGGATGAAGGCGCCGGAGGCCGTGGTGAAGGCACTTTTTCATTCATTTGAATGAAGTTCTTCACAAAAGCGTTGACGGATGCGGCGTCGATCCGCATAATTCCGCTCCTGTTGACGCGCCCGTAGCTCAGTTGGATAGAGTACCTGGCTACGAACCAGGCGGTCGGGAGTTCGAATCTCTCCGGGCGCACCATCAACAGGCTGGCAGCGTCGCCTCTGCCGGCAGCAGCAACAACGTGATGTAAATGCGCCCGTAGCTCAGTTGGATAGAGTACCTGGCTACGAACCAGGCGGTCGGGAGTTCGAATCTCTCCGGGCGCACCATTACATCGCGGCCAGGCAACACCAGACAATGCAAGCGCGCCCGTAGCTCAGTTGGATAGAGTACCTGGCTACGAACCAGGCGGTCGGGAGTTCGAATCTCTCCGGGCGCACCATTGCATCGATGAGAAGAAGGCAGCCATGGGCTGCCTTTTTTGTGTGCGCCGCACCGACACCCATGGGGTGTCTCTACCCCTGCCCGGAAACCGGCGCGCGGACCGCGGCCATCGCCATCCGATCGGCTTCCCGGGGCAGCTGCGGCGAAGGGCATCGGCCGCCAGCGTGGTCATCGTGCGCAAGCCAGTCGTCGACCACCCCGCCCAGCAGGTCCAGGCGCAGCGGCAGGGTGATGTGGTCTTCGCCGCGCATCTCGATGTAGTGCACGCGCGGGCTGGCGGCCGCCAGTGCACGCCCCTGCTCCACCCGCACGTGCGCGTCATCCTGGCCGTGCAGCAGCAGCACGCAGGCGCGCGTATCCGCCAATGCGCGGGTCACGTCCACCGTATCCAGGTCCAGGTCCAGGCGCTGGCTGGCGGCGGCAATCACCGCGTCGATGTTCTGCCCGCCATAGCGCCAACGCCCATACGCAGCCATCGCCTGCGCCTTCCACGCGGTTGGCTGCAGCGACATCAGGTGCGGGATCATGCTGCGGATCGCGTCGCCGGCATTGGCGAAAGACTCCATCGCGACCACGCCGGTGACCCGGTCGCCGAGCTTGTCGGCGGTGAACAGTGCGGTGGCCGCCCCGTAGGACACGCCGAACAGGTACAGCGGTCCGACCACTTCACCGCGGCGCTGCAGTGCATCGATCACATCGATCACGTCATCGGATTCGAACGTGCCATAGCCCGACGGCGCCGCGCCGGAATGGCCATGGTTGCGCAGGTCGATGGTGATCACCCGGTAACCCGATTCGGCCAGCTGCAGCGACCACGGCAACATCGAATCACCGTTCATCATCCAGCCGTGCAGCAGCACCACGGTGCCACGCGGCGGCTGCGCCTGGAACGGGTACGGCAAGGCCAGCTGCAGCCCGGTATTCAACGGCTCGCCGTTCTCGTGCTGTTGTGCCAGGTACTGATAGCGCAGACCATAGCGCCCCGGATCGAAGGCGCGCCAGAACAGCGGCACGCCGGTGCGGCCGGTCACGAAGCCATGCCGGTTGGGCACCGCCTCCACCGCTTCCGCGATGCGCGCGGTATCGAGCAACGTCGACACGCCGCCCGGCGCGACCAACCGATCGCTGAGCGAGGTCGAGGCGGCAGAGGAAGTAAGCGATGAGCACGCAGCCAGCCACAGGCCGGCCCCGGCCAGCACAAGCAGCAGCAGGCGTTTCATGGGCGCAAAGGTTCACATTGAGCCCCGCAGGTTAGCGACCGCGCGGACGGCGCTCTACCGCACCCAGATGACCAAACCGTGACAACCAGCCGTCGTTCAGCAATCACGGCCCCGTCCGGCGCACGGCTTTACCGGATGTATCCCTGCCCCAATGGGCCCGTAACAATTCGTAGGTCCGGCCGTTGGCCGGACACCGCGCGCAGCGCGGCACAAGCGTCCGAAGACCCAGAAAACCGCCGCCGCCGCCAATCTGTCCGGCGTTTGGACGAACCGAAGCCACGCCTCAGGCGTTCATGACCCCGGAACAGAGAGCAGCCACGCAGGGCGTGGCCCTACGGCAGGATTTTCCCGGGATTACAGCCATCCCCGCATCTGCTCCCACCACCCCTCCATCACCCCCGGCTGGCGCATCCGCTCGCGCCACCAGCGCAGCGCAGCGCCCTCCTCCCCGGTCCGCCAGGCCAGCCAGAAGGTCTCGTCAGGCTTCGGCTCCTCCACCTGCCGCACCACCAGCCGACCCTGCGCCACCGCCGCCTGCACATACGGCTCCGGCAGGAACCCGAACCCCAGCCCCGCGCACTGCAGCCGGAACTTGCTGACCGTATCGGGCACGGTCACCGTTTCCTGGCCCATCAGCAGGCCGACCGTACGCGGCAGCAACCGCCGCGCCGAATCGGCCACGGCGATGGCGCAATGCGCCGCCAACTGCTCGCGCCCCAGTGGTTCCGATACGGTCGCCAGCGGGTGACCGGGCGCCACCGCGAATACGAACCGCACCACGCCCAGCGGCTCCACTACGTATCCCCCGCCACTCGGCCCCTCCCCGGCCGCGCCGACCAACAGGTCCGCACGCCGGTCCAGCAGCGCCTCCCAGGTGCCCGACAGCGCCTCACTGATCAGCCGGATCCGGGTCTGCTCGGCCACCGCGCTGAAGGCCCGCACCGGTTCGGCCAGCAAGGCCGGCTGGAACAGCGAATCCACCGCCACGGTCAGCTCCGCCTCCCACCCCGACGCCACCCGGCGCACCCGCATCTCCAGCTCGCGCGCCGCGCGCAGCAGGTGGCGGCCCTCTTCAAGCAGCGCCACCCCGGCCTCGGTCAGCTGCGCGCGCGGGCCGATCCGGTCGAACAGCTGCACGCCCAGGTCCTGCTCCAGCTTGGACACCGTGTAGGAGATCGTCGAAGGCACCTTGTGCAGCTCCTTGCCCGCCGAGGCGAACGAGCCGCGGCGGTCGATGGCATCCAGGATCTGCAGGGCGTCGAGGCTGAGCTTGAGCATTCGAATTTTTCGATGATGGCTTGCAAAACTATCCGTTTTTCAAGGCCGCCACGCAAGCGGATACTGGCGCCAACAGGAAAGGGACAACACACATCGCCCCGGACCGTCATCGAAACCATCGAACACCCGAGGAGAGCATCATGCTGCAGATCCGCAAGAGCGCCACCCGTGGCCAGGCCAACCATGGCTGGCTGAACTCCCAGCACACCTTCTCCTTCGCCAACTACCATGACCCGCGCTACATGAGCTTCGGCCCGCTGCGCGTGATCAACGAAGACAAGGTGATCGGCGGCCAGGGCTTCGGCACCCACAGCCACAGCAACATGGAGATCGTCTCCTATGTGCTCGGCGGCGCGCTTGAGCACAAGGACTCGATGGGCACCGGCTCGGTGCTGCGCTACGGCGACGTGCAGCGCATGAGCGCCGGCAGCGGGGTCAGCCACAGCGAGTTCAACCATTCGGCCGATGAAACCGTGCACTTCCTGCAGATCTGGCTGTTCCCGGATACCGAGAACATCACCCCGAGCTACCAGGAGACGCATTTCGCCCCGGAGGCCAAGCGCGGCCAGCTACGCCTCATCGCTTCGAAGGATGGCCGTGATGGCGCGCTGCTGATCCACCAGGATGCCAACATCTACGCCACGATCCTGGATGGCGACGACCGTGCCCACCTGGCCCTGGCCCCGCGCCGTGGCGCCTATGTGCAGGTTGCCCGCGGCCAGCTGCAGGTCAACGGCATCACCCTGGACACCGGCGATGCGTTGCAGATCACCGACGAGGCCCAAGTGACCCTGGAAAACGCCAGCGATGCCGAAGTGCTGGTGTTCGACCTGCCGCTGTAACGGCAGGGAGGCGCGCACAAAGAAAAAGGCCTTCGTACTTTCGTACGAAGGCCTTTCTTGTTACTGGCGGAGCGGGAGGGATTCGAACCCTCGATACAGTTTTTGGCCGTATACTCCCTTAGCAGGGGAGCCCCTTCAGCCACTCGGGCACCGCTCCAGTATTCTGGTTCCGTCGCTGCGGTGTTTCTTCTCAGCGGGGGCGCGAAGAATAACGTTTTTCACACCCCGAGGTAAAGCCTTAATCGGAAGAATTTTCACTTCCCGATGCATTCGGCTCATCGCCTCGCTGGATACGCTGGTAAATCTCTTCGCGGTGCACGGCCACGTCCTTCGGAGCGGTGATACCGATACGCACCTGGTTGCCCTTGACGCCGAGCACGGTCACGCTGACCGAGTCACCGATCATCAGGGTTTCGCCAACACGGCGAGTCAGGATCAACATTTTTGCAAGTCTCCAGGGAACCGGTGGATTTTCCCGACCGGCTCAGCGCCCTGCCAAGGCACGCCACACGACAAAGGGAAAAGATTAGCCATAGTACCGTCAGCTCTCCCGCCCCATCAAGGAGCAGGAGGATTCAGGCGTTCAGATACGAGGGGTGACCCAGTCGACGACGGCGGCCAGTGCGGAAGCAAGGGCGGGCCCGTCCTCGCCACCACCCTGGGCGAGGTCCGGGCGGCCGCCGCCCTTGCCCCCGATCTGACCGGCGATGTGGGACAACAGTTCCCCGGCCTTTACCTTGCCGGTTGCACTGCCGTTCACGCCGGCGACCAATGCGGCTTTGCCGTCCTGGGTACCGGCCAACACGATCACCGCATCCCCCAGCTGCTGCTTGAGGCGGTCGATGGCTTCGCGCAGTGCCTTGGCGTCGAAACCTTCCAGGCGCGCGGCCAGGACCTTGACGCCTTTTACCTCAACTGCGCCAGCACCGAGATCCGCGGTCGCACCGGTGGCCTGCTTGGCCTTGAGCGACTCCAGTTCGCGATCCAGTTTTTTCTGGCGTTCGGCCAGCTGGCGGATCTTGTCGACCACCTCGCCCACGTTGCCGCCGAGCAGCGCGGCGGCTTCGGCCAACTGCGCTTCTTCGTGCGCCACGTAGTCCAAGGCGCCCTGCCCGGTCACCGCTTCGATGCGGCGCACACCCGAGGACACACCACCTTCGGAGGTGATCTTGAACAGACCGATGTCACCGGTGCGCGACACGTGCGTGCCACCGCACAATTCGGTGGAGTAATCCCCCATCTTCAGCACGCGCACGTTCTCGCCGTACTTCTCGCCGAACAGCGCCATCGCGCCGAAGTCGAGTGCTTCCTGCATGGCCATGTTGTGCACTTCGACGGCGTTGTTCACGCGCACCTGCTCGTTGACCTTGCGCTCGATGACGGCCAGGTCATGCGCACTGATCGGTTCGAAGTGCGAGAAATCGAAACGCAGGCGATCGGGTGCGACCAGCGAACCCTTCTGGTGCACGTGCGTGCCCAGCACTTCGCGCAACGCGGCGTGCAGCAGGTGGGTGGCGGAGTGGTTGAGGATGGTGGCGCCACGGCGCTGGCCATCCACCTGGCCGCTGAGCACGTCGCCTACCTTCAGGCTGCCGTCGGTCACGCGGCCGACATGGCCGTGGAACTGGCCTGCGAACTTCTGCGTGTCGGTGATCTGAAGGTTCACGCGGTTGCCGGAGAGGCGGCCGGTATCACCCACCTGGCCGCCGGATTCGGCATAGAACGGCGTCTTGTCGGTCAGCACGATCACCTCGTCGCCGGCCTGCACCGCGTCAACCGGACGACCCTCCTTGAGCAGTGCCACCACGGCCAGGCCATCGGCCTGCAGGCGGTCATAGCCAAGGAACGCGGTGGGCGTGAGGGTGGCAACGAGGTCTGCCGACAGGGTCACGCCGCCGCCGAACTTGCCGCCCTTGCGGCCGTCCTCGCGCTGCTTCTCCATCGCCGCGTTGAAACCGTCGATGTCCACGGTCAGGTCGCGCTCGCGCGCGATGTCCTGGGTCAGGTCCAGCGGGAAGCCATAGGTGTCGTACAGACGGAATGCATCCACGCCCGGAATGACGCCATTGGTCACCTGGGCCGCCACGTCGTCGAAGATCTTCATGCCCGAATCAAGCGTCTGCGCGAACCGCTCTTCTTCAGCCTGCAGCGCACGCACCACGGTGTCGGCCTGGGCCGGCAGTTCCGCGTAGGCGTCGCCCATCTGTTCGACGAGGGTCGGCACCAGCTTGCTGAAGAACGGCTGGCGCACGCCCAGCATCCAACCATGGCGAAGCGCGCGGCGGATGATCCGGCGCAGCACGTAGCCGCGGCCTTCGTTGGACGGCAGCACGCCATCGACCACCAGGAACGAACAGGCGCGGATGTGATCGGCGATCACGCGCAGCGATTTGTTTTCCAGGTCCGCCATGCCGGTCAGTTCGCTGGCCTTGCGGATCAGCGCCTGGAACAGGTCGATTTCATAATTGGTGTGCACGTGCTGCAGGATCGCCGCCAGGCGCTCCAGGCCCATGCCGGTGTCCACGCACGGGGCCGGCAGCGGCACCAGGGTGCCGTCGGGCTGCTTGTCGAACTGCATGAACACCAGGTTCCAGATTTCGATGTAACGGTCGCCGTCTTCATCCGGCGAACCCGGCGGGCCACCGGCAATGTGCGCGCCGTGGTCGTAGAAGATTTCGGTGCACGGGCCGCACGGGCCGGTGTCGGCCATCTGCCAGAAGTTGTCCGAGGCGAACGGGGCGCCCTTGTTGTCGCCGATGCGCACGATGCGCTCTTCTGGAATGCCGACCATGTCGCGCCACAGCGCGTAGGCCTCGTCATCGGTCTGGTACACGGTGACCAGCAGGCGGTCGGCCGGCAGCTTCCAGACCTGGGTCAGCAGCTCCCAGGCCCAGGCAATGGCATCTTTCTTGAAGTAATCACCGAACGACCAGTTGCCCAGCATTTCAAAGAAGGTGTGGTGGCGCGCGGTGTAGCCGACCTGGTCCAGGTCGTTGTGCTTGCCGCCGGCACGCAGGCAGCGCTGCACGTCCGCCGCACGCACGTAGCTGCGCTTCTCGGCGCCAAGGAACACGTCCTTGAACTGCACCATGCCGGAGTTGGTGAACAACAGGGTCGGATCATTGCCCGGCACCAGTGGTGCCGACGGCACGATGGTATGGCCCTTGCCCTTGAAGAATTCAAGGAAGTCGCTGCGGATCTGGGAGGTGGTGAATTTGGCGGATTCGGTCATGGGGGGGCTGGCTGTCTGCGGGCCGGTCGGCCCCTGGCACGCAGCCCCTATGGCCGGGTGTCATCTACAGGACCGCCGAAACCACCAAGGGTAACAGGCCAAGGCCGCAGCGACACGCCGCGCCCGTCTGACAGTCCGACCCGGTCAATCTTCCAGGTCAAAACGCGTCGCCCGGCGGATGCTGTCGCCATCGAACCCGCGGCGGGCCAGCAGGTCGGCCGCTTTTCGGCGCTGGGCCAGGTCCTGCGGCCCGGCCTCGCCAAACCGGCGGCGGACCATATCCCGGGCATTTTCGATCCAGTCGCCCTCGAAGGTGTCCATGGCGGCCGCGATCTGCTCGCTGTCGAGGCCGTGGGTCCCCAGTTCGGCACGGATATGGAGCGGCCCATAGCCACTGTTGGCGCGGAACCGGACCAGGTTCTCGGCGAACCGGGTGTCATCCTGCCAACCGGCCTCGCTCAGCTTTTCCACCGCCGCCGTGGCGGCCTCGGTTTCGATACCGCGCGCGGTGAGCTTGCGGGTCAGTTCCTTGCGCGAATGCTCGCGGCGTACCAGCAGGCCCAGTGCCCGCTGGACCGGGGTCTGTTCACGGACCCGGCGTTTGCGGCCGGGCGGCGGGGCGTCGGAATCGTGCATGGCAGCCCTCATCTGCTGCGCCATCCGTGGCGCTCCCCGTCGGGGGAAAACTGAAGCTGCGGGACAGGGCGAGCGTCACTGACGGCGCCGCCCTGCCCCGCAGTAAACTTACTCTTCGGCGTCGTCGCCATCGCTGTCACCGCTCTCGCGGGCAGCTTCGGCCGGCTGGAACTTCTCGCGCAGCTCGGCTTCCAGGCGCTGGGCAACCTGCGGGTTGTCGCGCAGGTAACCGCGGGCGTTGTCCTTGCCCTGGCCGATGCGCTCTTCGCCGTAGCTGTACCAGGCGCCGGCCTTCTCGACCAGCTTGGCTTCCACGCCCATGTCGATCAGTTCGCCTTCGCGGCTGATGCCTTCGCCGTACAGGATTTCGGTGATGACCTGCTTGAACGGGGGCGCCAGCTTGTTCTTGACGACCTTTATCTTGGTCTGGTTGCCGATGATCTCGTCGCCCTTCTTGATCGCGCCGATGCGGCGGATGTCCAGGCGGACCGAGGCGTAGAACTTCAGGGCGTTGCCGCCGGTGGTCACTTCCGGGCTCTGGCCCGGCATCATCACGCCGATCTTGTGGCGCAGCTGGTTGATGAACACCACCAGGGTGTTGGAGCGCTTGATGTTGCCGGTCAGCTTGCGCAGCGCCTGGCTCATCAGGCGGGCCTGCAGGCCCGGCAGCTGGTCGCCCATTTCACCTTCGATTTCGGCCTTGGGGGTCAGCGCGGCGACCGAGTCGACCACCACGATGTCCACCGAGCCCGAACGGACCAGCATGTCGGCGATTTCCAGCGCCTGCTCACCGGTGTCCGGCTGCGACAGCAGCAGGTCGTCCACATTCACGCCCAGCTTGGCGGCGTAGATCGGGTCCAGCGCGTGCTCGGCGTCGATGAAGGCGGCGGTACCGCCCTTCTTCTGGCATTCGGCGATCGCCTGCAGGGTCAGGGTGGTCTTGCCCGAGGACTCCGGACCGTAGATCTCCACGACACGCCCCTTCGGCAGACCGCCGATGCCGAGCGCGATGTCCAGCATCAGCGAACCGGTCGGGATGATCTCGACGGCCTCGATGACGCGGTCGCCCATGCGCATGACCGAACCCTTGCCGAACTGCTTTTCGATCTGGCTCAGGGCGGCGGTCAGGGCACGCTTTTTGTTCTCGTCCATCGGATTGGTCCTTGCAGAGGTCATGTCGTTGGAGGGGGTGTCTTTGGAGGTCTTCTTGGCCACGGGGTCACTTTAAGGTTGGCGTATCGCACAGGCTGAGATTCTGCCCGGCGTTCGGAAAAAAATTATCGGACATCCGTACCAACCTCAGCCAAACCAGAGAATCGCCACAAAAGACCGTGCATGTCGTGCGTTGAAGAAATCAGCGGTTCGGGCGCAGCAGGCCGCAATAGAGGCCTTCGATGGCGAAATCCTGGTCAGGCAGGACGTCGATCGGCTTGTAATCGGGATTGCGCGGCAGCAGCCGGATCCGGTCCTTGCCCATTTTCAGCAGCTTGACGGTGATCTCGTCATCGATGCGCGCCACCACGATCTGGCCCGAGCGGGCGTCGCGGGTCCGGTGCACGCCGATCAGGTCGCCGTCGAAGATGCCCTCGTCGATCATCGAGTCGCCCTGGACCTTGAGCAGGTAGTCGGGCGCGGGTGAGAAGAACACCCGGTCCAGCACCACGAAATCGTCCGAGCCGATGTCCGCGCCGATCGGCAGGCCCGCCGCCACCCGGCCCAGCACCGGCAGGCGCAGCACGTGGTCGGGCAGCGCGGGAACCGCCAGCGAGGCAGGCAGCCCGTCCTGCAGCGGCGGCGCCTGCACCAGCCGGATGCCGCGGGCCTGGCCGGGAATGCGACGGATCGCCCCGGCCTGTTCCAGCGCTTCCAGGTGGTACTGCGCGGCCCGAACGCCCTTGAAGCCGAACGCACGGGCGATTTCCGTCTGCGACGGCGGCGCGCCATCGGTCTCGATGCGCTCGGCGATCAACTGCAGGATCGCCTGCTGGGTGTCGGTAAGGTCCATGGTTAGTAGTATTACTACTAACACCCGACACACGCAAGCCCCCACCAGGAAAAAGCGAAGACAACGTGTCGGTATCCGGGTCTGGCCGCCAGCACGTAGCAGTTCGTAGTGCCACGCCATGCGTGGCAACCGCGCGCAGCGCGGCACAAGGATCCGAAGCCGAACGGGCATCGATCGGCACCATCCAACCGACGTTTAGACCGTCCGAAGCCGCCCGTCAGCGGTCATGCCACCGGAACGGAGAGCGGACACGCATGGCGTGTCCCTACGCCGGTAGGTAAATGATCGTCGGCGTTCGCTCCCGTCACGGATGCCGCCCGGAGCGCCAGATCGAGAACAGGATCCACACACCGCAGAACCCCGCCCCCACGAACCCGGCCACCCCCAGCGCCAGCAACCAGCGGCTCGACAGCCCGCCCACGCTGTGCATCACGATCGACGACCCAATGATCAGCGCGGCGGTGACGATCCCCACCACCAGCCGGTTCGCGGCCCGGTTGACCTGCTCACCGAAGCCCTGCGACGCGGTGGTCTCCACCTTCAGCTGCAATCGCCCGCGACGCGCCATCTGCACCAGCTGGCGCACATCGCGCGGTAGGTCACCGGCCAGGTCCAGCAACCCGATCAGGCTGCGCTTGCCGCGCTTGAGCATCGCCGAGGGCGCGAAGCGCTGCCACATCACGCGCTCCAGGAACGGGCGCGCGGCGGTGGCCATGTCGAACTGCGGGTCCAACTGGCGGCCCATGCCTTCCAGGGTCAGGAAGGTCTTGATCATCAGCGCCAGGTCGGCCGGCAGGGTCAGCGCATGCTGGCGCAGCAGCTGGGTGATGTTGCCCAGCATCAGCCCCATGTGCAGGTCTTTGAGCGGCACGCCCCGGTACTGGTCGACGAAGGTGCTGATGTCCTGCTGCAGCCGCGATTCGTCAACGTCCACGCCGCCCGACCAGTCCAGCAGCACGTCGGTGACCGACTCCGGTTCCTGGCTGACCAGCCCATGCAGCAGCTGCGCGACCTGGAACCGCCGCTGCTCTGAAATCGCCCCGACCATGCCGAAATCGATCACGCCGATCCGGCCGTCACGCAGGTAGATGATGTTGCCCGGGTGCGGGTCGGCGTGGAAACAGCCGTCCTCGAGCACCATCTTGAGCACGATGCGGGCGCCGGTGCGGGCCAGCCGGACCCGGTCCAGCCCGGCCGCATCCACGCCGGCCAGGTCGCGGCCGGGGATACCGTCCACGAAGTCCTGCACGTTGAGGCTCTCGCAGGTCCACTGCCAATGCACCTTGGGAATGAGGATGTCATTGCGCCCGGCAAAGTTGCGCGCGATGCGCTCGGCGTTGCGGCACTCGGCGGCGAAATCCAGCTCGCGCCGCAGCGAGACCTGGAACTGCTGCACCACTTCGGCGGGGCGATAGCGCTGCAGGTCCGGCAGGCGCGCTTCGACGATCTCGGCCAGGCGCGCCAGCAGGCGCAGGTCGGCTTCGATCACCTCGCGGATGCCGGGCCGGCGGATCTTCAACACCACCGCACTGCCATCGTGCAGGGTGGCACGATGCGCCTGGGCCAGCGAGGCGGCCGCCATCGGGGTCTGGTCCAGCCACGCGAACACCTCGGTGGCCGGTGCGCCAAGATCGGCTTCCAGCTGTTCGCGGACCTGCGCATACGGCAACGCCGGCACCGCGTTCTGCAATTCGGAGAATTCGGCGATCCAGTCCGGCGGGAACAGGTCCACGCGGGTGGCCAGCACCTGGCCCAGCTTGACGAAGGTAGGCCCCAGGTCTTCCATCGCCCGGCGCACCCGCACCGGGGCGGTCATGCGCAGGATCTGCTGGGTGTCGTTCCAGTGCAGCAGGCGGCCAGCGCGTTCCAGCACGTCGGCCAGCCCGATGCGGCGCACCAGGTCGCCGAAGCCATAGCGGATCAGGACCGAGGCGATTTCCTGCAGGCGCCCCAGGTCACGGACGGTTCCCAGCGTTTCCCACATCGGTGCACCCTCGTTCGACAGCAGGGCTCAGGATGTCACAGCGCCGGGAAAATTCCCGTCAGCGCCTGCTGCACGGTCTGGCGGCGGATGGCTTCACGATCGCCATCGAACTGGAACAGCTGGGCGCGGGCGTATCCCCCGCGCTGCTTCCAGCCGATCCAGACACTGCCCACCGGCTTGTCGGGGCTGCCGCCACCGGGGCCGGCGATACCGGTCACGGCCACAGCCATGCCGGCACCGGAATTGACCAGCGCACCGGACACCATTTCCAGCACGGTCTCGCGGCTGACCGCGCCGAACTGCTCCAGGGTCTGCGCGCGCACGCCAAGCAGGCGCTGCTTGGCTTCATAGCTGTAGACCACCATGCCGCAGTCGAAGAACGCCGACGACCCGGCGATGTCGGTCATCGCCTTGGCAATCCAGCCGCCGCTGCAGCTTTCGGCGCTGACCAGCTGGAGCGACGCCTGGTGCAGGCGCTGGCCGACCGCGCGGGCGAGGTCGGAGAGTTCGGTGTCGGTGGGAATGTTCATGGCAGCGTTTTAACCCGGTTGCCCGTGGGGTGTCACGTGCGCAGGGTCGTGGCTTTGACACGCATGGCGTGTCACTACGATCCTTGGTCGCGCGGGTTGGGGGTCGAACGTTGATGTCGGCTGCACCCGTTGCGTAGGGCACGCCATGCGTGTCCTTGGGACGGATTCACCACTCGGGTACCTTCTCCGGGAGCAACGCGCGGATCGGGGCACCGTCGTCGGCGGCCGCCAGCTTCTCGGCTTCGGCGATCGGGATTTCGACCTGCAGCAGCCAGCCGTCCTCGTCGCTCTGTTCGCCACGCACCACTTCCAGCTGGTGCAGGCGCGAGCGCAACCGGCCCGCGCTGGGCGGCAGGCGCAGGTCGCCGCTGACGTGCTGCAGGCCCAGGCGCTTGCCCAGTACCGATTGCAGCAGGTCCAGGCCCAGCCCGTCGCGGGCCGAGAGCCACACCCGTTCGCGGCGTGCGGTATCCGGGATGCCGTCCTGGCCGTCGTGGCGGACTTCGCTGCCTTCGATGCGGTCGATCTTGTTGAACACCAGCAGCTGCGGCAATTCGCCCGCACCGACTTCATTGAGCACTTCGTCGACCTGGGCGATGCGCTCCTCGCGGTGCGGATCGGCGGCATCGACCACGTGCAGCAGGAAGTCGGCTTCGCGCGCTTCACTCAAGGTCGCGCGGAACGCAGCCACCAGCTCATGCGGCAGGTCGCGGACGAAGCCGACCGTGTCGGCCAGCACCACGTTGCCGCCAGGCACCGCGATGCGACGCACGGTCGGGTCCAGGGTCGCGAACAGTTTGTCGGCGGCGTACGCTTCCGCGCCGGTCAACGCATTGAACAGGGTCGATTTGCCGGCATTGGTGTAGCCCACCAGCGCCACGCGCGGCAGTTCGCTGCGCACGCGGGCGCGACGCATCTGGGTGCGCTGTACTTCGACCTTTTCCAGCCGCTTCTGTAACTGCTCCACCCGCTTCTGCAGCAGGCGGCGATCGGTTTCGAGCTGGGTTTCGCCCGGGCCGCGCAGGCCGATGGCACCACCGCGCTGGCGCTCAAGGTGGGTCCAGCCACGTACCAACCGGGTGGACATGTGGCGCAGCTGCGCCAGTTCCACCTGCAGCTTGCCTTCGTGGCTGTGCGCACGCTGGGCGAAGATGTCCAGGATCAGGCCGGTACGGTCGATCACGCGGCGCTCGAGGAAGCGCTCCAGGTTGCGCTCCTGCGAGGGCGACAGCGCGTGGTTGACCAGCACCAGATCGGCACCGGTGGCCTCGGCGGCGGCCTTGATCTCGTCCAGCTTGCCCGAGCCGATCAGGATCGACGGGTTGGGCCGGTCGATGCGCGCGGTCAGGGTGGCCGCGACGCTGGCCCCGGCCGAGCGGGCCAGATCGGTGAACTCTTCCAGCACATCTTCTTCCAGCCGGCCGAAGTGCGGCTGGATCAGGATCGCGTGTTCGCCTCGCTTGGAACGATCAAACACGCGCGCCTCCGTTATTGCTTACTTCATTCAACGTCGTCTTCTTCCTGGGCACCGTCGGCGCCACCTTCATTGGACTGCACATAGCCACCACCGGGGCCCACCTTGACGTTGCGCGCAGGCACCACGGTCGAAATGGCGTGCTTGTACACCATCTGGCTCACCGTATTGCGCAGCAGGACAACGAACTGATCGAACGATTCAATCGTTCCCTGCAATTTGATGCCATTGACCAGATACACCGACACCGGCACGCGTTCGCGCCGAAGTGCATTCAGAAACGGATCCTGCAGCGATTGCCCCTTGGACATTGCACACTCCTCATTATTGTTTTTATGGTCTTCCGGCAACTGCCACGGCCCCCGCACCGGAAACTCCGATGGTACACGGGCCGGGGCCAAGGCGCTGTGGCTCAGCGGGCAACAAAGGCCGCTACGGCATCGGCCAGGGAATCCCCGTCTATATGGGGGTCAAACCAGCGTGCATCAAGCTCCCCCCGCAGCCAGGTCAACTGGCGCTTGGCCAGCTGGCGGGTGGCGTAGATGGCTTTGTCCCGGAAATCACGGGCACTCCCCTGCCCGCCCAGGAACTCCCACGCCTGGCGGTAGCCGACGGCACGGATCGCCGGCAGGTCCAGCGGCGCGGCGACCGCCGCCATCTGCGGCAGGGCACGCAGCGCCCGGACCTCGTCCAGGAAACCCTGGCCAAGCATGCTGTCGAAACGGGTTTCGATCCGCTGGTGCAGCACGCTGCGCTCGCGCGGGGCCAGCACCAGTTTCAGGCAGCGCACCGGCAGCCGGTCCACGCCGGGCAGTTTCTGCCATTCACTGATCGGCGTGCCGGTCAGGCGGTACACCTCCAGCGCCCGCTGGATACGCTGCGGGTCGGTGGCGTGGATGCGGGCTGCCGCAACCGGGTCGACCTGGGCAAGCTGCGCATGCAATGCCGGCCAGCCCCGCTCGGCAGCCTCGGCGCCGATCAGCGCGCGGGTGGCGGGATCGGCCGGCGGCATCGGCGACAACCCCTGCAGCAGCGCGCGGAAGTACAGGCCGGTACCGCCGGCCAGGATCGGCATGCGTCCGCGGGCAACGATGTCGGCCACCACGCGCGCGGCATCGGCGGCGAATTCAGCCGCTGAGTAGGTCTGCCACGGATCCCGCAGGTCGAGCAGGTGGTGCGGTGCCTGTGCGCGCTCGGCGGCATCCGGCTTGGCCGAGCCGATATCCAGCCCGCGATACACCAGCGCCGAATCGACGCTGACGATCTCGCCGCCCAGCTGCCGGGCCAGGGCAATGGCGGTGGCGGTCTTGCCCGAGGCGGTCGGGCCCATCACTGCGATCGCCAAGGGGCGCTGATCGGCGCCCATCAGTCCTCGTCCGGCCAGCGCGGCATTGCCGGGGCGGCGTCCACGCGCGGCATCGGCACCGCATCCACCGCGGCCCACACCTTCAGCGCATCCACGGTGGCGGCAACGTCATGCACGCGCAGGATCATCGCGCCGCGCTGGGCGGCGATCAGGTGCGCGGCCACCGAGCCGGCCGCGCGGTCACGCGGCACCTCGCGCCCGGTCAGCTCACCGATGCTGCGCTTGCGCGACAGCCCGGCCAGCATCGGCACGCCCAGCTCCAGGAAGCGGGCGGAGCATGCCAGCAGGGTCATGTTGTGTTCGGTGCTCTTGCCGAAGCCGAATCCCAGGTCGATCACCAGGTTCTTCTTTGCGATGCCGGCCATCTCGGCCGAGAACATGCGGTCCGCCAGGAAGCGGTGCACCTCGGACACGACGTCGTCGTAGCGCGGAGTGTCCTGCATGCTGCCGGGCTCGCCCCGCATGTGCATCAGCACCACCGGTACGCCCAGCTCGGCGGCGGCGGCCAAGGCGCCGTCCTGCCGCAGCGCATGGATGTCGTTGATCATGCCGGCCCCGGCGGCCACGGCCGCGCGCATCACCTCCGGCTTGAAGGTGTCGATGCTGATCGGCACATGGGTCTGGCGCGCGAGCTGTTCGATCACCGGGATCACCCGGCGCAGCTCCTCCTCCAGCGGCACAGGGGCGCTGCCGGGACGGGTCGATTCGCCGCCGATGTCGAGCAGGTCGGCACCTTCGGCGACCAGTTGCAGACCGTGCGCGACCGCGGCGTCGGTATTGTCGTGCGCGCCACCGTCGGAGAACGAATCCGGGGTGACGTTGACGATGCCCATCACGCGCGGGCGGTCCAGCCGCAGCACCCGGCCGGCACAGTCAAGCTGGGGGAAAGTGTCGAACATGGGCCATCCACGAAATACGCCAGCGCCTAGTTTACGCTGGCGCATCCTCCGTCAACGGGTAGGCTTCGACCGTGTCCGGCACCCCGAAGCCACGCAGGGCGTGGCTCTACCGGGTCAGAGATCGCCGAGCCTGGCGTTGTCGACCGGGTTGGCCAGCCATTCGGCCAGGTCGCCGCCAATGGCAGTGACCACGCGTTCGAGCACGTCGCAGGACCCCTTGAAGCCCCCGAACGCGCCGCCGCGCGATACCCGGCGCGCGGTTACGACGGCGACCTTCTGCCCATCGTCCATCAACACGCCACGCACGGTTGCCGACTTGAAGTGACCGCTGAAGGCGTTGCCGGCGCTCTGCGCTTCCACCAACTCAAGCTTCAGCACCCGTCCTTGGCCGACCGGTGCCTCATCGAAAGCGATCGTGTTACCGAACTTTGGGGCGTTGCTGCCCAGCGCGGTGGCCAGCTGCGCCCCCATCCGGCATTCGGCCTTGATGTTGTCGGCGATGTAGGACGACTCGGAGAACGGCACCGGGTCCTGCACATGGACGGTGGCCGCGAACGCGGGCGTGGCACAGCACAGCAGCACGGCAGCGGCCGCGCGCATCGAATGACGCATGTATTCCCCCTGGAATGTTGGCGGTGGTTGCCTGATGCAACCGCGCCCCGGCATCGTGCCGATTGCCGCGCAGCGGCGCAAGGGCTCAGCGGCGGCGACGCTTGCGGTCGAGGTACAGGGTCTTGCCCACGCTCAGGCCAATGCCGAGCGCGATGCCGACAACGCCCCCCAGCAGGTAGTTTTCGCTGAGCAGGCCCACTGCGGCACCGACCACCGTGGCGATCACGATTTCGGTGGTGTGGGAGACCGGGGGCGGTGGGGTGGACATGGAAGCTCCGGGGACGCTTGGAAACCAACAAGGCCGGGTTGCCCCGGCCTTTGAAGCGGCCGGGCAGAGCCCGGCGCTACGACTTGCCGGGCAGAGCCCGGCGCTACACTCAGATCTGCTCGGCAGGCCCGGCGATCGGCGGCAGCGGACGGGCATCGCCGCCCTTGTCGTTGTTGTTGCCACCGTCCTTGTTGGACTTGCCCCAGCCCATCGGCGGCGGCGGATCGCGGCCTTCCATGATGGCGTCGATCTGCGGCGCATCGATGGTCTCGTACTGCAGCAGCAGCTGGGACATCGTATGCAGCTTGTCCAGGTTGGCGGTAACCAGCTCGGTGGTCCGGGCGTAGGCCTTGTCCAGGATGCTGCGCACCACTTCGTCGATGCGGCGCGCGGTATCGTCGGACACGCTCTTGTGCTGGGTCACCGAACGGCCCAGGAACACTTCGTCGTCCTCTTCGCCATAGGCAATCGGGCCAAGCTCGTCGGACAGGCCCCACTTGGTGACCATGTTGCGGGCCATCTTGGTGGCGCGCTCGATGTCGTTGGAGGCGCCGGTGGTGACCTTGTCGGCGCCGAAGATCAGCTCTTCGGCCACGCGACCGCCGTACAGCGAACACAGCTGGGATTCGATCGCCACGCGGTTCATCGAGTACTTGTCGCCTTCCGGCAGGTACATGGTCACGCCCAGCGCGCGGCCGCGCGGGATGATGGTGACCTTGTAGACCGGATCATGCTCGGGCACCAGGCGGCCGACGATGGCATGGCCGGCTTCGTGGTAGGCGGTGAGCGTCTTCTCTTCTTCGCTCATGGCCATCGAACGACGCTCGGCCCCCATCAGGATCTTGTCGCGGGCGCGGTCGAAGTGCTCCATGCGCACTTCCTTTTCGTTGCTGCGCGCAGCAAACAGCGCCGCCTCGTTGCAGAGGTTGGCCAGGTCGGCACCGGAGAAGCCCGGGGTGCCGCGCGCGATGACCATCGGCTCGACGTCGTCGGCCAGCGGCAGCTTGCGCATGTGCACCTTGAGGATCTGCTCGCGGCCCCTGACGTCGGCCAGCCCCACCACGACCTGGCGGTCGAAGCGGCCCGGGCGCAGCAGCGCCGGGTCCAGCACGTCCGGGCGGTTGGTGGCGGCGATGACGATCACGCCCTCGCCCCCCTCGAAACCGTCCATTTCCACCAGCAGCTGGTTCAGGGTCTGCTCGCGCTCATCATGACCGCCGCCCAGGCCCGCACCACGATGGCGGCCCACGGCGTCGATTTCGTCGATGAAGATGATGCACGGAGCCTGCTTCTTGGCCTGCTCGAACATGTCGCGCACGCGGCTGGCGCCGACGCCGACGAACATTTCCACGAAGTCCGAACCGGAAATCGAGAAGAACGGGACTTTGGCTTCGCCGGCGATGGCACGTGCCAGCAGGGTCTTGCCGGTACCGGGCGGGCCGACCATCAGCACGCCGCGCGGGATCTTGCCGCCCAGCTTCGTGAACTTGGTCGGGTCGCGCAGGAAGTCGACCAGTTCGCCGACTTCTTCCTTGGCTTCGTCGCAGCCGGCGACGTCGGCGAAGGTGACCTTGATCTGGTCTTCGCCCTGCAGCTTGGCGCGCGACTTGCCGAAGGACATCGCGCCCTTGGCACCGCCGCCACCGCCCTGCATCTGGCGCATGATGAACAGCCAGAAGCCGATGATCAGGATCACCGGAAGGAAATTCATCAGGATGGCGCCCAGCGAGATGCCGCTGGAGGGCTCTTCCTGGACGATTTCCACGTTCTTGGCGCGCAGCACGTTGATCAGTTCACGGTCCAGCGGCGCGGTGATGGTGGCCGACTGGCCACTGCGCGTGACATAGGCGATCTGGTTGACGCCGCTGCGCATGTCACCGCTGAAGGTCACCTTCTGGACGTTGCCGCTGTCCACCTGGTCGAGGAACTGCGAATACGTGGCGCCCTGGGTACCGGCGCCGCTGCTCTTGGGCGAGAAGCTCTGGA
Source organism: Stenotrophomonas sp. ISL-67 (assembly GCF_018612915.1). Classification (GTDB taxonomy): domain Bacteria; phylum Pseudomonadota; class Gammaproteobacteria; order Xanthomonadales; family Xanthomonadaceae; genus Stenotrophomonas. Next base: position 619,070 of record NZ_JAGGRL010000001.1, on the reverse strand, counting down.
ACACCACCATGAGCACCACGGCGACGACCACCCATAGCAGGAGGTTCTTGGTCAAGTCGTTCATCCTCATTGGCTCCGGTGTTCCTCTAATGCCTGATGCTATTGGTCTGGTTGAGCTTACTTGATCTGGGTGCGTTTGCCCTGCCCCAAGGCGTACACCTCGGGCGAGCGCTTCCGGGACGCTTCAGGCTTGCGGATCACGACCTTGTCGTACCGGCGGCGCATCTCGCGCACGTAGTCGTCGAAGCCCACGCCCTGGAACAGCTTGATCAGGAACGCGCCACCCGGCTTGAGATGGTTGTCGGCAAACTCCAGCGCCAACTCGGCCAGGTGCATCATCCGCGGCTGGTCCACCGCGTCCATGCCACTTTTATTGGGGGCCATATCCGAGAGCACAAGGTCTACCGGCTGATCCCCCACCATCGCTTCAAACTCCGATAGGACGGCCTGCTCCCTGAAGTCCCCGTGAAGGAACTCGACGCCGGCCAGCGGCGGCATCTCCAGGATGTCCAGGGCCAGCACCCGGCCGGTGTCGCCGATCTGGCGCCGGACCTGCTGGGACCAGCCCCCCGGGGCGGCGCCCAGGTCGACTACCACCATGTGCGGTTTCAGCAGCCGGTCACGCGCGAGCAGCTCCTCCAGCTTGTAGGCCGCGCGCGAGCGCATGCCCTCTGCCTGGGCCTTCTTCACGAAGGGGTCGGCGAAGTGTTCTTTCAACCAGCGTTGGCTGCTCTTGCTGCGGGAAACCATTGGAGATAGGGCCGGACGGGGTGGTCATGATACCCTGATCGCCCCAGTTAACCGCTTGTTCCTGAATGTCTATTGTCCTGACCTCGTCCCAGACCCGCTTCCTCCGCGGCCACGCCCATGATCTGAAAGCCCTGCTGCAGATCGGCGGCAAGGGGGTCACACCGGCCTTCCTGGCTGAACTGGACGAAGTGCTGGAGCGTCACGAACTGGTCAAGGTGAAGGTGGGCGCGGAAGACCGCGACGCCCGCGACGCCATGATCGCCGAACTGGTGCAGGCCTCTGGCAGCGCACTGGTGCAGCGCATCGGCCACGTGGCCGTGCTCTACCGCCCCAGCAAGGAAATGCGCCAGATCGTGCTTCCGCGCGGCTGATCGCCATGCAGCTGAACCACGAAATCCCCGATTACGCCTACGCGTTCCGCGCCGTTGGCGCGGGTTCGGTGGTCCTTGAAGACCGCGAGCAGGTCCGCACCCGCGAGCTGGGCCTGAGCTTCATCGTGACCCCGCACACGCTGGTGGAGGCCTGGCCGGCACCCGCCAGCGCAAAGGAACTGACGCCGGCGGACCTGGCGCCGGTACTGGCGCTGGCGCCGGAGCTGGTGATCCTGGGGACCGGGGAAACGCAGCAGTTTCCTTCCGCCGACGTCATGGGGGCCTGCCTGACCCGTGGCATCGGCATTGAAGTGATGACCAATGCGGCGGCGGCCCGGACCTTCAACCTGCTGGCCAGCGAGAGCCGCAAGGTGGCTGCGGCGATCATCCTGCCGGGCTGAAATTCGTTGATTTTGTTCAGGAAAGGCTGCCGTTGGCGGCCTTTTTCTTGCGACTTCGGTGGGATTTCAGCCACGCCCTACGTGGCTGCGCGATCATTTCGGCGGCAGGTACAGCAGCGGGTCAACCGGCTTGCCGTTGTAGCGGATCTCGAAGTGCAGCATGTCGCGGGTGGTACCGGTCCGGCCCATTTCGGCGATCTGCTCGCCGGCCTTGACGCTCTGGCCTTCATTGACCAGTCGCTTGCGGTTGTGGCCGTAGGCCGACAGCCACTGGTCGCTGTGCTTGACGATGATCAGCTCGCCGAAACCGACCAGGCCTGCGCCGGAATAGACCACCACGCCCGGCGCCGTGGCGCGCACCGGCTGGCCGCTGGTGCCGGCGATATCGACACCCTGCTTGGTGACGTCGGCACCGACGAAGCGGCCGACGACGGCACCCTCGGCCGGCCAGCGCCAGCTGATGTTGCTCTTGATGGCGGTGGTCGGCGACGGGGTCGGCGTGGGCGTCGTGGTTCCCGGTCGCGGCGCGGTCACCACGGTGGTGGGCGCGCGGCCCGGACTGCTGCCCGGATACAGGCGCAGCACCTGGCCCGGATAGATCGTGTACGGCTCGGCCAACCCGTTCCAGCCCGCCAGGTCGCGCGGGGTGATGTTGTGGATGCGTGCCAGCGCGTACAGCGTGTCGCCGCGACGCACCACGGCGGTCTGGCCCGGCTTGGCCACCGAGGTCTGCGGCGTGGTGTGCGCGGTGCGCCCGCCTGACGGCTTGACCACCGTGGCCGTGCCGCAGGCACTCAGGGTGGACACCACCAGCAGCAGTGCGGTCAGCCGCGCGGCCCCGCTCAAACGATCAGCACTCATGCGAACTTCGACCTCCAGACAAGCCAGGCCACCAGACCCACCACCAATGCGGTGGCGATCCAGCCCAGCGGTTCAATCCAACGACGCAGCACCGCTTCGGCACGCGCCCCGCCAACGCGGATCACCGCGGCCAGCACGTACACGCGCTTGCCCCGCCCGATCAGCATGCTCAGGAAATACTGCGGCAGCGGCACGCCGACGATACCCGATGCCCACGTGAAGACCTTCATCGGAATGGGCATGAAGCCGCCCAGTACCAGGAACGTGAACACCGCCCACGGCGATTCGGCCATCTTGGCCTGCACGATGGCAATGCCGCCCTCGATGCTGGTCAACATGCCCATCGCGGCGAACAGCGGCTTGACCGCTTCAAATACGTAATGGCCCAGCGCATAGCCGACCAGCGCACCGGCCATCGAGCCGGCCAGGCTGAGCGTGGCGAACCACCAGCCACGCCTGGGCTGGGCCACGCACATCGGCGCCAGCATCACTTCGGGCATCACCGGGAAGATGATCGCCTCGATGAAGCTCAGCACCGTCAGGTAGGTCGGGGCGCGCTCATGTGCGGCCCACTTCATCGCCCGCTCGTACAGCGGACCAAAAATCTTCATGACGCGACGCTCCTTGGAATCAGTCCAGCATGCCAGACAGCAAGGGCACGAACGTAACCGGCGCCAGTACCTGCTGGTCAACGCTGCCGTCGTCGCGACGGGTCAGCTGGATCAGCGACTGCGCCCCCGCCCCGCCGACCGGCGCGACCAGGCGCCCGCCCACGGCCAACTGCTCGACCAGCGCATCCACCAGCGCCGGCGCAGCGGCCGTGACCACGATGGCATCGAACGGCCCGTGTTCGGCCCAGCCGATGCGGCCATCGTCATGCTTGCTGCGGATGTTCATGCCCAGCGCGCGGAAGCGCTTGCGCGCCTGCCGCAGCAGGTCGCCGATGCGCTCGACGGTGTAGACCTCCAGCCCCAGCGCGCCGAGCACGGCGGCCTGGTAGCCCGAACCGGTGCCCACTTCCAGTACTTTCTTCGGCGCCGACTGCAGCACCGCTTCGGTCATCCGCGCCACCACCCACGGCTGCGAAATGGTCTGGCCGTGGCCGATCGGCAGTGCGGTGTCTTCGTAGGCACGCGAGGCCAAGGCCTCGTCGATGAACAGATGGCGCGGTACCACGCGGATCGCGTTGAGGGTGGCTTCGTCGGCGATACCGCTTTCGCGCAGGCGCTCGACCAGGCGGTCGCGCACGCGCTGTGAGGTCATGCCGATGCCGACCGCTTCGGGCTGCAGGCGCAGGCGCTGGCTCATGCCGGCCGGTCCAGCGCGGCAGTCAGCCCGCCCACCCAGCTGGCCACTTTCTCCAGCGCCTGGTAGCGGGTCAGGTCGACCTGGATCGGGGTGATCGAGATGAACCCGTTGCGCACGGCATGGAAGTCCGTGCCCGGGCCCGAATCCTGTTCGCGGCCGGCCGGGCCGATCCAGTACACCTCATTGCCGCGCGGGTCGCGCTGGGCGATGCAGCCTTCGGCACGGTGGCGGTTGCCCAGCCGGGTCACTTCGAAGCCACGCACCTCGGACCAGGGCAGGTCCGGCACGTTGACGTTGAGGATGGTGTCGGCCGGCAATGGATCGGCCTTGAGCCGGGTCACGATCTCCACTGCGGCGCGTGCGGCGGTTTCGAAATTGCGCGGATCGTGGTTGTGGCTCACCAGCGACATCGCCACCGCCGGCAAGCCAAGGAAACGGCCTTCCATCGCCGCGGAAACGGTACCGGAATAGATGACGTCATCGCCCAGGTTGGCGGCGTTGTTGATGCCCGACACGACGATGTCAGGGTCGTATTCCAGCAGGCCGGTCAGGGCCAGGTGCACGCAGTCGGTCGGGGTTCCCGCCACCGAACAGGTGTAGTGGTCAATGCGCTTGACGCGCACCGGCAGGTCCAGCGTCAGCGAGTTGCTGGCGCCGGAACGGTCGCGGTCGGGGGCGACCACCATCACATCGTGGCCGGCCTCGCGCAGCACGCTGGCGAGCATCCTGATGCCGGGGGCATCAACGCCGTCATCGTTACTGACCAGGATCCGCATCCGGGTTTTAACCACTTGATTGTTCAAGACTTCATTTCCATCACTTTCCAGCGTTGGCGGGGCCGGCCTTCACCCGTTCCGGGATCACCGACCGCGCAAGTGCGTCAGCTATTGTGCCGCAACCGGGCAGATCGGCCTACCCCGGCGGGAGGTAGGCACGACCGATTCAGGGCATTAGGCTGTACGCATGTCACATCCTGAAGACGAAGATCCGGCCGCGCTGTTCCGTGCCGCCATCGGCGAGGTTACGCCGCTGCGCAGACCCGTGGCCGCGCCGCCGGCGGCGCCACGGCCCAAGCCGCGCGCGCGCATGGCCGAACAGGACGACCACGCCGCGCGCGGGGAGTTCGCCCGGCTGCTGCGCGACAGCAGCCCGCTGGAAGCCGGCGACACTGCCAGTTACCGGCGCGACAACCTGCCGGCGCGGATGTTCCAGCGACTCAAGCGCGGCCAGTACTCGGTACAGGACGAACTGGACCTGCATGGCGCCACCGTGGTCCAGGCTGAGACGCTGCTGCGGCAGTTCCTGCTGGAAGCCCATGCGCATGAGTACGGCTGCGTGCGCATCATCCATGGCAAGGGGCTGCAGTCGGACGGCGGCGCGCCGGTGCTGAAGAACCTGGTGGACCGGCTGCTGCGCCAGCGCAACGACGTGCTGGCGTTCCATTCGGCGCCGGCCGGGCAAGGCGGGACCGGGGCGGTGTTGGTGTTGTTGGCAAACCGGTGAACCGGGCGTGTCACGCATGGCGTTGACACGCATGGCGGGTTCCGTGCGTGTTCGGCATGGCGTTGACACGCATGGCGTGTCACTACGATCCTTGGTCGGGCGACCTGGTGGTCGAACGACCTTTTTTGGTCGAGGGGCCGCGTAGGGACACGCCATGCGTGTCTGCGCGGTCATTCCGGAACCGGGGCGCCTCCGACGTCATTGACCTGGCCAAGCTCGTGCAGCACGGCGGTGGCATAGCAGCCCGGTGGCAGCGCGAGGGTCAGTTCCATCACGTCCGGCGCCAACCAGCGATGCTGCAGGTTGGCCGGGCGCAGGCGCAGCGCGCGGCGCTCCTGCTTCAGGCGCGCACCTTCCAGGCCGGCGCGCAGCTGCAGCGATTGTTCGTCGCTGACCGCGCCCCGCTCCAGCTCCGCGGCCGCACCACTGCTGCGCAGCTCGCCCTCGCCCCACAACGGGCCGCTGGGATGGATGTCGAAACGGCCGAGGCGGTCAGCCAGCAGGTCAGTCCACGGCTCGGGGCCAAATACGCTGCGGCTGCCATCGAGCATCCACACCTCGCCGTCCAGCGGGCTGTCCCAGCTGCCCTGCACCACGCGCTCGGCCAGCACCTGGTTGAACAGCGCTGACCGGGCTGCCGAGAGCAGCAGCGAGCGCTGGTCCGGGCGCACCCGGCGGCCACCAAACATCGCCAGCGCGGCCGGCACGTTGCCGCCGTCGCGGCCGAAGCGCTGCTCGCCGAACCAGTTCGGCAGCCCGCGCGCGGCAATCAGTGACAGGCGCTCGTCGATCGCCTTCGCTTCACCCTGCACCCCGCGCAGCACCAGCCGGAAACGATTGCCGGCCAGCGCGCCGCGCTGCAGCTTGCGGTTGTGCCAGGTCGACTCGACCACCTCGACTTCATCGGAGGCCAGCAACGCGATGTCCGGCGCAACCCGCTTCGGCAGGTGCACGCTGAAACGCTGGGTGGTGACCGCATGCCGGTCCTTCATGCCGGCGTAGCTGACCGCCATGTCCGGCAGCCCGGCCCACCTGGCCAGCAGCTTGGCCACGTGCACGGTGTTGGCGCCGCGCTTGCGGATCGTCAGCAGCAGGTGCTCGCCCTCCCCGCTCGGCTCGAACGCCGGCAGTTCATCCACCTGGAAATCTTCCGGGGTGGTGCGGATCTGCGCACGCAGCAGGGCCTCGCCAAAGGCCAGCGGCAACGGAATCACAGCGCCACCAGCAGCACGACGGCCTGGGCGGCGATACCTTCGCCGCGCCCGGTGAAACCGAGCTTCTCGGAGGTGGTGGCCTTGACGCTCACCGCATCCAGCGCGATGCCAAGCAGTCCGGCGATGCGCTCGCGCATGGCCAGCGCATGCGGGCCGACCTTGGGCCGCTCGCAGATCACGGTGATGTCGGTGTTGCCGACCTGCCAGCCGCGTTCGCGCAGCAGGCTGTTGCAATGCTCCAGGAAGCGGCTGCTGTCTGCATCTTTCCAGCGCATGTCCGAGGGCGGGAAGTGCTGGCCGATATCGCCGAGCGACAGCGCGCCCAGCATGGCATCGCACAAGGCGTGCAGGATCACATCACCATCGCTGTGCGCCAGCACGCCGCAGCTGTGCGCAACGCGGATGCCGCCGAGCATGATGTGGTCGCCCTCGCCGAAGGCGTGGACGTCATAACCCTGCCCGATGCGGACCGGAGGAAACGGGGTGTTCATGGCAAAAACCTGCTGTGATGGCCGACGAGGACGGGCTCAGGAGCCGCGGCGCGTCAGCTCGAATTCGAATCGGGACAGATCGGCCGGGGTGGTGACCTTGAAGTTGTCCTCGCTGCCCTCTACCAGCAACGGGCGCAGTCCCTGCCGCTCCATCGCCATGGCGTCGTCGGTGACCTCCAGGCCGGCCGCAGCGGCGTCCTGCAGCGCGCGTGCCAGCTGGTGGCGGCGGAACAGCTGCGGGGTCAGCGCACGCCACAGGCGCGCGCGCGGCTCGGTGCCATCGATGCCGCCGTCGTCACCGGCCCGCTTGAGCGTGTCGCGTACCGGCGCGGCCAGGATCGCCCCGACCGGATCGGTACGCCCCACTTCCAGCAGGCGCCCCAGGTCGGCCGCCGCCAGGTTCGGCCGCGCGGCGTCATGCACCAGCACGAAATCGTCGGCACGCACGCTGTCCGGCAGTGCCTGCAGCCCGGCCAGCACCGACGCGGCGCGGGTCGCCCCGCCGGTGCAGGTAAGGATCGGTTTGCCGGCCAGCGACTGCCAGCCCGGCCAGTCGGCATCGTTCTCGGCGATCACCACCATCACCCCGGCCACGACCGGGTGCGACAGCAGGGCTTCCAGGGTGTGCGCCAGCAATACGCGGTCGCCTGCGACCAGGTACTGCTTGGGCGTGTCGCTGCCGAAGCGGGTGCCACGGCCGGCGGCCGGAACCACGGCCCATACGCTGCCCATCAGGGCACGTCCTGGTGCGGCGCGTTCGGGTCGGCGGCCCGCGCCGGCGCACGCGGCGCCGCCACCGGCGCGTTCTCGACCACGCGGTAGAACGTCTCGCCAGGTTTGATCATGCCCAGCTCGCTGCGCGCGCGTTCTTCAATGGCGGCCTCGCCTTCCTTGAGATCCTTGACCTCGGCAGCCAGCGCATCATTGCGCTGCTGCAGGCCGGCGTTGTCGCGCTTCTGGGATTCGACCTGGGCTTCGAGCATCATCACTTCTCCCGAATTGCCCGGGCCGAACCAGAAGCGGTACTGCAGCCATGCCAGCAGTACCGCGAGCACCAGCAGCAGCCAGCGCCAGTTGCGCATGCGGATCAGCGCTTCAGCGACACGAACGCGTCACGGCCGGCGTAACGCGCGCCGGCACCGAGGGCTTCCTCGATGCGCAGCAGCTGGTTGTACTTGGCCACGCGGTCGCTGCGGCACAGCGAGCCGGTCTTGATCTGGGTGGCGGTGGTGGCCACGGCGATGTCGGCGATGGTGGTGTCTTCGGTTTCGCCCGAACGGTGCGAGACCACGGCCGCGTAGTTGGCGTGGTGCGCCATCGCGATCGCTTCCAGGGTCTCGGTCAGGGTGCCGATCTGGTTGACCTTGATCAGGATCGCGTTCGCGGTGCCCGACTCGATGCCTTCCTTGAAGATCTTCGGATTGGTCACGAACAGGTCGTCACCGACCAGCTGCACCTTCTTGCCGACGCGCTCGGTGAGCAGCTTCCAGCCGGCCCAGTCGTTCTCGGCCAGGCCGTCTTCGATGGTGATGATCGGGTACTGGGCGGCCCAGTCGGCCAGGAAATCGACGAACTGCTCGGAGGTCAGGCGCTTGTTCTCGCCCACCAGGTTGTACTTGCCGTTTTCGTAGAACTCGCTGGAGGCCACGTCCAGGCCCAGCAGCACGTCTTCACCGGCGGTGTAGCCGGCCTTGCCGATCGCTTCGAGGATGGTGTCGAGTGCTTCGACGTTGCTGCGGAAGTCCGGCGCGAAGCCACCTTCGTCGCCCACCGCCGTGCTCAGGCCGTGGCCCTTGAGCACCGACTTGAGCGAATGGAAGATTTCGGTGCCGGCGCGCAGCGCTTCGGAGAACGAGGTGAAGCCGACCGGCAACACCATGAACTCCTGGAAGTCGACGTTGTTGTCGGCATGCGCACCGCCGTTGATGATGTTCATCATCGGCACCGGCAGCGAGACGTCGCGGCCCTGCGCCAGATGCTGCCACAGCGCCTGCTTCTTAGAGGCGGCCACGGCATGGGCATTGGCCATGGAAACACCCAGCAGCGCGTTGGCGCCCAGGCGACCCTTGTTCTCGGTGCCATCCAGGTCGATCAGGCGGCGGTCCAGGGCTTCCTGGTCGGCGGCGTCGACGCCCTTCAATGCAGCGGCAATGGTGGTGTTGACGTTGGCCACGGCGTTGCGCACGCCCTTGCCCAGGTAACGGGTCTTGTCGCCATCGCGCAGCTCGACCGCTTCCTTGGTGCCGGTAGAGGCGCCCGACGGCACGGCGGCACGGCCGAACGAACCGTCCTCCAGGGTGACTTCGGCTTCCAGCGTGGGGTTGCCACGGCTGTCGAGGATTTCACGGGCGTGGATGCTGCGGATCGTGGTCATAGCGGGCCGGTTACCAGTCAGAAAGGGGGGACGCCCCGGCAGGGGCGCGTCAAACATGCCGCGTGATTATGGCCGAATCAGTGCCCGTCGGTCATCGGGCGCGCCTTGCGCTCGCGCGCGGCGCGGATGAAGCCGATGAACAGCGGATGGCCATCGCGCGGGGTGGACAGGAATTCCGGGTGCGCCTGGCAGGCCAGGAACCACGGGTGCTGGTCGCGCGGCAGTTCGATCACTTCCACCAGGGTGTCGTCCATCGACTTGCCGGCAACCACCAGGCCGGCGTCTTCCAGCTGGGTGCGGTAGCGGTTGTTGAACTCGTAACGGTGGCGGTGGCGCTCGGACACCACGTCCTTGCCGTACAGCTCACGGGCCAGCGTGCCGGGCTTCAGGCGCTGCTCCTGCAGGCCCAGGCGCATGGTGCCGCCCAGGTCGCTCTTGTCGTCGCGCTTTTCGACATCGCCGGTGGCGGTGCGCCATTCAGTGATGAGGCCGATCACCGGGTTTGGCGACTGGCGGTCGTTCTCGGTACTGTTGGCGCCGTCCAGGCCCACCACGTTGCGGGCGAAGTCGACCACCGCGGCCTGCATGCCGTAACAGATGCCGAAGTACGGCAACTGCTGCTCACGGGCGAACCGCGAGGTGAGCACCTTGCCTTCAAACCCACGGTCACCGAAGCCGCCCGGCACCAGGATGCCGTGGACGTCCTTCAGCGCGGCCATGTCGGTGCCTTCCAGGTCCTGCGCTTCGAGCCACTTCAGGTTGACCTTGGTGCGCTGGCGCAGGCCGCCGTGCTTGAGCGCTTCACCGACCGACTTGTAGGCGTCCTGATGGTCGACGTACTTGCCCACCACGGCGATGGTGACTTCGTCCACCGGGTGCAGCGTGGCGTCCAACGCCGCTTCCCACTCGTGCAGGTCGGCCGGGCCGGCCTTGTCGCCGAGCTTGAGCTGGTTGATGACGATTTCATCCAGGCCCTGCTCATGCAGGCCCATCGGGATGCGGTACAACACGTCGACGTCAGGCACGCTGATCACCGCGCGCTCGGAGACGTTGGTGAACTGGGCGATCTTGCGGCGTTCGGATTCGGGCACCGGCTGCTCGGAGCGGCACAGCAGCACGTCCGGCTGGATGCCGATCGAGCGCAGTTCCTTGACCGAGTGCTGGGTCGGCTTGGTCTTGAGCTCACCGGCGGCGGCGATGTACGGCACCAGCGTCAGGTGCATGAACAGCGCCTTTTCCGGGCCACGCTCGGTGCGAACCTGGCGGATGGCTTCCAGGAACGGCAGCGATTCGATGTCGCCCACGGTGCCGCCGATTTCCACCAGCGCCACGTCGAAGCCTTCGGTGGCCTCGTCCATGCAGCGGCGGATCTCGTCGGTGATGTGCGGAATGACCTGCACGGTGGCGCCCAGGTAGTCGCCGCGACGCTCCTTGCGGATCACGTTCTCGTAGATGCGGCCGGTGGTGACCGAGTTCTTGCGGCTCAGGCGGGTGCGCACGAAGCGCTCGTAGTGGCCCAGGTCCAGGTCGGTCTCGGCGCCGTCGTCGGTGACGTACACCTCGCCGTGCTGGAACGGGCTCATGGTTCCCGGGTCGACGTTGATGTACGGGTCGAGCTTCATCATCGTGACCTTCAGGCCACGGGCTTCGAGGATGGACGCCAGCGAGGCGGCGGCGATGCCTTTGCCAAGCGAGGAAACCACGCCACCGGTTACGAAGATCAAGGGAGTCATGGCTGGGGGTGTCCTGTCAGGAAGGGGGAAACGGCGCCGGCGCGCAGGGCGGCGGACGACGTAAAGGGGAAATCGGGGGGGATCCGGGCGGCGGCGGGATGTTCACGCACCAGGGCCTGGATCGAGGGAGAGGCGGGGTGGCAGCCGGTCGGCGAGGTCGGGGTGGCCGTGCCGGTCGCCGATGGGACCGTCACCTCCTGCCTGACCTGCTGGCGGTCGCGCACGACCAGACCAGTCCATTCGCTGATGGATGACAACGCACTGCTCCCGGAAAGCCATAGTTTACAGATTGAGGGCGTCCAGCCCAAGGGGCACGAACGAAGACGCCCCGGCAAGCCGGGGCGTCAGGGAGGCCGAAACGCGGGTTCAGCGCTTCTTCTTGGCCTCTTCTTCCTCTTCCTTCTGCGGCGCCTGCTGCCCCTTGGCCTTCATTTCGGCGTTGGCGGCCGCGCGGCGCTTGGCCTTGGCGTCGGCCTCGGACTGGGCCTTGGCCTCTGCCTGCTCGCCCTGCTGCGCGGTGGACTGGCCCTGTCCGGCGTTCTGCGCCATGGCCAGCGGCACGGCCACGACGGCGGCGGCAATGGCAACGATGGTCAGCAACTTCTTCATGGGGTCTCCTCGCATATGGCTGGATCACAGTCTATCGCGGGCTGGTCGGCCGGCCCCTGAACGTGTGGCGTGCAAAAAAACCGGCCAGACCGCAAACTTCGCCGTCGCTTTGCGCTTTCTGAAGACAGATGAACACCCGCTATAACGCCGCCGATATTGAAGTCCTGTCCGGCCTTGACCCGGTCAAGCGCCGCCCGGGCATGTATACCGACACCGCGCGCCCGAACCACCTGGCGCAGGAAGTGATCGACAACGCCGTGGACGAAGCGCTGGCCGGGCACGCCCGGACGGTCGAGGTCACCCTGTACAAGGACGGCAGCTGCGAGGTCAGCGATGACGGTCGCGGCATGCCGGTGGACATCCACCCGGAGGAGAAGATCCCCGGCGTGGAGCTGATCCTGACCCGGCTGCATGCCGGCGGCAAGTTCAACAACAAGAACTACACCTTCTCCGGCGGCCTGCATGGCGTGGGCGTGAGCGTGGTCAACGCGCTGTCGACGCTGGTGGAGGTGCACATCAAGCGCGACGGCAGCGAACACCGCATCACCTTCCGCAACGGCGACCGCGCCACCCCGCTGGAAGTGGTCGGCAGCGTCGGCAAAAAGAACACGGGTACGCGGGTGCGCTTCTGGGCCGACCCGAAGTACTTCGATACGCCCAAGTACAACCTGCGTGCGCTGCGCCACCTGCTGCGCGCCAAGGCAGTGCTGTGCCCGGGCCTGACGGTGAAGCTGCGCGACGAGGCCACCGACGAGCAGGACACCTGGTACTTCGAGGATGGCCTGAGCGATTACCTGAAGGCCGAGCTGGGCGAGCGCGAGATGCTGCCGGCCGAGCTGTTCGTGGGCCAGCTCAAGAAGGACACCGAGGTGGTGGACTGGGCGGTGGCCTGGCTGCCGGAGGGCGAGCTGGTCCAGGAAAGCTACGTCAACCTGATTCCGACCGCCCAGCACGGCACCCACGCCAACGGCCTGCGCACTGGCCTGACCGAGGCGCTGCGCGAGTTCTGCGACTTCCGCAACCTGCTGCCACGTGGCGTGAAGCTGGCTCCGGAAGACGTCTGGGACCGGGTTTCGTTCGTGCTGTCGCTGAAGATGACCGACCCGCAGTTCAGCGGGCAGACCAAGGAGCGGTTGTCGTCGCGCCAGGCCGCGGGCTTCGTCGAGGGCGCGGCACATGACGCCTTCAGCCTGCTTCTCAACCAGAACGTGGTGCTGGGCGAACAGATTGCCCAGCTGGCGATCGAGCGCGCCAGTGCGCGCCTGAAGACCGAAAAGCTGGTGGTGCGCAAGAAGGTCACCCAAGGCCCTGCCCTGCCGGGCAAGCTGGCCGACTGCATCAGCCAGGACCTGTCGCGGACCGAGCTGTTCCTGGTCGAGGGCGACTCGGCCGGCGGCAGTGCGAAGCAGGCCCGCGACAAGGATTTCCAGGCGATCATGCCGCTGCGCGGCAAGATCCTGAACACCTGGGAAGTGTCGTCGGGCAGCGTGCTGGCGTCGGAAGAAGTGCACAACCTGGCAATCGCGATCGGCTGCGACCCGGGCAAGGACGACATCAGCGGGCTGCGATACGGCAAGGTGGTGATCCTGGCCGACGCGGACTCCGACGGCCTGCACATCGCCACGCTGCTGACGGCGCTGTTCCTGAAGCATTTCCCGGCGCTGGTCGATGCCGGCCACGTGTTCGTGGCGATGCCGCCGCTGTTCCGCGTGGACGTGGGCAAGCAGGTGTTCTACGCACTGGATGAGGAAGAAAAGCGTTCGCTGCTGGACAAGATCGAGCGCGAGAAGATCAAGGGCCAGGTCAACGTGACCCGTTTCAAGGGCCTGGGCGAAATGAACCCGCTGCAGCTGCGCGAGTCCACCATCCACCCGGACACGCGCCGGCTGGTGCAGCTGACCGTCGACGACGGTGAGCAGACCAGCGCGCTGATGGACATGCTGCTGGCCAAGAAGCGCGCCGGCGACCGCAAGCAGTGGCTGGAGAACAAGGGCGACCTGGCCTCCCTCGAGGTGTAGCGCCGGGCCCTGCCCGGCAATTGCACGCGATCCGGTAGTGCCGGGCCTTGCCCGGCAGCTTCAAGCATCTGGGCGAACAGCCGGTGGCCATCGCATGGTCTGAGCTGGGCCGGCGACGGCGGTAGGGTTGGTCCCCAGACAACCGCCGTGAACGCATCAACGTTCAATAGCGCATCGAATCAAACGAAATCACATGACGGCCAACGGCTGCCCCCCCGCGTTTCCCATGGCAACGACACACTGTCAAAAGGTGGGTCGGGGCGTCCCGCCTAAGCCAAGCGTGTTCGCAGACCACGGCTGTTCGCCTGGATGCATGAAGCAGCCGGGCAGAGCCCGGCTCTACGGGATCGCTTGCAATCCAGGCGGCCGAACAACAAAAAACCCGGCCAAAGCCGGGTTTTTCGCATTTCAATCAATATCCATCAGGTCCAGCCGAACAGCTCGAACAGCTTGAGGATCAGGTAGGCGCAGCCGCCGGCGGCCGGGATGGTGAGGATCCAGGCCCAGACGATGCGCTCGATCACGCCCAGGCGCAGCGAACGCGGGTTCTTGGCGTAACCCACGCCCATGATCGCGGTGGAAATGCTGTGCGTGGTGGACACCGGCATGCCGAAATGCGCGGCCAGGGTCAGGATCGTGGCCGAGCTGGTTTCCGCCGCGAAGCCGTGGATCGGGTGCAGCTTGACCATCTTGTGACCCAGCGTCTTGATGATCTTCCAGCCGCCCGAGGCGGTGCCGGCTGCCATCACCACCGCGCAGGTCAGCACGATCCACATTGCGATGCCGTCACCGGCCTGCGCGTCCGGGTGCATGAAGGCCAGCCAGGACGGCAGGTCGTTCAACGCACCGGTCGCCTCGGCGCCGATCAGGGTCATGGCGATGATGCCCATGGTCTTCTGCGCGTCGTTGTGGCCGTGCGCGAAGCCCATGTAGGCCGCCGACACGATCTGCGCCTTGCCAAAGAACGCATTGACGATGCGCGGGCGGGCCAGGCGGCCCAGCCAGCCACCGACCTTGGCCATGCCCGCGATGATCGCCCACAGCAGCAGCATCACCACGATGCCGAGCAGGAAGCCGGCGATCGGCGAGGTGATCATCGGCAGGAACACCTTCCACAGCAGGCCCTTGTTCTGCGCCCAGGTGCCGATGCGTTCGGACCAGATCAGCGCGTCCCAGTTGTTGTGGGCCGCAGCCAGGCCGGCGCCGCACAGGCCACCGATCAGCGCATGCGAGGACGACGACGGCAGGCCCTTCCACCAGGTGATCAGGTTCCAGATGATGCCGCCCAGCAGCGCGCACAGGATCACCTGCGGGGTCACGTCGATCACGTTGGTGTTGAGCAGGCCCGAGGCGATGGTGAGTGCCACTGCGGTACCGGTGAGCGCCCCGATGAGGTTCATGAAGGCGGCGAGCATCACCGCCCAGCCGGGCGAGAGGACTTTGGTCGCCACCACGGTGGCAATGGAGTTGGCGGTGTCGTGGAAGCCGTTGATGAACTCGAAGACGAGCGCGGCCAGGATCACCACCAGAACGAGGGTCAGCATGCTGTGGCGTCCGTCAGCTGTTCTTCAGCACGATCTGGTACGCCACCACGCCGGCCTCGCGGCAACGGTCGATGGCCTTTTCCAGGATCTCGAAGAATTCCTTGAGCAGGAACATCTGCAGGTTGTCCAGGCGACCGGAATAGATATCGCGGTACAACTCCAGCATCAGCCGGTCCGCTTCGTTTTCCAGCGAGCGCAGCCGCTCGTTGAGCGCGGTCATCCGGTCCAGGTTCATGTGGCGCAGGTCGCTGACCATTTCCACCACCACCGTGGCGGCCTGTTCGAGCATCGCCGCGCGCGGCGCGAAGTCGATGTGCTCCAGGTGCTGGGTGGCCAGCGAGTAGCGGTCGGCGAACTTCTCGACCTGCTTGGGAATCTTGTACAGCGCCGAACCCAGCGCTTCGATGTCTTCGCGCTCGATCGGGGTCATGAAGCTGTCCACCAGCGCCTGGCTGATCTTGTCCGAGGCGGCGCGTTCGCGCAGGCGGGCCAGCTTGAAGGCATCCAGCGCCGGCTGCCGGTCGGCGTCGCGCAGCATCGCATGCAGCGCCTTGGCGCTGTCGTGGGCGGCCTGGGCAGCCTCGTCCAGCAGGGTGTAGAACTGTTTGCCGGAGCCGAAAATGGTCTGCAGAGAGAACATTGAGAAACCTATTCGCCGTCGAGGAAGGACGGCACCGGGCGGAATTATGACGGTTTGATGTCCAATCCGGGTACTCCTGTCGTCTTCACGCCACCAAGGGGCCTCCTGAACGACCCTGTTTGCATCCCTCCCCCTGGCTTTTGTTAAGATGCGCGGGCACCTTCGGGTGCACTCTATGGACGACGACCCTTATCCCCCGCCGCGCCCGCCAGGCTTGACCTGGCCCGGTAGCCGCCCGCGCTTGAACACGCCTTCCCTGCCACCAACCGGGGACGACGCCCGTGTTTGAACTGATCCTGCTTGTTTTCGCCCTGATCCTGCTCAACGGCTTCTTCGCCATGTCCGAGATGTCGGTCATGACCTCGCGCAAGAGCCGCCTGAAGCAGATGGCCGGCACCTCCAAGCGCGCCGCCAAGGCCCTTGAGCTGTCCGAGAAGCCCGAAAGCTTCCTGTCCACCGTACAGATCGGCATCACCGTGATCGGCGTGCTGACCGGCCTGCTGGGCGGCGACGCCATCGGCGAGGCCATTGCCACCTGGATCAAGAGCCTGACGCCCGGCTTCGGCCACGCCGAGCTGGTCGGCAAGGGCCTGGCTGTCACCCTGATCACCTTCGTCACGCTTATTTTCGGCGAACTGGTCCCCAAGCGCCTGGCCCTGACCCGCCCGGAAGACATCGCCGGGCTGGTTGCCCTGCCGATGAGCTGGCTGGCCAAGCTGGCCTTCCCGTTCGTCTGGCTGCTGTCCAAGACCACCCGCCTGGTCCTGCGCCTGCTCGGCCTGGGCAACGACGAGGCGGCGACGGTAAGCGAAGAAGAGATCCGCATGCTGGTGGCCGAGAGCCACGAGGCCGGCGTGATCGATGCGCACGAGCGGGACATGATGAACCGGGTGATGCGCCTGGGCGACCGCACCGCCGACAGCCTGATGACCCCGCGCAACCGGATCGCCTGGCTGGATACCGAGGCCGACCCGGAGAAGAACCTGGCGGCCATGCGCGAGCATGAGTTCTCGCGCTACCCGGTGTACCGCGACAATGACCAGGACATCGTCGGCGTGCTCGAGGTCAAGAGCCTGGTCACCCGCCTGGTGCGCGATGAGCACTCGCTGTTCCAGCAGCTGCGCGAGCCGCTGTACGTCTCCGAATCCACCCATGCGATGAAGCTGCTGGAGATCTTCCGCGAAGAACAGCAGTCGATGGCGCTGGTGGTGGACGAGTACGGCGAAATCCAGGGCCTGGTGACCATCAGCGACCTGATGGGCGCGGTGGTCGGCCGCATGCAGTCGGTGGAGAACGTGGACGAGGATGCGCTTGTGGTGACCCGCGAAGACGGTTCGCTGCTGGTGGATGGTTCGCTCTCGATCGAAGACCTGCGCGAACTGATGGGCAATGCCCAGCTGCCCGATGCCGAGGACGGCGATTACTACACGCTGGCTGGCATGTGCATCCATTACTTCGGCCGCATCCCGCATGCCGGGGAGTACTTCGACTGGGCCGGCTGGCGCATCGAAATCGTCGACCTGGACGGCGCGCGCGTGGACAAGCTGCTGCTGCGCGCGCTGGCCGAAGAGGAGACTGATGAACTCACCGGCTGATCGGCCCCCGGCGCCGGACCAGAGCCGGCCGGAGTATCAGAACGAAGGCATCCGCACGCTGCTGGCGATGTTCGACCATGGCGACCCGGAAGAACGCCTGCGCCTGGGCCAGATCCTGCAGGGCCTGCAGCAGAGTGCCTTCGGGGCGTTCCTGTTCATCGCGATCCTGCCGTCCTTCATTCCGATCCCGGGCCTGGGCGGTGCCGTCAGCGGTCCACTGGTGATCCTGATCGGCGTGCAGATGCTGTGCGGGCTGCGGCGCCCCTGGCTGCCGGGCTTCATCGCCAACCGCGGGCCGCGACGCGGCACGATGCACAGATTCCTGGTGAAGATCGACGGTGCACTGCGCCGCCTGGATCGCATGCTCAAGCCGCGTCGCCCGTCATTGCTGGCGCCACTGCCGGCGCATGCGTTCACCGGCCTGCTGCTGGTGCTGACCGGCGTACTTCTGTCGCTGCCGATTCCGTTCACCAATTACCTGTTCGGGTTCCAACTGCTGCTGTTTTCGCTGGCATTGCTCGAGCGCGACGGCACGCTGATGCTGATCAACTGGATCGGCGCGATTGCCGCGGTGCTGTTCTTCAGTTTCAGCTCGGGGCAACTGCTGCAGTACCTGGCCGAGCTGTTCCAGCGCTGGTTCTGAAAGAACCAGCGCGGTAGAGCCACGCCCTGCGTGGCTGACGCATTGCCCGGTACCCGCAGCCACGCAGGGCGTGGCTCTACCGCGGGGCAGTGCGTCGTTGCGTCATTGCCCGGGCGCGTGGCGAGGCGTTCGTCATCACGCCGGGTCGGGGATGCCTTGCCACGCCTGCATCGCCAGGCCGAACGAACGCTTTCGCGCGGCGTGGTCGTAGATGTTGGCGGTAAGCAGCAGTTCGTCGGGCTTGTGACGCGCGGCGAAGGCGGCCATGCCTTCAGTGACCTGACGCAGGTCGCCGACCACGGCGCAGGCCAGCGCGTTCTGCACCCCGATCTTCTCGTGCGGCTGCCAGAACGCTTCGATGTCGTCGATCGGCGGCGGAATCAAGCCCGGCAAGCCACGCCGCAGGTTGACGAAACTCTGCTGCTGGGTGGTGAACAGGCGCTTTGCCTCGGCCTCGGATTCGGCGGCCACCACGTTCAGGCCCAACACGGCGTACGGCGCGGCCAGGTACTGCGAGGCACGGAACTCGCGGCGGTACACGGCCAGCGCTTCGTCCATCGCATCGGGCGCAAAGTGCGAGGCAAAGGCGAACGGCAGGCCCATCGCCGCGGCCAGGCGCGCACTGAACAGGCTGGAGCCCAGCAGCCACACCGGCACCGGGATGCCGGCGCCGGGTACCGCGCGCACCGCCTGCCCGGGCTGCGCCGGCTCGAAGTAGTGCAGCAGCTCGCGCACGTCCTGCGGGAACTGGTCGGCGCTGTCGAAGTAGCGGCGCAGCGCGCGCGCGGTGGGCTGGTCGGTGCCCGGCGCGCGGCCGAGGCCGAGGTCGATGCGGTCCGGGTACAGCGAGGCGAGCGTGCCGAACTGTTCGGCCACCTGCAGCGGCGAGTGGTTGGGCAGCATGATGCCGCCGGCACCGACGCGGATGCGCTGGGTGCCACCGGCCACGTGGCCGATCAACACCGCCGTGGCGGCGCTGGCGATGCCGGGCATGTTGTGGTGCTCGGCCAGCCAATAGCGATGGAAACCCCAGCCTTCGGCGTGCTGGGCCAGGTCCAGCATGTTGGCGAAGGCGGCGGTGGTGTTGCTGCCTTCGCAGACCGGGGCGAGGTCGAGGATCGATAGCTGCATGGGGCGTTCCATTCAAGGTTATCCGTCATCGATGGGGGCGTATTCCCCGCAGACCATGGGCGCTGGCAGGATGGTGATTCCTGCACGGACCGCCTGGGCCGGCCAACGGCCGGCGCTACCGCAGGTGTCGCGGCACGAGACGCGGCCGATGCCGCCTGGGCCGGCCAACGGCCGGCGACCGCAGGTGCAGCGGCAAGGGGCGCGGCCGAATGCCGGTAGCGCCGGCCGTTGGCCGGCCCACGCAGATGATCAGCGCCCGCAATCAGTCCGCGACTGCGTCAACCAGCGGCTTCAGCTGTGGATCCAGCGCCACGCGCTCGTCGAAGACGAAGCAGCGGCCGTCGTAGCCTTCGCCACCGACCGCTTCGAAATAGCCCAGGATGCCGCCGTCGAGCTGCAGCACGTTGTCCATGCCGTCGTTGCGCATCCACAACGCGGCCTTTTCGCAGCGGATGCCGCCGGTGCAGAAGCTGACCACGGTACTGTCGCGCAGCGCCTCGCGGTGCGGGGCCAGCGCGTCGGGCAGGTCGGTGAATCGGGTGATCGGCAGCACCAGCGCATCCTGGAAGGTGCCGTATTCGATTTCCTGGGTGTTGCGGGTATCGAGCATCACCACCGGCTTGCCTGCGTCGTCATGGCCCTGGCGCAACCAGCGCTGCACCGTGGCCGGGTCGACCGAGGGCGCGCGCGGGTACGCCAGTGGCTGGCCGTCGTCGATGCGGAAACTGATGATCTCCGGCTTGACCTTGGCCTTGAGCCGGGCGAACGGCTGCATCTGGCTGTAGCTAGTCTTCACCCGCAGCCCGTCGAAGCGCGGGTCGGCGCGCAGGTCAGCGTAAAAGCCGTCGATGCCGGGTTCCGGACCGGCCAGGAACAGGTTGATGCCCTCGCCCGCCACCAGCACGGTGCCGCGCAGTGCGGCAGCCTCGGCGCGCGCCAGCAGCGTCGCGCACAGCGCGTCCGGGTCGGCGATCGGGGTGAAGTGGTAGGCGGCGGTATTGGCGATCATCCGGGTATTTTACCCCGGCGTTCAGCCGCGCAGCAGCACGAACGGCAGCAGCACCAGTGCCGCGGCCACCAGCATGCCGGCCAGCACCGCCACCACGAACAGTGGGCGGCGGCGCAGCAGCGTGCTGAAGGTTTCGGCGGTGCCGTCGGCCAGCGCGGCCTGGCGTTCGGCGCGGACCCGCTCGCCACGCGCCTGCTGGTACTCGGCCATCAGGGCCTTGGCCCGGGGCTGGTCGGCGTCGTCACGGATCCAGATGCCGCCAAAGGAGATCCCCCAGGGGCTGGGCTCGGTGCGGTAGTGGGCAATGCCCACCCGGTCCAGCAGGGCGGTGACATCCTGGATTTCATCGTCCGCGACATTGCGCAGGTTGAGCAGCAGTTTCGACATGCGCCCATGATAGCGCCCGGCGATGCGATACCCTTGCGTCCCCGTTTTCCACCGGTGCTGCCCATGGCTCGTCTGCCGAAGTTCCTGCTCGTTCCCGCGCTGCTGTCGCTGCTGGCCGCCTGCACCCCGCCCGGCCCGCCGCCGGGGGGCAGCATCGCCACCTTCGAGAAAATCGACACCCAGCCCGGCACCGGTGCCGAGGCTACCCCGGGCAGCACCATCGTGGTCCATTACACCGGCTGGGTATATGACGAAAAAGCCGCCGACAAGCACGGCGCCAAGTTCGACAGCTCGGTCGACCGCGGCGAGCCATTCAGCTTTGGACTGGGCCAGCGCCAGGTGATCAAGGGCTGGGACGAAGGCTTTGCCGGCATGAAGGTCGGCGGCAAGCGCACCCTGATGATTCCGGCCGAATACGGCTACGGTGCCTCGGGCGCCGGCCCGATCCCACCGAATGCCTCGCTGGTCTTCGATGTCGAGCTGCTCGACGTCAAGCCGCGCTGAACCGCATGAGCACCCCGGTACGTCCTGCGCGACGCGTGGCGATCATCGGCGGCGGCCCGGCCGGGCTGATGGCGGCCGAGACCGTGCGCGCCGCTGGCCATGTCGTGGACCTGTACGAAGCCAAGGGTTCGCCCGGCCGCAAGTTCCTGATCGCGGGCAAGGGCGGCTTGAACCTTACCCATTCCGATCCGCATGACGTGTTCGTGACCCGTTACCGCGAACGCGCCGCCGAGGTCGGGGCGTGGTTGGCCGATTTCGATGGCGCTGCGCTGCGCGGGTGGGCAGCAGGCTTCGGCGTGGACACCTACGTTGGTACCTCCGGGCGGGTATTTCCGGTCGACCGCAAGGCGGCCCCGCTGCTGCGCGGCTGGGTGCGCCGGCTGAAGGAACAGGGCGTGCGCTTCCACGTGCAGCATCGCTGGACCGGGTGGCAGGACAACGGCACGCTGCGCTTCGACACGCCGGATGGCGTTGCCACGGTACCGGCCGATGCGGTGGTGCTGGCGATGGGCGGCGGCAGCTGGCCTGAGCTCGGCTCGGACGGCGCATGGGTGGCACCACTGGCCGCGCGCGGCATCGACATCGCACCGCTGAAGCCGGCCAACTGCGGCTTCGACATCGACTGGACGCCTTACTTCCGTGACCGCCAGGCCGGCGCACCGCTGAAGCCGGTGGTCGCGCACTGGATCGGGCTCGATGGCCGGGAACACGCGCAGCAGGGTGAGTGTGTCATCACCGCCAACGGCATTGAAGGCAGCCTCATCTACGCGCTGGCCGCAGACCTGCGCGACACCCTGGCGCGCGATGGCCACGTGCGGCTGCAGTTGGACCTGTTGCCCGGCCAGACCGAAGCGCAGTTGCTGGACAAGCTGCACAAGCCACGCCAGGGCCGCAGCTTCGGCGAACACCTGCGCCGCCAACTGGGCCTGGGTGGAGTGAAATCGGCGCTGTTGTTTGAAGTGCTGGGCAAAGACGCCGGCCAGCTGCCGGCTGACACCATCGCCGCTGCGCTGAAGCGGCTGACGCTGTCGCCGCTGCGTCCGCGCCCGATCGACGAGGTGATCAGCACCGCCGGCGGCGTGCGGCTGGAGGCGCTGGATGAGGCGCTGATGCTACGCGAGGTTCCCGGCGTGTTCTGTGCGGGTGAGATGCTCGACTGGGAAGCACCCACCGGCGGCTATCTGTTGACCGCATGCTTTGCCAGCGGGTTAAGGGCCGGGTGCGGGGTGGTCGATTACCTCGCCCGGTGATGCCATGTACCGACCAACGGTCGGTACCTACCCAAGCATGTGATGCGTCTTCGGTAGCGCCCGGCCGTTGGCCGGCCCAAG
Organism: Stenotrophomonas sp. ISL-67; assembly: GCF_018612915.1. GTDB lineage: Bacteria > Pseudomonadota > Gammaproteobacteria > Xanthomonadales > Xanthomonadaceae > Stenotrophomonas. Next base: position 596,653 of record NZ_JAGGRL010000001.1, on the reverse strand, counting down.
CGATCCGTGGTCCGGCCAACGGCCGGGGCTACCGCCGCAAATCGCGCTAGCGCAGGTACCGGCCGACCGTGACGCAGCATCGGTAGCGCCGGC
>NZ_JAGGRL010000001.1:478308-596516 GCF_018612915.1 Stenotrophomonas sp. ISL-67 | reverse complement strand
GCGCCGGCGGCTGGAACGAATCGCTGCGCGCGTCTGCCCAGAAATCGTGGAAGACCGCATGGTCCGGGACCCGGCGCAGCAGTTCGCCCGGGGTGAGGTAACGGTACAGCGAGGCCAGTGAGCGGATTTCCACCGGCGACACGCGGCGCACGATGTGTTCCGGGCCCAGCTCGGCGGGGTGCTGCAGGCCGGCCGCGCACAGCAGGTCGCGCAGCGCGCGCAGGGTGTTCTCGTGGTAGTTGTGCACGCGCGTGGCCTTGTCGGCCGGATCCAGGTGCCGCCAGCGGTTCGGGTTCTGCGTGGCGATGCCGGTGGGGCAGCGATCGCTGTGGCAGCTCAGCGACTGGATGCAGCCCAGCGCGAACATGAAACCCCGACCTGCATTGCACCAGTCCGCGCCGAGCGCGATGGTGCGCGCGATCTCGAACGCACTGCTGACCTTCCCCGCCGCGCCGACCCGGATGCGGTCACGCAGGTCCAGCCCAACCAGCGTGTTGTGCACCAGCAGCAGCGCTTCATGCATCGGCACGCCGACATGGTCGATGAACTCGGCCGGCGCCGCGCCGGTGCCCCCTTCGGCACCGTCGACCACGATGAAATCAGGCAGCAGCGCGGTTTCCTGCATCGCCTTGGCGATGCCGAACCACTCCCACGGGTGCCCGATGGCCAGCTTGAAGCCTACCGGCTTGCCACCGGACAGCTCGCGCAGGCGCGCCACGAACTGCAGCAGTTCCACCGGCGTGTTGAACGCAGAATGCTTCGACGGCGAGACGCAGTCCACGCCCATCGGCACGCCGCGGGTGGCAGAGATCTCGGCGCTGACCTTGGCGGCCGGCAGCACTCCGCCGTGGCCGGGCTTGGCGCCCTGCGACAGCTTGATCTCGATCATCTTCACCTGGTCGGTATTGGCATTGGCCACGAAACGTTCTTCGCTGAAACCGCCGTGCTCATCGCGGCAGCCGAAGTACCCCGAGCCGATTTCCCAGACCAGGTCGCCGCCCATCTCGCGGTGGTATGGCGAGATCGAGCCTTCGCCGGTGTCATGGTAGAACCCGCCACGGCGCGCGCCTTCGTTGAGCGCACGGATCGCATTGGCCGACAAGGAGCCGAAACTCATGGCCGAGATGTTGAACACGCTGGCCGAATACGGCTTGGCACAGTTGGGCCCGATCAGCACGCGGAAGTCGTGGTCGGCCACTTCGGTCGGCGCCAGCGAATGATTGATCCATTCGTAGTCCACCGCGTAGGTGCTGCGCAGCGTGCCAAACGGCACCACGTCCATTTCGTTCTTGGAACGCTGGTAGATCAGCGCACGCTGCTGGCGCGAGAACGGCACATCTTCAAGATCGCTCTGCACGAAGTACTGGCGGATTTCCGGGCCGATCGATTCCAGCCCGTATCGGAAATGCGCCATCACCGGGTAGTTGCGACGCAGCGTGCTGCGCTTCTGCAGCAGGTCCCAGGTCCCCAGGATGGCCATCGCCGCACTGATGCCCACGCCCCAGTACCAGGCGGGCCAGTACCCGGCCAGCCACAGCGAGACCGGGAACAACAGGATGGCGAGCACGTAGACCAGGTAACGATGCATGGCTTTCCTCGATCAACAACCGTGTTCGAGTCTACAGCCGGTCGTCGACGACGTCCCGTGGCCAGACCGACTTCACGTCGTAGACGACCCCATCGGGCACCAGCAGCGCACGGATCCGTGCCGCGTCCAAGCTGCGGAAGCGCTCGTGCGCGACCGCCAGCACGACCGCGTCGTAGCCCTGCGGATCGGGCTGTTCCACCCACTGCACGCCACTGCCTTCCAGCGTGGCCGGGCCGACCCAGGGGTCCTGCACGTGCACCTGCGCACCGCTGGCCTGCAGGGCCTGGGCCAGTTCCAGCGCACGGCTGTTGCGCAGGTCCGGGCAGTTTTCCTTGAAGGTCACCCCCAGCACCAGCACGCGCGCGCCCTGCCCCGTCTTGCCGCGGCCGGCAAGCAGCGCCAGCACGCGTTGCGCCACGTGCGCGCCGACGCGGTTGTTGACCTGGCGCGCGGTGTGGATCAGGTCGGGGTGGTAGCCCACGCTTTCGGATTTGTGCAGCAGGTAATAGGGATCCACGCCGATACAGTGTCCACCGACCAGGCCCGGCCGGAACGGCAGGAAGTTCCACTTGCTGCCAGCGGCATCCAGTACATCCTGGGTGTCGATGCCAAGCCGGTCGAAGATCAGCGCCAGTTCGTTGACCAGCGCGATGTTGACGTCACGCTGGATGTTCTCGATCACCTTGGCCGCTTCGGCCACGCGGATCGACGGTGCCGGCCAGGTGCCGGCGGTGATGATGCGCGCATACAGGGCATCCACCCATGCGGCAACCTCCGGGGTGGAGCCGGAGGTGATCTTGCGGATGTCGGGCAGGCGCCGCTGGCGATCACCCGGGTTGATCCGCTCCGGGCTGTAACCGCAGTGGAAATCCTGGTTGAAACGCAGCCCCGACCCGGCTTCCAGCAGTGGCACGCAGACTTCTTCGGTGGTGCCGGGGTAAACCGTGGATTCGTAGATCACCAGGTCGCCGGGCTTGAGCACGCTGCCGATCAGGATGCTGGCATTGCGCAGCGGACCGAGGTCCGGCTGTTCGTGCGCATCGATCGGGGTGGGCACGGTCACGATGTAGACGGTGCACGCCGCAAGGTCGGCCGGGTCGACGCTGTAGCGCGCGTGCACCGCAGCGGCAAGTTCGTCCGGCGACATTTCCAGCGTGTGATCGCGTCCCTGCTGCAGTTCGGCCACGCGCGCGCGGTCGATGTCATAACCCAGCGTGGGTTGGTGCGCGCCGAAGGCCACCGTCAACGGCAAGCCTACATACCCCAGCCCGATCACGCCGATGCGCGCCTGTGCGGCGCGGTCCGCCGCCGTCATCCGGCCAGCCTCGCAGGCGCGCGCAGGCGCGACAACAGGAACGCAGGGGGACGATCGATCATGCGGGACACCACCAGGGAACAGTTGCGACAGCCTAACGCGGCAGGCGCTGCGCCACAAAGAACAAAGCCGCCGCCCGCGGAGAGTACGGACGACGGCCAACAAGTGGTCCAGCTGCGGTTACTTCCCTTTCAGACAACCCCGGGGGCGTACCCCGGACCGGTCACAGCTGGTAGACGCATGGTAAGGACCGACCTGTGATCTTTGTGTTACGAACCACGACGATCATGACCCCAGCGTCACCGCCGCCGGTTCGAGTTCGCCGGACACGCCGGTCCACACCTCGAGCAGGCGCGCGAAACCGATCCGGCGCTGGCCATCCACCGGCGCGGCCGCGGAGAACCCGGCCCAGTCCACGTCCACGATGGCATCCATCACTTCCGCTTCGATCCGGGCCGAGGCCATCGTCCAGCGCGGGAAGTGACGCGTGGCGACCTCGCCGCGCGCCAGCTCGCGCATGTGCTGGTGGCTGCGCGCGTTGATCACACGCTGCTCGACCGGGGCCACGCCATCGTCGGGTCCCTCGATGTACTGCAGGAAGCGCCGGCCGTCGAACATCAATACACCCGTGACACCTGCCACCCGGTTGAAGCTCGACGCTTCAACGAGGATGCGGTCGATGTCGGCGCCCTCGATGCCCTCGACGGCTTCGCTCACATAGGCGAATGCCCGCAACGCCATATGCACCCCCCGGTGAAGTCCACATGACTATGCCATGAAGACTCAGGGCGATTCCACCATGTAGCCGGCCAAGCGCAGGCGCTCGAGGTAGCCGCCCGGTTCGACCAGGGAATGGACGGACACCGTCGCGAAGGTTACCGGGTGCCTGGCCAGTGACTCCCGCGCCGCCCCCATCCACTGGTCGGCAAAGCGGGTGTCCAGCATGCCCGGCCCTGGCTGCGCGCCGGACACCACCACCGGAGCGAGGTCGATTACCTCGGGCGCCGCCTGCTGGGCCCAGCCCTCGGGCACGCCCGCGCAGGCCAGCCACACCAGCATCGCGCCTGCCGCTGCCATCTTCGCCATGCCTGTCCACCTTCCTGTGCGCCTGCCGCGCAGCGTATGGCGCGCATTGCAGCGGCGTAAACCATGCCTCAAGTACCGGTGCCGATCAGCCCGGATCCGGCGCCTGCCGGTACGGTTCTTCAAACGGCCGGAAATCGTGCTCGTCCAGCGCCGCCGCGATCCACGCCTGCACACCCGGCAATGCCCGCACCTGCTGCATGTAGGTGGCCACGCGTGGCGACACCGTCACGGCATAGGTGTGCAGGCGCATGACCACCGGCGCGAAGAACGCATCGGCGATGCTGAATCGGTCGAACAGCAACGGACCCTCATGCCGTGCCAGCAACCGCTCCCAGAGCGCTTGAAGACGCTGCAGGTCGGCCACCACGTCCGGCTGACCGCGAAGTACGCGCGCCCCGACCTCGGGAAGCTGCGCTTCGATGTTCATCGGGAAGTGCGAGCGCAACGCGCCGAATCCGCTATGCATGGCGGCGGTCGCGCTACGGGCCAGTGCGCGTTCGCTGCGATCCTGCGGCCACAGCGCCCGTTCCGGAAAACGTTCGGCCAGGTATTCGGCGATGGCCAGCGAATCCCATACGACCAGCTCGCCATCGACCAGCACAGGCACGGTGCCCGAGGGCGACAACGCCTCCGCACTGCACTTGAACTGCGAGTCCGGGCCGAAGCTGTCAAAGCGCAGCACGACCTCGTCGAAGGGAATGCCGGCTTGGGTCATCAGCACCCACGGGCGCATCGACCACGAGGAGTAGTTCTTGTTGCCGATGTGCAGTTTCAGCATGTGCAAATGGGCCTGGAGCAGGAAAGCCTGATGCTAGCGCCCCGCTGGATTCCGCTACAATCCCTCCGCAGCGCCGCCCGGATGGCGAAACTGGTAGACGCATCGGACTTAAAATCCGCCGGGGGCAACCCCATGCCGGTTCGATTCCGGCTCCGGGCACCACATCCATCCCGCGACGCGAACGCGTCAGATCGCCCGCGAGTAGCGCACCGGCTGTTCGGGCTGGGCCAGGTAACGGTCGAAGCACATCGCCAGCAGGCGCAGCAGCGGACGCCCGCGCGCGGTGGCACGTACGACGCCGTCGTGATACTCGGCCAGGCCGTCGGCCTCCAGCGCCGCCAGGGCGGACAGCGCTTCGGCAAAGTACTGGTCGAAATCGACAGCATGGCGCGCGCCCAACGCGCGGCCATCCACCTCGCCCTGGCACATCAGCTGGTTGATCAGCTCGGCGCGCAGCGCATCGTCCGCATCCAGGGTCAGCCCCCGCCACACCGGCAGGCGCCCGGCATCCACCGCCGTTTCCCAGCCCGGCAAGTCGCGGGGGTTCTGGCTGTAACTGCTGCCGATGCGACTGATCGCGCTGGCGCCCAGCCCGACCAGGTCGGTCTGCGCGTGGGTGGTGTAGCCCATGAAGTTGCGGTGCAACTGGCCGGCGCGCTGGGCGCGGGAGAGATTCTCTTCCGGCAACGCGAAATGGTCCATGCCGATGTACTGGTAACCGGCCAGCGACAGCCGACGCACCGCCAGGCCCAGCAAGGCCAGCTTCTGTTCCGGGCTGGGCAGTGCGGCATCGCGGATCTGCCGCTGCGCCTTGAACAGGTTCGGCAGGTGCGCATACCCGTAGATCGCCAACCGGTCGGGGCGCTCGCGCAGCACGGTGTCCAAGGTCCGCGCGAAGCCCTCCAGCGTCTGGTGCGGCAGGCCATAGATCAGGTCGACGTTGACCGAGCGCAGGCCGTGCTCGCGGCAGGCACGCAGCACCTCCAGCGTGGCGTCCACGCCCTGCTCGCGGTTGATCGCGCGCTGCACCACCGGATCGAAATCCTGGATGCCCAGGCTGGCCCGGTTGAAGCCCAGCGTGCCCAGCACGGCGATGTCGTCGCGGGTGACGAAGCGCGGATCGAGTTCGATCGAGAAATCGCGACTGGCCGTGGTGCTGAATGAAAAACGCTGGCGCAGGCCATGGATCAGCTCGCGCATCTGCGGGGCGGCCAGGAAGTTCGGTGTACCACCGCCGAGGTGCAGCTGGACCACGTCGCGCGAGGCATCGAACAGCGGTGCGATCAGATCGGCTTCGCTGAGCACGCGCGCGACATACGCCACGCCCTTGCCGTGGTCGCGGGTAATCACCCGGTTGCACCCACAGTAGAAGCATGGACTGCTGCAGTACGGCACATGCACGTACAACGACAACGGCAGCGCCTGGCCATTGCTGGCCGCAATGGCGGCACGCAGTCCTTGCTCGCCAAAGCCGTCGTGGAAATGCGGCGCGGTCGGATAGGAGGTATAGCGCGGGCCGGGCCGGTCGTGACGGCGCAGCAGGTCCGGATCGAAGTGCCAGGCGAGCCCGGCGGTGGCAGGCGAAAGGGTGTCCATGGCGCCAGCGTGCGCGCCGCGGCCCGGCCCTGCATTGAGCCAGATCAATCCGGGCGCGGGTTTCCGGCGATCGGCAGCGCCGGCCAGCGCTGCATCTGGATGCGCCGCCAGAAGGTGTCGGCGATGCGCGTGGCCACATCGTCGGCCAGCTGCTGCATGGGAAGGTTGCCCGATTCGGCGGTGGTCTGGTGGAACAGCCGCAGCCAACGGTCGAACAGCTCACGCTCCAGCTCGGGCATGGCCATGTGTTTCGACATCGGGTTGCCGTTGAAGCGACGGGTACCGCGCAGCATCGCCGACCAGAAATCCACCAGCTGGGCCAGGTGCGCGTCCCAGTCGTGGATGCGTGCGTCGAACACCGGGCCCAACCGCCCGTCCTGGCGTACGCGGGCGTAGAAGTCGTGCACCAGGCGGGTGACTTCCTGCTCGCTGCACAACGTCGCGGAGGCGACGGGCAGCGCGATGGTGGCGGGGGACGACATGGCTTCCTCGACAACGGACACGGGACGACGGCGCGGCAATGATGCTACGCCGCGTTGGTCGGGATCAATGTGGCGTGCTGTCGCAGGGAAGGTCCCCGGGCGATTGGCTTCAGCGCGTGCGGCTGTCGGGCGGCGGCACCATCTGCGCGCGCCGGACAATGCCGAGCTGTTCGATGATCAGGGCCAGTTCGTTGGTCACCTCGGTGCGGCCGCGGCCCTGCGGCACCAGGCGTTCAAGCACCTGCTGGTAGGTGGTCCAGAACTCCGGCCCACACCCGTGCTTGCTGTAGCTGGCCTCCAGCTCGGTGCGGACGCCGTCAGCCAAGTCATTCGCGCCGTATCGCATACGACCTCCCTTGGACCTGCCCTGCATCGAAGACGAGCAATTCCCCCTGTCAGGCTTGCGCCTGCCGCCCCGCCGCTGGGTGGCGGCGGGACTTCACCCACGTTTCACTCCACCCTTTCATGCCGTTCGCGCCAAGTCAACCAATGGTGAACAGGCGATCAAACATTACATGAATGGTTCAGGCAAGGCCCGGCCAAGCAGGCAGGATGCCGCGCGATGATTGACACCCTGATGGCAGCCCATACGGGCCCGTGCGGCGGTCAGCTTCCCATCCGCCAGATGCCATAGGCGCTGATGGCCAGGCCTGCGCCCAGTACCATCCAGGCCACCCCGTTGAAACGCTTGAACACCTTGGCCAAGCCAAACGAGAGCGCGATGGCCGCCACGCCAAACCCCAGCATGACCGCACCGCTGACGTTGCTGGGAGACTCCCAGAACGAACCGGGCGCGCCGACGGCTGCAAACCACAAGGCGATATCCATCGAACATCCTCGACACGAAACGTCACTGCACAGTAGGTCCGCGCTCGTCCGGGCGAGGTGAAGGAGCAGAAACGAACAACCCCGCCGAAGCGGGGTTGTTCGAACTACTGGAGGCCTGGGTCGGAATTGAACCGGCGTACGCGGATTTGCAGTCCGCTGCATGACCACTCTGCCACCAGGCCGGTGACCCTATAAGACAAGACCCCGAGAACGGGGCCTGGTCAGGATGTGGAGCGGGAAACGAGACTCGAACTCGCGACCTCAACCTTGGCAAGGTTGCGCTCTACCAACTGAGCTATTCCCGCAAAATCAGGCGCATATGTTACCGAAACCGCGGGTAACACACCAGCCTTTTTACACGTCTTCGCCGCGTGCCACCGCGGAGAAAAACAAGGCCCCAAGGGGGCCCTGTCAAAATATGGAGCGGGAAACGAGACTCGAACTCGCGACCTCAACCTTGGCAAGGTTGCGCTCTACCAACTGAGCTATTCCCGCAGATCTGCTGCCTTCCCTCAACCTGACTGCGTCGAAGGAGCGCTATTGTGTCGGGATTCCTTCACGTCGTCAACATGTTTATGCAGCGGTATTCAGCCGTGCAAACGCAGGCCGGCCATCGGCTGCTCGACCCCGGACAGCGTGTCGTGCACCCGGCCCAGGCCGTGCCCGCCAACGAAAAAAGCGACCCGAAGGTCGCTTTTTTCTTGAACCTGGAGCGGGAAACGAGACTCGAACTCGCGACCTCAACCTTGGCAAGGTTGCGCTCTACCAACTGAGCTATTCCCGCTTGGGAGGCGAAATTCTACAGCCAAACGCGGTGCTGTCAACAGCCCTCAGCCCTTCTTTTTCAAGCGTGCGGTTTCACGCGCGGCGCGTTCGTCCTCGCGCAGGCTCGGCCACGCCGCATGCAGGTACTGCAGGCCGGAGAACAGGGTGAGCACCGCGGCGATCGCCAGTGTCCAGTCGCCGACATGGAATACCGGTTCACCCATCCAGATATCGGTCACCGGCGTATTCGGTGCCACCGAATACAGCAGGCACAACAGCGCGACCATCTGCGCGGTGGTCTTGATCTTGCCGATCAACGCCACCCGCACCTTCGCGCGCTGGCCGATTTCAGCCATCCATTCGCGCAGCGCCGATACCGCGATTTCGCGGCCGACGATGACCGCCGCCCAGAACGCCATCCACGGCGTCGGGTGGCCCTGCACGATCAGGAACAGCGCCACGGCCACCATCAGCTTGTCCGCGACCGGATCAAGGAACGCACCGAACGCCGAGGCAAGGTCGTAGCGGCGGGCGATCCAGCCATCCAGCCAGTCGGTCAACGCCGCGACGCCGAAGATCGCCGCGGAGGCGAAATTGGTCCAGGTGTAGGGAAGATAGAACACCAGCACCAGCACCGGGATCATCACGATCCGCAGCAATGTCAGCCAGGTGGGGAGGGTCAACTTCATTGCGTCTCTCTACTCGCCGGCCGCAGGGGGCGTGGGCAGTCCATGTAGGTTAGCGTAGATGCGGGCAGCGAGGGCATCATTGATACCCTCGACCTTGGCGATTTCCGCTTCGCCAGCCGCTTTCAGGCCAACCAGTCCACCAAAATGTTTCAGCAGGCTGGCGCGACGGCGCGGCCCGATGCCGGGAATATCCTCCAGCTTGCTGGTCATGCGCGCCTTCTGGCGGCGGCCACGATGGCCGGTGATCGCAAAGCGGTGCGCTTCGTCGCGTACCTGCTGGATGAACTGCAGGGCTGGCGACGCCGCGCCCGGGCGCAGCTCGCGGCCGTCGGGCATCACCAGCGCTTCGTGGCCGGCGCGACGCTCCACGCCCTTGGCCACGCCCACCAGCATCACCCCTTCCACGCCCAGGTCGGCCAGCGCAGCCTGCGCCTGGGCCAATTGGCCGGCGCCGCCGTCGATCAGCAGCAGATCCGGCAGGACGCCCTCTTCTTCCACCGCGCGGCGGAAACGGCGGTCGATGGCCTGGCGCATGGCGGCGTAGTCATCGCCGGGTTCGATCCCGCTGATGTTGAAGCGGCGGTACTGGCTGCGCACCGGGCCACTGGCGTCAAACACCACGCACGATGCCACCGTGGCCTCACCCATTGTGTGGCTGATGTCGAAGCACTCCACGCGCTTGACCTGTTCGGCCAGGCCGAGCATCTGCCGCAGGTCTTCGCTGCGCGCATGCTGGGCGCTGCGGCTGGTGAGTTCGCTGACCAGCGTGATCTGCGCGTTGCGGCTGGCCAACTCGACGTACCCGGCACGTTCGCCGCGTACATTCCACTTCAACTGCACCTTGGCCTCGGCCGAGGCGCTGAGCGCTGATTCGATCAGACTGGCATCGGGAATCTCGCGGTCTAGCAGGATCTCGCGCGGCGGGGAATGTTCGGCGTAGTACTGCGATACAAATGCGCCGAGCACTTCCTCCGCGCTTTCTTCGCCGTTGGTGCGTGGGAAGAACGGCCGTGTACCCATGTTGCGGCCATCGCGGAACGCCAGCAGCATCACGCACGCACTGGCGCCCTGGGTGGCGCAGGCCAGCACGTCGAGGTCGGCAGCGCGGCCGTCCACGTACTGGCGGGTCTGCATGCTGCGCAGCGCGGTCACCAGGTCACGCAGGCGCGCCGCCTGTTCGAATTCCAGCGCTTCGCTTGCCGCCTGCATCTGCGTGCCGAGTTCGCGCGCCAGCTGGTCGCTCTTGCCTTCCAGGAACATCGAGGCGCGGCGCACCGATTCGGCGTAATCGTCGGCTGCCACCAGCTGCACGCAGGGCGCGCTGCAGCGGCCGATCTGGTACTGCAGGCAGGGCCGCGAGCGGTTGCGGAATACGCTGTCCTCGCAGCTGCGCAGCTTGAACAGCTTGTGCATCAGGTTGAGCGTTTCACGTACCGCAGTCACGCCCGGGTAGGGACCGAAGTACCGGCCCGGCACCGCGCGTGGCCCGCGGTGCAGCGCGATGCGCGGCCAGTCTTCGCGGGTCAGCAGCACGTGGGGATAGGTTTTGTCGTCGCGCAGCGAGACGTTGTAGCGTGGCGACAGCGACTTGATCAGCTGGTTTTCCAGCAGCAGCGCTTCGGCCTCGGAACGGGTGACGGTCACGTCCATGCGCGCAACCTGCGACAGCATGGACATGATCCGCGCGGTCTTCGGCGCGCCATTGAAGTAACTGCCAACGCGGTTACGCAGCGCGCGCGCCTTGCCGACATACAACAGGGTGTCGTCGGTGGCGTACATGCGGTACACGCCGGGCGCGGTGCTCAGGTGGGCCGCGAATGCCTTTCCATCGAAGGCCGGAGCGGTAGGCAGGGTCATTCGCTGATCGGTACGTCGCTCAGTACGCCGCTGACGGGGTCGAAACGCAGCACGGCGTGGGCATCGGTCTCGGCGATCCACACCGCCCCGCCGCCCAGCGCCAGCCCTGCCGGACCGTGCAGGCGCCGCGGCAGCTCCACCGTGTTCAGGTCGCCGCCGCCCAGGCGCAGCGTGCGCAGGCGGCCGTTGCCGGTATCGGCGATCCACAACACGGGCGCATCCGGGCTCATCGCGATCGCCTGCGGGTACTGCAGCTGGGCGGTCGTGCGCGGGCCATCCTGGTCGCCGAACGTCCACGGCCCCTGCCCCACCAGTGTCTGTACCCGATCGCCGCGCAGCTGCATCGAACGGATCGACGAGCCGAGCGCATCGCACACGTACAGCACCTGCTGCACGGCGGCCAGCGCCGCCGGCTGCGCGAACGCGGCCAGGTGGCCGCTGCCGTCGCGTTCGTCGATCGCACCGGAACCGGCGCGCCAGGACAGCGTGCGCTGGCCCAGGTGGTAGCTCCAGATGCGGTTGTCGCCTGCCATGGCGATATGTACCTGGTTGTCGGCGACCGCCAGGCCCTGCGGGTGATTCAGCGGCGTCTGGCGGGGATCGCCCACTGCGCCTTCGCGCGGATCGCCGGGCCGGCCGTTGCCGCACAGCGTGTCGACCTGCCCGGTCAGCAGGTGGATCCGGCGCAGTGCGTGGTTGCCGGTGTCGGCCACGTACAGCCACTCGCGTTCCAGGGCCAGGCCCTGCGGCCGGTTGAACGCGGCTTCGCCCGGGCCACCGTCCATCATGTCGGCGGTGCCCAGCCCGAACTGGCGAAGCACCCGGCCGGCATGGCTGCATTCGAGGACGCGATGGTGGCCGCTGTCGGCGATGTACAGCCGCTCGGTGCTCACCGCCAGGGCCGTCGGGAACAGCAATGGCAGGCGCGGCTCCGGATGCAGCTCGCGCTGGCGCGAGGCATCGACATCGAGCGGGCTCGACGTCCCCTGGCAGAGGGCGTTGAGCGCGCGATCAAGCTCGTCGCCGAAGCCGACCAGGCGGTCGACCTCACGCCCCTGCGCATCCAGCAGGACCAGGGTCGGCCACGCCATCACGTTGAACCGGCGCCAGCCATCCCAGTCCGCGTCCAGCAGCGCCGGCGCGGCCACGCCCTGGCGGCGCAGCAGCTTCAGCGCCTGCTCCGGTTCGCGCTCGCAGTCGAAGCGCGGCACCTGCAGGACCAGCAACTGCAGCTTGCCGGGGTTGCGCGACTGCCATTGGCCGAGCTCGGCCAGCCGGTGCGCGCACCACACCGAAGCGGCATTGACGAAGGCCAGTACCACGGGGCGACCGCGCAGTTCGGTCAGGGTGGTCGGCGCGGCATTGAGCCACGTGGCAAATTCGGGCAGATCCTGGACAGGCTGTACGTTCATGCGGTGATTATGCAGGACTGGGCGTCATGCAACCGCCGTGCCACCGTCAATTTCGCGGCGGGCCAGCCAGTCCTCGGCCCGCGCCAGATCCTCGGGGGTGTCGATCCCCGGCGGGAACGCGGCCGGGGACAGCGCCACGCTCAGGCGATGGCCCGCCTCGAGCACCCGCAGCTGCTCCAGCGATTCCAGCTGTTCCAGGGTGCCCGGTGGCAACGCCGCAAACTGGTGCAGGAACCCGGCGCGATAGGCATAGATGCCGATGTGGCGCAGCCAATGCGGGCCGGACAGGCGCTCGCGCGAGTGCGCGAAGGCGTCCCGGTGCCAGGGGATGGGGGCGCGGCTGAAATACAGCGCGTCCAGGTTCTGCTGGCGCACCACCTTGACCACGTTCGGGTCGAACAGGGTCTCGGCGTCCTCCACCGGGGTCGCCAGGGTCGCCATGTCCGCGCCGCTGTACACCAGTGCTTCGGCCACCGCGCGGATGCCTTCGGCCGGGGCGAACGGCTCGTCGCCCTGCAGGTTCACCACGACGGTGTCATCGGACCACCCGGCCTGCCGGGCACATTCGGCCAGCCGGTCGGTACCGGAGGCATGGCTGGCGGCCGTCATCGCCACCTGCACCCCGTCCAGGCCGTGCAAGGCATCGGCAATGCGCACATCATCGGTGGCCACCCATACCCCACGCGCGCCGGCCAGCAACGCGCGCTCGGCCACCCGCAGCACCAGCGGCTTGCCGCCGAGCAGCCGCAGCGGTTTGCCGGGCAGCCGCGAGGCGGCGTACCGCGCGGGAATGGCGACGACGAAATCGACGGGCTGGTGCATGCGGGACCTCTCGGAAAGGCGCGGGAACGATGGCGGCCAGTGTGCCGCAAACGCGGTGCTCAGCGCTTGCCGAGTTTATCCACGCGGTCGAGCAGGTTGACCCAGAACGCGGCCGGCAGATCGGCAGACAACGGCACCGAAAAATGCCATTCGTTGGCGAACGCCCTGCACTTCACGGCATCCTTCTCGGTCATCAGCACCGGCAGCTCGCTGCCAAAACGCAGGTCCGCCGCCTCGTAGGCATGGTGGTCGGCAAACGCATGCGGGACCACGCCGATGCCCTGCGCGCGCAGCATGTCGAAGAAACGCTGCGGATGCGCGATGCCCGCCACGGCGTGCACGCGCTGGCCACGGAAGTGCGACAGCGCGCGGGCACGGCCGCCACTGACCGGCTGCGCGCTGTCGATGTGCAGCTGCATCGGCCATTCGCCGAAACCGCAGGAGGCAAGCGCGGCCGGATCGGCGCTGGCCTGGCCCAGGTTGACCACGTGGAAGTCGCAGTCGCGCGCGCGTTCGGCGGGTTCGCGCAGCGGTCCGGCCGGGATCAACCGGCCATTACCGTAGCGGCGCTGCGCGTCGACCACTTCGATTTCGATGTCGCGCGCCAGCCGATAGTGCTGCAGCCCGTCGTCGCAGACGATGATGTTGCAGCCCGCTTCGACCAGCGCCTTGCCGGCCGCCACGCGGTCCGCATCGACCCGGACCGGCACACCGGTTTTCCAGGCGATCAACACCGGCTCATCACCGCCCAGTGCGGTCGGCGTGCCCGCCTCGACCCAGCGCGGCACCTTGGCCTCTTCACGACCGTAACCGCGACTGGCCACGCCCGGCTTCCAGCCCGCGTCGCGCAGGCGGTCGACCAGGGCGATGGTCAGCGGGGTCTTGCCGGTACCGCCGGCGGTCACGTTGCCCACCACGATCACCGGCACCGGCAACGAATGTCGCTTGCGCCAACCGCGGCGATACAGCCCGCGACGCAGTGCCACCACGGCGCCATACACCGGTGCCAACAGGCGCGCCGCAAACGGAATCGCACTGCCGTCGTACCAGTACGACGGCGTCTGGGATCCTTTCTGCGCCATCAGGGTTGCCTTTCGCGGAACTGCATCTTGTGCAGGTGCTCGTACAGCCCGCCCAGCGCCAGCAGCTCGCTGTGGGTACCGCGTTCGACGATGCGGCCGTGGTCCATCACCAGCACCTGGTCGGCGTGCTCGATGGTGGACAGGCGGTGCGCGATCACCAGCGTGGTGCGCTCGGGCATCAGGCGCTGCAGGGCGTCCTGCACCAGCCGCTCGGATTCGTTGTCCAGCGCGGCGGTGGCTTCGTCGAGGATCAGCACCGGCGCGTCGCGCAGGATCGCGCGGGCGATCGCCAGGCGCTGGCGCTGGCCGCCGGACAGCAGTGCGCCGTTCTCACCCACTGGGGTCTGCAGCTGCTGCGGCATGCGTTCGATGAATTCCCACGCATTGGCCGCTTCGGCGGCGGCGCGGATCTGCTCGTCGCTGGCGTCCATGCCGTAGGCGATGTTGGCGCCCACGGTATCGTCGAACAACATGACCTTCTGGCCGACCATCGCCACCTGGCGGCGCAGGTCGGCCAGCGGATAGTCGTCCAACGGCACGCCATCGAGCAGGATGCGCCCGCCACTGGGCTCATAGAAGCGCGGCACCAGCCGGATCAGGCTGGTCTTGCCGCTGCCGGAGCGGCCCACGATGGCGGTCACGGTGCCCGGCCTGGCCTCGAAGGTGATGTCGTCCAGCGCGATGCCGGTGTCTTCGCGATAACGCAGCATGACGTGCTCGAACGACAGCTCGCCACGGACGCGCTGGGCGCGGGTGCTGCCCGCATCACGTTCAACCGGCAGGTCAAGGATGCCGAACAGGCGCTCGGCGGCGGCCACGCCGCGCGAGATCGAGGTCTGCACGCTGGTCAGGCGGCGCAGCGACGGGATGATGGCCATCATCGAGGTCATCAGGCCCATGAACTGGCCGGCGTTCAGTCGCCCGGCGAGCGCTTCGCGGGTGGATACCCACACGATCACGGCCAGCGCCAGCGCGGCCAGGAACTGCACGGTGCTGGAGGCCAGCGCGCGCGTGGTTTCGACCTTCATGTTCAGGCCAAGCATGCGGTTGGCCAGGCGCGAGTAACGCGAGATCTCGTGCGCCTGGGTGCCGTGCACCTTCACTTCCTGCTGCGCGGCGAGCGACTGCTCGGCGGTCTGCGCCATGCTGCCCATGCCGTCCTGGATGCCGCGGCTGATGCGCCGGTAGCGCTTGCCCACGAACGAAACGATCACGCCGATCAGCGGCACCACCACCAGCATCGCCACGGTCACCTTGACGCTCATCTGCAGCATCACCACCAGCATGGCGATGATGGTCAGGGTGTCGGCAACCAGGGTCTTGAGCGCATCGGCGCTGGCCTGGGTGACCTGCTCGGTATCGTAGTTCAGGCGGCTGACCATCACCGGCGTGGCTTCGCTGTCGAAGTGCGACGACGGCAGGTGCAGGTACTTGGACAGCACCTGCTCGCGCAGGTCGCGCACCACGCTGCGCCCGGTGCGGGCCAGGGCGTAATCGCTGACCAGCGTGGCCAGGCTGCGCATCATGAACAGCCCGAGGATGGTCAGCGGCAGGATCACCGCCATGCGCGGCTCGGGGTTGACGAAGCCGCGGTTGACCAGCGGTTCCATCAGCTTGGTGAAGTGGTAACCGGCCAGGGCTTCGACCACCATCGCGATGACGGCGGCCACCATGAACACCCAGTAGGCGCGCGTGTAGCCCAGCAGGCGTTTGTAGATCGGCCAGACCGGCGCGTGTTGTTTACTCATGGACGCACCTCCGGCGCGGTAGCGATGGCGATGCGGCGGAAACCGAGCTGGCCCAGGGCATCCTGGGCGGTCACCACGGCCTGGTACGGGGTGCGGGCATCGGCGCGCAGCAGCACGGTCTGCTCACGGTCGCTGCCGGCGACTGCGGCAATCGTCTGCTTGACCGATTCCACGTCGGTGCGCAGCACTTCCTGGTCATTGATGAAATAACGCCCCTCGGCATTGACCAGCACGCTCAGCGAGCGCGGCGGCTCGGTGGTGTCCTGCTGGCTGGCGGTCGGCAACTGCAGCTGCAGCGTCGAGCGCGCGTCGAAGGTGGTGGTGACCACGAAGAAGATGATCAGCACGAGGATGACGTCGATCAGGGGCACCAGATCGATATGCACCTCGTCCTGGACCCGGTCGTTGCGGATGCGCATCCGTCAGCCCTTGGCCGTGGCGGGCGCAGCAGTGGCTGCCGGTGCGGTGCCGGCGCGCGCTGCTGAGTTCATGACGCCCGGGCGGCCGTCCAGCGCGTCCAGCAGGGCCGAGGCCTCCATTTCCATCTCGATCACGTAACCGCCGATGCGGCCCTTGAAGTAGCGATGGAACATCAACGCCGGAATGGCCACGATCATGCCGGTGGCGGTGCATACCAGCGCCTTGCCGATGCCGCCGGCCAGCTGGTTCACATCGCCCACGCCATGGTCGAGGATGCCGAGGAACATCTGGATCATGCCCACTACGGTGCCCAGCAGGCCCAGCAGCGGGCCGGCCGACGCGATGGTACCCAGCGCGTTCAGGAACCGCTCCATGCGGTGCACCAGGTGCCGGCCGGCATCTTCGATGCGTTCGCGGATCTGGTCGCGCGGACGGTTGCGCGCTTCCAGCGCGACAGCGAGCAGCGCGCCCAGCGGCGAGTTGGCGCGCAGCGACTGGATGTGATTCGGATCGAGCTTGCCGCGCGCGGCCCAGTTGCGCACTTCCTGGCCCAGCCCCGGGGGCAGGACCTCGTTACGCCGCAAGGTCCAGAATCGCTCCAGGACAATTGCCAAAGCCAGTACGCCCAACAGCAGCAGCGGCACCATCGGCCAGCCACCGGCCTTGACCAGTTCCCACACGTTTCAACCCTCCGGCCCATTGGCCGCCTGTATGACCGCCGATAGGATAACAGCCGACCGCGCCCGCTCCGCGGCATCCCACCAACGGCGTTCGAAAAGGCGCTGTTCGCGCACCTGCACCCCGTCGCGGCCCAGCCATATCCGCAGCGCGCCACTGTCTGCGGTATTCAGCACTTCGGCGGGGGTGGCCCGCCAGCGCTGCACCACCTCCCGGCGCGGATGGCCGAAGCGGTTGGCATGCCCGGCAGAGACGATCGCCAGGCGGGGCGACACCGCCTGCACCCAACCGGCACTGGAGGAGCCGGCACTGCCATGGTGGGCCACCAGCACCACGTCGGCGCGCAGCGCGGCGGGCGCAGTGGCCAACAGCGCGGCTTCCTCCTGCTGGCCGATGTCGCCGGTCAACAGCACCACGCCATGGCCGGCCTGGATGCGCAGTACGCAGCTGCTGGCGTTGCCGGCGTAGTGCGTGCCGGGCGGCGGGTGCAGCACCGCGAAGTCCACGCCATCCCAGTGCCAGGCGTGGCCACGGCTGCACGGCAGGCTGCTGCCGGGCACCGCACCGGGCGGCGCCTGCAGCGGTGGGGCGTGGAAGGCGCGGCGCACCGCCGGCATGCCACCGGCGTGGTCGCGGTCGCCGTGGCTGAGCAGCACCCGGTCCAGCCCGGCCTCGCCCAGCGCGTGCAGGGTCGGCACCACCACCCGTTCGCCGGCATCGAATCCGCCCTCGGCAGCCGGCCCGGCGTCGTACAGCAGGCGGTGGTGGCGGGTGCGTACCCACACCGCCAGCCCCTGCCCCACATCCATCACCAGCAGCTCGACCTCGCCGGCGGCCGGCCGGTCGCGGGCCGGCCACAGCAGCGGCAGGCACAGCAGCAGCGCGGGCAGGCGCGCACCCGCGGCGCGCGGCAACAGCAGCCAGAACACCCCGAGCAGTGCGGCCGGCACCGCCGCCACGCCCGCCTGCGGTGCCCACCACAATGCCCAGGGCTGGCGGGCCAGCGCCCCGAACAGCCACCAGCTTGCGTCGAAACAGGCGGCCGCCCAGCGCCAGGGCCAGCGCCCGGCCCCCTCCACCAGCGCTTCAAGCCCGGTGCCGAGCAGTGCCAGCGGCACCACCACCAGGCTCCACCACGGAATGGCCAGCAGGTTGACCAGCGGCCCGGCCCGCGAGGCCTGGCCGAACAGCGCCACGGTGAGCGGCAACAGCGCCAGGGTGGCCACGCCCTGCGCGGCCAGGAACGTCCGCAGCCAGTGCAGGTCGCGCCCCGGCAGGCACCAGACCAGCCACAACACGCCGGCGAAGCTGAGCCAGAACCCCGGCGCCAGGACCGACAACGGATCGACCAGCAGCACCGCCAGCGCCGCCAGCCCCAGTGCCTGGCCAACCGTGGTCGGCCGCCGCGCGCACTGGGCAGCAGCGACCACCACGATCATCAGTACCGTTCGCACCGTGGGCAGGGCGAAACCCGCCACGGCCGCGTACAGCGCGGCACCCGCGACGGCCGCCAGCGCGGCCGCCAATGGCCGCGGCCAGTAACGGCCCAGCGCAGGAAGCGCGCGCCACGCCAGCGCCGCCAGCCACGCCGCAAACCCTGCCACCAGCCCGACGTGGAATCCGGAGATCGCCACCAGGTGGGTCAGGCCCAACGCACGCAGGTCATCCCAGTCGCCCTGCCCCAGCCCGCGGGTGTCGCCCAGCGCCAGGGCCTGTACGAAACGCGCCCCCGGGCCGGACACCTGCGTGGCGATGGCAGCCGCCATGCGCTCGCGCCACGCCGGCAGCCCGGTCGGGTCGCCCAGTGGCATGGCTGGCGCGCGCACGTGACCCGTACCAGCCAACCGCTGCAGCAGCGCATGCCGTTCGGCATCGAAGCCGCCGGGATTGCGCAGTCCGCGCGGCGGGCGCAGCCGCGCATGCACCTGCCAACGCGCGCCGGCGCGCACGGCATGCCGCTGCGACACCGCCGTTGCAGGCGCACGCCCAGCCGCCTTTGGCGCGCTGTCATACCAGGCCAGTGCCAGCTCGCGGCCACGCAGGTGCACGGGCATCGTTGCGTCGTCATCCACCCGGAACCGGAAACGGGTGCTGCGCGTTCCATGCTGCGGCAGCCCGGCCACCCGGCCACGCAGCGCATGTTCGGCCGGCACGGCACCTGCGGGCAGCTGCAGGGCCAGACCTGCATGCGCATGCAGGGCCGCCCAGCCCATGCCGGCCAGCAGTGCGCCGCACCATCGTGCACGCGGCCATCCACACCAGACCCCCACCCCACAGACCAGCGTGCACCACGCGGGCAGCCGGGCGAGCAGCACCGGTGCGAACACCACGGCGCATACGCCGACCAGCAACGCGGCCGCACATGCCTTTCCGAACAGGGGCAGGGGCACGTGAAACGAACGGGAGAGGAAGTTCGACAGGAACGACATGCAGGCCACCACGCGCGGGAACCTGCATGCTTGGCCTGCGGCGGCGGCATCGCCATCGGGCGTGCGCGGAGCGTGCTGTCGGAAAGCGCCGCTGGCGCGGAACCCACAACGCAAAAAAGCCGACCTGATGGCCGGCTTTTCTGTTGTTCCACCGCAGTCGCTGGGACCGGAGTGGTGGGCGGTACAGGGTTCGAACCTGTGACCCCTACCATGTCAAGGTAGTGCTCTACCGCTGAGCTAACCGCCCGTTTTTCGCGCTGCCCCGCTGCAATTGCGTCGGGGCAGGCCGCGTATATTACGGACGTCGGGTGTGAAGAGCAACACTTTTGTGAAGGTATTTCACAACGCGTTGTTCAGCCCAGGCTGGCCTCCTTCAACCGGCGGATCTGGTCGCGCACGCGCGCGGCATCTTCGAACTCCAGGTCACGGGCGTGCTGGTACATCTGCTGTTCCAGCGCCTGCAATCGCTTGGCGATCTGTGCCGGTTCCAGCGTGCGGTAATCCACCGCCTCCTCGGCGACGCGGCCGCCGCGGCCCTTGCCCTTGCCACGCGCTTCCTTTTCGGCCGCTTCCGAACGCGCGCCTTCCAGCACGTCCACGATCGGGCGCAGCACCGACTTGGGCACGATGCCGTGCGCTTCGTTGTATTCCACCTGCTTGGCGCGGCGGCGGTCGGTTTCGTCGATCGCCGCCTGCATCGAGCGGGTGATCTTGTCCGCATACAGGATCGCCTTGCCACGCAGGTTGCGTGCGGCGCGGCCGATGGTCTGGATCAGCGAGCCGGTCGAACGCAGGAAGCCTTCCTTGTCCGCGTCCAGGATCGCCACCAGCGACACTTCGGGCATGTCCAGGCCTTCGCGCAGCAGGTTGATGCCGACCAGCACGTCGAACTTGCCCAGGCGCAGGTCACGGATGATCTCAACGCGTTCGACGGTGTCGATATCCGAATGCAGGTAGCGCACGCGGATGCCGTGTTCGGTGAGGTACTCGGTGAGGTTTTCGGCCATGCGCTTGGTCAACGTGGTGACCAGCACGCGGTCGCCCAGCGTGATGCGCTCATTGACCTCGCTCATCAGGTCGTCGACCTGCGTACCCACCGGACGGATCTCCACCACCGGGTCGATCAGGCCGGTCGGGCGCACCACCAGCTCGGTGATTTCATCGGCCGCTTCGCGCAGCTCATACGGCCCCGGGGTGGCGGACACGTAGATGCTGCGCGGGCAGCGCGCTTCCCATTCCTCGAAACGCAGCGGGCGGTTGTCCAGCGCCGAAGGCAGCCGGAAGCCGAACTCGACCAGGGTTTCCTTGCGCGAGCGGTCACCCTTGTACATCGCGCCGATCTGCGGAATGGTCACGTGCGATTCGTCGATCACCAGCAGCGCGTCCGGCGGCAGGTAGTCGAACAGGGTCGGCGGCGGCTCGCCGGCGGCCTTGCCGGTGAGATGCCGCGAGTAGTTTTCGATGCCGTTGCAGAAGCCGACCTCGGCCATCATTTCCAGGTCGAACTGGGTGCGCTGCGCCAGGCGCTGAGCTTCCACCAGCTTGTTCTGTTCGTACAATTGTTCCAGCCGTACCTTGAGTTCGGCCTTGATCGTATCCACCGCCGACAGCACCCGCTCGCGCGTGGTGGCGTAGTGGGTCTTGGGGTACACGGTGTAGCGCTGCAGGCGGCGCAGGCTTTCGCCGGTAAGCGGATCGAACATGCTGATCTGCTCCACTTCGCCATCGAACAGCTCGATACGTACTGCTTCGCTGTCCGACTCAGCCGGAAAGATGTCGATCACCTCGCCGCGCACGCGGAACGTGCCGCGGTGCAGCTCGTACTCGTTGCGGGTGTACTGCAGCTGGGTGAGATGGTTGATCAGATCGCGCTGGTCGATGCGCTCACCGGTGGACAGGATCAGGCGCAGCGACAGGTAGTCTTCCGGCGCGCCCAGGCCATAGATCGCCGACACGGTGGCCACCACGATCGCATCCGGGCGCGACAGCAGGGTCTTGGTCGCCGCCAGCCGCATCTGCTCGATGTGCTCGTTGATCGAACTGTCCTTCTCGATGAAGGTGTCCGACGACGGCACGTAGGCTTCGGGCTGGTAGTAGTCGTAGTAGCTGACGAAGTACTCCACCGCGTTGTGCGGGAAGAACGCCTTGAACTCGCCATACAGCTGCGCGGCCAGGGTCTTGTTCGGCGCCATCACCAGCGTCGGTTTCTGCACCTGCTGGATGACGTTGGCAATGGTGTAGGTCTTGCCCGAGCCGGTCACGCCCAGCAGGGTCTGCTTGGCGACGCCGGCCTCGAAGTTGGCTGTCAGCTTCTCGATCGCCGCCGGCTGGTCGCCCGCCGGGGAATACGGAGATACAAGTTCGAAGCGATCGCTCATGGTGCCGCCATAGACCGGGCCTTCCATTATAGCGGGGGCTTGGGTGACGGCCGGCTGAGGGGCAGACCTACCCGCGCAGGCGTGGATCGCTGATGGGCCGGGGTACGTGCAGGGTCCAGGGTAGAGGTTCATCCTACCCGGCCACCTGCATGTCACCCCTTCGACGCCGCGCCCGCCGCCCGCGCGGCATGACCCTGCTGGAGCTGTGCGTGGCGCTGGCCATCGTCGCCCTGCTCTGCCTGCTCGCGCTGCCCTCGTTCAGCACCACGCTGAGCCGTCTGCGTGCCGACATGCTGCGCATGCAGCTGGTGTCGGTGTTCAACAGCGCGCGCAGCACGGCGATTACACGGCACGAGCCTGTAGCGGTATGCCCCAGTCAGGACGGAGAGCGCTGCGGCGGTGACTGGAGCCGGGGCTGGTTGATCTTCCGGGACCGCGGGGCGAATGCGGACGTGCTCGCACCGGAGGACGTCCTGCAGTTCCGCACGGGCTATGACGACCTGCTCCTGCATGCGGCCACCAGCCAAGGGCGGCAGCGCCTGCGCTTCCAGCGCAACGGTAGCAGCGGCGGCAGCCCGTTGACGTTGGTCATCTGCGCCGGTGGGCTGCGCCACGGCCAGGTGGTGGTGAACAATGTCGGGCGAACCCGATCAACGCGCCAACGGGAGCAGGCGGAGTGCCACCGGTAACGCCCGATCGACCCTGTAGCCACGCCCTGGAAACGACAAAAGCCGCGATCGCTCGCGACTTCTGCAGATACTGGCGCCCGAAGTTGGACTCGAACCAACGACCCCCTGATTAACAGTCAAGTGCTCTAACCGGCTGAGCTATTCGGGCGGGGACGCGAATTCTAGACGCTCATTCGCCGCCTTGCAAGCTCCGCACAGGCTTACCAGCATTCCAGCGCACCGGTGTTTGCCGGGGTTTTCACTCCCGCCTGGTTGACGCTGAGCGTCCCGCACGGGTCCTTGGCCTGGTCGCCCTGGGGGACGGCCGTGATGGTGAAGGTGTTGGCGGCGGGGACAATGGTGACCTGGTACATCTCCCTGCTGCCGTCGCGCGGCGAAGCGATGGTGGTGCTGTTGTTCTCCACGAAGCTGAAACCGGCGTAGCTGTTGTTGAGCGTGTGCTGCCGTTCGGCCCGCTGCGCGTACTCCACCAGCTCCGCCTTCGCCGCCGCCCGCTTGGACTTGCGCACCTGGTTGGTATACGACGGGTACGCGATGGCGGAAATGATGGCGACGACCGCGACGGTGATCATCAGCTCGATGAGGGTGAAACCCATGACCTTGCGCGGGCGCCCGGTTCGGGAATAAAGGGTGATCACTGGATCTGTCTCCACGATTGGCGACCGCACGGGTAAGGAATGTACAGCGTATCGGATCCGAACTTGATGCCACTGACACAGACGCTGCCTGGCACAGTTGGTGGCGCGGACGGACCACCGCCCGGATCCGTGCCCAGCGCGGGCGGCGACTGCCGCGGCAACCCGAATGCATTGGCGTTGGTGATCGGCGCTCCACCCTGGGAGGTGCTCTTGAAGCCGGCGGTGGATGTCTCGAACGGCGTACCCGTGGGAGAACCCAACGAAGCACGACCCAGCGCGCCGGCGCCCGTCAACGGCTGCAGGCCGAACAGCCAGTTGTCGCCGGGAACCGCACACGAACTACTGTTATCGGTCACATCACGCGGGATGTAGGTTGGCATGTACACGATGCCGTTGGATAGCGAGGGATTGCCGACGAAGCGCTCCCGGAAGTCCAGGTCGATATACCAACCGCGGGAATCCGCCGGCGGCGTACCTGCCGTCAGCGTCCGCAGCGAGCCGACGATGTTGGCCGTGCTACCCGAGAGATTGGACCGGGCAAGCGCCGTGGTGATCGGACCATTGATCAGGTCGTTGACGGCATACAGGCTCTGCAGTGAGTTGTCATAGGGGTCGTCCGTGAACGAATAGCTGCCCGTGCCGAAGTACAGCATCACACCGCCGTTGCTGCCGGTGCCAGCGGTGATGCCGCCAGTGATCGGCTGCCGCGCCAGCACGCCATTGGTGGTGGCCGGCAGCGTGGTGAACAGCGGCGTGGTCAGGTTGCCGGTGGCGCGCAGGTCGAACTTCCACAGCGCACCCTTCTGGTCGGTGCCATAGACCGTGTCGGAGTAACCGTCACGGGTACGCTGATCCTGGTTGGTACCGCCCCAGCGGTCGATCACCACGATACTGGCCAGGCCATTGCTGCCCGCAGGCACGCCGCTACCGCTTTCCACCGCCTCGATCATCCGCGCCGAGCCCGTCGCGATATCCACCACGAACAGCACGGCCTTGCCGCTGGCACTGTTGAAACCGTTGCCAAAGATGGCCTTCCAGACGGCGTTGCCGCCTTCCAGTACCGGGACGATGACCGGCTTGCCCAGTACGAACCCGATGTTGTCGCGCACATCGGCAGGCAGATTTGTATCCAGGTCACTGATTTCCCACAGCTTGCTGGCGGTATCGAAGGTGGAACCGGTGGTCACGTCAAGGCCGAACACACTGCGGCCCCCTGCACCAGACGCACCAACCAGGGTGGTGTGCCAGCCGCTGTCGTAATAGGAATCGGCAACCGCGATCTGGCCGTCTACGTAATAACGGTGCGAGAAGACCTGCCCGACTTTCGAGGTCGGGTCGTAAGGAATCAACAGGTTCCCCATGTGACCCAGCGCAGTGCTGGGGATGTAGGCAAAGGCCTCGGTTCCACCACCCGACACGACGCCACCTGCGGCATCCATGCCGCCGTTGAAGGCATGCAGCATGCCGTCGTTGGCACCGGCGTACACCATGTACTGACCGTTGGTCGCCTTGTTGGTCAGATAGGTGGCGTACGTCGTCGCCAGCGTGCCGCCCAGACGGCGATAGCCGAAATCATCGATAGGCGAGGTGATGACCGGGGTCGAGGTGACGATGTCACCGAGGCGTGTGGTGCGGTCGCGGAAGGGGCCCGCGTTGCGCTTTTCAAGTGAGACGTCGCCGCGCAGATAGGAGACCGCGGTGGCATCGGTTGCCATGCCCAGCTTGTCCTCGCACACCAGCATGCCGCCATTCTGGCCGTTCTTGGTGCACAGATCGGTGAGGCTTACGTTGCCAGAGGTGAACTCGCGTGTCGTACCGTCACGGGTGAAGAAGATGCGGCGGGTTGCCGCTGACTGCAGGTTGGCGCTCGCCTCCCAGAAGTCGGTCTCCACCAGCGCGCGGGTCGTCGGGTCGAGCGACAGCCGCTTGGCGTTCAGGGTACTGGACCAATCGGTGCCCTCCTTCTCGATCTTGTATTCCGAGCCCGCCGTGATCGAGCCGACACCGATGCGGGCACCGCTGGCGCCCGAGCCACTGGAAGGTGAGCCGTCGGAGCCCACGGCCTGCAGCACGCGCGACATGGCGTTGGTGATTTCCACCGGGGTGCGGGCATTGATGTATTCACCGCGGGTGTTCACCGCCGCGTGCCAGATATCATCGACCGTGCTGCGCTCGTCATCCTGGCGTGGCGGCCAGTTTCCGTAGATGGCCGCGTTGGTATACGGATTCTGATCCAGGTCTGGATTGAACAGATCGCCACGTGCACCCAGCGTGACACCGTAGAAATTCAGGTGCAGGTTGGTCTGGCAGTCGAGGCTCAGGTCGCCGTTGCCGCAGGCCTCCGGCACCGGCACCTTGCCAGCCGGCAGATCCGGCCGCAGCGGCGGCTGCGCACCATTGTTCACATAGAAGCGGCTGACGATGTCGGCCATCGTATCGGAGTTGCCGTCGCTGAAGGGGGTGCCCATGTTCTGGTCGTTGTTGCCGACCGTCGGACCCCCACCATTGCTGAAACCATCGGTGAACAGCATCACCGCATTCTTCTGGCACGACGCGGTGATGGGCGCACCGTCGTCCGTACGCGTGAACTGAAGGGCGGCGGCGTTGACGGCCTGACGGTTTGGCGTGCCGCCATTTGCGGTCAAGGCAAGCATGTCGGCGTAAAGTGCGGCGCGCTCATCGTCATTGCCTACCGAGCGCATGGTCAGCCGCTTGTTCGCGTTGGTTCCGCTGTCAAAGCTCGCGTGCTGATTGATGCGGAAGTAACCCACGTTCAGCTCGGTGACACCCGTCAACGACCGCGTCATGCCGGCGATCATCGCGCGGTTGCGATTGCCGTAGTAGGTGTACCAGTTGGCAAAGTTGCGCGACGCAGCAGTGTCACCCGCCAGCGTGTACTTCCACAGGGAGCAACCGGTGCCGCAGGCGTTGTCCACCCGGACCCGGGTGGCGTTGGCGTAAGCGTCGACCGCGCCTCCGACCAGCTGCGGGCGAGGGTCGGTATCCGAGGTCCAGGGAACGTAAAAGGTTGCCGGCACATACTCGATGGCGATGTTGGCCGCGCCTCGACCGGAAGGCCAGGTGTAATCGGTGTCGGGCCGGTAGTTCGTATTGTTGTAGCGGTACAGCGTGCCTGCCGGGATGACCATGCCGGTCTGCATGCGGAAGCTGTCGTTGCCCGCGGTGCTGAAATAGTTTTCAACCAGGTTGACGGTCGTCGTGCCGCCATTGGGCTGCGGGTTGATCAGCGCGGCAGTGGGCACGCTTTCAGGGTAAAACTCATCTTTGGCGGCCTTCGCCCACGGCCCGTAGAGCACGGTCGGGTCGTAATAGCTGGGGTTGTACGCAGCCGAACGGGCGAACCCGAGTGAGTTGATCGGCGGGACGCCGTAATAATTGTTGATGCGCGGCCCCGGCACCACGAAGAAGTAATCGCAGCTGCCGGAGGTATTCAGCTGCCCGTTGGCGTCGAAGAAGCTTTGACGACTGGTGTTCCAGCAGCCTTCGCCGTCCCGGCCCGGGAACTGGGTCTGGAAGTTCATCGAGCCGGAGTCATCCACCGCCATGATGAATGACGGAGTGGCGCCGGCCCTCGTTGCAAGAGGCTCCTGTGCCAGCGTCCCCTGCCCCTGCGCGGCGATGAGGTTGTAGCCGACCACGGCCAACCCGATTGCTGCCACCGTCGAACCGGCGGCCATCCACTTGAATCTGCGCGTAGCCATGGCCGCGTCCTCAGAGCTTGAAAATGGTGTCGATCACCGATGACGACGTCGGGTTTGCCGGGTCGTCAGCGGAGTACGCGGTAATCTGGAACGACGCCGAGTCGTCATCGTTGGGCTGGCCCTCGTCCAGCGCGTTGCCACCCGGGCCCCCGCACTTGTCGATCCGCCGTACGTTGACGGCGGGCACCGCCGACGAAGACTGGGTGCGCCCCCATGCGACGGGGTCGAACCCGTCCTCGCAGTTCTGGCTGATGCTGTCGCTGGACACCAGGCTGCCGTCCGGAAGCGCCGTACGATCGATGATCGCCTCGGCAGCACGCTCGGTGTTGCGGATCACGCCTTCCGTATTCTGGAAGGAGCGACTGGCCGCGCGATAGTTGGAGGCCATTTTTTCCTGCATGCCGGCCACCTGCATGCCGGCCACGCCAATCAGCGCAAGCAGCACGAGCATGATCAGCGCCACATAGAGGACCGCGCCTCGTTGCTGGCCGGGAGCGGAGGGACGACGACGGAAAGAGGGGCGAGTCATGGTCAGTTCCCGAACAGGCGATTGCGCAGGGCAACGCTCACTTCATAGGCCGCGCGGTAGCGCCCATCGGTGACGGCATCCTGGTCGTAGGTCATGCCAAGGACGCCCAGCGTGGCGGCCGCGTCGGTGGGCTTGGAACTCCCGCCGCCGCCGATCGGACTCGCGCTACGCGCCACCAGGCCGACCTGCACCAGGCCAACGCGGCGCCATTCCGCAGCACCGGTGGCATCGGCCGCAGTGGAGACACCCGAGGCGATGTCCTGCACGGTGATGTTGCCAACCGGGGGCGTCTCCGCGGTGATCGTCGCAGTGGTATCAAGACCGTAGATGAGCTGGAGGGTTTCGATCCCCTCCACCAGCTCCTCGTTGATCGAATAGGTCCCCGCCGAGTCAGCGCGCGCGCGGCGCAGGCCAGGCCCATTGGTACCGTCGCCGATGTAATAGACCATGGATTCAGCACGGTAGACCATGGTGGGGGCCGGTTGCGGCGCATAGCTGCTGAAATCGACCGTGGTACCGGTAACGGTGCCGGAGGCGGTGGTACCGGCGAAGAAGTCCGCCGTGTCGCAGTTTGAGATGCCGAACAACGTCGGGGTAGCCACGCCGCCTTCGGTCAGCCGCGCCCAACGGAGCGGATCAACCGTGAGGTCCTGGCCATTGATGGCAGTCACGGGAATGCCTTCCGGGGCGAAGAAGCGCAGGACCAGGATGTCGCTGCCCGGCACCGGCGCGGGGGACAGGCCGCTGATCGAGGCAGGCAGTCCGTCGGGAATGGTGCCCTCCCCCACCGACAAGGTATTGCCAGGGCCGGTGTTGGCCGCTTCGTAGCCCTGGATGGCCACGCTGAAGTCGAGCGGGTTGCCACTCCCCGTCGTCGCGGTGAAGTTGTTACGCAACGCCGCGGTGCCCTTGATGAAATGGGCCTGGTCGTTCACGCAACCGGTGTGACCGGCCATGCGGATGTCGCGTTCGATGAATTCCAGTGCAAAACGCCCGTTCTCCTGGGCGCGGGCAACGCCCTCGGACAGGCGCGACGCCGCGCGCGATGCGGCGAAAATCTGGGTAACGCCCAGCATCAGGATCAGGCCGATCACCAGGGAAATCATCAACTCGATCAGGGACAGACCCACCTGGCGGTTACGGAACATGAGCGGCCCTTTCATAGCTGGGTCTGGATGACAAAGGTGGTGGCAGCATCCGGCGCGGTCCGGCTCCAGCGCTCATCCGCCCAGCTGATCGAGATGTTGGCGATGCCGTTGTTGACGGTGACCACCGCCGAGGCGTTGTCACCCAGCGCCTTGACCACCTGGCACTGCCAGCGCGTGATGTTCTGCGCCAGGGTCACGGTACCGGTCTGACGAGCACATACACCGGCGGCGGTCGTGCTTCCAGACGTAAAACTGGCGTTGGCATACCACGCCGACTGGAAGCGGTTGCTGCGCATCTGTTCGGTGAGGTCGTACGCCAGGTTGGTCGCCTGGGTGCGGTAGTTCGCACTCTGCACGTAACGCACGCTCATGGTCTGCAGCAGGGCGAAGCCAAGCAGGCCAAAGCCCAGCACCACGATGGCGATCATCACTTCCAGCAGGCTGAAACCGCGCTGGCGACCGCGTGGGCGATAAGGTGTACGGATCACGGGCATGCTCCCTTGACGGTGGTGACCTGTCCGGAGGCGTTGATGGTCAACGTGCTGAGCAATGGTTGGCTGCCGCACGTGGTTGGGCGCAATGTCACCGCCTGATCGGCACCTGCGCGCCGGCGGCCGCGGGCATCGAAGGCGATGGGTGCGGCCGGCCCGGTCACGGCCATGGCGCGGTTGACGGCGGAGTAACGCAGCACGGTTTCGCCGGCAGTGAACACGCCGTCGCCGTCGGTGTCGCTGAAGGCCATCATGCCGGTACCCCACTGTCCGTCGCAGGTGGCGCCATCGCTGCTGCCGCAGACCACGCCACCCTGGTTGTTGCGGATGGCATCACTGCGCGCCAGGTTGACCATGCCGATCAACTCGTTATGGGCGGCCGCAGCCCGGTTGGAGCGAACCACCGACTGGAAGCTCGGGAAGGCGATGGCTGCCAGGATGGCGACCACCGAGATGGTGACCATCAGCTCGATCAGGGTGAAGCCTTTGGACGGACGCGAATGCATGGAACGCTCCCCAGCGTGATGACACCAACAATGGACGCCCGGCCGCTCAGCGGCAAGCGACAGCAGGACGAACGGTCGTCCGAAGGCGACGGGCGTCAAACCGTTGACACCCGTACAGCGCGACGAGGTGGCACGGGCTCCCCACCCGGCCACCCGGCCTGCTCAGGCCAACACTTTGTAGCAGGGCTGGTATTCGCCCGAGATCTTCATCCGGCGCTGCTCGACGAACGCGCGCAGGAGTTCATCCAACGCCTGCATCATGCCGGCGTCGCCGTGGATCTCGAACGGACCGAACTGCTCGATCCGGCGCATGCCGTCTTCCTTCACGTTGCCGGCGACGATGCCGGAGAACGCGCGGCGCAGGTCCGCCGCCAGTGCATGCGGCGGGCGCCCGTGGTGCAGGTCCAGCGCGGCCATGGCTTCATGGGTCGGCACGAACGGCTGCTGGTATTCCCACGGAATCTCGATGGACCAGTTGAAGAAGAACGAATCCTTCTGCACCAGGCGGTGCTCGCGCACGCGCTTGATCCCGGCGGACATCTGCCGGGCCACCGCGACCGGGTCGCCGATGATGATCTGGTAGCGCTCGGCCGCGGCATCGCCCAGGGTCAGGCGGATGAAGCGGTCGATCTGCTCGAAGTACGGCGCGGCCACGGTCGGGCCGGTCAGGATCAGCGGGAACGGCAGGTCCTTGTTTTCGTCGCGCAGCAGGATGCCAAGCAGGTACAGGATCTCTTCGGCGGTGCCGACGCCGCCAGCGAACACGATGATGCCGTGACCGATGCGCACGAACGCTTCGAGGCGCTTCTCGATGTCCGGCATGATCACCAGGTGGTTCACGATCGGGTTCGGCGACTCGGCGGCGATGATGCCCGGCTCGGTCAGGCCGATGTAGCGCGTGGTGTGCTTGCGCTGCTTGGCATGGGCGATGGTGGCGCCCTTCATCGGCCCCTTCATCGCGCCCGGGCCGCAGCCGGTGCAGATGTCCAGGCCGCGCAGGCCCAGCTCGTAACCCACCTGCTTGGTGTACAGGTACTCATCGCGGCCGATCGAATGGCCACCCCAGCACACCACCAGGTTCGGGTCGCCCGGGTTGAGGATGCGCGCATTGCGCAGCAGCCCGAACACCGCGTTGGTGATGCCCTCGGAAGATTCCAGCTCGGCCGCGTAGGCCGGGCCCATTTCGATGGCCATGTAGGCAAGGTCACGCACGACCGCGAACAACAGCTCGGCCACGCCACGGATGATCTCGCCATCCACGAACGCCATTGCCGGCGCATTGACCAGGTCGATGCGGACGCCGCGATCCTGCTGGGCGACCTGGATGTCGAAATCCGGGTACAGATCGCGCGCCGCGCGCGGATCGTCGGAGGCACTGCCACTGGTCAGCACGGCCAGCGCGCAACGGCGCAGCAGCTCATGCATGCCGCCGCCGGATGCATCGCGCAGGCGCGCCACTTCAGCGCGCGACAGCACATCCAGCCCACCGCGCGGGTAGATCCGCGCGTCCTGCACCGGCAGCGTCCGCGCCGGTTTTTCGGTGATCGTCATTTCCATTCTTTTCGCTTCCTCAAGGTTGCCGACTGTACCGCTGCCCCCTTAAAAAGCAAAACGGCCGGGAAACCCGACCGCTGGATGTGTTTCGAGCCCGGCGACGCCTCGGGAGCTGCCGTACGTGCGCGTTTTTCGCGCAACCGGTTGAGCATACGCCCTTGCGAAGGAACAGACAAGCACCCTCGCCTGCCGCCACCCTTTCGCACACAGCAGAACGGCCGGGTTTCCCCGGCCGTTCCGTTTACCTTGCCACTACCTCAGTTCATCAGAACTGGTAGCGGAAGCCCAGCTGTACCGACCACTGCGAGACACCGACGTCGAAGCCGTCTGCGTCATTGTTGGCCACCGCCGGCTCGTCCGCGCCGCGGAAGTTGTACACGTACTTGCCGTCGTGGATGCCCTGCAGGGTGGCCACGCGCGCATCGGCGAAGAAGCCGTAGTCGTAGATGTTGCCCCAGTCCTTGTTGATCATGTTGCCGATGTTCTGGACGTCCAGCCAGATCTCCGACTTGTGACCCTTCATGAAGCCCGGCAGTTCCT
This sequence comes from Stenotrophomonas sp. ISL-67, assembly GCF_018612915.1. Taxonomy (GTDB): domain Bacteria; phylum Pseudomonadota; class Gammaproteobacteria; order Xanthomonadales; family Xanthomonadaceae; genus Stenotrophomonas. Next base: position 564,746 of record NZ_JAGGRL010000001.1, on the reverse strand, counting down.
GGCTGATGCGCAGGTCGAAGGTGTTGATCCAGCCGGTACGGAACTGGTTGGCCGGAGCGTAGCTGCCGGCGTACTTGGCCAGCTGCGGGTTGTTGGCCAGCCACTCGTTGAACGACGCTTCCATCGCCGCATCCGGGGTAAAGGTGCTGCCCACCAGGCTGCCGAACAGCACGTCACCCGGACCCGACGGTACGTAGAACAGGTCGTTCGCGCTGCGGCTGTCGCCGTTTGCGTCGTTCACGTAGACGTAGCTGTACGGACGGCCGCTGCGACCTTCGTAGACCAGGCCGACGCGGGTTTCGTAATCACCGAAGAACTTGTGCTTCCAGTTCAGCGCACCCGACAGGCGGTCGCGGATCTGGTAGCGCGAGGTGTTCTCGATGTTGTCGTTGGCGTTGAAGGCGTACTGGTAGCCCCAGCCCGAGCTGGCGGTGGAGCTGGTCAGCGTGCCGACTTCGGTGGCATCGGTGTAGGTGTAGCCCAGGTTCCACGACCAGTCGCTGGCGGCATCCCACGGCTTGGCCAACGACACGGTGAACTGCGAAGTGCGGCCCTTGTCGGTGTTGGCGATTTCGTACACGCTGTCGTAGGCAGTGTTGCGCCCAGCGCGGGCATTGCCGGTGGCCCAGGCCGTGCCGGTGCTGCCGAGGGAGTAATACATGTCACGGCCGTCCGGACCCTGGTACTGCACCGGACCCAGGTTCAGGTTCTTGTAGTACAGGGCGTCCTTGACCTTGGTGACCAGCAGCTCAGCCGAGGCCACGATGCCGTACCACGGGGTTTCGTGATCGAAGGCCAGGTTGGCCTTGTACACCGACGGCATGTTGAAGTCACTGCCGACGAAGTTCACGTTCTGCCGGTTCGAGCCCGGAGCGGTGGGGACCGGCTGGGTGTCCTTGTTCGGGCTGAACTGCAGCGCCGGGTTGTAGGCGTTGTAGGTGTACACCGAGTTGTTGAAGCCGGTCGCCGAGTAGCTGTTGCTCAGCCACACCTGCGGGGCATCCCCCTGGAACAGGCCCACGCCGCCGCGCAGCTGGGTCTGGCGGTCGGTGTCGAAGGTGTAGTTGAAGCCAGCGCGCGGCTGGATCAGGAACTTGTTGCTCAGCACTTCGCTGTTGTCCAAGCCGAAGAACTGCGACGCCGTAGCGTTGTAGGCCGGCGCCGGCGAGGTGTCGGCACGGTCGGCACGCACGCCCAGGGTCAGGGTCAGGTTGTTGTTGACATACCAGGTGTCCTGCACGAACAGGGCCAGGTTGCTGAACTTGTAGTCAGCCGGAATCGAGCCCGGGGTGCGCTCCGGGTTGTAGTTGTAGCTGCTCCAGCGGCCGGCAGCGAAGTTGTCCAGGCCGTAGAAGGTGTAGGCGCCCCACGAGTTGGCGCCAAAGTAGTTGTAGATGTCGTTGGTGTCGTACGACGCACCGAACTTGACGTCGTGGTCACCCAGGGTCCAGGTGCCGGCGGCGTAGTAGTTCCACGCCTTGGTCTCCAGGATGTTGTTCTGCGAGTTGACTTCGGTGCCGAGGTACAACGAGTCGCCGGACGGCGAAGCCTCGGAACCGTCGAAGAAGATGCGGATGCTCGGCGCGTCGGTGGACACGTTGCGGATCGCCGAGTACTCGCGGTACGAGGCCTTCAACTCGGTCGAGAAGTTCGAGGTCCAGTCGCTGAACAGCTGGGCGACGTAGCTCTCGTTGGTCTTGTCATGCTGGTACCAGTACGAGCTCAGCGAGGCCGAGCTGGTGGTCATGCCGTTGATGCGCAGCTTGCTCTGGTCGATCTTGCTGTAACGGATGTTGGCACGGTGGTTGTCGCTGATGTTCCAGTCCAGCTTCAGCGCGTACTCTTCCATCTCGGTGTCGCCGTTGCTTTCCAGGCCGCCGGCGTTGATGCCATAGCCCTGGGCGATATCCTGCGCACGGGTCACGTCGGCCAGGGTGAACTGCGGGTTGGCCTTGCCCAGCGCGGTGCCGCTCAGGTCGGCGCCCGGCGCGGCCTGCTTGAACTTTTCGTAGTTGGCGAAGAAGAACAGCTTGTCCTTCACGATCGGGCCACCGACGGTCATGCCGTAGGTTTCTTCCTTGGTGAAGCCGTTGAACGGCTGGCCTTCCGGGTTGTCGCCGAACCAGTCGCCGTCACGGTAGGTGCCGTAGACCGAGCCGTGGAATTCGTTGGTACCGGACTTGGTCACCGCGTTGACGGTGGCACCGGCGGCGGCAGCGATGCTGACGTCGTAGTTGGACAGGTTGATGTCCAGCGCTTCGATGGCTTCCATCGCGACCGGCTGGCGGCGGGTCGGCATGTTGTTGCCTTCCAGACCGAAGGTATCGCTGGCGGAAACGCCGTCGATGCTGATCGAGTTGAAGCGCGGGTTCTGGCCACCGGCCGAGATCGAGCCCGATGCGCGGTCGATGAAGGTCACGCGCGGATCAAGGCGCATCAGGTCCTGGATGTTGCCGCCGATCGACGGGGCCATCTCGATCTGCTGCTGGCTGATGTTGGTGCCCGAGCCCATCTTGGTGGAGCTGAACACTTCCGAGCCGCCGGCCACGGCCACGACCTGCACGGCTTCCAGGTTGGTCGCCGCGACGTCGCCGGTCAGGGCGGCATTGATGGTGCCGGTCTGGTTCACGCCCAGGTACACGCCCTCTTCGGTCTTGGTGCCTTCACCGGGCTTGTTGATGGTGATGGTGTACGGACCACCCACGCGCAGGCCGCGCGCGTTGTAACGACCCGCAGCATCGGTGATGGCGCGGCTGACCGTGCCCGACTCGGTGTGCGTGATGGTGACTTCGGCGCCAGCAACGGGCTGGCCAGCGGCGGACATGACCTGGCCGCCGACACCGGCAGAGGTGCTCTGGGCGAAGGCGGGGGCGGCTGCAAGTGCGGCCACGAGACCAAGGGTGAGCTTGGACATCCGGAGACAGCGTGGGTCGATCATTGGGAGTAGCCTCGATGCGAGATTGGCGATGGCGGAAAAAAAAGCGCGTCCAAGCAGCCGTTCAGCGGCCGTCCGGACTTTTATCTGGGTTCCCTTGCCGCAGGCTGGTTTCAGCCGCAACGGTTAACACTAGATTAACACGATAAGCCCGGTATATGACCGTTTGGCGACAAAACACACGCCATCACAACGCGTTCGTGACGCCCTCTTCACATTTGGCTGAACAGGGCTCACTGCGGGGGGTTCGCAGGCGTTCAGGAGGTCGGGCGACCGTGAGGGCCAAACAGACTGCCCGCAGGGTAAGCGGCGGCGGCGGCCGGCCGGTTACGCCAAGTCCAGCACCCTGCCCCGATGGGCGATGCCCTGGGCCGAGAGCAGCTCGACGGCTGCCGCGGCGCAGGCGCCCGGCTCACGGGCACTGCCGTCCTCGTCGATCGAGTAGGCACGGGCCCGCAGCGCGGTGCGCATCGGGCCGGGCTGCAGGCCACTGACCCGGACCGGGCCGTTGGCCAGCTCGTCGTGCAGCGCGGTAATCAGGCCGCGCAGGCCATGCTGGGCAGCGCCGTAGCCGCCCCAGTAGGCCCGCCCTACCCGCGCCGGATCGTCCACGGTGAACACCAGCGCGGCATCGTCGCGCTGGCGCAGCAGCGGCAGGCAGGCCTGGGCCAGCCAGGCCGGGGCGGTCAGGTTGACGTGCACCGCCCGCGCGAACGCGGCCGGATCGGCGTGTTCGAACGGGGTCAGCCCGGCAAAGTCGGCCGCGCAATACAGCACGCCATCGAGCCGGCCCAGCTCGGACTGCAGCCGCTCGGCCAAGGTGGCGTAGTCGTCCGGGGTGGCCCCTTCCAGGTCCAGCGGGTACAGCAGCGGCTCGGGGCCGACCGCTTCGACCGCCGTGTAGACCCGGTCCAGCCGGCGCGGCTTGCGCCCCAGCAGGACCACGGTGGCGCCGGCGGCGGCGCAGGCAATGGCGGCGGCACTGCCGAAGCCACCACCGGCACCGGCAATGAGAATGACGCGGTCGGCCAGCGACCCGGTCCCGACCGCAACGGACGGGACGGCGCTCACGGCTGCGAGGCCTCTTCTACGATCCGCTTGAGTTCGCCGGATTCGAACAGCTCCAGCACGATGTCGCAGCCGCCGATCAGTTCGCCGTTGATGAACAGCTGCGGGAAGGTCGGCAGATTGGAGAAGCGCGCCAGGTTGGCCCGGACCTCGGGCAGTTCCAGCACGTTGACGGTGCGCAGCGACACGGCGCCGGCGGCCATCAGGGCCTGCACCGCGCGGCTGGAGAAGCCGCACATGGGGTACTGCGGGGTGCCCTTCATGAACAACACGAGGGGGTACTTGTCCACTTCGGCCTGGATCTCTTGCATTACCGCCACCACGACTCTCCCTGCGTCACGGGACACCCGACCTCACCGGTCGGATAGACTTCCCAGACGGTCATTGTAATCCTACTGGCCCTGCCTCCGGCGCCCCGTCTCCAGCCTGCAGCAACCCATGCCCCTCGAATTGCCCCGCCTGCCCTACGACCGCACCGCCCTGCAGCCGCATCTGTCGGCCACCACCCTGGACCTGCATCACGGCCAGCATCACCGTGGCTACGTGGACGCGGTGAACACACGCATCGAGGGCACCGAGCTGGCCGAGCTGCCGCTGGAGGAGATCGTGCGACAGAGCCAGGGCAGCTTGTTCGACGCGGCCGCCCAGGCCTGGAACCACGCCTTCTATTGGCAGTGCCTGCAGCCGCGCGGCGGTGGCGATCCGCAGGGCCGGCTGGGCGAACTGATCAGCCGGCATTTCGGCGACGCCAGGCGACTGCGCGAGGAATTCGACCGGGTCGCGCTGGGCGTGTTCGGCGCTGGCTGGGTCTGGCTGGTGCAGCACCCGAACGGCGCGCTGGCGATCCAGGCCACCCGCAACGCCGGCACCCCGCTGACCGGCCAGAGCACCCCGCTGCTGGCCTGCGATGTGTGGGAACACGCGTATTACACCGATTACCAGAACGAGCGCGACCGGTACCTGGAGGCGTTCTGGAAGCTCGTCAACTGGGAGTTCGTGGCCTCGCAATTGCGCGATTGAAGCGCGTACCGACCAACGGTATGCCCACCAGCGGCGGGCCCCCTTCGGGCCGTCGCAAGCGACGTTGGGAACGGCGATGCCGTTCCTTGCGGTACCTACCGGCGCAACGCCGCTACCGCAGGGCCCACCTGTTCGGTACGACCCAACTGCTGCCCTACCGCTTCCAATGCAGCAGCCAACGCCCCTGCCTGATCCTCGCGCAGCGTGGCATGCCCCACCTTGCGACCCTCGCGCGGCTGCTTGCCGTAGTCGTGCCAATGGCCGCCGGGCTGCGCCAGCACGGCATCCGCATCGGGCATCTCACCGAGCCAGTTGAGCATGCAGGCATGGCCCAGCATGCGGGTGTCGCCCAGCGGCAGCCCCACCACGGCGCGCAGGTGGTTCTCGAACTGCGACGTTTCGCTGCCCTCGATGGTCCAGTGGCCGGAGTTGTGCACGCGCGGCGCCATCTCGTTGGCCAGCAGCTCCTCGCCACGGCAGAACAGCTCCAGCGCGAACACCCCCACATAGTCCAGCCGCTCGGCCAGCGTCTGTGCGTAACCGATGGCGGCGTCGTGCTGCGCGGGCGTCAGCTGCGCCGGGGCCAGGCTGGCCGACAGCACGCCGTCCACATGCCAGTTGCCGGTGACCGGCCAGGCGCGGAACTCGCCATCCTGGCCCCGCACCGCGACCACGCTGACTTCGCGTTCAAAGGCGACGAAGCCTTCCAGGATCAGGCCGGTGCGTGCCACCTGGCCGCCCAGCGCGTCCCATGCCGCGTCGATGTCGGCCGCGCTGCGGAGCCGGAACTGGCCCTTGCCGTCGTAGCCGAAGCGGCGGGTCTTGAGGATGCACGGCAGGCCGAACTCGGCCACCCTGGCGGCAAGCGCACCGCGGCTGCCGATATCGGCGAACGCCGGCAACGGAATGCCGAGCTCACGGAACAGGGTCTTTTCGCTCAGGCGGTCCTGCGCCACGGCCAGGGCGTCCGGGTTGGGGTACACCGGTACCCGATCGCTCAGGAACTGCGCGCTGCGCGCCGGCACGTTCTCGAAATCAAAGGTCACCACGTCCACCCGTTCGGCGAACGCGGCCAGCGCGGCCTCGTCCTCGAACGCGGCCACCTGCAGCGGTGCCAGCTGCCCGCCGCAGGCGTCTGCGGCCGGATCGAACAGCTCGAAGCGCAGTCCCATCGGCGCACCGGCCAGGACCATCATGCGGGCCAGCTGGCCGCCGCCCAGGATGCCAACGGTCAACGTGGTCATTGACGAGGATCGTCGTGGGCCATGACGTCTTCGGTCTGGCGGGAACGGAAGCCATCCAGCGCCTGGCCGATGGCCGGCTGTTCCGGGGCCAGCATGGCGGCGGCGAACAGCGCGGCATTGGAGGCTCCGGCGTTGCCGATGGCGAAGGTGGCCACCGGGATGCCGGCCGGCATCTGCACGATCGACAACAGCGAATCCATGCCGTTCAACGCTTTGGACTGCACCGGCACGCCCAGCACCGGTACGGCGGTCTTGGCGGCGATCATGCCCGGCAGGTGCGCGGCCCCGCCGGCGCCGGCGATGATGGCGCGCAGGCCGCGCGGGCCGGCCTGTTCGGCGTAGGTAAACAGCACGTCCGGCGTACGGTGCGCCGAAACCACTTTCACTTCGTAGGGAACACCGAGCGCGTCGAGCTTCTGCGCTGCGTGCTGCATGGTCTCCCAGTCGGAACGGGAACCCATGACGATGCCGACGAGCGGCGCGGATTGGTTGGGGGTCATTGGCCGTCACCTGCCTTAAAGACGTATTCTAGCCGCCTTCCACGCAAGACGAAGAATCCATGGATCGCAAAGTCATCGACCTCCTGTGCGCACCCCGCACCGGCCAGCCCCTGTCCCTGCTGGATCCCAAGGGCCTGGACGCGCTCAACCGGGCCATTGGCGCCGGCACGGTGACCAATGTCGACGGCAGCGCGCAGACCCAGCCCCAGCGCGAGGCGCTGCTGACCCGCGACCGCAAACAGATTTTCCGCATCAACGATGGCATTCCGGTGCTGCTGCCGGAAGAAGCCATCGACACCGCCCAGATTGCCGACTTCCCGGAAAAATGAGCCGCGCCGTACTGACGCCCCCGGACGCCAGCCAGGTGCAGGCCGATGTCGCCCGCGCCCTGGCCGAAGACATCGGCCCGGGTGATGTCACCGCCGCCCTGCTGCCGGACCGCCCGGACAGCGCCTACCTGCTGTGCAAGCAGGACGCGGTGATCGCCGGCCGGCCATGGTTCGACGCCACCCACCAGGCACTGGACCCGCAGGTGCGGATCGAATGGACGGTGGCCGAAGGCGATGCCGTGAGCGCCGGCACCGTGCTGGCGATCCTGCATGGGCGCAACTGCAGCCTGGTCAGCGCCGAGCGCACCTCGCTGAATTTCCTGCAGACGCTGTCCGGCACGGCCACCACCACGGCGCGCCATGTGGCGGCGGTAGCCGGCACCGGCACGCGGATCCTGGACACCCGCAAGACCCTGCCGGGCCTGCGCGCGGCGCAGAAGTACGCCGTGCGCTGCGGCGGTGGCGACAACCACCGGCTGGGGTTGTACGACACGGTGATGCTCAAGGAAAACCATATCCGCGCCGCCGGTTCGTTGACGGCGGCGGTGCACGCCGCACGCAGACAGTGGCCGCAGCTGCCGCTGGTGGTGGAAGTTGAAGACCTGGAGCAGCTGCGCGAAGCGCTGGCGGTGGGCTGTGATCGTATCCTGATTGACGATTTCGATGCTGCCACCCGGCGCGAAGCGGTACGGATCGCCGCCGGGCGGATTCCGCTGGAGGTGTCGGGCAGCGTGGATCTGGCGGGGCTGCGCGCGATTGCCGAGGACGGCGTGGACTGCATCTCGATTGGCGGCCTGACCAAGCACGTGCAGGCGATTGACCTGTCGTTGAAGCTGGGCGACCCGCCGCTGCGGTAGCGCCGGCCGTTGGCCGGCCTTCGAGGTGACACACATTGCTGCGGGCCGGCCAACGGCCGGCGCTACCGGGTTTCACGAGAACGGCAGGCGTCTTCTGCGACGCTTCGGAAGCCCCCACCCGGAGAGCGCATATGCGCCCGCTGCTGCTCCTTGCCTGCCTGTCGCCACTCGCGCTCCTGTTCGCACCCGTCGCCGCTGCCGCTGAAGTCTGCGACATCCCGCCGCGCTACGGCCTGAGCCCGCTGGCGGCGAGCATCGTGCGCACCGCCTGCAACGAACACCGCCTCTGGTACCGCCCCTTCATCGACGGCGACGGACGCGCGGCCAACCTGGGCGTCAGCGAGGCCGAGCGTGAGTACCTGGCCGACGATGGCATGCCCGCGTGGCAACGCGTGGCCGGCTATTGGCGCGACAGCGGCACCTTGGGGCCGATGGGCAGCCAGCCTGGCGCAACCAGCTGCATGGAGCCGTTCGGTACGCGCTACACGGACAGCGACTGCCGGGCGTTCCTGATCGACAACCCGTGGTCGGCCGCTTTCATCTCCTGGGTGATGAGCCGTGCCGGGGTGCCCGGCTTCACCCGCTCGCCGCGTCACATCGACTACATCCGCGCCGCTTACCAGAACACCGGCCCATACCGGATGACCGACCCCGCGCAGGAAAAGCCCGCGCCTGGCGACCTGTTGTGCTATCTCCGCGGCCGGAGCGAATCGCTGAGTTACGCCGGCCTGGTACAACAGCTCAACAGCGGCACGGTGGCAAACTGGAAATCGCACTGCGAGGTGGTGATCGCGGCCAACATGGGCGGCGACCACACGCTGTACCTGATCGGCGGCAACGTCATGAACACCGTGGCCATGCGCAAGTTGTCGCTGGATCGCAGTGGCCGCATCCAGCTGCCTCCGGCCCCGTCCAACGATCCCTATGACATGGGCTGCACCCCCGGACGCGAAGACGAGTGCAACTTCAACCGCCAGGACTGGGCAGCCCTGCTGAAACTCGTGGCGACCGCGCCGATGGGGTCGACGTCCAGCTACGCGCCACCGCCCGCGCCGGCAAGCGGCCCGCCACCGGCGTCCGCCCAGCCTGGCGTGCCGGCCACGCCCCCCCCGCCGAAACCCACCTTCCCGCGCGTTGTCCCGCCGAGGCCGACCCAGCCGCAATCGCCTCCCCCGCAGCAACAGCCGCCCCGGAAACAGGAAGGGCCGCCGCGCAGGTGACCCACCGGCTTGATCCGCAGCCGGTTCGTCGCCATCTTGGACGTTCCTGCCTTCGTCATCGCACCGAGCCACCGATGCCCAGCCTGATTTTGTTGATGATTGCCGGCGCGTTCGCCTACGCCTTCTGGAATTCGTCGCGCGCCGCCGCCGAGCGCGCCATCGAGCTGGGCCGCAACGCCTGCCGCGCCGCCGACGTGCAATGGCTGGACCAGGCCGTGCATGCCAGTGGCATCCGGGTATGCCGCAAGGAAAATGGCTGGCTCGGCTGGGAACGCACCTACCGCTTTGAATACTCCTACGACGGCATCGACCGCCATACCGGCCGCATGGTGCTGCGTGGGGACGAGCTGGTGGCCTTCGTCGGGCCCTCGGCTGCGCGGATAAGCGAGATCCGGCGCAGCGTGGATACCAGCGGCGCCGAGGACGTCTGACGCAAATGGAGTGCCGACCAACGGTCGACACCTGCCGGAATAAACATCGCCGCCCGAGGGCGGCGATGCTTATTTCACGACCCGCAGGTGCGGGCGGCCGCTGGGCTTGGGCGGGGTATCGTCCGGCGTCGGCCTGTCGTCGGGCGGCAACGTGTCATCCGGGCTCGGCTCGTGGCCGGGAATGTCATCGGGCAACGCCATGCCCTGCCCCGTTTCGCGGGCGTACACGGCCAGCACGGCCGAGATCGGCACCTGCACCGGGTAGCTGGTTCCGGAGAAACGCGCAGAGAAACTCACGCTGTCGTTGTCGATGTGCAGCCGCACCACTGCGCGTTCGGCGATATTGAGGACGACGCGACCGTCCTTGACCGCACTCTGCGGCACCTGCACGCCGGGCAAGCCGGCGTCGACCAGGATGTGCGGGGTCAGGTCGTTGTCGTTGATCCATTCCACCAGCGCCCGCAACAGATAGGGGCGGTGGCTGGTCATGCGGAAAGTGTCTTCAGTCATTGTGGGGGGCCGCGAAAAGGTGACGGCTCTGGTTTCTGGTTGCCTGACGCAAGTGTACGCGCCCACCCGTGCAGCGGTCAGCATGCACGACCCCCGGCGTAAAGCGCCGATGCAGCGAACCGCAGATCAGACCGGCAGGTCGCGCAGCTTTTTTTCCTGGTCGGTCAGGCTGCGGATGAAGCCCGGGTGGCGGAAAATGCGGTTGCCATAATCCTCGATGGACTTGCCATCCTTGGGCAACGGCACGTCCAGCGACTGCAGGCGCCAGATGATCGGCGCCATGGCGCAATCGGCCAGGCTCATTTCGGGGTTGAGGAAGAACTTGCTGGCCTTGAACAGCGGCACGGCGCTGGTCAACAGCTCCTTCAAGCGCTTGCGCCCGGCCTCGGCCTGGGTCTTGTTGCCCAGCTGGATCGCCTGCACCTGCGGCACCCAGTCGTGTTCGATGCGCAGCATCGCCAGCCGGATGCGCGCACGCGACAGCGGGTCTACCGGCATCAACGGCGGGTGCGGGTAGCGCTCATCAAGGTATTCACTGACCACCGAGGCCGCGTACAGCACCAGCTCGCGCTCCACCAGCGTGGGCACCGAGTGGTACGGATTGAGGTCGATCAGGTCCTCGGGCGGGTTCTGCGGGTCGACGGGGACGAAGTCATAGGTAACGCCTTTGGCGGCAAGCACCAGGCGCACGCGATGGCACAGCACGTCGTCGTTCGAGGAAAACAGCGTCAGGGTGTTCCGCATGCGTACGCTCGCCGCCATCAAAGGCTCTCCAGCGATCGGTATCCGCCGGTCGCATCGGCGCCGCCGGCCCATTGCCGACAGTCGTCACAGTACCCGAGTGTGCAACTGCCCATCACAAAAGCCAATAGGTCAATCGGCGTGGGCCGTATCGATCAGTGCACGTCCTTCCAGTACTCCTTCTTCAGCAGGTAGGCCAGGAAGGTGAGCAGCGCCAGGAACAGGATCACCCACACACCCAGCTTCTGCCGCTTCAGCGCCGCCGGTTCGCCGGCATATTCCAGGAAGTTGGTGATGTCCCGCACCGCCTGGTCGTACTGCCCCGGGTCCATGCTGCCAGGCTGTGCCAGCTTGAGCCCGATCACCGGCGCATCCGCGCCCGGCGCTTCCGGCTTGCCGTGTACGGCATGCTGCAGCCCCTGCATTTCCCACAAGGGATTGGGCATGGAAGCATTGGGGAACAACGCGTTGTTCCAGCCCAGCGGGCGGCTGGTATCCAGGTAGAACGACTTCAGATAGGTGTAGACCCAGTCGCTGCCACGCACCCGCGAGATCAGGCTGAGGTCCGGCGGCATCTTGCCGAACCACTTTTCCGCCTCTGCCTTGGGCATCGTCACCGGCACCGGTTCGCCGATGGGTACGCCGGTGAAGTTGAGGTTGTTCATGACCTCTTCTTCGCTCAGCCCCAGGTCCTGCGCCATCCGCGAATAACGCAGGTACTTGAGCGCATGGCAGCCCGAGCAGTAGTTCATGTAGAGCTGGGCGCCGCGCTGCAGCGAGGCGCGGTCGCCCAGGTCGTTGCCGGCCTGCAGGGTCTTGCCGCCTTCGGCGGCTCCGGCCACGGTGCTGGCCAGCAGCAGGACGGCCGCGCAGGCCAGCCGGGCAATCCAGTGATCAGTCATGCGTGGTCACCCGGTCCGGTACCGGCAAGGTCCTGTCCAGCTTGGTCCATAGCGGCATGGTGATGAAGAAGGCGAAGTACAGGAAGGTCAGCACGCGGCCGACGTAGGTCTCATGCGCATCGGTGCCTGGCCCGGAACCGATCACGCCCAGCCAGATGAAGCACACCGCGAACACGCCCAGCAGCGCGCGCGACAGCCAGCCGCGATAGCGGTAGGACTTCACCCGCGCCTTGTCCAGCCAGGGCACCAGGAACAGGATGGCGATCGCCGAGAACATCACGATCACGCCGCCCAGCTTGTTGGGTACCACGCGCAACATGGCGTAGTACGGCGTGTAGTACCACACCGGCTTGATGTGCTCGGGCGTGACCAGGCGGTTGGCCTCGGTGAAGTTGTCGTGCTCGAGGAACAGGCCGCCGAAGCCCGGCGCGAAGAAGATGATGAACGCGGCGATGATCAGCAGGAAGCCGGCGCCCACCCCGTCCTTGAGCGTGTAGTACGGGTGGAACGGAATGCCGTCGGTGGGCGCGGTCGGCGACCAGCGGTTGCCCTTGGGCCCCTTCTTGATTTCCACGCCGTCGGGATTGTTCGAGCCCACTTCATGCAGCGCGCCCAGGTGCAGCACCACCAGCAACAGCAGCACCAGTGGCAGCGCGATCACGTGCAGGGCGAAGAACCGGTTGAGGGTGGCATCGCTGGGCAGGTAATCGCCCATGATCCACTCGGTCAGCCCGTTGCCGATCACCGGAATGGCGCCGAACAGCGAGATGATCACCTTCGCGCCCCAGAACGACATCTGGCCCCACGGCAGCACGTAGCCCATGAAGGCTTCGGCCATCAGCACCAGGTAGATCAGCATGCCCAGGATCCACACCAGCTCGCGTGGCTTCTGGTAGCTGCCGTACATCAGGCCGCGGAACATGTGCAGGTAGACCACGATGAAGAACAGCGAGGCCCCGGTGGAATGCATGTAACGGATCAGCCAGCCCCACTCCACATCACGCATGATGTATTCAACGGAGTTGAACGCTTCGAGGGCGCTGGTCTTGTAGTGCATCGTGAGGAAAATGCCCGTCACGATCTGGTTGACCAGGATCAGCAGCGCCAGCGAACCGAAGTAGTACCAGAGGTTGAAGTTCTTCGGCGCGTAGTACTCGCTGACGTGCTTGCGGTACACCGGCATCAGCCCGGGCGCGCGCGCATTGACCCAGTCGGCGACGCCAGTGGCGGTACGGGAAAGGATGTTGGCCATGCTCAGGCTGCCCCCTGCGGATCGACGCCGATGATGATGGTGCGGTCGTCCTGGTAATGGTGCGGCGGCACCAGCAGGTTGATCGGCGCCGGCACGCCATCGAAGACGCGGCCGGACATGTCGAACCGGGATTTGTGGCAGGGGCAGAAGTATCCGCCCTTCCACTCCGGATCAAACGGTTCGGGGCGGATCTCGGCCACCATCTCTGGCGAACAGCCCAGATGGGTGCACAGCCCGACCAGGACCGAGACTTCAGCCTTGATCGAACGGAATTCGGGGTTCTGCTTGAGCACGTAGACCGGTTGCTGGTCGGCGTTGCTGGATTCGGGATCCTTCAGGCGTCCGTCCAGCCCGTGCAGGGCTTCAAGGATGGCCTTGGAGCGCTTGACGATCCAGATCGGCTGCCCACGCCACTCCATGACCAGCCGCTGGCCTTCCTGCAGCGCGCTGATATCGGCAAGCACGGGAGCACCGGCCAGTTTGGCGCGGGCACTGGGATTCCAGGACTTGATGAACGGAACTGCTGCGAAACCGACGCCGACTGCTCCCACCACTGCGGTGGTTGCTGAAAGAAATCGTCGACGTCCAGTGTTGACTGGATCGTTTACCCCATCGTTGGCCATCCGGCACTCCGATATTGATTAGGTAGCTTGAGGCTGCCAGCAGACCGGTGGGGGCCAGTCCACAATGAATCGTGATCGACTATAGCGGAACCTGACTCGGCGACACAATGGCGGTGACGGCCACATTGGTCGCATGCGGCGACACCGCGTGGGCCGGCCAACGGCCGGCGCTGCCACGGCACGGTCGACATCGGTAGCGGCGGCCGTTGGCCGGCCCACGCCATGTGGTCGAACGCGATGCAGGGGTCATTGCGTCGACGACGAGGCACCACGATAGCGGTCGGCGAGCAGGGCCACGCGCTTCACGTAGTACTGGGTCTCGCGGTAAGGCGGAACACCGCCGTGGCGATCGACCGCGCCCTCGCCCGCGTTGTAGCCGGCAGCGGCGAGCGTCAGGTTGCCGTTGAAACGCTTGAGCAGCCACGACAGATACTGCACGCCGCCGCGGATGTTCTGCGCCGCATCGTAGGAATCGGTAACGCCGAAGCGGCGCGCGGTGGGTGGCATCAGCTGCATCAGCCCCTGCGCACCGGCGCGACTGAGCGCAGTCGGGTTGTAGGCCGATTCGGCGTGGATGATGGCGCGGACCACGGCCTCTTCCACCCCGAACTCGCGTGCGGCCGCCGCGATCTCGGCCTGGAACGCGGTGGTGTTGAGACGGACCGAGCCGAAGTTGACCCCGGGGTTGGCCCCACAGGCGTAACAGCGCTCGATGAAACTGTAGTGGATGGTGCGGACCTGGCCCAGGCTGGCCATCTGTGCGGGCCGGCGGCTGGTGTAGTGCCGCACGCCATCCTTCATATAGGAGTAGACCTGCCCGTTGACCACACGCTGCGCCTTGCCGGTGCGTGCGGCGGGCGCAGGCGCCGCAGTGAGCACGGTGGCGGCCTGGGCTGGTGCCGGGGTCGGCGCCAGCGCGGTGCCGGAAGCAGCCCCCTCCGCGACCGGCGCCGCCGTTGCAACGGCCGCCGCGGCCGACAGCGGTGCTGGCGGTCGCGGCGGGACATGGCGACGCGGCGCGCTGCGGTCAGGGCGATAATTGCTGACCACGCTGCAACTGGTACCGGAAACACGCTTGCTGACGTAGCTGGGGATGCCGTCGGCACCGACACACTTGTACAGGGTGCCCGCACTGGCCGGCGCAGCGGTCAGCGCAGCCAAGGCCAGCGCAGCGATCCCCAAGATCCCCTTCATGGGGCGGAGTGTCCCCGTTTCGCGCGCCGTTGCCAAGTAGTGCCACGCCCTGCGTGGCAACCGCGCGCAGCGCGGCCCAAGCCCCCGAAGCCCTCACATCCGCCAGACGCCGGGATCTTTCCGACGTTTGCACCCGGCTGACGCGCCGCTTCCGGCCCACCGGCCCGGGGTACAATGACCGGCTACCCGGCGGCCCACCCGGCTGCCTGCCCGCCCACCCGACTGGAATAAGCGCCATGACCGGGACGCCAGCTTCGACCCTGCCGACCTCGGCCGGCACCCCCGTGCCCGCCACCCCTGACACCTCGCCCCGCCCCGACCTGCTGCCCCTGCCCGGATCCCGGCCGCGGGTGACCGGCCCCGTGCGCGGCAAGCTGTACATCAAGACCCACGGTTGCCAGATGAACGAGTACGACTCGACCAAGATGGCCGACGTGCTTGCCGCCGAAGAAGGCCTGGAGCTGACCGACGACCCGGCCGAGGCCGACGTGCTGCTGATGAACACCTGCTCGATCCGCGAAAAGGCGCAGGAGAAGGTGTTCAGCCAGCTTGGCTACTGGAAGGCCCTGAAGAACAACGGCCGCGGCGTCATCATCGGCGTGGGCGGCTGCGTGGCCTCTCAGGAAGGCGAGGCGATCATCAAGCGCGCCCCGCACGTGGACCTGGTGTTCGGCCCGCAGACGCTGCACCGGTTGCCGGAGCTGATCCGGCAGCGGCGCGAATCGGGCAAATCGCAGGTGGACATCAGCTTCCCGGAAATCGAGAAGTTCGATCGCCTGCCCGAACCGCGGGCCGAGGGCGGTTCGGCGTTCGTGTCGATCATGGAAGGCTGCTCGAAGTACTGCTCGTTCTGCGTGGTGCCCTACACCCGTGGCACCGAAGTCAGCCGCCCGTTCGAGGACGTGGTGGTGGAAGTGGCGCAGCTGGCGGCGCAGGGCGTTCGCGAGATCAACCTGCTGGGCCAGAACGTGAATGCCTACCGCGGCCCCTATGGAGACGGCGAGTTTGCCGACCTGGGCCTGCTGATCCGCACCATCGCCGAGGTCGACGGGGTGGACCGCATCCGCTTCACCACCTCGCACCCGCTGGAGTTCAGCGATTCGCTGGTGGACGCTTACCGCGACGTGCCGCAGCTGGCCAATTTCCTGCACCTGCCGGTGCAGGCCGGCAGCGACCGCGTGCTGTCGGCGATGAAGCGCGGTTACACCGCACTGGAATTCAAGGCCAGGATCCGCAAGCTGCGCGCAGTGCGCCCGGACATCTCGATCAGCTCGGACTTCATCGTCGGCTTCCCTGGCGAAACCGACGCGGATTTCGAGAAGACCATGAAGCTGATCGAAGACGTGGGCTTCGACCACAGCTTCTCTTTCATCTATTCACGCCGCCCGGGCACCCCGGCCGCCGACCTGGAAGACACGATCAGCGATGCGGAGAAGCACGCGCGGCTGTCGCGCCTGCAGGCACGCATCAACGAGCAGGCTGCGGCCATCTCCCATGCGATGGTCGGCACCGTGCAGACCGTACTGGTGGAGGGCCCCTCGCGCCGCGACCCGAACGAGCTGACCGGCAAGACCGAGAACATGCGTTCGGTGAATTTCCCGGGGCAGGCGCGGTTGGTCGGGCAGCTGGTCGATGTGGAGATCACCGAGGCATACAGCAATTCATTGCGTGGGCGTCTGATCGTCGCATAACGATCCGGAGCAGCAGCCACGCAGGGCGGTGCCGGATCAATCCAGGCGCTTGCGGAATCTCAAAATCGCCAGGGTCATCATCACCACGATGAAGCCCAGCAGCGCCAGTACCTCCGGCCACATCTCCCACCAGCGCGCGCCGCGCAGCATGATGCCGCGGACCAGGCGCAGGAAATGGGTCAGCGGGAGGATCTCGGCCAACCATTGCACGATGCGCGGCATGCCGGCGAACGGGAACATGAAGCCCGACAGCAGGATCGACGGCAGGAACACGAACATCGTCATCTGCATGGCCTGGAACTGGGACTGCGCCCGGGTCGAGATCAACAGCCCCAGCGCCAGGTTGGCGGTGATCAGCAGCACCGCTGCCAGGTAGACGTCCAGCACGCTGCCGCGTATCGGCACCTCGAACAGCCACATGCCAAGCACCAGCACCAGGGTGGTCTGGATCAATCCGATCGCCGCGTACGGCAGCACCTTGCCGACCATCAACTCGCTGCGGCTCAGCGGCGTGGCGATCAGCAGTTCCATGTTGCCGCGTTCGCGCTCGCGCACGATCGCCACCGCAGTGAACATCACCATGGTCATGGTCAGGATGATCCCGATCAGCCCCGGCACGATGTTGATCGCCGAGCGCCGCTCGGGGTTGTAGAACGCCACTACGCTGATCTGACCACCGGCACCGGACGCGCCCGCGCGCAGCGGCCGGTCGTTGCGCAGCGGCTGGCCGTCCAGCGGCACCTGCGCCAGCTGCACCGCTGCGCTCTGCACCACGGTATCACTGCCATCCACCAGCACCTGCACCGCTTCGCGGCCGTCGAAGCGGCGCCGCTCGAAATCGGCCGGTATTACCACCCCGATGCTGACCTGCCCGCGTCGCAACGCGGTCATCAGCTGTTCGGGCATGTCCACCTGCAGGGTCGGCGTGATCACCCCGGTGGCGACCATGTCCATCAGCAGCGCGCGCGAAGCCGAGGTGCCGGCCTGATCGGCGATGCCGGTATCGAGGTGGCGCAGATTGAGGTTGATCGCATAGCCGAACAGGACCAGCTGCATGACCGGAATGCCCACGATCATGGCCAGGGTGATGCGGTCGCGGCGCATCTGGCGCAGCTCCTTGAGCACGATCGCCCACAGCCGCCGCAGGTTCACCGGGCCGCCTCTGCCGGTGCCGGCGCGTCGCGACCCCGGGTGGCCGACACGAACACGTCCTCGAGGTTGGCCGTGCTGCGCACGATGTCCGCGCCCTGCCCGGCCGCACGCAGCGCGTCCTGCAGGCGCGCTTCGGCATCCTCGTCCCGGTCCAGCAGCACCCGCAGCGTATTACCTATCTGCGCCACGCTGAGCACGCCGGGTACGCTGGCCAGCGCACGCTGCGCCTGCCGCGGCTGCGCGGCGAGCACCGCCAGGGTTCGCCCCTCGAGGGCGGCGGTGAGCTCGGCCGGGCTGCCGTCGGCGACCAGCACGCCCTGGTCGAGTATCGCCAGCCGGTGGCAGCGCTCGGCCTCGTCCATATAGTGGGTGGAAACCAGCAGCGTAGTGCCGGCATCGGCCAGATCGAACAGCTTTTCCCAGAAGTCGCGCCGCGATTCGGGGTCCACCGCGCTGGTCGGCTCGTCCAGGAACAGCAGCTCCGGCTCGTGGATCACCGCACCGGCCAGTGCCAGGCGCTGCTTCTGGCCCCCGCTCAGGGTGCCGGCCAGCTGCTTCTGCCGGTCCTGGAAGTGGTACTGCTCGACCAGCGCATCGATCCGTTGCGCGGCCCGCGCGCGCGGGATGTCCTGCACTGCGGCCAGGAACTCCAGGTTCTCGCGCACGGTGAGGTCTTCGAACAGCGAGAAACGCTGGGTCATGTAACCGATGCGCCGGCGCAGCGCTTCAGCCTGCTCCGGAATGCGCAGGCCCAGCACCTCGATCTCGCCCGCGCTCGGGGTAAGCAGGCCGCACAGCATGCGGATGGTGGTGGACTTGCCCGAGCCATTCGGGCCCAGAAATCCGTACACGGTGGCGCGCGGCACGCTCAGGTCGACATGATCCACCGCGACCAGTGCCCCGAACTGTCGGGTGAGGCCACGCGCGCGGATGGCCAGCGTTTCGGCCCCGGCCTCCACAACAGCGGGCCGCGTGTCGCTCAAAACGCGACCCGCACCGGCACGCCGGCGGGAAGGTCGGCCAACGCCGCCTTGTCGTCGGTCTGGTCCAGTTCGACCTCCGCCAGCCAACTCAGCCGCGAGACGTCGTCGCCGCTGAGCGCGTAGTACGGAGTGAAGCCCGGGTCGCTGCGGATGCTGCGCACATGCCCGGCAAACGACCCGTCACGTCCCTGCAGGTGGACCTGGGCCGACTGCCCCACCCGCACCTTCAACCGCAACGGCTCGGGCAGGTACACCCGCGCGTACGGACGCTCCCCCACCAGCAGCACCACCAACGGCGCGCCCACCGGCGCCTGGTCACCCAGCTTGTAAGGCAGCGCATCGATACGACCGGCCCGCGGTGCCACCAGGTCGAGCTTGCGCAAGGTGACGGCCTGCGCGGCCGCCTGCGCCTGCGCCGCCTGCAGGGCGGCCTCGCCCTGCGCCACCTGCTCCACCCGGGTGCCGTGTTCCAACGCCAGCAATGCCTGCTCGGCGGCGCGTACCGCACCCTGCGCACTGCCGGCCGCAGCCCGGGCGCGGTCCACGTCGGCGGCGGCCACCAGCCGCTGCCGGCCCAGCGGCTGCAGGCGCGTGTAGTAAGCAGAAGCGTCCACGGCCTGCGCCCGCGCGGCGGCCAGGTTGGCCCGCGCCTGGTCGATATCCTCGCGACGCGGACCTTCGCGCAGTTCCAGTAGGGCCTGCCCGGCCTGGCTGGCCTGCGCTTCCAGCGCCCGCAGCTGGGCAGCGGTACGGACCGGCTCCAGTTGCAGCAGCGCCGCACCGGTGGCCACCTGCTGGCCCTCGCGGACCCGGATGCCGACGATGGTTTCCGCGGCCGGCGCCGGCACCGTGATCCGGTCCCACTCCAGCGTACCGAGCGCTGCGGGCGGCTCCGACCGGCAGCCGGATAGCAGCAGGGCCGCGCTCGTCAGGACCACCCCACGCAGGGACAGGAAGCTGGCTGCGGACATCGACGCGACTCCGGCATGGGCACGACGGCTGAGGAAGTGATCACCTTGCGCATGCCGCCGTGAAGGAACGGTCACGCGGCGCCGGGCGCAGCGCACTGGTCATGAAATGATCACCCGACCGAACCCGTTGCGCCGCCGGGGATGCAGCCGGTTATCCACATCTTTCTCCCGCAGCCGCCCACAAGCGGTGTGGAAAACCCCGAGGCGGATGTCGCTTTTTTGACCATGCACACTTCAGCGTTGCGGCAGTAGGGCTGTCGGCGACTATCCACAGGTTGCTGCACCGCTGCTGCACAGCCGCTGTGGAGAACCCTGCTGCTGTGGCGACAGTCCCACGCCCGCGCTACTCTGTTCGTCCTTTCCCTGGTTTGCGGCACGGTCGTTGCGACCGCAGCCGCCGGACGCAATGACTGCACTGGCACACCGCGATTTCACCCTGGCCCCGGAAGACAACGAACGCCTGGCCAACCTGGCCGGCCCCTTCGACGAGCACCTGCGCCAGATCGAACTCAAGCTCGGCGTGGAAATCGCCAACCGCGGCCACATTTTCCGGGTCACCGGACCGAAGCTGGTGGCCGAGGAAGCACAGGCGCTGATCGAGGCGTTGTACCTGGAGGCGGCCGATACTCCCTTCGACAGCCACGCCATCCACCTGCGCCTGAACCAGGCCAACGTGGAGCACCTGGTGGAGCGCAGCTATGAAGCGCAGGAAGTGAGCATCAAGGTCAAGCGCGGTACGGTGCGCGGGCGCGGCGCCAACCAGGCGCGGTACCTGCACCAGATCACCACCCACGACATCAATTTCGGCATTGGCCCGGCCGGTACCGGCAAGACCTTCCTGGCCGTGGCCAGCGCGGTGGATGCCCTGAACGAATCGCGGGTGCAGCGCCTGATCCTGGTGCGGCCGGCGGTGGAAGCGGGCGAAAAGCTCGGTTTCCTGCCGGGCGACCTGAGCCAGAAGGTGGATCCTTATTTGCGCCCGCTGTACGACGCACTGTATGAAATGCTGGGCGTGGAAAAGGTGCTCAAGCTGCTCGAGAAGAACGTCATCGAAATCGCGCCGCTGGCTTACATGCGCGGGCGCACCCTCAACGATGCCTATGTGATCCTGGACGAGGCGCAGAACACCACCGTCGAGCAGATGAAAATGTTCCTGACCCGGCTGGGCTTCGGTTCGACCGCCGTGGTCACCGGCGACCTCACCCAGACCGACCTGCCCAAGCACGTGAAGTCCGGCCTGCGCGATGCCATCGAGGTGCTGCGCGACGTGGACGGGGTGAGCTTCACCTTCTTCGAGGCCCGCGACGTGGTGCGCCATCCGCTGGTGGCGCGCATCGTCAGTGCCTACGACCGCCGCGACCTGCAGCAGGTCAAGCCGGGCGCCGAATGAGCGCGGCCATCGCGGTGCAGCGCGACACGCGCGATACTGTCGTTTCCTGATTGACCAGAATTGCCGGAACCGCCATGACCAAAGGCCCCATTCGACTCGATGTCGCCGTCAGCTACGCCCTGCCCCGCGCCGGGTTGCCGTCGGCGGTGAGTTTCCGCAGGTGGGTGGCCGCTGCGCTCAAGGGTCGCATCCGCGAAGCCGACCTGGCCATCCGCGTGGTCGATGCCAAGGAAGGCCAGTCGCTGAACCGGCACTACCGTGGCAAGGACTACGCCACCAACGTGCTCAGTTTTCCGGCCGAGCTCCCCGAGGGCCTGCCCAAAGGGGTCAAGTTCCCCCTGCTGGGCGACCTGGTGATCTGCGCGCCGGTGGTGGCTGCCGAAGCGATGGAACAGGCCAAGCTGCTCAATGCCCACTACGCGCACCTGACCGTGCACGGCGTGCTGCACCTGCTGGGCTGGGACCATGAGGACGACAAGGAAGCCGAGGCCATGGAACAGCTGGAGCGCGAGATCCTGGCCGACCTCGGCATCGCCGACCCCTACGCCGGCGAGCGCTGAGCCGCCCCCTGACGGACGTTTCCTGCATGACCTTTCCGCGCCCCGCTTGCCTGAGCCTGCTGGCCCTGCTTTCCATCCCGGCACTGGCCGCCTCCCCGGCGACGCCCGCCCCCCCTGCACCGCTGGACCTGCCCGCGCTGATCGAATGCCGCCAGCGCGTTGCCGACTACGACGCGGTCGCCCCGGTCGTGGCCGACCCGCTCAAAGCGGTGGCCAACGGCATGCAGCCGCTGCCGCAGAACAACCAGTTCATGAGCGAATTCCGCCTGGCCGCGCCGCTCACGGTGTTCGGCCAGCGCACCGAGTACGTGGCGGTGTCCGGGGCCAGCATCATGGCGATCCTGGACGTGGCCGACCCCCGCCCGATGGCCAAGGCACTGGCGCTGGAAGACGGGGTCGACAACCCGGACAAGTTCATGGCCGGCCGTGAAGTGGTCAGCCGGGACGTGACCGATCCCCGCACCGGCGAGCCGATGATCGAATCGATCATCCTGAGCCTGTCCACGGTCAAGACCCACCCGGGCAAGACCCTGGCCGGTTGTACCTACAGCCTGGACCTGCCGGCGGAGGACGAGGCCCCGGCCGCCCCCCCGGCACCCCAGGCCGGCGTCCTGCCCGCGTCCGTGAACACCCCGCCGGGCGAGCGCTGACAGCGGCCCGCATCCTGCTAGACTGGTGCCAACGCCCGGCTCGCCGGGTGCCTTTTTTGCAGCGATGTCTGAAGACGACAGTAGTGGCTCCATTGCGGAGCAAAACGAGAAGAAGCGCAGCTGGCTGGAACGCCTGACCTCTGCCTTTTCCGGCGAACCCCACACCCGCGACGAGCTGGTGGCGGTGCTGCACACCGCGCACGACGACGGCCTGATTGCCGCCGACACGCTGCGCATGATGGAGGGCGCGATCTCGGTCGCCGAGCTCACCGTAGGCGACGTGATGATCTCGCGCTCGCAGATGGTCTCGCTGCCGGTGGAAGCCCCTTTCCTTGAACTGATGAAGCAGGTGGTCGAATCCGGCCATTCACGCTTCCCCGTGCATGGCGACAACAAGGACGACATCCTGGGCGTGCTGCTGGCCAAGGACCTGCTGCGCGGCGTGGTCGCCGACAACGGGCCGGCCAACGTGCGCGAGCTGCTGCGCCCGGCCGTGCTGATTCCCGAATCCAAGAAGCTCAACGTGCTGCTCAAGGAGTTCCGGCTCTCGCGCAACCACATGGCGATCGTGGTGGACGAGTACGGCGGCGTTGCCGGCCTGGTCACCATCGAAGACGTGCTGGAACAGATCGTCGGCGAGATCGACGATGAGCATGACGAGGCCGAAGACCACACCGCGCAGATCGCGATCCAGGCCGATGGCCAGTACGTGGTCGACGCGCTGACCCCGATCGGGGATTTCAACGAGCGTTTCGGCGCCACCTTCCCCGACGACGACTACGACACCATCGGTGGCCTGGTCACCGAGGCGATCGGGCACCTGCCCGAGACCGGCGACGAGCTGACCCTGGACCGCTTCGTGTTCCGGGTGGCGCGCGCCGATGCCCGCCGCGTGCAGGCGTTCCACGTGACCGTGCTGCCGCCCGACGCCATCACCGAGGATTGACCCACGCCATGCGGCCCCTGCTGACGCGGTGGCCGTTGTGCCGCCTGTTGTTCCTCCTGCTCCTGGCCAGTGTTGCCGGCTCGCCGCTGGCAGCCTTGGCGCAGGCCGAGCCCGCACCGGCGGCAGCCATTGCCGGGACCCCGACGGCCGAAGCGCCGCCGCCGCGCATCGGCATCGTGACCATGCAGCCCGGCAGTATTTTCTTCGAGCGTTTCGGGCATGACGCGATCGTGGTGGTGGACCCGGTCACCGGCCAGGCCACGTCGTACAACTTCGGTTACTTCGACCCCGGCGAACCCGACTTCGTGAGCCGTTTCCTGCGCGGCGAGATGATGTATTACCTGGTGGCGCTGCCACTCGACCAGGACCTGTCCTACTACCGCGACAGCGGCCGTGGCGCCAACCTGCAGTGGCTGGATCTCAGCCCCGAACAGGCCCGCACCCTGGCCGCGTCGCTGGCCGAGCGCGCCAGGCCGGAAAACGCGCGCTACCGCTACGACTACTACACCGCCAACTGCGCCACCATGGTCCGCGACGCCATCGACGGCGCGCTGGGCGGCGGGCTGCACTCGCAGCTGTCCGGCCGGTCGCGCGGCAACACCTACCGCAGCGAATCGGTGCGCCTCGCCTCGCCGGCACCGTGGATGTGGCTCGGCTTCGATATCGGCCTGGGGCCGTTCGCCGACCAGCCGCTGTCGCGCTGGCAGGAAGCCTTCGTGCCGATGCGCCTGGCCGATGCCCTGCGGGAAGTGCGCAACAGCGATGGCCGCCCGCTGGTGCAGGCCGAACAGGAACTGCTGCCGCACCGCATCGCGCCGGAACCGGCCGAAGTCGCGCGGCGCTGGTGGCCATGGCTGCTGTGCGGCCTGGTGCTGGCCGCCGGGGTGCTGGCCCTGCAGCGTCGCCGGCGCCTGTTGGCCGGGCTGGCCCTGCCGCTGTGGCTGTTCTGCGGTATCGCCGGCATCCTGCTGGCCTACCTCTGGGGCTTCAGCGCGCACCACGCCGCCTGGGCCAACCGCAACCTGCTGCAGCTCTCACCGCTGTGCCTGCTGCTGCTCCCGGGCGCGGCCACCCTGCTGCGCGGGCGCGTGCCCGGGGCGTGGTTCCGCTGGACGCTGTGGACGATGGCCGTGCTCTCGCTGCTGGGCCTGGTGCTGCACTGGCTGACCCTGCAGGCGCAGGTGAACCTGCAGTGGATCGTGGTGCTGTTGCCGCTGCACGTGGCGCTGGCCTGGGTACTGGGCCGTCGTGACCTGCCTGTCACGGGCCGCTGACGCACGATACCGCCCATGGAAAGCACTGCCATCACCACCCCGCCGAACCCGCCCTGCGTCATCAACTGCGTTCACTACGATGGCCAGGGCAAGCGCCACGACATCAGCCTGGACGCGATCAGCGATGTGATCGAGAGCGGCAACGGCTTTGTCTGGGTCGGCCTGTACGAGCCGGCCGACAGCGTACTGCTCAAGCTGCAGGAAGAATTCTGCCTGCACTCGCTGGCCATTGAAGATGCCAGCAACGCCCACCAGCGGCCGAAAGTGGAGGCCTACGGCAACTCCCTGTTCGTGGTGGTGACCACCGCGCAGATGGTGGAGGAACGCATCGAATACGGTGAAACGCACGCATTCCTCGGCGCACGCTTCCTGGTCACCGTGCGCCATGGCGCATCGCTGTCGTATGCCGCGCCGCGCGCGCGGGTGGAGCGCGAGCCCGAACTGCTGCGCCGGATGGGCCCGTCGTACTGCCTGTACGCCGTGCTGGATTTCGTGGTGGACAACTACCTGCCCATCACCCAGCGCTACCGCGAAACGCTGGAACTGCTGGAGAAGGACATCTTCTCCGACAGCTACAAGCGCCAGACCGTGGTGCGCCTGTATGAGCTCAAGCGCGAGCTCAACAAGATGCGCATGGCGGTGGCGCCGTTGCAGGACATGCTGTCGCAGATCAAGCGCTACCAGGGCGACCTGGTGCCCGAAGAAGTGAAGCTGTACCTGCGCGACGTGCACGACCATGCGGTGCGCATCAGCGATGTGATAGACACCCTGCGCGAAATGCTGGGCACGGCCCTGAGCGTGAACCTGTCGCTGGTAACGCTGGCCCAGGGCGAAACGGTCAAGCGCCTCGGTGCCTGGGCGGCGCTGCTCGCCGCCCCGACCCTGATCACCAGCTGGTATGGCATGAACTTCGCGCACATGCCGGAACTGGACACGCCGTGGGCCTACCCCGCGATGATCGTCGGCGTGGGCGCGATCTGCGTGGGCCTGTACCGCCTGTTCAAGCGGGTGCGTTGGTTGTAGACCTCCTGGCCGGCCAACGGCCGGCGCTACCATTGCCTGCCACCGGTAGCGCCGGCCGTTGGCCGGCCCAGGCGGTGCCGGCTACGCCACGTAAACGGTTTTGATGTTCATGAATTCATGGATGCCATGGTCGGCCAGCTCACGGCCGAAGCCCGAGCGCTTGCTGCCACCGAACGGCAGCCGCACATCGCTCTTGACGACGGCATTGACGAAGGCCGCGCCACACTCCAGTCGTTTGGCAATCGCCTCGCCGCGTACCGGATCGCCACTCCACACGCTGCCGCCGAGCCCGAACGTGGTGTCATTGGCCACGCGCAACGCGTCGGCGTCATCGCGCACACGCAGGATCGCCGCCACCGGCCCGAACAGTTCCTCGTCATAGGCCGGCATGCCCGGTACCACGTTGTCCAGGACGGTCGCGGGATACCCGGCATGCGTCCCTGCCACCGGTTCGCCGCCGAGCAGCACCTTGGCTCCCTTGCCCACGCTGGCCTGCACCTGTTTGTGCAGCTCCTCGCGCAGGTCGGCACGTGCCATCGGCGCCAGCGTGGTCGTCTCGTTCTGCGGATCGCCGTAAACCCGTGCCGAGGCAGCGGCCACGAACTTTTCCACGAACGCATCGGCAATCGCATCGACCACGATGAAGCGCTTGGCCGCGATGCAGGTCTGCCCGCTGTTGTCGAAACGCGACTTCACCGCTGCGGCGACTGTCTTGTCCAGGTCGGCATCGTCGAGCACCACGAACGCATCGCTGCCGCCCAGCTCCATCACGCACTTCTTGAGCTGGTCACCGGCGTTGGCCGCGATCGAGCGCCCTGCCCGCTCGCTGCCGGTCAGGGTAACCGCCTTGACCCGCCGGTCGCGCAGCACCTCGGCGGCCTGGTCGTTGTCGATGTGCAGCACATCGAACACGCCTTCCGGCAGCCCCCCGTCACGGCACACCGCCAGGATCAGGTCGGCGCACTGCGGTACGTTGCTGGCGTGCTTGAGAAGGGCCACGTTGCCGGCCATGAACGCCGGTGCCAGGAAGCGGAACACCTGCCAGATCGGGAAATTCCAAGGCATCACCGCCAACACGCAGCCTATCGGTTCGTAGCGCACATAGCTGCGCTGTGCTTCGGTATCGATCAGCTGCGGCTTCAGGTAATCGGCGGCGTGGTCGGCGTAGTACTCGCAGGCCTGTGCGCACTTTTCCACTTCCGCCAGCGCCTCGCCCTTGAGCTTGCCCATCTCGGTGGTCATCGCCTGCTGGATGTCGCCCCTGCGGGCGCGCAGCTGGCCGGCGATGCCACGCAGAATCGTGCCGCGATCCTGCAATGATCGCCCGGCCCACGGCGGGAATGCGTCGGCTGCAGCGCCCAGCCGCTGCTCCACCTCGGCCGCCTTCAGCAGTTCGTGGCGGTAGGTGACCAGGCCGGTGGCGGGATTGACGATTTCGACGGTCATCGCGGTGCTCCGAAAGACAGGACACCATTGTGCGCCCGCCCCCGTGAGCCGGATGTTGCGTCGCCTGGTGGTGACGTATCCCGATCCCGCCGACAGCACGTAGAAATTCGTAGCCCCGAAGAGAACGGCAGGAGCCGTTCTCAACGTCGCGCAGCGACGGCCCGAAGGGTGCCCGCCAGGACGGCGGGCATAACGTTGGCCGGACCCCGCGCGCAGCGCGGCACAACCATCAGAAACCGACCATACCCGACAACCGATATCTCACCGAGGTCCAGCCCCACCGAAGCCGCCCATCAGTTACCCCTTCTCCTGCAAGGCCATCTGCATGTCCCGCTGCCTGCGCTTCTCGCCACGCGCGGTGATGAACCACCCGATCACCGCCGCGATCGACACCGCCAGCACCATCAACGTGGCCAACGCGTTGATCTCCGGCTTGATGCCCATGCGCACCGAGGCGAACACCTTCATCGGCAGGGTCGTGGAATTCGGCCCGGCCACGAAGCTGGCGATCACCACGTCATCCAGCGACAGGGTGAAGGCCAGCAGCCAGCCGGCCACCAGCGCCGGGGCGATGATCGGCAGGGTGATCTGGAAGAACACCTTGAGCCGGCTCGCGCCGAGGTCCATCGCCGCCTCTTCCAGCGAACGGTCCAGTTCCTGCAGCCGCGAAGAGACGATCACCGTCACGAAGGACAGGGTGAAGGTAACGTGCGCGATCCAGATGCTGCCCACCCCACGGCTGGGGAAGCCCGGAATGCCGCCCATCGCCACCAGCAGCGTCATCAGCGAAAAGCCCAGGATCACTTCGGGCATCACCAGCGGCGCGGTGATCAGTGCGCCGAACACGGTCTTGCCCGGGAAGCGCTTGAAGCGGGTCATCACCATCGCCGCCATGGTGCCCAGCACGGTGGCCGCGCTGGCGGTCCAGAACGCCACTTTCAGGCTGATCCACAGCGCATCCAGGATCTGCCGGTTGTTGAACAGCTCACCGTACCAGCGCGTGGAAAAGCCCGACCACACCGTGGCCAGCTTGGACGCGTTGAACGAGTAGATCATCAGCAGCAGGATCGGCAGGTACAGGAAGGCAAAGCCCAGCCCCAGGACCGACCAGCCCAGCCCGCGGCTGCGGCGCACCATGCTCATGCCAGCTTCCCTTCCAGCTCACGCTGCTGCACGCGGTTGAACAGCAGGATCGGCACCAGCAGCAGGGCCAGCATCACGATCGCCACCGCCGAGGCGGTCGGCCAGTCGCGGTTGTTGAAGAACTCGCCCCACAGTACCCGGCCGATCATCAGCGTGTCCGGACCGCCCAGCATCTCCGGGATCACGAATTCGCCCACCGCCGGAATCATCACCAGCATGCAGCCGGCGATGATGCCGGTGCGCGACAGCGGCAGCGTGATGCGCAGGAACGCCTGCCACGGTTTGGCACCGAGGTCGTAGGCTGCTTCCAGCAGGCGGTTGTCCAGCTTGACCAGGTTGGCATACAGCGGCAACACCATGAACGGCAGGTAGCAGTACACGATGCCGATATAGGCGGCGGTCGGGGTGTACAGGATCTGCAGCGGCGCATCGATCAACCCGATCTTCAGCAGCAGCTGGTTGAGCAGCCCGTTGCGGTCCAGGATGCCGATCCACGCATACACCCGGATCAGGAACGAGGTCCACGAGGGCAGCACCACCAGCATCATCGCCACGTTGCGTGCGGCCGGGGACATCCTCGAGATCACGTACGCCATCGGGTAACCGATCAGCAGCGTGAACAGCGTGGCGATCACTGCGATCCTGATCGAGCTCAGGTAGGCCAGCACGTACTGGCTGTCCTTGACCATCGCCGCATAGTTGCCCAGGTTGAGCTTGAGCGAGAACGCGCCGTCCACGTACTCCAGCAGCCACGTATACGGCGGCGAGCCCACCTGGGTGCGCGAGAACGAGATCATCAGGATGATCACGAACGGCACCGCGAAGAACAGCAGCAGCCACAGGTACGGCGCGGCGATCACGCCGCTGCGCGTGCCGGGGAGCCAGCGCTTCCAGCCGGTGGCGTTCATGCGGTGAGCACCACGCCGTCGTTGTCGCGCCAGTGCACCCAGACGCTGTCGCCCCAGGTCAGGCCATCGCTGGCCCAGCGCTGCGAGTTGGCGAAGTTGGACAGCACCTTGGCCCCGCCCGGCAGGCGCACGTGGTACACCGAATGGCTGCCGAAGTAGGCGATCTCCTCGATCACGCCCTGCGCCTTGTTGGTGTCGCCGTCCGGCTCGTCCTTGCCGATCATCACCTTCTCCGGACGCAGCGCGAACGCCACCGGCTGGCCTTCGTAACCGGTGATGCCGTGGGCCACGTAGATGGGGGCCGGAAACAGCGGCGTACGCACCGTGACGTACTCCGGCAGATCTTCGTCGATCACCCCGTCGAACAGGTTCACCGAGCCGATGAAGCCGGCCACGAAGCGGTTGGCAGGCTGTTCGTAGATCTCGTCGGGCTTGCCCACCTGCTGGATCCAGCCGGCATCCATGACCGCGATGCGGGTGGCCATGGTCATCGCCTCTTCCTGGTCATGGGTGACCATCACGCAGGTCACGCCGGAGGTTTCGATGATGTTGACCAGCTCCAGTTGCATCTGCGAGCGCAGCTTCTTGTCCAGCGCACCCATCGGCTCGTCCAGCAGAAGCAGCTTGGGCCCCTTGGCCAGCGACCGTGCCAGCGCCACGCGCTGCTGCTGACCGCCGGACAGCTGATGCGGCTTGCGCCTGGCCAGCTTTTCCAGCTGCACCAGTTCCAGCATCTCGCCGACCCGGCGGCGGATGGCATCGCGGGCAAGGCCGTCCTGCTTCAGGCCGAAGGCGATGTTCTGCTCCACGGTCATGTGCGGGAACAGGGCGTAGGACTGGAACATCATGTTGATCGGCCGCTGGTACGGCGGCAGCGCGTTGATGCGCTGGCCGTCCAGGTCGATCGTGCCGGTGGTAGGGGTCTCGAAGCCGCCCAGGCAGCGCAGCAGGGTCGACTTGCCGCTGCCCGAGCCGCCCAGCAGGGCGAAGATTTCACCCTTGTGCACGTCCAGGCTGACGTCGTCGAGCGCGACGAAGCCGTCGAACTCCTTGCGCAGCGCGCGGATGGACAGATAGCCCGGCTCCAGGGCCGGGACGACCTCGCCTTCCGGCTTGGCTTCGAATGACATGGGTAGCGGCTCCGGGAGCGGCGTCAGGACAGGAGGGACGGCCCATTTTAGCGACCGTTGGCGACAGCAGCGATACCGGATCGGGGCGGTTGGGGCCGGGTGGGCCAAGGGGCTCAGGAAGAACCCTAATAAGCGTGCCGCCGAGGCGACGTGAACGCCCTGCCTATGTCGCGCCCATCTGGTCCAGAGGCAATGGTGCTGAAGCGCCCCTTGACATGCATCGCCCAGCCCTGCGTGGGTGGCGGCTGAAAACGCCTTCGCGCTTGTCGCTCCCGGTCTGCTGGAGCGGGGATTCGCGCGGTTCCTTGATCGCGTGCACACCTTCCAACACGCGTGAGCGACAGGCAAGTGACGCGTCACATTCCGCGCGTCATCGCGTTGACCTCCTGACAGTGTGAGCGCAATACCTCCACGAACGACGAACGACGAACGCGCACCATCACAAGGAGTCATGCATGCAAGCCATCCCCGACGTACGGCCCTTTGAGGTAGTTGTTATTGGAGCGGGACACTCCGGCCTCTCGCTCAGCGCCCTGCTGGTGGAGGCAGGCGTGCGCCATCAGGTTCTGGAAGCGGAGACCATCGGCTCCAGCTGGACGCGGCGGTGGGATTCCTTCCGACTCAACACGCCCAACTTCCTGACTGCCCTGCCCGGCTACCAATACGACGGCGCGGATCCAACGGGCTTTGCCACCGCGCCCGACGTCATCGACATGCTGACCGACTATGCGCGCCGGCGGCAGTTGCCCGTAGTCGAGGGATGCACCGTGCATCGGGTGTTTGCTGCAGGCGACGGCTACCGTGTCATCACCAGCGACGGCACGCTCGAGGCACGCTGCGTGGTCGTGGCCAGCGGAGAGTACCGCCGCCCGCGTTGGCCACGGGCGTTCTTCTCCCCTGCCCCCGAGCTTGACGTCGTTCACTCCGGCGACTACCGGCGCCCCCAACAGCTCGGCCCGGGCGCCGTGCTTGTGATCGGCGGCGGCCAGTCCGGCGCGCAGATCGCACAGGACCTGCGCAATGCCGGGCGCGAGGTGTACTGGTCGATGGCCGACCGCTTCTCCCACATCCGCCGGGTACGCGGCAGGGACTCCATGCACTGGTGGGACATGCAGGGGCTGCTGCACCGACACGTGGGCGAACGCCCGGACGTGGCCGCGGGCGTACCAGGCGCCCTGCAGAAGGCAAGAACGGCGGAGTTCCCCTTGGTATCCGGAACTGGTGCGCTGGGCATGGGCAGCTCGATCAGCCTGCTGTCGATGCACCGCGACGGCATCGTACTGCTCGGCAAGCTGGAGCACCTGGAAGGCCACATCGCCCACTTCCGCGACGTGCGCCCGCAGATCCGCGAGGCGGTGGCCGGCACCCGCACCGAGTACAAGCACCTCAACGACATGGCCGATGCGCATTACGCATCAGCAGCAGAGACATCCACCGGCGACGCGCGCTACCTGCCCGAAGAGGTCTACCTGGACTGGGAGCCGGACGCCTCGCCGCGCTGCATCCGGTTGGACGCCGCAGGCATCCGCACGATCGTGGCGGCCACCGGTTTCGACGCACAGTGGCCATGGCTCGAAGTGCCGGGCGCGCTCGACCCGAACGGTTACCCGCTGGGCGAGTACGGGGTGTCCCCACAGCCGGGGCTGTTCTTCCTGGGCAAGTACAACCTGCAGCGGCCGAGCTCGAACTTCCTGTGCAATGGTGGGCGGGATGCCGCCGAGTTGTTGCCTGCCATCCTGCATCATCTCGCCGCAGCGCCCATGCATCCCAACCGCCCCCACACGCCAACCCGTGACGGAACACTCCTTGACGGCTAAGGGCATGCGGCTCGGCCCTTGAGGGCCAGTTCCGTCTCCCATCAAAGCGTTCCAGAGCGGCAACAGCGGAATATTCATCCCAGATTTGACGCTCAACACAGTTCTGCGAATCCAGCATGCGGAGCGTCTCGCTGGCTCACATTTCCAGGTTCAGCGCATTGACGAGCCTGGCCTATACCTACGAAATGTGCGTCATCCTCTCGCGGAATAACAACGGAATGTCCAGAAGCCAAGCGCCCCTGCTCGCCCTCCTGACGTGCATCGCTGCAGCTACGGCGAACGCTGGAGTTACAGCCATCGCAGAACAGTCCCCTTCTGCTGATGGCGAAATCGTGCTGACGATCACCTACCGGAACGGGACTGATCGCCCGATCAGCGTGAGAGCAGTAGATCTTCCCAATTCCAGGTCCGACGGAAAACTTAGAACCGAGAGCTTGTTCGTCAGGGCGGACGATGGCGAGTACCCGCTCTATCTTGGGTACCACATGGGTATCACCAGGGAGGCAGCGACCCGCGAACTGGTTATCCAGCCTGGCCAAATGCTCCAGCGGACGATCGATCTTTCAAGCAACTACGATCTTCGCCCTGGCATGATTTACTCCGTCGCGCCAACCACGTTCCGTCAGCGTCCAGCGCGGGCGGATGAATCGCGCACCCGCCAGACCGAGTTCACCGATACGCCGAGAATACGGATCTTCGTTCCCTTGACTGTCAGGAAGCAGGAGCACGCCGCCCTTGCCAACGCCAGCACGACTTCGTGCTCTGGGGAGCAGTTGGTTTCGATTCTGAATGCGATCAGCGCCTCATCCGTGATGGCCAGGGACGTCTGGACCTATCTCGGGAACCTGTACTCGACGGAGTTCGTCGATGGTGAAAAGAAGAAGAAGTTCGAACAGTCCCCGCGCTACACGAGCTGGTTCGGAATCCATGGAGATCCCAACCAGGACAACCCGGTGAACGTGAGAATCGAAACGGTGGTTGAAGCTGTATGGACCAGGCATGGCCGGCTCAGCCTCCCTTCCTGCGAATGCTCGAAGGAAGACGAAGGCATGCAGACCACGGCTTGGGTCAATCCGGCGGTGCCCTACGTAATCAACTACTGCCCAGCTTTCTTCGCACTTCCCTTGGGGCCGGACGTTGCTACAGGGTCACGGGCAGCGACTGTCTATCATGAAATCAGTCATTTCCGCGATTCGCTCGTCAGCTCGATCTCGGATCTGGATCAGAAGTTCAACACGCCTGAAGATGCGAGATACGTCGCAAATACGCTCGCGATCTGGCGGCCGACAATGCCTACAATTTCGAGTACTTCGCGGACAACTTGTCCAAGGAACACTGAGCTGCATACGCACTGGTCGCGATCCAGCCGCCAGCTCAGTCACCCAGAATCGCGAGGGCCGGCCAATGCCCGACCCGCGCACCACCATTTCACCGGCCTCGCGGCTAACCGGCCGGTGATCTGCCAGACCAGCGTCAGCGTCCGGTCTTGATCTCGGTCCACAGGCGGGTATACAGCTTGTCCACGTCCGGCGGGTTGATCGAATAGGTGAACATCTTCGCGGCCACCTCGGCCGGTGGGTAGATGGTCGGGTCGTTGCGGATCGCTTCGTCCACCAGCGACGTGGCCGCGCCCACCGGGTTGGCGTAATGGATGAAGTTGGTGTTGGCCGCGGCCACCTTCGGGTCCAGCAGGTAGTTGATGAACGCGTAGGCCGCTTCCGGGTGCTTGGCGTCCTTGGGAATGGCCAGCATGTCGAACCATTGCGGCGCGCCTTCCTTCGGGATCGAATAAGCCACGGTCACGCCATTGGCTGCTTCGGCGGCGCGGTCACGGGCCTGGATGATGTCGCCCGACCAACCCACCACCAGGCAGGTGCCGCCGTTGGCCAGCGAACCCACGTACTGCGAGGAGTGGAAGTTCTGCACGTACGGGCGGATGCTCTTGAGCAGATCGGCCGCTTTCTGGATCACCGCCGGATCATGGCTGTGCGGATCTTCGCCCAGGTAGTGCAGCGCGATCGGAATCATGTCGGCCGGGGTATCGAGGATGGTGATCCCGCAATCCTTCATCCTGGCAATGTTTTCCGGCTTGAAGATCAGGTCCCAACTGTTGGCGATCTCGGTGCTGCCGCCGAAACGCGCCTTGAGCATCTCCACGTTGTAGCCGATGCCGGTGGTGCCGATCATGTACGGCACGCCGTACTTGTTGCCCGGATCCTGCTGCGCGATGCGTTTCATCATCTCCGGGTCGAGATTGGCCAGGTTGGGGATGCTGCTCTTGTCCAGCGGCAGGAACACGCCGGCCTGGATCTGGCGGCCGAAGAAGTTCAGCGTCGGCACCACCACGTCGTAGCCACTGCCACCGGCGAGCAGCTTGGTCTCGACCATCTCGTCGCTGTCGAACACGTCGTAGGTCACCTTGATGCCGGTGGCCTTCTCGAAATTCGGGATGGTGTCGTCGGCGATGTAATCGCTGTAGTTGTAGACGTTCAGCACCTTGCTGTCTTCCTGCTTGGCGCCACCACAGGCGCTGAGCATGGAAACGGCGATGCCGAGGGTGAGGATTCGCAGCTTCATTGGACTCTCCGCGGGTCAGGTGCGAGATGGGGGAACCGGCCGGACCGGTAGAACGGTGCCAGCCTAACGGGCAACTGGCTATTTTCCCAGCACGGGGCCGGGCTGGCCATGCCTGATCGGGCGGCTGGGCCGGTCACACATTCAGCAGCAGGAATTCACGTTCCCAGGAGCTGATCACCCGGAAGAAGGTCTCGTACTCCTTGCGCTTGACCGACACGTAGGCCCGGCAGAAGCGCTCGCCCAGCATCTCGCGCAGCTCGCGGCAGCCCTCCAGGCCATCCAGCGCCTCGCCCAGCGAGCGCGGCAGGTCGTAGCCCAGCTCCTTGGCGCTGCCGCTGATCGGCGCGGTCGGCGAGCGCTGCTCGCGGATGCCCAGCAGCCCGGCAGCCAGGGTGGCGGCCATGGCCAGGTAGGGGTTGGCGTCCGAGCCGGCAAAGCGGCTTTCCACCCGCATGTTCTCCGGCGTATCCAGCGGCACCCGCAGCCCGCAGGTGCGGTTGTCGAAGCCCCAGTGCACGTTGCTCGGGGAGACCTCGCCGAACACCAGCCGGCGGTAGGAATTCACGTTCGGGGCAAAGAACGCCATCGCCGCCGGCACATACTTCTGCAGGCCGGCCAGGTAGTGGCCGAACAATGGGCTGAACTCGTCGCCGCCGCTCTCGCCGCTGAACACATTGTGGCCATCGCTGATCCGGAGCAGGCTCTGGTGGATGTGCATGGCGCTGCCCGGCTCGGTTTCCATCGGCTTGGCCAGGAACGTGGCGTACACCCCATGGCGCATGGCCGATTCACGCATGGTGCGCTTGAACAGGAACACCTGGTCGGCCAGGTCCATCGCGTTGGCGTGGGTGAAGTTGACCTCCAGCTGCGCCGCACCGGATTCATGGATGAGCGTATCCACGTCCAGCTTCATCGCGTCGCAGTAGTCGTACATCAGGTCCAGGATCGGGTCGAACTCGTTGACCGCATCGATCGAGTACGACTGCCGCGCCGTTTCCGGGCGGCCCGAGCGGCCGGCCGGGGGCAGCAGCGGGAAATCCGGGTCGGTGTTCTTCTGCACCAGGAAGAATTCCAGCTCCGGCGCCACCACCGGGCGCAGGCCCAGTTCCGCATAGGCATCGAGCACCCGGCGCAGCACGTTGCGCGGGGCCAGCTCATGCGGCTCGCCATGCTTGGTGTAACAGTCGTGGATGACCTGTGCGGTGGGATCGGTGGCCCACGGCACCATGCGCACGGTGTCCGGGTCCGGGCGCAGGATCATGTCCGAATCCGACGGCGAGGTCAGCTCGTAGTAGTCATCCGGGAACTCGCCGGTCACGGTGGTGGCGAAAATGCCTTCGGGCAGGCGGGTGCCGTAGTCGTGCGAGAACTTGTCGGCCGGGATGATCTTGCCGCGGGCGTTGCCGGTGATGTCCGGCACCAGGCATTCCACCTCGGTGATGTGGCGATCCTTGAGCCAGCGTAACAGTACGCTCTCTTCGGCGGCCGGCTTGACAGCGGCCTTGCGCGACGGCGCCTTCCGCGAGGGAGCGGCGGCCTTGCGCGACGGAGAAGGGGCTTTGCGCGAACGCGTTCGGGTGGTCATGGCCGGTCTGCTGTGCGTGAGTAACGGCGACAAGCTTCGCCGAAGGGGTGGAAAATACCGTGATTGCCCGGATATCCAGTGACAGGCATCGAGGATGCCACCTGTCCGCACGTTACCCCTGCCCGCTGCGCCCGTGCAACCAACGCCCTCACGGTGGCCGCACCTGCCCTCGACACGGGTTGCTGGCATGCTGTGCGCATGAGCGAGCCCCCGATGAGCCTGGCCGGACAGGCGCACGCACCCAGCTGGTATGCCGACAGCGTGGCTGAAACGCCGCTGCGCGCCCCGCTGCGTGGCGACCATGCCACCGACGTATGCGTGCTGGGCGCCGGCTACACCGGCTTGTCGGCCGCACTCTCATTGGCCGAACGCGGCTATCGGGTGACCGTGCTGGAAGCGCATCGGGTTGGCTGGGGGGCATCGGGACGCAATGGCGGCCAGGCGATCGTCGGTTATGGCTGCGAGGTGGACACGCTGGAACGGCTGGTTGGCAATGCCGATGCGCGCCGGCTGTTCGACTTCTCGCGCGAGGGCATGGCCCTGTTGCGCCATCGCCTGGGGCACTACGCCATCGAGTGCGAATGGCGTGATGGCCATGCCAGCGTGCCGATCAACGCGCGCCAGGAGCGTTCGCTGCGTGCCGGCATGGACACCCTGGTGGAGCGCTACGACTATCCGCTGCAGTGGTGGGACCGGCAGCAGCTGCGCAGCCAGCTTGACAGCCCCCGCTATCGCGGCGCGATGTTCGATGCCGCCAGCGGCCACCTGCACCCGCTGGCCTATGCGCAGGGCCTGGCCCGCGCCGCTGAAGGCCTGGGCGTGGTGATCCATGAGGCGAGCCCTGTACTCGAACTGGTGCGCGGCGAGCGCCCGCAGTTGCGTACCGCCAGCGGCACGGTCACCGCCAACCAAGTGGTCATCGCGGGCAACGCGTGGCTGCAGGGCATCGCGCCGGAGCTGGAGCGCCGGATCATGCCGGTGGGCACCTACATCGGCGCCAGCGCCCCCCTGGGCGAGGAACGGGCCCGGGCGCTGATCCGCAACGACATGGCCGTGGCCGACGTCAGCTGGGCGCTGGACTACTTCAAGCTCAGTGCCGATAACAGGCTGCTGTTCGGTGGCCGCGCCAGCTACTCGGCGCTGCCGCCGCCGAACCTGCGCGGGGTGATGACCAAGCGCATGCGCCAGGTGTTCCCGCAGTTGGCCGACGTCGGGATGGACCAGGTTTGGGGCGGCTACGTGGACATCACCCGCAACCGCGCCCCCGACTGGGGCCGGCTGACCCCGAACGTATACTTTGCACAGGGCTTTTCCGGGCACGGCGTGGCTGTAACCGGCCTAGCCGGCGCGGTGATCGCCGAGGCCATTGCTGGGCAGAACGAACGGCTGGACGTGTTTGAGCGCATTCCGCATGGACGCTTCCCGGGTGGAAAGCTGCTTCGCACGCCACTGCTGGTGGCGGCGATGTCCTGGTACAAGTTGCGGGATGTGCTGGGGTGAACCGGAAGCGCGGAAATCGCTGCGTTTCCGTCAAGGCCGCTTAGGCGGCGGTGGCGGATTCGGCGGTGCCTTGGGCCGGTTGCTGCGTGCCGGATTGATCCCGTCCGCTGGCGTTCGCCTTGACGCCGGCAACGGCGGATTTGAGCCTTTGCGTTGAAACGCCATTTCCTGCTCCTTCTTCAAGTATAACTTCGGCCCACCTTACATCTCCTGCATGGATGATTATGCCATCGAGATCGACCAG
Organism: Stenotrophomonas sp. ISL-67; assembly: GCF_018612915.1. Classification (GTDB taxonomy): domain Bacteria; phylum Pseudomonadota; class Gammaproteobacteria; order Xanthomonadales; family Xanthomonadaceae; genus Stenotrophomonas. The sequence continues at coordinate 526,930 of NZ_JAGGRL010000001.1, read as the reverse complement.
GTCTGCGACGCGCCCGGTCCCATCGATCCAAGCAAAGCCCTGGATGTAGAACTGTCCGGCCACCGGTCTGGAATTTCCTGGTAGAAGCTGCGGGATGTCTCGGGTGAGGCCGCCGCTATGATCGATTTGGAAAAGCAGACGGCGCCGGTGCCGGGCAGGATGGTGCGCACCATATTTACTGGACGCCACCCAATCCATGCGCCCCATCGATGTTGACCGCTCATCCCGTGCCATACCGGCAGTTCCACGTTCGCGAGAATTCGACATGCAGCAGCGCGGCACCATGGAGCGCGCTACTGCCTTCAACCGTGAGACCCCGCTGGCCTGCGAAACGATCGAAACGCACGCTTCCTCGATCCGCGCCCTCAACGCTCAGCGCCATGGCCATGCTTTGATCGACTTCATGCGCCTTCGGGCTTCCCACACGCCTGGCTCGGTAATCCATCGGGCATTGGGTGAGGCGTTGTCATCCGCAGCAGCGTCTGCCCTGGACGGTTCCTTCCGCGAAATCCGCGCCCCGCTTGAGCGGGCCATGGCAGCGTTGCCGGAAGATCATCCATCGTCAGCCTCAACTGCTCGCGACCTGCAGCGGATCGCCGGGTATCTCGGCTCCCACGATTTGCCGGTTCCCCATACGGCATCAGCCGGAGCCTGCAGTGGCACCCAAGCACTCGCCGGCGTAGTCTGCGCGCGGCTGCTGTCGAACACTGTGAGCGCTGGATTGCCCGCATCTGATCAACCGGCATCCTTGCTTGACAGTGCGGCCGCCTCTGCCGCCCATGATCTGATTCGCCAGCTGATTGAATGCCAGAGCAAGGATCAGATTCACGAACGTCTGGCTAGCTTTGCCGACAACTTCACGATGGGAACGCGCCCCTTACCCAAAGGACGACTTTCCATTGTTGATGAGGTACGCAGCGCGATTGTCGAATGCGATGCGTTTGATGTGGAGTGGGTAGGCATTAGGCTTGCGACACCATCCGGTTCTCCGATGCTCGTGGCCGCTTACAACAGTTTCGATCCTGCTGGCTTCGGACTTGCTGCCTGAGAGAGTTCCGGATCATTGCCCCCCGATTGAATATTCATCAGGGCACGATACTTACGCAATCGACTCGCGTGGAACTACCATTTTTCAATCGCAGATACCTGCTGAATCGTTTGAATGGCTTCGGCAGGCGATGGTGCTGGGGACGAGTCCGCTGGCCTGGGACGAAGAGCTGCCACGCAGGGCGTGGCACTACGCTCCTGGATCCGGTTATTACGGCCCCATATCCGGACATCCCGGTCACAGATCCGACGATTGACCCTAAAGTCCCGCGTGAAGACGCCGCTATTCCTTCCAACCCTCTCGGATTTCGAGCGTACGCAACATGCCGGCACTGTTTCAGGGCGCTTTCGATGGCGACCCCGGTGATGACCTCCCCCAGCGGATCCTGCTGGTGGAGAACTCGCGCACGTTCACCACGATGCTCAAGGAAGCCATCGAACAGCGGCTGGAGCTGCCGGTGTCGGTGGCAACCTCGCTGGCCGAGGCCGGGCGCCTGCTGAACGAAGAGAAGGGCTGGTTCCTGGTGCTGACCGGGCTGGTGCTGGCCGACGGCGACCGCGACAAGGTGGTCGAATATTTCCTGTCGCGCGGGCTGCGCACGGTGGTGGTCAGCGGCGTGTACGACGAAGACCTGCGCAAGCGCGTGCTGCAGCAGCAGATCATCGATTACGTGCTCAAGAACACGCCCGGCAGCATCGACTACCTGGTGTGGCTGGTGCAGCGCCTGGAGCGCAACCGGCGCATCGCGGCATTGGTGGTGGACGACTCGATGTCCGCGCGCATGTATGCCGCCTCGCTGCTGCGCATGTACGGCCACGATGTCTACGAGGCGGCCGACGGCGCCGAGGGGCTGAAGGTGATCGAGGCCCATCCGGCGATCCGGCTGGCGGTGGTCGACCAGGAAATGCCCGGGATGGAGGGCGTGGAATTCACCCGCCGGCTGCGCACCCTGCGTTCGCGCGACAAGGTGGCGGTGATCGGTATTTCCGGCAACACCGATCCGTCGCTGATTCCGCGCTTCCTCAAGAACGGCGCCAACGACTTCCTGCGCAAGCCATTCTCGCGCGAGGAATTCTTCTGCCGCGTCTCGCAGAACGTGGACCAGCTGGAGCTGATCGGCACGCTGCAGGACCTGGCCACCCGCGATTTCCTCACCGGCCTGCCCAACCGCCGCTGCTTCCTGGAGCAGAGCCAACGCCAGCTGCCGCAGCTGCAGGTGCAGGGCGAACAGGTGGCGGTGGCGATGATCGACATCGACCACTTCAAGCACATCAACGACACCCACGGCCATGAGGCCGGCGATGACGCCCTGCGTGCGGTGGCCGCCACCGTGGCCGACCACGCGCGCGACCACGACCTGATCGCGCGCTTCGGTGGTGAAGAGTTCTGCCTGCTGGTACCGGGACTGGAAGAAGACGAGGCGATCGGCTACTTCGAGATCCTGCGCCAGCGTATCGCGGCACTGGAAGTGGACCTGGGCCACACCACGCTGCGCATGACGGTCAGCATCGGGCTGTGCTGCCTGCGCCCGCAGCACGATTCGCTGCACCGCTTGATTTCCGAAGCCGACCGCCAGCTTTACCTGGCCAAGGCCGCCGGCCGCAACCGGGTTTGCAGCACGCGCGTGGCCATCGCCGCGCGGGAACCCGCACTGGCGCCTTGATCCAGATCAACGCGGGCACACCCTGCCCTGCCTAGAGTCGTTCCCAGCGAACAGCAAAGGGAACGCAGCATGGCACTTCTGGTCTGGCAGGACGACCTGAACATCGGCATCGACGTCATCGACCACCAGCACATGCGGATCGTGGAGATGCTCAACCACCTGCACGTGGCGCAGACCAGTCTGCACAAGGTGGCCGTGGCCGAAGTGATCGACGAGCTGGTGGACTACACCATGTCGCACTTCGCATTCGAAGAAGAGCTGATGGAAGAAGCCGGCTACCCGTTCTGCGCCGCGCACAAGCGCGTGCACGAGATTTTCGGCAAGCGCGTGGCCGAGTACCGGCTGCGCTTCCAGGCCGGCGAGGACATCACCGACGAGCTGCGCACGATGCTGTCGCGCTGGCTGTTCAACCACATTCGTGGCGATGACAAGGCCTACGCCGAATCGGTCAAGCAGCACCTGAACCAGTTCGCCCGCGACCACCAGCAGGGCAGCTGGCTGGGACGCACGCTCAAACGGATTTTCCGCTGAGGCGCGCCGGCCGGCCCATGGCCAGCAGCGCCAGGATGGTGATCACTGCGGTCAGGCACAGGTAGTAGCCCACCGCGACCAGGCCGAAACGACCGGCCAGCCAGGTGGCCACGTACGGCGCCGGTGCCGCGCCGAGGATGCCGGCCAGGTTGAACGACAGCGATGCGCCGGTATAGCGCACCTGCACCGGGTAGATCTCGGCCAGGAACGTCCCGCACGGGCCATAGGTCAGGCCCATCAGGAACAGGCCCAGCGCCAGGAAGCCGACCACCATCCACGGGCTGCCGGCCTGGAACAGCGGGGCGAACAATACGCCGAAGCCCAGGATCAGGCCGCTGGCCACGATCATCGTGCGCCGCGTGCCCCAGCGGTCGCCGTACATCGCCGACAGCGGAATGCCGGCGGCGAAGAACAGGATGCCCACCATCTGCAGCAGCAGGAACTGCTCGCGACTGTAGCGCAGCACGGTGGTGCCGTAGCCCAGGCTGAACACCGTCATCAGGTAGAACAGCACGAAGGTGGCGAACGCGCCCAACGTACCCAGCACCAGCGTGCGCGGGTGGTGGCGCAGCACCGTCCACATCGGCAGGCGCACGCGTTCATTGCGGTCCAGCGCCGCCTGGAACTGCGGGGTCTCGTGGATGTTCAGGCGCACCCACAGGCCCACCGCCACCAGCAGCGAACTGGCCAGGAACGGCACGCGCCAGCCCCACTGCAGGAAGTCCGCATCGCTCATCGCGCGGCCCAACAGCAGGAAGATGCCGGCCGAGAGCAGGAAGCCCAATGGCGCGCCCAGCTGCGGGAACATGCCGTACCAGGCGCGCTTGCCCGGCGGCGCGTTTTCGGTGGCCAGCAGCACCGCCCCGCCCCACTCGCCGCCCAGGCCCAGGCCCTGCCCGAAGCGGCACAGCGCCAGCAAGGTCGGCGCCACGATGCCGATGCTGGCGTGGGTGGGCAGCAGGCCGATCGCCACCGTGGACACGCCCATGGTCAGCAGCGCGGCCACCAGCGTGGCCTTGCGCCCGATCCGGTCGCCGTAATGGCCGAACACCGCAGAGCCCACCGGGCGGGCGATGAACGCCACCGCGAAGGTCGCCAGCGACTGCAGCAGCGCCGCACCCTCGCTGCTGTCAGGGAAGAACAGGTGCGGGAACACCAGCACCGCCGCCGTGGCGTAAATGTAGAAATCGAAGAACTCGATGGTGGTGCCGATCAGGCTGGCCAGCAGGATGCGGCGGGGCGAAGGGGTGGCGTTGGCAGCGGCAGGAGTCGACATCGTTCACGTGCAGGAAGGTCAGCTGCCCGATTCTGCCATGTGCGTGCCGCCACACGGCGGTATGGTTGCAGCGGCAACGGATGGGAGACGCGCCACGACGTGATGCCGGCGACCGGTACAATGGGCGGTCATCAGCTGCTCGCCTACCGGATTGCATGGACATCGTCGTCAAAGAAGAACTCAAGGCCTACATCGATCCGCTTACCGCCGATGAACACGAGGCACTGGAGCGCAGCATCCTGGCCGAAGGCTGCCGCGACGCGCTGGTGCTGTGGAACGATGTACTGGTGGATGGGCACAACCGCTACGGCATCTGCCAGAAACACGGCCTGCCGTTCCAGACGGTGCAGAACACCCGCTTCCAGTCGATGGACGACGTGCACCTGTGGATGATCGAACAGCACCTGGGCCGGCGCAGCGTCTCCGATTTCCAGCGCGGCGTGCTGGCCCTGCGCAAGCGCGACATCCTGGCCGAGCGCCACCGCGCCGACCAGGCCCAGCTGCAGCGCGAAAGCGACGGCGAAATCGCCGATGCCGTGCCGCAGGGCGATGAAGACAGCCCGCCGTGGGCGCCGGCGCCGAAGGTCAGCCGTGCCGACATGGCGCGCGAAGCGCGGCTGAGCAGCAGCCAGGTGACGATGATCGAACGCATCCACAAGCAGGCCGCGCCGGAGCTGGTGGAAGCAGTCAAGAGCGGTGTCATCTCGATCAGCGCCGCCGCTGCGGTGGCCGCGCTGCCGGAAGACGAACAGCGCGCGGCCGCTGCAGCCGGCAAGGACGAGCTGAAACAGGCGGCCAAGCGCGTGCGCGAGGCCAAGCGCAAGCCACGCAAGCCGGTGCAGGAGGTGCTGCACAGCGCCGACGGCGACCTGGAGGGCGACCCCAGCCGCGAGGCCGAGATTGCCGAGGCGTTGAGCTCACTTGGTGAAGGCCCGGCCGAGCTGCGCCAGCGGGTGATCGCCCTGACCCTGGAGAACGACGCACTGCGCGCGCAGTTGGCGGCACTCCGCCGACAGGTCGGCGAAGTGGCTTGATCCGCGTGGCCGGCCAACGGCCGGGGTGCGCGTCATCGCCTGCGCGCTGCCGCCCCACGATTTGCTTCGCAAACCGCGGGCCCCGCATTTCTGCACCCATACCCCCGCCGCTTCGCGGCTGCCCCCTGACTCAGGGGGCTCTCAAGCACCCGGCGTTCGCGCCGGGGTCGATACACTTGCGGCATGAACAGCTCTTCATCGGTTGACCCGCGCCGCGCCCAGCTGCGCCGCCTCAAAGCCATTGCCCTGGCGATGCTGCTGGCCATGCTGGCTGGCTTCGTCATCAGCCACCTCAACGGCGAACGCGGCATCTGGGCGTGGGTGTCAGCGTTCTGCGAAGCCGCTGCAGTGGGCGCACTGGCTGACTGGTTCGCGGTGGTGGCGCTGTTCCGCCACCCATTGGGCCTGCCGATTCCGCACACCGCGATCATCCCGCGCAGCAAGGAGCGCATTGCCGACAGCCTGGCGGTGTTCGTGCGCGACCAGTTCCTGGAGCCGCAGGCACTGCTGGCCCGGCTGCAGGTGTTCGATCCCGCCAGCCGGCTGGGCAGCTGGCTGGCCGATCCGGCACGTTCGCGGCTGCTGGCCGACATGGCGCGGGGCTGGGCCCTGCAGGCGCTGGATTTTCTGGACGAAGCCGCCGTGCGCCGCAGCATCCAGGCGTTCGTGGTCGAGCAGTTGCGGCAATGGAACGCGGCGGCCACCGCCGGTGAGCTGCTCGGGCTGCTTACCGCCGACAACCGCCACCAGCGGGTACTCGACGAGGGGCTGACCCGGATCAGCCAGTGGATGGACAACGAGGCGGTGCGGCAACGCGCCTCCGAACTGATCGTCCGCTACATCCAGCGCGAATGGCCGAAACTGGCCAGCACGGTCAACTGGGTCAAGCCTATCGACGAGATCGGCGACAACCTGGCCGAGCGCATGGCGCACGCCGTGCTGGCCGAACTGCAGCAGATCCTGGCCGAGCCCGAACACCCTCTGCGCAGGGACTACGAGGCGTGGCTGGGCGATTATATCCAGCGCCTGCGCCACGACCCGGCGCTGGCGGAAAAGGTCGACCAGCTCAAGCAGCAGGTGATCGACCACCCGGCGGTGCAGGAGTACGTACAGGGCCTGTGGGCACGCATCCACGCCAGCCTGCGCGCCGATCTGTCCAGCGAGGACTCCGCGCTGGCCGGGCATCTGCGGCGCAGCCTGGCCAAGGTCGGCCAGGCGCTGCAGGACGATCCCTCGTTGCGCGAGGCGCTCAACGAGCACCTGATGGACGGCGCCGAGCGCCTGACCAGCCGGCTGCGCGAGGGGGTGACCCGCCATATCGCGCAGACCGTGAAAGGCTGGGACGAGCGGCACCTGGTGGAGCAGCTGGAGCTGAGCGTCGGTCGCGACCTGCAGTTCATCCGCTTCAACGGCACGCTCGTAGGTGGGTTGATCGGGCTGTTGCTGCATGCGTTGACCGTGTGGATGCAGTGGTAGGTCCCGCCCTGCGCAGCCACGCAGGGCGTGGCGCTACGTGCTGCATTCGATCCGTGACGGGCTTGATGGCTATCGGGCCATCGCGCGGACCGCGTCCACCAACGCCTGCATCTGCGCAGGCGTGCTGACGATGCCCGGGGTGACCCGCACGCAAGCACCGGATGCCAGGCCGTCGCGAGCCACCACGAACACGCGTGAATGTTCCAGCATGCGTTCGGCCACTTCCGTGTTGGCCTGCATGCTGCACTGGCCACGCAGCCGGAAGGCGGCAATGGCGCTGGACAACCGCGGATCAGATGAGGCCAGCAACTGCACCCGCGCATCATCGCGCAGCGCGTCCACCCACTGGTTGCGCAGGCGCAGCAGGCGTGCGCGCTTGTTGGCCACGCCGATCCGCCGGTGCAGCGCCAATGCCGTCGGTAATGTCATCACGGCCGCGAAGTTGACGGTGCCGGTATGCAGGCGGCTGTCGATGTCGTCGGTGTCCGCCTCGCCCATGTAAGGGTCCAGGTCACGCACGCGTCCGCGACGGACGTAGATGGCGCCCATGCCGACCGGTGCGCCGACCCACTTGTGCAGGTTGATGCCAACGAAATCCGCGCCCAGCGCGCTGGGTGACGTGTCGACCTGGCCGATGCCGTGGGCCGCATCCAGCACCACGTCCACGCCCGCCGCGCGCGCGAGCGCACCGATTTCCGCCACCGGCAGCAGCACCCCGTTGCGGTGGCTGACCTGGGTGAGCAGCAGCAGGCGCGTGCGCGGGAAACGGGCCAGCGCCTGCCGATACGTGTCCACGATGCCGTCATGATCGAACGGCTCCGGCAACACGATGCGCTGCACATCGACGCCCCTGCGCCCGCGCAGCCACTGCATCGCCGCGATCATGCTTTCGTGGTCGGTATCGGCGTACAGCACGGTGTCGCCCGGCGAGAGGCGGCGGTAGCCGCCGATCAGCACCTGCATCGCTTCGGTCGCGCCACGGGTCAGCGCGATCTCATCAGCCCCCACGCCCAGCGTCCGGGCCAGCTGCACGCGCGCATGTTCAAGCAACGGCGGAAAGTCGCGTCGCCCGAACCACGCGCTATCTCGATTCACCCGCGCCGTGGCGCGCTGGTACGCCTGCAACACCGGCCGCGCCATCGACCCCCAGTAGCCGTTGTCGAGCATGACCACCTCGTCGGTAAGGTCATACAGCGCGGCTATCCGGGCCCACCAGTGTTCGTCCGCTGCCAGCAAGGCAGGGTCGCGCCCGGCAGGATCGGGCAGTGCGTCGAGATCGTGCAGGTCTGCGTCGGCCATGGCGCCAGTATTGCAGCCGCAGCGGGAAAAGCGGGTAACACAGCACGCCTATGAATCTTGCTGAAGCTAATGATAATGACTATCATTACGGAATTGAACGCTTCCCCCGATGCCGTCCTGCGCGGGGCCGCGACCTTCTCCAGGGATACCCCCGCCCCGTGCGGCGGCTGGGCCACGGATGGCCACCCTCCCCTGTCACCGGCTGCGGCCGGTGACGCTCATTGTTCGACCCTACATTGCAGGTTCCCGTGGACAGCACGCCCGATGCCAGCTGGTTCAACCGTTTCGGCGGTTTCTTCGCCCGCCCTTGGCTGGGAGTGCTGTCGCGTTCATTGGCCGCGATCATCGGCGGCTACGCGCTGGCCGCCACCTGCGCGATGTTCTTCGCCGTAGCGCTGCCCATCGCCCGCGCCCAGGCGGTGTTGACCGGCATGCTGGTGGCGATCGTACTGTGCGCCTGCGCAGCACTGTGGGCGTTCGCCACCCGCACCGCATTGCGGGCCTGGATCGGCATCGCCGCGCCCACCGCGTTGTTCTGGCTGGGCACCCTCGCGCTGGGAGCGCGCGCATGAAGAATGGATTCCGCCAATCCATGGCATGGCTGCACACCTGGACCGGGTTGCTGGTGGGTTGGCTGCTGCTGCTCATCTTCATGGCTGGAACCGCCAGCTATTACCGCGACGAAATCAGCCGCTGGATGCGACCGGAGCTGCCGCGCAGCAGCGTTGCCACCGACGTGGCCGCAGTGCGTGCCATCACGTTCCTGCAGCACAAGGCACCCCAGGCGGAAAGCTGGAACGTGACCCTGCCCGATCCGCGCAACCCGGCCATGCGGATGTTCTGGCGCAACCCCGAATCGATGGTGAAGCCGCCGGTCGAGGGCGAAAAACGCCGCCGCGGCGGTGGCCGCTTCGGCGACGCCACAGTGGATCCGGCCAGCGGCGAGGAAGTGGCCGCGCGCGAAACCCGCGGTGGTGACTTCTTCTACCGCCTGCATTTCGACCTGCACTACATCCCGGTGCTGTGGGCGCGCTACCTGGTGGGCTTCTGCGCGATGTTCATGCTGGTGGCGATCATCACCGGCGTGATCACCCACAAGAAGATCTTCAAGGATTTCTTCACCTTCCGGCCGGAGAAGGGCCTGCGGTCGTGGCTGGACTTCCACAACGTCAGCGCGGTGATGGCCCTGCCCTACCACGCCATGATCACCTACACCGGCATCGTCACCCTGATGTTCATGTACCTGCCGCAGGGCGTGAGCATGGCCTATCCCAAGGATGAGGATGCGTTCTTCAGCGAAGCCTTTGCACGCTTGGCCGATCCGGCAGAGCCTGCCGAAGGACGCACTGCCTCGTTGCCGATCCAGCAGCTGCTGGACAGCGCACGGGCAGAATGGAATGGCGCACAGGTCAGCGGCTTCACCGTGTTCCGCCCGGGCGCGGCCAACGCAGTGATCGACATCTACCAGCGCGACGGCAAGCGGTTGTCGATCGATACGCCCTCGCTGCGTTACAACGCGGTCAGCGGCGCGCTGACCGGGACCAGCCCGGTGCCAGGTGGCGCCACCCACACCCGTGGCGTGATGTACGGCCTGCACCTGGCGCGCTTTGCAGACTGGGGCCTGCGGGCGCTGTTCTTCCTGTCCGGGCTGGTCGGGTGCCTGATGGTGGCCAGCGGCGTGGTGCTGTGGGCGGTCAAGGAGCGTCCCAAGCATGCCAGGTCCGGTAGAACCGGCTTCGGCCTGCGGCTGGTGGATGCGCTCAACATCGGCGCGGTGGCCGGCCTGCCGATCGCGTTTGCCGCCTACTTCTGGGGCAACCGATTGCTGCCGGTGGAGCTGGCGGAGCGCTCCGATGCTGAAGCCAGCGTGTTCTTCTACGCCTGGGGCGCAGCCCTGCTGGCGGCCTTCATCTGGCCAAAGCGCTTGATGTGGGCATGGCAGCTGTACCTGGGCGCGGCATTGTTCGCCCTGATCCCGATGCTCAATGCGCTCACCACCCACGTGCACCTGGGCGTGACCCTGCGCAATGGCGACTGGGCGCTCGCCGGGTTCGACCTGGTGATGCTGGCCTTCGGCGCAGTGCTGGCCTATTGCGGTTTGCGCATGCAGCGTTGGCAACCGGCGTTGAGCGCGGCAGAGAAGAAGCGCCAGGCCGCTGCCGCAGCAGTTACCGCGGCGACGGCGGCGGCGGCCACCACCGCCGAGGCCAGCGCATGATGCTGTTGGCGCTCACGTTTAATTTTTCGGCGTTCACCGCGCTGTCGCTGGCGATGGAAAAGCACCAGCTCGACCTGCACGGCAAGGCGAATGCCGGCCCCGCTCGCATGCGCCTGTGGCGTTGGTTGGGTTGGGCATTGCTGGTCATTGCCTTCGGCCTGTGCGTGGCCGACCACGGCTGGGCCGCCGGCCCGGTGCTGTGGCTGGGCGCGATGACGATCAGCGGGCTGCTGATCGCCTTCGGCCTGTACCCGTGGCGACCGCGCTGGATCGCGCCGCTGGCGTGGGCCCTGCCGGTGATTGGCGTGGCATCAGCAGCATTGCTGTAGCGCCAGGCCCTGCCTGGCTGCATGCCAACACCGTTGGATCAGGCGCCGAAGCGCCGGATCTCCCAGGCACGGTGGATGCGCGGATTACGCTCGAAATCCTCGCCGATGGTATCGGCGGAAATCTCGCGGCATTCGGCAAACTCCTTGATCGCTTCTTCGTCCAGCTTGAAGCGGCGGAAGTTGTTCGAGAAATACAGCACCCCTTCCGGGCTCAACCGCGCCACGGCCGCGCGCAGCAGGCGCACGTGCTCGCGCTGCACGTCGAAATCCTCTGCGCGGGCAGAGTTGGAGAAGGTCGGTGGATCGCAGAAGATCACATCGAAGCGGTGCCGCTCGGCTTCCAGCCAGGCCAGCGCATCGGCCTGGATCAACTGGTGCTGGCGGCCGCCCTTGCCGTTCAGCGCCAGGTTGTCGGCGCACCACTGCAGGTAGGTGCCGGACAGGTCCACGCTGGTGGTGGAGGCCGCACCGGCCACCGCCGCCTGCACGCTGGCCACGCCGGTGTAGCAGAACAGGTTGAGGAAGCGCTTGCCCTGCGCTTCCTTGGCCATGTGCCAGCGCAGCGGGCGATGGTCCAGGAACAGGCCGGTGTCCAGGTAATCGAACAGGTTCACCCGCAGCAGGGCGTCGTTCTCGCGCACCAGCACGAACTCGCCGCGCTGCTCGAAACGGCCGTACTTGCTGCCGCCCTTGCCGCGCTCGCGCGACTTCAGCGCGACCTGCTCGGCCGGCACCTGGAATACCTCGCGCGCGGCAGACAACAGCTCGTTGCGGCGGCGGCGCACGTCCACGTCGGGAATGGTGGCCGGGGCCGCGTACTCCTGCACGTGCAGGAAGGTGCGGCCAGCGCCACCGTCTTCCTCGTAAACGTCGATCGCGGCGGCGTACTCGGGAAGGTCGGCGTCGTACACGCGATAGCAGGTGACCTGCTCGCGCGCCTTCCAGGTCTTGAACTTGCGGATGTTCTTGCGCAACCGGTTGGCCACCATCTGCGCGCCTTCGCTGAGCTCGCGCGGCTGGCCCGCGTTGTCGCGCTGCGGCACCGCGACCGGGTCGCAGACGATCAGCGCGCATTCGATCGCACCATTGAACAGCTGGTATTTCTTGTTGGCGCGCAGGCCGGTGGCGAACGCCAGTTCGGCGCTGCCGCACAGCAGGCTGGCGCGCCACTGCGGCACGGCGCGCTTGAGCGCATCGCCAAGGCGGCGATACAGCACCGCATCGGCGGCCAGGCGCTCGTCATACGGCGGGTTGCACACCACGCAGCCGGTTTCCTGCGGCGGCACCTGCACGTCGGCGACGTCGCGCACGCCGAACCAGATCGCCTCGGCGACACCGGCGGTTTCCGCGTTCTCCTTTGCCGCACGGATCGCATGCGGGTCGATATCGCTGCCGTGGATGACCTGCTTGAGCGCGGCGCGTCCGGCCTGCTCGCGGGTGCGCGCGTCGGCCATCAGGCCATTCCAGGCGTCACGGTCGAAGCCCAGCCAACGGCTCGGCGGAATGCTGCCGTGGCGCTGCAGGCCCGGGGCCACGTCGGCCGCCATCAGCGCGCCCTCGATCAGCAGCGTGCCGCTGCCGCACATCGGGTCGAGCAGGCCACCGCCTTCGGCATGGATCTTGGGCCAGTTGGCGCGCATCAGCACTGCGGCAGCCAGGTTTTCCTTCAGCGGCGCTTCGTTCTGCGCCATGCGCCAACCGCGCCGGTGCATCGGGCCACCGCCCAGATCGATCGAGATCGAGGCGCGGCCCTTGCGCAGGGACAGGTTGATGCGCACGTCCGGGAACTCGGTGTTCACCGACGGCCGCTCCAGGCCCTGCGCGCGCAGGCTGTCGACCACGCCGTCCTTGACCCGCTGCGCGGCGAAACGCGCGTGGGTGATTTCGGTGCCCGACACGTGGGCGTCCACCGACAGGGTCAGCTCGGGGCTGATGTGCCGTTCCCACGGCATGGACGACACCCCCTGGTACAGCGACCCCTCGTCCGGGCAGTCGAACTCGGCCAGCGGCCACAGCACCCGGCTGGCCAGGCGCGACCACAGCACCACCTTCAGCGCCTGCGGCAGCTCACCCTCGGCATTGACCCCGGAAATGGTGGCGGTGGCCCTGGGCAGGCCCAGCGCCAGCAGTTCGTCGGCGAGCAGGTACTCCAGGCCCTTGGCGCAGGAAACAAAGAATTTCACGGGATCGGTATCGCAGGTCAGCAGGGAAGGGGTGCCCACGGGCAGCGCAGGCCGCCCTGGCGCAGGCGCCGGACCGGGCATTGTACGTGACCCGACCGGACCCGACCGTCTGTGCTGTAGTGCCGGGCTCTGCCCGGCTGTACGGGGACGGCAGGGGGGCAGGGCCCCGCTCTACGTCAGGGTGGCCAAGAGCGCCTCGAAGGCCTGGGCCGATGCATCCACGTGGTTGTTCAGGCGGTGCCCGTCATCGACCAGCAGCAGCCGCGCAGAGCGGGCCTGCGCCCAGGCGATCATGTCGGCGGCCGGAATCAGCTCATCGCGCCAGGCGTGGACCACGCTGGTTGGTACGCGGGCGGCGTCCAGGGCCGGCATCGGCCCCATGCGGGTCGGCGGCACCATCAGGAACAGACCCCGGGTGGGCACCTGCAGCGAGGCGATTGCTGAAATGTAGGCGCCCAGCGAGGAGCCTGCCAGCACCACCGGGCCCTGGGCGGCGGACGCGCTGGCGCGCTCGACGAGGCGCTGCAGGCGCGCGCGGACATCGCCCACGCTGCTGACCTCACGCAGGGCATCCAGGTCGGTGTAGTCCGGTCGTTCGTGGGTCCAGCCCAGCCGCTGGGCCACGTCGGCCAGCGCGGTCACCTTGGTGGCGTCGGGGCCGCTTTCAAAGCCGTGGGAAAGAATGCAGTGGCCGCGGCTCATGCAGCCACCGCGTGGAAATCGATGTAAGCGCTCATGGCCGAATGCTAGCATCGGCGCATGCCCGACCGCGCCCCGCCCCGCATCGACCTGCAGCCGCTGCCCTATGTCGCGCAGCTGGGCCAGCGCGTGCCCGCCGACGTCGACCTGGTGGTGATCCACTGCACTGAATTACCCGACCTGGCGATGGCGCGCAGCTACGGCGAACGCGTGCTGTACGAAAGCGGCAGCGGCAACAGCGGCCACTACTACATCGACCGCGACGGCAGCATCGTGCAGTACGTGCCGGTCGCCCGCGTGGCCCACCACGTGAGCGGCTACAACCCGCGTTCCATCGGCATCGAGCTGGTCAACACCGGCCGTTACCCGCACTGGCTGGACTCGCGCCACCAGTCGATGGACCAACCCTACCCGGATGCCCAGATTGCCGCCCTGATCGACCTGCTCCAGCACCTGTGCGACACCCTGCCCGGCCTGCGCCACATCGCCGGGCATGAAGCGCTGGATACCCGTGAAGAGACGGCCAGCGACGATCCGGAACGACGGGTACGGCGCAAGCGCGACCCGGGCCCATTGTTCCCGTGGCCGCGCGTGTTGGCCGCAATTCCGTTGACCTCATTGGCCCCTTGATCGACGCCCCGATGTGTCTGCCATGCGGCCGGAGCCGATGGTTGATTGATCCCGAATCCAATGGGCCCGTAACAATTCGTAGCCCCGAAGAGAACGGCAGGAGCCGTTCTCAACATCGCGCAGCGATGGCCCGAAGGGTGCCCGCCAGGACGGCGGGCATAACGTTGGCCGGACACCGCGCGTAGCGCGGCGCAAGGGTCCGAAGGCGAAAAAACGCCGCCACCGATAATCTGTCCGGCGTTTGGACGGTCCGAAGACGCCCGTCAGGCGTCCATAACCCTGAACGAAAAACAGCCGGCCAACGGCCGGCGCTACCGTCATTCCCCTGTCGCCACCGGCCGCGACGAATCGCTGACCCACCCACTCCACGAATCCGGATAGATCCGCGCACCGTGCAGGCCGGCCACCTCCATCGCCAACAGGAGATGGCAGGCAGTCACACCCGAACCGCACATCAACACGACCTGCTGCGGATCATTCGACCCGATCAGCGGACGCAGCGCGGCCTGCAGCTCGGCGGCTGGTCGCAGGCGGCCGTCGGCCACGTTCAACCCAAACGGCCGGTTCACCGCCCCCGGCACATGCCCCGCAACCGGATCCAGCGGCTCAACCTCACCACGGAACCGTTCACCGGCGCGGGCATCCAGCAACCAGCCCGGCGCATGCTTCAACCGTGCGGCAATCTCCTCCACCGACGCCACCTGCGTGGTATCGAAGCGGCCAGGATAGGCTGGCAACGGCACCACCTCGGGCACCTCCCTGGTCAACGGCAACCCGGCCGCCTGCCACGCCGCTACCCCGCCATCAAGCACCGCCACCCGCGTATGCCCGATCAGCCGCAGCAGCCACCACGCGCGCGCCGCCGCCATGCTGCCGTCGCCGGCGTCGTAGACCACCACCTGCGTATCCGGGCCGATGCCCCAACGCCCCACGGTGGCGGCAAATGCATCACTGTCCGGCAACGGGTGGCGACCGTGGCCGACCACGCTCATGTCGGCCAGATCGGAGTTCACGTCCGCCCGCAGCGCGCCCGGCAGATGCCCACCGGCATAGTCCCGGGCGCCCGACTGCGGGTCCGCCAGCGAAAAACGCGCGTCCAGCAGCCGCGGCGCGGCACTGGCGGCGGCACGTGCATCCAGCAGGCGGGCATTCCCCCGCGCCAGCGCGCTGGACAGCGTCGCCACGTCGACAAGGGTGGTCCAGGGTTCCGGGATCGCGATGGTCATTCCAGTTGCTCCAGGCGGCGACGCAGGTTGTAGAGGATGGCGGCGGTGGCACCCCAGATCCGCTGGCCGGGCCAGCCGTATTCCAGCACGTGGCGGATGCGGCCACGGTGGTCGATTTCAACCTGGTGGAGGTTGGCCGGGTCCATCAGGAAATCGAACGGCACCTCGAACACCTCGGCCACTTCGTCCGGCTGCGGCACGGCCACGAAGCCCGGGTCGATCACCGCGACCACCGGCATCACCCGGTACCCGGTGATGGTCACGAAGGGATCCAGGTAACCCAGCGCCTGCACCTGGTCGTACCGCAGCGCGATTTCTTCGTTGCTTTCGCGGATGGCGGCGGCCACTGCATCGCGGTCGTCCGGCTCCTGGCGGCCACCGGGAAACCCGACCTGCCCGCCGTGCTGGCGCAGGGTGTCGGTGCGACGGGTCAACAGCACCTGCGCGCCGCTGGCGCGCGGAATGATGCCGGCCAGCACCGCCGCCTCCACCGGCGGGCCCGGCGGCAGCAGGTCGGCCAGTTCACTGCGGTTCCAGCCATCGCCGCCCGGTGGCGCGTCGAGCGGGTGCAGCGCGCGCAGCAGGCGCTCGTGGCCGGCCAGCGAGCTGCCCAGCGACTGTCTCAGCTGTTCGCGCAGCGGCAATACCTGCCGCATCACATGGTCTTGTTCGTGTCGGGTCATCGTCGACCAGCGGGTGATTTCATCCACGCTGCGCAGGCAGCCGCCGCACAGGCCGGCGCGGTCGAGCGCGCAGGTTCCGACGCAGGGGCTTGGCATGGGATGGGGGACGTTTTCCGGGGCGTGCACCGGTCAACAGTAGCGCGATTGCGCGCAACAAAAAACGCGCCGATGTTGCCATCGACGCGTTTCTTGTTCTCAGCCGTTCTTATTTGACGCTGACCAGCTTGATTTCAAACTGCACGGCGACGTTCGGCGGGAACGGGGTACGCGGGTCGGCACCGTAGGCCTGTTCCGGCGGCAGGGTGACTTCCCACTTCGAACCAGCCGGCATCTGCAGCAGCACTTCGCGCATGGCCTTCATTTCGACTTCGCTGACCTTGATCGACGGAATCTGCTGCGCCGGGCGGGCTTCAGCCGGGCGCTGGCCGAACGGGTACGGGCCGGCCACTTCCAGCTGCACGGTGCTGGCCTGGGTCGGCTTGGCACCCTTGCCGGCTTCGACGATGCGGTACTGCACGCCGCTCGGCAGCGCCTGCACGCCGGCCTTGGCCTTGTTGGCGGTCAGGAACGCAGTGCTCTTGGTCTTGTTTTCGCCAGCGGCCTTTTCATACTCGGCCTTGGCGGCAGCGGCACGACCCTGCTCGCGCTTCTGGAAAGCTTCGACGGCCGGCTTCAGCTGCTCGGCGGTGATCGCCGGCTGCTTCTTGGCGTAGGCATCCTGCAGACCCTTCACCACCGAATTGATGTCCAGCTGTTCGCCGCGACCGGTGAGCTCAGCCAGGTTGTTGCCGTAGTCGTAACCGAAGTAATAGCTCAGCTTGCCCTTTTCGGACGAAGTGTCCTGGGCGAAGGCATTGCCCGTCAGGGCCAGGGCCGCGACGGCGACCGCGATAGAACGCAACTTCATCAAACGTTTCTCCAGGGGTGGTAACTCAGGACGCATTGGGCCGCCCTGAGGCGACGGGTTAGGATAGCCGCCGCAACGTTGAACCGCCACTAACGACGAAGGCTATGACCTGCCTTTGTTTCCAGAGTTCAAAATCACTTTTTTTTAACGTTTTCCAGGAGTTCCCGTGGCCGAAGCGCCCCCGACCGTTACCGACGATGGTGCCACCCCTGCGCCCAAGGTCAACCGTCCCACGGTTCAGGGAGGTGATGTGGGCACGTCGCTGCCCGCGCGGTTGCTGCGGCGGGTCCTGGACGACGACCTGGACGCCGCGCTGGCGGCCGGATTGATGGACTATGCGCCCTCCCCTGGCGACGACGCCCTGCTGCCCGACCACCCGGAGCTGCCCGCCCGCCTGCTGCAGGCCCAGCACCAGCTTCAATGTGCCTGGGCGGCACGCGCGCGCTACCGTGCGCGTACGCAGCGCCTCGCACGGCGCGCGGCCGAACGCGACGCCCGGCGGGCACCGGCGGCGGCCACTCCCGAGATGAAACCGTCCCTGCCGCCTGCGGCCGCCGCGATTCTTGCGCGCGCCAAGGCCAGGGCCGCTGGAAAGCCGTCCTGATGCCGCCCGCTGCAAAGGCCGCACCGCGCAGCGCGCGCATGCCCAAGGCTGACGTCGTTGAGATGTTCACGCGTCTGCGCGAACTCAACCCGCACCCGAAGACCGAACTGGAATACAGCACGCCATTCGAACTGCTGGTGGCGGTCGCGCTGTCGGCACAGGCCACCGACGTAGGCGTCAACAAAGCCACGCGCAAACTGTTCCCGGTGGCCAATACGCCGCAGGCGATCCTGGCGCTGGGCGAAGACGGGCTGAAGAAATACATCGCCACCATCGGCCTGTTCAACGCCAAGGCCAGGAATGTGATTGCGGCATGCCGGTTGCTGATCGACCAGCACGGCGGCGAGGTCCCACGCGACCGCGCCGCGCTCGAGGCCCTTCCCGGGGTCGGTCGCAAGACCGCCAACGTGGTGCTCAACACGGCCTTCGGCGAACCGGTGATGGCCGTGGACACGCACATCTTCCGGGTCGCCAACCGCACCGGGCTGGCCCCCGGCAAGGATGTGCGCGCAGTCGAGGACCTGCTGGTCAAGGTAATTCCGGCCGACTTCCTGCTCGACGCGCATCACTGGCTGATCCTGCACGGCCGCTATGTGTGCAAGGCCCGCAAACCGGACTGTCCGCAGTGCGTGGTCCGCGACCTGTGCCGGTTCAAGCAGAAAACCGCCGCCTGAGCGACGGCGGCCACTGCCATCTGAACGCAATCGGGCAGTCATCTGATTCAGGCAGTTTTGGCCACCCCAGCAGCTGCTTGCCCCGGGACCGGGGACGCTTTGCCCGAAACTGTCATATTTACGCAATCTTCACTTATTAGCCTGCGCAGCATCTTCCCACCTGCCTGCAAGGCTCCTTTCCATGAAACTGCATCGCCAACTCCTCACTGCGGCCGTGGCTGCCGCGCTGTTCGTGCCGGCTGCTCACGCTGAAGTGGCCATCGACGTGATCGGCGGCTCGGAAATCACCTTCGAAGGCCTGGTCCAGGCCGACGGCAACTGGTTCGACAACGATGTGACCGATCTCAACGGTGGCGATGCCGCCAACGGCAAGGACAGCGAATTCGAGCTGCGTCGCGCCGAGCTCGTGCTGAAGGGCAAGGGCCCGGGCAACGTGGAATGGGTGGTCGGCTACGACGCCAAGGCCGACAAGTTCCTGGACACCAACATCAAGTACAAACTCGCCGGCAACGCCAACCACTTCGTGCAGGTTGGCCAGTTCAAGCAGCCCAACAGCCTGGAAGAGCTGTCCAGCACCAAGAACAACGACTTCATCTCCAAGGCCGCGGTCACCAACACCTACGCCGTGGCCCGCCGCCTGGGTGGCGCCTACGGCTTCGGCGACAGCAACTGGTCGGTCACCGCCAGCGCCTTCGGCCGCGAACTGACCCGCAACCTGGCCCACGGCAGCGGCTACGGCGCACGTGGCACCTGGGCGCCGATCAACGACAAGGGCCAGGTCCTGCACTTCGGCCTGAGCTATGTCGACTACGACACCGATGCCGACGCCCTGCGCCTGCGCGCCCGTCCGAACGCCGACCTGGCCACCGCACGCCTGGTCGACAGCGGCAACCTGGTCGACACCGACCGCATCACCACGATCGGTGCCGAAGCGATGTACATCGGCGGCCCGTTCAAGGCCCAGGGCGAGTACTACACCAGCAAGGCCAAGCGCTACTCGCACGACAATTACGAGAGCGATGGCTTCTACGTCAGCGGCCTGTGGAACATCACCGGCGAGACCTGGGGCTACAAGGGCGGCACGCCGACCACCGGCCTGCCGGACGAGCCGGGCCGTGGCATGTGGCAGCTGGGCGCCCGCTATGACTCGATGAACCTGGACGACGGCCATCTGAACACCAATCCGGTGGCCAGCGGTGCGCCGATCGTGGACGGCGTGCTCGGCGGCAAGATGGACATCTGGACCGTGGGCGTGAACTACTACTGGCGCTCCAACACCAAGTTCGCCCTGAACTACGTGATGGTGGACAGCAAGAAGTACAGTTCGGCCAGCCGCACCTTCGTCAACGACGACCCGAACATCCTGGAAGCGCGCCTGCAGTTCTTCTGGTAAGCGACAGATAAAGGTGAATCATGGAAGGGGCGCAGCTTGGGCTGCGCCCCTTTTAGTTCAGCTCGGTGCAACACTTCCGCCACCTCGTTTTGCCCCCGGCGACATAATGCCGCTTCGCAACGCCATCCCTAAAACCACCAGCGCGATTCCGGCGACCTGCGCGCCGCCGAGAACTTCTCCAAACAGGATGACAGCAGACAGGGCGCCGATCACGGGGACCCACAGCGTGACTCGCGATGCCCTTTCCGCCCCAAGTCCCTGTATTGCGTAATACCAGAGCCCAAAGACCACCGGTCCATTCAGCACACCGGCATATAGTATGCCCGCAACTTCTCGGCTTCCCGGCAGGGCTGCGAATGGAACGCCATCCACTGGAGGCAGGGCCAGCAGCGGAATGGATGACAGAAATGCGATCATCACCTGCACGGTGACCATCGTCGACGGCCGGCATCCATGCGCGAATCGCCCGGAAAGCTGGGTCCCCCATGCCCAAAGAAGCGCATTGAACATGATCAATATCCCGCCTGCACCCAGCCCCGCGCCGCCGACGTATAGCACCACGCCACTCAGTGCCGCCGCCGGGGCCAGAATCGCGTTCCGTGTGAGGCGCCGCTCTCGCGTCGCCTCCATTAAAGCCACGAATGCTGGCATTGTGTACATCAGCGTCAGCACGGTAGTCGCAGGGAAGTAGGCGAGCGCCAGAATGTTGATACCGGCCACCAACGTTCCGTTGACCGTCACCGCCCAAAGCATCTGCCGACGAGGTTTGGGGTCCATCTGCCGGACGTCCACCATACTGCGGCGAAGAAATGGCAGCAGCACCACCAGGCCCGCAAGCGTGCTGTAGAAGCGAAATTCCCATGGACCCACCTCTCGAATGGCGTCGCTGGCGAAAGAGAACGTGGTACTCCAGATCAGCACAACGGCAAGAGCCGCCGCCACTGTTTTTCTGTCGACGCGGTTGGGTTGATTGGAGAGGGCCGTAGGGGTCATGACCGATACCGGGCTATCGCGGCGAGTCGCTTGCGACCGGCCGGGGCACTCACCTTCGAAACCAGATGCGGAATGCGCCGGACACTGGTGTCAAAAACCAACAGCTGGTAGGGCGCCGGTACCAGACAAGAAGAGACCGCTCCTTCATGTTCGGGCACAAGCAGGGTTACCCCTCCGAAGTTCGGATCCCAGTCCTTGGTCAGGTTGAGGGCCACGCCAAAGCTCTGGCCAGGATCACAATGGGTTCCAAGGAAGTGTCCTGGCTCAAACCAGCTCAAGTAACACTGCGATACGCCTGAGGGCCTGCGACCGGTAACTGCTCGCAACAAATCCATGACGCATGCAGATCCCAACACCTGCTTCGCTTGCTGAAGCGCTTCCAGATCGCAGTTCTCATGTGTGTCGGGAATCCACCGAAACGAGAACGCGAATCCCCCGCGCTCGCGATCCTGGTCAGCAATCAGGTGATGCCTTTCTGCCTCGTCACGCTCGCCAGGGGGTAGATCATACTCACCCTGATCGTTTTTGATGATGAATGACCAACGACCTTCCTCGATGCAGGAAATGCCTTCGGCAAGCTCCGGGATACCCGGCACGAACAAACGCAGATCGAAGTTGACGTACCCATCGACCTTGAATCGTTCATGGAGATAATCAGGATTGAGCAAACACGACCTCCTCGCGGACCTGATACGTCTGCATCGAAAGGTGGAAGCGGCGTCCTACCAGGTTGCAGCGGTCGTAACCGGTAATGAGCTTCACTAGCTGATCCGCAACCAACCCTGACATCACTGCGAGTGAAGGCGAGCGAGCACCCTCGCCTTCTTCAACCGCTCCTGGTAGACCACGGCACTGTCGACGCGCTGCTCGTCCACCAGTACAAACTGGAGGATTTGTCGGTCGTATCGCTCCAGTTCTTCGGCGGTGAGTACCGATGAGGGGCGTGCGCCCTCTTCGACCAGGGAAAATCCGGCCAATGCCCCCACGAAGGCAACCAGGTCATCACTGGACACCGTATGTCCTCTGGCAGCCAGTTCCTTTCCTATCCGTGGAAGGGTATGGGCGCCGTCCAGCGCTTCGAGCGCCGGTACAACCCAAGAGGGTGGATGCGGAAGAACCTTCGATTTTCCGGGAATTTCGCCAATGCAGACATCGCCGGTATCGGAGATCAGCACATGATGTGAGCGTTTCAGTAATGGCTTGGTATAGGTCACTGAATTTCCTTGTGTATGTGGGAGGGACAGGTCGAGGACCTGTCCCTCTGCCGGTCACGAGAGCTGGATGCTCTCGCCGGACTTGTACATGGCATCTTCTTCGCTGATGGCAGAGATGCGCTCATCCAGATCTACAAAAGTGACTTCCAACATGTTCAGCTCCGTTTGATCTGCGCCAGAAGTGGCGCGAGTCGAACGTCGCCGCTCGTGGCGCGTTCCCTCAAGGACTCGCATCACGGATTTGGGCCGGGGATTCAAACCTGTGAAGTCGAATGCATTTGTGAAGTGACGCCGGTCATGCAAGGACAGTGCACCACGACACGTTCGCCTCCACGCCTCCGTTTTTCGGGGAGGTTTTTGCGTGTCGCCAACGGCGCAGTCACCATTCCGTCATATGACAGACCACGCGCTGTCATCGAACCGTTATGCAATAGGCGCCGGGCGGGAAACCCCGCACCACCATCCATCCCAGGAGCCACCCCGTGATCCACGCCTTCAAGTCGCGCGCCGCTGTTGCCGTCCTCGCCGCGTCCTCCGTGTTCGCCGCCAATGCCGCCGATGTGACCGGCGCGGGCGCCTCGTTCATCTATCCGGTCATGTCCAAGTGGTCGGCCGACTACAGCACCGCGACCGGCAAGCGGGTCAACTACCAGTCGATCGGTTCCGGCGGCGGTATCGCGCAGATCAAGGCCGCGACGGTTGACTTCGGCTCCTCCGATGCCCCGTTGAAGCCGGAAGAGCTGGCTGCGGCCGGCCTGGCCCAGTTCCCGTCGGTGATCGGCGGTGTGGTGCCGGTGATCAACGTCGCCGGCGTCGCCCCGGGCACACTGAAGTTGGATGGCCTGACCCTGGCCAACATCTTCCTGGGCAAGGTCAAGACCTGGAACGACCCGGCCATCGCCGCACTGAACCCGGGCGTGAAGCTGCCCGACGGCAAGATCACCGTCGTGCACCGCTCGGATGGTTCGGGCACCACCTTCAACTTCGTCAACTACCTGTCCAAGGTCAATCCGGAGTGGAAGTCCAAGGTCGGCGAAGGCACCTCGGTGCAGTGGCCGGTCGGCATCGGTGGCAAGGGCAACGAAGGCGTTGCCGCCTACGTGAAGCAGATCAAGGGCGGCATCGGCTACGTCGAACTGTCCTACGCGCTGCAGAACAAGATGTCCTACGCCGCGATGAAGAACGCCTCGGGCAAGATCGTACAGCCGAGCGACGAATCCTTCGCCGCCGCTGCCGCCAGCGCCGACTGGGCCAGCGCCAAGGACTTCTACCTGGTCATGACCAACGCCCCGGGTGCCGATGCGTGGCCGATCACCGCCACCAACTTCATCCTGGTCCGCAAGCAGCCCAAGAACGTCAACAGCGCCAAGGCCACCCAGGAGTTCTTCCGCTGGATCTACAAGAGCGGCGACGCGCAGGCCAAGCAGCTGGACTACGTGCCGCTGCCGGACACGCTGGTCAAGCAGATCGAGACCTACTGGTCGCAGAACCTGAAATATTGAAGGGCGTCACCACCAACGGTGGTGACCTACCGGGTAACACGTCACGACCAGCGGTCGTGACCTACCGGGAAACATGTCACCTCCAACGGGTGACCCTGCGGTAGGTACCCACCGTTGGTGGGTACGCAACAACGAAGCAGCGGCGGCGCCAGGTCCTCTCTCCCCTTGGCGTCGCCACCGGCGCGGATCGAAAGATCCGCGCTTTTTCGTTGCCGACACCCGTCCCCGGGCCTTGACCCGGCCCGCCGCCCCCCCGGCAGCCCTTGCGCCGCAATCCTTCGGTGTGCCCCCGGTCACGGCGTCATCAAGCTGTAACAAAAACATCATTTCATAGCAGCGTCAGCCGGCAAGACCGGCCCCCTATCCCGCTACGGAGTGACGCATGAAACTGCATTCGGCCAGCTTTGCCGCCCTTTCCCTGGCCATCGCGCTGGGCCTGTCCGCCTGCAAGCCGGCCGCCGAAGGCCAGGCCACCGCTCCGGCGGCGGGCGCTCCTGCTGCTGCCCCGGCCGCCGGCGACAGGCTGTCCGCCGAAATTTCCGGCGCCGGCGCCTCCTTCATCTTCCCGCTGGTCTCCAAGTGGTCGGCCGACTACAACGCCGCCACCGGCGCCAAGGTCAACTACCAGTCGATCGGCTCGGGCGGCGGTATCGCGCAGATCAAGGCCGGCACTGTCGACTTCGGTTCCTCGGACAAGCCGCTGTCCAGCGAAGAGCTGGCCCAGGCCGGCCTCGGCCAGTTCCCGTCGGCCATCGGCGGCGTGGTCCCGGTGGTGAACATCGAAGGTCTGGAAGCCGGCACGCTGCGCCTGAGTGGCCCGCTGCTGGCCGATATCTTCCTGGGCAAGATCAAGACCTGGAATGACCCGGCCATCGTCGCCGCCAACCCGGGCGTGAAACTGCCCGACGGCAAGATCACCCTGGTCCATCGTTCGGACGGCTCGGGCACCACCTTCAACTTCTCCAATTACCTGTCCAAGGTCAGCCCGGACTGGAAGAGCAAGGTCGGCGAAGGCACCTCGGTGCAGTGGCCGGACGGCGTGGGTGGCAAGGGCAACGAAGGCGTAGCCTCGTACGTGAAGCAGATCAAGGGTTCGATCGGCTACGTCGAGCTGGCCTACGCGCTGCAGAACGGCATGCCCTACGCCTCGATGCAGAACGCGGCCGGCAACTGGGTGCAGCCGAGCGCCGAAACCTTCGCTGCCGCTGCGGCCAGCGCCGACTGGGCCAGCGCCAAGGACTTCAACCTGGTCATCACCAACGCCCCGGGCGACCAGGCGTGGCCGATCACCGCCACCAACTTCATGCTGATGCACAAGCAGCCCAAGGATGCCCAGCGCAGCAAGGACACCCTGGCGTTCTTCAAGTGGGCCTTCGAGAACGGCCAGGCCCAGGCCAACGAACTGCACTACGTGCCGCTGCCGGCGGAACTGGCCAAGCAGATCGAAGGGTACTGGGCTGCTGAATTCAAATGACATGACCAGGCCCGCGTCCGCGCGGGCCTGACCCGCCGTAGAGCCGGGCCCTGCCCGGCTGCAGCAACGCCGGACCATCCGGCAAACCCCCATCAATCCCCGGGCCCCAGCCTTTCCCATGAATGCCATTGCCCAGCCTGCACCCGCACCGTCCACGCGCGACCTGCGTGATGCCCGCAACGACAAACTGTTCCGGTGGGTGCTGATCGCCACCGTGTTCCTGGTGCTGGTCGCCCTGGCCTGCGCCGCGCTCTCGATGCTGTGGGGCGGCCGCCATGCCCTGCAGGAGCAGGGCCTGAGCTTCTTCTACTCCTCCGACTGGAATCCGGTCGAAAACAAGTTCGGTGCGCTGGCACCGATCTACGGCACCCTGGTCACCGCCCTGATCGCGATGCTGATCGCGGTGCCGGTGAGCTTTGGCATCGCCTTTTTCCTCACCGAAGTGGCCCCGCGCTGGATGCGTGGCCCGGTGGGTACCGCCATCGAACTGCTGGCCGGCATTCCCTCGATCATCTACGGCATGTGGGGCCTGTTCGTGCTGGTGCCGGTGATGACCGAGTACGTCACCCCTGTCCTCAATGAAACCCTGGGCGAATGGCCGATCATCGGCCCGCTGTTCCAGGGCCCGCCACTGGGCATCGGCGTGCTTACCGCGGGCTTCGTGCTGGCGATCATGGTCATTCCGTTCATCTCGTCGGTGATGCGCGAAGTGTTCCTGACCGTGCCGACCCGCCTGAAGGAATCGGCCTACGCGCTGGGTTCCACCAAATGGGAAGTGAGCTGGGACATCGTGCTGCCCTACACCCGCTCGGCGGTGATCGGCGGCATCTTTCTCGGCCTGGGCCGTGCACTGGGTGAAACCATGGCAGTGGCCTTTGTGATCGGCAACAGCGTGCGCCTGTCGCCCTCGCTGCTGGAACCGGGCACCACCATCGCCGCGCTGATCGCCAACGACTTCGGCGAAGCCACTGAAACCTACCGCTCGGCACTGCTGCTGCTCGGCTTTGTACTGTTCATCGTGACCTTCGTGGTGCTGGCGATCGCCCGCCTGATGCTGATGCGCCTGTCCCGCAAGGAGGGCAACTGATGTCCACCGCCGTCGCCAACAACGCGCAGCCGCTGTACCTGCGCCGCCGCATCGTCAACATCGTCGCATTGCTGCTGTCCTGCCTGACCGCACTGTTCGGCCTGTTCTTCCTCGGCTGGATCCTGTTCACCCTGGCCTCCAAAGGCCTGGCCGGGATCAACCTGGACCTGTTCACCAAGATGACGCCGCCGCCCATGCAGGAAGGCGGCCTGGCCAATGCCTTCTTCGGCAGTACGGTGATGTGCGCACTGGCCATCGCCATCGGCACCCCGCTGGGCGTGCTGGCCGGCACCTGGCTGGCCGAGTACGGCAATGCGCGCAGGTTCGGCACCGTGGTGCGCTTCGTCAACGACATCCTGCTGTCGGCACCGTCGATCGTGCTGGGCCTGTTCGTCTACACCCTGTACGTGATGCAGACCGGCGGCCAGTTCTCGGCCTTTGCCGGCGCGCTGTCACTGTCCTTCATCGTGCTGCCGGTAGTGGTACGCACCACCGATGAAATGCTGCGCCTGGTGCCTTCGCAGATGCGCGAAGCAGCGTTGTCGCTGGGCATCCCGCAGTGGAAGGTCACCGTGCAGGTGCTGTACCGCAGCGCCGCCGCCGGCATCGTCACCGGCATCCTGCTCGCCCTGGCCCGCATTTCCGGCGAAACCGCCCCGCTGCTGTTCACCGCCTTCGGCAACCAGTACTGGAACAGCAACGTGTTCCAGCCGATGGCGAGCGTGCCGGTGGTGATGAACCAGTTCGCCGGCAGCCCCTACGAATCCTGGCAGACGCTGGCCTGGGCAGGCGCCCTGGTGCTGACCCTGTTCGTGCTGCTGGTAAGCCTTTCGGCGCGCGGCATCCTGCTGCGCAACCGTATCTCCCATGACTGACCTTTCCGCGGACACCGCCATGAACGACCTCACCAATGCCGTGCCGATGCAGCGCATCGCGGTGCCGGCCTCGCATGAATCGCTGGGCAATCCGGCACCGATCAAGCTGGCCGCCCGTGGGCTGGACTTCTACTACGACAAGTTCCATGCGCTGAAGAACATCAGCCTGGAAGTGCCGGAAAAGCGCGTCACCGCGCTGATCGGCCCCTCCGGTTGCGGCAAGTCCACCCTGCTGCGCATCTTCAACCGCATCTATGCGCTGTACCCGAAACTGGAGGCGCGCGGCGAAGTGCTGCTGGACGGTGAGAACATCCTCTCGCCCAGGTACCCGATGAACCGCCTGCGCAGCAAGGTCGGCATGGTGTTCCAGAAGCCGGTGCCGTTCCCGATGACCATCTTCGAGAACGTCGCCTACGGCATCCGCCACCACGAAAAGCTGTCCAAGGCGGACATGAACGACCGCGTCGAACATGCGCTGCGCCAGGGCGCGCTCTGGGACGAAGTCAAGGACAAGCTCAACCAGAGCGCACTGGGCCTGTCCGGTGGCCAGCAGCAGCGGCTGTGCATCGCCCGCGCCGTGGCGCTGCGCCCGGACGTACTGCTGCTGGACGAGCCGACCTCGGCGCTCGACCCGATCTCCACCAGCCGCATCGAGCAGCTGGTCGAAGAGCTCAAGCACGACTACACCATCGTGATCGTGACCCACAACATGCAGCAGGCGGCACGCGTGTCCGATTACACCGCCTTCATGTACCTGGGCGACCTGATCGAACACGACCGCACCGAAGTGATCTTCTCGCAGCCGAACAAGCAGCAGACCGAGGATTACATTACCGGGCGGTTCGGGTAAGTCTTATCACCGTTTCGCCAGGCATTGCAGCCAGGCAGGACCTGGCTCTACCGCAACCATCCAGCCGGGCAGTGTCCGGTTTTACGGGAACCATCATGAACATTCCGAACGACCACATCGTCAAGAGCTACGACGAAGAACAGCAGCGGCTGGTGGCCGAAATCGTGCGCATGGGCGAAATGTCCGTGGCGCAGCTGGAAGCGGCGCTGGACGTGATCGAACGCCGCGACGACAGCGCCGCCCAGCGCATCATCGCCAACGATGAGGCCATCGACAGCCTGGAACAGCAGATCAGCCATGACGTCATGCGCCTGGCGCTGCGCGGCCCGATGGCGCGCGACCTGCGCGAGATCCTGGCCGGCCTGCGTATTCCGGCCGACATCGAACGCATCGGCGACTACGCGGCCAACGTGGCCAAACGCTCGATCGCGCTGAGCAAGGTGCCGCCGCTGCCGCAGATCCAGGGCCTGCGCTCGCTGGGCCGGTTGGCCGCGCAGCAGGTGCGCCGTGCCATCGAGGCGTACCGGGACAACGACGCTGCCGCCGCACTGGCGCTGCGCGAGGACGATGCCCGCCTGGACGCGCAGTACACCGCGCTGTTCCGCGAGCTGCTCACTTACATGATGGAAGACCCGCGCAACATCACCCCGTGCACGCACCTGCTGTTCATGGCCAAAAACCTGGAGCGCGTGGGCGATCACGCCACCAACATCGCCGAGAACGTGTGGTTCCTGGTGCACGGTGAGCAGGCGCTGCCGCCGCGCGAGAAGCGCGACGAGACCAGCACCGAACAGCTGTAGGCACGCGCCCCCGCGTGTTACACGCCGTTACAGGCCGATACCGCGTATCGGCCTTTTTAATTGCCTATTCAGCCAAAAAAACCCACTCTGGACCTGCGTTCCACCCCCACCGCTCCAGAGGGTTCACACCATGAAACGTCTTCTCGCCGCCACGCTGTCCCTGACCCTGCTTGCCGCGACCGGTTCGGCGTTCGCCGCCCCGCTCCACCATGACGACCGCGACCGCCATGACCAGCGCGATGACCGCAACCAGGGTCCGTCGCGTGGGCACGAACGCCACGACCCGCCGCGTCGGGGTGGCCACCTGGCCAAGGACCACCGTGGCGCCTACGTCAGCGACTACAAGCGCCACGGCCTGCATGCGCCCAAGCGGGGCCAGCAATGGCGCAAGGTCGACGACCGCTATGTGTTGATTGCGGTGGCCAGCGGCCTGATCGCGGACGTGGTGCTCAACGGTCGTTGATCCATTCGCGACAGGCATGACCCTGCGACGCGCCGGGACCTCCCGGCGCGTCTGCGTTTCGGGGCAGTCTTCGCGCCGTCGCCGATTGTCGTGAACGTCCCGTCGTGTCGTGAGCGAACTGTTGGCACTGAATCGCTCCTGTCTCAAACCGTCGTACCGCGCATCCTTCGCGCTCCGGCCGCGCTCTTATCCTGTGCCACGTTGAACAGGATCCACCCACCGCATGTACCACCTCTGCCCGCACGAACTTGCCGCCGCCCATGGCGGCGATCGCGCCGCGCTGGACCGCGTCCTGCGTCATTCGCGCCAGCACCTGCGCCGTTACGCCGAATACCACTGCGTCATCAATGACGTCGAAGATGCGGTGCAGGAAAGCCTGATCACGGTATCGCGGCGGCTGTGCGACCTGCGCCTGGTGGAGTGCTTCACCTCATGGGCGTTCCGCATCGTCAAGCGCGAGTGCAACCGGCTCAAGCGTGCACGCTGCCAGTGGCGGCACGAAGAGCTGCGCGAGGAAATCCTGCCGCCGGCCCAGCGCGACAACCTGGACCTGCGCCGCGACTGCGCCGCTGCGCTGGAATCGCTGCCCGCCCACTACCGCGAAGTGATCCTGCTGCGCGACCTGGAAGGGCTGTCGATCGCCGAACTGGCCGGGCAGCTCTCCACCACCCCCGAAACCATCAAGGCCCGGCTGCACCGTGCCCGCGTCATGGCGCGCGAATACCTGGCCTGATATTCCCCGCGTGCCGACAATCCGGCATGCTCCCCTGGCAACACCCTGCCCCTGCAAGGGCATTACAAGGAGCTTCTGCATGACCCTGTCCACCAAACACGCCTCCCTGCTGGCCTGCGCCGCGCTCGCCGGCGGGCTCGGCCTGGCCGGCACCGCTTCGGCGCTGTCGATGACCGACCTGGCCCAAGGCTACGCACTCGCCGCACAGGCCGCGCCCAAGGCCGATGCCAAGGCCGCCGAAGGTAAATGCGGCGAAGGCAAGTGCGGCGCCGACAAGGCGAAGCCGCACGCGGCCGACAAGAAGGCCGCTGAAGGCAAGTGCGGCGAAGGCAAGTGCGGGGCCGACAAGACCAAGGCCAAGCCTGCGCCTGCCGCCAAGAAGACCGCCGAGGGCAAGTGTGGCGAAGGCAAGTGCGGTGCCGGGCACTGATCCGCGCACCGGCGTGACCCGCGCCACCCCACCGCCGTTGCCTGCAACGGCGGTGGGGCTGGGCCTGCGCCGCGCCCTGCTCGACGATCTGGAGCAGGCGCCGCCCGGCGATATCGATTTCCTCGAGTGCGCGCCGGAAAACTGGATCGGCCTCGGCGGCGTACTCGGCGAGCACCTGCGCGGGCTCAGCGCGCGCTACCCGCTGACCTGCCATGGGCTGTCGCTCTCGCTCGGTGGCAGCGCCCCGTTGGACCTGGCCTTCATCGACCGGGTCGGCCGCTTCCTCGACACCCACCACGTCCGGCTCTACAGCGAACACCTGAGTTACTGCAGCGACGATGGCCATCTGTACGACCTGCTGCCGTTGCCGTTCACCGACGAAGCGGTACGCCACACCGCCGCCCGAATCACCCAGGTGCAGGACCGCCTGGGCCGCCGCATCGCGGTGGAAAACGTGTCCACCTACCTCACCCCGCATGCGGCGATGAGCGAGCTTGCCTTCACCACGGCGGTGCTGCAGGAAGCCGACTGCGACCTGCTGCTGGACGTCAACAACGTCTACGTCAACGCCATCAACCACCGCTACGATCCGGTGGCCTTCATCGATGGCCTGCCTGCCTCACGCGTCGTCTGCCTGCATGTCGCCGGGCACTACGATGAGGCCGACGACCTGAAGATCGACACCCATGGCAGCGCCGTCATCGATCCGGTGTGGGCACTGCTCCGGCATGCCTGCAGGACCTTCGGCCCGCGACCAGCGCTGCTCGAGCGCGACTTCAACATTCCGCCCTATGCCGAACTGCTCGCCGAACTGCAACAGATGCGAAGCATCCTGCGCAGCCCCGGCCGCGTGGACGGAGCGGCCGCATGAGTGGGCAACTGCGCGACCAGCAGTTCGCCCTGACCCGGCACCTGCGCGACCCACTGCACGCACCGGCGCCGGCGGCGCTGGAAGCCCGCCGCGTGCAGATCTACCGCGACCTGCTGTTCAACAACCTGCAGGCGTTGCTCGGCAGCAGTTTTCCCGTTCTGCTGCAGCTGCTGGAGAAAGAGGAGTGGGACGCCGTGTGCAGGCGCTATTTCATCGAGCACCGCTGCGCCTCGCCGTTGTTCACCGAGGTTGCCGCCGAGTTCGTTGAATGGCTGCAGTTGCAGGACGCGCTGCCGCGCCCGTTCCTGGCCGAGCTGGCGCACTACGAATGGGTGGAACTGGCGTTGCAGTCGCGCGACGCGCACCCCCTGCGTGCGTGCGGCACGGACGTGGACCCCTGGCAGTCACGGCTGCAGCGTTCCCCACTGGCCTGGCCGCTGGCCTACCACTGGCCGGTGCAGCAGATCGGCGTTGCGTTCCAACCCACCACCGCGCCGCCCGAACCGACCTTCCTGCTGGCGCGCCGGGTGGCCGATGGCCGCATCGTGTTCTCGCAGCTCAGTCCACTGGCGTGGCAGCTGCTGACCCAGCTGGAGGCAGCGCCGCCGCGCAGTGGCGCCACGCATCTCCGGCAACTGGCCGACGACCACGGCCTGGACCCTGTCGCGCTGGAAGCGCCCGGGCGCGCACTGCTGGCCCAACTACTGGCGTCAGGGGTGATCGGCCCGGCTGCGCGGCCTGCTGGTGGCTGAACGTCGCCAACGCCAAACGCATCGTTCACGGCGCATCGATCCTCTTCAAAGGACCTTTCGCTGTAATGGATCCGCCGATGCGCCTGCCCTTCTTCACCCGTTCCCCCTTCCACGACCGCCTCGATGGCCTGGGCACGTGGCTGGCACCGCTGGGACTTCGCCTGCTGATGGCCTGGGAATACCTGGAATCGGGCCTGGAAAAGTGGCGCGGGGTGAACTGGTTCGAGAACGTGCAGGCGTACTTCCCGCTGCCGCTGCGCTGGCTGCCGGCCGGGTTCAACTGGCAGGCGGCGACCTGGCTCGAGCTGGTCGGTGGCGCCTGCCTGCTGCTCGGCATCGCCACCCGCGCCACCGCGGCGCTGCTGATCGGGCTGACCGTGGTTGCCACCGCAGCGGTGCATTGGCCGGCGCACTGGGACTCCCTTGCCGGGCTGGCGCAGGGCTATGTGATCAGCGATCAGGGCCAGGGCAACTTCAAACTGCCACTGCTGTTCGTGGCCATGCTGCTGCCCCTGCTGCTGCAGGGGGCGGGCCGGCTGAGCGTGGATGCCTGCCTGGCCCGGGCACCGCGTGGGCATGCCGACGCCCTGGCGTGGGGTGGGCTGGCACTGGCCACGGCGTGGCCGTTGGGCTGGCTGCTGCCGGCCCCGGCATTGGCGTTGGCCGTGCTGGGCGCAACGTTGCTCGGCGTGGCGGTCTGGCAGCGGCGCCACGGGACGGTCAGGTCGCTCTGCTAAACTCCATCGATGACTCAAGACCTCCCCCAGACCGCCGGCGCGCCGGTGGCCGCTGAAGACGTGCCCTCTGCCGCCCAGCGCATGATGGCAACCCGCTTCCGTGGCTTCCTGCCGGTGGTGGTGGATGTGGAAACAGGCGGCTTCGACAGCCAGCGCCACGCGCTGCTGGAGATCGCGGCCGTGCCGATCGAAATGGATGACAACGGCCTGCTCTATCCGGGGCAGACCGCCAGCGCCCACGTGGTGCCCGCCGAAGGGCTGGAGATCGACCCGAAGTCGCTGGAGATCACCGGCATCATCCTCGACCACCCGTTCCGGCTGGCCAAGGCGGAAAGGGATGCGCTGGACCACATCTTCGCGCCGGTGCGCGCGGCAGTGAAGAAGTACGGCTGCCAGCGCGCGATCCTGGTCGGCCATAACGCGCACTTCGACCTGGGCTTCATCAATGCCGCAGTGAACCGGGTCGGGCACAAACGCAACCCGTTCCACCCCTTCAGCGTGTTCGACACGGTGACCATGGCCGGTATCGCCTATGGGCAGACCGTGCTGGCGCGTGCGGCGACGGCCGCAGGGCTGGGATGGGATGCCGATGAAGCGCACAGCGCGGTGTATGACACCGAGCAGACGGCCAAGCTGTTCTGCAAGATCGCCAACGCCTGGCCACGCCCCTGATCAACCAATCGCGGTGCGGTCGCGGCCTTCGCTCTTGGCGCGGTACAGGGCGCGGTCGGCGCGCTGGTAGAGCAGCATCGGGGTACGGTCGGCCGGATCCAGTTCGACCAGGCCGGCGCTGAAGGTGACCTGCAGGCCGGGCACGCCGGCCCAGTCCGGATGGTCGTGGAACAGCCCGCGCAGGCGCGCGCAGACCTGCGCCGCTTCGGCCAGGCGGGTGTCGTTGAGCAGCAGCGTGAACTCCTCGCCGCCGGTCCGTGCGGGCATGTCCGAATCGCGGCAGGCCAACGCGATCACCCGCGCCACCTGGGTCAGCACGATGTCGCCCACGCTGTGGCTGTGCCGGTCGTTGACTTCCTTGAAGTGGTCGATGTCCAGCACCACCAGGCACAGTGGGTGGCCGCTGCGCTGCGAGCGGGCGAAGTCACGCGCCAGCGCTTCGTCGAACGCGCGGCGGTTGGGCAGCCCGGTCAGCGCGTCCTCGCGCGCCTGCCGCTCGAACTGCTCGGCCTGCACCGCCAACCGTTC
Source organism: Stenotrophomonas sp. ISL-67 (assembly GCF_018612915.1). Lineage (GTDB taxonomy): Bacteria > Pseudomonadota > Gammaproteobacteria > Xanthomonadales > Xanthomonadaceae > Stenotrophomonas. Next base: position 493,076 of record NZ_JAGGRL010000001.1, on the reverse strand, counting down.
GGCCAGCCGGGTCTTTTCTTCGTTCAACGCCTGCAGGCTGGCGGTCTGCGCCTTGAGGTCGCGGGTGGCGGCATCGACCTTGCGCGCCAGGCGCACGTTGCTGGCCTTGTAGCGCTTGATCAGGTAGCGGTACAACGCCACCAGCCCGGCCAGCAGCAGCAGGCCGCACATGAACTGCGCGCTGCGCCGCTGCCACAGGAACGGCTCGACGGTGAACGACCACACCGCTTCGCTGTCGCCCCAGGCGCCCCCCGGGTGCGCGGCGGACACGTGCAGGGTGTAGTTGCCGGGGGGCAACCCGACGAACTCCACGTTGCGCTGCTGGCCGCGCTCGATCCAGGCGCTGTCCAGCCCGTCCAGGCGGGTGCGGTAGCGGATCCGCTCGGACATCAGGTAACTCAGGCCCACGTAGCTGATGCTGAGCCGGCGCCCGCCGGTCAGCGTGTTGTGGTTGGCGCCCTGCCAGTGCAGCGGCACGCCATCCACCAGCACGGTTTCGATCGCTGCGGGTGGGGCCAGGCGTTCGCGGAAGCGCTGCAGCCGCAGGGGGTCGACCGTGCTCAGGCCACCGGCCGTCACCACCCAGAACGTGCCGTCCTGGCGCAGGATCGCCGACGGACCGGAACTGCCGTTGGCCTGCGAATTGGCCATGCCGTCGATTTCGTTGTAATGCTCGACCTCGATCCGCCGCGTGCGTCCGTCGGCCACGTCGTTGAGCATGTCCATGTCGGTGCGCAGCACGCCGCGGTTGCTGCTGATCCAGACATTGCCGATGCGGTCAGGGACCAGCTGGAACACCGTATCGACCGGCATGCCCTGCTCCAGCCCCACCCGTGACAGCGTGCCGTCCTGGTAGCGGTACAGCCCGCGGTCGCTGCTGATCCACATCGCATCGCCGATCTGCTGGAACCCGAACACGCTGCGGCCACCGCCCAACGATGCCAGGTCGATGCGCTGCACGTGGTCGCCGCGCAGCACCCGGATGCCTTCGATGGTGCCCACCCACAGATCGCCTTCGGCGTCGTGGGCCAAGGCGGTGACCAGGCCGGTCGGCATGCCCGGCACGGTGGGCACGGTCACCCCGTCGGCATCCAGCCGGGCCACGCCCTTCTGGGTGCCGGCCCACACCGCGCCAGCGCGGTCGACGCTCATCGCGCGGATGTTTCCGCCGGGCAGGCCGTCCTCGGTGCCGTAGCTGCGCAGCATGCGGCCCTGCCCGTCCAGGTGCAGGATGCCATCGCCAAAGGTGCCCACCCACAGCCCACCCGCATGGTCCTGGGCCAGGCTCAGCACCGAGGGCGTCTTGCCGCCGCGGTTGCGCAGCGGCACCGGGTGGAACACGCCCTGCGCGTCGCGCCGGTCCAGGCCGCGGGCGCTGCCGACCCACAGTTGGCGCTCGCGGTCTTCCAGCACGGTGCGCACGTAATCGCCGCTGAGCCCGTCACGCTCGGTGAAACTGCTGAACAGCGTTTCGCGCAGACGGTACAGGCCGCCGTTTGCCCCTACCCAGATGCTGCCTTCGGCGTCCTCGCGCAGGCTGACGACCCGCCCGCCCGGCAACGACAGCCCGGCCGGCAGGCGCTCCAGCCCGTGCCGCGACAGCCGCAGCAGGCCCTGGTTCTCGGTGCCCAGCCACAGGTCGCCGTGGCGGTCCTGCAGCATCGAGGTGATGTGCATGCCCGGCGTCAGCCGGTGCTGCAGCTGCGGCACGCCATCCTGCATGCGGTAGATGCGCTCGCCGGCGACGATCCACAGCACGCCGTCGGGCGCGCGGTACGGCCATACCAGCCCGCGACCGAGCCCGTAGCTCTCCGGCGCGCGGCGCAGCACGCCATCGGTGCCACGCACCACCAGGCCATCGAGCGTGCCGACCCAGACCCGGTCCTGCGCATCCACCACCAGCTTGGTGAAGCTCATCGCCATCGGCACGTCAGCCGGTGGTTTGTGATAGTCGAAATGCCCCTCGCGGGTCACGCTGCCGATCCCGTTGCCTTCGTACAGCAGCCAGAGCCGGCCATGGCTGTCCATCTGCATGGCCTGGATCAGCACCTGCGGCGCAGGGGGCTGGTGTACGAACACCCGCCAGCGGCCATCGGCGCTGCGCCGGGTCACGTTGCCGCGCGAATCGCTGATCCACAGCCCGCCATCGCGGTCGACGAACAGCGCGCCCACGCCGTTGTCGCGCAGGCCCGGATCGGTGCTGCGATCGAACACGGTGAAGTCCAGGCCGTTGTAGCGCACCAGCCCTTCCCAGGTGGCGAACCACAGGTGGCCCTCCGGCGTCTGCGCGATGTCGCGCAGCGAGTTGTGCGGCAGGCCGTTGCGCGAGGTCCACACGTCGATGGCGTAGTCGCGCAGCGGCGGCGGGCCCTCCTGGGCGGCTGCCGTCGCCGGCAGCCCGGACAACAGGCACAGCCAGACCAGCGCCAGGCACAGGCGCTGAAAGGTCACTGCTGCTTGTACCGGCCGCCACCGGTTCCAGCCTCCCCCCTGCCTCATCCGTAGGGATCCGGCGGGGAGCTGGAAGGGAAGCCGGCCAGTTCGGGCGCACTCATGCGGCAAAGACTGGCGGGGGATGCCCATAGTAGGCAAATCCACGCCGGTTTGCCTCTGCACGCTCAGCTGGCGCGGTTGGCCGGTGGGCGCGGCGGCGCCGGCCAGTGCACGATCGCCTCCAGCCCGCCCTGTGGATGGTTGCGCAGGTGCAGGGTGGCACCGTCCTTTTCGGCAAGCGCGCGGGCGATGGTCAGGCCCAGCCCTGCCCCGCCGGTGGCGCGCGAGCGCGAGGTTTCCAGGCGCACGAAGGGGTCGAACACGGTTTCCAGTTCGTCTTCGGCCAGGCCCGGGCCGCTGTCGCGCACCCGCACCAGCACCCCCTCCCCGCCCTGCTCGACCCGCACCTGGGCGGTGCCGCCGTAGCTGATCGCGTTGTCAACCAGGTTCGAGAACAGCCGGTGCATCGCCAGCGGGCGCAGCATCAGCACCGCGCCGCTGGCCTGGTCGAAACGGGCGTCGGCGCCGGCCTCGACCGCGTCTTCGACGATGCTCTCCAGCAGCGAATCCAGGTCCAGCGCGGCTCGTGGCTCGGCGCTCTCGGCGCTGCGCGCCAGCTCCAGGCCCTCGCGGATCAGCGCCTGCATCGCCCCCAGGTCGCCAACGAGGCGTTCGCGCAGGGCCTCGTCACTGACATTCTCCAGCCGCAGGCGCAGCCGCGTCACCGGCGTCTGCAGGTCATGGGTGATCGCCGCCAGCATCTGGGTGCGCTCGCCCAGGGTGCGTTGCAGGCGCTTCTGCATGGCATTGAAGGCCTCGGCGGCGCGGCGTACTTCCAGCGGCCCGGTCACCGGCAACGGCGCCCGCTGCAGGTCGTCGCCCAGCTCGGCGGCGGCCGAGGCCAACCGCTGCAGCGGCGCGCTGGCCATGCGCGCCACCACGTAGGCAAGCGCACCGATGGCCAGCACCAGCAGGGTCAGGAACAGCGGGTCGACGGCCAGGATGCCGTTATGGGCAATGGCCGGCGATTCCAGCGCCAGTGACAGCACCTTGCCGTCGCTGAGCGGCACCTGCACGGCACGGCACTTGGGCGGAATGAAGGTCGGGTCGCGTTCGTGCGGAGGCCGGCGCCGCTGCTGCGGCGGGGGCGGTGGCGGCAGCAGTTCCTGGGCTTTGGGCAGGCACGAACGGAACGAGGTGAAATGCACGGTGGCGTGCGCCACCGGACCCTGGCGGTCGTCGAGCACGCCCATCATGGCCGAATCCTCGCGGCCCAGCCGTGCGCCTTCAGGCAGGCTGCGCACTGCCGGCCCACCCACCGTCAGCAGCCGGTCGCGCAGCTCGGGATCGCCATCGAGCATGTTGACGAAGCCCTGCAGGCGATCGGCGATGCGGTTGAGGTTCTGCCGCTCGAATTCCTGCTGGCGCTTGGCGCTGGCCAGCATGGTCGCACCGATGGCGGCCACGCTCATGCCCAGCAGCAGGATCACGAACAGGCGCCCGACCATCGAGGCGAAGAAGCGGCGCAGGCGCATCATTCCAGCGTGACCGCCGTGGCCAGCACGTAGCCTTCATTGCGCACGGTCTTGATCAGGCCATCGCTGCCGCCGTCATCGGCCAGCTTGTTGCGCAGCCGGCTGACCTGCAGGTCGATCGCGCGGTCCTGCGATTCGTAGCTGCGCCCACTGCTCAGCGACACCAGTTGTTCGCGCGAGAGCACCTTGTTGGCGTGGCCGACGAACACCCGCAGCAACCGGAACTCGGCCCCGGACAGCACCACCACGCGGCCATCCGGGTCCACCAGGTGGCGGTGCTCGAGGTCGAAGACCCAGTGCGAGAATCGGGCGCGACGAATCGCCAGCGGTTCCAGGTTGGCCGGCAGCGCTTCGGTCCGGCGCAGCACATTGCGGATGCGCGCCAGCAGCTCGCGCGGTTCGAACGGCTTGCCCAGGTAATCGTCGGCGCCCATCTCCAGGCCCAGCACGCGGTCGATCGGTTCGCTGCGTGCGGTGAGCATGATCACCGGCGTGCTCGACCGTGCGCGCAGGTCGCGGCACAGGGTCAGGCCATCCTCGCGCGGCAGGTTGAGGTCGAGCACGATCAGGTCCACGTGCTCGCGCTCCAGCACCTGGCGCATGCCCTGGCCATCGCTGGCGGTACTGACCTGGTAGCCGGCGCGGCCGAGCTGTTCGGCCAGCAGCTGGCGGATGTCGTTGTCGTCATCGACGATCAGCAGGCGTTGCATCGTAGTGGTGATCTCCATGCGGCGATGATCCCCTGTCGGGAGCTGAACCGCATCCTCTGGTTTGCGTACGCATGTTTCAGGCACCGCGCACGATACAGATGGACACGCAGAATCGTGGCGCGGTTACGTGGTGTTACACGGCGAGCGTTGAGCCCACCCCAAGCGCTCTTCACAATGCTGACAACGCCGCACGCCGGCCTGTCGAGTTGACGATCATCGTGAAGTCCCGCCTGCCTACCACCCGCCGCGGCCGCGTGCTGCTTGTGATCGCCCTGGCCGTGCTGGTCGCCGGCATTGTCGCATGGAGCCTGCGCAAGCCGAGCGCCCCCACCCTCGCCACCAGCCCGGTCACCCGCGGCGACCTGGAGCAGACGGTGGAAGCCACCGGGGTGATCGATGCCTACAAACTGGTCAGCGTTGGCGCACAGGCCTCGGGCCAGATCAAGTCGCTGAAGGTGCAGCTGGGCGATACCGTAAAGCAGGGCGACCTGATCGCCGAGATCGACGCCACCACCCAGCGCAATGCCGTGCTCAACGCGCAGGCGTCACTGGACCAGGTCATTGCCCAGCGCGCGGTGCAGCAGGCCACCCTGCGCCAGGCCGAACTGGAGTTCGCGCGCCAGCAGGAAATGCTGGCCGCCGAGGCGACATCGCGCGCCGAATTCGACACCGCCGAGGCCGCGCTCAAGACCGCCCGTGCGCAGGTCAAGGCCTACGACGCGCAGATCCAGGGCCGCCAGACCGAGCTGGGCACGGCCAATGCCAACCTGGCCTACACCCGGATCACCGCGCCGATGGACGGCACCGTGGTCGCGGTGGTCGCCGAAGAAGGCCGCACCGTCAACGCCAACCAGACCGCACCCACCATCGTAATGCTGGCGCGGCTGGACCTGGTGACGGTGAATGCCGAAGTGTCCGAAGCCGACGTGGTCAAGATCAAGGCCGGCATGCCGGTGTACTTCACCACACTGGGCGACCCGGATCGCAAGTACCACGCCACCCTGCGCCAGATCAACCCGGCGCCGTCGTCGATCGCCAGCGACAGCGCCAGCAGTTCCAGTTCGTCCAGCTCCAGCTCCAGTTCGGCGGTGTACTACAACGCGCTGTTCGACGTGGAAAATCCGGACGGCACGCTGCGCATCGACATGACCGCGCAGGTCTCGGTGATGCTCAAGCAGGCCAAGGGCGTACTGATCATTCCGTCGGTGGCGCTGGGCCCAAAGGCACGCGATGGCCAGTACCTCGTGCGCGTGGCCGATGCCGATGGCATGCCGCAGCCGCGCAAGGTCAGGATCGGCATCAACACCGGCTCCAGCGTGGAAGTGCTGTCGGGCCTGCAGGAAGGCGAGAAGGTGGTGGTCGGCGAAGGCAGCGCCACCCCGGCCGCCACCGGCAGCGGCAACCGTGGCGGTGCGCAGATGCGCATGGGCGGCCAGGGCATGGGGCCGCGTCGATGAAGACCGCCAACACGGGCACGCCGCTGCTGCGGCTGCGCGACCTGCGCCGCGAATTCCCGGCCGGCGACGAGACCATCGCAGTTCTGCGCGACGTCAACCTGGACATCGCCGCCGGTGAGATGGTGGCCATCGTCGGCCAGTCAGGCTCGGGCAAGTCAACGCTGATGAACATCCTCGGCTGCCTGGACCGCCCCAGCCGCGGCAGCTACCAGGTGGCCGGCCGCGAGACCGGCAGCATGCTGCCCGACGAGCTGGCCGAACTGCGCCGCGAGCATTTCGGCTTCATCTTCCAGCGCTACCACCTGCTCGGTGACCTGGACGCACGCGGCAACGTGGAAGTGCCCTCGGTATACGCCGGCAGCCCGGCACCGGTGCGCAGCGCGCGCGCCGAACAGCTGCTGCAGCGGCTGGGCCTGGGCGACCGCATGCGGCACAAGCCGGGCCAGCTGTCCGGTGGCCAGCAGCAGCGGGTGTCGATCGCGCGGGCGTTGATGAACGGTGGCGAGGTGATCCTGGCCGACGAGCCGACCGGGGCGCTGGATACAAAGTCCGGCGAGGAAGTCATGGGCATCCTCGGCGAACTGCATGCCGAAGGCCACACCATCATCATCGTCACCCACGACATGTCGGTGGCCGAACACGCCCAGCGCATCATCGAGATCCGCGACGGCGAGATCATCGCCGACCGCGTCAACGCCAAGGCACCGAGCTACCGTGCCCAGCGCACCCCGACCGTGGCCGCCGCCAAGGGCCACAGCTGGCGCGCCGCACGCGACCGCTTCACCGAAGCCTTCCGGATGGCGCTGCTGGCAATGAACGCGCACCGCCTGCGCACGTTCCTGACCATGCTGGGCATCATCATCGGCATCGCCTCGGTGGTGTCGGTGGTGGCGATGGGCAATGGTTCGCAGCAGCAGATCCTGCAGAACATCAGCGCGCTGGGCACCAACACCATCGACGTCTACCCCGGCCGCGGTTTCGGTGACATGCGCTCGGCGCGGGTGCAGACGCTCAAGGCCACCGATGCCGACGCGCTGTCGCGGCAGAGCTACATCGACAGCGTCACCCCCAGCGTGTCCTCGTCGGCTACCGCGCGCTATCGCAACCAGTCGGCCACCGCCCAGGTCAGCGGCGTGGGCGAACAGTTCTTCCGGGTCAAGGGCGTGACCCTGAGCGCCGGCAACTTCTTCGATGCCGATGCGGTGAAGGGGCTGGCACAGGTAGCGGTGATCGATGAGAACACCCGCAGCCAGTTCTTCCCCAATGGCGCCGACCCGGTCGGCCAGGTGATCCTGCTCGGCAACGTGCCGGTCCGCGTGATCGGCGTGGCCCAGCGCCAGAGCATGGGCTTTGGCAGCAGCACCAGCCTGTCGATCTGGGTGCCTTACACCACCGTGATGTCGCGCATGCTGGGCCAGAGCTACGTGTCCAGCATCACCGTGCGGGTGGACGATGGCACCCCGATGGATGCGGCGCAGGCTGCCATCTCCAAGCTGCTGATCATGCGCCACGGCACCGAGGATTTCTTCCTCAGCAACAGCGCCGAGATCCGCGACACCATCGAGCAGACCACGCGCACGATGACCCTGCTGATCAGTGCCATCGCCGCCATCGCACTGCTGGTGGGCGGGATCGGGGTGATGAACATCATGCTGGTGTCGGTCACCGAGCGCACCCGCGAGATCGGCGTGCGCATGGCGGTGGGCGCGCGGCAGAGCGACATCCGCCAGCAGTTCCTGATCGAAGCGGTGCTGGTCTGCCTGCTCGGCGGCCTGCTCGGCGTGGGCCTGTCGCTGGTGGTGGGCTGGGTGTTCGACACCTTCGCCCCCGATTTCAAGATGCTGTTCTCCACTGCCTCGATCGTGGCCGCGTTCGCGTGCTCGAGCCTGATCGGCGTGGCGTTCGGCTTCCTTCCGGCACGCAATGCGGCCCAACTCGATCCCGTGGAGGCGCTGGCGCGCGAATGAAGATTCCAACCCTGTTCCCGTTTGTTCCGGCCGTGCGCCCGTTGGCGCTGGCCTGCGGCACCGCCCTGCTGCTGTCGGCCTGCGTCAGCACCGGCCAGTACAAGGTCGACCCGCCCAGCGTACCGGCCGTGTATGGTCGTGGCGACGCGCAGCGCAACGCGCCGACCGAGGCTTCCTACGCACCGTCTACGCTGCGCACCGATGTACGCGACGACGCCTGGTGGACCGGCTTCGGCGACCCTCGGCTGGACCGGGTGATCGCGCGCGCCCTGCAGGCCAACACCGACCTGGCCTCGGCCGGGCTGGCCGTGCAGCGGGCACGGCTGCAGGCCGGGTTGAGCGACAACGCGCTGTGGCCGCAGCCGTCAGGCAGTATCAGCAGCAGCGGCAACCGCGCCGTTGACCAGAGCGCCGACTGGAACCGGAGCAGCTCGGCCGGTGTGTCGCTGCAGTGGGAGGTCGACCTGTGGGGCCGCCTGCGCGCACAGCGCGACATCGCCCAGTGGGAAGCCCAGGCCAGCGAGGAAGACCTGCAGAACACCGCATTGCTGGTGATCGGCGACGTGGCCACCCAGTATTGGACGCTGGCGTACCTCAACCAGTCGATTGCCGCGGGCGACGCGAATCTCGCGCGCCTGCAGCGCACCCAGGAACTGGTGCAGGCCCGCTTCACTGCCGGTGCCGTATCGCGGCTGGAAGTACGCCAGGCCACCCAGCAACTGGAAGCACAGCGCGCCGCGCAGAGCGCGCTGGAGCAGCAGCGCGTGGCCAGCCGCAACGCGTTGACCGTGCTGCTCGATGGCCAGCCGTGGCCGCAGGCCGATGAACCGCAGGCGCTGGATATCGCCGGCAGCCCGGCCATCGCCGAAGGCCTGCCCGCCGACCTGCTCGGCCGGCGCCCGGACCTGCGTGCAGCCGAACTGCGCCTGCGCAACAGCCTGAAGAACATCAAGGTCACCGCCACGAGCTATTACCCGGCGTTGAGCCTGACCGGTGGCGTCAGCAGTGGCGCGACCACGCTGTCGGATGTGCTGAAAAACCCGGTGGCATCACTGGGCGCGGGGCTGTCGCTGCCGTTCCTCAACATCCGCCAGGCGCAGCTGGATACGCAGATCGCCGGCACCGATTACCAGATCGCGGCGAACACGTTCCGGCGCACGCTGTACACGGCGCTGTCGGAGGTGGACAACGCGCTGTCGGCCCGCACCCAGTTCGCCACGCAGGTGGCGGCCTCGCAGGCGTCGTATGACGAAGCGGTGGAAATCGAACGCATGTACGAAGTGCGCTACCGCGTCGGCGCCACCGACCTGCGCACCTGGCTGGAAGCACAGCAGACCCGCCGCGATGCCGAGCTGTCGCTGGCGTCGGTGAAGCAGAAGCAGCTGGTCAACGATGTGACGTTGTTCAAGGCATTGGGGGAAGCGCCAACGCGTCGTAGGTGCGTTGGCGCGGGTAACGCCGGCCGTTGGCCGGCCCTCATGAACGTTGGTCAGCACCGCGTAGGCCGGCCAACGGCCGGCGCTACCGCCTGTCAGCCGCGCTGGCGGACGGCTTCAAACAGCGCGACGCCTGCCGCCACCGAAACGTTCAGGCTCTCGATGTCGCCCGGCATCGGGATCTTGACCAGGCCGTCGCAGTTTTCGCGGGTCAGGCGGCGCATGCCGTCGGCTTCGCCGCCCAGCACCAGCGCCACGTTGCCCTTCAGGTCGATCGAGTACAGCGAATCGGTGGCTTCACCAGCCAGCCCGTAGATCCACACGCCCTGCTTCTGCAGGTCCTTCAGGCAGCGCGACAGGTTGGTCACCGCTACCACCGGAATGCGATCGGCGGCGCCGGCCGAGGTCTTGCGCACGGTGGCATTGACCGTGGCCGACTTGTCCTTGGGAATGATCACCGCGGTGGCACCGGCAGCCGCGGCACTGCGCAGGCAGGCACCCAGGTTGTGCGGGTCCTGAACCTCGTCCAGGATCAACAGCAGGGCCTTGCCCTCGGCGGCCTCGACCAGGCCCTCCAGCTCGTTCTCACCCCAGGTGCGCGCCGCCTGGTAGCGGGCGGCCACGCCCTGGTGGCGCACCGAACCGCCCACGCCGTCCAGCGCCTGGGTGTTGACCTTGCGGACGTCAATGCCCTTACGGCGTGCGTTTTCCTCGATTTCGGTCAGCCGCGGGTTCTTCGCGCTCGCCTCGATGAGCACTTCGCGGACGTTCTCGGCATCGTTCTCGATCGAGGAGGCGACGGCGTTGACGCCGACGATCCACTGGCTTTGCTTGCTCATTGCGGGGGCGGGACCGGTACAGGGGGTGGTAATGGTAGAGCATCGGCGGCGGCCCTGCCCGCCGTGGGGGGCAGCCGGGCGGAGCCCGGCGTCGGGAGGCAGCCGGGCAGAGCCCGGCTCTACCGGCTGGGCCAGCGCGCGGTATCGCGGTCCGGATGCTGGTGGGAGACCAGGCTGCGCAGGCGCTCGGCGTCGGGGTCGTCTTCCTGCAGGATCACGTCCAGCGCGCCCAACTGGTCCACGAACGGCAGCTTGGACTCGGTGCCGTACTGCAGGGTCGGCGGCAGCCGCTCAGGCTGGTCGAACGCGCCGGCCGCCACCGCCATGCCGTCCTCACCTTCGTAGGTCAGCGGGGTGCCGCAGTCGGCGCAGAACCCACGGCGGAAGTGATTGGAAGACTGGAACCGGCGCGGCTCGCCCCGGGTCCATTGGAAATCGGCGCCGCGCACCGATACCAGCGGCGCGTAGTAGGCGCCGAAGGCCTTCTGGCACATCCGGCAGTGGCAGACCGAGCGGTCCGGCAAAGCGCCGCGGACATGGAAGCGGATCGCGCCGCATTGGCAGCCGCCGGAGAATTCAGGAACCGGGTTCATGGGTCGCCTCCCCTCAATATTTCTGCTTCTGCCGCTTGGCCGGCTGCCCGCGCGGCGGCAGGGCCTGTTCTTCGTCTTCTTTCTCTTGGACCAGGCGGAAATCGATCTTGCGCTCTTCCATGCTGGCCTTGAGCACCAGGATCCGCACCCGATCACCCAGGCGGTAGCTGGTGCCACGGCGCTCGCCGCTCAGCGTCTTGCGAGTCGCGTCGAACTGGTAATAGTCGTGCGGCAGCTGGGTGACATGGACCAGGCCGTTGACCTTGGAGTCGTCCAGTTCCACGAACAGCCCGAAGCTGGTCACGCCGCTGATCACGCCGTCGAACTGGCCACCCACATGCTTTTCCATCCACGCCGCGCGGTAGCGCTCGTCCACTTCGCGCTCGGCCTCGTCGGCACGACGCTCGCGTTCGGAACACTGCAACGCCAGCGCGGCCATTTCGCGCTGGGAATAGGTGAACTTCTCCAGCGGCTTGCCGCTCAGCCCGTGCTTGATGGCACGGTGCACCAGCAGGTCGGGATACCGGCGGATCGGCGAGGTGAAATGCGCGTACGCATCCAGCGCCAGGCCGAAATGACCCTGGTTGTCCGGCCCGTACACCGCCAGGCTCTGGCTGCGCAGCAGCACCGATTCGATCAACGCCGAATCCGGACGCTCCCGCACCTTCTTCAGCAGCTTGGTGTAATCGCCCGGTTGCACCTTCGACCACGGCGGCAGGCTGAGCTTGAACTCCTTCAGGAATTCCAGCAGGTCCTCGAACTTCGATTCCGGCGGCTTGGCGTGGTCGCGGAACGGCGCCGGCACGCCCTTGTGCAGCAGGTAACGTGCAGCCTGCACGTTGGCTGCGATCATGCATTCCTCGATCAGCTTGTGCGCATCGTTGCGCACCAGCATGCCGGCCTGGGTGACCTCGCCGGTATTGTCGAGCACGAAGCGCACTTCGGAGGATTCGAACTCGATCGCACCCCGGCGGGTGCGCGCCTTGGCCAGTACCTTGTACAGCTGGTGCAGGCGTTCGACCTGCGGCAACAGCGCACCGATGGCGTTGCGCGCGGCCGGGTCGTTCTCGCCCACTGCCTGCCACACCTGGGTGTAGGTCAGGCGCGCATGCGAATTCATCACCGCCTCGTAGAAGCGCGAATGGATCACTTCGCCCTCGCGGTTGACCTGCATGTCGCAGACGAAGCACATGCGGTCGACCTTGGGCATCAGCGAGCAGATGCCGTTGGACAGCGTCTCCGGCAGCATCGGCACCACGAAGCCCGGGAAGTACACCGAGGTGGCGCGCTTCTGGGCTTCATCGTCCAGCGGCGTGCCGGGACGGACGTAGTTGGAGACGTCGGCGATGGCCACCACCAGGCGGAAGCCTTCGGCGTTGGGTTCGCAGTAGACGGCGTCGTCGAAGTCCTTGGCGTCTTCACCGTCGATGGTGACCAGCGGCGTGCTGCGCAGGTCGACACGGTCGCCGACCATCGTCGGCTCCACCTGCATCGGGACCGATGCGGCTTCGTCCAGCACGGCCTGCGGGAATTCAAACGGCAGCTCATGGCCGTGGATCGCCGTTTCCACGATCAGCGAGGCGGTGAGCTTGTCGCCCAGCACCGCGATGATGCGACCGATCGGCGGGCGGCGGGTATCCGGGGCCTGGGTCAGTTCGCACACCACCAGCTGCCCATCGCGGGCATCGCCGGTCTGGTCCGGCGGAACCTGCACGTTGCGCTGGATGCGCTTGTCGTCGGGCACCACGTAATTGATGCCGAACTCGACGCTGAAACGCCCGATCAGGCGGGTCATGCCGCGCTCGAGCACCCGCGCGATGCTGCCTTCGCGGCGGCCACGGCGGTCGATGCCGGTCACGTTGGCCAGCACGCGGTCGCCGTGCATCACCTTGCGCATTTCATATGGGGGCAGGAACAGGTCGTCGCCGCCGCCGTCCACCGGGCGCAGGAAGCCGAACCCTTCCGGGTTGGCAATCACCACGCCGGTGATCAGGTTGGTGGCCTGCACCGGGGCGAAGCCGCCGCGGCGGTTCTGCACCAGCTGGCCATCGCGCACCATGGCGCCCAGGCGCTTGCCCAGCGCATCGGCGCGGTCCGGCTCGGTCAGGCCGAGCTGGATACCGATTTCCTCGGCGGTCTGCGGGCCATCGCAACGGTCCAGCAGTTGCAGGATCGCCTCGCGGCTGGCGATCGGCTGGGCATAGCGTTCAGCTTCACGCGCGGCAAAGGGGTCTTCCACGCTGCCAACCGCCGCGCTCGGGCGGGGGTTGCGACGGGTGGGAATCGGCGGGCCGTCCGGCTGCGGGCCGGATCGTTTGCCGCCACGGGGCGGCACGGGGGTGCTCATCGACTCGGGCATCCAGGGCGGCAGCTTGCCGGACTTGGCAGCAGCGCGGGGCTTGCCCGACGGACCGGCAGCCTGCTTGGGCGCCGGGGATTTGGGGGCTTTCGCGCCCCGGGTCGGTTTCTTTGATTTCATCGACCCCCATGGTACCGCGTGCAGGTGTGCAGAATCGGTCATCACCGCAGCCCATGCAGGATTGTGAAGAAATTTAACAAAAGCGTTGACAACCCTCGCGGACTTGCCCAGAATTCGCCCCCTGAGTCGCCCAGGTGGCGGAATTGGTAGACGCACTAGCTTCAGGTGCTAGCGGGGGCAACTTCGTGGAGGTTCGAGTCCTCTCCTGGGCACCACGACTCGGTACATGATCAAACCCGCGCAAGCGGGTTTTTTCGTTTCAGGCCTCGGGCAGGTAAAACCGGGCCGACAACCCCGCCCGTCCCGGGAAATACTTGAACCACGGCCGCGCCGCGTCCACGACGGCCGCCACCGCCGGATGCGCCATCAACCGCGCGACGTAAGCGAGCAGGTGGACGTCCTTTTCCGGAATCGGCACATAAGCCACCGCATAGAACAGCGCGGGCGCCGCCGCACAATCGGCCATGCTGAATCCCTCGCCTGCCAGCCACGTCCGGTCCTCCAACTGGCGGTTCATCGCTGCGTAGCTGTTCAACAGCTGTGACCGGGCCGCCTCTGCAGCATCACCACTGCGCCCGCTTTCGGGCTTGAGCAGTTCGGCGGTCAGCGCCTGCATCGGCGTCATGACATAGAAGTCGGAGAACCGGTCCCAGAACCGCACGGCCAGCGCCGCATCGGCATCGGTCGGAATCAGGCGCGGGCCTCCGGCCAGGTGCTGCTGCAGGTACTCGATGATGATGCTGGTCTCGGCCACCGCCCGGCCCTGGTCGACCAGCACCGGCATTTTCTCGGCCGGCGACAGGGCCTGGAGCATCTCCCGCTCGGCCGGGTCGCCGAGGTTGAGCAGGCGCTCGTCAAGGGCGACGCCAAGCACACGGGCGGCGATCAGCACCTTCTGGCAGCACGACGACAGCGGGTGGGCGTGCAGGATCGGCAGAGCCATGGAAACTCCAGACAGTCGGTGTGGGGCGAGTATGCCAATCGGCGCTTCAGCATGCATTGACAGCCCCCGGAGGGTTCCGCATAATTCGCCTCCTGAGTCGCCCAGGTGGCGGAATTGGTAGACGCACTAGCTTCAGGTGCTAGCGGGGGCAACTTCGTGGAGGTTCGAGTCCTCTTCTGGGCACCACGACTCGGTAAATGATCAAACCCGCGCAAGCGGGTTTTTTCGTTTCTGCCGGCGAACAAATTTTCTTCGACATCCGGTTGACACATTCACGGTTCTCCCGCAGAATTCTCCTCCTGAGTCGCCCAGGTGG
>NZ_JAGGRL010000001.1:0-478286 GCF_018612915.1 Stenotrophomonas sp. ISL-67 | reverse complement strand
TCGTGGAGGTTCGAGTCCTCTCCTGGGCACCATGACTCAGTAAATGATCAAACCCGCGAAAGCGGGTTTTTTCGTTTCCGGGGTTTGCGTGGGTAATCCGCAACCGCGCGATGGATCATTACCTGTCCGATTGCACACAACGACGTAGAGCCACGCCCTGCGTGGCTGTCGTGATTGCGATTGTTCGCCTGGCGCCGGGCGTTGCCCGGCTTCATGCATTTGGGCGAACAGCCAGTGGCTGATGCGATCTCTGGCTTAGGCGGGTCGGGGCGGGTTCGTGGGGGACGCCGTGAATCCCCCTCCGGGGCCCGGCCCAGCCGCCAGCGGCTGGGCGTTCAGTCGCACGCGAGGCAGTGCCTCGCAAGCAGTGCGCCTTCACCCATGGAGGCTTGTAGAAAACATCCATGTTTTCTACACCCCCACAAACACACCCCGACCCACCTTTTGACGGTGTGTCGTTGCCATTGGAAACGCAGGGACGGCCGTTGGCCGTCAATTGGTCTCGATTTGGGTCATGCGTAACCGAACGTTGATACGTTGACGGCGGTTGATTGGGAGCCAACCCTACCGGCGCGGCGCCTATGAATGCCGACCTTTGGTCGGCATTCCGCGTTTCCCTTGGCCGCCGGCCAACTGTCGGAGGGTCGGCGGGGGTGGGTTTGCGGGACTGTAGAAAACATGGATATTTTCTACAAGCGTCCAAGGACGGATTCACGGCGTGTCCCGCAAACCCGCACCCGTCGGCCCAAACCAGTGACACGCGCAGACCACAAGCTGTTCGCTCGAATGCATGAAGCCGGGCAGAGCCCGGCACCACGGTCAGACGCAAAAAACCCGCCTTTCGGCGGGTTTTCGTAAAGCACCAGGTTCAGTGCCCGCCGGCCGAGGCCGCGCCTGCGCCGGCGCCGAACGGCGGCTTGGCCAGCCACAGGAAGGCGATGATCGCCAGGAAGATCCAGCCCAGCAGGAAGAAGATGTCGTTGAAGCCCATCTGCGATGCCTGGTGGTTGATGATGTTGTTCAACGCCGCTGCACCGTGCTGCAGGTCGCCCTGCCCCATCGCTGCCACCTTCTCCTGCATGCCCGGCGTGTAGCCGGAAATGCTTTCGGTGAGGTGCGCATGGTGCTCCTGCGTCCGCCGCGCCCACAGCCACGTCGTCAGCGACGCCGCGAAACTGCCGCCCAGCGTGCGCAGGAAGGTGGCCAGGCCCGAGCCCGCCGCGATCTCGCGGCCGTCCAGGTCGGAAAGCAGGATCTGCAGCACCGGCATGAAGAACAGCGCAACACCAATACCCATGATCAGCTGCACCCCCGCCACATGCGCGAAGTCCACCTGCAGGTTGAAGCCCGAACGCAGGAAACTGGTGAAGGACAGGAACACGAACGCGAACGACGCGATCCAGCGCATGTCGAACCGGGATGCGTACTTGCCTACGAACGGCGTCATGATCACCGGCAGGATGCCGATCGGCGCCGTTGCCAGGCCCGCCCAGATCGCCGTGTAGCCCATGTCGCGCTGCAGCCACTGCGGGATCAACAGCGAAACGCTGAAGAACGCGGCATACGCCACCACCATCGCCAGCGTGCCGGCGCGGAAGTTGCGGTGGCGGAACAGCCGCAGGTCCACGATCGGATCCTTGTCGGTCAGCTCCCAGATCAGGAACACCGCCAGCGCCACCACCGAAATGCAGGCCAGCATCACGATCATCGGCGAACTGAACCAGTCTTCGTCGTTGCCCAGGTCGAGCACCAGCTGCAGCGCACCCACGCCGATGACCAGCGTGATCAGGCCCACGTAATCCATTTTCGGTTTTTCAATATGCTCTGGGCGCCCCTTCAACTGGTTGCCCACCACCAGCGCCGCGAAGATGCCCAGCGGCACGTTGATCAGGAAGATCCATTCCCAGCTGTAGTTGTCGGTGATCCAGCCGCCCAGGATCGGGCCGCAGATCGGTGCCACCACCGTGATCATCGCCAGCAGCGCCAGCGCCTGCCCGCGTTTCTCGCGGGGGTAGATCGAGACCAGCAGCGACTGCGTGATCGGGTACATCGGCCCGGCCACGAAACCCTGCAGCGCGCGCGACACCACCAGCATGCCCATGCTCTGTGCCAGGCCGCACAGCAGCGAGGCGATCACGAACGACAGCGTCGCCCAGATGAACAGCTTGGTTTCACCGAAACGACGGCTCAGCCAGCCGGTCAGCGGCAGCGCGATGGCGGTACTGACCGCGAACGAGGTGATGACCCAGGTCGCCTGCTGCGAACTGGCGCCCAGGTTGCCGGCGATGGTCGGCAGCGACACGTTGGCGATGGTGGTGTCGAGCACCTGCATGAACGAGGCCATGGCCAGGCCTGCCGTACACAGCGCCACGTTGGCCGGCCGGAACGCGCCGGTCGCACCTGGCGCCGACGGCGAGCCCGGCAGGCCGGGCGCGGCGGGAGCTTGTGCGGACATGGATACCTCAGCTCGCCTTGGTCTGGCGCGGCAGGTTGCTCTGGATGATCTCGTGGATCACATCGTCAGCGCTGTGCAGCTGCTTGGCATACACGTCGGTGTCGAACACCTGGCCCTGGGCCGGGGTGGTCGGCAGCACGGTGCCCTTCTGGTCGCGCAGGCTCACTTCGGCCTTCATCGACAGGCCGATGCGCAGCGGGTTGTCGGCCAGCTGCCTGGCATCGATGGCGATGCGCACCGGAACGCGCTGCACGATCTTGATCCAGTTGCCGCTGGCGTTCTGCGCCGGCAGCAGCGAGAACGCCGAGCCGGTGCCCAGGCCCAGGCTGTCGATGCGGCCCTTGTACTTCACGTCACCGCCGTACAGGTCCGAGCGCAGCTCCACTTCCTGGCCCAGGCGCATGTGGCGCAGCTGGGTTTCCTTGAAGTTGGCTTCCACCCACATCTGTTCGGTCGGCACCACCGCCATCAGCGCGGTACCCGGCTGCACGCGCTGGCCCACCTGCACCGAGCGACGGGCGACGTAACCGGTGACCGGCGCGACGATACCGGCGCGGGCGTTGTTGAGGTAGGCCTGGCGCAGCTGCGCGGCCGCGGCTTCAACGTCCGGCTGGGTGGCAATCACGGTGTCGTCGACCAGCGCATTGCTGCGCTCGAAGGTTTCGCGCGACCCGGCCACGGCCGCTTCGGCCGCCGCCAGTTCGGTGCGGGCATGGGCCAGCTCTTCGTCGGAGATCGCACCGGTGGAGGCCAACCCCTTGCGACGGGCGAAGTCTTCGCGGACGCGGTTGAGGGTGACCTGGCGCGCGTTCAATTCCGCCTGCGCACCTTCCACACTGCGATACAGACCACGGGTCTGGCGCACGGTCCTGGCCAGGTTGGCGCGGGCCTGCTGCAGTGCCACTTCGGTGTCGGCCGGATCCAGCTGCACCAGCAGCTGGCCGCGCTCGACGCGCATGCCGTCATCGGCGTTGATCGCCACCACGGTACCGGTGATCAACGGGGTGATCTGTACCTGGTTGCCCTGCACGTATGCGTCGTCGGTTTCTTCGAACCAGCGGCCGAACATGAAGTACCACAGCGCTGCGGCAGCGATCAGCAGCACCACGATGGCCAGCAGGCCACGCAGCAGCTTGCCACGACGGGAAGGAGCTGCCGGGGCGGCAGCGGGAGCGGAAGTCTGGCTCATGGAAGTTGTCTCAGGAATGCGTGGATTCGGGGGCGGTGGCGAGCGTGGCGGTGTCGCCGGACGGGGTGAACCCGCCGCCGAGTGCCTGGCTCAGTCGCACCGAAACAAGGATCTGCCGCGACTGCAGCGACGCCAGCTGCTGCTGCGACTGCAGCAACTGCGCTTCCACGCTGAGCACGTCCAGGTAGCTGCCGATGCCGGCCTTGTAGCGCTGCTGCGCCAGGTCGTGGGCGGCACGCGCGGTGCTGACGGCCTGCGCCTGCGAAGCAGCCTGGTCGGCCAGCGAGCGCACCGCTGTGACCTGGTCGGCCACCTCGTGCAGCGCATCGACCACCGACTGGTTGTAGTTCGCCACGGCCAGGTCGTACTGGGCGTCGGTCTTGTCCAGGTTGGCGCGCAGGCGGCCACCGTCGAAGATCGGCAGGCTCAGCGCCGGGCCGATGAAGGCGAAGGTCGAGCCGCTCTTGAGCAACTGGTCCACTTCGCTGGCCACCACCCCGCCAAGCGCGGTGAGGTTGAGGCTGGGGTAGAACTTCGCCTTGGCGGCGTCGATCTCGCGGCCGGCCGCTTCCACGCGCCAGCGCGCCGCCACGATATCCGGGCGACGGCCCAGCAGCTCGCTGGGCAGCACGCCCGGCAGCTGCAGCGCCAGCGGATTGAGCACCTGCGGTCGCTCGATCTGCAGGCCCCGGTCCGGGCCCTGCCCGACCAGCGCGGCCAGCGCGGTGCGCGCTTCGTCGATCTGCTGCTGCGCGGCCTGCAACTGCTGCTGCGCGGCCGGGATGCGGGCTTCGGCCTGGCGCGTCTGCAGGTCGCTGTCGATGCCCGCCGCACGGCGCTGGCGGGTCAGGGCCAGGGTCTTCTGCGACCGCTCCAGCTCTTCACTGGCCACGTCGTGCAGCTGCCAGGCGTAGCCAAGCTGCGCGTACGCTTCTGCGATGCCGGCCGACAGGTTCAGGCGCGCGGCCTGTGCGTCGACCTCGGCGGCATGGCCGCTATCCACTGCCGCTTCCCACGAAGCGCGCTTGCCGCCCCACAGGTCCACGCCGTAGCTGACGCTCAGGTAGGCCTGGCCGCTACCGGCGTAACTGCCGCCGAGCTCGTCACCGACCATCGATTCGGGCAGGCGCACGCCCGTGTAGCCGCCGGAAGCGGACACGCTGGGCAGGCGGTCGGCGCGTGCGGTGCCGATCTGGGCACGCGCCTGGCGCAGGCGCGCATCGGCTGCGTCCAGGCCCGGATTGCGCTGCAGGCCTTCGGCAATCAGCGCGTCCAGTTGTGGATCGTTCAGCGCCCGCCACCAGTCGGTGGCCGGGAATGCCGAAGGGCTCAGCGCGTGGCCGGCCAGGGTGCGTTGGGCCTGCAGGCTGTCGGCGTCGAGCAGCTGGCCGTGCGGTTGCAGGCCACCGGTGCTGGCACAGGCGGCCAGCGCCAGCGCAAGGACGGACAGCAGCGCCGGCCGCAGCGGGCGCAGCAGTGAGGTGCGATCAGTTTGGGAAGTCATGGCGTCGTCAGGGAGTCGCGAACACGGGTCAACAGGGAAAGCAGCAGGGCGCGCTCGTCGGCGGACAGGTCGCGCATGGCGTCGTCCATCACCGCATCGCCCCGCTGCTTCAACCGAGCCCACAGCTGGCGGCCCTGGTCGGTCAATACGATCTGCAACGCCCGCCGGTCCTGCGCGTGCGGCTCACGGCGCACACAGCCCAGCGCCTCCAGCTTGTCCAGCAGCCGGGTCACCGCGCTGGGCACCTGGTCCAGCGCCTGGGCCAGTTCATTGGCGGTGCACGGCGCGCGGAACGACAGCACCTTCAGGCCCAGGTAGTGGGTGAAGCCGATATCGAGGTTTTCCTCGGCCATGGACACGTCCAGCTGACGCATCAGGCCATCGCGGACCTGGCGCAGCAACAGCCCAAGGCTGGGAGGCGTGGTGGGGTCGGGGCAGATCATGGGGACGCACTTTACTTCCGGAAAATATATTTCTCAATGGAAATATTCAATCTGGAAGCAAATACAGTGTTGCCCCATTCAGAACGCTGCCCCGCGGGCACCCAATTCTTCACATGGCTTGGCATCCCCCGCCGCATCCGGATAATCGACCGCCTGCGAGGGCGAGAGCCGTCGCCGTCCCTTGCCACAGGTAACAATCCCGCATGACCGATCTAGCCCGCCCCGTTTTCCACGGCTTTGAACAGCTGCCCCTGCGTGAATACGCCGAACGGGCGTATCTGGACTATTCGATGTACGTGGTCCTGGACCGTGCGCTGCCGTTCATCGGCGACGGTCTCAAGCCGGTGCAGCGCCGCATCATCTATGCGATGAGCGAACTGGGCCTGAACGCCGCCTCCAAGCCGAAGAAGTCCGCGCGCACCGTCGGCGACGTCATCGGCAAATACCATCCGCATGGCGACAGCGCCTGTTACGAAGCGTTGGTGCTGATGGCCCAGCCGTTCTCGTACCGCTACCCGCTGATCGAAGGCCAGGGCAACTTCGGTTCCACCGATGATCCCAAGTCGTTCGCAGCGATGCGCTACACCGAATCCAAGCTGACCCCGATCGCCGAAGTGCTGCTGGGCGAAATCAACCAGGGCACAACCGACTGGACCCCGAACTTCGACGGCACCCTGGAAGAGCCGACCTGGATGCCGGCGCGCCTGCCACACCTGCTGCTCAACGGCACCACCGGCATCGCCGTGGGCATGGCCACCGACGTGCCGCCGCACAACCTCAACGAGATCGTCAGCGCGCTGCTGCACCTGCTGGATGATCCCGAGGCCAGCATCGGCGACCTGCTCGAGCACGTGAAGGGCCCGGATTACCCGAGCGCGGCCGAGATCATCACCCCGGCCGCCGACCTGCGCACCATGTACGAAACCGGCTACGGCAGCGTTCGCGCGCGCTCGACCTTCCTCAAGGAAGGCACCAACATCGTGATCAACGCGTTGCCGTACCAGGTGTCGCCGTCGAAGGTGATCGAGCAGATCGCCGCGCAGATGCGCGCCAAGAAGCTGCCGTGGCTGGAAGACATCCGCGACGAATCCGACCACGCCAACCCGGTGCGGGTGGTGCTGATACCGCGCTCGAACCGCGTCGACGCCGAACAGCTGATGGGCCACCTGTTCGCGACCACCGACCTGGAGCGCAGCTACCGGGTCAACATGAACGTCATCGGGCTGGACGGGCGTCCGCAGGTGAAGAACCTGAAGGCGCTGCTCAGCGAGTGGCTGCAGTTCCGCGGCACCACCGTGACCCGCCGCCTCACCCACCGCCTGGAAAAGGTCGAGCGCCGCCTGCACCTGTTGGAAGGCCTGCTGGTGGCCTTCCTCAACCTGGATGAAGTGATCCACATCATCCGCACCGAGGACGAGCCCAAGCGGGCGCTGATCGCGCGCTTCGACCTGAGCGACGACCAGGCCGAATACATCCTGGAAACCAAGCTCAAGCAGCTGGCCCGCCTGGAAGAAATGAAGATCCGCGGCGAGCAGGACGAGCTGGCCAAAGAGCGCGACAAGATCCAGTCGATCCTGGACAGCAAGGCCAAGCTGCGCAAGCTGATCCGCGACGAGCTGGTGGCCGACGCGAAGAAGTTCGGCGATGCGCGCCGTTCGCCGCTGGTGCAGCGTGGTGCGGCCCAGGCGATCGACGAGGCCGAACTGGTGCCGAGCGAGCCGATGACCGTGGTGCTGTCCGAGAAGGGCTGGATCCGTGCGGCCAAGGGCCACGACATGGACCCGTCCACCCTGTCCTACCGCGACGGCGATGCACTGCTGGGCGCGGTGCGTGCACGCAGCACGCAGCAGGTGGCGTTCCTGGACAGCGAAGGCCGCGCCTACTCCACGCTGGTGCATACCCTGCCCTCGGCACGTGGCAACGGCGAGCCGCTCACCGGCCGCTTCTCGCCAGCCCCGGGCAGTGCCTTCATGACCCTGGCCAGCGGCGAGAACGCCACCCGCTTCGTGCTGGCGTCCACGCACGGCTATGGCTTCGTGACCCGCTTCGAGAACCTGACCGGGCGCAACAAGGCCGGCAAGGCGATGCTCAACCTGACCTCCGGTTCGAAGGTGCTGACCCCGGCCGTGGTGGCCAACCCGGACACCGACCGCATCGTGGCGGTGACCAGCTCGGGCAACCTGCTGGCCATCCCGGCCAGCGACCTGCCGGAACTGGACAAGGGCAAGGGCAACAAGATCATCGAGATCCCCAAGGCCAAGCTGGCCACCGAGCGCGTGGTCGCGGTGGTGGCGGTGGGCCCGGGCAACACCCTGCTGGTGCGCAGCGGGCAGCGCACCATGAACCTGTCGTACAAGGACCTGGAGGCCTACCTCGGCAGCCGCGCCAGCCGTGGGCACCTGTTGCCGCGTGGGTGGCAGAAGGTGGATGCACTGGCGGTGGAATGATGGTGGGTTGAGGCAGGGTTTGAAGAGCGGCCGGGAAATCCCGGCCGTTTTTTTGGGAAACCGGCATGCCGGTCGGAATGCACCCGCTTTCAATGCGGTATCCGGATCATCCTGTGCACGTAACAGGATGATCCGGATACCGCATTGAAAGCATGTGGGCGTCGCCCACAAAAAAACCGGGGATTTCCCCGGTTTTTTTTTCGTCGCTGGCTGGCGATTGGCTGGCTGGCAGACGAGTTGCGTGGGCCGGCCAACGGCCGGCGCTACCGGTAGGTGCCGACCGTTGGTCGGCACGCGGCGCATCAATGCGACGGCGCGCCCTTCGCTTCCATCTTGCTGGTCTGGTACAGGGCCAGGCCGATGCGCTTGATCAGGCCCAGCTGCTGTTCCAGCCACCAGGCGTGGTCTTCTTCGGTGTCCTTGAGCTGGACCAGCAGCATGTCGCGGCTCACGTAATCCTGGCGCTGTTCGCACAGCTTCATGCCGGCGGCCAGGTTGTTGCGCACGCTGTATTCGGTGTCCAAATCCTTCTGCAGCATTTCCTCCACGGTCACGCCCGGCTCGAAGCCGTGCGGGCGCATGTCCGGGTTGCCGCCCAGGAACAGGATCCGGCGCAGCAGCGCGTCGGCGTGCTGGGTCTCCTCCTCCATCTCGTGGCCGAGCCGCTCGTACAGCGCGAACAGACCCTGGTCCTCGTAGCGGCGCGAGTGGATGAAGTACTGGTCGCGCGCGGCGAGTTCGCCGCGCAGCAGTTCCTTCAGGCATTCAATGACGTCGGGATGGCCTTTCATGGGCAAGCTCCTGTAAATCGATGGGGCCATGGTGCCCTATCCCGGATCGGCGTGATCTAATCGGAATCAGTTGCATGCGCAGGCGCAGATGGGGTCGGCGCGTCGCAGTGGATTCATTGCCGGACCAGGCCCGGCATTACCGTGATCGGGGAGCGTGGAATGCGTCGTTGGTTGAAGCGAAGTGCATGGGCGTTGGTGGTGCTGGTCGGGATCGTGGCCGTCGTGATCGGCGTTGCCTGGGCCCTGCTGCGGGGCAGCCTGCCCGCACTGGAGGGCGAACAGCCCGTTGCCGGGTTGCAGGCCAGGGTCAGCATCAGCCGCGATGCGCTCGGTGTGGTCACCATCGATGCCACCAGCGAGGCCGATGCGATGCGGGCATTGGGGCTGGTACACGCGCAGGAACGCTATTTCGAAATGGACCTGATGCGCCGCGCTGCTGCCGGTGAGCTTTCCGAGCTGTTCGGGTCAGCCGCCGTGCCCACCGACCAGCGCATGCGCGTACACCGCCTGCGCGCCCGCACCGACGCCCATCTGGCGCAGGCGCTGGGCGAGCGCCCGCAGGTGGTGCAGGCCTACGTGGAGGGCGTCAACCGTGGTCTGGACAGCCTGCGCGTCCGCCCATGGCCTTACCTGCTGCTGCGCCAGGCCCCCACTGCATGGACCGCCACCGATTCGGTGCTGGCCGGGCTGGCCATGTACGCGGACCTGCAGGACCCCGCCAACGAGAACGAACTGGCCATGCGCCGGATCCGTGAGGTGGCGCCGCCGGCGTTGTATGCGCTGCTCAGCCACGAGGGCAGCGAATGGGATGCGCCCTTGTTTGGCGAGGCGCGTGGGAATGCAGTGCTGCCGAAGGCGGATGAGTTCGGGTTGCGTGGCGCCCCAGCGTCGCCGCCTGTCCCGGGAGTGGAGCAGGAGGTGCATGGCAGCAACAATTTCGCGGTGGCCGGTGCGTTGACCGCCGATGGCCGGGCGATCCTCGCCGACGACATGCATCTGGGCCTGCGGGCGCCGAACCTGTGG
This sequence comes from Stenotrophomonas sp. ISL-67, assembly GCF_018612915.1. Taxonomy (GTDB): domain Bacteria; phylum Pseudomonadota; class Gammaproteobacteria; order Xanthomonadales; family Xanthomonadaceae; genus Stenotrophomonas. Next base: position 468,434 of record NZ_JAGGRL010000001.1, on the reverse strand, counting down.
TTCCGGGTACGGCTACGCTACCCCGACCCCGCTGCACCCGGCGGCCGCGTGGACGCCAGCGGCTTCTCGTTGCCCGGGCTGCCGGCGATCGTGGTTGGCAGCAACGGCCATGTGGCCTGGGGCTTCACCAACAGCTACATCGACAACGCCGACTTCATCCCTGTGCCTGCGGGCGCGGAGGGCATCAGGGTGCACGAGGAGCCCATCCGCGTGGCCGGTGGTGCCACGGTGATCCTGCGCGTGCGCGAGACCGCCTGGGGCCCGATCCTGCACGAGCGCGCCGATGGCAGTGGCCAAGCGCTGCGCTGGACCGCACAGCTGCCTGGCGCGGTCAGCATGGGTTTCGCCGACATGGCCCGCGCCGCCGACCTCGACGATGCGCTGCAGATCGCCGACCGCGCCGGCATTCCCACCCAGAACCTGCTGCTGGCCGACGCGCACGGACGCATTGCCTGGCGGTTGATCGGTGCGCGGCCGGACCGCGCGGCCGACTGCCCGCCCAACGGGTTCACCACCATTGCGCCGGCCAGTTGCACCCCGTGGTCGATCCGCAGCGACCATTCGCCTGCGTTGATCGACCCGCCCACGCAGCGGCTGTGGACCGCCAACGGCCGCGTGCTGGACGGCGCCGACCTGGCGGTGGCCGGCAACGCCGGCTATGACCTGGGCGCGCGTGGGCAGCAGATCCGCGATGACCTCAACGCGAAGCAACGCTTCAGCGAGAAGGATCTGCTGGCCATCCAGCTGGACGATCGCGCGGTGTTCCTGGAACGCTGGTGGACCGTGCTTCGTCAGGTGGTCGAACACAGCGACGACCCGGCACTGAAGCGCCTGGCCGTTGCCAGCGGCCGCTGGGAGGGACGCGCCTCGGCCGATGCGGTGAGCTACCGGGTCACGCGCGCGTTCCGCACCAAGGTGCAGGAGATCGTGACCGCTGGCCTGCTGGCGCAGCCAAAGCAGTCATTGGGCGAAAACTACCTGGAGCCGAAGCTGTCGCAGATCGAAGGCGTGCTGTGGCCGCTGGTGACCGAGCGGCCCGCGCATCTGCTGCCGGCACCGTACCCCGACTGGAACGCGCTGCTGGCCGATGCGGCGCGGCAGGCGGAAACGGAGCTGGCCGAAAAGGGACCGGACCTGTCCCAGCGTACCTGGGGGGAGCGCAACACGGCCGCCATCTGCCACCCGATCAGCCGCGCCCTGCCCGCTTTCGCCCGGCCGTGGCTGTGCATGCCAGCAGATGCGTTGCCCGGCGACAGCAACCTGCCGCGCGTGCAGGGCCCGTCCTTTGGTGCTTCGCAACGCATGGTGGTATCACCCGGGCACGAGGACCAGGGCATCGTCCACATGCCCGGTGGCCAGAGTGGCCACCCGCTGTCGCCGTTCTGGGGCGCGGGCCATGAGGATTGGGTGCACGGCAGGCCCACACCGTTCCTGCCAGGGGCCACGCAGTACACCTTGCGGCTGGAGCCGAGGTAGCGCCGGGCTCTGCCCGGCTGTCGATCGGATCCGGGCCTACGTGGAGCCGGGCAGAGCCCGGCTCTACCTGTGGTGCCCGGGTCAGGCCTTGCGGCGGCGTTCCATCGCGCTCAGCAACGGGCCGGTCATGGCGGTGGTCACCAGCGCCATGATCACCAGCACCGCGAACAGGCGGTCGCCGAGGAAGCCGAGCTCGTACCCCAGGTTGAGCACGATCAGCTCCATCAGGCCGCGGGTGTTCATCAGCGCGCCCAGCTTCCAGGCCTCGTGATTGTCCATGCCTGCGCTGCGCGCCGAGCTCCAGGTCCCGAACAGCTTGCCCAGCGTGGCCACCGCGACCACCACCGCACACAGCAGCAGATCACTGCCCTGCAGCGCATCGGCCCGCATGCGCAGGCCGGTCATGGCGAAGAACAACGGCAGCAGCAGGGTCACCGCGAACGGTTCGACCTTGGCGATCAACAGCGCACGCAGCTGCGTATTGGACGATACCGCCACGCCGGCGGCGAACGCGCCGAACAGCGCATGGATGCCCAGCACTTCAGTCACCAGTGCGCTGCCCAGCGACAGCAGCAGCATGCCCAGCAGCCAACGGCCTTCGCTGCCCGGTGTGATGACCTGGCGCGAGAACCACGGTTTGACCACGCCCAGCATCAGCGCACTGAACACCACCACGCACAGCAGGCTGAGGCTGGCCGGCACCCAGCCGGTGGCCTGCGCCGCCGCCACGATCAGCGCCAGCAGGCACCATGCAGTGGCATCGCCGAGCGCGGCGCAGGCAATGGCGGTCTGCCCCAGCGGGGTATGGGTGATGCCGCGGTCGGCCAGTATCCGCAGCAGCACCGGGAATGCGGTAATGCTGAGCGAGATACCCACGAACAGCGCGAAGGCCGTGAAACCCACGCCCTGCGGGCCATGCTCGGGGTACAGCCAGATCGCCAGCAGCACGCCCAGCACGAACGGCACGGCGATGCCGGCATGGCTGACGGTGAAGGCGAAACGGCGGCGGCCGCGCAGCCCGCCGAGGTCGAGCTCGGCACCGGCCACCAGCAGGAACATCAACATACCCAGCTGGCTGAGCATGCCCAGCGGGCCGAGCGAGCTGGCCGGGAACAATGCGCCGTGCAGGCCCGGCAGCAGGCTGCCCAGCACCAGCGGCCCCATCATCAGGCCGGCGGCCATCTCGCCGATCACCGCCGGCTGGCCCAGCCGCTTCAACAACGCGCCAGCGCCCTTGGCCACCACCAGCAGCACCAGCAGTTGCAGCAGGAACAGGCCCAGTGGCGAGGCCAGGTGGTGGGCCCAGTCGCTGCCCACCACCGGTTCGGCCTTGCTGGCCACGGCCGGCAGCTTGGGGCCGGCGTAACGCGCCAGCGCAAGGCCGATCGCCAGCGGAATCCCGGCCCAGGCCAGGTAGTGCCACCCCCACTTCATTCGCGGCACGCTGCCTCCGGTCTGTACGTCCATGAACATTCCCCAATGCATGAGGAAGCGATGTTACCCGGTAGCGCCGGCCGTTGGCCGGCCCCCATGAACGATGCAACGTCCGCCTGGGCCGGCCAACGGCCGGCGCTACCCGCGTTGGCCTAAGCCAACGCCTGCTCATGCACGCCGGCGACGGCGCGGCCGGAGGGGTCGGCCATGCTGGCGAAACTGGCGTCCCAGGCGATGGCGGCCGGCGAGGAACAGGCAATCGACTTGCCACCCGGCACGGTTTCGGCCGCGGCCTGGGTGGGGAAATACTGCTCGAACACGTGGCGGTAGAAGTAGGCTTCCTTGGTCTGCGGCGGGTTGTGCACGAAGCGCTTGTCCGCCGCAGCCATCACCCGGTCGCTGATCTGCGCTTCGGCATGGGCCTTGAGCCCATCGATCCAGCCATACCCCACGCCATCGCTGAACTGCTCCTTCTGCCGCCAGAGGATGGACTCGGGCAGGTAGCCTTCGAACGCTTCGCGCAGCACCGCCTTCTCGATTCGGCGCGTTCCATCGCCGCCCTGCCCGACCATCTTGTGGCGCGCATCGATGCGCATGGCCACGTCGAGGAATTCGCGGTCCAGGAACGGCACGCGCGGCTCCACGCCCCAGGCCATCATCGATTTGTTGGCGCGCAGGCAGTCGTAATTGTTGAGCGCATCCAGCTTGCGCACCAGCTCTTCGTGGAATTCACGGGCGTTGGGTGCCTTGTGGAAGTACAGGTAGCCGCCGAAGATCTCGTCGCTGCCCTCGCCCGAGAGCACCATCTTCACCCCCATTGCCTTGATCCGCCGCGCCAGCAGGAACATCGGCGTGGAGGCGCGGATGGTGGTGACGTCGTAGGTTTCCACGTGGCGGATCACGTCGGGCAGTGCATCCAACCCCTCCTCGAAGGTGTACTCGAAGCCGTGGTGGACGGTGCCGAGTGCTTCGGCGGCGATGGCAGCGGCGGCCAGGTCGGGCGAACCCTTCAGGCCGATCGCGAACGAGTGCAGGCGCGGCCACCAGGCTTCGCTCTGGTCGCCGTCTTCGATGCGGTGGCGCGCATAGCGCGCGGCCACGGCAGCAACGAGCGAGGAGTCGAGGCCACCGGAAAGCAGTACGCCGTACGGCACGTCGGTCATCAGCTGGCGGTGCACGGCGCGCTCGAATGCTTCACGCAGCGCGACGCGGTCGGCCTCGACGCCTTCCACGGCGTCGTACTCGCGCCACGGGCGCTCGTAATAGCGGGTGAGCGTGTCGGTGGCGCTGTCGTACCAGTGGCCCGGCGGGAACTGCGCGGCGTCGGCGCAGGTGTCCACCAGCGACTTCAGTTCCGAGGCGACCCGCAGGCGGCCGTCCTTGTCGTGGCCCCAGTACAACGGTACCACCCCGATCGGATCACGCGCGATCAGCACGCGCTTCTGGGTCCTGTCCCACAGCGCGAACGCGAAAATGCCGTTGAGGCGGTTCAGGTACGACGCCGGGGTGTCCTGCTGGTACAGCGCGTTGATCACCTCGCAGTCCGAGCCGGTCTGGAAGGCATACGGCTGGGTCAGTTCGGCCTTGAGCTCGCGGTGGTTGTAGATCTCGCCGTTGACCGCCAGGGCCAGGCTGCCGTCGTCGGACAGCAGCGGCTGCGAGCCGCCAGCCGGGTCGACGATGGCCAGCCGCTCATGGACCAGGATGGCGCCGTCGTCGACGTATACCCCGCTCCAGTCCGGGCCGCGATGGCGCTGGCGCTGCGACAGGTCCAGCGCGTGGCGGCGCAGCGCGGTGAGGTCATCGCCGGCCTGCAGGCCGAACATTCCGAAGATCGAACACATGGGAACAGCTCCTGATGATGGGGGAATACACGTAATGCCTGCATTCGACCGGCCAGAAAACAAAAAACCCGCATCGGCCGATGCGGGTTTTCTGGGGTCCGGGCGTATGTTGCTTGTTCTAGCCCTGGTCGCAGTCCCGCGTTGGCCGCGCACGATTGTTCGCGCGCAGATTATTGCGGTTGGTATTGTTGACGGCGGTGGCCAGGAGCGTGGACATGGACCGACCGTACCGCCGTTTTGGCCGTGGCGCAACTGTTGCGGGCGCAACCGATTCAGCCCGTGACGTGCCCCGTCCCGGATAATCCACGCCTGCCTTCTGGAACTCACGGATGAATCCCCGCCGTTTCCGCCTGTCGCTTTCCGCGCTGGCGCTGCTGGCGCTGGCCGCCTGCACCACCGCCCCCAACCGCCCCACCAGCGATACCGAAGTAAAGTGGCTTACCGCCGCCGAGCGCGGCGACATCGAGGGCATGGTGGATCTGGCCGAACTCTATGAACGCTGGAACGACCGCCGGGCGCTGGACTGGTACGAGCGCGCTGGGGCCGCCACGCCCTGGAGTTTCCGCAATACCATTGCGGAAGAAGCACTCGGGCGGATCTGGGCCAGCGGCGCGATGTACACCGGCCATCGCCCTGAACACACGCCGCCCCCGGCGCTGCGCGCGTCGCCGCGCAAGGCCGAACGGTGGTTCCGCGCCGCGGCCGATCACGGCAGTCCGGGCGCGATGCTGTCGCTTGCCAAGTTCGAGCGCGAACGTGGCCACGCGGCCGACGCACTGCGCTGGGACCTGCGTGCCACGGTGTACCAGCGCTATTCGACGGGCAGTTCAGGACTGCCCGCCGCGATTGCACCGCAGGCCGGTGCACTGCACCCGCTGGTGGTCGACATCCAGCGGCGCGCTGCGCGCGGCGATGCACAGGCCCAGGTGGACCTGGGCGCGCTTTACGAAAAGGGCATGGGTTTGGGCATCGACCGCGACCCTGCGATGGCGCTGCAGTGGTATCGCAAGGCGGCCCTGCAGGGCAACGTGTTCGGCCAGTACTTCACGGGCCTGATCCTGGGCCGCGCGCCCCCCGGAGTACCGCGCGATGAAAAGGCGGCCGCAGGATGGTTTGCCAAGGCCGAGGCGCAGAAGTTCTTCCTTGCCGGCGAATCGTATTGGCGCAAGGGCATCCAACCAGCGTTCTGGACGTTTGATTGAAAGACGCAGTACACACTCGCCGCGCACCTTCAAGTCTGCCGGTAGGCGTTCGCTTGGACCAGAATGGACGACATGAGTACCGCCACGTTCCGCGATGAAGCCCTCTCCCGCGCCCGCATGCAGGCCATCATCGCCGCGCATCCGCGCGCGGCCGTGTTCGAGGACTGCACCTTCGACAATGCCGATTTCTCTCGGTTGGACATGGACGGTTTCCAGTTCATCCGCTGCTCGGTGGCGGGTACGTCCTGGCTGGCCGCTTCACTGGAGGAAAGCCGCTGGAGCAAATGCCGGGGCAGCCAGTGCGATTTCAGCTCGGCGCTGCTCAGCGATGCGGTGTTCTCGCACTGCGATCTGAACAACAGCCACTGGCGCCGCGCCACGCTGTCATCGGTACGGTTCGAGGATTGCAAGCTGACCGGCGCACACCTGCAGGAAGTGACCGGCTGGGCGTTGGAGTTCCGCGATTGCCTGCTGGTCAGCGCGGACGTGCGCGGGTTGTCGTTCCGCAAGGCCACGCTGCAGGGGATGGATCTTTCCGATGCGGAGCTGTCCGGCTGCGACTTCCGCGATGCTGTGTTCGAAGGCGGCAGCCTGCGCAATGCGCACACCCGGCTGACCCGGTTCGAGGGCGCGGACCTGCGGGGCACCGACATCAGCGGGTTGAACGTGATGGATGCCAAGAACTTCAGGAAGGCGGTGATTTCGCAGCAGCAGGCAGCAGCGGCGTTGGCTGCATTCGGGTTGATCGTGGCCTGAAGCCAAGGACCGACCAACGGTCGGCCCCTACCAGGCGCGGTGTGGGTCGGCCCGCGAACGGGAACCGACCGTTGGTCGGTTCTCGCGTCAGGCCAACAACCGCTCGATCAGGCGCTGGTACAGGGCCGGCAACGCTTCGAGATCGGCGACCGACACATTCTCATTCACCTGGTGGATGCTGGCGTTGACCGGCCCCACTTCGATGCACTGCGCGCCCAGCGGTGCGATGAAGCGTGCGTCCGAGGTACCGCCACCGGTGCTCTCTTCCGGCGCGGCACCGGCGAATTCGCCCAGCACCTCGCGCGCCACCTGGCGCAGGGTGCCTTCCGGGGTGTAGAACGGCTCGCCGCTGCGATGCCACTTCAGGCGGTACTCCAGCCCGTGGCGATCCAGCAACGCGCTGATCTCCTGTTCGAGTTTCGGCGCATTCCAGTGCGGGTTGTAGCGCAGGTTGAACAGCACCTGCAGCTCACCGGGAATGACATTGTTGGCACCGGTACCGGCATGAATGTTGGACACCTGCAGGCTGGTCGGCGGGAAGCTTTCGAAGCCATCGTCCCAGTGCCGCGCGGTCAGTTCGGCCAGCGCCGCAGCGGCCAGGTGGATCGGGTTGCGCGCCTTGTGCGGGTACGCCACGTGGCCCTGCACGCCCTGCACGATCAGCGTGCCCGACAGGCTGCCACGGCGGCCGACCCGCAGCAGGTCGCCCAGTACGGCGGTGGACGACGGCTCGCCGGTGATGCACCAGTCGATCGTCTGGCCGCGCCCGCGAAAGATGTCCGCGACCCGGCGCACGCCGTCGATGGCATCGCCTTCTTCATCGCTGGTCAGCAGCACAGCCAGCGTACCCGGGTGGTTCGGATGGGCGGCCACGAACTGCTCGGCGGCCACCACGAATGCGGCCACGCTGCCCTTCATGTCCGCCGCGCCGCGCCCGTACAGCACGCCGTCACGGATCTGCGGGTCGAACGGCGCACTGGTCCAGGCCTCGACCGGGCCACTGGGCACCACGTCGGTGTGACCCAGCAGCATCAGCACCGGTGCGCCCTGACCGTGTGTTGCCCACAGGTTGTCGACCTCGCCCAGCCGAAGGTGTTCGCAGGTAAAGCCCGCCTGTTGCAGGCGCCCGGCCAACAGCGCCTGGCAGCCGGCATCATCGGGGGTGACCGACGGGCGGGCGATCAGGTCGCAGGTCAATGCCAGCACATCGTTCACGCGCCTGCTCCGAACCGCTGCTTGAATCCATTGTCGGAAAAGCCCTGGCTCATCACACCGTCGGCGGTCACCACCACCGGCCGCTTGATCAGCTGCGGGTACTCGCGCAGCAGCAGCTTCCATTCCGCATCGGACGCAGCAACCTTCCGGTTCCCGGGCAGCTGCCGCCAGGTCGTGGAGGCACGATTCACCAGCGCCGGAAAACCACCGGCCTGCGCGGCCCAGTCCAGCAGGGTTTCCGGGCTGGGTTTGTGCTCGCGGTAGTCGACGAAGGTGTACGGCACCTGGAAGCGGTCCAGCCACTTGCTGGCCTTCTTGCAGGTATCGCAGTTCTTGAGTCCGTAAAGGGTGGTGGTCATCGCTGACAGGTACTCGTACTGGGGTTCAACGGGCATGCGTTGGTGTCTGCGAGTATAGCCCTACGCCGCGCAGCCCCTCCCGCGGACACCCCGTTCAATCACGATGCGGCCGCTTTCGCGTCGTGGTCAATGAGCTCCTTCAGCAGCATCCGCTGCCAGGAGGACAGTCCGGATTCGAATAGCACACCGGTGCCCAGCATCGGGACGCCGTTGGCGTCGACCAGCAGCGCCAGCTGCGCGGACAGGAAGCTGCGCATGCTCGACAGCTGCCAGGCATACCGGGGCAGGTCCCATGGGTCGGCCGCATGCAGGCGCATGCACACCCCGTCCATGTCCAGCAGCATCTGCACGCGCAACGACGTGTTCAATGGGGTACTTCCGGCCTCAATCGACGTGATCAATGCGTTGGTGGCAACAATGGCCTCGTCGCGGTCGAAGTTGTCCGCGTTGTGGTCCAGCCGCCATAGCGCCCCGGCCGCCTGGCTGAAGCGGGCCAGCGCGGTCGGCGGTTCCAGCGCGGCAACGTCCCGCGACAGTGGGCGCAGCAGCGATACGGTGCTGGCAAGCGGATCCAGCAGGCCCGCCGCCCGTCGCGCCACCTCGGCGAACGCCCGGCCATCATGCGGGTTGTCGGCCAACGGGCCGCGCGCCGCCTCCTGCAGGCCAAAGCGGACCTGTACCCATTCCGCTTGCCGGGTCAGCCAGCAACCATAGTAATGGCTGCTGTAGGTCAGGTAATCCTTGAGCTGCTTTTCCAACGGCATGCCGTGGTACTCGCTTTGACGCTGATCCCACTCGCCACGCCAGGGCTGCCGGGCCTCTTCAAGGATCGGTTTGATCACGCGCGCCACAGTGAACTGCTGCGCATCGGCCGGCATGATCCGGCCGCGCCGTGTGTTCAACAGGGCAAGGCGGCGCAGGTACTGCACGCCATACTTGGACACCAGCGCCAAGGTGCGGGTCTCCCACGTCGTCACCAGGTCCGGCTGCGCCTCCATCAGCGTCTGCAGTGTCGTGAGCAGCGCGTCGGCGGCGGGTCGGGGGATGGGCAGGCCATGCGGGCGGGTCAATTGATGTTCGGATGCGCGCAGGGTGCTGACCAGTCCGAGCGCCAGCGTTGCCGCCTCGACGGTATGCAGCGGCTGCTGGCGCAGCGCAGCCTCGAAGATCGGCGCCAGGTGGTCGGTAATCGCCTTGCTGCTGACACGTTGCAGCGGGGGGTAATTGATCAGCTCACCGAGGTGAAACATGATCACGCTGGCATTTTCCAGGGTAAACGCCTCGCGTGCGGCAAGCACGTCGGCACAGCGATGCGTGGCGCGGATCAGCCGGTGGCTGTCGCAGGCCAGTTCGCCGCTGCGGCGCACCAGCTGGCACAGGATGTTGAGCGCTTTGCCCAGGCAGATGTTGGAGATACTCTGCTCGTCGGCGGTATCGCCGAAGCCGATGCTGCCCACCAGAACACGGCTGAGCGCGTCCAGATCGGCGTTGATCGTGGAGAAATCGCCCTGCCTGACGATGTTCCGGAACAACGCCAGGATGATCCGGTCGGCCTCGGTCGTCCGCCCGCTGCTCTCAGTCAATGACGCATTCGACGCGAGGCCGGGCCACGACGCGTTGAAGACCTCGGCCGGCACCGGCGCGCCAGCCGTCTGGCACATCGGGGATTCAACAACGGCAGGCGACTGCACCTGGCCGGCAGCATGTGTGATGACCGAAACAGCATTGACGTTCTCCACGGCGCGTCCTGTTGTGTGTGTAAGGCGGCAGCATAGCGATGCCTGCAGGCCACGCCGCATGGGAATCGGCCAGGTTGTGACAGCGTTCTAACTCTCACCTGCACCGCTGTTGAGTATGACCAGCAGGGACCTCTGCCAGGAAGAAAGCCCGGGGGTGGCCGGCAGATCGGCCGCCATCAGTGGTTTCCCATTGGAACCCACCACCTGGGCCAGCTGCGCGGCCAGGAAACCGCGCATGCTGCTCAGCTGCCACGCATACTCCGATGCCTGGGGGGGTGCGGCAACCAGACGCTGGCATACCGCATCCATGTTCAGCAGCATCTGCACCCGCTGCGCCTGGGTCAGTGCGGTCCTGCCGCTTTCAAGGGATGCCACCAATGCATTTGCCGCCGCAATGGCATCCTCGCGGTCAAAGCGATCGGCCGCCTCGCCCTGCCGCACCAGCGCATCTGCCACCTCGTTGAAGCGCGCCAGATCCAGTTGCGGCAGCGACAAAGGCTCCGCCGCCATCGCAACGTCTTCGGCAACTGCACTGTCAGGCAATGCAGGGACATCCATCACCGACGTCTCCGTGGTCGGGACGTCCATACCCAGGCGCGCGACCTGGGCAAAACCGCGTTCGTCACGAGGGTTGTCCGGCAGCGGCCCACGAGGAGGTTCGGCCAGTTCAAAGCGCGCCCGGATATGTTCCGGTTGTCCGGCCAGCCAACGGCAGTAGTAGCGCGTGGCATAGGCGAGGTAGTCCCGGATCTCCTTGGCGTGCGACAGACTGCGATATGCGCTGTTGCGGTGATCCCATACCCCACGTTCTGGCCGCCGGGCTTCCTCGATCACAGGTTTGAGCAGCCGCGCAGCATTGAGTTGCATCGGGAGGGTGGCGTTCTTCAACGTCCACCGCCTGTCCATGGCCGATACGCGACTCAGGTACTGCACGCCATATTTGGCCACCAACGCAAGCGTCTTGCTCGCCCAGTTCGCCAAAAGGACAGGCCGCACGTCGAGCACCGCAAACAATGAAATGAGCAACACATCAGGTGCAAGCCGTGGCACCGTTCCGCCCCGGTAGGCATACAGCTCGATTTCCGATGCCCGCAGTGCGCCAACCAGTCCCAACGCCACAATGGGACAACCGCTTGCCTGCAGCGGTGCTTCCTCCAGCATCTGGTGGAGGCGCCCGACCAACGACCGACAGATCACTCCGCCGCTGGCCTGGGCAACCGGCGCGTAATTGATCAGCCCTCCCAGGTGGAACATGATCACACTGAGGTTCTCGATCGTGAATTCATCGCGCGCCGTGAGCACCTCCAGGCACCAGTTCACCGCCCGCTTCAGCAGGGTGCCATCGCACGGCAACCCACTGCCATCGCCCACCACGCTGGACAGAATGTGCAGGGCCTTGCCGACATACACGTTGGAAATGCGCTGGTCCGACGCAAGGTCGCCGACACTGGCCGACCCGGCCAATGTCCGGCAAAGCTGCCCCAGGTCAACATTGAGCGTGGACAGATGGCCACGTTTGACGATCTTGACGTAGAGGTACCCTACCCTGGTGTCAGCCAGGGTCTCCTGTACGCAGTTCTCGTGGACCGGGACCACCGGCATGCCGGCCAGGCCCCCGGCATTGGCGATGCCCAGCAGCTCCGAGGCCAGCACACGGCCATCGATCTGCGGGTCGGGCGGCAACCGTGGCAGTGCCGTTCGGGTACGCAGCGCACGGCCGCCGGTCGGTACCGTGCCCACACTGATGTTGTCCATGCCATGCCCTCTCATCAGGGCATGCCGACGCCCGCGCGCAGAGCATAGCGACCCGGCGCGGAATGACGCCGGTACATGTTCCAAGCTGTGACCGCCTTGGCGAACGCCAGGCGTCGAACGTGCCGGTCGCGACAGCGACAGCGGCACGGGCTTCCCTCGCGTCAGTCGGCCAGGCCGCGCAGCAGGTCGTTGACGCTGGTCTTGCTGCGGGTCTTGGCGTCGACCTGCTTGACGATCACCGCGCAGTACAGCGAGTGCGAGCCGTCCTTGGACGGCAGCTGGCCCGACACCACCACGCTGTACGGCGGCACCGAACCGTAGCTGATCTCGCCGGTGGCGCGGTTGTACACGCGGGTACTCTGGCCAAGGAACACGCCCATGCCGATCACGCTGTGGTGGCCGACCACGAAGCCTTCCACCACTTCCGAACGGGCACCGATGAAGCAATGGTCTTCGATGATGGTCGGGCTGGCCTGCAGCGGCTCGAGCACGCCGCCGATGCCGGCGCCGCCGGACAGGTGGCAGTGCTTGCCGATCTGCGCGCACGAGCCCACCGTGGCCCAGGTATCGACCATGGTGCCTTCGCCGACGTAGGCGCCGATGTTGGTGAAACTGGGCATCAGCACCACGTCCTTGCCGAAGTAGCTGCCGCGGCGCGCGATCGCACCGGGCACTACGCGTACGCCGGCACGGCGGAACTTCGCCTCATCGAAGCCGGCGAAGCGCGACTCCACTTTGTCCCAGAACGGCGCCGGGCGCGCATCCACCACGGCCATGTCGTTGACGCGGAAGTACAGCAGCACCGCCTTCTTCAGCCACTCGTTGACCTTCCAGCCACCGTGGCCGTCGGGCTCGGCCACGCGGAATTCACCGGTTTCCAGCCCGTCGATGACGCGGCCGACCAGCGGCTTGGTCGAGCCTTCGATTTCATGCAGGGTCAGCGTGGCGCGGCGTTCGAAGGCGCTTTCAATGCCGAACTTGAGTTCTTCCACGCCCGGGCTGGCCGGCTTGCGCAGCGACTTGCGCGCGATGTTCTCGGCGCGTTTGGCGGCCGTTTCGGCAGCGCTGCTGGCCGCGGTCTTCTTGACCGGCGCCTTCTTCACGGCCGGCGCAGCGGCAGCGGTCTTCTTGGCCGCCGCGGTCTTGGCGGCAGTCTTCTTGGCAGGCTTGGTGGCCATCAGTGGGGGTCTCCGGCGTTTCGATCAGGGTCCAGGCAGCGCAGCATGGCGTCATGCAGCTGCTGCCGGGCGATTTCGGTCAGGGGGTGGTCGTGTTCATCGCTGATCACGAACATGTCTTCGGCGCGTTCGCCGAAGGTGGCAATGCGCGCGTCGTGCACGCGCAGGCCCTGGTTGCGCAGCACGAAGGCGACATCGGCCAGCAGCCCGGGGCGGTCGGGCGCGACCAGGCTGAAGCGGGTGCCGCCGGTATCGTTGTCGTTGGCATCGCGGAATTCGATGCGCGGTGCGAAGCGGAAATGCCGCAACTGGCGCGGCACCACCCGCCGCGACGGACGCAGCTTGGCCAGATCCCCGGCCAGGGCGTCGCGCAGCGCCGCTTCCAGCCGCGGCGCATCACCGTCGGCGAAGCTGTCGGCCGGGGTCACTTCGAAGGTATCGAAGATGGTGTCGACCGGGCCATCCAGCACGCGCGCGCGATGGATGCCGTAGCCCTTGCGGTCCAGGGTCATCACGATCGCGGCGAACAGGCCGTCACGGTCGGGCGAATGCACAAACACCTCCAGCGCATCGTCGTCGGTGGTGATCCGGCGCACCTTGACCAGGGTCTGGCCCTGCTTGACCGGTACCAGCGCGGCCGCCTGCCAGGCCAACTGTTCCGGGCGCAGCCGGATGAAGCTCTCATCCGGCATCACGGTGAACTGGCGGTCGATGGTGGCATCGTCGTAGCCACGCTCGCGCACCAGCGCGCGCACGCTCTCGCGCGCCTCGAGCACGCGTTCGGCGGCCGGCATCTGGTTTTCCAGGCCATCGCGCAGCGCGCGGCGCGCGGCGAAATAGAGGTCGGCCAGCAACCGGTCTTTCCACGCATTCCACAGCTTCGGGCTGGTCCCGGCAATGTCGGCACAGGTCAGCAGATAAAGATAGTCGAGCCGGTCGCGGCTGGTCACCAGCGTGGCGAAGCGATGGATCACGTCCGGATCGGAGATGTCCTGTTTCTGCGCGGTGACCGACATGCGCAGGTGCTGTTCGACCAGCCAGGCCACCAGGTCGGTATCGGAGCTGCTCAGCGCATGCGCCTGGCAGAAGTCGCGCGCGTCGACCGCGCCGAGTTCGGAATGGTCGCCACCGCGGCCCTTGGCGATGTCATGGAACAGCCCGGCCAGCAGCAGCAGTTCCGGTTTGCGCAGGCGCGGCCAGACTTCATGGGCGATGGAGAACCGTTCGTCGGCGCGGCTGCTGGCGAACAGGCCGATGTTGCGCAATACCATCAGCGTGTGCTGGTCGACGGTGTACACATGGAACAGGTCGAACTGCATGCGCCCGGACACCTGCGCGAAGGCGGGAATCCATTGCCCCAGCACGCCCAGCCGGGCCATGCGCGCCAGCGTATCGACCGCGCGCGGGCTGCGCAGCAGGGTCATGAACTGTTCGCGCGCCGCAGCGCTTGCCTCGGTATACGCCGGCAGCTCGACCAGCGCTTCGGCCAGTGCCCGCGCGGTGAGCGAATGCAGGCCACGCACGTCGGGGTTGTAGGCCCAGCTGGCGAACAGCGCGAACACCTGCTGGATATCGCCCTGCGGCCATTGCGGATCATTGGCGGCCAGGTAGCCGCGACGCAGCGAGAAGCCCACGCTGACCGGTTCGGGCACGGCCTCGCCATCGAACTGCTCTTCGAAACGCTGCAGCAGGCGGTCGCTGATCCGGCGCACCACCGTGGCGCTGCGGTAAAAGCCCTGCATCATCTTTTCGACGGCCAGGCTCTCCACGTCGTCGGCAAAGCCGAGACGTGCCGCCAGGGTCTTCTGGTAATCGAAGCGCAGCCGCTCTTCCGGGCGGTTGGCCACCAGGTGCAGGCCGAACCGCAGCTGCGCCAACGCGCAGCGTTCACGGCGCAGGGCGGCGGCTTCATCGGGCCCCAGATGCCCCAGCCCGACCAGAGCTTCCAGCTCGCGTACGCCGAACGCGCGCAATGCCATCCAGCCCAGGGTGTTGAGATCGCGCAACCCGCCCGGGCCATCCTTGATGTCCGGTTCGAGGTTGTCGGCGGTGTCGCCGAAGCGCTGGTGGCGTGCCAGCAGTTCCTCGCGCTTGGCCAGGAAGAATTCGCGCGGCGGCCACAGGCCGTCGCGGTTGACGGCCTGCTTCAACGACTGTCGTGCTGCATCGTCGGCCACCAGCGGCCGCGATTCGATCAGGGCGGTCAGCACGGTCTGGTCGGCGCTGGCCTGAACGCATTCCTGTGCCGAGCGCACCGCGTGGCTGACCGGCAGGCCGCAATCCCACAGCAATGCAAACAGCCGAGCCAATGCAGCTTCATGGCGACGCTGTGCCTCGGACGAGCCAAGCACCAGCAGGTCGATGTCCGAGCGTGGGAACAGCTCGCCGCGCCCGTAACCACCCACGGCAAACAGCGCCAGCCCGGCATCGGCCGGCACGCAGCGCTGCCAGGCCAGCCGGATCAGGTGATCGGCAGCGCGGGCGCGCAGCGCCAGCAACCGCTCGATGTTGTCGTTCTGGTCGAAGCGCCGGTACAGGCGCGCATCGGCCTGCTGCAGGGTCTGGCGAGCCTCCGCCGCCCACTCCGGGTCGGCGACGGCGTCGGCCGGCGCGTCCAGGGCTGGGCTCGCCGGCAGCATGCTCAGACCTGCGATTCGCCGGGCGAGAGGGTCAGCACGTCAACGCCGGTCTCGGTGACTGCGATCATGTGCTCCCACTGCGCCGACAGCTTGCGGTCCTTGGTGACCACGGTCCAGCCATCGGGAAGGACCTTGTTGTAGCGGGTACCCTCGTTGATCATCGGCTCGATGGTGAAGGTCATGCCCGGCTGCAGCACCAGGCCCTGGCCCGGACGCCCGTAGTGCACCACCTGCGGTTCGTCGTGGTAGACCTTGCCGATGCCATGCCCGCAGTACTCGCGGACCACGCTGAAGCGCTCGCCTTCGGCCAGCGACTGGATCGCGTGGCCGATGTCGCCCAGCGTGGCGCCCGGCTTCACCGCGCGGATGCCGGCCCACATCGCCTGGTAGGTGGTATCGACCAGGCGCTTGGCCATCGTCGACGGCGTGCCGGCGAAATACATGCGGCTGGTATCGCCGTGCCAGCCGTCCTTGATCACGGTGACATCGATGTTGACGATGTCGCCGTCCTTCAGGACCTTGGCTTCGCTGGGGATGCCATGGCAGATGACGTTGTTGACCGACGTGCAGACCGTCTTCGGGAAGCCACGGTAGCCGACGTTGGCCGGCGTGGCCTTCTGCACGTTGATGATGTGGTCGTGGCAGATGCGGTCCAGCTCTTCGGTCGTCACGCCCGGCTTGACGTACGGGGTGACGATGTCGAGCACTTCGCTGGCCAGGCGGCCGGCGATGCGCATCAGTTCGATTTCCTCGGGAGTTTTCAGATTCACGCTCATGGGACCCATTATCGCCGATCCGGGGCCATACTGAACGGGAATGGCCGGAACACTGACAGCGCAGGTTCGGCCTGCCGATGGCCGCAGCCACCCGGCCCCGACCCCGGCTACCAGACGGCTGCGGCCCCCATGGCACCCCATCCCGTCCGGCCAATTGCGCCGGACGCCCCGCCCGGGCTATAATCGACCGGATTTCCTCGCACCCTGTACGCCAGGAAGCTCGTCAACACCGGACGTCACCGGTGAATCCACACCTGCCGCCCATATCCGTGCCGGGGTGCTCCGCGAGGAGTTCGGACACGGAAGCGACAGGGAAGCCAAACCCCGGAACCCCCGCCTCACGGCGGACCGCCCTTCTATTACCCGTGGCGGCCGGTTCCCTATCAGGAGTATTGCAATGCCCCAGGTCACCATGCGTCAGATGCTGGAAGCCGGCGTCCATTTCGGCCACCAGACCCGTTACTGGAACCCCAAGATGGGCCAGTACATCTTCGGCGCCCGCGGCAAGATCCACATCATCAACCTGGAAAAGACCGTCCCGCTCTTCAATGACGCGATGAACTTCATTTCCAGCATCGCGCAGAAGCGCGGCACCATCCTGTTCCTGGGCACCAAGCGCAGCGCCCGCGAGTCGATCCGCGAAGAAGCCGAGCGTTGCGGCATGCCGTTCATGAACCAGCGTTGGCTGGGCGGCACCCTGACCAACTTCCGTACCGTCAAGCAATCGGTTGCCCGCCTGAAGGAACTGGAAGCCGGCGAAACCGACGGCACCTTCGACAAGCTGGTCAAGCACGAAGTGCTGGGCCTGCGTCGTGAGCGCGACAAGCTGGAAGCCTCGCTGGGCGGCATCAAGGACATGAACCGCCTGCCGGACGCGATCTTCGTCATCGACATCGGCCATGAAGACATCGCCATCAAGGAAGCCAAGAAGCTCGGCATCCCGGTGATCGCGGTCGTCGACACCAACTACAATCCGGAACTGGTCGACTACGCGATCCCGGGCAACGACGACGCCATCCGTGCCGTGCAGCTGTACGCCCGCGCTGCGGCCGACGCCGTGCTGGAAGGCAAGGCTGCTGCTCCGCACGCTGCCACCGTCCGTGAAGAAGAGTTCGCCGAAGCTCCGGCTGCCGAAGAAGCCAAGCCGGCCCGCCGCGCTCCGGCCAAGAAGGCTGCTGCCGACAAGGGCGAAGCCCAGGCCTGATCCAGGCCCGCGGCGGGCGCCTGGCGCCCGCCGCTCCTGTCCGCTGCCACTGGCGCGACGACAGGATGCTGTCACATGGGCCGGCCACCATGCCGGCCCAGCCCCTTTCTTTCGTGAGGAATTCCCGTGGAAATCACTGCTTCCCTGGTCAAGGAACTGCGCGAGCGCACTGGCGCCGGCATGATGGAGTGCAAGAAGGCACTCACCGAAGCCAACGGCGACATCAACGCCGCTGCCGAAGCGCTGCGCAAGTCCGGTGCGGCCAAGGCCGACAAGAAGGCTGACCGCATTGCCGCCGAAGGCCGTCTGGGCCTGGCCCAGGCCGACGGCAAGGCCGTGCTGGTCGAAGTCAACTCGGAAACCGACTTCGTCGCCAACGACGTGAACTTCAAGAACTTCGTCAATGACGTCGCCGCTGCCGCACTGGCATCGGGCGTCTCCGACGTGGAAGCGCTGAAGAGCGCCCCGCTGGCCAATGGCCAGACCGTCGAAGAAACCCGTGCCACCGCGATCCAGACCCTGGGTGAAAACATCCAGATCCGTCGCATGATCAAGCTGGACACCACCGGCAACATCGGCGCCTACGTGCACACCAACGGCAAGGTTGGCGTCCTGGTCGACCTGCACGGCGGCGACGTCGAGCTGGCCCGTGGCCTGGCGATGCACGTTGCCGCGCTGAAGCCGCCGCACAACAAGGCAGGCGACGTGCCGGCCGACTTCGTGGCGAAGGAAAAGGAAATCGAACTGGCCAAGATGTCCGAAAAGGACAAGTCCAAGCCGGCCGACATCCTGGAAAAGATCATCAGCGGCAAGATCAACAAGATCGTCAGCGAAGTGACCCTGTACGGCCAGCCGTACGTGCTGGACAGCGACAAGACTGTCGAGCAGGTCGTCACCGCCGCCAAGGCGGACGTGGCTGGCTTCCAGCTGCTGATCGTGGGCGAAGGCATCGAGAAGGTGGTGGAAGACTACGCCGCCGAAGTGATGAAGCAGGCCGGCCTGGCCTGATTGATCGCCTGAAGCGATGAAACGAAGAAGCCCGGCGAAAGCCGGGCTTTTTTGTGGGTGTTGTGCTGTCGAAGTTGGCGCGAAGAGCAGCGTTTCAATTGCTACGAGTCGGGGAGGCCGACGGGCAGCCCCAGATAGTTGGTCGCGATGCGGCGAGAAGAGCAGCCGGGCAAAGCCCGGCTCTACCCCATTCCCGTGGCCACCCGCCCACTATCGAAGGGTCGGCGGGGGTGGGTTTGCGGGACCGTAGAAAACATGGATGTTTTCTACGAGCCTACACGGACGTATTCACGGCGTGTCCCGCAAACCCACCCCCGCCGGCCCAAACCACGCTCACTCGCAGACTGCACGCTTTTGGCTTTGGCTTTGGCTTTGGCAGTCGACCTCAGCCCTTCGCCTGGAACGTCACTTCCTCATACGGCTGCACCACCACCCAGCCCTCGCCGGCGAAGCGCAGCTGCAGGGTTTCGCCCGAGCCGCGCCCGACCAGCGTGCCCAGCGAAATGTCGGTGACGATCTCCGGGGTCAGCGAGCCCGACCAGGCCACCGTCGCGTTCGGATCGGTGAACACCGGCCCGCCCTGCGCGGTGACCGGCAGCGTCAGCGGCTCGTAATGCGAGGTGATCGCGACGATCCCGTGACCACTCAGGCGCATGTTGAACAGCCCGCCCGACAGCATCCCGGCCACCCGGCGCATCATCGTGATCTTCGACTCGATGCCGGTCTCGAACGCCAGCACGTCGTTGCCGTTGACGAAAATGGATTCGCCGGCCAGCCGCAGCAGCGTCACCTGCTTGCCCGCATCGGCCAGGTAGGCCCTGCCCTGGCCCTCGATCTTCATCAACTGCAGGCCCTCGCCGCTGATCATCTTCTTGAACAGCGTGCCCAGGCCCTGCTCCAGCAACCCCTGGCGGGTGAACTTCACCGCCCCCTTGCGCGCCACCATCGAGCCGGCCTTGGCCCAGACCATGCCGTCCACCCGCACCTCCAGCATGTGCAGGCTCTCCAGCTCGAACACGTCGGAGCTGACGTCCTTTTCATGCGTGGTGGCGAGGAATTCCTGTAGCGACTTCACGGCCATGTGGTCCATCCTTTTTAATTGGAGGCCGAATGGTACCCGCGCACCCATCGCTTCGCAGCCCCGGACGCCACTTGCCCCCCCCATCCGCCAGCGGATGGGGTACCAGAGACCCCATCGCCCAGTCCACGCGATCTGTCCGCACTCCATGTATTCTTGCCGCATCACCTCAGTATTCCCGCCATGCCTCCCGAGCTGACAGCCGCCCTGGCGCTCTGCCGCAACCTACCCTCGCCTCCCGGTATTGCCCTGCGCATCATCGAACTGGCGCAGGACCCGGAAACCGACATCACCACCGCCGCCGACGTCATCGCCATCGACATGGCGCTGAGCGCGCGCATGCTGCGCATTGCCAATTCGCCGCTGTATGCCAGCCGCCGCCGGATCGAGAACCTCGGCCAGGCGCTGACCATGCTGGGTCTCAACGCCACCATCAGCCTCGCCCTGGGCTTCACTGTCATCCAGCACCTGACCGCCCCCGACCAGGGCCAGGGCCAGGACGTGCGCGAGCGCGCATGGCGGCGCAGCATCCTCAGCGCGCTTGCTGCCAGCCTGCTCGGCCAGGCCCGCGGCCTGCGCAAGGCCGAGGAACTCATGCTGGCCGGCCTGCTGCAGGACATCGGCGTGCTCGTGCTGGCCCAGAGCGAGCCCGAACGCTACCTGCCGCTGCTGCGCCAGGCCCGCGACAACGATGGCCTGGTCGCCCTCGAGCGCGAGCACCTGGAGTGCACCCATGCCGAGGTCGGCGCCTGGATGGCCGAGCAGTGGGACCTGCCGCGCTACCTGGTGGAGGCCATTGCCCGCAGTGAATCCCCGGCTGCGGCCGAAGACAACTTCCAGGCCTGCGTCGCCCTCTCCGGCGCCGTGGCCGACATCTGGCTCAGCACCGATGCCGACGCTGCCCGCGAACACGCCCTGCAGCAGGTCAATGAAACCCTGAAGCTGGACAGCGCCCAGTTTGACCAGGTGCTGGCCCGCATCCGTGAAGCCCTGCCCGAGATCAGCGCGCTGTTCGAGACCACCCTGATCTCACCGGCGCGCGTGCAGCAGTTGATCGACCACGCCCAAGAGCTGGCGACCCTGCGCAACCTGCGTGAAATGCAGGATGCCGCCCTGGCCCGCCAGCGTGCCGACGAGTTCGAAGCGCGCGCCAACCGGCTGGCCGAGCAGGCGCACCGCGATGCCCTCACCGGCGTACTCAACCGCCGCCAGCTCGAGGCCGTGCTGGAACAGGAGTTCCTGCGCGCCACCCGGCATGGCTGGCCGCTCTCGGTGGCCTTCATCGACCTGGACGACTTCAAGAAGATCAACGACGCCCACGGCCACCTGCTCGGCGACCAGGTCCTGCGCCAGTTCGCCACCAAGCTGCAGGAGCACCTGCGCAACAGCGACACCGTGGCCCGCTTCGGCGGCGAAGAGTTCATCGCCCTGCTCCCCAACACCACCGAAGGGGTGGCCCTGGACGTGGTGCGGCGGGTGCTGGCCAGCATCGTCAACACGCCGATGGCGGAAGTGGCCGATGGCCCGCTGTTCGTCACCTTTTCCGCCGGCGTGGCCACCCAGGGCGGTTATGAGCGTTTCGCCGATGTTCAGGACCTGCTCAAGGCCGCTGACGACGTGCTTTACCGTTCCAAGAACCTGGGCCGCAACCGCGTGATTGCGCGTTCACCGGGAACTGCCACGGCCTGAATGGAGTCAGGAACCGGCAATTCCACGCCGTGGCAGGGCTGCGCCGCAGTGCAGCAGATTTTCCACGCCGAGTGCCGCCGCTTCCAGTAGAATTCCCGCGTTTTCCACGCATCCAGAGGCCACCATGTCCAATCTCACCTATCGCCGCATCCTGCTGAAAGTTTCCGGGGAGGCACTGATGGGAGATGAGGACTACGGCATCGACCCCAAGGTCATCAACCGCCTGGCGCGCGAGGTGATCGAAGCCCAGCAGGCCGGCGCCGAAGTGGCGCTGGTCATCGGCGGTGGCAACATCTTCCGCGGCGCCGGCCTGGCCGCAGGCGGCATGGACCGCGTGACCGGCGACCAGATGGGCATGCTGGCCACCGTGATCAACGCGCTGGCCATGCAGGATGCACTGGAGAAGCTCGGCGCCAAGGCGCGCGTGATGAGCGCGATCAAAATCAACGACGTGTGCGAGGATTACATCCGCCGCCGTGCCATCCGCCACCTTGAAAAGGGCCGCCTGGTGATCTTCGCCGCCGGCGTCGGCAGCCCGTTCTTCACCACCGATTCGGGTGCCGCGCTGCGGGCCATCGAAATCGGCGCGGACCTGCTGCTCAAGGCCACCAAGGTCGACGGCGTCTACGACAAGGACCCCAACAAGTACAGCGACGCGGTCCGTTTCGACTCCCTGACCTACGACGAAGTGATCCGTCGCGGGCTGGAAGTGATGGACACCGCTGCCTTCGCCCTGGCCCGCGACAGCGACCTGCCGCTGCGCGTATTCGACATGGGCCAGCCGGGCGAACTGCTGAAGATCCTGCACGGCGAGAACATCGGCACCCTGGTCCGGGGCCGCGACAACGCCTGAGAGGGGATATAATCGCCCGATTCCCAGTGACATCCAGGATTCGGGCGATGCTCAACGATATCAAGCAGGACGCGCAGACGCGCATGGCAAAGAGCATTGATGCTCTGAAGCACACCCTCACCTCCATCCGTACGGGCCGTGCGTCGCCGTCCCTGCTCGACCGCGTCGTGGTCCGGGCCTACGGCAGCGAAGTGCCGCTGAGCCAGGTCGCGCAGATCTCCGTGTCGGAAGGCATTTCGCTGGTCATCAACCTGTTCGACAAGGGCATGATCAAGGACGTCGAGAAGGCCATCTATGCCTCCGACCTGGGCTTGACCCCGAACGTGTCCGGCACCGTAATCCGCCTCAACCTGCCGCCGCCGACCGAAGAGCGCCGACGCGAGCTGGGCAAGCAGGTGCAGAAGGAAGGCGAAGGCGCCAAGATCGCCGTCCGCAACATCCGCCAGGACGCCAACAAGGCCATCGCCGCCCTGCTCAAGGACAAGGCGATCAGCGAAGACGACAAGAAGCGCGGCGAAGACGACATCCAGAAGCTGACCGACAAATCCATCAAGGACGTCGACAGTGTCGTAGCCGAAAAGGAAAAGGAACTGATGTCGGTCTGAGCGCCATGACCCAGGCCCCGACCAGCAGCTCCACCGCCGCCGTGCCCCGCCACGTTGCCATCATCATGGATGGTAACGGACGCTGGGCACAGAAGCGCCGTCGCCCGCGCGTCATCGGCCATCGGGCCGGTGCGCGCGCGGTCAACCGCACCATCGATTTCTGCCTGGAGCGCGGCATTGCCGCGCTCACGCTGTTCGCCTTCTCCAGCGAAAACTGGGGCCGGCCGAGCGAGGAAGTCGACGCGCTGATGAAGCTGTTCCTCAACGCCCTGGACCGCGAGGTGGATGAACTCCACCGGCGCGGCGTGCGCGTGCGCTTCATTGGCGAACGCGAGCGCTTCGGTGCCGGCCTGGTCAGCCGCATGCAGCTGGCCGAACAACGCACCGCCGGTAACACCGCCATGACCCTGAGCATCGCCGCCAGCTATGGTGGCCGCCAGGATATCGCCCGTGCTGCAAGCGAACTGGCCGCCGAGGTCGCGGCCGGGCGCCTGTTGCCCGAACAGATCGACGAAGCGCTGCTTGGCAGCCGCGTCGCGCTGGCCGACCTGCCGGCACCGGATCTGTTCATCCGTACCGGCGGGGACACCCGCATCAGCAATTTCCTGCTGTGGCAGCTGGCCTACACCGAACTGTGGTTCACCGAGGTGCTGTGGCCGGAGTTCGACGCCGCCATCCTGCAGCAGGCGCTGGACGCCTACGCTGTACGTGAACGCCGCTTCGGGCTGACCAGCGCCCAGATCGCCGCCCTGGCCACCGAGACGCCCACCCCATGACCAAAACCCGAGTCATCGCCGCGCTGATCATGGCGCCGGTCGCCATCGCCGCCATCCTGCTGCTGCCCACCCAATGGCTGGCCGCCGCCGCCGCCGCCGTGTTCCTGATCGGCCTGTGGGAATGGCTGAAGCTGGCCGACGTCGAAGACACCCTCGCCCGCACCGTGCTGCTGGTGCTCAACCTGGTGCTGATGGTGCTCATCGTGTGGGCCGATGCCGGCACCCTGGTGCTGTACCAGATTGCCGCGCTGGTCGGCATCGGCTGGTGGTTGCTGGCCCTGTTGTGGCTGCGTTTCTTCACCTTCGGCGCCGAGCCGGGCAGCCGCGCACGCGCGCTCAA
Source organism: Stenotrophomonas sp. ISL-67 (assembly GCF_018612915.1). Lineage (GTDB taxonomy): Bacteria > Pseudomonadota > Gammaproteobacteria > Xanthomonadales > Xanthomonadaceae > Stenotrophomonas. The sequence goes on along the minus strand of NZ_JAGGRL010000001.1, from coordinate 444,508 downwards.
GCTGCTGGCCGGCAGCCTGGCGATCGTGCCCGCCTGGGCCTCGTTGGTGCTGATCCACGCCAGCAGCGGCAAGGGCCACCTGTGGTTGCTGACCGCGCTGGCTGTGGTCTGGGCCGCCGATTCGGGCGCCTACTTCGCCGGGCGCACCCTGGGCCGCACCAAGCTGGCCCCGCGCATCAGCCCCAACAAGACCTGGGAAGGGCTGGGCGGCGGCATGCTGGCCGGCCTGCTGGTGGCACTGGTGTTCGGCTGGATCGCCGGGGTCTCGCCAGACCATGTGGTCGGCCTGGTCATCACCACGGTGGTCGCCGTGTTCGCCTCGGTGCTGGGCGATCTGTACGAAAGCCTTCTCAAGCGCCATGCCGGCGCCAAGGACTCGGGCCACATCATCCCGGGCCACGGCGGCGTGCTGGACCGCATCGACGGCGTGTTGGCCGCGCTGCCGGTGTTCGCGCTGGGCAAGGAAATCTTCGGATTCTGAGCATGCAGAGCACCACCGCCCCCCGCCGGGTCGCCGTGTTCGGTGCCACCGGCTCGATCGGCGCATCCGCGCTGGATGTGATCGCCCGCCATCCCGACCGTTACCGCGCGACGGTACTGGCGGCCGGCACCCAGGTGCAGGCGCTGGTCGCCCTGTGCGTCCTCCACCGGCCCGCACACGCGGTGATCGCCAGCGAGGCGCTGTACGCCGAGCTGCGCGACGGCCTGCATGCAGCCGGCCTGGACACCCAGCCACATGCCGGTGCGGACGCGCTGGACCAGCTGGCCGCCAGCGATGCCTGCGACACCGTGGTGGCCGCCATCGTCGGCGCGGCCGGGCTGTCGTCGACCCTGGCCGCCGCCGAAGCCGGCAAGCGGATCCTGCTGGCCAACAAGGAATCATTGGTTCTGGCCGGTGAGCTGCTGATGCAGCGTGCCACCGCTGCGGGCGCCGAGATCATCCCGATCGACAGCGAGCACAGCGCCATTTTCCAGTGCCTGCGCTCGCGCGATGCCAGCCTGGACCCGGCGGGCGTGCGCCGGATCCTGCTTACCGCGTCCGGCGGCCCCTTCCGCGGGCGCACCCGGGCCGAGCTGGCCGAGGTCACGCCGGCGCAGGCGGTTGCCCACCCGAAGTGGTCGATGGGCCCGAAGATCTCGGTGGATTCGGCGACTTTGATGAACAAGGGGCTGGAAGTCATCGAGGCCCACCACCTGTTCAACATCCCCGGCGAGCGCATCGACGTGCTGGTGCACCCGCAGAGCCTGGTGCACTCGCTGGTCGAGTTCGTCGACGGCTCCACCCTGGCCCAGATGGGCCTGCCGGACATGCGCACCACGCTGGCGGTGGGCCTGGGCTGGCCGCACCGGATCGAATCGGGGGTGAGCGGGCTGGACCTGCTCACCCAGGGCCGGCTGGATTTCGAAGCGCCAGACATCGAGGCTTTCCCCTGCCTGGGCCTGGCCTGGGAGGCCATGGCCGCCGGCGGCACCGCCCCCGCCGTGCTCAATGCAGCCAATGAAGTGGCCGTTTCAGCGTTTCTTCAGGGGCGGATCGCTTTCCTAGCCATTCCGAACCTGGTCGCTAACGCTCTTTCAACACTGCCTTCGGCGTCCGCCGATACACTGGAGGGCCTGTTGGCTGCCGACCAGCACGCCCGCCAGATCACCCAAGCCGCCATCGACCACGCCTGAATGCCCTTCCCGCTCCTTTCCCGCGACGTCCACCATGGGTGAATTCATCGGCTCCGTCTGGTGGATGATCGTCAGCCTTGGCCTGCTGGTGACCTTCCATGAGTTCGGTCACTACTGGGTCGCGCGGCGCTGTGGGGTGAAGGTTCTGCGCTTCTCCGTGGGCTTTGGCAAGCCGCTGTGGATGCGCCGCAACCGCAACGGCACCGAATTCGCGATCGCGGCGATTCCGCTCGGCGGTTACGTGAAGATGCTGGATGAACGCGAGGTCGAGGTGCACCCGGCCGAGCGCGGCCTGGCCTTCAACCACAAGAGCGTCTGGCAGCGCATCGCGATCGTGGCAGCCGGCCCGCTCGCCAACCTGGTGCTGTGCGTGGTCCTGCTGTGGGCCATGTTCGTGCTGGGCAAGCAGGACTATTCCGCCACCATCGGCCGTACCACCGGCATGGCCCAGGTGGCCGGGCTGCAGACCGGCGACCGCGTGCTGAGCGTGGATGGGCGCAGCGTGGTCACCGCCGGCCAGGCCAGCATGGCCCTGACCACGGCGGCCATGGACCGCCATGACGCCCAGCTGGAGGTGCGCGACGCGCAGGACGAGGTGCGCACCCGCACCCTGCCGCTGTCGCAGCTGCCAGCGGGCTTCGATGAACGCTGGGTGGCCTCGCTCGCCGGCCTGACCTGGCAGTTCCACCTGCAGCCGGCGCTGGTCGAACAGGTGGTGCCTGATTCTGCCGCCCAGGGCGTGCTGCTGCCGGGCGACCTGGTACTGGCCGTCGATGGCCAGCGTATCGATGCGGCCGACCAGGTCTCCCCGGCCATCCTTGCACTGGGCAAGCGGGGTGGCCCGGGCATGATCGAGGTCCTGCGCGGCGATGACCGCCTGGCGCTGGATGTCACCCCGCGCCAGGGCAAGGATGGCCGCGGCCAGCCCACCTGGCAGATCGGCATCGGCTTCCCGCAGGCCAGCGCGCCAGCCTACGACACCACCCTGCAGTACGGCCCACTGGCCGCGATCCCGGCGGCGCTGCGCGAAACCGCGCGCGCGGCCGGCGATTCGCTGGGCATGATGCGCCGCATCGTCACCGGCAATGCCTCGCTGCAGAACGTTTCCGGCCCGGTCACCATCGCCCGCGTGGCCAACCAGACCGCCCAGCGGGGGCTGGACTGGTTCCTCTGGTTCCTGGCGGTGCTGTCGCTCAGCCTGTGCATCATCAACCTGTTGCCCATCCCCATCTTGGACGGCGGGCACCTGCTGTATTACCTTATCGAGTTGGTCAAGGGCAGCCCGCTTAGCGAGCGTGCCATGGCGGCGGGCCAGTACATCGGCCTGGCCATGCTGGCCGGACTGATGGGACTGGCGTTCTACAACGACATCCTCGGTCTGTTCCCGCGATGAACTTTTACCCTTTTGTCGTCGTCTTATGCGCCGGCATCCCGCAACATCGTATTCGACTCCAACCGGACGTGACATGACGCGACTCCCCAATCGCCGCCTGCTTGCCCTCGCACTCGCCGCCGGTTTCGGCGCGCCCGCCCTGGCCCAGGCAGCCGAGCCCTTCACCGTCAGCGACATCCGTGTCGACGGTCTGCAGCGCATCACCTCCGGTACCGTGTTCACCTACCTGCCGGTGGAACGCGGCGAGACGCTGACCGACAACAAGGTCGGCGAGTCCATCCGTGCCCTGTACAAGACCGGCTTCTTCGAAGACGTCCAGCTCCAGCGGCAGGGCGACATCCTGGTGGTCACGGTCAAGGAACGCCCGGCGATCAACAAGCTGACCGTCACCGGCAACAAGGACATCAAGAGCGACCAGCTGCTCAAGGGCCTGAGCGACATCGGCCTGACCGAAGGTGGCACCTTCGACCGCCTGAGCCTGGACCGCGTGACCCAGGAGTTGCGTCGCCAGTACAACGACCGCGGCAAATACAACGTCGAGATCACCCCGACCGTCAGCCCGCTTGACCGCAACCGCGTGGACGTCACCATCGCGATCAAGGAAGGCAAGGCCGCCAAGATCCAGCACGTGAACCTGGTGGGCACGGACAAATTCGAATCCAAGGACATCCTGGAAACCTGGGAATCCAAGGAGCACAACTGGGCCTCGTGGTACCGCCGCGATGACCAGTACTCCAAGGAAAAGCTGTCCGGTGACCTGGAGAAGCTCAATGCCTGGTACCTGGACCGCGGCTACGTGGATTTCAGCATCGATTCCACCCAGGTCTCGATCAGTCCCGACAAGCGCGACATGTTCATCACGGCCGGCGTGACCGAGGGTGAGCAGTACAAGATCTCGGAGATCAAGGTCACCGGCGACACCATCCTTCCGCAGGAAGACGTGGAGCGCATGCTGATCCAGAAGGCGGGCGACACGTTCTCGCGCGCGCTGCTGGAGTTCAGTTCGGATGCCATCACCAATTCGCTGTCCAACATCGGCTACGCGTTCGCCAAGGTGAACCCGATCCCGACCAGCAACCGCGCCGACCGTACCGTGGCGATCAACATGCAGGTCGTGCCGGGTCCGCGCGTGGGCGTGCGCCGCATCGTATTCAAGGGCAACACCCGCACGTCCGACGAAGTGCTGCGCCGTGAAATGCGCCAGTTCGAAAACAGCTGGTACTCGCAGGCCGCGATCGACCGCTCCAAGATCCGCCTGCAGCGCCTGGGCTACTTCGAATCGGTCGATGTCGAAACGCCGCCGGTCACCGGCAGCAACGACCAGGTCGACGTGGTCTACAACGTCAAGGAAACCACCTCGGGCAGCTTCGTGTTCGGCCTGGGCTATTCGCAGTCCTACGGCATGACCACCTCGGTGCAGCTGTCGCAGAACAACTTCCTGGGCGGTGGCAACCGCGTGTCGGTCGAAGCCTCGCGCAGCAGCTACCTGCAGCGTTACGGCTTCTCCTACACCAACCCGTACTTCACCGATGACGGCGTGTCGCTGGGCTACAACCTGTCCTGGCGCGAGCTGGATTACTCCGACTTCAACACCGCGCAGTACAACAGCACCAACGGTGCGGCGCAGGTGGTGTTCGGCGTGCCGATTACCGAGAACGACACCGTCTCGCTGATGGTGGGTATCGACAGCAACCAGATCACCACTTATCAAGGCGCTACGCCGCAGTCGATCATCGATTACATCGATGCCATCGGCAGCCGGACGTTCCACTCCTGGCGCACCGAGCTGGGCTGGGCGCGCGACACCCGCAACGACTACTTCATGCCCACCCGCGGCATGTACCAGCGCGTGGGACTGGAAACCACCCTGCCCGGCTCCACGGTGGAGTACTACAAGCTGAATTACCAGGTCTCCAAGTACTGGCCGATCATTCCGTCGCTGGTCATCAATACCCGCGCCGAAGTCGGCTACGGCGACTCGTACGGCAATGATGTCTCGCGCGTGCTGACCAACCCGGATGGCACCACCCGCGTGGTGACCGCCTCGGGCCTGCCGTTCTTCGAGAACTTCTACGCCGGCGGCACCAACTCGGTGCGCGGTTTCGAAGACAACACCCTGGGCCCGCGTTCGGAGCCGACCGCGTCGTACAGCCGCGGCCAGCCGCTGGGTGGTTCGCTGAAGACCGTCGGTTCGGTCGAAGCCTACTTCCCGCGCCTGTTCGACAGCCCGTCGGCGCGCGTTTCGGCGTTCTTCGACATCGGCAACGTGTACAGCGGCACGAACAACTTCGATGCCAACGAACTGCGTGCCTCGGCCGGTGTTGCCCTGCTGTGGCGCGCCCCGGTCGGCCCGATCTCGATCAGCTACGCCTTCCCGTTGAAGAAGGAAGATGGCGACGAAATCGAACGCTTGCAATTTACCTTCGGCGGTCAGTTCTGACGAACCGGCCACGTTGCAGAAACGCCGGGCATGCCCGGCGTTTTTGTTTTTGGCGAAAGGCGAAAGGCGAAAGGCAGCGTTTCGGTTTATACGTGCAGGGGCGGCCGGCGGGCAGCCCCGCTCCGGGACACGCCGTGAACCCATCCATGGGGGCTGCTAGAAAACATCCATGTTTTCTAGCGTCCCTCCGGGGGCTACCCGCCGGCCGCCCCCACATATGGTCGTGTGCGGTGAGAAGAGCAGCCAGGCAGGGCCTGGCTCTACGCTGTTGCGAGGTGGGGTCGGTCGTCAGACGACTGCCGTGAACCCGTCAACGCCCGGTAACGCACCAAATTGATCGGCATGGCAGGCCGGCCGAAGGTCGGCACCCGCGTTTCCCGTGGCCACCGGCCAACCGTCGGAGGGTCGGCGGGTGTGGGGGTACGGGGGCTTTGCGAAACATGGATGTTTCGCAAGAGCCTACAAGGACGTATTCACGGCGCCCCCGTACCCCCATACCCGCCGGCCCACGCCACGGACATCTGCAGACCAGGGCTGTTCGCCTGGATCCAACAGCAGCCGGGCAGAGCCCGGCTCTACGCAGCCTGTCGAATGCCAACGGTAGAGGGGGACCGAGCAGCCCAACATGACCGAAGTCACGGCACACGGTAAACTCCCGGCGTGAATACTCCTTCCTATACCGCCCAGCAACTCGCCGAGCAGTTTGGCCTGCAGGTCCATGGTGATGGCAGCACCGCCATCCGTGGCGTGGCCACGCTTGCCCATGCCGGCCCCGGCCAGCTGACCTTCCTGGCCAATCCGCGCTACCGCGCCCAGCTGGTCGACAGCCAGGCCGGCATCGTCGTGCTGCGCGCCGAGGACGCCGAGGCGGCGCCCGGTACCGCACTGATCGCCAAGGATCCGTACACCACCTTCGCCAAGATCGGCGCGCTGTTCGACATCGCCCCGACCCGCCCGCCGGGCATCCACCCCAGCGCCATCATCGACCCCGACGCCCAGGTCGCAGCAAGCGCCCATGTCGGCCCGTTCGTCACCATCGGTGCGCGCAGCGTGATCGGCGAGAACTGCATCATCGGCGCCGGCAGCATCATCGGCGAAGACTGCAGCCTGGACAGCGGCTGCGAATTGATCGCCCGCGTCACCCTGGTCACCCGCGTCAGGATCGGCAAGCGCGTGCGCATCCATCCCGGCGCCGTGCTGGGCGCCGATGGTTTCGGCCTGGCGATGGACGCTGGCCACTGGATCAAGGTGCCGCAGCTGGGCGGCGTGCGCATCGGCGATGACTGCGAGATCGGCGCCAATACCTGCGTGGACCGCGGCGCCCTCGAAGATACCGTGCTCGACAACGACGTGCGCCTGGACAACCTCGTCCAGATCGCCCACAACGTCCAGATCGGCGCCCACTCGGCCATCGCTGGCTGCACCGGCATTGCCGGCAGCGCCAAGATCGGCCGTTACTGCCTGCTCGGCGGCGCCGTCGGCGTCGTCGGCCACCTTGAGATCTGCGACAAGGTGGTGATCACCGGCAAATCCGTGGTGCGCAACTCCATTACCGAACCGGGCGAGTACTCGTCCGGAACCCCGTTGACCGACAACCGCACGTGGCGCAAGAACGCCGCGCGCTTCAAGCAGCTCGATGCCCTGGCCCGTCGCATCCTGTCTGTGAGCAAGGAGAAGGAATGAGCCACGAACAGAAGCTGCCGGACATCACCCAGATCCAGGCGTTGATCCCGCACCGCTACCCCTTCCTGCTGGTCGACAAGGTCGTCGCGATCGATTACGAGAAGCGCACCATTGTTGCCACCAAGAACGTCAGCATCAACGAACCGTTCTTCCAGGGCCACTTCCCCAGCCAGCCGATCATGCCCGGCGTGCTGATCATCGAAGCCATGGCCCAGGCCGGCGGCGTGCTGACCCAGCTCACCCTGGGCCGCGACGCGCAGTCCAAGCTGTTCTACATGGTGAAGGTCGACAAGGCCCGCTTCACCAAGCAGGTGGTGCCTGGCGACGTGCTGGAAATGCACGTGGAGATCAAGCGCGTGATCCGCAACATGGCGGTGTACGACTGCGTGGCCAAGGTCGACGGCGAAGTCGTCGCCTGCGCCGAAGTGCTCTGCGCCGGCACCCGCGAATGAACGGCCCGCTCATCCACCCCACCGCGTTCATCGACCCGTCGGCGAAACTGGCGGCGGATGTACGTGTCGGTGCGTTCTGCCTGATCGGTGCCGATGTCGAGATCGGCGAAGGCACCGAGATCGGTCCGCACTGCTCGATCCACGGCCCGACCCGGATCGGCCGCAACAACCGTTTCATCGGCCACGCCGCGATCGGTGGCGAGCCGCAGGACAAGAAGTACAACGCCGAACGCACCGAACTGGTGATCGGCGACGACAACGTGATCCGCGAGTTCGTCACCATCAACCGCGGCACTGCCGGCGGCGGTGGCATCACCACGGTCGGCAACGACAACTGGATGCTCGCCTACACCCACGTCGCCCATGATTGCCACGTGGGCAACCACTGCGTGTTCTCCAACAACACCACCCTGGCCGGCCACGTGAGCGTGGGCGACTACGTGATCATCAGCGGCTTCGCCGGTGCGCACCAGTTCTGCCGCATCGGTGCCCACGCCTTCCTGGGCATGGGCGCGCTGACCAACGGCGACGTGCCGCCGTTCACCATGGTCGGCAGCGATTCGCTGGGCCGCCCGCGTGGCATCAACAGCGAAGGCCTCAAGCGCCGCGGCTTCGATGCCGAGCGCATCGCCAGCATCAAGCGCGCCTACCGCACCCTGTACGTGGCCGGCCTGCCGCTGGCCGAAGCCAAGGTACAGCTGGCCGAACAGGCTACGCACAGCGCAGACGTCAAGGACATGCTGGACTTCATCGAGCACGCCGAGAGGCCCCTGCTGCGATGACGGGGACGGGCTCATCGCGACCGTTGCGGATTGCGCTGGTCGCCGGCGAAGCCTCCGGCGACCTGCTCGGTGCGGGCCTGGTGCGCGAACTGCAGCAGCGTTTCCCGAACGCCGAATTCGCCGGTATCGGCGGCGATGCCATGCGCAACGCCGGTTGCCTGACCTGGTTCGACGCCAGCGAGCTGGCGGTGATGGGCCTGGCTGAAATCCTGCGCCACCTGCCGCGCCTGTTGAAGCTGCGCAGCGAGTTCCGCACGCGCGTGCTGGAGTGGCAGCCGGACGTGTTCATCGGCATCGACGCCCCTGACTTCAACCTGGGCGTGGAGCGCTGGCTGAAGGAACGCGGCATCACCACCGTGCACTACGTCAGCCCGTCGGTCTGGGCCTGGCGCGAGAAGCGTGCCGAGAAGATCGGCGCCAGTGCCGACCTGGTGCTGTGCCTGTTCCCGATGGAACCGCCGATCTACGCCCGGCATGGCATCGACGCGCGCTTCGTCGGCCACCCGATGGCCGACGACATCCCGTTGCACAGTGACCGCGAAGAAGCCCGCGTGGCCCTGGGCCTGCCGGCCAACGCCAAGGTGCTGGCGGTCCTTCCCGGCAGCCGACTGGGCGAGATCAGCAAGCTGGGCGGCGCGTTCTTCGAAGCGGCATGGCAGGTCTCCGAGCGCATTCCGGGCCTGCACGTGGTGGTCCCGGCGGCCAACCCGGCCTGCCGCGCGTTGATCCAGGAACAGCTGTCGCGCTCGGCGCTGCCGGTGGCGTACTCGCACCTGCTCGATGGCCAGGCGCGCACGGCAATGATCGCCGCCGACGTGGTGGTGCTCGCTTCGGGCACGGCAACGCTGGAAACGATGCTGGTCAAGCGTCCGATGGTGGTCGGTTACCGCGTGGCGGAGCTGACCTACCGCATCGTGAAGGCGCTCGGCCTGATCAAGGTCGACCGCTTCGCGCTGCCCAACATCCTGGCGGGCAAGGACCTGGCGCCGGAGTTGATCCAGCACGACTGCGTGCCGGACAAACTGGCCGCGGCGATCCTGCAGTGGTTCGACCATCCGCAACGCGGTATCGACATCCAGGCCACCTACGACCAACTGCACCTGCAGCTGCGCCAGGACGCCTCGGCACGCGCTGCCGACGCAGTGGCGGAACTGGTGGCACGCAAGCCGCGCGGGAACGCGGCGGCATGAGCCGCCGCCACGCCGCGGCAGCATCGCTGGCGCTGTTCGACGGCGCGGCGCTGGCCACGGTTGCGCCCCGCTATGTGGCCGGCGTTGACGAAGCCGGGCGCGGCCCGCTGGCCGGTCCGGTGGCGGTGGCGGCGGTGGTGTTCTGCCCCGACCGACCGCGCCTGAACGGCCTGGACGATTCCAAGCAGCTCACCGCGCTCCGCCGCGACCAGCTGTTCGACAGGATCCAGCAGCGGGCGCTGGCCTTCCATGTGGTGATGGTGGATGTGGACGAGATCGACACCCTCAACATCTTCCAGGCCACCATGCTCGGCATGCGTCGCGCCGTCGACGCGGTGTCGCATGTGGCCCAGTTCGCGCGCATCGACGGCAACAAGGTCCCCAAGGGCCTGCCCTGCCCGGCCGAAGCCCTGATCGGCGGCGACGCCCTCGACCGCGCCATCATGGCCGCCTCGATCCTGGCCAAGGTCAGCCGCGACCGCTACATGCTGCAGCTGCATGAGCAGCACCCCGAATACGGTTTCGACCAGCACAAGGGCTACGGCACCCCCGCCCACCTGGCCGCCCTGCGCGAGCACGGCCCCTGCCCGCATCACCGCCGCAGCTTCGCGCCGGTGCGTGAGTGCGGAGTCGCCAGCCTCGCGTAGAGCCGGGCTCTGCCCGGCCGCTCACCGATCCGCGCCACGTGAAGCCGTATGGGAAGAGCCCCCTTCTTGTTGAAGGGGGCGCGCCACCGGCGCGGGGTTGAGGATGAATGCCCGGACATCACGCGCCGCAGGGGCGTGATGTCAAGGCTTGTCCGTACTCCCCCCCGCCGCTACCCTGACCGGGCATTACATTGGCCCGGCATGACCACTTCCCGTTTCATACATCTGCACGTCCACACCGAATTTTCGCTGGCGGATTCGACCATCCGTGTCCCGGCGAAACCGGATCAGGCTGACCCGAAGAAGGCCAAGCAGGCCAACCTGCTCAGCCGCGCGGTGGAACTCCAGCTGCCTGCGCTGGCGGTTACCGACCTGAACAACCTGTTCGCGCTGGTCAAGTTCTACAAGGCCGCTGAAACCGTCGGCATCAAGCCGATCGCCGGTGCCGACATCATGATCGCCGAAGAGGGCATGACCCCTTGGCGCATGACCCTGCTGTGCCGCGACCGCGAAGGCTATCTCAGTCTTTCGCGCCTGCTCACCCGCGCCTGGATGGAAGGCCACCGCCCCGAAGGCGGCGTGGCCGTGCACCCCGACTGGCTCAAGGCCGGTTGCCACAACCTGTTTGCGTTGGCCGGCCGCGACAGCCTGGCCGGGCGCCTGGCCGGCGAAGGCCGCCATGACCTGGCCGAGCAGCAGCTCGCCGACTGGCAACGCGTGTTCGGCGATGGCCTGCACCTCGAGTTGACCCGCACCGGCAGGGAGGGCGAGGAAGCCTTCAACCAGTTTGCCCTGGTCGCCGCCGGCCAGCGTGGCCTGCCCGTGGTGGCCAGCAATGACGTGCGCTTCCTGCGCCCGGACGATTTCAGCGCCCATGAAGCGCGCGTCTGCATTTCCTCCGGCCGCGTGCTGGACGATCCCAAGCGCCCGCGCGATTACAGCGACCAGCAGTACCTGAAATCGCCCGAAGAGATGTGCGCACTGTTCGCCGACATCCCCGATGCGATCGACAACACGCTCGCGCTGGCCGAACGCTGCAACATGGAAATGCGGCTGGGCACCTACTTCCTGCCCGACTACCCGGTGCCGGAAAACGAAACGCTGGACAGCTGGATCTGCAGCGAATCGCGCAAGGGCCTGGACGCGCGCCTGGAAAAGAACCCGGTTGCCGAAGGCAAGACCCGCGAAGATTACGTCGAGCGTCTCGAATTCGAGCTCGCCACCATCATCAAGATGGGCTTCCCCGGCTACTTCCTGATCGTGGCCGACTTCATCCAGTGGGGCAAGAACCAGGGTATTCCGATCGGCCCCGGCCGTGGTTCCGGCGCCGGCTCGCTGGTGGCCTGGGCGCTGCAGATCACCGATCTGGACCCGATTCCGTACAACCTGCTGTTCGAGCGGTTCCTCAACCCCGAACGCGTGTCGATGCCCGACTTCGACATCGACTTCTGCATGGACCGCCGCGACGAAGTCATCGACTACGTCGCGCGCAAGTACGGTCGCGAACGCGTCAGCCAGATCATCACCTACGGCACCATGGCCGCCAAGGCCGTGGTGCGCGACTCCGGGCGCGTGCTCGGTTTCCCGTACGGCCTGGTCGACGGCGTTTCCAAGCTGATTCCCAACATCCTGGGCATTTCGCTCAAGGACGCAATGGGCGAAGGCAAGGATTCGGAAATGGCATCGCCGGAGCTGATCCAGCGTTACCAGAACGAAGACGACGTGCGCGACCTGATCGACCTGGCGCGCCAGCTCGAAGATCTTACCCGCAACGCCGGCAAGCATGCCGGTGGCGTGGTGATCGCACCCGAACCGCTGGCCGAGTTCTGCCCGCTGTTCGCCGAACACGATGAAGGCGGCCGTGGCCGCAACCCGGTCACTCAGTTCGACAAGAACGACGTCGAAGAAATCGGCCTGGTGAAGTTCGACTTCCTCGGCCTGCGCACGCTCACGATCATCGACTGGGCGGTCAAGGCGATCAACAAGCGGCATGCGCGCGCCGGCATTCCGCCGGTGGATATCACCGCACTGCCGCTCGACGACGCCCCGACCTACAAGGACATCTTCGCCAACGGCAACACCGGCGCGGTGTTCCAGTTCGAATCCTCGGGCATGCGCCGCCTGCTGAAGGACGCGCGCCCCGACCGCTTCGAAGACCTGATCGCCCTGGTGTCGCTGTACCGCCCCGGCCCGATGGACCTGATTCCTTCCTTCAACGCGCGAAAGCACGGCCAGGAAGAAATCATCTACCCCGATCCGCGCACCGAAGCGATCCTGAAGGACACCTACGGCATCATGGTGTACCAGGAGCAGGTGATGCAGATGGCGCAGATCGTCGGCGATTACTCGCTCGGTGGCGCCGACCTGCTGCGCCGTGCGATGGGCAAGAAGGTGCCGGCGGAAATGGCCAAGCACCGCGAGATTTTCCGCGAAGGTGCGGCCAAGGGCGGTGTGAGCGGCCCCAAGGCTGACGAAATCTTCGACTTGATGGAGAAGTTCGCCGGCTACGGCTTCAACAAATCGCACGCTGCCGCCTACGCGCTGGTCAGCTACCAGACCGCCTGGCTCAAGCGCCATTACCCGGCGGAGTTCATGGCCGCCACGCTGTCGTCGGACATGGACAACACCGACAAGGTGGTGGGCTTCCTGGCCGAAGTGCGCAACCTTGGCCTGACCGTGCTGCCGCCGCGCGTGAACGAATCGGCGTACATGTTCGAAGCCTCCAGCGCCGACACCATCCAGTACGGGCTGGGCGCCATCAAGGGCGTTGGCCAGGGCGCGTGTGAAGCGGTGGTCGACGAGCGCCTGGCCAAGGGCCGCTATGGGTCGCTGCTGGATTTCTGCATGCGCATCGAGTCCGGCAAGCTCAACCGGCGCACGCTGGAGGCGATGATCAACTGCGGCGCGCTCGATGGCCTCGGCAAGAACCGCGCCTCGCTCATGCTGCAGCTGCCCGAAGTGCTCAAGGCCACCGACCAGATGTCGCGCGAGAAGGCCTCCGGGCAGAACTCGCTGTTCGGCGCGCCCGACCCGGTCAGCACCGCGCTGCAGCTGGACCTGCCCGAAGCAAAGGAATGGGCGCTGGGCCAGTTGCTCGACGGCGAACGCGAAACGCTGGGCTTCTACCTCAGTGGCCATCCGTTCGACCCGCACGCCGACGACGTCAAGGAACTGGTCGGCACCGACCTGGGCATGCTGGAAAAGCTCATTCCCCCTGCCCGCCCCAGCAAGGACGGCGAGAAGCGCGCCTGGCGCCAGGAAACCCCGGTGATCCTGGCCGGGCTGGTGGTCGGCGTGCGCCGCAAGGGCGAAAGCCAGGTCTTCATGCAACTTGAAGACGGCAAGGGCCGGGTCGAGTGCAGCGCCTTCACCGACGGCCTGGCAGAATTCGGCCACCTGATGACCAAGGACCGCATCCTGGTGGTCAAGGGCGGCCTGCGCGAGGACGAGTTCAACGGCGGCTATGCGCTGCGCATCCGCCAGTGCTGGGACTTCGAGGAGATCTGCGCCAATTACGCCACCCGCCTGTCGTTGCGCCTGGACCTGCGCCAGGGCGACCCGGTGTGGGCGCGGGTGAACGGCCTGCTCGACCGCCATCGTCCCGGCCGCACCCCCCTGCGCCTGGATCTGCTGCTGGGTACCGAGCAGGGCCCGGTGGCCGGCATGCTGGACGTGGCCGGCGATACCGCCGTGCGCGTGGACAGTCAGCTGGTGGACGCGCTGCGGGCCGACCCGGCGGTCCGGACGCTTAAAGTCCGGTACAGCCCGCCATGGGCCACGTAGAGCCGGGCTCTGCCCGGCTGGATCACCAGACGACCCCGTACGGGGCATTTAGACGCATTCGGCTACACTTTCCCTCTTTTCTTTACGACGGCTTCCGATGAATCCGAACTACCTCGACTTCGAGCAACCCATCGCTGATCTGGAGGCAAAGATCCAGGAGCTGCGCAGCGCAAGCGCCGGCCCGGCGGTCAATGTCGAGGCCGAAGTGCGCACCCTGCAGGACAAGCTGCGGCTGCGCACCGCGCAGATCTTCCGCAACCTGACCTCGTGGCAGGTGCTGCAGCTGGCCCGCCATCCTTCGCGCCCGTATACCGCCGACTACATCCGCATCTTCTGCGATGAGTTCCAGGAACTGGCCGGCGACCGCGCCTTTGCCGACGACAAGGCCATCATGGGCGGGCTGGCCCGCATCGGCGGCCGTTCGGTGATGCTGATCGGCCACCAGAAGGGCCGCGATACCAAGGAAAAGATCAAGCGCAACTTCGGCATGCCCAAGCCGGAGGGCTACCGCAAGGCGCTGCGCCTGATGAAGATGGCCGAACGCTTCGGCCTGCCGGTGCTGACCCTGATCGACACCGCCGGCGCCTGGCCGGGCATCGATGCCGAATCGCGCGGCCAGTCCGAAGCGATCGCGCGCAACCTGATGGAGATGGCCGAGCTGAAGGTGCCGGTGATCTGCACCGTGATCGGCGAAGGCGGCTCCGGCGGCGCGCTGGCACTGGGCGTGGGCGACCGCACCGTGATGCTCGAATACAGCGTGTATTCCACCATCAGCCCCGAAGGTTGCGCCTCGATCCTGTGGAAGGACGCGGGCAAGGCCAAGGATGCGGCCGAACAGCTGGGCCTGACCGCCCCGCGCCTGAAGGGCCTGGGCCTGGTCGACAAGGTCGTGCGCGAGCCGACCGGCGGCGCGCACCGCAATCCGGCGCAGATGGCCAAACGCCTGAAGGCCGTGCTGCTCAACGAGCTGGACGCGCTGGAGAAGCTGTCCACCGAAGACCTGCTGCAGAAGCGTTACGAGCGCCTGCGCAGCTATGGTGCGTACGAAGCGGCCTGATCGGGTTCTGCAGCGTGCAAAAAAACCGGGCCTTGGCCCGGTTTTTTTATCTTCGTCCGGATGGCGCAGCCACGCAGGGCGTGGCTCTACCGCCTTTCTGCCACCACGTTGGGCGCGCGACGCGCCCAACGTGGTAGAGCCACGCCCTGCGTGGCTGCGCCGTCCCGGCGCCTTAGAACGGCTTGGCCAATACCAGCCACACCACGCCGATGAACAGCACCAGCGGCAGCTCGTTGAACCAGCGCAGCGCGCGCGACGACGGCAGCACCCTGCCCTTCACCGCGCCCTTGAGCAGGCGCCCGGTCCAGGTGAAGTACACCAGCAGCAGCACCACCAGCCCCAGCTTGGCGTGCAGCCAACCGGCCGCGCCCGGCGCGACCATGGTCGGAAAATCGGGAATCACCTTGTACCCCAGCCACAGCACCAGCCCCAGGATCAGCGCAATGCCGAACATCATGTGCCCGAACCTGTACAGGCGCAGGCCCATCAACTGCAGCCGCTCGATCACCGGCAGCTGGCCGGCGGTCTCGCTCAGGTTGACCAGGATCCGTGGCAGGTAGAACACCGCCGCCATCCATGCCACCACGAACACCAGGTGGAAGGTCTTGACCCAGTAGTAAGACTGCATGCGCTTGCTCCGGCGGCTGGCTTGGGATGTCGTTCATTCTGGCCGATTCGCACCGTCACCGCATGCGCGACGGTTTGACGCAGCGCGGTACCATGGCAGCCGCTTCCACTCTGCCCGCCTTCCTTTCATGTCCAAGACCTACGACCAGGCCTACTTCCAGCGCTGGTACCAGCCCGACCAGACCGGCGGCGCGGCGCGCCTGGCGCGCAAGGTCGCACTGGCCGTGGCCAGTGCCGAGTACTACCTGGAACGCCCGATCCGCAGCGTGCTGGACATCGGTGCCGGTGAAGGCGCCTGGCGCGCGCCGCTGCTCAAGCTGCGCCCGCGCGTGCAGTACATGGGCTTCGACAGCAGCGGCTACGCCGTGCAGCGTTACGGGCGCAGCCGCAACCTGCACCCGGCGAAAGTCGGCGATTTCGCCTGGCTGCGGCCCTGCGCGCCGGTCGACCTGCTGGTCTGCTCGGACGTGATGCACTACGTGCCCACCCGCGAGCTGCGCCCGGCCCTGGCCGGCTTTGCCGAGCTTACCGGCGGTGTCGCCTTCCTGGAGGCATTCACCGCCGAGGACGAGTTCGAGGGCGACCATGAGGGATTCCAGGGCCGTCCGGCCGCTTGGTACCGCCGACAGCTCAAGGCCGAGGGTTTCACCCCGCTGGGTTCCCACTGTTGGCTCTCCCCCGCGCTGGTTGGACATGCGGCAGCGCTGGAGCGCGGGGCGTAGAGCCACGCCCTGCGTGGCTGCTCCACGATCCGGCACCGCGAAGCCACGCAGGGCGTGGCTCTACGCGTCTCATTTCCCCATGAAACCGAACGTATTAACGCACGCGGCCAACGGTTCCTATATGCTGCGCGGCAACATAAGACCATACATATTCGGACGTCATGCTCTATCAGCTGCATGAATTGACCCGCAACCTGCTCGCCCCCTGGGTGCACCAGGCCCAGGCCAACGCCAGGTTCTTCGCCAACCAGGGCCACTGGTGGTCGCAGATGCCCGGCGCGGACCGCCTGTCGGCGGTGAACGAGCTGTTCCACCGCATCGGCAAGGATTACGAGAAGCCTGAGTGGGGCATCAACGAAATCGAGGTCGATGGCGAGCGCGTACCGATCGTGGTGCACGAAGAAGTCAGCAAGCCGTTCTGCAAGCTGCTGCGCTTCAAGCGCCACAGCAACGAGGCCGACCAGCTCAACACCATGCTCAACCAGCCGTTCGTGCTGGTGGTGGCGCCGCTGTCGGGCCACCACGCCACGCTGCTGCGCGACACCGTGCGCACCCTGCTGCGCGACCACCGCGTGTACGTCACCGACTGGGTGGACGCGCGCATGGTGCCGGGCAGCGAAGGCGAGTTCGGCCTGGACGACTACATTGCCTACGTGCAGGAATTCATCCGCCACCTCGGTGCGGAAAAACTGCACGTGGTCAGCGTGTGCCAGCCGACCGTGCCGGTGCTGGCCGCCGTTTCGCTGATGGCCAGCCGCGGTGAAACCACGCCGCGCTCGCTGGTGATGATGGGCGGCCCGATCGATGCACGCTGCAGCCCGACCGCGGTGAACAACCTGGCCACCCAGAACCCGCTGTCGTGGTTCGAGAACAACGTGATCCACACCGTGCCGCCGGGCTACCCGGGTGCGGGTCGTCGCGTCTACCCCGGCTTCCTGCAGCACGCCGGGTTCCTGTCGATGAACCCCAGCCGGCACTTCAGTTCGCACTGGGATTTCTATGCCGACCTGGTGAAGGGCGACATGGAAGATGCCGACGCGCACCGCCGCTTCTACGACGAATACAACGCAGTGCTGGACATGCCGGCGCGCTATTACCTCGACACCATCCGCGTGGTCTTCCAGGAATTCCTGCTGCCGCGCGGTGAGTGGTACGTGCAGGGCGAGCGTGTCGATCCAGGCGCGATCACCGGCACAGCGTTGTTGAGCATCGAAGGCGAGCTCGACGATATCGCCGGCCTGGGCCAGACCGAAGCCGCGCAGGAACTGTGCACCGGTATTCCGGCCAGGCACCGTGAGCACTTCATCGTCGAAGGCGCCGGCCACTACGGCATCTTCAGCGGCCGCCGCTGGCGCGAAACCGTGTACCCGAAGGTGCGCGATTTCTTTGCCGCGAACGCGCAGGCGGCGGTGAAGCCGAAGAAGGCGGCCAAAGCCGCCAGCAACGTCACCCCGATCCGCAAGAAGGCGGGGTAACGACCGGTAGCGCCGGCCGTTGGCCGGCCCTCGGTAGGCTACAACCGCACCAGCAGATGCTTTGCCATCTGCCCGTGCAGGTGGCCGATGGCGCGCGCCAGGTGCATGGTGAGGAACAGCAGCAGCACGCCCACTGCGGCCAGCACGGGAGTCGCCCAGATCGGCAGCATCTGGTCGCCATTGAGGTAGATGCCGTAGCTCGGGACAAACATCGCCGCCACCGGTGCCCAGATGAAGGCCAGCGAGATCGACAGCAGCGTGACCGCAACGGTGAAGTACAGGATGCCCAGCGGCAGCATCAACACGAAGTACAGCAGGGTCAGCCAGGTACGCCCGTCGGTGAACATGTCGCCGATGCGCTGCAGCCAGCTGCGGCTGCGGTCGGCATAGCGCGGCCGGCGCGGCATGCGCTCGCCCAGCAGCACTTCGATCAGCCGCCCTTCCAGCAGGGCCAGGCCGCGCACCGAACCGAAGAACAGCACGGTGAGCGGAATACCGACGATCAGCACCAGCAGCCCCACCGACAGCGACAGCCCGGTGACGACCCAGGTGAAGAAGAAAGTGCCGGTTGCCAGCGACAGCAGCATGTAGAACAGCGCGCCGTAGGTGCGCGGTTCCACGGCAACGCCGAAGAAGCGGGCCAGCGCCGAACGCGGCGGCGGCACCCGGTCTGCGGGCGGCAGCGGCCCTCCCGTCGTGGCCGCTGCAATCTCCGCTGCGCCAACGGCAACCTGCGCCGGCACCACCCGCGTGATCGGCCGCACGCTGGCACTGGGCGTACGCAGCGCGCGGTTCACGGTGATCTCGGTTTCGCGGTAGATCTCGGCCACTTCCTCCGGCGCGCCATAGCTGCCGGCCACGTCGGCGATCACCTCGGCCTCGCTGCGCCCGGGCTGGGCAGCCAGTTCCGAGCGCAGGTATTCCTCCGCGTCGTACAGGGCGTCCTGCACCATCGCCGGATCGGCGTCGTGCAGGGCCGCGCGCAGCTGCGCCAGGTACTGTCCGATGGTGGTGGGCAAGCCACCGCCCCTCATGCTTTCTTCGTTCATTGCAGTACCCCTTCCAGCACGGAATCAACGGAATCTCGGGTGGCACGCCAGGCCTGGGTCCACTGCTCCAGCACCTCGCGGCCGCGTTCATTGATGCGGTAGTAACGGCGCGGCGGCCCGGCCACGGACGGTTCGATCTGGCTTTCCAGCAGGCCGCCCGCTTCCAGGTTGCGCAGCACCGGGTACAGCGCGCTCTGCTTGCCGCTCAGCACGCCGTCGCCCACCCGTTCCAGCTCCTTGGCGATCAGGTAGCCGTACAGCGGCTCGCCGGTACGGGCCAGCACCGCCAGCAGCGCCAGCGAGACGGTACCGGCACTGAGCTCCTTCTGGAACTTCTTCAGGTGGGGCTCGTGGTCGCTCATGACGATCTCCAGCTAGCGTGGAGTCAACACTAGTGCGAAGTTGGGTATAGCGAACGTGCCGTTAGTCACCCTGCCGGGTGGGTGACGCGTAGTGCCGGCCGCTGGCCGGCTCCTGGCAGTGCCGGCAGCACCAAAAGACGGCCAGCGGCCGGCACTACCTGGCCGGGAAGCTTCTGCGCCAGAATCGGGACAACTTCCGCCAAGGGTCCGCCATGTCGCCTCGCCGTCCTGCCCTGCTCGCCCTCGCCCTGACCTGCCTGCTGCCCGGCCTTGCCTCTGCAGCCACGCCCTACCGCAGCGCCCAGCAGATTCTGGACGCCTCGCCTGCCAGCGACTGGCGCACGCCGGACCCGGCCAACCTGCTGCTGATGAACCTGGATGCCGGCCAGGTGGTGATCGAGCTGGCTCCGGCCTTCGCGCCGCAGCATGTGGCCAATATCCAGACCCTGGCCCATGAGCACTTCTGGGACGGCGAAACCATCTACCGCGCGCAGGACAACTTCGTGGTGCAGTTCGGCGATGCCGATGCCGACGATGCGGCCAAGGCCAGGCCGCTGGGCTCGGCCAAGCGCAAGCTGCCGGCGGAGTTCCAGCGCGACAGCAAGGGGCTGAAGGTCAGTGTGCTGCCCGATCACGATGGCTGGGCTGACCAGACCGGTTTCGTGGACGGGTTTGCGGTGGGCCAGGACAAGGCGGACGGCAAGACCTGGCTGGCGCACTGCTACGGCGCGCTGGGTGCAGGTCGCAACAATGAGGAAGACAGCAGCATCGGTGCCGAACTGTATGTGGTCACCGGGCAATCGCCGCGCCAGCTGGACCGCAACATCACGGTAGTGGGGCGAGTACTCAAAGGCATGGAACTGCTCAGCGCGCTACCGCGCGGGCCGGCGCCGATGGGCTTCTATGCGGATGCCGCGCAGCGCACCGCGATCACCTCGATCCAGCGCGTGAGCGATCTGCCCCAAGCGCAGCGCCCGACGCTGCAGGTGCTGCGCACCGATTCGAAGACCTTCACCGACACCGTGGAAGCGCGCCGCAACCGCGTCGATGATTTCTACAAGCGTGCCGCAGGCCATATCGACCTGTGCAACATTCCGGTGCCGGTGCGGTAACCGGGTCAACCGCAGTGGTAGGGTCGAATCCCAATCGACCGCCGTGAAATGCCCCGCGTTCGATGCCGGCATGAACATCGTCGGAGGAAGCCGCTTCGCCATTCGACGCAATGCGTCACCGGGCGCTGCAACGTTATCGGCGGGCGTTTGGGAACCGCCCCTACCCATTGGCCGCCGATTTACGTTGGAGATGCCGAAGCCCGCAGCGCGTCAGCGTTTCTGGCTGGCGGCTACGCTGCCCAGGATCAACACGCCGGCGACCACCATTGCCCAGGTCACCGGCTCGCCCAGGAACAGCCAGGCGAACAGCGCGCCGAACATCGGCACCAGATAGGTCACCGTCGAGGCGCGCGCCGGGCCGATGCGGGCGATCAGGCGGTAGAACATCAGGAACGCGAAGCCGGTGCAGACCACCCCCAACGCGATCGCGCACGCCCACGAAACGGTCGGGATCGGTGCCTCGGGCCAATGGGTCAACGCCATCGGCAACATCACCAGCGCCGCACTGCCCAGCGTTGCGCCCGCGGCTGCCGCCGGCGGCAGCCCGGTCATGTGGCGCTTGACCAGGTTCACCCCCAGCCCGTACAACAGCGCCGCCAGCGAACCGGCGATCACCGCCGCGCCGATGCTCAACCCCGACACTTTGGCCGTTGCCAGCACCACCACGCCGGTAAAGCCCACCAACAGCGCGATCGCCCGGCGCATGCCTATTTTCTCACCGAACAACAGGAACGCGATCAGCGCGGCAAACAGCACGGTCATCGCGTTGCAGATCGCACCGATCGCGGCCGGTGCGCGCTGCGCAGCCCAGGCGAACAGTACGAACGGAATCGCCGAGTTGATCAGGCCGATCGGCACCAGCCACAGCCAGCGCCTGGCCGGGAACTGCGCGCGTGCCTGCCAGAGGAACGGCAGCAGCACCAGCGCGCCCAGCAGCAGCCGCACTTCCACCAGCGCATAGGGTCCGAACGACGGCACCGCCACGCGCATGAACAGGAACGAACAGCCCCAGATCGCACCCAGCACGGTCAGCTCCAGCGGGGTGCGCCAGTCGCGTTCGATCACCCCGGCGCTCACCGGTGTGCCGCTCACGGGCGCCCCCCGGCACGGCGGTAACAGGCAGCGATGGCAACGCGGACGGGCAGCAACATGGCGCGGGCTCCAGGAAAGAGGGACACAGCATCCCCCTGCCGCCGAGCCCCGACAAGCGCGTAGTATCCCTGCAAGCCACAAATCTCATTTGGGTCTCGCCATGATCCTGCGCCCTGCCCTGCTGCCCGCGCTGGGGGTGTTCGCGGTTGCCGCGCGCCACCAGAATTTCGCCCATGCCGCCGAAGAGCTGCATCTCACCGCGAGCGCGGTCAGCCACCACGTGCGTCGCCTGGAAGCGCTGCTGGGCACGGTGCTGTTCCAGCGCCACGCCCGTGGTGTACGCCTGACCGCCGAAGGCCGCCAGCTGGCCGATGCCGCGGCCGCAGCGCTGAGCGATATCAATGCGGTGGCCGGCAACCTGCACCCGCAGGCCGGCGTGGTGCCGCTGCGGATCACCACCCTGCGCTCACTGTCGTATTGCTGGCTGGTGCCCCGGCTGACGCGTTTCACCCGCCTGCATCCGCGCATGCGCATCGAGCTGCAGACCAGCAGCGAACTGGTGCGTTTTGACGAAAACGGCCCGGAGCTGGGCATCCGCTACGGGCTGGGCCAGTGGCCAGGCCTCGCCGCCCACCATCTGATGGACGACGAACTGTGTCCGGTGGCGTCGCCGGCCCTGCCCGGCGTTTCCGGGTTGCGGGAACCCGGGCAGATCGCTGCGCTGCCGTTGGTCAGCGACATGTCGCCCCAGGGCTGGCGCGACTGGTTCCGCGCTGCAGGCGTACGTGGGCTGGACCTGGCTGCGCAGCACATCTTCAGCGACAGCACCGATGCCATGCGCGCGGCGGTCTATGGCATCGGTGCGGTGCTGGCGCGCAAGCACATCGCCCAGCCGTACCTGCAGCGCTATGAACTGGTGCGCCTGCCCGGGCCGGCGTTGAAGGCGCGCTATGCCTATTACATCGTGCACGCCGAACATCGCCCGCTCAGCCCGACCGCCGTTGCGTTCATGGACTGGCTCAAGCGCGAAGCGCAGGACGAACGCACGCCGGTGCCGGCGTTGCCGGATGAACTGCTCGGTCGGCCTCACGACCAACGGTCGTGAGCTACCCGCGGGTGAATGTCGCCCGACCGCCGGCCGGGCAACATTCACCCGCTTTTGCCCGGCCGCTCGCTACGGTGGAATCCCCCTCCCCGCGAGACCTTCCCATGGCCATGCTGCGACTCAGGATCACCGGCACCGAAGACGATGCGCGCGCCATCAGCGACCTGCTCCAGGGCATCGAGGGCATCGAGCACGTCGAGGAAACCGACGACCTGATGCCGCACATGGACGACGACGATTCGAGCTCGGCAGGGCTATCCGACGACATCGGACCGGGAACGCATGAGCTGGAGGTCGAGGTGGGCAATGCAAGCACCGCGCAGAAGGTGCGCGAGGCGGTGCAGGTACTTGCGTTGGAACTGGATGTGTTCGTCGAGTACGAAACCGACGAGGGCTGATCCGCGCTATATCGTCCCTGTCGTCACACGCTTGCGCCATCGTAGAAATTGATCTTCAACCCGGCCAGGTCCAGCGTGGGCAGGCAACGCACGTTCACCGCCACCATCGCCTGTCCGCTGCGCGGGTCGACCCCCTCGCTGAACGGGGCAATGCCGCAGTCGCGGCAATAATGATGCTGCAGGTGGTGCTGGTTGAACTGGTAGGTGGCCAGCTGGGCAGGGTCGGTGTTCAGGGTCAACGCCGCGCGTGGACCGAACCAGAGCAGGCCGCCGCGCCGCCGGCACAGGGAACAGTTGCAGTCCAGTACCTCGGTGATGGGGGCATCGGACTGGACCACGAACGCGATCTGCCCGCAATGGCAGCTCCCTTCGTACTGCATGGCACACCTCCCGGTGGGAAAGCCCCATGGTAATCCAATGGCACGGGCGGCACCCCGGCGGCACCGCCTATGCTGGGCAATTG
This sequence comes from Stenotrophomonas sp. ISL-67, assembly GCF_018612915.1. GTDB lineage: Bacteria > Pseudomonadota > Gammaproteobacteria > Xanthomonadales > Xanthomonadaceae > Stenotrophomonas. The sequence goes on along the minus strand of NZ_JAGGRL010000001.1, from coordinate 421,002 downwards.
TCCACAGCACAGGATCGCCGATGCGCCAGCATCTTCTTGCCCTCGCCCTGATCGCCGCCCTGGGTGGCTGCCAGCAGGCCGACGCCCCCTCCGCCCCGGCCGGCACCTCCGCGACCGCCCCCGCCGCCGATGCGGCCGTGGATGCCGCCTTCGCCGACCTGTCCAAGCGCGCCCTGGACACCTGGATGCAACTGTCGCCGATCAGCGCCACCCAGATCGGCGATCACCGCTACGACAGCGAGATCGACGACCTGAGCGCCGCCGGCCAGCAGAAGATGCTGACAGCGTACAAGGGCCTGCTCGGCGAGCTGGACAAGGTCGACGTGAGCAAGCTCTCGCGCGAGAACCAGGTCGACGCGGCGATCCTGCGCAACCAGCTGCAGTCCGAAATCTGGAACGCCGAGGTACTGCAGGCCTCCAAGTGGGACCCGCAGATCTACAACGGCACCGCCGGCAGCGCGTTGTACGGCCTGATGGCACGTGAATTCGCGCCGCTGCCCGAGCGCCTGAAGTCGGCCACCGCCCGCATGGAGAAGCTGCCGCAGATCTTCGCCCAGGCCCGCGAAAACCTGGACCCGGCGCGCGTGCCGAAGATCCATGCCGAAACGGTGGCCAAGCAGAACAAGGGCATCCTCAGCATCGTCGATACCTTCATCACCCCGCATATCGGCGAGCTGCCGGCCGAAGACGGCAAGCGCTTGCAGGCCGCCATCGATGGCCTGAAGAAGGCGGTCGACGAACAGCAGACCTGGCTGGACAAGACCCTGGTGCCGAACGCCAAGGGCGACTTCCGCATCGGTGCCGAGCTGTACGACCAGAAGCTGAAGTTCGCGCTGAACTCCTCGCTGTCGCGCGCCGAGATTGGCGAACGCGCGCGTGCCGAACTCAAGCGCGTGCGCCAGGACATGTACGGCATCGCGCAGACCGTGCTCAAGGACAAGCCGGGCGCGCCGGCGCTGCCGGCCAACCCGAGTGACGAGCAGCAGCAGGCGGCGATCGAAGCGGCGCTGGAACTGGCCTACGCCGACAAGCCGGCCCGCGACAAGGTGGTCGACGACGCCAAGGCCGCGCTGGCCCAGTCCACCGAATTCGTGCGCAAGCACGACCTGATGACCCTGCCCGATGCGCCGGTGGACATCATCCTGATGCCGGAATTCCAGCGTGGCGTGGCCGTGGCCTACTGCGATTCGCCGGGTCCGCTCGACAAGAACCTGAAGACCTTCTACGCGGTATCGCCGATTCCGGACGACTGGACCGACAAGCAGGTCGACTCGTTCCTGCGCGAATACAACAGCCGCATGATCCACCTGCTGAGCATCCACGAGGGCACGCCGGGGCATTACCTGGAAGGCTGGCACTCGGGCAAGTTCCCGTCGACGCTGCGCGCGGTACTGCGTTCGGGTCTGTTCGCCGAGGGCTGGGCGGTCTACACCGAGCGGATGATGCAGGAGCAGGGTTACCTGGACAACGATCCGCTGTTCCACCTGGTGCAGCTCAAGTTCTACCTGCGCACCATTTCCAACGCGATCCTGGACCAGGGCGTGCACGTGGACAACTGGACCCGCGAACAGGCCATGCACCTGATGACCCACGATGCGTTCCAGCAGGAAAGCGAAGCCTCGGGCAAGTGGGTGCGCGCGCAGCTGACCTCGGCACAGCTGCCGACCTACTTCGTCGGCGCGCAGGAGCACTTCGACACGCGCAAGGCGGTGCAGGAGAAGCAGGGCGAGAAGTTCAACCTGAAGGCCTACCACGACCAGATGCTGTCCTACGGCGCCCCGCCGGTGCGCTTCGCACGCCAGCTGATGCTGGACCAGCCGATCGAGTGAAGGATGCCCATCGGTAGGTACCGACCGTTGGTCGGTACACGACGTCGAACGGCCCGGTGTGTTACCGGGCCGTTTTGCGTTTCTCGCGTAGAGCAGCGTTTCAGTTGTTACCCGCCGGCTTCCCCTCATGCATTGCGTTTCTCGGAAGGAAAGAGCAGCGACGCAGAGCGTGAAGGGAAGGACGGCGGGCAGCCCTCGTAGGGACTGTCAAAAACATGGATGTTTTTGACAAGCCCCCATGGATGGGTTCACGGCGTGTCCCGTAGAGGGCTGCCCGCCGGCCTTCCCTGCACGTAACAACAGAAACGCCGCAGCTGTTGCTGTTGCTGTTGCTCTAACCAGCATCCGCCGCCACGAACCCACCCGTCTGCCGTGCCCACAAACGTGCATAGAGCCCACCAGCAGCGACCAATTCGGCGTGGCTGCCGGTTTCCACGATGCGGCCCTGGTCCATCACCACCAGCCGGTCCATGCGCGCGATGGTGGACAGGCGGTGGGCGATGGCAATGACCGTCTTGCCCGCCATCAGCTCGTCCAGGTTGTCCTGGATGGCGGCCTCCACTTCCGAATCCAGCGCCGAAGTAGCCTCATCCAGCACCAGGATCGGCGCGTCCTTGAGCAGCACCCGCGCGATGGCGATGCGCTGGCGCTGGCCGCCGGACAGTTTCACTCCCCGCTCGCCCACGTGCGCGTCATACCCCTGCCGGCCCTCGCCGTCGCGCAGGGTGTCGATGAAGCCGGCCGCGCGCGCCTTGGCGACTGCGGCACGCAGTTGTTCGTCAGTGGCATCCGGCCGCCCGTACAGCAGATTGTCGCGGATCGAACGGTGCAGCAGCGAGGTGTCCTGGGTGACCACGCCGATCTGCCGGCGCAGGCTTTCCTGGGTGACCTCGGCGATGTCCTGCCCATCGATGCGGATGTGCCCGCTTTCCAGGTCGTACAGCCGCAGCAACACGTTCACCAGCGTGGACTTGCCGGCGCCCGAAGGGCCGACCAACCCGATCTTCTCGCCCGGCTTCACCGTCAGGTCCAGCCCGGCGATCACCCCGCCCTGCTTTCCATAGTGGAAGTGGATGTGATCGAACTGCACCCCGCCTTCGCGCACCAGCAGCGGCACCGCGCCCTCACGGTCCTGCACGCTCAACGGCTGCGCGATCGTGGTGATGCCGTCCTGCACCGTACCGATGTCCTCGAAGATGCCGTTGATCGTCCACATGATCCAGCCGGACATGTTGTGGATGCGGATCACCAGGCCGGTGGCCAGGGTGATCGCACCCACGGTGATGTTGCCGTGGCTCCACAGCCACAGCGCCAGCCCGCAGGTGCCGGTGATCAGGAAGCCGTTCACGATCGAAATGGTCAGGTCCAGGCTGGTCGTGACCCGGGTCTGGCGACGGTGTTTGACCGCCAGTTCCTCGATCGCCTCGGCCACGTAGGCCTGCTCGCGCCCGCCGTGGGCGAACAGCTTCAGCGTGGGAATGTTGGTGTAGCCATCGACGATCCGGCCCATGGCCTTGGAGCGCGCTTCAGAAGCAATCCAGGCGCGCTCCTTCGCGCGCGGCACGAAGTACACCATGATCACCACGTAGGCGACCAGCCACAGCACCAGCGGAATCATCAGCCGCCAGTCGGCCTGCGCGAACAGGTACAGCGCCGTGCCGGTGTAGACCACGATGTACCACAGCGAATCGACCATCTGCACCGCCGACTCGCGCAGCGAGGTGCCGGTCTGCATCACCCGGTTGGCCATGCTGCCGGCGAAGTCGTTCTGGAAGAACGACAGGCTCTGGCGCACCACGTAGTTGTGCATCAGCCAGCGTGAGCGGTTGCTCAGGCCCGGCACGATGGCCTGGTTGACCAGCAGGTTGTGCAGGCCGACCAGCACCGGCCGCGCGACCAGGGTGATGGCCGCCATCCACAGCAGCGTATCGGCGTGGCGGGCAAAGAAGCCGGCGTCCGGCTGTTCGCTGACCATGTCGACGATGCGGCCCAGGAAATCGAACATGGCCACTTCCACCAGCGCCAGCAGCAGGCCCGCGATCAGCGTGGCCAACAGCACCGGCCAGACCGGGCGCAGGTAGTGGATGTAGAACGGCAACACCCGACGCGGTGGCATGCGCGCGTCGATCGGCGGAAACACCGGAATCAGCGACTCGAACCAGCGGAACATTCCAACCCCCGTAAACAAACAGGCTGCGATTATCCCACCGCAGCCTGCCGTTTGTTTTCACGCGCTGCTTATTTTGCGTCGTCGGCAACCGCCGGGGTCAGCACCAGGTCCTGGAAGTCGAAACTGAAGTCGGTCAGCGACGACACCGCCTGCATGCGCACCTCGCGCACCTTGCCATCCGGATCCAGGCTGACGTTCACGAACGCATCGGCGTTGAGCGAGCGATCGTCCCAGCGCACGATGAACGTATCGTGCTGCCAGTGTTCCATCGTGCCCACCAGCTGCGCGGTCTTGCCGAAGCGCAGGCGCAGCTTGCCTGCCTGCTGTTCGACGAACACCTCGCCATACCACGGGTCACGGTAGGTGCCGGCATAGCGGGCCAGCGGCAGCGAGGGGGTGGACTTCGGATCGCGAGCAGCCTGGTGCGCGGCCCAGCCTTCGTCGGCCTTGTCCTGCGCCTTGGCTACCGCAGCGGCATACGCGGCCACCCAATCAGTCGCCGGCGCCTTGAGATAGGCGTCGAGCACGTCCATGGTGATCGCGTTGAAGGCCGCACCCACTTCCTGGTTGGTCAGCACTACGATGCCCAGCTTCTGCTCCGGTACCAACGTCACGCGCGAAACCATGCCCGGCCAGCCGCCGGTATGCCACACCAGCTTCTGCCCGCGGTAGTCGCTCAGGCTCCAGCCTTCGCCGTAGCCGGCGAAGTTGGGACGCGCGGCAGCCAGTGCGGGGACGCTCGGCTCCGGCACCACCTGCGGGGTGATCATCTGCCACATGGCCTGTTGGCTCTTGGGGCTGAACAGCGCCGTGCCGTTTTCCAGCGTGCCCTGGGCCAACTGCACGTTCATCCAGCGCGCCATGTCGTGCACGCTGGAATACACCCCACCGGCGCCGGCGTTGTTGGACCAGGTCAGCGGCGCCACCGTGCGCAGCTCGGTGAAATCGAACTTGGCATGCCCGGTTGCGGCCTTGTCGCCGGGCTTGAGGTGGTCGGCATTGAAGCGGGTGCCTGCCATGCCCACCGGGGTGAAGATGTGCTGCTGCAGGAAGTCCGCATAGGACTGCCCGGAGACATGTTCGATCACCTGCTGCGCCACCGCATACAGGATGTTGTCGTAGGCGTAGCGGTCGCGGAAGCCCGCCTTCAGCGGCACCTTGCCCAGCCGCTGCACCACCTCGGCGTTGCTGTAGCGGGTGGTGGGCCAGAACAGCAGGTCGCCCGCGCCCAGGCTGAGCCCGCTGCGGTGCGAAAGCAGGTCGCGGATGCGCATCTCGCCGGTGACGTACGGGTCGGACATGCGGAACGACGGCAGGTGGTCGATCACCCGGTCGTCCATCTTCAGCTTGCCCTGCTCGGCCAGCAGGTTCAGCGACGTGGCCGTGAATGCTTTGGTGTTGGAGGCGATGGCGAACAGCGTGTCGGCCTCGACCGGCGCCGGCTTGCCCAGCTCGCGCACCCCGTAACCGCGTTCGTAGACGATCTGCCCGTCCTTGACCACGGCCACGGCAATGCCGGGAATGTCGAACTGGCTGCGCACGCGTTCAACCGTGGCATCCAGCTGCTGCAGTTCGGTCGGCACGGCTGCCGACGCCAGGGGTGCGCACGCCAGCAGCACAAGGCCTCCCATCCAGGATGTGTTCAATCAGTGTCTCCAGTTGCGTGTTGCAGGGGCGTGGAGGCCGCCAGGGGGCCGTTGCGCCAGGTTTCGCGCGATGGTAACGCGGCCGGTTGCAGGCTCGCCTGTGCCAGAAGCCGCCCATCCCGGAGCACCCGCATGACCGCGTCCAGCGACACCGGTTCCACCATCATTCCCTGCCTGCGCTACCGCGATGCCCGTGCGGCCATCGCCTGGCTGGAGCGGGCGTTCGGGTTCCGCGCGCAGGCCGTCCATGCCGAAGGCGACCTCGTGTACCACGCGCAGCTGGTCTATGGGACCGGCATGATCATGCTCGGCTCCGTCGACAACGGCAGCGAGTGGGGCAAGCGGATGGTGCAACCCGATGAGATCGACGGCCGCGAAACCCAGAGCGCCTGCGTGATCGTGACCGACCCCGACGCCCACTACGCGCGCGCGGTCGCCGCCGGTGCCGAGCTGGTCATCGACATCGCCGACCAGGACTATGGCGGCCGCGGCTATGCCTGCCGCGACCTGGAAGGCCACCTGTGGTGGTTTGGCAGCTACGACCCGTGGCGCGAGGCCGGTCTTTGAGGCGCGCAGCGCCCGGGCCGATCTTCACCGGCATCGGCGGCTGGGTGTTCCCGGGTTGGCGCGGGGGCACGTTCTACCCGGCCGGGCTGCCACAGCGCGAAGAGCTGGCCCATGCCAGCCGGCAGCTGGGCTGCATCGAGATCAACAGCACTTTCTACCGGGCGCAGAAGCCCGCGGTGTATGCGCAATGGCGCGAGCAGACGCCGCCGGGGTTCCGCTTCTCGGCCAAGGCGCCGCGCACGATCACCCAGAGCCACGACCTGGCCGCCGCCGGGGCGCGCGCCGACGGCTTCATCCAGGGCATCAGTGCACTGGAAGACCGGCTGGGGCCGCTGGTGTGGCAGTTCGGCGAAAAGCACCCGGCTGGCGCGCAGGAGTTCGATCGATTCCTGGCTGCGCTGCCGCGCAAGGTGGGCAGTCGCGCGTTGCAGCACGCGCTGGAGGTGCGCAATGCCGACGCGTGGACGCCCGAGCTGATCGCGGTGGCGCGCGCGCACGATGCCGCGCTGGTGTTCAGTGGCTCGGCCGATTACCCCAGCTTCGCCGACCCCACCGCCGGCTTCATCTACGCACGGCTGATGCAGTCGCGTGCCAACCTGCGCTCCGGCTACCCCGAGCGCACCCTGGAGCAGTGGTGCCTGCGCGCGATGCGCTGGGCGCGCGGTGAGGACAACCCCGATCTGCCGCATATGGTCGCCGACGCCACGCCGACCGCCCCGCGCGAGGTGTATGTGCTGTTCATTGGCGCGGCCAAGCATCGCAACCCGGGCGCTGCGGTGGCATTGCGGAAACAACTGGAAGAGATAGAGGCGTAGAGCCGCGCCCTGCGTGGCTGGATGTTGCGGCATCGCCTGCTTGCCACGCAGGGCGTGGCACTACGCGTTGGGTTGGCCCAGAATGATCGGATGCCTATTACCGATACCCGCAGGGCCCTCCTGCAGATCCACTTCTGCGTGCTGCTGTGGGGGGTCACCGCCATCCTCGGCAAGCTCATTTCCCTGCCGGCATTGCCGCTGGTGTGGTGGCGGATGCTGCTGGTGGTGGCCATGCTGGCCCTGCTGCCGCGGGTCTGGCGCGGGCTTCGCCAGCTTCCCCCCGCCCTGTTTGCCGGGTACTGCGGGGTGGGCGCGCTGGTCGCACTGCACTGGCTCACCTTCTACGGCGCGGTGAAGCTGGCCAACGCCTCGGTGGCCGCCACCTGCATCGCGCTGGCGCCGGTGTTCACCGCCGTGATCGAACCCTGGGTGGCCAAGCGACCCTTCCAGCTGCGCGAACTGGCCTTCGGCATTGCCGTGCTGCCCGGCGTTGGCATGGTGGTTGGCGGCGTACCCGACGGCATGCGCCTGGGTGTCCTGGTCGGTGCGATGTCCGCGCTGCTGGTTGCCATCTTCGGCTCGCTCAACAAGCGCCTGGTCAGCCATGCCGATCCCCTGACCGTCACCGCCGTAGAACTCGGTGCCGGCACCCTCACCCTGACCCTGCTGGCACCCGCACTGCCGTTCCTGCTGCCGGCGCTGGCCAGCCCGCTGTGGGTTGTTCCCGATCTGCGCGACGGAATGCTGCTGCTGGCCCTCGCCGGCGCATGCACGCTGCTGCCCTTCGCCCTGGCGCTGGTCGCACTGCGCCACCTCAGCGCTTACACCGTGCAGCTGGTGACCAACCTCGAACCGGTCTACGCGATCCTGTTGGCGATGGTGCTGCTGAGCGAACAGCGTGAACTGACCCCGCTGTTCTATGCCGGCGTGGCGATCATCGTCGGCGCGGTGTTCCTGCACCCGCTGTTGAACCGGTGGAAGAAAGTGCAGCACCCCGAGATCCTGGGCACATCCGAAGCGCGCAACATCGCCGATTGATCGATCAGAAGAGCACCGCCGTTCTACTGGCTTCCACCCATCATCGCTCCGGCCAATACCACGCTGGCGCGTCCAGCAGCCCCTGTCCCACCAGCGTGGTCCGGCTCATCTGCTTTTCCAGCGCAATCGGGTTGCACAACGGCGATTCGCGCAGTGCCGCCACCAGCCGCGTGGCGTGCGACACCACCCACAGCTGGCTGCGTGCCGTAGCCGCGATGATCAACCGCCCGAGCGCTGGCAGCAGATCCGGATGCAGGCTGGTTTCCGGTTCGTTGAGCACCATCAGCGGCGGCGGTCGTGGCGTATGCAATGCTGCGATCAGCAGCAGGTAGCGCAGCGTGCCGTCGGACAGCTCCGATGCGCTCAACGGACGCAACAGCCCGGGCTGCTGGAACTTCAGGTGCAGGCGACCCTCGCTGCCATCGATCTGCACCCGTGCACCGGGAAACGCATCTTCCACCGCGCGGGCCAGGCCATCGGCATCGCCCACTTCCACGATGGTCTGCCACGCCGCCGCCAGGTCCTGGCCATCCTGCGCCAGCACCGGCGTCCGCGTGGCAAGCGGCGACTGCCGCGCCGGTGCATCCACATCGGTACGGAAGTGATCATAAAAGCGCCACGCCCGGATCGCCTCACGCAGACTGAGCACCTCAGGCATGCGCTGCGGATCCGCCAGCTGCGAGAATACGCTGTCGAATACCGACAGATGCTCTTCCACCACCTCCCACTGGCGGCCATGGCGGCGCCGCACCAGCGGCCCGCGCCGCTCCACCAGCACAGTGCTGCTGCGCAGGAAGGGCCCGGCCCACAGGCTCTCGCACTTGATCTGCGGGTCCAGTGCAAATGCCGACGCACTGGGTACCGGAAACCCGAGATCGATGGCATAGCCGAAGTCGGCGGCGGCAAAGCCCAGCCGCAACGCCACCGGTTCACTCCGCGCCGTGCCCTGCACCGGCACCTCGCCCCGGCGCATGGCCCGGCTGGGCTGCCCCGGCCCCGCCCACAGCGCCGAGCCCAGCCCGCCTTCGCGCGCCAGCGCTGGCGCCACCCCACCCCGCGCGGTATCGGCCAGCAGCCGCAGCGCGCGATACAGACTGGATTTCCCGCTGCCGTTGTCACCGGTCACCAGGTTCAGTCGCCCCATCGGCACGACCAGGTCGTGGAGCGAGCGGTAACGGGAAATGGCCAGGGTCTGGAGCATGGGAGGGCCGCATCGAAGAACCAGCACGCAGGATGCCAAGGACAGGTCGCAGGGGGTGCGAATGCGTCGATCGATGACGGGTTGCCAGGCAGAGTCCAGCGCTACGGGGCGGTTTCCACCCGAGCGGGTTCCCGTCCGGCCGCTACCAGTCCAACTGCTGGGGCAGCAGGCCCTTCAACTCCGCATCGGTCAGGTTGCGCCACTGGCCCGGCTTGAGCGCCCCGATCTTGACGTTGTCGATGCGCACCCGACGCAGCTGGGTGACCCGGTAATCGAACGCCGCCGCCATCAACCGGATCTGCCGGTTCAAGCCCTGCTGCAGCACGATCCGGAAACCGAACTTGGCGATGCGCGAGGCCCGGCACGGCAGCGTGGTTTCATTGTGGATGCGCACGCCGCGGGCCATGCCGCGCAGGAATTCGTCGGTGACCGGCTTGTTCACCGCCACCAGGTACTCCTTCTGGTGGTTGTTTTCGGCGCGCAGGATCTGATTGACGATGTTGCCATTGCTGGTCATCAGGATCAGCCCTTCCGAATCCTTGTCCAGGCGGCCGACCGGGAAGATGCGCTGCTCATGGCCGACAAAGTCGACGATGTTGCCCTTGACCGCGCTTTCGGTAGTGCAGGTGATGCCCACCGGTTTGTTCAGCGCGATGTAGACATGGCGGCGGCCGCCTGCCTTCCTGGCTTCACGCGCGCGCAGCGGCTGGCCGTTGACCAGCACCACGTCGCCCTCGCCGACCACCGCACCGGTGCCGGCCGGGTGGCCGTTGACGGTGACGCAGCGCCCGCCGATCAGGCGGTCGGCTTCACGCCGGGAACAGAAGCCGGTTTCGGCAATGAACTTGTTGAGTCGGGTTGTCATTGCGCCATTATCCGGCAAAACCCCGCCCGGCGCGGGATCAGGCGATCAGCGGCCCACCTGCCGGCAGCGGCTGTTCACCCGGGGGCGTGGCCCGCGCGCTGCACGTCATGGCCAGGAAAGGCGGCTGGACTGCGCCGATGGTTCTCGCCACAGCGACGGCTGGGTGAGCTTTTCCAGCGCCATCGGCCGTTCGATGGCATAGCCCTGCAGGCCGTCCACGCCCAGTGCCTGCAGCTGCGCGACGATCCCCTCCGACTCCACCCATTCGGCGACCACGCTCATGTGCAGCTCCCGCCCGATCTCGGTGATGGCACGTACCGTCGCGCGGCTGACCGGGTCGATGTCCATGTCGCGCACGAACACGCCGTCGATCTTGAGCATGTCCGCCGGCAGCTGGCGCAGGTAACCGAAGGAGGACAGCCCGGCGCCGAAGTCGTCCAGTGCCACGCGGCAGCCACGGGCCTTGACCCCTTCCACGAAGCTGCGCGCCTGGTCCAGGTTGCTGATCGCCGCGGTTTCGGTGATCTCGAAACACAGCTTGTGCGCCAGCCCGCGGTTGCGCTCCAGCAGGTCGCAGACAAAGGCCAGGAAACTGGGCTCGGCGATCGACTGGGCCGACACGTTCACATTGCACAGGCCCAGCCGCTGCACGTGCGCCGGGCACAGCTGCAGGTGGCGGAACAGCAGCCCCAGCACGTGCCGGTCCAAGGCCATGCCCATGCCGTAGCGCTCCACCGCCGGCATGAAATCGCCCGGGCCCTGCAACTGGCCGTCGGTACCGCGCATGCGCACCAGCACTTCGTAGTGCAGGAAGTCCGGATCGCCGACCTGATCGATGCGCTGGGCGTACAGCAGCATGCGGTTCTCGGCAATCGCGTTGGAGACATGCGCCAACCGCTCGGCTTCGAGCAGGCGTTCCTCCAGCGCCATCCGGTTCTCGTTGAAGCAGTGGACGCGATTGCGGCCGGCCTGCTTGGCCGCGTAGCAGGCACTGTCGGCCGCGCTCATCAACCAGTTCACGTCGGCGACGTCGGCAGTGATTTCCACCACCCCGATGCTGCAGCTGAGCCGAGGCAGCCCGTCATCGCGCTGGAACCCGGCCTGGCCCAGGGTGCGCGCGATCCGCTGCAGGACCTGCTTGGCTTCCTCCTGTCGCGCCCCGGACAGGAACATCGCAAACTCGTCCCCGCCCATCCGGCCCACCCAGTCATCCTCGCGCACCGCACCGACGAGATACCCGGCAAAGCCGCGCAGCAACTGGTCACCGGCCGCGTGGCCGAGACCGTCGTTGACCAGCTTGAAATAGTCCAGGTCCAGGTAACACAGGCTGTGGGTGCCGCCGTGGGTGCGCACGTCAAGCAGTGCCAGCTCCAGCAGGCGCTCGATTTCGCGGCGGTTGATCAACCCGGTCAGCGGATCGTGGCTTGCGTGGTGCTCGACTTCGCGCGCCAGTGCGTGGTTCTGCGACACATCTTCGATGATCGCGAACACGGACAGTTCGCGGCCGGGGCTGCGCACCAGGGTGCCGCTCCAGCGCCCCCACAGCAGCCCGCCGTCGGCATGCCGGAAGCGCAGTTCGCCGGGACGCAGCTGGCGGGTCCAGTCGATGTCGCCGGCCGCGTCCAGCACCAGCTCGCCGTCGACCAGCAGCTCCGGCAGTTCCATGCCCAGCAGCGCATCGCGGCGGTAACCCAGGATGTCGGCGATGGCCTGGTTGGCCTCGACGATGCCGCCGGCGTGGTCGAGCTTGAGCATGCCGACGGTGGCCTGGTAGAACGCGGCGCGGAAGCGGCTTTCGGTATCGATCAGGTCGTTTCGCACGCGCCGCGCCAGCAGTACCGCCACCAGGGTGATGAACAGGACCGACAAACCGCCGACCACCAGCGTGGCGATGCGTACAATGGCCGCCGTGTTGAGCAGGGCCAACGAAAAAGCCCGCGCCTGCGCCTGCAGGCTGCGGTCCAGTGCCTGCAGCTGCCGCAGCAGCGCCTCGCGCACTGCCGGCGTTGGACCGCCGTTGGCGTGCAGCGCTTCTGCCCGGTTGGCCAGTGCCTGCAGCTGGGCCAGGCCGTGGTCGGTCTGTCGCCACAGCTGCACCGCGTCGCGGAAGTAGTCCACGCCGCCGAGGTAACGGAAGGAAAGTATCAGCCGGTTGATGTCGCCGGGTTGATTGCCGCCCTGCAGGAAGCCGCGTCGCGCCCGCGCCAGGTCCATGTCGTCCTGCTCCAGCGCGCGACGCGCGTCCAGGTCGCCCAGCGGCACCTGCAGTGCCGCGCGCGCTTCGGCCAGCGCGGCAGGGTTGCCGGAGGTGAGGTAACGCTCCAGCGCGAACGACGCGTGCTGCTGGCCCCGCGACCAGTGGCTCTGCCCGACGATCCATGCGGTGGAAGCGCCCTGCAGCTCCTGGATCAAGGCAGACAGCGCGACCAGGCCAACCGCCATCCCGGTGAGCAGCACGAACCGCAGGGTCAAGCCCCGCGTTCCATGCGGTACGGCGGTACTGCCAACGTCCTTGCTGCCTCCCACCATCACGGATCTCCGACGGCCAGTTCTGCCCTGCAATGTGTCCTGCCAACTCAGGCTAGGACCAGCACTGTTGATACGGCGCGAAGTTTTCTCCCGTGCCCGCTCAGGAAGCTGAAACAACAACGCCAGCCCGAAGGCTGGCGTTGTGCTTTACGCGATCGCGGCGCGATCAGCCGTTGCGCGGACCGCGCGGCTTGAAGCCGTCACGACGCGGCGGACGATCGTTGCCGCCCGGGCCGCCCGGGCCGCCCGGACCACGGTGGCCACCCGGGCCACCCGGCTTGCCGCCACGGCCGAACTTCGGCTTGAACGGCGGGCGTGCCGACGGGGTGAGGTCTTCACCCGGCTCGACCTTGCGCATCTGCAGCTGCTGGCCCGACACCCACACCTTCTTCAGGTGGCTGAGCAGGTCGGCCGGCATTTCGGCGGGCAGGTCCAGTACCGAGAAATCGTCGTGGATGTCGATGCGGCCGATGAAGCGGCTTTCCAGCCCGGCTTCGTTGGCGATCGCGCCGACGATGTTGCCCGGCTTGACGCCATGCACATGGCCCACTTCGATGCGGAAGGTTTCCATGCCTGGCTCGGCGGCACCGCGCGGGGCGATGTCACGGCGCGGGGCGCGCTCGAAGCCCCCGTCGCTGTTGCCGAAATCGCCTTCGGGACGCGGCGGACGCGGGCCACGGTCGTCTTCACGATGCGGGCCACGCTCGAAGCGCGGTTCGAAACGGGCCGGACGCTCGCCACGATCATTGCGGTCATTGCTGCGCGGGGCGCGCTCTTCACGCGCGCCACGCACCGGCGGGGTCAGCAGGAACGGCGCGTCGCCCTGCAGCAGCTTGGCCAGCGCGGCGGCGATGTCGATCGCCGGCACGTTCTTCTCGCCTTCCAGCTTCTGCAGCAGGTCGCGGTAGAATTCGGTGCCACCGGCATCGAGGGTATCGCTGATGCGGCTCATGAACTTGTTGATGCGGGTGTCGTTGACCGCGTCCACGCTCGGCAACTGCATTTCTTCGATCGGCTGGCGGGTGGCGCGTTCGATCGCACGCAGCATGCCCTTCTCGCGCGGGGTGGCGAACAGGATCGCATCACCGGTGCGGCCGGCACGGCCGGTACGGCCGATGCGGTGCACGTAGCTTTCGGTGTCGTACGGGATGTCGTAGTTCAGCACGTGGCTGATGCGCTCCACGTCCAGGCCGCGCGCGGCCACGTCGGTGGCCACCAGGATGTCCAGCTTGCCTTCCTTCAGCATGCCGATGGTGCGCTCGCGCTGCGCCTGCTGCATGTCGCCGTTGATGGCGGCAGCGGCCAGGCCACGCGCCTGCAGCTTCTCGGCCAGCTCTTCGGTGGCCGCCTTGGTGCGCGAGAAGATGATCATCGCGTCGAACGGTTCCACTTCCAGGATGCGGGTCAGTGCATCCAGCTTGTGCATGCCGCTCACCCACCAGTAACGCTGGCGGATGTTGGCCGACGTGGTGGTCTTGCTGACGATGGTGACTTCGGCCGGGTTCTTCAGGTACGTCTGCGCGATGCGGCGGATCTGCGACGGCATGGTGGCCGAGAACAGCGCGACCTGGCGGGTCTCCGGCAGCTTCTTCAGGACCGTTTCGACATCGTCGATGAAGCCCATGCGCAGCATTTCATCGGCTTCGTCCAGGACCAGCGTCTTCAGCTCGGACAGGTCCAGGGTGCCGCGTTCGAGGTGATCGATCACCCGGCCCGGGGTGCCGACGATGACGTGCACGCCACGGCGCAGGGCCTGCAGCTGCTGGCCGTAAGGCTGGCCGCCGTAAACCGGCAGCACGCGGAACCCGGGGATGCCCGAGGAGTAGGTCTGGAACGCCTCGGCGACCTGGATGGCCAGTTCGCGGGTAGGTGCCAGCACCAGCACCTGCGGCTTGGTCTGGTTGAAATCGAGGTTGGACAGGACCGGCAGCGCGAAGGCGGCGGTCTTGCCGGTGCCGGTCTGGGCCTGGCCGAGCACGTCGCGGCCTTCCAGCATCGCCGGGATGGTGGCGGCCTGGATCGGCGACGGGGTTTCATAACCGACGGCGGCAACGGCCTTCATCACAGCGTCGGACAGGCCGAGGTCTGCAAACAGCAGCGGCGCGGGGGATTCTTGGGACATGGGGAACTCCGAAGGCACTACCGGTAAACTTGGCAGTGACATAAAAAAGGGGATGGTCCGCGCTTTGGGCGCCCTTTCTTATCGCGTGCCCTGGCGCTGCTCGGTCGGAGGAGAATTCACTCGCTCAGGGCGCGATGATACCGCATGGATCCTGAACATCGTGTACAGATTCCGGCATGTATGCCGTTCTGGCGCGTGCTGGCGCACAATACGCGCCCTCTTTCGGCCCGGCCCACCGTCCGCGCCCCTTCCCAGGATACCCCGCTCCATGCAGACCCTCGAATTTGAACTGGACCGCGAGTACGTCGAGCTCAAGCAGCTGCTCAAGCTGGCCGACCTGGTCACCAGCGGCGGCGAAGCCAAGACCGTGATCGGCGACGGCCAGGTGCGGGTCGATGGCGAGGTGGAACTGCGCAAGGCCTGCAAGATCCGCGGCGGCCAGCAGGTCCAGTTCGGCGACACCGTCATCAACGTCATCGCCGATTCCGACGCCCCGTAAGGCGTCAATGTTGGGTGAGGTGCGCGGCAATCAACTGCCGGAACGGCGCCACCCCATGGGCCAGCCGCAACCCCGCCCGGCGCAGCACCCGCGCCGGCAGGCGGTCGTCGGTATAGAGCGTGGCGATCGCGTTGGTCGCCTCGTACAACGGCCGCGAGGCCAGCCGGTGCCCGCGCTCGTAGGTGGCCAGGCCAGCGGGGGCGGCGATATCGGTACCCCGCCCTGCCGCCCGGCACAGCACCGCCGCCAACCGGTCCTGGCTCTGCAGGCCCAGGTTGAAACCGTGCGCGGTGACCGGGTGCATGCCCACCGCCGCATCGCCGATCAGCGCGCAGCGCTCGCCCACGAACGCATTGGCATACACCCCCACCAGCGGGTACGCGAGGGCGCGCGCCACCGGCGTCATCGCGCCCAGCCGGTGTTCGAAACAGGTACTGATGCTGCGCCCGAAGCTCGCTTCGTCCTGCGCCAGCAGCGCCTCGATGTCACGCGGCGGCAGGGTGATCACTGCCGAGGCCTGCCCGCCGTTGAGGGGCAGCAGTGCCATGGTGCGGCCATAGCCGAACCATTCCCACGCGGTGTGCTGGTGTGGCACCTCGATCTGCATGCGGCATACCAGCATCGACTTGCCGAAGTCGCGCATGCGCGCACCGATGCCCAGCATGCGCCGGGTGGACGAGAACCGGCTGTCGGCAGCCACCACCAGCCGCGCCTGCAGCCGACGGCCATCAGTGAGGGTGACCTCGCTGTGCCGCGCACCGGGCACGATGCCACGCACGCTGCACGCGTCGAGAATGTCGAGGTCGGCCTGGCCCTGCACGCTGTCCCATGCCGCGCGGCGGATCAGGTGATTGGGGACCAGCCAGCCCAGGTCGCCGCCCTGCGCGTCGCGTGCGGCGAAGGTCAATGCGAACGGCGAGCCGCCGTCCATGACTTTGGCATCGCGCAATGGCGATATTTCATGGGAGTCCAGGCGCTCCCACAGGCCCAGCTGCTCCAGGATGTGCCGCGACGCATGGGTGAGCGCGATCTCGCGCCCATCGAAGCCAGGCTCGGCCAGTGCCGCGCGCGGCTGCTGCTCCACCACCACCACGCGCAGGCCGCTGCCGGCCAGCGCACGGGCGAAACACAGCCCGGCCGGTCCAGCGCCCACCACCAGCACATCCACCTCCACATTCACATTCATCGCGCGAGCGTCCGGCATGATCCGTTCCCGTTGCTTGTCCACGATCGAGCTTACCGCTCGCGGACGGACCCGCTCTTGATCTGGATCAGGCGCGTCGGCGGCGGTTCACGCCAGGCCGTGCAACAACCGCCACAACAGCAGCACGATGCCCAGCAGCGACGCCACCCAGACCAGGCTGCGGAGGTAGGGAATGCCGGCGGCATACAGCGGCACGTAAACCAGCCGCGCCCAGAAATACAGCTGCACGGCCAGCGCGGTGGTGGCGTCCTGGCGCTGGGTCAGCACCACCGCCAGCACGGCGGCGGCAAAGAACGGGAAGGTTTCCAGGAAATTGGCCTGCGCGCGCTGCAGGCGCGCGGCCAGCGGCCCCGGCGGCGGCGGTACGCCATCGCGTGCCGAGGCATTCCACGCCAACCCGCGTTCGCGGGTCACCGCACCGGCGGCCAACATCACCTGCAGCAGACCGAGCACGATGGCCCAGCCCAGCATCTGGATTTCGATACTCATGCGATGTTCCTCCTGCAATCAGGGAGCGGCGGCGCGCACGCTGTAACCGGCCAGGCGCCAGACCCTGTCTTCATCGAAACGGAACGAGACCAGCTCACGTACCGGCTGCGCGCTGTTGGCAAACCGGGTAGGGAAGCTGACGTTGATGTACAGCCCTTCGGGCACCGGGGCGCCCGACTTGTACTTGACCCGGGTCACCACCGGTTGGCCGCGCGAGACCAGCGCGCCGAGGCGCTTGCGATCGCTGTCGAGCTGGGCTACGAACGCCGGCTCGGTGACCGATCTTCGGGCCACTCCGGAAGCGCCCTTCCAGGCCTCGCCCGCGCGCCCAGTGTCCACGAGCGTGGCCACTTTCAAGCCGGCAGCGGCCATCTCCTGGTCCTGCTTCTGCACCTGCGCCTGCTGGGCCGGGGTCAGCGCCGGGCGTGCCGGCGCAGCCGGTGCGGTGGGTGCCGGGCGCGCGGGGGCCGGTGCCGGGGTGGCCGGGGCCGGGGCTGGCGCCTGGGCCATGGCAACGGCGGGAAGCAGGAGCGACAGCAGCAGCGGAACGCGCATCGGGACACCGTAGGCAGCAGTGGGCTGCGTTGCAGTCTACGGGAATGCCGTGAGCAGGCCGTCAGTTGCGCTCGGCCGCCTCATCTGCCGGCTGCTCGGCATCGCTGGCGGTACGTTCGGCCACCGCATCGCCCGGCTTCCCGCTTTTCGGCAACAGCGTGGACACATCGATTTCCGACAACGGGCTTTCGTCCGGGCAGGCCACATCCGGGAAGCCGAAGCGCTGCTTGAGTGTCTGCCCGCAGCGGGTAATGACGTCCAGCTCGCTGCCCTCGCGCTTGCACTCCTGGTCGAAGGCAACCAGGAACGCATCCTTGCGGCGTACGAAATCATCGCCGCACTTGCGCATCTGCTTGATCCGCTCCAGGTCGTCCTGCACCGCATTGGTGCCGTCCAGGCCGAACTGACGCAGCTCTTCACTGCTGAGCAGGCGCAGGCTGCGGTTGGGCACGGTCATCATCAGGTCGGCCACGCCCACCGCCACGCCGTTGCGCTGCAGGTAATCCTTGACGTTGTCGTAGACCTCGTGGAGTTCGAGGTTGAGCTCGGCGCGCGAGGTGGCCTTGGAACTGATCCGCATCATGCGGTGGATGCCGACCCTGCCCGACACCAGCCGGTTGTCGCCGGCCGCCAGCACGAACACGCAGGCGCTGTGGCAGACCGAACCTTCGCGCACCCAGATGGTCCAGTTGGATTCGCCGATGCGATCGCCGGCCACGATGGCCGCTTCGACCTGGCCGCCGCTGGAATCCAGGTCCAGGATGCGCCGCGAGACGCGCTGCGCGTCGGCCACCAGCGCGATCCGCGTCACCAGTTCGGCGAAGCCGGGATTGATCTTGCCCACGTAGCGAACCCGCAGCAGGCCGCGTTCAACGCAGGGGGCGATGGCCGCTTCCAGGCTGGCACGGTCCAGCGCCTCCAGCGGGGCGCCATCGCCGCCTTCCTCCGCGTACCCGGTGGTGCAGCTCAGCCAGGCCTTGCCGTTGTCCAGGGCCACCGTTGGCCAGCCCTGCTCGCCCTTGCGCGGCGGTGGTGCCGGCGCAGGCGGCGCATCGGCGGCGTTGAACGACACCATGTGGTCGCCGTCGGCGGTCTGCGCCCGCACGGCCTTGTCGGCGGCGGTGACGTTACCGGGATTCTCCAGTTGGCTGCAGGCGGCCAGCCCCAGGCACAACAGCGACAACCAGCACGACTTGAGCAGCATGGACACCCGGCTTCCCGACAGAGGGCGTGCCCGAAAACGGCACGTGAATACACAGTCTAGTGTGCCCGGCCGGCGCTGCGGCAACCTGCCCTGAACCACGCCGGGCGCCGTCGGCATTGCTGTCCGAAAACGGCGAGCCGAGCCCCGTCCAGGCGCATAGACTGGGCCCCATGGACACCGCCCTGCCCCTTGACTACGCCGCCTGCGAAAGCGCCCGCCTGGCCCGCGATGCGCGCTTCGACGGCGTTTTCTTCACCGCCGTGCGCAGCACCGGCATTTACTGCCGGCCGGTGTGCCCGGCCCCGGCGCCGAAACCGGCCAACGTGGATTACTACCCCACCGCCGCCGCTGCGTCCGCCGCTGGCTTCCGTCCGTGCCTGCGCTGCCGGCCGGAGCTGGCCCCGGAGGCGCAGGATGCCCTGAGCAACGAAACCCTGCAGCGCGCACTGGCGCTGATCCAGGATGGCTTCCTGCAGGATGCGGCGGTGGGCGACCTGGCCGGCCGGCTGGGCCTGAGCGCCCGCCAGCTGCAGCGGTTGTTCGTGGCGCGGCTGGGCGCGGCCCCGGCGCAGATCCACGCCACCCGCCGGTTGCTGCTGGCCAAGCAGCTGCTGACCGAAACCGCGCTGCCGGTCACCGACGTGGCCATGGCCGCCGGCTACAACAGCCTGCGCCGCTTCAATGCCGCCTTCGTGGAAGGCTGCGGCATGCCGCCCACCGCCATCCGGCGCCAGCGTGGCGCACTGGCCGGCGGCGCACTGACCCTGCGCCTGGGGTACCGCCCGCCGCTGGATTTCGCCGCGATGCTGGGCTTCCTGCGCCGCCGCTGCATTCCGGGCATCGAGCAGATCGACGCGACCAGCTACCAGCGCGTGATTGGCCCGGTCGAGCGCCCGTCGGTGATCCGGGTCACCGCCGATCCGCGCCGATCCGAGCTGCTGCTGCAATTGGGCCAGGTCGATCCGCGCGCGATTCCCGGCATCGTGCGCCGGGTGCGGCGCATCTTCGACCTGGACGCGGACCTGCGCATCGTGCACGCCACCCTTGGCCAGGACCCGCTGCTCGCGCGCGGCATCGCGCAGCGCCCCGGCCTGCGCGTGCCCGGCGGCTGGGACGGTTTCGAGGTGGCGGTGCGGGCAGTACTCGGGCAGCAGGTCAGCGTAGCGGCAGCCATCACCCTGGCACGTCGCGTTGTCGACCGTTTCGGCACCCCGCTGGACGGCATGCCCGAGGGGCTGGACCGCCAGTTCCCGAGTCCGGCACAACTGGCCGACGCCCCGCTGGAAGGCATCGGCCTGCCACGCACGCGCGCGGCAACGGTACGCGCGGTGGCCGCCGCCGTGGCCGACGGCCGCCTCGATTTCCATGCAGGCCAGCGTCTGGACAGTTTCATCGAACGCTGCGTGGCGCTGCCCGGGATCGGGCCGTGGACCGCGCACTACATCGCGCTGCGCGCGTTGGCGCTGCCCGATGCCTTCCCCGCCGGCGACCTGGTGCTGCAGCAGGTGCTGGGTGGCGATACCCGTTTGAGCGAACGCGCCACCGAGGCCCGTTCGCAGGCCTGGCGGCCCTGGCGTGCCTACGCCGTGCTGCACCTGTGGCATCTGGCCACGTCCGTTTCGGAGTAACCGCATGAACCTGCTCTACGACACCTTCGACAGCCCCATCGGCGCGCTGACCGTGGCCGGCGACAGCCAGGGCATTCACCACATCCTGTTCGAGACCAACCGCCACGACGCCAAGGGCCGCGCGCAGTGGCAGCGTGATGCGCATGCGCTGCGCGATGCGCGCACGCAGCTGCTGCAGTACCTGAGGGGCCAACGCAGCAGCTTCGCGCTGCCGCTCGCCCCGCACGGCACCGGGTTCCAGCTGCGGGTATGGAAGGCGCTGGCCGACATTCCCTTCGGCGACACCTGGAGCTATGTGCAGCTGGCGCGCTACATCGGCCAGCCCACCGCCAGCCGCGCAGTGGGTGCTGCCAACGGACGCAACCCGTTGCCGATCGTGCTGCCCTGCCACCGCGTGATCGGCAGCAGCGGCGCACTCACCGGCTTCGGCGGCGGCCTGGAAACCAAGGCGGCGTTGCTCGAACTCGAATCGCGCACACAGCCGCTGTTCGCCTGACCGTGCCATAGGTTGTCTTCGCCGCGTCACTGCGGCGAACTATGATGCATGGATGATTTCCGTCCGCCTTTCGCTGGCGCTTGCCGCCACCCTCGCGCTGACCAGCTGTGCCAGCGCCCCGCCCACCGCGCCAACCGTACCGCCTGCGGGTACCGGGACCGTCACGGCCACTGCACCGAAGCTGCTGCTGGTGTCGATCGATGGCCTGCGCGCGGACATGCTGGACCGTGGCATCACCCCGAACCTGTCGCGCATCGCGCACGACGGCGTGCGCGCGCAGTGGATGACGCCGTCGTACCCTTCGCTGACCTTCCCCAACCACTACACCCTCGTGACCGGACTACGCCCGGACCATCACGGGATCATCCACAACAGCATGCAGGAAGCGGCGCTGGGCCGATTCCAGGTGAACCTGCCGGCGGCAGTAACGGATTCGCGCTGGTGGGGCGGCGAGCCGATCTGGGTGGGCGCGGAGAAGGCCGGCGTGCGTTCGGCGACGTGGTCGTGGCCGGGTAGCGAAGCGGCGATCCAGGGGGTGCGGCCGAGCCAATGGCGGGCCTACGATCCGAACGTGTCGTTGTCCGCCCGCGTGGGCGAGGTGCTGGGCTGGCTGGGCCAGACCGGCCCGGACGCACCGCGCCTGGTCACGCTGTACATGGAGCAGGTCGACAAGGCCGGCCACCACAACGGTCCCGATTCGCCTGAGTACGCTGCAGCCATCGTCGACGTGGACACCGCCATCGGGCACCTGCTGGATGGCCTGGAGGCACGCGGGCTGGACGCCGGCACCAACCTGATCGTGCTGTCCGACCACGGCATGGCAGGCGTGCCGGACGGCCAGACCATCGCGGTTGAAGACATGGTCGATCCGTCCATTGCCAAGGATGTATCGCTAGGCCAGTCGATCGGCTTCGCGCCGCTGCCCGGCAAGCAGCAACAGGCAGAGAATATCCTGCTGGGCGCACACGCGACCTACGACTGCTGGACCCGCCAGACCCTGCCCGCCCGCTGGGAATACGGCAGCAACCCACGCATCCCGCCGATCGTGTGCCAGATGCACGAAGGCTGGAACGCACTGAGCCGCTCGCGCCTGGCCAAGCGCGAGCCGGGCGACCGCGGTTCGCACGGCTACGACAACGCCCTGCCCTCCATGCGCGCGATCTTCATCGCCCGTGGACCTGCCTTCAAACAAGGCGCCACCCTGCCGGGCTTCGACAACGTTGACGTTTATCCGTTGATGACGCGTTTGCTGGGCATCCCGATGGCCCCGAACGATGGCAATCCGGAGACGCTGGTTCCTGCGTTGAAGTGACAGATGCCGGCGCGTCGCTGCGCGCGGTGTCCGGCCAACGGCCGGCGCTACCGCATGTATCCGAAGCCTTGGTTGATTGATCCAGATCCCATTGGGCACGTAGAAATTCGTAGCCCCGGCCGTTGGCCGGACACCGCGCGCAGCGCGGCCCAAGCATCCGAAACCGATCCAATCCAGACCACAACGGCGCCTCCGACGTTTATCCCCGATCGAAACCGCCCCATAAAAAAACGCGGCGCAAGCGCCGCGTTTTTTCGTCAGGCCTGGCGAAACTCAGCCGGCCTTGGCAACAGCCTTCTTGGCCACGGCCTTCTTTGCCGGGGCCTTGGCCACGGTCTTCTTGGCGACCGGCGCAGCTGCGCCCACGGCCACCTTACTCACCGCGTGCGAACGCGAATTGCCGTAGCTGGCGTTGTAGCGCTTGCCCTTGGCGGTCTTGCGGTCACCCTTACCCATGTCGTCAACTCCTTAGTCTGAAATCTGATTACCCCGTGCTGACACGGGTTCGGCGGGCCCGCCCTTGCAGACGCCCCCGCGCACGATCAGAAAGCCTACCACAGCGCCTCAGTGCGCACAGCTCGCGTCATGTACGTGGCCGTGGTTCAGGCGCAGGTTGACCAGGTGGGCCACGCCCACCAGCACGCCGCCCAACGTCATCACCACCGCGTGCGGCACCGGCGAATGGTGCAGCGGCCCATACAGCAGCCCCGCCCACAACGCCGTCAGCCCCGGCACCAGGAAACCCAGCGCACGCAGCGCCCCATGGCGGCGATAGCCCCACACCAGGCTGAACAGCCCCAGCAGGGTCACGAAACTGACCAGCGCCAGTTCCACCCCGTCGCCCAACCACACCGACAGCCCCAGCGACGGCGCCGCCGCCAGCAGGACAGGCAGCACGGCGCAGTGCACCGCGCACAGCAGCGAGCCGGTGGCACCAAAGCGATCCAACAGATGACGAAGGCGGGGGAACAGGGGCATGACTTCCAGCAGGGTCGAAGAATCGTTATGGAATAATATAACATCAATCCCGACGCGCACTCCCTCCCCTGCCTCACCTGGCTCCATCCCCCCGCTCCGATGGGATTGGCGCGCCCCACCATTGATACATTGTAACAATCAGACCGACGGACCCATGCCCATGCGCTCTCCCCGTTCACTTCAGCCGCACGCCCTGTCCCTGGCGCTTGCCGCAGCTCTCATTCCTTCCTTGGCCCTCGCCGCCGATGATGCCGGCCAACGTGACCACCACTTGACCGAACTGTCCGCAGTGAAGGTCACCGCCACCCCGCTGCAGGGCGACGCCGAATCGCTGGCGCGCCCGGTGGACGTGCTCGCCGGCGAGCGCCTGGACGAACAGAAGGCCGGCACCCTCGGCGATACCGTGGCCAAGCTGCCCGGCGTGCAGAGCACCTTCTTCGGTCCCGGCGTAGGCCGGCCGATCATTCGTGGCCAGGAAGGCCCGCGCGTGGCCGTGCTGTCCAATGGCATGGGCAACATGGATGCCTCCACCGTCAGCGCCGACCACGCCACCAGCATCGAACCGTTCCTGGCCGATCAGATCGAAGTACTCAAGGGGCCGGCCACGCTGCTGTTCGGCAGCGGCGCGATCGGTGGCGCGGTCAACGTGGTCGATGGCCGCATCGCCCGCGACCTGCCCGACCGACCGCTCAGCGGCCGCGCCGAAGTGCGCGGCAACTCGGTCAACGACGAGCGCAGCGGCATGTTCCGGCTTGATGGCGTGAACGGCAACTGGGTGCTGCATGTCGACGGCCTGGTGCGCAACGGCGATGACTACCGCATTCCCGGTTACGCCGTGATCGATGGCCTGGAAGACCACAGCGGCCATGACCACGAAGAAGGCGACACCGACGAACCGCGTCGCGGCACCCTGGACAACAGCTCGATCCGCACCCGCGCCGGTGGCGTCGGTGCGACCTGGCTCGGCGAAGGCGGCTACTTCGGCGCGTCGGCCAGCACCTACCGCACCAACTACGGCATTCCCAACGGCGCCCACGTGCATGCCGACGACGACCATGACCACGATCACGACCATGGCGACGAAGAGGAAGGCGACGAGCACGACGTGCGCATCGACATGGTGCAGAACCGCTTCGAAGCCAAGGGCGGCATCTACAACCCGGTCTCGTTCCTGAAGAACATCAACCTGCGCACCGCCTACACCGACTACGAGCACGTGGAGCTGGAGGCCGGCACGCCGTCCACCCGCTTCACCAACCGCGGCATCGAAGCCCGCCTCGAAGCCGTGCAGCAGCAGATCGGCGGCTGGGACGGCGCGTTCGGCCTGCAGTTCGGCAACAGTGACTTCGGCGCCAGGGGCGAAGAAGCGTTCGTGCCCGATACCGGTACCCGCAACGTCGGCCTGTTCGTGCTGCAGGAAAAGCAGTTCGGCCCGTTCAAGCTCGAACTGGGCGGCCGCCACGACCAGGTCAAACTGGACCCGACCGGCGATTACCGGGCGCGCACCTTCGACGCCACCAACCTGTCGGCCGCCGGCATCTGGAAGCTCAACGATGCGGTCGACCTGCGCTTTGGCGTGGACGGTTCCGAGCGCGCGCCGACCAACGAAGAGCTGTATGCCGCCGGTGCGCACATCGCCACCCGCTCGCTGGAGATCGGCAACGCCAACCTGAAGACCGAGCGCGGCCAGCGCGTCGAGCTGGGCATCCACACCCACAGCGACCGCCTCGATTTCTCCGCGTCGATCTACCAGACGACGTTCAAGGACTTCATCTACCTGGCAGACACCGGCGTGGTGGAAAGCCTGCCGGTGCGCCTGTGGACCCAGCAGGACGCCACCTTCAAGGGCGCCGAAGCCGAAGCCCTGGTACACCTGTTCGAAGGCAACAGCGGCGACTGGGACCTGCGCGTGTTCGGCGACTACGTGAAGGCCGAACTGGATGGCAGCGGCAGCCGCAGCGTCGACATTGCCGTGCCGCATGGCGACCACGACCACAACTACACCGTGGACCTGGCCAACAGCGGTTACCTGCCGCGCATCGCCCCAGCGCGCGTCGGCGCCGACCTGCGCTGGTCACGCGATGGCTGGCGGGCGTCGGTGGGCGCGGTGCGGTACAGCAGCCAGAAGGACACTGCGCAGAATGAAGACCCGAGCGCCGGCTACACCCTGGTCGACGCGCACTTCGCCTACCGCTGGGACCGCAGCGACAGCAACAGCTACGAAGTGTTCCTGGACGGCAACAACCTGACCAACCGCGAAGCGCGCGCGCACACCTCGCTGCTGCGCGATTACTCGCCGCTGCCGGGCCGTGGCGTGGCATTCGGCATCCGCGCGTACTTCTGATCCCCGCTGGGGTCCCTGTTTGACCTTCGGGGGCCGCAAGGCCCCCGTTTTTTTGCAGCCACGCAGGGCGTGGCGCTACAAACCGCCGGGCCACAACCGGCGTAGAGCCACGCCCGGCGTGGCTGCGCGGTAACGACCACAGCGATACTCCATATCCAGGACAACCCGGCTTCACACCTCGTTGACCAACCCCAGCGGCCTCATACCCGTATACCCGCCACGGCTTCCCTTGCGGACATTCCTGTCCGAAAATGGCCCATGCAAAGTCAACGAGCCGATGCGGCTGCCCGCCGCGCCCTGATCCTGGATGCCGCCGACAGCGTGTTCGGCCAGCATGGCGTCACCGCACCGCTGGACCTTGTGGTCGAAAAGGCCCAGGTCGGGCGCGCCACCCTGTACCGCAACTTCCCGGACCGCACTGCGCTGATCGAAGCGCTGCTCGAGCGCACCGTGGCCCGCATCGCGCGCCAGGTCGAAACGCTGGGCGATCGCGATGACGCACTGTTCGAGGTGTTGCAGGGGATGGCCTCGCGCATCGTGCAGTCGCCGGCGCTGGCCGACTACTGGCGCGCCGTGGACCCCGACGAACCCACCATCAAGGCCGCGCGGCAGACCGTGCAGGCCCTGCTGAAGGCACCGATCCAGCGCGCGATCGACGCAGGACTGTGCCGGGCGGACCTGCAGCCGGCCGACATCTCGCTCATTTCCAGCATGCTCGGCGCCGCCCTGCGCGGCAAAACCCGCGAAGAACGTGCCCGGTTGGCCACGCGCGGCCTGACACTGCTGCGCGCCGGACTGCAGGGACCTGCCGACGGGGCCGGTTGATGGCCGACTACCTCAAGCCCATTCCCGACTGGGAAGAGCATGAAAGGCCGACCCTGCCCGGCTCCGCGTCGATGCCCTGGCACCCGCCGCATCGGCGCGTCGCCTACGCCCTGGTGGCGCTTCTGGTCGGCATCACCGGTGGCCTGGGCAATGCACTGGTCAGCGCCAACCTGCCCTACCTGCAGGGGCAGCTCGGGCTCACCCCGGCGCAGGGCAGCTGGCTGGTGGCCGCCTACGCAATGGTCAACGTCACCGCCAACCTGCTCGCGTTCAAGTTCCGGCAGCAGTACGGCATCCGTTTGTTCGCCGAGATCGGCCTGGGCCTGTACGCCGCATTGGCGCTGCTGCACCTGGCCGTGGGCAGCTTCGAGACCACGGTGATGGTGCGCGCGGCCAGCGGCTTTGCCGGCGCGGCGTGCAGCACGCTGGGCACCCTGTACATGCTGCAGTCGCTGCCGCGCCGCTACACCGGCAACCTGCTGGTGATCGGCGTCGGCATTTCGCAGATGGCCGTGCCGATCGCGTGGTTGGTTTCGGCCGGGCTGGTGGACACCGGGCAGTGGCACAACCTGTACCTGTTCGAGGCCGGCCTGGCGCTGTGCGCGTTCGCGGCGGTGGTGCTGCTGAAGCTGCCGCCCGGGGTGCAGATCAAGGCCTTCGAGCCGATGGACTTCCTGACCTTCGCACTGTTGGCGCCGGCGGTCGGGCTGCTGGTGGTGGTGCTGGCGCAGGGCTACGTGCGCTGGTGGCTGGACACCCCGTGGCTGGGTTGGGCACTGGTCGCCTCGATCGCACTGGCCACCGCCGGCTTCGTGATCGAACACTACCGGCGCAACCCGCTGCTGCAGACCCGCTGGCTGACCAGCCTGCCCGTGCTGCACTTCATCGTCGGTGCGTTCATGATCCGCTTCCTCACCACCGAACAGTCCTACGGCGTGGTCGGGCTGATGCGCCAGCTGGGCATGGGACCGGACCAGATGCGGCCGTTGTTCGCGGTGATCCTGGCCGGGGTGATCTGCGGTATCGCGGTCAGTTCGCTCACCTTCGGCCAGAAGCGGATCATCCCGCAGTTGCTGATGGCGATCCTGCTGCTGGGCAGCGCCGCCTTCCTCGACCAGAGCCGCACCAGCCAGGACCGCCCGCAGGATTTCTTCGTCAGCCAGTTTCTGGCCTCGATGGGCGCCGGCATGTTCATGGGCCCACTGATCATGCTGGGCATCACCCAGGCGTTGAAACAGGGCGTGGACCACATGATCACCTTCCTGGTCACGCTGTCGATCACCCAGACCCTGGGCGGGCTGGCCGGTTCGGCCGTGCTGGGCACCTACCAGCTGCATCGCGAACAGGTGTATTCCAGCGCGCTGGTCAGCCAGCTCGACCCCGCTGACGGGGTGGTCGCGCAGCGCCTGAAGCTGCAGCAGCAGCTGTACGCATCGCTGCTTACCGACCCGGTGCAACGCAGTGCGCAGGGCACCGCGCAACTGGCCCAGATCACCCGCCGCGAGGCCAACGTGCGCGGCTTCAACGATGTGTTCTCGCTCAGCGGCCGGGTCGCGCTGGGCTTCCTGTGCTGGCTGCTGCTGCTGTCGGTGCGCACCGCCGTGCTCAAGCAATGGCGAAAACGCCACCCACCCACCCCCACACCGCCCACGCCCGCCGGCGTGTCCCCCCGATGAGCCCCGATATGCCCACGACCCCGCCGCGCGACGACGCGCCCGAAGACGTCAACCCGCCACCGCCCACCGATGCCGCCCCGGCGTCGGCCAACGCTGCGGCGGCGCCTGCCGCGCCCAGCGCGCCGAAGTACCTCAAGCCCAGCGCCCGCAGCGTGGTGGTGATGATCGTGGTGGCCCTGCTGGGCATCGCGTTGATCCTGCGCGCATGGTCGTTGTGGCCGTTCAACAGCACCTGGGTGAGCACCGACAACGCGTACGTTCGCGGCCAGATCACGGTGCTGGCGCCGCAGGTCAACGGCTATGTCACCGACGTGCTGGTGAAGGACTTCCAGCACGTGAAGCAGGGCGAGCCGCTGCTGCGCATCGACGACCGCATCTACAACGAAAAAGTAGCGCAGGCGCAGGCCAACCTGGACAGCGCCAAGGCCGCGCTGGCCAACTCCGACCAGGCACAGGCGCAGAACCGCGCGCAGATCGGCGCCGCGCAGGCGACCCTGTCGGCCGGGCAATCGGAACTGTCGCGCTCGCGCAGCGAGCTGAAACGCTACGAGGAACTGGCCGCGCAGCAGCTGGTGGCACTCAACGACCGCGACAAGTTCCGCACCAGCGCGCAGGCCGCGCAGTCGTCCGTGCAGCAGGCACAGGCGCAGATCCGCATCGCCGAGGAAACCCTCACCTCCACCCAGGTGGCACGCAAGGGCCTGGAAGCCGGGGTGGAAACCGCGCAGGCACAGCTTGAGCTGGCCCGCATCGACCTGGCCAACACGGTGATCCATGCCCCGCGCGATGGCCAGGTCAGCGAAGCCTCGGTGCGTCTGGGCCAATACGTCACAGCGGGGTCGCAGCTGCTGTTCCTGGTGCCGGACACCCTGTGGGTGGTAGCCAACTTCAAGGAAGGCCAGACCTGGAAGATGCGCATTGGCCAACCGGCCAGCTTCTCGGTGGACGCCTTCGACGGCCAGCGGCTGACCGGACGGGTCGAGCAGATCGCGCCGGCCACCGGCGCGGAGTTCAGCGTGCTGCGCCCGGACAACGCCAGCGGCAACTTCACCAAGGTCGTGCAGCGACTGCCGATCCGCATCGCTATCGATCCCGACCAGGACCTGGCGCCGCGCCTGCGCCCGGGCATGTCGGTGGTGGTGAGGGTGAACACGGCCTCAACCCCTGTAAAACAGCAGAATCCGGAGCGGTAGGGTCGATTGCCAAACGACCGCCGACCCTGTTGATCGGCACTGGGACGCATGACCTCTGCCGGAGCTCCGCTCCCGTTGCAGGTCATGCGTAACCGGACGTTGCACTGTTATCGGCGGGCGTTTGGGAACCGCCCCTACCATCAGCCACGCGGCCTCTTTCATTATCAGTGCGACCGGCCCCGTATTCCCGATCGACCCATCGGCAGTTGCATCACCCCGCGCAGCGGGCGCAGAGGCCGTGCACTTCCAGGGTCTGCGCCTGCGGCTGGAAGCCCAGCTCCTTGGCGCGCTTTTCCAGCTGGCTGACGATGTCGCGGTCTTCCAGCTCCACCGCGCTGTGGCAGCTGTTGCAGATCAGGAACGGCACCGAGTGCTGCGCGCTGCTCGGATGGTGGCAGGCTACAAAAGCATTCACCGATTCCAGCTTGTGCACGAAGCCGTTGGCCATCAGGAAGTCCAGTGCGCGGTACACGGTGGGCGGGGCGTCGGCGCCCACGCCCTTGCCGCTGCGCACCCATTCCAGCAGCTCGTAGGCCTTGACCGGCTTGCCGGCCTCGGCGATCAGGCGCAGCACGTTGGCGCGGATCGGGGTCAGCCGCAACCCGCGCTCGGCGCACACGCGTTCCACCACCTTCACGAAGTCCGAAGCGTCGTGAACGTGGTGATGCGGGGCGGTACAAGCGGTCTTGGCGGACATGCGCGGTCTCCTGTGGTCAGGCCGTCGCTACTTTAGTAAGTGCGACGTCGATACGTTTCAAGGCCTCTTCACGCCCGGCCAGGAACACCGTCTGCGAAATGTCCGGGCTGACCTGGGTGCCGGTGATGGCCACGCGCAGTGGCTGCGCCACCTTGCCCATGCCGATGTCCAGCGCGGTGGCAACGTCGTGCAGCGCCGCCGACACGCTCTCCACGGTCCAGCTGCCGCTGGCCGCCAGCAGCTCGCGCGCCTTGCCCAGCGCCAGTTCCGCGCCCGGCTTGAAGTGCTTGGCCACGGCCGCCTCGTCGTATTCGACCAGCGGCTGGTACCAGACCACCGCCTTTTCGGCCATTTCCTTCAGCGTCTGCACCCGGTCGCGCAGGGCCACCACCACGTCCGCCGGGGCCGGGCCGGCGGCCAGGTCCAGGCCCAGCTTGTTCAGCTGGTAGACCAGGTGCGGGGCAATGCCCGCCGGGTCTTCGCTCTTCAGGAAGTGCTGGTTGACCCAGCCCAGCTTGGCCATGTCCAGGCGCGAGGCCTTGGAATTGCAGTGGGTCACGTCGAACAGGTCGATCAGTTCCTGGCGGCTGAACAGCTCCTGGTCGCCATGCGACCAGCCCAGCCGGGCCAGGTAGCTCAGCAGCGCGTCGGGCAGGTAGCCGGCGTCCTTGTACTGCATCACATCGGCCGCGCCGGTGCGCTTGGACAGCTTGGCACCCTGCTCGTCCAGGATCATCGGCATGTGGCCGAACTTCGGTACCGGCGCGCCGATCCCTTCGTACAGGTTGATCTGGCGCGGGGTGTTGTTGATGTGGTCATCGCCGCGGATCACCTCGGAAATGCGCATGTCCCAGTCGTCCACCACCACCGCGAAGTTGTAGGTGGGGAAGCCGTCCGGGCGGAAGATCACCATGTCATCCAGTTCGCTGTTGGCGATCTCGATGCGGCCCTTGATCAGGTCCTCGAACACCACTGTGCCTCCCTGCGGGTTCTTGAAGCGGATCACCCGGTTCGGGTCGTCGCGGTACGGCAGGCCCTGCTCGCGCGCGGCGCCGTTGTAGCGCGGCTTTTCCTGGCGGGCCATCGCGGCCTCGCGCATGGCATCGAGCTCTTCGCGGGTTTCGTAGGCGTAGTAGGCCTTGCCGTCGGCGATCAGCTGCTCGGCTACTTCCTTGTACCGCGCCACGCGCTGGGTCTGGTAGATCGGACCTTCGTCGTAGTTCAGGCCCAGCCACGCCATGGCCTCCAGGATTGCGTCGATCGCCCCCTGGGTGCTGCGCTCGCGGTCGGTGTCTTCAATACGCAGCACGAACTCGCCGCCACGGTGGCGCGCCTCCAGCCAGCAGTACAGTGCGGTGCGGGCGCCACCGATGTGCAGGTAGCCGGTGGGACTGGGGGCAAAACGGGTGCGGCAGGTCATGGGGGGCTCGGGGTACAGGATTCGGGGCAATTTTACCTGTCCCGGCCGGCCAGCGGGGCCGACGCCCTGCCCTCGCTGCCGGGTGACCAGCGGATGTGCTCGAACAGGGCGTTCCAGCCACGTGCGGCCGCCTGCTCCTGCATCCGGGCAGCGTGAATCTGGCGCAGGTGGAACTGCATGCGCGTACTGCCAGGTGTCGTCACCGCCCCATACATTTCGGCCAGGGTTTCGGCACTGCTGTCGTCCACGGCCCGGGAGAGCCGGCTGAAATAGCGCGACCCGAACAGGTTGTTCACCCACTGGTTGAACCGGGACAGCCTGGTGAACACCATCAGCCCGAAGTTGGGGTCGTAGAGCAGGTACTCGCGCTGCGCGCTCTCCAGTACATTCACGCCACAGGCCATGCTGTGCCGGGTGCCACTGAGGATGAACTGACTGTTGCGCGCGGTATTGGCCAGGAAATCGCCCAGCCCGTCAATGCCGATGGGCGATGCCGCCGACATCGAACCCGGTTGCAGGGCCGCGCCCTGTGCGTCCCGAACCAGCGCGCGCAGTGCGGCGGCGTGCCGGCTGTCGGGATCGCTGATCGCCTGGCGCAGGTGATCGAGTACGTGCCCTTCCTCTCCCTGCCCCATCGCAGTGGCCATGATCCGCGACAGCCCGGTGCACATGCCCGAAGTGGCCAGCCCGGTGCCTTCACCGAGCAGGGTCTGTGAGGCTTGAATGAATTCACCGCCGGCCACGTAGACCGCGTCCTGCACCACCTCGTTGACCACGATGTAGCGTTCCGCACGCAGGGTGTTGTCCAACCGCTCGATGATCACCGACAGCGCGCCCTGCTGTACGGGGTCGAGGTGACCGGACACGAACAGTTCCTTCATCTGCTGCAGCGACATGTTTTCGCGCGCCTGCTCGGGAGTCATCACCCGTTCCCAGTGGTCCACGCCCCACTTGAAATCCAGCGCGCTGCCGTCCAGCGAAGGCGAACGCGACCGCTCAACCAGCGAGTTCAGCGAACCGCGATAGCTGCGCTCCACCGACAATGAGTGCGAACGGCTGTTGGGCGCGCCGCCGCGCAGCCCCACGTCGCTGTGCGGCTCCCACTGGCCGTCGGCGTTCAGGCGCACCGGCTGGTGGTAGAAGCTTCCCGGCTGCGGGTTCTGCAGGCGCCAGGTGCCGTGGGGCCGGTCGAACGCCACCTCGTAGGCGTGGCCGCCCTGGTCGATGTACTGCCGGCCCAGATAATCGTGCACGCCGTTGTCGGCCGAACGCGAACCGGCCAGCACCACCGGTTGCGCATAGCGTTCGGCCAGGTGTTGCAGGGGGTCGGCGACCTGCTCGAACGCCGCGGCCTGCATCGCCGGCTGCAGGCGCGCGCCATCGCGTGCGGCCAGCGCGGCCAGGCGGGCGGTGCCCAACGGCGCCGACAGCGCCAGGCCGAACAGACCACCCGCCGCCGCACCAGCCCCGGCATGGCGCTGCTGCACGCTGTCGCCATCGAGGGCCTGCTCCAGGCCCAGCCCCAGCTCGGCCGCCGAGCCGATCGCCACCACCGGCAGCAACGCCGGGAGCACGATACCGGCCACGCCCATCGCCGCGTCGAACTGTTCCAGCCGCGGAAGCCAGCGGCGGCGGAACGCCTCCCACGGCGAGGTCATCAGGGTCTGCGCGTCGCGGCGCGCGCGCTCGCGCAGGCGGCGTACCAGTGGCTGCGATGGTTCGCCCTCGATCGGCACGCCCCAACGCCCCTGCCCGAACATCGCCTGCGCACCATTGCCCAACGCGGTGTGCACGCCGTTGGAGATCCAGCCGTCCTGCAGATCTGCGAGGTCGAACGCGGCTTCGAGCCACTGGCGGCCCACGTCGGTGGCAGCGGCCCGCTCGATCCAGCCCATCATGTCCGCCGGGTTGGCAAACTCGTGGAAGCGGTTGCGATCGTGCACGAAATACAACAGCACTTCTGGCCCCTGATCGTCGGCGATATGCAGCACGGTCGATGCGGTGCCGTGGATCTCCAGCCAGCCAGCGTGCGTGCCGTTGCGCGGCACCGGCCGGTAGCCCGGGTCCTGCGATTGCCCGGCATCCATGTTGCCGAACACGCCCAGCGCCAACTGCATGCCGCGCACCGACAGCGACCCTTCGGCATGTTGCTGCCAGCAGGAATACAGATACCCGCCGCGAAGCGTGGTCAATACATCGGCTTCGTGGCGTTGCCAGAACCCGTCCAACGCCGCCAGGTAGTCGCCCTGCACGTCGTGCTCGCGGGCCACCGATAGCAGCTGGCCGGGCTCCAGTCCCACCACTTCACTGTTTTCATCGAAGAACGCGCTGTCCCTGGCGGTATACAGCCCCAGCAATCGTGCCGGCGCATCCTCGAACCCGGCGGCCCGGGTCATCGCGCAATCGGCGAAGCTGGCCGCCTGCTGGCGTTGCGCACGGTTGTGGACCCAGCCGCTGGCGGCCTGCTCGCTGGGTTGTCCGTCGCTGAAGGTCACCACGTAGCAACAACTGCTATCGAAGGCGATGCGATAGCGACGCATGATCTCCTCATCCAGGCGCTGCTGCACGAAGGGCACCAGCAGGGGGTAATCGCGTTCGACCAGGCTGCGGCCAACGCTCAGCGCGTGCAGCCAGCGTGCGCCATCCAGGCCGGCATTGCGCAGCGCTCCCGGCGTGTCCGGCGGAAACCGCGCCATCCAGTGCGCCGTACTGCGCGCGGTCAGGCCGGCCACATCCAGTGCAGCCAGTTCGCCGGCCGCCGCCAGTACCGGCACCGGCACGGGCAGGTGCAACCTGGCCAACTCGGCATCCAGCGCGTTGAACGCCGCGCGTACCTGGGCCGGCGAGCGTACCGCCGGGGCACGCAACTGGGCGTGCCTGAGTTCCAGTGCCTGCATGAACAATGCCCAGCGGAAATCACCATCGATCACATACGCCCGCACCACCGGCAGGCGGCCCTGCTGCCAGCGCGCGTGCTCACCGACCGTCACGCGCGCATGCAGCTGGTGCGGAAGTTCCGAGGACAGTCGTTGCAACGCGGCATCGCAGGAGCCGAACGCTTCCACCATCGGCGTTCGCGTGTCGCTGATGACCAGGGTGATGGGCTCGGCGTGTTCGGCCGCCGCGTCGGCCGTCACCAGCAGTACGCCATGCAGTGGCACTGCGTGGCCGGTGGCATTGGCCGCCAGTGCATGCACGTCGATCTGCCGCCCCGGCAGCGCCAGCGCCCGACCATTGGAGGCTTCGCTGGCGTCGAACCGGGCCGGGAAACTGACCAGCACCTGCACCACCGCCGCCGCGTCATCACTGAGCTGCCCTGCTGCATTCAACAGGGTCGCGGCCCCTGACAGACGCCGCGAGATCCCGCTCAGGTACGGGTCCGAGACAGCGGTGGAACGTTCGTGCCAGGCCTGTTCCAGGCAGCTGTCGTAACGACGGCGGAACGCGCCCAGGTAGTCGCGCCCGCGTACGGCCTGGCGGTACTGCCCAAGCGTGAGCTCCCTGCACTCCTGTACCGGGAAGTAGGTTTCCGGCGTACTGCGGTAGTACAACCCGGACGTCACCGGGTCCGCCTCCGGCAGCAGCGCCGCGCCGATCAGGGTGTGGGCGCTGACCAGCCCGCTGCGCACCTGTCGGTCAGGGGGGACAAGGCGATGCTGGTTGCGGAAGGTCGTCCCGGGCGGGCGCAACTGCCGCGCCTCCCATGCCGGCCAGCTCTGGCTGGACTGGAACGTGTTGAGGTAGATCTGCGCCGGATCGATGGACTGCCCGGTCACCGCGCGCAGGTCGGCCGTCAGCTGCTGGGCCAGGTGCGCATCCAGTTGCGGCAGCGCCGCATAGGCCAGGGTCAGCGCCCGTTCGGACGCGGCGATATCCTGCCACGCAGCCGTCAGCCGGGGGTGCTGCACGCTGGCGTTGTGCCCCATCGCCTGTACCCAGGTCAGGATCCGCGAACGGGTCAACGCGACATCCAGGTCTGCGGGGGCACCCACATCGCGCACGTCCGGCGCCGGTTCCTGGCGGGCCGCATCGATCAACGCCCTGCCCATCGCTTCAAGGTGCGCGCGCTCTTCCGGGTTCAACGTGCACCGATCCGCTATCGGTGCGAACAGCCGGTCAGCCGAGCGGCGGCGCCGTTGGATGCCAGCAGGGCTGTCGCGCTCTGCTGCCGGCGCAAGCGCCGCGAGTATCGGACCGGCGACATCATTGGCTTCCAACGTGTCGGCGACGGCGAGGACCAGTGCCGCGTCACTGTCATCGGCGACCTGCACCTGATGCCG
Source organism: Stenotrophomonas sp. ISL-67 (assembly GCF_018612915.1). Classification (GTDB taxonomy): domain Bacteria; phylum Pseudomonadota; class Gammaproteobacteria; order Xanthomonadales; family Xanthomonadaceae; genus Stenotrophomonas. The sequence continues at coordinate 385,420 of NZ_JAGGRL010000001.1, read as the reverse complement.
GATCGCCTGCCATATGGACCCCATACCGTCGCGTTCGATCAGCTCGTCGAGCAGTGCAACCGTTTTCGCCACTGCGTTCGGCGCAGCGGAAGGCGTATCTCCAAAGGCCCATCGCCAGCCCAGGCTGGCCAGTCCGAGGCCACCACCGACCAAACCACCGGCCAGCGCCAGCAGACTACGCCCGCCGCGCGCGGCCGCCGCCGAGGCGACCGGGCCGGGCTCCACAGGCGCACGTACCCGCATCGGGCTGCTGCCCTGCCCGCTGGACATTGCACCGCTCAGGTACGCGTGCAGACCCGGGGCCGCCGACACCGCAAACAGCAACGCATCGGCCAGCGCCGCCCGCAGGCTGGGCGGCGGCCGCGCCGACGGGTCAGCGCGCTCGGCAACCGACAACAACCAGCGACCCAACCGGTCGCCGTTGCCGCCACCGGTCGCCAGCAGCGGCTCGGCGTGCCCGCCGGCAAGCCGTTCCAGTGCCGCCAACACGCCCGCCCGCTGCCCGTCTGCGACCAGCGCGCAGCGGTCGCTTCCCAGCGCGTCGAACAGTACAGGCAATGCGCTGCGCGCATCGATGGCCGCCCCATCGGCTGCGGCGCACGCCCCTGCCTGCGCCAGCGCACGATCCAGCTGCGCCACCGGCAGCGCCGGCAACCAGTGCAGCAGTTGCCGGCGTGCAATGTCGTGCTGGAGCGCGCGCGTGCCCCTCTGCAGGTTCAGCGCCACCTCGCGGCAATCCTGCACACCGCGGGCGCGGTGCGTGTCCAGCGCGGCAGTCCAGTCACGCCGGGACATGTGCATCGGCCGGTACAGCGCGGCGCGCATGGCGGCGAGCAGGGAATCCTGCTTTGCCACCGCATCGGTCAACTGCGCGCGCAATGGCACGCACTCCACTTCCCAGGCCGCCCTTGGCAGGGTCAACAGACCCATGAGGCAGGTGCGCCACGCCGCGCGTTGTGCGGGCGGCAGCCACGCCGGCAGCAGGCCATGCAACGCATCCTGCACCAGCGCCTGTGCCATGGGCGCGGCCAACGGCGTGCGGTGAAAGCCCGATTCCAGCGACAGAAAGAAGTGCCCATCCAGCGGTCCCTGGCGCAACGCCACCGACAGGGCGTCCAGCTCCTGCCGGGGTACGTTCGACAGCCACAGGGTGCGTTCGATTGCAGAAGGCGTCATGTTGCAGATCGACAGCACGGCAGCGCCGTTGTCGGCGCTGCCGGTGGGCAGCGTCGCCGCACGCACGTAGGCGCTATCGGCTCGGCCCGATGAAGGCGGGGTCAGGTTCGCCATGGTCTTGAAGTGAGGTAACGAGGGGGTGAAACCTAACGGGATTCGCTACCAATACCAGCCTGCCCTTGTGCCGCCTGCTGCCCTCCCTGCAACCATATGCCGGAAACGACGTCGGCATCGGTTGTTTGCGTCAGCGCGGTCAATGCCTCGCGTTGGCTCTACTTGAGGCTCGCGCCGAGCTCGTACCAGTCGATCCGTCGGGTGATCCACATCGCCGTAGCCAGCACCGCGAACAACAGCAGCGACCCCATCAGCAACGCGTTGTTCTCCGACACCAGCAACCCATACAGGGCGCCATACAACACGGTCAGCATGCCCGCGAAGCCCAGGCCGCGCACCCCACTGCGCAGTACGCCGGACAGGTACACCGCCTGCAAACCGATACAGGCCAGCGCCGACACCACATAGGCCACCCAGAACGGAATGTGTTCGGACAGGCTCAGCAGCAGCAGGAAGAAGATCGCCAGCGCCAGGCCCACCATCAGGTACTGCAGCGGATGGATGCGCAGGCGCTTGATCAGCTCGAACAGGATGAAGCCGACGAAGGTCAGCACGATGAAGAGAATGCCGTACTTGCTGGCGCGGTCGGCCTGGGTGTAGATGTCGACCGGGTTGACCAGCTCCACGCTGACCGTTTCCGGCGCCACGTCGCGCCCCTCGCGCAGCTGGCGCTGTGCTTCGGAGGCCAGCGAGGACACCGCCCACTGCGCGTCGAAGCCCTTGTCGTCCACCTTGCGTTCGTTGGGCAGGAAGCTGCCGCCGAACAACGGGTGCGGCCACGGCGAGCGGATCGCGATGCGGCTGTCATCGCCTACCGGCACTACCGCCAGCGAACGGGTGCCATCGAGTACCAGCGACAGCTCTACCTGGGTACCCTTCAGCACGCCACCGGCAGTGTCGTCGAAGCCATGGAGCGGCACATGCAGGCCCTTGCCGATACCACTGACATCACCGATGCCGGGCTGCAGGGTCAGCGCTTCGCCGTCGACCTTGAGATCCGGCGAACCGACGAGGCCGCGCACGTCGGCGATACCGACCGCCAGGTAGGGGGTCCCGTAGACGCGACCGGCCTTGACCGGGTAATCGTCATCATTGAACGCCGCGCTGACCTTGGTCGTCCAGGTGTACACCGGCACCCGGAACAGACCGACCCGGCGTTCGTCGGGCTGCATGCCGCCATCGACCACCAGCTTCGCCGGCATCTGCAGCCAGTAGCCCGGTTCGACCTGGGTTTCGACCTTCTTTGTGCCGGCAGCGTCGACCACTTCGACCTGGCGCGTATCCGTCCACGGCACCACCCGGATCGGACCGGTCAGGGTCTGCGCGCCCGCCCGGCTCTGCGATACCCGCAGGTAGGCCTGGTCGCGATACGCCTCACGTTCGCTGATCACGCCCTTGATCATCATCAACGGAATCAGCAGCAACAGGATCAGTCCGCCCACGATGGCGAACCGCAACAGCATCTTCAGGGATTTCATCACCCGTCCTCGGTTGGGAAGGGTGCCAGCTTCAGCCCCGCCGGTGTGCGGGGTTTGTGTTGTATTTGAAGCCAATGTGAAGCGTTGCCACCGCGCCACCGCCTTCGCGGTTGTTCAACCCTACCCGGCCGCCGTGCAGGCGAGCCACTTCCTGCACGAACGACAGCCCCAGCCCGGAGCTGCGCAGCCCGGTCGCTGGCCGCGCCAGCGAATAGAAGCGTTCGAACACCCGCCCCAGCGCGTATTCCGGCACGCCACTGCCGCGGTCGGCCACCTGCAGCACCACGCCATCGCCTTTGCGCGATGCGCCCAGCTGGATCCGGCTGCCGGGGCTGGAGAAGGCCAACGCATTCTCCAGCAGGTTGTTCAGTGCCTGCCGCAGCAGGTAGGTGTCGCCCTGTACCTCCAGGTCTGCGGCAACCTCGACGTCCACGCCAACCTCTGCGGCCTGCGCGCGCATCGCCACCGCCTCGGCCGCCGCCTGCAGCAGCGGCGCCAGCGCGATGCGCTCGCGCTTCTGCAGCCAGCCGTGCTGCTCTACTTCGGCCAGTGCCAGCAGCTTGTCGATGGTTTCGGTCAGGCGCTGCTCCTGGCCTTGGATGCTGCGCGCGAAATGCATGCGGTCGGCGTCGGGCAGTGGTTCCTGCAGCAGCTCGGCCGCACCGCGGATCGCCGCCAACGGGCTTTTCATCTCGTGGGTCAGCGACTGCACGTACTGCTCCACGTAGGCCTTGCCTTCCAGTTTGCGACGCATGGTTTCCAGCGCCTGGCCGAGGTCGCCGATCTCATCCCGGCGCGGCTTGGGTGGTGGCACCGGCTCGCCGGCACTGACCGCCTTGGCATAGCGGTTGAGCCGGTTCACCCCGTGCATCAGCCAGGCGGTCATCAGCAGCCCGACCAGCGCCGACAACCCGATCAGCCAGGCGCCGCGCTGCAGGATGGCGCGCTGGCTGGCGGCGATGAACGGATCGATGCTGCGGTTGGGTTGGGCCAGGCTGAGCACGCCGATCAGCCGAGTCGGGTCGGCGGGGTCATGGATCGGGGCAGCGACGTGCATCACCGAATGCACCGCATCGCCCGGTGTTTCCGGGCTGGAGCGTGCGCCGTACTCGCCACGCAGGGTGCGGTAGACATCGTTCCAGCGCGAGTTGTCGCGGCCGATGTCCTGCCCGGTGGAGTCGTACACCACGATGCCGCGCGCATCGGTGATGGTCACGCGGTAATCGAGCGTGCGCTTGGGAAAGCGCCAGACCATCGCCTTGGGGTCGCGCCGCTGCGCGCGGGCCAGGTTGGCCACGAACGGGCCATTGCCGATGTGCCCGGCCTTGAGATCGGCCGCGGCCATCTCCGCCAGCACGTTGGCCGCATCCACCAGGGTGGACTCCATCGCCTGGCGCACCCCGGGCTTCACTTCGTTGACGAAGACGCGCATCACGAAGAACGCGGCGATACCCACGATCAGGAAGAAGCCAAGGAACAGTTTCAGCCCCAGCCGCACGCTACACCTCCAGCGCGTAACCCACGCCGCGGTGGGTGCGGATCGGGTCGGGATCGGCGCCGGCGGCACGCAGCTTGGCACGCAAGGTCTTCACGTGGGTGTCCACGGTGCGGTCGGCGCTGTCGGCATTGGTGTCCCAGCCGCGGTCCATCAACTGGGCCCGGCTGAGGATCGCGCCGGGGCGCTGCAGCAGCGCGGCCAGCAGCGCGTATTCGTAGCGGGTGAGGTCCAGCGCCTGGTCGTCAAAGCGGATGCGGCGCCCCTCGCGGTCGATCGCGAAGCGGCCGTGCGGCTGCCAGCCCACTGCCTCGGACTCGGCCGCCGACCCGCTGCGGCGCAACCGCGCCCGCACCCGCGCCACCAGCTCGCGCGGCGAGAACGGCTTGGCCACGTAGTCGTCCGCGCCCAGCTCCAGGCCCAGTACGCGGTCGATTTCATCATTCCGGGCGGTCAGGAAGATCACCGGCACATCGCTGAAGGTGCGCAGCGTGCGGCACACCTCGAAGCCACTCATGTCCGGCAGGCCCACGTCCAGCACCACCACGTCCACCGGTTCCTGGCGCAGCAGCTGCAGCGCGTGCCCGCCCAGCAGGCAATGGCGTGCCCCGTAGCCCTCGCTGCGCAGCGCGTACAGAACGGTATCGGCGATGGCAGCTTCGTCTTCGACGACCAGGACGTTGTGCAGGGGGCGGTTCATGCGCGCAGCATAGCCGCTGGGGCCGCCGCCCCGTACACTGCGCCGATGAATTACCGCCACGCCTTCCACGCCGGCAACCACGCCGATGTGCTCAAGCACATCGTCCAGCTTGCCCTGCTCGACACTTTCAAGCGCAAGGACAGCCCGTTCTTCGTGCTCGACACCCATGGCGGCGCTGGCCGCTACCTGCTGGCCAGCGAGGAAAGCCGCAAGACCCTGGAGGCGGAGGAAGGGGTGATGCGGCTGATGGCCCAGCCCAGGCTGCCGGCCGTGGTCGAGCGTTACCTCAAGGCGGTGCAGGCCGACAATCCGGTCGGGGCGATGATCAACTACCCGGGCTCGCCGCTGCTCAGCGCGCAGACCCTGCGCGAGCAGGACCGTATGGCGGTGTGCGAGCTGCAGGATGCCGAGGCCGCCTCGCTCAAGGCACTGTTCGCCCACGACAGCCGGGTGGCGGTGCTGCATGCCGACGGCTACGCCCAGAACAAGGCGCTGCTGCCGCCCAAGGCCAATGGGGTGAAGATCGGCCGCGGCCTGGTCCTGATCGACCCGCCCTATGAGGGCCAGGATGCCGAGTACCAGCGCATCCTCGCCTCGGTCAGCGAGATCCTGGCGCGCTGGCCGCAGGCCAGCTTCGCCATCTGGTTCCCGATCAAGCAGCGCCGCACGATCCTGCACTTCCTGCGCAAGGCCTGCGCCCTGCCGGTGAAGTCGGTGCTTACAGTAGAACTACTGATTCGGCCCGACGACTCTCCCCTTCGGCTCAACGGCAGTGGCATGCTGTTGCTCAACCCGCCCTGGCAGTTCGACCAGGTGCTGGCCCCGGCGATGCCCGCGCTCAAGCAGTACCTGGGTGAAGCCGGCGCCAGTACCCGCCTGCAGTGGCTCAAGCAGGCCGAGTAACGCCACGCCCACCCGCTGAACGGTGTGAGCGTTTCGTTCACGGAACGCGCCCCCCGGGATGCGAGAATCCGAAGACCACCAAGGAATCACCGGTATGGCTACCCGTAATCGCATGCCGCCCTGGCACGAAATTTTCAAGGCGCCCAGCGGCCATGAACTGCTGATCCGCCCGATCCGTCCCGAGGACGGCGCACCCTTGCAGGCCGCCTTCAGCCTGTTCGGGCCGGAAGAAATCCGCGACCGCCTGCTGCAATCCGTCACCGAGCTGTCCGACATAGCGCTGCAACGGCTGACCCATCCCAACGCCAAGACCGAGATCGTGCTGGTTGCCGCAGAGAACCAGCAGGCCGGTGAGGCGGTGGTCGGGGCCATTGCGCGCGCGTCCATCAACCCGGGCACCCGCGAAGCGGAGTACGCCATCCTGATCAGCCGGTTCCTGATCGGCCAGGGCCTGGGCCGGCAGTTGATGCGCAAGCTGGTAAAGTGGGGCCGCGGCAAGTATCTCGACCGCCTGTACGGCGACGTGCTTGAAGAAAACGAACCGATGAAGCAGCTGGCCGCGTCGCTGGGCTTCAAGGCGGTACCTCACCCGCAGGGCACGCCGGGGCTGTTACGCATGGAGCTGGAGCTGGACCCCGAGCGCTGACACTTGCCGCGCATACCGGGCCATTACCCGGCCGGCGAATGCTCGTCGTTCCCCGGCCCGGAGGTTGGCGACAGGGTATCCAGGCCCTGCAACCCACAGTAGGTCAACAGCGCCAGTGCTGACAGCGGCAACAACCAGCGCCACCGGCGGGGAAACCTGCTCCGCGCAGCATCGCACGCCTGCGTTACGGGAGCCGCCGCCCGCTCACTGGCGCGCACGAGGTATTCCAGTTCCGCCGGCAGGAAGGCCGGAAGTACGCCAGCGGGCGTGACCGCCCGGACCAGCAGCGGTACTGCCGTCGCCATGACGCCCCCAACCACGGATTCCGGCAGTCCTGTCTGCTCCGCGATGACCCGCATGTTGGCGAACCCAACCGCGTGCTTCATTTCATTGCCGTTGGTGTAACGCATGTTGGGGTGCCCGCCGATCCAGGAGTCGAACACATCCCCCAGGCCAATGGCGCAGAATTTCTCCCGAAACGCCATGAATCCGCCGGGCTCGGCAAACATGAATCCAGCCAGGACACCAATGAGCGTTCCGGCCTTGTCGCCCAATCCGGACACCCGCGCGACGTCCTCAATCAAGGTCCCGACTACTGTCATCAGGATCATCTCCATCAAAAATCTGGCAGGTGGCCCGCCCCACCGCTCCCTGCAATGACGGGGGAGACATTGCGCAGGCATTCGATGTGACGGGCCGTAGATCTGTTCCGAGCGCGCAGGACGCCACCGCCGCGCAGAAGTACGCGATACCAGGCACCGCGCCCGGTACCGCGCACCCTTACTGCAACTGCGGGTCAGTCCACCAACGCGACGGCGAGCGCTTCGCTGAACGCGGGAAGATCCTTGGTGTGCCTGCTGGTGATGATGAGATCGTCCACGACGACCTCACGATCCACCCAAGTACCACCTGCCGCGGCCACCAGCGTCTGGTGCTTGGGGTCGGACGTGGCCTTGCGGTCTTTGACCAGCTCGGCCGCGACCAACACCGGAACGCCCTGGCTGGTCGCGCCGACCGGCTTGCCCGAACGCTCGATCGTGCGCAGGAACTCCAACACCGGCGTCAACGATGCGATTTCGCCGCCGCCACTGACCACCACTGCGTGGTAATTCGTGTGATCGGCAGCCGCCAGTGCCGTGTCGACCTTGTACGTCTCCTTGGTGTCGGTGACGAGCAGGTCAGGGCTTGTCGCAACGACACTTATCTGCGCGCCCATGCCGCGCAACTCCTGCATCGGCTTGGCAAGATGCGAATGCTCGACGCCGTGACCGGCGATGAACGCGATGTGTTTGCCCTTGAGGCGGTTCTGCATCGGGTGACCCTCTTTCGTTGTGGAGGCGTCATGGTGGTGACGTATCCATGACGTTTTTGTGGTCACAACGTAGAGCATTGATGATGACGCAATCACCTCGATTTACACTTGCCATTCACGACGCACGTCGTTAATGCCCGCAAATGAGCTCGAAAGAAACACACGCCGCAATCGGATGTCGTATCTGGCAACTTCAAGCAGGTTGAGATATGAGCAGCGCGTCACGCTACCAACAAATCATGCGGCGCATTTTTAATACATTTGTTTTATTCGATTCATAGCTTCAATCGCCAGCGCAGCACCGCCTCGAATCTCGCCCCCTGCCGGTGGCCTGGACCCTGAGGTCGCCCAGCTTGGCGGGACGCCGCCAACTGCCAGGTCACTTCCACCCAATGGACAGCCCCGTTTGTCCAGGCCACGTGGGCCGGAGGCACTCCACAGCGTTCATCACGCGGCCGGTCTGGTAAAATCGGCGGTTCATGTCACGCACCTCATCCCCCGTACCGCCGCTGCCCCGTTCCGGCCAGCTCCGCGCCTGGTGGCGCGCTCCTGCATCGCCGACCGCGCTGGCGTGGTACATCGCCCGTGCCGCAGAGGCCCATGACGGGCCGCTGCTGGTCATCGCGCGCGACAACCACGGCGCCAATCAGGTCGAGTCCGACCTGCGCACCCTGCTGGGCAGCGCATCGGATCTGCCGGTGGTGGCGTTCCCGGATTGGGAAACGCTGCCCTACGACGCGTTCAGCCCGCACCCGGACATCATTTCGCAGCGCCTGGCGGCCCTGCACCAGCTGCCCACACTGCGCCGCGGCATCGTGGTGGTGCCGGTGCAGACGCTGCTGCAGCAGTTGGCACCGCTCAAATACATCATCGGCGGCAGTTTCGACCTGAAGGTCGGCCAGCGCCTGGACCTGGATGCGGAGAAACGCCGGCTGGAGGCCGCCGCCTACCGCAATGTGCCGCAGGTGATGGACCCGGGCGATTTCGCGGTACGCGGTGGCCTGCTCGACGTGTTCCCGATGGGCGCCGAGGCGCCGCTGCGGATCGAGCTGCTCGATGAGGACATCGACTCGATCCGCGCGTTCGATCCGGAAAGCCAGCGTTCGCTGGACAAGGTCGATGCCATTCGCATGCTGCCCGGCCGCGAAGTGCCGCTGGACGAGCTGAGCGTGTCGCGGGTGCTGGCCACCCTGCGCGAGCGCTTCGACGTGGATACCCGCCGCAGTGCGCTGTACCAGGATCTCAAATCCGGGCTGGCACCGGCCGGGGTGGAGTATTACCTGCCGTTGTTCTTCGACGGGACGGCCACGCTGTTCGACTACCTGCAACCCAACGCACTGCCGGTGATCGCGCCAGGCGTGGGTGAAGCGGCCGCTTCGTTCTGGGCGCAGACCCAGAACCGCTTTGAACAGCGCCGCCACGACGTGGAGCGACCGCTGCTGGCGCCCACCGAACTGTACCTCAGCCCCGAAGGGCTCAGCGCGCGCTTGAACACGCTGCCCCGCGTCGAGGTCTGGAGCGCCGACCACCCGCGCGTCGACGAAGCCAAACCGCTGGGCGACCAGCCGCTGCCGCCGCTGCCGGTGGCCGCGCGCGATGCACCTGCGGGTGAAGCACTGAAGTCGTTCCTCGGTCATTACCCCGGCCGGGTGTTGATTGCCGCCGATTCACCGGGACGCCGCGAAGCGTTGCTGGAAGTGCTGCTGGCGGCGGAGCTGAAGCCGCCGGTGGTGGCCGACCTGCCAACGTTCCTGGCCGACGCGACCCTGCGTTTCGCCATCACCGTGGCGCCGCTGGAAGACGGCTTCGCGCTGGACGCACCGCCGCTGGCGGTGCTGACCGAACGCCAGCTGTTCCCCGAGCGCGCCGGCACGACCCGGCGCAGCCGCCGCGTCGGGCGCGAACCCGAAGCGATCATCCGCGACCTGGGCGAGCTGACCGAAGGCGCGCCGATCGTCCATGAAGACCACGGCGTGGGCCGCTACCGCGGGCTGATCGTGCTCGATGCTGGCGGCATGCCTGGGGAGTTCCTGGAAATCGAGTACGCCAAGGGCGACCGGCTGTACGTGCCGGTGGCCCAGTTGCACCTGATCAGCCGCTACTCCGGCGCCTCGCCGGAAACCGCGCCGCTGCATTCGCTCGGTGGCGAACAGTGGAGCAAGGCCAAGCGCCGGGCGGCCGAAAAGGTCCGCGACGTGGCCGCCGAACTGCTGGAGATCCAGGCCCGTCGCCGCGCGCGTGCCGGTCTGGCGCTGCAGGTGGACCGCGCGATGTACGAGCCATTCGCGGCCGGCTTCCCGTTCGAGGAAACCCCCGACCAGCTCGCCGCCATCGACGCCACCCTGCGCGACCTGGCCAGCAGCCAGCCGATGGACCGCGTGGTCTGCGGCGACGTGGGCTTCGGCAAGACCGAGGTGGCCGTACGCGCCGCCTTCGCCGCCGCCAGCGCCGGCAAGCAGGTCGCCGTGCTGGTGCCGACCACCCTGCTGGCCGAACAGCACTACCGCAATTTCCGCGACCGCTTCGCCGACTGGCCACTCAAGGTTGAAGTGCTGTCGCGCTTCAAGAGCACCAAGGAGATCAAGGCCGAGCTGGAGAAGGTGGCTGCCGGCACCATCGACGTCATCATCGGCACCCACCGCCTGCTGCAGCCGGACATGAAGTTCAAGGATCTGGGCCTGGTGGTGGTGGACGAGGAGCAGCGTTTCGGCGTGCGCCAGAAGGAAGCGCTGAAGGCGATGCGCGCCAACGTGCACCTGCTGACGCTCACCGCCACACCGATTCCGCGCACGCTCAACATGGCCATGGCCGGCCTGCGCGACCTGTCGATCATCGCCACCCCGCCGCCGAACCGGCTGGCGGTGCAGACCTTCATCACCGCATGGGACAACGCACTGCTGCGCGAAGCATTCCAGCGCGAACTGGCGCGCGGTGGCCAGCTGTACTTCCTGCACAACGACGTGGAAAGCATCGGCCGCATGCAACGCGACCTGGCCGAGCTGGTGCCTGAAGCACGCATTGGCATCGCCCACGGCCAGATGCCCGAACGCGAGCTGGAACGGGTGATGCTGGATTTCCAGAAGCAGCGCTACAACGTACTGCTGTCGACCACGATCATCGAATCGGGCATCGACATCCCCAACGCCAACACCATCATCATCAACCGCGCCGATCGTTTCGGCCTGGCCCAGCTGCACCAGCTGCGTGGCCGCGTCGGTCGCTCGCACCACCGCGCGTATGCGTATCTGGTGGTGCCGGACAAGCGCTCGATGACCCCCGATGCCGAGAAGCGCCTGGAAGCGATCGCCTCCATGGACGAGCTCGGCGCCGGCTTCACCCTGGCCACCCACGACCTGGAAATCCGTGGCGCCGGCGAGCTGCTGGGCGAAGACCAGAGCGGACAGATGGCCGAGGTGGGATTCAGCCTGTACACCGAACTGCTCGAACGCGCGGTGCGCAGCATCCGGTTGGGCAAGCTGCCCGACCTGGATTCGGGCGAGGAAGTGCGCGGCGCCGAAGTGGAACTGCATGTGCCGGCGTTGATCCCGGACGACTACCTGCCCGACGTGCACACCCGCCTGACCCTGTACAAACGGATCAGCAGCGCGCGCGACAGTGGCGAGCTGCGCGAACTGCAGGTGGAGATGATCGACCGCTTCGGCCTGCTGCCCGATGCCGCCAAGCATCTGTTCGCAGTGGCAGAGCTGAAACTGCAGTGCAATGCGTTGGGCATCCGCAAGCTGGAACTGGGCGAGAACGGCGGCCGCATCGTGTTCGAGGCCAAGCCGTCCATCGACCCGATGGCGGTGATCCAGATGATCCAGAAGCAGCCCAAGCTGTACATGATGGATGGGCCGGACAAGCTGCGGATCAAGGTGCCGTTGCCGCTGCCGGAGGACCGGTTCAATGCGGCAAAGGCGTTGTTGACGACGTTGACCCCTGGATAACGCGCGCAACCCGCACCGCCTGGGCCGGCCAACGGCCGGCGCTACCGCAGGCAACCCACCACCGGTAGCGCCGGGCTCTGCCCGGCCCACGCAGTGTCGGATACAGGAAGGCCCGGCAGTTGCCGGGCCTTCTTGTTCGCAGATGAATCAAACCGTTACCAGATCACCACGCGCTTGTCGTCGGCGCGCACCATCGCGTCGCCCGGCTTGCACTCGAACGCCTGCGCGAACGCCGGCATGTTCGACGGCGCACCGTTGGCACGGAAGTTGGCCGGGGCATGCGGGTCGGTGTTCAAACGCACGCGCAGCTCACCGTCGGTGAAGTTGCGGCGCCACACGGTGGCCCAGTTCATGAAGAAGCGCTGGTCCTGGCTGTGGCCGTCAACGGCGACATTGGCCTTGGGGTTCTCCTTCAACGCCATCTGCAGCGCGTCATAGGCCACGGTCAAACCGCCCAGGTCGCCGATGTTTTCGCCCAGGGTCAGCTTGCCCTTCACGTTCACCCCCGGCAGCGATTCATAGCCATCGAACTGTGCCACCAGCTGGTCGGTGCGGCCGGTGAAGGCCTTGCGGTCGCTGTCGGTCCACCAGTTGTCGAAGTTGCCGTTGGCGGCGAACTGGCTGCCCGAATCATCGTAGCCGTGCATCATTTCGTGGCCGATCACCGCACCGATGCCACCGTAGTTCAGCGCCGGATCGGCCTTGGCGTCGAAGAAGGGCGCCTGCAGGATCGCCGCCGGGAACACGATCTCGTTCTTGGTCGCGTTGTAGTAGGCGTTGACGGTCTGCGGGGTCATGCCCCACTCGGTCTTGTCGACCGGCTTGCCGATCTTGTCGAGCGTATAGCGGTAGTTGAACGCGCGCGCGGCCTGCATGTTGCCCAGGTAGCTGTCGGCGTTGGTCTCAAAGCCCGACCAGTCGCGCCACTTGTCCGGGTAGCCGATCTTCGGGGTGAAGCTGGCCCACTTCTCCAGCGCCTTCCTGCGGGTGTCTTCGCCCATCCATTCCAGCTTCTCCAGGCGCGCCTTCAGCGCCACCGAGAGATTCTCGACCAGGTGTTGCATCTGTTCCTTGGACTCGGCCGGGAACACCGCGTCCACGTACAGCTGGCCCAGGCCTTCGCCGATCGAGGTGTTGACCGACTCCAGCACGCGCTTCCAGCGCGGCTGCATTTCCTTCTGGCCACGCAGGGTGGTGCCGTAGAAATCGAAGTTGGCCTTCTCGAAGGCGCTGCTCAGGTACGGGGCGGCATCATCGACGGTGTGGAAGCGCAGGTAGGCCTGCCAGGTTGAAGCGGGCACCTCGGTGAGCATCTTGTCCACTTCGCCGAAGAAGGCCGGCTGGGCCAGCGAGAACTTCTGCGCGGCCGGTACCTTCAGCGTGTCGAACAGCGCGGTCCAGCTGAAGTTCGGGGTGAGCTTGTCGGCTTCCGCAGCACTGACCGGGTTGTAGCGCTTGGCCGGATCACGCAGTTCGATGCGCGACAGCGACGCCTTGGCCAGGCGGGTTTCGAAGTCCATCACCGCCTTGGCGTCGGTCTTGGCCTGCGCGGCATCCACGCCGGACAGGGTCAACGCCTGTTCGATATAGGCCACGTAGGCATCGCGGATCTTGGCCTGCGATGCATCGAAGTAGTAGCCCTTCTCCGGCAGACCCAGGCCGCCCTGGCCGACATAGGCGATGACGTTGCCCGAATCCTTGTAATCGGCATTGGCGAACAGCGAGAACAGCACGCCCTGGCCCTGCGCCTGGCTGTCGCGCAGGTACTGGGTGATCGCGGCGGTGTCGTTCAGCGCGGCGATCCTGTCCAGCTGCGGCTGCAGCGGCGCGATGCCGGCGGCTTCGATCTTCGCCTCGTCCGAACCGGTCTTCCAGATATCGCCGATCTTGGCTTCCACCGAGCCGGCCTTGGCCTGGCTGGCCGCGGCCTGCTCGACCAGCGCGTGCTGCACTTCCAGCGAGCGTTCGCGCAGGATCTCGAAGCTGCCCCAGGTGGTCTGGTCGTTCGGCACCGGGTTGGCCTTCAGCCAGCTGCTGTTGACGAAGCCGTTGAGGTCGGTACACGCGGCGATGGCCGGGTCCAGGTCGGCGCTGTTGAGCGAGATCAGCGGGGTCTTGATCTGCGACAGATCGAACGCCGGCTTGGCGGCATCCGCAGTGGCCGCCGGAGCGGTCCCGGTCTTGCCGCACGCGGCCAGCGAGGCAGCGATGGCAATGGTCAGGCCCAGCGGGGCCAGCTTGGAATACTTCATTCGACTCTCCGGCTACAGGGAAGCATCGCCCGCAATGCGGACAATCCGGCAGCGTAGCGCGGGAGCGGGGGCGTGGGACCGGCCAAAGGTCACAGGAGCGCCCTTGGTGTGCGCTGACCGTGTTGGCGTATCAGTTGTTACGAGCTGGGGAGGGCCGGGCCCCGGAGGGGAACTTGCGTCGACCCCGCAAACCCGCACCGTCCCGCCAACCCGCAGATGCCGTGAGCCTGCGGCTGTTCGCCGAATCCAACAGCAGCCGGGCAGAGCCCGGCTCTACGGCGTCAGGCAATCAATGAATCGCTGAGGAATACCCACCCAAGGTGGGTATCTACCGCGCTTTGCCCTGGTTCGCCACGGCCTCGGCCGCCTTGCGCGCCGCTTCCGGGTCACCCAGGTAGCGGAACGACTGCACGGTCAGGTCTTCGTGCAACTCGAACAGCAACGGAATGCCGGTGGGGATGTTCAACTCCAGGATGGCTTCCTGCGACACCTTGTTGAGGTACTTGTACAGCGCGCGCAGCGAATTGCCGTGGGCGGTGACCAGGACGGTCTTGCCGTCCTTCAGTTGCGGGGCGATCGCATCGAACCAGTACGGCAGCACGCGTTCCAGCGTGGTCGCCAGCGACTCGGTGCCCGGCAGCGCGTTGCGGTCCAGGCCGGCGTAACGGCGGTCGTGGATCGGGTGGCCCGGGTCTTCGCGGTCCATCGCCGGCGGCGGGATGTCGTAGGACCGCCGCCAGATCTTGACCTGGTCCTCGCCGTGCTTCGCCGCCGTCTCAGCCTTGTCCAACCCCTGCAGGCCACCGTAGTGACGCTCGTTCAGGCGCCAGCTCTTGCTCACCGGCAGCCAGTCCTGGTCCAGCTCGGCCAGTGCCCCCTGCAGCGTGTGGATGGCGCGCTTGAGCACCGAGGTGTGCGCCACATCGAACTGCAACCCTTCTTCGCGCATCAGACGGCCGGCGGCAGCAGCTTCGCTCCTGCCCTGCTCGGTCAGTTCCACGTCCACCCAACCGGTGAAACGGTTGTCCAGGTTCCACTGGCTCTGGCCGTGGCGCAACAGTACGAGTTTCCGGGTCACTGCGGTTTCTCCGAGGGGATGGCAAGGCAGGCCGACATTGTAGCGGCAACCCCGCCGCCCCTGCCCCGCCCGACCGCAACCGCCGACTCAGGGATGCGGATGGCCGTGGTGGCCCTGCGCATCGGGGCCACTGCGGCGCGGCTCGTGGACCCGGGCATGCGCATGCCCGGCGTGGTCGTGGTCGCCATGCGGCGCGTGCGACGCCGGGGTGCCGTCGCCGCAATCATCGCCGCAATGATCCGCCTCGATCTGCAGGGTCACATGATCGATGCCGAAATCCTCGTGCAGCGCAGAGCCCAGCCGGCGGCGCAGGCCGTCCGCGTCCACGCCCTCGGCGACCACCACGTGCGCGGTCAGCGCCGGGGTGCTCGACGCCAGCGCCCACACGTGCAGGTCATGCACGTCCTGCACCCCCTCGTGCGCGCACAACCGCGCGCGCACGGCGTCCACCTGGATGCCCTTGGGCACGCCTTCCAGCAGCACGTTGATCGCCTCGCGCATCAGCACCCACGTGCGCGGCAGCACCCACAGGCCGATCAGCACCGCCAGGATCGGATCGATCGGCTTCCAGCCGGTCCAGCGGATCAGCAACGCGCCGATGATCACCGCCACCGAACCCAGCATGTCGGCCCACACTTCCAGGTAAGCGCCTTTCACGTTGAGGTTTTCGCCACTGCCTGCACGCAGCAGGCGCATCGAAATCAGATTGATCAGCAGCCCGAACGCGGCGATCACCAGCATGCCGGTGGAGGCGATTTCCTGCGGCTGGCGGAACCGCGCCACCGCTTCCCACAGGATGTAACCGGCCACCACGAACAGCATGCCGCCGTTGATCATCGCCCCCAACGCTTCCAGCCGCGCATAGCCGTAGGTGCGCCGCGCATCCGGCGGGCGCCGGCTCAGCCGCACCGCTACCAGCGCGATCATCAATGCCAGCGTGTCGGTGGCCATGTGCGCCGCATCGGACAGCAGCGCCAGGCTGTTGGTCCAGAATGCGCCCGCCACTTCGACGATGAGGAAGGTGGTGGTCAGGCCCAGCGCCCACCACAGGGGTTTCTCGTGGCGGATTTCGCTGGGCAGGTGATCGTGGTCGTGGCCCATGGCAACGGCTCCTGTGCAATGCGGAAAAGCCTACTGCTGCAACCATCGGGGAGACTATTACGCTGTTTATAACATTGCAGACTGCGCAGCCGGGCAGCCACGCAGCCACGCAGGGCGTGGCTCTACCCCCCCATCAGCCGCCCGATGGGGCATACCTGCCGACGCTGCCTGCAGGTAGGATCGGATGGGCGGCGCCTGGCCGCCCTGCCCGCCTTGCTGGATGCCTCCGATGCCGCTTCGCCTCCGTTCTGCTGCCATCCGCCTGATCCTGGCGGGACTCGTCCTTGCCCCGCTGCTGGCTGTTGCCCGCGAGGTGCCCGCGCCGGCCGAGCATGTGGAGGCCGATGGCCCCTACGTGTTCATGACCAGCAAGGGCCACCAGGCGCAGTGGGTCTGCAATGACCACGTGGTCGAGCGTGACCTGCCCGCACGCGGCGACAGCACCGTGGTGCTGCCCGAATGCGGCTACCCGCATCCGCTCACGGTGGCCGCCCCACAGCGAGCCGCCACCGCTCGTTACCCGGCCACCCCGCGCATCGTGGCGCTGTCGGACATCCACGGCCAGTACGGTCTGCTGGTCAAACTGCTGCGCGCACATCATGTGATCGACAACGACGACCACTGGTCGCTGGGCACCGCTACGCTGGTGGTGGCCGGTGATGTGTTCGACCGTGGCCCGCAGGTGACCGAGGCGTTCTGGCTGCTCTACAGCCTGCAACAGCAGGCCACTGCCGCCGGCGGCGCGATGCACTTCGTGCTGGGCAACCATGAAACCATGGTGCTCTACGACGACCTGCGCTACGTCAACCCGAAGTACCTCAAAAGTGCCCAGCTGCTTGGCCGCAGCTACCCGGGGCTGTACGGCGCCGACTCGGTGATCGGCCAATGGCTGCGTACCCGCCCGGTGATGCTGCAGATCGGCGATACGCTGTTCCTGCACGGCGGCATCGCCCCGGAGAACCTCGACCTGGTGCGCGGCCTGGACGCCACGAACACGCTTTACCAAGCCTCGGTCGGCCTGCCCAAAGACCAGGTCAAGACCGCACCGGACACGGCGCGCCTGTTCGACGGCAAGACCAGCCCGATCTGGTTCCGTGGCTACTTCGACGGAAAAATGGACACCGACCAGGTGGGCGCCCTGCTCGACGCGCTGGAGCTCAAGCGCATCGTGGTCGGCCACACCTCGATGCCACACGTGAGCAGCTTCCACGGCGGCCGCATCATCGCCATCGACAGCAGCATCAAGAACGGCGAAAACGGCGAACTGCTGTTCATCGACAACGGCGCGGTCAGCCGCGGCCTGCTGGATGGCTCGCGGGTGCCGCTGGCCGAAGGGAAGATGGGCCTGGAGGACTGACCAGCCTTCGCAGACCGGTCAGTCATGCGCCTTATTTACTGCGCTTGGCCAGGTTCTCGCGCAGTGTTTCCAGCCGGCCGTGCAGGTCCTTCAGGGCGCTGCTGCCCTTGCCCACCAGCCAGGATGCTTCGTCTTCCAGCACCGCCCCCAGGTGGCGCTCCTTGTCGGGCAACGGCGGCAGGATGTGCGCGAAGTAAGTCTTGTCCAGCACCCGGTGCAGCAGCCGCTCGCCGGGGAACGGCTCGCCGTTGTTGAGCGCGCGGGCCGCCCGGATCAGGTTGCGCACGTCGTACTGCACCGGGCTCAGGTCGGGTACCTGCTTGGCCAGATCCAGCAGCGTGTACACCGCCACCCGCGCGGTACGCACCGAACTTTCCATGGTGAACACCACATCGTTGCGAGTCTCCACGAACTGGCCGAGCAGACCCAGGTTGGTGCAACCCTTCGGCACCACGTGCGGGCGGTCGCCGGCCGCGCGCGGCATGAACTGCGCGGTGATGTACGGCATCAGCGCGGTGCGCACCTTGGTGTTGGCCGCAATCGCATCGAGCTGGTCGACGATGCCGAGGTGGTAACAGAGCTCGGCGAGGATCTCGCGCCCGGTACAGGCCGGCATCGGCTTGGCCACGTGGTTGCCGTCCTGGTCCATCAGCAGCGCGTAGACCCAGACCACCAGGACGTCGCCGGGCTGGCCGATGAAGTGCGGCTGGCGGTTGACCGTAAAGCTGAGTACCCAGTTGGAGTCGGTGAAGGTGATGACCCCGCCGGTAGCCGTCTTTCCCGAATACGGGTCATTGACCGACAGTTCCCGGATTTTGTCGGTCAGCGGTGACGGGCTGCACGTCAGCGTGGCCGATTCCCACATCGAGCCGTCCACATCGCTGTAGAACTTTTCCGGCTTGCCGAAAATCGGCGACTGGGCGGCCAGGTTGCGCCACAACGTCCAGTCGCTGTCCTCGCCCGGGGTGCTGGGCCCGCGTTTCAGCACCGGGGCCGTGTCGAGGTCACCGTAAGCAGTACCTTCGGTAATCGAGCCGGTCAGCGCGAACACCAGGTCGCCGTCGGCGACCGGCAGCAGCGTGTCCTTGCTGCCTACGCGACAGCGCAGCCCCGTGACGGTGCGTGATCCGCCATCGACGCACATCTCCATGTCGACCACGCGCGTTCCAAAGGTAACCTGCACGCCCTGCCCGCGCAGCATGTTCACCAGCGGCTTTACGAAGCTCTCGTACTGGTTGTACTTGGGGAACACCAGCGCGGACATGTCGTTGAAGCCGTCCAGCGCATCCAGGAAGCGATGCATGTACAGCTTCATTTCCAGCAGGCTCTGCCAGTTTTCGAAGGCGAACATCGAGCGCCAGAAGAACCAGAAGTTGGTCTGCAGGAAGCCCTCGCTGAAGTAGTCCTCGATGGTCGCATCATCGAGGTCTTCCTTGCGCTTGAGCAGCAGCTTGACCAGCTCCCACTGCTGCGGCCTGCTCAGGCCAAAGCTGGAGAAGTCCTTGATCTTTCCCTGCTGGTGCATCAGCCGGGCCTTGGAGTAGTTCGGGTCGGCGTCGTTCACCGCCCGGTACTCGTCCAGCACACTGTAGCCCTCGGGCAATTCCAGCGCCGGTACGTCCTGGAACATGTCCCAGAAGTTGTCGTAGTTCCAGTTCATCTCACGGCCGCCGCGGATCAGGTAACCCTGCTCGGGGTTGCCGGCGCCATCGAGCGAACCGCCTTCGATGTCCAGGCTGTCGATCAGGGTGATGTTGGCCGCCGGCATGCCGCCGTCGCGGATCAGGTAGAAGGCGGCGGCCAGCCCTGCGATGCCGGTGCCGATGATCCAGGCCTTGCGCGTGGCCACTCCTTCCGGGGCCACGGGGCGGTTGCGCATGTAGGCACCCATGGTATCGGGCGGCGGCAGGGTGTTCTCGGGTCGGTTGGACCAGTAGCCGGCCGTGGCATCGGGCTCTTTTTCGATCGCCGGCGCGCGGCGCGCGCCGTTTCTCTCGACAGCCATATCAGCACTCCTTCTGGGGGATGGGACGTACCGCTGCATGCAGCGATGGTACCCACCCCAGCCGTGAAGGCGTTTGATCCGTGTCAAACAAACATCGCAACCGGTAAAACTACGTAGTTCCACGCCCTGCGTGGCAACCCCGCACAGCCACGCAGGGCGTGGCTCTACGCGTTGTGCGTGGACGCCACCAGCGGGCGTACGCGACGCGGCCGGCTCGGGAACGCATGCCGCACGATCCGCCACATTACCTGGCCGAACTGCTTCGGCATCGACCCGGTGTTGTAGTGCTGCCCGTAGCGCGCGCAGATTTCACGCACGTCCACCGCGATGGCGGCGTAGCGGTTGGCCGGCACGTCCGGGAAGAAGTGGTGCTCGATCTGGTGGCTGAGGTTGCCGGTCATCAGGTTCATCACCTTGCCGCCGGCGATGTTGGACGAGCCACGCAGCTGGCGCAGGTACCAGTGGCCGCGGGTTTCATCGCGCACGCATTCCTTCGGGAAGGTTTCCGCGTCGGCGGTGAAGTGGCCGCAGAAGATCACCACGTAGGTCCACACGTTGCGGATCATGTTGGCCACCACGTTGCCCAGCAGCACCGGCAGGAAGAACGGGCCGGCCAGCGCCGGGAACAGCAGGTAGTCCTTGAACATCTGCCTGCCCATTTTCCGACCGACCGGGCGTGCCTGCGCCAGCAGCTGGCGGAAGGTGATCTTGCCGGCGAACCAGCGGCCCACGCGCAGGTCCTGGATGGCGATACCCCATTCGAACAGCAGCGCGAACACCACCGCCACCACCGGCTGGGTCAGGTAGAACGGGCGCCAGCGCTGCTCGGGGAAGATCCGCAGCAGGCCGTAGCCGATGTCGTCATCCAGCCCGCGCACGTTGGTGTAGGTGTGGTGGCGGAAATTGTGGGTCTTGCGCCAGTTGTCGGCGGTACCGACGATGTCCCATTCGTAGGTGCTGCCCTGCAGCTGCGGGTCGCCCATCCAGTCGTACTGGCCGTGGATGACGTTGTGCGCCAGCTCCATGTTCTCCAGGATCTTGGACAGCGCCAGCAGCGCCACGCCCGCTATCCAGGCCGGGATCAGTGCGCTGTGCACGAATGCGCCCAGGAACAACAGCGCGCGGCCGGCCACGCCGGTCCAACGCACGCCGGCAACCACGCGGCGGATGTAGCGCGCATCCGCCGCACCCAGCGTATCCAGATGGCGGGCACGCAAGGCGTCGAGTTCATTGCCGAACGATTCCAGTTCGGTGGCGGACAACACGCGGTTCTGCACGGCAGGCATGCTCAGAGCTCCAGGATCAGGTCGGTGCTGGCGCTGTTCACGCACAGCTTCACTTGCGTGGCCGGTTCGGTCGCGTACTCGCCGGTCAGGGTGTGGCGGGTCACGCCACTGGCCTTGCCGCACACGCAGGTATTGCAGATGCCCATGCGGCAGCCACTGGCCGGGCGCAGCCCTTCGGCTTCCAGCGCCTGCAGCAGCGAGGTGCCGCGCGGCAGTTCCAGGGTGCGGCCGCTGCGGCGCAGTTCGACCTGCACCGTGCCGGTCTCGGCATCGGAAAGCACCGGCGGGGTGAACGCTTCGGACTGCAGCGCCCCCACCTGCCCGTGCAGCCGCGCGCGCGCGCCTTCCACGAAGCCACCGGGGCCGCAGGCCATCACGTGCACGCCGGACAGGTCGCCCAGCGGGTTGAAATCGTAGTCATGCACGCGCGCGGCCGGCGCGGCCGGATCGCGGGTCAGCGCCAGGTGCAGGCGGAATCCGGGATGACGCGCGGCAATGTCGGCCAGTTCGTCGGCAAAGCAGACCGCCTCGCGCTGCTGCGCCCAGTACACCAGATCGACCTGCACCGGCATGCCGGCGGCCTCCAACTGGCGAACCAGCGCGCGCATCGGGGTGATGCCGCTGCCCGCAGCGAGCAGCAGCATGCGCGTGGACAAGGCAGCCGGCAAGGTCATCTCGCCAAACGCCTGGCCCAGCTCGAACACCTCGCCCACCTGCGCGTGCTGCGCCAGGTGCTGGCTGACCTTGCCGCCGGCCACCGTCTTGACGGTAATCGCCAGGCAGCCGTCATCCAGCAGGGTCGGGCTGTAGCTGCGCGACAGCCGGCGGCCATCGAGCTCCACCCCCAGGTTCACATGCTGACCGGGCGCCACCCCATGGAAATGCCGGTTCGGGCGCAGCACCAGGGTCATCGCATCGGCGCTGGCAGCGTGGCGCGATACCAGCCGCGCCCGCGCCCGGCGCAGGGTCCACAGCGGGTGCACCCGGCCGGCCCAGAAGTCGAAAAGCGCTTCGGACACCCACTGGCGGGGTGAGAGGGGCGAACGGCGGGTGGCAGGACGAGGAAGAGCGCTCATGCCGTCACTATACGGCCGAGCATACAGGTGTGTATACACTTGTATATTGCCCAGACCGGCTATGATTCAGGGACTTGACCGTCTGGCCTCTGGATGACCCCGCCCGATTCGCACCTGACCGTCCACGACGACCCCCTGCCGGCCCGTAAGGCCTCGATTTCACGCGAGGATCTGCTGGCGGCCGCCCTGACCCTGATCGGCCCGCACCGCAGCGTGTCGACCCTGAGTCTGCGCGAGGTCGCCCGTGAAGCCGGCATCGCCCCGAACTCGTTCTATCGCCAGTTCCGCGACATGGACGAGCTGACCGTGGCCCTGATCGACCTGGCGGGCCGTTCGCTGCGTACCATCATCGGCGAGTCACGCCAGCGCGCGGCATCTTCGGACCGCAGCGTCATCCGCCTGTCGGTGGAAACGTTTTTCGAACAGCTGCGCGCTGACGACCGCCTGCTGCACGTGCTGCTGCGCGAAGGCAGCGCCGGCTCGGATGCGTTCAAGCAGGCCGTCGAGCGCGAACTGAACTACTTCGAAGAAGAACTCTGCGTGGATCTGATCCGGCTGGCCCATGCCGACAACGGCGCGCTGCTGCATGAGCCGCACCTGGTGGCCAAGGCAATCACGCGACTGGTCTTCGCCATGGGCGGCACGGCGCTGGACCAGCCGCCCGAACGCGACCCGGAAATGATCGAGCAGACCGCGCAGATGCTGCGCATGATCATCACCGGGGCGCGCACGATCGCGGGTTACCCGCCCACGCGCTGAAGAAAAAGGGCCGGCCCATGGCCATCATGCTGTTCACTTAAGCTGTAGAGCCGGGCCTTGCCCGGCTACGTTTAACGCGCAACGGCGGGACAGAGCCGACCACCCCGATCCCGGTAGCGCCGGCCGTTGGCCGGCCATGGGACTCTCCGGATACACGCATCAGCCAGAGTCACAGCACCAGCCTGCGATGTAGCCTTTCCATGCAGGACTCAGGGAAGCTCCACAGACCACATCGCCTCATCTCCAACGCCATAACGCAGGATCAAGAAATCCTGATGCCTGTACACCACAGCGCTGTCAGCGCCCTCAGGTGCAGGCTCACGTCGCGATGGGACAGATGCGCGTACCCGCATGTCGCCAGCAGGCAACGCCCAGTACGAACCGCCCGCTCGACCAACGATAAGGTGAACTCGACCGGAGAGGTCATTCACCTGGTAGTACGAGATTCCATCGCGTTCAAACCCGTATACCTGCCAGTTTGGATCCTGGCTCACGTCGCTTGCCATCGGGTAAGACTGTCCCAGTCCGTGGGATGCCAGCTCCACTCCATGGTGGTCGCTCAATTGAGCCTTGGCCGACATCGGCGCCATGGCGAGAAGCAGCACGGGAGCCACGCTGCAGACGGACAAGAACCTCACTTCGACCTCCAATTGGTGGCTGGCAACAGTGCCGCATGAATCGTAGTGGGGGCAGCCGACAGTTTCGCTGAAAATTCTCTGATTCGGATGCGCGGCAGCAGCCAAAAACTCCATTGGCGCGCTTGAATTCAAGATGGGACGGACCTCACTAGTAACGCGTGACATCCCGCAAGAACGCGCGAATTCTGCAAGTCTCGTATCTTTCCTATAATTCGAAACAGCCATTGCATCGCGGTAATTTCACCGATACCGTCCGGCCCCGACGCATACCTGCATTGTCAGGGTGTCGTCTTCGGCAAAATCGGAGAAACGCATGCAAACGGAATGGCTGAAGACCGGGCTGCACCTGAACTTCCGCATTCGTCCCATCGGACTGGCCGTCGCCCTTCTTTATGCGTTCGCGTACTGGGCAGCACGCGAGGTGTCGATGGATCAGTTCTATCTGCCAGCCGGTGTCCGGGTGGCAGCGCTCCTGCTCACTCCGCTGCGGCTCTGGCCTTATCTGCTCCTCGGCGAATATTGTTACTTCGCATTTTCGCGATATCCCATGATCGCCCGCTATGGATGGACATGGTTCGTAGTCAGCTCAGCCGTTTTGATGCCCGCCGTCATGTTCATCGCGCATCTCCATCGCCGATTCATGAGTTCCAGAGCAGGTGCCTGGCTCATCTGTGTTGCCGCAGCGTCAACCATCACGGTGACAACGCTGAACCTCGTGATCCCGTACCTGCTGTGGGCGACTCCTCCGGCCGCAGGTGTAGGGACGGACGCGGTCCGCTTCCTGGTAGGAGATTTCATCGGAATCCTCACAATCGCGCCGCTGGCGCTGCTTTGGACGAGGAGGAAGGAGGGATTCAGCTCCCGAACCGGGCTGATGGTGCCGACAGTGATCTGTCTCGTCTTGATGACCGTCGTCGGCTTCGCGGCGCTCTGGATCCCCGCTGCACCTGGCGCGGCCAAGACCAACATCCTGTTACTGCTCGCCCTGCCTGCCATCGCCTTGACCTGCATGCATGGCTGGAAGGGCGCAGCCATCAGCGTGCCCATCTGGAGCTTGATCGTGCGCCTGACCATGCCTGCGTCGGGTATGGCGGACTCCTTTGATCCAGCTGCTTTCTCGGCCCAGCAGAGTCTGGCGCTGGTTGGAATAGCGCTGCTGGCTGTCGGCGCATGCGTCTCGCACTATTACCAGGAGCTCAGAACCCACAAACATGAAAGGGAGCGGGCCCTTTCCCACTCCAGAGCGGCCCATGCCGCCACTGAGAAGGAGCTCCGCTCGCGAGCGTTGAACATACGACAGCTCAGCGATGGCTTCGATGCCTCACTCAGTGACGTCGCGGAATGGCTCAAGACCAAAGGGCACCTGATCTCGCAGGAGGACTCCTCAAGATCACCGTTCTGCACTCCCGCAAGTTCCGCGAGCAGATCACGATGGTCTACCCAACCTCGCTGGAACACGTAGGGCTCTACCTTGCCCTTCAGATCGGTGGAATCGATGAGTCATGGAAGGCGACAGATCGATTGGCACCGCACCGACTGATCGGCGATCCATGCAGATTGAGTGTCGGCCTGCAGCTGGCGGCCTATCGGACCATCATCGATGCAGTCTCCCTGCTCCTTGAGCGTGAGCCGGGTCAAATAAAGATTCGCGCGCGGTGCGGGCGTTCCGGGAGACGCAGGGGGATCGTCGTGTCGCTCGCAACACTGGACTCTCACCACAGCCTCTCCAGTGGCACCATGGTGGCAGCCATCGAGCGACTGTCCGGAAGGACAATGGCCTACGGGGGAACGACCCAATGTCGTCGCAATCGCATTCGAATCCTGTTACTGGAGCAAGTGACGGTTGAAGTTGGCTGCGAAAACCCGCCATATCCGGTTCTGTAGGTCACACGCCCTTGCTGGCGATCGTTTGCGGTGAGGAAAGCAGCGACGCATGGCGTCGCTCTACGGAGTCAGGGATACACCTGGCTGACTCCGCTTGGCGCTCAGATGCATGACGCTGCTCATTTGAGCTTCTGATCGATGGTTTGTGCCATTCGCTTCAGTCGCCGCGCCAATGAAAAACGGCGCTTACCCCATTAGGGTCAGCGCCGTTTTCTTAAGTGAACAGCATTACGGCCCATGGCCAGCCCTTTCATTCAGCTTCGTGCGCCTCACGCGCGTTCGCATCAACGGCGGTAGCACTGGCGCTCCACCACGCGGTCGCCGTTCTTGTTCTGCTGGTTGCCCTGGATCTGGCGACCGGCCGCACCGCCCGCTACCGCGCCCGCCACGGTGGCGATCTTCTTGCCGCTGCCGCCACCCACCTGGTTGCCGAGCAGGCCACCGACCACCGCGCCCGTAGCGGTACCGGCAATGCGGTTCGGGTCCCTGCTGTTGCGCTGCACTTCCACGTTCTTGCAGACCACCTTGGTACCGTCATTGAAGCGGCGCCCTTCGTCCTTCGGCCCGTAGGTCTGGGCGCTGGCGCTGAACACCGATGCCATCAGGGCAGCTGCACACAGCACGTTTCGGGTAGAGAGATTCATGGTTGGCTCCTGGCGTCATGACATGCGGCCAGTGTCGGCGCGGCGCTGGGAACCCCCTGTGAAAAACCGTGGATGTCACGTCAATGCCGGACGCTCCGTTCAGCCCGCAGCAATTGGAGCGGAACCGGCAGAGCGTCAGTGGTTGCCCCCCGCGTATTTCTTCTCCCCGGCAAGCACCGCCAACCGCACACGTTGACCGTCGGCATCCTGCAGGACCAAGCGGTTCTCCGGCGGCGGCAGCGGGCAGGTGGCAAACGCCGTATAGGCACAGGGCGGGTTGTGGGAGCGGTTGAAGTCCACGACGACCGTACCGTCCGCCGCGATGGGATCGGTGCGCAGGTAGCGGCCTACCCCGTAGGTGAGCCGGCCGGTGCTCTGGTCCTGGAACATCAGGTTCAAGCCTTTGGCCGGGTCGCCCAATGCTTCCAGCCGCCACTCGCGCCCGTCCCGGTCGAACACCACATACCCCGGATTGGGGTTGTCGGCGACCTCGCCGAGTACGTTCACGATCGGCAGGGTCTTGCCGGCCGGGTGCGGCACGAACCGTGCCTGCACACGCCAGCCTTCATCGGCCGGGAAGAAGTCCAGGCCCGCGAAGTCCCGCCGTGCCTGCGCGTCCGCGTGGCGCACGCGCAGGGCAAGGCGCTGACCACGCTTGATCGCGGTGATCTGGCCCCTGCCCTGGTCATAGGCCAGCTTTGTACCACCGCCGGCCCCCTCTGGATCCAGACGAACTTCGCCCTGTACCGGCTTGCCGTCAACGGTGACCGGCACGCCTGCGGCGACCTGGAAGTACAGGCCATCGGCGCGCTGCTCCACCTCGCCCAATCGATCCGGCGCGATGGACAGGCGGATGGCGTTCTCCGCGCCGCCCCCCACGCTGCGCTTGCCTGCTTCGATCCAGTGCAGCCCGATCAGGCTGGTCCAGCCATCAGGCTTGCTCAGGTCCGCGCTGCGTTGACGTACCCACTGCGTGTGTTCGTCCTGGAAATCCAGCGCCGCGGCCGCGGCCGCGGCTGGCACCCCGGTGGCCTTGTCCTGCGGACTGCACGCGGTGGCGAGCAGGGTAACCACGAACAGGGAAACGAATGCATGCGTCTTCATGGTGTTCACCAGTTCCTGGAAATGCCGAGGTGGAGGTAACGTCCGTAGGATTCGTGCAGCGCGCTCAGATAGCTGCCCGTGGCACTCAGCGGTGGCTCTTTGTCGAACAGGTTGCGGGCCCCCACTTCCACCGCGGTTCCACTCAGCCGCCCGCGGGTGAACTCCTTCTTTACCGACAGCGCCCCGCGCTGCGTGGAGCCGACCACGAACGGTGTGCGATCGGAGTAAGCGCCGGCGGTCACGCTGTCGATGTAGTCATCGCGCAGCCGCACCGTCCAGTCCTGCAGGTTCCAGATCAAGGTCGCGCTGGCCCGCCACTCCGGCTTCGCGCCGTTGATGCCCACCTCGTTGGCCGCCCCCAGGTCGGGTACGAGGATGTTCAGCTGCCCGCTGGCGATGGCCGCAGCCACCCGCTGCACCTCGGCAGGCTTCTGCTGGGTGTATTCCTTGAGCTGGCTGGCACTGACCAGCAACGAGAAATTGCCCCACGCCGTGTCCGGCAGGCGCCAGCCGACGTTGTAGTCCACGCCCGACGCGGTCAGCGGCCGGCGATTCTGGTAACGGTTGTAGACGTGCGTCACCACGCCCGCCGGTGCCAGGCCGGAGCCTTCGAACTGCGCGACATCCTCCGCCGTCACCGCCGCCCGCACCACGTTCGGGTTGCTGCTGCCTTCCACCACGCGCAGGTAAGCGTCGTACAGCAGTTCCTCGCCCATGGTGCTGATGGGGTTCTCCACCTGCACGCGCCACGCATCCACGCTCAGGCTGATCGCCCCGAGCCGTTCGGGCAGGAACTGCGGCTCGAACACCACGCCCCACGACGATTGCCGGGTGGTTTCCGGTTTGACGTCGTCGCCGTACGAGGTCACGGCGCTCACCGACGGTTTCACCGACGAACCGCTGCTGAAGGCATTCAAGCAGGCACTGTAATCGGGCTGTGCGCCCTTGGTAACCAACGCATGGCAGCGGACCGCATCGTTGTTGAAGCCAAAGCCATAGGTCGGCGGCGAGTTCACCAGCTCCAGTCCCGGCGCACGGAAGCCGCCGCTTACCGAGCCGCGCAACAGCACGCTGTCACTCACCTTCCAGGCCGCCGCCAGTTTCGGCTTGCCGACCTTGCCGGCATCGCTGTAATCCTCCCAGCGGCCCGCAATCTGCAGGTCCAGCGACTGCACCAGCGGAATACCCTGCGCCGGAGACACCAGCGGCACGGCGAATTCGATCAACGCCGATTTGACGTTGCGGCTGCCGCGCACATCCGGCCGCGGGCTGTGGGTGAAGAAGTTGCTGGCCGCGACCGTGCCGGTATACCAGTCGGTGTAGGGGTTGCTGCCATCGATGTTCTCGTCGCGATCATCTCTGCGGCTTTCATAGCGGTACTCCACCCCCGCCGCCATGCCGATGTCGCCGGCATACCAGGTCAGCAGGTCGGAGCGGTTCACCTTTAAGTCCCACAGCGCCAGTTCCGTCGTACCTTCGCGGGTCGCCTCGCCGATGAATGACGAGGTGTCGTAGGGCGTGGCATCCCCCACCCGGATGCTGGCGGGGTCGCCACCGCTGAACGGGTTGTAGGCACTGGCGTCGGTACGGTTTACCGCTTCGATGAAGGCATCGGTCAGGCCGCCCTGCTGCGTATCGGTGCTGCGCGCGCGTGAGTACAGCAACGCGGTTTCCCAGTTCCAGCCGCCCTCGGTCCAGCCACGCACGCCCAGCAGCACCCGCGACTGGTCGTTGTCCACCTTGACCCGGCGGATGCCGGAATCGGCGAACTGGTAATTGAGCAGCCGGATCGCATCGGCACCGCGCAGCGCTTCCGGAACCCAGTACGCGTCCGGGCGGATATGCAGCAGGAAGCCGTCACCACCGAAGCCAGACTCGCTGCTCACCCAGGATTCGGAAGTGGCACGGTAATAGCCCAGCTCACCAAATAGCTGCAGGTTGTCGTTGACGTCGAAGCGGCCAGTGGCAAACACATTGCCCTTGCGGATGGCCGGTGACGTGGTGATGCCCGGTTCGGCCGCCGAATCGTAGTGATAGCGCGTGGGCACCGTGCCGGAGGTCAACGCACCCGTGGCGGGATTGACGTACCAGCTGCCCGTGCGGCGACCGCCGGTATAGGTATCGAAATGCCCCCATGGCGTTCTGGTGCTGAAGCCAGTGGTCCCGTTCGGGTCCGACACGCTGGTGCCATCGCCCAGCGGGCGGCGGCCGTCGGTAGCGGTGAACCAGGCATCGGAGTTGAGCTGCGAGGTTCGCTTGGAGAACCCATACAGCACCGAGAGGTTGCCGCGACCCTCGCTGAAGTCGCTGCCGAAGTACCCGTCCAGCGATACCTCTTCGCGATGGCCATCGGCCACCTTGCCGTAGTTCAGGCGAACGCCGCCGCCATCTGCCAGGTTGCTCGGCATCACCAGGTCGACCACGCCGGCCACCGCATCGGAACCGTAGATGGAGGCGGCGCCGTCCAGCAGCAGGTTGACCCGCTCCAGGCCGAAGACCGGGATGGCGTTGGCGTTGTAGGTCGTGTCATCGCCGCTGTTGCTGATCGGGTGCTGCACGGTGCGGCGGCCATTGACCAGCAGCAGCGTGTACTTCGAGCCCAGGTTGCGCAGGTTGATGGAGCCAACGTCACCGCGTGCGACGTTGGAGTTCCGGCCTGCGTTGGTGGTGCCCTTTTCAGTAATGGCCACATCACCAAACTGAGGCAGGCTGCGGAACAGCTCGTTGCCGTTGGTGGCAAGGGTGGCATCGATCTGCTCGCGGTCCACCGCCACCACCGGCAGTGCCGCCTGCGCGCCGCCACCGGCGATCTGCGAGCCCAGCACCGAAACCTTGTCCAGCGTCCGTGCGTTGGAACCGGATGTCTGCGACGCCGCTGCAGCGGCCTCCTCCGCAGTCTCGGCGGCCTCCGCAGCCTCCCCGGCCGGCGCAAGCAGCGTGCACAGGGCAAGCGCCAGATGACTGCGCTTAGCGCGTAGCTTCCGCATATGCGCCTCGCACGATGCTGCCTTCCAGTTTCTGCTCGTCCTTCACCAGGTTGTATAGCGGGCAGGTCGCCTCGACCGACTGGCGCAGCGCGTCGATCTCCTGTTTCGAGGCCGGCGATTCAATCCGCACCTTGTAACGGATGTCGCTGTACCGCGCCGGCGAACGCACGTTGCTGCCGAAGCGTGGGCTCACCTGGCCATCAACGGTCAGCTCCAGCGAATCCAGCAGCACATTGCGCGAGGCTGCCTGCACTTCAAAGATGTGGGTCAGGCAGGTACCGGTCACGCCGAGCAGGTGTTCCTCCACCGTCGGGGCAAGGCCATGGCCGAGCAGTCCCGGCGCGCTGTCATGCAGCTGCTGGTGGTAACCGTCCTTGCCCAGGAACACCCGACGCAGCCCGGTACGCGGCTCGACGTGGGCGCGGGCAACCAGCGTTTCCGGCTCGGCCGGCTTGGCCTTGGCGGCGCCCGGCTTCACCTGCCTGGCCAGCACGGCCGGGCGTTTCTCCTCGGTGATGAAGTCACGCAGGCCCGGCGGCAACGTCGGATCGCGCTCGGCCGCGCTATGGATGTACTCCACATCGGCATGGCTGACCTGTTGCGGACGGGTGACCAGGTCGATGGCCGAAGAGTTCTCGTGCACCGCCCGCTTGAGTTCCTGCAGCTGCGCATCGGTGGCCGGGGAATCGATATAGGCCACATAGGAGAGATTGTTGGGGTAAGCGAGGGTTTCGCTCTTGCGCTCGGGAATGCTGGTGAACACCACGTCCAGGCCATCCAGCGGCACGCCCTGCACCGCCGCCTGCACGATGTATTCGTCGGCCACCGAGCTGGCCAGCGTACCCACCAGCGAATCCCAGGAACCGGCGCCAAGGTTGTAGCCGGCGTAATTGCGGCCGCTGTCGCTGATGTACTGGAACTCCCCGGTCGGCCCGATGCGCAGGCGGCGCACGCCGGAGCGGCTTTCGGCGGTGACCTTGGCATGGATGGCGGTGGGCGTGCCGGGTTTGGCCGACTGGGCCTGGATGGCCTCGCGCTTGGCGAACAGGTAGGTGCGCAGCGGCGAGGCCTGATCCTCAGCCGAGGAAACCAGCGGGGCCAGCAGCAGCATGGCGGACAATGCGGTGGTGCCGATTACCTTGAACGGCGTCGTGCAGCGTGCGATGGACATGGGCGAACGGCCTCCGGAGTAGTTCGTGAATAGAAGCCCACTCTTTCATGTCGCATCGCCGCATTTAAATAACCGTTGGCAATTCCCATATAGCAGTCGCTCGGCGATTCCGAAGCGGCCCACTAAACCGCCAACTGAAGGCGATTGGCGTGCACTCTGTTGAAACGGCAGACCGACTCAACGTGGGCCCTGGCGTCGGGAGACATCCACCCCAGGAGCTCGACCAACGCTCGATGCCTGGCATGCAGGTCTTGGAACTGGGAAATCGGGTGATGATGAAACACGCGATTGCGTAGCAGGCGCGCCGATTCCAATCGAACTCGGATCTTCTCGCGGGTTGCCCACGACTTGGGCACCCTGGGGAACACCGCACGCAACAATGCCGGCCATGGTCCTTCTCCCCGCTCGTAGCCGGCATGAAACATGCCGCACCAGAACCCGAAGCTGAGCTCGGCAATGACCCGATTGGCGTCCCGCGCGACACCGCGCTGCCTAAGCTCTGTTTTGGCCTCCTCAATCAGCCGCTGGTGCGATGCCTTGAGCCAGCCGTCCTCAAACCATTGGGAGGAATTGAAGTGCGCGGAAAATGCTTCGTGTACGCGATTGCGCAGCACCAGCTCCATCATATGCATGACGGGGTATGGCGCTTCACACAGCACCATGTTGATCCCGTGCCTGGACACTGCACCTACGAGATCCGCCGTGGAATGCACCGCGGCGTCGCCCGCCACGTGTTGCTGCTCCAACCCGAAGGCACCCAGCCGGGCATGCGACAGTGCGGAAGCCACCCCACCTGCGGTCTTCACATCTATAAGCGCTGCCCACTCTGGGTTGTTGAACACCGGTTCTGCATCCTCTATATTGCCGCCACACACCCCGGGCCGGCTCCTCTCCTCACATGCTGTAAGTGAGTGACGGGTTCCGGGGTTTTTTTTGCCTGTTTTTCGAGTCTACGAGCCAATGGAAGCGCGTGAGCAGGTTGGTCTCCATCCTGCGACCGCGTTCACGGCTGGCGTATGGATTTCGCGCTTTTCGGTCGTGCAAGTGGGATGGATGCGTCACCATCACTCATCGAGCAGCGCCGCTCTTGTCCCGTTGGCAAGGTGCATGGAGACACACAGGTATGACTACCCATGACTCACTCGTGCTGATGCTGGCCGGCAGCGCGATCAACGACATCCCCAGCTTCTACGCCGAGATCAACCGGGTCTTCATGGCCGACGAGGACTGGCAGCTCGGGCACAGCCTGGATGCGCTGGATGACATGTTGTACGGCGGCTATGGCGTGTTGGCCGGGCACGAAAGCGCAAAGGTGATCTGGCAGGACATGGAGCACACCCGCAGCGCGCTCGGTGTGGATGCGACCCGCGCATGGCTGCAGGGCAAGCTTGCAGGAAGTGGCAAGTTCAACGAGGCCAACATCGCGGCTCAGCTGAAGGCGCTGGACGCCGGCGAAGGCCAGACCTACTTCCAGATCGTCATGGAGATCTTCGCGGCCCATCTCCGGATCCAGCTGGAAGGTCGCTGAGCCCCCTGACTACAGGGCCCCGCCTGGTAGCGTCGATTCCCAAACGACTGCACGCAGACAATCAACACCCGGTGGCGCATGGGCCACGAACGGAGGCGCCTGTCCGTTCAAGGTCATGCGTCACCGGGCGTGGATTTACCATCGGCAGTCGTCTTGCGACCGCCCCTACCATTCAGTCGGCCAACCGTTTAGGTCGGCGCAACCGTTCAGTTCGGCGCAGGCGGCAGCCGCAGGTGCGGCCCTCCCCTACAATGTGGAGTCCGGCCTGCCCAGGGCCTCGCCACCGATGGACCCCGCGTGACCCAGAAGCCCGCTGAACACACCCCGCTGATGAAGCAGTTCTTCGCCGCCAAGTCCGGCTACCCGGACCTGCTGCTGTTCTTCCGCATGGGCGACTTCTACGAGCTGTTCTACGACGACGCGCGCAAGGCGGCGCGGCTGCTGGACATCACCCTGACCCAGCGCGGCAGCTCCGGCGGCGCGCCGATCCCCATGGCCGGGGTGCCGGTGCATGCCTACGAGGGTTACCTGGCGCGGCTGGTGGCGCTGGGCGAATCGGTGGCAATCTGCGAGCAGATCGGCGACCCGGCGCTGGCCAAGGGCCTGGTCGAGCGCAAGGTGGTGCGCATCGTCACCCCCGGCACCGTCACCGACGAGGCCCTGCTGGACGAGCGCCGCGATACCCTGCTGATGGCACTCTCACGTGGAAAGAACGGCTACGGCCTGGCCTGGGCCGATCTGGCCGGCGGCCGCTTCCTGGTCAATGAGGTGGATTCCGACGACGCGCTGGAAGCCGAACTGGCCCGCCTGGAGCCAGCTGAACTGCTGGTACCGGATGAAGAGAACTGGCCGGACTTCCTCAAGCACCGCAGCGGCATCCGTCGCCGCGCGCCGTGGCTGTTCGATGCCGACAGCGGCCGCCGCCAGCTGCTCGCCTTCTTCAAGCTGCATGACCTGAGCGGCTTCGGCATCGACGACAAGCCGCGCGCCACCGCCGCTGCCGGCGCACTGCTCGGGTATGTCGAAGAAACCCAGAAACAACGGTTGCCGCACCTGACCTCGATCTCCACCGAAACGGCGAGCGAGGCCATCGCGATGAACGCGGCCACCCGCCGCCATCTCGAGCTGGATACGCGCGTGGATGGCGATACCCGCAACACCCTGCTCGGCGTGCTCGATACCACCGTCACCCCGATGGGCGGGCGCCTGCTGCGCCGCTGGCTGCACCGCCCGCTGCGGTTGCGCGAGGTACTGGTGCAGCGCCATGACGCGGTGGCCACCCTGGTCGACCGTGGCGCCGATGGCGACGTGCGCGAGGCGTTCCGTGCGTTGGGTGACCTGGAGCGCATCCTCACCCGCGTGGCGCTGCGTTCGGCACGCCCGCGCGATTTCTCCACGCTGCGCGACGGCCTGGGCCTGCTGCCGGAGGTGCGCACGGTGCTGGCACCACTGGATTCGCCGCGCCTGGTCGCGCTGCGCGACGCGCTGGGCTCGCATGACGAATGCGCGCACCTGCTGGCCTCGGCCATCGCCCCTGCCCCGCCGATGAAGCTCAGCGACGGCGGCGTCATCGCCGAAGGTTACGACGCCGAACTGGATGAGCTGCGCCGGCTGTCCACCCATGCCGACCAGTTCCTGATCGACCTGGAGCAGCGCGAGCGCGCCAGCAGCGGCATCGCCACGCTCAAGGTCGGCTACAACCGCGTGCATGGCTACTACATCGAAATCAGCAAGGGCCAGAGTGAGAAGGCGCCGGTGCACTACACCCGCCGCCAGACCCTGACCAATGCCGAGCGCTACATCACCGAAGAACTGAAGTCGTTCGAAGACAAGGTACTGTCGGCGCGCGAACGTTCGCTGTCGCGCGAGAAGCTGCTGTACGAACAGCTGCTGGACACGCTGGCCGGCGAGCTGGAGCCGCTCAAGCAGTGTGCCGCCGCACTCAGCGAGCTGGACGTGCTGGCCGGCTTCGCCGAGCGCGCGCAGGCGCTGGACTGGGCCCGCCCGGAACTGGAAACCGCGCCGTGCCTGCGCATCGAGCGTGGCCGCCACCCGGTGGTGGAAGCCGTGCGCGAACAGCCGTTCGAACCCAACGACCTGGACCTGCATCCGGACCGCCGCATGCTGGTCATCACCGGCCCGAACATGGGCGGTAAATCCACCTACATGCGCCAGAACGCGCTGATCGTGCTACTGGCCCACATCGGCAGCTTCGTGCCGGCCAGCCGTGCGGTGATCGGCCCGATCGACCGCATCCTGACCCGCATCGGTGCCGGCGACGACCTGGCGCGCGGGCAGTCGACCTTCATGGTGGAGATGAGCGAGACCAGCTACATCCTGCACCACGCCACGGCGCAGTCGCTGGTGTTGATGGACGAGATCGGCCGCGGCACCTCCACCTACGACGGCCTGGCCCTGGCCGATGCGGTGGCGCGCCATCTGGCCCATGAGAACCGCTGCTACACGTTGTTCGCCACCCACTACTTCGAACTGACCGCGCTGGCCGATGAGCAGCACGAAGGCGGTCCCAGCGGCATCGCGAACGTGCACCTGGACGCGGTCGAACATGGCGAGGCGCTGGTATTCATGCACGCGGTGAAGGACGGCCCGGCCAACCGCAGCTTCGGCCTGCAGGTGGCGGCACTGGCCGGCCTGCCCCGGGCCACCGTGGCCCAGGCACGGCGGCGGCTGGCCGAGCTGGAGCAGCGCGGCGGTGAGACCGTGGCCGCCAGCATGGCCCCGCAGGCGCTGGATGCGCCGCAGCAGTTCGGGCTGTTCACTGCGCCCTCGAGCAAGGCCCAGGAGGCGCTGGCGGCGATCGACCCGGACGAGCTGACCCCGAAGCAGGCGCTGGAGGCGTTGTATCGGTTGAAGGCGCTGGTGTAACAGCACCGCCGTTCCGGTAGCGCCGGCCGTTGGCCAGCCCCAGGCAATCCGTGGGCCGGCCAACGGCCGGCGCTACCGGGCTTCACGTCTTCGCGTGAAGCCTTCGCATTCCCTTCGTATACGCGGCGTTATCCTCCGCCGGTCCCATCCCGGGTCGAAGGAGTCGATCGTGAATACCAATTCGCTCACCGCATCCCTGTTGTCACAGCTGCAGGGCACCGGCGTCCAGCAGGTCTCCCAGCAGCTCGGCCTGGACCAGAACCAGGCCACCCAGGCGGTCAGCGCCGCGCTGCCTTTGCTGATGGGCGCACTGGGCAGCAACGCCAGCCAGCCGCAGGGTGCGCAGTCGCTGCTCAATGCCCTCCAGAAGGACCACCTGGGCGGCGGGGGCGGTGGCGGCTTCGACCTTGGCGGCATCCTCGGCGCCGTACTGGGGGGGGGAGGCGGCGGCGCGGCCACCAACGGCGCTGGCATCCTGGGCCATGTCTTCGGCGGCCAGTCCGACCAGGCCGCCCAGGTGCTCGGTAACAAAACGGGGCTGGACAGCGGCCGCGCCAGCCAGTTGCTGGCGATCCTGGCGCCTATCGTCATGTCGTTCCTGGCCCAGCGGTTTGCCCAGCAGGGCAATGCCAACGAGCTCGGCCAAGCGCTCGGCGCCGAGGCCCCGCCTGCAGCCGCCGGCGGCATCGGGAGCCTGCTCAACGCGTTCGATCAGGATGGCGACCGCCAGTTCGGGCTTAGCGACGTGATGTCCATTCTCACCAAACGCTGACCCGCCCCAGGTCGCCGGTCCTATGGGGCCGGCGACACATCGATAGTCCATACCTATTGTTTCGGTTGATTCAATTGAATTTACCAAATGCCGACCGGCGCATAGGGTGGATGGGCTGCCCTCGCGCCCTCCGGCGAGGCCCATTCCACATTCGCCAGTCCACAGGTAACCGACCCATGAAAAGCGAAGCGAAGTGCCCGTTCAACCACGCCCTTGTCGGCGATGCCACCACCAACCGCGACTGGTGGCCCAACCAGCTCCGCGTGGACCTGCTCAACCAGCACTCCTCGCGTTCGCACCCCCTCGATGCCGGCTTTGACTATGCCGAGGCGTTCGCCAAGCTCGATTACGCCGCGCTCAAGGCTGATCTGAAGGCGTTGATGACCGATTCGCAGGACTGGTGGCCGGCCGACTTCGGCCACTACGGTGGCCTGTTCATCCGCATGGCCTGGCACAGCGCCGGCACCTACCGCATCGGCGACGGGCGCGGCGGCGGCGGCCGTGGCCAGCAGCGCTTCGCACCGCTCAACAGCTGGCCGGACAACGTCAGCCTGGACAAGGCGCGCCGGCTGCTGTGGCCGATCAAGCAGAAGTACGGCCAGGCCATTTCCTGGGCCGACCTGCTGATCCTCACCGGCAACGTCGCGCTGGAATCGATGGGCTTCAAGACGCTCGGCTTTGCCGGTGGTCGCCCCGATACGTGGGAACCGGACCAGGACGTGTACTGGGGCCGCGAGACCACCTGGCTGGGCGGCGATGTGCGTTACGCGCACGGCTCCGAAGGCGTGGTCGAAGACCATGGCGTGCTGGTGTCCGATGACAACGCCGACGGCGACATCCACTCGCGCAACCTGGAAAACCCGCTGGCCGCCGTGCAGATGGGCCTGATCTACGTGAACCCCGAAGGCCCGGATGGCAACCCGGACCCGATCAAGGCCGCCATAGACATCCGCGACACCTTCGGCCGCATGGCCATGGATGACGAGGAAACCGTGGCACTGATCGCCGGCGGCCACAGCTTCGGCAAGACCCATGGTGCCGGCCCGGCCGACAACGTCGACGTCGAGCCGGAAGCGGCGGGGCTGGAACACCAGGGCTTGGGCTGGGCCAACAAATTCCGCAGCGGCAAGGGCGGCGACACCATCACCAGCGGCCTGGAAGTGACGTGGACGCGCACCCCGGCGCAGTGGAGCCACGACTTCTTCCAGATCCTGTTCGGCAACGAGTGGGAACTGACCAAGAGCCCGGCCGGCGCGCACCAGTGGGTGGCCAAGAATGCCGAGGCGGTGATTCCCGACGCGCACGATCCGTCGAAAAAGCATCGCCCTACCATGCTCACCACCGATCTTTCGCTGCGCCTGGATCCTGCGTACGAAAAAATCTCGCGCAGGTTCCTGGACGACCCGCAGGCATTCGCCGATGCGTTCGCGCGTGCCTGGTTCAAGCTGACCCATCGCGACATGGGCCCGCGTGCACGCTACCTCGGCCCGGAAGTGCCGACCGAAACCTTCATCTGGCAGGACCCGGTGCCGGAAGCGCCGAAGACCGCGATCAGCGCGGGCGACGTGGCCGCACTGAAGCAGCAGATCGCAGCCGCCGGGTTGAGCGTGGCTGAACTGGTGTCCACCGCATGGGCGTCGGCCTCCACCTTCCGTGGCTCGGACAAGCGCGGTGGTGCCAACGGTGCACGCATCCGCCTGGCCCCGCAGAAGGACTGGGCGGTGAACCAGCCCAGGCAGCTTGCCAAGGTGCTGGCCGCACTGGAGAAGATCCAGAGCGGCTTCAAGGGCGATGGCGGCGCGCAGGTGTCGCTGGCCGATCTGATCGTGCTGGCCGGTGCGGTCGGCGTGGAGCAGGCGGCGAAGTCTGGTGGCCACACGGTCAGCGTGCCGTTCACCCCGGGCCGTACCGATGCCAGCCAGGAACAGACCGATGTGGAATCCTTCGCGGTGCTGGAGCCGTATGCCGATGGTTTCCGCAACTACGTGAAGGGCCGCTACAGCGTGCCGGCCGAAGCGCTGCTGATCGACAGGGCGCAGCTGTTGACCCTGACCGGGCCGGAATTGACCGCACTGGTCGGTGGCCTGCGCGTACTGGGCGCGAACGTGGACGGCAACACCCAGGGCGTGCTGACCGAACGCCCGGGCACGCTAAGCAACGACTTCTTCGTCAACCTGCTGGACATGGGCACGCAGTGGAAGGCCAACGGCGACGACTATGAAGGCAGTGACCGCAACGGCACCGGCAAGCGCTGGACCGGCAGCCGTGCCGATCTGGTGTTCGGTTCGAACTCGGTGCTGCGCGCGGTGGCCGAGGTGTATGCCAGTGCCGATGGCGAGAAGAAGTTCGTCAACGACTTCGTGGCCGCCTGGGCGCGGGTGATGGAGCTGGACCGGTACGACCTGCACCGGTGAGGCGGGCTCAGGAGGCGCACGACCAACGGTCGTGCGCTACCCGAGGGGATTTGGCTCGGTAGCGCCGGCCGTTGGCCGGCCTTGGGACCGCCTGGGCCGGCCAACGGCCGGCGCTACCGGGTGACGTCTCTTCTACGCATTACAACGCGTCGAGATCGCCCAACGCCTTGATCAACCGCCGCGCGCGTTTGTCTGGCCGGTGTTCCGGCGGCAGGTAGCCGTTCTTCATGGCGGCGCGCTGCGCCCGCTGCTCCGCCCGCCGCGCGCGTGATGCCTCGCTTTCTTCGTACAGCTGCTGCGCCACCGGCGCGGGGCCACGCAGGTCGCTCAGCCCGCGCACCTGTACGTCATACACCTCATCGCCTCGGCTGATCTGCAGTTGCTCACCCACGCGCACCGCACGCGAGGATTTCGGCCGCTGCCCGGCGACGTCCACCTTGCCGGTTTCCACGGCCTGCTTGGCCAGGCTGCGGGTTTTGAAGAAGCGTGCGGCCCACAGCCACACGTCCAGCCGCACGGCGGCGGCGACCAACGGTTGTGCTTCAGTCATGCGGGTGGTTCAGCTCCCCGGCTCTGCCGGTC
Organism: Stenotrophomonas sp. ISL-67; assembly: GCF_018612915.1. Taxonomy (GTDB): domain Bacteria; phylum Pseudomonadota; class Gammaproteobacteria; order Xanthomonadales; family Xanthomonadaceae; genus Stenotrophomonas. The sequence continues at coordinate 346,125 of NZ_JAGGRL010000001.1, read as the reverse complement.
GTCGGTTCAGCGGTTGCGGCGCCGACGGGTTGCCTCGGCAACCGGTGCCCCCGATCAGCACGGGTACCCCCGCATCCAGATCGCGGCGCTGGCTGCCGACCTGGCATTCCGGTCGGTCCATCGGCCGTACCTGCGCATCGCGCAGGCGGTCGTCTGTACTCGAACATGCGGGCAGGACGGCCGCAATCAAGAGTGCCGCAAGTGCGGGGATGAACCGGTCAGGGCCGGTTTCACGGGGCCGGCCAACGGCCGGCGCTACCAACGTGTGCATCGCGATATCCCGGTTACGGGGTTGGTGTTAGTGTGCCGCTCTCCGGGCTTGATCTCCAGAGCACATGGCCAAAGCGCCGCTTGACCTGACCACCGGCCCGATCGGGCGCAATCTGTTCCTGTTCGCCCTGCCGATCCTGGCAGGCAACATCGCCCAGTCGTTGAACGGCTCGGTGAATGCGGTGTGGGTGGGCCGCTTCCTGGGCGAGGCGGCGCTGACCGCCACCGCGAACGCCAACAACATCATGTTCTTCCTGATCGGGTCGGTGTTCGGCATCGGCATGGCCGCCACCATCCTGATCGGCCAGGCGATGGGCGCGCGCGATATCCCCCAGGCGCGGCGCGTGATGGGCACCAGTGCCACCTTCTTCATCGGGCTGTCGGTGGTGATCGCCATCGCCGGCTGGTGGCTGTCGCATCCGCTGCTGGCGGCGATGGGTACACCGGCGGCATCGCTGCCGCTGGCGGAGGCGTACCTGAAGGTGATCTTCCTGGCGATGCCGACGCTGTATGCGTTTGCCTTCCTCAGTTCGGCATTGCGCGGCGTGGGCGATTCACGCACGCCGTTCCGCTTCCTGCTGCTGTCGGTGGTGCTGGATATCGGCTTCAATCCGCTGCTGATCTTCGGCATCGGTCCGTTTCCGCAACTGGGCATTGCCGGCGCGGCGTGGGCCACGCTGATCGCGCAGACGCTGTCGCTGGCCGGCCTGCTCTGGTACATGCGCAACAAGCGCCACGTGCTGTGGCTGGGGCGCAAGGACATGCACCTGTTCAAGGTGGATCTGGAGATCCTGCGCGCGCTGGTGGTCAAGGGCGTACCGATGGGCCTGCAGATGGTGCTGATCTCGCTGTCGATGATCATGATGATGACCATGGTCAACAGCTACGGCACCGATACCGCAGCCGCCTACGGCGCCTCGCTGCAGTTGTGGACGTACGTGCAGATGCCGGCGATGGCGATCGGTGCGGCGTGTTCTTCGATGGCCGCGCAGAACGTGGGCGCGGGCAACTGGTCGCGCGTGCGGGGCACCGCGCGCAGCGGCGTGCTGTACAACTTCCTGCTCACCGGCGTGCTGATTGCGCCGCTGATCCTGCTTGACCGGTACACGCTGGCGCTGTTCCTGCCCAGCGGCAGCGAAGCGCTGGACGTGGCGCGCCATCTGAACCACATCGCGGTGTGGTCGTTCCTGTTCTTCGGCGTGAACTTCGTGATTTCCGGCGTAGTGCGCTCCACCGGCGCGGTGATTCCACCGCTGCTGATCCTGGCGGTATCGCTGTGGGGCATCCGCGTGCCGTTCGCCGAACTGCTGCAGAACCGGCTGGGGGCCGACGCGGTGTGGTGGAGTTTCCCGGTCAGCTCGTTCTGCGCGATGATCCTGTCGCTGGCGTATTACCGCTGGGGCGGCTGGCGCAAAGCACGGATGTTGCCGAGCCACCGCGAGGAGATGGCAGCCCCGGCGGAAATTCCGGCGGCGCCGCCCTCGCCGGTCGCCGACCCGGACCCGCGGGTTGCCGGGGTCGAACGCGGTTAGATGGCGTTGAAACGCGTCGGGCGACCGTAGATGGCTTTGACACGCATGGCGTGTCACTACGCAACCGTTGCGTACCGACCACCGCGTAGCGACACGCCATGCGTGTCCCACGGAATCCAAAACGCAAACGGCCACCCGAAGGTGGCCGTTTGCTGGGCAGGTACCGACCGTGGTCGGTACACCACTCCGGAATTACTGGGCAGCCTTGGCAGCCAGGCGCGCGGCCTTGGCCTGCGCAGCAGCAGCCAGATCTTCCTTGATGCGGGCAGCCTTGCCTTCCAGGCCACGCAGGTAGTACAGCTTGCCGGCGCGGACCTTACCACGACGCTTCACTTCGACCGAGTCGATGATGGCGCTGTGGGTCTGGAAGACGCGCTCGACGCCGTAGCCGTGCGAGATCTTGCGGACGGTGAACGCGGAGTTCAGGCCGGCGTTCTTGGTGCCGATCACGACGCCTTCGTACGCCTGGACGCGCTCGCGGTTGCCTTCCTTCACCTTCACGTTCACGACAATGGTGTCGCCCTGGCTGAACTTCGGCAGCTCGCGGGTGATCTGGGCGGATTCGAAGTCCGAGAGGATGGTTTTGTTCAGCTTGCTCATGGGTGCACCGATTGTGTTCGTTCGGGTGGTCGTGTCGTTTCGACAACGTAGGCTCATGCAGTCACCGGACTGTGCTGCACGTTTTTTGTAGGGTTTCCACCATCGGGCATGAAAAACCTGATGGGAATCCGCAATTCTAACCATTTTTCGGGACCGATACCACCCGGTAGCGCCGGCCGTTGGCCGGCCCAAGTGATCCGTGGGCCGGCCAACGGCCGGCGCTACCGGGGTGAATCGCCTTCATCCCGGGCTTGGGCCAACAACTGCTTGTCGGCCTTGGACAGGCTGGCCTCGTCGAGCAGGTCCGGGCGCCGCAGCCAGGTCCGCAGCAGCGACTGCTGGCGGCGCCAGCGGGCGATGGCCGCGTGGTTGCCAGAGCGCAGCACGTCCGGAACATCGCCCCATTCATGTTGCGCCGGCTGGCTGAAATGCGGGCAGTCCAGCAGCCCCTGCGGGCCCTCGAAACTGTCCTGGGCGGCCGATTCGGCGTCGTTCAAGGCGCCATCCTGCAGCCGGGTGACGGCATCAACGATCACCGCCGCGCCCAGCTCGCCGCCAGACAGGACGTAATCGCCAATCGAGATTTCCTCGGTGACTTCAGCCGCCAGGAAGCGCTCGTCCACGCCTTCATAGCGCCCGCACAACAGGATCATGCGCGGCAGTGCGGCCAGCTCCCGGGCCTTGGCCTGGGTCAGCGGCCGCCCCTGCGGGCTGAGGTAGATCACCGGCGCCGGCACCGGATCGGCCGCCTTGGCCGCCGCCAGGCAGGCACGCAGCGGCTCGATCAGCATCACCATGCCCGGGCCACCGCCGAACGGACGGTCGTCCACCCGGCGATAGTTGCCCTCGGCGTAGTCACGCGGATTCCAGCCATGCAGGTCGAGCAGGCCGCGTTCGGCCGCACGGCCGACCACGCCCAGCGCGGCCGACTGCGCCATGAATTCGGGGAACAGGGTGATGACGTCAATACGCATCGATCAGAACTCCGGGTCCCAATCAACGACGACCAGGTTGGCCTCGAAATCCACCGACTTCACGAAATCCGGCTGCACGAACGGAATCATCCGCTCACGGTCGCCCTGTACCACCACCACGTCGTTGGAGCCGGTCGAGAACAGGTGCGAAACCCGCCCCAGTTCGACGCCATCAACGGTACGCACCCGTAAACCTTCCAGGTCGACCCAGTAATACTCGTCGGCCTTCGGCGGCGGCAGTGCGCTGCGTGCTACATAGACTTCGGTCCCGTACATCGACTCGACCACGTCGCGGTCGGTGATATCGGGAAACACCGCTACCAGGTGCTTGCCGGACTGACGTCCGCGCGCGCCGGTGAGGGTGCTCTCCTGGCCGGCGGGCGAGCGCAGGATCCAGGGCTGATAGTTGAAGATGGCGGTACGCGGCTCGGTCCAGGACTCGAGCTTTATCTCGCCTCGCACACCAAAAGCGCCGACAATCCTGCCCAGCAGGATGCGGCGCTCGGTATCTTTCATCTGAATAGACCGGTGGGCCGCGTCAGGCGCGGCCCTTCAGGATCAGGCCGCAGCGGCCTGGGCCTTGGTCGCTTCCTTGTACAGGTTGCGAACCTTGTCGGTCAGCTGGGCGCCGTTGGCAACCCATGCGTCGACCTTCGGGATATCCAGCACGATGCGGGCTTCGGCGCCCTGGGCAACCGGGTTGTAGTAACCCACGCGCTCGATGTTGCGGCCGTCGCGCGCGCTGCGCGAGTCGGTCACGATGATGTGGTAGAACGGACGCTTCTTGGCGCCGCCGCGGGTCAGTCGAATCTTGACCATGGTGTTGCTTCCTCTATTGCCCAGTCGCCAGGATGGCGCGGTAAGCCGGCGATTATAGCGGCGGGGCCGGGGCATTCCAAGCCTGCTGGGGCGGATGAACCTGAATGGGCTGCTTGGCGCGCCTTGACGAAGTTGCGGACATCGCCTGGGCCGGCCAACGGCCGGCGCTACCGAGGGACGCACTGCCGGAATGCCGGAATGTCGGCGTGCCTGAACACCGGTAGCGCCGGCCGTTGGCCGGCCCAAGCGGTCTCAAACCGCCAAGGAATCCCAAGGCACCTGCATCAACACCGCCTTTGCCCGTTGGCACAACGCCTCCGACGCCGGCAGCACCGCCCCATCGACCCTTCCGATCGGCCACACCCCTGCCGCATTGCAGGCAATGGCCGCATCAAACCCCGCCAGATCGTCCAACCGCACCGGCGCCAGCTGCAGCTCGCCGCCCCACCCCGCCTGCAGCAGCCGCTCATGGGTGCCGCGCAGCGCCGGCGCCTGCGGCCAGACCACCCTGCCGTCGCGCGCGAATGCCACGTTCCAGGTGGTGCCTTCGCTGACCAGCCCCTGCGCATCCGCGAACAGGGCATCGTCGAAACCCGCCTGCAGGGCCTGGCGGCGGTGCTCAAACAACGGGAACGTACCCACGTGCTTCAGATGAGGCAGCTCGCGCTGGTACCGCACGCTGCAAATGCGCCGCGGCGATGCAGGTGCGGACGCAGGTGGCGCCACCGCCACCAGCACATCCACCGGCACCGGCTGCAAGGGCTGGCGGAAATCGAACGCGCGGGAAAACACCGTCACCCGCAGCGATGCGTCGGTGACGCCCTCGGCCTGCAGCGCCACCTGCATCCATGCCTGCACCTGGGTGCCCTCCAGGCGGCTGCCGAACAGTTCTTCGGTGCCCTGGCGCAGCCGCCGCAGGTGCAGATCGAGTCCCTGCACTGCACCGCCACGCACCTGCAGCGAGGTGAAATGACCGTAGTTCACCAGCGCGGCCGCCAGCTCATCGGCGCTGGCGCGGTGGCCGTTGCAGTACACGCTCATCCCAGCAACCCGCGCGCGCCGGACCACAGCGCCTGCAGCACGTCGGCGGCCGGCTTGTCCGGCGCCATCCACGCAGACTGCCCCGCCCACGCCTGCATCGCATCAATGCGGTGCTCGCGGTTGGCCTGGGCCCGCATCGGCGCGGTCAGGCCACGCTGCACCGGGTACGGGCGCGGCGACGGCGCGGTCGGGTCGGCCGCCGCACGCACATAGGGCGTCGCCAGGCCACGACCCAGGCGGCCGCTGAAGGCACGGGTCGGCCAGGTGTCTTCAGGCTCAGCTGCAGCCAGCGCCCGCGACCACGCCGGATCAATCGCACACTCGGGCGTGCGCAGAAACGCAGTGCCGATCTGCACCGCGCTGGCGCCGAGCATCAAGGCAGCGGCAATGCCGCGCCCGTCCGCGATGCCGCCTGCTGCGATCACCGGCACCCGCAGGCGGTCGGCCAGGCGTGGCAGCAGTGCGAACAGGCCGACCAGCTGGCGCTCGGCAGCCGCCGGATCGAAGGCGCCACGATGGCCACCGGCCTCGAAGCCCTGCGCGACCACCGCATCCGCGCCCGCTGCCTCGGCGGCCAGTGCTTCGGCCAACGTGGTAGCGCAGGCGAACCAGGCGATGCCGGCGCTCTTCAGGCGCTGCACCTGGGAGGCGCTGAAGACGCCCATGATGGTCGAGGCCACTGCGGGCGTTGCAGCGATCAAGGCATCGAACTGGGCGTCGAAATCGGCCGGGCCGGCATCGCCGGCATCGGCCGGTACTGCCGGCCCCCACTGCGCAAGGAACGCCCGGCTGGCGGCTTCAGCAGCGGCATCGCGCTCGGGCGCAGGATCGGGAATCCACACATTGACCTGCGCCGGGCCGCTGGACTGGGCGCGGAACGCGTCCATCCACGCCACGATGTCCTGCGGCTGCGACAGCACCGCACCCATGGCGCCCATGCTGCCTGCGTTGGCCAGTACGGCGGAAAGCAGCACCGGGCAGGCGCCGGCCATGGGCGCGAGCAGGATGGGTGTCTGCAATGAAAAACGCCGACAGAAACTGTCGGCGCGTTCCAGGATTCGCGGGTCGGTCATGCGGCGTACCTTGGGGTCGACTGATTACAGTCTACGCTCAGGGTTCCGTTGACACGCATGGCGTGTCCCTACGCGTCATCGCCATCCCGGCCATGACGCGCGTGGCGCGGGCTCAGCGGAAGGGCAGGCCGCCGCGGCCACCCATGGCGCCCATCATGCCCTTCATGCCCTTCATGCTGCGCATCATGCCCTTCATGCCGCCGCCGGCCATCTTGCTCATCATCTTTTCCATCTGCTGGTACTGCTTCATCAGCTTGTTGACGTCGGCCGGGGTCAGGCCGGAACCGCGCGCGATGCGGGCGCGGCGCGAGCCGTTGAGCAGGCCCGGGTTGCGGCGTTCCTTCCTGGTCATCGAATTGATGATGGCGATCATGCGCGGCACTTCCTTGCCCTGGCTGACCTGCTGCTTGAGGTGCTCGGGGATCTGGCCCAGGCCCGGCAGCTTGTCCATCAGGCCGCCGATGCCGCCCATGTTCTGCATCTGCTCCAGCTGGTCGCGCATGTCGTTCAGGTCGAACTTCTTGCCCTTGGCGACCTTCTCGGCCAGCTTCTGCGCCTTGTCCTTGTCGACCTGCTGCTCGACCTGTTCCACCAGCGACAGCACGTCGCCCATGTCCAGGATGCGGCTGGCGATACGGTCCGGGTGGAACACGTCCAGGCCGTCGAGCTTTTCGCTGACGCCGACGAACTTGATCGGCTTGCCGGTGATGTAACGCACGCTCAGCGCGGCACCGCCACGGGCGTCGCCGTCGGTCTTGGTCAGCACCACGCCGGTCAGCGGCAGCGCTTCACCGAAGGCCTTGGCGGTATTGGCCGCGTCCTGGCCGGTCATGGCATCGACCACGAACAGCGTTTCGGCCGGGTTGACCGCCGCGTGCAGGGCCTTGATCTCGGCCATCATCGCTTCGTCGATGGCCAGGCGGCCGGCGGTATCGACCAGCAGCACGTCCACGAACGACCTGCGCGCATCATCGATGGCCGCGCGCACGATGGCGTCGGGCTTCTGGTCGGCGCTGGACGGGAAGAACAGCACGCCGGCCTGGGCGGCCAGGGTCTTGAGCTGCTCGATCGCGGCCGGACGGTAGACGTCGGCCGACACCACCATCACCTTCTTCTTGCGCTTTTCCTTCAGGTGCTTGGCCAGCTTGCCCACCGTAGTGGTCTTGCCCGCACCCTGCAGGCCGGCCATCAGGATGATGGCCGGGGCCGGCACATTGAGGTTCAGGTCCGAGGCGGCCGAGCCCATCACGGCGGTGAGCTCGTCGCGCACCACCTTGATCAGCGCCTGGCCCGGGGTCAGCGACTTGAGCACTTCCTGACCGACCGCGCGCACCTTGATGCGCTCGACCAGCGCCTGCACAACCGGCAGGGCGACGTCGGCCTCCAGCAGCGCGATGCGGACTTCGCGGGTGGCCTCGCGGATGTTTTCCTCGGTGAGGCGACCGCGGCCACGCAGCCGCTCGATGGTGCCGGAGAGGCGCTGGGTCAGGGACTCGAACATGGAGGCAACCTGTTCAGAACGAAAGACAATGAGATCTACAGTATAGCGGGTCCCGCAGGTGCTCCTTCGGTTCGGCCGGGGTCCGCGTTGCCGGGCAGAGCCCGGCACTACCGGCCCGTGGTGTGCGAAACTGACACGATGACAATCGTTCTCATCGCGACCCTGCTCTACCTGGCCGCCACCGCCCTGCTGGTGCGCGCGGTGGTGCGCGATGACGCCGCCCGCACGCCCACCTGGCTGTGGCCGGCGCTTCCGGCCATGGTCCTGCATGGCAGTTACCACGCGCTGGTGGCCATGCACACCAGCGGCGGGCCGGACATGCACTTCTTCGCGGCGCTGTCGCTGGTGGGTCTCGGCATGGCCTGGCTGACCTCGCTGGTGGCCGCGCGCGGGCGCATGGCCGCGCTGGGCGTGCTGGTGTTCCCGATGGCCGCCGCGGTGCTGTGCGTCTATCACGGCTACGGGCATGCGCCGAGCCGCCCGCTGGGCTGGCAGCTGGCCACCCACGCCTGGATGGCGCTGCTGGCCTACGCCACCCTGAGCGTGGCCGCGCTGCTGGCAATCATGCTGTGGCTGCAGGAACGCGCCCTGCGCCGCCGCGATTTCCGCCCGTGGCTGCGCGCCCTGCCGCCGCTGGCGGACCTGGAATCGCTGCTGTTCCGGGTAATCGCGGTGGGCTTTGCACTGCTCACCCTGACCCTGGTCACCGGCGTGCTGTTTGTGGATGACCTGCTGGCGCAGAAGCTGGTGCACAAGACGGTGCTGAGCGTGCTGTCGTGGATCGTGTTCGGCACCCTGCTGATCGGCCGCCGCCGGTATGGCTGGCGGGGCGCCAAAGCGGTGCATTGGACGCTGACGGCGATGGCGCTGCTGCTGCTGGCGTTTTTTGGCAGCCAGTTCGCGATTGAACTGGTGTTCGGGCATACGCGGTAAGGCGGGACGCTGTTGGTAGGGGCGGTTCCCAAACGACGACGTGCATGGATGCACAAGTGGTGCGTTCGCAGGATGCGAAGGAGCACCACTGCCATGGAGCGTGCAACGTCCAGTAACGCATGACCCCGGAACGAAGGGCGCCTCTCTGGTAGAGGTCATGCGTCCCAGCACCGATCAACACCAAGTGCGATCGTTCGGGAACCGATCCTACCAACGGGGTTCGCCGACCGATGAGAACTGCCGGCACCTGATTCACCACCTCAGATCGCGTCGATGGCCTCGGACAATCGCTCCACTGCGATCACCTCCATCCCCTTCACACTCCCGGTCTTCGGCGCGTTCGCCTTCGGCACGATGGCGCGCTTGAAACCATGCGTGGCTGCTTCGCGCAGGCGATCCTCGCCGTTCGGCACCGGGCGGATCTCGCCGGAGAGGCCCACTTCGCCAAAGGCAATCGTCTTCTCCGCCAGCGGCCGGTCCTGCAGCGAGGACAGCACCGCCAGGAGCACCGGCAGGTCCACAGCGGTTTCCTGCACACGGATACCGCCCACCACGTTCACGAACACGTCCTGGTCGCCCACCAGCACGCCGCCGTGGCGGTGCAGCACCGCCAGCAGCATCGCCAGCCGGTTCTGCTCCAGGCCCACCGCCACCCGGCGTGGGTTGGACAGCGGCGAGGCATCCACCAGCGCCTGCACTTCCACCAGCAGCGGCCGGGTGCCTTCACGGGTGACCATCACGCAGCTGCCCGGCTGACGGGTGCTGCCGCCGGACAGGAAGATTGCCGAAGGGTTGGACACTTCCTTCAATCCCTTCTCGCCCATCGCGAACACGCCCAGCTCGTTCACCGCGCCGAAGCGGTTCTTGAACGCGCGCAGCAGGCGGAAGCGGCTGCCGCTCTCGCCTTCGAAATACAGCACCGCATCCACCATGTGCTCGAGCACGCGTGGGCCGGCAATGCCGCCCTCCTTGGTCACGTGCCCGACCAGGAACACGGCCGTGCCGGTTTCCTTGGCAAAGCGCACCAGCCGTGCGGCACTCTCGCGCACCTGGCTCACCGAGCCCGGGGCGGCGGTCAGCGATTCGGTCCACAGCGTCTGCACGGAGTCGGCCACGATCAGCTTCGGCCGCGCCGCGCTGGCGTGCTGCAGGATTGCTTCCACCTGGGTTTCGGCCAGTGCGTTGACGTTGTCCAGCGGCAGGTCCAGCCGCACCGCGCGGCCGGCCACCTGCGACAGCGATTCCTCGCCGGTGATGTACAGCACCGGGAGTGTCGCTGCCATCTTCGCCACCGCCTGCAGCAGCAGGGTGGATTTGCCGATGCCCGGATCGCCGCCCACCAGCACCACCGCGCCTTCCACCAGGCCGCCACCGAGCACGCGGTCGAACTCGCCGATGCCGGTGCTCACCCGCAGGTGTTCGGTCTGCTGCACGTCCTTGAGCGCCATGATCTTCGGTGCATCGACCTTGCCGGCCCAGCCCGAGCGGCGCGCCGCCGGTGACTTGGCGGCCGTCGCGCTTTCCAGCGTGATCTCGCTCAGCACGTTCCAGGCGCCGCACTCGGTGCACTGCCCCTGCCACTTGCTGTATTCCGCGCCGCATTCGCTGCACACGTAGGCGGTAAGCCGCTTGGCCATGTCCACTTCCATCTCGTCGTCTGTGCGGCAGGATAGCCGAGCCGCGTCGCAACAACCGAGACGCGGTTCGCCCGCCGGCAGCGGCCGCCCAGCAAAAAGGCCACCCGAAGGTGGCCTTTCTGCATGCATGACGTCCGCAGACGTCAATGCATCATGTGCACGTTCATGTTGTGCATGACCCACAGCGTGCCGGCGACGATGATGCCGATCACCACCACGGTGAAGGCCGCCGCGCTGACGTTCCAGCGCTGTTCCGACGAGCGGTTCAGGTGCAGGAAGAAGATCAGGTGCACGAAGATCTGCAGGATCGCCGCCACCACGATGATCACACCGGTGGTGAACACCGGCAGCCCGCCCTTCATCACCGCCCAGAACGGAATGATGGTGAGCACCGCAGCCAACAGGAAACCCACCAGGTACGACTTGACGCTGCCGTGGCTTTCGCCAGCGGCGCCATGACCGTGGTCGTGTGCGTGATTGTCATGTGCCATTACAGCGCTCCCTTCAGGTAGACGACGGAGAACACGCCGATCCAGATCAGGTCCAGGAAGTGCCAGAACAGGCTCAGGCACGCCATGCGGGTCTTGTTGGTCGGGGTCAGGCCGTTCTGCTTGATCTGGATGAACATGATCAGCAGCCAGAGCAGGCCGGCGCTCACGTGCAGGCCGTGGGTGCCCACCAGCGCGAAGAACGCCGACAGGAACGCACTGTGGTCCGGACCGAAGCCCTCATGGATGAGGTGGTTGAACTCCCACACTTCCATGACCATGAAGCCGAAGCCCAGCAGCCAGGTCAGGGCCAGCCACAGGTACATCTGGCCAACCTTGTGCTTGTGCAGGGCGATCATGCCCAGGCCGAACGTCAGCGAGGACACCAGCAGCAGCGTGGTTTCCCACGCAACGAAGGTCAGGTCGAACAGGTCCTTCGGACCCGGGCCACCGTTGGTGCCGCCGGCCAGCACGATAAAGGTCGCGAACAGGCTGGCGAAGATGAGGCAGTCGCTCATCAGGTACACCCAGAAACCGAAAACGGTGTTCTCGCCGGTGTCGTGGTGCTCGTGGTCGTCATGGCCATGGGCCGCCGCGTGCGCGGCGTGCCCGTGGTTCACGGTGTTGGCGATAGTGCTGCTCATGCCTGCAACTCCGATTTCACCAGACCCTGCGCCTGCAGGTGACGGCGGTGCTCATTTTCAATCCGCTCCACTTCGGCAGCCGGCACGTAGTAATCCACGTCCTTGTCGAAGGTGCGCCAGATGAAGGTACCGATCATGCCGACCAGGCCAATGATGGCCAGCCACCAGATGTGCCAGATCATCGCGAAGCCGAACACCAGGCTGAAGGCACCAATCACCACACCGGTGCCGGTGTTGCGCGGCATGTGGATGTCGGTGTACTTCACCGGGCGTTCCCACGCCTCACCACGCTGCTTGCGTTCCCAGAAATCGTCCAGCTCGGTGACCTTGGGCAGCGAACCGAAGTTGTAGAACGACGGCGGCGAAGAGGTTTCCCACTCCAGCGTACGGGCGTCCCACGGATCGCCGGTCAGGTCGGCGGTCTTCTTGCGGTCGCGGATCGACACGGCCACCTGGATGATGTGGCACAGGATGCCGGCGCCGATGATGAACGCACCGAGCATCGCAATGACCAGCAGCGGCTGGTATTCCGGGTTCGGGTAGCTCTGCATGCGGCGGGTCATGCCCATGAAGCCCAGGATGTACAGCGGCATGAAGGCCACGTAGAAGCCGATGAACCAGCACCAGAACGCGGCCTTGCCCCAGAACTCATTGAGGCGGAAGCCGAACATCTTGGGCCACCAGTAGGTGATGCCGGCGAACATGCCGAACACCACGCCGCCGATGATGACGTTGTGGAAGTGCGCGATCAGGAACAGGCTGTTGTGCAGCACGAAATCGATGGCCGGGATCGCCAGCATCACGCCGGTCATGCCGCCGATGGTGAAGGTGACCATGAAGCCGATCGTCCACAGCACCGGGCTGGTGAACTGCACGCGGCCGCGGAACATGGTGAACAGCCAGTTGAAGATCTTCACGCCGGTGGGAATGGAGATGATCATCGTCGTGATGCCGAAGAAGGCATTGACGTTGGCACCCGAACCCATGGTGAAGAAGTGGTGCAGCCACACGATGAACGACAGCACGCCGATGGTGGCCGTGGCGTAGACCATGCCCTTGTAGCCGAACAGCGCCTTGCGCGAGAACGTGGCGATCACTTCGGAGAACACGCCGAAGGCCGGCAGCACCAGGATATAGACTTCCGGGTGACCCCAGATCCAGATCAGGTTGATGTACAGCATGGCGTTGCCGCCACCGTCATTGGTGAAGAAGTGCGTGCCCAGGTAACGGTCCAGGGTCAGCAGCACCAAGGTGACGGTCAGCACCGGGAAGGCGGCGATGATCAGCACGTTGGTGACCAGCGCGGTCCAGGTGAACACCGGCATGTGCATCAGCTTCATGCCCGGGGTACGCATCTTCAAGATGGTGATGAAGAAGTTGATACCGCTCAGTGTGGTGCCCAGGCCTGCAACCTGCAGGCCCCAGATGTAGTAGTCGACACCTACCCCTGGACTGAACTCCTTGCCCGACAAAGGCGGGAAGGCCAGCCAACCGGTCTGCGCGAACTCACCCACACCCAGCGAGATCATCACCAGGCCCGCGCCCGCCACGAACAGCCAGAAGCTGAGCGAGTTGACGAACGGGAAGGCCACGTCGCGCGCGCCGATCTGCAGCGGCACCACCACGTTCATCAGGCCGGTGATCAGCGGCATCGCCACGAAGAAGATCATGATCACGCCGTGGGCGGTGAAGATCTGGTCGTAGTGGTGCGGCGGCAGGAAGCCTTCGGCACCGCCGGCGGCAGTGGCCTGCTGGACACGCATCATGATGGCGTCGGCGAAGCCGCGCAGCAGCATGACGAAGGCGACGATGAGGTACATCGCGCCGATCTTCTTGTGGTCGACCGAGGTGAACCACTCTTTCCAGAGATAGCCCCACAACTTGAACTTGGTGATCAGGGCCAGCACGAGCAGGCCACCGATCCCCGCGCCGATCAGCGTGGTGATGATGATCGGGTCGTGCGGGATGTCAGCGAATGTCAGTTTACCCAACAGATTCATGCTTATTCTCCCGAGCCTGCGTGACCGGCGTGACCGGCGGCGGCGTGCTCGTCTGCGGTGTGTTCGGCATGGTCGGCAGCCGCGGCGTCGGCCGGAGCCGCCGCTGCGTCGTGGCCTTCATGGGCAGCGGCCGGCATGTCGTGGCCTTCGTGGCTTTCGCCAGCGGCACCGTGCGACATCCCCTTGTGGTCCATGGCCTTGTGGTCCATGCCGTAGTGCTGGTTGTCACCCATGTGGCGGGCGACCACCCAATCGAACAGACCGGTTTCGGTGGTACCGAAGTAGGTCACCGGATGCCAGTCGTGGTTCTTGTCGGCCGCCAGCGTGCCAAAGGCGGCCTGGTCCATCGGGGTGCTCTGCGCACGCACCTTGGCCAGCCACGCCTGGTATTCGGCTTCGGTTACCGAGTTGGCGTCGAAATGCATCTTGCTGAAGCCCGCGCCGCTGTAGTGCGAGGACATGCCCGGGAAGGTGCCGGTCTCGTTGGCGATCAGGTGGAGCTTGGTCTCCATCCCCGTCATCGAGTAGATCATGCTCCCCAGGTGCGGGATGAAGAAGGCATTCATCACCGTATCGGACGTGATCTTGAAGTTCAGCGGGGTGTTCACCGGGAAGGTGATTTCGTTGACCGTCGCGATGTTCTCTTCCGGGTAGATGAACAACCACTTCCAGTCCAGCGAAATGGCTTCAATCACCACCGGCTTGGCCTCGGACTCGAGCGGACGGTACGGATCCAGCGAGTGCGAGGAGCGCCAGGTCAGCACCGCCAGCACCAGCACGATCATGCACGGGATCGACCAGACGACCACTTCGATCGCGGTGGAGTGCGACCACTTCGGCTCGTAACGGGCCTTGGTGTTGCTGGCACGGTACTTCCAGGCGAAGGCGAGGGTCATGATGATGACCGGCACGACGACCAGCAGCATCAGCACGGTGGCCGTGATCAGAAGGGTCTTCTGGTCATGGCCGACCTGGCCTTTCGGGGCCAGAATGGCCGAGCTGCAGCCCGTCAAGAACACGGACAACGCGAACAGCAGGCCCGGGCGCAGCCAGCGCCCAAGGGATTTCAACGGAATCATCGGTCGATCCAATTGCGTAGGGAATGCCTTCTCACGCGCGCCCCGCCAGCCAAAGCCGGGTGTACCGGTCCCAGGGGGGCGGCACGGAGGACGTTCATGTCAGCCCCCTAATTTTATGCCGTCACGCACCATTTAAGAAAGGCATTGACAATGATCTGGCGCAGGAAAGGCCTGCAAATGGCTGCGACACGTTGTCGCACTGCGCGCAGACCGCCCGGATCGGCACAGCTTGGGCATCATGTATAGACATGAATCGTTCACGGCAGTAATCGGCACCACCGGCCCTCCCCGGCCGCCCGCCCCACCCGAACCCGCCCTCGCGCGCCGCCGGGTACACCGCGAACGAACACCGGACTGCCGGGCCGGGCACACGGCCGTCGGAAACCGGGCCGTCGGCGCCGTAGGGTCGGCTCCCAAACGACTGCCCTTGCACCACCCACACCCGGTAACGCATGAAAACTGATCAAAACCGCTCTTGATCTTGCCCGCCATACCCAGCACGCGGCACCCACCGGACCGATTACGACGCGCCGAAACACCTTCCAAACCAAATGATGCACGTCGGCACCCAACAATTTTTGTGCCCTGGCTCACACACGAACGCCGCAATTCCCGCGTTTCCGTGCCACACCCGACAACCAGTAGATACAGCCTACTGAAATCGCAAACCCAACAGACACAATCGATTTCGCGTCTTCATCATCGATGGGCAAGGTTCTCCCCGGAGCTCAAAACTCCGCAAGTCGAAAATAGTGGTGTCCCATGTCGGGAGGGCGGCTAATACAAGACCCTTCACGGGGAATATGCCCGCCGTATGACTTGCACGGTTTTGACCTCCCGACGCCCTCGCCCTCACCGGCGAGGGCCATTCCCTGTTGGAGGAGCGAAGATGAAACCCAAACCCGTCCAGTGGCCCGAAGACGAAGACGAAGTCGTCCTGCTGCTACCCCGCTGCACACCCCGCTACACCCCCAGCTATCACCACAACGTACGCGCCGTGCCCCAGCTGGGCGAGCACGACCGCGACCACTTCGGCCCCTACCCCATGGTCACCCTGCGCGGGGCCTGGCTGCGCAAGTTCGGCTTCGAGGTGGGCGTGCACGTACGAATCGAAGCCACTCCCGGCCAGATTCTCCTGCGCCCGCTTTGGAACGACGATCCGCCCGTCCACGAGAATCCCAAGAAGCCCGTCGTGCGGTATGTCGAAGTGGAAGATCGGTAACCGGGGACCATTTGACAGCCCCCGGTTACTGACCTAGCGTCCGAGCTGCCGTTCCCGCGTCCAGACACCAGGAAGTCTCAATGAACGTAAAGTTGATTGGCAACTCTCTATTGATTGGAACGATTCTGCTGGCCTCTATTCCGGAGGCAGCCACGGCAGCCGCACCGGTTGAACAGACCTCGCTCGCAGTAACTCAGGTTTCAACGGACGTCGACAGGGCGTCCTTTGTCGAACGGCTTACCACGACCTTCCAGACGATGGCCGCCTCGGAATCCACCGAGGCACGTGCCGCAGGCATCCAGTATCTGGACGCCATCAAACAGCCCGGCATTACTGGCCTTATCGAGCAGTTCTCCTACCCGCCGAAAACCACGGATGCGCGGTGGCAGCCGGGATCGACCCGGGTAAGCCAGTGGTGCGGAACCAAAAGTGGCTACCTCCGTGTCTACCAGGTGACAGAGAAGTACATGGAAACCACGCGAAACGGCAGTTCACGCTCCTGGGTACCGGTGCAGAACAGCGCGACGATGGTTGCTACGTGTCCCGACAAGCTGGCCTGAGCCCTGCAGGGCCAGCCTAGGCAGCCACCACCCTGTTCTGGCATTCCGCCCCACTGGCGAAATCGCACAGGTTGCGCAGGGTGATGCTGCAGATCTCCTGCAGCGCCTCAACGGTAAAGAAACCCTGGTGCCCAGTGACCAGCACATTCGGGAAGGTCATCAGGCGCTGGAAGAGATCATCATCGATGATCTCGCCAGACAGATCCTGGAAGAACAGCGCGCTTTCCTGCTCGTACACATCAATGGCCAGGTGGCCGAGATGCCGCGACTTCAGCGCGCGCACCACCGCATCGGTGTTGACCAACGCGCCGCGCGAGGTATTGACCAGCATCGCGCCGGGCTTCATCAGCCCCAACGATTCCTCGTTGATCAGGTGATGGGTCTGCGGGGTAAGCGGGCAATGCAGGGAGACGATGTCCGAACGGGCAAGCAGCGTTTCGAGCGATACGCTTTCGCCGAAGGCATCGAATGCCGGTGACGGGTACGGATCGAAGCCCAGCACCGTGCAGCCCATGCCTTCAAGAATGCGCGCCGTCGCCAGACCGATCTTGCCGGTACCCACGATTCCCGCCGTCTTGCCATGCAGCGTACGGCCCAGCAGCCCATCCAACATGAAGTTGCCCTCGCGCACCCGGTTGTAGGCGCGGTGGGTCTGCCGATTGAGGGTCATGATCAGTGCCAGCGCGTGCTCGGCCACGGCTTCGGGCGAGTACGCCGGCACCCGCGCCACGAAAAGACCCAGCTTCTCCGCAGCCGCGATATCCACATTGTTGAACCCCGCACAGCGCAGCAGCACCGCCCGCACGCCATGCGCGTGCAGGGCCTGCAGGACCGGCGTATCCAGGCGGTCATTGACGAACACGCAGACGGCATCGAAGCCCTTGGCTAGCGCGGCGGTCGACCCATCCAGCGCCACATCGAAGTAGGCCAGCTCGAAGCCCTGCCCCGCATGGTCGCGGGCATTGACCTCATCCAGAAAATGGCGGTCGTAGGGACGGGCACTGAAAACGGCGGTCTTCATGGGGTAGCCTTGGCCAGACGTGATCCCCAGTAAACCAGAATGCCGCCCCGGAGAATATCCATCATGCGCCCCCTGTCACGCGCCAGACTACTGACCGCCGCAACCACCGTGCTGATCGTGCTGATGGCATGCAACCCGCAGCTGCTGCCCCTGGTTCCAGTGCTGGATGCCGTGGGCCTGGATGTGCTGGTGCTGTTGCTGGGCGCGCAGATGGCTGCAACGCTGCCTTGGTTGCGCGCCCATGCGCCTGGCGCGCTCCGCTTGGCACGTCTCGCTGCGGGCGCAGTAATCGCGGGATTCGTGGGTGGCTACCTGCGGCAGTTGCAGGTTGGCTTTGGGCAAGGAACATTGCTGGTTGTACACCGGCGTGGGTGACGACATCGCCTGTCTCAACCTGTGACGCTGGACGGCAGAACGCTCTGCCCCATTAGCACAGGCTACGACCGACGCATCGCGTACGAACCATCACAACCCTGTGCGACCCGCTGGATATCGATGCGCGTTGCCTGTCCGATCTCGGCATTCGCCTGATGCAGGGCTGCCGGTTCGGCCGACAACGATTCAAGCATGCCGCGCGCGAGGCCGATATTCTCTGAGGGATTTGATGGCGCGGTTCACCGCAGGGTACTGGCCACCTTCAGGACGTCTGCAGTAAACGATGCGTAATCGTCCACCGGCGCCGTGTGGCTGTCGCGCTGATGGATCAAGCGCACCGCCACCAATCGCTTGTCCGGAACGATCACCAGATATTGCCCAAGGTAGCCGTTGGCAGCGTAGGCAACGGTCGGGCCACGCTGGATATCGAACAGATCGCCGAGTTTGAGCCCGCGACCGGTGACCTCGCTGCCGTACTGCTGCGGCCAGTCGGGACCCAGACTCTCGGCCAGGAAGGCGATCAATGCGGCCTTGCTGTCGAATACCCTGCCTTGGGTAGCCAATAGTGCCTGCTGGACCGGGGCGCTGACACCATGCTGGGCAAGCACGCCGCTCATCCGCTCGTTCGCCTGGTATCGCTCCGAGGCGGGTATTCGCCACCACAACAGCCCCACGTCCGCCGAGCGCGCGCTTTCTGCCATGAGCAACGCAACCGATTGCTCGCTGAGCACCCGCTTCCCGAGCGGGGTTACACCGCGGTCGAGCAGCATCTGCCCGATCGCTGCCAGATCCGGCGCGCTCAGTGACAAGCCTGCCATGCCCAAGGGCGTGCCGGCGTCGTCCTTCATCCACTCGTACTGCGTGATGCCCAATGGCTCGAACAGCCTTGATGCCAGGTAGACATCCACCGGCTGCCCTGCCAGATGCTGGACGATGCCAGGCAGCAGGTTGGTGGCTTTGTTGTTGTAAGAAAACACGGCACCCGGCTCGCCGCTCAGTTCCGCGGCAAGCGCCAGCTTGACCAGGTCCGGCGCACCTTCCAGCTCCTGGCCGGCGTTTGCCACGTTCTGCAGGCCGGAGGTGTGGTCAAGCAACATGCGTACCGTGATGTCCTTCTTTCGCCCCTGTTTCCACTCGGGGTAAAGGCTGCTGACCGGTTCGTCGATGGAGGCAAGTTTTTCATCGTCCAGCAGCAGGACGATGGCGAATGCCAGCACAGACTTGGTCGCCGACATCAGGTGAACCCGCTCCTGTCCTGCGGCCGGCTTGAGCTCAAGCAGTTTCTTTCCGTCTTGCCTCAGGAGCACGGCATCAGAATGCGCCGCGCGGGCATTGCGCTCGACATTGGCGACCGCTTCGGAGGCCGTGGTCGCGCGGGCCATGCCGGGGACGACCAGCGCCAGAGTCATGGCGAAGAACAATACGCGGACTGCGGTCATGAGCACTTCTTCCAATGAATGCCGCTGCAGCATGGCTACACGCATAGGCACCCTGTAGTGCCGTAAGTCACGCGTGGCTGACGAAGGTGCTCAGCCGGTGCAACGCATACACTGCATCACGTACGGGTTCTACTCCGATGTTCTGACTGAAAATGTGGTTTGGCTCAGATATCCGTCATCAGGTCCAGCATACCGTCCGCGAAGCGCTTCCTCGTTTCAGATGCGTTTGGACTGTCTGAAAATGCAAGGATCGTCTCCCGCGAAACAGCGAACGCCTCCAGCGTGGCAGCACAGACGTGGTCCAGCCCAGGCTCTACTACGCTTGGGCCTGAAGTAATCGGAAACTTGCCTCGCGGAAAACCCTCGTCAGGGAAGCCCATGGACTTTGGCGTCAGACCGGGCAAGCGCGGCATCGCGTCGATCACATCCGCGACCTTTGCCAACCACTGGGAGCCAGGCCCGATCGCCTTCAACAGATACCAGACTACCGCGATCAATCCGTAGAAGCGCTCCTTCGCTCGCTGATCCAGACGCAGCTCATTGAAATAGCCACGTCGAGGCAGCATGAGTACCCGCGGATTGGGCCGATTGCACAAGCGTGCGTGATGCGCGCAGCGGTTCCGCACAACATTCAAATTGATCAACCAGTTGTCGACAACATTTCTCTCGACGATGCCAAGGCGTGCGCAGATGCTGTCTTGGTGATTTGGGCTCAATATGCTGTAAAACTTTGAGATCGCTCCGAAGTCCCACGCTTCGCTGGCAACCCATATCGGCATTGGCTTGTTCGCCTTGAGATGCGAACGGATGCTTTCCTCGTGACTCTGCGTTATCAACTTTTCGTGCCGCGCCAACCAGCCCGCATACAGCGGCAGCGTGCCCGCGGGGTCGCCCGGTCTTGCCACCAACGCCGACTTCACGACGTTGGCACGATTCAGATGGGCAAGAGGATCATGTCGCCCCAATTCATGCGAAATGATGGTCCGCAGATGGATCTCGATGCGCTCCAATGCATCTCCCATCAGCATCCTGAGCGATTTATCCATCAGGTAGAACTGGAACACGGCCTCGAATGAAGTATGGGCCTGAAACTCATCAAGCTGATGAAATACTTTTCCCCGCTCGTGGCGCTCTATCCAGAAACGCCGGGAAGAGTGCCAATAACCCGACAGATGGTAATAGCCTACCTGTGCGATCTTACGTATCGCCCTGTCTCTGTCGCCGATGATCATCCCTCTCGATTCAAGGATGTCGACCAGATCGGGATAGTCCTTGAACGGCTTTACCGCAATGGTGGGTTTCTCGGCTTCTGTCACGTCCCGGTGATCCGATTTTCAGGCAAAAAAAAGGCCAAACCGTCACTGACGCTGGGTCAGGAGGGGATTTGGCTCTGTTGGCCGGGATACTATGTCAGGCGGGCCTAACAGTCAACCACCCCCGTTGACTTCAGGGAACGCGGCGCGTTCGACCGGTCAAATGCGACTTTGCGTTTGTGCAGGGACCGATTCCGACCTCATCCCGATAGGAGTCGAAACACTGCAAACAAAAAGCCCCGACCAAGGCCGGGGCATTTCGCTGCATCTGGTGCCGGAAATAGGAATCGAACCTACGACCTACGCATTACGAATGCGCCGCTCTACCAACTGAGCTATTCCGGCTGAGCAGGCAATTCTAAGGTGCGCGGCGCAGGTGGTCAATTGCGGGCACCCCTGCCCCGGCAACGCCCGGCCTGCTTGACGTTCGGGGCACCGGGCGTTGACGCGTCCGGCCCTACAGTGGGCCCGTTGCCCTTTGGAGAGCCCCATGCGCCCCTGCACCCGCCTGGCCAGCCTGCTGTTTGCCTCCCTGTTGTGTATTGCCCCGACGGCGGCCGAATCAGCCGCCCCGGCGCCACCGCCCGCGCCACCGGACCAGCAATGGCAGCCGCTGTTCCAGCAGGTCCAGGGCGCGCACCTGTTCAAGGACCAGAAGACCTTCGCGGACGCCGTTCCCACGGCCGATCCCCGGGTGATCCTGGACAAGTGGCAACTTGAGCGGATGCAGCCGGGCTTCTCGCTGGAGGCGTTTGTCGCCGCGAACTTCACGGCGCCCGTCGAAGGTGCGGCCTACGTGCCGCCCGCAGGCGAGACCCTGCGCGCCCATATCGAGGGCCTGTGGCCGGTGCTGACCCGCACCACCCAGACGGTGGACCCGCGCGGTTCGCTGCTGCCGCTGCCCAAACCCTATGTGGTGCCAGGCGGGCGCTTCCGCGAAGTGTATTACTGGGACAGCTACTTCACCCTGCTTGGCCTGGCCTCCAGTGGGCGCTGGCAGCAGGTGCGCGACATGGTGGACAACTTTGCCTGGCAGCTGGACCAGTACGGGCATATTCCGAATGGCAACCGCAGCTACTACCTGAGCCGTTCGCAGCCGCCGTTCTTCAGCTTGATGGTGGATCTGCTCGCTACCCATGAGGGCGATGACGCGTATCGCCGGTATCTGCCGCAGCTGCACACCGAGCATGCGTTCTGGATGCGTGGAGCGGAAGGGCTGGCGCCGGGGGCGGCCAGTGAGCGGGTTGTGCGGATGAATGATGGCAGCCTGCTCAACCGGTATTGGGATGCGCGGGCGGTGCCGCGTACGGAGTCGTGGACGGATGATCTGGCGACGGCGGCAACGGTGCCGGACCGGGCGCCTTCGCAGGTGTACCGGGATCTGCGCGCCGGGGCGGAGTCGGGATGGGATTTCAGTTCGCGGTGGTTGGTGCATCCGGCGGAACTGGGCAGTATCCACACCACCGAGATCGTGCCGGTGGATCTGAACAGCCTGCTGTTCCATCTGGAGACGACGATTGCGCGGGCGAGTCGCGCAGCGGGGGAACGTTCGGCGGCGCGGGATTTCGCGCGGCAGGCGGAGCAACGCAAGCGGGCGATCAACGTGCTGCTGTGGGACGAACGGCAGGGGTGGTATGCGGATCGGGATCTTGAACGTGGTACGCCCCGCCCTGCGCTCACGGCTGCGGCGTTGTTTCCGTTGTGGCTGGAGGTGGCGAGCCCGGTGCAGGCGCGGCGTACTGCCGAAGCGGTGGAGACGCAGTTGGTCCGTGCGGGTGGGTTGTTGACCACCACCGAGAATACCGGGCAGCAGTGGGATGCGCCGAATGGGTGGGCACCATTGCAGTGGGTGGCGGTGGATGGGTTGCAGCGGTACCGGCAGGATGCGTTGGCGCGGCAGATTGGCGTGCGGTTCCTGCGGACGGTGCAGACGGTTTATGACCGTGAGGGGAAGTTGGTGGAGAAGTATGTGGTGGATGGGTCAGCTGGGGGTGGTGGCGGCGGTGAGTATCCGTTGCAGGATGGGTTTGGGTGGAGCAATGGGGTGGCGTTGGCGTTGTTGGATCGGTTGTGTGTGGAAGGGAAGCGGTGTGAGTCGGCGGGGGATGTCGGGGAGTGAGCGAGAGCCAAGAGCGCATCTCCGGCCGGGGTCATGCGTTACCGCAGTGACCGGCAAGGTCGGCAGTCGTTTGGGAACCGCCCCTACCAGAGCCGTGCCATGCCAACAGCCCAGGTAAAGCCGCCACCACAGCCGCGCCATGCAGACAGCAACGCCAGTCGTCCAACCCCAGTCATCCCACCAGGCGCGCGTGAGCCGTTATCGCACCGAGCGGGCTATGCAGTATTGCGCCGCGTAGTAGGTGCTTAGTACGCACAGTGTTGCGGCTGGGAGGCCGCCTCCGAAGCGGTCCCAGGCTAGTACGGAATCGCTGATTACGAAGAGGACGGCGCCGATTGCGGCCCATCGGGCGCTTGCCGGTACGGATGACGTTGATGCGCGCTTCGTCCATGCGCGCGCCAATGCGAGTGTTGCCATCAGCGCGAGCACGATCACGTAAACCACTACCGGGATGCGCAGCTCGTTGGGGAGCAGCGGCCACAGGCCGGACAGGTTGATGCCGGCGAATACGGCCAGTAATGCAGCTGCGAACAGCAACCCACGCCCAGCCCTGAAGCCGGCGCGGAAGGCGACGATGTAGCACAGGTGCGCGAGCAGGAAGGCGATCAAGCCCGGGACGAACGCGTCGAACGGCAGCATCAGGGCGATGTCGCCGATGCAGGAGAACGCCATGCCGAGCAGGATGGCGCGGGCGTAGGTGCGGTTGGCGGAGGGTGCGTCGGTTGCCGGCCAGAGGCCGGCACTACGTAGGACCATGCCGGCAATCAACAACGTGGCCAGCGGCTTGGCGATCCAATGCAGCCAGCGGCCGTCGCCGTCCAACGACGCGCCGATGATGGCGGCCACCGCCGCCAGCAGGATCGGCACGTCGCGGCGCAGGCTCATCGCGCTTTCCACAACTCGGCGAGGCGGTCCGGTTTGCCGGCGATGCGCTGCAGCGAGGGGTACTGCAGGCCGCCGTGGTAATCGAGCTTCACCGTGTCGATGCGGTCGAAGTTGCGCACCAGCAGGGTGAGCGGCGCCTTGTCGGTCTTGGCGGCGGCCACGGCGTCCTTCAGGTCTTCGCCTTTGAACACGCGGCCGTTGAGCGCGAGTACGGTCATGCCCGGGGCCAGGCCGGCGTTGAAGGCCGGGCTGTCCCACAGTACGTCGGTGATGGCACCCGCTTCGGTCACCGTCACGCCCACCGAGTACAACAGGTTGGTGTTCTTGGCGCGGGTTTCCTGCGCCTTGAAGGCGTCGTTCGGGGTGTCGGTGTAGACCAGTTTCCAGCCGGCCGCTTCCAGCCCGCCGGTGAGCGGGCCGTGGCCGTCGAGGCGTTCGCGCAGGAAGCTGGCCCAATCGAACGGGGCAATGCCGTTCAAGGTGCTGACCACTTCTTCGAACGTATAGGGGTTCACGTTCCAGTCGCCGTCGTGCATGCCGAAGAAGGCCTTGGCGAAATCATCGATGCTGCGCTTGTTGCCGGTCAAGGCGCGCAGCTTGCCTTCCACGTCCAGCCACACCATCTGCCCGCCGGAGTAGTAGTCCTCGCTCATCTGGTAGTTGCGGTACGCCAATGCGCGGCGCTGGGCGATGGTGGGGTCGTTGGTGGTGTCCTGCACGTTGCGCCAGGCCAGGCCGGGACGACCGCGATCATAGGTGGCTGCGACATTCGCCAGCATGTCGCGGGTCTGGTCGGTGCTCCACAGCCCCGAACGCGCGGCCAGTACGTGGCCCCAGAACTGGGTCTGGCCTTCGTACACCCACAGCAGGCTGTCGCCCATGGGCACGTTGAAGTTGGCGGTGATCAGGTCGGCGCCCCGGCGGTACTTGCCGTTCCAGGAGTGGTTGAATTCGTGCGGCAGCAGGTCGCGCCCGAGCCAGGTCTTGTCCCAGTCGGTGAAGTAGCCGGTGTCGCCGCTGTTTTCGCTGGAACGCTGGTGTTCCAGGCCGATGCCGCCGAGCTTGCTGGTGAGTGCAAGCAGGAATTCGTAGCGGTCGAAGTGTCGCGCACCGTAGAGCTTGTACATCTGCCGCACCAGCGCGCGGTGCGCCTGCAGCTGTTCGGGCTTGGCGACCAGCGATTTGGCATCGTCGGCGAAGACGTTGAGGTGCACTGGCACCTTGGCGCCGGGGTCGAGGTCGAACTGCTGGTAATGGCGACCGGCGAACAGCGGCGAATCCACCAGGTGGTCGTAGCTGATCGGCTTGAACACCACGGTGTCGCCGTCGCGGCGCTCTGTGTCCAACGCGGTGGCGTAAGCCCAGCCCGGCGGCAGGGTGACGCTGGCCTGGGCCTGGATGTTGCGGGTGATCACGCCCGCCGGGTACAGCGAGTTGGCGTTCCACTGCAGGTTGAGCATTTCCGGGGTCATCACTACCCGGCCCTGCCCTGCGCCCTGTGACGAGAGGAACTTGAATTCGGCTACGACGTTACTGGCGCCTTGCGGTACGTCCACGGTGAAGGCGTAAACGTTGTAGGGGTCGCGTTTCCAGGCCAGTGGTGTGCCGTTGGCGGTGACCACCAGGCCGGCGAGTTTGTCGATGGGGCCGCTGGGGGAATGCGCGCCGGGCAGCCACTGCGGGTACAGCAGGGTGAGCGGGCCGGGTTGCGCGGGGACCGTGGCCTTGACCTTGAAGATGCGGTGGGCGATGTCGCGGGCGTCCACGTCGATGCGCAGCAGGCCGGGGAAGGCGATGTCCTGCGGCGGGGGTGTCTGCGCGTGCACGCCGGTGGCGGTGGCGGCGAGAAGCACGGAGAGGACGGCGGCACGCAGTTTCATCGGGGTGGGTTCCGGCATTCGAATTGATCGATGCTAGACCTGCGTGGCGTACAGCCCCATGGCCAAAGGTCATGCCTTCGTCGCACGGATGGTTGTTATCGGCGGTCGATTGGGATGCGACCCTACCGGCGAGGGTGGCCAACATTCGTGCCACCGTCAGCGCGCATGGTCGATTGATCCCGATCCCAATGGCCACGTAACAATTCGTGGGTCCGGCCGTTGGCCGGACACCGCGCGTAGCGCGGCCCAAGCGTCCGAAACCGCTGCGCATCGGTTGCCGCGATTGTTCCGACGTTTAAACGATCCGAAGACATCCGTCAGGTATTCATGCCCCCCGACCGAAAGGCAGCCGGCCAACGGCCGGCGCTACCGGACCGTCACCGTCAGGAGATGAGGCGCAGCCTCAGTTCCTTCGGCAACGCAAACACCATCGATTCCGGTTCGCCGTCCAGTTCGCCGACGCTGCCGGCACCCAGCTCCTTCAGGCGCGCAATCACGCCATCCACCAGCACCTGCGGCGCGGACGCACCAGCGGTGAGGCCGATGTGCTGCTTGCCCAGCACCCACGCCGGGTCAATCTCGTCGGCACCGTCGATCAGGTAACTCTCCACGCCGTCACGGCGCGCGAGCTCACTGAGGCGGTTGGAGTTGGAGCTGTTCGGCGAACCCACCACCAGCACCAGGTCGCAGCGCTTGGCCAGGTCGCGCACGGCGTCCTGGCGGTTCTGGGTGGCGTAGCAGATGTCGTCGTTCTTTGGCCCCTGCATGGCCGGGAAGCGGGTGCGCAGGGCTTCGATGATGCCGCGGGTGTCATCCACCGACAGCGTGGTCTGGGTGGTGTAGGCGAAGTTTTCCGGCTGGTCCAGCACCAGGGTGGCAACGTCTTCAACGTCTTCCACCAGGTAGATCCTGCCGGTGCCGCGCTCGCGGCTCCACTGGCCCATGGTGCCCTCCACTTCCGGGTGCCCGGCGTGGCCGATCAGCACCACGTCGCGGCCGGCACGGCAGTGCCGGGCCACTTCCAGGTGGACTTTGGTCACCAGCGGGCAGGTGGCGTCGAACACTTTCAGCCCGCGCCGCTCGGCTTCCTGGCGCACGGCCTGGGAAACGCCGTGGGCGCTGAAAATAACGGTGTTGCCATCGGGTACCTCGTCCAGTTCTTCGACGAAGATGGCGCCCCGGCGCTTGAGATCATCGACCACGAAACGGTTGTGCACGACCTCGTGACGCACGTAGATCGGCGCACCCAGGGTCTCGATCGCGCGCTTGACGATCTCGATCGCACGATCGACACCGGCACAGAAACCACGCGGATTGGCGAGCAACACATCCATCGGTCAGATACTCCGGCCGGCCGGGGCCGGTTGATACAGGGAACTGGAGGGAATTATCCCGCTTTTTTCTCGGTCTTGCCGTCGAACAGGCCGAACACTGCGATGCCGATGGCACCCACCACGATCGCCGCGTCGGCGATGTTGAACGCCGGCCAGTAGTGCTCACCCACGTACCACTGGATGAAATCGACCACGTGGCCGTGCACCTGGCGGTCGATGACGTTGCCGATGGCCCCGCCGATCACCAGCGCGTACGGCACGGCGCTGCGCCAGTGGGCACGCGGGGTGCGCGAGAGCCAGAAGGCCATCAGCCCGCTGATGCCCACCGCCAACGCGGTGAAGAACCACAGCTGCCAGCCACCGGCGTCGCTCAGGAAACTGAACGCTGCGCCGGTGTTGTAGGTGCGGTACCAGTTCCAGAAGCCGTCGATGACGGCCACCGGCTGGTATTCGGGCAGGCTGGAGAGCACCCAGACCTTGCTCCACTGGTCCAGGCCGATGATGGCGGCCGACAGCAGCAGCCAGACCAGTGCGCTGGGACGCGGACGTGCGGCGCTCATCAGAACCACTTCCTGTCTTCGCCGGCACCGTCGACGTTGCTGGCGCAACGACCGCACAGTTCCGGGTGGGCGGCCACGCTGCCGATGTCGGCACGGTAGTGCCAGCAGCGCACGCACTTCTGCTTGGTGGTCGGCTGGGCACTGACGAACACTTCATCGGTGGTGGCCGCGCGCACGCTGACATCCCCACTGATGAACAGGAAGCGCAGTTCCTCGGCCAGCGGCTGCCAGCGCGCAGCGGTTTCCTCGCTGGCGGCAACGGTGATCTCCGCTTCCAGCGCGGCACCGATGGCACCGTTGGCGCGCATCGGCTCAAGCACCTTGGCCACCTGCTCGCGCAGGGCCAGCAACTGGTCGAAGTCGGCGGCGTTGATCGCGGCATCGGCCGGTAGCGGCACCAGGCCGTCATACCAGGTGGCGAACAGCACGTTCTGCTTGCGCTCGCCCGGCAGGTAGCCCCACAGCTCATCGGCGGTGAAGCTCAGGATCGGTGCGATCCAGCGGGTGAACGCTTCGGCGATGTGGTACATCGCGCTCTGCGCCGAACGGCGGCCGCGCGAGTCGGTCGGCATGGTGTACAGCCGGTCCTTGGTCACGTCCAGGTACAGCGAGCCCAGATCCACGCTGCAGAAATTCAGCAGCAGCTGCACGATCTCGGCCATGTTGTAGCCGGTGTAGGCGGCCTTGATCTTCTCCTGCACTTCCCAGGCGCGATGCACGATCCAGCGGTCCAGCGCGACCATGTCGGCGGGCGCCACCAGGTGCTGGGCCGGGTCGAAGCCGTCCAGGTTGCCGAGCAGGAAGCGCGCGGTGTTGCGCAGGCGCCGGTAGGCATCGGCGTTGCGCTTGAGGATTTCCTGCGACAGCGACATTTCGTTGCTGTAATCGGCCGAGGCGATCCACAGGCGCAGGATGTCCGCGCCCAGGGTTTTCATGATGTCCTGCGGCTCGATGCCGTTGCCCAGCGACTTGGACATCTTGCGGCCCTTCTCATCCACGGTGAAGCCGTGGGTGAGGCACTGCTTGTAGGGCGCATGCTTGTCGATGGCCACGCCGGTGAGCAGCGAGGACTGGAACCAGCCGCGGTGCTGGTCGGAGCCTTCCAGGTACAGGTCGGCCGGTTTGCCGAAGCCACGCTCCAGCAGCACGCCTTCGTGGGTGACGCCGGAGTCGAACCAGACATCGAGGATGTCGGTGACTTTCTCGTAGTGCGCCGCTTCGTCGCCCAGCAGTTCGGCCGCATCCAGCGCGTACCAGACGTCGATGCCGCCGGCCTGCACGCGGTCGGCGACCTGCTGCATCAGTTCAACCGTGCGCGGATGCGGCTCGCCGGTTTCGCGGTGGGTGAACAATGCGATCGGCACGCCCCAGGTGCGCTGGCGGCTGATGCACCAGTCCGGGCGGCCATCGACCATGCTGCCGATGCGTGCCTTGCCCCAGCTCGGGAACCAGCCGACGTTGTCGATGGCGGCCATCGCGTCGCTGCGCAGGTTGGCCTTGTCCATCGAGATGAACCACTGCGGGGTGGCGCGGAACACTACCGGCGTCTTGTGGCGCCAGCAATGCGGGTAGCTGTGCACGATTTCCACGAACGCCAGCAGCGCGCCGGAATCGCGCAGCACGTCCACGATCAGCGGCTGCGCCTTCCACAGGTGCACGCCAGCCAGCACAACGTCGCCGGCAGGCAGGGTGGACGGCAGGTACACGCCACGGCCGTCGACCGGGTTGATCTGGGCGGCGGTGTAGGTGTCCATCAGCCCGTACTGCTGGCTGACCACGAAATCTTCCTGGCCGTGGCCGGGAGCGGTATGCACCGCACCGGTACCGTCTTCATCGGACACGTGCGCGCCGTTGAGCAGCGGGATGTCGCGCTGCGGGTAGAACGGATGGGCCAGCAGCAGGTTTTCCAGCGCGGCACCGGCGGCATGGCCATGGGCCAGCACCTCTTCCACGCCATAGCGGCGCAGCGCGCGCTCGGCCAGGCTGGCGGCGATCACCAGCCAGCGGCGCTTGCCGTTGTGGGCAGGGCCTTCCACCAGGGCGTACTGGATGTCCGCGCCCAGCGACACCGCCAGCGAGGCCGGCAGCGTCCACGGGGTGGTGGTCCAGATCGGCACGGCGACCTCGACATCGGCCGGCAGGCTCACGCCGAAGCGCGCGGCCAGCTGCGCCGCGTCGCGCGCCACGTAGGCCACGTCGATGGCCGGCGAGGTCTTGTCCTGGTATTCGATTTCCGCTTCGGCCAGTGCCGAACCGCAGTCGAAGCACCAGTGCACCGGCTTGGCGCCGCGCACGATGTGGCCATTGGCGAAGATTTTGGACAGCGCGCGGATTTCATTGGCTTCGAAGTCGAAGCTCAGCGTCTTGTACGGGTTGTCCCAATCGCCGACCACGCCCAGGCGCTTGAAGTCGCGGCGCTGCAGCTCGATCTGCTCTTCGGCGTACTCGCGGCACTTCTGGCGGAACGCGACGGCATCCAGCTTGACGCCCACCTTGCCCCACTTCTTTTCGACCGC
Organism: Stenotrophomonas sp. ISL-67; assembly: GCF_018612915.1. GTDB lineage: Bacteria > Pseudomonadota > Gammaproteobacteria > Xanthomonadales > Xanthomonadaceae > Stenotrophomonas. The sequence goes on along the minus strand of NZ_JAGGRL010000001.1, from coordinate 316,310 downwards.
GATTTCGATCGGCAGGCCGTGGCAGTCCCAGCCCGGCACGTAGGGCGCATCGAAGCCGGCCAGGTAGCGCGACTTGACGATGATGTCCTTGAGGATCTTGTTGACCGCATGGCCCAGGTGGATCTGGCCATTGGCGTAGGGCGGGCCGTCGTGCAGCACGAACAGCGGGCGACCCTGCGCGTTTTCGCGCAGGCGGGCGTACAGGCCCTCGTCTTCCCAGCGCGACAGAATGCCCGGCTCGCGCTTGGGCAGGTCGCCGCGCATCGGGAATTCGGTTGCCGGCAGATGAAGGGTGGCTTTGTAGTCCTGGCTCACGCAGTGGCTCGCAATCTGTGTTCGGAAAGGATGTGACGGGCCTGATCGGCGTCACGGTGCATCTGGTCGGTCAACGCCGCCAGATCATGGAACTTTTCTTCGTCGCGCAGTTTGGCGACGAATTCAACTTGAATGTGCCGACGGTACAGGTCGCCCTGGAAATCGAACAGATGCGCTTCCAGCAGGGGCTCCACCCCGTCTACGGTGGGGCGGGTGCCGAAGCTGGACACCGACGGCCACGGCTGGTCGAACACGCCGTGCACCCAGGTGGCGTAGATGCCCGACAGCGCCGGCGTTTTCGGGAAGCGCAGGTTGGCGGTGGGGAAGCCGAGGGTGCGGCCGAGCTGGCGCCCGCGCACTACCCTGCCCCCGATTGCATACGGGCGGCCGAGCAGGTCGTTGGCGCGGGCGAAATCGCCCTCGCGCAGGAGCTGGCGGATGCGGGTGCTGGAGATGCGCTCGCCATGCAGGTCCACCGGTTCGATTTCGCCGGCCGTGAAGCCGCGTTCGGCGCCCATGGCCTGCAACAGCGCCAGGTCGCCACGGCGACGGTTGCCGAAGCAGAACTCCGGCCCGATCCACACTTCGCGCGCGCCCAGCCGGTGCACCAGCAGCTGCTCGACGAAGGCTTCGGCCGGCATCGCCGCCAGCGTGGCGTCGAAACGCAGCAGGCCAACCGCGTCAATGCCTAGGTCGCGCAGGATGCCGACCTTGTCGCGGGCCAGGGTGAGGCGCGGCGGCGGCTCGCCCTTGGCGAAGAATTCGCGCGGCTGCGGCTCGAACGCCACGGCCACGGCGGGCACGCCCAGGGCGCGGGCACGCGCCACCGCATGCCGCACCAGCGCACGATGGCCCAGGTGCAGGCCGTCGAATGCGCCGATGCAGACCACGCTTCCGTGCGGGAACAAACGCCCGCCTTCGATGCTTCTGAACAACCTGCTCATTTGATGGGGGTCCGACCGGTGAAGGCCCATGTGCAATGCATGACCGGCAAGTATAGCCGGGTGTCCGTGGCAGCCACGCAGGGCGTGGCTCTACGGCGGCCTTGAAGCACGGTCGGTGACGACAACGGCGCCGGCAATGGCCGGCGATTCCCAGAAGATTGGGACTGAAACCGCGTGGATCAATGCTCGCGCAGGTGGCGCGGGCGGAAGCCCATGGCCACCAGGGCCAGCAGGTAGGTCAGGCCGCCACCACCGACCAGCAGCGCTAGGTTGCCGATGCGGTGCCATTTATCCATGTCGGTGAAGTCGGTCATCAACTGCAGCAGGCCCAGCAGCACCGCCACCATGGCCGCGCAGGCCAGGCCCAGCCGGGTCACGTAGCCGCCCCAGCCGGCCTTCGGCTGGTAGACGTCGGTCTTGCCCAGCCAGTACCAGAGCAGGCCAAGATTCAGGTAACTGGACAGCGCGCTGGCAATGCCCAGCGCCAGGTGCAGCCCTGGCTGCTTGCCCAGTGCCACCCACACGCCCTGCGCCTTCAGCGCCTCGGGCACCATCACGTGGTACAGCACGGCCAGCAGGATGAAGTTGAAGACCATGTTGGCCACCAGCGCGACCAGGCCGGCACGCACCGGGGTGCGGGTGTCCTGGCGGGCGTAGAACGCCGGCAGCACCACCTTGAGCAGGGCGAAGGCCGGCAGGGCGAAGCTCAGGCCGTACACCGACAGCGCGGTCATGCGGGTATCGAACGCGGTGAACTGGCCATGCTGGAAGATCGTGGCGATCAGCGGCTCGGCCAGCAGCATCAAGCCAAGCATGGCCGGTACGGCGATCAGCAGCGTGGTGCGCAGGCCCCAGTCCAGCGCGCTGGAGAAGCCGGCCTTGTCGGTACTGACATGGTGGCGGGCCAGCGCGGGCAGGATCACCGTGCCCAGCGCCACCCCGAACACGCCAAGTGGCAGCTCCAGGAAGCGGTCGGCCAGCGACAGCCAGGACTGCGAGCCGTCGGTCAGCTTGGCCGCGATCACCGTGTCCAGCAGCAGGTTGATCTGCGCCACCGACGAGCCGAACAGGGTCGGCACCATCAGGGTCAGCACCTTGCGCACGCCCGGGTGTTTCCAACCCCAGCGCGGCAGGGTGAGCAGGTTGATCCCCTTCAGCGAGGGCAGCTGGAACAACAACTGCAGCACGCCGGCCGCCAGCACCGCCCAGCCCAGCGCCAGGATCTGCTTCTCAGGCGTGCCGCCCAGCCGCGGCGCCAGCCACAACGCGCCGGCGATCATGCACAGGTTGAGGATGACCGGGGTGAGCGCGGGCATCGCGAAGCGCTGGAAGCTGTTCAGGGCTCCACCGGCCAAGGCGGTGAGCGAGACGAACAGCAGGAACGGGAAGGTCAGCCGGAACAGGTCCACCAGCAGGCCGTGCTTGGCCGGGTCGGTCTCCACCCCGCTTGAGAACAGCGTGGCGAGCTGTGGCGCGAAGATCAGCGCCAGCGCGGTGACCAGCAGCAGTACCGCGCCCAGGGTGCCGGCCACGCGCGACATCAGCTCGCGCAGTTCTTCGTGTGATCGGGTTTCCTTCACTTCCGTGAACACCGGCACGAAGGCGGTGGCGAACGAGCCCTCGGCAAACAGCCGGCGCAGGAAGTTGGGCACCCGGAAGGCGACCCAGAAGGCGTCGGTCACCGCGTTGGTGCCGAACGTGGTGGTGACGGCCAGGTCGCGGACCAGCCCCAGCACCCGCGAAATCATGGTCATGCTGCTGAAGGACAGCAGCCCGCGCAACATCCTTGGTGAACTCACCCGTGTTTCCTCTTGACAATTGACTTGACGTACATTTTTCGAGCCATCATACTTTCCAGCTTGCTGTTCCCATTACACCGATTTTTCAGGAAACCACCACTGTGGCCAATATCAAGTCCGCCAAGAAGCGCGCCAAGCAGACCGTCGTGCGCAACGCGCGCAATACGGCTCAGCGTTCGATGCTGCGCACCGCTGTCAAGAAGGTGATCAAGGCGCTCGACGCCAACGATGCCGCCGGCGCCGAGGCAGCCTTTGCCGTCGCCCAGCCGATCCTCGACCGTTTCAGCTCGCGTGGTCTGATCCACAAGAACAAGGCCGCTCGCCACAAGAGCCGCCTGACCGCGCGCATCAAGGCCATCAAGGCTGCCTGATACGGCGCTGCAACGCCGCGCCTGGCGCGGTGTGCGGTACAAAAACCCGGCCCCGGCCGGGTTTTTTGCGCCCGTCCATCCATGGCGGGCGCCCTTCGGGCCATCGGCAAGCGATGTCAAAAACGGCTCCAGGCCGTTTTTTGCGTTGGCCGACCAGACGCAGAAAGCACCCCACGTAGAGCCACGCCCTGCGTGGCTGGCTGCCTGCGATCCAGGACCCTGTGCCAACGGCAGCCACGCAGGGCGTGGCTCTACGGCAGAACGGAAAAACCCGGCCGGAGCCGGGTTCCCCTTTGAAGCACGAACAGCGTCAGAGCGCGTTGCGCGCATCCGCTTCGTCTTCTTTCTGGCGGTCGAAGAACGCCATGATGTTGGTCATGATCGGCCAGGTGCCTTCACGGCCCAGTGCCGAAACCAGGTACCACGGCTGGGTCCAGCCCAGTTCGGCGATGATCTTCTCGGCCGCGGCCCTGGCCTCGCCCTCGAACATCAGGTCGGCCTTGTTCAGGACCAGCCAGCGCGGCTTATCCAGCAGCTCCGGGTCGTGCTTTTCCAGCTCGCGCTCGATCGCACGGACCTGCTCGATCGGCGAGATTTCCACGCCGCCTTCCATGGGCGAGATATCCACCAGGTGCAGCAGCAGGCGGGTGCGCTGCAGGTGGCGCAGGAACTGCGCGCCCAGGCCGGCGCCGTCGGCCGCGCCTTCGATCAGGCCGGGAATGTCGGCGATCACGAAGCTGCGGTAGTTCTCCACGCGCACCACGCCCAGGTTGGGGTAGAGGGTGGTGAACGGGTAATCGGCCACCTTGGGGGTGGCAGCGGACACGGCGCGGATCAGGGTGCTCTTGCCGGCATTGGGGAAGCCCAGCAGGCCGACGTCGGCCAGCAGCTTCAGCTCCAGCTTGAGCAGGCGCTCCTCGCCTTCTTCGCCCGGCAGCGACTGGCGCGGCGAGCGGTTGGTGGAGCTCTTGAAGTGCATGTTGCCCAGGCCGCCCTTGCCGCCCTTGGCCACCAGCAGGATGTCGCCGTGCTGGGTCAGATCGCCGATGACTTCATCGGTGGCCACGTTCATCACCACGGTGCCGACCGGCACGGTGATGACCAGGTCTTCGCCGCCCTTGCCATAGGCCTGGCGGCCCATGCCGTTCTCGCCGCGTTGCGCCTTGAAAATGCGCTCGTGGCGGAAGTCGACCAGGGTGTTGAGGTTTTCGTCGGCGCGGATGTACACGCTGCCGCCATTGCCGCCGTCGCCGCCGTCCGGGCCGCCCAGCGGAATGAACTTCTCGCGACGGAAACCGACGCAGCCGTTACCGCCATTACCAGCGGTGACCTGGATTTCTGCTTCGTCTACAAGTTTCATGATTCTGGATGCCAACTGGAGGCGGTGGGCAACGAAAGCGCCCGACCGCAGAGTCTAACGTGAAAAACAAAAGCCCCGCCGGAGCGGGGCTTTCGTCAGCGGCCCCACGCCACGGCGGGGGCGACGCCCAGGTGTCGCGAAGCTCAGGCTTCGGCGACGACGCTGACGGTACGACGCTTCTTCGGGCCCTTCACCGAGAACTCCACCTTGCCGTCGACGAGCGCGAACAGGGTGTGGTCACGGCCGAGGCCAACGCCGGTACCCGGGTGGAACTGGGTGCCGCGCTGACGCACGATGATGTTGCCGGCATCGATGGCCTGGCCACCGAAGATCTTGACGCCGAGGTACTTCGGGTTGGAGTCGCGACCGTTGCGCGATGAGCCTACGCCCTTCTTATGTGCCATGACTGCTTCTCCTTTTTACTTGCTGCCACCGGCAATGCCGGTGATCTCGATTTCGGTGTAGTACTGACGGTGACCCTGGCGCTTCATGTGGTGCTTACGGCGACGGAACTTGATGATCCGGACCTTGTCGGCACGACCCTGGGACACGACCTTGGCGGTGACCGAAGCGCCGCTCAGCGCGTCGCCCAGCTTGATGCCATCGCTGTCGCCCAGCATCAGGATTTCTTCGAACTTGATCTCGTTGCCCACTTCGACTTCGAGCTTTTCAACGCGGAGCGTTTCGCCCTGCGCCACGCGGTATTGCTTACCGCCGGTTACCAGTACTGCGTACATGACCAGACTTCCTCTGTAGTTATTGTGGTCTATGGACTGCCGCCATCGAGGGCGGACAGAAGCGGGATTTTAATGACTCCACCCGGCCCGGGTCAACCCACCCCCTGCCCCGGGGCCAGATAGGCTGAACCCTGTTCAGGTTCAGGGCCGGCCAGTCGCAGAAGGTGAGACGCAGGGCTGGCAATGTGGCCGATTGCCCCCAAATCCCAAGCTCGGTAGGCTGACCGATTGCCGTCTCCGCTTGCCCCACCTACAACGGATCCCCCATGGCGATGGATTTCATCCGCATCCGCGGCGCGCGGACGCACAACCTCAAGAACATCGATCTCGACCTGCCCCGCGACAAGTTGATTGTCATCACCGGCCTGTCCGGTTCGGGCAAGTCCTCGCTGGCCTTCGACACGATCTACGCCGAAGGCCAGCGCCGTTACGTGGAGTCGCTGTCGGCCTATGCCCGGCAGTTCCTGAGCGTGATGGAAAAGCCGGACCTGGACCATATCGAAGGCCTTTCCCCGGCGATCTCGATCGAGCAGAAGTCGACCTCGCACAACCCGCGTTCAACCGTGGGCACCATCACCGAGATCTACGATTACCTGCGCCTGCTGTACGCCCGCGTGGGCAGCCCGCGCTGCCCGGACCACGGCTACCCGCTGGAAGCGCAGACCGTGAGCCAGATGGTCGACCACGTGCTGACCCTGGACCCGGAACAGCGCTACATGCTGCTGGCCCCGGTGATCCGCGAGCGCAAGGGCGAGCATGCCCAGGTGTTCGACCAGCTGCGCGCGCAGGGCTTCGTGCGCGTGCGGGTGGACGGTGCGCTGCATGAAATCGATGCGGTGCCGCCGCTGGCGCTGCGCCAGAAGCACACCATCGAGGCGGTGATCGACCGCTTCCGTCCGCGCGAGGACATCAAGCAGCGCCTGGCCGAAAGTTTTGAAACCGCGCTGAAGCTGGGCGACGGCATGGTGTCGGTGCAGTCGCTGGATGTGGAAGATGCGCCCGCGCACTTGTTTTCGTCCAAGTACAGCTGCCCGGTCTGCGATTACTCGCTGCCGGAGCTGGAACCGCGCCTGTTCTCGTTCAACTCGCCGGTGGGCGCCTGCCCGGGCTGCGATGGCCTGGGCATGGCCGAATTCTTCGATCCCTCGCGCGTGGTGGTGCACCCGGAGCTGTCGCTGTCGGCCGGTGCCGTGCGCGGCTGGGACCGCCGCAATGCGTACTACTTCCAGCTGATTGCCTCGCTGGCCAAGCACTACAAATTCGACGTGGACGCGCCGTGGCAGAGCCTGTCCGAAAGCGTGCGCCAGGCGGTGCTGTACGGCAGCGGCGATGAAACCATCACCTTCACCTACTTCACCGAAGCCGGTGGCCGCACCCAGCGCAAGCACCGCTTCGAGGGCATCATTCCGAACCTGGAACGCCGCTACAAGGAAACCGAATCGGCGGCGGTGCGCGAAGAGCTGGCCAAGTACATCAGCGAACGCAACTGCCCGGAATGCCAGGGCCAGCGCCTGAACCGTGCCGCGCGCAACGTGTTCGTGGCCGACCGTGCGCTGCCGGAACTGGTGGTGCTGCCGATCGACGAAGCGCTGAAGTTCTTCAGCGGCATGACCCTGCCCGGGTGGCGCGGCGAGATCGCCGGCAAGATCGTCAAGGAGATCGGCGAGCGGCTGGGCTTCCTGGTCGACGTCGGCCTGGATTACCTCACCCTGGAGCGCAAGGCCGACACCCTGTCCGGTGGCGAAGCCCAGCGCATCCGCCTGGCCAGCCAGATCGGCGCCGGCCTGGTCGGGGTGATGTACGTGCTCGACGAGCCGTCCATCGGCCTGCACCAGCGCGACAACGAACGCCTGCTCGGCACCCTCACCCGCCTGCGCGACCTGGGCAACACGGTGATCGTGGTCGAGCATGACGAAGACGCGATCCGCCTGGCCGACTACGTGCTGGACATCGGCCCAGGCGCGGGCGTGCACGGCGGCGAGATCGTCGGCCAGGGCACCCTGCAGGACATCCTGGACGCGCCGCGTTCGCTTACCGGCCAGTATCTGTCGGGCAAGCGTGCGATCGAGATTCCCGCGCGCCGGCACACCCCCAACCCGAAGATGACGCTGCACCTGCGCGGGGCCAGCGGCAACAACCTCAAGGGCGTGGACCTGGACATTCCCTCGGGCCTGTTGACCTGCATCACTGGCGTGTCCGGCTCGGGCAAGTCCACGCTGATCAACGACACCCTGTTCTCGCTGGCCGCCAACGAGATCAACGGCTCCTCGCACCCGATCGCGCCGTACAAGTCGGTGGACGGCCTGGACCTGTTCGACAAGGTGGTGGACATCGACCAGTCGCCGATCGGCCGCACCCCGCGTTCGAACCCGGCCACCTACACCGGTCTGTTCACCCCGCTGCGCGAGCTGTATGCGCAGGTTCCGGAAGCACGTGCACGCGGCTATTCGCCGGGCCGCTTCAGCTTCAACGTGCGCGGCGGCCGCTGCGAAGCGTGCCAGGGCGATGGCCTGATCAAGGTGGAAATGCACTTCCTGCCGGACGTGTACGTGCCCTGCGATGTCTGCCACGGCAAGCGCTACAACCGCGAAACGCTGGAGATCCTGTACAAGGGCTACAACATCAACGACGTGCTGCAGATGACCGTCGAAGATGCGCTGAAGCTGTTCGAACCGGTACCGAGCATCGCGCGCAAGCTGGAAACGCTGGTGGACGTGGGCCTGAGCTACATCAAGCTGGGCCAGAGCGCGACCACGCTTTCGGGCGGTGAAGCGCAGCGTGTGAAGCTGTCCAAGGAACTGTCGCGCCGCGATACCGGGCGCACGCTGTACATCCTGGACGAGCCGACCACCGGCCTGCACTTCCATGACATCGAAGCGCTGCTTGGCGTGCTGCACAAGCTGCGCGACGAGGGCAATACGGTGGTGGTGATCGAACACAACCTGGACGTGATCAAGACCGCCGACTGGATCGTCGACCTGGGGCCGGAAGGTGGCCACCGCGGTGGCACCATCCTGGTCACCGGCACGCCGGAAGACGTGGCCGCGCATCCGGATTCGTACACCGGCCAGTTCCTGGCCAAGATGCTGCCGTCGATCAGCGCGCGCCCGGAACGGCCGGCGGCGATGGCCAACAAGCCCGACGCCCGCCCGCCGCGCAAGGCCAAGCCGGAAAAGCCGGCCAAGGTCGCCAAGAAGGCGGTCGTCGCCAAGCGTGCCGCCACCCCCAGCAAGACCAGCCCAGCCAAGACCACGAAGGCGAAGAAGAAGCAATGAGCAGCGAACACAAGATCATTGCCCGCGTACCGATCAGCGTGCGCTGGCGCGACATGGACAGCATGGGCCACGTCAACAACGCCAAGTACATTTCCTACCTGGAAGAGGCGCGCGTGCGCTGGATGCTGGGCGTGGAAGGCGTGGCGATGACCGACCGGATCGCGCCGGTGGTGGCGGCCACCAACGTCAACTACCGCCTGCCGATCGTGTGGCCCAACGACATCGTGGTGGAGCTGTTCGTCGAACGCCTGGGCAACAGCAGCGTGACCATCGGCCACCGCATCGTGGACCAGAAGAACGACAGCACGCTGTATTCGGACGGCAACGTGGTGGTGGTGTGGATGGATACCCAGACCGGCAAGAGCGCCCCATTGCCGGGCGCACTGCGCGCCGCCTGCAGCTGACGGACGCGACGACGTGGCCGGCATGATGCCCTTGTTGATGATGGCCATCGGTGTGTCCACGCCGACCGCGCCGATGCCCGCCAGCGCCTTCACTTCAGCGTTCAAGATCCAGATAAATCGCGGCCCGGCGGGGGAACTCCCGTCGGGTGGCTGCATGGAGCTGGCGGTGATGCTGGATGCGGACGGCCGGCCGCGCGAGACGGGGATTGTCCGCTCATCGCGGCTGCGCAATGTGGATATGGGCGTGTTGCATGCGCTGAAGGAGTACCGCTTCGATACCACCGGCCTGGCCGATGGCGTGGCCTGGACGGTGTTGTTCAGCTGGTCCAAGGACGGGCAGAGAACGCGGCTGTCCAATGCCTGCGTGGATCTGGGCTGACGGCTGGCCATAGGCCGACGTTACGCGTTTCGAGCTGCCGGCCAGCGGCCGGCACTACCGCGTTGGCTCAAGGGGTGCGTGCTGTGAGCGTGCCGTCTACCTTGCGGCCGTCTTCCAGGCGCAGCTGCAGGGGAACCACCGCACCGGCGCTTAGGGGTGCCTGCGGCTGCATCAGCATCAGGTGCAGGCCGCCGGGCTTGAGTTCTGCGCTGGCGCCGGGCGCGATCGGCAGCCGCTCCACCGCGCGCATGCGGCTGATGCCGTCCACCAGCGTGGTTTGATGCAGCGATACATCGCCGAACGCCGTGCTGTCGGCCGCCACCACCACTACCGGGGCCTTGCAGTTGTTGCGGATCACCCCGTAGCCGGCCGACATCGGCATCGGCCCCTGCGACACCCGCACCCAGCCCTGCTCCACGGTGACGCAGGCCGGTTCGGCCGCGGATGCTGCACCCGCACACACCATCAACAATACGCACACGAATGGTTTGGTTATCATCGTTCCAGCTCCCTGCCCGCAATGAGATCCCAGCATGACGACGCTTATCGAGGTGATCAACCACGGCGACATCCGTGAGCTGCGGCTGGCACGCCCGCCAGTCAATGCGCTGGATACCGAGCTGTGCCGGCAGCTGATCCACGAGGTCGATCTGGCCATGACCGAAGACGCGCACGGGATCATCCTCTCGGGCAGCGAACGGGTCTTCACCGGCGGCATGGACGTGCCACACCTGCTCTCGCACGGCGACGACAAGCACAAGCTGCTGGACAGCTGGAATGCGTTCTTCGGCGCGGTGCGCACCATCGCGCAGAGCCGCATTCCGGTGGTGGCCGCGTTGACCGGGCATTCCCCGGCCGGCGGCTGCGTGCTGGCGCTGTGCTGCGATTACCGGGTGATGGCGCGCAGCGTGGATCCGGCGAAGCCATATGCGATCGGGCTGAACGAGGTGCAGGTTGGGCTGGTGGCGCCGGAGGGCATCCAGCGGCTGTTGCGCCGCGCGGTCGGGCCACACCGGGCCGGGGTCCTGCTGACCACGGGGGCCTTGGTGCCCGCCGAACAGGCGCTGCAGATCGGGCTGGTGGACGAGCTGGCCGACGGCGACCAGGTGGTGCCACGGGCACTGGCCTGGCTGCAGCGGCTGCTGGCCCAGCCGCGCCAGCCGATGCTGCTGACCCGAGCCACGGCCCGGGCCGACCTGCATGAAGCGCTGGACCCGGAGCTGATCCAGCTGCATCGGTTCGTGGACGCGTGGTTCGCGCCGGATGCGCAGAATGCGTTGCACGCGCTGGCGGCACGGCTGGGGAAAGGGTGACGGCCCGGACGGTTTCCCAGGGCCGGCCAACGGCCGGCGGGTACGCGTCATCGCATGCGCGCTGCCGCCCCACAATCCGCACGGCGGATCGTGGGCCCCTCTTATGTTGCTTCCACACCCCCGCCGCTTCGCGGCCGCCCCCGGACTCCGGGGGCTCTCCACCCGACGCACCGCCTGGGCCGGCCAACGGCCGGCGCTACCGATCCATCCGCAGGCCAGAAATCCTGGTAGCGCCGGCCGTTGGCCGGCCCGCATGAACCCGTGATCGCCCCGGTATAATTCGCTTCCGTCAAACCCTCTGGCCATCCCCTTGTCCCAGCCGCACGAACCCGTCGTTTCCGAGCTGATCGACCTGCTCACGCTCGAGCGCCTGGAAGACAACCTGTTCCGGGGGCAGAGCCGCGACATCGGCACCAAATATGTCTTTGGCGGCCAGGTGCTGGGCCAGGCGCTGTCCGCGGCGCAGGCCACGGTCGAGAACGGCCGGCATGTGCATTCGCTGCACGCCTATTTCCTGCGCGCCGGCAACATCGACCATCCGATCGTGTACGACGTGGACCGCACCCGCGATGGCGGCAGCTTCTCCGTGCGCCGGGTCACCGCGATCCAGCACGGCAAGGTGATCTTCTTCTGCGCGGCCTCGTTCCAGCAGGCCGAAACCGGTGCCGAACACCAGCACAAGATGCCGGAGGTGCCACAGCCGGAAGACATCGAACCGAACCGCCCGTTGCCGCCGGAAGTGCTGGAGCGGCTGCCGATCAAGGTGCAGCGCTGGCTGTCGCGTGGCGGCCCGTTCGAGTTCCGCCACGTGTACCCGCGCGATGAACTGCACCCGCCCAAGCGCCCGCCCTACCACCAGGTGTGGCTGCGCCTGAATGAAAAAGTCGGCGATGCGCCCGAACTGCACCAGGCGCTGCTGGCCTATGCGTCGGACTTCCACCTGCTCGGCACCGCGACCTTCCCGCACGGCATCAGCTACTACCAGCCGCACGTGCAGATGGCCTCGCTGGACCATGCGATCTGGTTCCATCGCCCGTTCCGTGCCGACGACTGGCTGCTGTATTCGCTGGATAGTCCCAGCGCACAGGATTCGCGCGGGCTCGCGCGTGGCCAGTTCTTCACCCGCAACGGCATGCTCGTTGCCAGCACCGCGCAGGAAGGCTTGATCCGCGTGGTGGATGACAGTGCCGCGGCCGCCGCCGTACCGGCCAGGGAATAATTCGATATGCGTCAGATCTTCACCAGCCAGCGCGTGGAAACCGTGGAAGGCGTGGCCAAGCTGCTGCGCGATGCCGGCATCGAGGTGCGCATCACCAACGGGCGCTCGTACCACAGCAAGCGCGGCAGCCAGTTCAGTTACCTGGACACCAGCAAGGCCACCACCCACCCCACCCTGTGGGTGGTACACGCCAACGACCAGCCGCGCGCGCGCGAAATCCTGCGCGACGCCCGCCTGTTGGAAACCACCCGGCGCGACCACCCCACCGCCGAATTCGCCTTCCGCGACCAGGCCGCTGACGTGGCCCCGCGCCGCAACTGGGCCTGGCGCATCCGCATCGGCCTGCTGCTGATCATCGCCGCCGTGGCGATGGTGGTGGTGATGCGCCACCGCAGCGCCCCCACTGCGCCGACAACGCCGCCGCAGCAGGTACAGCCGCAGAGCCCGGCAGCCCCGCCGCCGGCGCAGGAAGAAGAAGAGGTCCGGGTTCGCATCCAGCCGGTCGAACAACCGTAAGCGTGCCAGACGCGCCTGGCACGTCACCGGCGCACGTGGTGACGTATCCGGATCTCCCTGCGCACGTAACAATTCGTAGTGCCGACTGTTAGTCGGCAACCGCGCGCCAGCGCGGCACAAGGGTCCGAAGACGCCCACCCACCGCGTCGAATACCTGTCCGGCGTTTAGAGGATCCGAAGCCCTCTTTCAGGCGTTCATGACCACTGAACGGAGAGCAGCCACGCAGGGCGTGGCTCTACGGTGCCCCGCACGGGTCCCGATTCCCACCGCACGGGTCCCGGTTCCCACCGCACGGGTCCCGGTTCCCACCGCACGGGTCCGGTTCCCACCCCCCGGTCACATTCCCCACCCCACCCCGTCATGATGTCACCACCCACCGGGACCGACGCCATGACCGCGCTGCCACTGACCGACACGCTGGACCGCGAACTGCCCGCCGCCGCCGGCGGTTGCCAGCAGTCTTACGGGCGCATCGTGCTGGCCTGCCAGAACACCGTGACCGCGATCGCGCTGGCGATCACCCGCGACGTGCAGGCCAGCGAGGACATCGCGCAGGAAGCCTTCATCAAGGGCTGGCAACAGCTCAACCAGCTGCACAGCCACGCCAGCTTCCTGCCCTGGCTGCGCCAGATCACCCGCAACCTGGCCCGTGATTGGCTGCGCGCCAACCGCGGCCGGCCGCTGTCTGGCGACGCGGCCGAGATCGCGATCAGCATGGCGGCCGACCCCAGCCCCTCCGCGCCGGAGTACCTGCAGCGGGCGGAGGAAGAACTGGCCGCCGAAGAGATCATTTCCGCGTTGCCCGAGGACGGCCGCGAAACCCTGCTGCTGTACTACCGCGAGGGCCAGAGCTCGCAGCAGGTGGCCAACCTGCTTGGCCTGAGCGACGCCGCCGTGCGCAAGCGCCTGTCGCGGGCGCGCGCCAGCGTGCGCGGGGAAATGCTGCGCCGCTTCGGCGAGTTCGCGCGCGGCAGCGCGCCCAGCGCGGCCTTCGCCACCGCGGTTGTTTCAATGGTGATGGTGGCTGCACCGGGCACGGCAAGCGCCGCCATCCTGTTGGGCACCAGCGTGGGCGTGGGCAGCAGCAAGATCGGCCTGGGCGGTGCCAGCCTGTCCGGCGGTGCGGCCATGGGCTCGTTGGGCGCCGCCGCCACCCAGAGCCACCTGCTCACCCCCGGGGTCGGCTGGACGGTGGCGATCGCCGGCATCATCGGCGGCGTGGTCGGCAGCTACCTCGGTGGACGCTACCTGCTCTGCTACACCGAAACGCCCGCCGAGCGCGCCGCAGTGCATCGCTTCGTGCACTACAGCACCTTCACCGCGATGCTGGTCTGCATGACCGTGCTCGCCCTGACGCTGTTGCAGGCCCCGCCGTACTGGGCGCTGATCGCGATGGTGCTGGGAACCGGCCTGGTGAACTACCAGTGCCTGGTGCCACTGCAACGGATCATGGCCCCGATGATCGCGCGCGATGCCGCACGCCATGGCCGCAGCGGACCGAACTGGAAATATCAGTCCATGTACGGGCGACCCGCATTGGTGGTGACCAACCTGGCGGTGATCGGCGTGGTAATCGCCATGGCACGCGCGCGCGGGATGTTCTGAGGAGGAAGGGTGTCGATCCATTCGTGGCCCATCGCAGGCCGCGTGGGCCGGCCAACGGCCGGCGCTACCGACCCATCCCGGTGGTTGAACGACCGGAAATGTTCGTGGCCGCTGGTTGATTGATCCCAATCCCAATGGCCACGTAAAAATTCGTAGCCCCGAAGAGAACGGCAGGAGCCGTTCTCAACGTCGCGTAGCGACGGCCCGAAGGGTGCCCGCCAGGACGGCGGGCATAACGTTGGCCGGACACCGCGCGCAGCGCGGCCCATGCGTCCGAAAGCTGTCACGCAACGATCACGACCATCGCCCCGGCGTTTACACCATCCGAAGCCGCCCGTCAGGGTTCATGACCTCGGAACGAAAAGCAGCCGGCCAACGGCCGGCGCTACCGTTATTTCCGCAGGCCACCGAACGGACCCTTGGCCGCATCGAATTCGGCCTTGCTGAGCTGCCCGTCCTTGTTGGTATCGGCCGCAGCAAACCACGCGTCACGGTGCTGCTTCATTCCCAGCTCGCGGTCGGCCTTGTCCAGGTAGCCGTCCTTGTTGATATCCATCTGGTCGAAGCGGGCCGCCAGGCGCGGGTCGGCCTTGGCTTCCTCGCGGCTGATCCGGCCGTCCTTGTTCGCGTCCAGCGTTTCCAGGCGCTCATGCCCGCCACCGGGGCCGCGCCCATGGCGCTTGCCGTGCCAGCGCGGCATTTCCCCGCGCGACAGCTTGCCGTCCTTGTTGATGTCCAGGCTGTCGAACTTCCCAGCCAGGCGCGGGGCCTTGGCCGCTTCGGTGCGGTCGATGAAACCGTCGCCGTTGGTATCGAGCTTCACGCGGTCCGGCTTGGCCGCCGGGGCCGGGGTATCGGCAGCCACCGCCAGGCCGGCAGCGCCGGTGGTCATCAGCAGGGCCAGCAGCAGAAGGGGTTTGCGGTTGCGCATGGGTCACTCCGGTGGTTGGGGGAAACTGCGTGCGGTGCGTTGGCACCCACGGGAGAGAAAACGCGCGGACGCTGCCGGCGTTGACACCGCCACCGGTCGTGTTCATTTGCCAGACAGTCGCGGCGCCTGCGACGCCCCGGCGCTATGCTGTGGACATGGCGATCCACACCGACCGCGACGACGAGCTGCGCCTGTTCCAGACCGGGGACCATCCCTGTGGCTACTGGCCGGAGCGGGCTGCACGCGATCTGGTGCTGGACCCGCATGACCAGCGGCTCGGCACCCTGTACCCGATGGCGCTCAGCTGGGGCTTCCGCCGCTCCGGCGACCTGGTCTACCGCCCGCATTGCGCCAACTGCCATGCCTGCGTGTCGGTGCGCGTGCCGGTGGCCCGGTTCGCACCCGACCGCAGCCAGCGCCGCTGCCTGGCGCGCAACGACGACCTGGAAGTGCGCATCGTCGCCGCCGAGCAGACCGATGAGCAGTTCGCGCTGTACCACCGTTACCTGACCCATCGCCACGCCCAGGGCGGGATGGACGAACATGGCCCGCACGAATTCGACCAGTTCCTAATCGGGCAGTGGTCGCAGGGCCGCTTCCTGGAAATCCGTGGGCCGTCCGCCGACGGGCACCGCGGCCCGCTGCTCGCGGTGGCGGTCACCGATGTCACCCCGCAGGGCCTGTCGGCGGTCTACACCTTCTTCGACCCGGACCACACCCACCGGGGCCTGGGCACGTTCGCGATCCTGCAGCAGATCGCCTGGGCCCGGCGCGAACAGCTGCCGCACCTGTACCTGGGCTACTGGATCCGCGACCACCGCAAGATGGATTACAAGCGCCGCTTCCGGCCCCTGGAGGCCTACGACGGCCGCCGCTGGCACGCGTTCGATAACGACCTGGACGGCATCTGACCCGCCATTGCAATGCGCGCCCGTGCAGAATAGCGGCATGAAATCGCGTCCCCTGATCCTTGCCCTGGCCCTGCTCTGCGGCGCCTGCGCCCAAACCCCGACCAAGACCGCCGCCATGCCGGATTCCGCTTCCGCACCGCTGCGGATCGCCACCTACAACACCTCGCTGTACAGCGACGAAACCGGCGGGCTGATCGCCGAACTGGAAGGCGACAGCGCGCACGCGCGCAAGATCGCCGCCGTGCTGCAGCAGGTGCGCCCGGACCTGGTGCTGCTCAACGAATTCGACTACGACGACGCCCACCGCGCCGCCGACCTGTTCCAGCAGCGCTACCTGGAAGTGGCCCAGCCCGGCGGCGGCGAGCCGCTGCACTTCGCCTACCGCTACCTGGCCCCGGTCAACACCGGCGTGCAGAGCGGGCTGGACCTGGACAACAACGGCCAGATCGGCGGCGACGGCCGCAACCGCGGCAACGATGCCTGGGGTTACGGCCTGCATCCGGGCCAGTACGGCATGCTGGTGCTATCGCGCTACCCGATCGACGAAGCCAAGGTGCGCAGCTTCCAGTTGCTGAAGTGGAGCACGCTGCCCGGCGCCCTGCGCCCGATCGACCCGCGCAGCGGCACGGCGTTCTACAACGACCACGTGTGGTCGCAGCTGCGGCTGTCGTCCAAATCGCATTGGGACGTGCCGGTGAACACGCCGAACGGCGTGGTGCACGCCCTGGTCTCGCACCCCACCCCGCCGGTGTTCGACGGCCCGGAGAAGCGCAACGTCGCGCGCAACCACGACGAACTGCGGCTGTGGCAGGAATACCTGTCGGCCGGCGAAAAACCCTGGCTGTGCGATGACCGTGGCCAGTGTGGCGGCCTGGCCCAGGACGCGCGCTTCGTGATCCTTGGCGACCTCAACAACGACCCGGTGGACGGCGATGGCCGGCATGACGCGATTGTCGAACTGATCGAGAACGCGCGCGTGCTGCGCTACCCCACCCCGCGCAGCGTGGGTGCCGAGCAGACCAGCCTGGCGTATGCCGAAAAGGGCATCGTGCGCCAAGGCGCACCGTTCCACGCCACCGGCGATTTCGGCCCGAAGTCCGGCACCATGCGGCTGGATTACGTGCTGCCGTCGGTGGGTTTCGAGTACATCGGCAGCGGCGTGTTCTGGCCGGCGAATGAAACGCCGGAAGCGAAGATTGCAGATGGCAGCGACCACCACCTGGTGTGGGTGGACGTGCGGTAGAGCCGGGCTCTGCCCGGCGGGTAGAGCCGGCCGTTGGCCGGCCCGCACGATGTTGGATCCCGGAGGGCCGGCCAACGGCCGGCGCTACCGGCGATCGCCATCGAACTACTGGCGTAATTCGACGGTGATCGCTTCCGCCGCCCCACGCGCAATCTTCCGCGCCTCGTCGATATCGGCGCCCCGCGCCAACGTCACGCCCACCCGCCGATGCCCGTGCACGCTCGGCTTGCCGAACAGGCGCAGCGCCGTGTCCGGATGCACCAGCGCCGCTTCCACGTTGCTGAACACCGGCACGCCCTCGCCATGCGCCAGCATCGCGCACGATGCCGACGGGCCGCTCTGCCGGATCAGCGGGATCGGCAGGCCCAGGATCGCCCGCGCATGCAGCGCGAACTGACTCAGCTCCTGCGACGCCAGCGTTACCAGCCCCGTATCGTGCGGGCGCGGCGAGACTTCGCTGAACCACACCTCGTCGCCCTTCACGAACAGCTCCACCCCGAACAGGCCCCAGCCGCCCAGGTCGTCGGTGATCGCCTGCGAGATCGCTTCGGCACGCGCCAACGCCGCCGGCGACATCGGCTGCGGTTGCCAGCTCTCGCGGTAGTCACCGTCCTTCTGCCAATGCCCGATCGGGGCGCAGAACGACGTACCGCCCGCGTGCCGCACCGTCAACAGCGTGATCTCGTAATCGAAGTCGATGAAGCCCTCCACGATGCAACGCCCCGCACCCGCACGACCGCCGGTCTGCGCGTAGTCCCAGGCCGGCGCGATGTCCGCCTCGCCGCGCAGCGTGCTCTGGCCCTTGCCCGATGAGGACATGACCGGCTTGACCACGCACGGCAGGCCGATCTCCGCCACCGCCGCCCGGTACTCCGCCTCGGTGTCCACGAAGCGGTACGGCGACGTCGGCAGGCCCAGGGTTTCGGCGGCCAGGCGGCGGATGCCCTCGCGGTCCATGGTCAGTCGCGCCGCACGCGCGGTGGGCACCACCCGCTGGCCGGTTTCCTGCTCCAACTGGACCAGGGTCTCGGTATGGATGGCTTCGATCTCAGGCACGATCAGGTGCGGTTTTTCCTCGGCGATCAGCGCGCGCAAGGCCATCGCATCGAGCATGTCGATCACGTGCGAGCGGTGCGCCACCTGCATGGCCGGTGCGTTGGCATAGCGGTCGGCGGCGATGACCTCCACCCCCAGCCGCTGCAGCTCGACGGCGACCTCCTTGCCCAGTTCGCCCGATCCCAGCAGCAGGACACGGGTGGCGGAGGGAGAGAGCGGCGTGCCGAGGGTGATCATCGTGCGAATTCCGGACATCAGGCGGGGAAGTCATTGTAGAGCGACGCCCTGCGTCGCTGCGCACCGTCAGCGTACCGTTACTTGCAAATTTGATATCACTTTGATATCAGTTTCCGAAACCGGTTCGTTGTACTGAGCATGAGCGAAAAGAAAGCCTACCCGCTGCGTATCAATGCCGACGTGCTGGCGGCAGCACAGCGCTGGGCCGACGACGAGCTGCGCAGCCTCAACGCGCAGATCGAATACTTGCTGCGCGACGCATTGCGCAAGGCTGGACGCCTTCCCAAACCCGCACCTGATCCGGAGAGCAAGGAATGAGCAAACGCTGGAGCTACCTGACCGTGGAAGTGAAGCCGTCGTGGACCGGCCTGAAGCCGGAAGACCTGCAGGCCGAACTCAACCGCCAGGGCCAACTTGGCTGGGAGCTGGTGAACGTGATGCAGGCCACGCCGATGGGCGTGGCCTACCTGTTCTTCAAGAAGGAGAGCTGAGATGGCAACCTGGAGCAACGGCCTGATCGCGCTGCTGCTGTCGTCGGTGGCGATGGTCGCAAGCGCAGCTACCCCGCAACAGACGGCCCAGCAGTTCGTGGACCGCCTGGAGGCCGGCGACATCGCCGGCGCCGAAGCCATGTTCACCCCGGACATGGCCAAGGCTGCGCCCGCAGCGTCGTTGCAGGCGCTGTGGCAATCGCTGGGCACGCTGGAGGAGCGTGGTGCGCAGCACGTGGTTGAACAGCAGGGCATGCAGATCGTGGTACAGACATTGCGGTTTGCCACGGCCTCGGCCAAGGCCCTCATCACGGTGGACGCTCAGGGTCGCATCGCCGGCCTGCTGCTGCAGCCGGCCGACGCCGACGCCGCGCCGCCACCGGCACCGCCAACCGATGCCCCCTACAGCGAACGCGAGCTGCAGATCGACGCCGGCAAAGGTCCATTGCCGGCCACACTGACCGTGCCGCACGGTACCGGCCCGTTCCGCGCGGTGGTGATGGTGCACGGCTCAGGCCCCCACGACCGCAACGAAACCGTCGGCCCAAACCGGCCGTTCCTGGACGTGGCGCGTGGCCTGGCCGCGCAGGGCATCGCCGTGCTGCGCCATGAAAAGCGCACCCTCGCGCGTCCGCAGGACTTCCGTGGCGACTTCACCATGGACGACGAAACCACTGACGATGCGGTCGCCGCCGTCGCCCTGCTGGCGCGCACCCCGGGCATCGACCCGAAGCACGTCTACGTGATGGGGCACAGCCAGGGCGGCATGCTGGCCCCGCGCATCGCGTCGCATTCAGGCAAGGTCGCGGGGCTGGTGCTGTGGTCGGCACCGGCGCGTTCGCTGCTGACCCTGCTGCCCGAGCAGAACCGGTACCTGTTGAACCTGGATGGCGAGATCAGCGCCGCCGACCAAGTGGCATTGGATCGCCTCGACGCGCAGATCGCCAGCGTGCGCGGCACCGCTGCAGTCGCGGCGAAAGACCTGCCGCTCGGTCAACCCGCCAGCTACTGGCGCGCGTTCGACCGGATCGACCCGGTGGCCGATGCCCAGGCCCTGGCGCAGCCGATCCTGCTGCTGCAGGGCGGGCGCGATTTCCAGGTGACCGATGTCGACTGGCAGCGCTGGCAGCGCGGCCTGCCGGAAGGTCCGAAGGCGCGCTTCCACCGCTACCCGGCCCTGAACCACCTCGGCATCGCCGGCGAAGGCCCGGGTTCGCTGCAGGAGTACAGCGTCGCAGGCCACGTCTCGACACAGCTGGTCGACGATGTGGCGGTCTGGATAAGGGCCCAACCGTGAGCCGCCCAGCCGCGATCCGAGTAACGCTGAACGCGCAGGCCACACGCTAAGCTGTTCGCATGCGCCGCTACCCTGCCCTGCTGATCAACACCGCCGACATCGAACTGTGGCCCGGCGGCCTGCTGCGCGCGCGCAGCAACGCCGACGCGCGGGCACTGGCCCGGGCGCGCTGGGTGCTGCGGCGCAAGCGCGATGGGCAGTACCTGGCCGCCGCCACCGCGCACGGCCTGCTGCCACTGGTGCCGCACCTGATGCGCGAGCCGGGCATCGAGCAGGCATTGGATGCACTGGACCAGGCGCTGCACGGCTCGCAGCGCGCCTACGCCCCCGATGCGCTGCTGCCGCTGAGCGGCCTGGAGCAGCGGTTGCAGGCGCTGGGCATCGATGCCGGGCGCTACGAAGGCGACACCGGCCTTGCGCTGGAAGCCGAGCCTGCGCGGTTGGCCCTTGCCGGCTTCGACCGCTACCGCCGACCGCTGTGGCTGCAGCAGGGTGCGGCGCTGGGCTGGCAGCGCATGCGGCAGCAGGCCGCGCGCGACGACATCGTGCTGGAGGCCATCTCCGGCTACCGCAGCCACGATTACCAGCTGGGCATCTTCGCGCGCAAACGTGCGCGCGGGCTGGAGGTGGCCAAGATCCTGCAGGTCAACGCCGCGCCCGGTTACAGCGAGCATCACAGCGGGCGGGCGCTGGATATCAGCTGCCCGGGCGAGCCGCCGGCCGAGGAGAGCTTCGAAGCCACGCCTGCGTTTGCGTGGCTGACGGCACACGCGGCAATGCACGGGTTCCGGCTGAGTTACCCCCGCGACAATCCCCACGGCATCGTCTACGAGCCCTGGCACTGGTACTGGACCGGCGGGTAGAGCCACGCCCTGCGTGGCTGCGCCCCATCCGACGCCAAGCAGCCACGCAGGGCGTGGCTCTACTGATACATCTCGCGTTAAGCTTTGCGAAACCATCAGGAGAAGCGCCGTCATGGAAGACCAGAGCCCGTACCAGGCCAGCCACGTAGCACCCAGGACCGCGGGCCCCGACCGCCGCGATGAGGCGCCTCGTGAGATCACCAGCCCCATCAAGCACATGTATGTTCTCGTGGCGGTGATGGGGCTTTTTACCGCCACCGCCGCCGGCTTCATGGTGTTCGCGGGTCCGCGGCAGAGCCTCTGGATGATCCTTCCGCTCGCCTTTGTCGTCGGGATCTACTTCCTGGCGGCGTTCGGGGTGTACAAGCGCAGCCGCGTGGCAGCGTGCGCGGTGCTGGCGATGTGCGGCTTGTCCGCGCTCGGCGCATTGGCGAATATTGCGAACGGCCAGGGTTCGCTGAGCGGCATCGGTTTCCTTGCGGTGCTCACCTTCGTCAGCATCCGCGGCACCCTCGCCACCTTCCGCTACCACCGCCATCTGCGCGATGTGCGCAGCCGTCCGCCGCGCACGCGGCTCAGTGATGACCCTGCGTTTGCGCCGAAGGTGGACATCGCAGGGTAGAGCCACGCCATGCGTGTCATAGCAGCAACGAAGGAGCAAATATCAATCCTGCGAACGGTTGGTTGCCGTCTTCGGGATCTCGCTGAAATCGGCGATGCGCCACAGGTACAGGCTGGCGTAGGTCCGGAACGGGCCCCACTTCTCGCCGCGTGCGGCCAGCGCTTTCGGGGTCGGCATCAGCTCTGCCTTGTCCACGCGCTGGGCACCCTTGCGCACGCCCAGGTCGTCGATCGGCAGGATGTCGGGGCGGCCGAGCCGGAACATCAGCATCATCTCCACGGTCCAGCGGCCAATGCCGCGGATCGGCACCAGCGCGTCGATGATCGCGTCGTGCTCCATCACCGACATGCGCCGCAGGTCGGGAATTTCGCCGGCCGCTTCGCGCCGGGCCAGGTCGCGCAGGGCCAGCGCCTTGTTGCCGGACACCCCGCACACGCGCAGGCCAGGATCGTCGATGCGCGCCAGGGTATCGGCATGCAGGCGGGTGCTGCCGATGGCGGCCTCGACCCGTCCAACAATCGTCGAGGCGGCCTTGCCGCTGAGCTGCTGGAACAGGATGGCGCGGGCCAGCGCATCCACGGGATCGAAGCTGCGCGCCCAGCCGGGTGGCGGCTCGACCGGCCCGAGCCGCTTCATCCAGGTGCCCAGCCGACGGTCACGCCGCGACAGCCAGTCGTGCGCCTCCTGCACATCGAAACCGCGACGGAACCGGGGCATGTCAGCGCCTCAGGGCGTTGAGCCCGTATACCGCCCAGCCCAGCATCAGCGCAGTGCCGCCCACCGGGGCCAGCCCGGTGCTGAACTGCCACAGTGCACCGGCCACCAGGCTGCCCGAGAACAGCAGCGTGCCCAGCAGCAGCACGTACAGGGCCAGCTTGCCCAGGCTGTTCTGCTGGGTCGGGCCGAGCACCGCCAGCGCCGCGCCGTGGCCGAACGCGAAGAACGCGGCCGTGTTCACGTGCGACTGCGCCAGCGGTTCGGCGATGCCGTGCGAGGCATAGGCCGACAGCCCTACCGCAGTGGCGGCCAGCAGGCCGCCAAGGCAGGCCAGCAGCGAAGGTTTACGCGCGCGTCGTTCCAGGTTGAGCATGGCTGCCTCGTTCTCCAAAAAAAAACGCGCCGCAGGAAGCGGCGCGTTTTCTGTTCTGCATTACATCAGCGTAGCCGTCGGTTTACTTGACGGCCCAGTAGATGTCGTAGGTCGCTTCCGGCGTGAACGACTTCTCCACGCCTGCGTTCCAGGACTCATACGGACGATCGATGACTTCGTTGCCGCCGGTCACCGCCCAGGCACGCAGGGCGTTGCGGGCGATGTCCAGGCCAGCCATGTGGCCGGTGTACCTGGCGTGGGCGGTACGGTGCGGAGCCACGTGCACGTACTTGACCGGAGCGCCACCGTCGATCTTCACCGTCAGGGCTTCAGCCGAAGCGCCTTCGGTACCCTTCTTCTTGACCGGCTGGGCCACGTCGAAGGCGTACTTCTCCTGACCGAAGTCAGTGGTGATGATGCGGAACGGACCGGCGGCTTCGAGGTCATTGGCCTCCATCACGCGCTTGATCCATTCCTGGTTGTCCTTGATGGACTTGGTGATGGTCGCTTCGCCGCGGTCGACGTTGCCGGCGGTGACGACCAGCAGGTCTTCGGCCGGGGCATCGATGATGGCCAGGTCGGTGAGCGGGGCTTCGGCGGTGCGGTAGTCGATGTTCGGCACGGTGGCCAGCATGTTGGCCATGCGCGACAGACCCAGTTTCAGGTCGTCACCGACGTGACGGCTGACGTACAGGCCCGCGTAACGACCAAACAGGTTCCAGCCGTACTTGACGCTGTAGTCCTGGGTGATCTTGACGTTGCGGCCACCCTTGCCGGTCGGCTCAAGGATGAAGCTGGTCTTCTTGTCGTGGCCCTTGGTCGCGTCTTCGATGGCGATGTCGACGCGCTTGTTCGGCTCGGACGCGGTGATCTCCCAGCTACCCTGGCCCAGGGTGGAATCCTTGGAGGTGTAGTCCAGGCGGGCACCCGCGCCAGCGGCGGGGCCGGAGTGCTTGAGTTCAACGGCGGGATCGCGCAGCAGGAGCGGGTTCCAGTCCTTGAAGCGGCGCAGGCTGTTGACCGTGTCATACACGATCGTCATCTTGCGGTTGGTCTCGACGCTTTCGGTAATGTGACGCTCGCCCGGCAGCACAACGCCAATGATGACGAACAGGCCAGCCACGATCCCCAAGGCGATCAGGAACTCGATAATACGGGTCATTCAGGAGTCTCCGGGGCCGATCCCACGGCCGGGTTGATTGAAGCGAAGCGCCAATCCTAGCAGGCTTCGCGGGTGTTATGGATCAGGATTGGCGCACCGGTTTCCATACCGGCAGCGGTTTTGAAATGGACAAGGAGCGGAAAGATAGCGCATCGCGCGGGCCAGCATGTGGCCGTTGGCCATATTTATTTGCCGGTTTCGGCAGGCAGGCCTTTGGCGACCGCCGCAGGCCTTGCCGCACAATGCTTTCAACTGACGTTCATGTTCACACCAGTTGCAGCTCGAACGCCTTCAACACGGCCCGGGTGCGATCGCGCACCCCCAGCTTGGACAGGATGTTGGAGACGTGGTTCTTGATGGTGCCTTCGGCCACGCCCAACGAATTGGCGATCTCCTTGTTGGAGAAGCCGCTGGCCATCAGGCGCAGGATCTCGGTTTCGCGGTCGGTGAGCGGGTCGGGCCGGTCCAGGCTCACGAACTCGTTGCGCATGTGCTCCAGCCCCGACAGCAGGCGCTGGGTGACGGCCGGCTGCACCAGCGAGCCGCCATCGGCGACGGTGCGGATCGCACCGACCAGCTGTTCCAGGGTCACGTCCTTGAGCAGGTAACCCTTGGCGCCGGCCTTGAGCCCGGCCAGCACCAGCTGGTCGTCGTCGAAGGTGGTGAGGATGATGGTCGGCGGCAGCTGGTTGAGCCGCGACAGCATCTGCAGCGCCTCCAGCCCCGACATCACCGGCATGCGCATGTCCATCAGCACCACGTCGGGGCGGATCTGCGGCACCACCTCGACGGCCTGGCGGCCATCGGCGGCCTCGGCCACCACTTCAATCCCGTCATCCAGGGCGAGCAGAGAGCGGATTCCCTGCCGCACCAGGGTTTGGTCGTCGACCAGGCAGACGCGAATCATCAATCCACTCCTTCCAGGATGGCACCCAGCATCAGCACTGGCACGCCGGGAACCGAGGCGCGCAGGCGGAAGCCCTGTCCCCGGTGGGTTTCAATCTGCAGCTCACCGCCGCATTGTTGCAGGCGTTCACGCATTCCACGCAAGCCGTTGCCGATCACGATGCCATCGGCACCCACGCCGTCGTCGTGCGCCTGCACCACCACCTGCCCCGGCGGCTCCCGGTGCACCTGGATCCACAGGTTGCGGGCACGCGCGTGGCGCACCGCGTTGGTGATGATCTCCTGGGTGCAGCGCAGCAGCACGTGGGCCTGTTCAGGGTCTTCCACGCTCAGCGGCTCTTCGATCTCCAGGTGGATGTCCAGCGAAGGCACCTGTTCGGTCAGCGGGCGCAGCGCGGCGGCCAGGTCGATGGCGCCACTGTCGCGCAGCTGGCTGACCGCCTCGCGCACGTCGGTGAGCAGCAGCTTGGCCAGGGTATGGGCCTGGTGCACATGCTCCTGGGCCTGGCCTTCGGTGATGTGGCCGGCCACTTCCAGGTTCAGGCTGAGCGCGGTGAGGTGGTGGCCAAGCAGGTCATGCAGCTCGCGCGAGATCCGGGTGCGTTCGTTGACCCGGGCGCTCTCGGCCAGCAGCACGCGGGTGGCGCGCAGTTCGGTGTTGAGCCGGCGCTGCTCCTCGCGGGCGTCGGTCTGCTGGCGCGCGACCAGGCTGGTCACGAAGATGAACATGGAGAAGCCGCCGTACAGCAGCGACTGCATCACCGCCTCGAACAGCGAAAACGGCAGGAACAGGTAGTACACCGGGGCCACCGCCAGCTGGCTGACCAGCAGCCAGATCACCCCGACCCGGGCCGGCAGCATCCACGGAATGACCCCGGCGGCCACCATCATCAGGATGCTGCCCAGGCCGGAGCCGCTCAGGAAGCTCACCGCCAGGGCGGAGATGGTCAGCAGCACCAGGATGGCGCGGTCGTACCAGGCCGAATGGCCGCCATTGCGCAGCCCGCGGGTCAGCCACAGGTAACCGCCGCCGAAGGCCAGGTAGGACACGAACAACAGCAGGGGTGGCAGGTCGATGCCGCCGCTGCGGCGGACCGCTTCGTACTGGGAATAGACCAACGGCAAGCCGAGCATGACCCAGGTGAACAGGCCGGCCAGTCGCAGTACTCGGGTTTGGCTTAGGTATCCCAACATGGACGCATCTTAGGCTGAACCTGCGCCGCTGCACCCGGACATAAGTCATGGCTGGCTGTGCCCTGCCCGGCCACCCATGCAATAATCACCGACAGGGCCCCTAGATGGGCCAACCGCGTTACCCCACGGAGTCACAATGTCGATTGTCATCCGCGACGTGCGCGAGCACGAGCTCGATTCCGTCCTGGCCCTGAACAACAATGCCGGCCTGGCCATCCTTCCGCTGGATGCCGCCCGCCTGCGCCTGTTCTTTGACACCGCTGAGTATTTCCGCGTCGCCGAGCGCGACGGCAACCTGGCCGGTTTCCTGATCGGTTTCGGCAGCGACAGCCAGCACGACAGCAGCAACTTCGCCTGGTTCAAGCAGCACCTGACCCAGAAATTCTTCTACATCGACCGCATCGTGGTGGCCAGCCGCCGCCGCGGCGGCGGTGTGGGCCGCGCGTTCTACGCCGATGCGCAGAGCTACTCGGAGCTGCGCTACCCGCAGCTGACCTGCGAGGTGTTCCTGGACCACGGCGCCGACGCGGCGCTGCTGTTCCATGGCAGCTTCGGCTTCCGCGAGGTCGGGCAGAACAACATGCCGCACGTGGATGTGCGCGCCAGCATGCTGCTCAAGGACCTGTGCAGTTACCAGTGGGTGCACGACACCTACGGCGACGCGTTGCCGGACGTGCCCTGGGTGGGTCATCGTCGCGAGCCGCTGCGCGCGCAACGACCGACGGGGACCTGAAGTGGCGGCAAACATGGATTTTGAACAGGCCGGCGAACTGAAGATCGGCCAGGTGGGCATCGCCAACCTGCGCATCCGCACCCTCGATGTGGAACGCCTCACCCGTGAAATGCACGACCGCGTGGCGCGCGCGCCGAAGCTGTTCGGCCGCGCGGCGGTGATTCTCGATTTCGGCGGCCTGAGCCAGATGCCCGACGTGGCTACCGCCCAGGCGCTGCTGGATGGCCTGCGCAGCGCTGGCGTGCTGCCGGTGGCGCTGGCCTACGGCAGCACCGACACCGACCTGCTCTCGCAGCAGCTCGGGCTGCCGCTGCTGGCCAAGTTCCGCGCGCAGTACGAGCGCGCCGACGCTGAACCGGCGCCCGCACCGGTCGCGCCTGCACCTGCGCCGGAACCGGCACGCCGGGCGCGCGCCGCCGCGCCGGCCCAGGCGGCGGCTGTCGAGGTGGGCAATGCGCCCAAGCCGGGCCGCATGCAGACCAGCAACGTGCGCTCGGGCCAGCAACTGTATGCCGAGAACTGCGACCTGACGGTCATGGCCACCGTGGGCGCAGGCGCCGAGGTGATCGCCGATGGCAGCATCCATATTTACGGTACGCTGCGGGGCCGTGCCCTGGCAGGTGCCCAAGGCAACACCACGGCGCGTATTTTCTGCCGTGACTTCCACGCTGAACTGGTCGCCATTGCCGGCCATTACAAGGTACTGGACGATGTCCCGGACAACCTGCGCGGCAAGGCCGTGCAGGTATGGCTGGAAAACGACCAGATCAAGATCGCTGCGCTGGCCTGAGCCCGCGCACCAACAGAATCATCAGGAGAAGTCCTTTGGCTGAAATCATCGTAGTCACTTCCGGCAAGGGCGGCGTCGGCAAGACCACTTCCAGCGCAAGCCTGGCCTGCGGCCTGGCAAGCAAGGGCAAGAAGGTGGCGGTGATCGACTTCGACGTCGGCCTGCGCAACCTCGACCTGATCATGGGCTGCGAGCGCCGCGTGGTGTACGACTTCGTGAATGTCGTGCATGGCGAGGCCACGCTCAAGCAGGCGCTGATCAAGGACAAGCGCTTCGACAACCTGTACGTGCTGGCGGCATCGCAGACACGTGACAAGGATGCGCTGACCCAGGAAGGCGTGGGCAAGGTACTCAAGGACCTGGCCGCGGACGGTTTCGAGTACATCATCTGCGATTCGCCGGCCGGCATCGAAAAGGGCGCGTTCCTGGCGATGTACTTCGCCGACCGTGCGGTGGTGGTGGTGAACCCGGAAGTGTCGTCGGTGCGCGACTCGGACCGCATCATCGGCCTGCTGGATTCGAAGACGCACAAGGCCGAGTCGGGCCAGAACGTACCGGCGTTCCTGCTGCTGACCCGCTACAGCCCGGCCCGCGTGGAAACCGGTGAGATGCTTAGCATCACCGACGTGGAAGAGGTGCTGGGGCTGAAGGCGATCGGCGTGATCCCGGAATCGGGTGATGTGCTGAACGCGTCCAACAAGGGCGAGCCGGTCATCCTGGATCCGGAATCGGCTGCTGGCCAGGCCTACGATGATGCGGTGGCCCGCATCCTCGGCGAAGAGCGCCCGATGCGCTTCACCGTTGTTGAGAAGAAGGGCTTCTTCAGCAAGCTGTTCGGAGGATAAGCATGGGCCTGTTTGATTTCCTCAAGACCAAGAAGACCACTGCCGAGACCGCCAAGAATCGCCTGCAGATCATCATCGCGCAGGAACGCAGCCACCGTGGCGGCCCGGATTACCTGCCGCTGCTGCAGCGCGAGCTGCTGGAAGTGATCAAGAAGTACGTCAACATCGACGCCGACGCGGTCAAGGTCGACCTGGTCAAGGACGGCGAGCACGACGTGCTGGACATTTCGGTGGCACTGCCGGAAGGCCCGCAGCAGCCCTGACCCGTACAGGCCCCTTCCCCGCCGGGAAGGGGCGCAGGACGCAGACGCCATGAACACCGCCGTTGCAGAAGCAGAACCGCAGGTCACCCGCGTGGGCGACATCGCCTTCCAGGATGCGGCGGCATTGCTGGCCCGCCACGCGCTGCAGCTGCACCACGTGGCCGATGGCGCACCGATTCCCGGCAGTTACTGGGGCGAGCCCGAGGCGGGCATCATCGCCAGCGATGTGTATGTGCGCAACGACACGCCGGTGCACTCGATGCTGCATGAGGCCTGCCATCTGATCGTGCTGCCACCGGAGCGCCGCGCGCTGGTGCACACCGATGCGACCGATTCGGTACCCGAAGAAGACGCCACCTGTTACCTGCAGATCGTGCTGGCCGGGCAATTGCCGGGCGTAGGCAGCGCGCAGTTGATGGCTGACATGGATGCGTGGGGGTATACGTATCGTCTTGGTTCGACCCGGGCTTGGTTCGAGCAGGATGCCGAAGACGCAAGAGCCTGGTTGGTCGAGCGCGGGTTGCTGCCCGCGTAAAACCGGGAACGCGGCCTTTCCCGGACGCGTGGCGACGCGCCAACCAGAAAGGCGCGTTGTTGTTCACTCGGCGCGGTTCGAGCAGGATGCCGAAGACGCAAAAGCCTGGCTGATCGAGCGCGGGTTGCTCGTGGCGTAACGCCGAACTCGCGACATCCATTGCCGCGACCGGACGCCGGACGCGCATAATGCGGCGCGCCTTTCGCGCACATTCGACGGTAGGGTCGGTCCCCAGACGACCGCCGATAACGGTAATCGGCACGGTGACGCATCGCACCTGACCGAAGAACGATTTTCGCCGGAGGTCATGCCCCAATGAACGTTGCACCGCCATCGGCGGTCGATAGGGATGCGACCCTACCGGCGTCGGCCGACACCGCGTTGAAACCCCATCACCCCGCGCCGGCCAACGACCGCAATGTAATGCCTACGATGTAGGCGAGATACGTGCCCGTCGCATACCCCATCGTGCCCAGCAACACGCCCACCGGCGCCAGCGAGGGATGGAAAGCGGCGGCGACGACCGGCGCAGAGGCAGGACCGCCGATGTTGGATTGCGAGCCGATGGCGAAGTAGAAGAACGGCGCCTTGAGGGCCATGGCCAGCGCCAACAGCAGCACGATGTGCACGGCGATCCAGATCAGGCCGAGCAGGAACAGCCACGGGCGTTCCAGCAGGGCCAGCAGGTCCATCTGCATGCCGATGCAGGCGATCAGGAAGTACAGCAGCAGCGACCCCAGCTTCGAGGCACCCGCCCCTTCCAGGTTGCGCGCGCGGGTGAAGCTCAGCGCAAGACCGCAGGTGGTGGAGATCACCACCACCCACACGAACGGCGTGTCCAGGCTGAACTGCGAGGCCCAGGCGACGTGGCCCTTGAACCAGGCCGATACCGGCCCGGCGATGGCGTGCGACAGGCCTACCGTGCCGAAGGCTACCGCCACGATCAGCATCAGGTCGGTCAGGCTGGCCACGCGCTCGTGTTCGGCCTGGAATTTTTCGATGCGCAGTTTGAGTTCATCGATCGCCGACGTATCGGCCCCGGTGCGTGCATCGATGTTCGCTGCGCGCCCTGCCATGAAGATCAGCACGGCCATCCACACATAGCCCACGCCCACGTCGACCACCGCGAACTGGCCGAACGTGGTCGCGTTGACGTCGAACACTTCGCGCATCGCGAGCATGTTGGCACCGCCGCCGATCCAGCTGCCGGCCAGCGCCGCCATGCCGGCCCAGGTGTCGCCGGCGACGGTTTCCGGATGCGCCCACTTCATCAGCATGAAGGCCACCACCGCGCCGATCATGATGCTGAAGGAAGCGCCCAGGTACATCACGATCAGCTTCGGGCCCAGCCGCAGGATGCCCTTGATATCCACCGCCAGCGTCAGCAGCACCAGCGCGGCGGGCAGCAGGATGTCGCGGGCGATCGGGTTGTACAGGCGGGTGTTCTGCCCGTCGATCAGGCCCGCGGTGTTGTAGATGCCGGGGATCAGGTAGCACAGCAGCAGTGCCGGTACGTAGGTGTAGAAGCGCTTCCAAAGCCCCTTCTCGCGCGAGGCGGTCCAGAACACTGCGCCGAGGGTGGCGGCGATCAGGCCGAAGACGACGATGTCGTTCTGGATCAGGGCGGGCATGGAAGTAGGGCCGTTTAGGGTGGGTCGAGGGCCGGCCAACGGCCGGCGCTACCGGGAATCGGTGGGTTAATGACCGGGCGCGTGGCGACGCGTTCATCACCGCGGTACGTCATCGCCGCCGGGGCGCGGTAGCGCCGGCCGTTGGCCGGCCCACGCAATGCAGGAACGCCGCCCCGAAAAGGGCGGCGTCCATTCCATCATTCGCCGATGTGCTGCTTCAGCCAGCCGTTCACCGTGTCATGCCACTGCACGCTGTTCTGCGGCTTCAGCACCCAGTGGTTCTCGTCCGGGAAGTACAGGAACTTCGACTCGATGCCCTGGCGCTGCGCGGCAGTGAACGCGCCCAGGCCCTGCTCCACCGGAATGCGGAAGTCGAGCTGGCCATGGATGATCAGGATCGGCTTCTTCCAGTCGGCCACGTGGTTGACCGGGTTGAACTTCTCGTAGTTCTGCGGCTTGTCGAACGGTGTGCCGCCCTGCTCCCACTCGGTGAACCACAGCTCTTCGGTGGCGTAACCCATCATGCGCTGGTCGAACACACCGTCATGGTTGACCAGGCACTTCCACGGCGCATTCCAGTTGCCGGCGATCCAGTTGACCATGAAGCCGCCGTAGCTGGCGCCCAGCGCACAGGCCTTGTCGCCGTTGAGGAACGAGTACTGCTTCTGCGCGGCCGCCCAGCCCTTCTGCAGGTCTTCCAGCGGGCGGTCGCCCCAATGCTGGCTGATCGCATCGGTGAAGGCCTGGCCGTAGCCGGTGGAACCGTGGAAATCGATCATCACCACCGCGTAGCCCTGGCCCGCATAAGTCTGCGGGTTCCAGCGGTAGCTCCAGCCGTTGCCGAAGCTGCCCTGCGGGCCGCCGTGGATCAGGAACGCCACCGGGTAGCGCTTGCCTTCCTGGTAGTTGTACGGCTTGACCACATAACCGTGCACGGTTTCGTTGTTCCAGCCCTTGAACTGGAACTGCTCGTAATCACCGAAGGCCACGTCCGGCAGCATCTGGCCGGCGCTCGGGGTGATCTCGCGCGGGCTGCTGCCGTCGGCCTGGGCCACCACGATCTGGTCGCCGCTCTTGAGGCTGTTCTTCGTATAGGCCAGCGTGCTGCCAGCGATCACCGGCGAGCCGATGCTGCCGCCTTCGGCAACCACCGTGGCCTTGCCGGTAGCGATGTCGATGTTGAACAGGCGGTGTTCGCCCAAGTCATCGGCGCCGGTGTAGAAGCTCCCACCATCCGGCGACAGCACCACTTCGCCGGCCGAACGGTCCCAGTCCGGGGCGATTTCGCGGGTCTTGCCCGTGGCCAGGTCGAGCGCGATCACGCCGAAACGGTCCGCTTCGAAACCCGGGCGCTTCATCGCGCGGTAATACAGGGTGTTGCCGTCGGCGCTGAACACCGGGCCGGCATCCCAGGCCGGGTTGGCGGCGGTCAGGTTGACCGGCGCCTGCTTGCCGTCGGCATCCAGGCGGTACAGGTCGAAGTTGGTCGACCAGGCTTCTTCGCGGCCGGCCACGCGGATGCTGGCCACCACGCTCCTGCCATCCGGTGCCCAGGTGAAATCGTCATTGCCGCCGAACGGCTTGGACGGCGCATCACCGACCAGCGTGGCACTGATTGCCGAGGCGCCCTTGACCGCCGCGGCCTTGGCGGCGGGGAGCGCGGCCACGAACAGGGTGTTGCGGCGGCCGTCGTTCCAGGTATCCCAGTGGCGCACGAACAGGCTGTCGAACACTTCGCCGGTGTTCTTGCGCGCCTTGTGCGCGTCCAGCTTCTTCGCGGTGCAGGCCAGGTCCGAGCCGCAGTCCTGGAACACGCCGGCGCTGAACGCCACGCGGTCGCCCTGCGGCGAGATATGGAAGCTGTCCACGTCCACCGCGAAATCGGTCAACTGGCGCGGCGCGCCACCGGCCAGCGGCATCGAATACAGCTGCTGGCTGCCGCCCTTGGCACTGAGGAAGAACACGCTCTGGCCATCGGCCGACAGCGCAGCCGAGTTGACGTTCCAGCCAGCCGGGGTCAGCGGCTTGGGCGGGGCCAGGTCACGGGTGCGCAGGTTGCGGATGAACAGGCCGGTGCTGGCCTTGCTGTCGCTGCCAACCACGCGCTTGGCGAACACCACGTTGCCGCCATCGGCTGTCAGCAGCGGGGCCGAAACCCGATCCAGCGCGATCATGTCGCGCACATCCAGGCCACGCGTGGCGGCCAGCGACGGCAGCGCGGTCAGCAGGCACAACGGCAACAGGGCGTAACGAAGCTTCATCGGGTTCTCCGCGGGACGGCAAAACGCCGATGGTAATGGCGCCAATGGCCTGCGCGCTACGGCCACTCGTCATGCCGTAGCGCCGGGCTCTGCCCGGCAAACGCGGTCCCTGGACACCCTGAAACGACAAAACGCCGCCGAAGCGGGGCTTTGCCGTGATCAACAACCGCAGTCAGACCGACCCGACCGCCTTTTTCCCGGTCCGGTAGATCAACCACCCCACCACGAACAGCACCGCCAGGCCGATCCACTGCGCGGCCGGCAGGCTGAACGGCACCGCCAGCACATCGGCGCGCCCGCTGACCACGATCGGAATGGCGATGGCGATACCCATCAGGGCCTCACCGGTGATCAGGCCTGCGGCGAACAGCACGCCCGGCTTGTGCACGCGGTCGCGGCCTTCTTCGTCATCGGCACGCACCTTGTGGAAGCGCTCGACCAGGTAGGAAATCAGGCCACCCAGGAAAATAGGCACCATCAGTTCCAGCGGCAGGTAAATACCAATTGCTGCGGCCAGCACCGGCACGCGGAAACGCGAGCCGCGCGCTTTCAGCCAGCTGTCGAAGGCGATGATGGCCGCACCGATCACCGCACCGATGGCGATGAAGCTCCACGGCAGCTGGCCACCGAACAGCCCCTTGGCCACCGACGCCATCAAGTTGGCCTGCGGAGCCGCCAGCGCGTTGGGGTGCTCGGCGGTTGGCGCACCGATGCCGTAGGCGGTCGCCAGCAGGTTCAGCACCGGGGCCATGATCAGCGCGCACGAGAACGCGCCGATGCCCAGCATCAGCTGCTGCTTCCACGGCGTGGCGCCCACGATGTAGCCGGCCTTGAGGTCCTGCAGGTTGTCACCGCCGACCGCAGCGGCGCAGCAGACCACCGCGCCGATCATGATGGCCGCCACCGCACCCAGCGGGGCGCCGCCCACGCCGACCGGGGTCAGCCCGCTCTTGCCCATCAGCAGCACCAGCACCGCCGAGGCGAACAGAATGGTGGAAATGGTGATGCCCGAGACCGGGTTGTTCGACGAACCGATCAGGCCGGCCAGGTAGGCCGAGACCGAGACGAACAGGAAGCCGGCGACGATCATGATGAGGGTCATCGGGATCGACACGTGCCACTGACCCACGATGGCCTGGTACAGCGCCAACAGCGGCAGCGTGAAGGCGACCAGCGCCACCAGCATCCACTTCATCGGCAGGTCGCGTTCGGTGTGCGCCAGCACGGGACCGCCGCTCTTGCGCGCAGCGGCAAAGCCGCTTTTCACGCCACTGAGCAGCGACTTGCGCAGCGAGATCAGCGTCCAGACGCCGCCGATCAGCATCGCGCCCACGCCCAGGTAGCGCATCTTCGCGCTCCAGATGGCGAAGGCTGCATCGGTGGACGAGGCGGTGGCGATCGACGCGGCCAGCCCCGGGTCGGTGCCCAGGAAGAACGCCTGGTACAGCGGAATGGCGATGTGCCAGGTCAGGATCGAGCCGGATACCACCACGATGCCGACATTCAGGCCGACGATGTAACCCACGCCAAGCAGCGCCGGCGACAGGTTGGTGCCGATGAAGGCAGTGATCTTGGAACTGCCCACGTAAGCCGAGGTGGCCCACGCATCCGGGATCAGGCGCATGCCGCTGGCGGCAGCCACCTTGACGGCTGCACCGATCACCGCCGACACCGCCAGGATCTTCAGGCCCGGGCCCGGGTTCTCACCGGCCTTGAGCACTTCGGCGGCAGCCTTGCCTTCCGGGAACGGGAGCGGGTCTTCAACGATCATCGAACGCCGCAGCGGCACCGAGAACAGCACGCCCAGCAGGCCACCCAGGCCCGCGATGCCCAGCACCCACCAGTACTTGAAGTCCGGCCAGTAGCCCATGATCACCAGCGCGGGGATCGTGAAGATCACACCGGCGGCGATCGACGAACCGGCCGAAGCGCCGGTCTGCACGATGTTGTTTTCCAGGATCGTGCCGCCGCCCAGCAGGCGCAGTACCCCCATGGAAATCACCGCCGCGGGAATCGCGGTGGCGATGGTCAGGCCTGCGAACAGACCCAGGTAGGCGTTGGCCGCCGACAGGATCACTGCCAGCACGATGGCAAGCACCACCGCGCGGAAAGTGAGCTGTTTGGGCGCAGCGTCGTCGTTCATGGAAGCCCCTGCTGTAAAAATCCCGTCAAACCTAGCGTTCATGCCGGTGCAAGGCAAGCCGTGCCATCGGCACGGCGTATCGCCAAAGGCGATACCGGGGCGCCAACGGCGCCCCGTGTAGCCCCGGCCGTTGGCCGGACGAAGCGATACCGGCCCCCCCCCGTGTAGCCCCGGCCGTTGGCCGGACCAAGCGATACCGGCCCCCCCGTGTAGCCCCGGCCGTTGGCCGGACCAAGCGATGCCGGCCCCCGCGAGCAGCCGACCAACCACCCAAACCGGCAAACCCCACACCCCGCCGCCGCACACACATTTGTAATGTTATATCCTGTCACACCGCCCATCAGCGCACCCGTGGCCCCCACCTCCACCCGCTTGACCTCCATCGACCAGCTGCGTGGCACCGTGATCGTGCTGATGCTGCTGGACCACGTGCGCGAAACCTTCTACCTGCACCAGCAGGTGCCCGACCCGATGGCGGTGGACCAGATCGAGCCGGCGCTGTTCGCCAGCCGCCTGCTCGCCCATCTGTGCGCCCCGGTATTCGTGCTGCTCACCGGCCTGTCGGCCTGGCTGTACGGCAGCGGCCAGCCCGACCCGCGCCGCGCCGCATCCGCGTTCCTGCTCAAGCGCGGCCTGTTCCTGATCCTGTTGGAACTGACCGTGGTGAGCTTCGCCTGGACCCTGCAGTTCCCGCCCAGCGTGCTTTACCTGCAGGTGATCTGGGCCATCGGCATCAGCATGGTCGCCCTGGCCGGCCTGCTCTGGCTGCCGCGCGGCATGCTGGCCGCCCTGGCGTTGGCGGTGATCGCCGGGCACAACCTGCTGGACGGCGTGCACGTCAACGGCGGTGGCCCCTTGGCCGTGCTGTGGAAGGTCCTGCACCAGCGCGACTGGATCGACGTCAGCGACACGCTGCGCCTGCGCACCTCGTATCCCGTGCTGCCGTGGATCGCCGTGATCGCCTTGGGCTACACGCTGGGCCCGTGGTTCGCCCGCAACGGCGACCCTGCCCGGCGCCGGCGGCGCCTGGTGTGGGCCGGCGGGGGTGCCGTACTGGGCTTCATGCTGTTGCGCGCCCTGAACCTTTATGGCGATGCGCCGTGGCAGTCGTTCGGCAGCACCCTGCAGGCCACGATGAGTTTCCTCAATGTCACCAAGTACCCGCCGTCCCTGCTGTTCCTGCTGCTCACGCTCGGCATCGGCCTGTTGCTGCTGTGCCTGTACGAGCAGCCGCGCGTGGCGCAGGCACTGGCCCCGCTGGCCAACGTCGGTGCCGCGCCGATGTTCTTCTACCTGGTCCACCTGTACGTGCTGAAAGTGTTGTACGTCGCCGCCGAAGCCCGCTGGGGCCATACCCACGGCGCGTACTTCGGCGTGGATCACGTCTGGGTGCTGTGGGTGATCACCGCCGTGCTGGCGCTGGCGCTGTACTGGCCGACCCGCGCGTTCGCGCGGTTGAAGGCCCGGCGCAAGGACCTGGTGTGGTTGCGGTATCTGTAACGCCCCGACACGGTTTCCGCGCGTGCAGGCGAACGGCAGACACGCATGGCGTGTCCCTACGCCTATGAGCCAGGTGATGGTTGGTAGAGCGGTGGCTGCCTTGGATTTCCGTACCGACGACGACGATGTCCGGGGGGCCGGGGCGTGCAGGGGTAACGGGGCCTTGAGCAGCAGGAGCTGCGAAGAGCTCCATGGATGGATTCACGCGTGCCCCGTTACCCCTGCGCGCCCCGCGCGCCCGATCAACGACAACGCGGCCGCCGCGCCGAACACGCCGATGAGGTGATAATCGCGACCAGTTTTGTCGCATATCACCCGATGACCACCACCGCCCTGCCCACTACCGACGACTTCCTTGGCCACCCCAAGGGCGTTTATGTCTGCTTCTTCACCGAAATGTGGGAGCGCTTCTCCTTCTACGGCATGAAGGCGCTGCTGCTGCTGTACCTCACCAAGTACCATCTGTTCGGCGACAAGGCCGGCCTGGACCTGCTGGGTGCCTACGGTGGCCTGGTCTACTGCATTCCCGTGTTCGGCGGCCTGCTCGCCGACCGCTGGCTCGGCATGCGCAAAGCCGTGGTATTCGGCGGTGTCCTGCTCGTGCTCGGCCATCTCGGCATGGCCTTCGAAGGGCACGCCGCCGCCCGCATCGATGGCCAGGTGGTCCGCGATGATGCCGCCCTTGGCATCACCTACCTCTCGCTGGCCCTGATCATCATGGGCGTCGGCTTCCTCAAGCCCAACATCTCCACCATCGTCGGCAAGCTCTACCCCGAAGGCGACCCGCGCCGCGATTCCGGCTTCTCCCTGTTCTATGCCGGCATCAACCTGGGTGCCCTGTTCGCCTCCCTGGTCTGCGGCTTCCTCGGCGAAGCGTATGGCTGGAAGTACGGCTTCGGCGCCGCCGGCATCGGCATGGTCATCGGCCTGGCCATGTTCCTGTGGGGCCAGAAATACCTGCAGGGCCACGCCGAACCCACCAACGTGGCCGCCCTGCGCCAGCGCATTGCCGGCATTCCGCGCGAAGGGCTGATCTACGGCATCGCCGTGCTCGGCGTCATTCCCGTGGCCGCCCTGATGTGGTCCGCCGCCAACGGTGCCTTCGCCATCGGCGGCGAAATCAGCCTGGCCCTGCTGCTCATGGTCGTCGTGCTTGGCGGTGTGCTGCTCTGGTTCGCCTGGTTCACCGGCACCCGCTGCACGCCCGTGCAACGCCAGCAGATGATCGCCCTGATGGCCCTGATCTTCATGGCCCTGGTGTTCTTTACCCTCTACGAACAGACCTATGGCTCCTGGGTCACGTTCACCGACCGCATGCTCACCAAGGATCTGGTCCCCGCGCTGGTGATCCAGGGCGGCACCCCGATCCCGTGGTCGATCGCCTCCCTGCTGCTGGCGCCGCTCGGCTTCGTGGTGGCCGCGCGCCTGTCAGAGCGCCGCCCCGGCTCGTCCGCGCCGCGCAACCTGTTCATCGCCATCGTCGCCCTGATGCTGGTACTGTTGATCCGCGACTGCCTGGTGATTCCGCAGACCGCCGGCTCGCTGACGTACCTGGGCGGCCTGTTCCTGGTCGTGCTCGCGCCGCTGTTCGCGGTGTTGTGGGCCTGGCTGGACAAGCGCCGCCTGGACCCCTCCAAACCGGTCAAATCCTCGCTCGGCCTGGTATTCGCCGCACTCTCCTTCATCCCGCTCGCGCTGGCTGCCCAGCAGGTCGGCAGTACCGGCCAGATGGCCAGCGTGTGGTGGCTGGTGCTGGCCTACCTGGTGCTGGAGATCGGCGAAATGTGCCTCTCTCCGGTGGGCCTGTCCGCCGTTACCCAACTGGCCGCGCCGCGCGTGGTCAGCCTGATGATGGGCACCTGGTTCCTGGCCACCGCGTTCTCCGAAACCCTGGCCGCGCTGTTCGGCAAGCTGGCCGCGATCGAGGTACCCGAAGGCGAATCCATGAACATCGCCGCTGCCGCCGCCAGCTACGAGCACCTGTTCTGGCTGCTGATGTGGATCGGCCTGGGATGCGCCGCGGTGGCACTGGCCGGCTCGCCGTTGTTGAAACGGATGATGCACGGCGTCAAGTAAACGCATCGTCGCATCGACACGACCACGGCACCTGCGGGTGCCGTGGTCGTTTCCAGCACGGCAGATGTCTCCTGCCTTGCATATAAACGGTTCTTAACACCATCCGACCCAGTCACACATTTCCGGTGTTGAAACAAGTTGTAGATACACCCGTGTGACCGCTCACCACCATGGCGCTCCCAACGTGCAGACCTGCCCGACGCAGGTGCGCGTCTTCCCTGATGTGTCCATGGAGTTTTCAATGTCACCCGTTGTTCCCACCCGTCGGCCGCTGGCCGTGTTTGTCGCACTTGCCCTGTGCAGTTCCTTTGCCACCCCCGCTTTCGCCGACGACGACGTCGATTGCGAGGCCACGCCCGACCACCTGCAGTGCGACGACAGCGACGGTGAATCGCGCGGCATGAGTGGCTGGCTGATCGGTGGCCTGGCCCTGGCCGGCGGTGCCGCTGCAGCGGCGGGCGGTGGAGGCGGTGGAGGCGGTGGTGACAGTGGCAGCGGCGGCGGTGGCAACCCGCCCGGCAGCGAAGGCGGCCAGTACGGCGGCAACCAGCACCTTGCCGCCCCGGGCAGCGATGTGAACTGGGACCGCAACGTGGAAACCCGCGTGGTCGGCAACGCACGCAACGAAGGCACCCTGCATGTCACCGCCGGCACCCTGGCCGTGCGCAATGACGGGCATCTGCGCAACACCGGCACCCTGCGCATCGGCCAGGCTGCGCACCTGCTGCTGGAAAACGACGGCGAGTTGGAAAACCATGGCCGGCTGGAGCTGCAGGGCGAGCTGCGCCTGCAGCGCGACGGCAGCCTGGAAAACCATGGCACCCTGACCGCGCAGGGTGCCAGCATCGGTGTCGACGGCGACTCGGAGATTGAAAACCTGGGCAGCATGGACCTGCGCGATACCCTGGTGACCCTCACCGGCGAGAGCGAATTCGACAACGGCGAGCGTCGCCGCAACGCCAGCCTCATCGTCAATGGCGGCGGCTTTGCGCTGAGCGGCATGGCCGGGTTCGACAACCACGGCACCGTCACCGCCAGCGGCACCCTCAACCAGGGCGCGCTGGTGCATGCGGTGACCGCACGGGTTGGCAATGAGCGGGATCCGATCGAAGCGTTCGACAACCACGGCCAGATCACGCTGGACGGCAATGCCCGGGTGCTGACCCTGGTGGCCGACAGCCATGCCAGCACCGGCATCAACCGCATGGGCGGGCGGATCACCAGCAGCGCCCGCCATCAATCGGCGCTGCACGCCGAAGGCGGCCAGGCCACCCTGCTCAACCAGGGCACCCTGACCGTCACCGGCGAAGGCGCAGTGGCAATGTCCGGCGCGCGCGGTGCCACCGTGATCAACGACGGCGTGATCAACCTGGGCGTGGCCGGCGGCAACAACGGCCAGAACATGGTCGCGATGCAGTCCGACGGCTCGGCCACGCTCAACAACCGCCGTGGCGGCGTGATCAACATCCACGCCAACAACTCGCACGCCTTCAGCATGGGCGCCACCGGCGGCGGGCGGCTGATCAACAACGGGCAGGTCAACGTGTTCGGCACGGGCAGCAGCATCCATGCCGACCTGCCCACCCAGGACGCCGACCACCCAGCCCCGGACCTGGGCTGGCAGGCGCCGCGTGGCATCAGCGGCTATACCGTGGGCACCAACGCCGACGGCAGCGCCGGGCAGATGGTGCTGCACGAAGGCGGCGAACTGTCCGACGTCAACGTGGATACCGGCTTCACCCGCGGCACCGACGCCTCGCAGATCCGTCTGGAAAAGGTGTTCGTGGGCGCAGACGGCGGCGAGCACAACATCAGCAGCGCCACGGTGGTCTGGCAGGCCCAGGCCGAGCGCGACGCGGCAGGCAATGTCGACGTGGTGATGACCCGCAACGACTACCGCGAGCTGGCCGATGCCAACACACATGGCATTGCCGCCGCACTGGAAGCCGGCTACGCAGGCAATGCGCTGTACCACAGCCTGGAAGTGGCCAGCGCCGCCGAGTTCAACCACGCGCTGAACCAGCTGTCCGGTGCCGGCCTGGCCGTGGCCGGCATGCGCCTGACCGCCAACGGCGACGCGTTCTGGTCGAGCATGGCCCGCGCCACGCCCGCCAGCGGCTACCGCATGGTGGCCTTCGGCCCGGGCTCGGCCAGCGCCTCCGGCGTGCAGGGCGTGGGCACCGGCATGCAGATGGCGATGTCGCTGGGCGGCGGCCGGCAGTTGCAGCTGAGCACCGGCCTGCTCGGTTCGGACTTCT
Organism: Stenotrophomonas sp. ISL-67; assembly: GCF_018612915.1. Taxonomy (GTDB): domain Bacteria; phylum Pseudomonadota; class Gammaproteobacteria; order Xanthomonadales; family Xanthomonadaceae; genus Stenotrophomonas. Next base: position 275,034 of record NZ_JAGGRL010000001.1, on the reverse strand, counting down.
CCACCGATGGTGGCCAGACCCGCTCGCAGTCGCGCTTTGCCGGTATCGGCATGGCCCAGTCGATGGGGGCGTTCACCCTGCAGCACACGCTCGGCAACGAATGGCACCAGACCGACGGCCAGCGCCAGCTGCACTGGGGCAGCACGCGCGTCAGCGCACACAGCCAGCGCGCGCTGTCACGCGCCCGGCTGGGCAGCATGCTCAGCATGGAGCTGGGCGGCGCCGGGCTGCGTTGGCAGCCGCGCCTGGGGGCCACGGCGTACCACGCGCGCGAAGCTGCGTTCCATGAGTACGGCGCCGATGCGTTGGGCCTTTCGGTCGGCGCGGGGACGCGCAGCGGTGTGCAGCTGGAGCTGGGCACCGCCTTCAGCGGTCGCCTGGGCAAGGGTTGGACGCTGCGTGGTGATGCGGCGATGTTCGGGTCGGCGGCGTATCGCGCCGACATGCGCCAGGCGACGCTGCACGGCGCAGGCGACCATGCGTTCGCGGTGCCGGGGTTGGCACCTTCGGGGCTGGATTACCGGGTGATGCTCGGTGCGGACCTTCGCGTTCTGCGTGCCGATTTTGGCGGCGCCTTGATGGCTGAGCGGCTGATGGGCGTTCGCGACGTGCAGGCGCAGATGCAGGTGCGCATGGCGTTCTGACCGGGCGCGGTGTTACGCCGGGGGGCGGCAATGCCCCCCGGTGTCGGTTACGGCTGTGCCGGCGTCGAGGCCGACGCGGCCTGGCCGCCCAGGCTGCGCGACAGGAAGGCCAGCAGGCGGGTGTAGTACTCGCGTTGGTGTTCCTGGGTGTAGAAGCCGTGCCCCTCGCTCTTGTAGTACAGACTTTCGACCGGGCTACCGGCGCGGCGCAGCGCCGCTTCCATCTTCCTGGTGTGCTGGATCGGGGCGCGCTTGTCTTCGCCACCGGCCGCCAGGAACACCGGCACCTTCACCTGCCCCGCCAGGTTCACCGGTGAACGCCCAGCCAGCGCTTCCGGCGTGCCCAGCCAGTCGCGCAGGTAGGTCAGCCCGGAACGATCGCTCTGGATGTCGCCGCGTTCGAACATCAGCGGCAGGTCATAGATGCCCACGTAACCGGCCGCGCACTGGTATAGGCCGGGTTCGCGGATGGTGCCCATCATCGCGGCATACGCACCATAACTGGCGCCATAGATGCAGATGCGTTTCTCATCGGCGATGCCCTGCTCGATCGCCCACCGCGTGGCATCGGTCACGTCATCCTGCATGCGCAGGCCCCACTGGTGCCTGGCGGCAGCGGTGTGCGCGCGCCCGTAGTTGGATGAGCCGCGGAAGTTGATCTGCAACACCGCATACCCTGCAGCCGCGAGCAGCTGCGTCTCGTGCTCGTAGCCGCCGTCATCGAACACACCGATCGGTCCGCCATGCGGCACCACCACCATCGGCAACCTGCGCGCGTCCTTGCCGTTGGGCACGGTCAGGAAGCCATGCAACGGCAGGCCGTCGCGCGCCTTCAACGCCACCGGGCGCACCTGCGCGCTCTGTGACGGGTCGATCCAGCTGCTGCGGCTGGCCAGCAGCTTGGCCTTTTTCTCCATGGTGTCGTAGCGGTAGAAGTCGCCCGGGTTACTGCCCGACCAAGTCTGCGCCAGCACCACCCGCCCATCGCGGGTGCTGGAAGTGATGTACACCGGGCTGCGAAATGCCGCCTGCAGGCTGCGGTACAACCGCGCGGTGCTGGAGGTGTCGTCGAAGAAGCGCGCACGTGGCACGTCGCCGTAATACAGCGCGCCTACCGGCACGCGGGTGCCCGGCTGGTAAATCACCAGGCCCGGATCCACCACGTCATCGCGCAGCAGGGTGTGGCGTTCGTTGGTCTGCGGGTTCCAGCTCACGATGACATCGGGGCCATCGGTCTGCTCGATCCACAGGTAGGCCAGGCTGCCGTCGGCCGAGAAGCCCAGCGGCTTCTCAATGCGTTTGCTGATCGCTTCGTCGTTGAGCAGCACCCAGTCATCGCCGCGCTGCACCCGGTAGTACAGCTTCTGCACGTTGTCCGAGCCCGAACCGAGGGCGAAACGCACTTCACCCGTGTTGTCGGTGGTGAAGTAGGCGCCCTGCACGGGCGAGCGGGCCACGATGATCCGTCGCCCGGTGACCGCGTCCATGCGTTCGATGCGGGTGTATGGGTTCTCGGCGAACGGCCACACGGCAATCAGCACGTTGCGCTCGTCGTCGGCCAGCTCATCGGTAAGGAAGGCCGACACCTGGCTGTCGTTGAGCCCGCCGACGCGGTAGCCGACCAGCAGCTCGCCGCCCTTGCCATCGGCGTTGATGCCGTAAAGCTCGCCGGTCGGGCGGGGCTTGTCCAGGCGGCCCCACTTCTGCGCCAGACCGATCACCAGGCGCTGGTTGCTGACCCAGTCAAAGCTGCCGGCGTGGTTGTCGCGCGGCGGGCGGAACGAGCCGACCAGCGCCATGTCGGCCGTGCGCAGGATCGCGATGGCGGTCGCGTCTTCGAGCGGCACGCTGGCGGCCACGTAGGTGCCGTCGGGCGAAATCTTGATGTTGGTGAACGCATCGTCGCGCAGGTAGCGTTCCAGATCCACCGCGCCGGCCCCCGCCGACAGCAACGCACAGCCGGCGCCCAGCAACGCGGCCATCAGTTTCCTGCGCATCCTTCCCCCCTTGGTCCGGCCCCCCTGTCCGGGTTGCCGATTCTAGGCGGAACCGCGCACGCGGCGCCATCTGCCTGCCGCCATAAAGACAAACGGCACCCGCAGGTGCCGTTCGTGTTCACTGCCGCTCCGCTCAGGGCGATGCAGCAGCCACTGCGCCCGCCGTCTTGCCGCCCAAGCTGCGCGACAGGAAGGCCAGCAGCTTGCCGTAGTACTCACGGCGGTGCGGGTCGGTGTAGAACCCGTGGCCCTCGTTGGGGTAATACAGCGATTCGACCGGCGTTCCGGCCTTGAGCAGCGCCGCTTCCATGCGCTTGGTGTGTTGGATCGGGGCACGCTCGTCTTCACCACCTGCGGCCAGAAACACCGGCACCTTGATGCGCTCGGCGAAGTTGACCGGCGACACTTCCGCCACCTGGGCGGGGCTGCCCAGCCACTCCTTGAGATAGGTGCTGCCCGAGCCGCTGCGCTGCACGTCGCCAGTGGTATGCATCATCGGCAGGTCGTACACGCCAACGTAGCCGGCAGCGCATTTGTACAGTCCCGGCTCGCGGGCCGCCCCCACCATGGCCGCGTACGCGCCGTAACTAGCCCCGTAGATGCAGATCCGGGAGGCATCGGCGTGGCCCTGGGCGATCGCCCAGCGGGTGGCATCGGTGACGTCATCCTGCATCGCGCCGCCCCATTGCTGCGCGCCCGCGCTGCGGTAGGCACGGCCGAAGTTGCCCGAGCCGCGGAAGTTGACCTGCAACACCGCATAGCCGGCATCGGCCAGCATCTGCGCTTCCGTGTCGTAACTGCCGTCGTCGAACACGCCGAACGGGCCGCCATGCGGCACCACCACCATCGGTGGCCTCGCCCCGGCGGCGGCGGGTACGGTCAGGTAGCCATGCAGCTCCATGCCGTCGCGCGCCTTGAACACGAAGGGCTGCACCTTGGCGTTGCGCTCCGGGTCGACCCAGTTGCTGCGGCTGATCAGGTGGTCGGCCGATTTGGCCACGGTATCGAAGATGTAGAAATCGCCGGGGTTGCGCCCCGACCAGGTCTGCACCAGCACCTGGCGGCCATCGCGGGTGCTGGAGGTGATGAGCACCGCTTCGCCGGCGAAGGCCGCCTCCAGGCTGCGGTACAGGCGCGCGTCGGCCGAGTTCTCATCGAAGAAGCGGGTGCGCGGCTTGTCACCGAGGTACAGCGCCCCGACGGGAACGCGGGTACCCGGCCGGTACAGCAGCTCTGCCGGGTCCACCACCGGATCGCGCAGCAGGGTGGCGCGCTTGTCGGTGGTCGGGTTCCAGGTCACGATCGTGTCCGGGCCATCGGCCTGCTGCACCTTCAGGTAGGCGGTCCTGCCGTCTTCGGAGAAACCGAGCGCGGTTTCGATGCGCTTGGAAACGGCTTCGTCGTTGACCAGCTTCCAGTTGTCGCCGCTGGCCTCGCGGTAGTACAGCTTGTTGACGTTGTCGGTGCCGGCACCATGCGCAAAGCGGATCTGTCCGCTCGGGTCGCTGACGAAGCTGGCATTGCGTACCGGCGAGCGGGCCACGGTCTGGCGGCGGCCACTGGTGACGTCCAGACGGTCAACCCGGGTAAACGGGTCATTGGAGAACGGCCACACCGACACCAGCACATTGCGCTCTTCCTGCGGCATGGAATCGATCAGGAAGGCGGCCACCGCCTCGACTTTCTTCGGCTGGATCCGGGTGCCGGGGCCATTGCCTTCCACGCGGTAGCCGACCAGCAGCTCGCCGCGGCCGCTCTTGGCGCTCATGGCGTACAGCTCGCCGGTGAGCTGCGGCTGGTCGAGTGAACCGAACTTCTCGGAAAGGCCGATCAGGACGCGGTCATCGGTAACCCAGTAGAAACTGCTGGCATGGTTGTTGCGCGGCGGCACGAACGATCCGACCACCTTGCCTTCCTTTCGATCAAGGATGGCCAGCGCGGTGCGGTCTTCCATCGGCACGGTGGCGGCGTAGTACTGCCCGCCCGGCGACAGCTTGATGTCGTTGAACGTATCGCGCTTGAGATAGTGTTCCAGATCCAGGCCGGCAGCTGCCACCTGCCCCACCGGCGCACACAGCGCTGCCACGACGGCCAGGGCCGCCCATTTCGAGTACTGCATCCTTCCCCCTTCGTCCAGACGTCTTGTCCGTGATCCGGCGATTCTAGACAGTTCGGCGCAGGGCGGGCCAGTAGCGACGTTCCCGAACGTTTGCGACTCCAGAAAGAAAAATGGCACCGCGAACGGTGCCATTTGGACATGCATTGACGGAGAGAGAGAGAGATCAATGCACGCCGCGGAACGCCAGGCTCAGGGCCAGGATGGACAGGATCACGGCGATGCTGCCGTCGAGGATCCGCCAGGTACGGGGTTTGGTGAACAGCGGCGCCAGCATGCGCGCGCCCAGGCCCTGGGCGGTCAGCCACAGGCAGCTGGCGGTGACCACGCCGGCGGCGAAGGCCATGCGCGCGTTGCCGAAGTTGTCGGCGATCGACCCGATCACCATCATGTCCAGCCAGAAATGCGGGTTGATCAGCGAGAAGCCGACCGCGGCGGTGAGCACCGCGCGGCGCGAGCTGTTGTCGGTGTCGTCCACCTGCATGCCACCGGTACCGGCCAGCGCGCGGCGCGCCGACTGCCAGGCGTACCAGGCCAGGAAGGTGACGCCGCCCCACAGCACCACGGTGGTCAGCCACGGCAGCGCGCGGGTCAGCGTGCTCAGCCCGGCCACGCTGGCGAAGATGAAGACCGCATCGATCGCCGCGCAGGTCGCCACGACCGGCACGATGTGCCTGCGCAGGATGCCCTGGCGCAGGATGAAGGCGCTCTGCGCGCCGACCACGGCGAACAGGCCGATGCCGGCGGCGGCGCCACTGAACCACGCGGCCAGACCGGGGCCGCCGGAAATGAAGGAGAACATGGTTGCTACCTGTCGTGCGGGGGAGCGGTGCCTCGCCAAGGCGTACAGCACCGGATGGCGCGTATTGTCGCGCCGCAACATGAAAAAGTAGAGCTAAACTTACTTAACCATCTTTAGCGGAGCTTAATCCCATGCGCATCGACCATGCCCAGCTGCGCGCCTTGGCGGCGGTGATCCGCGAGGGCAGCTTCGACCGTGCCGCGCAATCGCTCAATGTCACTGCCTCGGCAGTGTCGCAGCGGGTCAAGGCGCTGGAGGACCGCGTCGGGCGGCTGCTGGTAAAGCGGTCCTCGCCCGCCGTGGCCACGCCGGAGGGCCAGGTGCTGGTGCAGCTGGCCGAGCAGACCGCGCTGCTGGAGCACGATGCCCTGCACCGCATGGGCATTGCCGATGAGGACCTGCCGCATGCCAGCATTCCGGTGGCGGTCAACCACGACAGCCTGGAAACCTGGTTCACCGATGCAGCGCTGCGCTTTGCCGGACAGACCGGCACCACCCTGGACCTGCGCCTGGAAGACCAGGACCACACCGTGGCCCTGCTGCGCCAGGGCGCCGTGCTGGGCGCGGTGACCACGCTGGACGAACCGGTGCAGGGCTGCCAGATCCATGCGCTGGGCAGCATCCGCTATGCGGCTACCTGCACGCCGGCGTTCCACGAAAAGTACTTTGCCAAGGGGGTCAACGCACAGTCCCTTGCCCAGGCCCCGGTGCTGGTGTTCAACCGCAAGGACGACATGCAGGCGCGCTTCGCCCGCAGGTTGGCCGGCGAAGACCTGCCGATGACCGCGCCGACCTGGTGGATTCCGTCCACGCGTGCGTTCGTGCAGGCCAACCTGGGCGGCCTGGGCTGGACCATGAACCCGCTGCCACTGGTGAAGCGGCACCTGGACGCCGGGCGGCTGGTGCTGATGAAGCAGCGCGCGTGGGAAGACGTGCCGCTGTACTGGCAGCACTGGAAGGGCGATGTGCAGACCATGGCGCTGTTGACCCAGGCGGTGCTGGCAGCGTCTGCGACGCTGGTGCGCAGGAAGCGTTGACGGGGACCTGGCTCGGCATCGGCACCGGTCTGCACGACAGGATGACCGTCGCCATTGCAGGATGGGACATCCCCGCCTGTTGGGTTGTCTATGGAATCGGACCCGGTCTACCTGCATATCCGCGTGGTGCTCAGCATCATCCTCGGCTTGAGCATTACCACCCTGGTCAGGGGCCTGGCCTCGATCATCGAGCACCCGGCCCGGCGCGGCGGGTGGTCGGGCATCCACCTGTGCTGGGTGCTGTGGACGCTGGTGTCGGTGGTGACCTTCTGGTGGTGGGAATTCCGCCTGGGCGAAGTGCGGCAGTGGACCTTCGGCCTGTACCTGTTCGTGATCGCCTACTGCGCCAGCTGGTACATGCTGTGCGTGCTGCTGTTCCCCGACGACCTGCGCGAGTACGGCAGCTACGAGCAGTACCTGCTGCAGCGGCGCGCCGGGTTCTTCGGCATGCTGGCCCTGGTGACGGTGCTGGACCTGGGCGACACCGCGATCAAGGGCCACAGCCGCTGGCAGATGCTGGGGGACGCCTACCCGTTGCACGCCGGGATCATGCTGGTGATCACCGGCATCGGCATCGCCAGCCGTTCGCGACAGGTGCACCTTGGCTTGGCGCTGGTGGCGCTGATCTATCAGTGTGGGTACTTCCTGGCGGAGTACTTCACGTTGGGGGTGGACTGATCGGGGCAGCCACGCAGGGCGTGGCTCTACGGTGCGGATTGGGGCAGCCATCCGGGAAAGGCGAGAGGTTCGGCCAGCGTGATGCTGCGTTGCACCAAATCCGTACCGGAAAGGGCTAAAATTGGAGCCCTGGATGCGCCAAGAGCCTGTTTCTTCACGCTTCTTCCCCGGAGCGTCGTCATCCTGCCCCCATCGCCCCATAAAAGAGAATTCCCATGACGAGATCGTCTGGAACGCCTTCGGACGGCGCAGCACCGCATTCCGAAGCACGCCCGGCCAAGCGTGCCGGTCGCGGCAGGATTGCAAAGACAGTCCTCGCCCTGTTCGCCCTGCTGCTGATCGCAGCGGCCGTGTTCCTGTACTGGCCCCTGCACCAGCGTTCGGTTCCGGCCGCGGGCAATGACAAGCCGGTCGACGTCGTGCTGGTCGGCGGCGGCATCATGAGCATTACCCTGGCCACCTTCCTGCAGGAACTGCAGCCAGACTGGAACATCCAGGTGTTCGAACGCCTCGACGGCGTGGCCCTGGAAAGCTCCGATGGCTGGAACAACGCCGGCACCGGGCATTCGGCCTTCGCCGAACTGAACTACACCCCGGAACTGCCCGACGGCAGCATCGAGACCAAACGCGCGGTCAGCATCGCCGAGCAGTTCGAGATCTCGCGCCAGTTCTGGTCGCACCAGGTGAAGGAAGGCCGGCTGAGCCAGCCGACCGATTTCATCAACGCCACCCCGCACATGAGCTTCGTGTGGGGCGATGACAACATCGCCTACCTGCACAAGCGCCAGCAGGCATTGGTCAAGAACCCGCTGTTCTACGGCATGCAGTACTCCGAAGACCCGGCGCAGATCAAGGCCTGGGCCCCGCTGCTGATGGAAGGCCGCGACCCGAAGCAGAAGGTCGCCGCCACCTGGATGCCGCTGGGCACCGACGTCAACTTCGGCGTGATCACCCGCCAGCTGACCGCCGGCCTGCAGCGCAACCCGAATTTCAGCCTGCACCTGGAACATGAAGTACGCGCGCTGCGCCAGAACGACGACAAGACCTGGAACGTCACGGTCAAGGACCTCAACGCCGGTACCGAGTCCACCCTCAAGTCGCGCTTCGTGTTCATCGGCGCCGGCGGCGCCGCGCTCAAGCTGCTGCAGCTGTCGGGCATTCCCGAATCGAAGAACTACGCGGGCTTCCCGGTCGGTGGCCAGTTCCTGGCCTTCAAGTCCCCGGCCATCGCCAGCCGCCACAGCGTCAAGGCCTATGGCATGGCCGAAACCGGCTCCCCGCCGATGTCGGTGCCGCACCTGGATGCGCGCAAGCTGGACGGCAAGCCGGTGGTCCTGTTCGGGCCGTTCGCTCTGTACAGCACCAAGTTCCTCAAGCACGGCTCCTGGTTCGACCTGTATTCCTCGGTCAACCACAACAACGTGGCCGGCATGCTCGACGTGGGCCTGGAGAACCTGGACCTGGTGAAGTACCTGATGGGGCAGGCCCGCCTCAACGATGACGACCGCCAGGCCGAACTGGTCAAGTATTTCCCCAATGCCAAGCGCGAAGACTGGGTGCTGGTGACCGCCGGCCAGCGCGTGCAGATCATCAAGCGCGACCCGGAAAAGGGCGCCGTGCTGCAGTTCGGCACCGAGGTCGTGACCGACAAGGACCACACCCTGGCCGCCCTGCTCGGGGCTTCGCCCGGTGCTTCGACCTCGCCGCCGATCATGCTCGACCTGCTCAAGAAAGCATTCCCCGAACAGATGGCCGCTGGCTGGGAAGCGCGCCTGGCGCAGATCGTGCCGTCCTATGGGCGCAAGCTCAATGACAGCCCGGCCCTGACCAACGAGATCCGCCGCCAGACCAGCGACGCCCTGCGCCTGCCGTTCCTGGATGTACCGGCCGAGACCAGCCCGGCGGTGATGATGACCCCGCCGCCGGCAGCGCCGGTGGAGAAGCGCAACAAGGATGAGGAATTGCAGGCGTTGTAAGCGTGCAGCGGAGAGCAGCGGGGCAGAGCCCCGCTCTACGAGAACCGGCTTCGGCCGGTTTTTTTTGCCTTCCCCACCGCCATCGCAATGTGTGGGGGGCGCGGGAAGGCAGGGGGTAGCGGGGCCTTGAGCAGCAGGAGCTGCGAAGAGCTCCATGGATGGATTCACGCGTGCCCCGCTACCCCCTGCCTTCCCGCGCCCCCAGCTTGTAGAAGCGAATAGCCGCGCTCTGAGCGCGTTAAATATTTGTAATTCTAATGCGAACGATTTACATTTGCGTTCCGTTGTGCACCCCACCTGCCGCTGAGACCGCAAATGTCCTTCCGTCCCCTCCCCCACGTTTCCGTCCGCCGCGCCCCGCTCGGGCTGGCCCTGCTTTCCGTGCTGTCGTTCGCCGCGCCCCTCGCGCAGGCTGAAACCGCCGACGCCGCCAGCGACGCCAAGACCCTGGACCAGGTGAACGTCGTCGGCACCCAGCGCGCGCCGTCCAGCACCACCCGCCTGCCGATCAGCCTGCAGGAAACCCCCCAGTCCTCCACCGTGCTTGGCCTGCAGCGCCTGCAGGACGAAGCACTGTTCAGCATCAATGACGTGCTGCGTAATGTCACCGGCGTCAGCGTCTCCTTCTACGACACCCAGCGCCCCCTGTACTACGCCCGTGGCTTTGCCATCACCGACTTCCAGGTCGACGGCATCCCCACCTACAGCGGCTCCACCAACCAGGAATACGATACCGCCTTCTACGACCGCATCGAGGTCATCCGCGGCGCCAACGGCCTGCTCAGCGGTGCCGGCATTCCTTCCGCCACCGTCAACCTGCTGCGCAAGCGCCCCGGCAAGGACTTCGACGCCTCCGTTGCCGTCAGCGCCGGCAGCTGGGACTTCCGCCGCATGGAGGCTGACGTCAACGCACCGCTGACCGCCGACGGACGCTTCCGCAGCCGCGTCGTTGCCGCCTATACCGACCGCGAGCTGTATTACGACCGCTACCAGGAAGACAAGATGGCCGGCATGGCCGTGCTGGAAGGCGACCTCACCGACAGCACCACGCTCAGCGTCGGCTACCAGACCCAGGACAACAACCCGGTCGGCTCCACCTGGGGCACCGTGCCGTTCTTCGACAGCCAGGGCAACTTCGCCCACCTGCCGCGCGAAACCAACCTCTCGCCCAGGTGGAGCTACTGGCAGCGCGAAACCAGCACCGCCTTCGCCAACCTCGAACAGCGTTTCGGCGAAAACTGGCTGTTGAAGATCAACACCGCCTACACCCGCGGCAACGTCCAGAACGTACGCCTGTACGGCACCGGCGAGCCCGACCCGGCAACCGGCGCCGGCATCTTCCTGCGCGCCGCCGCCGGCGATTCCGAAGACACCCGCCGCAATGTCGACGCCTACCTCAGCGGCACGTTCTCCCTGTTCGGCCGCGAACACGACCTCACCGTCGGCGCGCAGTGGGCCGACCTGGAAGGCACCACCAATACCATCGCGCTGAACTATCCGAGCGACTGGGCACGCTGCGGCAGCGAACGCTGCTACTACATCCCCAATGTGTACAACTGGAACGGCGACATCTCCGAGGTCACCTACACCCGCACCGGCACGCGTCGCGTCGCCCACACCACCCAGAGCGGCTTCTACCTGGCCACCCGCCTGCGCCTGGCCGACCCGCTTTCGCTGATTGCCGGTGCGCGGCTGAGCCGCTGGGAAACCCTGACCCGCGCCTACAACGCGGCTGGCACCTACACCGGCACCAGCGGCCAGTACAAAGTCACCGACGAGGTCACCCCGTACGTCGGCCTGGTCTACGACATCACCCCGAACGTGTCGGTCTACGCCAGCTACACCGAAATCTTCAATCCGCAGAACTACAAGGACCGCAACGAGAACCTGCTGGCCCCGGTGCAGGGCTCCAACCTGGAAGCCGGCCTGAAGACCCAGTGGTTCGATGGCAGGCTGACCGCCAATGCCGCCGTGTTCGAAGCCAAGCAGGACAACTACGCGGTGCGCGACATGAGCCTGCCCGATGGTTCGCTCAGCGACGGCAGCTCGGCCTACATCGGTGTCAACGGCACCAAGGCGCGTGGCTGGGAAATGGACATCAACGGTGAAGTGCTGCCGGGCTGGACGGTGAATGCCGGCTTCACCCACGTCAAGGTGACCCGCGCCGCCACCGACATGCTTTACGCCAACCCGCCAGAAGACCTGCTGCAGCTCAACACCAGCGTGCGCCTGCCGGGCGTGCTGGAGCGCCTGACCGTGGGCGGCGGGTTCTCCTGGCAGAGCGACGTGGAGGGCTACAACATCCCCTACCCGCTGGGCGGCACCCGCACCGTGAAGCAGCCGGCCTACATGCTGGTCAACCTGCACGCCAACTACGCCATCAACGACAGTTGGACCGCATCGCTCAACGTGCGCAACGCGCTGGACAAGACCTACTGGGCCAACCTGGACTACAACAACTACGGCGAACCGCGCTTCGTGTCGGCAAGCCTGCGCTGGAAATTCTGACCCCATGACGTAGAGCCAGGCCCTGCCTGGCTGGGCGCGGGGTCCGATCGTGCAGCCACGCAGGGCGTGGCTCTACGGTTGTTGTCCCATGCATGAGCAAGGCCGCGCCGATCTCACGTCGGCGTGGCCTTTTTTGCTGCGCCGCAAGTTGCAACGCCCATCATAATTATGGCGTAATTACCGAAACGTCCTTCGGAACCCCGCCATGACCCCCATCTGGGATACCCGGGAACGCGGCCGCCAGGCCCGGCTCGAACGTGCCGCCCCGTTCACACGCGGCCATGTCGCGGACGCCGCGGACGTCATCACGCTCCTGCACGCCGTGCTCGAACCGGGCGACAAGGTCTGCCTGGAAGGCAACAACCAGAAGCAGGCCGACTTCCTCGCCCAGTGCCTGGCCGACCTCGACCCGGAACGGGTCCACGACCTGCACATGGTGCAGTCGGTACTGTCGCTGCCCTCGCACCTGGACGTGTTCGAGCGCGGCATCGCCTCCCGGCTGGATTTTTCGTTCTCCGGCCCGCAATCGGTACGGCTGGCCAACCTGGTCGCCGAAGGGCGCATCCAGATCGGCGCCATCCATACCTACCTGGAACTGTTCGGCCGCTATTTCATCGACCTCACCCCGCAGGTGGCGCTGGTCGCCGCGCAGGCCGCCGACCGCCACGGCAACCTCTACACCGGCCCCAACACCGAAGACACCCCGGTGATCGTCGAAGCCACTGCCTTCGGCGGCGGCATCGTCATCGCCCAGGTCAACGAGATCGTCGATACCCTGCCCCGTGTCGACATCCCCGCCGACTGGGTGAACTTCGTGGTGCAGGCGCCGCGCCCGAACCATATCGAACCGCTGTTCACCCGCGATCCCGCGCAGATCTCCGAGATCCAGGTGCTGATGGCGATGATGGCCATCAAGGGCATCTACGCCGGATACGGGGTCAACCGGCTCAACCACGGCATCGGCTTCGACACCGCCGCCATCGAACTGCTGCTGCCCACCTACGCCGAATCGCTCGGGCTCAAGGGAAAGATCTGCCAGCACTGGGCGCTCAATCCGCACCCCGCGCTGATTCCCGCGATCGAATCGGGCTTCGTCAAATCGGTGCACTCCTTCGGCTCGGAGCTGGGCATGGAGAAATACATTGCCGCGCGCGGCGATGTGTTCTTCACCGGCGCCGACGGCTCGATGCGCTCCAACCGCGCCTTTTCGCAGACCGCCGGCCTGTATGCCTGCGACATGTTCATCGGCTCCACCCTGCAGATCGACCTGCAGGGCAACAGCTCAACGGCCACCCGCGACCGCATTGCCGGCTTCGGTGGCGCCCCCAACATGGGTTCGGATGCACGCGGCCGCCGCCATGCCAGCGAGGCCTGGCTCAAGGCCGGCCAACAGGCGGCGCGGCCGGGTGAGATGCCGCGCGGGCGCAAGCTGGTGGTGCAGATGGTGGAAACCTTCCGCGAACACATGGCACCGGCCTTCGTTGATCGCCTGGACGCGTGGGAGCTGGCCGAGCGCGCCGACATGCCGCTGCCGCCGGTCATGATCTACGGCGACGACGTCAGCCACGTGCTCACCGAAGAAGGCATCGCCAACCTGCTGCTGTGCCGGACCCCGGCGGAACGCGAACAGGCGATCCGCGGCGTGGCCGGCTACACCGCCGTCGGCCTGGGCCGCGACCGCGCCATGGTCGAGAACCTGCGCGACCGCGGCGTGATCCAACGCCCGGATGACCTCGGCATCCACGTGCGCGATGCCAGCCGCGACCTGCTGGCCGCGCGTTCGGTGAAAGACCTCGTGCGCTGGTCCGGTGGCCTGTACGACCCGCCCAAGCGCTTCCGCAACTGGTAAGGGAACCTGCCATGGAAACCCTCGACTATCGATTCACCGGCACCCAACCCGTGCGCTTCCCCACCGATGCGGTGCTGGTCGGCGTGCTCGCCTCGGGCAACCTGGAAGTCCTGCTGGAGCCGGCCGCGCTGGACGGCGCGATGGCGGTGCGCATCATCACCGCCGCGCGCGGCTTCGGCACGATCTGGGAAGCGGTGATCGCCGACTTCGCGCGCCGCCACCCGCTGCGCGATGTGCAGGTGTCGATCAACGACGCCGGTGCCACCCCCGCCGTGGTAAGCCTTCGCCTGGACCAGGCGGTGGAAACCCTGCGCGCAGGAGACGGTGCATGAGCCTCGCCCATCGCCACAGTTACTACGAAGCCGACGCCCGCGAGCGTCTCGCCGCCCTGCTCGATGCCGGCTCGTTCAAGGAACTGCTCGGGCCGGCGCAGCGCGCGACCAGTCCGCACCTGGCCCAGCTGGACCAGCCGGCCGCGTTCGACGATGGCATCGTGGTCGGCGAGGGCCAGTTGCGCGGCAAGCGCGTGCTGGTGGCCGCACAGCAGGGCCAGTTCATGGGCGGCGGCGTGGGCGAAGTGCACGGGGCAAAGCTGACCGGCCTGCTGCAGCGTGCCACGCAGACCCGCCCCGACGGCGTGCTGCTGCTGCTCGATACCGGCGGCGTGCGCCTGCACGAGGCCAACGCCGGGCTGATCGCGATTTCCGAAATCATGCGCGCGGTGCTCGCCACGCGCGCCGCCGGCGTGCCGGTGCTGGCCCTGGTCGGCAGCGGCAACGGCGCCTTCGGCGGCATGGGCATCGTCGCGCGCTGCTGCACCACCGTGATCATGTCCGAGGAAGGGCGGCTGTCGCTGTCCGGTCCGGAGGTGATCGAGACGGTGCGCGGCGTGGAAGAGTTCGATTCGCGTGACCGCGCCCTGGTGTGGCGGGTCACCGGCGGCAAGCACCGCTACCTGATCGACCAGGCCCAGGTGCTGGTGCCCGATGCGATCGAGGCGTTTTCCCAGGCCGCGTTCGACGCACTGCAGCCGGACACCGCCAGCACCGACACCGATACCGCACTGACCGCATTGCAGGCCCGGCACGCCGCCCTGCAGGCGCGCGCGCAGGCGTGGGGCGATTGCCGCGACGGGCTGGAGATCTGGGCGCGGCTCGGCATCGACGATCCACAGCGGCTGCCGCTGCTGGACACCGACGACTTTCTGGCCGCCACCTCTGACCGGAGCCTGCCATGACCGCGCCGCTCGCTACCCTGCTCGACACGCTGTTTCCACGTGGGCATGTGGTTACCGTCACCGGATCGGTGCTGACCGGCACGGCCACGACCGACGACGGCGAGGTGACCGTGATCGGCACCACCGACAAGATCGAGGTGGGCGTGGACCACGCGCTGGTGCTGGCCGAAACCGTGCTTGCCAGCACCCGGTCGCACCCGCAGCACCCGATCGTGATGCTGGTCGACACCGCCGGGCAGCGCCTTGCGCGCCGCGACGAGCTGCTCGGCATCAACGGGTATTTCGCGCACCTGGCGCAGACCCTGGACCTGGCCCGCCGGCGTGGCGCGCGCCTGGTCACGCTGGTCTACGGCGAGTCGGTGAGCGGCGGGTTCCTGTCGTTCGGGCTGATGGCCGACCATATCCACGCGCTGCCCGATGCGCAGGTGCGGGTGATGGATCTGCGCGCGATGGCACGGGTGACCAAGCAGCCGCTGGAGAAACTGCAGGCGCTCAGCCAGAGCTCGCCGGTGTTCGCGCCGGGCGTTGAAAACTACGTTGCGATGGGTGCGGTCGAGTCGGTGTGGAACGGCGACCTCGCCGCCCAGCTGCTGCAGGCGCTGCGCACGCCCGCCGACGGCGACCGCCGCGCGCAGCGCGGAGCAGAGCGTGGCGGTCGCACGCTGGCCGCACGCGTGGCGGCCCAGGTAGCCGCCGGCGATGTCTGACCGGCTCGCCCGGCACACGCGGGTCTGGCTGTCGGCGCACGCCGATTGGCGGGCCGACGTGGCCTTGCACGAGCCCCGCCTGGTGGAATGGTTCGCGCGCGGCTGGCCGGCGGTGGTGGCGCGCCGCGCCGCCGATGATCCTGATCCCCGCATGCGCCTCGGTGTTCCCCTTCCCCCCGCCGAGGGCAAGCAGCGGCTGGCACTGCGGGTGCCGGTGCAGGACATCGTGCGGCAGGCGCCGCCGCTGGCGCTGGCCGAGGTGATCGCGCGGCCGGACCTGCCAGCGGAATGGCGGTTGCCGCTGCAGGCGATGGCGGCGATTGCCCCGGCGCGCGTGTTCGGTGCGTTCGCCTGGCAGGCACTTACCGGGCTGGCATATGTGCATGCGCGCTCGGACGTGGACCTGCTGTGGGACATCGCCGATGCCGACGCTGCCGAATACCTGGTGGAGCGGCTGCGGGCATGGGAGCAGACGTTCGCGCGGCGGGTGGATGGTGAGTTGTGCCTGCCTGGCGGCGCGGCGGTGAACTGGCGCGAATATGCCGGGGCGGCGCGGGAGGTGCTGGTGAAACGCGTGGATGGGGCGGTGCTGGAAGCGCGGGAGCGAATATTTGGTTCACCGGGTTTCGCGGGGAGATCACCCGCACGTAGCGACACGCCATGCGTGTCCAACGCCATCCACCCGAAGAACAGCCAGTGCCACCAGGGTGCGGCGGTGCGCACGTGAGCGCGCTGCTTCTGCCTGGTGCTTCCGCGCCTCCGCGTGAAGTGGTCGCACGGCTCGGGCGGCTGGCCGTTGCAAGCCTGCATGCGGAACTGGCGCTGGCGCCGAAGCCAGGCCTGGTGACACCATTCGATAGCGGCAGCCATGCGGACATGGATGCCGAAACCTTCCTGCGCAGCCTGTCTGCGCTGCGCCAGTATTTCCACGACGTTGCGCTGGCCGGTGCGCAGGACGCCCCGTTCGCGCAGTTGCGCACCCATGGTGTCGCTGCGGAAGCGGCGATGCTGCGCGCCACCGGCGGCATCAATACCCATCGCGGTGCGATCTTCAATCTTGGGCTGCTGGTTGCAGCGGCGGCGGCCTGCCGGCGCATCGACGCCGCACCCAGCGGCGAGCAGGTGTGCGTGGCCGTGCAGGCCTGGTCGGACGCGCTGCAGGCGGCACCGCTCGATCCCGACAGTCCCGGCCAGCGCGCACGCGCGCAGCATGGCATTGCCGGCGTGCGCGAACTGGCCGCGGCCGGTTACCCGGTGCTGCGCACGCTCGCGCTGCCGACCCTGCGCCACGCGCTGGCAGCGGGATTGGCGCGCGAGGCGGCGTTGTGCCATACCCTGATGACGCTGGTGGCCGAACTGGAGGATGTGAACCTGCTGCACCGGGGCGGTGCCGGGGGCCTGCGCTGGGCGCGCGCGAATGCCGCCGCCTTCCTCGCCAACGGGGGAGCCTTCGCGCCCGACTGGCACGCGCACCTGCAGCGGCTTGGCAACGCCTTCGTCGCGCGCCGGCTCAGCCCGGGTGGCAGCGCCGACCTGCTGGCCTGCAGCTGGTTCCTGCTGCAGCAGGAGGCGTCATGAGCCTCGCCCTGCTCTGCCCCGGGCAAGGCGCGCAGCACCCGGCGATGTTCGACCGGTTGCGCGATGTGCCCGCCGCGCACGATGTGCTGGAAGCCTGCCGCCGCGTACTAGGTCGCGATCCGTTCGAGGCGGCCGCCGCCGACGACCGTTTCGACAATGCGCAGGCGCAGCCCTTGTTGTGCGCGGCCAGCGTGGGTCACTGGCTGGCCCTGCGCGAGCGCCTGCCCACGCCAACGCTGATCGCCGGTTACAGCATCGGCGAGCTTGCCGCGCATTGCATCGCCGGCAGCATGGGCCCCGGCACCTGCCTGGCACTGGCCGCCCAGCGGGCGCAGCGGATGGACAACGCCAGCCCGCGCCATGCCGGCATGCAGGCCATCCTGGGGTTGCAGCGCCCGCCGCTGGAGGCGTTGTGCCAGACCCATGGGGTCTACATCGCCATCGCCAACGGCCAGGACCATTTCATCGTCGGTGGCACCCTGGAACGCCTGCTGGCAATGGCCGACGCCGCACGTGCGCTGCGCGCCGAGATACGCCCGTTGCCGGTGCATGTACCCGCGCATACGCCGTTGCTGGCCAGCGCGGCGGACAGCTATGCACGGGTGCTGGCGCAGGCACCGCTGCAGGTGCCGCGCGTTGCAGTGCTTGCCGGCATCGATGCGCGCCCGGTGCGCGACCACGCCGCGCTGGTGCACACGCTGTCGGCGCAGCTGGCGCAGACCATCGAATGGGCACAGGTGATGCGCCAGCTGTTCGAGCGCGGCGCGCGCGTGTTCCTGCAGCTGGGGCCTGGCACCGCGCTGGCGCGCATGGTCGCGGCCGATTACCCGTGCTGCGAGGTCCGCGCGGTTGAAGAATTCCAGCACCTGGACGGTGCGGCGAACTGGGTACACAACGCCCTGGACCGTTTGCAATGAGCGGTTGGCTCCACCTGTAAGACGTCAGCCCGGGGATGGCGGGTTTCCATCCGTGCCGTAGCTGCATCACGTGTCTGGGAGGGCGCATGAGTCCACAAATCGCAACGATCATCGGTCTGGTGATCATGTTCATCATCGCCACCGCGCTGCCCATCAACATGGGTGCGGTGGCCTTCGCGCTGGCGTTCATCATCGGCGGCATGGAGGGCAAGGAAGTGCTCGGCGGGTTCCCCGGCGACCTGTTCCTGACCCTGGTCGGCATTACCTACCTGTTCGCCATCGCGCAGAAGAACGGCACCATCGACCTGCTGGTGCACTGGGCGGTCCGCGCGGTGCGTGGGCGGATCGTGGCCATTCCGTGGGTGATGTTCGTGGTTACCGCCGTGCTCACCGCCTTCGGCGCGCTGGGCCCGGCGGCGGTGGCGATCATCGGCCCGGTCGCGCTGCGTTTCGCCAAGCAGTACAACATCAACCCGCTGATGATGGGGCTGCTGGTGATTCATGGCGCGCAGGCCGGTGGTTTCTCGCCGATCAGCGTGTACGGCAGCATCACCAATGGCGTGGTGCAGAAAGCCGGGCTGGAAGTGACCGAGATGGCGGTGTTCCTGACCAGCCTGGGCTTCAACGTCATGATGGGCATGATCTGCTTCTTCGCCTTCGGCGGCATTGCCCTGATGCGGCGCGGTGCGGTGACCGTTGGCGGCGGCGAGCTGGCCCTGGCCGGCGGCCCGCAGGCCTCGTCGCGGCAGTTCGCGATCGAAGGCCACGGCGCGCTGGTGTCGGCCGGCGGCGGCACGCTGTCGAACGATCCGGAGGCGCTGGAGGCCGTCGGCGTCACCCGCGAGCGCTTGTTCACCCTGGTCGGCCTGCTCGGCCTGGGTATCGCCGCACTGATCTACAACCTCAACGTGGGGCTGGTGTCGATCACCGTGGCGGTGGCGCTGGCGCTGTTGTCGCCGAAAAGCCAGAAGGGTGCCGTGGATGGCATCAGCTGGTCCACGGTGCTGTTGATCTGCGGCGTGGTGACCTATGTGGGCGTGCTGGAAAAGGCCGGTTCGGTGGACTTCATCGGCAACGGCGTGTCCAACATCGGCATTCCGCTGCTGGGGGCGCTGCTGGTCTGCTACGTGGGAGGCATCGTCTCGGCGTTCGCCTCCTCGGCGGCGGTGCTGGGCGCGACCATTCCACTGGCGGTGCCGTTCCTGCTGCAGGGCCACCTGGGCGCAGCAGGCGTGATCTGCGCGTTGGCGGTGTCGTCCACCATCGTGGATGTCAGCCCGTTCTCGACCAACGGTGCGCTGGTGGTGGCATCGGCCGCCAAGGAAGAGCGTGAATCGCTGTTCCGCCGGTTCCTGGTCTACAGCGGGTTGGTGGTGGTGTTCGGGCCGCTGCTGGCGTGGTTGCTGTTCGTGGTACCGGGCTGGATGTGAGGTAGCGGTGCCGGCCACGGCCGGCGCCGCTAAGGGATTACAATCCGGCATGGCCATCGCCCCCGCCCCGCGTTCATCCAAGAAACGTGCGCCTCTTTACGAAGAGGTCGCCGAACATGTGCGTGAGCGCATCTACGACTACCGCTTGCCTCCGGGCGAGTGGATCGACGAACCGGCACTGTGCGAGGAGCTGGGGATCAGCCGGACGCCGCTGCGCGAGGCGCTGAAGCTGTTGGCGGCCGAGGGGCTGGTGCAGATCGATGCGGGGCGTGGCGCGCGGGTTACGCGGCTGACGCTGGAAGACCTCAACCAGCTGTTCCCGGTGATGGCCATGCTGGAAGGGCGTTGCGCGCATGAGGCGGTGAAGCACATCGACGACGCCGGCGTAGCGCAGCTGGAAGCATTGCATGCGGCAATGGACGCGGCCGCTGCCGACGGCAACATCGCCGATTACTACCGCAACAATTACCTGATCCACGAAACCGTGCAGCACTACGCCGGCAACCCGTGGCTGATCCGGATCACCCATGACCTGCACCGCATCCTGAAAATGCATCGGGGCCGGCAGTTGTTGACCCCGGGCCGCACCGCGCAGTCGCTGGCCGAACACCGCGAGCTGATGGAGTGCTTCCGCCGGCGGGATGCAGAGGCCGCAGAGCGCACCATGGAGCGGCATCTGCTGAGTCAGGGGCAGGCGTTGGCGGCGTATGTGGCGGCGGGTGGATTGTTGAACGTGCCCGCGCCGCTGCCCACCGAAGGCGGGCGGGCAACGGGGCCGGCACAGGTCGGGGGCGTCATGTCGGGCGGGTTTCGCGCAGGCCCCACAGCACGGGCAATACCAGCAGGGCTACTGCCGCGATCATCGCACCCGGCGCTGCCGCCCAACCGGTGTGTCGCACCAGCAGTTCGGCCAACAACGGTGTGGCGCCGCCGAAGAAGGCGGTGGCCATGGTCACGCCCAGCGCCAGGCCGCTGAGCCTTCCTTCGCCCGGGAACTGTTCTGCAGTGGCCGGTGCCGCCACCGCGCTGACCCCGCCGGCCAGGCAGGCCAGCACCACGGCGGCAAGTGCGATCTGCAGCGCGCTGCCCGTGGCCATCAGCCCGAACATCGTCAACGGCAGCAGGGCCGACAGCAGCGCCAGCCCGATCAGCACCGGCCGGCGCCCAACCTTGTCGGACAACGCGCCGGCCAGCGGGGTCACGCCGATCACGGCGACGGCGGCGATCGTGGACAGCCACAGTGCCTTCGATTCGCCAACGTCGCTGGCGGAGCCGAGGAACGCGGGCACGTAGGTGATGCCCACGTAATAGGTGATCGACCCCAACGCGGAAATGGCGAAGGTGCGCGCCACCGCGCCGCGGTGGAAGCGCCAGGTATCGCGGATGGGAGAGGTCGGCACCGTGCCGGCGGCAAGCTGCCGCTCGAACTCCGGCGATTCGTGCATGGTCGACCGCGCCAGCAGGATGGCCCCGGCCAAGGCAGCGCCGATGAAGAAGGGAATGCGCCAGCCCCAGCCATCCAGCTGCGCGGTGCTCAGCAGCGCCACGGTCAGTGCCGACAGCGCCACTGCCAGCAATGCGCCAACCTCGCTCGCTGCGGAGGCCAGCGAGGTCACCAGCCCGCGCCGGCGCAGCGGCGCGCTTTCCAGCAGGTAGGCCACTACCCCGGTGTATTCGCCGCCCACCGAGAATGCCATGACACAACGCAGCAGCAGCAACAGCACGCCAGCAGTGGCACCGATGCTCTCGAAGGCAGGCAGCATGGCCGTCGCCAGCATCGCCACGGTCATCAAGGCCATCGATGCCAGCAACATGTAGCGCCGGCCGAAACGGTCACCGAGGTGGCCGAAGCAGAGCGCACCGAGGGGGCGCATCAGGTAACTCACCGCGAACCCGGCCAGGGTAGCCAGAAGGGCGTTGTCGCCGCCGCCGAAGAACACCCGCGAAAGCACCGTAGCCAGATAGAGGTACAGGGTGAAGTCGTACCACTCCACCACCGTGGACAGGCCGGCGACGATCATCGAGCGGGTGGGCGTGGCCGATGCTGGGTCCGTCATGGCTTCGTAGCCTACGACAGATCACCTGCACGTAGTGTCCTCGTGGCTCTACGCGGTGCGGGCATAGCGCAGCAGGCGACCGCGACCGGGAGAGGTGCTTTCGTCGTCGCCGAAGCCGCCTTCTTCGCTCGCCTCATAGCCCTGAACGGCCATCGCGCGCGAGAAGCCGCCCAGGTTGCCGCGCCCCGGATCGGTCAAGAGCAGCTCGGCGGTGGACTTGGCGTGGCGTTCCATCATCGCGGCGATCTGTACGCCGTGGCCGCGCTCGTACAATACATCGCTGCCGATGATCAGATCGAAACGCCCCAGTGACGTATCCGGCATCTCCCAGGGCAGATCGCGGTAATGCACGGCCGGAAGATCGTTGAGCCCGGCGTTGTAAGCCAGGAACGATTCGGCCAGCGGATGGTGGTCACTGGCCACCACGTTGGCGCCTCGATGGGCCAGCACCAGGCTGGACAGGCCCAGCCCGCAGCCCAGCTCCAGGATGCGCTTGCCGGCCACGTCGTAGTGGCTCATGGTCTCGGCCAGCACCCGGCCAGCGGGCCAGACCTGCCCGAACAGGCTCCACAGCGAGGAATGGATGCCGGCGCGCTCGGCGCGGCCGGTGGGGTCGGCGAACTGCTGCAGGTCGCTCAGGGCACGAATTCGGAAGTCGTGGCCATTCACGGGAATGGTGAGAATGCGGGTGGCATAGCCCGGCATGTGCGCTCCATGAAGCACGGAGAGCCGGCCCACCAGGGCGGCGGACGGCTCGAGAGGGGAGCGAAGCGGGCGACCGGAAGTGGCCGCGCAGGACGCGCGAAACGGCGTAGTACGGACCCATCCTACAGGACGGGCCATACCTGCAATGAAAACCGCGCATGGGCGGATCGCCGCTGCCGGCGCTGGGCCGGCACCCGCACCATCACCGGCCGATGAACACCGGGTTGGAATGGAACCACAGGTCCTGCCAGGGATCCTCGCCCTGGACGTCGGCCAGCGGCGTCGCTTCATCGGTGCTGCTGCCGCGTGCACGAACGAACCCGCCGCCTGCCGGGGCCGGCAACGTCCACGTCACCTGGTACCACGCGCCATCCTGCTTCCACTCCGTTGCGGTGAAAACCCGGGTCTGCATCTGCGGCGCCTGCCCGCTGCCACTGCCGACGATCAACTGCAGCTGCTGCAGCGCCGGGTGTTGCCCGATCGCGTTCGCCCTTTCGGGCCTGCGCACCCGCAACTGCACCCGCATCGGCGTGCCCGTTGCCAATGCAACGCCATCGCCCATGCGCCCCACCCCGCCGCTGCCATCGGCCGCCTGCACGGTCAGCTCCAGCGCATCGATCAGGTCGCCGGTCACCGCGAACATACGTCCGGCGCGCACGCCGCCGAGGATGTCATCGGCCTCCGGACGGGCCCATACGTAGGTCCTGCTGTACTCGCCGGGGTCGAAGTCACTGCCCCCATCGCGCTGGTTCACGTGCGAATCGGAACTGGCCGTGATCCAGAAGCGGGTGCCGTCGGCCAGCATCTGGTCCCACACGCCGCCAACCTGCGTGGTCATCTGGTCGAAGCCCCCGAACGTCGGTGCCGCGACGTTGCGATAAAGGCCGCGCTCGGTGCGGGTGGCCTGGTGCCCGGGCGCGCCCTCCATGCCCACCAGTACCTGCGGCGCGGCCGCGTGCCAGGCACGCAGCTCGGACGGCTCGACCGCTCCCCACTGCCCCACTCCCGTGGCGGTACGCGACGGATGGTTGATCAGCATCAACGGCAACGGTTGCAGACCGCGCAGATGCGCCAACGCGTCCAGCATGTGCTGGTGGGTGTCGCGACTGCCGTCCTGCAGCGGCTCACCACGGCTGTAATCACGTTCGATCCTGACGAGCTGCTCGCCCTCGTGCGGACCTGGCGCGATGATCAGCGATGCGTGTTCGCCGGCGGGCACGTCGAACTCCATGCCGTTGAACTGGATCACCTCCGGAACGTCCTGCCGCGCCTGCAGCAGCGCCGGGTAGGCATGGTCACGGGTCACTACCGAGTGTCCCGGCCCACCGTGGTCGGTATGCACCATCCAGCGCAGGCCGTAATGGCGCGCCCGCCGTGCGTTGTGGGTGCGTGTATGGGAGGAATCGCCGCCGCGGATCGGCGTGGGCGGATTCGTGCTGCGGTCCCAGTCCACGCTCCACTCGCTGTGGACATGGTGGTCGCCGGGCTGCCAGTCGCGGCCCTGGTCGTCGGCAGCCATGGTCGACGCCGGCGCCGCGAGCAGCGCCAGCAGAAGAAGTGTCTGCATCATCAGAAATCAGCACGCAGGCCCAGGCTGATGCGGCGGCCCGAGGCTTCGTACATGGTCGGGAAGGACGGGTCCATGGTGTAGCCGCTGGTGATCTCGTTGGTCAGGTTGATGCCCTTCAGGCTGACCTTGATGTTGTCGGTGATCCGGTAGCCGATCGACACATCCATCTGGCCATAGGCATCGCGCCAGATCGGGTACATGTCATAGCCGATCGATTCCACGTACTCGTCCTTGTGGTTGTAGGACACCCGCGCATCGAAACGGTCGTTCTCGTAGTACGCAGTGAGGTTCCAGGTCTTTTCGGCCAGCCCCGGCATCGGGGTGCGGATGCCCAGGTCCGATTCACCGGCCAGCGAGCTGTCCAGCACGGTGTAGTTGGCATTCACGCCGAACCCTTCCAGCACCGAAGTGAACATGCCCAGCGGCAGCTGCGCCACCAGCTCCACGCCGTCCACCTGGTAGGAGCCCTTGGCATTGACCGGCTGGTACACGTCGAAATCGAAGATGCCATTGAGCGTACCGTTGGCGTTGTACACCGCCACGTCCTTGACCACGCCGGTCAGGGAGTTGATCACCACGCCATCGATGTTCTTGCGGAAGTAGGAGGCGGCGAACAGCGCGCCGTTCTCCAGATACTTCTCGATACCCACCTCCCACTGCTTGGCGTAGGTCGGCTTCAGTTCCGGGTTGCCGTCGGTGAAGCGGTACGAGCTCCAGCTGGCGGTGCGCTTGTAGGCGATGTCGGTCAGGGCCGGGCGCATCATGACCTTGGACGCCGCTGCCCGAAGCAGCAGGCCTTGGGCCAGTTCGGCGGTCATGTTGAAGCTGGGCAGCAGGTCGTCGTAACTGCCGTCCCTGGACACCGGGGTATCGGTGTAGCCGGTACTGCCGTCCGGGCGCTGGATCGGGTGGTAGCCGAACGAGGTCACGCTGGTGTCCACGTAACGCGCACCGGCGTTGATGTTCACCGGCACCTGACCGATGTCGAAGGCGAAGTCGGTCATGGCGTATACGCTCATCACCTTCTCATCGACCTGGTAGAACTGACCCGGATCGAACGGCGTATGGAAGCCGTCGTAGCGGAACGCGTTGCGCGCGTATTCGTTGGAGACCTGCTGCCAGTCCAGGTCCTTGATGGTGTAGCCGCCCCCGGGGACGATGTCGCCGATCGACTGCAACGGGCTGTCGGCCAGGGTCCGGGTGTTCACCCACGCGCTGCTGCCGGCGGTGGGACCGGTGATCTTGAGCTCGCCATACTGGCGCTGCTTGGAGCGGTCGGTGTAACGCGCACCGAACTTCACATCGCGCAGTGCCGGCAGGAACGCCAGATCGAGCATGCGGGTCACGTTGACCTGGGCGGCGTACTTGTCGTCGTCCACTTTCTCCAACGTGGTTTCATAGGCTTCGAACAGATACTTGTCCGAGGCGTTGTACATGTCGAAGCCGCCCGGCGTGCTCGGAAGGGTCTCGCCGCTGCGCCCGGTCCAGCGCGTGCGCGACGGTGCATAGGCCACGTGCTTGAGGTTGGAATAGTCCGAGGTCTTTTCCGCGCCCGAGTAGCCGGCCATCGCATCCACGTACCAATCCTGCCCCTTCCAGTCCATGGCCACGCTGTACTGGCTGTAGTCGGTTCTGTTGATCCGCTCCTTGCTCAGCATCTCGTGCTGGGTAGCGGTGTAGGAGACATCGCGCAGCACCACCATGCCGTACTCGGACAGCGTGGTCGCGTCGTATTCGTGGATGGTATCGAGCGTGCTGCGGCTGGATGCCGAGTAGGCGGCGGCATCGTACTCGTCTTCGGTCGAATCGTAGCCGCCCAGCATCGCATCGAAGGTCAGGCTGAAGGTACTGCTGGGCTTGTACTGCAGCGAGGCGGTAGCGCCCCACTTGTCCTGCTCGTTGAGGTACACACGGTCGCCGACCTTGTCCTGGAACACGACCAGGTTGGTTTCATCGGTGTCGTTGCGGTCGGTGATGTTCACCCCGGCGTCCCGGGCCAGCACGTCCTGGGCCTGGGTACCGCGCGTGCCGGAGGCACTCAGAAACCGCGACATCGGACGAAAGTTGATGCCCGAGGTGGAGTCGGTACGGTTGGTGCGCTTGGACTGCGAATACGACACCAGGCCACCCCAGTCGCCCCAGGTGTCAGCAGCGAGGAAAGCAAAGCGCGGGTCCACTTCTTCGGAGATGCTGTTGTGCGCGCCTTCGGCCGACAGCACCAGCTTGCGCTCGTTGTAGTCGAACGGGCGCGCGGTGGTGATCTTGACCGAACCGGCGATGCCGCCCTCCTCATCGGCGGCGGTCGGCGACTTCTGCACCGTCACCTGCTGGATGATCTCCGAAGCGAACATGTCGAATTCCACATCACGCCCGCCACTGCCGGAGGCGGTAGCCAGGTCGTTGATCGACACATGCGTGTATTCCGACGGCAGCCCGCGCACGTTGACCTTGGTGCCCAGGCCCTTGCTGCGCTCGATGGTCACACCGGGAACGCGCTGCAGGGCTTCGGCCAGGTTCTGCTCGGGAAAATCGGCCACGTCGGTGGCCACGATGGAATCAGAGAACCCGATGGTGGTGCGCTTGAGATCCACCGCCTGCTCCAGGCTGCGGCTGTAGCTGCCAGTGACCTGGATGGTTTCCAGGTTCTGTGCGTCCACGCCCGCGGTGCCTGCCGCCGCAGCTGCCTGCAGCGGCGCGGCAGCAACGCCGTTGCCAGTCCCCGGTACGACCTGTGCCGCTGCCGGGGTGGCGGCGGCATCGGACTCGATGGTCACGGTGCTGGCATTGAGGTAGCGATAGCGCAGCCCGGTGCCGGCCAGCAGGCGGCCCAGCGCGGCGTCGGCGCTCAGGCCGGCTGGCACCGCCGGCGTACGCGGATTGCCAGCGACCTGGGTGTTGTACACGAACTGCAGGCCGGTCTGGCGCGACAGTGCGTTGAGCGCCTGGTCGAGCGGCTGCGACGCGATGGCTTCGGCGGCCACACGGGTGGGTTCGGCGGCGGTGGCCGCTGCGGTGACCTGCAGGGCAAGGGCGATCGAAAGGAACAGAGTGCGGCGCATCGTGGGATCCAGGTAGGGAATGGCGGTGGTCGCGGAACGGATGTGTTCCTGCTTTCCCCATCTACGAGGGTCCAGCGCGTGGGTCGGGCACCCCTTTTCGATGAATTTTTTTTTACAGCGTCGGAGACGTACTCAGCGCGACGTTGCGCCGTGCTGTGCTGCCTCGCGCAGACGCACATGGATGCCGTCACTGTGTTGCTGGATCGCCAGCGTCGGCTGCTGGTCCAGGAACACGCGCAGCGACGCAAGGTCGTTGGCGCGCAGGTTGCCGGTAAGGCGCAGCGCCCCGGCATCGTCGCCGACGATCAGGCGTTGGGTGTTGCTGCGGTTGAAGCGGTCGGCCACCTCGCGCAGCGGCTCGTCGCGGAACACCACGCGGCCGTGCCACCACGCGGTCATGCTGGCAGCGTCCTCGTCGCGCACCTGCACACGCTGGTCGCGGTAATCCACCTGCGCGACCTTGCCGGCCGACAGATCGGCCAGCATGCGCCCGCGCCCATTGTCCCCGCGCACCTGCACCCTGCCCTCGCTGACCCCGATCCGCGCCTGCTCCCGCAGCAGCGAAACATCGAAGGTGGTACCGATATCGGTGACCTGCAGCCCGGCAGCGTGCACCGTGAACGGCCGCCGTGCCGGTGCCACCACGAAACTGGCCTGGCCGCGTTCCAGTTCCACCCAGCGCCCGAACAGGCTCATGCGTACCGAGATTTCGCTGTCGGCGTTGAGGTGCACAACGCTGCCGTCGGGCAACGTGATCTGGCGCGGCGCGCCGTGCTGGGCCACATGGTGGCTGCTGCGCGGCCACGCCAGCGGCGTGACGATGCCCACCGCAAGCAGCAGGACCGCCACGGCGGCCAGCCCGGGAAGCCGGCGCGGCCACGCACGCACCGCAGCGCGCGCCGGCGTCGACGCGGGCCGGGGCTGCAGACGCACTACATTGCCGGCGTTGCCGGGCGGCGCGGGCGCGGCCAGCAACGCCTCCAGGTCGATCGGCATGCTGCGCAGCGCATCGCCCAATGCGCCGGCCACTTCGCTGATCGCCAGGTACTCCCGCAGGTGGTCGGGCGAGACCAGCAGCCACTGCATGAAGGCGCGCTGCTGCGCGGGGGCGAGGTCGCCCTGGCGCTGCAGCGCGTGCCAGTTCGCCGCCGCCTGGGTCAGCGCGGAGGGATGCACCGAGGGCGTGGTCATTGTGCCTCCTCGGTGTCGGCCATCGCGCGGCGACAGGTCGCCAGGCCCCGCACCACGTGCTTCTTGACCATGTGCGAGGACACACCCAGGCGTTCGGCAATCTGCTTGTAGCTCATTCCGTCGCGGTACTGCATCACCAGCACGGCGCGGGTGTGTTCGGGCAGCGTGGCCAGCAACGCCTGCAGGCGTTGGCGGCGCTGGTTGGCTTCGGCAGCGTCTTCCACGCATTCCCCGCTGGCCAGGCCCTGGCCGAGTTGTTCGATGTCGTCGATCGCCAGGGTTGACCAGCGCCTGCGGCCGGCCTGTTCACGCGCCAGGTTCAGCGCAACGGTGAACAGATACGCCTCGGGGTTGGCGATGGTCTCGCCTGGCCCCTCGTGCGCACGCAGCAGACGCAGATACGTCTCCTGCACCAGGTCTTCAGCGTCCTGTCGCGCCCCCCGGCGCACGAAGAACCCCCGAAGCACCGGCGCATGTTCCTCGAACATCCGCGCCAGCCGCCCTCTTGCCTGCTCGGCCACTGTGCCGCCCCAACCCCTGAAGTGCGGCGCAAGGTAAGCGCTGCGTATTACGGGGTGGTGACGGCCCACCCGGGTATCCGGCACTTGACAGGCCCGGTGCCGGCGGCAGAAGATTAGTTAACGAATTAATTAACCATCAGAATGGACCGCATCTTCGAGGCCCTGGCCTCCTCCGCCCGACGCCAGATCCTGGCCTACCTCGCCGGGGGCGAACTGAGCGCGGGCGAAATCGGCGAACGCTTTGAATTCAGCAAGCCGGCGCTGTCCAGCCACCTGCGCATCCTCGAGGATGCCGGGCTGATCGAGCGCGAAAAGCGCGGGCAGTTCGTGTACTTCCGGCAGGTACCCGAGCGCCTGACCAACACGCTGTTTGCCTGGGCCGTCGAAGTCTGCCCCGTCGGCGGCCCGCTGCAGCGCGAAAGCCGCGCCCGCGCCAAACGCAAACCCACCCCTTCGACCTGAGCCCCTGCCACCAGGAGACCGGCATGCTGGACACCCACCGCGTGAGTCGTTCGTTCCCCAGCATCAGCCTGCCCTCGCATGGCGATGGCAGCCCGGTTGAAGTCGCCCTGATCACCCAGCTCGGCATCGGTGCCGGCGACCAGCTGCTGCGCGATGCCGGGCTGCGCCAGGCCGCGCACCCGGCCTTCGTCGACGCACTGGATGAGCCATCGGCACGGCTGGGCGGCATGCACCTTGCCCACGACGATGCGTCGTCGCTGTATTCGTTCTCGGTCGGGCGCCAGGGGCATCCCTTCCACCGCCATGCGGGGCCACGCATGTTCACTGCCATCGCCGGCAGCGGCGGTGCGCAGCTGCGCTTTTCGACGGCCTCCGATGCCCAGCTGGCAGACGAGCCGGCCGTGTTCCTTCACGCCCTTCGCTGCGTGGACATCCCGCCCGATTGCCTGTTCACGGTGCGCTTCGGCAGCGGCACCTGGCACCAGTTCGTCTCGCGCCACCCACGCCACCCGGCGCTGTTCGCGCTGTCGTGCCATGCCAATGAACGCAGTGGCGCGCTGACCGAGGCCCAGCGCGCACGGATCGAGGCCGATAGCGCCGACATTCCCAGCCTCACCGACACGCTGCCTCCGGTCCTGCAGCAGCTGCTGGCGCAGGCCGATTTCAGCCGCGTGCCGGTGGTGAGCCTGTCGCTGCAGGCGCCGGCGCGGTCCGCGTTGGCCGGGCTGTGTGCGCTCACCCGCGACCTGGTCGGCCCGCTGCGCGTGATGCTGGCGAGGCTGCGCCCGGCGCAGGGCTACATCGGCCGCCGCGCGACCCGCCACCCGGTACAGGCGCTGCCCGTGCCACCGGCCGATTCGCTGCTGGTGCAGGCACTGGCCGACGACTTCGACCACCAGGACTACAACACGCTCACCCTGCCCGCACACAGCGTGGCCAGCCGTTCGGCCAGTGCGATACTGGAAGCGGTGCTGGACGGTTTCATGCTCAACCCGCCGCCGAGCGTGGGCCGGATGATGGCGCTGCGCAACGTGCTCGTCGCGCCGTTGCAGCTGCGCACCTCGCCGCTGGGCTGCCCGGTTTCCTCGTTGCTGTCCACCGACCGCAGCACGCTGTTCGCCGGCCGCTTCCCGGTCCATGCGCAGCGCGTGGATGCTGCCGACCGCAGCGCGGACGTACTGCTTGGCGCCGATGATCGCCACCTGCGGTTCCGTTCCTGCGTGCGCGTGCAGTTGCTGGACGATGGCGCGGCGGTGATCGCACTGGGCACGCGGGTGCGTACCCACAACGGCTTCGGGCGGCTCTACATGGCAGCCATCGACCACGTGCATCGGCGCCACATCAGCCCGGCCATGCTGCGCATGGCCGTCGCGCATGCGCTGGCACCGGAGCTGGTGTTTACGGTTCGCGCCGCAGCGTCACCAGCGTGATTTCGGAAGGCACGCCGATGCGCGCCGCGAAGCCTGGCCACAATCCGGCACCATTGCTCACGTACAGCGTCATGCCGTCGACGTCATAGCGCCCGGACACATAGCCGCCGTTGGCGCGCTTGACCAGTTGGTCCATGCCGACGATGTGGCCGCCATGGGTATGTCCGGACAACTGCAGCTTCACGCCCTTGGCGGCATTGGCCAGCGCTTCGCGCGGGCGGTGGTCGAGCAGGATCACCGGTGCACCAGGATCAGCGCCGGCCAGCGCTGCGGTCAGATCGGGCATCGGCAGGCCATAGCGCGCCGCCACCGGGTCGGTAACACCTGCGATGGTCAGCACGGCCCCCTCGCGCGCGATCTGGGTGTGGCTGTTTTCCAGCACCTGCATGCCCAGCGCGCGGAAGGCCTGCATCCACTGCACGTACTGGCCGTAGTACTCGTGGTTGCCGGTGATGGCGATCACGCCGTCCGGCGCCCGCAATTGGCCCAGGCTGCGCACATCGTTGGCGCGGGCGCTGACGCTGCCATCGACCAGGTCGCCGGTGATCACCACCAGGTCCGGTTTCAGCGCATTGCTTTCAGCAACCACCCTGGCCACCCAGTCGCCGGTAAGCAGGCGGCTGGCGTGGATGTCGGTGAGTTGCAGCACGCGATAGCCATCAAACGCTTCAGGAAGGCCGGCAATGGCAACCTCGATCTGGCGGGTCTGTGGCACGGCAATGCCCTGCTGCACGCCCCACGCGCCCAGCAACAGCGCGAGCCCACCCGCCGCCGGCCGCAGCCAGCCACGACGCAGCGCATCGGCAACGCGCGGCAGCCGCAGCAGGCGTGCGCCAAGCAGCAGCGCATCCAGCACCAGCAGGAATACCGCCACCAGCAGCAGGGCGGTGAAGCCGCTGGCCAACACCACCAGCGCGGCCTTGGGGATTTCCGGCGAGGCCATCGTGCCGGCGAACCGGGCCACGATCCGGTGGTGCAGGGCCAGTGCCAGCACCAGCAGGCCCAACGGACCCCGCAACGAAACCGGCACCCGCAGGGGCCAGATCAACCGCCACACGACGTACAACGCAAGTACCACTCCAACAACACTCAGCACAGGCAATTCCAGGTTCCATGGGATGCACGGGCGCGCGCGGCGATCGTGCAGCGCACCATCTTTGCCGAAGTTGACGACAGGTGCCACCGCGAGGTGATGGAATTCCGGGTTGCGGGGATCAGCGCGAGGAAGAACGATGCGCTACATACGCTCGCCAGGAAGCCGGCTGGCCTGCTTGACCCAGCGGGTGAACTGCTTCACGTCCACCGGCCTGTCCTCGAACACGTGCAGGTAGCGGGTGTCCTGGCTCCTGGA
Source organism: Stenotrophomonas sp. ISL-67 (assembly GCF_018612915.1). Classification (GTDB taxonomy): domain Bacteria; phylum Pseudomonadota; class Gammaproteobacteria; order Xanthomonadales; family Xanthomonadaceae; genus Stenotrophomonas. Next base: position 243,212 of record NZ_JAGGRL010000001.1, on the reverse strand, counting down.
GGCTTCGGGCGGTACCGGATCGAGTGACCCGCCACGGAAAAAGGCCACTTTGATGTAGCGGGCGTAGCAATGCATGCTCAGGAACCAGCCATCATCGCCTGCCGCATACAGCGGCGAGTTCCATTTGACCGCCTTGCGCACACCGGGCACCGCCGCCACGATCAGCGCATCGAGCTGCCGCGCCGCCTCGCGCTTCCAGTCCGGTATCGCCGCGATCCACGCCTGCACGGGTGCGTCGCCCTCGCCCTTCGGAATCTGCGGGTTGCCACCCGCCAACAGGCGCGGTGTGCCGATGGATGGGTCAGCTGCTGCTTTGCGCCGGGTGGTCGCCACGTCGTTGCCCATACAGGTGCCTGCCCGCCTTATATCCCGGTCGCCGCAGAGTCAGCAAGGTGATGGCACCGGCGGGGCGCCGCAAACGCCGGCCCTGCCCCGCCCCACCTGAACGGCCGGCATCAGGCCGAAGCTGGCCCTTGCGCTGCGGCCGGGCCCGGGCTTAAATGAGTGACCACTCGATTTACCCGACGTCATGGCCCGCCCGCTCAGCGACGCAAAACGCACCGCCATCCTTGCTGCCGCCGCCGAACAGGTGGCTGCGCGGGGCGTGGGTGCGTCCACGGCGCAGATCGCCAAGGCCGCCAAGGTCGCCGAAGGCACCGTGTTCACGTACTTCGAGACCAAGGACGCGCTGCTCAACGCGCTGTTCGTGCAGCTAGAAGAGCGCCTGGCCCTGGCCATTGGGGGTAGTTTCCCGGCCGATGCCGAGGTGCGCGACCAGTTGCTGCATGTCTGGAACGCGCTGATCGTGTGGGGCGCGCAGCGCCCCGTGGACCGGATGGCCCTGCGCCAGCTCAAAGTGTCCGAACGCATCACCGACTGCACCCGTACCCAGTGCGCGGGCCTGTTCGGCACCATGCTGGAAACCCTGCAAGCGCGCATCGCCAGCCATACCCGGCCTGAACTGGTGTCCTTCTACCTGGGGCGGGTACTGATCAGTCTGCTGGAAACCACGCTGGAAGCCATGGCCGCCCAGCCCGCGCAGCGCGAGATGCTGCAACAGGCGGGTTTTGATCTGTTCTGGAAGGGAATCCAACGTTGATATTTTCCGCGCCATTAAATGAGTGCCTGCGCACTCACCTACGAGACGACGCATGAGAATCCTCCCCGTTCTTGCTGTCGCCATTTTCCTCACCGTGATCATCGGGATGACCCTTACCGTGCCTATCGCTTCCTACGAAAACTCGCCCCAGCGCGCCGACGAACAGTTCACCAACGTCGCGCCCAAGCCCCGTGAATCGCTGGGCAGCACGCTCAAGCTGTTCTGGGACTTCTTCTTCAACCGGCCGCCCGGCACCACGCCCGGGCAGACGCCGCCGGTGCGTGCACTGAGCGCGCAGGCGCTGGCCGACGCGCCGGACCGCAGCATGTACCGGCTGGGCCATTCCACCCTGATGATCAAACTGCGCGGTGGCTGGTGGCTGACCGACCCGGTGTTCTCCGAGCGCGCCTCGCCGGTGCAGTGGATGGGCCCCAAGCGCTTCCATGCGCCGCCGATCGCATTGCAGGACCTGCCGCCGATCCGCGGCGTGCTGCTCTCGCATGACCATTACGACCACCTGGATCGCGCCACCATCAAGTTCCTGGCCACGCGCGCGCAGGTGTTCCTGGCACCGCTGGGCGTAGGCGACCGCCTGATCGACTGGGGCGTGCCGCAGGACCGCGTGGTCCAGCTGGACTGGTGGGAAGAAACCCAGGTGGATGGCGTGCGTTTCGCCGCTACGCCTGCCCAGCATTTCTCCGGGCGCGGGCTGCGCGATGGCAACCGCACGCTGTGGGCATCGTGGGTGATCCTGGACGATGACCTGCGCGTGTTCTTCAGCGGCGATACCGGCTACTTCAACGGCTTCAAGCGCATCGGCGAACGCTACGGACCGTTCGATGTCGCCTTCGTTGAAACCGGTGCGTATGACGCCAAGTGGCCCTTCGTGCACATGCAGCCGGAGCAGACCGTGCAGGCGCACGAGGACCTGCGCGGCAAGTGGCTGGTGCCCATCCACAACGGTACCTTCGACCTGGCCATGCATCGCTGGGAAGAACCGTTCGAGCGGGTCAGCGCGCTGGCGGCCGAGCGCGGCATCGCGCTGTCCACCCCGGAAATGGGCGAACGCCTGGATCTTTCCGCGCCGCATGCGGGCACGCCGTGGTGGCGGACGATGGCCGTGACAGAAAGCGCAGGCAGCGTGGTGGTGGGGAGCGCGCGTTGAGGGGGGCCTGATGGTCCTGCGGTCACTTACCCCTCGGCGCAGCCGTGGAGCCGCGCAGCATCAAGCTGAAATCCAGCGTCTGCTGAAGCGGCACATCCACGCGTTCGATGATGGCGAGCAGCAGGTTGACCGCGCGCACACCGATCTCCCGCATGGGCTGCCTGATGGTCGTCAACGGGGGCGTGAGGTAACGGGATGACGCCAGGTCGTCGAAGCCCACAATGGACACCTCATCCGGCACCCGGATGCCCATATCCCGGCAGGCCGCCAGGGCGCCCAGCGCCATCTGGTCGCTGAAGCAGAAGATCGCGGTGGGCAGGGGCGCGCGCGACAACAGCGCCATCGCGGCCGCATGGCCGGATTCCACCGAGAAATCGCCCGGCACTTCGCTCAGGTTGCGCAGGCGGCCGCGTGCCCTGCCGGCGGCACGGGCCCCTTCCAGTCGTTGCGTGTGCAGGGGATTGTCGGGCGGTCCGCCCACCACGGCGATCCGCTCATGCCCCAGTCCATACAGGTGTTCCATCACCGCGTGGGCGGCCGCCGCGTTGTCGATGTGCACGCTGGGAATGCCCAGCGCGGGGTCGAACTCGCAGCCATTGACCACCGGCGCGGCGGAACCCAGTTGCTGGACGATGTCGCGCGCCGTCGGCGGTAGCCGATGCCCCAGCACGATCAGGCCGTCGGCCTCGTTGCGCCGGAGCATCTGCGCGTAGCGCTCTTCGCGGTCGGGGCGATGCTGGGTATCGCCCAGCAGCACCGCGTAGCCGACCGCCTGCGCCGCTTCCTCCGCGCCCTGCAGGATCTGGGCGAAGAACGGATTGGCGATGTCCGGCACGGTGACCAGGATCTTGCCGCTGCGCTGGGTCTTGAGCGTCCGGGCAACCGTGTTGGGGACATACCCCAGCGCGACGGCGGCCTGCTCGATCCGCGTGCGCGTGGCCGGCAGGACTTTTTCCGGCCGGGAAAGCGCCCGCGACACCGTGCCCGCGGAGACGCCAACGTGCTTTGCGATGTCGTAGATGGTGGCCATGGTTTTTAGTTGTTCCGTCCGCTGTGCAGTGCACAACAGGTCTTGAGGGAGACCCTGCTAGGGTAATGCAATCGATTGCATCGCGGGCGAATCCCCTTGTGAAGACGCTCAAAGGTCCAGCGCTGTTCCTGGCGCAGTTCATCGGCGACACACCTCCATTTGATCGGCTCGACACGCTCGCCGGTTGGGCGGCGGGGCTGGGCTATTCTGGCGTACAGGTACCCACCAGCGCGCCCCATCTGTTCGACCTGGCCGAGGCGGCGCGCAGCCAGGCGTACTGCGATGACATCACCGGCATGCTGGCCGGACATGGCCTGCAGATCACCGAGCTGTCCACCCACCTGCAGGGGCAACTGGTCGCCGTCCATCCCGCCTACGACGCCCTGTTCGACGGATTCGCGCCGCCGGACAAGCGCGGCGATCCGCCCGCACGCCAGGCCTGGGCGGTGGAGCAGCTGCTGCTCGCCGCCAAGGCCAGCCAGCGCCTGGGGCTGACCGCGCATGCCACCTTCTCCGGCGCGCTGGCCTGGCCGTACTTCTATCCCTGGCCGCAACGCCCGCCGGGGTTGGTGGAAGAAGCCTTCGCCGAACTCGGCCGGCGCTGGCGCCCCATCCTGGATGCCTTCGACGCCAGCGGTGTGGACCTGTGCTTCGAGATCCACCCGGGCGAGGACCTGCACGACGGCGCGACCTTCGAGCGCTTCCTGGATGTGGTGGACCACCACCCTCGCGCCCGGATCCTGTACGACCCCAGCCACCTGCTGCTGCAGCAGATCGACTACCTGGGCTTCATCGACCGGTACCACGAACGCATCGGCATCTTCCACGTCAAGGACGCGGAGTTTCGTGCCAGTGCGCGCAGTGGCGTGTATGGCGGGTACCAGGACTGGATCGACCGTCCGGGGCGGTTCCGTTCGCTCGGGGACGGCCAGATCGACTTCAAGGCGATCTTCTCCAAGTTCGCCCAATACGATTTTCCGGGCTGGGCGGTCGTGGAGTGGGAGTGCTGCCTGAAGCACCCGGAAGACGGTGCGCGGGAAGGTGCCGCTTTCGTCCGCGACCACATCATCCGCGTGACCGAACGTGCATTCGATGACTTCGCCGACAGCGGCGCCGATCCGGACGCACTGCACCGTTTGTTGGGGATCTGAACCACTACCGCCCGGGAGGGCAAGCCATGACGCACGCCATGTCGCGCTTGGGCGCGATGATGTTTCTGCAGTTCTTCATCTGGGGGGCGTGGTTCGTCACCCTGGGGACGTACCTGGTGCAGGGCCCACTCCAGGCCAGCGCGAGCCAGGTGGCGACCGCCTTCCTCAGCCAATCCATCGGCGCCATCGTGGCGCCCTTCCTGGTTGGCCTGATCGCGGATCGCTACTTCGCGGCACAGCGCATCCTCGCGGTGCTGCACCTGGCCGGCGCGGTGCTGATGTGGCTGGCGTCCACGGCGACGGACTTCAGCACGTTCTTCGCCTGCGTCATGGGCTACATGCTGCTGTTCATGCCGACCCTGGCGCTGGCCAACAGCGTGGCGATGCGGCACATGCACTCGCCTGAAAAGCAGTTCCCGCCAGTGCGGGTGGCCGGCAGCATCGGCTGGATCGTGGCCGGCGTGCTGATCGGCTGGCTGGGCTGGGAACAGGCGCACCGACTCGAGCTGACCTTCCAGATGGCGGCGATGGCATCGCTGGCCCTGGGCCTGTACGCCTTCACCCTGCCGCACACGCCGCCGCTGGCCAAGCAGCGCGATGCCGGGCTGGGCCAGATCCTGGGGCTGGATGCGCTGCGGCTGCTGAAGTCGCGCTCCTACCTGGTGTTCTTCCTGGCCTCCATCGCCATCTGCATCCCGCTGGCGTTCTACTACAACTTCACCAACCCGTATCTCAACGACCTGGGCGTGCGCGGCGCGGCCGGTCTGCAATCGCTGGGCCAGGTATCCGAAGTCCTGCTGATGCTGGCCATGCCGTTCCTGTTCGTGCGGCTGGGGGTGAAGACGATGCTGGCGGTGGGCATGGCCGCGTGGGTGGTGCGCTACGTCATGTTCGCCTTTGGCGATGCGGGCGGCGGCTTCTCCCTGCTGGTGATCGGTATCGTGCTGCATGGCATCTGCTACGACTTCTTCTTCGTCACCGGCCAGATCTACACCGATGCGCATGCCGGCCCCGCCGCGCGCAGCAGCGCGCAGGGGTTCATCACCCTGGCCACCTACGGCGTGGGCATGTTGATCGGCACGTTCCTGTCCGGCGCGGTGGTGGAGCACTACACCACGGCGGCGGGGCCGGACTGGCAGCGGATCTGGCTGTTCCCGGCAGGCGTGGCGCTGGTCGTGCTGGTCGCCTTCCTGGTGCTGTTCCGCGACCGGCCGGTCGTCGCGGCCGCGCCTTCCACGCCCTGGGGACCCTGACCGATGCGCAAGCTTGGAATCGCCATCGTCGGCACCGGAATGATCGGTGCCGTGCATCGCCGCGCGGCACTGCTGGCCGGTGCCGAGGTCCGCGGCGTAGCCGCCTCTTCCCCGCAACGCGCAGCGGACGTGGCGCGGTCGTGGAATGTCCCGCGCGGCTATCGCGACATCGAGGACGTGATCGCCGACCCGCAGGTACAGGTCGTGCACGTGTGCACGCCCAACCATCTGCACCGCGCCATGGCGCAGGCGGCGCTGGAAGCCGGCAAGCACGTGATCTGCGAGAAGCCGCTGGCCACCAGTTTGGAAGACGCCCAGGCGTTGGCTGCGCTGGCTGCCTCGACCGGGCGGGTAGCCACGGTGCCCTTCGTTTACCGCTACCACCCGGTGGTCCGCGAGGCGCGCGCGCGCATCGCGCAGGGCGAGCTGGGGCCGCTGCACCTGATCCACGGCAGCTACCTGCAGGACTGGCTGCTGGACCCTGCCAGCAACAACTGGCGGGTGGACCCCGCGCTGGGCGGCGCGTCGCGCGTGTTCGCCGACATCGGCTCGCACTGGTGCGACCTGGTGGAATGGGTCGGCGGCGAGCGCTTCGTCGACGTCAGCGCGGCATTCGCCACCGTAATCGACGAGCGCGGCACGCTCACCGGGCAGAGCTTCACCACGCCCGCGGCGGGCGGCGCGAAGCAGGCGGTATCCAGCGAGGACGTGGCTGCCGCGATGTTCCGGACCGGCGCGGGTACGCTGGCGTCACTGACGGTCAGCCAGGTATCGGCGGGACGCCATAATCGCCTCTGGTTCGAGATCGATGGCGCCAACGCCAGCGTGGCGTTCAACCAGGAGGACGCCGAGCGGCTGTGGATCGGCATGCCCGACCAGCGCGAGGAAATCTTCGTACGCGGGCCAGGCGCCGGCAGTGCCGAACAACGCCGGCTGTCCATGTTGCCGGCCGGGCACGCGCAGGGCTACGGCCATTGCTTCGAGGCGTTCGTCGCCGACACCTATCGCGCCATCGACGGCGAGCAGCCGGAGGGGCTGCCCACCTTCGATGACGGCGTGCGCTCGGCGCTGATCGTCGACCGCGTCATCGCATCGGCCAGGTCTCGCGCCTGGACCACCATCGGTTGAATTTTGGGAGGAGTTCTTGATGAACACTGCTACACGCACGACCGCCACCCTCGCCCTGCTGCTCGCCGCCCTGCCCGCTTTCGCAGGCGAAGCGGCCGGTTCGCAGCAGCCCATCGCAGTGCAGATGTACACCCTGCGCGACGCCGGTTCGCTCGACCAGCAGTTGAAGATTGTCCACGACGCGGGGGTAAGCGCGGTGGAAACGGTTGGCACCCAGAACGTCAGTGCCGCCGAACTCAAGCAACGGCTGGACCAGTATTCGATCAAGGCCATTTCGTCCCACGTGCAACTGGCCGATCTGCGCGGGGACCTGGATGGCGTGGTGGCCTTCAACCGTGCGATCGGCAACACGACGCTGGTGGTGCCGTACCTGGACAAGAAGGATCGGCCGACCGATGCCGCCGGCTGGACCGCCCTGGGCCAGGAACTGGGCCGGATGTCGACGCAGCTGCGCGCCAAGGGCATGCGCCTGGCCTACCACAACCACGACTTCGAACTGGTCGACTTCGACGGTAAAACGGGACTGGAACTGCTGTTCGCTGCGGCCGGCCCCGACCTGCAGACCGAGCTGGACCTGGCCTGGGTCGCGCGTGCGGGTTACGACCCGGCGGTGATGCTGGGCAAGTTCCAGGGCCGCGTGTTCGCGGTACACGCCAAGGACAACGCACCGAAGGGCCAGGCCGAAAACGAGGGCGGCTTCGCCGCCGTGGGCCAGGGGACCCTGGACTGGCGCGCCATCCTGCCTGCCGCGGCGGGTGCCGGCGTGCAGTGGTACATCGTCGAGCACGACCAGCCGCGTGATCCGGCCAAGGTCATCCAGACCGGGGCGGACTACCTGCGTACCCACCTGACCGCCCCCCTGCCAGCCCGCGCGCAGCGCTAGCCCGCGAAGGAGTTCCGCTTGAATACGCGTTTGAAACCGATCCTGACCATCGCCGTGCTGCTATCGGGTGCCACGCTCGCAACCGCGGCATGGTCCAAGGACGATCCTGCGGCCGGCGCACAGCTCTACGCAACCCACTGCACGGCCTGCCACGGCGCGACCCGCGCGGGGGTTCCGCCAACATTCCCTGCACTCACCGATGTCAGCAAGCGGCTGCAGCCGGCGCAGATCAAGGAAAAGATCAGGAAGGGCGGCGGGTTGATGCCGCCCTTTGCCCAGCTGTCCGAACAGGAGATCGACAACCTCGCCAGCTACCTGGCGAACTAGGATGCCGGTGCCGGGCCGAGGTGGGCCGGCACCGCTAAGCCAACGCAGGGCGTGGCGCTAAAGTTCGCGCACCCAGATGTTGCGGTAGCTGACGCTGGAATCGTGTTCCTGCAGGGAGATCGGCGCGCACCCGTGTGGCGCGTACGAAGGCGCACCGATGTACTCGGTTTTGCCCGACAGGACGGTGTCGTCCTGCACCAGCACGCCGTTGTGCAGCACGGTGATGCGGGCCGGTGACAGCAGCCCGCCCCCCGGCGAGAAACGCGGGGCCTTCCAGATGACGTCGTACGCCTGCCACTCGCCCGGCGCCCGCGAGGCGTTCACCAGCGGAATGGCCTGCTTGTAGAGCGAGGCGGCCTGGCCGTTGGCATAGGTCGGGTTGTTGTAACTGTCCAGCACCTGCAGCTCATACAGGTCCTGCAGGAAGATGCCGCTGTTGCCGCGGTTCTGGCCTTCAAACCCCTGGGCCGCGGTGGGCGAGCGCCACTCGACATGCAGCTGGATGTCGCAGAAGCGCTGGCGCGTGCGGATGCCCTTGCTCCCCGGCACCACGGTCAGCGCGCCATCGGCAACGCTCCAGGGCACGCGTCCGCCCTGCTCCGCCTCCCACGCGGAGACGTCCTTGCCATCGAACAGCACGATCGCATCGGAGGGCGCGCCACCCGGCGGCGTGGCCACGGTCGCGGGCACGGGCTTCCACACCTCTGTCTTCGTCGGATCACGCGTGGGGGCGCCACCGGCCTGCGCGAGCACAGGTACTGCAGCCAACAGGCAGGCGGTCATCAGGAGGGATCTGGTCATCGTGTTCCTTTCCATCAGCCGGTAGCCCAAGCGGGCGTACCGGGGACATAGGCCACGTCGCCGTCGTATCGGCCCGGCACGGCGACGTACTGCAGCGCTTCGGTCGCGCCGGCCTTCGAGGTGAAATAGCCGAAAATGGCCAGCTGCTTGATCATCGTGAAGTAATGTGGGATCGCTTCGCCCGCATCGGCGGTGCCGGTTTCACCCACCTCAACGGCACGTTTCCTGGCTTCCGCATCCAGCGTGCGCAGCAGCTCGGTGCGGGCCTGCGGCGTGAGCGACGCAAACCGGCCGCCGGCGCGTGTATTGATATCGGCCAGGCCGGCGCGGAACGTCGCCTGCTGCTTGTCGGTATAGCAGTCGGTGACGAACTGGGCCATGAAAAGCCCTGTCGCGGCGTCTTTCGCTCCCGGCGTACCGGTCCGCGGCAGGATGGTGTCGGCGATGTCGTCCAGCGTGCCCACGTCGGCGGCGGAGAAGCCGTGCTTCGCGCCCGCAGCCGGAACCGCTCCCTGCGCAAGCGCGGGCAGGCCGACCATGGCCGCGCCCGTGGCGGCGAGGATCATCTTCAGGAGGTCGCGCCGTTCCATCACAGGTTCCCCGCTTTCAGTTCGCGTACCGCGTGGTCGGCTGCGCGTGCGGTCAGCGCCATGTAGGTCAGCGAGGGATTCACGCAGGCGCTGGAGGTCATGCACGCACCGTCGGTCACATAGACGTTGGGTGCATCCCAGACCTGGTTGTGCTGGTTCAGCACGGAGCTGCTGCGGTCACGGCCCATGCGCGCGGTTCCCATTTCGTGGATGCCCTTGCCCGGGGCGTAGTCGTTGTCGTGCATCTCCACGTCCTTGACGCCGGCCGCCTCCAGCATCTCGGCGGCGTCGGCGGCCATGTCCTTGCGCATGTTCCTTTCGTTCGCGCGCAGGGCAACGTCCATCGCCAACACCGGCAATCCCCATTTGTCCTTGCGGTCCGGGTCCAGGGAAATCGTATTGTCGTGGTGCGGCAGCATTTCACCGAATCCGGTCATGCCGATGCGCCAGTCACCCGGCAGGGTCAGTGCATCCTTCAGGTCGGCGCCGATGTTCAGTTCGGCGATATCGCGCGACCAGCCGTTGCGGCTGGCGCCGCCCTGGTAGCCGAAGCCGCGCAGGTAGCCGCGTTTGTCGGCGGCGACGTTGCGGAAACGGGGAACGTAGAAGCCACAGGGGCGACGGCCGAAGTAGTACTTGTCGTCGTAACCCTCGACCCGGCCGGAGGCACCGGCACCGAAGTGATGGTCCATCACGTTGTGTCCCAGCTCGCCGGACGAAGAACCCAGCCCGCCGTCCCAGACATCGGTGGCCGAGTTCATCAGCAGCCAGGTCGAGTTGAACGAGGACGCGTTGAGGAAAATCACCTTGGCCGTGTACTGGTAGGTCTGCCCGGTCTCGGCGTCGATGACTTCCACGCCCCGCGCACGCTTGCGGGCCTTGTCGTAGAGCACTTCCTTGACGATCGAGAACGGCCGCAGGGTCAGGTTGCCGGTCTTCATGGCCGCCGGCAGCGTTGCCGACTGGGTCGAGAAATAGGCACCGAACGGACAGCCCAGGATGCACTTGTTGCGATACTGGCAGTTGACGCGGCCCTGCTCGGGCATGGGCTGGGTGATGTTGGCGGTGCGCGAGTGAATCATGTGCCGCGTGCCGCCAAACGCCTTCTTGATGCGCGCGGCCACGTCCTTTTCGACGATGTTCAATGGGATCGGCGGCAGGAACTGGCCGTCCGGCAACACGTCCAGTCCCTCGCGGGTGCCGGCGATGCCGGCAAACTTCTCCACGTGGTCGTACCAGGGCGCGATGTCAGCGTAACGGATCGGCCAATCGGTGGCGATATCGTCTTTGAGGTTCGCCTCGAAATCCAGGTCGGACAGGCGATAACTCTGCCGCCCCCACATCAGCGAGCGACCGCCCACGTGATAGCCGCGGAACCAGTCGAACCGCTTGGTTTCGGTATACGGCGATTCCTTTTCGTCGGCCCACATGCCCTCAAGGTTCTCGGCCAGACCGTAGTCGCGCATCAACACCGGGAAGTCGGCCTTCATCGCCTGGGTCGGCCGGTTGCGGTGCGGGAAATCCCACGGCTCCTTCATCGCGTTGACGTAGTCCTTGACGTGCTCGATGTTGCGTCCGCGTTCCAGCATCAGGACCTTGAGGCCTTTCTCGGTCAGTTCCTTCGCCGCCCAACCGCCACTGATTCCGGAGCCAACGACGATGGCGTCATAGTGATTGTCTGCCATGGGTTCCACTTCACCTGGGTAGATAGTGTTTCAGACATCGCAGAGGCGGATCGCCTCGCGCAGCGAGCCGACGGGATCCGGCGCCGCAGGCATGAATTCCTGCGCCAGATAGCCATCGAAACCGGTGTCGCGGATCGCGCGACAGATGGCCGGATAGTGGAGTTCCTGTTGATCTCCGATCTCGTGCCGGCCAGGCACGCCTGCGGTGTGGTAATGCTTGAAGCAAGCATGGTGCTTGCCGATGGTGGCGATGATGTCGCCCTCCATGATCTGCATGTGGTAGATGTCGTAGAGCAGGCCGAAATGATCCGAGCCGAGCCGTTGGCACAGCTCGACCCCCCAGGCAGAGTGGTCGCACAGATAGTCGGGATGGTCGACCCTGGAGTTCAGCAGCTCCATCACCAGCACGACGCCGCGCTTCTCGGCATGCCCGAGGATGCGCTTGAGTCCCGCTTCGGCATGGGCCATGCCTTCCTGCGGGTCCATGCCGTTGCGATTGCCGGAAAAACAGATGAGGTTGCGATAGCCGGCATCGGCCACCAGGTCGATGTGCCGGGTATAGCGGTCCACGAGCTGGTCATGGAACTGGCTACCGGCAAAGCCTTTGGTCAGGCCCAGCTCCGCGCCGTTGCACATGGAGCTGTATACGCCATTGGCCTTCAGCGTGGGCCAGTCCTCCGGACCGACCAGGTCGATGGCGGCAAAACCAATGCCCTTCACCGTCTGGCAGAGCTGTGCGATCGACTGCTGCGGGAACGTCCAGCGGGCGACGGAATGCTTCAGGTTGCCCTTGAGCGGCGCGTCGGAGGCGGCAACCGCAGGCAGCACGCCTGCAACGCCCAAGCCAAGGCTGCCGGCGATCGCCATGCGCAACGCATCTCGCCGCGTGAGCCCCGCGACCGGGGACGATCCGCTCGAATGGATGGACATCCACGTTCCGGCCTCCCAACCGGTATCAAACGCAACAATTCACCGCAATGCAATCGATTGCACCATAGAGTACTAAATCGATCCAATGCAAGTCGCAGTGCACGAAAATGCATGTTGCAGGGCACAACGGTGCGGTGTGGGAGGTGTTGGAGAACGGACGCATGACACGCGTGGCGTGTCACTACACCGGGATAAGGAACATCAATCGGATTCAATACGGACTTCCAGCGGCCCCTTGGCACGAAGGACCTGCAGTCCTCCCTCGATGTGTCCCAACCGGACCAGGCCCTTCGAATAGCCGAACGGCTTGTGAAAGATCGCCAGATTCCCCCACGGTGCATAGAAGGTGATGTCGCCAGCCACCGGAGTGATGCCCGCCGGTTCGCCAGCCACGCTGAGACGGCGCGGGAGCTGCGCAATCTTTTCGGTAGCGGCGTAGTCATCAAGCTGAAGCGTGAGAGGCAATTGAGCGAAGAATTCGCGTGCGGGGATGCTGTCTTCCAAGGTCGCCGACAGCGTCCGCTCGCTGATCATCAGCTTGATCTTCATGGGATGGACCTCCGAATTGGACGCTCCTTCTGTAGGAGCGACGGTGTGATCATTCCGCTCGCCAGAGCATGCGGGCACGGCCAGAGAAGCAAGGTAAAGGAATAGCAGTTGCCGAACGATCGACGTCACGCGTGCCATCAGCCACGCGCCTGCGCAGCCACGGCCGGCTCGCACGCGGGCGTAGATTCGGCGGCAGTGAGATAGGCAAGCAGCGCCGCGATCAACAGCAGGCCAGCACCGGCCATGAACGTGCTGGCAAAGCCGAAGCTGTCCAACAGCAGCCCGCCGACGGTGGAGCCCAGCGCGATCGAGCACTGCACCACCGCTACCATCAACCCCCCGCCCGCTTCGGCGTTGTCGGTGAAGGTGCGTGCCAGCCAGCTCCACCAGCCCACCGGTGCAGCCGTGGCCAGCAGGCCCCATGCCGAAAACAGTGCGGCCGTCGGCCAGAGCTGCGGACCCAGCGGCACCAGAGCCACGGCGATGACCGCCATCAACGCCGGGATGGTTACGAGCGTGCGGTAGAGGCCGCGCCTGAGGAATGCCCCGATGGCGAGCGTGCCAACGAAGCCGCTTGCACCGATGGCCAGCAGCACCAGCGGGACGGCAGATTCATCTGCGCGGGTGACCCGCTCCAGGAACGGCCGCACATAGGTGAACAAGGCGAACTGCCCCATGAAAAAGGCACCGCACGCGACCATGCCCAGCGCTACTACGCGCCGCCCGAACAGTGCAATGACCCCGCCTTGCGGCGGCCTGCCCTCCGCCGCCATGGACGGCAGGCAGATCCACTGCCATACCAGCGCAACGCCAGCCACCGGCAGAAGGCACAGGAAGGCCCCGCGCCATCCGATGATGCCACCCAGGTAGCTGCCCAGCGGCGCGGCTACAACCGTAGCCAGCGCGTTGCCACCGTTGAAGATCGCCAACGCACGTGGCACCTGCGCCGCAGGCACCAGCCGCATGGCCGTTGCGGCGGACAGTGACCAGAAACCACCAATCACCACGCCGATCAGCGCACGGCCCCCCATGTAGACCGGATAGTTGGGAGCCAACGCCACCACCAAACCAGAGACCGCCATCAATCCGGTCAGGGTCAGAAGCAACGTTCTGCGATTGATGTTCCCGGCCAACCGGGAGACCGACAGGCTGGTCAGCACGGCAAACGCGCCGGAGATGGCTATCCCATATCCGGCGAGCCCTTCGGTCACGCCAAGATCTGCAGCCAACGGCGTGAGCAGGCTCACCGGCATGAACTCAGAAGCGATCAACGCGAAGACACACAGTGTCATTGCGAGCACACCGCTCCAATTGGCGGGGCCTGCAGTGGCGTCGAAGCGACTCATTTCCCTGCAAGGCCGTGCTGGAAGAACGTCGTCAGCTTGTCGAAGGGAATCAGGTGGATACGGTCATACAGATCCACGTGACCGGCACCCTTCACCCAGTAGACCTCCTTCGGTCGACCGGCCCTGCGGTAGGCGTCCTCGCTGAACTCGCGTGAGTGTGCGGCGTCGCCGGAGATGAACAGCATCGGCCGGGGCGAGATGGTCTCGATATCATTGAACGGATGGAAGTTGATGAACTTGACCAAGCTACTGAACAGCGGCTGGGTGGTCCATTCGCTTCGCTCGCCTTCGGCCGCGTAAGCGCCGCGGGGCGTGCGGTAGAAATCATAGAATTCACGCTGTACTTCCGGCGTATCGGCCCCTAGCTTGTTTACCGTGCCGGGCACATACACCGCCTGCCCGCCGTTGAACTCGACCAGACGCTGCTGCGTTGCCGCCTGAATCATTTCCTTGCGCTGCTGCAACGATTGCGTGTTGTTCAGCCCCTGGCGCACCGCCGCGCCCATGTCATACATGCTGACCGTAGCAATGGCCCTGATGCGCGGGTCGATCTTTGCTGCGCTGATGACAAAGCTGCCGCTTCCACAGATACCCAGGCCACCAATTCGATCCGGGTCGACGAACGATTGCGTGCTCAGGAAGTCCACGGCCGCGCTGATATCGTCGGCGTAGATTTCCGGCGACACCAGGTGCCGTGGGGCACCCGCGCTTTCACCCCAGAAGGAAAGGTCGATCGCCAGCGTAACGAAGCCCTGCTCAGCCAGCTTCTGGGCGTACAACTGTGAACTCTGCTCCTTCACAGCTCCCATCGGGTGGCCAACCACCACGGCGGGCGCGCGGCCATCACGCGGCAGGCCCCGAGGGCGGTACAGCGTGCCAACCACCTCCATCTGGTATTGATTGCGGAAACTGACACGCTCGCCCGTAACGCGGGTGCTTTTGTAGAAATTGTCTGCACCAACAGGCCTCGCGGCCGTCGGCGCGTCAGCCGCCAAGGCAACGTGCGGAACGAAATGGCTGGCGGCCAATGCCAGCAGCAGCGTGGTGGATTTCATGCGCGGAGGGCCTCTGTGGGGTTCAGGACGCCACGATAGTCCCCGGTCGCTTCCGCGATAAGCCAGCTGAAAGTTGATGCATTATTGAGTTTGGCTCACAATTTGACCCATGAGCACTGTGAAGACCCATGACCTGCAAGCCTTCCTGGTGGTGGCACAGGAGCAGAGCTTCACCAAGGCGGCCGCTCGCCTGGGGGTCACGCCCTCCGCGTTGAGCCATTCCATGCGGCTGCTGGAAGAACGCCTGGGCATCCGCCTGCTGGCCCGCACCACGCGAAACGTTTCTCCAACGGAAGCGGGCGAGCGCCTGATGCGCTCCATCGCACCGCACTTCGAGGCCATTGGCGCCAGCGTCGAGGCGCTGGGGGACCTGCGCGACCGCCCAGCAGGCACCCTGCGGATCTCCTGCACGGACGATTCCATGGAAACCATCATCCGTCCTCGTCTTGCGGGGTTCCTTGCCGAGTACCCGGACATCACCCTTGAGTTCTACGTCGACTACGGCTTCACCAATGTGGTGGAACAGCGCTTCGACGCCGGCATCCGGTTGGGCGAGGCGCTCAGCAAGGACATGATCGGGGTCAGGGTCGGGCCTGACTGGCGCCTGGTAGTAGTGGCTTCGCCCACCTACTTCAAGAAACACCCAGAACCGAAGACGCCCGCGGACATAACCCAGCACCGCTGCGTGCACATCCGGCATCGTCCAAACGGTGCCATCTACGCCTGGGAGTTCGAGGAGAAGGGCAAGGAGTTCACCGTGCGCGGCGAAGGCCCGTTGGTGTTCAACAGCATGACCCACGTCATCAATGCCGCACTGGACGGACTAGGCCTGGCCTATGCGCCAGAGCCGATGGTGGCGGAGCACATCGCGCAGGGCCGGCTGGTTGCCGTGCTCGACAAGTGGTGCGTACCCTTTGCCGGCTATCACCTCTACTACCCGAACCGCCGGCAGCCCTCTCCAGCATTTTCAGCGTTTGTCTCGTGGCTGAAGTGGAATCCAGCAGCCCACACGCCAGGTCAGCGCGTTCGCGCCTGATAGTTTGCGAGGAACAGCCTGACTATCGCGCCGGCCTGGTGCGCAGACCCGGCCTGGTCGATCAACGCCAGGAAGGCGCTGGCGTGTATGCCGGCATCTGGCGATCCGGAAGGTGAGAACGCGCTGGCGAGCGTGGTGCGCTGTCGATTGAATCGCCTTTCCCATCGCGCAAGGATGGGCTCGGGAACCCCCTTGCCGTGATGAATCGCCCGGAACAGCGACCGGTAGTCATCGGTCATGGTGACCGCCGTGAGGCCCTCGGCAATTGACCAGAGGAGCTCGCCGAGATCATCCGTGTCAAGGCCGACCAGGCTCACCCCATGTTCAATCGCTGTCAGCCAACGCTGCAGCACTTCCGCTGCAAGCAACTCCTTGTTGCGGAAGTGCGCGTAGAGGGTCACCTTCGTGGACTCGCACTCGGCTGCCACCAGCGCCATGCTGGAATCGTCCAGGCCATGCCGGGCGAACACCCGTGACGCGCCGGCCAGGATCTGCTCACGCCGTTCGGCCCGGATGCGTGCCCAGCGTTGCGCTCGCGGTTCGGGAGCCATTGCCACCCCCTCGCTCTAGCGCCAGCGTTTGAACAGTGCGCTGGCGTTGACGCCGCCGAAGCCGAAGCCGAAGCCGTTTGACAGTGCATGCTCGATGGCCAATGGCCGCGCGTGGCCGCCGACGATCTCCAGACCCTCGGCCAAGGCATCGGGCATCCGCAGGTTCAGCGTGGGTGGCACGCGCTGGTCGCGCAGCGCGAGCACGGTAAAGGCCGCTTCAATGCCGCCGGCCGCCCCCAGCAGATGCCCGGTGCTGCCCTTTGTCGATGTGATGTGCAGCCCGGATGCCATGCCAAACAGCGACCGGATGGCGGCCAGTTCGGCACGGTCACCCACCTGGGTGGAGGTGGCGTGTGCGTTGAGGTGCTGCACATCGCCAGGCTGCAGACCGGCCTGCCGCAGCGCCTGCTCCATCGCCCGCCGCGCGCCTGAGCCATCTTCGGGGCCTGCGGTCAGGTGGTAGGCATCGGCACTGGTGCCGTACCCAACCAGTTCCGCCAGCGGCTGGGCCCCGCGGGCCAATGCATGCGACAGCGATTCGATCACCAGCAGGCCTGCCCCTTCTGCCATGACAAAGCCATCCCGGCCCTGGTCGAAAGGCCGCGACGCAGATTGCGGCGTGTCGTTATAGCCGGTGGACAGTGCTTTGGCAGCAGCGAACGCGCCCAGTGATACGCGATGCAGCGCGGCTTCGGTACCGCCACAGATGGCGATGTCCGCCTCGCCTGCGCGGATCATCCGTGCCGCATCGCCGATAGCCTGCACGCCGGCCGCGCACGCAGTGACCGGCGCGCCGATCGGGCCCTGGAAGCCATTGCGGATGGACACGTGTCCGGCGGCCATGTTGCCCAGGAACGACGGCGCGGTAAATGGCGATAAGCGACGTGGCCCCCGCCTGTCGGTGGTTTCCACTGCCTCGGCGATCGCGCCAAAGCCGCCGATGCCAGACGCGATGACCGTCGCGGTCCGGGTGCGCTCCAGATCGGTCGCGGGTGACCATCCTGCCTGGGCCAGGGCCTCTTCGGCGGCGATGATCGCGAACTCGATGAAGCGGTCCATCTTGCGCAGATCTTTGTCGCTGATGCTGCGCCGGCGGTTGTAGCCGTTCAGCGGATCTTCGTCCACGCCGCGTACACGGCCCCCGACGGCCACCTCCACGCCTTCGCAGATGTCGGCGGGCAGCGTGGAGATGCCCGAGGCGCCCTGCAGCAGCCGCGACCACACCACGTCGGTACCGGTGCCCAGCGGAGAGACGATGCCGATGCCGGTAACCACCACGCGCGTCGATCCAGAGGTGTGCATTACGTTGCTCCCTGCGCCGCATCGGCGCGGATGTTGTACCAGATGGAATACATCGCGGGCAGGAACACCAAGGTCAGCACAGTGCCGGCAATCGTGCCGCCGATCAGGGTGTAGGCCAGTGTTCCCCAGAACACCGAATGGGTCAGCGGAATGAAGGCCAGCACCGCTGCCAGTGCGGTCAGGATCACCGGCCGGGCGCGTTGCACCGTGGCCTCCACCAGTGCCTGGCGCGCACTCATGCCCTCCTGCTCGTTGTGGTGGATCTGCCCGATCAGGATCAGCGTATTGCGCATCAGAATGCCCGACAGCGCGATCAGGCCCACCAGCGCATTGATACCGAACGGCTGCTGGAACAGCAGCAGGGTCGGGACCACACCGATCAGGCCCAGCGGGCTGGTCAGCAGCACCATGACCATCGCCGACATCGAGCGGACCTGCAGCACGATGATCAGCAGGGTGATGGCCAGCATGATCGGGAACAGCGGCAGCATCGCCTTCATTGCCTTGCCGGACTCTTCGATCGCCCCCGCTTCGGTGATGCTGTAGCCCTTGGGAAGGGTGTCACGCAGCGGCTGCAGTGCGGCCGTCATCGCCGCGGAAACGTCCGGCGGCTGCAGGCCCTCGGCAACGTCGCCGCGTACGGTGATGGTCGGCACCCGATCGCGGCGGCGCATCACCGGCTCTTCCATCCGCACGTCCACCGTCCCGATCTGCGACAGCGGAATGCGTTGACCTGCGGCACCGACCAGGGTGAAGTCCTGCACCTTCGCCGGGTCCAGGCGGGTAGACCCGGATGACCGTGCCAGCACCTGCACAGTGCGGATATCCTCGCGCACCGTGGTGACCGGCACCCCATTGAGCAGGAACTGCAGCTGCTGGGCCGCACTGCTGGAGCTCAGGCCCACCGACTGCAGGCGGTCCTGGTCCAGGGTGAAGTGCAGTGCGGGCGTGCGTACGCCCCAATCACGGTTGACGGTACGCATCATCGGGCTGGCCTGCAGCTGCACCTCGACCTTGTCGGCGATGCCGCGCAGCACGTCAGGGTCGGGGCCGCTGACCCGGTAGGCGACCGGGTATGGCGAATAAGGCCCGAACACCAACTGGCTGACGCGTACCTGTGCCTCCGGTGCCAGCCCGGCCGCGACCGCTTCGCGCAGGCGCAGTTTGAGGGCCTCGCGTTCTTCCTGGCTGTTGGTGCGGATCACCACCTTGGCGAAGGCAGGGTCCGGCAGTTCCGGCGACATCGCCAGGAAGAAACGAGGGGCTCCCTGGCCGACGTAGGCCGTCACGATGTGTGCTTCCTTCTGCTTGGCCAGCCACGCTTCCACCTTGGCCGTGGTCGCACTGGTCTGCTCGATCGCCGTGCCGTAGGGCATCTGCATTTCCACCAGCACCTCCGGGCGATCGGAGACCGGGAAGAACTGCTTTTTCACCGCGCCCATGCCGAGAATGGCCAGCACGAACAGCGCCACCACCGAACCGGCCACCAGCCACTTGCGTTCTATGACCCGGCCCAGCAGGCGGCGGAAACGGTTGTAGCGCGGGGTGTCGTACATCGCTTCGTGACCGCCCTCCACCGGCTTCAGCTGCGGCAGGAGCTTCACGCCCAGGTACGGCGTGAACACCACCGCTACCACCCACGAAGCGATCAACGCGATACCGACGATCCAGAACATGTTGCTGGTGTATTCACCCGCGGTGGAACGCGCGAATCCATTGGGCATGAAGCCCACGGCGGTAACCAGCGTACCGGACAGCATCGGCGCGGCGGTATGGCTCCAGGCATATGCCGAGGCCGCGACGCGACTGAAGCCCTCCTCCATCTTCACTACCATCATCTCGATGGCGATGATGGCGTCGTCCACCAGCAGGCCCAGCGCCAGGATCAGGGAGCCCAGGGTGATCCGGTCGAAGTTCTTGCCAGTGGCCGCCATCACCAGGAACACCGCGGCCAGCGTCAGCGGCACCGCTGCGGCCACCACCACGCCGACCCGCCAGCCCATGCTGACGAAGCAGACCAGCATCACCACTACCAGGGCTACGAAGAACTTCACCATGAACTCGTTGACCGAGGAGCTGATGTTGTCCGACTGGTCGGTGACCTTGCCCAGCGACATGCCCAGCGGCAGCTCGGCGTTGATCTGCGCCACTTCGCTGTCCAAGGCCTTGCCCAAATCCAGCCCATTCCAGCCGTCACGCATCACCACGCCCAGCAACAACGCCGGCTCGCCGCCATTGCGGATGAGCAGGGTGGCCGGGTCTTCATACCCCCGCTTCACCGTGGCGATGTCGGCCAGCTTGATGGTCTTGCCGCCAGACACGATCGGCGTGTTGCGGATTTTGTCCAGTTCATCCAGCGCGCCATCCAGCCGCACGAAAACGGTCGGGCCATGGGTCTCCACCGAACCTGCCGGCGTCAGCGCGTTCTGTCCGTTCAGTGCCGCGAACACATCCTGCGGGCTGATGCCGAGGGTGGCCAGTCGGTCGTGCGAGAACTCAACGAAAATGCGCTCGGACTGTTCGCCGATGATGTTGACCTTCTTCACCCCTGGCACATGCAGCAGGCGCTGCCGCAGCACTTCGGCATCGCGGGCGAGCACCCGCTGCGGTTCACCCTTGGCTTTCAATGCGAACAGCCCGAAGGTGACGTCGGCGTACTCGTCGTTGACCATGGGCCCGATCACGCCGGCCGGAAGCGTCGCCGCCTCGTCCTGCAGCTTCTTGCGTGCCTGGTAGAACTCTTCCTGCACCTGCGCGGGCGGTGTGCTGTCCAGCAGGCTCAGCGTGGTGAATGCCAGGCCCGGCCGGGTGAAGGTCTCGCTGCGGTCGTACCAGCGCAGTTCCTGCAGCCGCTTCTCCAGTTTCTCGGCGACCTGGTCCTGCATTTCCTCGGCCGTAGCGCCCGGCCAGGCGGTCACGATGGTCATCACCTTCACGGTGAACGCCGGGTCTTCCGCACGGCCCAGCTTGAAGAACGAGACGATGCCGGCCAGCGATACCAGCAGGATCAGGAAGACCGTGATGGAGCGCTCACGCACGGCCAGCGCGGAAAGATTGAAGCCACTCACGGCGATGGTGCTCCGGCAGAGGCAGCGCCCCGGGTGTCGAGAATGCGCACGCGTTGGCCCTCGCGCAGCAGGTGCGCGCCCAGTGCGGCAACGCGGTCTCCGTGCTTCAGGTTGCCGATGACATACGCGCTGTCATCCGCCAGGCGCAGCACCTTCACCGGCCGCCAGGTCGCCATGGCCGGCTGCCCGTGGATGAGCCACACACCGGCGCCCTTGCCACTGTCGTTGATTCCTGCCAGCGGCACGCGTACGCCGCCTTCAGCTGCCGCCTTGCCCTGCGTTGGAAGTTCCAGCGCAACGGTGGCGCCCAGCGGCGCCGGCTCGTCGGCCGTATCCAGGACGTAGCGCGCCTCGAACGTACGCGAAACCGGATCGGCCGCGCTGGACAGCACCCGCAGGTGTGCAGTGATCGGTTCGCCAACGCGACCGAAGATGCTGGCCGTGGCGGTGGAACCCAGCGCCGGGCGCAGGGTTTCCGGCAGCTGTACTACGGCCTCGCGCGGGCCGGATCGGGCCAGCTGCACCACGACCTGACCGGCGGCCACCACCTGCCCCGGCTCAGCCAGCGTCTGTGACACCACACCATCGGCATCGGCCAGCAACACGGCATAGCTGCTCGCGTTGCCTGCCACCGCAGCCTGCGCCCGGGCCGCGCGCAGCTCGGCCTGGGCGGTATCGGCCGCCGCCTTGATCTGGTCATACGCAGAGCGCGACACCACCTGGCTGGCCGCCAGCCTGCGGTAGCGCACCTCTTCCTGCGCCGCCTGGGTCGCGCGCGCTTCGGCGGCCGCAACCGCCTGCCGCTGCGCGCTCGCTGCCAGATCCAGATCGGCCGGGTCCATCCGCAACAGCGGCTGCCCGCGCTTCACCTGCTGGCCCGCATCCACCAACCGTTCCAGCACCTTGCCGGACACCCGGAAGCCCAGGTCGCTCTGGATCCGCGCCTGCACGGTGCCGGTGAAAGTCCGGGTCTGGCCGGCGCCTTCGTCGACCAGCGCCACCCGGACCGGCGGTGGCGCGGTCCGCGGATCAGGCGGCGCGCTGCCGCCGCAACCGGTCAGGGCCAGGGAAAGAACGGAAAGGGAGAAAAAACCTGGAGAACGATGCCGCAGCATGAGGCGCACCCACAAAGGGACTGGTCAGGCCGGCATTGTTGTATCTAGTGACCATAACTGTCAACAGTCACTTCGCACTCCGATCAGGGGGACAGGCTTCTGAGGATCAGGCTGGACAGCTGCCCGGGGGCTTGGTCGCTGTAGCGCAGGCTCTCCCGCAGCAGCAGCGGGTTCAGGTAGGGGCGCATCACCAGATAGACGGCCTGTGCGGCCTCGTCCAGCGGCGTCCTGCGCTCGAAGTCGCCGGCTGCGCGCCCCCGCTCCAGGATCGCCTGCAGGTGCGCGCGCACCCGGGCCTCGTAGCCCGTGGCGGTGGGCCAACCTTCGGAGGCGGCCGCGACCGCGATCTCATAGAGCTTGCGATCTTGGTTGAACAGTTCGACGCTGGCCTCCACCGCTGCCCGGAACATGCGCCGCAGCTGTTCCGGTGCGCCATCCGTACTGCTGATGGCCGCCTCGATCTGCCGCTCGATGCCGAGCAGGCAGGTGTGGCAGATCGCCTCGCCGATCGCCTGCTTGGAGGCGAAGAACTTGTAGATGTAGGCCTTGGAGAAGCCGATCGCGCGGGCCAGATCAGAAACGGTGGTTTTCTCGTAACCGTAGTAGCTGAAGTGCTCGGTGGCCGCAGCCACGATCTGGTCGCGGACGCTGTGGTCCCCTGGCCCGCGTGCGGGCGCATGAATGTCGGCATTGCTCATGTGGCAACTGTATCGTCATGTGGCGGCGGTAGCAAATAATGACCATTCATGGCACTAGTCACTATGCGCCAAGCCCTTTCGGCCTGTAAACACCGCAGCGCATCTACTCCTCGTCGTGCAAAGCCTGCTGCTGCAGTCGTTGCAGGAAAGGAAGTGCCCGGCAATTGCGTTCCAGCGCCCACAGCACCTGGAGGGAATCGGTGCCGGCCAACTCCAGCAGTTCGGTGGAGGCCCGCTCCATGGTCACCAGGGCCTTGCGCACGCGCACAAGCTCACTTCGTCCCTTCGTCGTCAGGCTCACCAGGGTTCGTCGCCGGTCTGCCGGGTCGTCCTTCGATTTCACCAGCGACAATCGCGTCAGCTCCTTGATCCAGGCGATCACAAGTGGGTGGGATTGCCGCAACAGTCCTGCCAGTTCCGTCACCCCAAGCGAACCGTGTTCATCGAGCGCCAACAGCGTCGATATCGTGCGTGGCGGAGCGGTGACACCCACCGATGGATACCAGTCAGCCGCACCTTGTACCAGTTCGTCGGCAAGTCGCCGCAATAGATGCGCAAGGAAGGCCGGGCCTTGTTGCTGGATGAAGTCGCTCATCTCATGTGTCCCCTTGAGCGTTGACGCACCCGACTTGTTACGTCAGGATTTACGTAAATGGTAACCTAATTGGAGCGGTCATGCGCAGTCGTTTGCTTGCCACGATTCTTGCCCTGTCCGCGTTTCATGCGGTGGCGACCCCGGGCAGCCCCGACGTACCGCGCTCACACGTGCCCGCCTGCCACACAGGCAGCTACCGCATGGCCGATGGGAGCATGCTCGACATCGGCCCGGGCGCCCCGGGCGCACTTCGCTGGCGACGCCCCGATGGCCGAACAGGGGCACTCATGCCGCAGGGGGGTGATCTCTGGGTCAGCACGCTGGGCTGGACCGACCGTCCCGATGGTCATCGATTGGCGGTGATGGAGTGTGACCGCGGCAAGATCCGCTTCGACGACGTGGAGGGGCACCGACAGTCGCTCGTGCAGAGGGACACGCGCTTCGAGGGGAGCGGCGTCATGTTGAATGGGCGGTTGACGCTGCCGCCGGGGGAAGCAACTGTGCCGATCGTCGTGCTTATCCACGGTGCCGAACGAACTTCGGCGGTGGACACCTATTCACTGCAGCGCGAACTGGCAAGCCAAGGCATCGGCGTCTTCGCGTACGACAAACGAGGCACCGGACGCTCGGAGGGCCGTTACACGCAGAACTACCTCCTTCTCGCGACCGACGCGATCCGCGCCATGCACGAAGCCCGTCGTCTCGCCGGCAAGCGCGCCGGGCGCATCGGATACCAAGGCGGCAGCCAGGGTGGCTGGGTGGCGCCTTTGGCCGCGAAGATCGAGCCCGTTGACTTCGTGATCGTCAGCTTCGGCTTGGCCGTGTCGCCGATCGAGGAAGATCGCGAGGCGATCGCGTTCGACATGACGCGCGCCGGCTTCGGTGCAGACGTGCAGCGCAAGGCTGGCGAAGTGGCCGAAGCGACGGCTGCCATCATCGAGAGTAATTTCACGGAAGGGTTCGACCGGCTCGATGCGCTGAAGACGAAGTACGGGAAAGAGCCGTGGTTCCGGTTCGTGCGCGGAAACTTCACCTCGCACCTGCTTTCCACTCCCGAGGCGGTGGCTCGCCGGGACTTTCCATCGCTGCTGGAAGGCGTGCCGGCGCACTACGATCCGATTCCGGTGCTGTCCAACCTCGACGTGCCGCAGCTATGGATCTTCGGCGGACAGGATCGCGACGCGCCCCCCTTCGAGACGCTGCGTCGGCTGGAAGCGCTGAAACGCGCCGGCCATCCCATCACCACGGCCGTATTCCCGCAGGCCGACCATGGCATGTACGAGTTCGAAATGGACAAGGAGGGTGAGCGGGTATCGACACGGCAGCCAAACGGGTACCTGGACATGATGGTGAACTTCATCAAGCAGGGGAACGGCTGGAGTCGGAGTGGCCCTGGTGCGGCCTCGCGGTGAGGGTTCGACGTCCCCCCGGGATTGATCGGCAAGACGAGAAATCGGACGCCGCTGAAAACGTTGACAATAAAAAGGCCCTTGGCGAATGCGCCAAGAGCCCTTGTTTACATCTTCTATTGGTGCCTGTCAGAACGGAATATCGTCATCGGCGAAGTCATCCATCGGCGGAGCCGACTGCTGCGGCTGCTGCTGCGGGCGCTGCTGCTGGCCGTAGCCACCACCGCCACCGCCGCGCTGACCACCGCCACCGCCGCCGTATTCCTGGCGCGGGGCCTGCGGGCGCTGCGGGCGCTCGCCGCCGCCACCGCCGCCGCCTTCACCACGACCGCCCAGCATCTGCATTTCGTCGGCGATGATGTCGGTGGAGTACTTCTCCACGCCATCCTGGCCGGTGTATTTGTCGTAGCGCAGGCTGCCTTCGACGTAGACCGAGCTGCCCTTGCGCAGGTATTCGCCGGCAATTTCGCCGAGCTTGCCGAAGAACACCACGCGGTGCCATTCGGTGCGCTCCTGCTGGTTGCCATCCTTGTCCTTGCGGACGCTGGTGGTGGCCAGGCTGATGCGGGTGATCGCCATGCCGCCTTGGGTGTACTTCACGTCCGGGTCGTTGCCGAGGTTGCCGACCAGGATGACTTTATTGATGCCGCGCGCCATAGGGTTGCTCTTCCGTTGTCCGAGGGCAGGCCCGACAGATATCACACTCTGTTCGGTGCCGATACGGGGGCTGCCATGCGGGAGATCTGGGTGGGATTGCAGAACGGCGCATTCTACCATCCCCGCCGGGCGGGCCCATGTCGGAAATGCCGGGAACGGGGTTCAGGATTCCGCCAGATCCTTGTGGGACGTGGCCTCAGGCGGGGACCCGAGGCCCGGGTAGAGCCACGCCCTGCGTGGCTGCGTGGTCTGCGGGGTCTGCGTGCAAGGCCCCAGCCACGCAGGGCGTGGCTCTACGGGCGCCCGCCTTTGCATCGCCGTGGCATCATGCATGTTGTCGTCCCCGCCCTGCCCTTCATGACCATCCGCGGCAAAGCCACCTCCCTGGATATCGCCCACCTGGCCGGGGTTTCCCAGCCCACGGTGTCGCGGGCGCTGCGTGGCAGCCCGATGGTCAACCCGGAAACCCGCGAGCGGATCCTGAAAATCGCCCGGGAGCTGAACTACAAGGTGGACAAGAACGCCTCCAGCCTGCGCCTGCGCAATGCCGGCACGCTGGCGCTGCTGTTCTTCGAAGACCCCACCAACGACGATTCGCTGATCAACCCGTTCTTCCACGCCATGCTCGGCTCGATCACCCGCGCCTGCGCGCTGCGCGGCCATGACCTGCTGGTGTCGTTCCAGCAGCTGTCCACCGACTGGCAGGCCGATTACAAAGACAGCAACAAGGCCGATGGCATCATCCTGCTCGGCTACGGCGACTACCACGAGTCGCGCGAGCGGCTGCAGCGGCTGGTGGAACAGGGCACCCACTTCGTGCGCTGGGGGGCCGCCCTGCCCGACCAGCCCGGGGTATCGATCGGCAGCGACAACTTCCAGGGCGGTTTCGACATCACCACCCACCTGCTCGACCAGGGCTGCCGGCGCATCGCCTTTGTCGGCCATGCCTCCAGCCACTACCCCGAGTTCGAAGAGCGCTACCGCGGCTACGTGGCCGCGATGGCCGAACGCGGCGTTCCGGTCGACCCGGCGTTGCAGTTCGATGCGATCACCACCGAACTGTCCGGCTACGACGCCTGCCAGGCGTTGCTGGCCAGCGGCGACACCATCGATGCGGTATTCGCGGCCAGCGACCTGATCGCCATTGGCGCGATGCGTGCCCTGCGCGAACACGGCCTGCGCATTCCGCAGGACGTGGCGTTGGCCGGCTTCGACGACATTCCGCTGGCGGCGTCTGTCTCGCCGACGCTCTCCACCGTGCAGCAGGATACCAAGCAGGCCGGGCAGCTGCTGGTGGAACGGCTGCTGGCGCTGATCCAGGGCGAACCGGTACAGAGCCAGACCATTCCGGTGAAGCAGGTGCTGCGGGAATCGTCGCTGGCCGGGCGCTGAGTTCGTTACCGAAGCGCCTGCTCTGCGTCGGTCAGCGCAGCGTGCAGCGCCGTCGGAGGCAATGCGCGGTGTGTAGCGCACCCTCGGTCGAGGCGCATGGGCTCAGGCAAAATCCTTCAGGATCTCGCCGATACCTGTGGGTGACAGCTCCAGGCCCAGTGACGTGCCGGGATTGACGACGACACCGTAGCCGCCGGGCACGCGCTTGAGCACTTCCAGCATCTGCATGCGGATCGTATGCGGCGCCTGCTGGCTGTGGAAGCCCACCCGCTGCATGTGGGTGAACACCGCCACATGCAGCGTGCCCTGCTTGTCGAACAGCAGCGGATCGAAGCCGCTGCCGTCGGGGGTGACCAGGCTGCCGGTGAGCAGCACCACGTCGGAGGCGACGAAGGCCTTCATGAACGCGCCGATCAGGGTAGTTCCGTCCATTGTGGACTGGAGCAGCGTTTCAATGGGGGTTTGTGGGGGCAGATCGGTCATGCGGCGGGGTACGGCGGTGCGGTGGGAGACGGCACATTCTACCCGTCCGGCTACCGGTCCAATCGCTTCGTCCTTGCCTGCTGGTCGGCCACTGCCCGGGCCAGTTCGGCCTGCAGGGCCTTCTGGTTCACCGCCGCATCCAGCAGGTAGACCTTCACCCCGTGCGCGGGCACCTCGGCCTTCAGGCTGCGCTTGACCGCTTGGCTGCCACCGTCCAGCGCATCACACCAGATGCCCGGCTGCAGGTAGCGGCTGATCTCGAACGTACTGGCGGTGTCGCCCTTGTTGAGCACCACCAGCGCGGTCTGCGCGGTGTCGCCGTGCTGGAGTACGCGGAAGAACACGGCTTGGTCGCCCTGCAGGCGCTCGTTGACCTGCAACCCGCGCTGCAGCGCCGGGGTGGCCTCACGCAGCTTGGCAATGCGCTGCAGTGGTCCGAAGATCGGGCTCTGCGGGGCGGCATCCACGCGCGGTTGCCCGAAGTAGGCACGGTTGCCGGCATGTTCGGCGCGGCTGCGCATGAAGCCGGTTTCCGACCCGTAGTACAGCACCGGAATGCCGCGCGCGGTGAACAGCCAGTTGTGGGCGTCGATGAAGCCGTCGTCGGTGGCGTCCAGCCGCGCCATGTCGTGGTTGTCGTAGAAGCTCATCAGCTCGTACGGGTTGGCATACGGCCCACCGATCAGGTGCAGCGGTTCGGCCAGCGCTTCGAACCCCTTCTGCTCCTGGCCGAACACGCTGGACATCGCGCCGCGCAGCGGGAAGTCCAGCACGCTCACGTTGGCGTTGGTCGGCCAGGTGTGCTCGGCGATCTTGCCGGCGTCGTAGTCGAATGCTTCGCCGAACATGAACATGTTCGGGTGCTCGGCACGGATGCGGTTGACGAACGCATGCCACCACGGGTGCGGCAGCCAGCCGATGGTGTCGATGCGCAGTGCATCCACGCCCTGCGCGGTCCACTGCAGGTAGGCGCCCACCAGGTAATCCATCACCGCCGGGTTGTCCTGGTTGAAATCGCCCAGCTCGGCCAGGTTGCCGTCGAAGATCGACCCGTTGGCCGCATCGACCGGGCCGATGTTGTTGTAGAACGCATGCAGCGGGTTGTGTTTCGGGTCCAGCTGCTGTGGCGGCAGGTTCTGGTGGTCGGCGATGAGCGTGCCGTCCTTGTCGAAGATCTGGCCGAACTGCGGCTGCTTCACCGGCATGCTCCAGGCCGGCGAACCGTGGTTGCCAACGATGTCCAGCACCACCTTCAACTTCGCATCGTGCAGGCCGCGGGTGAGCCCGGCAAAGTTCAGGTCCTTGCTCGGCAGGTGCTCGTCGAGCGTGTAGAAGTTGATGCCCCAGTAACCGTGGTAGCCGGTCTTGCCGCGGTCGGTCAGGGTGCTGGTGCAGCTGATCGGCTTGCTGCCGGTGAAGGCTTCATCCGGATTGTCGATGATCGGGGTGATCCACACCGCGCCGAAACCGAGGTTGCGTATGTAGTCGGCGTTGTTCAACACGCCCTTGAAGTCGCCGCCGAGGTAGCCGATGTTGCCGTCCACCTTGTCCGGGCACGGCACCGGAATGTCGAAGGTGCGGTGCTTGCCGCCCTGGTCGCGGTGGTCATTGGACGGGTCGCCGTTGACGAAGCGGTCGGTGACCACGAAGTACACCGCATCACTGGCGAACGGCTCCAGCGTGCCCACGTACTCCGGGCGCGGCGCGGCCATGGCCTGCCCTGCAATCAGTGCGAGTGAAAGACCCAACGACAGCCTGGAAACCAGATGCATCATGCAACCTCCTGATGGGACGGCACCCGCAGCACGCACAGGCCGGCAATGAACAGGCTCACCCCGCCCAGCACCAGCACGTGCATCGGCTCGCCGCCCAGCCACACCCGCAGGGCGAAGCCGAGTGCGCTGGCAGCCACCAGCTGCGGGATGACAATGAAGAAATTGAACAGGCCCATGTAGATGCCCATCTTGGCCGCCGGCACGCTGTCGGACAGCAGCGCATACGGCAGCGACAGGATCGAGGCCCAGGCGAAGCCGACGCCGACCATCGACAGCAGCAGCCATTTGGGATCGTCGATGAACATCAACGAGATGAGACCCAGCCCGCCCAGCCACAGGTTGACCAGATGGCTCCAGCGCAGGCCCAGCGCGCGCACCAGCAGCGGGATGACCAGCGCGGCCAGCGCGGCAAAACCGTTGTAGGCACCGAACAGCACGCCCACCCAGTTGGCGCCTTCGTTGTAGGCCGCCGACGCCGGATCGGTGGAGCCGAAGTGGGTGCCGGCCACGGCGGCGGTGGTGTAGATCCACATGGCGAACAGCGCGAACCACGAGAAGAACTGCACCCATGCCAAGCGGCGCATGGTGCGTGGCATGGCGCGCAGATCGTGCACGATGGTAGCCAGCATGTTCGGGCCGGGCGCCAGTCGGGCTACCGCCAGCAGCAGCGCATAGGCGACGCACAGCCCCGCCAGCACGTACAGCATCTTGTCGCCCTGCTGCAGGAAGATCGCCACGGCCAGACCCAGACCGGCCAGCAGCCAGGTCACGATCTGCGCCAGCGGCGGCGGCCCGCCAACGGCTGCGCCCTGGTGCACGGCTGGCGGTTCGACGTCGTCGAAGCTGGCCAGTTCGGCCGGCGAATACTCGCGGGTGCGGAACACGGTCCAGCAGATAGAGGCCAGCAGTACCGCCGCGCCGAAGTAGAACGCATAGCGCACGGTAGGCGGCACTTCGCCGGCAGCAGCGGTGTTGGCTACGCCAAAGTGCGCCAGGATGAAGGGCAGGAAGCTGGCGACGATGGCGCCCACGCCGATGAAGAAGCTCTGCATGGCAAAGCCGGTGGGCCGCTGGCGCGGCGCCAGCTGGTCGCCGACGAACGCACGGAACGGCTCCATCGAGATGTTGATCGAGGCATCCAGCACCCACAGCGTGCCGGCGGCGATCCACAGGGTGGGCGAGTTGGGCATCACCAGCAGCGCCAGCGTGGTGAATACCGCGCCGATCATGAAGTATGGCCGGCGGCGGCCAAAGCGGGTCCAGGTGCGGTCGGACAGGTAGCCGATGATCGGCTGCACCAGCAGGCCGGTCAGCGGGGCGGCGATCCACAGGCCGGGCACGGCATCCATCGGGGCGCCCAGGGTTTCGAAGATGCGGCTGGCGTTGGCGTTCTGCAGGGCAAAGCCGAACTGGATGCCGAGGAAGCCGAAGCACATGTTCCATATCTGCCAGAACGACAGGGTCGGCTTGGCGGTGCGGCTCATTGTGCGACCTCCGCGTCACCGGCGACCGGCGCGACCAGCAGCGCACTGACCTTGGCCGTGTTGAGCACGCCGTCGCGCCCACCTTTGCCGCCGTTGTACTGGGCGAAGTGTTCCAGTGCGCTCATGTTGAAGCCCGGCTCCAGGGTGAAACGGCAGTTGCCCTTGGGCAGGTCGAATTCGGCGGCGGTAGAGTCCTGCGGCCCGACGCTGTGTGGCATCACCACGGTGGCGCGCTGTGCCAGTGCGCCGGGGCACTGCACCGCCAGTTGCTTCACCGCGGCAGTGACGCCGGTGTTGATCGGGCCGTTGGGGTTGTCGTAGCGCAGTCGGATGCGCACGCGGGTGGGCGTGGTTGCCGTCCAGTTCCATTGGGTCGCGCCGGCCAAGCGTTGCTGCGGGCCGACGCAGGTCATCGGGCTGTGCAGCGATTCCAGTGCGCCTTCGCGGCGGGTGAGGCTGAGGCAGTGCTGATGGCCGTCATCGGTGAGGGTGTGGGTGTGGGTGGCGTTGCCTACCGGGTTGCCGTCCTGCCAGAGCTGGTGGTTGGCCGGGATGGCGAACGTCCAGGTCTTGCCGCGTTTCAGGGGCTTCGGCGCCGCCGGGGTGGTGGGTGCGAACGCGTTGGGGTTCGCGACTTCGGGGCGGAGAGCAGCCACGCTGGGCGTGGCTCTACCAGGATCCAGCGCCGGTGCCGGTGCCAGCGCCGGCGCCGGTTTCGATGCGGACGGCGCGTGCGGCTCCAGCTGGACGGTTACGGTGTTGCCTTTACGGGTGGTTTTCTTTGCTACCAGCAGGTCGCCGCCGAGCTTGCGCGGGCGTTTGAGGATGTAGCGGGTGGTGCCGTCGTTGAGTTCGATGCTGGTGCGCGTGCCGAACAGCTGCGGCACCAGCGCTACCGGAAGTTTGGGGTCTACCTTTCCATCGGCCTCCACGCCGAACACGCCTTCCAGCACCATCGACAGGTAGCCGGCCACCGACCACAGCTGGCGCGGCGAATTGACCACCGGGCCGCTCAGCGGGCCTTCGTCGACATGCACGGCAAGCGTGCGCATCTCATGGTTTTCCATGTTCGAGCCGGCCAGCGCGCTGCCGCGCATCAGCGATTCGATCTCGCGCTGGATGCGGGTGGCATCGCCCACCTTGCGCGCGGCACGCAGCGAATAGGCGCTGACGAACGGCCACACCGCACGGTTGTGGTAGATCGGCTGCTGCGCTTCCTGCGGCCACACCACCGGGCTGCCGCCCTCCACGTAGGGATAATTGGCCAGCGAACGGCGCGCACGGTCGGCCGGGAACACGCTGGCCAGCACGCCCAGCGAGATGCCCAGCAGGTCGTACTTGGCGTAAGGCACCGGGTGCGCGGCCTCGCCGATGTAGCTCATGTACATGCCGGCGTCTTCGCGCCAGAAGCGCGCGTCTATCTGCTTGGCCAGCGCGTCGGCCCAGGCCGCGTACCCGGTGGCCCGTTCATCGCCCAGCTCACGTGCGAACGTCTCGGCCAGGCGCAGCGCCTGGTAATGCAGCACGTTGGTGGACAGCGCGAAGGACTCGCCGATGAAGCGCACGTCCTGGCGGGTCCAGTCCGGGTAGGTCTGCTCGCGCCAGTCGAGGAACGAGGTCTCGCCCCGGTACAGGCCGGTGCGCGGGTCGAACACCATCGCCCGGTCCTGCTCCAGCGTGGCCTGCAGCGCCTGCCAGGTTTCGGTCATGAAGCTGGAATTATCGTGCAGGTTGCGCGCGGCGAGGAACCACACCACGCGGTCGCTGCTGATCGGCCAGCTGCCACCCGAACCGGTGTCCTGGGCCACGAACAGGCCGGGGGTCACGCCGTCGCGTGCGGTGGACAGCTTGAACTGCAGCGACTGCCGGGTGCGGATCGGCTCCAGCCGGGCCAGCGCCAGGTCGGCGGCGAAGCTCACATCGCGCGTCCACACGTAGGGCCAGCGCTCACCGGTCTGGAAGCATTCGCAGTCCACCGGGTTGCCGAAGTTGAAGGCCGGGTCGCGGATCGCGTCCACGCGGTCGGCCGCCATTTCCTGCTGGGCCAGCGCGAACAGCGCATCGAACATCACGCTGTCGGTGCGGCTGTGCATCGGCTGGGCGCTGATCGCCACCGGTTTGCCATCGGCCAGCAGCTGGAAGCTGCCGTCGGCGCCCGCAATGGCGCGCGCCGTGCGGCCATCGAATGTCAGGTCCGCCGCCGCAGCGGTGGACACCAGCGCCGCCCCGAGGGCGGCGGTCAGGCAGATCGTCTTCAGCATCGAAAAGCGGCGGACCGGCTTGCGCCCGTCGGCCTTCCTCCCTTCTTGCACGCGGTGTGGTTCGGCAGCGCCGGAGCGCTGTCGTCGCGGCCCCCTCCCAGGGTGCCTGGACCCATGGTAGGCGACGACCGTCGCCCGTCGCACCGCATGGGCAACATCGATGCCCGCTTGCATACGTATTCATGGCCTGGCGCGGTGAGGCCGCAGCACGCGTAGCTATAGTCCGGTGCAGAGACGCGCTGCCCTGGGAGGGGAAATGCCACTGGATTTGCCGTTGTTGCGCGCCATTGCCGCGCCCCGCCCGCTGGCGTGGGTGGCACTGTCATTGCTGTTGGGCGCCGCCGGCGTGCAGGCCGAACCGGTCACCGTGGCCAGTGCCAGCTCGCCCGGCAAGGTGCTGAAGGTGTCGCTGCAGCTCGATGGCGGCAACCCGAGCTACCGGGTCGAACGCCTGGGCCAGACCGTGGTGGCGGACTCGAAACTGGGCTTCCAACTGCGCGACGGCCGGCTGGACCGCGACCTGACGGTGCTCGGGCAGGACACGCGCAGTGTCGATGACAGCTGGGAACAGCCTTGGGGCGAACGCCGCAACGTGCGCAACCACTACAACGAAGTCACCGTGCACCTGGGCGAGCGCAGCGGCGCCAAGCGCCGGCTGGACGTGGTGTTCCGCGTCTACGATGACGGCCTGGGCTTCCGTTACCACTTTCCGGCGCAGCCGGGCCTGCGCGAAGCGATCATCGATGACGAGCTGACCGAGTTCGCGATTGCCCCTGAATCCACCGCGTGGTGGATTCCGGCCGGCGAGCCCATCCATTATGAATACCTGTACCAGCGCACGCCGCTGGACCAGGTGCCGCTGGCGCATACCCCGCTCACCCTGCGCAGCCATGACGGCCTGCATGTGGCGATCCACGAAGCGGCGCTGGTCGACTACGCCGGCATGTGGCTGCGCCGCACCGAGGGCCAGCGCCTGCGCGCGCAATTGTCGCCGTCGGCCGAAGGCTGGAAGGTGCGCCGCACCCTGCCCTTCAGCACGCCCTGGCGCACGCTGCAGATCAGCGACACCGCCGGGGGCCTGGTGGAATCCAACCTGATCCTCAACCTCAACGAGCCCAACGTGCTGGGCGATGTGAGCTGGGTGAAGCCGTCCAAGTACCTGGGCGTGTGGTGGTCGATGCACCTGGATGAAGAGAGCTGGGCGACCGGCCCGAAGCATGCGGCCACCACCGCAAAGACGAAGAAGGTGATCGACTTCGCCGCGAAACACGGTTTCCGCGGCGTACTGGTCGAAGGCTGGAACCCGGGCTGGGATGGCAACTGGGTCGGCAACGGCTACGACTTCGACTTCACCCGCGCGACACCGGATTTCGACATCGAGGCGTTGTCGGCGCATGGCGCGAAGAAGGGTGTGCATCTGATCGGCCACCATGAAACCGGCTGCGCGATCGAGCATTACGAAGACCAGCTGGGCGCGGCGCTGGACCTGTACGCGCGGCTGGGCGTGGATTCGTTCAAGAGCGGCTACGTCTGCGACGACGGCCAGGTGGACCGGCGCAATCCGGCGGGCGGCCCGCTGTTGCGCGAGTGGCACGACGGCCAGTTCATGGCCCGCCACCATCTCAAGGTGGTGCAGGAAGCAGCGAAGCGGCACATCGCGGTGAACCCACACGAGCCGATCAAGGACACCGGGCTGCGCCGCACCTACCCCAACTGGATCTCGCGCGAAGGTGCGCGCGGCATGGAATACAACGCCTGGGGCCAGCCGCCGAACCCGCCCGAGCACGAGGTCAACCTGGTATTCACCCGCCTGCTGTCCGGGCCGATGGACTACACCCCCGGCATCCTCAGCCTGAAGGGCCGCCACGGCCAGGCCATCCCCAGCACGCTGGCCCGCCAGCTGGCGCTGTACGTGGTGATCTACAGCCCGATCCAGATGGCCGCCGACCTGCCCGAGCATTATGAACAGCACCGCGAAGCGTTCCGCTTCATCGAGGACGTGGCCGTGGACTGGGACGACACCCGCGTGCTCGATGGCGAGGTGGGCGATTACGTGACCATCGCGCGCAAGGACCGCAACAGCCGCGACTGGTTCCTGGGCAGCATCACCGATGAGCATGGGCGTTCGTTGCCCGTGCCATTGTCGTTCCTGGAGCCGGGCGTGCGTTACCGCGCCGAGATTTACCGGGATGGCGACGGCGCGGATTATCGAAGCAACCCGTTCGCGTTCAAGCGCGAAACCCGCGAAGTGACCAGCGCGGATACGTTGAACATCGTGTTGGCACCCGGTGGTGGCCAGGCGATCCGATTCATCCCGCTGTAAATGACACGCGCGCTGCACCTCGGTAGCGCCGGCCGTTGGCCGGCCCACGGATCGCCCGGGCCGGCCAACGGCCGGCGCTACCGGAAACGCGGCGGCCTGAAACCGCTTTCAACCACCGTCTATTCCATTGAATACGTATGCAGGGTGATTCACCGCGAAGGCGCGCTGCCTACCATAGCCACGCAGTCAGCGGCCACCGCGCCATGACACCTGCGGCAATGCATCGCCGTTGACCACAACATGTTTGGCAACATTGCCTGGGAGGGGAAAATGTTGAATCGCAAGCGCAGCGCGCTGAGTATCGCGCTGGCCGTCGCCCTGACGCCGTCATTGGCGTTGGCGCAGAGCACCACCACTGATCCGGGCACCGCGCCGCCGGCCGGTAACGCCGCCACCGACCTGGACACCGTCCAGGTCACCGGCATCCGCCGCGGTATCGAAAACGCCATCGCGATCAAGCAGGACGCCACCTCGGTGGTCGAAGTGATCTCGGCCGAAGACATCGGCAAGCTGCCGGATGTGAGCATCGCCGAATCGCTGGCCCGTCTGCCCGGCCTGGCCGCGCAGCGCGTGGCGGGCCGTGCCCAGGTGATCAGCGTGCGCGGCCTGTCGCCGGATTTCGCCACCACCCTGCTCAACGGCCGTGAAGTGGTCAGCACCGGCGACAACCGCAGCGTCGAGTTCGACCAGTATCCGTCCGAGCTGGTCAATGGCGTGACCGTGTACAAGACGCCCGATGCGGCACTGGTCGGCCAGGGCCTGTCGGGCACCATCGACATGCAGACCGTGCGCCCGCTGGCGTTCGGCGAGCGCGTGATCGCGGTCAGCGGCCGCTATTCGAAGAACTCGCTGGGCAAGGCCGCCGACGTGGATGCCTTCGGCAACCGCTTCAGCGCCAGCTATATCGACCAGTTCGCCGAAGGCACCTGGGGCATCGCGCTGGGCTACGCGCACAGCGACACGCCGATCCAGGAAAACCAGGTCGGTCTCTACGAGCCGTGGACCACCGAGCAGACCGACCAGGGCAACCGTCCGGGCGTGGCCCCGGGCACTTCGTTCTCCGACGGCATCAAGGCGCTGCGCCGTACCGGCAACGCCAAGCGTGACGGCTACATGGCCACCGTGCAGTTCCGTCCGTCGAACGTGTGGACCAGCACCCTGGACCTGTTCCACACCGACGCCGAGCAGATCGACACCGCCAACCAGTTCGAGGTCAACCTCAGCAACTACAACGGCGGCTACACCCCGGGCCTGTTCATCAGCAACCCGCAGGTCAACGGCAACAACACCTTCACCGGCGGCACCGCCAGCGGCGTGTACCCGCTGGTGCGCGGCATGTACAACAAGCGCGAAGACAAGATCGACGCGTTCGGCTGGAACAACGAGCTGACCTTCGACAGCTTCAAGCTCACCGCCGATGTGAACTACTCCAAGGCCACCCGCGATGAGCTGAACCTGGAGAACAACCTGCAGCTCACCCCGATGCCGCAGCTGGATACGATCGGGCTGACCGTCAATCCGAATGGCTTCTCGCAGATCCGCCCGGGCCTGGATTACTCCAATCCCGAAGCGCTGTACCTGACCAACACCATCTACGGCTCGGGCTACGGCAAGGTGCCGCAGGTGGAAGACCGCCTGAAGGGCGCGCGCCTGCAGGGCACGTTCAACATGCCCGAGTCGCTGTCGTGGTTCCAGGACGTGGACGTGGGCGTGAACTACGCCGACCGCCGCAAGGAAAAGACCCAGGCCGAAGGCAACATCCTGCTCGGCGCCCAGGGCGACGCCAATGTCGGCAACGACCTGCAGTACGCCCCGGTCAACCTGGGTTTTGCCGGCATCGGCTACATCCCGGCCTGGAACGTGCCGGCCGCGGTCGACCGCTACATGGAATTCAACCCGGTCACCAACCTGGACTACCTGATTCCCAAGTCGTGGGTGGTGCAGGAGAAAACCACCACCGCATGGGTGCGCGCCAACATCAACACCGATATCGGTGAGGTGGGCGTACGCGGCAACATCGGCGTGCAGATGATCACCACCGACCAGAGCTCGCAGTCGAACTACTTCGACCGTTCGCGCCCGGCCGGCCAGGAAATCCTGCCGATCGATGAAGGCAAGAAGTACACCGACTGGCTGCCGAGCTTGAACCTGGCCTTCATGTTCCCGCACCAGCAGACCCTGCGTTTCGCGGTGGCCAAGCAGGTCGCGCGTCCGCGCGTCGACCAGATGCGTGCCGGCCTGGAATTCGGCGTGGATACCGCCACCGGCAAGCCGGGCGGCAGCGGCGGCAACCCGTTGCTCGACCCGTGGCGCGCCAACGCCATCGATCTGTCGTACGAAAAGTACTTCGGTGAGAAGGCGTACGTGGCGGCGGCGATCTTCTACAAGGACCTGAAGAGCTACGTCTACACCCAGTCGGTGGACGACTATGATTTCAGCAACCTGCTGGCCAGCTACGTCATCCCGCCGGGCATGACCGCGCCGTTGCTGACCACGGGCACGTTCTCGGCCCCGCAGAACGGCGAAGGCGGCACCCTGCGTGGCCTGGAGCTGACGGCCTCGTTCCCGCTGGAAATGATCGCCGACCCGCTGCGTGGGTTTGGCGTGCAGGCCAGCGCGACGTTCAACGACAGCGACATCAAGATCATGGACCCGGAAAGCGCGTCCAGCGTGGGCACCGATCCGATCAGCCTGCCGGGCCTGTCCGAGCGCGTGTACAACTTCACCGCCTACTACGAGCGCAATGGGTTCGAAGCGCGCGTGAGCCAACGTCGTCGTTCGGACTTCATCGGTGAAATCGGCAACTTCAACGGCAACCGCACGCTGCGTTACGTGGTGGGCGAGAACGTGACCGATGCGCAGGTGAGCTACACCTTTGCCGACGACAGCGCGCTGCATGGCCTGACCCTGCTGCTGCAGGGAAGCAACCTGACCAACGAACCGTACCGCACCTACGCGGGCACCAAGGATCGGCCGTTGGAATACATGGAGTGGGGCCGTACCTACATGCTGGGTGTGAACTACAAGTTCTGACCCCGGTGTAACAGGCACCAACGAAAACCCGCTGCGCGAGCAGCGGGTTTTTTGTTGGGCGACGTGCGCAAGCGCGCTTCGATCACGCGTCCATGCGTTAAAGGGCGTAGCGAGGTTATCGGCGGTCGATCATGATCCGACACTACCGGGCACCAACCCGGCGCCTATCGACATGCGGCGACGTTCGCCCGGGCATCAGCCAGGCGCCTGTCGACATGCGGCGACGTTCGCCCGGACGCCCGGTCGGCGTGCGGCTACAGCGGCCGGCGCCAGTAGGGTCGCATCCCGATCGACCGCCGATAGCGGTGGCCACATCCTGTAGGGCATGACCCCGAAACGCAGCCCGCTTTTACCGTCACCCATAAAAAAGGGCGGAACCTCACGGCTCCGCCCATCAACACCACCGGAAATCGTGAATCAGGCGCGGCGCGCGCAATACATCGCCTGCGCCGGCAAATGCAACTGCGCGCCTTCGGCCGTGCCCGCATCCGGCCCCGGCACATGCAGCGCCTTCCACTCCCCTTCCGGCAACGCCACCTGCACCGCCTCGGCCGACAGATTGAACGCCAGCAGCAGCGTCTCACCACCATGCACGCGCTCGAACATCAACACCGGCTCGGCCGTCTCCAGGAAGCGGATGTCGCCCCGCAACAGCGTCGGCATCGTCCGCCGCCACCCCAGGAACTGGCGGAACGCGTTCAACACCGAGTGCGGGTCATGTTCCTGCACGGCCACCGCGCTTGCCTGGTGCTCCTGCGGAATCGGCAGCCACGGCTCACCACTGGTGAACCCGGCCAGCGGTGCATCCAGCCACGGCATTGGCGTGCGGCAGCCATCACGGCCCTTGAAGTTCGGCCAGAAGGTGATGCCGTATGGGTCCTGCAGCGCCTCGAACGGCACGTCGGCCTCGCCCAGGCCCAGCTCCTCGCCCTGGTACAGGCAGATCGAGCCGCGCAGCGAGCACAGCACCGCCACCAGCAGGCGCGCCAGACGCGGCTGCGCGGGATGCCCGCCCCAGCGGGTCACCGCGCGCTCCACGTCGTGGTTGGAAATCGCCCAGCACGGCCAGCCTTCGGTCATGGTCGCTTCCAGTCGCGACACGGTGTCGCGGATGTAGGCGGCGCTGTAGTCCTTCACCAGCAGCTCGAAGCTGTAGCCCATGTGCAGGCGGCCCGGCGCGGTGTACTCGGCCGTGGTCGCCAGCGAATCCTCGGCGGAAATCTCACCCAGGCTGACCGCACCCGGGTACTCGTCCAGCAGCCCGCGCAGGCGCTCGATGAACGGCAGGTTCTCCGGCTGCGTGTTGTTGTAGTAGTGGTACTGGTAAGCGTACGGATTGTCGGTGCTGAAGCCCCGGCCCAGGCGCTTTTCCAGCGGCTTGGCCGGGTTGTCGCGCAGTTGCCTGTCGTGGAAGCAGAAGTTGATCGAATCCAGGCGGAAGCCATCCACGCCGCGGTCCAGCCAGAACCGCACGTAGTCCAGGGTGGCCTGCTGCACGGCCGGATTGTGGAAATCCAGGTCCGGCTGGTCGGCCAGGAAGTTGTGCAGGAAATACTGCTCGCGGCGCGGCTCCCACTGCCAGGCCACGCCACCGAAGATGGACATCCAGTTGTTGGGCGGGGTGCCGTCCTCGCGCGGGTCGGCCCACACGTACCAGTCCGCCTTGGGATTGGTGCGGTCCTGGCGGCTCTCGCGGAACCAGGCGTGCTCGATCGAGGTGTGGCTGAACACCTGGTCGATCATCACTTTCAGGCCCAGCGCATGCGCCTTGGCCAGCAGCCGGTCGAAATCGGCCAGCGTGCCGAACAGCGGGTCCACATCACGGTGGTCGGCGATGTCGTAGCCGAAATCGGCCATCGGCGAGGTGAAGAACGGCGAAATCCAGATCGCGTCCACGCCCAGCGAAGCCACGTAGTCCAGCCGCTCGATGATGCCGGGCAGGTCGCCCACGCCATCGCCGTTGGCATCCAGGAAACTGCGCGGGTAAATCTGATAGATGACGGCACCGCGCCACCATGGAGTCTGCGTCATCGAGGGCCCCCCTCCGGGCTTCCAGGGCGCCCTCCCAGGGCGCCAGAACGTACCCGACAAGCTTAGCGGCGCGCCCTCGGCGGTGGCGCCGCTTGCATACGTATTCACGCCCTGCCCGGCCCCCGGAACGCCTTCGCGGGCGGAATACGTCCGCACCGCCTATAATTCCGCCCAAGCCTGAAAGTCAGACCGCATGACCATCACCGAAGACACCCGCCCCGCGCTGGGCCTGCCCCAGATCCAGTCGCTCGCCGCGCCCGACATGGCCGCCGTGGATGCGCTGATTCGCCGCCGACTGTCCTCGGATGTCGTGCTGATCAACCAGATCGCCGACCACATCATCTCCGCCGGCGGCAAGCGCCTGCGGCCGATGCTGGTCATGCTGGCCGGCCACGCCGTTGGGCAGGCCGGCCCGGAGCACCACCAGCTGGCGGCGATCATCGAGTTCATCCACACCTCGACCCTGCTGCA
Organism: Stenotrophomonas sp. ISL-67; assembly: GCF_018612915.1. Taxonomy (GTDB): domain Bacteria; phylum Pseudomonadota; class Gammaproteobacteria; order Xanthomonadales; family Xanthomonadaceae; genus Stenotrophomonas. The sequence goes on along the minus strand of NZ_JAGGRL010000001.1, from coordinate 202,536 downwards.
CGACGACGTGGTGGACGAATCCAGCCTGCGGCGCGGCCGCAGCACCGCCAATGCGCTGTGGGGCAACGCCCCCAGCGTGCTGGTCGGCGATTTCCTGTACTCGCGCAGCTTCCAGCTGATGGTCGAACTGGACCGCATGCCGGTCATGCAGATCCTGGCCGACACCACCAACCGCATCGCCGAAGGCGAAGTGCTGCAACTGCTGCACGTGCACAACCCGGATACCGACGAAGCGGCCTACCTGCGGGTGATCGAGCGCAAGACCGCGGTGCTGTTTGCCGCCGGCACCCGCCTGGGTGCGCTGGCCAGTGGCGTGGACGCGACCACCCAGCAGGCCCTGTATGACTACGGCATGCAGCTGGGCTACGCGTTCCAGATCGCCGACGACGTGCTGGACTATTCGGCGAATGCCGATGAGCTGGGCAAGAACCTGGGCGACGACCTGGCAGAGGGCAAGGCTACCCTGCCGCTGATCCACGCCATGGCCCATTCCGATGCCACCACCCGCGAGCGCCTGCGCGGCATCGTCCAGAACGGCGAGGCCGAGGCGATGCCGGAAGTGCTGGCCGCCATCCACGCCACCGGTGGGCTGGAATACAGCCGCCGCCGCGCCGAGGAATACGCCGATGCCGCCGAGCGCGCGCTCGACGGCCTGGCCGACAACGATGCGGTGGCCGCCCTGCGCGGCCTGGCCCGCTACGCGGTGCAGCGCTCGCACTAAGGCGGGACCTCCGGTAGCGCCGGCCGTTGGCCGGCCCACGTACCGCCTGGGCCGGCCAACGGCCGGCGCTACCGATTCCCAGCCACCGATTACCGCTTGTCGAACAACCCCTCGAAGAACGTATCCAGGCTCTTCCACGCCCGCTTCGCCGCCCGCTCGTTGTACAGGCAGCCCGGCGGGTTGTTGGCGTCGGCTTCGGCGAAGCAGTGCACCGCGCCGCTGTAGTTGGTGAACTCCCAATCGACCTTGGCCGTGTTCATTTCCTGCTCGAAGCCGGCAATGTCTTCCTTGCTCACGCCTTTGTCGTCGGCGCCATTGAGCACCAGCACCGACGGATGCGTGCCACCGGCCTTGGCCGGCAGCGGCGAGCCCAGCCCACCATGCAGGCTGACCACGCCGGCCAGCGGCGCGCCGGCGCGGGCCAGTTCCAGCACGGTGGTGCCGCCGAAGCAGAAGCCGACCGCACCGATCTTCGAGGCGTCCAGCGGCGCGTTGCCGGCCTGCGCCTTCAGCACCTCAAGCGCCTTCAGCGCGCGGGCACGCAGCAGCGGGCGGTCATTCCGAAGTTTGGTCGCCACCGGGCCAGCCTCGGCATCGGTCTTCGGGCGCACGTCCTTGCCGTAGACATCGGCCACCAGTACCACGTAGTCGTCGCCGGCCAGCTGCTTGGCCTTGGCAATGGCCGATTCGTTCACGCCCTTCCAGTTCGGCACCATCACCAGGCCGGGGCGCTTGTCGCTGTCTTCGTCGTCGTAGACCAGCACGCCACTGAAGGTGGTGCCGTCGTGCTTCCATTCGACCGGTTTGGCCTGCATCGCGGCCAGCGCCGGCAACGCCGTCATGCCCAGCACCAGTGCCGCACCCCACTGCCATTGCTGCTTCATGCGCCTGCTCCTTCGGAAAGAGGCCTTATGTAAGCACAGGGTATGTGATGCCGTGGGGGCCCGGCGGATGGCGGTGCGCGGGCGTGTTCGGCGTGGCTTTGACACGCATGGCTCGTGTACGTGCGCAGGATCATGGCTTTGACACGCATGGCGTGTCAAAGCCATGCCGGACACGTCCACGAACCGCCATGCGTGTCCAATGGGTCAGGCGATGCCGATGCCGGGAATCGCGGTGATCTGGTCCGGATCGAACCCGGCCAGTTCAGCGAAATGCCGGCCGCGGGCGACGTAATCGCGGTAAACGCCGTAGCTCGGTGCCCCCGGCGACATCAACACCACCCCGCCCTGCGCGCCCAGCGCGGCACAGGCCAGGCGCACCGCTTCATCCAGATCCGCCGCCGCCTGCAGCCCAAATCGCCCGGCATCCGCCAGCGGCTGCAGCAGCGCATGAATGCGCGGGCCATTCGCGCCCATGGTGACGATCTGCACCGGCGGCACGTCGTGCGCCATGTGCTGAACGAAATCCTGCCAGTCCAGCCCACGGTCATGCCCGCCCACCAGCAGCGCGATGCGCTGGCCGGCGAAACACTCCAGCGCGGCCAGGCTCGCATGGGGCGTGGTGCTGATCGAATCGTTGACGAAGCGCACGCCGCCGCGCGAACCGATGGTCTGCAACCGATTCGGCAACGGGCGGAACTCCTGCACCGCCGGGGCCAATGCCACCGCGTCCAGGCCCAGCGCTTCCACCGCCGCCAGCACCGCGCACAGGTTGCCGCGGTTGTGCCGGCCCGGCAGCGGCGTATGGGCCGTGTCGAATACCGCCTGCCCGCCGCGATACACCCACTCCCCGCGCATATGCCAGCCGTCGGGCTGGTTGAACCACACCCCCTCGCTGTCCGGCAGGGTCAGCGCGGCCAGGTGCGGATCGGCCGCGTTGAGCACCGCGATGCGCGGTGCCGCGCCGGTCACCAGCGCCAGCTTGTCTTCGATATAGCGCGCTTCGCTGCCGTGCCAATCCAGATGTTCAGGGAACAGGTTCAGCACCACCGCCACCTGCGGGTGCGCGCCGCTGCGGGCCACCTCGCCGGTCTGGTAGCTGGACAGCTCCACCGCCCAGTACGCCGGCGCGGGCTGCGGATCCAGCACTTCCAGCAGCGGCAGGCCGATGTTGCCGACCAGCGCGGTGCGCGCACCCGAGGCGCGCAGCAGGTGGGCCAACAGCGAAGTGGTGGTGCTCTTGCCCTTGGTGCCGGTCACGCACACGGTGTCGCGCACGGTGCCCTCGGCATCGGCATGTTCGGCAAACCACAGCGAGGTGCCGCCGATGAACTGCGTGCCGCGCCCGGCCGCCGCAACGGCCGCCTCGCCATAAGGGCTGATGCCCGGCGACTTGATCACCACCTCGAACGCGGCCAGCGCATCGCCAGTGACATCTGAACGCACCTGCAGCGCACTGCCGGCCTCGGCACGCGCCACGGCAGCCTCGGCCTCGGGGCAGAACAGGGTCAGCGGCAACGCGGGCAGGCGCTGGCTGAGCACGGCGAACGCCGCACGCCCCTCACGCCCCCAGCCCCACAGCGCTACACGCTTGCCTTCAAGCTGCGAAATTCGCACGCAGGCGCTCCCAGATCGCCGCCGGAATGCGGTGCTCGCCTTCCAGCACCAGCAACGGGTCGATCTGCAGCTCGGCGCCGTCCAGCTGCGGCTGGATCTCCTGGATGAAGCGCTTCACCAGCGCGTCTTCGTTCCATTCCGGGCGCGTGGCCAGGGTCGCCATGGCCGCACGCGATTCGCGGCCTTCGCCCACGCATTCGAACGGTTTGTGGTCCTGGAATTCCAGCAGCGCGTCGAAGCCACCGGCCTGTTCCAGGTCGTCCAGCAGGTTGCGGCCGAAGATGCGCACCAGCCGGGTCTTGGGCATGAACGGCGCCAGGGCCAGGAACACGAAGTGGCACTTCGGGCAGACGCCGCACCAGCGGTTCACCGGGCGCTCGCCCAGGATGTGGAAGTTGCGGTTGCAGCTGGAGAAATGCGCGTCGTAGAAATCGGTTTTGGCGAACTGGCGTGCCACCGCCAGCTCCGACAGCGGGCGCAGCAGGGAGTAGTACTGCAGATCCGCCGCCACATGCTTCTCAAGGTGTTCGCCGAAGGCCTGCTCGAAGGCCCAGCCCTTGGACCACTGGTGGTTCACTTCACCGGTGCCCGGAATCTGGCTGCCGTAGCTGGCCGAGCGCTCGTTGGAGAACACCACCTGGTCCACGCCCTGCAGCAGCGCGGCCAGCACCATGATCGCCGAGTTCACCGCGGTGACCGGGATATGCCCGTTCCACGCGCCCTGGCGGTTGAGCTCGAACAACTCCGGGGCCAGGGTACGGCCGATGTTGAGCATCGGCAGGCCGGTACGCTCGGCGCAGGCGCGGATCAGCTGCGAGCCACCGATCCAGGTCACCGTTTCGGCGATGCCCAGCGTGCGCAGCGCTTCAATGCTGACCAGCGAATCCTTGCCGCCGCCGATGGCCACCAGCGCGTGCCCGCGCAGGTCCACGGCTGCCGCCTTGACCGCCTCGCCTTCCACCGGCAGGCGGAACCGCCCGCGCAGGTTCAGCCCGTTGCGGTAGGCAAATTCGCCCAGCCCGTTGAGGTACACCGTTTCCACCAGCGCAGCGGTGTCGGCATCGATGCTGTAGCTGTCGATCCGCACCTGCTCCGGCACGGCGGCCTTGTAATAGCTGACGCCGGCGAACAGGTGCAGCAGGCGCAGCGCCCGCTGCACGGCGTCGGCGCGGGCGTCGTCCAGCACGAACGGCGCGCCGGGAATGCTGACCGTCTCGACCAGCTCCGGGCCGTTGTCGAAGGCGTAGACCAGCTGCGCCACGCCGGTATCCGCGGCGAAGTCGCAGCGGACGAAGCGGAAGCAGGCAACCTGGTGTTTATCGAAAGCAGTCATGGGGTGTCCGGTGAGGCAATAAGGGAACCAACGGGAGGCGCTCAGGGCACATCGTCGATGACGTCCTCGCGCGGCAGCTCGCGCTGGTTGTAGGTATTGGCCATGACGTAGCCGTAGGCGCCGGCATCGGCGATCAGCATCACGTCGTCGGGCGCGGTGGATACCGGCAGGCGGCGGCGCTTGCCGAACACATCGCTGGATTCGCAGATCGGCCCGACCACATCGAACAATGCCTCGGAATATCCGCCCAGGCGGCTGAGATTCTCGATGTCATGCCAGGCGTCATACAGCGCCGGGCGCATCAGCGTGTGCATGCCCGCATCCAGGCCCACGCGACGGATGCCATCCTTCTCCACCACCTGGGTGGCGGTGGTGAGCAGCACGCCCGATTCGGCCACCAGGTAACGGCCCGGTTCGATCGCCAGGCGGAACGCCGGGTGTACCGCCTTGACCTCGGCCAGGCCCACGGCCCAGGCGTCCAGGTCGAACGGCTCGTCGTCGGCACTGTACGGAATCGGCAATCCCCCCCCGATATCGATGGTTTCCACGCTGCCGATCCGGCGCGCGAAACCGGCCAGTTCATCGCACATCAGCCGCCAGTGCTGCGCCGTTTCCACGCCGCTGCCCAGGTGCGCATGCAGGCCGACCACGCGGGTACCCAGCGCTTCGGCCAGGCGCACGAACTCGTCCACGCGGGCGATCGGCAGGCCGAACTTGGAGTCCTTGCCACCGGTGCGGACCTTGGCATGGTGGCCTTCGCCGCGGCCCAGATCCACGCGCAGCCACAGTTCGCGGTTGCGGAACAGGTCCGGCCAGCGCTGCAGGGCTTCCACGTTGTCCACGGTGACCGTCACGCCCAGCGCGAACGCCGCTTCATATTCGGTACGCGGCGCGAAGCTGGGGGTGAACAGCACCCGCCGCGGCGACAGCGTCGGCAGCACGTTGAACACGTGCTTGAGTTCGCCATGCGACACGCATTCCAGGCCGAAGCCTTCCAGCTCCAGCAACTCCAGGATCGCGGGGTGGCTGTTGGCCTTGATGGCGTAATACCGCTGGTCGATCGGCTTGATCGCGGCCAGCGCGCGGGCGCGGGCACGCACCGTGGCCAGGTTGTACACGTAGCGCGGCGTGCCGGCCTGGGCCAGGTGCAGCAGGTGCTCACGCTGGCCGCGCCACCAGGCGGTCTCGCGCGGGCGGACCGTGCCGGCGATTTCGCGCCAGCGCGGGCCGAACACCTCGCCCTCTTCCACCGGCATCGCACCGCTGTCGATCAGCTCGGCGTGCAGGATCGGCAGCAGGCCATCGGCGTCGGCTTCATCGATGACGAAGGTCAGGTTGAGGTCGTTGGACGACTGCGAAATCATGTGCACGCGCTCGCGGCCGAAGGTCGCCCACACGTCCGAAAGTTTGTGCAGCAGCGAACGCATGCCACGCCCGACCAGGGTGATCGCCGCGCACGGCACGATGATCTTGACCTTGCAGATCTGCGACAGGTCGGCCGACAGCGCGGCCAGCACATCGGTATTGACCAGGTTCTCGGACGGATCCAGCGACACGGTGACGTTGGTTTCGGCCGAACCGATCAGGTCCACCGACAGCCCGTGCTTCTTGAACAGCCCGAACACATCGGCCAGGAAGCCGACCTGCTGCCACATGCCGATGCCTTCCATCGACACCAGCACGATGCCGTTGCGGCGGCTGATCGCCTTCACGCCCGGCACCGGTGCGGCGTTGCCGTCGATGCTGGTGCCCGGCAATTCGGGGCGTTCGGTGTCCAGGATCGCCATCGGCACGCCCGCATCGCGGCACGGCTTGATCGAGCGCGGGTGCAGCACCTTGGCGCCGGTGGTGGCGATTTCCTGCGCTTCGTAATAGTCCAGGCGGGTCAGCAGGCGCGCGTCGGGCACATCCTTGGGGTTGGCGCTGAACATGCCCGGCACGTCGGTCCAGATTTCCACACGGCTGGCCCCCAGCAGCGCGCCGAAGTAGGCGGCCGAAGTGTCCGAGCCGCCGCGGCCGAGGATGGCGGTGCCGCCATCGGCGTGGCGCGAGATGAAGCCCTGGGTGATCAGCATCCGGGTCGGCTGGGCGCGGAAGCCGGCGGCCCACTCGGCGTCCGAACGCCACTGGCAGTTGACCGACAGGCGCTGCGACCAGTCGCTCTGGTTGGGCTGTGGCGGCAGCGCCTGCAGCCATTCGCGTGCATCCATCCAGCCGAAATCCAGGCCGCTGGCATGCAGGTAGGCCGCGCCGAGGGTGGAGGACAGCAGTTCGCCCTGGCCCAGCACATCGGCCTGCCATTCCAGCGGGCGCGCCGCGGCGCGCGGGTCATCCAGCAGCCCCTGCAGCGCGGCCAGGCGCACATCCAGCGCGCCGGCGTCGAGCGAAAGCTCGGCCAGGAACCCGCGGTGGCGCGCCACCAGCGCATCCACGCGGGCGCGGCTGTCGGTGGCGCCATCGGCGATCGCGGTCAGTTCATTGGTCACCCCCGACAGGGCCGACACCACCACCAGCACGCGCGCGCCGGTTTCTTCCGCACGTTTTTTCGCCAGCTTCCCGATCGTGTCCCAGCGGTGACGGCGCGACACGGAGGTGCCGCCGAACTTCAGTACGATCCAGCGATCGACAAGGGGGGAAGCTGACATGGAGGTAAGAATGGGTAGGTAGTGGGGGGATCGACCCGGCACGCCGGGCCGAACCTCTGATTCTATGCCAAGCCACGCCCCGGCAGGGCCTGCGCGGCGGCAATGGCTGCCCTGCCGGAAATGCCCGGCGCGCCCTTGTTAAGCTGCCCGGCCGTGCTACCCGACCGACCTGCCATGACCACCCGCCGCTTCCTCCAGCTTGACGTGTTTTCCCCTTATCCCGGCGCCGGCAATCCGCTGGCCGTGGTACTGGACGCGGAGGGCCTGGACGACGCGCGCATGCAGGCCATCGCCCGCTGGACCCGCCTGCCGGAAACCACGTTCGTGTTCCCCCCGCGGGCACCAGGGGCCAGCTACCGCATCCGCATGTTCAGCCCGCAGAAGGAAGTGCCGTTCGCCGGCCACCCCAGCGTAGGCACCGCGCATGCGGTACTGGACGCCGGCCTGGCCGCGCCGGTGGACGGTGTGTTGGTGCAGGACGGCATCGCCGGCGCCCTGCCGCTGCGGGTGGTGGGTGAAGGTGCCGCGCGCAGCATCGCCATCCGCACACCGCGCGCGTCGGTGGCCGAGGTGACTACGGCGGGCGATCCGCGCCTGCAGGCCGCGTTGGCCGGCTGGCCGCTGGGCGGCTTGCCACCGGCACGCATGGCCGGCGGCCGCAGCTGGTGGGTGGTGGAACTGGCCGACGAAGCCGCGTTGCGCGCGCTGTCGCCGGACTGGGACGCCATCGCGGCACTGGCCGAGGGCACCGACAGCATGGGCGTGTTCGCCTATGCGCGCAGCGTGGGCGGTGCGTTCGACCTGGCGGTACGTGCCTTCGTCGGCAATGGCCGTCGCTTCGAGGATGCGGCGTCAGGTGCGGCCAATGCCGTTCTGGCTGCGTGGCTGGACAGTCGCGGTGCCCTGCCCGGGCGCGATGGAAGCTATGTGGTCAGCCAGGGTCGCGAGGTAGGCCACGACGCACGCCTGACCCTGCATGTGGATGCGCAAGGCGAGGTCTGGTCCGGCGGCCAGGTGCAGACGGTGATAGCGGGGCAGATCACCTGGTAGGGACACGCCACGCGTGTCCTGCGCGATCCATGACACCACGTGGGACACGCGTGGCGTGTCGCTACGGGGGGCGGGCAGCCCGCCCCCTGACATCCGACATCAACCGGCCAGCTCCGCCTCCAGGCTGGTCGGCACCGCACTCAGCGCCTTGGACACCGGGCAGTTCTGCTTGGCGTCGTCTGCAATCTCGCGGAACTGCGCGGCGTCGATGCCCGGCACGACCGCCTTGACCTTCAGGGTGATCTGCGAAAGCTGCGGGCCGCCCTCCATCGACAGGTCGACCTTGGCTTCGGTGTCCAGCGAGGTGGGCACGAAGCCGGCTTCGGTGAGCTTGGCCGACAGCGCCATGGTGAAGCAGCCGGCATGCGCGGCGGCAATCAGCTCTTCCGGGTTGGTGCCCTTTTCATCGCCGAAGCGGCTGCTGAAGGCATAGCGGGTCTTGTCCAGCAGGCCGCTCTGCGGCGTGCTCAATTGTCCCTTGCCTGTCTTGAGGTCACCTTCCCAGTGCGCGGTGGCGTGACGCGAAATGCCCATCGGTTCTTCCTCTGTGGGTGAATGGCCACTGCAGGTTAGACCGGCGGGCGTTAGCACCGTGTCTGGCCGGGCCGGACTGCGTCGAGTGGACGCGCCGGTTCGCGGCAGCACCCCTGGCCATTCCGCGCCGCCGCGCCGAAAGAGGCTGTTTCCAAGCCATTTCCAGCCTCCGATGGCAGGGACTCCGGCGGACCGGTCCCGGTCCAGGGCGTGCGCGGCGACCACATTTCCGGGCATGTCCTGATGCACTGCAGTAACCGAAAACGCAGAAAACCCGAACTTTTATGCGATTGCCTATTGGCGCGGCCGCATTGTTGCCCTACATTTCGGTTGCCGATGGGTTCGGCGCGACCACCCAACCAACCGATCACGGAACAGGAAACCATGGCAAAGACCGCTAAGAAGGCTGCCCCGAAGAAGGCAGTGAAGAAAGTCGCTACGAAGGCCGCCGCAAAGCCGGCAGCTCCGAAGCCGATCAAGGAAGTGCTGACCAAGTCCGGCCTGGTTGCACACATCGTCGAAGCCTCTGGCGTTGTCGCCAAGGACGTCCGCGCTGTGCTGGCCTCGCTGGAAACCGCAGTGGCCTCCTCGGTACACAAGAAGGGCGCGGGCAGCTTCACCCTGCCAGGCCTGCTGAAGATCACCACCGTCAGCGTTGCGGCCAAGCCGAAGCGCAAGGGCATCAACCCGTTCACCAAGGAAGAGCAGTGGTTCGCCGCCAAGCCGGCCACCACCAAGCTGAAGGTGCGTCCGCTCAAGAAGCTCAAGGACGCCGCGCTGTAATCAGCGCGCTTCCTGCAGCACCCGGACGGGACGGCCATGGCCGTCCCGTTCTTTTTTGGGCATCGCCCGGGCGGCGAAACACAGCGTTGCCAAACCCTCCCCGCGCCGCGCCTGCCCGCGCAAACCCAGCCACCACGGCCCTCGCGGCCGGTGCGTCCAGCACCGGAACGCACAGGGTGGAACACTGCGTGCGGCCGCGCCTGTCGCCCGGCCCCGTCGCCACGCCTAAGGTGGGCCATCCCCCCACAGTGCACCGCCATGGCCAGCCCCTCGCAACGCTATCGCATCACCGTTACCCCGATCGAAAAGGACGGGCTGCAGTGCAGCGGACGCTGCACGATCGAACTGGAACACCGCGCCCAGCAGGACTGGATGCGGCTGCTGGAAGCCGCCCGCCGCCACGCCGGCCTGAGCGGCGACGAGCGCGCCGCGGCCATCGTCGCCACCCAGCTCCTGCAGGACCTGGCGCGCCGCCATGCCGAAGAGCCCACGCACCCACTGACCGCACTGCAGCCGAAACTGGACGAAGTACTCAGCGCCCTGGATGCGATCCAGCGCGCGCCCTGAACCACCGCTACACTCTTCCCTCCACCGGGGAGGGTGTGCCATGCGTCGAATCGTGTTCCTGTTGCCGCTGCTGTTTGCCGGGTGTTCCTGCCAGCCCGATCCGGTCGCCAGCAGCGCGCATGAGGAAACCGAGCCCACGGCGACCGCGCCGCCTGGCGACGATGCGTCGCCTACGGCCGCCGAACTGGCCAACGTGGCGACACCCGTGCTGAGCGCGGTCGCGCCGGGCGCGGTCGATGAGGGAACCACGGTACGCAATTACATGTATGCCCTGCTGGACAGCGACCGCCGCGCTTCGGACGCCTACTGGAGCGGCGGACGCACCAGCACCCGCCCCGACGACGCGGTGCTGCGCGACATCCAGGACCTGCGCAACCTGCGCGTGGATACCGACAGTCCCATTGCCCGCGACACTGCCCAGCCCTCACGCCTGCGCGAAGTGCCGGTCCGCGTCCGCGCCATCACCGCTACCGGAACCTTCCGCGTCCAGGGCTGGTACCGCCTGCAGCCTCGCCCCGACGGCAGCGGCTGGGAAATACTCAGCGCCTCGCTGCAACCCGCGCTGGATTAGCGCCAGCCACGCAGGGCGTGGCGCTACGCGTCCGCGGCAGCCGCACTCGGTAGAGCCACGCCCTGCGTGGCTGAGCGCAAACCGTACCCGCTCCCATGAAGCGCCGATTCAGCCCAACGCGCTATCGTGTCAACGTCTCCCTCCAGCGCCCGGCCATCATGAAGCTACGCCCCCTGCTCACCCGCATTGCCGCCTGCACCGTTCTCATTGCCGCCGCCGTCGGCGCACAGGCGGCGCCGAGCATCTCCGGCCGCGAACTGTCGGTCGGCGCCACCGATGTCCAGCAGTACCTGGACGGCAGCTTCCCGCGCACCCAGGACGCCCTTGGCGGCCTGATCGCGATGACCATGAGCCACCCCAAGCTCACCCTGCCACAGGGCAACCGCCTCGATCTTGGCTTCGACGTGGCACTGGCCACCGCCGGCAGCGCCCCCGCACCGCTGGGTAAAGTGAAGCTGAGCAGCGGCCTGCGCTACGACGCGCAGACCCAGGGCTTCCACCTGGACCAGCCCACGGTGGACGACTTCACCCCGGCCAACAACGGCGGCAAGCTCGATTCGCGTACCCGCGGCCTGCTCAACACGTTCCTGGTCGACTACGCCCGGCGCGAGCCGATCTACAAGATCGACCCGACCGTAGGCGCCCTGCTCGGCGCGCTGCAGGTGCAGTCGGCCCAGGTCCAGAACGGCAAGCTGGTGGTCACCTTCAACCAGGATCTGGGCGCGCTGGTGCCGGCCGGGGTGCTGGGCAAATAATCGGTAGCGCCGGCCGTTGGCCGGCCCTCGGGAAACGCATTTCATGCATGGGCCGGCCAACGGCCGGCGCTACCCGCCCAAGCGCCTTCAGCGCTTGGGCTGCAACATCGTCCCGGTGCACTTCTTCGAGCCGCAGCGGCACTCCCAGATCTTCTTCAGGCGCGCGGTGTGGCGCTCGGCCAGGGTGATGCCGTAGTTGTAGGTCAGCTCATCGCCGGGCTTGATGTCCTTGATGGCCTCGATGAACACCTTGTCCTCGCGGCGGTTGTCGCCCTCGGCTTCCTCGATGACCGCCTCGCAGTTGGCGTCGCAGCTGTGGTTGAGCCAGCGCGCATCGTTGCCCTTGTAGTTGGCATCGATGACGTAATCGTCATTCAGGGTGAACAGGAAGGTGTGGCCGCTTTCCACATCCCCGGTATCATCGGCATCCACGTCGGCGTGGCTGCGCAGCAGGCCCTTGTACTGGATGACCCGCTCACCCTTCTTGAGCGGCGCCAGCGCGAACACGCCGTTGCCGTGAATGGTGGACTTGCGGGCTTGGATCTTCTTGGGCATCTGGCTGGCCGTTACGTTGGGATGGTCGATTCTCGCTTAATCTTTGTGATTGTGACCAGCTGAACAGGCTGGGTTGGAAGCGCCAGCATAAAAGCGTACAATTTCAGTCCGCTTTATGGCTCTGCCCTCCCCATGCTCCGCGTTACCAAGCTTACCGATTACGCCACCGTCGTCCTGACCGTCCTTGCCGCTCGCCCGGGCGAGGTACTCAGCGCGACCGAACTGGCCGAATTCGCCAGCCTCGAGCCGCCCACCGTGAGCAAGCTGCTCAAGCCGCTGGCGCAGGCCGGGCTGGTGGAAGGCCTGCGCGGCGTGCGCGGCGGCTACCGGCTGACCCGCCGCCCCGACCAGATCAGCCTGTTCGAGATCGTCGAAGCCATGGAGGGCCCGCTGGGCCTGACCGAGTGCGCGCACGACCACAGCCAGTGCGGACGCGAGCTGCAATGCGGCGCGCGCAGCAGCTGGCGGCTGATCAACGACGTGGTGTCCGACGCACTGCGCAAGGTCACCCTGGCGCAGATCCTGCCCCCTCTTCCCCTTGTTGATGCCACCCGCCGCGTGATCGCGGCGGATGTCGTCTCCTGATCCACAGGCAGCCCCCATGGCCACCGATACCCTCGACACCGTCGCCCCCGGCGACACCCCCAACCGCGAGATCCACGAGCAGCTCGGCCGCAAGTATTCGGCCGGCTTCATCACGGACATCGAATCGGATTCGCTGCCGCCCGGCCTGGACGAGGACACCATCCGTGCCTTGTCGGCCAAGAAGGACGAGCCGGAGTGGATGACGCAGTGGCGCCTGGACGCCTACCGCCACTTCCTGACCATGCCGATGCCGAACTGGGCCAAGCTGCAGATCGCCGCCATCGACCTGCAGGCGCTCAGCTACTACTCCGCGCCGAAGGGCCCGAAGTACGCCTCGCTGGATGACGTGCCCAAGGAACTGCTGGACACCTACGACAAGCTGGGCGTGCCGCTGCACGAGCGCGCCAGGCTGGCCGGCGTGGCCGTGGACGCGGTGTTCGACTCGGTTTCGGTCGGCACCACCTTCCGCAAGGAACTGGCCGAGAAGGGCGTGATCTTCTGCTCCATGTCCGAAGCCATCAAGGAGCACCCCGAACTGGTCAAGCAGTACCTGGGCACCGTGGTGCCGGTCGGCGACAACTACTTCGCCGCGCTGAACTCGGCCGTGTTCTCCGATGGCAGCTTCGTGTTCATTCCCAAGGGCGTGCGCTGCCCGATGGAGCTGAGCACCTACTTCCGCATCAACGCCGGCCACACCGGCCAGTTCGAGCGCACCCTGATCATCTGCGAAGACAAGGCGTACGTGTCCTACCTGGAAGGCTGCACCGCGCCGATGCGCGATGAGAACCAGCTGCACGCCGCGGTGGTCGAGCTGGTGGCGCTGGACGATGCCGAGATCAAGTACTCCACCGTGCAGAACTGGTACCCCGGCGACGAGAACGGTGTGGGCGGCATCTACAACTTCGTCACCAAGCGTGCCGAATGCCGTGGCGCGCGCAGCAAGGTCACCTGGACCCAGGTCGAGACCGGTTCGGCGATCACCTGGAAGTACCCGTCCTGCGTGCTGCTGGGCGACGATTCGGTGGGCGAGTTCCACTCCGTGGCGCTGACCCACCACCGCCAGCAGGCCGACACCGGCACCAAGATGATCCACATCGGCAAGCGCACCAAAAGCAAGATCATCAGCAAGGGCATCAGCGCCGGCCGCGGCCAGAACACCTACCGCGGCCTGGTCAAGGTGGACCGCAATGCCGATGGCGCGCGCAACTACACCCAGTGCGATTCGCTGCTGATCGGCAAGACCTCCGGCGCGCACACCTTCCCGTACATCGAGGTGAAGAACCCGAGCGCTACGGTGGAGCACGAAGCCACTACGTCGAAGATTTCCGATGACCAGATGTTCTATTGCCGCGCGCGCGGCATCGACCAGGAAAACGCGGTGTCGATGATCGTGGATGGCTTCTGCAAGCAGGTGTTCCGGGAGCTGCCGATGGAGTTTGCGGTGGAAGCGAAGAAACTGCTGGACGTTTCGTTGGAAGGATCGGTCGGATGATTGCGAGATTCATTGAGACGCGTGCCAAGCGATATACCCATCTTAATCGCGACGTTCAGCTTGAGCTTGCCAAGGTGGATTTAGCCAGAGGCAATCAGTGGTTGGTAGGCACATTCATCGCTTCGATCCCTGCGCTTGGATTGATGTTTGCGTTTACGAAGGCCTATTTGGAACTGCCGCAATTCAAGGTCGTTCTGATTGTCGGCATATTTGCTTCCGCTTTTGTTGTTCTAACGGGCCCCATCCTTTGCTTCAGCACTCGAAAAGACGCGATCAGGAGACTCTCCGATCTCTGTACCGCGCAAACCGCTGACGCATCTCCCCATCCCAATATTAGCGACGAAAACTGACAACCATGCTGAAGATTGAAAACCTCCACGCCCGCATCGGCGACAAGGAAATCCTCAAGGGCCTGTCGCTGGACGTGAAGCCCGGCCAGGTGCACGCCATCATGGGCCCCAACGGCGCGGGCAAGTCCACGCTGGGCAACGTGCTGGCCGGCCGCGAAGGCTATGACGTCAGCGAAGGCAGCGTCCAGTTCGAAGGCCGCGACCTGCTGGAGCTGGCGCCGGAAGAGCGCGCCGCCGCCGGCCTGTTCCTGGCCTTCCAGTACCCGGTGGAAATTCCCGGCGTGAACAACACCTACTTCCTGCGCGCCGCGCTCAACGCCCAGCGCAAGGCGCGCGGCGAGGAAGAACTCGATTCCATGCAGTTCCTCAAGCTGGTGCGCCAGAAGCTGGCCGTGCTGCACCTGAAGGACGAACTGCTGCACCGTGGCGTCAACGAAGGCTTCTCCGGTGGCGAAAAGAAGCGCAACGAGATCTTCCAGCTGGCCGTGCTCGAGCCGAAGCTGGCGATCCTCGACGAGACCGACAGCGGCCTGGACATCGATGCGCTCAAGAGCGTGGCCGACGGCGTCAACGCGCTGCGCTCGCCGGACCGCTCGTTCCTGGTCATCACCCACTACCAGCGCCTGCTCGACTACATCAAGCCGGACGTGGTGCATGTGCTGGCCGATGGCAAAATCGTGCAGAGCGGCGGCCCCGAGCTGGCCCTGGAACTGGAAGCCCACGGCTACCACTTCCTGAAGGACCGCGTGGTGCCGGAGGCAGCGGTCTGATGAGCGCCCTGCTCGACTCCCTCGCCGCCGGTTTCTGCGGCAGCGACGCCCGCCGCGCCGAACTCGATGCTGCCCTGCAGGCGGGCCTGCCCGGTCCGCGCAGCGAAGCCTGGAAGTACACCTCCCTGCGCCAGCTCGAACGCCGCACGTTCCAGCCCGCGCCACTGGCCGCGCCCGGGATCGACCCTGCCCTGCTGGCCGACATTCCGTCGCCGCGGCTGGTGTTCGTCAACGGCCGCCCATCCGCCGCGCACAGCGATGTATCCGCGCTGCCGGCCGGCGTGCAGGTGCAGACCCTGTCCTCGGCGCTGGCCGCCGGTGACGACGCCCTGCGTTTCCTTGGCCGCCGCTTCGAGCGCAGCGAAGAGATCTTCGCCCGCCTCAACGCCGCCCTCGCCGATGAAGGCGTGCTGGTGCGCGTGGATGACGGCGTGCAGGTCGACACCCCGCTGCAGCTGGTCTTCATCAGCGCCGCGGGTGGCAGCGACCTGGCCTGGCATCACCGCCACCTGATCGAACTGCGTGCCGGTGCCGCGCTCGGCGTGGTCGAGCATCACCTGGATGCGGGCGACGCCGCACACCTGGGCAACACCCTGGTGCACGTGCACCTGGCCCAGGACGCGGTGCTCTCGCATGCCCGCGTGCAGGCCGACGGCAGCCGCGCCACCGCCCTGCTGCGCACCGACGCCGTGCTGGCCCGAAACGCGCAGTACCGCCGCGTGGACCTGGAGCTGGGCGCCGCACTGAGCCGCCACGAGCTCAACGTGCGCCTGGAAGGCGACAACGCCCAGCTGACCGCCAATGGCGTGCTGCTCGGCAACGGCCGCCGCCACGTCGATACCCGCCTGGGCATCGAACACATCGCGCGCGATACCGCCTCGGAAATGGTGTGGCGCGGCGTGGCCGCCAACCGCAGCCGCGTGGTCTTCCACGGCGGCATCCATATCCGTGCCGGCGCCGATGGCACCGACGCCAACCTGTCCAACAAGAACCTGCTGCTCTCCGCCGACGCCGAAATCGATACCCAGCCCACGCTGGTGATCGACGCCGACGAAGTGAAGGCCGCCCACGGTGCCACCGTCGGCCAGCTCGATGCCAATGCGCTGTTCTACCTGCGCTCGCGCGGCCTGCCGGCCCAGCAGGCCCAGCAGCTGCTCAGCGCCGCGTTCTGCCACGAGCCGCTGAACATGCTCGACGCGCGCCTGACCGAGCAGCTGCGCCGCCAGCTGGACATCGCGCTGGCCAAGGCAGGCGTGGCATGAATCTCTCCACCCCGCGCCCGGTGGCCGACACCGTCGCCGCCCCCGACTGGGACCGCGTGCGCTTGGACTTCCCGCTGCTGATGCGGGAAGTGCACGGCAAGCCGCTGGTGTACTTCGACAACGCCAACACCGGCCAGAAGCCGGTGCAGGTGATCGGCGCGGTGGACGAGTACTACCGCCGCTACAATGCCAACGTGAGCCGCGCGGTACATGCACTCGGCACCGAGGCCACCGATGCCTACGAAGGTGCGCGCACCAAGCTGGCGCGCTTCCTCAACGTGCGCGCCAGCGAGCTGGTGCTGTGCAGCGGCACCACCTTCGCGATCAACCTGGTGGCCTACTCGTGGGCCCTGCCGCGCCTGAAGGCCGGCGATGTCATCCTGGTCTCGCGCATGGAGCACCACGCCAACATCGTGCCCTGGCAGCTGGTCGCCCAGCGCACCGGCGCCACCCTCCGCGTAGCCGAAATCACCCCGGAAGGCGCGCTGGACCTGGACGCCCTGCGCAAGGCGATGACCCCCGAGGTCAAGCTGCTCGCCGTAGCGCATGTCTCCAACGTGCTGGGCACCGTGAACCCGGTGCGCGAGATCTGCCGTGAAGCACGCAAGCGCGGCATCGTCACCGTGGTGGATGGCTCGCAGGCCGTACCGCACCGCAAGGTCGACATCGCCAACATCGGCTGTGACTTCTACGCCATCACCGGCCACAAGATGTGCGGCCCCACCGGCACCGGTGCGCTGTGGGCCAGGCGTGAGCACCTCGATGCCATGCCGCCCTTCCTCGGCGGCGGCGAGATGATCAAGGAAGTGAGCTTCGACGGCACCGTGTTCAACGACGCCCCGCACAAGTTCGAAGCCGGCACCCCGAACATCGCCGGCTTCATCGGCCTGGGCGTAGCCGTGGACTACCTCGAATCGCTTGGCCTGGAGCATGTGGAAGCGCGTGAAGGCGAACTGCTCGCGCACTTCACCGAAGAACTGAACAGGATCGATGGCCTGCGCATCTTCGGCACCACGCCGGACAAGGCAGCGGTAGTGTCGTTCCTGATCGAAGGCGCGCATGCGCACGACCTGGCCACCCTGCTGGACCTGGAAGGCGTTGCCATCCGCTCGGGGCAGCACTGCGCGCACCCGCTGCTGCAGTACTACGGCGTGGCGGCCACGTGCCGGGCATCGCTGGCGTTCTACAACACGCATGCGGAAATCGAGCGGTTCATCGCAGCGTTGACCAAGGTCCGCAAGCTCCTGGGCTGACTGCCGGTAGCGCACGACCGACGGCCGTGCGCTGCTACCCGCCACCGTCGCCCGGCTCTAGAATGACGCCATGACCACCCTGACCTTCCGTGCGGCCACGCTGGCCGACATTCCCGCCCTGATCACCCTGGTCACTTCGGCCTACCGTGGCGACGCCAGCCGCGCCGGCTGGACCACCGAAGCAGACATGCTGGACGGTGCGCGTATTGACGCAACCGGCCTGCAGGCGGATATCGAGCGCCCGCGCAGCACCGTCCTGCTGGCTGAACGCGACGGCCAGCTGCTGGCCTGTGCCCACATCGCCGACGACCATGGCAAGGGCTACTTCGGCATGTTCTCGGTGGACCCGGCGCAGCAGGGCGGCGGCATCGGCAAGCAGTTGATGCAGGCCGCCGAAGCCCACGCCGCGCGCGAATGGGGCATGCCGGTCATGCAGATGACGGTGATCGACATCCGCGATGAGCTGATCGCCTTCTACGAGCGTCGCGGCTACCAGCGCACCGGGATCAAGAAGCCGTTTCCGTATGGCGATGAGCGCTTCGGCATTCCCAAGCGCGACGACCTGCGCTTTGAAATCCTGGAAAAGCCGCTGGCGGCCCACGCATGAGCGAGACCTGGACCTTCGTCTGCGCCACGGCCGAATTGTTGCCCGGCGAAATGAAGAGCACCTTCGATGAGGTCACCGGCACGCCGATCGTGGTGTTCAACCTGGACGGCGATCTGTACGCCCTTGAAGACCAGTGCAGCCACGAGGAATTCGAGCTGTCCTCGGGCACCTTCAATATCGAAGAAGGCAGCATCGAATGCGTGCTGCACAGCGCGCGCTTCGACGTGCGCGACGGCCGCGCCCTGTGCGCGCCGGCCTATTCACCGGTGCCGAAGTTCCCGGTGAAGCTGGAACACGGCGGGGTCTGGACCCGCGACGACCGCGACTGAGTCACGGCACAAGCGATAGAAAACCTGAATGGGCCTATGGTCGATTCTGTGATGCCCAGCGCAGGTTGCTGGATGCGAATCATTATCGTTTCTGTTAATTTACCGTCATTCGCTGCCGCGCGGGTCTTCCACCTCGCGCGCCGCTGACCGCTGTCCGCACCACGCCTTTCCATATCCGATCGACCGTCCATGCCTCCCGCGTGCGCGCATCCCCTGTGCGCCCGCTGCATTCCCCATCCGTTCCCAGGTCTTCCACCACCATGATCAAGAGCCGCAAGCATCCCTCCCCCGCCCGCAGTGCCGCCAGCTTGGCCACCGCCAGCCTTGTCACCGGCCTCAGCCTGGCCCTGCTGCCGGTTGCCGCCCAGGCCGAGTCGAGCAGCGACACGCCGCGCACGCTGGACCAGGTGCAGGTGCAGGCCTCGCGCGGCCTCAAGGTCGACAAGGTCGCCTCGCCCAAGTTCACCCAGTCCCTGCAGGACACCCCGCAGACCATCCAGATCATCAGCCGCGACCTGTTCACCCAGCAGGGCGCCACCACGCTGACCGACGCCCTGCGCAACAGCCCGGGCGTAGGCACGTTCTACGTCGGCGAGAACGGCAACACCACTACCGGCGACAGCATTTTCATGCGTGGCTTCGACACCTCCAGCAGCATCTTCGTGGACGGCGTGCGTGATGTCGGCTCGATCTCGCGCGATGTGTTCAACACCGAACAGGTGGAAGTTTCAAAGGGCCCGGCCGGCACCGACAACGGCCGCTCCGCGCCCACCGGTTCGATCAACATGGTGA
Source organism: Stenotrophomonas sp. ISL-67 (assembly GCF_018612915.1). GTDB lineage: Bacteria > Pseudomonadota > Gammaproteobacteria > Xanthomonadales > Xanthomonadaceae > Stenotrophomonas. The sequence goes on along the minus strand of NZ_JAGGRL010000001.1, from coordinate 183,084 downwards.
GCAAGCAGGCCAACCTGCATGACGCGGTCAGCGGCACGCTGGCCGCCGGCAGCGACAGCCAACTGCGCGGCACTGCCGACTGGAACCAGACCCTGGGCGCCACCAGCGCGCTGCGCCTGAATGCCATGTGGCAGGACAGCGACCAGCCGGGCCGTGACCACGTCAACAACTCGCGCTGGGGCATCGCGCCGTCGCTGGCGTTCGGGCTGGGCACCAATACCCGCTACATCCTCAACCTGCTGTACGTGGACCAGGACAATGTGCCCGACGGTGGCGTGCCGACCCTGGGCCTGCCCGGCTGGACGCCGCAGCCCTCGCTGGAACAGCTGGCCGGCCATCCGGTGAACCCGGAGAACTTCTACGGCACCCGCGCCGACCATGACGATGTCACCGCGAAGATGGCCACCTTCCGCATCGAGCACGACTTCAACGACAACGTGCGCCTGACCAACACCGCACGCTGGGGCCGCACCGACCAGGACTACATGCTCACCGCGTTCATGGGCACCGGCACCCGCGGGGCCAACGGCGCGCCCAGCGGCAACATCCGCTATACCGCCCCCGACAACCTGGCCACCTACACCATCGCGCGCAGCCTGCCGACCTTCAAGGACCAGCAGAACACCATCCTCACCGACCAGCTCAACCTGCGCGCGGACTTCAGCACCGGCGCCATCGTGCACAACCTGAGCACCGGGGTGGAGTTCACCCGCGAAGAGCTCAAGAGCTTCGGCCAGGCCGCCACCAACGGCACCACCTGGTCGCCGGCCAACCTGTACAACCCGGACTGGAACGCCACCGGCCTGACCTGGGCGCACAACGGCGCCGACAGCCGCGGCAAGACCACCACCTCCTCGGTGTACCTGTTCGACACCCTGCACTTCACCGACAGCTTCCTGGTCACCGCCGGCCTGCGCGCAGACCACTACAAAACCGAGTACCAGAGCGCGTCGGTATGCGGCGGGCGCGGCCCGGCCTGCGGCAGCAACCCGGTGGGCACCGTGGTTCCCAATCCGTCGCTGGAGCATTCCGACACCCTGCTCAACTGGAAGCTGGGCGCGGTGTACAAGGTCGGCGACATCGTCAGCCTGTACGGCAACTATGCGCTGTCCCAGCAGCCCCCGGGCGGCAGCAACTTCCAGCTGAGCAGTTCGGTGAGCAGCGCCGACAACCCCAGCCTGGACCCGCAGAAGGCAAAGACGCTGGAAGTGGGGACCAAGTGGGCGTTCCTCGATGATGCGCTGGCCTTCAACGTGGCGCTGTTCAAGACCGAAGTCAGCAACGAGATCAACACCCAGGTGCTGGACGATGCCGGCAACCCCACCCAGACCGGCAAGAAGTCGGTGCAGGGCATCGAAGTGTCCACAGTGGGCCGCATCACCGACAACTGGTCGGTATCGGCCGGTTACAGCCACCTGGATACCGAAGTGGAGGAAGGCGCCAACGTGGCAGCGGACGGCACCCGCAACCTGACCTACACCCCCGGCGCCACCTTCACCAGCTGGACCAGCTACACCTTCCCGTTCGGCCTGACCGTGGGCGGCGGCGTGCGTTACGCCGGCCAGATGCACCGTGGCACCGATGGTGCGGTGGGCACCCCGGCGTTCACCAAGTCGTACACGGTGTACGACGCGGTGGCCTCGTACGAGATCAACGAGCACCTGGTGCTTCGCTTGAACGCCTACAACCTGTTCGACAAGGACTATGTGGCCGCGATCAACAAGAGCGGCTACCGTTACACCCCGGGTACCCCGCGCAGCGTGCTGTTCAGCGCGGACTTCCGCTTCTGAACCCGCCAAGGACCTGACATGCTCCTGCACGTTCCCGATGTCCTCACCGCCAACGAACTGGCCCACCTGCAGCGCGCGCTTGCGGCGGCGGACTGGGCCGACGGCCGCGAGACCGTGGGCGTGCAGGGCGCGCAGGTCAAACGCAACCAGCAGTTGCCCGACGCGTCCCCGCTGAAGGCCGAGCTGGGCCGGATCGTGCTGGCGGCGCTGGAACGGCACCCGCTGTTCTTCGCCGCCGCACTGCCGCTGCGGATCCTGCCGCCGCGTTTCAACCGTTACCAGGGCGGCGGCGAATACGGCTTCCATGTGGATGGCGCGGTGATGATCACGGGGACGGACGGCCAGCGCAGTCACCTGCGTTCGGATGTGTCGTGCACGCTGTTCCTCAACGCGCCGGAGGACTACGAGGGCGGCGAGCTGGTCATCAGCGACACCTACGGCGAGCATGAGGTGAAGCTGCCCGCTGGCGACCTGGTGCTGTACCCGTCCAGCAGCCTGCACAAGGTCAACCCGGTAACGCAGGGCGCACGGCTGGCGTCGTTCTTCTGGGTGCAGAGCATGGTCCGCGACGACAGTGCTCGGCGGATGTTGCTTGAGATGGATGGCGCGATCGAAAAGCTGCGCGTGACCGGTGCCGATCCGGGGGCGGTGCTGCAGTTGACCGGGGTGTATCACAACCTGTTGCGGCGCTGGAGCGAGACCTGACGGATCCCCACACCTGTAAATCATTCCTATTTGCGTTTGTGACAAACGCTATCTACAATCCCCGCCGCACCGGACCTGCCGGCGCGCCTTGGATCGGAATCCCACCTTGCGCCATCCGCACCGCCACCGCAGCTTTGCCCCCGCCATGCGTGGGCAGCGGCCTGCGTTGGTTACGGTACTGGCGTGGCTGGCCCTGCTGTCGATGCTGTTCGGCACTCTGCCGTTGGTTGAAGCGCAACTGCCCGGTACCGCCGCACTGGTGCTGCAGCAGCCTGCCGAAGAACGCCCCGCCGGTGAACACCGGCTGCAGGAAGAATCACCGGCGAAACCACGCCGCATGGCCAGTGCGCGCCCTGCCGTCGAACCGCTGCGCGAGCAGCCGGTACTGCGGGTGGACGCCATCGGTGCCCTGATGGCTACCTTGACCGAGCTGCCGCCAGAGACGCTGCCTGCGGTCGATTCGGCGCCCGCCACGCCGTTGCGCGCGCCGCCCGGTCTTCGCATCCAACGCGGACAAGCCCCGCCGCAAGGCTGACCGCGTCACCGCCTGCGCCTTGATCGCGCACGGTTCCGGCTGACCGCATTGCCCCTGCCCGCGCTGCGGGCTGACCACCCCTTTCCTGATTCCGCTGCGGCCTCCTGCCACGGCGTTCCCGCATTCGCATCTTTTCCGAGGAAACCCGCCATGGCCCAGCGCCATCGTCGTTGCACGTCCCTGTCCCGCCGCACGCTCAGCATCGCCCTGCTCACTGCCATCAGCGCGCCCACCTTCGCCGCAGGCAATGTCGCCGGCGACCCCCGGACCCTGGACCAGGTGGTGGTTACCGCCTCCGGCTTCGAGCAGAAGATCACCGATGCCCCGGCCAGCATCAGCGTGGTCAGCCGCGAACAACTGAGCAAACGCCCCTACACCAGCCTGGTGGACGCGCTGCGCGACGTGGAAGGCATCGACGTGGGTATGGAAACCACCGACAAGAACGGCCGCGCCACCATTTCCATGCGCGGCATGCCGTCCGAATACACGCTGGTGCTGATCGACGGCCGCCGCCAGAGCAATGTCGGCCAGTTGTACCCGAACAACTTCGGCGGCGGCCAGTTCGCCTACCTGCCGCCGCTGGATGCGATCGAGCGCATCGAAGTGGTGCGCGGCCCGATGTCCACGCTGTACGGCTCCGATGCCATGGGTGGGGTCATCAACATCATCACCCGGCGCAACCAGGACAGCTGGCACGGCTCGGTTACCCAGGGCTTCACCGTGCAGCAGGACGACCAGTTCGGCGATGCGCGCACCACCGACGTGTACCTGACCGGGCCACTGGTCAAGGACCGGCTGGACGTAGCCGTGCGCGGCAGCTACTACGACGCCAGAGCGTCCAACCCGGAATGGGAGGCGCTGACCCTGCCCGACGGCACCCTGTGGGAGCGCAGCATCGGCTTCGGCGGCGGCGGCAAGGCGGTGGCCAACACCCACTGGAATACCGGCGTGCGCCTGAGCTGGTCGATCAATGACGACCACGACCTGTCGTTGGACTACGACGTATCCCGCCAGAAGTACGACAACAGCGAAGGCCAGACCGGTACCCTGGACAGCCTGGCCAGCCTGTGGCGCGTGGGCACTGCCACCGTTCCGAACCCGAACGGCACCGGCACGGTCACCCGCCGCGTGGTGCAGCCGCGCGTGGGCTACACCGCCTACCAGCGCTACGAGCGCGACCAGCTGGCGCTGAGCCACCAGGGCCGTTATTCCTTCGGCACCTGGCAGACCACGCTGACCCAGACCAGGAGCAACAACCTGGGCCGCTCGCTGCCGTTGACCCTGGACGAGCGCGCCGACCTGCAGACGTTGTGGAACGACGTGTGCCTGCGTACCGGCGCGGCCAACAACTGCGCCGCCGGTCGGACCAATGCGCTGACCGCGCTCAACCCGGCCGAGATGGCGCGGCTGGAAGCCTTCCTGCCACGCCCGCTGCGCACCATGGAGCTGGAAGGCTACGTGCTGGACACGATGCTGGACATGAGCTTCGACGCGCACAAACTGACCGTCGGCGGCCAGTACACCGACACCGACATGATCGACGGCGTGTTCGGCATGGACGGCGCCGGTTACCGCGACAACGTCAGGCAGAAGCACCGCATGTGGTCGGTGTTCGCCGAGGACAACTGGGCGCTGACCGATGCGCTCACCGCCACCCTGGGGGTGCGCTACGACGACCACAACATCTTCGGCAGCCACGTCAGCCCGCGCGCGTACCTGGTGTGGAATGCCAGCGATGCCTGGACCTTCAAGGGCGGCGTGAGCACCGGCTACAAGACCCCGCGCCCGGACCAGCTGTTCCCGGGTGTGACCGGCTTCGGTGGGCAGGGCGTGCTGCCACTGGTGGGTTCGCCCAACCTGCAGCCGGAAACCAGCACCAACCATGAAATCGCCAGCTACTACGAGGGCGAGCGCTGGGGCTTCAACCTCACCGGCTTCCTCAACAGGTTCGACGACAAGATCGCCAGCGGCGGCACGTTCCCGAACTGCGAAGTGGCGCCGGCCGGCAGCGGCTACTGCGTGGACGTCGGCCCGGGCTGGGCGGCGCTGGGCTACAGCACCTTCAGTCAGAGCGTGAACATCGACACTGCGGAAACCCGTGGCGTGGAAGCGGCCGCACACGTGGACCTGCTGGACAGCCTGCAGCTGCGTGGCAACTACACGTATACGAAGTCCGAGCAGACCAGCGGCGTGGACAAGGGCAAGCCGGTGGGCGGTACCACCACGCCGGCCAGGCACATGGCCAATGCCAGCCTCAACTGGCAGGTCAGCGATGCGGTGAGCCTGTCGCTGATCGGCGAAGGGCGGTATGACCGGTATCGCGACACGCTGGGGAGCAATGTGGGTGGGGTGAGTTCATCGCAGGTGCGGTATTACGACGACTACACGATCTTCCATCTGGGCGGCAGCTGGGACATCAACCCGTGGCTTACTGTCAACGCGCGGGTGAACAACCTGTTCGACAAGGATTTCGTCTCGCAGTCGTGCGTGTTGATCAGCGACAGCGAATTCAACTGTGTGGATGATTACGCGACCAAGGATCAGCGGCGGAGTCATTGGATTTCGTTGAACGCGAAGTTCTGAGCTGTCGGCGCCCGGCCATGGGGTAGGGTGCCGGTTGGGGTGTGCACACCTGGTGGACGGCTCCGGTGGGTCTAAACTCCGGGGTGATGGGTGCGGGCGATTGCATGTCCGGCTTCGGGGGCTTGCGCCGCGCTGCGCGCGGTGTCCGGCCAACGGCCGGACCTACGAATTGTTACGTGCCCATTTGGATCCGGATACGTCGTGTCGACTTCGGATACATCCGGATAGCTCGACACGGCTCCGGAGACAGCGGTAGCGCCGGCCGTTGGCCGGCCCTCGTGGAACGGCATCGCGACCAACAATTGCGAACCATTCTCATCAATGGTGTAATTCGGTATTCGTTCCTTTCGTCGTGACCGTGACCACCCCTTCGCCCTCCTCTGCCGTGCAGCAACAGCAACGCCGTGGCTTCTGGCTGCGTACCCTGCACCAGTGGCACTGGATCAGTTCGGCGGTGTGCCTGATCGGCATGCTGTTGTTTGCCGCCACGGGGATCACCCTGAATCATGCAGCGAAGATCGAGGCCACCCCGCAGGTGGTCAACCGCCAGCTGGAACTGCCGGCTGAGTTGCTGGGCCAGTTGGGTGACCGCACCAATGGCAACGCCCCGGTGCCGCGCCCCGCCGCCCGCTGGCTGGACCGCGAGCTGGGCATTTCCATCGGCCGCCGCCCGGCCGAATGGTCCGCGGAAGAACTCTATCTTTCCATGCCCAGTCCCGGCGGCGACGCCTGGCTGAGCATCGACCGCGAGAGCGGCGCAGTGGAGTACGAAGCCACCTCGCGCGGCTGGGTCTCGTACTTCAACGACCTGCACAAGGGCCGCAACGCGGGCCCTGCCTGGGGCTGGTTCCTGGATGTGTTCGCCGTGGCCTGCCTGGTGTTCTGCATCACCGGCCTGTTCCTGCTGCACCTGCATGCCCGCCAGCGCCGCATGACCTGGCCGCTGGTCGGCCTGGGCCTGATGGTGCCGCTGCTGATCGCCCTGATCCTGATCCACTGATTCCTTTCATTTTCCCCCTTCCCGGAGCCGCATCCATGCGCGTCACCCTCACCATCGCCCTGAGCGGCCTGCTGGCCACCTCACCGGCCTATGCCACCACCCTGGACATCAACGTCGAGGTGCCCAAGCTCAACGTGGCCGAGTACCACCGCCCGTATGTGGCCGCGTGGCTGGAAGGGGCCGACCAGAAGGTGGCCGCCAATCTCTCGGTCTGGTACCAGCAGACCGGCAACAGCGAAGGCCACGGCACCAAGTGGCTGCCCGACCTGCGCCAGTGGTGGCGCAAGAGCGGCCGCGAACTGAAGGTGCCGGTGGATGGCGTGACCGGGCCGACCAAGCCGGCCGGTACCCATGCGTTGTCCTTCACCGATCAGCAGCCAGCCCTGAAGTCGTTGGCACCAGGCAACTACACGCTGGTGGTCGAAGCGGTGCGCGAAGTCGGCGGCCGTGAGCTGGTCAAGATTCCCTTCACCTGGCCGGCCACCGCGCCGCAGACCGGCAAGGCGCAGGGCAGCACCGAACTCGGCCTGGTCACGCTGTCGTCCAAGCCCTGATGTTTCACTGCCCTCCCCGTCGAGGGCACCCCTCACCCGTACATGGAGTTGTTGATGAAGCGCTCGCTCGTCCTGGCCGCCGCCCTGGCCGCCGCACTTCCGTTTTCCGCCCTGGCCCACAAGGCCTGGCTGCAGCCCTCGCAGACCGTGATCGCCGGTGAACACCCGTGGATCACCGTCGATGCGGCGGTGTCCAACGACCTGTTCTACTTCAACCACGTGCCGCTGCGCCTGGAAAGCCTGGTCATCACCGCGCCGGATGGCACCACCGTGCAGCCGCAGAACGCCTCCACCGGCAAGTTCCGCAGCGTGTTCGATGTGGAACTGACCCAACAGGGCACCTACCGCCTGGCCTCGGTCAACAACGGCCTGTCGGCCAGCTGGGAAGAAAACGGCAAGCCCAAGCGCTGGCGCGGCACCGTGGCGAACTTCGCCACCGAAGTGCCGAAGAAGGCCAAAAAGCTGCAGGTGAGCCAGTCGGTCAACCGCATCGAAACCTTCGTCACCAACGGCACCCCCAACGACACCGCGCTCGCGCCAACCAAGTCGGGCATCGAGCTGGTGGCCGTGGGCCACCCCAACGACCTGGTTGCCGGTGAAGAAGCGAAATTCCGCGTGCTGGTCGACGGCAAGCCGCGCGCCGGCCTGGCCTTCGAGATCACCCGCGGCGGCACGCGTTATCGCAACGCCCAGGAAGAGATCAAGGTCACCAGCGACAAGAAGGGCGAGTTCTCGGTCACCTGGCCCGACGCCGGCATGTACTGGCTGGAAACCAGCAGCGAAGACAGGAAGACCACGCTCAAGCAGGCCAAGAACCGCCGCCTGAACTACGTCGCCACCCTCGAAGTGCTGCCGCAATAACCGCGCGCCCGGCCATCGGCCGGGCTCTGCCCGGCAAAGCAGCCGGGCAGAGCCCGGCGCTACGATCATTTCGTAATGTACCCACTCATGACCGCTCCCGTTCTCGACATTGCCAGCCTCGGCGGCCACACCATGGGCACCACCTGGCAGGTGAAACTGTCCGTGGTGCCCAGCCGCGACCTGCACCCGCTGCATGCGGGCATCCAGGCGCAACTGGATGCCGTGGTGGCGCAGATGAGCACCTGGGAGGCGGCCAGCGCCATCTCCGTATTCAATGGCGCGGCGGCCGGTACCTCGTTGCCGCTGCCCGCACTGTTTGCCGAGGTCGTCGACTGCGCGCTCGATATCGCGCAGCGCAGCGATGGTGCGTTTGATCCCACTGTCGGCCCGTTGGTAGCACTGTGGGGTTTTGGTGCGCGGGCACATGCGCAACGCGTGCCCGACACTGCACTGCTCACCGCGACCCGGGCCCGCTGCGGCTGGCAACGTCTGCATTGGCAGCACGGCTGCCTGCTGCAACCCGGTGGACTGGAACTGGATCTTTCGGCCATCGCCAAGGGCTTTGCCGTGGATCTGGTCAGCCGCTGGCTTCGCGACCAAGGCATTGCCGCGGCACTGGTCGAAGTCGGCGGCGAGCTGCACGGCTACGGCCGCAAGCCCGATGGGCAGCCGTGGCGCGTGCTGGTCGAAGCCGGTCCCGAAGAAGAAGCGCAGCTTTCGCATCCGCCGCGCGTGCTGGCGCTGGATGACCTGGCCATCGCCACCTCCGGCGACCGCTGGCATCAGTTCACCCATGACGGCGCGCACTACAGCCACACCTTGGACCCGCGCACCGGCGCACCGGTCAGCCGCGCTGCGGCGGCGGTAACGGTGGTCGCGCGCGACGCCATGCACGCCGATGGCTGGGCCACCGCACTGACCGTGATGGGCGCGGAGGCAGGGCTTGCGTTCGCCAACGCACACGCCCTGGCCGCACGTTTCATCACCCGCAGTGCGCACGGCATCGAAGAACATCTGAGCACGGCATTTGCCGGGCTGCTGGCCGAACACGAGGCCGCGACATGAAGCGCGGCCCTTCGCGCGCGGTGCTGGGCAATATCGCCGTGATGGCGCTACTGGCCATACTGGCGTGGCTATTGCTGCGCCTGCATCTGCAGGAAGACTGGTGGGTGGGTGCGCCACTGGCATCGCACTGGCGCTGGGCGGCAGGCAGCCTCGCCGCCTACGCCGCAGTGTGCGCGCTGCTGGGGTGGCGCGGCCGCCGCCGCGACGATACCGCCCGCGCATCCGGCCAAGCGCCCCTGTTGCTGGTCTGGGCCAGCCAGACCGGGTTCGCCCGGCAACTGTGCGAGCGCAGCGCCGAGGTGCTGCGCGCGGCAGGTATGCCGGTGCGCGTGCGCGGTCTGCACCAGGTGGACGCTGCAGTGTTGCAGCAGACCAGCCGGGCACTGCTGATCGCCAGCACGACCGGTGAAGGTGATCCACCCGACCACACCCTCCCGTTCCTGCGGCGGGTCATGCCACAGGATCTGGCGCTGCCGCAGTTGCACTACGGCGTGCTGGCCCTGGGCGACCGCAGTTACGGTCATTACTGCGCCTTTGGCCGCCAGCTCGACGCGTGGCTGCGCCAGCACGGCGCCCACCCCCTGTTCGACACGGTGGAGGTGGACAACGCCGACCCGGCCGCGCTGCGCCACTGGCAGCAGCTGCTGGGCCAGCTCGGCGGGAATGCCACCGAGCTGCCCGACTGGGCGCCTGCGCAGTACCAGCCCTGGCAGTTGCACGCACGCCGCCAGGAAAACCCCGGCAGCCCAAGCGCGGCGACGTGGCGGGTAAGCCTGGTGCCGGTCGATGGCGTGCTGCCGGCGTGGCAGGCCGGCGATGTGGCGGAGATCGGTCCGCAGCACAGTCCGGCCGATGTCGATGCATGGCTGGCCACGCACGCACGCGATGGCGCGGTGGTGGTCGAGGGGCAATCGCTGCGCGCGTGGCTGGCGCGTTCGCACCTGCCGGTGTTGCCCGATGCGGTGCCGGCCGACGACGCGGCACTGGTGGCCGCGCTCAAGCCGTTGCCGCACCGCGAGTATTCCATTGCCAGCATGCCGGCCGAAGGCCAGGTGCTGTTGCTGCTGCGCCGGCTGCTGCGCCCGGATGGCACGCCGGGGCTGGGCAGCGGCTGGCTGTGCGATCACGCGGCGCTGGGCGGGCGCATCGACCTTCGCTTCCGCAGCAACCCGAATTTCCACGCACCGGCGCCGGGCGCGCCACTGATCCTGATCGGCAACGGCACCGGCATCGCCGGCCTGCGCGCGCACCTGCGTGCACGTGTCGAGCGTGGCGCCGGGCGCAACTGGCTGCTGTTCGGCGAGCGTACCGCCGCGCATGATTTCTACTTCAACGACGACCTGCAGCGTTGGCAGCGTGACGGCGTGATCGAGCGTCTGGATACCGTGTTCAGCCGCGACGGCGGCGAGCACCGTTACGTGCAGGACCGCCTGCGTGCGCAGCGGGACACGCTGCGCCACTGGGTCCGCGACGGCGCCACGATCCTGGTCTGCGGCAGCCTGCAGGGCATGGCCCCGGCAGTGGATGCGGTGATCGAACAGGCGCTGGGCCGCGAAGGAAAAGAAGCATTGATCGTGGCCGGGCGTTACCGCCGCGACGTGTATTGATCGCACCGCATGTACGCGGATCCCGGAACACCCATGCACCGGCGTACATCGGAACCCCCAGCGGCCGCGCACCGGTAGGATCGGATCCCAATCGATCGTACGCACGGCCCATCGCCGCGGCGAACGCATGACCTCCACCGGAGACGGTTTTCGCCGACGATAATGCCGCCAATGAACGTTGCACCGCCATCGGTGGCGGTGCTCTTCCGCGTCCTGCGGCCGCACCACTTGTGCATCCATGCACGTCGTCGATTGGGATGCGACCCTACCAGCAAGTCGACATCATCGTTTGTCCACACGAATCGCCAGCAGCTCGCCACCACCGCGCAACGCAAAGCGACGCCGCGGTCCTGCCGCCAGCCACGCGGTATCTCCCTGCTGCAACGGCGGCAGATCCGGCTCGCCTTCGAACAGCGCCTGCCCGGCCAACACATGGATCGCCCACGCCGTGCCCGGTTCGGTGAAGAAGAACATGCTGCCCACCAGCGGGCGGTGCAGCAGTTCGGCATCCACCTGGTCGCGCCGCCACATCAGGTTGAAGTCGTGGGTCACCCCGTCCACCAGCTCGCCCTGGACCTCCGCTTCGCCGGCAAAGCGCAGGCGATCGTGTGGCGGCATCAATGCATGCACCGCACCATCGGCGAAGCGCAGCCGTAGTCCTTCCCCGCGCAGCAGCACCAGCTCGCGCTCGATGCCCGGGAACACCGAGAACGCCGCATCCTGTTCGATCTCGGCAATCGACAAGCGCACCTGCCAGTCGTCGCTGTCTGGCACGCGCAGGATCTCGCGCGTCCAGCCCAGGCCATTCCGCCAACGCTCGCGGCGGTATTCGAAACTCGGGATGACGCGCGTGGCAGCGCTCAGTGCGGTGGCGGTCGACATGCCACCATTGTGCCTCAGCCGACGCTGCCGCCGCAGTCGCTGCTGAGCAGCTGCGAGCGCGCCAGCCAGTCATTGTCGGGGTAATAGGCGAATACCATCGCCCCGCCCCGCAGGCTGTCGATCAACGGCCGCGCCACCGTCAGGCGCACCGCCGGGCAGCCCAGGCTTCGCCCAAGCCGGCCCTGCAGCCGGGCGATGGTGGGGTTCACGTACGGCGCGCCGTGGATGACGATGGCGCGGTCGCGCGCCTTGTCATTGAAGCCCGGCTCCAGCCCCTCCAACCGCAGCGAGTACCCGTTGCCGCCCATGTAGGTCTCCTTGGCGGTGAACGCGCCCAGGCTGGACATGAAACTGCCATCGCGGTTGGAGAAATGCTCGGTCGCGTTGCCGCCACTGTTGCGGCCATGCGCAACCCACTCCTCGAACAGGAGCTTCTGGTGGGCCAGGTCGAACACCCACATGCGCTGCTCGGTGGAGGGACGCGAATAGTCGATCACGCTCAAGCGACCCGGGTCGACCCCCAGCTCCGGACGGCGCAGCGCGCAGGTCATGGCGTTGGCGGCCAACTCCAGCACCTTGCGGTCCGCATTGGGCGCGGCGCGCGCCATCATCTCGACCATCTGTTCTGCCGGTAGCGCCGGCCGTTGGCCGACCCCCGATACCGCCTGGGCCGGCCGACGGCCGGCGCTACCGGCACTCGCATCGCCCCCGGGGAGGGCGAGCGCGGTGATACCCATCAGCAGGGAAAGCGGAATGCGGCCAGCCATGGCTACAACGTGGCCCCGCCCGAGTCGGATTCCAAGACAGGTTGCAGGTTCTGTTCATCCGCGACCGGCCGAACCGCCGGCAGGCTGGTCACCAGCAGCGTGGTGCCCGGCACCAGCGCCTTGTACAGTTGCGCGGCAAACGACGGCGGCAGCGCCATCGGCAGGCTGGGCGTGGCCAGCAGGTCCGGGCTGGCGTTGCCTGCGCTCTGGCCCAACAGCGGGTAGGCGGTCCACGTGTGCAGCTTCTGCGTGGCATCGAGCGGGCTGGCGGTGTCCGCATAGCCGTCCTGCATCACGAACAGGGTGGTGCCTTCGAACGCCGGCAGCGCCTTGGCTTCCAGTCGCGACTCACCGATCAGCACGCCATCGCGCAGCACGTATACGCGCTGGTCGTGCAGGCTGACCAGGATGCCCACCTGGCCCGAGGGTGCGGCGCTGTCATTCCAGTACTGGTCCGGCGCGTTGGTGGTTTCCAGCAGCGTCTTGCCGGTGCTGTTGACCGGGGCCAGTACCGCCGGGTAGGCCAGCGTCATCGGCGCAGACTTGGCATCGGCCACCACCACGGTATCGCCGCGCTTGGTTTCGCCGAACAGCTTCTGCGCGAACGCCTGCGGCAGGCGTACGCAGCCGTGCGAGGCCGGGTGACCCGGCAGGTTGCCGCCATGCAGCGCGATGCCATCCCAGGTCAGCCGCTGCATGTAGGGCATGGGCGCGCTGTTGTAGAGGTTGGATTTGTGGTCCTTGTCCTTCTGCAGGATGGTGAACACCCCGGTCGGCGTTTCATGCCCGGCCTTGCCCGAGCTGATCGTGCTCAGGCCGATCGCGATGCCGTTGCGATACACATAGGCGCGTTGCTCGTCTAGACTGACCACCAGCACGATCGGACCGGCCGGCGAGATTTCCGGATGCCAGAGGAACTGGCCAGGCTTGAGGTCGGTGGGGCCGGCGGGGGCAGCGGTGCTGGTGGGCGTTGTGGCAGCCCATGCCGGGAGAGCCGAACCGGCGATCAGGGAACCGGCGGCGAAAGTCAGCAGCGCGCGACGCGAGAGCATGTAGGCATCCTTCGGGTGGGTCGAGGACACGCATGGCGTGTCGCTACGCATGATGCCCGATATGGCCAACGCCATCGTCCTGCGCACGTCACAATTCGTAGTGACACGCCATGCGTGTCAACCGCGCGCAGCGCGGCCCAAGCATCCAACACCGCAACACGCGCGGCGACACGGACCTGGCCGACGTTGAAACCCACCGAAGCCAAACAGCCACAAACAAAATTGCCCGGCCACACCTCCGTGTGAAAACCGGGCAATCATTACATCCTTGTCGGCATCCCGCCTTCCCCCTGTGCGTCCTGCCCAGTGTGGGTGCCGGCCATGCTCCATGCACTCGGCCGTATATTGTTCCGCCATCCCTCCCCTTCCCGGGTCTGGATGCCACCGTCCTGGTGGATCCGCGCCAATCCTTCCGCGCTGCGTCCCTGCGTGCCGCCTCCGTGCAGCTGCCGTGGTTGCCGGCTCCTGCCCTGCAACCGTGACCGGCGTCGTGCCGGTCGCGACCGAATCCCTTACGTCAGCGCCTTGGTACGGGTGCCGGTACTGCCCTCCTGGGCGGTGCCGCCGTGGGCGCCACCCTGGCCCCCACCGTCATCCGTCGCCGATTCCGTTCGACCGTTGCTGTCCCTATCCCTTTCACCCGTGCCAGGTCCTCGACCCGGAGGAAAGGTCCGTGTTGTCGCCGGTACGCGACGATCGCCTGGGCCTTGTGCGGCCCCACGTTCGCCAATCCCTGCTGCAGCGTCGACGCGTCGGCGGTGTTGATGTTGATCCGTTCGGCCGCCAGGGCGGTTCCGGTCAACAGCAGTCCCAGCACAAGCGCCTTCCACGAAAACCAAGGCCCCACCGTGTAGCTCCCTGTGACTTTGGACCGACTCCTGCCGGCATCCCGTCGGAGCAGTCAGTGTCCCTCGCCACATACACACAGCCTATCGTCCACATCACCTTCACACAGCCAGCTAAATACCTGACGTGGTGTAGGGAAATCCCTACCCCCGGTGCAGGCGTAGAATGGCGGGATCAGCCATATGCACTCGGAGTACCAGATGGACAGCGCCAAGCTCGGCCAATTCGTCAGTGAAAAGTGGGACAGCGAGATCGTTCCGCAATTGGTCGAATACATCCGTATCCCCAACAAATCGCCGATGTTCGACGCCAATTGGGTCGAAAACGGCTACATGGAGCAGGCCGTCACCCTGATGGAAACCTGGGCCAACGCCCAGTCGTTGCCGGGCCTGAAGGTCGAGGTGGTGCGCCTGGAAGGCCGCACGCCGTTGCTGCTGCTGGAAATTCCCGCCACCGGCGCCGAAACCGGCGACGACACCATCCTGTTGTACGGCCACCTGGACAAGCAGCCGGAAATGACCGGCTGGGACGATGACCTGGGCCCGTGGATCCCGGTGCTGCGCGGCGACAAGCTGTACGGCCGTGGTGGCGCCGATGACGGCTACGCCATCTATGGCTCGCTGGCCGCAGTGCTGGCCCTGCAGGAACAGAACCTGCCGCACGCGCGCTGCGTGGTACTGATCGAAGCCTGCGAGGAATCGGGCAGCTACGACCTGCCGGCCTACGTGGACCACCTGGCCGACCGCATCGGCAAGCCGTCGCTGGTGGTGTGCCTGGATTCGGGCTGCGCCAACTACGACCAGCTGTGGTGCACCACCTCGCTGCGCGGCCTGACCGGCGGCAACTTCTCGGTGAAGGTACTCAACGAAGGCGTGCACTCCGGCGATGCGTCCGGCGTGGTGCCGTCCAGCTTCCGCCTGCTGCGCCAGCTGCTGTCGCGGATCGAGGACGAGAACACCGGCCGTATCCTGCTCGACGGCATGCACGTTGAAATCCCGGAAGAGCGCCAGGCCCAGGCCAAGCGCGCCGCCGAGGTGGTGGATACCGAGATCTTCGAGAAGTTCCCGATGGTCGACGGGCTCAAGCCGATGAATGACGACCTCACCGAGCTGGTGCTCAACCGCACTTGGCGCCCGGCGCTGTCGGTGACCGGCATGGACGGGATGCCGCCGCTGGCCTCGGCCGGCAACGTGCTGCGCCCGCATACCGCGGTGAAGCTGTCGCTGCGCCTGCCGCCGACCGCCGACGGCAAGGCCTGCGGCGAACTGCTGAAGGAAGCCCTGCTGCGCGACCCGCCGAACGGCGCGGAAGTGAAGCTGGACCTGGAAAAGGCCTCCTCGGGCTGGAACGCGCCGGCGATGGCGCCGTGGCTGACCCAGGCCATCGACGCGGCCAGCCAGACCTTCTTCGGCAAGCCGGCGATGTACATGGGTGAAGGCGGCTCGATCCCGTTCATGGGCATGCTGGGCGAGAAGTTCCCGGGTGCGCAGTTCATGATCACCGGCGTGCTCGGCCCGCATTCCAACGCGCACGGCCCGAACGAGTTCCTGCACATCCCAATGGGCAAGCGCGTGACCGCGTGCGTGTCCAAGGTGATCAGCGAGCATTACGCGGCCAGCCTGCGCGGCGAAACCAGCGGCTCGCCGGTGGCTGCCGACAGCGGCACCCGCCACGGCGGCCACGGCTGCTGCTGACGGACGCGTAGCGTAGCGCCGGGCTCTGCCCGGCCGCCGACAGCCGGGCAGAGCCCGGCGCTACGTCGAGGGACGCAGCCTTTTGATAGGCTGCGTCCATCACCTGCAGGAATCACGCGATGAATGGTCTGTTCGGCAGCTCCAGCTGGCTCTACATCATCCTGGTCGGCTTCGTGGTCGGCCTGCTCGGGCGCTTCGTGATGCCCGGCAACAACCGCATGGGCTGCCTGCTGACCATCGTGCTCGGCATCGTCGGCGCGCTGGTCGCCGGGTGGTTCGGCCAGTACATGGGCTGGTACTCGCGCGGTGAACCGGCCGGCTTCATCGGCGCCCTCCTGGGGGCCATCGCGGTGCTGGCCGTGCTGCGCCTTTTCAGCAGCAAACGCTGAACACCCTCCCCCCTCTTTTCCCCGAGCGCCACCTGGCGCCGTTTCGATGTACCTGTCCATGAACGATCCCGCTTCCGACCCGCTGCGCGCCGAACGTCGCCGACAGTGGACCTGCACGGCGTTGAATGACCCCGACCTGCACCTGGACCGCGCGTCGGTGGATGCCGGCTTCCGCAGCTACTGGCGCGCCACCAGCGTGCGCGGCAGCCACATCGTGATGGATTCGCCGCCCGGGCTGGAAGACGTGCGCCCGTGGCTGCGCATGCACGACCTGCTGGAACCCAATGGCGTGCGCGTACCGCGCGTGCTGGCCCGCGATGAGGAACAGGGCTTCCTGCTGCTCGAAGACCTGGGCGGACCGACCCTGGCCCGGCACATCGACGACGCCAACGCCGACGCGTGGTTCGATGCCGCTTTCGCGCAGCTGATCCGCCTGCAGTCGATCCCGGTGCCCGAGGGCATGGGGGCGTTCGGCGAGGCATTGCTGCAGCGCGACGCCGGCCTGTTCGACGAATGGTTCCTGCAGCGCCACCTGGGACTGCAGCTGGACTGCGGTGAGCTTGAAGCGCTGCAGTTGGCGCACCGCCGTCTGATGGACAACGCGCTGCAGCAGCCGCAGGTGCTCACCCACCGCGACTTCATGCCGCGCAACCTGATGCCGGTCGAACCGGGCCCGGCCGTGCTCGATTTCCAGGACCTGGTGCGCGGACCGATCGCCTACGACCCGGTGAGCCTGTTCAAGGATGCGTTCCTGAGCTGGCCGCTGGAGCGTGTGGATGCGTGGCTGGCGCGCTACCACGCGCAGGCGCAGGCGGCCGGCCTGCCGGTGCGGCCGTGGCCGCAGTTCCTGCGCGATGCCGACTGGATGGGCGTGCAGCGCCACCTGAAGATCCTCGGCCTGTTCGTGCGCCTGCGCGACCGCGATGGCAAGGGCCACTACTTCGCCGACGCGCCGCGTTTCATCCGCTACCTCGATGAAGTACTGCCGCGCCACCCGGAACTGGCCGGGATGAACAGCCTGCTGCAGGAGCGGATCAAACCCGCGATGGCCGCGCTGGCGCTGCCGGTATCCGGCCGCGCATGAAGGCGATCATCTTCAGCGCCGGCAAGGGCGAGCGCATGCGTCCGCTCACCCTCACCACGCCCAAGCCACTGCTGGTGGCGGGTGGCAAACCGCTCATCGTCTGGCACCTGGAGCAGTTGGCAGCGGCGGGGTTCAGCGACGTGGTGATCAACACCTCGTGGCTGGGCGATCAGTTCGAACCCGCGTTGGGCGATGGCAGCCGCTGGGGCCTGCGCCTGCACGTCATCGACGAAGGTTCGGTGCCGTTGGAAACGGGCGGCGGCATCCTCAACGCGCTGCCGCTGCTGGGCGACGCACCGTTCCTGGTGGTCAATGGCGATGTGTGGACGGATGTGGATTTTGCGGCTCTCCCGAAGCAGCCTGATGGCGACGCGCACCTGGTACTGGTCGACAACCCGGTGCAGCATCCGCGCGGGGATTTCATCCTGCATGGCGATGGCACGGTCAGCGATGCGGGCGATGCGCCGCGGCTGACGTATGCGGGTGTGGGCGTGTTTCGTCCGTCGATCCTCGACGGATGGCGCGATGTCATCGGCGACACCGAGGGCGCGTCAACGACGCCGCCGCAGTTCGGCCTTGCCCCGTTGATGCGCCACGCCATGGCACACGGCCGCGTAACCGGCCTGCACCATCGCGGAAGATGGGCCGACGTAGGCACACCCGAACGATTGGCAGCGCTCGACGCAACGCTCCGGTAGGGTTGGATCCCAATCAACCGCCGACCCTGCCGATCGGCGCGACGAACGCATGACCTGCGCCGAAGCCGATTTCGATTCGGAGCCATGCCACAAATGAACGTTGCCACCGTTATCGGCGGTTGATCGGAATGCGACCCTACCGTCAGAGCATCACAACCTTTGCGAACCCTCTTCCACCACCTGCCTCAGAAACGGCACGGTGATGCGCCGCTGCGCGGCGAGCGATTCGCGGTCCAGCCAGTCCAGCAGGCTGACCAGGCTGCCCAGCTCGCGGCCGGTGCGGGTCAGCAACCACTCGATGGCCGCTTCGTCGATCGACAGCCCCCGCCGCGCCGCACGCTCGCGCAGCACCGCCGCGCGGCCTTCGTCGTCCAGCGGCTGCAGTACCACGCGCACGCACTGCTGCAGGCGCGAGCGCAGGTCCGGCAACACCAGGCCCAGCAGGTCCGGCGCGTGCTGCGCGGTGTACATCAAGGTAATGCCGGCACTGCGCGCACGGTTGTGGAAATCGAACAGTGCCACTTCATCGTCGCGCCGCCCCGCAACGGCATCAAGCCCGTCCAGCGTCACCAGGTCGCGTCCTTCCAGCGATTCCAGCGCCGCACGCACACGCCCCACCACCGCCTTCAGTGGCAGGTAGGTCGGCTGCCGCCCAACCTGCTCGGCCAGCGAACACATCGCCAGCGCCTGGTGGGTCTTGCCGGTGCCGGCCGCCCCTTCCAGGTACACCCAATGCGGGTCCTCGCCCACGGCAATGGCGCGCAGCTGCGCCAGCGCACCATCGGGCGCGCCGATGAAGGTTTCCAGCCGCTCGTCCTGCGGGTAGCGCAGGGCAAGCGGCAGTTGCGGCACTACGCTCACTGCAGGTCCGGGCCCTTGGGCGCATCGACGACCAGGGTCGGTTTCTCGATGTATGAATCAAGCACGATCGCGGTCTTTTCGCCGGCATACAGTTCGCTTTCGCGATAACGAAGGTGCGCATATCGCAGCAGCACATTGCTCACCGCCGCCACCGGCAGCGCCAGCAGCATGCCCAGGAAGCCGAACAGCTGGCCACCTGCCATCACCGCGAAGATCACCGCCACCGGGTGCAGGCCGATCTTGTCGCCGACGATGCGTGGGGTGAGCACATAGCTTTCCAGCAACTGCCCCGCGGTGAACACCATGCCCACCAGGAGCAGCAGCTTCAGGTCGAAGCCCTGCGCCTGCACCAGCGCGGCCAGCACTGCCATGACGATGCCGGTGGTCGCACCCAGGTACGGGATGAAGCTGATCAGGCCGGCGATCAGGCCGATCAGCAGGCCCAGCTTCAGGCCCACCAGCGACAGGCCGATGGCGTAGATCAGGCCCAGCGCGACCATTACCAGGAACTGGCCGCGGATGAACGCGCCCAGCACCTCGTTGGACTCACGCGCCAGCTTGGTGATGGTGGCCACGTGGTTGCGCGGGATGGTCGAGGCGACGCGCTCGACCAGTTTGTCCCAGTCGCGCAGGAAGTAGAACGCCAGGATCGGCAGCAGCAGGATGTTGACCACCCAGGTCACCATCGCAAAGCCCGATCGCGAGACGTAACCGAAGAAGGTCTTGGCGAAGCCGCCCGCCTGCTCCCAGTGACTGCGCACCCATTCAATCAGGCGGTCCGGTTCCAGCCACGGCATGATTTCCATCCCGGTCTTCTGCTCGAACCAGGGAATGCCGTGCTGCATCAGCCACAGCTGGGCCTGCGGAACGGCCGCGATCAGGGTCGAAATCTGGCGCTCGATCATCGGCACCAGGATCAGCAGCGCGGCGGTGATCACCAGCACCATCGCCACGAACACCAGTACCACGCCGGTATTGCGCGAACGGCCGGTGGCCTCGATCCGGTCCACCAGCGGGTCGCCCAGCCAGGCCAGCGCCAGGGCCAGCACGAACGGGGTCAGGATCGGGGCCAGCAGCCACACCACCCACCCCACCGCCAGCGCGAACAGGATGTACTTGATGCGGCGCAGGAACTGCGCGATCTCGGCTTCCGGTGTCAGGATCATCGCAGGCGGTACTCGTTGCTGGCGGGCGGCGGCGGGGTGCCGGGTGCTGCGTCCTCATCGATCGGCGCCGGCAGCGGATCCAGCGGCACGATCACGCCGTTGTCGCCCAGCATGCGGTTCAGCCCGGCCAGGCCGGCGGTCATTTCCAGCGACAGCTCCAGGCGGTTGCCCGAAGCGCGCAGCGGGGTGATGTTGCGCACCACCGGGTTCTCGCGCAGGCCAGCGGCAAGGCGCATGTAGTCTTCGGCGCTGTCCACCCCGGTCACGGCGATGGTGTAGGTGCCGGCCGCGCCGGTGGCCGCACCGGCCTTGGCGTAACGCTTGACCAGCGCGTCCGCCGCGCCGTCGGCGCCGCTGGACATCGCGCGGCGGGCGTCGCTGTCCTTGACGGTCCACTTGTTCAGCTCTTTGCCGCCGTCCACGAACACCCAGTCGGCCACCCAGCCGCCCGTCGTGTCGCGGTAGAGCTTGCCGACCAGCTGCATCGGCGGGGCATAGCGCGAGGAGGCGCGGGCCACGGCAGCGGTGTCCTGGCGCCAGATCGAGCCGACCACGGCCTGCTCGGCGGCACTGCCGGTGGGCAGGCCGAGCTTGTAGCCGCGCTCGATGGCCCGGTTCAGCAGCGGGCGGGCCGCATTGGCCTGCTGCACGGTGACCAGCCGCGGGCCGGAACCATCATCGATGGCCAGCCAGACCACCGGCTTGGGCCGCGGCTGCGGCCACAGCGGCAGGCCCAGCGCGCCGATCAGACCGTCGACGTCGTCCTGGCGGAACCGCGCCACCAGCATGGTGCGGTAGCTGGGGGCGCCGGTTGCCGAGGTGCTCTGGTCCTGGCGGTAGTCATAGCTGGCCACGTAGTTCTTCGCATCGCGCAGGGCCTGCATCACGCCCGGGCGGGACAGCACGCTGCGGTCGCCCGACAGCTTGGTCAGCACGTTGCCCAGCGCGCGGGCCAGGGCCCCGTTGCGGTCGGCCTCGCCCTGGCTGTTGACCGGCACTTCGGCCTCGTAGGCCCCGCTGGCCGTGGCCACGTCGCCTTCGGTGCGCATGCCGCTCTGGGCCATCGTGGCCACCGGCAGGCACAGCGCGAGGATCGTCATTACAAAGAGGCTGCGGCGCATCAGGACTTCCATTGAGCGTATCCGGGGGGAATTGTTGCCCGAATAGGGCCTGCGCGCCAACGTGGCCTGTTAAAATCCCGCTTTCACTCCAGCGCAGCGCCGACGCCCGTGACCAATTCCCCGTCCAACCCCTCCCCCCTGACCTACCGCGACGCTGGCGTCGACATCGATGCGGGCAATGAACTGGTCGAGCGCATCAAGCCGCTGGTGAAGCGCAGCTTCCGGCCCGAGGTGATGGGCGGCCTGGGCGGGTTCGGCGCCCTGTTCGACCTCTCCAGCAAGTACCGCGAGCCGGTCCTGGTATCGGGCACGGACGGGGTGGGCACCAAGCTGAAGCTGGCACAACAGCTGGGCCGCCACGACACGATCGGCATCGATCTGGTCGCCATGTGCGTGAACGACGTGCTGGTGCAGGGCGCCGAGCCGCTGTTCTTCCTGGACTATTTCGCCACCGGCAAGCTGGACATCGACACCGCCGCGGCGGTCGTGGGCGGCATCGCCAACGGCTGCACCGAGGCCGGCTGCGCGCTGATCGGTGGCGAAACCGCTGAGATGCCCGACATGTATGCCCCGGGCGAGTACGACCTGGCCGGCTTCACCGTGGCCGGCGTGGAAAAGAGCGAACTGAAGGACGGCGCCAGCGTGGCGGAAGGTGACGTGCTGATCGGCATCGCCTCCTCCGGCCCGCATTCCAACGGCTATTCGCTGGTGCGCCGCATCTACGACCGCGCCGGCCGCCCGGCCGACCTGGAACTGGAAGGTGGGGTCAAGCTGGTCGACGCGCTGATGGCCCCGACCCGCCTGTACGTGAAGCCGATCCTGGCCCTGCTCAAGACCCACGGCGCCGCGATCCACGGCATGGCCCACATCACCGGTGGCGGCCTGACCGAGAACATCATCCGCGTGGTACCCGAGGGCCTTGGGCTGGACATCGACGCCTCGTCCTGGACCCTGCCGCCGGTGTTCCAGTGGCTGCAGCGCGAAGGCGCGGTGGCCGACAGTGAAATGTGGCGCACTTTCAACTGCGGCATCGGCTTCGTGCTGATCGTCGCCCCGGACCAGGTGGCCGGCGTGACCGCCGCCGTCGAGGCCCAGGGCCTGGCCCACTGGACCATCGGCAAGGTGACCCCGGCCGACGGCGCAGAACGCGTACGGATCGGCTGACCTGAGGCCTGCCGATGTCTTCCACGCCCCCGCCGCTGAATTTCCCGCGCGGCTGGACACCGCATCAGGTCGCCTCGCACCTGCATACGCTGAAGATCCTGTTCTACATCCTGGGTGTGCTGGAGTTGTTGGTGGTGCCGATACTCCTGCTGGGCGCCGCCGGTGGCTACATCAGCGAAAGCAGGAGCCCCAACCCGGACGCCGCGCCGGCCCTGCTGGCCGCGATCATGGTCGGCGCCGGCCTGGTCTTCGCCGCGCTGGGCACCCTGAACATCATCGGTGCACGGCGCATGGCCGAACGCCGTTCGCACAAGCTGTGCAAGATTGCCGCCGGTGCGGCGTGCCTGGCGGGCGCGCTCGGTATCGCGCTGGGCGTGTACGCCCTGATCGTGCTGCTGCGCCCGGAAGTAATGGCCAGCTTCAGCGCCGCAGACGGTACCGTCGCCGCATGAGCTCACGCAGTCGCATTGCGGTGCTGGCCTCCGGCCGTGGCAGCAACCTGCAGGCCATCGTCGATGCGATCGCCGCCGGCACGCTGGATGCCGAGGTGGTAGCGGTGTTGTCGGACAAGCCCGAGGCGTCGGCCCTGCAGAAAGTCGCGCCCGAACGTCGTTGGGCGCGGTCGCCCAGGGAATTCGCCGACCGCGCCGCCTTCGATGCCGCGCTCGGCGATGCGCTGGCCACCTTCGCCCCGGAGTGGGTGGTCTGCGCGGGCTACATGCGCATCCTGGGCGAAGCGTTCGTGCAGCGTTTCAGCGGCCGGCTGGTCAACATCCATCCCTCGCTGCTGCCGCTGTACAAGGGCCTGCACACCCACGCCCGCGCGCTGGAAGCCGGCGATGCCGAAGCGGGGGCCAGCGTGCACTTCGTGGTGCCCGAACTGGATGCCGGCACCGTACTGGCCCAGGCGCGGGTCCCGGTGCTGTCAGGCGATACGCCGGAACACCTGGCCCAGCGCGTGCTGGCGGTGGAGCACCCGCTGCTGATCGCCAGCCTGCAGTGGCTCGTGGCCGGCCGTGTAACTGAACGCGACGGTCAGCTGGAGGTTGACGGCCACCCCCTGTTCAGTCCGCTGCGCCTAGATTGCGCCGGACAGCTGAACCCCCTGGCGACGGCGCACACGCGCCGCTGACCCGGCCGCTGGCATCCTCCTCCTTCCCCCGCTTCCGCGCGCGCATGAAAACCACTCTGTCCAAACCGCTGGTGCTGATCGCCTCCCTGCTGTGCACGGTGGCGATCGCGCAGGCACAGGAACCCACGCCGCCCGAACTGCCGGTGCTGCCGCCGCCCACCACGTGGGAGGCGCCGCCACTGGAGCCGTTCACCGCCACCTACCAGGCCCTGTACAAGGGCAAGGAAGCGGGCGATGCGACCATGCGCGTCACCCATGCCGGTGGCGACCAGTGGCGCGTGGACATGCAGGTAGTGGGCCGGCGCGGCTTCGCCAGCGTGCTGGGCCTGAACCTGGAACAGAGCACCGTGTTCGAGAAGCACGGCACCACGTACGTGCCGCTGAGCCAGGCCACCGTGCGCAAGGGCCTGTTCCTGGGCAAGAAGGTCACCGGCACCTACGACTGGAAGGCGGGTACCGCACAGTGGCTGGGCGATCTGAAGAAGGAACGCAGGCAACCGATTCCGCTGCAGCCGGGCGATCTGAGCGCGCTGCTGATCAACCTGGCGATCATGCGCGACGCGCGCCCGGGCGGGCAGATGCATTACCGTT
This sequence comes from Stenotrophomonas sp. ISL-67, assembly GCF_018612915.1. GTDB lineage: Bacteria > Pseudomonadota > Gammaproteobacteria > Xanthomonadales > Xanthomonadaceae > Stenotrophomonas. The sequence goes on along the minus strand of NZ_JAGGRL010000001.1, from coordinate 158,937 downwards.
ACGTCGATGTGGGCCGGGTACGCCAGCACGACTACCAGGCGGCGTCGGACACCGAAAACGTCCAGGTCGGCGAACTATCCTACAACGCGCTGCGGGTGTACCGCACCAACGGCGGCAACGATGAAACCATCCTCTGGATCGCCAACGGGGTTCCCACCCCGGTGCGCATCCTGCAACGCGAAGACGGCCAGGATCGGATCGACCTGCGCCTGATCGAATACCAAGGAGTTTGAGCATGAGCATCCTCAACCGCCCCCTGTCGTGGGCCGCCGCTGGCGCGTTGGCGCTGACCAGCCTGCCGGCCATGGCGCTGCAGCCGTTCACCGCGGAATACCAGGCCACCTACATGGGCCTTGCGGCACCGGGCCAGATGACGCTGACCAGGATGGACGGCGACAAGTGGCAGTACAGTCTCAAGGTCCAGAACCAACTGGGGCAGCTGACCCAGAACACCGTGTTCGATGAGGCCAACGGCCACCTGCGCCCGCTCAGCAGCGAGGACCGCTCGGCGGTGTTCGTGAAGAAGAAGAATGTCCAGGCGAACTATGACTGGAGCAGGAAGCAGGCCACGTGGAAGGGCGACATCAAGCCCGAGCGCGCCGGCCCGGTCACGCTGAAGACAGGGGATCTGGACGCCCTGCTGATCAACCTTGCGATCGCACGCGACTTCGCCGACGGCAAGCCGCTGACCTACCGCATGGTGGACGAAGGCCGCGTCAAGTCGCTGACCTACAAGACGGTGGGCAAGGAACAGGTCACCGTGGGCGGCAAGACCTACGACGCCACCAAGGTGTCGCGCGTGGATGGCAACAAGGAGCAGATCGCCTGGGTGACCAAGGAGCTGCCGGTGCCGGTGCGCCTGCTGCAGCGCGAAGGCGGCAAGGACGCGCTGGACCTGACGATCAAATCGATCAAATGACATATCGACCAACGGTCGATACCTCCCCGACAGGTGCCGACCGTGGGTCGGCACTGCGATGAATGAAATACGCCCGCATCTGCGGGCGTTGTTCATTTCGCCGGCTTGTCTTCCGCAAACACCGTCCGGCAATCCATCCGGATCTGTTCGCCACTGCCACGCCAATAAAACGCCTTGCAGTGGCGGTTGCCTTCCTCGGTCGTGGTCACGCCCACGGCGTAGAACGACTGCAGCACCTCGCTGCGGCTGACCGTGCCATCGCCGTTCCAGTCCATGTCCTGCTGTTCCAGGCCCTGGGTGATGGCGATACCGGCGTACCAGGCATACCCCAGCCAGCTCAGCACCACCAGCACCAGGATCAGCAGCGCCTTGCGGCGGCGGGTGAACTGGCCGCGCAGGATCATGCGACGCGCCGGATGGTGGCGCCCAGCGAAGAGAGCTTCTCTTCGATGTTCTCGTAGCCGCGGTCCAGGTGGTAGATGCGGTCGATGGTGGTATCGCCCTCGGCCATCAGCCCGGCCAGGATCAGCGAGGCCGACGCGCGCAGGTCGGTGGCCATTACCGGCGCGCCGCTGAGCTGCCCGGCCCCGCGCACGATCGCGGTGTGGCCTTCGACCTGGATGTCCGCGCCGAGGCGCAGCAGTTCGTTGACGTGCATGAAACGGTTTTCGAAGATCGTTTCGTTGATCACGCCCACGCCCTCGGCCACGCAGTTGAGCGCCATGAACTGCGCCTGCATGTCGGTGGGGAACGCCGGGTACGGCGCGGTGGTCAGGTTGACCGCGCGCGGTCGCTTGCCCTGCATGTCCAGGGTGATGCTGTCGTCGGTGGTGTCGATCTTCGCACCGGCCTCGACCAGCTTGGCCAGCACCGCGTCCATCGTGTTCGGACGGGCACGGTTGACCGTGACCCTGCCGCCGGTCATTGCCGCAGCGACCAGGAACGTGCCGGTTTCGATGCGGTCGGGCAGCACTTCATGGCGGCCACCGGACAGGCGCTCGACGCCTTCGATCACCAGGCGGGCGGTGCCCAGGCCTTCGATCTTCGCGCCCAGCGCGATCAGGCAGTGCGCCAGGTCGGTGACTTCCGGTTCCATGGCGGCGTTGTCCAGCACCGTGGTGCCTTCGGCCAGCACGGCGGCCATCAGCACGTTCTCGGTGCCGGTCACGCTGACCATGTCGAAGGTGAAGTGCGCGCCCTTCAGGCGCTTGGCATGGGCCTTGATGAAGCCGTTCTCGACCACGATCTCCGCCCCAAGCGCCTGCAGGCCCTTGATGTGCTGGTCGACCGGACGCGAGCCGATCGCGCAGCCACCGGGCAGCGACACTTCGGCCGCCCCGAAGCGGGCCAGCAGCGGGCCCAGCACCAGGATCGAGGCGCGCATGGTGCGCACCAGCTCATACGGCGCCACATGCTGGTTGACCGTGCGCGGGTCGACCACGATCGCGCTTCCGTGCGACAGCGTGCCCTGGTCGATGGTGACCTTGGCGCCCAGCTCGCTGAGCAGCTTCACCGTGGTCACCACGTCGTGCAGGTGCGGCACGTTGGTGATTTCCACTGGTGCTTCGGCCAGCAGGGTCGCGCACAGGATGGGGAGGACGGCGTTCTTGGCGCCGGAGATGTTCACTTCACCGTGCAGCGGCTTGCCGCCGGTCACTACGATCTTGGCCATGGAATCCACGATTGAAAAAAAATGGGGGGGGTGATGCAGACGGGTAATGGCAACCGGTAGAGCCGACCGTTGGTCGGCTGCTTTTAACCGGCTGCCGTGATCTCACCCGGCGTCACGGTCTTCAGCGCCAGCGCATGGATCGCCCCGCCCATCAGATCGCCCAGGGTGGCGTAGACCATCCGATGGCGCGCCAGCGGCAGCTTGCCGGCAAAGGCGTCAGAGACCACGGTGGCCTCGAAATGCGCGCCGTCATCACCCTGCACGTCCGCGCGGGCGCCCGGCAGGCCGTCTTCGATCAATTTGCGGATGGTCTCGGCGTCCAACGGGCTTTCCTAATAAAATGAGCGCTCATTCTACTCTTCCGCGTGGCGCCCGCATGGCTGTATCGCCCCTGCCCCCCTCTTCTGCCGACCCGGCCGCGCTGGTTGCCAGCGGCCGCCGCGTGTTCGAGATCGAGCGCGATGCCCTTGCCGCAGTAGCGCAGCGCCTTGGCGATGGCTTCAGCCAGGCCTGCCAGCTGGTGCTGGAAAGCCGCGGCCGGGTCGTCGCCACCGGGATGGGCAAGTCCGGCCATGTGGCGCGCAAGATCGCCGCCACGCTGGCCTCCACCGGCACCCCGGCATTCTATGTGCACCCCGGTGAAGCCGGCCACGGCGACCTGGGCATGATCACCGAGGCCGACGTGGTGCTGGCCCTGTCCTATTCGGGCGAATCAGACGAGGTGCTGATGCTGCTGCCGGTGCTCAAGCGCCAAGGCAACCGGCTGATCGCCATGACCGGCCGCCCCGGTTCGTCGCTGGCCCTGGCCGCCGACGTGCACCTGGACGTGAGCGTGCCGGCCGAAGCCTGCCCGCTGGCGCTGGCCCCGACCTCCAGCACCACCGCCTCGCTGGCGATGGGCGACGCGCTGGCGGTGGCGCTGCTGGACGCGCGCGGCTTCACCGCCGACGACTTCGCCCGCTCGCACCCGGCCGGCAGCCTGGGCCGGCGCCTGCTGCTGCACATCACCGATGTCATGCACAGCGGCGACGAGCTGCCCCAGGTGGGCGAGAACGCCAGCCTCAGCGAGGCACTGGTCGAAATGAGCCGCAAGCGGCTGGGCATGACCGCCGTGGTCGATGCCGGCCAGCGCCTGGTGGGCCTGTTCACCGACGGCGACCTGCGCCGCGCCCTGGACAGCGACCTGGACGTGCGCAGCGCGCGCATCGTCGATGTGATGACCCGCACCCCGCGCACCATCGGCGCCGACCAGCTGGCCGTGGAGGCGGCGCGGGTGATGGAAACCCAGCAGATCAACGGCCTGATCGTGGTCGATGGCGAGGGTCGCGCGGTCGGCGCCCTCAACATTCATGACCTGTTGCGGGCCCGGGTGGTTTAAACCACAGTGACATTCCTCCATTCAGCCAACCTGCGCTCCTGATGCCCTATTCCCCGCTGCCCGGTTTCCCGTCCCACCTGCATGCCGTCGCCGGCCGTATCCGGCTGGCCTGTTTCGACGTGGACGGCACGCTCACCGATGGTCGGCTCTACTACGACCGTGATGGCAACGAAAGCAAGGCGTATTACGTGCAGGACGGACTTGGCCTGAAACTGCTGCAGCAGCATGGCATCCACCCCGTGCTGATCACCGCGCGCAACAGCCTGTCGGCCCAGAAGCGCGGCGCGGACCTGGGCATCGACACCCAGATCGCGGTCGGCGACAAGCTGGCCAGCGTGCGGGCGCTGTGCGACCAGCACGGCATCGGTCTGGACCAGGTGGCCTTCATGGGCGATGACCTGCCCGACCTGGCCCCGCTGTGCGCGGTCGGGCTGGCGGTGGCGCCGGCCAACGCCCACCCCTGGATTGCCGAGCGCGTGCACTGGCAGACCCGTGCCGATGGCGGGCGCGGTGCCGCGCGCGAGCTGTGCGACGTGCTGCTGGCCGCGCAGGGCCATGTGGATGCGGTGCTGGCGAGGTTCGGCGCATGAGCTGGCGTACCGCGCTGGGCGCCCTGCTGCTGGTCGCCGCGCTGCTCAGCGGCTGGTCACTGCTGCGCGAGCGCGACAAGGCGCCACTGGCCGTCGGCGACGACGCCAGCAAGGACTACGTGCTGCACGATTTCCAGATCATCGCACTGGATGAGCAGGGCCGTGAATCGACCACGTTGCGCGCGCCCCTGCTCGAACGCACCCGCAGCGACGAGACCATGACCATCCGGACGCCGCTGTTCCTGCTGCCCGACCGTGACGGCAACCACTGGGAACTGCGCAGCGAGACCGGCTGGGTCAGCGCCACCGGCGACAAGCTGCGCCTGACCGGTAATGTCAGCGGCGACAGCCCCCGCGTGCCGGCGATTCCGCCGACCACCTTCCGCACCGAACAACTGGACGTGTTCCCGAAGGAGAACCGCGCCACGTCCGACGGCCTGGTGACGTTGACCCGCCCGGGCATGATCCAGTCAGGCGTCGGCTTCGCACTGAATTCCAGCGACAAGACCTACCAGTTCCTGAGCCAGGTCAAGACGCGTTACACGCCCCGTCAATGATACGCCCCGATACTCCAACGACGGCACTGGCCGTTTCCCCGAATATGGCAGGAAAGCCCCACGTCATGAAGATTCTCTACGCCGCTGTTTTCGCCTTCAGCCTGATGGTGCCCGCCGTCGCCGTGCAGGCGAAAAGCTCCGACCGCAACCAGGAAATGACGATCGAGTCCGGCGCGCAGTCGGGTTCTTTCCTTGGCGACGGCGTCATCACGCTGAGCAGCAACGTGGTCATCACCCAGGGCACGCTGGAGATCCGCGCTGCCAAGGCCGACGTCCACATGAAGGACGGCGAAGCCGTCCGCGCCATCTTCACCGGCAGCCAGGCCACCCTCAAGCAGCAGCTGGATGACGGCAGCTGGATGGACGCCCGCGCCGACAAGATCGACTACGACATCAAGGGCGAGGTCATCACCCTCACCGGCAACTACGAAGTGAAGAGCGCCCAGGGCACAAACAGCGGCCAGCGGATGGTCTACAACACCCGGACCGGCGAGATGAACAGCGGTGGTGGTGGCGAAGCCGGCCGCGTGCGCACCGTCATCCCGCCCAAGAACAAGGGTGCCGCGCCGGCCGCCAAGCCGGCCACCCCGGCCAAGGCCACCGTCCCCACCGCCGGGAGCAGGAAGTAATGCTCGTCGCCAAAGGCCTGCGCAAGCGCTACAAGCAGCGCGAAGTGGTGAAGGAATTCGGCCTGACCCTGGACGCCGGTGAAGTGGTCGGCCTGCTCGGCCCCAACGGTGCCGGCAAGACCACCTGCTTCTACATGATCGTGGGCCTGGTCGAGGCCGACGCCGGCAGCATCGTGCTGGATGGCAAGGACATCACCGGCGACCCGATGTACACCCGCGCCAAGCAGGGCGTGGGCTACCTGCCGCAGGAACCGTCTGTGTTCCGCAAGCTGAGCGTGGCCGACAACCTGCGCCTGGTGCTGGAGCTGCGCGAGGACCTGGACAAGGCCGGCCGGGAAAAGGAGCTGAATTCGCTGCTGGACGAGCTGCAGATCAACCACGTGGCCGACCAGCTGGGCGCCAGCCTGTCCGGCGGCGAGCGCCGCCGCTGCGAGATCGCCCGTGCGTTGGCCGCAAAGCCGCGCCTGATCCTGCTCGATGAGCCGTTCGCCGGCGTGGACCCGATCTCGGTCGGCGAGATCCAGCGGATCGTCACCCACCTCAAGCAGCGTGGCATCGGGGTGCTGATCACCGACCACAATGTGCGCGAAACCTTGGGAATCTGCGACCGCGCGTATATCCTCAACGAAGGCAGCGTGCTGGCGCAGGGGTCACCAGACGCGATCCTGGAAAACGCAGACGTCCGCCGCGTGTACCTTGGAGAGACCTTCAAGCTCTGACCGCCGGCCGCTGCAGCGCCTTCCCTCCGTTCGGCACAGGCATGAAAGCACGGCTGCAGACATCGCTGGGGCAACAACTGGTCATGACGCCGCAACTGCGTCAGGCGATCAAGCTGTTGCAGATGTCCAGCGCCGAGCTGGAGCTGGAAATCGCCGAAGCGGTGGAAACCAACCCGCTGCTGGACTGGGCCGAGAACGCCGAACCGACCCTGGACGCCACGCCGGACACGGACGAACGCCCGCCCGAGGCGACCGAACGCGACGGTAACAGCGAAGGGGGTGCCGAGCCCTCGGGCGCCGACGACTGGGCGCCCGGCGAAGGTGACTGGAGCAGCGGCAGCAGCGGCGGTTCGTTCGACGATGACGACAACGGCAGCGCCGCCGAGCGCGTGGCCGAGACCGAAAGCCTGGCCGACCACCTGCTGTGGCAGCTGCACCTGTCGCACCTGTCGCGCCGCGACCGCAGCATCGGCGCCGCCCTGATCGACGCCTTCGAAGACGACGGCTACCTGCGCGAGCCGCTGTCGGCCATCGCCGAAACCCTGCTGCCGGCCATTCATGCCGATGAAGCCGAGATCCTCACCGTGCTGCACCAGATCCAGCGCTTCGACCCGATCGGGGTTGGCGCGCGCAGCCTGGGCGAATGCCTGCAGCTGCAGCTGGATGTGCTGGAACCCCAGACCCCCGGGCTGGGCCTGGCCCGGCGCATTGCCGATGGCCCGCTGGAGCGCCTGCCGCGCAGCGGCGTCACCGGCATTGCGCATGAACTGCGCGAGCCGGTGGATGCGGTAGAAACCGCCGTGCAGCTGCTGCGCTCGCTGGACCCGCGCCCGGGCACCCAGATCGGCGAGCTCGCCCACGACAGCTACGTGGTGCCCGACTGCGTGGTCTGGCGCCAGAACGGCAGCTGGCGCGCCGCCCTGGCCGGCCATGCAGGCCCCAAGGTGGTCATTCACCGCGGCTATGAACAGATGATCCGCCGGTGTGGCGAAAGCGATGCCGGCTACCTGCGCGCGCACCTGCAGGAAGCGCGCTGGCTGCTCAAGGGCCTGGAGGCGCGGGGCGAGACCCTGCTGCGGGTGATGCGCTGCCTGCTGCAGCAGCAGGCCGCCTTCCTGGAGTTTGGCGCCCAGGCGCTGCGCCCACTGACCCTGCGCGAGGTGGCCGGGGAACTGGGCCTGCACGAATCGACCATTTCCCGGGCCATTGCCCGCAAGTACGTGCGCACCCCGCGCGGGACCCTCGCACTGCGCGCCTTCTTCGCCTCCGGGATCGATACCGACAGTGGCGGCGAAGCCTCCAGCACCGCCATCCAGGCCATGATCCGGCGCCTGATCGACGACGAGAACCCGCGCAAGCCGCTTTCTGACGCCAAGCTGGCTGACCTGCTCAAAACCTCTGGAATACCGGTGGCGCGGCGCACCGTGGCGAAGTATCGTGAGGCCATGAACATTTCCGCCTCGCACGAAAGGGTACGAATCGCTTGACGCTCCACCGCGCCGGGCGGGAAGGTTCATTGGCACATCCGAAATAAGGAGAAACCCGATGCGCATCGAGACGTTTGGCAAAGACGTGGAAGTGACCCCCGCCCTGCACGAGTATGTGGACACCAAGCTGCAGCGGATCGGCAAACACTTCGACCAGCACTGCGAGATCCGGGTGACCCTGGAACTACGCAAGAACGAACACCACGTAGATGCCAGCGCGAACATTCCCGGGCAGACCCTGCACGCCGAAGCCGGCGGCCAGACCATGTATGCCGCCATCGACCTGCTTGTCGACAAGCTCGACCGCCTGGTGGTCAAGCACAAGGAAAAAAGGCAGCAACACGCGCCGGGCGTTCCGATAGGCGACAATGGCGTCTGACGCCTCCGCCCTCCCCTTTCCATGCCTTTGACTGATCTACTGGCGGCCGTGCGCACCCAGGTGCTGCCGGCCGCCGATCGCGACAGTGTGCTGAAGGCAGCCGCCCGGCTGCTGGCCTGCCGTGAAGCCAATGCCGACCTGCTGTACCAGAACCTGTGCGAGCGCGAGACGCTGGGCAGTACCGCCATCGGCCACGGCATCGCCATTCCCCACGGCCGCGCGCCCCAGCTGGAACGCCCCCGCGGGGCGCTGTTGCGGCTGGAGGCCCCGGTGGATTTCGGCGGCGATGAACCGGTGGACCTGGTGTTCGCCATCGCCGTGCCCAGCCACTACACCCATCAGCACCTGATGCTGCTGTCCGAGCTGGCCGAGCTGTTTTCCGAAGCGGCCATCCGCCAGGCGCTGCGCGACGCGCGCGACGGCCCGGCACTGCACCAGGTGATAGACGAATTCTCCCCGCCGGCGAGCGCCGCATGAATACCAGCATCACCGCGCGTGAACTGTTCGAACAGCAGCGTGACCGCCTGAGCCTGCGCTGGGTGGCGGGGCAGAAGGGCGAGCGGCGCGAACTGGAGGCCGGCAATACCGTATCGCGGCGCCCATCGCTGGCCGGCTACCTCAACGCCATCTACCCCAACAAGGTGCAGATCCTGGGCACCGAAGAACTGTCCTGGCTGGATTCGCTGGATTCGCGCCAACGCTGGGAAACCATCGAGCGGATCATGCAGTCGCACCCGCTGGCGCTGGTGATCACCCGCAACCAGCCCTGCCCCGAAGACCTGCGCGCGGCGGCCGATGAATCGCAGACGCCGCTGTGGATCTCGCCCAAGCGTGGCCACGAGCTGCTCAACCACCTGTCCTACCACCTGGCCCGGACCCTGGCGCCCCGGGTGATCCTGCATGGCGTGTTCATGGAGATCTATTCCATCGGCGTGCTGATCACCGGCGAAGCCGGTTCGGGCAAGAGCGAGCTGGCGCTGGAGCTGCTCAGCCGCGGCCACCGCCTGGTGGCCGACGATGCCCCTGAATTCACCCAGATCGCCCCGGACGTGTTGGACGGCACCTGCCCCGAACTGCTGCAGGACCTGCTGGAAGTGCGCGGCCTGGGCGTGCTCAACGTGCGCGAGATGTTTGGTGACACGGCGGTAAAGAAGAACAAGTACCTTCGGCTCATCGTGCACCTGACCAAGCCCATGACCGAACCCACCCCGCATGGCTATGAGCGCCTGACCGGCGATTCCGGCACCCGCCACGTGCTGGACCTGGACGTGCCGCTGATCACCCTGCCGGTGATGCCCGGGCGCAACCTGTCGGTGCTGACCGAAGCGGCCACCCGGCTGCACATCCTGCGTACCAAGGGTATCGATCCTGCCGCGATGTTCATCGCCCGCCACAGCAACCTGCTGGAGCGCCGTACCCCATGAACGCCCCCGCCCCGACCGCCGCCACCCTGATCATCGTCAGCGGCCTGTCCGGCTCCGGCAAGACCGTGGCGCTCAAGACCTTCGAAGACCTGGACTACTACTGTTCGGACAACCTGCCGATCAACCTGCTGCCGGACTTCGTTCGCAGCCTGCTGGCCGGCCACGATGCCGGCGCACCGCGCCGCCTGGCCGTGGGCATCGACGTGCGTGGCCAGAGCGACCTGAGCCAGCTCTCGCACTGGCGCGAAGATGCCCAGGCCGCCGGGCTGGACGCCCAGCTGCTGTTCTTCGACGCCACCGATGAAGCGCTGCTCAAGCGCTACGCCGACACCCGCCGCCGACACCCGCTGAGCCAGCTGGGGCTGTCGCTGCCTGAAGCGATCGCGCGCGAACGCGAACTGACCGCGCCGCTGCGCCGCGCCGCCGACGCCGTGATCGACACCACCGCCCTCAACGTGCACCAGCTGCGCCGCAAAGTGGTGACCGAATTCGCGCTCAGCCATGGCAACAAGCTGTCGCTGCTGTTCGAATCGTTCGCCTACAAGCGCGGCGTACCGGCCGAGGCCGACTTCGTGTTCGACGCCCGGGTGCTGCCCAATCCGCACTGGAACCCCGAGCTGCGGCCGATGTCAGGCCGCGAAGCGCCGGTCCGCGAGTACCTGGACACCCAGCCGGACGTGCAGAAGTACGTGGACCAGCTCATCGATTTCCTCGATACCTGGCTGCCCAGGCTGGGCAATGACACCCGCAGCTACGTCACCGTGGCCTTCGGCTGCACCGGCGGCAAGCACCGTTCGGTGTACCTGGCCGAGCGCCTGGCCCGGCACGCGCGCGACCAGGGCTGGCCGGAAGTGGCCACGTTCCACAGGGAGCTGGATTAGCGTCAACGGACGCCAACGGACCAACGGTCCGTTGCTACCGTGGTGTATCCCCAATTCATGTTGGGATGTTAACGTTCGACAATGACCTGTGGCATTCTCCTTGTAACTCATCCCGGTGTAGGTACGTCCCTGCTGGACGTGGCTACCCGGTTGCTGCGGCACCTGCCGCTGAAGACCGACGCTTTCGAAGTACCGTTCGACGCAGACCTGGATGCCCTGCTCCCGCTCGCCTCGGCCGCCCTGCGGCGGGTCGACAGTGGTGAGGGCGTGCTGATCCTGACCGATCTGTATGGCGCCAGCCCGAGCAATCTGGCAGCGCAGCTGGCCCGCCTGGGCACCCCGGCACGCCGGGTCTCGGCGCTGAGCCTGCCGATGTTGTTGCGAGTGATGAATTATCCGGAACAGGGACTGGATCAACTGCCCGCCACTGCCGCGGCGGGCACTCGCAATGGAGCGATTGTCGACGATGCTTGAACGTGAACTCACCGTATCCAACCGCCTGGGCCTGCACGCCCGCGCCACTGCAAAGCTGGTGCAGGAGCTGGCCCCCTTCCGCTGCAACGTGACCATGGCCGCCAAGGGCCGCGAGATCAACGCCAAGAGCATCATGGGCGTGATGCTGCTGGCCGCCGGCCAGGGCACCCCGGTCACCGTGCGCATCACCGGCGAAGACGAAGCGGCCGCCATGGACGCCGTGGTGGCCCTGTTCGAGCGACGCTTCGACGAGGACAGCTGAGCATGCCGGGGCCACCGTCGCGACCGGGTTCCAGCACGCCGGCACGGACTGCGTCCGGCGCCCTGCTGCTGTCCGGCCACGGTGCCTCGCGCGGCAACGCGCTCGGCCGCGCCCGGGTGCGCCTGCCGCACGCGCTGGAAGTGGCCGAACAGCGCATCGCCCCGGCCCAGGTAGGGGCGGAACTGCAGCGCCTGCACCAGGCGGTGGATGCCGCCCGCGCCGAGATGCACGACCTGCGCCAGCGCCTGCAGGGTGCCCTGAACCGGGAGGCGGGCGAGTTCCTCGACCTGCACGCCCTGCTGCTGGATGACCCCGAGCTGCTGTTCGGGCTGGATGAGCTGATCCGCAGCGGCCCGTACAGCGCCGGCTACGCGCTGCGTGTGCAGCGTGACCGGCTGGCCAAGGTCTTCGATGGCATGGACGATGCCTACCTGAAGAGCCGCATGGACGACCTGGACCATGTGATCGGGCGCATCCACGCGTTCCTGCAGAAGCGCCCACCGGACGTGAAAGGGCTGGCCGGCGAAATCCTGGTCTGCGACAACATCGCCCCCTCCGAGCTGGCCCAGCTGCAGGCGCACGGCGTGGTCGGCATCGTCACCGCTGCCGGCAGCGCGCTCTCGCACAGCGCGATCCTGGCCCGCAGCCTGCACCTGCCGCTGATCGTCAACATTCCCAACCTGCTGCAGAGGATCTCCGACGGCGACGTGCTTGGCATCGACGGCAGCACCGGCCAGATCACCGTCAACCCGCTACCGCAGGACCTGCGCGATTACCGCACGCGGCTGCGCGACCAGGCCCGCGAGCAGCGCGAGCTGGGCCGGCTGCGCAGCAAACCCAGCCGCACCCGCGACCACGTCGACATCGCGCTGCTGGCCAACGCCGAGTCACGCGAGGACGTCACCGAGGCCCATGCCCTGGGCGCACATGGGCTGGGCCTGTACCGCACCGAATTCCTGTTCCTGCAGCGCGACGAGCTGCCCGACGAACAGGAACAGTTCGAAACCTACCGCGACGCCGCGCTCGGCATGAGCGGGCGGCCGGTGACCATCCGCACCCTGGACCTGGGCGCGGACAAGGCCGACCGTACCGGCCTGACCCTGAGCAACGAAGAAAATCCGGCGCTGGGCCTGCGCGGCGTGCGCCTGTCGCTGGCGCGGCCGAAAGTGGCCGATACCCAGCTGCGCGCGATCCTGCGCGCGTCGGCCTACGGCAAGCTGCGCATCCTGCTGCCGATGGTCAGCACCCGCGAAGAACTGCTGGCGGTGCGCCGGCGCTTGAACAAGCAGGCCGAGCTGCTGCGCGCCGACGGGCATGAAGTCGCCGGGCATATTCCGTTCGGGGCGATGATCGAGGTGCCGGCCGCGGCGATCGCGCTGGAGAGTTTCATCGACCTGGTCGACTTCCTGTCGATCGGCACCAACGACCTGGTCCAGTATCTGCTGGCCGCCGACCGCAACAACGAAGCGGTGGGCGAGCTGTATTCGCCGTTGCATCCGGCGGTGCTGCGCCTGCTGGCGCACATCCTGCGCACCGGCCGCGAGCACGACGTGCCGGTGGCGGTATGCGGCGAGATCGCCGGCGACCCGCGCATGACCCGCATGCTGCTGGCGCTCGGCCTGACCGAGTTCAGCCTGCACCCCGGCACGCTGCTGGAAGTGCGCCGTGCGGTGCGCGACAGCGACCTGAAAGCACTTCAGGCCGCCGCACCGAAACTTCTCGCCGCACGCGACCGGCGCGGCATCGAGCGCTGGATAGAAAACAACATGTGAACACTGATCGGTAGCGCCGGCCATTGGCCGGCCCAGGCGATCCGTGGGCCGGCCAACGGCCGGCGCTACCGGTTTCATGATCTACCGGTTTGTCATGCATCCAAGCGATAATGACGCCGTGACCACCCCCACTGCCGCATCCTGTCCGGGATAGCGGCCTTTTTTCTTTTTTGCCGCGGGAGCTGTGCATGGCCGAAGCCGTACGCCACGACAAGACGGCGCGCCAGTTGCGACTGTTGTCCGATGCACTGGACAGCGGCCGGCTGGGTCCGGTGCGCCGGCTGGTCAATACGCTGGCGCCGGCCGAGATCGGCAACCTGCTCGAATCGCTGCCGCCGGGCAAGCGCGAAGTGGTGTGGGGCCTGGTCGATCCGGAAGACGATGGCGAGGTGCTGGTCCACGTCGGCGAGGAAGTGCGCGAAAGCCTGCTGGCCGACATGGACCCGGATGAAATCATCGCCGCGGTCGAAGACCTGGACATCGATGACCTGGCCGACCTGGTCGAAGACCTGCCGGACACGGTCATCGACGAAGTGCTCAAGTCGATGGACCGCGAGAACCGCGAACGGCTTGAGCAGGTCCTGTCCTACCCCGAGGACAGCGCCGGCCGCCTGATGAACCCGGACGTGGTGACCGTGCGCGCCGACGTCAACGTCGACGTGGTGCTGCGCTACCTGCGCCTGCGCGGCGAACTGCCCGACCACACCGACCACCTGTTCGTGGTCAGCCGCCGCCACCAGTACCTGGGCCGGTTGTCGCTGGCCTCGCTGGTGACCCATGAAGACAGCACCCCGATCAACCGGCTGATCGACGACGAGCAGCCGGCCATCGACGTGGGCGAAAGCGCCGACGAAGTAGCCCGGCAGTTCTCCGACCATGACTGGGTGTCGGCGCCAGTGGTGGACGACAACAACATCCTGCTCGGCCGCATCACCATCGATGACGTGGTCGACATCATCCGTTCACAGGCCGAGCACCAGGCGCTGGGCGCGGCCGGCCTGGACGAAGAGGAAGACCTGTTCTCGCCGATCAAGCGCGCCGTGCGCGGCCGCGTGGTGTGGCTGGGCATCAACCTGTGTACCGCGTTCCTGGCCGCCACGGTGATCGGCCAGTTCGAGCTGACCCTGCAGAAGGTGGTCGCGCTGGCGGTGCTGATGCCGATCGTGGCCGGCGTCGGCGGCAACGCGGCGGTGCAGGTGCTGACCCTGATGGTGCGCGGTATCGCGCTGGGCCAGGTGGGGCAGAGCAATGCGCGCATCCTGTTGTGGAAGGAATCGCGGGTGGCATTGATCAACGGCACATTGATCGGCACCGTGGTCGGCATCATCGCCTACCTGTGGTTCCACAGTTTCCTGCTCTCGTTGGTGATCACCCTGGCGCTGATCATCAACTTCTGCGCCGCCGCGCTGGCCGGCGTGCTGCTGCCACTGCTGCTCAAGCGCATGAACGTGGACCCGGCCGTGGCCGGCACCGTGGTGGTCACCGCGGTCACCGACGTCATGGGCTTCTTCAGCTTCCTGGGCCTGGCCACCCTGATCCTGCTGCACTGACCGGTTCTTCAACATGGCCTTGACCCTCGACAACTACTTCGCTGCCGGCTGGCGCGACCAGATCCACACCTGCCCTGCCTGCGAATGGCGGGGCAGCGCGCGCCAGATGAGCATGGAACTGCACCAAGACGAGGCGGAGTTCGATTGCCCGCAATGCGAAAACCCGATCCTGCTGGTGGTCCACCCCAGCCTGGCCCAGGTGCAGGCTGCTGCGGCCAACGGGCACCCGGAGGCGATCGAACAGCTGGAAATCCTGGCCTCGGCGCCGCGCCCGGACTGATGCACTGCAAGATGTCTGCCGGCCCTGCGGTGCCTAGACTGAAAACGCCTTCAGACGGGGACGGTACATGGCACGACAGCGCGCGGGATGGTGGGTGTGGGTGGTGGCGATGGTCGCACTGAGCGGGTGCGCCTCAACGCACGCACCCGACAAGGGGCACTTCGTAGAGCGCACGGTCACCGTGGAAGGACGCCAATCGCGTTACCAGGTGTTCGTGCCGCGCGCCGCGCAGGCGCAGCGCGGGAGCCTGCCGGTGGTGCTGTTTCTGCATGGCTCGGGTGAGCGTGGGAGCGACGGGCGCCGTCAGACTACGGCCGGGCTGGGACCGCACCTGCGCGCGCACGCGCGCGATTTCCCGGCGCTGGTGGTGCTGCCGCAGGTGCCGGAAGACCAGGAGTGGTCGGGCATCAACAACCGCATCGCGCTGGCCGCGCTGGATGCCACCCTCGCCGAATTCGGTGCCGACCCCTCGCGCCAGTACCTGACCGGCATGTCGATGGGGGGCTACGGCAGCTGGAACATCGCACTGGAGCACCCGGGCCGGTTTGCCGCGATCGTGCCGGTGTGCGGCGCGGTGCTGGCCCCACGTGCGGTGCGCGCGACGCTGTTCGTGGAATCGGTGGCGGGCCAAGCGGATCCGTATGCGGCCATGGCCGCACGCTTGAAGGCGACACCGATCTGGATGTTCCATGGCGCGCTGGATGATGTGGTGCTGCCCGAAGACGACCGGCAACTGAAGATAGCGTTCGATGCCGCCGGTGCCAGCGACGTGCGGTATACCGAATACCCGCAGGGCAACCACAACGCATGGGACGCGACGTATGCGGACGCGGCAATGTGGAAATGGATGTTTTCCCGGTAGCGCCGGCCGTTGGCCGGCTGCTTTCTGTTTCGGGGTCATGAACGTCTGATGGGCGGCTTCGGATCGTGTAAACGCCGGACGGATGATCGGTGGCGATGATGTTGATGCCTTCGGATGCTTGGGCCGCGCTGCGCGCGGTGTCCGGCCAACGGCCGGGGCTACGAATTGGTGCGGGCCCATTGGGATTGGGATCAATCAACCGTGAGCTTCGGATGCATGGCGGTAGCGCCGGCCGTTGGCCGGCCCACGCGAACCTGCCTACGCTGCGTGTGGGTGTCGGGCGATACCCGTGCCTGCGTTCCCCTGACATTCAACTGCTGCCGATCCGCGCACCATCGGCGGATGAGCAGCAACCGTCTCCGCATTGGACGTCACAGCATCGCTGGGCAGATCTACGTCATGACGACGCGCTGCACCGGGCAAGCCCGGTGGTTTGAGCGTCCGGAGGCCGCCGAGATCGTGGTGGACCAATTCCGAAAGATGGACCGAAGCCGATGCACCCTTACCCTGGCATGGGTCGTCATGCCCGACCACATCCACTGGATGTTTGAACTGCGCTCGCCTTCACTTGCGTACGTCGCGCGGCGCTTCAAATCTTCCAGCGCGCTGGCACTGAACCGCCTGAGCCGTAGACAGGGCAAGGTGTGGCAACCCGGATTCTTCGATCATGCGCTGCGTACGGACGAAGCGCTATTGCGCCACGCGCGCTACGTCGTTGGCAACCCGATACGCGCGGGAATGACCGATCACATTGGCGAGTACAAGTACGCCTGGTGTCGCTGGCCGCTGTAGGCATGATCCGACATTACGTGGGCCGGCCAACGGCCGGCGCTACCAGGATGCCGGCCTTTGGTTGATTGATCCCGATCCCAATGGGCCCGTAAAAATCCGTAGCCCCGGCCGTTGGCCGGACACCGCGCGCAGCGCGGCCCAAGCATCCGAAGACGGCAAAAACACCGCCCATGTTTCATCCAACGTTTAGACCATCCGAAGCCAACGGTTGATTGATCCCAATCCCAATGGGCCCGTAAAAATTCGTAGCCCCGGCCGTTGGCCGGACACCGCGCGCAGCGCGGCCCAAGCATCCGAAGACGGCAAAAACACCGCCCCCATGTTTCATCCGACGTTTAGACCATCCGAAGCCGCCCGCCCCCTCACCCCAACAACGTCTCCAGCACCGCCATGCGCACGGCCACACCGTTGGCCACCTGGCGCAACACCCACGACTGCGGGCCGTCGGCCACTTCGTCGGTGACTTCCACGCCACGGTTGATCGGGCCCGGGTGCAGCACGGCCGCGTCCTGGCCGGCGCGCTTCAGGCGCGCGGCGTTCAACCCGTATTCGGCGTGGTACTGCTCGATCGACGGCACCAGGCCTTCTTCCATGCGCTCACGCTGCAGGCGCAGCATCATCAACGCATCTACGCCTTCCAGCATCTGGTCGAAATCCTGGCCGACGATGCAGCCCTTCAACGTCTCATCATCCGGCAGCAGCGACTGCGGGCCGCACACGCGGATCTCGCCCACGCCCAGCGTGCGCAGTGCATGCAGGTCGGTGCGGGCCACGCGCGAGTGCTTCACATCGCCGACGATCACCACCTTCATCCTGGAAAAATCGCTGCCCTTGGCCTGGCGCAGGGTCAGCATGTCCAGCAGGCCCTGGGTCGGGTGCGCGCTGCGGCCGTCGCCGGCGTTGACCAGTGCGGTGCCCTCGCCCGCCGCCGCCGCCAATTCGGCCACGGCACCATCATCCGGGTGGCGCACCACGAACCCGCGCACGCCCATCGCTTCCAGGTTCTTCAGCGTGTCGCAGGCGGTTTCGCCCTTGCGCGTGGACGAGGTGGAGGCATCGAAGTTCAGCACGTCCGCGCCCAGCCGCTGCGCGGCCAGCTGGAACGAACTGCGGGTGCGGGTGGACGGCTCGAAGAACAGCGTGCATACCGCCGAGCCGCCCAGTACATGGCGCTTGTTGCCGACCCGGCCCACCGCCGCATCGCGGATCTGGCCGGCGCGGTCGAGCAGCTGCAGCAGGGTTTCGCGGGGCAGACCTTCCAGGGTCAGCAGGTGGCGCAGGCGTCCGTCGGAATCGAGTTGCGAGGCGGTCATGGGCAGGGTCTGGGGGTCAGGAAACAGGGGTGGCGTCGTCGGGCGAGGACAGCCAGCGTTCGATGATTACCGCCGCGGCCACCGCATCCAGCGTGGCTGCATCGCGGCGGCGCTTGCGACCTTCGGCGCGCTCGACGGCAAACCGGCGGGCCGCTTCGACCGAGCTCGAACGCTCGTCGATCAGCACCACCGGCAGCTTGAAACGTTCCCGCAGCTGGCGGGCGAAGCCCTGCGCACGCTTGCGGTTGGGCTGGTCCTGGCCATCCAGGGTGAGCGGGTCGCCCACCACCAGGCCGTCGGGCCGCCATTCCTTGATCAGGCGCTCGACCGCGGTCCAGTCAGGGCCGTTGCCGTGCACGTCCACCACTGCGATGGCGCGGGCGTGGGTACCGAACGAACTGCCGATGGCCACGCCAATCCGGCGCGAGCCCACATCGAAGCCAAGCACGGTACCGTCGCGGCGGATGGTGGCCGCTTCAGACATTGCCGCTGTAGTCCGTCAACCGGAACAGGTCCACCCCGATCCGCGCGGCGGCCCCCTGCCAACGCTGTTCCAGCGGCGTGGCGAACAGCAGTTCGGCATCGGCCGGCACGGTCAGCCAGCTGTTCTCGGCAATCTCGCTCTCCAGCTGGCCCTCGGTCCAGCCGGCACAGCCGAGCGTGACCAGCGTGTTGCGCGGGCCTTCGCCGCGGGCCATGGCTTCGAGGATATCGCGCGAGGTGGTCAGGTACACGCCCTCGCCCACCTGCAGGCTCGATTCCCAGCCGCGTGCATCGTCATGGATGACGAAGCCGCGCTCGGGATGCACCGGCCCACCGTTGAGCACCAACTGGTCGCGCAGGGCCGGATCGTCGGTCTGGATTTCCATCTGCGCCAACACATCGCCCAGCGTGTACTCGGACGGCTGGTTGACCAGCACGCCCATGGCACCGTTCTCGTCGTGCTGGCAGATCAGGGCCACCGTGCGCGCAAAGGTCGGGTCGGTCAGCGACGGCAGCGCGACCAGCAGGTGATCGGCAAGAGAGATGGACGGCATCGGCATGAGCCCATTCTACCCGCTGCGTCCAGGCACCGGCGTGAGTCCGGGCTGTGGCGCAGCCGCGGCGGCCGTAAACTGGGCGCCGACCTACCCTCCATCGAAGACGCACCCATGAGCGGTTACTGCCTCATCGCCCCGGGCCACCCGGTGCACGGTCACTACCATGACCACGAATATGGCTTCCCGCAGCGCGACGAACGCGAGCTGTTCGAGCGCCTGCTGCTGGAAATCAACCAGGCCGGCCTGAGCTGGGAAACCACCCTGAAGAAGCGCGAGGGGTTTCGCGCGGCCTACAGCCAGTTCGACGTGGACACCGTGGCCGCATACGGCGAGCGCGATGTGGAACGGCTGCTCAACGACCCGGGCATCATCCGCAACCGGCTCAAGGTGCATGCGGCCATCCACAACGCGCAGGTGATCCAGCAACTGCGGGCCAGCCATGGAAGTTTCGCCGCGTGGCTGGACGCGCACCACCCGCGTGACAAGGCTGACTGGGTGAAGCTGTTCAAGAAGACGTTCCGCTTCACCGGCGGCGAGATCACCGGAGAGTTCCTGATGAGCCTGGGCTACCTGCCGGGGGCGCATGGCAAGGATTGCCCGGTGTACAAGCGGTTGGCGAAGTTGGCCCCTCCGTGGGCTGCAGGCGTACGGTGAAGCCGGACATCGCCTGGGCCGGTCAACGGCCGGCGCTACCGGGGTACGCCGCGCCTCAAACGCCCATATACCGCCCCGGCCGATGGTTGAACATCAACACCAGGCTCAGCACCACCGCGCCGATCGCCGAATACATCACCTTGTCCGGCGAAAGCACGAAGAATGCCACGCCCATCAGCAGCGTATCGAACGACATCTGCACCTTGCCGGCGCTCCAGCCACGAGTGCGCTGCAGGTACACCGCCAAGATGCCAATGCCGCCCAGGCTGGCGCGGTGGCGGATGTAGAACAGGATGCCCAGCCCGGCCACCGCGCCGCCCACCAGCGCTGAATACAGCGAGCTGATGTGGGCGAAATCGGCCCAGCGCGGCAGCAGGTCGGTCAGCACGCCGCAGGCGGTGACCGCTGCGAAGGTCTTCAGGGTGAATTCCCAGCCCATGCGCCGCACCGCCACCCAGTAGAACGGCAGGTTGACCAGCACGAACACCAGGCCGAAGTTCCAGCCGAACGCGTAGTGGGCCAGGAAGGCCAGCCCGGCCATGCCACCGATCATCAGCCCGCCCTTGGCGAAGATCGCCAGGCCCAGCGACGCCACCAGCGTGGCCAGGACCATGCCCTGTACGTCTTCGGCAACGGAATGGCGCAGCGCCTTCTCATCGGCCAGGGTACCGGCGCTGTCCGGCGGCGGGGTCAGCGGACCGGCGGTGACCAGATGGCCGTCAGCGTCGTCGCACGGCGCGGGGCCATGGGATTCAAGGGACATGGGGGTGGGGCCAGACACGTGGGGAGCGGTATTAGACACGATCGGCGTGACAGTTGCAGGTGAAATTGATTCAGCCCGCAAGGAATGCGCCGCGTGTCTGCCTAGCTCCCTCTCAGATGGTGGGCCACCAGCGCGTTGGCATGACCGTGTCCCAGGCCATGCTGGTCTTTCAGGTAGCCCACCAGCGCCATGTGCTTCAGCCCACCCTGGGTGGCCAACAGGGCCAGCCAGTGCCCGACCGGCTGCCCATAGGTCTTTTCGATGGAGGGGAAGTACGACGCAGGGCCTTTGACCGGGGGGTGTCGCTCATGACCGTTTCCTCGCAGATGGGTACATTCACTACGACGATGGGCAGGGCATGAAATCGACGTCCCGTCAGCGGGTGACCTGCTTCTGCCGCTCCGCGTTGTAGCGGTCGCCCACGATGGCGATACCGTCCAGCGCCGCGGAGATCTGCTGCTGATCGGTTTCGCGCAGGGTCAGCTCGACAGCCGCCAGGTTCTCGTCCAGCCGGTGCAGCCTGGTGGTACCGGGAATCGGCACGATCCAGGGCTTGCGCGCCAGCAGCCAGGCCAGTGCGACCTGGGCCGGCGTGGCCTGGCGCGCGGCGGCGATTGCGCCGATGGCATCCACCAGCGCCTGGTTGGCGCGGCGCGCCTCCACTGCAAAGCGCGGCAGGCTCGCGCGGAAGTCAGTGGGCGCGAACTCGGTATCGGCCGTGATCGCCCCGGTCAGGAAGCCACGCCCCAGCGGGCTGAACGGCACGAAGCCGATGCCCAGCTCTTCGAGCACCGGCAGCACGCTCTGCTCCGGCTCGCGCCACCACAACGAATACTCGCTCTGCAGCGCGGCCACCGGCTGCACCGCATGCGCGCGGCGGATACTGGCTTCGCCGGCTTCGGACAAGCCGAAATGCTTCACCTTGCCCTCGGCGATCAGGTCCTTGACGGTACCGGCGACGTCCTCGATCGGCACGTTCGGATCGACCCGGTGCTGGTAGAACAGGTCGATGCGGTCGGTCCTGAGGCGTTGCAGGCTGGCCTCGCAGACGGCACGGATGTTCTCCGGTCGGCTGTCCAGCCCCAGATCCCCGTTGGCCTCCTTGAACCCGAATTTGGTCGCAATGACGACCTGGTCCCGGTACGGCGCCAACGCCTGCCCAAGCAGTTCCTCATTGCGGAAGGGGCCGTAGACCTCGGCGGTGTCGAAGAAGGTCACACCGCGCTCCACTGCCGCATGCAGCAGCGCGACGCCGTCGCTCACATCGGGGGCGGTGCCATAGGCGTGGCTCAGGCCCATGCAGCCCAGCCCGAGCGCGGAAACGCGCAGGCCGCTGTTGCCAAGGGTTCGTGTCTGCATGGGGTGCTCCTTCCAGTGGGGTCCCCCACGATACGCCCGTTACCGCCGGAGATAGCACCGGCGCAGACGCTGGTGGTCATGAGCAGATTTCATCAATGGCGCCTGCCGCCGGCAGGCGCCATCTGCCCCCCTCAGCTTTCGGCCACGGTCCCGATCAGGGCGAACAGGAGCAGCAGGCCACCGGCGATGATCACCAGGATGTGCCAGACGTTGAACCGGTCCATGCGCCCCATGTCGACCCGCTCATCCTGGTGGTAGCGGCGTAGCAGGCTGTTGACCGGCAACAGCGGCACGAAGGTGAACAGCGCCAGCATCCAGCCGGCGTTGGGCAGGCGGCTGGCGAAGTTGAGCAGGAAGTAGGTCACCGCCAGCAGCCCCGGCGCGAAGGCCAGCTCCCGACGTCGGCTGCTGGCCGCGTCACTCAGTTCGCGGAAGCAGAAGAACGACCAGATCGGCGAGAACAGCGCGCGCGCCCAGGGCCACTGGTCGCCTCCGGTCTCCCGTTTGATCGCCTGCCAGTTCCGCCAGAACCAGTACAGCGGGTACAGCCCGAGCGTGGTGGGTGAGAGCAGCACCAGTTTCAGCGTGGAGGGCGAGTAGTACTCGGCCGCGCCGGAGATCGCCTGCGGCTGGAGACGCGTCTCTGGCAGCGCGCCGGGTAAAGCAGGTGGCATCGGAATGGTTGCCGGTGCGCGGTACGGATCATGCAATTCCATGTGCATTCTCTTCAGTGACAGTGCTACCGGCACGGTGCCGGCCCCTTGAAACACCACTTACAGCAAAGGCGCGCCGGCATTGCACCGTACGCGCCCTGGTTCCGCTTCCGCAGATTCAGCGGACTTCGGAAATCTCCACCCCGTCCAGGCCCTGCGACAGCGTGCGTGCATCACCGCCCTGGGAGAGCTTGATACGCAGGCGCACCTCGTTCTGCGAGTCGGCATACCGCAACGCGTCCTCGTAGCTGATCTCGCCGGCCTGGTAGAGCTCGAACAGGCTCTGGTCGAAGGTGCGCATGCCCAGCTGCACCGACTCCTTCATCACTTCCTTGAGCTTGTGGATCTCGCCATCGCGGATGTAATCCTGCACCAGCGGCGTGCCCAGCATGATTTCCATCGCCACCTTGCGCGACTTGCCATCCGGCGAAGGCACCAGCTGCTGGGCGACCACGCCCTTGAGGTTCAGCGACAGATCCATCAGCAGCTGGTTGCGGCGGTCTTCCGGGAAGAAGTTGATGATGCGGTCCATCGCCTGGTTGGCGTTGTTGGCATGCAGGGTACACAGCACCAGATGGCCGGTTTCGGCGAACGCGATGGCGTGGTCCATGCCTTCGCGGGTACGCACCTCGCCGATCATGATCACGTCGGGCGCCTGGCGCAGGGTGTTCTTCAGCGCCGCTTCCCAGCTGTCGGTGTCGATGCCCACTTCGCGCTGGGTGATGATGCAGCCTTCGTGCTTGTGCACGAATTCGATCGGGTCTTCGATGGTGATGATGTGCCCGGTCGAGTTCAGGTTGCGGTAGCCGATCATCGCGGCCAGCGAGGTCGACTTGCCGGTGCCGGTGGCGCCCACGAACAGGATGATGCCGCGCTTGGTCATCGCCAGTGTCTTGATGATCGGCGGCAGGCTCAGCTCTTCCACGGTGGGAATGCGCGTCTCGATCCGGCGCAGGACCATGCCGACCTGGTTGCGCTGGTAGAAACAGCTCACGCGGAAGCGGCCCACGCCGGACAGGCCGATGGCGAAGTTGCACTCGTGGGTTTTTTCGAATTCTTCGCGCTGCGACGGCGTCATCACGTTCAGCACCAGGTCGCGGCTCTGCTGCGGCGTGAGCGGCGTCTGGGTGATGGGCGAGATCTTGCCGTTGACCTTGATCGCCGGCGGCATGCCCGCGGTGATGAAAAGATCCGACGCCTTCTGGTGCGCCATCAGCTTGAGGAACGAGGTGAAGTCGATGGTGGTGCTGGTGGTGTTCATTGCGGTGGGCTCCGGATGCCTTGCCGAGGGCCGGCCAACGTTATGCCCAGCATCCTGCCGGGCACCCTGCGGGCCGTCGCTTCGCGACGTTGAGAACGGCTCCTGCCGTTCTCTTCGGCGCTGTCCTTACTCGAAGATGCGCTTGTCCTTGGCGTATTCCTTGGCCTGGTTGCGCGTGATCAGGCTGCGCTTGACCAGGTCCTGCAGATGCTGGTCGAGCGTCATCATGCCCATCTGCTGGCCGGTCTGGATCGCCGAGTACATCTGCGCCACCTTGTCCTCGCGGATCAGGTTGCGGATGGCCGGGGTGCCAACCATGATTTCCCACGCCGCGGTACGCCCGCCGCCCACTTTCTTCAGCAGCGCCTGCGAAATCACCGCACGCAGCGACTCGGACAGCATCGAGCGCACCATCGGTTTTTCGCCGGCGGGGAACACGTCGATGATGCGGTCGATGGTCTTGGCCGCCGAACTGGTGTGCAGGGTGCCAAACACCAGGTGGCCGGTTTCGGCCGCGGTCAGCGCCAGCCGGATGGTTTCCAGGTCGCGGAGTTCGCCCACCAGGATGATGTCCGGATCTTCACGCAGTGCCGAACGCAGCGCTTCATTGAAGCCGTGCGTGTCGCGGTGCACTTCGCGCTGGTTGATCAGGCACTTCTGCGAGGTGTGCACGAATTCGATCGGATCCTCGACAGTGAGGATGTGGCCGTATTCGTTCTTGTTGATGTAGTCGATCATCGCCGCCAGCGTGGTCGACTTGCCCGAACCGGTCGGGCCGGTCACCAGGATCAGGCCCTGCGGCTGGTCGATCAGCTCGCGGAAGATCGGCGGTGTGTTCAGGTCTTCCAGGCTCAGCACTTCGGACGGAATGGTACGGAACACCGCACCCGCGCCCCGGTTCTGGTTGAACGCGTTGACGCGGAAGCGCGCCAGGCTGGGAATCTCGAACGAGAAGTCGACTTCGAGGAATTCCTCGTAATCGCGACGCTGCTTGTCCGACATGATGTCGTAAACGAGCGCGTGCACCTGCTTGTGGTCCAAGGCAGGAATGTTGATGCGACGGACATCGCCGTCCACGCGGATCATCGGTGGCAGGCCTGCCGACAGATGAAGGTCCGACGCTTTGTTCTTCACGGAAAACGCCAACAGCTCGGCGATATCCATACGCTGCTACTCCCCATAGACTGCTGCGACTGGAAGGATCTTTCCCCGGTCGGCAGTATAGCCTCCCTGATCCACCGGGAAATCCCTTTCTAGAACCGCCCTTTCTAGAGCTGCCCCTGCCCCCTTGAGTGCCCTGCCCGTGACCGCGCTGCCCTTGTCCACCCTCCTGCTGAACCTGCACAACGCGGCCACGGCTGCCGGGCGGCCAACGCCCCGGCTGCTGGCGGTCTCCAAAACCCAGCCGGCCGACGCCGTGGCCGCAGTGGCCGCGCAGGGCCAACGCGCTTTTGGCGAAAACTACGTGCAGGAAGCAGTGGCCAAGATCGACGCGCTGGCCGCACTGGGGCTGGAGTGGCACCTGATCGGCCACCTGCAGTCCAACAAGGCCGACCTGGCCGCGCAGCGCTTCGACTGGGTGCAGAGCGTGGACCGGGCCAGGCTGGTCACCGCCCTTGCCGCGCACCGCCCGGCCGCGTTGCCGCCGTTGAACGTGCTGGTGCAGGTCAATATCGATGACGAAGACAGCAAGCACGGCTGCACACCAGAGGCTGTCCAGGCGCTGGCTGCCGCCATCGCCGCCGAACCGCGCCTGTGCCTGCGCGGGCTGATGGCCATCCCGGCGCCGTGGCCGGACGCGGATCGCCGTGCACGGGCCTTTGAACGCATGCACGCGCTGTTTGCCGACCTCGCCACCCGCTACCCGCAGGCCGATACCCTCTCGATGGGCATGAGCGGCGACTACCCCGAGGCCATCGCCCACGGCGCCACGATGGTCCGCGTCGGCACCGCCTTGTTTGGCGCACGCAACACGTAGAGCGGGGCTCTGCCCCGCTGCCACCCACCGGCCGGGCAGAGCCCGGCGCTACCCGGAGACCCCATGAGCAGCGATTCCATTACCTTCATCGGCGGCGGCAACATGGCACGCAGCCTGATCGCCGGCCTGGTCCGCCAGGGCACTGCCCCGGGCAACATCCACGTGGCAGAACCGGTTGCCGAGCTGCGCAGCCAGCTCACCACCGAGTTCGGGGTGAAGACCTACGCCAGCGCCACCGAAGCGGCCGCGCAGGGCACCGTATGGGTGCTGGCGGTGAAACCGCAGGTGCTGCGCGATGTCTGTGCGTCATTGGCCGACATCGCCCAGGCCCAGGCCCCGCTGGTGGTATCCATCGCCGCCGGCATCACCAGTGCGCAACTGCTGCGCTGGTTGGGCGGCGCTGGCGCGGTGGTGCGCGCCATGCCGAACACGCCGGCACTGCTGGGCGCAGGCGTGACCGGTCTGTTTGCCACCGCAGGCGTCAGCGCCGAACAGCGCACCCAGGCCGACACCGTGCTGGCCAGCGCCGGGCGCACGGTATGGATCGAGGATGAAGCGCGCATGGATGCGGTCACCGCCGTCTCCGGCAGTGGCCCGGCGTACGTTTTCCTGCTTGCCGAGGCCATGGAAGCGGCGGGAATCGCGCAGGGCCTGCCGGCCGACGCCGCGCGCACGCTGGTGGTGCAGACCCTGCTGGGCGCCAGTCGCATGCTCGAAGAGTCGGGCGAGGCCCCCGCTGAGCTGCGGCGCCGGGTAACCTCGCCGAACGGCACCACGCAGGCGGCGATCGAGAGCTTCCAGGGCGAAGATTTCGAGGCGATCGTGGGGCGCGCCATCGATGCCGCGACGCGGCGTGGCAAGGCGTTGTCGGCGGCGAACGATTGAGTCGGGTGGGTTCAGCCACGCCCTGCGTGGCTGCCGTTCGCGCGGTGCATCACCCCCACCGCTGTGGGCCATCGCCCTGCTCGCCCAACGCGTCGCCCGGGTTCGCCAACCGGCAGCGCTTCAACGACAGGCAACCGCAGCCGATGCAATCGGTGAGCTGGTCGCGCAGCAGCAGCAGTTCCTCGATGCGCTGGTCCAGCTCGCCGCGCCACAGCGCCGACATCTTCGCCCACTCGACGCGGGTCGGCGTCTTGTTCTCCGGCAGCGCGGCAAACGCATTGGCCACGGCTTCCAGCGGCATGCCGACCCGCTGCGCGACCCGGATCACCGCCAGTCGGCGCAGCACGTCACGGCTGAAACGGCGCTGGTTGCCCGCCGTGCGCAGGCTGCGGATCAACCCCTTGCGCTCATAGAAGTGCAGCGCCGATACCGCCACGCCGCTGCGACGTGCCACGTCGCCTACACTCAGTTCCTGCGCGATCACTGCTTGACCTAAACAATGGTTAAGGTCTCATCCTGCGACACCTCGCGGCGCGCCGCAAGCGCCTCGCTTCTTCCTTGCCTGGAACCCGCATGTCTTTCGATGTAGCTGCACTGCCCGCCGATGCACCGGCGTCGATCCTCTCGGCGCGTTACCGCGCCACCACCATCGGCATGGTCGCCCTGGTCTCGCTGCACGCCTTTGAAGCGCTGGCCGTGGCGGCGGCCATGCCCACCGTCGCGCGTGAGCTGGATGGCCTGCGCCTGTATGCGCTGGCGTTCGGCGGCACGCTGGCCACCAGCGTGATCGGCATGACACTGGCCGGCCGCTGGAGCGACCGGCTGGGCCCGGCGCGTCCGTTGTGGCTGGGCCTGTGCTGCTTCATTGCCGGCCTGCTGGTGGCCGGCCTGGCCCAGCACATGCCGGTGCTGGTGATCGGCAGGCTGCTGCAGGGCTTGGGCGCGGGCGCGATTTCGGTGGCGCTGTACGTGCTGGTCGGGCGCACGTTTCCCGAATCGCTGCGCCCCCGTGTGTTTGCCGCGTTCTCCGCCGGCTGGGTGGTGCCCTCGCTGATCGGCCCGGCCATCAGCGGCCTGATCGTGCAGCATGCCGGTTGGCGCTGGGTGTTCCTCGGCGTTCCGCTGTTGGCCATTCCGGCCGCGCTGCTGCTGCGCCCGGCGTTGCGGGCGGTGCCGCCGCTGGCGGTTTCCTCCGGTTCGGGCGGTACCGTCGTGCGCTGGGCCATGGGTGCGTCACTGGGCGCGCTGTTGCTGTACGTCGGCGGCCAGCAGGCAGGCTGGCCGGCGCTGGCGGTGCTGTTGCCGGCGGTGGCACTGCTGGCGCTGTGCAGCTGGAAGCTGCTTCCGCACGGCACCCTGCGCCTGCGGCGTGGCTTGCCCAGCGTGATTGCACTGCGCGGCATCGCGGCGTCGGCGTTCTTCGGCTGCGAAGCCTTCCTGCCGTTGTTGCTGCAGCGTGAGCGTGGCCTGAGCCCGCTGCTGGCCGGCGTGGCATTGAGCCTGGGCGCGCTGGGCTGGTTCAGGGGGTCGTGGTTCCAGGGTCATGGCGGCCAGGGGCTGTCGCGTCGCCAGCTGCTCACCGCCGGCGCGCTGCTGATGTGCACCGGCATCATCGGAACCGCGCTGGCGATCCAGCCGGGCGTGCCGCTGGCACTGGCGCTGGGCGGCTGGACGCTGACCGGGCTGGGAATGGGCTTGATCTACCCCAGTCTGTCGGTGCTGACCCTGTCGTTGTCGCCGCCGGCGCAGCAGGGCGCGAACACCTCGGCGCTGCAGCTCAGCGAGGCGCTGGGCGTGGCCACCACGCTGGCCGTTTCCGGTTCGCTGTTTGCGCTGATGCTGTCGGTGGACGTGACGCTGGGCTACCTGCAGACGTTTGCGATCATGTTGCTGCTGGCGGCCGCGAGCGTGGTGGTGGCGCGGCGGGTGTAGAGCCACGCCCTGCGTGGCTGCGGTGCCAGCACCGCGTGCAGCGGGGCAGAGCCCCGCTCTACGGGGTTTTCGCCTCCGCCTGCTCCAGGTCCTCGCGCAGGATCCTGCGGATCTCCAGCACCGCCTGCGGGGTCTCCTGCACGCTGTGCCCGGAGATGATCACTTTTTCCGACACCGCGCCGGGCAGGTGTGCGCTCCAATAAGGTACCAGGCCATCGTCGGACTGCTCCAACGGCACGTTGGCTTTGCGCTGGGCGATGATCGAGTGGTACTTCAGCCCAGGCATGATCGGCAGGGCGGAAGACGCCTTGACGAACGGGTCGCTGGCCTTGAGGTTGTCGATGCTGTTGGGAATCTGCAGCTTGGTGGCCTGCGCCGACTGCACTTCCGATTGCTGCAGGGTCTGGAACACATCCTCGAACTTGCCCAGGATCGTGATCGGCAGGCGCACCAGGCGGCCGATGAAGCGCCCTACCCGGTTGCCGGCGATATCGGTGCCCTTGTGCGGGGCGGCGATGAAGATCGCGCGCTCCACGTTCGGTTCCGCATCAAAGTGCAGCAGCGGCCCAAGCTTGGCCTGGACCCGCTTGAGCCGCTCGCCCTTGAGATCGTAGTTGGCAAGGAGCTGGTTCCATAACGTATCGCCGGAACTGGTGACCAGCAGGCGGGCCAGCACGCCGCCCATGCTGTGGCCGATGAACACCATGTCCTTCGAGGCCCGCGACGTTCCCTTCGGATCAAAATGCCTGAGCGTGTTGTCGAATGCCTGGTCGATCTCGTAGCGGTTCAGTGCGATCGGCGCATTGGTCGGGTAATACACCTGCCATACCTGGAAGTGCCTGCGCAGCTCGGGGTCGCCCAGGATCTCGTTGGCCACGTTCACCCATGCCTCCGGGCTGCTGCCCAGCCCATGCAGCATGAAGATGATGCGGCGGTTCGGGTCCCACGGCTGCATCAGGTACATGTGCGGCTCGGCAATGCCTTCGCTCAACCCGAACAGCGTGCGCAGCGATTGCCTGGCAAACCCGGACTGGGCCAGCCACATGCCGTAGGCGGCGGTGAAGTTGCCGGCCAGCGGCACCTTCCCGCCATGCAGGTCCACGCTTTCGGTGGATTCGGGCGAATACACATCGAACAGCACCTGGGTGGTGTCCAGCACCTGCTGCAGGGTGTCGCCCTTGAAGCGCAGCAACGCGGTGGCATTGATCGCCGACATCTCGCTGTACTGCGGAATCTCAGCCTTTTCACCGTCCGGCGGCGCGATCAACCGGGGCGGGTCCATCACCACCACCAGCTCGGCACCGAAGCCGTCGCGGCGGTACGTGCTGCGCAGGCCGGCGAAACTCACCGACGACGCCGACACCATCGTGGTGGGAATGCTGCTCAGGCGCAGTTCGTCGAAATCGGAGGTCAGCGTCCAGCGCTCACCGGCCACCGCGGCGTTGTAGTCCTCCCCTTCCAGCGCGCTTTCGCGGCTGCGCTTGAACACCACCGTGGCGGTCTGCTCGGCGGCGTAGTTGTAGTAATCACGCACCTGGGTCTGGCGGTCCTCGAAGGCCCGGTCAGAGGGCGTGCGGCCGCTGAAGAACAGGTACGCATACGCATACCGCGCCACTTCCAGCCAGGCATCCAGCGCCGCGTCGGACATCGGCGTCTTCTCGCGGTCCTTCGGCTTGGGGGTGAGCGCCAGTGCGTTCTTCACCCACAGCTCGGACAGCGCCGACAGGCGCTGCTCCTCGGGCAGGTCACGGGTGTCTTTAAGGGTCTTTTCGCACGCGACTACATCCTTCTCGCACAGCGATACGTCCAGCCCGATCACGCTCAGCGTTTCCTGCGAGGCCATGCTGAACTTGCCCGAGGTGAGCACGTCGCCACGCTTGCTGGCCAGGTAGTCGGTGGGCGAGACCTGCTTCATGGTGACCATGGCGCAGCCGCTGGACAGCAGCAGCGACAGCACCACCGCCAACAGCGACGCGCTCCGCCAGATCAACCGGCTCACGGCTGCGCCTCCGCGTCGATACCAGGCACGCCTGCGCGGATCAGCTGCGAGAAGCGCGGATCATCGCCGGCGGCACGCGCGCGATCGGTGATGCGTCCGCGCGCCTTGAGCGTGGCGAAGTCCACGCCCGGCGTGAGTACGCCCAAGTCACGCGCGTATTCGGCGAAGTACCCCGAGGCGAGCAGCCGGTAATCCAACGGCAGCCCCGGCGCGATCTGCCTGGCCAGCTCATACACGATGGTGGTGCAGTTGCTGGTCAGCGTGTTGTAGAACGCCGGTGCGGCGTCCAGCTTGCGTGCTTCGCCCAGGTAGGACACGAACAGCCCCTTGAGCTGCTCGCGGGTCATGCCCTTCAGCCGATACAGGTACACATCCTCGCCGCGCACATTGCTGCGCACCCGCACGATGTCGCTTTCCTCGGCCGCCACCAGGGTCATCTCGAACTTGCGGAAGAACCCCCCCAGTGCCGAGAACGATTCACCGCGCTCCTTGCGGATCTCCAGCGAGAACACCAGCTGGCGGCCGTCGGCGAAACCGAACGACACCAGCGTGTGCGCGATCATCGGCCCCATCCAGTACGACAGCACCAGGTCGGCCGAGCGCAGCTGGTCCAGGTCGTATTCGCGGCGCTCCCAGCGCACGTCGTGGTCCTCATCGGTGCGCCAGCTGAAGTTGCGCACGTTGTCGAGCACCACCTTGGAGCCGTCGAATTCCAGGACCTTCAGCCGCTGGGCGACATCATCGGCCCAGACCCGGTCCTGGCGCGGGCTGAGCAACAGCCACCAGACGCCGCACACCACCAGCGCGGCCACGAACAACGGACCCGGCCAACGCCCGGCACGGGCGCGCCCGACAGCCACGGCAGTGGTCAACGCGAATGCGCCCCACCCCACCAGCACCACGCCCTTCAACCAACCCGGCCCGGGAAGTTGATACGCCAGCAGCCCGGCTACCCACAGCGCCGCGACCAGCATCAATACGGCCAGCCCCCATCGTCCTGCTGTCTTCACACATCGTTCCGTCGGTTGGTCTGGGCGTTAGTTAGCCATAACTGCAGTATGGGGGACATGTTCCTCCGTTCAGGTTCCCCTGTTCAGGGTCAATCAGCGGCGCGGCGCGCCCACCTTCTGCCAGGGCGCCATGCCCTTGCGGGCGCGCGGCAGGGCGCGGCGCAGCGGCAACCGCCGCGGCATCGGAATGCCGCCCCCGGGGGCGGCGGTATCGTCCCGGCGCAGGTCCTCGGCGCGTTCGCCCACCAACAGGGCCGCCATTTCCTCCAGGCCGTTGCGCACCGCCCGGGCGGCTGTCTGCAGGGTGTTCATGGCGTGTCTCCAGTTGCGGCGTGGGGACGGTCCACGTTAATGCCGGCCGCGCCTACGACCCGTGCAGGGGATGTGGCAAAAGGATGAAAACCGGAAGTTGCGGCTTGCACCTGAGATTCATTTGCGTTCGCATCCTCATCTGCTGATAATCCGGGCCCTTAGTTCCCGGGATCCTTGCCATGTCTGCCCTGTTGCGCCGTTCGCCCTTGCTGCTGCTGGTTCCCACCCTGCTGGCCGCGGCCCAGGCCCAGGCCCAGGACGCCGGCACAGCCCGCACCCTGGACGCGGTCAGCGTGGTCGCCGACCGCGCCAGCACCGCGACCAAGACCGATACCCCGCTCACCCAGACCCCGCAGGCGATCAGCGTGGTCACCAGCGAGCTGTTCACCGACCGCGGCGCGCGCAACCTGCAGGAAACCCTGCGCTACAGCGCTGGCGTCACCGCCGATGCCTACGGCCTGGATACCCGCAGCGACGGCAGCACCGTGCGCGGCCTGGACCCGGTGCAGTATGTGGATGGCCTGCGCCGCAGCTATGGCTTCAGCCCGCTTGCGCGCACCGAGATCTACGGCCTGGAGCGGGTGGAAGTACTGCGCGGCCCGTCGTCGGTGCTGTACGGCGCCGGTGCCACCGGCGGCATTATCAACGCCATGACCAAGCGCCCCACCTACACCGGGATCGGCGGTGAAGTCGGCGTCCAGCTGGGCAGCTTCGACCGCAAGCAGTTCCAGGGGGACGTGGGCGGTACCTTGAATGACGCCGGCACCGTGGCCGGCCGCGTGGTCGGCCTGGTCCGCGATGGCGGCATGCAGATCGACGAAATCGATGACGACCGGATCTACATCGCGCCCTCGCTCAGCTGGCGCGGCGAGCGTAGCAACCTCACCGTGCTCACCAGCTACCAGCACGACAGGACCGCTTCCAGCCAGCAGTTCCTGCCGGTGGTGGCTACCCTCAACGCCCCGGCCGGCCGCCCGCGTCTGGACCCGTCCACGTTCCTTGGCGACAAGGACTTCGACAAGCTCGATTCACGCGTGTACAGCGTGACCGCGCTGTTCGACCACCGCTTCAACGACAGCGTGAGCCTGCGCTCGTCGGTGCGCTACCTGGACGGCAAGACCGAGTTCCGCGAGCTGTACCCGGACGCCTACAGCAATCCACTGGACCCGTTCATCGACGCCGACAAGCGCGTGCTCAACCGCAACGCCTACGGCGTGCGCCCGGACGTGCGGTCGCTGACCAGCGACAACGCGCTGCAGTTCGACTTCGCCACCGGCGCGTTCCAGCACCTGCTGCTGGCCGGCGTGGACTACAGCGACTACCGGGAAGAGGCACTGCAACTGAATGCCACCCCGACCCCCATCGATATCTACACCCCGGTGTCCGCCGGCGCGACCATCAACGGCTGGGACCGCCTGCCTGACCAGCAGACCACCCAGCTGGGCGTGTACCTGCAGGACCAGATCCGCTGGGCCGACCGCGTCTCGCTGGTGCTCGGCGCGCGCCGCGACCACGCGCGCAGCAAGACCGAAGGCCTGCCCAGCCAGACCGACAACGCCACCACTTGGCGCGCCGGCCTGATCGGCGAAATCGGCGCTGGCGTGTCGCCGTACATCAGTTACAGCGAATCGTTCCTGCCGGTCACCGGCCAGGACATCTACGGCCATGCGTTCAAGCCGATGCAGGGCGACCAGTGGGAGGGCGGCGTGAAGTGGCAGCCTGCTGCGAACATGCTGGTCACCGCCGCGGTGTACCGCATCACCGAAACCAATCGCCAGACCAATGATCCGGAAAATCCGCTCAACGTCGTGCAGACCGGTGAGATCGAGTCGAAGGGCGTCGAGCTGGAAGGCCAGTTCACCTTCGCCCATGACCTCACCCTCACCGCCGCCTACTCGCGCAACCGTGCCAAGGTGACCAAGAGCAACTTCGAGATGGAAGTGAACCAGCGCCTCAACGACACCCCGCAGGAGCTTTCCTCGCTGTGGCTGGCCAAGGGCTTCCAGATCGACGACGTCTCGCGCCTGCGCGTGGGCGTGGGTGGCCGTTACGTCGGCAACACCCAATCGCTGGGCTTCGGCGGTTTCATCCGCACGCCGAGCTACACCCTGGTCGATGCGCTGGCCGAGATCCAGGTGACCGACTGGACCATGGCATTGAACATCACCAACCTCTCGGACAAGAAGTACTTCGCGCCGTGCCGCAACTTCGGCGACTGCTTCACCGGCAACCCGCGCACGGTGACCGGCACCATCAGCTACCGTTTCTGATCGTCAGCCGGGCTCTGCCCGGCAAGCTTTCTCCAGCCGCCGCCAGAGAACCCAATGCAACGCACCACCCTCAAAGCCTGGTTCCTGGTCCACAAGTGGACCAGCCTGATCTGCACCCTCTTCCTGCTCCTGCTGTGCATCACCGGCCTGCCACTGGTGTTCGGCGAGGAAATCGCGCACCTCAGCGAACCGCACGTGGACAACCCGCAACCGGAAGCCGCGCACCGCAACCTGGATGCGCAGGTACGCAGCGCCGTGGCGCAGTACCCGGGCAACGTGCCGTTGTTCGTGGGCTGGGACTGGGAAGGCCATACCGTCTACGTCAACACCGGCACCGAGCCGGGTACGCCGCCGCCGCAGATGAAGACCGCGCTGCTCGATGCCAGCAGCGGTGAAGTGCTGCCGGCGCCGCAGTTCAACGAAGGGGTGATGTACTTCCTGTACCGCCTGCACACCGACCTGTTCCTGGGCCTGCCCGGCATGCTGTTCATGGGCGCGATGGGCCTGCTGTTCGCGGTGGCGATCATCTCCGGCCTGGTGCTGTACGGACCCTTCATGCGCCGCCAGCGTTTCGGCACCCTGCGTACTGGCCGCAGCCGCCGGCTGGCCTGGCTGGACCTGCACAACGTGATCGGCGTGGTCACCCTGGGCTGGGCGCTGGTGGTGGGCATCACCGGGGCCATCAACACCATCGCCAAACCCCTGGAAACTGCCTGGCAGAGCCAGCAGCTGGGCGAATTTGCCGCGCGCTACGCCGGCCAGCCGCGTCCGACCACGCTGGCCTCGTTGCAGGCCGCCGTGGACACCGCGCGCGCCGCCGAACCGGACATGCGCCCGGCGTTCGTCAGCTTCCCCGGCACCGGCTACAGCGGCGACCACCACTATGGCGTGTTCATGCAGGGCAACACCCCGCTCACCGAGCGGTTGTATCGCCCGGTATTGATCGACGCGACCAGCGGCGAACTCACCGCCCAGCCGCAGCTGCCCACCTACATGAGCGTGCTGCTGCTCAGCCAGCCGCTGCACTTCGGCGATTACGGCAAGCTGCCGCTGAAGATCCTGTGGGCCCTGCTGGACCTGCTCACCATCGCGGTGCTGGTCAGCGGCCTGTACCTGTGGTTCAAGCGCGGCAGTACCGAGGCGCGGGTGACCGAGATCGAGCGCGCCGAAAAGACCGGGGGTGAAGCATGAGCCGGACCCCTGCGCCCAATGGCAGCCCGTTCACGGCACCCGCCTGGATCGCGGCAGCCAGTGTGCTGGGCCTGGTCAGCGCGCTGATCGGCGATGGCGTTTTCGACGTAGTGTCGTGGGTGGTCTTCGCCGCACTGATCGGACTGGTGGTGCGTGCATGGGTGAAACGCACGCGCTGATCAACCGGCCATGCTGGCGGGCACCACCGAGATGCGTTCCTCCACCGCCCCCAGCGACAGCACGGCGCGCATGCCATGTGCCTCTCTCATCGCAACGGCTCCACCACTACCGCCGTGCCATAGCACAACACTTCGGTCAGCCCGGTCATGATATCGGTAGCGTCATACCGCATGCCGATGATGGCGTTGGCCCCCAGCATCCGTGCGTGCTTGGCCATGTCGCGGTAGGTCTCCTCGCGCGCCTGCTCGCACAGCTCGGTATAGATCGTGATGTTGCCGCCGAACAGGGTCTGGATACCACCCAGGAAGTTGCCGACGATGGAACGCGAGCGCACGGTGATGCCGCGCACCACGCCCAGGTTGCGCGCGACCCGGAAGCCGGGTAGCTCGAACGCCGTGGTCACCATCGAATCGTCAAAACGGGGCCCGGTCGGCGGGCGTGCAGCGCTGTTGTAGGGGTCTGCCATGGTTGCCTCGTTGCATTGGGCATTGCGCCCCTGATAGTTGGAAGAGTCAATGCGTCCGCGGCCGTCGCAGGATCCAAAGCAGGCATGTCTGCACCAGCACCGCCAACCAGAGCACGCAGTACACGCCTACCATCGCTCCTTTGGCTACGCGTTCGCTGTCATTGGCATATGGCCAGAGCTTCCACGTATCGATCTGGAATACCCACACGCCCGCCAGCAACAGTGCACACGCGATGATTGACGCCAGCCACCTGGCCCATGCTCGCCCGTGCCCACGGACAATCAACAAGGTGAGCAGCATGCCGGCTGCGAAGAACAGCAAAGGAATGCCAATCGCGGACGTCAACACGCCGGTGTAGTTGGTCGCCAGCGCCGTGAGCGGTGCGCAGGAAGCCGCGGTGATCAAGCACCGCGCCATCCTGCGGTGCAGCGCCCTCACGCCCGAAGCCCATAACGACCCGCACCGGCTTCCCGCAATTCAACATCCGCCAGTGCCATGCGCGCCCAGTCCACCAATGCGGCTGATGGCTCCGGCGCTGGCTTGCGGCGCAGCATCTCACTGGCGTTCCAGAGCACCCGATACGGCGTGGCGAATATGCCCGGGAAGCTCCACCAGCCCAGCGTTGCGCACGACAGCATGGCCCAGAGATTGCTGCGGTTGGCACAGGCACGGCACGAGAACGTGGTTTCCGTGCTGGTAGTGACAACGAAGACCATCGAGGCAATGAAATGCGCCTTGTACATGTCGGGTTGCTGCTGCGCTTTGGCGCATCGCGGACAACTGCCAGCCTTGAGCGCATGTGCATGCGCAGCGGCGCGTTCGTCGCTGATGTCTTCGCCAACCATGCGCAGCCGCGACGTGTGGAAGCAGTCGATGCCGCAGAACTTCTGCCCTTCCATGGTGAACGCGCCGGTCAGCAGGGATTTCCCGCAGAAATCGCAGCGATTGTCCACACCGGTCTTCAGGTGCTGGTTTCGCCGGGACTGGTGCAGCTCATCGTCCAGCGCCTCGCCCCATTTGCCCCGGTCGCGCAGCACCTGGGCCAAGGCCTGGCGCGCCTCGTCCGTCAACTCCTGCGTCGCCAGCTTCTCCACCAACGCGTCGGTGTCGAGGTCCTGGAAGCGGGCTACGAAAAATTCCTTTGAATACATGGTCCCCCCTGGACCGGTAGCGCAATGCAGGGCCGCATTACGCTCCGTGCTGATGTGCCTGTTGCAGCGGCAAGCTTAAGTAACACCTCCAGAATGGACAAGAACCCACGCCTTTCGTCGGGCATTCCGCAGCCACGCAGGGCGTGGCTCTACCCCGGCGGCCCGCGCTCGACGGCTTCCATGGCGCTGGCGAATTTCGCCATCAGCCTCACCAGGTCCGACAGTTCCTGCGGCTCCCATGATTCGAAGATGGTCCTGCCCATGCGTTCGCGCGCAGCATCCAGGCGGTCGGTCATCTCCTTCCCCTTCGGCGCGATGGTGGCCTCGCGAATCCGGCGGTCCCGCGGGTTGCCCTGCCGGGTAATCAGTTCCATCGTCGCCAGCTTGGCCACCTGCCGGCTGATGGTCGTGTAATCGCGGCCCAGCCGGTCTGCCAGTTCGACCACCCCGATCGGCCCTACCCGCTCGATCACCACCAGCAGCCGGAACAGGGCCTGGTCCAGCTTCACCCCCGCTTCCTGGATCAGGCGTTCGTCGTTGCGCGGCCGGTTCATCACGCTGACCAGACTGACCACGGACAGGTGCAGCGACTTCAGCTCGGCCGAAATATGTGTATCTTGCACTCTCTTTTTTGCAGGCATAGGATCTCCTCCATATAAGTGCATATTACACACACCTGGAGATGGCGAGATGGGTAGTACCCTCGATGTAGTGATCTGCGGCGCCGGTGCCGCCGGCTTGACCCTGGCGATCGAACTGGCCCGCCGTGGCGTGACGTTCCGGTTGCTGGAACAGCGCGACCATCCCTTCCATGGTTCGCGGGGCAAGGGCATCCAGCCGCGAAGCCAGGAGATGTTCGAGGACATGGGCGTGCTCAACCGGCTGTTTGCCACCGGGGGTGCCTATCCCCTTTCGCGTACCCACCATGCCGATGGCAGCAGCACCGACAGCGCCACGCTGGAAGGTGCACCGGCCACCCCGACCGAGCCTTATCGCCAATCGCTGATGGTGCCGCAGTTCCTGACCGAAGGGGTGATGCGCGACCGGCTGGCCGAACTGGGGCACGCGGTGGAATTTGGTCACGCGTTGATTGGCTTCGATCAGGATGACGATGGCGTCTGCGTCCGCATCGCCACGCCCACCGGCGAGCAGCAGTTGCAGACGCGCTACCTGGTCGGTGCCGACGGCGGCCGCAGCCTCGTGCGCCAAACGCTGCAGATTCCTTTCCCCGGCCAGACCCTGGGCGTGCGCGCCGTGGTCGCCGACATCGTGCTGCGAGGTTTGCCGCGCGATGCATGGCACAACTTCAACGAGAGCGACATGACGCGCCGCATGTCGCTGTGCCCGCTCATGGGCACGGCACTGTTCCAGCTGCAGGCTCCGGTGCCGTTGGAGGGCGAGGTGGATCTGTCCGTCGAAGGCCTGGCCGCCATGGTGCATGAGCGGACTGGGCGCGATGACCTCACCCTGGAAAGCGTCTCCTGGGCCTCCGCCTATCAGATGAACGCGCGTCTGGCCGATCGTTATCGCGTCGGGCGGGTGTTCCTGGCCGGCGATGCCGCGCACACCCATCCGCCCACCGGCGGCCAGGGGCTGAACACCAGCGCGCAGGATGCGTACAACCTGGGCTGGAAGCTGGCCTCCGTGCTGCAGGGCGCCCCGGACGTGCTGCTCGATACCTACGAAGAAGAACGCAGGCCCATTGCGGCGGCGATGCTCGGCCTTGCCACCACACTTCTCGAACATGCCCAGCGCGGCGACAACCGTCGTGGACGTGAGGTGCAGCAGCTCGACCTCGGGTATCGGGCGTCTTCGCTTACGCTGCCGTCCGAACCGCGCGGGGGCCGCATCGTACCCGGTGATCGCGCGCCGGATGCGCCCCTGCAGGGCGCAGGAGGGCAGCCCATCCGTTTGTTCGAGGTGCTTCGAGGCACCCACTGGACGCTGTTGGGCCATGCACCCGAGCGCACTGCTGCGCCCTCGCGCGCCGGCCTGCACGTACACCGCATCGGACCGGAGGGTGACCTGTGCGACATCGAAGGTCATTTCGCACAAGCGTACGGGCTGGAGCCTGGCGAGTGGGTGCTGGTTCGTCCGGACGGCTATGTCGCGGCGGTTGAGGAAGGCAGGCGGATCGCCGACCTCGTATCACACCATGCAGCGTGTTCGCCCTGATGCCCTGCAGCGCGCAGTCATGGGTCGTGCCGCACCACCACCCTGCAGTGATAGCACCCACTCGTCGCGCCGTCGATGTTGTACCAGGAATGCGCGCCCCCATGCGCCGCACAATCCTTGCCTTTGCCGGCGAAGCCCCGGTTGATCAACCACCAGGGCAGGTGTTGCCTGAGTGCGGTCCGCCAGCGGTAGGGGGAAGGCGTGGAGGCGGGGAGCCGCCGCCGGAACGCCTCCAGCACAGCCAGGGGCACCAGCCAGCTTGCCCACAGCAGGCATGAGATGAGCGTGCCGCCTGGCGCCAGGCCCGCCGCAATGGCCACGGGCAACATCAACCGGAACAGGACAGGTGCCAGGGTCACCGCGTAGTTGCGGAGCATCCATGTCCTGTGACGCTGCACACGACCACGGTGGATTGCGAGCATTGCCAACAGCGCCGTGGTCAACCACGCCAGCGCGGTACCCGCAAAGCCAAGCTTGATGGACAGCGGTGCGGGGGTGGTGGCGATCAATCCAGCCGCTGCCGCGCTGCCGGTGAGGATTCCGCCAAAGTACACGTACCCGACCTGCCGATGCAGTGCCGGACGCTCCCACCACCAGCGCGCCAGCAGCTGGACCGGCCCGGCCACGATGGCGACCACGCCGCCGGCCAGGTGCAGCCACAACCAGCCGTGCCGATCAACGAAGCGGCCATAGGCTGGGCTGTCCAGAAGCCCGTACTTTCCGTAGGCGGCAAGC
This sequence comes from Stenotrophomonas sp. ISL-67, assembly GCF_018612915.1. Lineage (GTDB taxonomy): Bacteria > Pseudomonadota > Gammaproteobacteria > Xanthomonadales > Xanthomonadaceae > Stenotrophomonas. The sequence goes on along the minus strand of NZ_JAGGRL010000001.1, from coordinate 118,922 downwards.
AGGAATTCGGCCGATACCACCACGACGATCAGCCAACAACCGGCCCTGAATACCGTTCGTGCCACGTTGTACCAGCGCGATGGCAGTGCACTCATGGCGTGGCCTCCTGTCCTGTTGGGGCGACTTTACGACGTAATCGCCGCAAGAGTGGGAGACACCTCACAATTCATGCTGCGGGGTGTATCCGTATCCCGGTCAATCACAGGCTGTCGAACACGAGGACAGGCTGGGCGAAAGCGGGTTGATCACACCGGCATTTGTTATCGTGCCCGCCGTCAGCCCTTTTTTTCTGGAATCCCATGCCCCGCAAATCATCCGCCTCCCCCGCCCCGCACGCCCTGCTGCGGGCAGCCACCAAGGAGGCGTATGAGCGCGTCACCCTGCTGCTGACCACCAGCTTCGGCGATTTCAGCCCGGAACAGCAGCGCAGGCTGCGTGACCTGCTGGGCAGCGAGGGAGCGGCCAGCCCGGCCAGGCGAGCCAAACCTGCCAAGACAGAACGGAAAGAACTGCCGCCGCGCTACTGGCTCCCACATACCCAGGAAACCTGGTCCGGTCGCGGTCGCGTGCCAGGCACCTTCCTTGCGTGGGAGGGCACCGTGGCGCATACCGAGTGGAAGAAGCACCACCCCGATGAGCGCTTCCCGGCCTATCCGGGCTGAATGCGAAGATGAGTCGCGGAATCAAGATGCGCCGGGCCTTGGGAACGTTCGGCACCCCGCATCGCGTTGAGGACCTGCAGAAGCGCCATGATGCGCAGCAGACCCTTCCCACGCTGCTTTGCGACAGCCCCGGATGCGGCGTTTCTGTCAGGTTCGTGACCGAACACACCCGATCCCGCGCCGACCGCACCACGCCCATCCATGTGCCGGCCTACATCGCGTTGAAGAAGGGCGTGGAGCATATCCGTGGCTGCCGATACGATGCCCCGGGTCGCCTGCAGACCATTCTGGCCGCTGGATCCGATCCCGATTTCCTGCAGGCGCTGGACGACGGTAAACATGAGCTGCGGCTGCTGTTGCTCCAACAGGGGCTGAAGCGCGGCAGCCATCATCCGCCCGCCTCACCGGCGCCTACCGCGAACGCCTCGGAAACCCGGCGCCCAACCACGTACCAGGGCACCGGCCAACGGCTGGACAGCTACCTGCGCACCGTCGCCGATCTGCTCACCCTGCGTGCCATGTGTGACGACGACGCCGTGCTGGCCGCGCAGCTCACCCTGCGCCTGGGCAAGAAAAAGATCGAGTGGAGCAACTTCTTCTACGAGCCGGACCGTTACGACGAAGCGTGGGAACGGCTTGGTGCCTCTTCCACGGACCTGCCCATGGCGCTGGTCGGCACTGTGCGGTCGCACCGCTCGCCGCAGCCCGGCGCCAGCTACAGCGCCACCTACCTGAACTGCACCTCCCAGTACCAACGCACCGGCGTCACCGACCAGATTGACTTCTACGAAGTGAGTGTCGGGCACGATGATGCGGCATGGCTGCAGTCGTTCCCGGTGGGTGCCGACATCGTGATGTTCGGCCTGTGGCGGCAGGGCAAGACGACGTCGTCCATCAAAGTGGATTCGAAAGACGCGACGCGCAAGATCACCTATGTCACCCACAAGCTGGCGCTGTGGCCGGGTTTCAAACGGCAGCTGGCGCTGGTTGACTGACCGGAGGTCCTTCAGCATGACCAGATCCACCCCGTTCCTGCTGCTCACCGCGCTTTCCGCTGCCTTGCCCGCTGCCTGCGCTGGCCAGAGCGGGCCTGCGGCCAAGGTCTTCACTGACGTGACCGCGACGCATGTCCCTGCAGGCGCCGAACTGCACGCCCTGGATGCGGCCCTGCTGGATGCCGATGGAGATGGTGACCTGGATGTCGCGGTTGCGGTGGAGAACGGCGCCAACCGGCTGTACCTCAACGACGGCACCGGCAAGCTCAGCCAGACGCCCGATGCATTCGGTTCCATCGCCGGCGACAACGAGCATGTGCGGGTGGCCGACTTCAACGGCGACGGCCCTATGGATGTCGTGTTCGTGGCCGAAGACACCGAACAGCACAACCTGTTCCTGGGCGACGGCAAAGGCGGGTTTACCCGGGTGAGCGAACGCCTGCCCGCCACCAGCCAGGCCAACGCGGTGGCGGTCGGCGATGTGAACGGCGACGGTCTGCCCGACATCGTGGTGGGCAACACCACCGAGGGCAAGGACGGGGTGGCACAGCCTTTCCTGTGGCTCAATGACCGTGCGCGACCGGGCTGGTTCATCGATGCCACCACCACCCACCTGCCCGCCATCGACGTGCAGGCACAGGGCATCGTGCTGGCGGACCTGGATGGCGATGGCGACCTGGACATGGCCATTGCGAGCCAGGATCCTATCAACAGGGTGTTATTGAACGACGGCAGCGGACGCTTCACCGATGCCACCGACCGGTTGGGCCCCCAAGTACCCACCGAGACCCGCGAAGTGCACGCCCTTGATGCCAACGGCGATGGTCGCCTGGACCTTGTGTTCTTCAACCTCACCAGCAACAACCGGGACTGGGACAAGGACCCGCAGACGCGGTTGCTGATCAACCAGGGCAACGCCCGCTTCAAGGACGAAACCCGTGCGCGCCTGCCCGCCCACCGCTTCTCAAGCTGGGGCGGCACCGTGGTGGACTTCAACCACGATGGTCATCCCGACCTGGTGGTGAGCGCGATCGAGGTGCCCGGCTTCAAGCCGCTGCAGGTCCGCGCCTGGCAGAACGATGGCAAGGGAAACTTCACCGACGTCACTGCCAGCGTGATTCCCGCTGCAACCGTTGGCCGCAGTTGGAGCATGGCCCGTGGTGATCTGGACGGTGATGGCAAGCCGGACCTGTTCATCGGCGGGTGGCAGTCGCAGGCGCGGTTGTTGCTGAGTGGCCAGGCCGGAACCCATGGCAAGGATCCCGATACCGGGAAGTAAAAGGGCGTCAGCGCAACACTTGTTCGGTGTCCACCAGCTGCACATCGTGCATCAGGTTGAGGTACGCCTCGTAATAGCCCTTGTGCGATGCGCCGGCAATGGCCAGCAGGCGCCTGCCTGGCACCTGCCCCAGCACGTCGCGGATGTTGGCGACCATGCGCAGGTTGCGGGTTTCCCAATAGCCCACGTAAGTGCGTCCAAAGCCCTGTGGCGACGGCTCGGTCAGGGCGGCGCCGAAATCGCTGTGGTAGACCTGCAAAGCGGTGCCGGGCGCGTTGTAGTCGCGGTACATGGCCAACATCGCGTCGGGCTTACCTATGTTGGCCTGCAATGCAGCGTCGGCATCCGCACGCGCTTTGGTATACGGGTTGTCCCAAGCCTTCATGATCGCCTCGCCTGAGGCCTTTTCAGCGTCCTTGGGCGTGGGCGAATCCGCCGTGTGGTCATCCACTGCCCAGACCCGTTCCAGCCCCAGCCGGGCGGCCAGCACCGCTGCGACCAGCACCGATTCGTCACGCCGTTGCAAGCGCGCATCCAGGTAGGCCACCAGCTCTGGTGTCAGTCCATCGGCGGCGACGCGCTGCTGCTCCGGCAGTCGCAGCCACTGCACCAGCGCGGAATTGCGCTCACCGGCCGCCAGGAACACCGCCGCCAGCCGCCGCCTGTCTGCCGCGCCTGGCGTGGTCGGCCATGACGCAAGCAGTCGCTCGGCTTCGGCGTTCGCCGCCGGCACATCCAATCCGGTGGCGCGCTGCGCCGGGCCGGTATCCCCGCAGTAACTGCTGACACTCTCCGCATAGCGCGTGGGATTCCGCCGCATGAAGTCACACTGCAGCCCGGATACCGCCTCAACCGCGATGACCTCAGGTTTCCAGGCTGCCAGTCGTGACAGCAAAGGTTCCAATTGGCCGGGCGCAAACGTAGCTGGCAATGTGGAGAGGTGCGGCGAACCCAGCACCATCACCTCGTTCGGACGGCCAGTTGGCGGCCCCTTGAGGCGGTCCGGATGGAAATCGGGCGTGTGGCCGACGGGCGCGGCGAGTGCGCCAGCCGTGCACAGCCCCAGAACCAACAGACTGCCGATGCGTCCGATCACAGTGCCCCCTTCAATGTGGATGCTTGTCTGTGCCGGATACTGGCCTGCCCGCAGGACGGCGGCAACCGCCGTTGGTCATTGCAACCTTTTATGCGGGTGCCGCATCGCGGGGTTGGGTCAGGTCGCCCGGGGGCGAATGTGTGCAATCGAACTGACCAGCCCACGGCTGGCGATTTCCAGATCGTAGTTCGTCTGCAGGTTCAGCCAAAGCGCAGTGGTACCGAGGTAGCGCCAAGGGCGCAAGGCAGTACATGAGAGCGACCGCCCGCAGCATTCGCTGCGCCGCAACGCCGCGTCCTCATTCCGCTCCGTCAAGCGCATCCACGGGGCGCTTGTGCGGCTCTTCGATGATCCGCTTGTTGAGGATGCGCACCGCGCCCACCATCAGCAGCCGCATGTCCCGAACGATGTAGTCTGCAAGCGCATCGTCGGCGATGTCGTCGCCGTCAATATCAAGCCGGAATTCCTGGCCCTGGATTCCGCCGCCATTGCTGAACTCGATTTCAAAGTCGAAGCAAACCCGCTTTTCCATATTGAGTAGTTCCTTCTGTAGGTCCATGCGCTGCGAATGAAACCACAGGCTGGAGGTACTCGCCACTGCCAGCACTGATTCAGCCATCGGTGGAGCACGTAACGCTTTCCCAGCGCACGAGGTCATCCAGCGCGGAAACATACTTCTCGCGCACCAGGGTCAGGGCATCACTGCCGAGCAGCAGATGCGCGGGAGGCGCGTCGCTGTCCAGGGTATCCAGCATGGCGCGCGCGGCCTTGGTTGGGTCGCCCAGCTGTTTTCCACTGACCTGCTGCCGACGCTGGCGAATGGGGCCGAACAACGCGTCATAGTCGCTCAGGGACCGCGGCGAACGCACCATGGAGCGCCCCGCCCAGTCGGTACGGAACGAGCCCGGCGCCACCGCAGTGACATGAATGCCCAGGTCGCGCACTTCCTTGCCCAACGCTTCGCTGATGCCCTCCAGCGCGAACTTGCTGCCGCAGTAGTAGCTGATGCCCGGCATCGTGATCATGCCGCCCATCGAGGTGATGTTGAGGATCCGCCCGGAGCGCCGGCTACGCATGCCCGGCAGCACTGCCCGCATCATCGCCACCGCGCCGAACACGTTCACATCGAATTGTTTGCGCATCTCCGTCAGCGGCGATTCCTCCATCACCCCTTCGTGGCCATACCCGGCGTTGTTGACCAGTACCTCGATTGGACCACGTTCCACCTCGACCTCGCGGACCACCCTCTCGATGGCCGCCTCGTCGGTAACGTCCAACAGGCGTGCGTGGGCGCGACCGGGCGCCAGCGCCTCGAACGCCTCGATGCGGTCAACCTGGCGCAGCGTGCCTGTCACCCTGTGACCATCAGCCAAGGCTTCGCGGGCCAGCGCAAGGCCGAAACCGCTGCTCACGCCGGTAATGAAGAGGTGCCTGGGGTGCGTCATGGAATACTCCAACATGGGGATGGGTGCACAGTACTTCTGCCACCCCGCCCCGATAAGCCACGTTCCGCTCCGATAATTGCCTATTCCTATGAATTCCTCCGACGCAACCGCTACCATTCAGGACCGTGGGCCGTCTCCATTGGCACCGCTCGTGCTGGCACTGGCGCCAGTCGAGGGTTACAACCCGACCGCGCTGCCCAGCGTCCGCGTGCTCCGATCCGACCGCCCACTGTCACGGACACCGGTCCTCTACGACCCCGGCATCGTGATCGTCTGCCAAGGCTGCAAGCGCGGCTACTTCGGTCCGCGCACCTATGTGTATGACGCAGACCAGTATCTGGCCGTCTCCGTGCCCGTACCCTTCACCATGGAAACGGACGCATCGGCTGACGCGCCACTGCTCGCGTTGTACCTGCACCTGGACTTTTCACTTGCAGCCGAACTGACGCTGGAGATCGATCGCCAAGGCGGCAGCGCAAGCGCGGCCCAGCCACAGAGCATGCTGTCCAGCCCGTTGGACGCGGCCATGCAGATGTCGCTGGAGCGCCTGCTCCGGGCGCTTGCCGACCCGATGGAGTCGGCCCTGCTCGGGCCTCAGTTGCTTCGCGAACTGTACTACCGCGTGCTTACCGGCCCACAGGGCCCGGTCATGCGCTCGGCACTGTCGCTGCAGGGAAGGTTCGGAAAGATCGCCAAAGCGCTTCAGCGCATCCATGCCACCTACGCCCAACCGTTGGATGTTGCACGCCTGGCGCAGGCGGCAGGCATGAGCCCAGCATCGTTCCACAGTCACTTCAAGGCCGTGACCTGCACCTCGCCCATGCAGTACCTCAAGTCAACGCGATTGCACCAGGCACGCCTGCTGATGGTGCGGGAAGGCATGACGGCCGCTGCCGCCTGCCACGCGGTAGGTTTCGAAAGCAGCTCGCAGTTCAGCCGTGAGTTCAAACGCCTGTTCGGGCTGACACCAGCAAAGGAAGCACGGCGCATGCGCGACAGCTTTGCGGTTGCGCAGGCCTGGCCCGGCGCAACCTATGTTTCATCCCACTGAGGGCGAGCACCTGGATGGCATTTGCCAGTCCATGCCGGCGGGTCGCAGCCAGCCATCTCACTGGAAGGCCAAGGTGACGATGCGCAGCGCTTCACGGGTGCGTCTGTCGCTCAGGTTGCTGTAGAGCATCACGTCCTGCGCTCGTATCGGCGGCAGCGAGAGTGGCCCGCCCACGTCCACCGTGCCTGGTGGCGCCGCGCGCCGCGCCAGTACAGCCACCGCCAGGCCTGCCACCGCCGCGGCACCCAGGATCGCGGCACCCTTGCCGATGAAGACCTCGCGCCACTCGATGCCTGCGCGGTCGAGCGCGCGCACGGCCTCAAGGCGGATGCGGCATGGCTCTCCCTGCGTTGCCAACGGCAACGGCTGGCCCGCGAACCGCTCCCAACCCGGCGCGGCGAACCATGAGAAGGATTCCTGGAACGCGATCCGGCCACGCTTGCCACCCTCTTCAGGGCGCAGCACCATCACGGCATCCAGCTCCCCGCGCTGCTGGGCCTGCATGAGCTCGTGCGTGCCGGCAATGCGTATTTCGACCAGCAGGTTGGGGTCGTGGTCGCGCATCTTCCCCAGCAGCACCGGCAGCTCGCTGCCAACCAGCTGCTGATTGATCCCGATCGACAACCTGCGCTGTTCGGTCGTGAAGGCCGCCGCCGCGCGGTCGTGGGACAACACCAGCTCGCGCGCGACGCCGAGAAAGGCCAGCCCTTCGGCCGAGAGGCGCACATGACGCGGGGTGCGCTCCAGCAGGCGGCGGCCAAGCTGCTCCTCCAGCCGCCGCAGCTTGAGGCTGATCGCAGACTGCGTGGTGCCCATCACCTCTGCGGCCCGGGTGAAGCTTTTCAGGTCACCGGCCAGCAGGAACGCCCTGACCGCCTCCACGTCCATGGCTCTCATGTCCAACCATTCGATTGTGAAATGACAGATATCCTTATAGATGTCTTTATTGCATGACTCAAGCGGTCCAGGCTTGGCGCATCCACCCACGCCATGAGGACCCACCTGATGAAGTTACTGACTGGAGCCCTGTTCGCCCTGCTGGCCGGCCTGGGTGCACGCGATGCACAGGCGCAGCCGCGCACCTTTCCGCTGCAGGGAACCTGGATACTGGTGGCCGCCGACAAGCGGCTGCCCAACGGCGAGATCACCCGCGACTATGGAGAACAGCCGAAGGGCACGCTGATGGTAGACGCCACGGGGCAGTACTCGCTGCAGATCTTCCGGTCCGACCGCCAGCGGTTTGGCAGCGACAGCAAGGCCGATGCCAGCGCCGACGAATTCCGCGCCGCGGTCATGGGCAGCAGCACCCACTATGGTGCGCTGGCCATCGACGAACAGGCAGGCGAACTGGTGTTCTCGATCGACGGGGCATCCTTCCCCAATTGGGAAGGCACGACCCAACGGCGCAAGTACACACAGGATGGCGCGGAGCTGCGGTACACCGTGCCGCCGCGCGCGGATGGCAGCGTGCCCATCTCCGTATGGCGACGGGTTGACTGAGAAGCTGGGCGTGGACAGGCGCTCCGTGACCAGCGCCGTCAGGAGCTCATCTGAGTACTGAACCGCTTTACGACCGACCTGCAGGCGGCCGTTGCCATGGCCCTTGCCCAAGCGGCGGCCGCCTGGATATCCGGCTTCAAGCCTTCGAGAGCTTCTGCGGGCCAGTACCTGCGAGACTCAGCAACGCACCCTCGGCTTGAATCGCCCCACCACCGACCAACATTCGTCTGCTGTCATGATCCGGGCCCAAGCGGCTATGTCCTTGCCGTTCGGCACCGCCCTATCAAGCTCTTCTTCCGACCAATACCTGCGACCTTCCCGGGCAGACAGGCGGTCGATTTCGCTTGATATGTCAGCGAACATGGCGAAGTCCTTATCCCATTCGTCAACACCTGCCTCGCGCCGCAGCGACGCGAGGCGGTGGCACCCTTCCACCACATCCACTGTCCTGACCAGCATGCCGGCGCAGATGCGGAATGCCTCTCTTCGCGCCTGCGTTACGTGAGGTGCATGACGCGCGTGATCAGCCATCGGTGTTTCCTCCCGCGCCCGCGCCAAATACGCTGTTCTTCCACCGATACTGACGCTGGAACAGCGCTTCGACATCCCGCTCATCGCCCTGCACGCGCGGCGGCCGCGTCAGTCTAGCTACCGCCTCAGCAGCAACCGGCACGGCGTTGCCAGGCCGCCTTGCCACTGAATCGGCAGGGGCGCTCTGCACCACTACGTAAGCCTGCATCAGTTGCCGCAGCACCGTGGCTGCCGACTGGAAGTCGCGCGCTGCCGCAGCCTGGAAGTTGGCCCGCAACGTGTCTTCCATCTTCGCCCGCATGAGTACGCGCCTGCTCATGACACCCTCCCCAGGCGGGCCAGCTCTTGCTGCACTTTGCGGGGAACCTTTGGAGCCACCGGTGCGGGCGTTTCGATCACCGTGAGGGTAATGGACCCTTCTTTCACCTCAACCGCGACCTTGGCGCCGATGACGAAGCCAGCGTCCCGCAACCAGCGGCCACTCAGCCTGAGGCCAGGAACGGGCTCGTAGCGCCCCATTCCGGCGTGCAGTTCGTACCACTGCGCACCCACCCTGTAGGTGCGTGGCGGGCGGGAATAGGGTTTGCGCTTGGAGCGCACTTCGTACTCGTAGGGCGTGTTAGCCCGCGATCTGAACATGTTGGACCTCCGGCACGTGTGGCTCTCGTCGAGATGACAAGAGCGTCGGGAGGCTAGAAACCGTAAAGCCACAGAAACCGGCGGGCGTATTTCCACGAGGGTCTTGTATTAGCCGCCCTCCCGACAAAGGAACGTCCAGCATTGTGTGGCTTTTTCGAGTTTCTAGGCTCTGTAGAACACCATGCAGGATGATGCGGAAGCTGGGAAATCGTTTGTATCTCTTGATCTAACGATCTTGGTTAACGAAACCTAATGGATGACGCATGCGACCACGCCTACTCATTGATCAGTGAATGCAGCTCACACTTCAGTGCTCAAGCTGCACGTCAAACACGCGTAAAGGCATCGAGTACGTCGCGGGGGACATGTCGGAAACTACCGCTTCGGGCGTGGCCCCAGCGCAAGCTCCGCTGCAATCATGGCCGCCTTGCTTCTCGAAGAATCCCAGAGGATTCGAGATGCAGCGGACCTTGTTGGCGAATGGTCCGCCCCGCTTGATCGAAGCTGAGAGGAATCCAGGCTCGAAGCAAACGTCGCTTTCCGGCCAATTGAGCCATCACGGGGCATCTTGAGGGTCGCTTGGACATGCTCACTCAACATGGTGTTCGCAGTCTCTCGCGCGCGGATCAGAGCCGAAACAGGCTGCTGCTCGTACCATTCCCGAATCTGCTCATCGCTGGGAAGACAACCTGACTTCAACTCGATGTGCCGCATCCACTCGAACCGCTGCTCTTCGAAAACAGCAAAAGCCACCAGACCATGGATCCAGCCCTCCGCTCCCTTTTCGACCAGAGCGCTGTACGCATCTTCTGAACCAGACAGGCTGATCATGATGTACCCCTATCGCGCGATGGAAGGAGCACCCTGCCGGATGACGAGCCAGATGGGAAATCGATAGTTCTGTCTCTTCTTCCGGCATTCATCGGCGCCGCCTACTGAGCTGTCGCGATGATCCGGCCGCCGTCGGATGGCGATCTCCCGGTGATCCCCAACGTCGAAGCCCTGCAGCAAGGGTGCGCCCGGCTTCGCGCCGGGCATCATCTCTTGGCCGCCATAGGACGCTTTGCGACAGTCGCACGCTTTGCGACTGTCGAACGCTTCGCGACAGTCGTCGACAGCTTGCCATGGCGAGCGACCACCCAATCTTTCAGCACCGCGTCAATCCTGGTCTGCCAGCCGGCACCGGTTTCGCGGAACGCTTCCAGCACATCTGGCGACAGCCGAATGGTGATGCGTTCCTTCGTTTCCGCCGCCTTGGGCCGGCCACGCAGTTTGCCCTGCAGCCCAGCCGGCAACCCAGTGAACGCTACCGCACGTGCTGTGTCGCGGTGGGTCCATTCCGGGTTGTCGTTGTCAGGCGCGTCGCTGTTCTTGTTCTTGTTCATAGCTTTTGACCTCTCGTTTGTTCGCCTTGCGGAAGCTGATGACCATGATGCCCTTGGAGGTCTCGGTGAAGACCAGCGCATGTACCCGCTCGCCTACCAGCCCAAGCCCCCGGTAACGCACCTCGCCGTACTCCTTTCGGTCATCTACGACGAACAAGGCGGTCTGGAAATCGAACGCATGCACCAGCTCGAAGGACAGGCCGCGTTCTTCAACGTTGCGGGCGTTCTTGGCGGCGTCGTAGGTGATTTCCACGGCATTTATTGTATGCACATTAATTTGACATCGCAGCCCCAGCGGCACCCCGCCTTGCCCGCACCCAATCTCCAGCCGAGGAACCTCGCATGAACGCCGCCGCACCGCTGCTCATCGGAAACCTGCAGATCCGCCGAGACGCGGTCGGGCGCTGCTGTCTGAACGACCTTCACCAAGCCTCCGGCCTGTAGCAGCAGGCATAGGCCATCTCGATGGGCGGAGAACTCAAAGACCATTGAGATGGCAAAGATCGCAATGACCAAAGCCGGAATTCCGGCTTTGGTCAGCCAGCGCGGCGGCGTCACGCCATCCACCTTCGTCGTCAAACCGTTGGTCTACGCCTACGCAATGTGGATCTCGTCCGAGTTCCACCTAGCCGTCATCGACGCCTACGACGCCCTGGTCACCGGCCAGGCCCAGCCTGCAGCACACGTCAGCACCTCGGCCGCCCTGCACAACGCCCACGCCCGCGTGGTCAATCGTCTGTACCGCGGGGAGGTCGAGCCCTGCATGCCCAGGCCGTCCAGCTGTCGCTCGGTCTGGGCCTGCCGGTACCAGAAGTACCCAGCGCCCCTGATTCGCGGGTCGAGGGTGTGCTGGCCGACTTCTGGAGCGTGGTCGACGCCGGCATCGCCGCCGGGCAGCTGCACAGCCACGCCCGCAACCCGGCATGGCCGCCCTCAACCTACCTGAGGTGCGGCGCGTAGCTGAGCTGCAGGGCGCAGCCCTGCCGGCATCGACTGGGCTGACCTGGACACTGCTCGCCTGCCCCGGTTGCTGCACCGCAGCCGCGCGGTGAACAGCCCGCATCAGGCAAGGCCAATCAAGTGCTGGGTATTCAGCGCATGAGCACCGTTCGAATCTCAGGCAACAGCCTGCAGGAAACGCTCCCAACGGCTGAGCGGCAGCGCGTAGCTGTAGCGGCCGTGCGAGGCCAGATTCTGGTTGTAGGCCGGTTTGGCCAAACCGTTGATGGTGGTGGGCGCGTCTTTGCCCACCTGGGCCAGCTGCTTGTCCTGCGATGCAACGGTAGCCCCTTTTCGATCCACTTCCGACAGGAGCTGCAGGTAGTTGCGTACCGCCCCGCGCATCTCGCGTGCGCGTCCACCGTAGTCATACACTAGGCTCAGCAGCGCAAAAGTGGTCACGACCAGCGCGCAGATCTTGGTCGCGCCGGTGTAGCCGGCAGTGACAGCGTAGAAGGCGCCACTGCCGGCGATCAGCTCAATTGCCTTGATGCCCTTGTCCAGACGCGCGTAGAGCCGCTCGTGAAGGACGTGGAGCTTTGCGTAGTAGCAAATATCCATCCGGACTTCATAGAGCGAGCGCGGGTAGTCGGCATCAGCGGTCATCGGGTCATCTCTTCGGCGGTGGGGGCGGTGGCGGCGGCGGGTTTCGCGCAGGCGGCGGCGTATGGCTGTGCTTGTGGTCGCCGCCTGGAGGACTGGACGGACGTTGGCTTTTATCGCTCATGGTTGGCCCCTTGGGATTGGATGGTTGGGTCGCACCGCCATCCTAGGCCCCAAGGGCTCAGCCGCCAATATCCCACGCGCGCGGTACTTGCCCCCCGCTGCGCGGCTGTGCCCTACAGTGCTGACGGGGCGAAGCGCGGTGGTGTGCTGCAGACGGTGCTGGGGATCATCCTGATAGTCGTGGGCGTGTGGATGAACATCGTGGCCCCCGGCTCTGGTGTCGGCTTCGTCCAAATGGGTGCTGCGATGGCAATCGGGGGGGGCCAAATGCTGTCCCCACAGCCTAAGGGACTTGGATCTCAGGACGCGGTCGAGAATTGCCCAAACTTCAGCATGAACGGCACCGTCAACACGCAGGCCCAGGGAAACCCTGTGCCGTATGCGTTCGGCGGGCATGACGAGCTCGGGATGCTGGTGGGCTCCGCGGTGATCAGCGGCGGCACCTTGGCGGAGGATCAGCAGTAAATCTGAAGGCATGCAGATATGCGATATTTCACCCGTTAACAGGGAGAATCGCATGTCGGAGGTATTTGCAGCAGTTCTGGGTGCATTGGTGGTTTGGGTAACCACTTACTTCAGTGAGCGCAGAAAATCGGAGGCCGCCAGAAAGCATGACGCGTCCCACCTTGGGGTTCTGGTGCTGGTGCGCCTGGAGAGATTTATCTCTGAGAGCTATGCCGTGGTAGTAGACAACGGAACTGTTCTCGGCCAAGCGGCGGGTAGACGTGATAGCGGCGAAGAGTTCTACTTCCCCCAGACCGAGGCCCCCCAATTTCAGATTGCAGATCTGAACGTTGAGTGGAGATCAATTTCTCCAGAACTCATGTATTCGATTCACTCCATACCGCTCCTGCTTCGAAACGCGGAAGGGTATCTTGACCACGTTGCAGAGATGGGAGATTTCGACGGCAGCGACTACATGGACGCGCGACAAGAGAGGTTCGCTGAGATCGGAGTGAGAGCGGCAGACATAGCCTCGGACCTTCGCAAGGAAACTCGAATGCCTGCTAAGCCACATGAAAGATGGAGCGCGGAGAGCCTGCTGCGCGAGAGGCACGCAGCGTATCAGGCGAAAAATGAAGCCAGACAAGCCGCCCACGATGATTTTTTGGCCAACGAGGGTCGCGAAGACGAAGGCACCCCAGGCTGACAACAGAGCTACAAACGCGGCTTAATCTGGACCTCCACTCACCAAGGAGGTCCCATGACCGTTAACCGCGCCGCCCGCCTGCAGTTCGCCATCCATGAGCTGATCGACATCCTCGCAGAGGACATCACAGCCAGAGTCGTGACGGCCATTGCGAAGGCCGAGACGGCCAAACCCGCTTCACCGCCGGTCCGGCAGCCTTTGATCAACCGCAGCGAGCCCCAACCTCGGCGTCTGCTACGGCGAGCCCAAGTTAGCGAACGGACAGGCCTGCCAAAGAACACCATCTACGACCACGTGAAGCGCGGTCTCTTCCCAGCGCAGATCAAGATCGGGTGCAGCGTCTTCTGGCTCGAGAGCGACGTGGAAGGCTGGATCGAGAAGCACATCCCGGCTGGCGGCTGACGCACTTACCCTGCGCTTACGAAAAAGCCGGCTCAAGGCCGGCTTTGACGTTAACCCTTAAAAATCAGGGTTCTATATGGTGGGCGGTACAAGGTTCGAACTTGTGACCCTTGCCGTGTGAAGGCAATGCTCTACCGCTGAGCTAACCGCCCGATGCTGCTGAGCCGCTCATTATAGGGCGGCGAAATTTCGCGTCAACGGGTTTGCGTGAATTTCTTCACATCGTGTGCGTGGGCTTGTCCGAGTTCAGGGTGCCGGCCAGCGCGGTCTCGATCCTGTTGCGCACGTTCTCGCCTTCCTGGCCGTCGGCCAGCTGCACGCCAATGCCCGCCGCGCGGTTGCCCTGGGCACCGGCCGGGGTCACCCAGACCACCTTGCCGGCCACCGGCAGGCGCTCGCTGGAATCGGGCAGGCTCAGCAGCAGGAACACTTCATCGCCCAGGAAGTAGCGCTTGGGGGTGGGCACGAAGATGCCGCCGTTCTTCACGAACGGCATGTAGGCGCTGTACAGCGCCGCTTTGTCCTTGACGGCCAGCGACAGGATGCCCTGGCGGGCGTTGGTGGCGCTCATGCTCTATTCCCCTTTGCGTGCCGCTCGTTGACCTTGTTCCAGGCCAACAACAATTCCACCACCGCCAGGTCGGCGCGCACGGTGGTGCGCAACAGATCGCGGGTACGGTTGGCGGCGTCGAACCAGGCGCCCAGCTTGTGCAATCGCTCGGGTTCGGTCAAGCCACCCCCGGTGGCCTGGGCCAGCGCCAGATCGGCGGCATGGCGCAGGCGCAGCGCTGCGTGCTCATCCTGGGTCCAGCGCTGGGCCAGTTCCACCGCGCCCGAGCGCCCGGCCACCAGCGCTTCCAGGTCGCTGGCGACCTGCCGGCGCAGGGCCAGGCCGTCGTTGCGCAGCCAGTCGTCAGCCAGACCGGGGTGGCCGCGCGCGGCGTCCAGGGCCTCGCGGGCGCTGGTTTCGCTGTGGCCCTGGGCCTGCAGCCAGGCCAGGCTTTCCCCGCGCGGCGGCAGCTTGAATTCCAGGCGCTGGCAGCGGCTGCGCACGGTGGCCGGCAGCCGCGCCGGGTCGCTGCTGATCAACCACAGGTAGCGGCCGGGCTGCGGCTCTTCCAGGGTCTTGAGCAGGGCGTTGCAGGCGGCGCGGTTGATGGCGTCGGCCGGATCCACCACCACCACCTGGGCGATGCCGTACTGCGGGGTGAGCGAGAGCTTCCGGGAGATCTCGCGCACCTGCTCGATGACGATCTCGGTACGCAGCTTGTCGCCGGATTTGTTCGGAATGAACGAGAGCAGCTGCAGGTCCGGGTGGGTGCCGGCAGCGATGAGCTGGGCGGCGCGCTGGGCAGCGGCCGGCTCGCCGCGGGTCAGCACGTGGCTGGCCATGCGCAGCGCCACCTCGCGCTTGCCCAGCCCGGCCGGGCCGCAGATCAGCAGGCCGTGGCCAAGCCGGCCGGCGTCGAGCGCGGCGATGGTCTGGTCATAGGCGCGCTGCTGCCAGGGGGAAAACGTGTCAGTCATTGCCCGGCTCCTGCGCCAGCCACGCATCGATGGCGGCCACCACCTGGGCGGCCACGCCGGCCTGGTCCTGGCTGGCGTCGATGAGGCGGAAACGCGTGGGGTCCTGGGTGGCGCGCTCGCGGAACACGGCACGCACACGCTGGAAGAAATCGTCCTGCTCGCTTTCGATGCGGTCCGGCCACAGGTCGCGGCCGTTGGCGCGGGCGCGACCCACGGCCACGTCCACGTCCAGCAGCAGGGTCAGGCCGGGCAGCAGGCCCACGGCCCGGCGTTCCAGGTCGGCGATCCACGCCGGCTCCAGGCCACGGCCGCCGCCCTGGTAGGCGTAGCTGGAATCGGTGAAGCGGTCGCTGAGCACGAAGCAGCCCCGGCGCAGGGCCGGCTCGATCACCTGGCGCACGTGCTGGGCACGGGCGGCGAACACCAGCAGCAGCTCGGCTTCGGCGCTGAGCGGCTCGGCGGCGATCTCCGCGTCCGGGGTCAGCAACAGCGCACGGATGCGCTCGGCCAGCGGGGTTCCGCCGGGTTCACGGGTGAGCACCACCTCATGGCCCTGCGCCTGCAGGGCGCTGCGGATGGCATTGAGGGCAGTGGTCTTGCCGGCGCCCTCGCCGCCTTCCAGACTGATGAAACGCGGGTGGCGGCGCAGTGCGGGGCTCATTGCGGGGCCGCCTGGCTGCGCCGCTGGCGCAGTTGCTGCAGGTACCGCGCCACGGCCGTGTTGTGGTCGGTGTAGGTCGCCGAGAACACGTGCGCGCCACTGCCATCGCCCACGGCCACGAAGTACAGGGCATCACCCGCTGCGGGACGTGCGGCGGCCTGCAGGGCGTCGCGGCCCGGCAGGGCGATCGGCGTGGGGGTGAGCCCGGCACGGGTGTAGGTGTTGTACGGCGTGTCGGTGGTGAGGTCGCGCTTGCGGATGTTGCCGTCGTAGCTGCTGCCGATGCCGTAGATGACGGTGGGGTCGGTCTGCAGGCGCATGCCCATCTTCAGGCGGCGCGCGAACACACCGGCAATCTGCGGCCGCTCGCTGGCCAGCGCGGTTTCTTTTTCGATGATGGAGGCCAGGATCAGCAGCTCGTACGGCGAGTTCAGCGGCAGGTCGTCGGCGCGGTTTTCCCACGCGGCGGCCAACTCTTTTTCCATGGCGGCGTGGGCGCGTTTGAGCACGTCCAGGTCGGTGTCGCCGCGCTGGTAGACATAGGTTTCAGGCAGGAAGCGGCCTTCCGGGTGCTGGCCGGGGAAGCCAAGTGCCTTCATCAGCGCGGCGTCGTCCAGTTCGTTGGTCTTGTGGATGAGCGGATCGGCGCGCTTGAGTGCCGCGCGCAGCTGGCGGATGTTCCAGCCTTCGACGATGGTGACGCGGTGCTGCAGGGTGCGGCCCTGGCGCATGCGGGTGAGCAGTTCGCGCGGGGTGAGCGTGGCATCCAGCGCGTATTCGCCGACCTTGAGCTTGCCTGCGGCGTCGAGCTGGCGGGCCAGCAGCTGCCATTGGGTGTCGTTGCCTTCGTCCACGCCGGCGTCGCGCAGTTTGCGCACGACCGTCTGCAGGCCATCGCCGGGGGCGATCACAACACTCTCCTGTTCGGGGCTGATGGGCGTGTCGGCGAAGCCGCTCTGGCTGTGCCAGAACCATGCGCCTGCGGCGGCCAGCAGGAGTGCGCCCAGCAGCAGCACACCCAGAACGGTGAGACAACCTCGTTTTACGCCTGCCATGGGTACCTCGGTGGGGTGGTGCAGCCACGCAGGGCGTGGCGCTACGGTTTCGTTCATTTCCGCGTGGGACACGCATGGCGTGTCGCTACGCGTTGGTACAGTCCGCGCCGACCGGTAAAGACACGCCATGCGTGTCCCCGCGGTGTCCGAACCGCACATACGGCCCGCCCGACAGCATACCTTGGCTCAGTCGTGGCGGCCCAGCGCGCGCATCAGGCCGCGGGCCTTGGCGCGGGTTTCGTCCAGTTCCTTGACCGGGTCCGAATCGACGACGATGCCGGCACCGGTGCGGAAGGCGGCGTGGGTGCCGGCCACTTCGGCGGTGCGGATGAGGA
Source organism: Stenotrophomonas sp. ISL-67 (assembly GCF_018612915.1). Taxonomy (GTDB): domain Bacteria; phylum Pseudomonadota; class Gammaproteobacteria; order Xanthomonadales; family Xanthomonadaceae; genus Stenotrophomonas. The sequence goes on along the minus strand of NZ_JAGGRL010000001.1, from coordinate 101,484 downwards.
TGTTCAGGTCCAGGTCGCCATCGCGGTTCAACCAGCCGAACGCGCCGGTGTAGGCGCCGCGTGCGGTCTGTTCGAGCTCGGCGATGATCTGCATGCAGCGCACCTTGGGGCAGCCGGTAATGGTGCCGCCGGGGAAGGTGGCCGCGATCACTTCGCCCGGGCTCACGCCGGGGCGCAGGCGGCCACGCACGTTGCTCACGATGTGGTGCACGTGCGCGTAGCTTTCCACGCTCATGAGTTCGTCCACTTCGACGCTGCCGGCGGTGCAGATGCGGCCCAGGTCGTTGCGCTCCAGGTCGATCAGCATCACGTGTTCGGCGCGTTCCTTGGGGTGGCCGACCAGTTCGCGGATGCGTTCGGCATCGTCATCGCCTGCGAAGCGCGGGCGGGTGCCGGCGATGGGGCGGGTCTGCACGTCGTCGCCATGCACCGACACCAGGCGCTCCGGTGAAGAGCTCACCACCGCCCTGCCCTGCGCGATGAACAGGCCGGCAAACGGCGCCGGGTTGGCCACGCGCAGCTGGGCGTACAGCGCCTGCGGTGCGAGCGCGTCATCGAAGTGCGCGACCCAGCGGCGCGACAGGTTCACCTGGAACACATCGCCGGCACGCAGGTAGTCGATGACCTTGCCCACGCCGTCGGTGAACCGCGTTGGCGCATCCTCTTCCATCTCGGCCGGTGGCTGCCACTGCGGCAGCGCCGGCAGCGTGGCGGTGGCGTCCAGGTCCTGCAGGAGCGTGTCGAGCTGGGCGGCATGGCCGGTTTCGCATACCGCGTGGAACTGGCCCAGTACGCGGTCGTGCAGCACCGCGGCCGGGCAGCGCAGCGCGAGCGCGCTGGGCAGGCCGTCGGCGCGTGCCGGGAGCGTCAGCACGGTTTCGATCTGGGCCGCCAGTTCGTAATCGAGCATCAGTGCCCAGCCGCCGCGGAACGGCAGGCCGGGCCCTGCGCCAGGAACTGGCGAAGGCGAATCAGGCGTGCCCTCGCGCGGCAACCGAAGTGCGTGCCAGTGCGCGTCAAGCACGTCCAGGAAGCGGCCTTCATGCGCAGCGCCGCCGTGGTCGCGCACGACGCCATCGGCATGCAGCGCCAGTGATTCACCGTTGCCCATCAGCAGCAGGTCCCAGCGGCCCTGGGCGGTGCCCGAGGCGGTGGATTCCATCAGCAGCGGGTAACGCTGCGGTGCCAGGCGCTGGAGCGCGAGCAGGTCGGTGGTGGCGGGTAGCAGGCGGGTCTGGAACATCGGGATACCGGCAGGGGTCTGGGCCGGCCGGGGCCGGGGGAACATTGTGACGGCCGGCCAACGGCCGGCGCTACCGGGTGTCGCGGGCGATGAAATCACGCACATTGCGCAGATGTGCCAAGGCCGCCCGGTGGGCGGCCTTGGTTGACGTCTGTCGCGGCGTGGAACTCAGACGCGCTTGAACACCAGCGTGCCGTTGGTGCCGCCGAAGCCGAAGCCGTTGGACATCACCACATCCACCTTGGCCTCGCGTGCGGTGTTGGGCACGTAATCCAGGTCGCAGCCCTCGCCCGCTTCGTGCAGGTTGATGGTGGGCGGAATGATGTTGTCGCGCAGTGCCAGCACCGAGAAGATGGCTTCCACGCCGCCGGCAGCGCCGAGCAGGTGGCCGGTCATCGACTTGGTGGAACTGACCATCATCTTGTAGGCGTGGTCGCCGAAGGCGGTCTTCATGGCCATGGTTTCGCCCAGGTCGCCCAGCGGCGTGGAGGTGCCGTGTGCATTGAGGTAGCCCACCTGGTCCGGGCTGACGCCCGCATCCTTGAGGGCCATGGTCATGCAGCGGGCAGCGCCTTCGCCGTTCTCGCTCGGGGCCGTCATGTGGTACGCGTCCGAGCTGGCGCCGAAGCCGGCAAGCTCGGCGTAGATGCGCGCGCCGCGTGCCTTGGCGTGTTCGTATTCTTCCAGGATCAGGATGCCGGCACCGTCGCCGAGCACGAAGCCGTCGCGCTCCTTGTCCCACGGGCGCGATGCTTCCGCCGGGGCGTCGTTGCGGGTGCTCATGGCCTTCATGGCGCAGAAGCCGCCCAGTGCGGTCGGCGAGGAGCCGCGCTCGGCACCGCCCACCACCATCACGTCCGCGTCGCCGTACTGGATCATGCGCATGGCGGTACCGATGGAGTGGTTGGAGGTGGCGCAGGCCGACACCGCCGAGAACGACGGGCCCTTCAAACCGGTGATGATGCTCAGCTGGCCGGGCAGCATGTTGATGATGGTCTTGGGCACGTAGAAGGGCGAGATCTTCTTGCCCTCGTGGAAGTCGATGGTCTGTTCCTCGATGCCCAGCAGGCCGCCGATGCCCGCGCCCACGATGGCGCCGATGCGTTCGGCATTGCCATCGGTGATCTCCAGGCCCGAATCGTGCAGGGCCATGAAGGCGGCACCGAGGCCGTAATGGATGAATGGGTCCATTTTCTTGGCATCCTTGCCACTGACCCGGAACCTGCCGAACTGTTCGTTGTCGGCGGTGATGTCGAAGTCCCTGACCTCACCTGCGATCTTGGTGGTGAAACGGTCCAGGTAAGCCTGCGAAACGTTGGTCAGCGGGCCGATGCCGGAACGGCCTTCGGTGATGCCTTTCCAACTGGTGGCCATATCATTGCCCAACGGCGAGACCATGCCCATGCCGGTAACGACGACGCGACGTTTCATTGCAGATTCTCCTGACCCGGGTGTTGCGGGGTTGACGCGGTGTAACGCTCAAAAGCACAGGGCCGCAAGCGCGGCCCCATGGGTTTGCTGCACGCGGTGGCGGCGTTGGCCACACCCGCGCGCAAGCCGCCTGACATCACGCCTTGACGTGAGAGGTGACGTAGTCGATTGCAGCCTGGACGGTGCTGATCTTCTCGGCTTCTTCGTCCGGGATTTCGCACTCGAATTCTTCTTCCAGCGCCATCACCAGTTCAACGGTGTCCAGCGAGTCGGCACCCAGGTCATCGACGAACGATGCGGTGTTGACAACTTCTTCTTCCTTGACGCCAAGCTGTTCGACGACGATTTTCTTGACGCGTTCTTCGATGGTGCTCATTGGATATCGCTCCAGATGGAGTAGTGGTTCAAAAAGTGACGCCATCAAATAGCGATGGCCGTGGGATAGTGTAGTGGAAACCGCGGGGGCCTTGCATGGCTGCAAAACTCCATTTGGATCAACCACTTGCGGTGCAGTCCCTGCACCACATGCTTACGGCATGTACATGCCGCCGTTCACATGGAGGGTTTCGCCGGTGATGTAGCTTGCCGAGGGACCGGCCAGGAACGCCACCGCATTGGCGATGTCGGAAGGCTCGCCCAGGCGTTCCAGGGCGATCGACTTGACCAGGCCGGTGCGCTGTTCTTCCGGCAACGCCTTGGTCATGTCGGTGTCGATGAAGCCCGGCGCCACCACGTTGACGGTGATGCCGCGCGAGCCGATTTCCTTGGCCAGCGACTTGGAGAAGGCGATGATGCCGGCCTTGGCTGCGGCGTAATTGGCCTGGCCGGCATTGCCGGTCACGCCGATCACCGAGGCGATATTGATGATGCGGCCCTTGCGCGCCTTCATCATGCCGCGGATGACGGCCTTGGAGGTGCGGTAGACGCTGGTCAGGTTGGTGTCGAGGATGGCCTGCCAGTCCTCTTCCTTCATGCGCAGCAGCAGGTTGTCGCGGGTGATGCCGGCGTTGTTGACCAGGATGGTGATGGCACCGAACTCCTTGGCGATGCCGTCCAGCACGGCCTCGAGCGCGGCCGGGTCGGTCACGTTCAGCGCGCGGCCATGGCCGCCCACGGCAGCCAGGCGTTCGCCAATGGCGGCCGCACCGGATTCGGTGGTGGCGGTGCCGATGACGGTCGCGCCCTGCGCGGCCAGTGCGTCGGCGATCGCGGCACCAATGCCACGGCTGGCACCGGTCACCAGTGCGATGTCACCCTGAAGGGGCTTGCTCATGTTCAGTTTCCTCGAACGGGACCGGTCCGCAGCGCCGGCCCGGAGGCTGGCACGTGGCGAACGCGATCGAAAGTCATCAGGCGGCCCAGGTCTCGCGGGCAGTCTCGAAGTCGGCGGGCGTGGACAGTGTGCGCGCATCCAGGCCCTTGTCGATGCGCTTGATCAATCCGCTGAGCACCTTGCCGGGGCCGCATTCGGCCACACGGGTGACGCCGCGCGCGGCCAGGGCTTCCACGCAGCCGGTCCACTGCACCGGCAGGTACAGCTGCTGGACCAGTGCGCTGCGGATGGCATCGATGCCGTCGTGCACGCGGGCATCCACGTTCTGCACCACCGGCAGGCTCGGCACGCGCCAATCCAGGCCCGCCATGGTTTCGGCCAGCCGGTTGGCAGCTTCGCGCATGAGCGGGGTGTGCGAGGGCACGCTGACGGCCAGCTTCACGGCTTTGCGCACGCCCTTTTCGGCGAGCAGGGCCAAGGCGCGGTCGACGGCGGCGGCATCGCCCCCGATGACGATCTGGCCGGGCGAGTTGTAGTTGGCGGGCACCACCACCTGGCTGCCGGAGGCCTGTTCACAGACGTCCTTCACCACGGCATCGTCGGCGCCGAGCACGGCGGCCATGGCCCCGACGCCCGTCGGGGCGGCGTCCTGCATCAGCTGGCCACGCAGGCGCACCAGGTGGGCACCGTCGCGCAGCGACAGGGCGCCGGCAGCGACCAGGGCGGTGTACTCGCCCAAGCTGTGGCCGGCCAGCACGACCGGCTGGGCGCCGTGCACGGCATTCCACGCGCGCCATACGCCGATGCTGGCCGCCAGCAGGGCCGGCTGGGTGTACTCGGTGCGGTTGAGCATCTCTTCCGGGCCGCCCTGCGACAGCGCCCACAGGTCCACGCCGGCGCCATCGGAGGCTTCGGTGAAGGCGTCACGCACCTGCGGGTGCAGCTCAGCCAGTTCAGCCAGCATGCCCAGCGACTGGGAGCCCTGGCCCGGGAACACGAAAGCGAGATTGGAATCGGTCACGCGGAGATCCGCCTGCAAAAATCGAACGGCGAATGATAAGGGGGAATACCGCGCTTCGTCTGTACTGGCGCGTATTGAGGGGTCAAATGCAGAACGGCCCCATCGGGGCCGTTCTGCATGAATCGATCAACACACCATCAATAACGCAGCAGCGCCGAACCCCAGGTGAAGCCGCCACCGAAGGCTTCCAGCAGCAGTAGCTGGCCGCGCTGGATCTTGCCCGCGCGCACGGCAACGTCCAGCGCCATCGGCACCGAGGCCGAGGACGTGTTGCCGTGTCTATCGACCGTCACCACGACCTGGTCCATCGACATGTCCAGCCGCTTGGCGGTGGCTTCGATGATGCGCAGGTTGGCCTGGTGCGGGATCAGCCAGTCCAGGTCGGCCTTGGTCAGGCCATTGGCATCGAGGGTTTCGTCCACGACCGAGTCCAGCGCCTTGACGGCGTACTTGAACACGTCGTTGCCCTTCATCAGGATCGCGCCGCGGGCTTGTTCACCCTCGCCGAAGCCAGCCGAAACGCCCACCGGGTTCCACAGCAGTTCTTTCTTGCTGCCATCCGAATGCAGGTGGGTGCTCAGGATGCCGGTGTCTTCGTCGGCCGTGAGTACCACCGCGCCGGCACCATCACCGAACAGCACGCAGGTGGTGCGGTCGTTCCAGTCGACGATACGGGTCAGGGTTTCCGCACCGATGACCAGCACGTGGCGGGCATCACCGGAGCGAATGAATTTGTCGGCCACGCCCAGCGCGAACACGAAGCCCGAACAGGCGGCGTTGACGTCGAAGGCAGGGCAGCCGGTCGCACCGAGCTTGGCCTGGATCAGGCACGCGGTGGACGGGAAGATCAGATCAGGGGTAGTGGTACCCACCACGATCATGTCGAGCTGGGAGGCGTCGATACCGGCCGCTTCCAACGCACGTACCGCGGCGTGATAGCCGAGGTCACTGGTGGTTTCCGTGTCGGCGGCGATGTGCCGCTCGCGGATACCGGTGCGCGTCTGGATCCACTCATCGCTGGTGTCGACCATTTTCTCCAGATCCTGGTTGGTCAACACTTTCTCGGGCAAATAACTACCGGTGCCCGCGATCCTCGAGTAGATCCGCTTGCTCATTGCATTTCCTGTAACGCGGCCACCGGGAACGGCGGCCAGGAAGAAAGGGGTAAAGGCCGCTGCCCGACCGGGCAGCGGCCCTCACAAATCAATCTTCTTCGACGGCCGAATTCGACTTGGTCGCGATCACTTTCTTGCCGCGGTAGAAACCGTCAGCCGTGATGTGGTGACGCAGATGCACTTCGCCGGTGGTCGGGTCGGTGGACAGCTGCTTGGCGCTCAGGGCGTCATGCGAACGGCGCTGGCCGCGGCGGGACGGGGTAACACGGGATTTCTGCACAGCCATGGGATTGCTCCAAACTCGGTTCGTTTTTGCTTCGTCGTATCGTCGCGCAGGACGCCAGCGCCCAGCACAGTCTTCGCTTTCGCCGCAGCCGCCGACGACAATCCGGCTGCTATTGTTTCTTCAGCGCCGCCAATGCCGCAAACGGATTGGCCTTGCTTTGTTCTTCTTCGGTCGGGGCCCAGTCCCGGTCCACCGCTTCACCCTCGGGCGACAGCGGCACCACCGGCACGGCCAGGACCAGTTCGTCCTCGACCAGGTCCAGCGGACGCAGGTTGCCGTCTTCGGGCACCAGCATGGCTTCGTACTCCTCCGGCAGCGACGACTCTTCGTCTTCGCTGCGGATCAGGCCGAGCCGCTGCCTGACCGACACCGGCAGCAGGAAACGCTGCAGGCTGCGCTGACAGATCAGCGGCAGCTCGGTATCGATGGCCAGGTCCACATAGGATACCCGCAGGATGTCGTCGTGGCCGAATTCAAGCGCAAAGGTGCACTTTCCCTCGGTATCGGCAACAAGGCCTTGCAGGCGGGTCATTTCTGCCAGTTCTACCTGACCGTCGAAGCACCTTCGTGCTGCGACCATCCGCCAGGCATCCAGCAATTCGGGCACGTTCGCGGACATAAGCCGCTGAATGTTAAGGACGCCACCGGCCGTTGTCAATTACCGCGATACGAAGACGTGCGGTAGAGTGCGCCCCACCCCTGTCACCCCGGTATTGTCGCATGCTTCCCCTGCTGCTGGCCTCTACGTCCCGCTACCGCCGTGAACTGCTGGAGCGGCTTGGCCTGCCCCTGGAGACGGCGCGGCCGGACGTGGACGAGACCCCTGCCCCGGGCGAAGCGCCGCGCGGGCTGGCGATCCGGCTGGCGCGGGCAAAGGCCGCCGAGGTGGCCAGCCGGCACCCGGGGCGCTGGGTGGTCGGCTCGGACCAGGTCGCGGACCTGAACGGGACCCCGCTGGGCAAGCCCGGCGATGTAGCAGGGGCGAACGCGCAGCTGGCGGCGATGTCAGGGCAGACGGTGGCCTTCCATACCGCGACCTGCCTGGTCCGCGATGACCAGGTGCTGGAGGCCTGCGATCTTACCGAGGTGCGTTTCCGGGTCCTGGATGCGGACGAGATTGCCCGCTACGTGGCGGCCGAGCAGCCGCTGGACTGCGCCGGCAGCTTCAAGTGCGAGGGGCTGGGCATCACCCTGTTCGAGGCGATCGACAACCGCGACCCCACCGCGCTGGTCGGCCTGCCCCTGATCGCGCTCAGCGGGCTGCTGCGCCAGGCCGGCTACACCCTGCCCTGAGCCCTCCGCGCAGCTGCAGCGCACCCGGAAATGCCGGTGCGGTCAGCGCGCGGGAACGGTGAAGGACTGTTCCTGCCACTGCTCCACGCTGCCATCGTTGCCGTACAGCGTCATACCCAACCAATGTTTGCCGGGGGCGAGCGTGCGGGTGTCCAGCGTGGCATCGAAGGCCACGTGCGGGTGCTGCGGATCGGTGGAAATCTTCCACGCGGCCGTGATGTCATAGGCGCGGCCGTAGACCGCATCGCCCACGGGCCGGCCATCGATCAGCAGTTCGACGCGCGAAAGCCCCACGCCGTCCTTGAACGCCCACCCGCGCACTTCCATGCCCTCGCTTACCTTCGCATCCTGCAGGGGAGCATCCACCCAGGCCATGGCCGGGGTCACGCAGGGGCCTTCGACGCGCTGCGCCGGCAACTTGAACAACAGGAAGCGCTGGTAGCCATGGTCCTGGCTGACCACGCGCGGCGGCGGCAACGGCCCCACCTGCCTGCAGATGTCATGGTAGCGCTCCAGCAGGTCGCGGTAGCGCTGGTCGCTGGGCGACAGCACCAGCAACATCGGCGCATCGCGCTGGCCATCGTGCAGCAGGCCCCACAGCCCAAGCTGCGCGGTGCGGCCGTGCTTGTCATTGAGCGGATGGCGCAGCACTTCAATCCGGGGATCACGCAGCTGGAAGCCAAGTTCGGCACCTACCTTGAAGTTGCCGGCCAGCACGCGCGTGCCCGGCGGCATGCCGGCCAGTTCCGCACGCACCTCATCGGCCAATGGCGCCCAACCGGCGAAATTGCGCGGGTAGTACTTGTCGCCAGCCAGTTGTCCGCGAAGGCTTGGAGTGGAGGCCACCAGGTAATAGGAGAACGCGAGCGCCAGCCCTGTCCCCGCCAGCCACCAGCCGGTGCGTCGCAGCCAGCGCGGCCAGCCGTTGAGCACCACCGGCACCGCCACCAGCAGGGCCAGGTAGCCGGGCAGTGGCCAGTGGAAGCTGATGCGTTCCACATCGGTGAAGAAGCCCAGCGCGAAGATCGCGAGCGTGGACACCGCCCCCACCAGGCCGAAGTAGCGCCACTGCGCACGCGCGCCACCACCGGAACGGGTGCCGGCCAAGGCCACCTTCCACATCGCGATGCACAGGATGGGGGTGACCAGCATTGGCTGGATCACCAGGAACCACAGGCCGCTCCACTGGAACGCCCACGGGTGGCGTTCGACCACCTGGAATTTCAGGCCTGCATCCTGGTTGTCGGCATTCCACGCCAGCAAGGGCAACCACGCCACCACGCCCACTGCCAGCGCCACCCACACGCGTGGATCACGCAGCGTGCGCCGCCCCTGCGGCAACAGCAGCAGGGCAATGAAACCGACCACGATCACACCGATGAAGCGGTAGTGGCTGAGCGCGCCGATCACCAGCCCCAACGACAGTTTCACCGCGGCCGCGGCATCGACGTTGCGCAGCAGGCGTGCACCGGCGTCCAGGCACAACACGGCGGCCAGCGCCAACGGCACATCGGGCACGGCCAGCATGCCCAGGGTGGCCGACAGCGGCATCAACAGGGTCAGGCTGCCCGCCTGCCAGCCCGCCACGGCGCCAAACCAGCGGGTGGCGATGCGTGAGACCTGCCACGGCAACATGGCCCCGATGGCCAGGAATGGCAGGCGCAGCGCCAATACGTGGTTGCCGCCGAGTTCGACACCCAGGCGTGCCAGCCACGCGGTCAGACCGGGCAGATCGGAGTAGGCGGCGGCCAGGTGCTGGCCTTCCTGCCAATAGAACGCTTCGTCCACGAACAGGGGCAGACGCGCAGCCACCACGAGCTTTACGGCCGTGATGAGCGTCCACAACAGCAAAAAAATGGTGCGTGCGCGTTGTTCGCCCTGCATTGCTCTATAGAATCGAAGGAATCATCGACACGAGACGAACATGGATACTTCGCCCCGCGTGCCCGCCATGCTACCCGAAGAACTGCGACAGTCCCTGCGCAACGCGCAGGATCAGGTCAATGGGCTGGTGCTGGGCAAGGCCCATGAAGTCCGCCTGGCGTTCGTTGCGCTGCTCTCCGGTGGGCACCTGCTGATCGAGGATCTGCCAGGCCTGGGCAAAACCACCCTGGCGCATGCGTTGGCATCCAGCCTCGGGCTGGGATTCCAGCGCGTGCAGTTCACCTCTGACCTGCTGCCCGCCGATGTGCTCGGCGTTTCGGTTTACGAAGCCACCAGCCGCCAGTTCCAGTTCCATCCCGGCCCGGTCTTCACGCATGTGCTGCTGGCCGATGAAATCAACCGCGCGCCGCCACGTACGCAGAGCGCGCTGCTGGAGGCGATGGCCGAACAGCAGGTCACCCTTGATGGCGTGACCCATCCGCTGCCCGATCCGTTCTTCGTGATCGCCACCCAGAACCCGGTGGACCTCTCCGGTACGTTCCCGCTGCCCGATTCGCAGATGGACCGCTTCCTGCTGCGGCTGGCACTGGGGTACCCCAATCCCGAATCGGAACGCGAGCTGCTGCGCGGCACCGATCGCCGCCACCTGATCGCGCAGGCCACCGCCTGCCTGGATGACAACCAGGTGCGCGCCCTGCGCGAAGCGGTCAGCCAGGTGCATGCCAGCGAAGCGCTGATCCAGTACGTGCAGTCGCTGCTGGCGCGCAGCCGCCAGCACACCGGCGTGCGGGTGGGCCTGTCGCCGCGGGCCGGACTGGCGCTGTTGCGCGCGGCCAAGGCGCATGCGCTGCTGCTGGGGCGCAGCCACGTGGTGCCAGAAGACGTGCAGACCCTCTTCATCGCGGTGGCCGGGCATCGCCTGGTGCCCGAGGCCGAAGCCAGCACCGGGCCGGCGCTGGCCCGCGCGATCCTCCAGACGGTTCCGGTGGACTGAGTGCGCAGCGGCTGGGGAGACCGCTGGCGCACGCTGGCGTTGATGGCCCGGCCACGGCAGCCGGAGAGCCTGCCGCGGCGATTGCACCGCCGCCGCATCTACGTGCTGCCGACCCGCTTCGGCCTGTTCGTGGCCGTGGTGCTGGGCGCGATGCTGCTGGGCGCACTGAACTACAACAACAACCCTGCCCTGCTGCTGGCGCTGCTGCTGGCCACGGTGGCCATTGCCAGCACGCTCAGCGCGCACCTGCAGCTGTCGGGGCTGCAGGTCGATGCGGTGTCGGCCGAACCCGTGGTGGCCGGGGCCACGCTGAGGCTGCGCATCAACCTTTCGCGTGCCGATACGCGCACGCGTCGCGGCCTGGTGCTGGCGCTGGGCGAGAGCCAGGGGTACGGACACCTGGTGGATACCGACCAGATCGAAGTGGATCTGTCCCTGCCGACCACGCGTCGCGGCTGGTTGGACCTGGAGCGGATCCGCATTTCCACCACCCAGCCGCTGGGCCTGGTGCGTGCATGGTCATGGGTGTGGCCCGATACGCCACTGCTGGTCTACGCCGCGCCGGAGCCGCAGCCACCACCGCTTCCCGAGGGTGATGGCGACCCACTGCATACGCGCGTGCATGCCAGCGGCGATGAGCTGCACCAACTGCGCTCCTATCGACCTGGCGATCCGCAGCGCAGCATTTCCTGGAAACACTCCGCACGCCGCGACACGCTGCTGGTGCGCGAGTACGAAAAGCCGGTGGGCGTGGACGTCCTGCTCGACTGGAGGCAGATGGGTTCGCTGCCGGGCGAAGTGAAGATCGCCCGACTGGCGCGCTGGGTCGACATGGCCGAACGCGAGGGTCGCCGTTACACGCTGCAGCTCCCCGGCCAACCGTTGCTGGGTCCCGGCCAGGGCAGCAGCCACCACCACCTCTGCCAACGCGCCCTGGCGCTGATGCCGCATGGCTGACCTTTCCGCTTCCCTGCTTTCCCCCGCCGCCCGCCACTGGACCCTGGCCAGCGCTGCGCTGGCACTGCTGCCGCTGCTGCTGCAGTTGCCACCGTTGCTGGCCGGCGTATTCGCACTGGCGGCGGTGCTCACCGCGCTGGTGTCCGGGCAACGCGTGCTGCCCGGTCCCATCCGGGTGCTGCTGGTACTGGGCATGCTGGCCGCGATCTACTGGCAGATGGGCATGCGCCCGGGGCGCGACACCGGCTGTGCATTGCTGGCGGCAATGCTGGCGCTGAAATCCAGCGAACTGCGCAGCCTGCGCGATGCACGCAGCCTGCTGGGCTTTGCGCTGTTTGCCCCGTTCTCGGCGTTCCTGCTCGACCAGGGCCCGCTGACGATGGGCCTGGCGGTGCTGGCCGCACTGGCCACGCTGCTCACGCTGCAGCGCCTGGCGCGCGCCGAAGGGCATGCCCCCGGTGTCACGCTGACCGAACAGGTGCGCGGCGTGGGCAAGCTGGTGGCGCTGGGCTTGCCACTGGCCCTGGCCGCGTTCTGGCTGTTCCCGCGGCTGAGCGAGCCGCTGTGGGGGCTGCCGGAACGCGCCGTGGGCAAGCCCGGCCTGTCCGACCACATGGACCCGTCCGAGTGGCTGGACCTGATGGCCGATGACGCGCCCGCGCTGCGCGTGAGCTTCTTCGGTGCGGCGCCGCCGCCCGAGCAGCGCTACTGGCGTGGCCCGGTGATGACCCGCTTCGATGGCCGGCGTTGGGACCGCGATCCCTACACCGAGCGGCGCGCGCCTCCCAAGGTGACCCGCGCGGCGACGCGCTGGGAGTACCAGATCGACTATGAGCCCACCGACCGCCGCCAGCTGGTGGCGCTGGACCTGCCGCTGCTGGCACCGGCCGGCACGACCCTAGATGGCACCTACAGCCTGCGCAGCGAACGCAGCCTGTCGGCGCTGACCCGTTGGCGCCTGCAATCGGCACCTGCAGCGGCGTACACCGAACCCCTCAGCGCGTTCCAACGCCAACTGGCGCTGCAGTTGCCCCCCAACCTCAACCCGCGCACAGCGGCATTGGGCAGGCAGTGGCGGCAGGACGCGGGCAGCAACGATGCGGCCGTCGTGGCACGCGCGCTGGACTGGATCCGTTCGCGCTTTGCCTACACGCTCGACACACCGGAACCGGGCCGGAACAGCGTGGACGACTTCCTGTTCGACCAGCAGGCAGGCTACTGCCAGCACTTCAGTTCGTCGTTCGTGGTCCTGATGCGCAACGCCGGCATTCCCGCCCGCGTGGTAACCGGCTTCGCCGGCGGCCAGCGCAATCCCTATGGCAATTACTACGTCGTGCGCCGGATGGATGCGCATGCCTGGGCCGAAGTGTGGCTGCCGCAGCGCGGCTGGGTACGGGTGGACCCGACCGCAGCGGTAGCGCCCGAGCGCATCTACGACACCCTGGAAGACCGCCTCGGCGAAGGCGCCGGCACGACGCTGGAAGGCCGTTGGCTGCAGGTCGGCCAGGTGGGCGATCTGCTGCGCCGGGGCTGGAACGACCTGGTGCTGTCGTTCGATTCCAACCGCCAGAAGCAACTGCTGCGCCCCTTCGGCATCGACGCGCTGGAGCCGGCACAGCTGGTCGCCATTTTCATTGCCTTCGCGGGCGGCGCGCTAGGCTGGATGGCATGGTTGCTGGCCCGTGGCGAACGCGAACGCGACCCCCTGCTGCGGGCCTGGCACCGCCTTGGGCGGCGTTACGCGCGGCATGGCCTTGCCCGGGACCCTGCGGAGGCCGCAACGGACTGGGCCCGGCGCGTCCATCGGCAACGTCCCGACCCGACGTTGATTTCGCTCAGCCACCGTTTCGTTCAGGCGCGCTACGCTGGCGCCGAGCTCGACCCTTCACTCGTGCGCGACCTGCACAGGCACCGCCCGTCCACCGGAGCAACCTCATGAACGTCAAGATCCTGCTTCCCCTTGCCGCGTCGCTGGCGCTGGCCGCCTGTGCCACGGCCCCCAAACCGCTGCAGGGGCAGTTCAGCGTGGTCAGCCCGCGCGACTCTGTCGCCACCCAGCAGGTAGGCACGCCGGTCCGCTGGGGGGGCCGCATCATCGAAACCACCCCGGGCCAGGGCCAGACCTGCTTCCAGCTGCTGTCGCGCCCGCTCAATGGCAGCGGCCGCCCGAACACCACCTCCAATGACGCCAGCGATGGCCGCTTCGTGGCCTGCCGCGCCGGTTTCTACGACCCGGCCGTGTTCGAGGAAGGCCGCGACGTGACCTTCATCGGCAAGATCGCCGGCTACGAGAACACCCGCATCGGCGACTACGACTACCGCCTGCCCAAGCTCGAGGCCGACGTGATCTACCTGTGGCCGGAACAGCGCCAGGTGGACGTGGTGCCGGTCTATCCCTACGGGCCGTGGGGCCCGGGCTGGGGTCCCGGCTGGGGCTACCGCGGTTGGGGTTGGTGGTAGGTAGGTACCGACCGTCGGTCGGTACTCCTTGAAGAAAAACCGCCCTTTCGGGCGGTTTTTTTGCTTTACGGAGACGTACCGAAGTGGCCCAACGGCGCGCCTGCCAACAGGTGCAGGTGGATATGGAACACGGTCTGCCCGGCATGCTCGCGGCAGTTCATGACGATGCGGTAGCCATCCTGCGCGAAGCCTTCGCGGCGCGCGTACTCCGCTGCGGCCAATGCCAGCTTGCCGATCAGGTGCGCCTGCGAAGGCTGCACGTCATCCAGCGTGGGAATGGCTTCGTTCTTCGGGATGAAGAGCACGTGCACCGGTGCCTGCGGGGCGATGTCCTTGAAGGCCAGCACGTCGTCATCTTCATAGACGATGGTGGCCGGAATTTCGCGGCGGATGATCTTTCCGAACAGGGTGTCCTGGGTCATTGCATCACCTCAATGTTTGTCCGGTAGCGCCGGCCGTTGGCCGGCTTCCCGAATGATGGCAATCCGCGTGGGCCGGCCAACGGCCGGCGCTACCGGTTGCTAGGTTGCTTCGGTACGCGTACCAAACGCATGCGACAACGTACCGCGATCCACATATTCCAACTCACCGCCCAACGGCAACCCTTGCGCCAACCGGCTGGGCCGCACCTTGTGCGCACGCGCCAGCTGCGCCAGGTAATGCGCGGTGGCTTCGCCTTCGACCGTAGCGCTGGTGGCGATGATCAGCTCCTGCACTTCGCCCTGCCCCAGCCGCGCTTCCAGCTGGTCCAGCCCGAGTTCGCGCGGACCGATGCCATCCAGCGGCGAAAGACGCCCCTGCAGCACGAAGTACACGCCACGGAAACCGGTGGCGGTTTCAATGGCCAGCCGGTCGGCCGGCGATTCCACCGCACACAGCTGCTGGCGTTCGCGGCTGCCATTGGCGCACAACGCGCAGATCTCGGTTTCGCTGAAATCGCGGCACTGCGCGCAATGGCCGATGCGTTCAATCGCCTTGGCCAGCACCTCGGCCAGCTTCCTGCCGCCTTCGCGCTCGCGCTCCAGCACGTGGTAGGCCATGCGCTGGGCGGTCTTCTGGCCTACCCCGGGCAACACCCGAAAGGCCTCGATCAGCTGTTCGAGCAGGGGCAGGCTCACGCTTAGAACGGCAGCTTCATGCCGGGCGGCAGCTGCATGCCGGCCGTGGCCGAGCCCATGCGGTTCTTCGATTCGGCATCGATCTTGTTGGAGGCGTCGTTGAAGGCGGCCGCGACCAGGTCTTCGGTCATTTCCGCATCGGACAGGATCGACGGGTCGATGCGCACCTTGCGGCACTCCTTGGCGCCGGTCAGGGTCACGCTGACCATGCCGCCGCCGGCGCTGCCGGTCACTTCGAGATTGGCGAGTTCTTCCTGGGCCTTCTGCAGGTTTTCCTGCATCTTCTGGGCCTGCTGCATCAGTTGGGCGATGTTGCCACGCATGTCGTGTTACTCATCAAAAGGACGGATGGAATCGGTCACGACCCGTGCGCCATGCTGCTGGATGAGCAGCTGCACCGACGGGTCGGCCAGGAAGGCGGTTTCGGCCGCCTGTTGTCGTTCGCCACGCTGGCGGTCGGAACGCTGGTGCAGCGTTTCGGCGTCGGCGTTGCCATGTTCGATCACGATACGCGGGGTCATCCCGAGCGGGCCGGACAGCGCCTCGGTCAGGGCCGCCAGCGAACGGTCCGAACACAGGTACTCAAATCCGGGCGATACGGCCAGTTTCAAGACGCCGTGCTGGAAGCCGATGAAGGCGGCATGCGCGGCCAGCTGCCGCGACGGACCATTCAGCTGGCTCTGGGCGACCAGTTCCAGCCAGGTTTCAGCCGACGCCAGCGCGACCGGGGCGGCGGTGGCGGCAGCAGGCGACGGGCCGATGGCGATGCCCTGCGAGCGCGGCGCGGGCGCAGCAGCCTGGACGACGGCCGGGCGTTCCGGCGGGGCTTCCCACGGCGCGGCCATGGCGGCGTCGGGGCTGGCCAGTTCCACGGCCAGGGCCTCGTCGCGGTCGTCGCTACCAGCTTGGTGCCACGGTGGCAGATCGTCGTCGGCAGCGGGTTCCTCCGCTACCGGCACCGCTTTCGGCGTCTGCGCAGCGGGAGCGGCAACGGGGGCTGCCGGGGCCGGAGCCGAGGCGACTACAGGCCCTGCAGCTGCGGCCACCGGCGCGGCGGCGGCGGGCGCAGCCACCGCAGCCGGTGCGGCGGCCATGCCGCCCTGTTCGGCGCCACGCGAACCGCTGCCCATCTCTGTACCGGTGCCCGGGTCACGCGGCACCGGCGGAACCGCGGCGGCCGGGCGGAACGCCAGCATGCGCAGCACGGCCATTTCAAAGCCGGCACGCGGGCTGGGGGCCAGGTGCAGGTCGCGACGGCCACTGAGCGCCATCTGGTACCAGAGCTGCACCACTTCCGGGCGCAGGCGCTGGGCGAAGGTGGCGGCATCGATACCGTCGCCATCGGCTTGGGCACCGGGCACCAGCTGCTGCACCTGGATGCGATGCAGGGCTTCGGCCAGCGCTTCGAGCACACCGCTCCAGTCGGGCGAAAACTCCGCCAGCGCAGCCACCACCTGCAGCAGTCGCACGCCGTCGCCGTCGGCCAGGGCATCGAGCATGGCCGCCACCTGGGTACGGTCGACGGTGCCCAGCATGGTGCGCACCACGTCTTCGCGCAGCGCGCCACCGGCATAGGCGATGGCCTGGTCGAGCAGCGACAGGCCGTCACGCAGGCTGCCGTCGGCGGCCTTGGCCAGCTGCACGATCGCGGTCGGGTCCGATTCGATGTCTTCGGCGGCCAGGATCCGGGTCATCTGGCCCTGGATCTGGTCTTCGTCCAGGCGTTTGAGATTGAACTGCAGGCAGCGCGACAGCACCGTGACCGGCAGCTTCTGCGGGTCAGTGGTGGCCAGCAGGAATTTCACGTGTTCCGGCGGCTCTTCCAGCGTCTTGAGCAGCGCATTGAACGCCGCCTTGGACAACATGTGCACTTCGTCGATCAGGTAGACCTTGTACTTGCCGCGCGAGGGCATGTACTGGGCGTTCTCGATCACCTCACGGACATCGTCCACGCCGGTATTGGACGCGGCATCGATTTCCAGCAGGTCGATGTAGCGCCCGGAATCGATATCCAGGCAGGCCGGGCACTGGCCACAGGGATCGGCGCTGGTGCCCTGCTCGCAGTTCAGCGACTTGGCGAAAATGCGCGCGATGGTGGTCTTGCCGACCCCTCGGGTGCCGGTAAACAGGAATGCATGGTGCACCCGGCCGCTGTCCAGCGCATTGCTGAGCGCACGGACCACGTGTTCCTGGCCTACCAGCTCGGCAAAACGCTTCGGACGCCACTTGCGGGCAAGGACGAGATAGGACATCAGGCCACCGTCTTCATCGGGACGTCCATTGTGCCACGCCTGTCCAGCCCCACCCTGCCCGGCATCGCGGTGCTTGTGCAGATCGCATTCCCCGGCTAGAATCTGCGCCCCTGCAGCGGGTTAACGCAGCAGGTCCGGAGAGGTGTCCGAGCGGTTGAAGGAGCACGCCTGGAAAGTGTGTAAGCGTCTAAACCGCGCTTCGGGGGTTCGAATCCCCCTCTCTCCGCCAGACAGACGCAAAAAGGCCGCCCACTGGGCGGCCTTTTTGCGTCTGTCTGGCGGAGAGAGGGGGACGAGAAACACCGGACGGGGCCCATGGATGGGCCCCGCAATCCCCGGCAATGAAGCGGCCACCAGCCCGCCACGCACGACCAACCTGCCAGATAAGCAACGCCGCCCGAAGGGCGACCCTTTGGGTAGAGCCACGCCCTGCGTGGCTGCCCTCCGTTCAGCACCGCGAAGCCACGCAGGGCGTGGCTCTACAATTGACCCATCCGACCGTGCCACTGTTCGAAGGCATGGGCATTGCCGGTGCATTGAACCTGGCGGCCAATGGCGTGTGCCTGTGGCTGCTGAATCCGTTCCGCAACGGCGCGGGTGCTGCGTTCGGCGTGGCGGGAGATGCGGATTCAGGGGTGAACCCGCCGCTCCCTTCCGCAGTTACGCGCTCGACACTTTCATCAGCACCAGCCCGCTCACTATCAACACCGCCGCGGCAATGCGCATCGCGCTGACGTGTTCGCCCAGGAACACGATGCCGATCACGAACGCGCCGACCGCGCCGATGCCGGTCCAGATCGTGTATGCGGTGCCAAGGGGCAATGTGCGCATCGCCAGGGCGAGCAGCCAAAAGCTGGCGATCATGCCGGCGATGGTGATGATGGAGGGGGTGAGCTTGCTGAAACCGTCGGACTGCTTCATCGCGAACGCCCAGACGATTTCCAGTACACCGGCTGCCAGTAGATAGATCCAGGCCATAAGGCCTCCTTTGATGAGGCCAGGCCGTCCTGGTCGTTGATGCCCGATGCGGGGGAGGCCGTTCCTCCAGATGTGGGGGCATTCTAGCCGCTGGGGGTTGGGGTGGCGTGAGGTGAACGTTTGGGGCTACACGGGATTCAGCTATCCGTGGGACACGCGTGGCGTGTCGCTACGCTGGCGTTGCTGGCCGCGGTTGGGCTAGAATGCGTGGCTGCACTGCGGGACCTTGTCCTGCCTGCGCACGTCTCTATGGCGGCCCCGTCGGCCCCTCGCGACGCTAGGTCGAAAATCCCGCCAGGGCCGGAAGGCAGCAACGGTATCGATCGACGCGGGCGCCGAGGTCAGCCGGCGGGGCCGCCACCTTTTTGGGCTTGCGAAAGAGGCTTCGGCGGTACCGCGCAGCCACGCACTGAATCACGCTACGTCACGATGCGATCAGCGCAAAGGCGCGTGGCGACGCGTTCAACGGACCGGCGCGCACCGTTCATGCGGCGCGGCGTGGCTCTACGGGGGGATTGCTACAGGGGACGTCGGGTCCGACAACGCCACGCACTCGCCCGGCAGCGCGACCCTGTGCCCACGCTGCCGCAGTGCTTCGCCGTCGGCTTCGCTCGCATAGTGGTAAAGCATCATCCGCGCCTGCAGTTCGGCGCTGTACTCGCGCTCGAGATCGTCCACGCCGGTATGCGAGGGGTTGCCGTGCAGGCCGCAGTCGTGCGCGATCAGTTCGTTGTCGGCGGCGTAACGCACCAGCATTTCCGGAATCGGACGGGTGTCGCCACTCCACACCAGCGCGCCCTGCAGGCGCAGGCCGTAGGCGGTTTCCGGCCAGTGGTGGCGGACCGGGAATACTTCCAGGCGCACGCCGTCATGCCAGAACGCATCGCCCACCACGATCAGCTGGAAGGCATCCCAGAAATTGGCGCCGCCTTCAGCCAGCACGTTGGGGTAATCGGCCACGCGCCGGTGCAGCAGCGGCACCACCGTGGCGGGTACATACACGCGGATGCGGCCGCGCCGCTGCGGCGAAAAATAGGCATCCACGAACAGGCGCTCGAAGCCGGCCACGTGATCCAGGTGCACATGGGTGACAAACAGCGCTTCGGGCATGCGCCCGTACTGGGCGAGGAACGCGGTGAGGCCCTCGCCGCCGCAGTCGATGGTCAGCCACGGCTGGCCGCCGCGCTCGATCACCGCCATCGGCGAACCCAGCTGTACGGCCGACGCATTGCCGACCCCCATGAAGCGCAGTGCCCAGTCCATCAGTAGCCCCGGTTCCAGGCCAGGTCGTAGGCCCGGCGCAGGCGTGCGAAGTCCTTCTCGACCTCATCGTGGCTGCGCTCACCGCGCAGCTTCACCAGCGAACGGTGCAGGCGCTTGAGGTTGCGCTCGCGCCAGGCGGTGGCCGGAATGCGCTGCACGCCGCGGTCGAAATCGATGAGCCAGCCGTGGCCGTTGGCGTCGAACAGGATGTTGTGGGCGTTGAGATCCGCATGGTCCAGCCCGGCGCGGTGGAAGCGCGCGATCAGCCGGCCGGCCTCTTCCCAGGGGGCACCGCGACCGGCCACCAGCGCACGGTCGGCCAGCGAACGTACGCCTTCCAGGCGCTCCATCAGGATCGCGGCACGGTAGCGCAGGCCATCGCGCATGTAGAACGCAGCGATCGGGCGCGGCACCGGCAGCTTCAGCGCACGCAGGGCGCGCATCAGGCGAAACTCGGCGAAACTGCGGGTGCGGTTGGCACCGCGCCACAGGTACTGGTCGTGGCTGAGCTTGGCCGCCATGCCGCCGCGCAGGTACTGGCGCAGCACGCAATGGCCGAAGGGCGCATCGACGAACCAGGCCCCGCCGCGCCCGCCATCGCCGACCGGGCGCGCCCGGTCGCCCCAGTGGGCCGGGGAGAACAGGCTCATCTCGGCTTGCCGCAGGCGTTCGCGGTCGAACAGAATGGCACCCATGCCGCGTCCATCGCGGCAGGGCGTCAGCGCTTCAGTGGCGTCGAATGCGACCATTCCTTCGAGTCTAACAACACCATGGCATCAGCGTCCTCTTCCTTGTGTCTTTTGCGTTTGTCCGCACTGGGCGATGTCACCCACGTGGTGCCGCTGGTGCGCACGCTGCAGCAGGCACGGCCGGGCACCGAACTGCACTGGATCATCGACAAGGCCGGGCACAAGCTGCTCGACGGCCTGCCGGGGGTGGTGTTCCACGCCTACGACAAGAAGACCGGGCTGGCCGGCATGCGCGCCCTGCGCGCTTCGCTGCCCCCGGGGCGCTTCGAGGCGCTGCTGCAGATGCAGGTAGCCTTCCGCGCCAACGTGCTGTCGGCGTTCGTCCCGGCGGTACGCCGGATTGGCTACGACAAGGCGCGCTCCAAGGACCTGCACGGCCTTTTCATCAACGAACGCATCCCCGACCGGCCCGGCATCCACGTGCTCGATGCGATGGGCAGCTTCTGCGAACCGCTGGGAATCCGCCAGACCGAGGTCAGCTGGGACCTGGCGGTGCCGCCGGCAGCCGTGGAATGGGCGCAGGCCCAGTGGCAGGACGATGGCCGGCCGGTGCTGATGATCTCGCCCTGCTCCAGCCACGTGCGCCGCAACTGGTATGCCGACCGCTATGCCGCGGTGGCCAACCACGCGGTAGCGCGCGGCTGGCGGGTGGTGCTGTGCGGCGGCCGCAGCGAGCTGGAGCGTGGCATGGCCGACGCCATCCAGGCACAGCTGGACACCCCTGCGCTGGACCTGGTGGGCAAGGACACGCTCAAGCAGCTGCCGGCCCTGCTGGCCCGCGCGGCGCTGGTGATGACCCCGGATTCGGGCCCGATGCACATCGCCAACGCGATGGGCACCAAGGTGCTGGGCCTGCACGCGGCCAGCAACCCACACCGCAGCGGCCCCTATTCGGACCGCCGCTACTGCGTGGACCGCTATGACGATGCCGCGCGGAAGTTCCTGGGCAAGCCGGCCAGCGAACTCAAATGGGGCACCAAGATCGAGTTCGACGATGTGATGCAGCTGATTGCCGTGGAAGACGGCATTGCCGCCTTCGAGCGCTACGTTGCCGATAACGCATGACCGGTAGTGCCGGGCTCTGCCCGGCAACCAGGCGATGCGGGACCGCCACGGACAGCAGCCGGGCAGAGCCCGGCTCTACCGTCAGGCGTGCTTGTACGATTTCTCTTCGATGTACAGCGAACCCAGCGCCTTGTTGATGTCCTTCTTGATGCGCGCCCGCTCATCGTTGTTCTGGTAAACGCTGCGGGCCAGGGCGACGAACGCCTCATCGAACTCCCCTGCCCTGTCTTTCAGGCGGACGTTGTCTTCGATATCCCACAGCTTTTCGTTGACGTCCTTGAGCTCGGTGCGCAGCTTGGCGATGTCCTTGCCCCCGGCCGGGTGCACCATCCAGGTTTTCTCCAGCGCGCTCAATTCGGCGCGGATGTTGACCAGCTTGCCCGGATCGCTGACCCGCTCGGACTTGATCTGCAGGATGGAGATCTTGTCCAGTAGCTCGCCAAAGGACACGGGGACTTGGATTTCTGCGCTCATGGGGGCACACCACTGTTCTGTTGCACTCAGTTTAGCCGTAGAGCCACGCCGCGCCGCATGAAAAGTGTGCGCCGCACCCTTGAGCGCGTCGCCAGGTAGCGTGGTTCACGATGCCGGCCAACACTCAGCCATGCGGGCGTGATTTTACGCCGTCGGGGAGGACAAGCCCCTCTGTTGAGGGGCTGCCCCGACAGGGGCGGGGAGAGGAAACACGCGGGGGCAACGGCGCAAAGCGCCGTTGCAATCCCCCCCTCTCCGCCAGACACGCAAAAAAGCCACCCAATGGGTGGCCTTTTTGCGTGTCTGGCGGAGAGGGGGGGATTCGAACCCCCGAGGCGCTATAAACGCCTGCCTGATTTCGAGTCAGGTACATTCAACCGCTCTGCCACCTCTCCAGATGGTCCCCGGCGAACCGGGGAGCGAATAATACGGTCAGGAGACGCAGACGGCAAGCCATTCCCCGGCTTCCGATGAATTTCTTCTGTATCGACGCCTTGCCGGATGTCCGCAGGGCCGCGATCATGCCGTTATTCCCCAGCGACACTCCCGGCCAACGCACCACTCATGATCGAATTCGGACACCTGACCCATCCTGGCCTGCGCCGTGACCTCAACGAGGACACCTACTACGGGGACGGGGAGCTTGCGCTGTGGCTGGTGGCCGATGGCATGGGCGGACACGCCTGTGGCGAGGTGGCCAGTGCGCTGGCGCGCGAGACCATCGTGCGCGAGATCCGCCAGGGCGCGACGCTCGCGCACGCGATCCGGGTGGCCGATGAGGAAATCATCCGCACCTCGCGCCGGCGCAATGACAGCCTGCCCATGGGCACCACGGTCGTGGCCGCGCGGGTGCAGGGCAATCGCTATGAAGTGGCCTGGGTTGGCGACAGCCGCGCCTACCTGTGGCGCGATGGCAAGCTTGCACAGCTGAGCCAGGACCACAGCGTGGTCCAGGAAATGGTGGCGCAGGGCAACCTCACGGCCGAAGAGGCCCGCGCGCACCCGCACCGCAACGTGGTGACCCAGGCGCTGGGGGTGACCGACCCGGCGCACCTGAACGTGGCGACCACCGCCGGCGAGCTGCGCCCGGGCATGCAGCTGCTGCTGTGCAGCGATGGGCTGACCGAGGAAGTGGAAGACACGGGCATCGCCCGCACCCTCGCCTACGACGACGCCAGCGCGCAGGAATGCGTGGATACGCTGGTGGCCGCCGCGCTGGATGGCGGCGGCTCCGACAACATCACGGTGATTCTGGTCCGCTGCCATTAGCGGGATTGCGTGGGCCGGCCAACGTTATGCCCGCCGAAGCCGCGGCATCAGGCCACCGCCTCTTCCGCCTTCGGCCCATCCCAGATCGCATGACCGGCCTTCTTGCGCAGCTTGGCCAGGCGCGCCTCGTGCGCTTCCAGCTCCGAGGCGGTAGCCACCACGCGCGGACGCGGCAGCAGGCGGCTGGTGTCGAAGGCCTGGGCGTGGGCGGTGCCGGGGCGGGCGTCGTCGGCTGAACCAAAGCCGATCTCCTCCTGGCCGGAGGTCAGCGCGATATACACATCGCCCAGGATCTGGGCATCGAGCAGGCCGCCGTGCAGCTGGCGGTGCGCGTTGTCCACGCCCAGGCGTTTGCACAGCGCATCGAGCGAGTTGCGCTGGCCCGGATAGCGCTCGCGTGCCATCTTCAGCGTATCGATCACGGTGCAGCGGTCGGTGATCTTTCCGTACTGGTCGCCCAGCAACGACAGCTCGTAATCCAGGAAGCCCAGATCGAACGCGGCGTTGTGGATGATCAGCTCGGCGCCGTCGATGTAGGCCAGGAATTCTTCGGCGACCTCCGCGAACACGGGCTTGTCGGCCAGGAATTCCAAGGTCAGCCCGGTGACTTCCTGCGCGCCCTGTTCGAACTCGCAGTCCGGCTTGAGGTACTGGTGGAAATTGTGGCCGCTGGGGCGGCGCTCCAGCAGTTCCACACAGCCGATTTCGACGATGCGGTTGCCCTTGCGCCATTCCAGGCCGGTGGTTTCGGTGTCGAGGATGATCTGACGCATGGGCTCAGTGTACCGGGCCGGCGGCACGGATCCGGATCGCGGCGTCGCGCGCCAACGTATCCACCCGCTCGTTGTCGGGGTCGCCGGAGTGGCCCTTCACCCAGCGCCAGTCGATGCTGTGCTTCTGGGTGGCCGCGTGCAGCCGCTCCCACAGGTCGCGGTTCTTGACCGGGTCGCCGCCGGCGGTCTTCCAGTTTTTGCGGATCCAGCCCGGCAGCCACTGGGTCAGGCCCTGGCGCACGTACTGCGAATCGGTGAACAGCACGATCTCGCACGGCTCGGTCAGCGATTCCAGGCCGGAAATGGCCGCCATCAGCTCCATCCGGTTGTTGGTGGTGTGCGCTTCACCGCCGCTCAGCTCCCGCTCGTGCCCCTTGTAGCGCATCAACGCGGCCCAGCCGCCGGGGCCGGGGTTGCCGAGGCAGGAACCGTCGGTGTGGATTTCAATGGTTTTCAATACAACTCCAGATCAGGTCGCCACGGTGCCGTGCCAACGGCGTACCGGCAGTGGCGTAGGTCCTGGCAGGGCCAGGGTGCGTTTTTCGGCGGTGAACAGGCACGCCGCGCGCAGGGCGGCCACACTGCCGCGCTCGGGCGCGCGGTCGCGCCACATCGGTCCCAGCCAGGCCAGGTCATCGCAGGCCAGTCCGGCCCGCTCCAGGATGTGGCGCAGCCGCTGCGGGGTGCGCACCACCAGCCCATGCCGGCGCCATTGGCGGCGGAACGGGCTGAACGGATTGAGCGTGGACAGCCACAGGCGGCCACCCGGCATCAACACCCGGGCGCAGTCGGCAATGAGCTGTTCGGCGTCGCGGGCGGTCACATGCTGCAGCACGATCGCGTTGAGGCTCTCGCTCTGGAACGGCAGCGGCAGCGCGCAGGTGACATCGCCGCTATAGCCGCCCTCGCTGCGGTGCAGGCGCACGCCCTGCCCTGGCAGCGCAGCCGCGTCCAGCCAGGCCGGGTTCGGTGCAATCCACAACCAGGGGTTGAGCGGGTGCGACGCCAGCACCGGCTCCAGGGCTTTCCGCTCGAGCTCACGCAGCGCTTGCGCCGGTTCAGTATCAAACCAGGATGCGACGGAAACTTGACGGGGGCTCGGCGCGGCGGGCATGGTCCAATTCTATGCGACTGACCGCCCTACCCGCATTCGCGGACAACTACATCTGGGCGCTGGTCGCCGACGACGGCCAGGTCATCGTGGTCGACCCCGGCCAAGCTGCCCCGGTGCTGGCCGCCGCAGCGCAGCACAACTGGCGACCGCACACGGTCCTGCTCACCCATCACCACGACGACCACATCGGCGGTGTGGCCGAGCTGCAGGCCCGGTTTCCGGGGCTTGCGGTGATCGCCCCGGACGACCCGCGCATTCCCGGGGCGACCCGCCGTGTCGGCGAAGGTGAACGAATTCAGGCACTGGGGCTGGAGATGGACGTAGTATCCGTGCCCGGACACACCCGGTCGCATATCGCATTTCACAGCGCTGAACATCTTTTCAGCGGCGATGCGTTGTTCAGCCTGGGCTGTGGCCGGATGTTCGAAGGTACGCCCCCCCAGCTTCTGGCTTCACTGCACAAGCTGGCGTCCCTGCCGCCGCACCTGTTGCTGTGCTGCGGCCATGAGTACACCGCGTCAAATGCCGTCTTCGCGCGGCATGTCGACCCCGCCAACGCCGCGCTCGCGCGACGCCAAAAGGAGGCACTGGCCATGCGCCGCGATGAACGCCCCACGCTGCCGGTTACGTTGGCCAGCGAGCTGGAATGCAACCCGTTCCTGCGAACCGATACTCCCGCTGTCCGCGCTGCTGTCAGCCAGCACCTCGGTCGTCCCGTCACCGATGAAGTCGATGTCCTTGCAGGTCTGCGGGGCTGGAAAGACGGATTCCGAACATGAGTCGGCGATGGTTGCCGCTCGCGGCAGGCCTGGCGATTGCCCTGGCCGGCACTGCGGGCGCCCAGTCGTTGAGTGCGGGGATGTCGCAGAACGTGGCCGGGCTGTCGCAGCTGCCGCTGGATGGCGCTGCCCTGCCCCCGGTCTCGGTCCGCAACGGCCAGGATATCTTCGCCAGCTTCCGCGATGGCCTGGCCGAACCCACCTGCGATGTCGAGGCGGCCAGCCCACGCTGGCGGAAGCAGTTCGCGCATGCGCCTTCGCGTTTGGCCAACCAGGATGACGATGCGCTGGTGTTGTTCGGCTATGTGGTCGAAGAACTGCGCAACGCCAACCTGCCTACCGAATTCGCACTGATCCCGTTCGTGGAAAGCGGCTACCGCCCCAACGCGCGTAATGGCGCCGGCCCCGCCGGGCTGTGGCAGTTCATCGCGACCACCGCGAAGAACCACCGCGTGCAGATGACCAGCGGCTATGACGGCCGGCTGTCGGCGGCCGACTCCACCCAGGCGGCGGTGCGTTACCTCAAGACCCTGCACGGGATGTTCGGCGGCGACTGGCGCCTGGCCACCATGGCCTACAACGCCGGCGAGTACCGGGTGCTGCAGTCGCTGCGCAAGGCCGGCATGAACGCACAGAACGCGCGCCCGGCCGAGCTGCCGGGGCTGTCACCGGTGACCTATGCGTATGTGGAGAAGCTGCACGCGCTGGCCTGCGTGCTGG
Source organism: Stenotrophomonas sp. ISL-67 (assembly GCF_018612915.1). Lineage (GTDB taxonomy): Bacteria > Pseudomonadota > Gammaproteobacteria > Xanthomonadales > Xanthomonadaceae > Stenotrophomonas. The sequence continues at coordinate 74,973 of NZ_JAGGRL010000001.1, read as the reverse complement.
AAGACGCTGAAACCACCCCGGCCGTGATGGCCTCGCTGGACCGCACCGTGCCGGTGCTGAAGGGCCACCCCCTGCCTGCCGGCACCAGCGTGCAGCAGTGGGCCGCGCAGCGTTCGCTGGATCCGGCGCGCATCGCCCGGCTCAATCCGGCCCTGGCGAGCGGCAAGGGCCGCCCGAGTGGCCAGGTGACCGTGCTGGCCCCGGCCACGCATGCGCCGGTGGATGCGTCGGTGATGGTGGCCAAGGCCGATGTGCCCGTGACCGGGACGGCCAGCCCGCGCGCGGACACGCAGGTGTCCCGCCGCAGCGTGGCCAGCGCCGACCGGCCGAAGGTGCGTCGGCACACCGTGCGCAGCGGCGAGTCGGCGTGGACGATTGCCAAGCGCTACGGGATGCCGTTGAAGGCACTGCTGTCGTTGAACAACCTCAGCGGCAGCAGCGTGCTCAAGCCGGGTGCGGTGTTGCGCGTCGAGGATTGAGGCGGGCTGGGTATCCAGCGGCGCACCAGAAAATGAAGGCCCGGCAATTGCCGGGCCTTCTGCGTTTTCAACGAGGGCCGGCCAACGGCCGGCGCTACCGGGCCAACCTTACAGGTTGGCCTCCTCGACCTGCACTTTGTAGTGCTTGCGCATGGCCTGGATGAAGGCCTTGGCCGAGGCCATGCCGTCGACCTGGTCCAGCTGGTCCTTGAACTGCTGCTTCTGCTCGGCCGGCACGTCTGCCAGGGTCGGCGGGGTGACCTTGTTGACCGCGAACACCACGTAGCGATCCTGCAGGGCGACCTTGCCATAGCTCGGCTTGCCTTCCGCCGGCGCCTTCACGGCGAACACCGCGCGGTTGATTTCCGGGGTCGGCACCGGCTGGGTACGCGGCAGGCCCGGCAGCGGGCTGACCTGCAGCTTCTCTTCGGCGGCCAGCGCCTGCAGGGTCTGCCCGGCATTGAGCTTGGCCAGCAGCGCATCGGCGGCCTTGGCCGACAGCTGGCGGTTGCGGTCGGCACGGATCGCGGCGATCACCCCGTCGCGGGCCTTGTCCAGCGGCAGCGCCTGCTCCGGGCTGTGGTCGGTCACGCGGATCATCACGCTGTGGTCGGGCGTAATCGCGATCGGATCGCTCACGGTACCGTCCTGCACCAGCACGTCGGAGAACGCCGCACGCAGCACCGCCGGGTTGGCGGCAATGCCGCTGGCCGTGTCGCGGGTGAACGGACCGATCGTCTGCACCTTCAGCTTCAGCGCATCCGCGGCGCCCTGCAGCGACGTCGGATTCTTGTAGACCTGGTCGACCAGGCGGCCGCTCAGTTCGGAGAACGCGCCTTCGTTGTCGGCCTTGAGCTGCTCGGCGGCGAGCTGGTCGCGGACGTCCTCGAACGGACGCTGCTGGCCACCACGGACCTCGCGCAGCTGCAGCACGTGGTAACCGAACTCGGTCTTGACCGGCGCGCTCACTTCGCCCGCCTTCATGCCAAACAGCGCGTCTTCAAACGGCTTGACCATTGCATCGCGTTCGACCCAGCCCAGGTCGCCACCGGTGTCCTTGGAACCGGTGTCGTCCGAATTGGCCTTGGCCAACGCCGCGAAGTCCGCACCCGGCGCCTTGGCCTGCGCGGCCAGCGCAGTGGCCTTCGCTTCGGCGGCCTTGAGCTTGGCCGGATCGCTGCCGTCGGCGGCGATCAGGATGTGCGACGCCAGACGTGCTTCAGGCGTGGAGAACCGCGGCTTTTCATCGGCGTAGCGCTTGCGCAGGGTGGTTTCATCGGCCGCGACGGCCGGCGGCAACGTGGCCGCATTGATTTCCACGAACTCCAGCGACACCGATTCCGGCTGGCGGAAGTCCTTCGGGTGGCTGTCGTACCACTGCTTGATCTGCGCGTCGGTCACTTCGGCGGTATCGGCCGGCAGTTCCGGCAGCGCGGCGATCTCGACGTCGCGGGTTTCACCCAGCAGGTTCATCAGGCGCTCGGCCTCTGCACTGGTGACGAAACCCGACTCCTGCAGGGCCTGCGGGATGATCGACTGCTGCAGGCTCTCGCGCACCAGCGTTTCGAACTGTGCCGGCGTACGCGGCGGATTGCCGGTGCTCAGCGCCAGGCGGTACTGGTCCTGGTTGAACGTGCCATCGGCGCCGATGAAGGCCGGGATGGAGGCGATGGTTTCGCGCACGGCGGCGTCGCCGATGACGATGCCGGACTGTTCGCCGGCCAGGCGCACGACCTGCTCGTCGATCATCTGGTCGAGCACGGCGCGCTTGTTCTCGACGCTTTCGAACTCGCGCGGGTCGAAATTCTCGCCCTGCTGCTGGCGGGCCTGCTGGCGCGCCTGCTCGAAACGGGTACGGAATTCTTCCGCACTGATTTCATGGTGCTGCCACAGGAAGGACACCGGCCACCACGACGGCGCCGAGCGCCACCAGGTCGGCGGCGCTGCCACCTTGGCCACGTTCTGCGCACCGACACCACCCAGATAACTGGAGTCGATCACGAACAGGAACGGAATCATCAGCAGCCCCAGGATCACGGTAACGATCCAGCCCGAGGTCTTGTCGCGAAGTTTCTGCAGCATGGAGAAATCAAGGCCCGATTGGCGAATCCGGCAGTGTACCCCGCTTCGCGCCACTCCCCAACAGGGGCATGGCGGCAACCAAAAAGAAAAGCCCCTGGTTTGCACCAGGGGCCTTCAAGAATTGGCGGAGCGGACGGGACTCGAACCCGCGACCTCCGGCGTGACAGGCCAGCATTCTAACCAGCTGAACTACCGCTCCACATTTCAAACATTTACTGGCGGTGCCTGGTGGGTGCTGAGGGTTTCGAACCCCCGACCCTCTCCGTGTAAAGGAGACGCTCTACCGCTGAGCTAAGCACCCCAGCAAGCCGCTTAGTTTACGGCATCCTTCAGGGCTTTGCCAGCCTTGAACGACGGATTCTTCGACGCAGCGATCTTGATGGTGTCGCCGGTCTTCGGGTTGCGGCCGGTACGGGCAGCGCGGTCGCGCACCTGGAACGTACCGAAGCCCACCAGGGTCACCGCATCACCGCCCTTCAGGGCTTTGGTGACGGAAGCGATGACGGCATCGACAGCGCGGCTCGACTCGGCCTTGGTCAGGTCAGCGGCTTCGGCAACGGCGTCGATCAATTCGGTCTTGTTCATTCTGTACAGCTCCTTTGGCGGGGATTCCGCATGTTCGACAGTGAAGCATCCGACCCGCGACGTGACCGGATGCCAGTGAAGTTCTCGATTCGCAGCCGTCAGCATTCTGTTGACGTGCGAGTGCTGCTTTTATACCAGCGCACCCCTACCCGCGCAAGCTGAAAAGCCAATAGCGACGCGGGTTTCAGGCAATTCCACCATGCGCGTCAGTGCTTGACGCGCGTGGTGGATGCTGGCTTGCTCTTGCCCCGCACTGTGACGCGCTGCCCATCCTTCCTGGGCTTGGGCGCCTTCAGCGGCGTTTCAAGCGCCAGGTCCAACACCTCTTCAATCCACTTCACCGGAATGATCTTGAGGTCGCGGGTGACATTGACGGGAATGTCGACCAAGTCCTTGCGGTTCTCTTCGGGGATGATCACGGTGGTGATGCCACCGCGCAGCGCCGCCAGCAGTTTCTCCTTCAGGCCACCGATGGCGGTGACCCGCCCGCGCAGGGTGATCTCGCCGGTCATGGCCACTTCGGCGCGCACCGGCACCTTGGTCAGCATCGACACCAGCGAGGTCACCATGGCGATGCCGGCGCTGGGGCCGTCCTTCGGGGTGGCGCCGTCGGGCACGTGCACGTGCACGTCGTGCTTCTGCAGGAACTCGGCATCGATGCCCAGCCGCTCAGCGCGCGAACGCACCACCGACAGCGCGGCCGACGCCGATTCCTTCATGACGTTGCCGAGCTGGCCGGTCAGGATCAGCGCGCCCTTGCCCGGGACCAGGGTCGATTCGATCTGCAGCAGCTCGCCACCGACCTCGGTCCAGGCCAGGCCGGTGACCAGGCCGATTTCGTTCTGTTCCTCGGCACGGCCGAAGTCGAAGCGGCGCACCCCCAGGTATTTCCCCAGGTTCTTGCCGTTGACCACCACCAGCGTCTTCTTCTTCGCCGCGGTCTTCCTGCCTGCCTTGGCCGGCCTTGCAGGTGCGACCGGACCGGCCAGCGCGATTTCCTTCACCACCTTGCGGCAGATCTTGGCCACTTCGCGTTCGAGGTTGCGCACGCCCGATTCGCGGGTGTAGTAACGCACCACGTCCTGGATGGCGTCGGCCTCGATCTCCAGTTCCTCCGGCTTCAGGCCGTTGGCCTTGAGCTGCTTGGGCACCAGGTAGCGCATGGCGATGTTTAGCTTCTCATCCTCGGTGTAGCCGGGGATGCGGATCACTTCCATGCGGTCCAGCAGCGGACCGGGGATGTTGAGCGAGTTGGAGGTCGCCACGAACATCACTTCGGACAGGTCCAGGTCCACTTCCAGGTAGTGGTCGTTGAAGGCGTTGTTCTGTTCCGGGTCGAGCACTTCCAGCAGCGCCGAAGACGGGTCGCCACGGAAGTCCATCGACATCTTGTCGATTTCATCGAGCACGAACAGCGCGTTCTTGCTGCCCACCTTGTTGAGGTTCTGTACGATGCGGCCCGGCATGGAACCGACGTAGGTGCGACGATGGCCACGGATCTCGGCTTCGTCGCGCACGCCGCCCAGGCTCATGCGCACGAACTTGCGGTTGGTGGCCTTGGCGATGGACTGGCCCAGCGAGGTCTTGCCCACGCCCGGCGGCCCGACCAGGCACAGGATCGGGCCCTTCATCTGCTTCACCCGCGACTGCACCGCCAGGTACTCCAGGATGCGGTCCTTGACCTTGTCCAGGCCGAAATGGTCGGCATCCAGGGTGTCCTGGGCGGCCTTGAGGTCCTTGCGCACCTTGGTGCGCTTCTTCCACGGCACGCCCAGCAGCCAATCCAGGTAGTTGCGGACCACGGCCGCTTCGGCCGACATCGGCGACATCTGCTTGAGCTTGTTGAGCTCGGCCTTGGCCTTGGTTTCCACCGGCTTGGGCATGCCGGCGTCGGCGATCTTGCGCGCCAGCTCTTCCAGCTCGCCCGGGGCATCGTCCAGGTCGCCCAGTTCCTTCTGGATGGCCTTCATCTGCTCGTTGAGGTAGTACTCGCGCTGGCTCTTTTCCATCTGCGACTTCACGCGGCCGCGGATGCGCTTTTCCATCTGCTGCACGTCGATCTCGCCGTCGACCAGGCCGACCAGCATTTCCAGGCGGTCGCCGATCTGCAGGGTTTCCAGCAGGCGCTGCTTGTCAGCCAGGCGCACGCTGATGTGCGCGGCGATGGTGTCGGCCAGGCGTGCCGGTTCATCGATGCCGGCCAGGGTCTGCAGCAGTTCCGGCGGCAGCTTGCGGTTGGTCTTGACGTACTGTTCGAACAGCGACATCAGCGAACGCGCAATGGCTTCGATCTCGCGCGGCTCGCGTGATTCGTCCGATTCGATTTCTTCGGCCAGGCCGTGCAGCGAACCGTCGCGCTCGCTGACCTGGGTGACGTTGACCCGCGACAGGCCTTCAACCAGCACCTTGATGGTGCCGTCGGGCAGCTTCAGCAGTTGCAGGACCTGGGCCAGGGTGCCGACCTGGTAGAGGTCGGCGGCGGTGGGATCGTCGGTCTCGGCCGACTTCTGCGCCAGCAGCAGGATGCGCTTGTCCGCTTCCATCGCCTGTTCCAGCGCGTGCATGGATTTGTCGCGGCCGACGAACAGCGGAATGACCATGTGCGGGAACACCACCACGTCGCGCAGCGGCAGTACCGGCAGGTCGAGAGTCTCAGTTGGGGAACGGGCCATGTGGGCTCCAGTTGAGCAGTGTGGATGGCCTCCGGGCAGCTTCACCCGGATACAAAAAAGCCGATGGCCCCGTTATGGGGCCATCGGCGTCCAGATGCAAGATGCTCTGAAAAACATCCATCAATTCAAATACTTGATGGATTATTCAGCGCCAGCCGCCTTCTGTTCAGGGGCCGGCGGGGTCTGGTAGATCAGGTACGGTTCGGACTTGTGCTCGATCACCGATTCGTCCACCACCACCTTGCTGACGTTCTCGGCCGAGGGCAGGTCGTACATGGTGTCCAGCAGGACCGATTCGACGATGGTGCGCAGGCCACGGGCACCGGTCTTGCGCTTGAGCGCCTTGCGGGCAATGGCCGACAGGGCGTCCGGACGGAACTCGAGCTCGACGTGCTCCATCTCGAACAGCTTCTTGAACTGCTTGGTGATGGCATTCTTCGGCTCGGTCAGGATCCTGACCAGGGCAGCCTCGTCCAGCTCTTCCAGGGTCGCCACGACCGGCAGGCGGCCGACGAATTCCGGGATGAGGCCGAACTTGATCAGGTCTTCCGGCTCGACTTCCGCCAGCACCTTGCCCACTTCCTGCTTGCGCTCGGAGCTCTTCACCTTGGCCCCGAACCCGATGCCGCCGGAGTCGTTGGAACGGGCCTGGATCACCTTGTCCAGCCCGGCGAACGCGCCGCCGCAGATGAACAGGATGTTCTTGGTGTCCACCTGCAGGAATTCCTGCTGCGGGTGTTTGCGGCCGCCCTGCGGCGGAACGCTGGCCACGGTGCCTTCGATCAGCTTCAGCAGCGCCTGCTGCACGCCTTCGCCGGACACGTCACGGGTGATCGACGGGTTTTCGCTCTTGCGCGAGATCTTGTCGATTTCATCGATGTAGACGATGCCCTGCTGCGCCTTCTCGACGTCGTAATCGCACTTCTGCAGCAGCTTCTGGATGATGTTCTCCACGTCCTCGCCCACGTAACCGGCTTCGGTCAGCGTGGTGGCGTCGGCCATGGTGAACGGCACGTTGAGCAGGCGGGCCAGGGTTTCGGCCAGCAGGGTCTTGCCCGAACCGGTCGGACCGACCAGCAGGATGTTCGACTTGGCCAGTTCGACTTCGTCGTTCTTCTGGCGGCTCTCGATGCGCTTGTAATGGTTGTACACGGCCACGGCCAGCGTGCGCTTGGCCCGGTTCTGGCCAATCACGTACTGGTCCAGGACGTCGAGGATCTCGCGCGGCTTGGGCAGCGAACTGCGCGCCGACTGCGCCTTTTCCTCGAGCTCTTCACGGATGATGTCGTTGCACAGCTCCACGCATTCATCACAGATGAAAACGCTTGGCCCAGCAATCAGCTTGCGCACCTCATGCTGGCTCTTCCCGCAGAAGGAGCAGTAGAGGATCTTGCCGGTTTCCGTGGAACGACCTTGGCGGTCTTCGCTCATGCTTCGCTTACCCAGTTACCCCACCCGCTGAACGGGGGTTCGATTCGAGAATAGCACAGGGTCGGGAGGACGCCAGTCCAGCCCGACCCTGCGGAAACAGGCCGGTTTCCCGGCCTGGCGGCACTATCAGGCCGGGGTGATCGACTCTTCCGGACGGCGCTCGAGGACCGAGTCGACCAGGCCGTAGGCCACCGCATCGGCCGCGCTCTTGAAGTTGTCGCGCTCGGTGTCGCGCGCGATGGTCTCCAGCGACTGGCCGGTGTGCTTGGCCAGCACCTCGTTGAGGCGTGAACGCAGGGTCAGGATTTCACGGGCGTGGATGTCGATATCCGTGGCCTGGCCCTGGAAGCCGCCCAGCGGCTGGTGGATCATCACGCGCGAGTTCGGCAGCGCATAACGCTTGCCGGCCGCGCCGGATGCCAGCAGCAGTGCGCCCATCGAGGCGGCCTGGCCGACGCAGATGGTGCTCACGTCCGGCTTGATGTACTGCATGGTGTCGTAGATCGCCATGCCGGCGGTGACCACGCCACCGGGCGAGTTGATGTAGATGCTGATGTCCTTTTCCGGGTTGTCCGCTTCCAGGAACAGCAGCTGCGCCACCACCACGTTGGCCATGTGATCATCGATCGGGCCCACGAGGAAGATCAGGCGCTCCTTCAACAGGCGCGAATAGATGTCATAGGCGCGCTCGCCGCGGCTGGTCTGTTCGACCACCATCGGAACCATGTTCAGGGCTTTGGTTTGGTTGTCCATTACTGAGGCACCTATTTGGGGGAAACCACCCCGCGCCATGGGGCGCGGGGCATGAAACGCCGCCCGCTTACTGGCGGATGGCATCCTGGAACGACAACGACTGCTCGGTGTGCTGGGCGCGCTCGGCGATCCAGTCGATCACCTGCTCTTCCATCACGCGGTTCTGCAGCCCACTCATCAGCTGGGGGTCGTTGCGGTACATCTCAATGACCTGCTCCGGCTCTTCATAGGTCGACGCGATCAGGCGCATGGTTTCGTTCAGGCGCTTCGGGTCCAGGCGCAGGTCGTTCCTGCGGGCCACTTCGCCGACCAGCAGGCCGACCAGGACGCGCTTGGCGGCGGCGTCCTTGAAGCCTTCATGGGCGTCGGCCGGGATGTCGCCCGGGTTGCGGCCGCTGCGGCGGATCTGCTCGACCTGCTGGGCCAGCATGGCACGGGCCTCGTTGTCGACCAGGCGCGGCGGCATTTCCACCGAAGCGTAGGCGGCAATGAGCTGCTCGCCCACTTCACGGCGCAGGCGGTTCATCAGCGCGCCCTTGAGCTCACGCTCCAGGTTGGCGCGGATGTCCTTGCGGAACTGCTCCTCATCGCCACCCTTCACACCGAAGCTCTTGATGAACTCGGCATCCACATCCGGCAGCACCGGCGCGGACACGTCCACCGCCTTGACCGTGACCTTGACCTGCTTGCCAGCCAGCGCCGGCACGCGCCAGTCGGCCGGGAACTCGACGTCCAGGGTCTTTTCCTCACCCTTGGACAGGCCGACCAGGCCCTGCTCGATCTGCTCGAACATCATGCCCTGGCCCACCACCACGCTGCCCTTCTCGGTGCCTTCGGCCGGCAGGCGCTCATCGCCGGCCTGCGACCAGGTTTCCAGTGCGACCAGGTCGCCGTCCTGGACACCACGCTCAACCGGGCTCCAGCTGCGGCGCTGTTCGCGCAGGTTGGTGATCATCTGGTCGATGTCGGCGTCATTGATTTCAGCGACGTGGCGCACGACGGTCAGCGTGCTGACGTCGACGTCGCCGAAGTCCGGCACCAGCTCGACGGTGGCCACGAACGAGAACTCGCCGTTGTCGCCCTTGTCGATGCGCGGCGCGCCGGCAATGCGCAGTTCGTGCTCGCGGATGGCGGCATCGAAGGTCTCACGCAGCAGGCCGTCGACGGCTTCGCTGCGGACCTGCTGGCCGAAACGCTGCTCGATCACCTTGGCCGGCACCTTGCCCGGGCGGAAGCCCTTGATGCGCGCGGTACGGGCGATTTCGCCCAGGCGGCCGCTGATGTGGGTCTGCAGGCGGTCTTCCGGCAGCGAGAAGGTCAGGCGGCGTTCCAGATTGCCGGTGGATTCGATCGAAGCTTGCATGTTGACTCCTGCCAACCGGTGGCGACGCCCCCGGCACGATGTGATTGGATGAAACGGGTTGAGAACGCGGGGTCGTGGACGCGCCTGCCCGCCGCAGCCCTGTAGTTTGGCCGATAACGGCCAGCGCCGCCAGCAGGGGGGCGGGAACGTCAATCCGGGGCGTGTTCAGGGGAGTCCCCTGCCCCGACAGCTGGTGCGAAAGGGGGGACTCGAACCCCCACGCCTTGCGGCACTGGAACCTAAATCCAGGGCGTCTACCAATTCCGCCACTTTCGCGCTGGGCAGCATTATAGCGGCGCGGCGCCCGATCGCAGACAAGAAAAAAGCCACCCGGCGAACCGGATGGCTTTTGTCTTGGTGGGCTGTGAAGGATTCGAACCTTCGACCTATTGATTAAGAGTCAACTGCTCTACCAACTGAGCTAACAGCCCGAAAATCGGGAGGCGAATTATGACGCAACGCCGCACAAATGCGCAAGCATTTTCTGCACGGGCCTCACAGCGTAGACACGCCCTGCGTGGCTGCCGGCGCACATGCGTAGAGCCACGCCCTGCGTGGCTGCCCGGCGCACCGGTAGCGACACGCCACGCGTGTCCCACGCAACAGTGGATCGCGCGCAAGAAAAAAGCCACCCGGCTTCCCGGATGGCTTCTGTCTTGGTGGGCTGTGAAGGATTCGAACCTTCGACCTATTGATTAAGAGTCAACTGCTCTACCAACTGAGCTAACAGCCCTGAAAATCCAGGCGGCAAGTGTAACGTCTGCGCCTCTTTTTGCAACCCCAGGCCCGCTTTCGGCGAACCCGGTTCCTTCAATCAGTGGGGTGGCTGAGGGGACTCGAACCCCCGACCTCCGGAATCACAATCCGGAACTCTAACCAACTGAGCTACAGCCACCACTGAAACCTTTCAGACATCTGGACACGCATGGCGTGTCCCTACGTCGCAAATGTTGAATCCCCTGGCGTTTGCGCCGATGGCGCGCCCGACAGGAATCGAACCTGTAACCGCCGGCTTAGAAGGCCGGTGCTCTATCCAGTTGAGCTACGGGCGCTCTGACCGGATTGTCGCATTCCCATCCCGGTTTGAGCAGCGGGACATGGTCGGGGTAGAGGGATTCGAACCCCCGACATCCTGCTCCCAAAGCAGGCGCGCTACCAGACTGCGCTATACCCCGGTGGTTTCAACCCTCGAGGTTCCCCCCGAAAGAGCCGCCTATTGTGGGAATCAGCGAGGCGTCTGTCAACGCTTTTCACAGGGTTTTTCACATTCGTGTTCCGACGTTGCCCACGGCGCAGACGGTTTGTTGCCGTACGCTATGCTCTTGTTCAGCGGCCGGATCGGCCGGACCCTACCCCTTCAAGGAGATTGGCAATGCGCAGCGGCAATCCCGCACTTTCGGAGTCGACGTTCCTCGACCTCGCCAGCGGCTCGGTCGTGAGCTCGCCCGACCAGGTGATGACCATCAACGGCACGGTCAACAAGACCGGCCTCCTGCTGTTGCTGACCGTCATCACCGCTGCCTTCGCCTGGAGCCAGACCCTGGGCGCCGACGGCCAGATCGCACCGGGTGCGATGATCTACGCGATCGGCGGCGCGATCGGCGGACTGATCCTGGCACTGGTGACGGTGTTCAAGAAGGAATGGTCGCCGGTGACCGCACCGATGTACGCACTGGTGGAAGGTTTCTTCCTGGGCGCCATCTCGGCGGTGTTCGAAGCGCGCTTCCCGGGCATCGTGTTCCAAGCCGTGCTGCTCACCTTCGGCACCCTGTTCGCACTGCTGTTCGCCTACCGCAGCGGGCTGATCAAGGTCACCGAGAACTTCAAGCTGGGCGTGGTCGCTGCCACCGGCGGCATCGCGCTGCTGTACCTGGCCTCGTTCGTGCTGGGGTTCTTCAACATCAACGTGCCGGTGATCCATGAGGCCAGCTGGCTGGGCATCGCCTTCAGCCTGTTCGTGGTGGTGGTGGCTGCGCTGAACCTGGTGCTGGACTTCGACTTCATCGAAAACGGCGCGGCAGCGCGCGCACCCAAGTACATGGAGTGGTACGGCGCGTTCGGGCTGATGGTCACGCTGGTGTGGCTGTACGTGGAGTTCCTGCGTTTGCTGTCGAAGATCCAGCAACGTTGATGCGTGGCATCGACGTTGCGTAGACGGGCTCAGCCCGGCTACCGGTAGCGCCGGCCGTTGGCCGGCCCAGTCGGTCCCGAGGGCCGGCCAACGGCCGGCGCTACCAACGTCGCAGACGCCGCCGCAGGAGGGCCCCGCGGATCGCCCACAAAAAAAGGCACCCTCCCGGGTGCCTTTTCTGCACATTGACCCGCGCGGTTACAGGCGGCTGGCGATGGCCTGGGCGAAGCCCATGGTGTTGCCGGTGCCGCCGAGGTCGCCGGTCAGCGAGTCCTTGGCTTCCAGCGTGGCCACGATGGCCTTGCGCAGACGCTCGGCGTTGTCGGCCTGGCCGACGTGGTCCAGCATCTGCGCGGCGGCCAGCAGCAACGCGCATGGATTGGCCTTGCCCTGGCCCGCGATGTCCGGTGCGGTGCCGTGCACGGCTTCGAAGATCGCCGCGTTCTCACCGATGTTGGCGCCCGGGGCCAGGCCCAGGCCGCCGACGAGGCCGGCGCACAGGTCGGAGATGATGTCGCCGAACAGGTTGGTGGTGACGATCACGTCGAACTGTTCCGGACGCATCACCAGCTGCATGCAGCAGTTGTCGACGATCATTTCCTGGAACTCGATGTCCGGGTACTTGGCCGCCACTTCGCGCGCCACGGCCAGGAACAGGCCCGAGGTCGACTTGATGATGTTGGCCTTGTGCACGGCGGTGACCTTCTTGCGGCCGGTGCTGCGGGCCAGCTCGAAGGCGTAGCGCACGATGCGCTCGGAGCCCTTGCGGGTGATGCGGGTGCCGGAGAAGGCGGTCTCGCCGTCGGCCGACACTTCCTGGCCTTCAGCCAGGTACGCGCCTTCGGTGTTCTCACGCACGGTGACCAGGTCCACGCCGTCGCCGAAACGCGACTTGGTATTCGGGAACGACACCGCCGGACGCACGTTGGCGTACAGGTCGAAGTGGCGGCGCAGGCTGACGTTGATCGAGGTGAAGCCACCACCGACCGGCGTGGTCAGCGGGCTCTTCAGGGCGATCTTGTTGCGTGCGATCGATTCCAGCGTGGACGCCGGCATCAGGTCGCCGTGCTTTTCCAGTGCGACCAGGCCAGCGTCGGCATCTTCGTATTCAAAGCCGGTGTCCAGCTTGCCGAGCACGAACAGGGTAGCGTCCATGATCTCCGGGCCGATGCCGTCACCGCGGATGACCGTGATTTTCTGCGTCATTTGATCTGTTTCCGAACCGAGGGGGAGCGCCGTCAACCAGGTGCACAACGCACCGGCGCAAGGGAAGTTTCACCCGCAATTATGCCTTAGCCAGTCCCCGGACCCCAAATAGACCAAGGTAGCGCCGGCCGTTGGCCGGCCCACGGATCGCCTGGGCCGGCCAACGGCCGGCGCTACCGGGTATCAATGTTCGTGAACGGCCGGGGCCTCGGCGCCGCCTTCCAGCTGGTCCAGGAAATCCACGGCCCGGCGCAGGTGCGGAATGACGATGGAGCCGCCGACCACCAGGCCCACCGAGAAGGTCTCGAAGAACTCTTCACGGGTCACCCCGGCGTCCTTGCACTGGGCCACGTGGTAGCTGATGCAGTCGTCGCAGCGCAGCACCATCGAGGCGACCAGGCCCAGCAGTTCCTTGGTCTTCACATCCAGCGCGCCGGCCTGGTAGGTCTGGGTGTCGAGCGCGAAGAAGCGCCGCACCACCTGGTTGGGCTCGCCCAGGATGCGCTGGTTCATGCGCTGGCGGAACTCGGTGAACTCGGCGATCCGGTCTTTACTGCCGTCGTCCGACGCGCTCATGCCTGGCCCTGCCCGTTCAGCAGCGGCTCAAGCTTTCCGGCCTGGTGCAGGGCGATCATGTCATCGTACCCACCCACGTGGACTTCACCGACGAAGATCTGCGGCACGCTGGTGCGGCGGGTCTTGGCCATCATCTTTTCGCGCTCCACCGGGTCCAGGTCGATGCGGACCTCGGTCCAGCTCTCGCCCTTGCTCTTCAGGAAGTTCTTGGCCGCCACGCAGTACGGGCACACGGCGGTGGAATAGATGGTGATGGGCGGCTTCCCACCCGGGTTGGAAGCGACATCTTGGCTCACGGGAAACTCCACAGCGGAACGAGTGTCTGTATATGGTAGCCCTGCGCTGGATTTTCCATGTCATCACCGCAACACTGCGGATCACCCGCAGCCCCCAGGAGTTCCTGTTTGCGCCCTTTGCTGCTCTCTGCCGCGTTGACCCTGGCCTTGGCCGCGCCGTTGGCATCGGCCCAGGACAGCAAGCTGCCGGACATCGGTTCGTCGGCCGGTGAACTGCTGACCCCGGCGCGCCAGGCCGAGTACGGCGGCATGATGCTGCGCGAGCTGCGCAACTACGGCTTCCTGCTGGATGACCCGCTGGTGGACGACTGGCTGCAGACCATGGGCGCCCGGCTCGGATCCAACAGCGCCCAGCCGCGCCAGTCCTATACGTTCTTCATGCTCAGGGACCGGCAGATCAACGCCTTCGCCACCCTGGGCGGCTACGTGGGGGTCAACGCCGGGCTGGTGTTGACCGCCGAGCGCGAAGACGAGGTGGCGGCAGTGCTGTCCCACGAAATCGCCCACGTTACCCAGCAGCACGTGCTGCGCGGGGTGGAACGAGCCCAGCGCGACCAGATCCCGATCCTGCTGGGCATGCTGGCCGCCGTGGTGGCCGCGCAGCAGGCCGGCGGCAACTCGTCGGGCGATGCGACCATGGCCGCGATCACCTCCGGCATGGGGCTGATGCAGCAGCGCCAGATCAACTACACGCGCAGCAATGAATCCGAAGCCGACCGCCTGGGCATCCGCACCCTGGCCCGCAGCGGCTACGACGTGGATGCGATGGCCGGTTTCTTCGAACGCATGTCCGCTTCGATGCGAGGCAATGCCGGTGGGTATTCGGTACCGGATTTCCTGCAGACCCACCCGGTCAACACCACCCGCATCAGCGAAGCCAAGGCCCGCACCGAGCAGATGAAGAAAGACACGGTGCTGCTCACCACCGAGGTGCCCGGCGGGGTACGCCAGGAACGGGTGGACCCGGCCGACCCGGCCCTGTCCGACCCGCTGGTCCGCCGCACCAACCCGCTGCTGCCAGCCTCGATGCAGATCTCGGTGAATTCGCTCAGCCGGGGCGGCACCGGCCAGTTCGAGTGGGCGCGCGAACGCCTGCGCGTGCTCAGCGCCGACACCCCGGGCGAGCTGGCCACCGAGTACCAGAACCTGCAGCGCGCGCAGAAGAGCGGCCTGAACGATGCCCAGCGCTATGGGCTGGCCCTGGCCCGCCTGCGCAACAGCGGCGCGGCCGAGGCCCGGCGCGACCTCACCGAGCTGCTCAAGGACCACCCGGACAGCCTCTGGGTGGCCTTGGCGCTGGCCGAGTCCGAGTCGCGCTCGGGCCAGCCGGCCCAGGCCAATGCCCGCTTCGACGCCCTGCTGCGCCAGCACCCCGGCAGCCGCCCGGTGGCGCTGACCTACGCCGAGATCCTGAACGAACAGGGCGGGCGCGAGGCCGGCCAGCGCGCCCAGGCGATGCTGCGCCCGCTGCTGTCGCAAAGTGGCAATGATCCGGTGTTCCAGCAACGCTACGCCCGCGCCAGCGAGCTGGCCGGCGACACCCTGCGTGCCAGCGAGGCCTATGCCGAGGCCGCGTTCCTGAACGGCCGGCCGGAACAGGCGCTGATGCAGCTGCAGGCGCTGAAGAAGCAGCCCGCGCTGGACTACGTGGGCCGGGCCCGGGTGGACGCCCGGATCGAGACCATCACCCCGCTGGTGCTGGAAATGCGTCGGCAAGGCATCGATGACCCTGAGCTCGAGCGGCGGTGAGGGTACGTGCGGCCTGGCACCGCCTGGGCCGGCCAACGGCCGGCGCTACCCCCTGTGCTACGCACCCGCAATCATCGGTAGCGCCGGCCGTTGGCCGGCCCAGGCGCTGGGGGGAGATGACATGAAGACGACACTCCAGGGAACCCGCCGGCGACATAGTCACAAACGTGTCATGAAACCGTAGTCTACTGGGCTCAATCCCGGTCTGATGAGCAATACGGTGGGCACGTGCAGAAACGCATCCTGATCGTCGATGACGAACCCGCGATCCGCGAAATGGTCGCCTTTGCCCTGCGCAAGGGTGACTACGACCCGATCCACGCCGGTGACGCCCGCGAAGCGCAGACGGCAATCGCCGACCGCGTGCCGGACCTGATCCTGCTGGATTGGATGTTGCCGGGCACCAGCGGGCTGGACCTGGCCCGGCGCTGGCGCAAGGAGGCCCTCACCCGCGAGGTGCCGATCATCATGCTGACCGCGCGCGGCGAAGAGAATGACCGCGTCGGCGGGCTCGAAGCCGGGGTCGATGACTACGTGGTCAAGCCGTTCTCGGCACGCGAGCTGCTGGCCCGGATCCGCGCGGTGATGCGCCGGGCGCGCGACGATGATGAAGATGGCAGCGTGGCGGTCGGCAAGATCCGGATCGACGGTGCCGCGCACCGGGTGTTCGCCGGTGACCAGCCGGTGCCGATCGGTCCGACCGAGTACCGCCTGCTGCACTTCTTCATGACCCACCCCGAACGCGTGTACACCCGCACCCAGTTGCTGGACCATGTGTGGGGCGGCAGCGTGTACGTGGAGGAGCGCACCATCGACGTGCACATCCGCCGCCTGCGCAAGACGCTGGAACCCTTCGGCGCCGAGAACATGGTGCAGACCGTGCGCGGTGCCGGCTACCGGTTCTCTACCTCGCTTTGAACGTCAGCGGGGCAGAGCCCCGCTCTACGCATTTTCAATGAGACCGCAATGCCGCGCCACATCCGCTCCGCCTGGTTGAAAACCCTTGCCGCCCTCGCGGTGCTGCTGCTCGCGGCCGGCCTGGTGGGCCTTGCCATCGGGCATGTGTGGATGTGCATCGCACTGGCGTCCATCGGCGCGCTGGCCTGGCACTACTGGCGGCTGCGCAAGGTGCTGCGCAGGCTCACCGCGCGCCAGCGCTGGGACATGAGCGGCGGCAACGGCGTCTGGAACGAACTGGACCACCTGCTGTACCGCAACCAGCTGGAAATGCGCACGCGCAAGCGGCGCCTGCTCGACATGCTGCGCAGTTACCGCGCCGCCGCGGCCGCACTGCCCGATGCCGTGGTGGTGGTCGACCGCAACAGCCAGCGCGTGCAATGGTTCAACGAATCGGCCACCACGCTGCTGGGCCTGCACCACCCCGGCGATCTTGGCGAAGCGCTGGTCACGCGCCTGCAACCGATGCCCCTTGCCCATTGGCTGGCCGGCGGCCGCAATGCCGAACCGATCCTCGACGTGCCCTCGCCGGTCGACCCGGCGATCCGGTTGAACCTGCGGCTGATTCCCTATTCGCCCGACTACTGGCTGCTGATCGCACGCGATGTGAGCAAGCTGCTGCGGCTGGAACAGGTCCGCCGTGACTTCGTGGCCAACGTCTCGCACGAGCTGCGCACCCCGCTGACCGTGGTGCACGGCTACCTGGACATGATGGAGCCGGAGGATTTCCCCGGCACCGGCCCGATGCTGGAGGAAATGCGCAAACAGTCGCAGCGCATGGCGCAGCTGGTTGAAGACCTGCTGACCCTGTCGCGGCTGGAGTCGCAGGAACATACCGAGGAAGAAACCGTGGCGATGGCACCGATGCTGGCCACGCTGCGCCGCGAAGCCGAAGCGCACAGCCAGGGCCGCCACCAGATCAACGTGATCGACAGCGCCGGGGTGGACCTGCAGGGGTCCAACAAGGAACTGCACAGCGCCTTCTCCAACCTGGTCACCAACGCGGTGCGCTACACCCCGGCCGGTGGCCGGGTCGAGGTGGAGCTGGCCCGCGAAGGCCAGGGCGTGGTGCTGGCGGTGCGTGACACCGGCTACGGCATTCCCGCCACCCACCTGCCGCGCCTGACCGAACGTTTCTACCGCGTCTCCAGCAGCCGCTCGCGCGAAAGCGGCGGCACCGGGCTGGGCCTGTCGATCGTCAAGCACATCCTGGGCCTGCACCACGCGCGCCTGGAGATACAGAGCGAGGTCGGCAAGGGCAGTGTGTTCTCATGCCACTTCGACGCCGACCACGTGCGCGAGCGCACCGACGTTGCCACCCTTTCCTCTGCAGAAGACTCCTCCGCATGAGCACCCTTGTTCCCATCGCCGTGCCGGCGGAAACCGATCCGCTGCGCGACCCGGCCCTGTACATCAACCGCGAGCTGTCGCAGCTGGATTTCAACTTCCGCGTGCTGGCCCAGGCGATGGACCCCCAGGTACCGGTGCTGGAGCGGCTGCGCTTCATGTGCATCTCCTGCACCAACCTGGACGAGTTCTTCGAAATCCGCGCCGCCGCGGTGCGCCACGCGCAGGAATTCGGCCTGCCGCCGGCGCCGGACGGCATGACCCCGCAGACCATCCTCAACGCCATCCATGACCGCGCCGCCGAGCTGGTGGACCAGCAGTACCGCTGCTGGAACGAGACGCTGCGCCCGGCGCTGCACGAGGCCGGCGTCGACGTGCTGGGCCGGCACTCCTGGAACCACCGCCAGAAGCGCTGGCTGCGCGCCTACTTCCGCAACGAGATCATGCCGGTGCTGTCGCCGCTGGGCCTGGATCCGTCGCACCCGTTCCCGAAGATCCTCAACAAATCGCTGAACATCGTGGTGGTGCTCAAGGGCACCGATGCGTTCGGCCGTGCCGGTCACCTGGCGATCGTGCGCGCGCCGCGTTCGCTGCCACGCATCATCCAGCTGCCGCAGACACTGGGCGGCCCGCAGACGTTCGTGTTCCTGTCCTCGGTACTGTCCACGTTCGTCGGCGAGCTGTTCCCGGGCATGGAAGTCCAGGGCGCCTACCAGTTCCGGGTGACCCGCAATTCCGAGCTGGTGGTGGACGAGGAAGAAGTGGAGAACCTGGCGCTTGCGCTGCGCGACGAGCTGGTCGACCGCGGCTACCGGCCGGCGGTGCGGCTGGAGATCGCGCAGGACTGCCCGCGTGACATCGTGCGCACCCTGCTGCAGAACTTCGGCCTGACCGAGAACGCGGTGTACCGCATCGACGGCCCGGTCAACCTCAACCGGGTGATCCAGCTGTACGACCTGCTGGCGCGACCGGAGCTGAAGTACCCGCCGATGAACCCGCGCACGCTGCGCGACAGCGACGGCATCTTCGAGGTCGTGGCACGCAGGGACGTGCTGCTGCACCACCCGTTCGACGCGTTCACCGCCGTGCTCGACCTGATCAGGCAGGCCGCGGTGGATCCCAACGTACTGGCGATCAAGCAGACCCTGTACCGCACCGGCAAGGATTCGCTGATCGTCGATGCACTGATCCAGGCGGCACGCAACGGCAAGGATGTCACCGTGGTGGTGGAGCTGCGCGCACGCTTCGACGAAGAAGCCAACCTGGGCCTGGCCGACCGCCTGCAGGAGGCCGGCGTGCAGGTGGTGTATGGCGTGGTGGGCTACAAGACCCACGCCAAGATGCTGCTGATCGTGCGCCGCGAAGGCCGCAAGCTGCGCCGCTACGTGCACCTGGGCACCGGCAATTACCACAGCGGCACCGCGCGGGCCTACACCGACCTCAGCCTGATCACCGCTGACGCGGACATCGGCAACGACGTGCACCTGCTGTTCCAGCAGCTGTCCGGGCTGGCCCCGCGCACGCGCCTGAAGCGCCTGCTGCAGTCGCCGTTCACCCTGCACGATGGGCTGCTGCAGCGGATCGAGCGCGAGATGCACCTGGCCCGCGATGGCCGCCCGGGGCGGATCATCGCCAAGATGAACGCCCTCAACGAACCGCAGGTGGTGCGTGCGCTGTATGCCGCATCACAGGCCGGCGTGCAGATCGACCTGATCGTGCGCGGTGCGTGCACGCTGCGCCCAGGCGTACCCGGGGTGTCGGACAACATCCGGGTACGCTCGATCGTGGGCCGTTTCCTCGAGCACAGCCGGGTGTACTGGTTCGGCAACGACGGCGCGTCCGAGCTGTACTGCGCCAGCGCCGATTGGCTGGAGCGCAACCTGCTGCGCCGGGTGGAAACCTGCTTCCCGATCCTGGACCCGGAGCTGGCCCGCAAGGTCTACCGAGACGTGCTGCAGAACTACCTGGACGACAACCTCAACGCCTGGGAACTGCAGGCCAACGGCGAGTATCGCAAGTGCGTGCCCGGCCATGGCGAACCCCCGCATTCGGCACAGATGGCGTTGATGCGGGGTCTGTAGGGGGATGTGAACGTTTTGCGGTGACGAGCGCAACCCCGCTTCGGCTACCATTCGCCCATGCCGCAGAACTCCACGACTCCGCCCGCCCTGCAGGATGGCGACCTGCTCGCCGCCATCGACCTGGGATCCAACAGTTTCCACATGGTGATCGCGCGCTACACGCTCGGCCAGCTGCGTGTGGTCGACCGCCTGCGGGAAACCGTGCGCATGGCCGATGGCCTGGATGGCATGGGTGGCCTGTCGGCGGAGGCGCGCCAGCGCGCGCTCGAGTGCCTGGCCCGTTTCGGCCAGCGCATCCGCGGCATTCCGTCGGTGCGCGTGCGCGCGTTGGCCACCAACACCGTGCGCCAGCTGCGTTCGCCGCAGGCCTTCCTGATGCCGGCCGAAACCGCGCTGGGGCATGCCATTGAAGTGGTCAGCGGGCGCGAAGAGGCCCGCCTGATCTACCTGGGCGTGGCCCACGCGCAGCCGCCCAAGCCCGACCAGCGCCGGCTGGTGATCGATATCGGGGGCGGCTCCACCGAGTTCATCATCGGCCAGGGCATGCAGACCCTGGAACGCGAAAGCCTGCAGGCCGGTTGCATCGCCAGCACGCGACGCTTCTTCCCGGGTGGCAAGCTGAGCAAGCGGCGCTGGAAGGACGCGCTGACCGAAATCGGCGCCGAGTTCCAGCAGTTCGCCACCAAGTACCGTTCATTGGGCTGGCACGAGGCACTGGGCTCGTCGGGCACGCACAAGGCGATCAGCGAGATCTGCGCCACCATGAAGCTGAGCAAGGGCGCGATCACTGCCGAAGCACTGCCGCAGCTGCGCGACGAGCTGCTCAAGGCCAAGCGCATCGAGGATATCGACCTGCCGGGCCTGTCGCCGGACCGGCGCCCGATCATCGCTGGCGGCATCCTGGTGCTGGAAGCGGCGTTCCAGGCGCTGGGCCTGCAGAAATTGCTGGTCAGCAAGGCAGCCATGCGCGAGGGCATCCTCTACGACATCCTCGGCCGCGCCAGCGAGAACGACCTGCGCGACGAATCGGTCGACGCGCTGACCCTGCGATACGGCATCGATACCGTCCAGGCCGAACGCGTGCAGCACACCGCGCTGGACCTGTTCGCCCAGGTCGAAGGCAGCTGGACGCTGGACCCGGACGATGCCCGGATGCTCGGCTGGGCCGCGCGCCTGCATGAGCTGGGGCTGATGATCGCCCACAGCGGGTACCACGTGCACGGCAGCTATGTGCTGGAGAACTCGGACATAGCCGGCTTCTCGCGCCAGGAACAGCAACTGCTGGCCGCATTGGTGCGCAGCCATCGCCGCAATGTCTCCAAATCCGCGTTCGAGGCCCTGCCCGAGCGCCTGCTGCTGCCAGCCCGGCGCATGACCGCCCTGCTGCGCCTGGCGGTGCTGCTCAACCGTGCCCATGAAGATACCCCCGTACCGCCGCTGGAAGTCAGCGCCGACGACAGCCGCCTGTCGCTGATCCTGCCGCAGGCCTATATCGATGCCCGCCCGCTGCTGCGCGCCGACCTGATCGGCGAAACCGATGGCATGGCCGGGCTTGGCGTGCAGTTCCGCCCCTTCGTGGCCTGAGCCGCCGCGCCTGCCCGGTCCACCGCGACGGCCCTTCGGGGCCGTGTTCGTTTGTGCCCGGGGGCGGCGTCATCCCGGCGTCATACCTGCGTCATGTCGGCTACATCGCCAGCCCCTAGCATGCGTGCAAACCGGAGGCCCGCCATGCGCTATGCCATCGTCACTGAAACGTACCCCCCCGAAGTCAACGGCGTTGCCCTGACCGTGCAGGGGCTGCAACAGGGACTGCGCGCGGCCGGGCATGCAGTGGACCTGGTCCGCCCGCGCCAGGCCGACGAGATGGACGCCGGTGGCGCGCTGCTGGTGCAGGGCGCCGGGCTGCCCCGCTACCCCGGCCTGCGCTTCGGCCTGCCTGCACCCAAGCGGCTGGCTCGGCAGTGGCAGCAGCAGCGCCCGGATGCCATCTACATCGCCACCGAAGGCCCGCTGGGCTGGTCGGCGCTGCGCACCGCGCGGCGCCTGGGCATCCCGGTGGCCACCGGCTTCCACACCCGCTTCGACGAATACCTGCCCGACTACGGCGTGGCCTGGCTGCAGGCCGCCGCCCTGCGCTGGATGCGCCGCTTCCACAACCAGGCCGATGCCACCCTGGTACCCACCCAGGAGTTGCAGCAGTTCCTCAGCGGCCAGGGCTTCGACCGCGTGCGCCTGCTGGCGCGCGCGGTGGACAGCAGCCAGTTCGAACCCCTGCGGCGCGACCCGGCACTGCGCGAGGAATGGGGCATCGACGGCACCGGTTTCGCGGCAATCTACGTGGGCCGTATCGCCGCCGAGAAGAACCTGGCACTGGCGGTGAAAGCATTCCGCCGGCTGCAGCAGGTGCGGCCCAAGGCGCGTTTCGTGTGGGTGGGCGATGGCCCGGCACGCGAAAAACTGGCCCATGAGAACCCGGATTTCATCTTCTGTGGCGTACAGCGCGGCGATGCGCTGGCCCGCCACTTCGCCAGCGGCGACCTGTTCCTGTTCCCCAGCCGCAGCGAGACGTTCGGCAATGTCACGCTTGAAGCGATGGCAAGCGGCGTGACCACCGTGGCGTTCGACTACGGCGCGGCACGCGAGCACCTGCGCACCGATGACAACGGGGTGGCCGTGGACGATGACACCGCCTTCATTGATGCGGCGGTGCGCCTGGCCGGCGACGACGCGGCGCGCGAGCGGTTGGGCCGCAATGCGGCCGTGGCGATGAAACGCCTGCACCCGCAGCAGGTAGTCGCCGAATTCGACACCCTGCTTGCCGAACTGGCCAATGCCCGGAGGGCCCATGCGGACCACGCCGCTTGATGCCTTGCGCGGGCGCGAAACCCGTTGGTGCCGGCGCGCCAATCACTACTGCCGGCACCGCCGCGTGCGCCGCGCGTTCTCCGTGGTCAGCCGGCTGGGCGATGGCGTGTTCTGGTATGCGCTGATGGGCGCGCTGGTGCTGCTGGATGGCTTCGATGGCCTGCGCGCGTCGCTGCACATGGCCGCCACCGGGTTGATGGCGCTGCTGCTGTACAAGGGCCTGAAGCGCTGGACGCGGCGCCCGCGCCCGTATGCGGCGGACCTGCGCATCCGCGCCTGGGTGGCGCCGCTGGACGAATTCAGCTTCCCGTCCGGGCACACCCTGCATGCGGTGTCGTTCACCATCGTGGCCTTGGCCTATTACCCGTGGCTGGCCCCGGTGCTGGTGCCGTTCGCGATGGCGGTCGGGGTGTCGCGGGTGGTGTTGGGACTGCATTATCCGACCGATGTGCTGGCGGCAACGGCGATTGCCACGGCGTTGGCAGGCGCCAGCCTGCAATGGTTGCCCCTGCCGGTGTGATGGTTTTCTGCGGGTACCGGTGGGACACGCATGGCGGTTTACGTGCACAGGATCATGGCTTTGACACGCATGGCGTGTCACTACGATCCTTGGTCGCCCGGGATGGGCGCGCGCGGGATGGGGCACGGGGTGCCCGATGCGTTGGGACACGCCATGCGTGTCCACGCGGTCTCCGGACGAACCGAATACAATGCGGGCATGACCACGCTGTTCATCTCCGACCTGCACCTGGACCCGAGCCGTCCAGCCATTACCGATCTGTTCCTGGATTTCCTGCGCCGCGAGGCGATGCAGGCCGATGCCCTGTACATCCTGGGCGACCTGTTCGAGGCCTGGATCGGCGATGACACCCCCGCGCCCGCCGCCGATGCGGTAGCCGATGCGCTCAAGGCGGTCGTTGCCGCTGGCGTGCCGGTGTACTTCATCCGCGGCAACCGCGATTTCCTGGTGGGCGAGGACTACGCCCGCCGCGCCGGCTTCCGCATCCTGCCCGACCCGAGCGTGATCGACCTGTACGGCACGCCGGTGCTGCTGCAGCACGGCGACCTGCTGTGTACCGATGACGTGGCCTACCAGCAGTTCCGCGCGCAGACCCGCGACCCGGTGTTCCAGGCCCAGTTCCTGGCGCAGCCGCTGGCCGCACGCATCGCCTTCGCGCAGAAGGCGCGCGATGCCAGCCAGGCACGCCAGGCGGAAATGAAACAGGGCGACCGCGCCACGTTCGAGACGGTCACCGATGTCGCGCCGGACGAGGTCAGCGCCACGTTCGTTCGCCACGGCGTTGACACGATGATCCATGGCCATACCCATCGTCCGGCCATCCACAGCCTGCAGGCCGGTGGCCGCACCTGTACGCGCATCGTTCTGGGCGACTGGTACGAGCAGGGGTCGGTGCTGCGTGTCACCCCGCAGGGCTGGACGCTGGAGTCGCTGGCGCGGGAATGACCAGGTAGTGAATCGGCCTCGGTTTCGCGCTACCTTGAACGCGCATCGACAAGGGAACCGGGGTCATGGCAGGGCAGCTCACTCCGACCAACATAGTGCCGGTGACGCTGCAGATCGGCCTGTTTTTCGACGGCACGCGCAACAACGCGGACAACCTGCTGCATGCCGCGCGCCCGCCCGGCAGCACCACGCCGACACCACGCCGCCCCGCACCGGCAGTGCTGGCCGACGATGCCTCACCCTACCAGAGCCGCCTGACCAGCAGTTTCAACAACGGGCTGACCAACATCGCGCGGCTGCACGCGCTCTACCCCGACCACCGGCGGACCGTACCGCCGGTTCCGGGCCGGCAGTCGCTGGCGATCTACATCGAAGGGGCCGGTACCCGCACCGGCAAGGAAGACGACCTGATGGGTCTGGCGTTCGGCATCGGGCCCAGTGGGGTGAAGGCGAAGGTCCACGGCGCGCTCGATGTACGCCTGCCCGAGGCGCTGCGGGCGCTGGCACGCACCCTGCCGCCGCACCTGCTGACCGAGGTTCGCCTGGACCTGTTCGGCTTCTCGCGCGGCGCGGCCTCGGCGCGCGATGCGATCAACCGGCTCAACGCAGCCGATGGGCGACTCTGGCTGCAGGAGCAGCTGCGTCGTACTGGCTGGACGCTGGCGTCGGCACCTGCGATCCGTCCGGTGCGCTTCGTTGGCCTGTTTGACACCGTGGTGGCCATCGATGCGCGACAGCGCGATGAACTACCCGAGATCAAACTGGCAGCGGGCTGCGCCGACAAGGTGGTGCAGGTCGTGGCGCGCGACGAACACCGGCATTACTTCGCACTGACGACTGTTGCGCCCGAGTATGAAGAAATCGCACTGCCCGGCGTGCACGCCAACATCGGCGGTGGTTACGACCAGCGCATCGAAGGACCCAAGCTGCTGACCCGCCCGCAGGGCCAGCGCATTCGCAGGCACGACGTGCCCGACACCGCCACCCCGCCGCTGGCGCTGCTGCGCAGCACCGAGGTTTACGTTCGCGCGCAGGCCGCCTGCCGGCAATGGCAAGCCGCACTGGGCCTGGGCGAACACAACGTCTGGGTCGATGTATGGCATCGCTGGCAGCAGCTGCGCGTGGCTGGCAGCGACAGCGTACTGCCACAGTGGGTGCTGTTCGCACACGCAGCGGTGGTGCTGAAACGCGAGATCGACTGGCGCTACCAGCTGGTGGCACTGCGGCTGATCCATCAGCGCGCGGCGGCCGCAGGTGTGATGTGGGCACGCACGCCAGATGCGGATCCGGCGATGGCGGTGCCTGACGAGCTGCAGCCGATCGCGGCGCGCCTGGTGGCAGGCCAAGCACTCGATGCAGCGCAGGAATTACTGCTGCGACAGCGCTACCTGATGCAATCGGCGCATTGGAATTTCGATGCGCTCGGCGACACCGCGTTGTTGTATGCCGCCGATGATGCAACGCGCGAATTGCCGTACCGGCCGGGGCCGGGGTTGTTTTACATCAACCGGCCAACGGAAGACGGGAAGCGCGTGGTGTTGCGGAACGTGTAACGGCGTTTCGCGTTGCGGCGATCTGGTTCATTTCCATGCGCCATCGCGTGTTTCACCGGTATCGGCAGTCGATTGGGATTCGACCCTACCGCGATGGGGGCCGCACCGACCCGCCTGCTCGATCAGGTCTGCCAGCTCGTCCTGCTCGAAGCCGGCCAACAGGCGCGCTTCGAGATTGAACGGGCCATACAGGAAGCCGTTGGCGTATTCCTTCAACAGTGCGATGAAGCGTGCGCGCGGCTCAACGCCGGCGCGTTCGCAGTACCAGCGCGTGCCTGCGGCAACGTGCGCGACTTCTTCGCGCAGGATGATCTCCAGCACATCGGCCGTCGCATGATCGTTGGCCGAGCGCAGCTTGGTGATCATCCCCGGCGTGACATCCAGCCCGCGCGCTTCAAGCACGCGCGGCACCAACGCCATCCGCGACAGACCATCGTGCGCCGTCTTCTCGCACATTTCCCACAGCCCGTTGTGCGCGGCGAAATCGCCGTAGTCGTGGCCGTGGGCCTGCAGGCGTCCGTGCAGCAGCAGGAAGTGCCTCGACTCATCATCGGCCACCCCTACCCAGTCAGCATGGAACGACGCCGGCAACCCGCGGAAGCGGTACACCGCATCCCACGCCAGGTCGATTGCATTGAGTTCGATATGCGCGATCGCGTGGATGAACGCCGCGCGCCCTTCCGCATTGCCCAACCCGCGCCGCGGCACATCCCGCGGGTGGACCAGCTGCAACTGCGGCGGCCGCCCCGGCATGCGGATCGGCTCCGGCGGCGGTGCATCCGGACGCACCTTCAACTGCCCGGCGCGGTACTGCGCAGCGTAATGCCGGGTCAGCGCGACCTTGCGCAGCGGATCCGCTTCGGCCATGCACTGCTGCGCGGCGCGCAGCAGGTCACCGGCCGCTTCATCCTGCGGCAACGTCGCGCTCACCGGCAGGCCTCAGGCGCGGCGCTTGTGCTTGGCATCGTCCGAACGCAGCTGCTGGATGCGTTCGAAATAGCCCGGCTCGATACCGGTCGGGTAGACGCCGTTGAAGCACGAGGAATCGAACGACTTCAGCTCGGGGTTGCCTTCGCGCACCGCCGCTTCCATGTCCTCGATGTCCTGGTAGATCAACCAGTCGCACCCCAGGTGCGCCTCGATTTCTTCCACGCTGCGGTTGTGCGCCACCAGCTCTTCGGCCGCCGGCATGTCGATGCCATAGATGTTGGGGTAACGCACCGGCGGTGCCGCGCTGGCCAGGTACACCTTGCGCGCACCGGCGTCGCGCGCCATCTGCACGATCTGCTGACTGGTGGTGCCGCGCACGATCGAATCGTCCACCAGCAGTACCACGCGGTTGCGGAACTCCAGGTGGATCGGGTTGAGCTTGCGGCGCACCGATTTCACCCGCTCGCCCTGCCCCGGCATGATGAAGGTACGACCGATGTAGCGGTTCTTGATGAAGCCTTCGCGGTACTTCACCCCGAGCACGTTGGAGATTTCCAGCGCGGCGTCGCGCGAGGTATCCGGGATCGGGATGATGGTGTCGATGTCGTGGTCCGGGCGCAGGCGCAGGATCTTCTCGCCCAGCTTGATGCCCATGCGCATGCGCGCCTTGTGCACCGACACGTTGTCGATCATCGAATCGGGGCGTGCGAAGTACACGTATTCGAAGATGCACGGGCTGTGCTCGGCCGGCTCGGCGCACACTTCGGAGAACAGTTCGCCACGCGCGGTGATCACCAGCGCTTCGCCCGGGCGCACGTCGCGCACGCGCTGGAAACCCAGCACGTCCAGCGCCGAGGATTCGGAGGCCACGATGTATTCATCGCCCTCGGCATGGGCCCGCTTGCCCAGCACCAGCGGGCGGATCCCGTGCGGGTCGCGGAAGGCGACCAGGCCCAGGCCCAGCACCACGCTGATCACCGCATAGCCGCCCTTGCAGCGGCGGTGCACGCCGGCCACGGCGCGGATCGCCGCCTCCGGGGTCAGCTGGCGCTGCGCGTCCAGTTCGAAGGCGAACACGTTCAACAGCACTTCGCTGTCCGAATCGGTGTTGACGTTGCGGCGGTCCTGTTCGAACACCTGCTGGCGCAGCGCCTCGGTGTTGATCAGGTTGCCGTTGTGGGCCAGCGCGATGCCGTAGGGCGAATTGACGTAGAACGGCTGCGCTTCGTCCATGCCTTCGGAACCGGCGGTCGGGTAGCGCACGTGGGCGATCCCGACGCGGCCTTCCAGGGTGGACATGCGCTTGGCGTCGAACACGTCGCGCACCAGGCCGTTGGCCTTCTGCACGCGCAGCCGGGTGCCATCGGCCGTGGCGATGCCTGCCGCGTCCTGGCCACGATGCTGGAGGACGGTCAGGCCGTCATACAACTGCCCGGCGACGTTCTGGTTGCCGACAATACCGACGATGCCACACATGGTGCGAATCTCCGCTGGGCTGGGCCCATCTACTGTGAAGGTGGCCGTGCCTGGCCGGGGGAACCGTTCCGTGCCGGAGCGGGGTCGTCCGGGCGCACGAGCGCCGGGTCGATGGTCTGGGGGGAGCCTGGCCGTGCCTGGTTGGCCCACACATCGGCGGGGTCCACCGCCTGCTGCGGGGTCTCATCCAGCGGTCGCGGCCATCCGCGCCCACCCAGCAACTGGCCAAGTACGCCATTATCGCCTGTCGCGCCCGGCTTGCCCAACTCTCCGATGGGCAGTTGCGCCATGTTCACCTCCGGCAATGCCATCGGCATGCCCTGCAGGCCCTGCATGTCTTTCAGGTTGGGCATCTGCGGCAGGTCGGGCATGCGCGGCATCCTGGCCTGCATCCAGCCCACGCCGGGGTCGAGCATGGCGCGCAGGTTCGAGTCACGCCAGGCCGCTTCGCGGGTCAGCGGCGTGTACGAGCCCAGCAACAGCAGCGCACAGGCAATCAGGCCGCCACGGGCCAGGCCCAGGCCGCCGCCCAGCATGCGGTCGGCGCCGTTCAGGCTGGTGGAACGCACGGCTTGGCGGATCACCAGGCCGATCGCCCAGACCGAGACCATGACCAGCAGGAACACGGTCAGGTAGCCGGCGAAGTAGTGCCCGGTGCCCGGCGCGGCCGGGGCCGACCACCAGGCGGCGGCGCTGCGCCCGAACATCAGCGCGGCCCAGCCGCCCAGCAGCCACGACAAGGTGCTGATGATGATGCTGACGAAACCGCGCATCACCCCGAGCAGGGTCGAGATGCCGATCACCGCCAGCAGCACGAAATCAATCATGTGCGGGCGGCCGCATCAGGGATGCGGCCGGACCATGCCGGCCACGCCGACCTTGGACGCAACCTGGGCCTTGAGGTTCTCCGCCTCGGCACGGTTGGCGACCGGGCCGACGCGCACGCGGTTGAGCGTGCCCTTGTCGGTACGTACCTGCTCCACGAAGGCGCTGAAACCCGCGGCGCGCACCTTGTCGCGCAAGGCGTTGGCTTCGGTCGCCTGGCCGAATGCGCCCAGCTGCACGGCGAAGCCGACACTGCTGGCGGCCGGTGCTGTCGGCACTGCCACCGGTTTGGCCGCAGCGGCGGTGGCGGCCGGTTCGGGTTTGGCCGGCGCCGGCTTCGGCGCCGGCTTGACCGCTGCCACCGGTTCGGGCGGCAGCGCTTCGGTCTTGATCGTGGCAGCGGCCGGCGCGGCGGCAGCACTGGAGGTGGTGGAGGGCGTGGACGCAGCCCGGGTCGGCGCCGGGGCGGCGGCCACGGCAGTGTCGGCGCGCGCGTCCAGGGTCACCACTTCGGCCTTGACGTCGTTGCGTACCTTCACTGCTTCCAGGCGTGCCGCTTCAGCCTGGGCGCGATCGGCGTACGGCCCCACGCGCACGCGCCAGGCCTGGCGGCCGTTGATCGTGGCTGGCTCGCTGAAGCCCGGCAGCTGGGCCTTCTTCAGGAAGGCGATCACGGCGCTGGCGTCGGCCTGGCTGCCGTAGGCGCCAAAGCTGACCGCGTAGTTGCCGGCGGCCACGGCCGGCGAGGGATCGGCAACGCCGGTCTCAGCCGGTGCGGCCGCGTCCTGCTGCAGCGGCTGGGTGGTGGACACCCCGCTCTGCAGGCCGGTGGCGCCACCGGTGGGGGCGACCAGCGGCAGTTCACGGGTCTGGAACTGGCCGTCGGCCGGTGCGTCCGGCGCCGTGATCGGCACATTGGCGACGCCACTGTCAGGGGCAGGACCCTTGACCAGCATGGGCAGGAAAATCACGGCCAACGCCACCAGGACGATGGCACCAATCAGTCGCTGTTTCAGAGGAGTATCCACGGAAGGCAGGCAGGGCGGCGCGGCGGAATGCCACGGCGATTATACGGGCGCGCGCGCGTGCGGCGTCGAAGACGGCTGAACGTTGTCGCTTGCTGCCCGGCTCAGCGGGCGCTTTCCAGCCACAGCAAGGCCTGCGCGGCGGTATGGAAGGACCCGAAGACCAGCACGCGGTCGCCGGCCTTGGCGGCCGACAGCGCCTGCTGCAGCGCCGTGTCCACATCGGCATGGGCGGGCACGTCGGCCGCGGCGGTGCCGGACAGGCGCGCCTGCAACGCCGCCGCGCTCTGCGCACGAGCCCCTTCCAGCCCGGCCAGGTGCCAGCCATCGACGCGCTCGGCCAGCGCCTCGACGACGCCGGCGGCATCCTTGTCCTGCAGCGCGGCGAACACGGCCACCGTGCGTCCGGCGATGGGCGTTGCCTTCAATGCAGCGGCCAGCTCGCGGGCGGCCTGCGGATTGTGGCCCACGTCGACCAGCACCTCCACGCCATCGCGCTCGAATGCCTGCAGGCGGCCACGGATGCGGGCCTGGGCGACGCCATCGACGATGGCCGCGCGCGGCAACGGCTTGTCCAGCGCGCGTAGTGCGGCAATGGCCGAAGCGGCATTGCGCAGCTGGATCGGGCCACGCAGCGCCGGCATCGGCAATTCGATATGGAAGCCCACGTCACGCCAGGCCCAGTGCTGGCCATCGATGATGTCGGCAAAGAAATCGCTGCCCCCCCGGATCGCGTTGGCACCCAGCAGGTAGGCGCGCGCCAGTACGCTAGACGGCGGATCGGTCTCGCCCAGGATCACGGGCTTCCAGCCACGGATGATGCCGGCCTTTTCCACGCCGATCGCTTCGCGGTCCTCGCCCAGCCAGTCGGCATGGTCGATGTCCACGGTGGTGATCACCGCGACGTCGGCATCGACGATGTTGACCGCATCCAGGCGCCCGCCGAGCCCCACTTCCAGCACGGCCAGGTCGAGCCCCGCCTGCGCGAACAGGTGCAGCGCGGCCAGCGTGCCGTACTCGAAGTAGGTCAGCGTGGTGCTGCCGCGTGCGCCTTCGATGACATTGAAGGCGGCGACGAGCGCCTCGTCGGAGGCCTCTTCACCGTCGATGCGCACCCGCTCGTTGTAGCGCAGCAGGTGCGGCGAGGTATACGCGCCCACCTTCCAGCCGGCCGCGCGCGCGATGGCCTCGATGAAGGCCACGGTGGAACCCTTGCCGTTGGTGCCGCCGACCACGATGGTGTGCGGCGCAGGCTGGCCCAGGCCCATCGCGGTGGCGACGGCGCGCACGCGTTCCAGCCCCATGTCGATGGTGGCCGGGTGCTGCTGCTCGATGTAGGTGAGCCAGTCGGCAAATGAGCGCGGGCGGATGTTCGTCATGGCAAAAAAAGTGGTAATAGCGGAACAATGAAAACGAGGTAGCGGCCGACGTGTAGTGCCGACTGTCAGTCGGCAACCGCAGGAAGAATCACAACGCCCGATGCTTCGCCTCACCAAAAAACGGCGTGTGATGCGCGCAATCGTTCAACCGCACCACCTCCAGGCTGTCCAGATCGGCACCTTCCAGCAGGTTCAACGTGGTCGGCGCCTGGCGGAAGGTCCACAGCCGCGACAGCGGCAGGCCCAGGATCCGGCACAGGATCACCCGGTTGACCGCGTCGTGGGCAACCACCAGCAGCGTGTCGTGTTCGCCCAGTCCTTCGGCGGCGCGGGCCAGGCCGCGCCAGCTGCGGTCCAGCACCAGCCGCAGCGATTCGCCACCCGGCATCAGCACAGTATCGGGTTCGTCGCGCCACGCCTGCAGGCGCGACGGGTCCTTGTCATTGATTTCGCTGGCCAGCAGGCCTTCCCATTCACCGTGGGCGATTTCCTGCAGGTCCGGTTCGGTCAGCAGCATGTCGGCGCGGCCGGCACCGAGTGCCAGCTGCGCGGTGCGCTGCGCGCGCGACAGCGGCGAGGCGACGGCACGGGTGATGTCCACCGACTTCAAGCGCTCACCCAGGGCCTGGGCCTGGGCTTCGCCGATCGGCGACAACGGGATATCGATCTGGCCCTGGTAACGGCCTTCGGCGTTCCACGGGGTTTCACCGTGACGGGCAAGCAGGATGCGCATGCGAACTAGAGGTCCTTGGGGGAGAGGAGAACAGTCGCAATCGTTCACGTGATGTGAATGATCGGGGGGAAGCGGCCATCATACCTCGCCAAACAAAAGGTTCTTCTTCCGTCGGAGTGAAGCGTTTCATTTCGAGGGCCTTGGAAGCTTGGTGCAGGGTCTTCGATCAGGTTCATCGCGAGCGTGTGGGGCCCCGCCGCGGCCGGCAGGCCCCTATGCAAATGTCCCCCGGCGTCGGCCTGCGGCCGCCCCCTCCTCCTTTACTTTGCCAGGGACCTACCGGCCGCGACGGGGCTCGGCTTGCGGTTCGCGACGGAAAAGCGGGAGTCAGGGCGACGCCGGGGGACATTCGCCGGAAAGGGTATGGGGCCCGGCGCTCGATCCACCGGCAGCTGCGTCTGCTGCAGCGGGCGCTCCCCTCAGATGAGAGATGAGCCTACAAAAAACCCCGCAGCATTGCCGCGGGGTTCGTTAACGGTAGCGCCGGCCGATGGCCGGCAATCAGGAACCGCGCCTCACTTCGTGAGGTTCAGCTCTTTGAGCAACTGCGGCGCGGGCGCCACTTCCTGCATGATCCACTGCATGTAGCGGCTGTCCACCGCGATCATGCGGGTCATGATCGGGTCGAACACCCAGTTGGAGCTGACCGATTCCCAGTTGCCGTCGAAGGCCAGGCCAACCAGCTTGCCATGGGCATCCAGTACCGGCGAGCCGGAGTTGCCGCCGGTGATATCCAGGTTGGACAGGAAGTTCACCGGCACCGAGCCCACGCGCTTGTCTTCCAGGCCGCCGTAGCGCTTGGCCTTGACCGCATCCAGCAGCGCCTTGGGCGAATCGAACGGGTCTTCGCCGGATTCCTTGGCCGCCACGCCTTCCAGCGTGGTGAACGGGGTGTAATTCACGCCGTCCTTGCCATAGCCCATCACGTTGCCGAAGGTGATGCGCAGCGACAGGTTGGCGTCTGGATAGACGAATTCGCCCTTGCTCTTCTTGTAGTCGGCCAGCGCCTGCAGGTAGGCCGGGCGCGCCAGCAGCGATTCGCCTTCGCGGGTCTTCTTCTGCTCTTCCAGCTTCAGCAGCGCCGGCATGGTCGCCACTGCGTACTGGATGACCGGGTCGGTGCTGGCTTCGAACGCGGCGCGGTCGGCCTTGAACCAGTTCAGGCGTTCGTCCAGGCTGCCCAACTTCGTGCCCGACAGCTTCTTCACCAGGCCATCCACGGCAGCGGCATCGCTGCCGGCCAGCCACTGGTTCAGCACCTCATTGTTGCGCTGTTCCGCCGGCAGCGCCACGTACTGGTTCAGCCAGTACTGCTGCAACTGCTGGTCCATCTTCGCCACGTAGCGGCGGTCCATCTGGCGCAGGCTGCCTTCGATCGTGGTGAGGTCGCGCTCCTGGTAACCGGCTTCGCGCTGCGCGTCGGGCTTGGCGCGTTCGATCGACAGGCGGTAAAGGGACAGGGCGGCGCCCACGGCTGAGGTATTGTTGAACTGGCCCACGAACAGGTCGCGCTCGCGGGTGCTCTTGCTGGTGTCCAGGTGCTTGACCAGCTGCGCGTGCGCGGCCAGCGCCGGTTTGCCGGCGGCACCCTGCTTCTTCAACCAGGCCAGCACGGCCGCTTCTTCGGCCTGCTTCTGGCCGGCCGCGTCGATGCGCTTGAAGCCTTCCAGCTGGCCGGCATAGTTCTTGGCCACGTTGTTCATGCCGGCGGCGGTGGCGGCGTACTTCACCTTCACGTCCGCATCGGCCTTGCCGGCCTTGTCGATCAGGTCCAGCACCGCGTTGTAGTGGCGGGCGATGGTCGGGTAGGTGAAGCTGGCGGTTTCGTTGAACTCACCGGCCAGCGCGTAGCGGTTGGTGCGGCCCGGGTAGCCGGCCACCATCACGAAGTCGTCGGCGCCCAGCGGCTGGTCGGCGAACTTGAGGAAGTGCTTCGGCTGGTACGGCACGTTGTCGGCCGAGAAGGCGGCCGGCTTGCCGTCCTTGCCCACATAGGCGCGGTAGAAGGAGAAATCGCCGGTGTGGCGCGGCCACATCCAGTTGTCGACGTCGCCGCCGAACTTGCCCACGCTGCCCGGGGGCGCGTAGACCAGGCGCACGTCCTTGATTTCCATGTTGCGGAACAGGCGATAGGTATTGCCACCGGAGAAGCTGTACAGGCGGCAGCGGAAGCCGGCATCGGCCTCGCATGCAGCGGTCTGCGCCTTGTCGAAGGCTTCCAGCGCGCGGGTGCGGGCCAGCGGGTCCTTGCCGGCGGCCGCGATGGCGGCCTTGGCCTGGTCGGTGACATCGGTGATCTGGTCGAGCACGAACACGCGCGCGTTGGGGCCGGCGCTCAGTTCATCCTTCAGGGTGGGCGCGTTGAAGCCGTCCTTGATCAGGTTCTTTTCGGCGGTGGAATTGAGCTGGATCGCACCGTAGGCGCAGTGGTGGTTGGTCACCACCAGGCCCTGCGGGGAGACGAAGCTGGCGGTGCAGCCGCCCAGCGCCACGACCGCGCCCATCGGGTCGCCGGTCAGGTCCGAGATCTGTTCAGGGGACAGCTTCAGGCCGGCCTGCTTGAGCGGCCCGGCAATCTCCGGCAGCTGTTGCGGCACCCACATGCCCTCAGCGGCATGGGCGGCCTGGACCAGCCCAAGGCTGGCGACGACGGAGAAAGCAAGCAGGTTCGAGCGCATGAGCGGCCCCTGGTGAAAGAACCGCCGAGTGTACCGGCAACCCGACGCCCCCCGCCCCCCCGGAAGTCACGAGGGCCGGCCAACGGCCGGCGCTACCGGGATGGACGCCAGCGGATCCACATCCCAATGGGCCAACGGTCGATTGATCCCGATCCGATGGGCCCATGGTTGATTGATCCCGATCCCGATGGGCCCGTAACGGTTCGTAGCCCCGGCCGTTGGCCGGAAACCGCGCGCAGCGCGGCACAAGCGTCCAAAACCGCGTTCCACCCGATCAACGCCATCCGTCCGACGTTTAGACCCACCGAAGCCAACCGTCAGGCGTTCATGACCCCTGAACGAAGAGCAGCCGGCCAACGGCCGGCGCTACCGGCAGGTACGGCACCGCAACATGGAAAACTCCCCGCGGGCCCTATAATTCCGCTTTCCCCCAGACGAGTTCCACCCCGATGGCGCAGCAAACAATGAAGGCCCTGGTCAAGCGCGAAGCCGCCAAGGGCATCTGGCTCGAAGAAGTGCCGGTGCCGGTGCCGGGCCCGAACGAGGTCCTGATCAAGCTGGAAAAGACCGCCATCTGCGGTACCGACCTCCACATCTACCTGTGGGACGAATGGAGCCAGCGCACGATCAAGCCGGGCCTGACCATCGGCCATGAGTTCGTCGGCCGCATTGCCGGCATCGGCCCGGGCGTGACCGGTTACGAGATCGGCCAGCGCGTGTCGGCCGAAGGCCACATCGTGTGCGGCCACTGCCGCAATTGCCGTGGCGGCCGTCCGCACCTCTGCCCGAACACCGTGGGCATCGGCGTCAACGTCAACGGCGCCTTCGCCGAATACATGGTGATGCCGGCCAGCAACCTGTGGCCGATCCCCGACCAGATCCCGTCGGAACTGGCCGCCTTCTTCGACCCGTACGGCAATGCCGCGCACTGCGCGCTGGAATTCGACGTCATCGGCGAAGACGTGCTGATCACCGGTGCCGGTCCGATCGGCATCATCGCCGCCGGCATCTGCAAGCACATCGGTGCGCGCAACGTGGTGGTGACCGACGTCAACGACTTCCGCCTGAAGCTGGCCGCCGACATGGGCGCCACCCGCGTGGTCAACGTGGCCAACACCTCGCTGAAGGACGTGATGAAGGAACTGCACATGGAGGGCTTCGACGTGGGCCTGGAAATGAGCGGCAACCCGCGCGCGTTCAACGACATGCTCGACTGCATGTACCACGGCGGCAAGATCGCCATGCTCGGGATCATGCCGCGCGGCGCCGGCTGCGACTGGGACAAGATCATCTTCAAGGGCCTGACCGTGCAGGGCATCTACGGCCGCAAGATGTACGAGACCTGGTACAAGATGACCCAGCTGGTGCTGTCCGGCTTCCCGCTCGGCAAGGTGATGACCCACCAGTTGCCGATCGACGAGTTCCAGAAGGGCTTCGACCTGATGGAACAGGGCAAGGCGGGCAAGGTGGTCCTGAGCTGGAATTAAAGAGAAGGCGCCCATTGGGCGCCTTCTTCGTTCCGGCACTGCCTGGAGGAGAGCCCCCTTCTTGTTGAAGGGGGCGCGCCAACGGCGCGGGGTTAAGGTGGAATGCGTGGGCAGAAGCGGCGCGAGCGCCGCTTATTGCCCTACCGCGACGGTGAAAACGACGCGGTTGTCGGCCAGCTTGCCGCTGTTGTCGCGGCCGTTGCCGTCGGTGCCGTAGTAGCCCAGGCCCAGCGTGAACAGGCCCCAGGTGCGGTTCACGCCGATGTTCCAGTCGGTGTAATCCTTGGCGACCTCATCCTTGAACGTGTTGCGGCCAACGTTGGCGGTCAGCACGAAGTCCTGCGGAAGCGCCCACTCGGTGCCGGCGGCGAAGTACCAGCCATCGGTGTCGGTGTTCCAGACATCGTTGGTGTAGGCCACGGTCACGTTGTAGTGCTCGGCGAAGCTCGTCTTGGTGATCAGCTCGGTGTAGGCCAGTTCGCTGGAACCGGGGTAGCTGTAGTGGTTGAGCATCACGTCGACGTTGACGCTGTCGGTGACGTCCACGCCATAGCCGATGAAGTAATCGACTTCGGCATCCGGCCCGCCGTCGCCGAAATCCACGCCCGAGCCCCAGACACCGGCGTACAGGCCCACGGGCGAGGTATAGGTGAAGCCGGCCTGCAGGGTTGGATCTTCGTCGGTCTGGGAAACGCCCCGGAACACGTAGTCGGATACGCCGGTGACGTTCCAGCTGAACGGCGATTCGGCCTCGTCCTGGGCGCTGGCGGCAAACGGGGCAAGCAGGGCGGCGCAGAGCACAGCGGCGGCGGTACAGCGCGTGGCGTGGTTCATGCGGGGTCTCCGGACGTGGGGGTGGATGCAACGCGGGTTTTACGGTTTTTTAACCTGATTGATATTGCGATGCAACAATCTCATGCGCAACCGTTTCCGTGCCCCGTAATGGCCCGCCGCTCGCAGGGGCGCCCTGCGGCCGGCCGCGACGGGTAAAATCCCGGTTTTCCCGTGCCGATGACCGCCTGCCATGACCAACGCCCAGACCGCCCCGCTCACCCAGCACTACGTTGAAGAACTGGAGGCGATCCGCGCCCAGGGCCTGTTCAAGTCCGAGCGCATCATCACCAGCCCGCAGTCGGCCGAGATCACCCTGGACGACGGCCGCACGGTGCTGAACTTCTGCGCCAACAACTACCTGGGCCTGGCCGACCACCCGGACCTGATCCAGGCCGCCAAGGACGCGCTGGACAGCCATGGCTTCGGCATGGCGTCGGTGCGCTTCATCTGCGGCACCCAGGACCTGCACAAGCAGCTGGAGCAGCAGATCGCCGGCTTCTTCGGCAAGCAGGACACCATCCTGTACGCCGCCTGCTTCGACGCCAACGGCGGCCTGTTCGAACCGCTGCTGGGCGAGAACGACGCGATCATTTCCGACGCGCTCAACCACGCCTCGATCATCGACGGCGTGCGCCTGTGCAAGGCCAAGCGCTTCCGCTACGCCAACTGCGACATGGCCGACCTGGAAGCCCAGCTGCAGGCGGCCGATGCTGCCGGCTGCCGCACCAAGCTGATCACCACCGACGGCGTGTTCTCGATGGATGGCTTCATCGCCCCGCTGGACGAGATCACGGCGCTGGCGAAGAAGTACAACGCGCTGGTGCATATCGACGAATGCCATGCCACCGGCTTCCTCGGCGCCACCGGCCGCGGCTCGGCCGAGGTCAAGGGCGTGCTGGACCGGATCGACATCATCACCGGCACCCTGGGCAAGGCGATGGGCGGCGCGCTGGGTGGCTTCACCACCGCCAGCGCCGAAGTGATCGAGCTGCTGCGCCAGCGCTCGCGCCCGTACCTGTTCTCCAACTCGCTGCCGCCGCACGTGGTCGCCGCCGGCATCAAGGCGTTCGACATGCTGGCCAGCGCCGACGACCTGCGCACCACGCTGGCCAACAACACCGCCTACTTCCGCGAAAAGATGACCGCTGCCGGATTCGACGTGAAGCCGGGCGTGCACCCGATCAGCCCGGTGATGCTGTACGACGCGCCGCTGGCGCAGAAGTTCGCCGAACGCCTGCTCGAGGAAGGCATCTACGCGATCGGCTTCTTCTTCCCGGTCGTCCCCAAGGGGCAGGCGCGCATCCGCACCCAGATCAGCGCCGCACACACCCGCCAGCACCTGGACCGCGCGATTGATGCGTTCACCCGCATCGGCCTTGAGCTGGGCGTCATCAAAGCGTAGAGCGGGGCTCTGCCCCGCTGACGTTCACGATGCAACATCCGGAATGACGCGCGCCGCGCGTCATTTCTTTTTCTTCTTGCCCTTCGCCTCGCCCTTGCTCGCCACCACCACCGGCTTGGCCGCAGGCGCTGCATTGGGATTGCCCTTGGCCACGCGGATGCCGTTGGCCTTCATCCACGCGTCGAACTCGTCGGCGGTCATGCGCTTTTCGCCGTTGGTCATATGAAAGCGATAGGCGCCGCGCCCATCGCGCTCGGCCGGCTTGATTTCCACGACCTTGTCGGTCACCGGCGGGGTCGACTTCGCGACCTCCTTATGGCCACCGCAGGCGCTGAGCAATGCGGCCGGCAGCAGCAGCCAGGCCGTGCGCAGGAGGGAACGGGGGAACGGGTGGGCGTGCATGGCATTACTCCCGGTAGTGGACGAAATCTCGGTAGCAGGCCATCCCTTGCCCAGTCTCAGGTATCGGCCGCGGCCGCGTCGGCCGTGGCGGTCAGCAGGTTCAGTTCGTGCGGCTCCAGTTCGCGCCAGGCACCCTTGGCCAGCGTGCCCAGTGGCAAGCGGCCAATGGCCACGCGCACCAGGCGCAGCACGTTGATGTCGAACGCGGCCAGCAACCGGCGGATGTGGCGGTTGCGCCCTTCTTCCAGCACCACTTCGAGCCAGGCGGTCTTGTCGCCGCTGCGCAGCAGGCGTGCCTGGCGGGCACGCAGGAATTCGCCTGCGTCGTCCACGCCGGCGCACAGCGCGGCCAGCTGCGCGGCATCGGGAATGGCGTCGATCTGCACGTGATAGGTCTTGTCCGGCCCGGTGACCGGGTCAGTCAGGTGTGCAGCCCACTGCGGGTCGTTGCTGAACAACAACAGCCCTTCGCTGGCTTTGTCCAGTCGCCCGACCGGGGCCAGCCACGGCAAGCCGGCGCCATCGAAACACCGGTACACCGTGTCGCGGCCGCGCTCATCCTGCGCGGTGGTGACCAGGCCGCGCGGCTTGTTGAGCACGATATGCAGGCGCCGCGGTGCATCCAGCGGCTGGCCATCGACGCGCACCACGTGGCGGCCGTCGATGATCGGGAATTCGGGGTTGTTGATGGTGCGGCCGTCGACCGTGACCCGGCCTTCGCCGATCCAGCGCGCGGCTTCGGTGCGTGAGCATAGGCCGGCCTTGGACAGCACGCGCGCCAGCCCATGGCGCGGCGCATCGGCAGCTTGGCCAGCGGGTTTGGCGGCAGCAGACGCACGCCGCGGATCGCGGCGTGGTCGAGTGGATGGCGCGGCTGGGGGGCGACGGGTACTCATCGGGCGCCGCGCGCGTTGCTTACTTCTTGCCGCCCGGCTTGGTTTCAGCCGGTGCTTCGGCGGCAGGCGCCGGTGCAGCAGCCGCTGCCGGACGCGCCTTGACCACGCGCACGCCGCGCGACTTCATCCAGGCGTCGAACTCATCGGCCGTCATGCGCTTGCCGTTCTGGCTCATGTCGAAACGCCACGGCGTGTTGTCGAACTCGGTTTGCGGCTTGTACGCGGCAGGATCGTTGGGCTTGATCGCCGGGGTGCCCGGCATCGCCTTGGCGATGTTCTGGCAGCCGTCGATGCGCAGGCGCTGCAGCACGCGGTCGAGCGACTGCTGCTGGTCGAAATTGGAGGTCAGCACGCCCGCAGGCATGCCCAGCTGCACATTGCGGATGTACAGCTCGGACGCGACCGGGGCGATCGCGGTGGCCGGCAACGGCAGCGGCTTGACGCTGGTGGCCGAAGCGGAGCAATCCACGGCTGCGTAGGCGGTGGGAACCAGGGCCAGGCCAAGCGCGGCGGCCAGTGCAATACGCAGCATGGGATGCATCCAGGAAAGAGGTCGACGCGCCGAGTTTAACAGCGCCACAACGGCTTTCAAGATCCCACATTCAATGAATACGGCAACTTGTTGGATTTATTGCCGATTTCGGACAGAAGGCACAAAAAAACAGGGCCCGGCAATGCCGGGCCCCGTTCTGAGGCTGTACTACCAGACGGCTTAGTTCTGGACGTTCAGCTCGGTACGACGGTTCTTCTCGCTCTTGCAGGCCGGGAAGGTCTGCGGGGTCTGCTCCAGCGGACGGCTCTCGCCATAACCGATCGGACCGGCCAGACGGCCAGCATCCACGCCGTTCTGGGTCAGATAGTTGTACACGGCGGTCGCACGACGCTCGGACAGCTTCTGGTTGTAGTCGTCCTTGCCGCACAGGTCGGTGTGGCCAGCGACTTCGACGCGGATATCCGGGTAACGGACCAGGATCTGCGAGGCTTCCTGCAGGATCGCCACGGCGTCCGGACGCAGGTTCGACTTGTCGAAGTCGAAGTTGACGCCCTTCAGGTCGATGGAGACCGGCACCGGGCAACCGTCCGGACCGATGGTCTGACCCGGCTGCGAATCCGGGCACTTGTCGTCGCAGTTGTTGACGCCGTCACCGTCGTCATCCAGGTCTGCGCAGCTCGGGGCAACCGGCGGCGGAGCAACGACCGGGGCAGCCGGCGGCGGGCCCAGCGGGATCACGACGCCGACCGAGGCCAGCACGTCGCCGAACCAGCTTTCGTCCGGAGCGTGGTAGCTCTTGTCGTCGAAATCACCGCGGTAGGCCACTTCGGCACGCACGGCAACGCGCTTTTCGAAGGTGGTCTGCAGGCCGACGCCGAGCTTGGCGGCGAAGTTGCCGTCCTTGCGCTCACCGGGGCTGTTCGGCGACGGGTTGTTGTCGAACTCTTCTTCGGACTTCTGGTAGCCCAGGCCGCCGACGATGTACGGGTTCCAGCCACGGCCTTCCTGGATGAAGTGGCGACGCAGGTCGATCGACGCGCCGTACTGGCTCCAGTTCAGGTCCTGGTTGGCGTCGAAGTTCGGGTTCTGGTAGTTCAGCTCGCCGTCCAGCGACCAGTTGGGGCTGATGAACTTACCGAGACCCAGGGTAACGAACGGAGCGTCGTTGGTCAGACGGTCGCTATCCTGGAAGTTGAAGCCGGCAGAACCGGTCAGGTACCAGCGGTCATCGAACTCCTGCGCCGAAGCTGCCTGGGCCATGGCCAGGCCGCCCAGCAGCGCGGCAGTGAGGATCTTCTTGTTCATGTAATACAGCTCCTATTTCGGGGGTATGAAACCGGTAGAGGCATGGGCCAGCACTACTGCGTCGTTTAAGACTGCCGATTCAGCACGCCACCGCCGCGAACATTATGCTCAGGCGAGTGAAGGCGATGTTAACGGTCACGTAACATGTGAAATCGGCGACCAGACCTCCACCGGGTCCAGCTGGACGAACCCTATACAGGTTGGTGAACTTCCGCAAGACCCAACAATGACAAGGGTTTTCGGCACTTTCCCAGAGTTTCCAAGGCTTCGCCACAGTATTTGATGCAGTTTGTCGCAGGCCGTTATTCAGCTGCAGAACAGGTTCAGAAGCGACCTTATGATGAAGGTGTTCACCTCCACAGGAGCCGCCATGAAAGCCGTAGGCCTCACTCACTACCTGCCCATCGACGACCCCGATTCACTGCGTGACCTTGAGTTGCCAGAACCGGGCGCGCCGCAGGGAACCGACCTGCTGGTGCGTGTACAGGCCGTTTCCGTCAATCCGGTCGATGCCAAGCAACGCGCGCCACGCGCGGGCGAAGTGTCGCCGCCGCGCATCCTGGGCTATGACGCTTCCGGGATTGTCGAGGCCGTGGGCCCGCAGGTGACCGCGTTCTCGCCCGGTGATGAGGTGTATTACGCCGGCGATGTGACCCGATCCGGCAGCAATGCGCAGCGGCAATGGGTCGATGAACGCCTGGTGGGACGCAAGCCGGCCACGCTCGATTTCGCCGAGGCCGCCGCCCTGCCGCTGACGGTGCTGACCGCATGGGAGCTGCTGTTCGAG
Source organism: Stenotrophomonas sp. ISL-67 (assembly GCF_018612915.1). Classification (GTDB taxonomy): domain Bacteria; phylum Pseudomonadota; class Gammaproteobacteria; order Xanthomonadales; family Xanthomonadaceae; genus Stenotrophomonas. Next base: position 32,730 of record NZ_JAGGRL010000001.1, on the reverse strand, counting down.
CGCATGCCGCTGCATTTCGACGATCGTCGCCACCTTGGCCAGACCCTGCTGGTCATCGGCGGCGCCGGTGGCGTGGGTTCCATGGCGATTCAATTGGCACGCCATGCCGGCTTCACCGTAGTGGCCACCGCCTCGCGCGAGGACTCGGCGGAATGGTGTCGCCGGATGGGTGCCGATCATGTGGTCGATCACCGCCAACCCCTGCCGGCCCAGTTGCAGGCGCTGGACATCGCCCAGGTCGAGGTGGCGCTGAACCTGGCCGACACCGACTACTACTGGGAAGTGCTGGGCGAGCTGCTGGCACCGCAGGGGCATGTTGGCCTCATCGTGGAGCCGCGCGGGCCGCTGCGCATCGGCGACCCCTACAAGGCCAAGTGCATCGGCATCCATTGGGAATTCATGTTCGCGCGTTCGCGGTTCCAGACGGCGGACATGATTGAGCAACACCGCATCCTCAGCCGGGTGGCCAGCCTGGTCGACGCCGGTGAACTGCGCAGCACCGCGCATACCTCGCTGGGCAGCATCAATGCTGCCAACCTGCGGCAGGCCCATCGCCTGCTTGAAGGTGGCGGGGTCACCGGCAAGCTGGTGTTGTCCGGCTGGGATTGAACGCCAGGGCGCGCCGGGTGCGCGCGCTTTCGTGCGTATCTGCATCTGGCGGCGCGGCAGCGCACGCCCTACAGTCAAACGCCCTGTCGATGACGCCGCCATGCCCACCTCGTTGCCCCTGCGCCTGCTGCAACTGCTGATCGGCCTGTTCCTGTACGGCATGGGCGCGGCAGTGATGATCCGCGCCGCGATCGGCGTGGCGCCTTGGGACGTACTCCCCCAGGGCATCGCGCTGCAGACGCCGCTGTCGTTCGGCGTGGCCACCAATGTGATCGGCGCGCTGGTGCTGCTGTTGTGGTGGCCGATCCGGCAGAAGCCGGGCCTGGGCACGGTATTGAACGTGCTGCTGATCGGCCCCAGCGCGCAGTTCGGCCTGTGGCTGTTGCCGGAGGTGCACGGGCTTGTGTGGCAGGTACCGATGTTCGTGCTGGGGCTGCTGCTGGTGGCGGTGGCCACCGGCCTCTACATCGGCGCCCGGTTCGGGCCGGGCCCGCGCGATGGGCTGATGACCGGCCTGCACGCCTGCACCGGCTGGCCGATCTGGCTGGTGCGCAGCCTGATCGAGGGCACCGTGCTGGTCATCGGCTGGTACCTGGGCGGCAACGTCGGCCTGGGCACCCTCGCCTTCGCCCTGCTGATCGGCCCCCTCTGCGGTTATACCCTCCCCCTCTTTGGTGTCCGCAAACCCGAGCCGGCGCCCGCCCTGCGGTGACCCTTGCGTGCAAAGGCGATACGCGGCACCCTTCACACCTACCGTACGCAAGCGTATCTTCATGTCGCCAGCCGCCGATTCCCCCGCTTACCCCCATCTGTTCGCCCCGCTCGACCTGGGCTTCACCACCCTGCGCAACCGCATCCTGATGGGGTCCATGCACACCGGGCTGGAAGACCGCGCGCGCGACTTCCCGCGGTTGGCGGCGTACTTCGCCGAACGCGCGGCGGGCGGGGTCGGGCTGATCGTCACCGGCGGCTACGCGCCCAACGTGGTGGGCTGGCTCAAGCCGTTCGGCGGCAAGCTGTCCTGGCCGTGGGAAGTCGGCCCGCACCGCCAGCTGACCGGGGCGGTGCATGCCCATGACGGCAAGATCTGCCTGCAGTTGCTGCATGCCGGCCGCTACGCCTACCACCCCTTGTCGGTGGCGCCGTCGAAGAAGAAGGCGCCGATCAATCCGTTCACCCCGCGCGCGCTGTCGGCGCGCGGCGTGGAACGGCATATCGCCGATTACGCGCGCAGCGCGCGGCTTGCTCGCGAGGCCGGCTACGACGGCGTGGAAGTCATGGGCTCGGAAGGCTACCTGATCAACGAATTCATCGCCCCGCGCACCAACCTGCGCCGCGACCGCTGGGGCGGCGACGCCACCCAGCGCATGCAGTTCGCGGTGGAAATCGTCCGCCGCATCCGCGAGGCCTGCGGACCGGATTTCATCATCATCTACCGGCTGTCGCTGGTTGATCTGGTCGAGGACGGCAGCAACTGGGTCGAAATCGTGCAGCAGGCCAAGGCGATCGAAGCAGCCGGCGCAACCCTGATCAATTCCGGTATCGGATGGCATGAAGCGCGCGTGCCCACCATTGCGACCTCGGTACCGCGCGCGGCATTCGCCGGGGTCACCGCCAAGCTCAAGCCACATGTCCGCGTACCGGTGATCGCCACCAACCGCATCAACATGCCCGATGTGGCCGAACACATCCTGGCAGGCGGCGGCGCGGACATGGTGTCGCTGGCCCGTCCGCTGCTTGCGGATCCGGAGTGGGCCAACAAGGCGCGCGCCGGCCGCGCGCACGCGATCAACACCTGCATCGCCTGCAACCAAGCCTGCCTGGACCACGTGTTCGAGAACAAGACCGCCAGCTGCCTGGTCAATCCGCGCGCCGTGCATGAAACCGAGCTGGTCTATCGTCCGACGACCGCCCCCAGAAAGATCGCGGTGGTGGGCGCGGGTCCGGCCGGCCTGGCCTGCGCCACCGTTGCCGCCGAACGCGGCCATGCGGTCACCCTGTTCGATGCCGGCAGCGAGATCGGCGGCCAGTTCAACGTGGCCAAGCGCATTCCCGGCAAGGAAGAATTCCACGAGACGCTGCGCTACTTCCGGCACAAGCTGGAGGAAACCGGCGTCAGCGTGAAGCTCGGCACGATGGCCGACGTTGCCACGCTGGCCGGCTTCGACGCGGTGGTGGTCGCCACCGGCATCATCCCGCGCCAGGTCGATTTCCCCGGGGCCGACCATCCCAAGGTAGTCAGCTATCTCGACGTACTGCTGGGCAGGGTGGAGGTGGGCGCGGAAGCGGCAATCATCGGTGCCGGCGGCATCGGCTTCGATGTGGGCGAGTTCCTGGTGCATGAAGGCCCTTCGCCCGCGCTGGACCCGGCGCGCTGGATGGCCGAATGGGGCGTGGACCCCCACTTCGAGGCACGCGGCGCGTTGGCACGGCCGCAGCCCGAAGCCCCCGCGCGCAAGGTCTGGCTGCTGCAGCGCAGCCCGGGCAAGCCGGGCGCACGGCTGGGCAAGACCACCGGCTGGATCCACCGCGCCACGCTCAAGGCCAAGGGTGTGAAGATGCTTGGCGGCGTGGAGTACCTCGGCGTGGACGACGATGGCCTGCACATCCGCATTGATGGCCAGGAGCAGACCCTGCCGGTGAGCCACGTGGTGGTCTGCGCGGGGCAGGAACCGCGCCGCGGCCTGCACGCCGCGTTGCTTGCAGCCGGCGTGGACGCCCACCTGATCGGCGGCGCCGATGTGGCTGCCGAGCTGGATGCCAAGCGCGCCATCAAGCAGGGCAGCCGCCTCGCGGCTGCCCTGTAACCGGAGTGCCGGCCAACGGCCGGCCCAGACAGTGCCGCCGAAGACACCTGAATGCGGCTTCCCGACCTCCCAGCGAAGCTGAATGTCAAGCTCTCCGGTTCAGGATGCGTTGCGAAATCCCCCCCTATCGTGCGCCAACTTTCCCGCTCACCACCCAGTTCGAGTGAGCGCGCGGCCCCCACGTCTTTCGGGTGCCGCTCCCGGGCGGCCCCGATGGCCGCCTCCCCATGACGCCAAGCAGTGCCTTCACGCCCCCGTCCCCACAATCGGACGGAGCAGTCAGGTGCGGCCCATACGGAGCAAGGAGATTTATGAAACTGGCCTGGATACTCTGGCTGTCGCAGTTGTTGCCCCAGCCGGCCGCCGATTCGTTGTGCCTGAGCACGACCGTTTACCTCGAAGCGCGTGACCAGACCCTGCGCGGCCAGCAAGCCGTTGCGGAAGTGGCGCTGCGCCGCCTGGACAGTGGGCTGTGGGGTGACTCGATGTGCAAGGTGGTCACCGCGCGCAAGCAGTTCGCGCCAACCATCGTGGCGCCCGGCACCCAGCTGGGCAACACCGATGCCTGGGAAGAAGCCATGACGGTGGCCTTCGACGCCGAGCGCAACTGGGCGCTGCCGGAAGGCGAGCGCAAGGAAATCGTGCCGGGCGCCAGCCATTTCGCCGCGTTGGCCATCGCCAGCCCCAGCTGGCGCAATGCCTATCAGGTGGCCACCATCGGCGACCACACGTTCTATCGCGTGCAGAAACTCAAGCCACGCGCGTCGTAACGATCTGTTACGGCCATACCGTTGAGGATGCGGGGCCGGCTCTGGGATAGTGGGTGGCTCACCTTACTTCCATCCCGACGGAGTTCCCCATGAAGCTGTACAGCAAGCCCGGTGCCTGCTCCACTGCCGATCACATCGCCCTGCAGTGGACCGGCCAGCCGTACGAAGTGGAACTGCTCGACAAGGTCACCCTGAAGGCTCCGGCGTATCTTGCGATCAATCCAGCCGGCTCGGTGCCCACCATCGTCGACGGCAGCTTCGTGCTGACCCAGAACGCGGCCATCATGGGCTACATCGCCGACAGCTACCCGCAGGCCGGCCTGGGCGGCGACGGCAGCCCGCAGCAGCGCGCCGAAGCCAACCGTTGGCTGGCCTTCGTCAACTCGGACCTGCACCCGGCGTTCTCGCCGCTGTTCGCGCCGGCCAAGTTCATCGCCGACGAAAGCCAGTACGACGCGATCCGCGACGCTGCCCGCAAGCGCCTGCGTGGCCTGTTCGAAACGGCCAACCGCCAGCTCGCCGACAAGCCCTGGCTGGCCGGTTTCCGCAGCTACGCCGATGCGTACTTCTACATCACCCTGCGCTGGGCGGCCGGTGCCAAGCTCGACCTGAGCGGCCTGGACAACCTGGCCGCATTCAAGACCCGAATGGAAGCCGACACCGGCGTGCAGGCGGCACTAAAGGCCGAAGGCCTGAATTGAGAATGGCGTAGCGCCGGGCTCTGCCCGGCCAGACGTAGCGCCACGCCCTGCGTGGCTGCTCTTCGTCCAGCACCGCGAAGCCACGCAGGGCGTGGCCCTACGATTGCCCACCCGCCCGAAGGTGGTCAGACCGTTTCGGGCTGGCTGGCCAGCAGCGCGCGGGTTTCCTCCAGCCAGCGGGTGGCCAGCGCCGGGCTCTTCGCCTTGGACACCGCCGTGGCCATTTCCGGCCACAGCTTTTCCAGGCTGGCCGCATCGGTGCAGCGCTCGATCTTGAGCTGCATGAAGTAGCCCTTCAGACCGAGGTACTTCCGGACCGACTCGCTCATCCATTCGTACAGTTGTTTGTAGAGCACCGGATCCTGTTCGCGGCCCGAGGTGAACGCGCGCGGCGCCGACGGCGCCAGCGCCCCGCCAACCACTTCGATCAGGCCCATCTCTGCCAGCTGCGCCAGCGCGTCGTCCGGCGCGCGCAGCCCGGGCAACATCCCGGTCAATTCATTGTCATCGCGCTGACCATCGACCATCAGCAGAATGGAGCGCAACCCCGGCGGCAGCCGCCGCGCACGGTCTTCGATTTCCTGACGGCCAGCGGCCGTCTTGGCATGGATGTACGCCATGTGTTTCCCCCTGTTACCTGGTCCCCCTGCACGCACGCCCCGGCAGCAACCGGAACGCGTACGCCCCTTGCGTTCGTCCAGACATCGGCCCCGCCCGCGCGCGCCATCCCCGGCGCGGCGCGCATCTGGCCCACAACGATCACCCCCGCAGCTTAACCGAGGTCTCCTGCGCCGGGTAATGCACTGCAGCATGGGAGACGGCAGCCGGACACCCGGTGATAGCTACCGCCCCAGCGCCCGGCGGATCTCGTCCAACGCGCCCGGGTCGTCCAGGGTGGACAGGTCGCCCGGGTCCCGCTGTTCGGCCAGCGCCTGCAGCGAGCGGCGCATCAGCTTGCCCGAGCGGGTCTTGGGCAGCGCGTTGACCAGGTGGATGTGCGCCGGGCGTGCCACGGCGCCCAGGCTCTGGGTCACCCGCTGCATCATCTCCGCCACCACCGCGCTGCCGTCGCCCTCGACCGCCTGCTTGAGGGTGACGAACACCAGCGGCACCTGGCCCTTGAGTTCGTCCTTGACCCCGATCACCGCCGCTTCGGCCACCAGCGGGTGGCCGGAAATGCATTCCTCGATCTCGCGCGTGCCCAGCCGGTGCCCGGCCACGTTGATCACGTCGTCGGTGCGGCCCAGGATGAAGGTGTAGCCCTCCTCGTCGCGGATCGCCCAGTCCAGCGAGCTGTACAGCAGCTCCTTGAAGTGGCTGAAGTAGCTCTTGAGGAAGCGCTCGTCGTCATTCCACACGGTGCTCATGCAACCCGGCGGCAGCGGCGGCACCATCACCAGCACGCCCTTCTGCCCGGCCTGTACTTCCGCGCCGGTGTTCTCGTCGATCACCTTCATGCGGTAACCGAGGTTGGGGAAGCCCGGCGAGCCGAAGCGCACCGGCTTGAGGTCCACGCCGGGCAACAAGGTCAGCGCCGGCCAACCGGTTTCGGTCTGCCAGTAGTTGTCGATGATCGGCTTGCCCAGCGCATCGTTGATCCAGTGCGCGGTCGGTTCGTCCAGCGGCTCGCCGGCCAGGAACACGTACTTGAGCGAATCCAGGTCGTGGCGACGGATGAAGTCGGCGTCGTGTTTTTTCAGCACGCGGATCGCGGTCGGCGAAGAGAACAGCGTGCGTACGCCGTACTGCTCGCACAACGCCCACCAGATGCCCGGATCCGGGTGGGTCGGCAGGCCCTCGTACAACAGCGACGTGCAGCCGCCGATCAGCGGGCCGTACACGTTGTACGAATGCCCGACCGCCCAGCCCACATCGGAGGTGGAAAACATCACCTGGCCGGGTCTGCAGTCGAACACCGTTACCATCGACTGCGCCATGGCCACCGCGTAACCGCCCACATCGCGCTGTACGCCCTTGGGCTTGCCGGTGGTGCCGGAGGTATACAGCAGGTAGCTGGGCTCGCTCGATTCCAGCCATACCACCGGTACATCCTGGTCGCCAACCTCCTCGCGCATCGTGGCGTAGTCGACGTCGCGGCCCGGCACCTTCGGTTCGGCCGGGTCCAGCCCGCGCGAGACGATCAGCACGTGCGGGGGCGGCGACTGCGCTTCGGCGCACGCCGCATCGACCATGGCCTTGTACGGAATCACCTTGCCACCGCGTTTGCCGGCATCGGCGGCGATGAGCAGTTTGGGCGCGGCATCATCGATGCGCAGCGCCAGGTTGTGCGCGGCAAAGCCACCGAACACCACCGAATGGATCGCACCGATGCGCGCGCAGGCCAGCATCGCGAACACGGCTTCGGCCATGTTCGGCATGTAGATGACCACGCGGTCGCCACGCTGCACATCGAGCCGCTGCAGTACCGCGGCGAACGCGTTCACCTCGCGATGCAGTTCACGGTAGGTGATTTCGCGGGTGACATTGGTTTCGGTGGAGATGGCCACCAGCGCCAGCTGGTCGGGGCGGTCGACCAGGTGCCGGTCCACCGCGTTGTAGCAGAGGTTGGTCTGGCCACCCACGTACCAGCGGCGGAACGGCGGGTTGCTGTAATCCAGGATCTGCTGCGGCGGTACATGCCAATAGATCCGGTGCGCTTCCTCGGCCCAGAACGCTTCGGGTTCCTCCACCGATCGCCGGTAGACATCTTCGTAACGCATGACAGCCCTCCCAGACAAGATCATGCCTTCGAGCATAGTCCGATGGCGGCGGCCGAACTGTCCGACCTTGGTCGTACGGAGCGCGCGCTGTGAACCAAACGCGGGTGCCGATGAATCGAGCGCCGGGGCGCCATACCCTTTCCGGCGAATGTCCCCCGGCGTCGGCCTGTGGCCGACACCTCCTCCTTTACTTCGCCTTCAAGGGTATGGCGCCCCGGCACTCGATCCACCGGCGTCGCCCCTGACTTCCGTTTTTCCATCGCGAACCGCAAGCCGAGCCCCGTCGCGGCCGGTAGGCTCCTGGCAAAGTAAAGGAGGAGGCCGTCGCCGCGAGGCGTCGGCCGGGGGACATTTGCGCAGGGGCCTGCCGGCCGCGGCGGGGCCCTCAACGCTCGCAATGAGGGGGATCGAAGAGCAAAAAAAACGCCGGGCAAGCCCGGCGTCTTTCAATACGTACCGACCAGCGGTCGACACCTACCTGTCACGGTGCGCGATCAACCCAGCAGGTGGGCGACGCCGGCGCGCTCTTCTTCCAGCTCGGCCAGGGTCTTGTCGATGTACTTCTGGCTGAAGTCGTCCACCGGCAGGTCCTTGACCAGGGTGTACTCACCGTTTTCGGTGGTCACCGCAAAGCCGAAGATCACGCCTTCCGGAATGCCGTAGGAACCGTCGGACGGCACGCCCATGGTGACCCACTTGCCGTTGCTGCCCAGCACCCAGTCACGCACGTGGTCGATGGCGGCATTGGCGGCCGACGCGGCCGAGGACGAGCCGCGGGCTTCGATGATCGCCGCGCCGCGCTTGCCCACGGTCGGGATGAAGGTGGTGGCGTTCCATTCCTGGTCGTTGATCGCATCGGCGATCGACGCACCGTCGGCGGTGGCGAAGCGGTAATCCGGGTACATGGTCGGGCTGTGGTTGCCCCACACGACCAGCTTCTCCATGCCACCGATCGGCTTGCCCAGCTTGGACGACAGCTGGCTCAGCGCACGGTTGTGGTCCAGGCGCAGCATGGCGGTGAAGTTGCGCGGGTTCAGGTCCGGCGCCGACTTCATGGCGATGTAGGCATTGGTGTTGGCCGGGTTGCCGACCACCAGCACCTTCACGTTGCGGCTGGCGACCTTGTTCAGCGCCGCGCCCTGCGCGGTGAAGATCTTGGCGTTTTCCAGCAGCAGGTCCTTGCGCTCCATGCCCGGGCCGCGCGGACGCGCGCCGACCAGCAGGGCGATGTCGGCATCCTTGAATGCCACTTCGGCGTCATCGGTGCCGACCATGCCGGCCAGCAGCGGGAACGCGCAGTCTTCCAGTTCCATCATCACGCCGCGCAGCGCGGCCTGGGCCTTGTCGACCGGCAGCTCGAGCAGCTGCAGGATGACCGGCTGGTCCTTGCCCAGCATTTCGCCGGAGGCGATGCGGAACAGCAGGGCGTAGCCGATCTGGCCGGCGGCGCCGGTCACGGCAACACGAACAGGTGCTTTCATGGGGATTTCCTCTGCTTAGAAGCGGTGTGGGAGTGGCCACCGGGCGGGGAGAAACCTGGCGGGGCGGCCGGAAACGCGAAACGGCCTCCCATGACAGGAGGCCGTTGGAGGGGGATCAGGCGGCGAGGATCTTGTTCCACTCGGCCACGCGGTCGGCCTGTGCAGCCAATACGGCGTCGGCGTCGCCTTCCAGCGTGATGGAATGGATCACATCGCCCTGCTTGACCGAATCCACGATCGCCTGGCCGTCCAGGACCTGGCCGAACACGGTGTGCTTGCCGTCCAGCCAGTCGGTCTTGATGTGGGTGATGAAGAACTGGCTGCCGTTGGTCGCCGGGCCCGCATTGGCCATCGACAGCGAGCCGATCTGGTGCTTCACGCCGTTCTTTTCATCTTCGAACTTGTAGCCCGGGCCGCCGGTGCCCTGGCCCTTGGGGCAACCGCCCTGGATCATGAAATCGGGGATGACGCGGTGGAAGATCAGGCCGTCATAGAAGCCCTTCTGGACCAGGTTGACGAAGTTGGCCACGGTCAGCGGCGCCTTGTCGGCGAACAGCTCGACCTTGATCGGGCCCTGGGTGGTGTCGAAAGTGGCAATGAGGGACATGTGGATCCTTGCTATACGGGGTTGTTGTCAGCCGATAAGGATACACCTCCCCTGCCGGAGACGAGGCTTCGACCATGGCCGCAGACCTCCAGTAGCGCCGGCCGTTGGCCGGCCCTCAGGATCCCGTGCGGCCAACGTTATGCCTGGCCGTCCTGGCAGGCACCCTCCGGGCCGTCGCCAGGCGACGTTGAGAACAGCTCCAGGCCGTTCTCCTCGGCGCTACCGCCTCTTCGCTGAATGGGCATTTGCCTCCCGCCAACCGCAGTTTTCGCGTTTGGACATGTTGGCCGTATAATGATGGACTTCTTTTTCCAAATCCGGCGCCGACTGGCCCCCTTTCGCATGTCTATCGAAAATCTTCGCAACATCGCCATCGTCGCCCACGTCGACCACGGTAAGACCACCCTTGTGGACCAGCTGCTCAAGCAGTCTGGCACCCTCTCCGAGCGCACCGTGCTCGCCGAGCGCGTGATGGACAGCAACGACCAGGAAAAGGAGCGTGGCATCACGATCCTGGCCAAGAACACGGCCATCACCTGGGAAGACAAGCGCACCGGCGTCAAGAACCGCATCAACATCGTCGACACCCCCGGACACGCCGACTTCGGCGGCGAAGTGGAGCGCGTGCTGTCGATGGTGGACACCGTGCTGATCCTGGTCGACGCGATGGACGGCCCGATGCCGCAGACCCGCTTCGTCACCCAGAAGGCCTTCGCGATGGGCTTCAAGCCGATCGTGGTGGTCAACAAGGTCGACCGCCCGGGCTCGCGTCCGGATTGGGTGATCGACCAGGTCTTCGACCTGTTCGACAAGCTCGGCGCCACCAATGAACAGCTCGACTTCCCCATCGTCTACGCCTCGGCCCTGAACGGCTACGCCGGTCTGGAAGACAGCGTGCGCGACGGCGACATGACCCCGCTGTACGAAGCGATCATGCAGCACGCGCCGAAGCCGGAAGTGGACCCGGAAGGTCCGTTCCAGATGCGCATCAGCCAGCTGGACTACAACAACTTCGTGGGCGTGATCGGCATCGGCCGCATCCAGCGCGGCACCCTGAAGAAGAACATGCAGGTCGCGGTGATCGACCGTGAAGGCAAGAAGCGCAACGGCAAGGTCGCGCAGGTGCTGGGCTTCCTGGGCCTGGAACGCATCGAGCAGGACACGGCCGAAGCCGGCGACATCGTCGCCATCTCGGGCATCCAGGAACTGACCATCTCCGACACCCTGTGCCACCCGGAAACCCCGGAAGCACTGCCGGCACTGACCGTCGACGAACCGACCATCTCGATGACCTTCCAGGTCAACAACTCGCCGTTCGCCGGCAACAAGGACCTGTCCGGTGGCAAGTTCCTGACCAGCCGCCAGATCAAGGACCGCCTGGACCGCGAACAGGTCCACAACGTGGCCCTGAAGGTCGAACAGCTGGAAGACGCCGACAAGTTCCTGGTCTCGGGCCGTGGCGAACTGCACCTGTCGGTGCTGATCGAAAACATGCGTCGTGAAGGCTACGAGCTGGCCGTGTCGCGTCCGGAAGTGATCATCAAGCAGATCGACGGCCAGGCCATGGAGCCGATCGAACAGCTGGTGGTGGACATCGAAGAACAGCACCAGGGCGGCGTGATGGAAAAGCTGGGCACCCGCAAAGGCCAGCTGAAGAACATGGAACCGGACGGCAAGGGCCGTGTGCGCCTGGAATACCAGATCCCGGCCCGTGGCCTGATCGGCTTCCAGAACGAGTTCAAGACCCTGACCCAGGGTTCGGGCCTGCTGTTCCACGTGTTCGACCATTACGGCCCGAAGGAACAGGGCGCCATCGCCAAGCGCCAGAACGGCGTGATGATCGCCAATGCCCCGGGCGCCACCCCCGCCTACTCGCTGGGGCCGCTGCAGGAGCGTGGCAAGCTGTTCGCCGCCGAAGGCGACAACGTGTACGAAGGCCAGCTGATCGGTATCCATTCCAAGGACAACGACCTGACCGTCAACGCGATCAAGACCAAGCCGCTGACCAACATGCGCGCTTCGGGCAAGGACGACGCGATCCAGCTGACCCCGGCGATCAAGTACTCGCTGGAACAGGCCCTGGACTTCATCGAAGACGACGAGCTGGTCGAGATCACCCCGAAGGAAATCCGCCTGCGCAAGAAGGGGCTGACCGAAAGCGATCGCAAGAAGGCTTCGCGCGGCGGCTGATCGGACCCTTGTGACCGACACGCCCTACAACCCGGATCCTCACAAGCATCCGGGGCTTCACCTGATCGCCTTGCTGGAAGCCAGCAAGGCGGTCCTGGCGCTGTTGGCAGCCACCGGGCTGGAAGTGCTCGGCCCGCAGCCACTGCGCGATGGGGTCAATGCCCTGATCCGGCGTTTCAGCCTGGACCCGGATCACGGCACCCTGCCCTCGCTGCTCAACATGATCAGCCCCGATGCCGTCCACCTGGCCGCTGCGGCCATGGTGGCGTACGGCATCCTGCATCTGTTCGAGGCCTGGGGCCTCTGGCGCGCCAAAGCCTGGGCCTCCTGGCTGGGCTGCGTCACCGCTGGCATCTACCTGCCGTTCGACATTTTCGCGATCATCCGCCACCCGGGCTGGGCCTCGTGGTCGGTGCTGGTGATCAACCTCATCGTGGTCGGCGTACTCGCCCGCGACATCCGCAAGCGCCACGGCCCGGCCCAACCGCCGGCGTGAGTTGCCAAGCGTGTGCGGCGCTGGTTAGCCTGAGCGCTCGTTCCGGGGATACACAGATGCGCGCGCCACTGACAACGCTCGTGTTGGCCTTCGCATTGCTGGGTTGCACGCCTTCGCCGGTGCCCTTGTTCAACCAGGCCCAGGCGGCTGCCCGTGCGGCTCCGCGCGACACCCCCTTCGCCTACGCCGAAGCCGATATCACCCAGTTGCAGGCCGCGATGGCCGCCGGCGAACTGGACAGCGTCACCCTCACCCGCGCCTACCTGGAGCGGATTGCCCGGCTGGACCGGGCCGGTCCGCGCCTCAACGCGGTACTGGAACTCAACCCCGATGCGCTGAAGGAAGCGGAAGCGCTGGACGCCGAGCGCCGCCGCGGCCAACTGCGAGGCCCGCTGCACGGCATCCCGCTGCTGCTCAAGGACAACATCGGCGCCCGCCCGATGGGCACCAGCGCCGGCTCGCTGGCGCTGGCCGGTTTCCGCCCCGATGACGCGTTCCTGGTCACCCGCCTGCGCGCCGCCGGTGCGCTGATCCTGGGCAAGACCAACCTCAGCGAATGGGCCAATTTCCGCTCCAGCCAGTCCATCTCCGGCTGGAGCGCACGTGGCGGCCAGACCCGCAACCCGTACCGGCTCAGCCACACCCCCTGCGGCTCCAGCAGCGGCAGCGCGGTGGCGGTGTCGGCCAACCTGGCGACCGCTGCAGTGGGTACCGAAACCGACGGCAGCATCGTCTGCCCGGCGGCGGTGAACGGCGTGGTCGGGCTCAAGCCCACGGTCGGGCTGGTCAGCCGCGATGGCATCGTGCCGATCTCCTTCAGCCAGGACACCGCCGGCCCGATCACCCGCAACGTGGCAGACGCCGCCGCCCTGCTGACCGCGATGGCCGGGCGCGACGATGCCGACCCGGCCACCGCGACCATGCCCGGGCGGGCCGTGTATGACTACACCTCGCGCCTGAACCCGGACGGCCTGCGCGGCGCGCGCATCGGGGTGCTGCACGGCCCCCTGGACCAGCAGCCGGGCGTGGCCCCGGCCCTGCAGCACGCGATCGGCGTGCTGCGCGATGCCGGTGCCGTGGTAGTGCCGGTGGAACTGCCCACCCAGGGGCAATGGGAAGACGCCGAACGCGTGGTGCTGCTACACGAGTTCAAGGCCGGCATGCAGCGTTACCTCACCAGCCACCAGGCGCCAGTGCGCGACCTGGACGCGATCATCGCCTTCAACCGCACCCATGCCGACAAGGAGCTGGTGCTGTTCGGCCAGGACCTGATGGAAACGGCCGCGCAGGCAGACGGCCTGGGCAACCCCGGGTACATCGCTGCACGCACCCAGGCGCGCCGCCTGGCTGGCCCCGAAGGGATCGACGCGGTGCTCAAGGCCGAGCGCCTGGACGCACTGGTGGCACCCACCACGGGCACGGCATGGGCGATCCGTACCGGCAAGGGCGATGACTTCCCGGGTGGCAGCTACAGCGCCGCCGCCGTGGCCGGCTACCCGAGCCTGACGGTGCCGATGGCGCACGTGAACGGGCTGCCGCTGGGGCTGTTGTTCATGGGCACTGCGTGGAGCGAGCCGAAGTTGATCGAGCTGGCCTATGGTTACGAGCAGCGCACCGCTGCACGCCGCCCGCCCCGGTTCGGGACCGAGGCGCTGTTGCCGTAGGCGGGGTTGGCTTCGGTTGGGTGTAAACGCCGGGGTGTTGGTCGCGAGCGTTGAAGAACCGGTTCCGGATGCTTGGGCCGCGCTGCGCGCGGTGTCCGGCCAACGGCCGGGGCTACGAATTATTACAGGCCCATCGGGATCCGGATCAATCAACCATGGGCTTCGCATGCCTGACGGTAGCACCGGCCGTTGGCCGGCCCAGGCATTACTGGGATTGCCCGGGGTCGTCGACCGGCACCACCGCGGGTGGGCCATCCTCTGCGCCGGGCGAGCGCACGTCGTCGGCCGGCTGCGAGCGCGGGGTGCGGGCCGGCGGATCGGAGCGCTCGAGCAGTTCGGCGCGGGTACGCGGCAGCGCCTGTGGATGTTCGCGCGCGAGGAAGTCGAGCATGCGTTCGCGCACGATGCAGCGCAGGTCGAACGCATCGCCTGAATTGCGCGCGCTGACCAGCAGCCGTACCTGCAGGGTGTGCTCGGTGGTTTCGGTCACCTGGGTCACGCAGACGCGACCATCCCACAGCGCTTCACCCTTGCAGATGCGCTCCAGCTCACCCCGGATCGCCACGATCGGCGCGCGGTAGTCCAGCCACAGGAACGCGGTACCGAGCAGATCGGCGCTGCGCCGGGTCCAGTTCTGGAAGGGGTTCTCGATGAACCAGGTCAGCGGCACCACCATCCGCCGCTCATCCCAGATCCGCACCACCACGTAGCTGCTGCCGATCTCCTCCACCCTTCCCCATTCGCCTTCGACGATCACCACGTCATCGAGCCGGATCGGCTGGGTCAACGCAATCTGCAGGCCGGCGATCAGGTTGCCGAACACGGGTTTGGCCGCGATGCCGGCGACCAGCCCGATGATGCCGGCCGAGGCCAGCAGCGCGGTACCGATCTGGCGCACCATCGGGAAGGTCAGCAGCACCATCGAGGCGCCGACCAGGATGATGGCGCCCATCAGCACGCGGCTGAGCACACGGGTCTGGGTCTGGATGCGGCGCGCGGCCAGGTTGTCGGCCACTTCCATCGGATTGTCGCGCAGGATGGCCTGTTCGCCGGCGGCGACCGCGCGCACCAGCAGCCAGACGAAGCACGCCGTCAGGCCGATATGCAGCAGGCGCAGCGACTGGTCGAGCCAGCGCCCATCCAGCGGGGTGGCTTCCAGTGCGGGAATCAGCACCAGCATCGGCAGCGCGAACGCCAGCGGCCGGCTGATGACGCGCGCAATGCGGGCGCGGCGGTAATCGCGGCCTTTGAGACGATGGGTGAGCGCCATCAACGCCCACCAGCCTGTAATGCCTATCGCAAGCGCGATTCCAATCGGCCAAAGGTAGGCGGCGGCCATCTGCCAGTCCACGTGCATGCACGCTCCCGTGTTCATCACAAAGGAGTTCCAGCATGCCAAAGGCGACATGACCATGGCGTAGAGCCACACCCTGCGCGACGGTTGTCAGGTCGCCCCGCCCTGCTTGCGTACGATCGCCATGGCGATCTCCAACGACTGGTCATAGTTCAGGCGCGGATCGACCGAAGAACGATAGGCGCGCTCAAGGTCGCGTTCGGTCAACTCGCGCGCGCCGCCGGTGCACTCGGTGACATCCTCACCGGTGAGCTCCAGGTGCACGCCGCCCAGCCGCGTACCGGCCGCGGCATGCAGGTCGAACGACATCTCCACTTCACTGCGCACGTTGTCGAAGCGCCGCGTCTTGTACCCATTGCTGGTGCTTTCGGTATTGCCATGCATGGCGTCGCACACCCACAGCACGCGACGGCCATCGCGCTTGACCGCATCCAGCAGCGGCGGCAGCTTGTCGGCGATCTGCGCCGCGCCCATGCGATGGATGAAGCTCAAGCGGCCCGGCTCGTCGTCGGGGTTGAGCACGTCGATCAGGCGCAGCAACTGGTCGGGTTGCACGGAAGGACCGACCTTGATCGCAATCGGATTGCGCACGCCGCGCAGGTACTCGACGTGCGCACCATCCAGTGCGGCGGTGCGCATGCCGATCCACGGATAATGGGTACTCAGGTTCAGCCAGCCATGCTGGCGCGGCACCTGGCGGGTAAGTGCCTGCTCGTACGGGAGCAGCAGCGCCTCGTGCGAGGTATAGAAATCGATACGGTTGAGGTTGTACACCTGCGCGCCGGACAGGGTTTCCATGAAGCGCACCGCATCGCCGATGGACGACACCATCTTCTGGTAATCGGTGGCCAGCGGCGAATGCCGCACCCACTCCAGGTTCCAGTACTCGGGATGGTGCAGGTCGGCGAAGCCACCGTCGATCAGGGCACGCACGAAGTTCATGGTCATGGCCGAGTGCGCGTGGGCCTGCAGCATGCGGCGCGGATCGGGCAGGCGCGCGGCCTCGGTGAATTCGGGCGCGTTGATCACGTCGCCGCGGTAGCTGGGCAGGGTCACGCCATCGCGGGTCTCGGTATCGGCCGAACGCGGCTTGGCATACTGGCCGGCGAAGCGGCCGACGCGGATCACCGGCTTGCGCATGCCGTGCACGAGCACCAGGCTCATCTGCAGCAGCACCTTGAGCCGGTTGGAGATGGTGGCGGATTCGCAGTCGCTGAAGTTCTCGGCGCAGTCGCCGCCCTGCAGCAGGAAACGCTTGCCTTCCTGGGCGTCGGCCAGTTGCTGCTTGAGCGAAAGGATCTCCCAGGACGTCACCAGCGGCGGCAGCCGCTTGAGCTCGTGCAAGGACGCATCCAGCGCCACCGGATCGGGATACGTCGGCATCTGCAGCGCGGGCCGGCCGCGCCAGCTCTCCGGCGACCAGTCGGTCGGCAGCGAGGCAGAGGGGGTGGCACGGTCGGAGGCAGTCATCGGAATATCCAGTAAATCAGCAGAAAAAAGATCAGTAGCGACGGGCAGGACGGCGGAACGAGACCACCAGCGCCCAGAGGCCCAGCAGGGTGAACCACACCAGGCTCCACATGGGCATGGTCAGGCCCAGGAACTGCCAGTCGATGTTGCCGCAGTTGCCGGTACCGGTCAGAACGGTACGGAACACTTCGAACGGTCCCATGGTCTCGCTGAGGAACGACAGCGGCGGGCCGCAGCTGGAGCCCATGTCCTGCGGCAGCAGCTGCACGTACACATGGCGCCCGGCAATGCCGATGCCCACGGCGGCGGCAATGAAGGCCAGCACGCCATAGGTGATCCGCCCGGGCCGATCCCGCGGGCCATGCAGCGCGCCGATCAGGAACAACAAGCCCAGGGCGGCGAAGGCGATGCGCTGGAAGATGCACAGCGGGCACGGCTCCAGCCCCATCTTCAGCTGCAGGAAGATCGCATAGCCCAGCAGGCCAGCACACACCAGGAACCCCAGCAGGAACTGGGCGCGGTAATTCCAGCGCAATGGATTCATTGCCAACACTCTTGTTAGTCCAGGCGCCAAGATTAACAGGGAGCCGTGCGGTGTTGGCTGCGGCCGTTTGCCGTACATCGGCTTAGTAGGCCATATGGTGTGTTTCAGGGTTTGCGCTAACAGCTGCACGGCTGAGACGTCCACTGCCCGGCCGCGCCGGGTGCGGGTTTGCGGGGGGCGCCGTGAATACGTCCGTGTAGGCTCTTGCGAAACATCCATGTTTCGCAAAGCCCCCGCAAACCCGCCCCCGTCGCGACCCCGACGGTGGGTCGGTGCGCATGGGGGCAACAGCAGCCGGGCAAGGCCCGGCTCTACCGTTGGCGAAGCCGGGCCGGGCGTGCCCGGCCTATCTCAGGCGCCAGCCTCCCACGCCCGGCCGATGGGCCCTTTGGCCACCGACCCGGTGTCGGGGGCACCGGCCGGGGTGGGTTTGCGGGGGCTTTACCAAACATGGATGTTTGGTAAGAGCCCCCATGGACGGGTTCACGGCGCCCCCCGCAAACCCACACCGGCCGGGGCCCCGCAGTGAGCAGCGAGCAACCTGCGCCGTTGACGTTGACGTGGATGCCAAACCAAACCCAACAAAAAACCCGGCACAAGGCCGGGTTCTCTGAAGAATCTCTGGTAAAGCGCGTCGATTATTCTTCGACGGCTTCAGCCACGGCGGCCGGACGGTCGACCAGTTCGACGTAGGCCATCGGCGCGTTGTCGCCGGCGCGGAAGCCGCACTTCAACAGACGCAGGTAGCCGCCCGGACGGTTCGCGTAACGCGGGCCCAGGGTGGTGAACAGGTTGCCGACGGCTTCGTTGTCACGCAGGCGCGCGAAGGCCAGACGACGGTTGGCGACGGAGTCGACCTTGGCCAGGGTGATCAGCGGCTCGGCGACGCGGCGCAGTTCCTTGGCCTTCGGCAGGGTGGTCTTGATCAGCTCGTGCTTGAACAGCGACGCGGCCATGTTCTTGAACATTGCTTCGCGGTGAGCGCTGGTACGGCTGAACTTGCGGCCGGATTTCATGTGACGCATGACGGATGTTCCTTGAAAGAATGTTGGATCGGTTGGGTATCGCTGTCGCCTTCCCGGCGTTGTTGCTTGGACTGCGGATGGTCCGGTGCCGGCCCTCCTGGCCGACCGTCACCGCAGGCTGGCGCCTGTCGATGCGAGGTACTGCGGGTAAAGCCCCCGCACCCGAAGGTGCGGGGTAAAACTGTGGCGCTGGATCAGCCGAGCATGCCGTGCTGGGCGACACCGGCCGGCGGCCAGTTCTCCAGCTTCATGCCGAGCGAAAGACCGCGCTGGGCGAGGACTTCCTTGATCTCGGTCAGCGACTTCTTGCCGAGGTTCGGGGTCTTGAGCAGTTCCACTTCGGTCTTCTGGATCAGATCGCCGATGTAGTAGATGCTCTCGGCCTTGAGGCAGTTGGCCGAACGCACGGTCAGTTCCAGATCGTCGATCGGGCGCAGCAGCACCGGATCCACACCGTTGTTGGCCGGCTTGGCTGCACCGCGGTCGCGGTGGGTGAAGTCACCGAAGACCGACAGCTGATCGCTGAGGATGTCGGCGGCGGTGCGCACGGCTTCCTCGGCATCGATCGTGCCGTTGGTTTCGATGTCCAGCACCAGCTTGTCCAGGTCGGTACGCTGTTCGACGCGGGCCGCTTCCACCGAATAGGCGACGCGACGGACCGGCGAGAACGAGGCGTCCAGGACCAGACGACCGATGGCACGGGTTTCTTCATCCGGACGACGACGCGCAGCCGCCGGCTGATAGCCGAAACCACGCTCGATCTTCAAACGCATGTTGACTGCCGTGTCCTTGGTCAGGTGGCAGATGACATGATCCGTGTTGAGGATCTCGACGTTGTGGTCGACCTTGATATCGGCAGCAGTCACGACACCCGGACCCTGCTTGGACAGCGACAGGGTTGCGCTGTCACCGGTGTGCATACGGATTGCCACGTCCTTCAGGTTGAGCAGGACTTCGAGAACGTCCTCCTGCAGGCCTTCGAGCGTGGTGTACTCGTGCAGTACGCCGTCGATCTCAACTTCCGTGATGGCGAAGCCCGGGATGGACGACAGCAGCACGCGACGCAGGGCGTTGCCCAGCGTATGCCCGTAACCACGCTCCAAGGGTTCGATAACGACCTTGGCGCGGGTGTCGGTAAGGCGTTCGATCTGCGGACCACGAGGACGCAGAACCTGGTTGGCGGTAACCGTCATGTTGCGGGTTCTCCTAGTGAACCCCCGGCCGTCGCCGGGGGCTCTCCAATGTGAATTACTTCGAATACAACTCGACGATCAGCGCTTCGTTGATATCCGCAGGCAGGTCCGAACGATCCGGCACGGCCTTGAAGATGCCAGCGAACTTGTCGGCATCCACTTCGATCCACGTCGGGCGCAGGTCATGCGTTTTGGACACGGTCAGGGCTTCCTGAACGCGCAGCTGCTTGGCAGCCTTCTCGGACAGAGCGACAGCGTCGCCAGCCTTGACCTGGTACGAAGCCAGGTTGACCGACTTGCCGTTCACAGTGACACCGCGGTGCGAGACCAGCTGACGCGCAGCCGGACGGGTCACAGCGAAGCCCATGCGATAGACGACGTTGTCCAGGCGGGTTTCCAACAGCTGCAGCAGGTTCTCGCCGGTGTTGCCCTTCTTGGTCGAGGCCTTCTTGTAGTAGTTGCGGAACTGACGCTCCAGCAGACCGTAGATACGCTTGACCTTCTGCTTTTCACGCAGCTGGGTGGCGTAGTCGGACAGCTTGCCCTTGCGGGCGGTCGCGCCGTGCTGGCCGGGCTTCTGCTCCAGCTTGCACTTGGAGTCCAGCGCACGGGCCGGGCTCTTGAGGGAAAGGTCGGCGCCTTCGCGGCGGGCGAGCTTACAGGTAGGACCGATATAACGAGCCATTTCTTATCGCTCCTTTAGACGCGACGCTTCTTCGGCGGACGGCACCCGTTGTGCGGGATTGGCGTCACGTCGATGATGTTGGTGATCTTGTAGCCCACGTTGTTCAGCGAGCGCACGGCCGACTCACGACCCGGACCCGGGCCCTTGATGCGGACTTCCAGGGACTTGACGCCGTAATCCAGCGCGGCGCGGCCGGCTTTCTCGGCAGCCACCTGGGCAGCGAACGGGGTGGACTTACGCGAACCGCGGAAGCCAGCGCCACCGGACGTCGCCCACGACAGAGCGTTGCCCTGGCGGTCGGTGATGGTCACGATGGTGTTGTTGAAAGAAGCGTGGACGTGGGCAACGCCGTCAGTGACGACGCGCTTGATCTTCTTCTTGGTCTTAGCGACGGGCTTAGCCATTTCTTAGGTCCCTTACTTCCTGATCGCCTTGCGCGGGCCCTTGCGGGTGCGGGCGTTGGTACGGGTGCGCTGACCACGCAGCGGCAGGCCGCGGCGGTGACGCAGACCGCGGTAGCAGCCCAGGTCCATCAGGCGCTTGATCGCGATACCGATTTCACGGCGCAGATCGCCTTCCACGATGTACTTGGCCACTTCCGAGCGCAGACGCTCGATTTCCGGCTCCGACAGATCGCGGATCTTGGTGGTCGAGGTCACGCCTGCAGCGTCGCAGACCTTCTTCGAACGGGTACGGCCGATGCCGTAAATGCTTTGCAACCCGACCCAGACGTGCTTCTGGGCTGGCAGGTTGACGCCTGCAATACGCGCCATGACGCGGTTCTCCAGCTGAGTGATGGCCGACAGCGCACCCAAGGCGCGCCGATCCGGCAGGATGGATCAAAAAAGTGAACTAGCGATACTAACAAGGTTCCGGTTTACATGGAAGCCCGTGAAACCTGAAAGGTTTCATGGACCCGGCCCAGGGAGTGTGCCCAGGCTCCGGCGCCGGATCAGGTTGACTCCGGAAAACGACCCTTTCGAGCCTTCTTCCGGCGCCGCCCGCGCTACTCCCGCGCGGGACGACCCGATCTCACCCCCACCCGGAACCGCTGCGGGGGCCGCCCTTCGTTTGTGTGGCCAGGTCCGCGAAGCGGAGGACCATCACGTCAGGAAGACGATAGTGTAACAGGCCAATCAGCCGCGGGCAAAACCGCCGCGGTTGCCGCCCTTCAGGTTGGCCTTCTTCAACAGGCTCTCGTACTGGTGCGACATCAGGTGCGCCTGGATCTGCGCAATGAAGTCCATCACCACCACCACCACGATCAGCAGCGAGGTGCCGCCGAAGTAGAAGGACGCGTTCAGCTGCGTGCGCATGATTTCCGGCAGCAGGCAGACGATCACCAGGTAGGCCGAGCCGGCTGCGGTCAGGCGGGTCAGCACGCCGTCGATGTAATCGGCAGTAGCCTTGCCCGGACGGATGCCCGGAATCAGCGCGCCCGACTTCTTCAGGTTGTCGGCGGTTTCCTGCGAGTTGAATACCAGCGCGGTGTAGAAGAACGCGAAACCACTGATCAGCGCAGCGAACACAATCATGTGCAGCGGCTCGCCAGGACCCAGGGCGTTGGCCACCTTCTGCAGCCAGGTGGCCGAGCTGGCCTGGCCGGACCACATGGCCAGCGTGGTCGGGAACGCCAGGATGCTGGAGGCGAAGATGGCCGGGATCACGCCCGCCATGTTCAGCTTCAACGGCAGGAACGAGGTCTGGTTCATGTACGCGTTGCGGCCACCCTGGCGACGTGCGTAGTTCACCGTGATGCGGCGCTGGCCGCGTTCGACGAACACCACGAAGAAGGTGAAGGCCAACACCACCAGCGCGATCAGCAGCAGCTGGATGAACTGCAGGTTGCCTTCGCGGAAGGCATCGAAGGTGTGGATGACCGCAGTCGGCAGGCCCGCCACGATGCCGGCGAAGATGATCAGCGACACACCGTTGCCGATGCCGCGCTCAGTGACCTGCTCGCCGACCCACATCAGGAAGATGGTACCGGCGGTCAACGCGACCACGGCGGTGAGCACGAAGCCCATGCCCGGCGCGTAAACGACCGGCGCGCCAGTCGGGGACAGCTGGTTCTGCAGCGCCAGCGCGATGCTGCCGCCCTGCACCACCGCCAACAACACGGCGCCGATGCGGGAATATTGGGTGATCTTGCGACGGCCGGACTCACCTTCCTTCTGCAGCGCCTTGAGCGCCGGGAAGATGTGGACCGCCAGCTGCATCACGATGGATGCCGAAATGTACGGCATCACGTTCAGCGCGAAAATGCTGAAACGGTGCAGGGCGCCGCCCGAGAACATGTTGAACATGTCCACGATGCCGCCGCCCTGCGCCTGCATGAGCGCAAGCATGGCATCGGGATTGACGCCCGGCACCGGCACATAACAGCCGATGCGGTAGACGATCAACGCCCCGACGACGAACAGCAGACGCTGGCGAAGTTCCGTGAACTTGCCGAGCCCGCCGCCCAGGTTACCAATGCCAGCTTGCGCCATGTCTTACTCCTGTACGCTGCCGCCGGCAGCTTCGATCGCGGCCTTGGCACCGGCCGTTGCTGCGATGCCCTTCAGGGTGAAGGCCTTGGTCAGGCCACCCTTCATGACGATCTTGGCCTGCTTGGCCGTGCTCGGGACCAGCTTCGCAGCGCGCAGCGCGGCGAAATCGATCTCGCCAGCTTCCAGGCGATCCAAGTGGTACGACAGCACTTCGGCAGTGTCCTTGGCAATCTTGGAACGGAAACCGACCTTCGGCAGACGACGCTGCATGGGGGTCTGGCCGCCTTCGAAGCCTGCCTTGATCTTGCCGCCACCCTTACGGGCGAAAGAACCCTTGTGGCCGCGGCCACAGGTCTTGCCCAGGCCGGAGCCGATACCACGGCCGACGCGGGTGCGCTCTTTGCGCGCGCCCGGTGCCGGGCTCAGTTCATTGAGATGCAGGGTCATTGGATTATTCCTCAACCTTGACGAGGTAGTGGACCTTGTTGATCAGACCGCGAACCTGCGGGCTGTCCTTCAGGACACGCACATCGTTGAGCTTGTTCAGGCCCAGGGCACGCACCGACAGGCGGTGACGCGACTGGGTGCCACGCAGGCCGCCAACCAGACGGACCTTGACGGTCTTGACGGTGTCATCAGCCATGGTTGAGATCCTCCACCTTCTTGCCGCGCTTGGCCGCGATGCGGGCCGGCGACTGCATTTCCGACAGACCCTTCAGCGTGGCGCGAACCAGGTTGATCGGGTTGCGCGAACCGACGGCCTTGGCCAGCACGTTCTTGACGCCAACGGCTTCCAGCACGGCGCGCATGGCACCACCGGCGATGACGCCCGTACCTTCCGAAGCCGGCATCATGAACACGCGGGCTGCACCGTGGCCGGACTTGACCGGGTGCCACAGGGTGCCGTTGTTCAGATCGACGTCGGCCAGGTTCTTGCGAGCCTGCTCCATCGACTTCTGGATGGCGACCGGCACTTCACGCGCCTTGCCGTAACCGAAACCGACCTTGCCTGCGCCGTCACCGACCACGGTCAGTGCGGTGAAGGTGAACTGACGACCACCCTTGACGGTCTTGCTGACGCGGTTTACCGCGACCAGCTTCTCGATCATGCCGTCGTCGACTTTCTCTTCGCGGTTACGGTCGCGATCGCGACCCCGCTGCTGACGTTCTTCTGCCATGTTGATTCCTTGATTGATTGGGTATGTACGGCTCAGGGCCGCTTATAGCTGTGGAATGACGCGGTGGATCGAGAGCCCCTGCAGAAGAGGGACGTCGCCCGGCACAACCCGTGCCGGCAGGCAGGCGGAAGCGGGGACCAGCCCCGCTTCCTTATCCCTTAGAACTGCAGGCCGCCTTCGCGGGCTGCATCGGCCAGTGCCTTGATGCGGCCGTGGTAGCGGTAGCCCGAGCGGTCGAAAGCGACCTTCTCGATGCCCGCAGCCTTGGCGCGCTCGGCAACCAGCTTGCCGACCTTGGCGGCGGCGTCGCTGTTCTTGCCGTTCTTCAGGCCTTCCTTGACGTCGGCCTGGGTGGTGTTGGCGGCAGCCAGCACCTTGGAGCCGTCGGCGGTGAAGACCTGGGCGTACAGGTGCTGACCGGTGCGCAGCACCGACAGACGCGGCACGCCGAGGACACGGATGTGTGCACGGGTGGACTTGGCGCGACGCAGGCGAGCAATGTTCTTGTTCATGATCTTTTTCCTTGAAAGCTGAAGGCTTGGCTTTTCCCGTTGAAAGTCCGCACATGGATGTGCGGGCTCTTGCGAGGGACTCGCGTTTACGCCTTCTTGGCTTCCTTACGAATGATGACTTCGCCGGCGTACTTCACACCCTTGCCCTTGTAGGGCTCCGGCTTGCGGTAAGCGCGGATCTTGGCGGCAACTTCGCCCACCAGCTGCTTGTCGGTGCCCTGGACCAGAATTTCGGTCTGGGTCGGGGTCGACAGCGTGATGCCTTCCGGCGCCACGTAAACAACCGGATGCGAGAACCCGAGCGACAGGTTCAGGTCCTTGCCCTGCATGGCAGCGCGGTAACCCACGCCAACCAGCTCAAGCTTGCGCTCGAAGCCATCGGTGACGCCCTTGACCATGTTGGCCAGGATGGCGCGCACCGTGCCGGTGAGGGCCAGCAGGTCGTCATTGCTGGCGGACAGGCTTGCAACGCCGTCTGCAACGGAGATTTCAACGCCAGCAACCTTCGGCAGCACCAGGGTGCCCTTCGGGCCCTTCACGCTGACGGATTCCGGCTGGATGTTCAGTTCAACGCCCTTGGGCAGGTTGACCGGCTTCTTGGCTACGCGGGACATAAGTTTCTCCTTCTCGCCTTAGGCCACGAAGCACAGGACTTCGCCGCCGACGCCCAACTGGCGCGCCTGCGCATCAGTCATGATGCCCTTGGAGGTGGAAATGATGGAGATGCCCAGGCCGTTGAGGACCTTCGGCAGCTCGGACTTGCCACGGTACTGGCGCAGACCCGAACGCGAGAAGCGCTTCAGGGTCTCGATGACCGGCTTGCCCTCGAAATACTTCAGGACGATTTCAAGCTCGGCCTTGTTGTTCTCGATCGGGGTCACGCGCAGGTCGGTGATGTAGCCTTCGGCCTTCAACACTTCTGCGATTGCAACCTTGATCTTGGAGGACGGTGCCTTCACCGTCTGCTTGCCAACCGCGGCCGCATTCTTGATGCGTACCAGCAGGTCGGCGATGGGATCAGTCATGCTCATAGTCGATACCTTTGAGTGCACCGATATCCGCTTTCGCGAAAATCTTGCTTTTTGGAATGGGCCTTGCGGCCCGACGTTCTAGTTATTACAGCGCCCTACCCCACCCCTTGCCGCCGGGTGAGACGCGGGAGTATACGACAAAAAGAGCCCGACCGGGGTCGGACTCTTCACGTCGGGGTGACCTGAACAGGCCCACCCCGTGCTGCAGGGACGAATCCCTTACCAGCTGGCCTTGCGCAGGCCCGGCACGTCGCCACGCATGGTGGCTTCACGCAGCTTGTTGCGACCGAGGCCGAACTTGCTGTACACGCCACGCGGGCGGCCCGAGAGCTCGCAACGGTTGCGGTGACGGCTCGGCGACGAATCGCGCGGCAGCTTCTGCAGCTTGACCACTGCCTCGGCCTTTTCGTCGTACGAAGCGGTCGCGCTGGAGATGATCTTCTTCAGCTCTTCACGCTTGCCGGCGTACTTGACGGCCAGCTTCGCACGCTTCAGGTCGCGGTTGACCATGGAGGTCTTTGCCATTTCGGATTCCTCGACGTATCAGTTACGGAACGGGAACTTGAACGCTGCGAGCAGCGCCTTTGCTTCCGCATCGGTCTTGGCGGTGGTGGTGATGGCGATATCCATGCCGCGGATCGCGTCGACAGCGTCGAAGTCGATTTCCGGGAAGATGATCTGTTCCTTCACACCCATGTTGAAGTTGCCGCGACCGTCGAAGGAACGACCCGAGACACCACGGAAGTCGCGCACGCGCGGCAGCGAGACGTTGATCAGGCGATCCAGGAACTCATACATCTTGGCGCGACGCAGCGTGGTCTTGCAGCCGATCGGCCAACCATCGCGGATCTTGAACGAAGCCACCGAGACGCGGGACTTGGTCACGATCGGCTTCTGGCCGGAGACCTTGGCCATGTCGGCGACGGCATTTTCCAGGATCTTCTTGTTGGTCGCCGCTTCGCCGACACCCATGTTCAGGGTGACCTTGACCAGCTTCGGGACCTGCATCGGATTGGTGTAGCCGAACTGCTTCATCAGCGCCGGCACCACTTCTTCCTGGTAGAACTTTTCGAGACGGGAACTCATCTTCTCATTCCTCAGGCGTCGAGCGCCTCACCGCTGGAGCGGAACACACGCAGTTTGCGTCCATCCTCCAGCACCTTGAAGCCAACGCGCTCGCCCTTGCCCGAAGCCGGGTTGAGCACATTCACGTTGGAGATATGGATCGACGCTTCACGCTCGACCACGCCGCCGGCAACGCCTGCCTGCGGGTTCGGCTTGGTGTGGCGCTTGACGATGTTCACGTTGGCAACGATCACACGATCGCCGTCGACGCGGACGACTTCGCCCTGCTTGCCCTTGTCCTTGCCGGTGTTGACGACGACCTGGTCGCCCTTCTTGATACGGTTAGCCATGATTATCTCCTGTCGCTCACAGCACTTCGGGAGCGAGCGAGACGATCTTCATGAACTTCTCGTTGCGAAGTTCACGCGTCACCGGTCCGAAGATGCGGGTGCCGATCGGCTCCTGCTTGTTGTTGAGCAGGACAGCGGCATTGGCGTCGAAACGGATCAGCGAGCCATCGGCGCGACGCACACCCTTGCGGGTACGCACCACGACGGCGTCGAACACTTCACCCTTCTTGACCTTGCCGCGCGGAATTGCATCCTTCACGGTGACCTTGATGATGTCACCGATGTGCGCGTAGCGACGCTTGGAGCCGCCCAGCACCTTGATGCACATCACTTCCTTGGCACCGGAATTGTCCGCGACCTCGAGGTAGCTCTGCATCTGGATCATGATTCAGATCTCCTTATTGAGCCGCACGCGTGATGACTTCCACCACGCGCCAGTTCTTGGTCTTGGACATCGGAGCAATCTCGGTCACCAGCACGACGTCGCCTTCGTTGCAGGCGTTATCGGCATCATGCGCGTGGAGCTTGGTCGAACGCTTCAGGTACTTGCCGTACAGGGCATGCTTGACCAGGCGTTCCACCAGCACGGTGACCGTCTTGTCCATCTTGTTGCTGACGACACGGCCTTGGACCGTGCGCAGCGTCTTGTTTTCAGTAGTTTCGCTCATCGCGGCCATCCTTACTTGTTGCTGCCGAGCAGGGTCTTGACGCGAGCAATCTCGCGGCGGACCCGGCGGGTTTCGTGAGTCTTCGGCAGCTGCCCGGTGACCTGCTGCATGCGGAGCGAGAACTGCTCCTTACGCAGATCGGTCAGGTGGGACTTCAGATCGTCAGCCGACTTTTCGCGAAGTTGTTTGATATCCATCACATCACCGTCCGGGTCACGAAAGTGGTGGTCACGGAGAGCTTGGCAGCTGCCAGGCGGAACGCCTCGCGTGCCACGTCTTCGCCCACACCTTCAATTTCATAGATCATGCGGCCGGGCTGGATCTGGGCTACCCAGTACTCCACGTTGCCCTTACCAGAACCCATTCGGACTTCGATGGGCTTCTTGGTGATCGGCTTGTCGGGGAACACTCGGATCCACATCTTGCCGCCGCGCTTGACGTAGCGGCTGATCGAACGGCGAGCCGCTTCGATCTGGCGCGCGGTCAGCTGACCGTGGGCGGTTGCCTTGAGGCCGTACTCGCCGAAGCTGACAGCGTTGGCGCTCCAGCTCAGGCCATCGTTACGGCCCTTGTGTACCTTGCGGTACTTGGTTCGCTTGGGTTGCAACATTGTCGTTACCTCGCTTCACGAGCCGGGCGCTGACGGTCACCGCGGTCGCCGCGATCGTTACGATCGTTGCGCGACGGGGAGTCGTCCTGCTTTTCCTGGCCAACCTGGGAGAAATCGAAAACCTCGCCCTTGTAGATCCAGACCTTGATGCCGATGATGCCGTAGGTCGTCTTGGCTTCAGCGAAGCCATAGTCGATGTCGGCACGCAGCGTGTGCAGCGGCACGCGGCCTTCGCGGTACCACTCCGAACGGGCGATTTCAGCACCGTTCAAGCGGCCACCCACGTTGACCTTGATGCCCAGGGCACCGAGGCGCATCGCGTTGCCGACCGAGCGCTTCATGGCGCGGCGGAACATGATGCGACGCTCCAGCTGCTGCGCGATCGACTCGGCAACCAGCTGTGCGTCCAGCTCGGGCTTGCGCACTTCGGTGACGTTGATGTGCGCCGGGACGCCCATCATTTCGCTCACTTCCTTGCGCAGCTTCTCGATGTCCTCACCACGCTTGCCGATCACCACGCCCGGACGGGCGGTGTGGATCGTCACGCGGGCGGTCTTCGCCGGACGTTCGATGAGGATTTTGCTGATGCCGGCCTGCGCGAGCTTCTTGCGCAGCATTTCCCGCACCTTCAGGTCGGCTGCCAGATAACCAGCAAACTCGGCCTTGTTGGCGTACCACTTGGAGTTCCAGTCCTTGGAGATGCCGAGGCGGATACCAATCGGATGAACTTTATGACCCATGGTGTTTTCCTTTCCGCTTACTTGCCGGCGCCCACAACCACAGTGATGTGGCTGGTGCGCTTGAGGATGCGGGTGCCGCGGCCTTTCGCCCGCGCCATGAAACGCTTCAGGGTCGGACCTTCATCTACCATGATGGTCTGAACCTTCAGCTCGTCGACGTCGGCGCCCTGGTTGTTCTCGGCATTGGCAATAGCCGACTCCACCACCTTCTTGATCAGGTGGGCAGCCTTCTTGTCCGAGAACTTCAGCAGGTTTACCGCACGCTCGGCCGGCAGGCCGCGCACCTGGTCAGCGACCAGGCGGGCTTTCTGCGCAGAGATGCGCGCGGAGCGCAGGATTGCTTTCGCTTCCATTGTCATCTCTCCTTACTTGCCCGACTTCTTGTCACCACCGTGACCCTTGAAGGTCCGGGTGATGGCAAATTCGCCGAGCTTGTGGCCGACCATGTTCTCGTTGACGAGCACCGGAACGTGGTTCTTACCGTTATGAACGGCGATGGTGATGCCTACCATTTCCGGCAGGATCATCGAACGGCGCGACCAGGTCTTGATCGGCTTCTTGCTACCCGCAGCGGCCTCCACCTTCTTGACGAGGTGGTGATCGACGAACGGGCCCTTCTTGAGTGAACGTGCCATGGTCGATTAGCCCCTACGATCGCGGACGATGAATTGCTGGGTGCGCTTGTTCTTGCGCGTCTTGTAACCCTTGGTCGGAACACCCCACGGGGTGACCGGATGCGGATTACCCTGGCCGGCCTTCGCCTCACCACCACCGTGCGGGTGGTCAACCGGGTTCATGGCAGCACCACGAACGGTCGGGCGGACACCGCGCCAGCGCTTCGCGCCAGCCTTGCCCAGCTTTTCCAGGTTGTGTTCGTCGTTGCCGACTTCACCGATGGTGGCGCGGCACTCGACCGGCACCTTGCGCATTTCACCCGAGCGCAGGCGCAGGGTGGCGAAGACGCCTTCACGAGCGACGAGCTGCACGGCAGCGCCGGCGGCACGCGCGATCTGGGCACCCTTGCCCGGCTTCAGTTCGATGCCGTGGATGGTGGTACCGACCGGGATGTTGCGCAGCGGCAGGGTGTTGCCGGTCTTGATCGGCGCATCCGAACCCGCGATCACCTGGTCACCGGCCTTCAGGCCCTTCGGTGCGATGATGTAGCGGCGCTCGCCGTCGACGTAGCACAGCAGGGCGATATGGGCGGTGCGGTTCGGATCGTATTCGATGCGTTCCACGCGCGCCGGAATGCCTTCCTTGTTGCGCTTGAAGTCAATCAGACGGTAATGCTGCTTGTGACCACCGCCCACGTGACGGGTGGTGATGCGACCGTGGTGGTTACGACCACCGGTATTGCTCTTCGGCTCCAGCAACGCTGCGTGCGGTGCGCCCTTGTGCAGATCGGGCGTAACCACGCGCACGGCCGAACGGCGGCCGGGGGAAGTGGGCTTGAATTTCATCAATGGCATGGGATGTACCTCAGGCCTTGGCCGTTACATCGATGGACTGGCCATCGGCGAGACGCACGTACGCCTTGCGCCAATCGCCGCGGCGGCCGGTGCGGTTACGGAAGGACTTGTTCTTGCCCTTCACGTTCAGCACGTTGACCGCTTCGACCTTGACGTCGAACAACTGCTCTACCGCGGCCTTCACGTCGGCCTTGGTCGCTTCGTTCGAGATCTCGAAGACATACTGGTTGGAATGTTCCTGCAGGCGCGCGGTCTTTTCGGAGACTCGCGGAGCACGCAGCACGCTGAAGATTTTTTCGTTGCTGTTCATACCAGCCACTCCTCGACCTTCTTGACCGCGTCAGCGGTGATGACGACCGTGTCGGCACCGACCAGCGACACCGGGTCCAGACCCTGCACGTCACGCACTTCCACGTAGGGAATGTTGCGGGCCGACAGGTACAGGTGCTCGGTGGCTTCCTCGGTGACGATCAGCGGGCGCTTGCCCACTTCCAGGCCGGCCAGCTTGGCGATCAGAGCCTTCGTGCTGGTCGCTTCGACATCGAAGGACTCCACGATGGTCAGACGGCCCTGACGGTTCAGCTCGGACAGGATCGCGCACATGGCGGCACGGTACTGCTTGCGGTTGACCTTCTGCTCGAAGCTGCGCGGCTTGGCCGCGAAGGTGACACCGCCGCCGACGAAGATCGGAGCCGTCAGCGCGCCATGACGCGCACCGCCGCCCTTCTGCTTCTTCGACTTCTTGGTGGTACCAGCCACTTCAGAGCGAGTCTTCTGTGCCTTGGTGCCGGCGCGGCCGGCGTTGCGATAGGCGACGACGACCTGGTGGACCAGATCTTCGCTGAAATCGCGACCGAACACGGCATCGGAGACCGAGACCTTGTTGTTGCTACCCGTGATAACGAGTTCCATCGTCATCTCTCCTTATGCCTTGCTAGCCGGACGCACGATCACGTCACCACCTGCAGCGCCAGGCACGGCGCCACGAATCGCGATCAGACCGCGCTCGACGTCGACCTTGACAACTTCCAGGTTCTGCGTGCTCTGCTGCACGGCACCCATGTGGCCCGACATCTTCTTGCCCGGGAAAACGCGACCCGGGGTCTGGCGCTGGCCCAGTGAACCCGGCGCGCGATGCGACAGCGAGTTACCGTGGGTTGCATCGCCCATACGGAAGTTGTAGCGCTTGATGGTGCCCTGGAAGCCCTTACCCTTGGTGACACCCTGGACGTCGACCTTCTGGCCAACTTCAAAGATGTCCGCCTTGACTTCGCCGCCAACGGCGAAATCGCCGAGCTGCGCGTCTTCAACGCGGAATTCCCACAAGCCGCGACCCGCTTCCACCTTCGCCTTGGCGAAGTGGCCGGATTCCGGCTTGTTGACCAGGGCAGCGCGACGCGCGCCGACAGTCACCTGCACGGCGCTGTAGCCGTCAGCTTCGACGGTCTTGATCTGCGCGATGCGGTTCGGGGTGGCTTCAATCAGGGTCACCGGGATGGCCTGGCCATCTTCGGTAAACACGCGGCTCATGCCAGCCTTGCGGCCCACGAAGCCCAACGAATATTTCTTCGTCATGGTCGTAGTCCTCAGGTCAGCTTGATCTGAACGTCGACGCCGGCAGCCAGTTCGAGCTTCATCAGCGCGTCCACGGTCTTGTCGTTCGGATCGACGATATCGAGCACGCGCTTGTGCGTGCGGGTCTCGTACTGGTCACGCGCGTCCTTGTCGACGTGCGGCGAGACGAGAATGGTGTAACGCTCGATCTTGGTCGGCAGCGGGATCGGGCCACGCACTTGCGCGCCGGTCCGCTTTGCCGTTTCAACGATCTCGCTGGCCGAACGGTCGATCAAACGATGATCGAACGCCTTCAACCGAATCCGGATCTTTTGGTCCGCCATGGCGGTAGGTTCCTTCGTTAAAAGAGCGACGGACAAGGCCTCTGGGTTGCCTTGTCCCATGAAAATCCTGAATGCAGACGCCGCACATTCCTGCGCGGCGACAAGATCTTTCCGTAGACCTCAAAAATCGAGGCAGACCGGTCTCCCGATCTGCCCAGACAAAAAGTATAGCGCGCATACAACGCGGCGGTCAACAGGGGACCTGTTGACACTGCCTGAATGGCGCGACCCTTCCTGGTCTGGGGAACACGAGGTGCGTCCTGCGCCTCTTTTCCCGTTTTTTTGCAACCCCGATGCCCTACCCAGGCAACATCGGGGCGCAGAGTCTAGCAGATTACGCGATGATCTTGGAGACCACGCCGGCGCCGACGGTACGGCCACCTTCACGAATCGCGAAGCGC
>NZ_JAGGRL010000015.1:2500-5482 GCF_018612915.1 Stenotrophomonas sp. ISL-67 | reverse complement strand
AAACCCTGGCGATGACCTACTCTCGCATGGCTTGAGCCACACTACCATCGGCGCAGCTGCGTTTCACTTCCGAGTTCGGGATGGGATCGGGTGGTTCCACAGCGCTAATTTCACCAGGGAGACGGTTGGAGCGTCGCGATGTACGTGATTTTCCCTTGGGGAAAAAGCACGGCCATACTGCGCCTGCCTCTCATAGTTCTTGTGACGTAGCGTGCACTTGGTATCTATCGACATGTCATGTCGGCCAAGGCAACTTGAGGTTATATGGTCAAGCCACACGGATCATTAGTATCAGTTAGCTCAATACATTGCTGTACTTACACACCTGACCTATCAACCACATAGTCTATATGGTTCCTTCAGGGGGCTTGTGCCCCGGGAGATCTCATCTTGAGGCGCGCTTCCCGCTTAGATGCTTTCAGCGGTTATCGCTTCCGAACATAGCTACCCGGCAATGCCACTGGCGTGACAACCGGAACACCAGAGGTTCGTCCACTCCGGTCCTCTCGTACTAGGAGCAGCCCCTCTCAAATCTCCAACGCCCATGGCAGATAGGGACCGAACTGTCTCACGACGTTCTGAACCCAGCTCGCGTACCACTTTAAATGGCGAACAGCCATACCCTTGGGACCGACTACAGCCCCAGGATGTGATGAGCCGACATCGAGGTGCCAAACACCGCCGTCGATATGAACTCTTGGGCGGTATCAGCCTGTTATCCCCGGAGTACCTTTTATCCGTTGAGCGATGGCCCTTCCATACAGAACCACCGGATCACTAAGTCCTAGTTTCCTACCTGCTTGATCCGTCGATCTTGCAGTCAAGCACGCTTATGCCTTTGCACACAGTGCGCGATGTCCGACCGCGCTGAGCGTACCTTCGAGCTCCTCCGTTACTCTTTAGGAGGAGACCGCCCCAGTCAAACTACCCACCATACACGGTCCCCGACCCAGATAATGGGCCCAGGTTAGAACGTCAAGCACGACAGGGTGGTATTTCAAGGATGGCTCCACCACAGCTAGCGCCATGGTTTCATAGCCTCCCACCTATCCTACACAGACGAACTCAACGTTCAGTGTAAAGCTATAGTAAAGGTTCACGGGGTCTTTCCGTCTTGCCACGGGAACGCTGCATCTTCACAGCGATTTCAATTTCACTGAGTCTCGGGTGGAGACAGCGCCGCTGTCGTTACGCCATTCGTGCAGGTCGGAACTTACCCGACAAGGAATTTCGCTACCTTAGGACCGTTATAGTTACGGCCGCCGTTTACTGGGGCTTCGATCAAGAGCTTCGCCTTGCGGCTGACCCCATCAATTAACCTTCCAGCACCGGGCAGGCGTCACACCCTATACGTCCACTTTCGTGTTTGCAGAGTGCTGTGTTTTTGATAAACAGTCGCAGCGGCCTGGTTTCTGCGGCCCTCTTCAGCTATAGCTCGCATGAGCCACCAAAAAGGGCGCACCTTCTCCCGAAGTTACGGTGCCATGTTGCCTAGTTCCTTCACCCGAGTTCTCTCAAGCGCCTGAGAATTCTCATCCTACCCACCTGTGTCGGTTTACGGTACGGTCTGCGTAAGCTGAAGCTTAGGAGCTTTTCCTGGAAGCGTGGTATCAGTGACTTTGTCTTAAAGACTCGTCTCGGTGCTCGGTCTTAAAGGATCCCGGATTTGCCAAAGATCCAAACCTACCGCCTTTCCCCCGGACAACCAACGCCGGGTACACCTAACCTTCTCCGTCCCTCCATCGCACTTACGCGAGGTGCAGGAATATTAACCTGCTTCCCATCGACTACGACTTTCGTCCTCGCCTTAGGGGCCGACTCACCCTGCGCCGATTAACGTTGCGCAAGGAAACCTTGGGCTTTCGGCGTGCGGGTTTTTCACCCGCATTATCGTTACTCATGTCAGCATTCGCACTTCCGATACCTCCAGCAGACTTCTCAATCCACCTTCAACGGCTTACGGAACGCTCCTCTACCGCGTACATATAAATATGCACACCCCAAGCTTCGGTTCACTGCTTAGCCCCGTTAAATCTTCCCCGCAGACCGACTCGACCAGTGAGCTATTACGCTTTCTTTAAAGGGTGGCTGCTTCTAAGCCAACCTCCTGGCTGTCTGTGCCTTTCCACATGGTTTTCCACTTAGCAGTGAATTTGGGACCTTAGCTGTGGGTCTGGGTTGTTTCCCTTTTCACGACGGACGTTAGCACCCGCCGTGTGTCTCCCATACAGTCCGTCTCGGTATTCGGAGTTTGCAATGGTTTGGTAAGTCGCGATGACCCCCTAGCCATAACAGTGCTCTACCCCCGAGAGGATACATATGAGGCGCTACCTAAATAGCTTTCGAGGAGAACCAGCTATCTCCGGGTTCGATTAGCTTTTCACTCCTAATCACAGCTCATCCCCGTCTTTTGCAACAGACGTGGGTTCGGGCCTCCAGTACCTGTTACGGCACCTTCACCCTGGCCATGACTAGATCACCCGGTTTCGGGTCTACTGCCCGCGACTATGCGCCCTTATCAGACTCGGTTTCCCTTCGCCTCCCCTATACGGTTAAGCTTGCCACGAACAGTAAGTCGCTGACCCATTATACAAAAGGTACGCAGTCACTCTTTCGAGCTCCTACTGCTTGTACGCACACGGTTTCAGGATCTATTTCACTCCCCTCTCCGGGGTTCTTTTCGCCTTTCCCTCACGGTACTGGTTCACTATCGGTCGGTCAGTAGTATTTAGCCTTGGAGGATGGTCCCCCCATGTTCAGACAGGGTTTCACGTGCCCCGCCCTACTCGTCTTCACTGGAGTGGCCCTTTTAAATACAGGGCTATCACCTTCTATGGCCAGCCGTTCCAGGCTGTTTTTCTAGAACCATTCCAGCTTAAGGGCTAGTCCCCGTTCGCTCGTCGCTACTCAGGGAATCTCGGTTGATTTCTTTTCCTCTGGTTACTTAGATATTTCAGTTCACCAGGTTCGCTTCCAGCAGCT
>NZ_JAGGRL010000014.1 GCF_018612915.1 Stenotrophomonas sp. ISL-67 | reverse complement strand
CAGGATCGCGCCGTCCATCTGGGCAGCACCGGTGATCATGTTCTTGACGTAGTCAGCATGGCCCGGGCAATCAACGTGGGCGTAATGACGGTTTTCGGATTCGTATTCGACGTGTGCGGTCGAGATCGTGATGCCACGCGCCTTCTCTTCCGGCGCCGCGTCGATCGCGGAGTAATCCTTGAATTCGCCACCGAAGCGCTCTGCGCCGATCTTGGTCAGCGCAGCAGTCAGCGTGGTCTTGCCATGATCGACGTGACCGATGGTGCCGACGTTGACGTGCGGCTTGGTGCGCTCGAACTTACCCTTTGCCATTGTTGTATACCTTGGATATCAGAAAGAGGGAGATGAGAACCCGAGCTTACGCTCAGGCCTTCTTGATCACGGTTTCGGCGATGTTGTTCGGCGCCGGCTCGTAGTGGTCGAATTCCATCGTGAACGTCGCACGACCCTGGGTCTGCGAACGCAGCGAGGTGGCGTAACCGAACATTTCACCCAGCGGGATCATCGCGTTGATGATGCTGGCCGAACCGTCACCGGTG
This sequence comes from Stenotrophomonas sp. ISL-67, assembly GCF_018612915.1. Taxonomy (GTDB): domain Bacteria; phylum Pseudomonadota; class Gammaproteobacteria; order Xanthomonadales; family Xanthomonadaceae; genus Stenotrophomonas. The sequence continues at coordinate 16,013 of NZ_JAGGRL010000014.1, read as the reverse complement.
GTGCTCGAACCCTGCAGCACGCCACGACGACGGCTGACGTCGCCCATCACGTCACCCTGGTAATCCTCCGGGGTCACGATCTCGACCTTCATGATCGGCTCCAGCAGGACCGGCTTTGCCTTGGCGAAGCCCTGCTTGAAGGCCATCGACGAAGCCAGCTTGAACGCCATTTCCGAGGAGTCGACGTCATGGTACGAGCCGAACACCAGCTTCACCTTCACGTCCACGACCGGGAAGCCAGCCAGCGGACCGCTGGTGATGGTTTCGCGCAGGCCCTTTTCGATCGACGGGATGAATTCCTTCGGAATCACGCCACCGGTGATGTCGTTGACGAACAGGAAATCGTCCTTGATGTTCGGACCGATCTTGGGATCGGCACGGTCTTCAGCGGTGATCGGCGACAGCTCGATCACGACGTGACCGTACTGACCCTTACCACCGGACTGCTTGGCGTGCTTGTAGTCCGACTTGACGTCAGCCAGCTGGATCGTTTCGCGGTAGGCCACCTGCGGCTTGCCGACGTTGGCTTCAACGTTGAACTCGCGCTTCATGCGGTCAACGATGATGTCCAGGTGCAGCTCGCCCATGCCCGAGATGATGGTCTGGCCGGATTCTTCGTCGGTCTTGACGCGGAACGACGGATCTTCCTGGGCCAGGCGGCCGAGGGCCAGACCCATCTTTTCCTGGTCGGACTTGGTCTTCGGTTCGACGGCCATCGAGATGACCGGCTCCGGGAATACCATGCGCTCCAGGATGATCGGGTGCTCCTGCGAGCACAGGGTGTCACCGGTGGTGGTGTCCTTCAGGCCCACGGCCGCGGCGATGTCACCGGCCAGCACTTCCTTGATCTCTTCGCGATCGTTGGAGTGCATCTGCAGGATGCGGCCGATGCGCTCCTTCTTGCCCTTCACCGAGTTCAGCAGCTGGTCGCCAGCGTTCAGCGTGCCCGAGTAGACACGGAAGAAGGTCAGCGCGCCCACGAACGGGTCGGTGATGATCTTGAAGGCCAGCGCCGAGAACGGCGCCTTGTCGTCGGACTTGCGGCTCAGCGCGATCGACTCGTCGTCGACGTCGGTACCGGTCACGTCCGGCACGTCGATCGGCGACGGCAGCAGCTGCACCACGCCGTCCAGCATGGCCTGCACGCCCTTGTTCTTGAACGCCGAACCGCAGTACATCGGCACGATGTCGGTAGCCAGGGTGCGCACGCGCAGGGCTTCGACGATCTCGGCCTCGGTCAGCTCTTCGCCGCCCAGGTACTTTTCCATCAGCTCTTCGCTGGCTTCAGCCGCGGCTTCGATCATGTAGGTACGGGCTTCTTCAGCCTCGGCCTGCATGTCCGTCGGGATCTCCAGGTACTCGAACTTCATGCCCTGCGAGGCTTCATCCCAATGGATGGCCTTCATCTTGATCAGGTCGACGACACCCTTGAAGCCTTCTTCAGCGCCGATCGGCAGCTGCATCGGCACGGCGGTCGCGCCCAGCTTGGCCTTCAGCTGGCCAACGACCTTGGTGAAGTTGGCGCCGGTGCGGTCCATCTTGTTGACGAACGCAATGCGCGGCACCTTGTACCGGTTGGCCTGGCGCCACACGGTTTCGGACTGCGGCTGCACGCCACCCACGGCGCACAGCACGAACACCGCACCGTCGAGCACGCGCAGCGAGCGCTCCACTTCGATGGTGAAGTCGACGTGCCCGGGGGTGTCGATGATGTTGAAGCGGTGCTCCGGCAGGGACTTGTCCATGCCCTTCCAGAACGCGGTGGTCGCAGCGGACTGGATCGTGATGCCACGCTCCTGCTCCTGCTCCATCCAGTCCATGGTGGCGGCGCCGTCGTGCACTTCACCGATCTTGTGGCTCTTGCCGGTGTAGAACAGGATGCGCTCGGACGTGGTGGTCTTGCCGGCATCGATGTGGGCCATGATGCCGAAGTTGCGGTAACGCTCGATGGGAGTGGTGCGGGCCACGGGAGCCTCTCAATTTCTTGGAATTCGGATGGCCGAACGCCGCCTTTCGGCGGCCTTCGGATTGGCGCAGCCCTTCTGGGGCCGCGAGGCAGCACCTTGATGGTGCTGCCATGCCTGCTTTACAAGGCCGTCAAACTCACCAGCGGTAGTGGGCGAATGCCTTGTTGGCTTCGGCCATGCGGTGGGTTTCTTCGCGCTTCTTGATGGCGCCACCACGGTTTTCCGAGGCATCCAGCAGCTCTGCAGCCAGCTTCTTCGGCATGGTGTTCTCACCACGCTTGCGGGCGGAGTCGATCAGCCAGCGCATGGCCAGGGCCATCTTGCGCGACGAACGCACTTCCACCGGCACCTGGTAGGTCGCACCACCGACACGGCGGGACTTCACTTCGACCGACGGAGCCACGTTGTCCAGAGCCTTCTGCACCAGCTCGATGGAGTTCGGGTTCTTTTCGCTGATCACATCCATGGCGCCATAGACGATCTTTTCAGCGACCGACTTCTTGCCGCTCAGCATCACCATGTTGATGAAGCGCGCGATGGTTTCACTTCCGTGCTTCGGATCCGGCAGGACAGAGCGCTGCGGCGTATTACCTTTACGTGACATGTGTACTTTCCCTTAGCTCTTCGGACGCTTGGCGCCGTACTTGGAACGGCCCTGGCGACGCTTGGCAACGCCCGAGGCGTCCAGCGAGCCACGCACGGTGTGGTAACGCACACCCGGCAGGTCCTTGACGCGACCGCCGCGGATGAGGACCACGGAGTGCTCCTGCAGGTTGTGGCCTTCGCCACCGATGTAGCTGATGACCTCTTCCTGGTTGGTCAGGCGGACCTTGGCAACCTTGCGGAGCGCCGAGTTCGGCTTCTTCGGGGTGGTGGTGTACACGCGCGTGCAGACGCCACGTCGCTGGGGGCACTTTTCAAGAGCCGGAGAGGCGCTCTTGTAAGTGGTTGCCTGCCGCGGCTTGCGGACAAGCTGATTGATCGTCGCCATCAGTAAGTTCTTCTGAGAGAGGCCCGATGAAAACAGGCCATGAATGCGGATATGTGCGAGCAGGCCGAAGGAATCCAGCCTGCTGAGACAGACGATTGTAGCAACCCGGCGAAAACGCAGTCAACCGCGCACGCGCCAAGCCAGCCCTGATCCCGGGCCGTTACAGGGGAGCCTTTTCCATGCCCCCCGTTCAGGTTGTCAAACCAGCCCCCTTTCGCGGACCGGCCGGCATCCTACCTCATCGGTGGCGGGAATGCCACCGACGTGGGCCCGGCATGCCGGGCCCGGTTTCATCATTCGTCCGAGGCCGCTTCGGCTTCGGTCGATTCCGCCACCGCCACCGCCACCGGCGCCGCTTCAGCCACGACCGGCGAACCGGACAGCGTCTGCAGTTCCGACTCGGTCAGCCCGGAGGCGTTGCGACGACGGTTGGCGTGGTAGGACAAGCCGGTACCGGCCGGGATCAGGCGGCCGACGATGACGTTTTCCTTCAGGCCACGCAGGTTGTCCTTGGTGCCGCGGACGGCAGCTTCGGTCAGCACGCGGGTGGTTTCCTGGAACGAGGCCGCCGAAATGAACGATTCGGTGGCCAGCGACGCCTTGGTGATGCCCAGCAGGACCGGGTCGAAACGGGCGATCAGCTCGTTGCGGGTGGTCAGGCGTGCATTTTCCTCGATGACGCGCTGGCGCTCGGCCTGCTCGCCATTCAGGAACTTGCTGCTGCCCTGGTCGGTGATCTCGACCTTGCGCAGCATCTGGCGGGTGATCACTTCAATGTGCTTGTCGTTGATCTTCACGCCCTGCAGGCGGTACACGTCCTGGATTTCCTTGACCAGGTAGGCAGCCAGCGGTTCGACACCCAGCAGGCGCAGGATGTCCTGCGGGCTCGGCTCGCCGTCCACGATGGTTTCGCCCTTGGTCACGTGCTCGCCTTCGAACACGATCACCTGGCGGTACTTCGGGATCAGCTCTTCGTGTTCCGAACCATCGGTGTCCTTGATGATCAGGCGCTGCTTGCCCTTGGTGTCCTTGCCGAAGCTGATGATGCCCGAACGCTCGGCCAGGATCGCCGGATCCTTGGGCTTGCGCGCTTCGAACAGATCGGCCACGCGCGGCAGACCACCGGTGATGTCGCGGGTCTTGGATGCTTCCTGCGGGATCTTGGCGACCACGTCGCCCACGCCGACGGCGGCGCCGTCCTGCAGGTTGACGATGGAACGCGGCGGCAGCAGGTACTGGGCCGGCAGGTCGGTGTTCGGGATGGTCAGGTCATTGCCCTTGGCATCCACGATGCGCACGATCGGGCGCAGCTCCTTGGCCTGCGAGCCACGACGCTTCGGGTCGGTGATTTCGCGCGACGCCAGGCCGGTGAGTTCGTCGGTCTTCTCGATGACGGTGACGCCGTCGATGAAGTCGATGAAGCGGATGAAACCGGCCACTTCGGACACGATCGGGTGGTTATGCGGATCCCAGTTGGCCACGGTCTGGCCCGCCTTCACTGCATCGCCGTCCTTGGACGCGATCATCGAGCCGTACGGCAGCTTGTAACGCTCGCGCTCACGACCGTGGGCATCGAGCACCGAGATTTCACCCGAGCGCGACACCGCCACCAGCGAACCGCTGGCGTGTTCGACGGACTTGAGGTTGTTGAACTTCACCGAACCGGTGGTCTTGACCGTGATGTTGTCCACCGCTGCCGCACGCGATGCCGCACCACCGATGTGGAACGTACGCATGGTCAGCTGGGTACCCGGCTCACCGATCGACTGGGCGGCGATGACGCCGACCGCTTCACCGATGTTGACCAGGTGGCCACGGGCCAGGTCGCGGCCGTAGCAGTGGCCGCACACGCCGAACGCCGATTCGCAGCTGATCGTGGAGCGCACCTTGATGCTCTGCACACCGGCATCTTCCAGCTTGGCGACCCAGGCTTCGTCGAGCAGGGTGTTGCGGGTCACGATCGGATCTTCGTCGTTGCCCGGCAGGAACACGTCCTCGGCCACGACACGACCCAGCACGCGGTCCTTCAACGGCTCCACGACGTCGCCGCCTTCCACGATCGGGGTCATGGTCAGGCCTTCGGTGGTACCGCAATCCACTTCGGTGATGACCACGTCCTGCGCCACGTCGACCAGACGACGGGTCAGGTAACCCGAGTTGGCGGTCTTCAGCGCGGTATCGGCCAGACCCTTACGGGCACCGTGGGTGGAGTTGAAGTACTCCTGCACATTCAGGCCTTCACGGAAGTTCGCCTTGATGGGCGTTTCGATGATCGAGCCATCCGGGCGGGCCATCAGGCCGCGCATGCCGGCCAGCTGGCGGATCTGCGCCTGCGAACCACGCGCACCGGAGTCGGCCATGATGTACAGCGAGTTCATCGACTTCTGGTCGATGGTTTCGCCCTTGGCGTTGACCACCTTTTCGGTACCAATGGTGTCCATCATCGCCTTGGCGATGCGTTCATTGGTACGCGACCAGATGTCGACCACCTTGTTGTAGCGCTCGCCGGCGGTGACCAGGCCCGACTGGTACTGCTCCTGGATTTCCAGCACTTCGGCTTCGGCCTCGGTGAGGATGCCGCGCTTCTCGTCCGGGATCAGCATGTCGTCGATACCGATCGACACGCCGGCACGGGTTGCGTAGGCGAAGCCGGTGTACATCAGCTTGTCGGCGAACACGACCGTGTCCTTCAAGCCCAGCTGGCGGTAGCTGGAGTTGATCAGGCGGCTGATGTTCTTCTTGGTCAGCTCGGTGTTGGCCAGCGCGAACGGCAGGCCTTCCGGCAGGATTTCGGCCAGCAGGGCGCGACCGATCGTGGTGTCCACGATCGAGGCCTTCTTCTGCTTGTCGCCGTTTTCGTCGGTCACCACTTCAGTGATGCGGACCTTGACCTTGGCGTGCAGTTCCACCACGCGGTTGTCGTAGGCGCGCTTGACTTCAGCGATGTTGGCGAAGGCCATGCCCTCGCCCTTCTTGTTTTCCAGGGCGCGGGTCATGTAGTACAGACCCAGCACCACGTCCTGCGACGGCACGATGATCGGCTCGCCGTTGGCCGGCGACAGGATGTTGTTGGTGGACATCATCAGCGCACGCGCTTCCAGCTGGGCTTCCAGCGAGAGCGGCACGTGGACGGCCATCTGGTCACCGTCGAAGTCGGCGTTGAACGCGGTGCAGACCAGCGGGTGCAGCTGGATGGCCTTGCCTTCGATCAGCACCGGCTCGAACGCCTGGATGCCCAGGCGGTGCAGGGTCGGCGCACGGTTCAGCATCACCGGGTGTTCGCGGATGACCTCTTCCAGGATGTCCCAGACTTCGGCTTCTTCGCGCTCGACCAGCTTCTTGGCGGCCTTGATGGTGGTGGCCAGGCCACGACGCTGCAGCTTGGCGAACACGAACGGCTTGAACAGCTCGAGCGCCATCTTCTTCGGCAGGCCGCACTGGTGCAGGCGCAGGTACGGACCGACCACGATGACCGAACGGCCCGAGTAGTCCACGCGCTTGCCCAGCAGGTTCTGGCGGAAGCGACCCTGCTTGCCCTTGATCATGTCGGCCAGCGACTTCAGCGGGCGCTTGTTGGTGCCGGTGATGGCACGGCCACGACGGCCGTTGTCCAGCAGCGCATCGACCGATTCCTGCAGCATGCGCTTTTCATTGCGCACGATGATGTCCGGCGCGTTCAGTTCGAGCAGGCGGCGCAGGCGGTTGTTGCGGTTGATGACGCGGCGGTACAGATCGTTCAGGTCGGAGGTCGCGAAGCGGCCACCATCCAGCGGCACCAGCGGACGCAGGTCCGGCGGCAGCACCGGCAGCACGGTCATGACCATCCATTCCGGACGGTTGCCCGATTCCAGGAAGGCTTCGACCAGCTTGATGCGCTTGGTGAGGCGCTTGAGCTTGGTTTCCGAACCGGTGCTGGCGATTTCTTCGCGCAGGCGGGTCATTTCCGACTGCAGGTCGATGGTGCGCAGCAGCTCGTACACGGCCTCGGCGCCCATGGCGGCGTCGAAGTCGTCGCCGTGCTCCTGGCGTGCCTGCAGGTACTGTTCTTCGGTCAGCAGCTGGCGGCGCTCCAGGGCGGTCAGGCCCGGCTCGGTCACCACGTAGGCTTCGAAGTACAGCACGCGCTCGATGTCACGCAGGGTCATGTCCAGCATCAGGCCGATGCGCGACGGCAGCGACTTGAGGAACCAGATGTGCGCGACCGGCGAGGCCAGGTCGATGTGGCCCATGCGCTCGCGGCGCACCTTGGCCAGGGTCACTTCGGTGCCGCACTTTTCGCAGACCACGCCGCGGTGCTTCATGCGCTTGTACTTGCCGCACAGGCACTCGTAGTCCTTGACCGGCCCGAAGATGGCGGCGCAGAACAGGCCGTCACGCTCCGGCTTGAAGGTACGGTAGTTGATGGTTTCCGGCTTCTTCACTTCGCCGAACGACCACGAACGGATCAGGTCGGGCGAAGCCAGCGCGATCTTGATCGCGTCGAAGTCCAGCGTCTGGCGCTGCTGGTTGAAGAGGTTGAGCAGGTCTTTCATGGTGTTTCTCCGAAAGGAGGAAATCTTGTCGATGGGGCTGTCGATTCACTTCCGGCGGCGCGGCTGCCGGGGCAGCCGCGCCTGCGCGATCAGTTGTCTTCCAGTTCCATGTTGATGGCCAGCGAGCGGATTTCCTTCACCAACACGTTGAAGGATTCCGGCATGCCCGCGACCATCTCGTGCTCACCGTCGACGATGTTCTTGTACATCTGGTTGCGGCCCTGCACGTCATCGGACTTCACCGTCAGCATTTCCTGCAGGGTGTAGGCCGCGCCGTAGGCTTCCAGCGCCCAGACTTCCATTTCACCGAAGCGCTGGCCACCGAACTGCGCCTTGCCGCCCAGCGGCTGCTGGGTGACGAGCGAGTACGGGCCGGTCGAACGGGCGTGCATCTTGTCGTCGACCAGGTGGTTCAGCTTCAGGTAGTGCATGTAGCCCACGGTCGTGTGGCGATCGAATGCTTCGCCGGTACGACCGTCATACAGCTGGGTCTGGCCGCTGAGCGGCAGGTCAGCCAGGGCAAGCATGTGCTTGATTTCGGCTTCGGTGGCACCGTCGAACACCGGGGTGGCCATCGGCACGCCGTCGGTCAGGTTGCCGGCCAGGCGCAGCAGCTCCTCGTCGCTGAACTGGGTCAGGTCGACGTGGTTGGCGTGCTGGGTCTTGTCGTGGTTGTACACGTCGTCCAGGAACTTGCGCAGGTCGTTGATCGCGGCCTGTGCCTCGAGCATGCCCTGGATCTTGCGGCCCAGGCCCTTGGCAGCCCAGCCCAGGTGCACTTCCAGGATCTGGCCGATGTTCATGCGCGAGGGCACGCCCAGCGGGTTCAGCACGATGTCCACGGTCTCGCCCGAGGCCATGTACGGCATGTCCTCGACCGGCACCACGTTGGAGACCACACCCTTGTTGCCGTGGCGGCCTGCCATCTTGTCGCCCGGCTGGATGCGGCGCTTCACGGCCAGGAACACCTTGACCATCTTCAGCACGCCCGGGGCGAGGTCGTCGCCGGCGGTGATCTTGCCGCGCTTGTCGGCGAAGCGACGCTCGAATTCCTTCTCGTGCGCCTGGATCTGCTTCTGGGCGCGTTCGATGGCTTCGGAGGCGTCGTCGTCCTTCATGCGCAGCACGAACCAGTCAGCCTTCTTCAGGCCGTCCAGGTAGGCGTCGGTGATGGTGTCGCCCTTCTTCAGGTTGGCACCGCCGTTGGCGATCTTGCCCACGATCTGCGAACGCAGGCGTGCGTAGATGGCACCTTCCAGGATGCGGAACTGGTCGTCGAAGTCCTTCTTGACGCGCTTGATCTCGCTTTCCTCGATCTGGCGCGCACGCTTGTCCTTCTCGATGCCGTCGCGGGTGAAGACCTGCACGTCGATGACGGTGCCGTCCATGCCCGGCGGCACGCGCAGCGAGCTGTCCTTCACGTCCGAAGCCTTCTCGCCGAAGATCGCACGGAGCAGCTTTTCTTCCGGGGTCAGCTGGCTTTCGCCCTTCGGGGTGACCTTGCCGACCATGATGTCGCCGGCGCGCACTTCGGCACCGATGTACACCACGCCCGACTCATCCAGGCGGTTCAGCGCCTGCTCGGACACGTTCGGGATGTCGGCCGAGATTTCTTCCGGCCCCAGCTTGGTGTCACGCGCGACGCAGGTCAGTTCTTCGATGTGGATCGTGGTGTAACGATCTTCTTCCACCACGCGCTCGGAGAGCAGGATGGAGTCTTCGAAGTTGTAGCCGTTCCACGGCATGAAGGCGATCAGCATGTTCTGGCCCAGGGCCAGTTCACCGATGTCGGTGGACGGGCCGTCGGCCAGCACATCGCCGCGCGCGATCACGTCGCCCACTTCCACCAGCGGACGCTGGTTGATGCAGGTGTTCTGGTTGGAGCGGGTGTACTTGATCAGGTTGTAGATATCCACGCCGGCATCGCTGGCGTCGGTGATCTCCACTTCGTTGACCTTGACCACGATGCGGCCGGCGTCGATCTGCACGATCTCACCGCCACGACGCGCGTTCACGGTCACGCCCGAGTCGCGGGCCACGGCGCGTTCGATGCCGGTACCCACCAGCGGCTTCTGCGCACGCAGGGTCGGCACGGCCTGGCGCTGCATGTTGGCGCCCATCAGTGCACGGTTGGCGTCATCGTGTTCCAGGAACGGAACCAGCGCGGCGGCGATCGACACGGTCTGCATCGGCGAGACGTCCATGAAGTGGACTTCCGCCGGCGGCTTCAACAGCGACTCACCCTGGAAGCGGCACGGCACGAACTGCTCGGTGAGCGTGTTCTTGGCGTCGGTCAGGGCGTTGGCCTGGGCGATCACGTACTCGTTTTCTTCGATGGCCGACAGGAACTCGATCTCGTCGGAGACCACGCCGTCATGCACCTTGCGGTACGGGGTCTCGAGGAAACCGTACTGGTTGGTGCGGGCGTAGACAGCCAGCGAGTTGATCAGGCCGATGTTCGGGCCTTCCGGGGTTTCGATGGTGCAGACGCGGCCGTAATGGGTCGGGTGCACGTCGCGCACTTCGAAGCCGGCACGCTCACGGGTCAGGCCGCCCGGGCCGAGGGCCGAGACGCGACGCTTGTGGGTGACTTCCGACAGCGGGTTGTTCTGATCCATGAACTGGGACAGCTGCGAGGAGCCGAAGAACTCCTTGATGGCAGCGGCAACCGGCTTGGCGTTGATCAGCTCCTGCGGGGTCAGGCCTTCGGATTCGGCCATCGACAGGCGCTCCTTGACCGCGCGCTCGACGCGGACCAGGCCCACGCGGAACACGTTCTCGGCCATTTCGCCGACCGAACGCACGCGACGGTTGCCCAGGTGATCGATGTCATCGACCACACCGCGACCGTTGCGGATCTCGGTGAGGACCTTGATCACTTCCAGGATGTCGGAGCTGTCGCCATGCTCGGCGACCAGGCGCTTGGACTCTTCGTCGTTGCGCTCGCCGAAGTACTTGCGGTCGTACAGCACCGCTTCACCGGTGACTGCCTTGCGGCCGACACGACGGTTGAACTTCATGCGGCCAACCGTGGACAGGTCGTAGCGCTCGAAGGTGAAGAACAGGTTGTGGAACAGGTTCTGCGCGGCGTCCTTGGTCGGCGGCTCGCCCGGACGCATCATGCGGTAGATTTCGACCAGCGCTTCGAGCTGGGTCTTGGTCGGATCGATGCGCAGGGTGTTGGACAGGTACGGGCCGCGATCCAGATCGTTCACCCACAGGGTGCCCACGGCATCCACGCCAGCCTTGCGGAAGGCCTGCAGCTGCTCGTCGGTGATTTCGTCGTTGGCCTGGGCCAGCAGTTCGCCGGTGCCGGCGTCGACCACGTCATGGGACAGGATGCGGCCGACGATGTAATCGTCCGGCACGGCCAGGGCGGCAATGCCCGAGGCTTCCAGCTGCTTGACGTGGCGCGCGGTGATGCGCTTGCCGGCTTCGACGATGACCTTGTCGCCGTCGGCCAGGTCGAAGTTCAGGGTCTCGCCGCGCAGGCGCTCGGAGACCAGTTCGAGCTGCACGCCCTCATCGGGATTGATGTGGAAGGTGTTGATCTCGAAGAACTCGGCCAGCATTTCTTCGTTGCTGTAGCCCAGCGCACGCAGCAGGATCGACACCGGCAGCTTGCGGCGACGGTCGATACGGGTGAACAGCGCGTCCTTCGGGTCGAACTCGAAGTCCAGCCAGGAGCCGCGGTACGGGATGATGCGGGCGCTGTACAGCAGCTTGCCCGAGCTGTGGGTCTTGCCACGGTCGTGGTCGAAGAACACGCCCGGCGAACGGTGCAGCTGCGAGACGATGACGCGCTCGGTGCCGTTGACGATGAAGGTGCCGTTGTCGGTCATCAGCGGGATTTCGCCGAGGTAGACCTCCTGCTCCTTCACGTACTTGATGGCCTTGGTGGACGATTCGCGGTCGTAGATCACCAGGCGCACGGTCACGCGCAGCGGCGCGCCATAGCTCATGCCACGCTGGCGGCATTCGCGCTCGTCGAAGACCGGGTCGCCCAGCTTGTAGCCCACGTATTCCAGCGCAGCGTTGCCGCTGTAGCTGGCAATCGGGAACACCGACTTCAGGGCCGCGTGCAGGCCGAGATCACGGCGCTTGGCCGGATCCACGTTTTCCTGCAGGAATTCGCGGTAGGAATCCACCTGGATGGCGAGCAGGAACGGCACTTCGAGGATCGAGCGCTGCTTGCCGAAATCCTTGCGGATACGCTTTTTTTCGGTGAACGAATATGACGTCATGGGGTCTCACCTTGGCTGTGCGGGCCCCGCCATGAAGGCGCGGCCCGAAGGGAACATGAAAATTGTCAGTTGGAAGTCGCTGGTATTGCCGGCACCAGCACGCCTTCTCCCGCTACTTCCAACTGCCAACTCGCCGGCCTGGGGCCGGTAAAGCATCCGGCCAACGGCCGGGGCTACCAGTCGAATTGGCATGGACCGGTCAAACATTCGGCCCAAGCGCAACAACGACCAAAGGCCGGGGGCTTACGCCCCCAGCCTTGGCTGCATCGCCGTGATTCGATGGCGAGGCAAGGAGCTGCTTACTTGACTTCGACAGTCGCGCCAGCAGCTTCCAGGTCCTTCTTGAACTTGGCAGCGTCGTCCTTCGAAGCGGCTTCCTTGATCACGCCGCCAGCTTCCGCCAGGTCCTTGGCTTCCTTCAGGCCCAGGCCGGTGATGGCACGGACGGCCTTGATGACTTCGACCTTCTTGTCGCCGGCCGACTTCAGGATGACGTCGAATTCGGTCTGCTCTTCAGCAGCGACGGCCGGGCCAGCGGCAGCAGCCACGGCGACCGGAGCAGCGGCGGAAACGCCGAACTTCTCTTCGATGGCCTTGACCAGCTCCATCACTTCCATCAGGGACTTCTCGGCGATGGCGTCGACGATCTGTTCGTTGGTAAGGGACATTTTGATTACCTTTGGATAATTTTCTGGGTTCAGGTTCCGTCAGGAACCACGTAAACAGCGACTCAGGCGGTTTCGGCAACCGGCTCGGCAGCGTCGGCGGTTTCGCCACCGTTCTGCTTGTCGCCGATGGCCTTGATGGCGCGGGCGAACATCGTGACCGGCTCGGTCAGGACGCGGGCCAGCATGGCCAGGGCCTGATCGCGGGTCGGCAGCGATGCCAGCACGTCGACGTGGCTTGCCGGGAACACTGCGCCACCGATGGCAACGACCTGCGGAAGCAGCTTGGCGTTGTTCTTGGCAGCTTCCTTGATCAGGCGACCGGCTGCGCCGGGCTCCTCGAGCGAGAACGCGAACAGCATCGGACCGGTGAACTTGTCCGTTGCACATTCAAACTCGGTGCCCTTGACGGCGCGCTCGGCCAGCGTGTTCTTGACAACCTTCAAGAAAACGCCGGTTTCGCGGGCCTGCTTGCGCATCGCGGTCATCTGGGAGACCGTGGTGCCAGCGTAATGGGCTGCGATCAAGGAGTGAGCCTTGGCAGCGACGTCCGCAACCTCGGCGACTACTTCTTGCTTCTGGGACAGATTGAGAGCCATTGCACTCCTCCAATTGAACTCCGCTTACGGCTCCTGCCGTTTGCGGTCCTGGGCAGCATCCTTCCTGGAGGCCGGGAACATCGGGACGATGTTCCAAGGGTGGGCCGTTCTAGACCTGGATGGCCAACCTGGGTGAACCCAGACGTGCGTAAACCAGAAAAACTCCAGAAGGGCACCATCTACGCAGGGTGATTCCCGAAGGAATCGATTAAGCGGTCGGTACTGCGCCGGCGGCGACTCCCTGCCAATGCGAGCATCCCTGCCCGTCGCCGGTGTGCAACGACCGCGCCTGCGGTCTTTGACGGCTATCGTCACGGGACAGGCCCGCTCGGATTGCCTTCAAATGTCACGGGTGCACGGCCGAAACCGCGCACCCGCTTGAAACGATTACTTCAGGGTCAGCGACGACTGGTCGACGGTGACGCCCGGGCCCATCGTCGAGCTGACCGAAACCTTCTGCAGGTAGGTGCCCTTCGAGGTGGCCGGCTTGGCCTTGATCAGGTCCAGCAGCAGCGCCTGCAGGTTCGACTTCAGCGCGTCTTCGGCGAAGTCGGCCTTGCCGATGGTGCAGTGGATGATGCCGGCCTTGTCGGTGCGGTAACGCACCTGACCCGACTTGGCGTTCTTGACGGCTTCGCCCGGGTTGGCCGACACGGTGCCGACCTTCGGGTTCGGCATCAGGCCGCGCGGGCCGAGCACGGTGCCCAGCTTACCCACGACGCGCATGGCGTCCGGGGTGGCGATGACGACGTCGTAGTTCAGATCGCCGGCCTGCATCTTTTCGGCCAGGTCGTCCATGCCGACGGCTTCGGCGCCAGCGGCCAGGGCTTCGTCAGCCTTGGCGCCGGCCGGGGCGAACACGGCAACGCGCACGCTCTTGCCGGTACCGGCCGGCAGCACGGTCGAACCGCGCACCTGCTGGTCGGACTTCTTGGCGTCCACGCCCAGGCGCACGGCGACGTCGAAGGACTCGACGAACTTGGCCTTGGTGGCGGTCTTCAGGATCTTGATTGCGTCCTCGAAGGCATACGCCTTGCCCGGGACGACGGCGGCCTGGATGGCCTTCTCACGCTTGGTCTGTGCCATCTTCTTAACCCTCTACCACAAGGCCCATGGAACGGGCAGAACCAGCGATCGTACGCACGGCGGCGTCCAGGTCGGCGGCCGTCAGGTCAGCTTCCTTCGCCTTGGCGATTTCTTCCAGCTGCTTGCGGGTCACCTTGCCCACCTTGTCGGTGTTCGGCTTCTTGGAGCCCGAAGAAATGCCAGCGGCCTTCTTCAGCAGCGTGGTGGCCGGGGTGCTCTTGGTGATGAAGGTGAACGTACGGTCCGAATAGGCCGTGATGATCACCGGAACCGGCAGACCCGGCTCGAGCTTCTGCGTGGCGGCATTGAAGGCCTTGCAGAACTCCATGATGTTCAGGCCACGCTGACCCAGCGCGGGACCGACCGGCGGCGAGGGGTTGGCCTGACCGGCCTTCACCTGCAGCTTGATGTAACCAATTACTTTCTTTGCCATGTGAATACTCTCCGGGTGCTAGCGCCTTGCGACCACAGGCTCCCCATCGGACCGGGAATCTCGCGTCCCGGCGTCGCGTTTTTTGATTCATGCAGAAGGCCACCTCGCGGCGGCCCATTGCTTTTGCCAGCTTCCTGGCAGGAAGCCGCGCACTATATCAGGTTCCGCCTTCACATGCGTGAAGACGGCAATGTCGCCGGCCAACGGCCGGCGCTACCGGTCGAGCGCCGCGATCAAGCGCTCTTTTCGACCTGGCCGAACTCGAGCTCGACCGGGGTGGCGCGGCCGAAGATCAGCACCGAGACGCGCAGACGGCTCTTCTCGTAGTTGACCTCTTCCACCACGCCGTTGAAGTCGTTGAACGGACCTTCGGTGACCCGGACCATCTGGCCCGGCTCGAACAGCACCTTCGGACGGGGCTTCTCGACACCTTCCTGAACGCGGTTCAGGATGGCCTCGGCCTCATGATCGGCGATCGGGAGCGGACGATCAGCGGTACCGCCGATGAAGCCCAACACCTTGGAGGTGTCCTTGATCAGATGCCAGCTTTCGCTGTCGATGCGCGGGATGCCGTTTTCTTCGTGGGTCTCGATCTGCACCAGGACGTAGCCGGGGAAGAACTTGCGCTCGGAACGACGCTTCTGGCCGCCGCGCATTTCCACCACTTCTTCGGTCGGGACGAGCAAGTCACCGAACAGCTCCTGCTTCTCGTCGCGCACGATGCGGTCGCGCAGGGCCTGCGCCACCGTCTTTTCGAAGCCTGAATAGGCGTGAACGACATACCAACGCTTCACAGGTTTCTCCTTATCGACCCAGGAACGACTGGATCGCTTTCTGAATCACGAAATCAAAGCCGCCGAGCAGCAGGCTGAGGATGATCACCACGACCATCACCACCCACGTCATGCGGATGGCTTCCTGGCGCGTCGGCCAGACCACCTTGCGCAGCTCGAAGCGGGATTCGGAAAGGAATTCACGGGTGTCGCGACCCTTGGTGGTCAGCATGAACACGCCAAAACCGGCCACCAGGCCGACCGCGACACCGAGGCCGCGCAAGGGGCCAGACCATGCACTCTGGGTCGCATGCTCGGGCGCGCCGAACCAGAACCACGCAAAAAGACCCGCAAGTGCCAGGAGCACTGCGGCGGCGTATTTGACGATGTCACCCCCGGTGGAGGTGTCCTTGGAATGCTCGATCTTGCTGTTCATCCGGCTCTGGCTGCTGTGGCGGCATGGCCGCTGGAAGGGAGAAGTGGCACGCCAGGAGGGACTCGAACCCCCAACCTGCGGTTTTGGAGACCGCTGCTCTGCCAATTGAGCTACTGGCGTACTGAAAAAACTGCCTTCCCTTAGACGGCGAAGGCGGACCGAGGTTCCCGGCCCGCCGTTCGCGAGACCGGCAGCGCTGTGCTGCCGCCGGTAGTGCAGATTACGCGATGATCTTGGAGACCACGCCGGCGCCGACGGTACGGCCGCCTTCACGAATCGCGAAGCGC
>NZ_JAGGRL010000013.1 GCF_018612915.1 Stenotrophomonas sp. ISL-67 | reverse complement strand
ACGGAACCCTGGGCGATTCAGGGCAGCTCCGAGCAGAGTACAGGCGTGGACTAACCACTGCATTGAGGAACTCCTTGAATGGAGCTCTTCGCACCCAGGCGAACTGCTAGAGCGCGGGGGCTTGGTTCGATTCCGGAACGCTGTAGATGCATGCAACACGACCCCTCGACGGGGGGCCGGTGCATGCGGCCAGCAAGTTGCACCGCACGGGTCACCACCGAGGGCCCGGATTGCCGCTATATCCCCTAGTCTTCGCGATCGTCGCTGGCCGGTCGAACTGGGTGACCTACTGGGGGTGGCTGCAAGGCACGGAACATCTGTCTTGGGGATGTTGCTTCGCCCTGAAGAGGCCGCCTCCGCATTGCCGTTTGGCGATGGCTTCTGCCCTGAGGTTCCGGCTGCTCGGGGATCCGTCGCACAGGAGAGGGACGCATTGGCTCGCCTGATGGGAGAGCTACTCCATAGGGTGGGCTGCATACTCCCGTCAGCACAGGAGCTGGCGCGAGTCAGGGCAAAAGGACTCTCGTTTAAGCTTGCCCTTAGTGAGGATCACGCTCGTTATCAGGTCCGCCTGAGGAAGCAACGGCTCGCCATCCCCGAGACGTCCGCTCGAAGAATAAATGAAGCATTTCGCTTCGCCATCGCCAACCTCCAGGGCAGCTGTGACGTCGCAAAGTCAATCGAGGCGATGTCACGTCGGCACTTCTTGGATGAAGCCGTTGCTCTAGGTGTAGCACAATCCGCAGTTGTCGCTCTTGCACAAAGGTAGCAGGCCCTACAGCGGTCGCGCCCGAACTAATGAGCACACCTGCACGTGATTTTTCGAGATGGCGGCCCGGGCGCGGAAGCAGTTCGCCAACGCTACCCAGCTGCTCAATTCACCGCAATACGTCCGCATGGAGTGTTCTTTCGGCTTGTACTGGATAGTTGCTACGTAGGAATTCCGCTGACATCGCTCGACGGTGTCAATGTTAAGGATCAGAATGAGCTCGTCATAGGACGATTGCACACTCGTGCACCGCATCGCTTCGATGTCCGCTTTCGGCCGAAAGCTGGCATCCTTCCACATCGAGCGTTTTACAAAGGTCGCTATCGGACCCGAGGCGCCGATCGGGAGACCACGAAGGACTACAGGTCTCCTTGATCGGCTGATCCGCAGGAGCCACAAGAGATGAAGTCCAAGCGTATGCTGTGTCCTCCAAAGGGAATCTTGATGCGATCACCTCGAGTCCCCGCCAGTGCTAATGGCACAAGCCCCGATCAATCCATTCGCCCAATTATGCGTATGCCCAAGAAGCAGGAGCCTTGCTGATGTCTACGATCAATCAGCCTTGGGATGTGGCGATGGCGCTGCGAGATCTATCCGCCGGCCTGGCAGGACACGTGCACGCCGCGACCGTCCCAACGCACCGTGAGTTGAACGAGTGGCTGCACTACATTAACCGAGCGGCTCCGGTGTATTGGGCACTTGAAAGCGCCTGCGAAGACATTGTTGAGGATGGCGTTACGGAGTCCCAAGTTCAGGCGCTAAAGCAAGCCCTGACCTGTGCCCAAGGACAAGCTGAGTACTGGCATAGGAAGGATCGATGGTAGATCAGCTCAACCTTATTTTGGCGCGCGCAATGTCGTCCTAAAGAGCGTGCTGGGCGGGTGATAGGAGTGCTGCGGCGCTTGGTGTTCTCCCTCACGCTCCGCTCAGCAGCGATACTTTGATGAAGGAATGCCCGCCTACCTGCAAACACGCGAAGCTTCCATTTGGCGGCGCCCCCTGCTGCTTTCAAAGAAGGGCTGCTCCTGGCCGAAAGCGGACGAAAGTCGCGCCTTGAACTGAACTGATCGGGCAGTTGCTGGCGCAGTGCGCGCGGCGAGCCATCCACAGCCTGTCCGCGACCACGCATCGCGACATCCGCCCTCTGAACACTGACAACCCGGCCGAGGGGTGGGTGCTTGACCCTTCGGGTTTGATCCGTAAAATCGACTTACGGCGTGTGCTGCGTGCGCCCGGGGGTAGGTCCCGATTACGGAGAACGACCTGTCGTTTTCCGAGGCTACGCATGCTGATACCCCAGAGTTCCGACCATCTCGATGTTTTACAGCTCTCACATGCTGGGGCTGGGTGACATCTTCCATACCTCGATCAACCATGAGCTGACGAACCATTCAGGTGCGTCGAGTCTGGTCGTGCCTGTCCGGTTTGTTCGCTCCTTGCTTTAAGAGAACACGATGACAACCATAGAACGACCGCGCAGCATATTTGAGCGGATGCTCGCCAACGAGGCATCTGCGGGTGTCGCACTGATGATGGCGTCGATGGTCGCAATCTCGCTGGCCAACAGCCCAGCAGCGGGCAGCTATTTCGCATTTCTGCATGCTCATACCGGCCCGGTTCTCAGCGACAAACTAGGGCCAATGACGCCACACCTTTGGATCAACGACGGGCTGATGGCGATCTTCTTTCTTCTTGTGGGTTTGGAGATCAAGCGGGAACTTATCAGTGGGCGGTTGTCCTCCTGGCAGCAGCGCAGACTACCGGCTGTGCCTGCGCTGCTAGGCATGGCGCTTCCTGCTCTGATCTTTCTGATCGCATCTCGGCACGAGCCCTCCTTGTCCAACGGTTGGGCCATTCCTGCGGCTACAGACATTGCCTTTGCGGTGGGGGTGCTGGCGCTTCTGGGGCGGTACGCGCCTCCGAGCCTGAAGCTCTTGCTGCTGTCGGTGGCCATCATCGACGACATGGGTGCAGTGGCTATCATTGCCCTGTTTTACACCTCGTTCCTCAACCTCGGAGCTTTGGCGGCTGCAGTCGGTGCGGGGCTTGCCATGTATGCGCTAAAGAGAAATGGCGTAGAGCGGCTCTGGCCCTACTTGGTGCCACTTTTGGCCATGTGGTTTGCGACGCTTCTTTCAGGCGTCCACGCCACGATCGCAGGTGTCGTCGGTGCATTCCTGATCCCCTACGGCGCAAGCGCTAAGTCGCCACTGGTTCGCTTGGAGCACGGCATTGCCCCTTGGGTTGGCTTCGCGATCGTGCCAATCTTTGGCTTTGCCAATGCCGGCGTGGATCTGTCTGGGATCTCAATCAGCGCTATTTTGGCGCCGCTGCCATTGGGCATCGCTGCTGGGCTCTTCGTCGGCAAGCAAATTGGCGTGTTCGGTGGTGTTGCCCTTGCGGTAAAGACCGGGCTTGCTGAAAAGCCAGCCGGTGCATCGTGGCTGCAGATCTACGGCGTGAGTTTGCTCTGCGGCATTGGCTTTACGATGAGCCTCTTCATCAGCTCGCTCGCGTTCCCATTGGACCCCACGTTCGTTGAGGAGGCCAAGGTCGGCATCTTGCTTGGGTCGCTGCTTTCCGCGCTGCTGGGAGCGGTCGTATTGAGGTTTGCACCCAAGGCCTAGAACAGGTTCCCGATTTGTATCTACGGCATCCCGGGCCCAAGTCCCGGCCAATCGATACCGGTTAGCCGGGGCATTGATCAGCGAACGTCATCCAGGAACTGGCGGTGGCGCTCGTATTGGTCCAGCACATCGTGGATCAATTGCACCTTTGGCCAACCCATAACGTCGTAGTCTTGTCCGCGTTCGCGCAGATAGACCTCCGCCCGATAGTGGCGGGTGCGTTCGCTCTCCGGGGGGGCGCGGGCCTTACAACGCGAAGGTGGCCGGTTCGTAAGGCTGCGGACGCACGGAGTAGAAGAAGTCCATTTCCTCGCCATGACCAACGCGAGGCCAGGCTCGTCCATCGTCGTCTCTTTGGGTACCTTCAACCGGAGGATCCTGCTGGCGCAGCTCCACCGCAACCTCTTGGAGTGCGGGTAGCACCTGATCGTTTATAAAGCTAACGACCTCGATCTTGACGGGGTTGTACGCGAGCAGTTTGAGCCTGGCGCGCCACTCATCGCTGGTGCCCGGAAGCATCGTGCATCAAGAGAGATTGGGCGCCTGGTTGCGTCCGGATGCACGGCTTTGAGCAGGCCCCAACACATCAGGATCATCTCGCCCGCTAAATGATCTTCGGGTCTGGCAAGGCAGCTTTGAGAGTGCACCGAAGCGACCGCGATGCCGGATTTCCCCTCAGGCGCTATGCCGGTCTACAATAGACCGTCAAATACCTAACGGATCGGCCAGCGATGACTCCACCCTGACGCTTGATTGAAGAAGCGATCCAGACACTTAGGTCTGGAAGGGTGCCTGTTTCTTTCGTTTGGCGCGCACGGCTGTGCGTGGAGATCATTTCCTATGTCTGCAATTTATCCCCTGCGCCAGCAATGGCTCGGTAACATCCGTGGTGACCTGTTGTCGGGCATCGTCGTTGCGCTAGCCCTAATTCCCGAGGCAATCGCGTTTTCCATCATCGCCGGCGTCGACCCAAAGGTGGGTTTGTATGCCTCGTTCTGCATCGCCGTCATCACCGCCATTGCCGGTGGCCGTCCTGGCATGATCTCGGCTGCGACCGGCGCCATGGCGCTGGTGATGGTCACGCTGGTGCGCGAGCACGGCATCCAATATTTGTTTGCCGCCACCATCCTGGCCGGCGTGCTGCAGATGCTGGCCGGCGCCCTGCGGTTGGGCTCACTGATGCGCTTTGTGTCGCGCTCGGTGGTGACCGGCTTCGTGAACGCGCTGGCGATTCTGATTTTCATGGCGCAGCTGCCCGAGCTCATCGGTATGCCGTGGATGGTGTATGCGATCTGTGCTGTGGGTCTGGCAATCATCTACCTGCTGCCGCTGCTGACCAAAGCCGTTCCTTCGGCATTGGTGGCGATCGTGATTCTCACGGCCGCCTCCATGTACTTTGGCTTTCAGGTGCGCACCGTCGGCGACATGGGTGCGCTGCCTGACAGCCTGCCGTCGTTCCTGATTCCGGATGTGCCATTTACCTGGGAAACACTCCAGATCCTGCTGCCGGTTTCGGGGACTCTGGCGGTCGTTGGCTTGTTGGAATCGCTGATGACCGCGCAGATCGTCGAGGACATGACCGATACCCCCAGTCAGAAGAATCGCGAATGTGGGGGCCAAGGCTTGGCTAACACCGTAACGGGCTTCTTCGGGGGCATGGCGGGCTGTGCAATGATCGGCCAGTCAGTGATCAACATCACGTCCGGTGGCCGGGGCCGCCTCTCGTGCCTGGTGGCCGGCGTGGTTTTGCTCCTTCTGGTTGTTTATGGGTCAAACCTGGTGAGTCAGATTCCAATGGCCGCACTGGTAGCGGTGATGATCATGGTCAGCATCGGCACCTTCAGCTGGCGCTCGCTGCGCGAGCTGGCCATTCATCCCAAGAGCTCTTCGGTCGTGATGATTGGCACGGTCGTCGTGACCGTGGCTACCCACGACCTCGCCAAAGGCGTATTGACAGGCGTGATCCTGTCGGCGGTGTTCTTCACCCGCAAGGTCGGCAAGATGCTGATCATCGACGACACCCAGGTCGACACCGACTCGCGCGTCTACGTTGTGAAGGGGCAGGTGTTCTTTGCGTCTGCCGGACAGTTCGTGAGCAGCTTCAACTATCTGGATGTCCCCAAGGACGTCATCATCGATCTGAAGGACGCCCACTTCTGGGACCTGACCGCCGTTGATGCGCTCGACCGGGTAGTGATGAAGCTGCGCGAGCACGGCGCGACCGTTGAGGTGTTCGGTCTCAACGATGCAAGTGAAACCTTGGTCGACCGCCTGGGAAAGCACCGGACGCCAGGCGCCGCGCTGTCGTCGGGTCATTGAATGAGCGATGCGGGCACCGAGAGGTGCCCGCTTCCTTTTCGGCAGTCATCGAATTGACATATGGCAAGGCAATACTTCGATTATTCTAGATTAGTGGTTGCGATGATATGCGTACCCTGAATGTTCTGTTCCTCTGCACAGGCAACTCGGCGCGCAGCATTCTTGCCGAAGCACTGGCCAGCCATTTAGGGCGTGAACGTATCCGCGCTTACAGTGCCGGCAGTCATCCCAAGGGCGTAGTTCATCCAGTGGCCCTGCAGGTGCTCTCGGAGATTGGCTTCGACGTTGCAGGGCTGTCGAGCAAGCCGTGGGAGGCATTCGCAGGTCCGGAGGCACCGCAGATGGATCTCATCGTAACCGTGTGCGATCGCGCCGCGGGAGAAGCGTGTCCAGTGTGGCCAGGTCATCCGGTTACGGCACACTGGGGTATCCCCGACCCGGCCGCAGTGCAGGGCAGCGCTGAGCAGGTCCACAAGGCGTTCCTGAGCACGCTTCACCAGCTCCAGCGCCGTCTCGGATTGCTGTTGGCGCTCAAGCCTGAAGCGCTGGACCGCATGACCCTGCAAGCGCAGGTGCGGGCCCTGGGCAATGGCGCCGAGGCTCACTCGCCAGATGGCAGCGGAGAAACAGCCCCGACGTAGTCGCTGATTTGCCTTACTGCCTCGCGCGCGTATCGGGTCACCCCGATCAGCGTGGCCGACGCTGCGCCATTCCAGTCGCCATAGCCAAGCAGCCAGACCGATGGCTCTGCGACCGAACGGACCTTGGTGTCATCCACGTCGACCCAACCCTGAGCGTTGACCATGCCCAGTCCTTCCAGGTGCGACAACGCCGGCCGGAAGCCGGTGCACCAGATCACGGCGTCCAAGTTGCGTTCGCTGCCGTCTGCCCACTGCATGCCGGTGGCGGTGAAACGGACGGGTGGCGTTACGGAGGCCAGTACACCGCGCGCGCGCGCGTCCACCACCGGCGGTACCATGACGATGTCGCCAAAGCCACTCTGCGGAAGATCCGGTTCGCGTCCTTCCTGCTGAGCCCTCCACTTCTCGGTTGCGCGTGCGAACAGAACGCGCCCGTCGACATCGTCGGCCAGGAAGGCTGGCTCCCGCTGGGTGATCCAGGTGGTCTCGGCCACCTTGGAGACCTCGGCCAGAATCTGTGCGCCTGAGTTGCCGCTGCCGATGATGGCCACGCGCATTCCGGCGAAGGGTTCGGGATGGCTGTAGTGGGCCGAGTGCAGCTGCACGCCGCCGAAAGCGTCCCGACCTTCATATTCGGGCGTGTAGGGATGCCGCCACGTACCCGTGGCGCTGATAACTGCACGTGTCTGCCACTGCCGGCCGTCATCTGCTTCCACCCGTAGCCGGCTCCCCGAGCGGCTGATGCGTTTCACCTGCACGGGACGGATGACAGGCAGCGCATATTTATGCTCGTAGCGCGCGAGGTAGTCGAGCACTTCCGCCTGCGACGGGTACGGTTCCCGGGTGGCAGGCATCGGCCAACCGGGAATCGAGCTCCAGCCCGCCGGCGAGAACAGATGCAGGGATTTCCACGCATGCTGCCACGCCCCGCCAGGTGACGTTTCGGCATCAAGAAGCACATAGGACAACCCGCTGCGACGCGGAAGTAGCCAGCCGAAAGACCCGCCTGACCACCTCCGATCACCACTACATCGACGTTGTCCATCTGGACTTCCTCACACCGCTGCACTCAGGCGGCGTTCTTGTGCTGCTGTTGATCGGAGATCTTAAGTGCATCCAGATAGCGCTCGGCGTCCAGCGCGGCCATGCAGCCGAAACCGGCCGAGGTGATGGCCTGGCGGTAGTGCTGGTCGGCCACGTCGCCGGCGGCGAACACGCCTTCCACCGAGGTCTGGGTGGCGTTGCCGCCCAGGCCCGAACGGATGTCCAGGTAACCGTTGTTCATGCTCAGCTGGCCATCGAACAGGCTGGTGTTGGGGTGGTGGCCGATCGCCACGAAGAAGCCGTGCGCCTCGATGTCTCGGGTGCTGCCATCCAGGGTGGACTTCACCCGCACGCCGGTGACGCCGGCGTCGTTGCCCAGCACTTCGTCCACCTGGTGGTGCCAGACGGTCTCGATCTTGCCGGCGGCGACCTTGGCAAACAGCTTGTCCTGCATGATCTTTTCCGCCTTGAGGGTGTCGCGGCGGTGCACCAGGTAGACCTTGCGGGCGATGTTGGACAGGTACAGCGCCTCTTCCACGGCGGTGTTGCCGCCGCCGACCACGACCACGTCCTGGTCACGGTAGAAGAAGCCGTCGCAGGTGGCGCAGGCCGACACGCCGCGGCCCTTGAAGGCCTCTTCGCTGGGGATGCCCAGGTACTTGGCGGTGGCGCCGGTAGCGATGATCAGCGCGTCGCAGGTGTATTCGGCGCTGTCGCCGATCAGCCCGAACGGGCGCTGGGACAGGTGCGCAGTGTGGATGTGGTCGAAGATCACCTCGGTCTCGAAGCGTTCGGCGTGCGCCTGCATCCGGCTCATCAGGTCCGGGCCCATCAGCCCGTGCGCGTCGCCGGGCCAGTTGTCCACTTCGGTGGTGGTCATCAGCTGGCCACCCTGCTGCAGGCCGGTGATGACCACCGGCTTGAGGTTGGCGCGGGCGGCGTAGACCGCGGCGGTCCAGCCAGCCGGGCCGGAGCCGAGGATCAGCAATGGAATGTGTCGGGTGGTGCTCATGGCTCAGCGGCTCCGTGCATCGGCAGGAAAGTAGCGCTTGCCCAGCCGCAAGGCGACGTGCACCAGCAGGATCAGCACCGGCACCTCCACCAGCGGGCCGATGACCGCGGCGAATGCGACCGGCGAAGCCAGGCCGAAAGCGGCAATGGCCACAGCGATCGCCAGTTCGAAATTGTTGCCTGCTGCAGTGAACGCGATCGCGGTGGTACGGGGATAGTCTTTGGCGATCAGCTTGCCCATGAAGAAGCTGATGACGAACTGGATGATGAAGTACAGCGTCAGCGGGATCGCGATACGTACCGCGTCCATCGGAATGCGCAGCACGTCGCCGCCTTTCAGGCTGAACATCGCCACGATGGTGAACAGCAGTGCGGCCAAGGTGATCGGGCTAATGGCAGGCAGGAACTTCTCTTCATACCAGCGCACGCCCTTGCGTGCCTTCAGCCATCGGCTGGTGAGGAAGCCGGCCAGGAACGGAATGCCCAGGTAGATCAGAACAGCCTCGGCGATGGTCCAGACACTAACATCGATGACGCTGCCCTGCAGGCCGAACACCGGCGGCAACCAGGAAAGGAAGAACCACGCGTAGACGCTGAACAGCGCGATCTGGAAGATCGAGTTGAATGCCACCAGGCCGGCCACGTACTGGCTGTCGCCGCGTGCCAGCTGGTTCCACACCAGGACCATGGCAATGCAGCGCGCCAGCCCGATCAGGATCAGGCCGGTCATGTACTCGGGGTAGTCGCGCAGGAACAGCACGGCCAGGCCGAACATCAGGAACGGGCCCACGATCCAGTTCTGCAGCAGCGAGAGCATCAGCACCCGCTTGTCGGCAAAGACCCGTGGCAGTTCTTCGTACTTCACCTTGGCCAGCGGCGGGTACATCATCAGGATCAAGCCGATCGCGATCGGGATGTTGGTCGACCCTATGGAGAGGCTGTTGAGCGCGCTGGGGACGCCTTCGAACAGCGCGCCCAGGCCGACGCCGAGTGCCATGGCGGCGAAGATCCAGAGCGTGAGATACCGGTCCAGGAAGGACAGGCGGGAGGTATCAGTGGTCATGGGGATTTCCGGAAGGACGGTCAGTTGATCTGTGCGATCGGATCGAGCCGGGCCTTGAGGGCCTCGCTGTCATCCCAGACGCTGTCGGAGATCTCCAGGAAGGCCTTCAAGCGCGCCTTGATGATCTGGTGCGCGCGATCGAAGGCGTCGGCCTTCTGTTCGTCCGAGCCTTCAACGCCGGCCGGATCGAACAGGCCCCAGTGCACCCGTACAAAGTCGCCGAACACCACCGGGCAAGCCTCGGCCGCCGCGCTGTCGCATACGGTGACGATCAGATCCATCGGCGCGGCATCCGCTTCGGCGAACTCGTCCCAGGACTTGCTGCGCAGGCCCTCCACCGGGAAGCCCTCGCGCTGCAACTGAGCAATGGCGAACGGATTGACCCGACCGGCCGGCTGGCTGCCGGCGCTGAAGGACTCGTAGCGGCCTTCGCCCCACTTTTTCAGGGTCGATTCGGCCAGCACGCTGCGCGCGGAATTGCCGGTACAAAGGAACAGAACACGACGGGTCATTTTGGTGATCTCTGGGGTAAGGAGTCAGCAGCCTGCGGGGCGTTCACAGGCCTGTTCGTCGGCACAGCAATTTTCAGTGAGGTAGGCCACCAGCTCGTTCATCACCACGAACTCGGCCCGGTAGCAGATGGTCCGGCCACGTTGCTCGGCGCTGATCAGTCCAGCGGCCAGCAGTTCCTTCAGGTGGAAGGAGAGTGTGGCGCCAGGCAAGGAGAGCGCCTGGGCAATGTCACCGGCCAACTTGCCGGCACTGCCAGCCTGAACCAGAAGGCGGAAGATCGACAGGCGGGTGGCATGACCCAGGGCTGCCAAGGCGTGAGTTGCGTTCTTATGTTCCATGATTCTAGAATAATCGAAGAAAAATGACAGGACGACCCCCGTGCAGCAGATCCCCAACGTGGTCCCGGGTGCCATGGACATTCCCACGTCCGCCAAGCTCAACAATCCGGCCGCGCAGCCACACCGGCCACGCATCCTGATCCTGTACGGGTCGCTGCGGCCGCAGTCGTTCAGCCGCAAGCTGGCGCTTGAGGCGCAGCGGCTGCTGGAGCAGCTTGGGGCGGAAACCCGCCTCTATGATCCACATGAGCTACCGATGCTTGACTCGGTGCCGGCCACCCACCCCAAGGTGCAGGAGCTGCGCCAGGCCTCGCTGTGGTCGGAAGGCCACGTATGGGTCAGCCCGGAACGCCACGGCACCCTTACTGCGGTATTCAAAAACCAGATCGACTGGCTGCCACTGGAAGAGGGCAGCGTGCGACCCACCCAAGGCCGCACGCTGGCAGTGATGCAGGTCTGCGGCGGCTCGCAATCGTTCAACGTGGTAAACGCGCTGCGCGTGCTCGGCCGATGGATGCGGATGGTGACGATCCCCAACCAGTCCTCGGTCGCCAAAGCCTGGCAGGAGTTCGACGACGAAGGTCGAATGAAGCCTTCAGCGTATTACGATCGCGTGGTGGACGTGATGGAGGAACTGGTCAAGTTCACCCTTCTGGTGCGCGGGCGCAGTGACTACCTGGTCGACCGCTACAGCGAGCGCAAGGGCGCCGTTGAAGCGGCGGCGCTGGCGGCCGCTGCAGGCGTGGTCGAGACCGTTTTGAATCAGGAGGAAAGCGCGTGAACGCAGTCATCTACCACAACCCCAAGTGCGGCACCTCGCGCAACACACTGGCGCTGATCCGCTTCGCCGGGATCGAACCGGAAGTGATCGACTACCTGGCCCACCCGCCCAGCCGCGCTCGTCTTGTCGAACTCACTACGGCCGCGGGGTTGAGCGTGCGCGATGCCATCCGGCAGAAGGGAACGCCGTATGACGAGCTCGGGCTAGGCGACACAGCACTGGGCGACGACGCGCTGCTTGATGCGATGCTGGCGCACGCGATACTCATCAATCGTCCTTTCGTACAAACCGATAGGGGTACTCGCCTGTGCCGGCCTTCGGAAGTGGTGCTGGACATCCTGCCGCCGCTGCCCGGACCGTTCCGAAAGGAAGATGGAGAGTTGGTGACCGGGCACGCCGGCAGCTCGACGCCGTGATCCCAATGCTGGGCTGGGCTTGCCGCCGTTGAGAACCACAGGAGGTCATGCCCCATGTCGCCGCTCGATCCCACAACAAGCGACAGCGCGTGGCGCGTCTTCCTGGCGTTCCTGCGACTGGGACTGACCTCGTTCGGCGGCCCGATCGCCCACTTGGGCTATTTCCGTCTCGAGTTCGTCGAGCGCCGCCGTTGGCTGACGGACCGTAGCTACTCCGATCTGGTGGCCCTGTGCCAGTTACTGCCAGGCCCGGCAAGTAGCCAGGTTGGGATGGCGCTGGGCTTGCGTCGCGCCGGCTGGCCTGGCCTGCTGGCCGCCTGGGCAGGCTTTACCCTGCCATCGGCCGTGCTGATGATCCTGTTCGCCTTGGGCGTTGCCCGATACCAAGGCATCGTTGACTCTGGTTGGCTGCATGGCCTGAAGATCGTGGCAGTTGCCGTGGTGGCGCAGGCGGTATGGGGAATGGCCCGGTCCCTATGCCCGGACCGTCTGCGGGCAGGGATGGCGCTTTTCGCCGCCGTATTGACGTTGGCAATGCCCTCGGTCGTCGGCCAGATAGTGGTGATCATCTTCAGCGGACTGCTCGGTCGCTGGATGCTGAAGATCGAACCAGTTTCCGGCCAATCAGACGGCGGCTATCCCGTCTCGCGAAGAACCGGCACGGTGGCACTGGTGCTACTGGTGCTGCCACTTGTTCTGCTGCCGGTGTGGGTTGCGGCGAGCGGATCCCCCCTGGCCATGCTGTTGGAGGGGGTCTACCGCGCCGGCGCCCTGGTCTTCGGCGGCGGCCACGTCGTGCTGCCATTGCTGCAGACCGCGGTTGTCCAGAGCGGCACCGTGAACACGGCGGATCTGCTCGCCGGGTACGGTGCGGCGCAGGCGGTGCCGGGCCCTCTCTTCTCCTTTGCGGCATACCTGGGGGCCATGGCCGAGGGGCCGCTGGGTGGCTGGGCAGGGGGCATTGCCCTGTTGGTGGTCATTTTCCTGCCAGCCGTTCTCGTGCTTGTAGGGGTGCTGCCGGTCTGGGAGTTCCTGCGCAACCGCACGGACCTGCAGGCTTCAATTGCAGGCGTCAACGCCGGGGTCGTCGGGATCCTGCTGGCTGCGTTGTACGACCCGGTGTGGACGAGTGCGATCCACGACCGATGGGATGTCGCGATGGCGCTGGTTGCGTTCGGGCTACTGGTCGTCGCGCGTGCACCGCCGATCGTGGTCGTGTTGCTGGCTGCCATGGCAGGTTGGGCGATGGCGCGGTAACGCCGCTAGGTCGGACAGGCGCGGCTCGGCAGCGTGCAGTTCCAGCGTTCGCTTCCCATGCGCCAAGCGTTGTGCGTTGTAGATGCCGGTGTGGCCTGAGAACAGATAGGCGGTGACGCACGCGATGGCCGCCAGCGGCCCCATCTCCACTCCAAACAGCTCCATGGCCATCAGGGTAGTTGCAATAGGGGTGTTGGCAGCTCCGGCAAACACCGCGACAAATCCGATACCGGCCATGAAGGCAAACGGAAGATGCATCAAGGGAGCCAACGCATTGCCCAAGGTGGCGCCGATGTAGAAAAGCGGGGTGACTTCGTCGCCCTTAAACCCTGATGCCAGCGAGACGACGGTGAATCCGAACTTGCCTGCAAAATCCCACGGGCGCATGGGGTGATCGAAGGATCCGGCAATGTCTGCAGTACCGAGCCCGATGTATTGTTGCGAACCAAGGGCGCATACGGCGACAGCAATCACAATGCCGCCGAGAAAGGGCCGCAGGGGCGCGTAGCGGATGTGGCGCTTGATCAGCGCCCCGAGTTGGTGCGCCGACGTGGAGAACAGTCGGCCGACCCACCCAAATAGAATTCCAGACAGGACCATCGCCACGACACTCCAGACACCGATCGGAACGATCCCGGCAATGGTGTGGTGGGCATGTTGGACGCCCCAGGCGCGAGCCACCTGGTCGGCCAGAATGCTCGCCGCCAGACAAGGATAGAGCGCGTCATACCGCATCCGGCCGATGGCCAGCACCTCCAGGCCAAATACCGCGCCCGCCAGCGGTGTGCCAAACACCGATGCGAAGCCTGCGCTCATCCCCGCCATCAGCAGAATGCGGCGCTCTTCTGATGTGAGGCGGAATGGACCGGTGAGCTGGTCGGACAACGCGGCCCCCATTTGAACCGCTGTACCCTCCCGACCCACCGAGGCACCGAACAGGTGCGAAACCAGCGTGCCTCCCAGGATCAGCGGCGCCATGCGGAGTGGTACGACCCGTTTGGGGTGATGAATTTCGTCAATGATGAGGTTATTGCCGCCGTCGACCGGCTTGCCCACCAAGTGATACACCAACCCCACTGCAAAGCCGGCAACGGGGAGCAGCCAGATCGCCCACGGGTGCGCCAGCCGCCAATCGGTGGCCAGATCCAGAGACAGGAGGAAGAACGCGGAGGCGCTGCCTGCCAATACAGCGACCAAGCAGGCAAGTAGCGTCCACTTCACAAGGTGGGACGGAGGATCCAGCAATCTGGAACGTTTGATCTTCAACATGGTCACCCGCGACAAGGAATCGGGCTGACCAGCGAGCGGGGCGTCAGGGCAACAGCCTGCAGCCCCAACCGAGGTCAGGCAACTGCAGGCGTCATCAACCGCTTGGAAGCTGCGGTGGTTAAGGGAGGTACGCCATCTCCGATCCGCATGATAAGTCCAGATCAGGCTCCCGGCCAGTAGCAGCCTGGGCCACCGCATGACGCATGGTGTGTTAGTTCAGCTGCGTAGACACCATCAGACAGGGCTCGGACGTCCTGATTCCATTGGGCAGCCTGACGTCTGCTTCTGGCCGGAAGCGGACATAGGAGGGGCCAATGGGGTGGGGATGTCTATCCGGCATAGGGGAATGGCAGATTTAGCACCTCAGCGGTCATTGATGCAGCCGCCGAGCCCACCGCTGGCTCCTACTCTGGCCTGTTGGCCGGGGTCAGCCCACCCTGGAGTTGAGCTGTATCAATGGGAAATCCTTCCATTCGGTGCTTTGTGGACAAGTCGTATGGCCGGACCCACGGGTCCGTCTATCAGGTATTCAGCCTGCTTTGGAGTATTCATGCGTTTCATTGTCTTAATCGTCGCTCTGCTCATTAGCACTACCGCGTTGGCTCAGACCAAACCGAAGCTATTCGTTGCCGATCGCATATATAGCGTCAACTTTGGGACTGACAAGCCCAGGGTCCTGAGGGACACTCTCCAAGGTCAAAACGGGAATGCGGACCGAGCAACCTATGTCGTAGAGAAAGGCCCGGTCATGCGGATGCTTGGAACCATGGCACCACAAGGCGGAATGGCTTCCGACGATGGCGAGGCCTACTTCGATTCAATGATCGACAGCCTCAAGAACGGCATGCCGAACATGAGGATTGTCACGAATAAATCTAGAATGGACGGCGCTTATCATGGTCGGGAGATGGAGGCGACCAACTCTCAAGTCACGATCGTTGCCCGCATGTTCGTAACCCATAAGGGGTTGGTCTTTGCGCAAGCGGCCTTCCCCAACCAGAGCACGACAGGACGCGCATCGGCGTCAGCGTTTCTGAGTTCATTGACCATTACCAGCGGTCAGTAGACCTGACCTTTCATTCGCGCCGAAGCCGCTTCGCAGCGCTGCTTGATTCAAGATTCTCGAACGTCCGCTCCTGGCCGGAAGCGGACATCAAAATTAGCCGGTAACCGTCTAAGATGCCCCACTCACCTCAAAGTGATCAATCATGTCATCGAAGGTGCTCCTGAGGTCCGGGCACCATGGATGACTTGGAGGTATCGTTTTTACCGAGATGGCCTACAGCATCGCGGCCGCTTGCTGAGTCTGCAATCAACGTCGGCATAAGCGGGAATCCCCTCTGTTCTTGGGAGGGCTGTCGAGCCTTCATACAAAAGTGCTCGACGAAGGGTAGGTGTCCCTCCCCGGCCATAAGTTCGTCACGCCGTGATATATAGCTTAGATGAACGCAAACACCATCGTTGAGCGCGCCGTACAGGTTCAAGCCCTCCAAGTCCAACTTGCCAATCTGGCCATGCAAGTTCCGACGCCTCCCGACAATGCACTTGATTCCCACCACATCGGATACCAAGAGTTCGGACTCTCGTTTCACCATGCCTTGGCTCTGACCTCGCTGGTGAAGATTCATGACAGCGAGCTGGCGGCCAGCGCTTTCGCTTTGGCACGCCCTATGTTGGAGACCCTGCAGAGGGGCTGGTGGTTCACGACCTGCGCAACCGAAGCTCAGACTCAAGCCTTCATCGAGAACGACGCGTTCCCCATCCGACAAGTGACTGACGTGGGCCTTGCGGTGGATGCGCTCGCTCCCTTTACAGGAACGGGCTATTTCACCCGTCTCAATCAGGCAGAGTGGAATGTCTATCACTCCTTCACACACGGCGGATTGATGGCTTTGGACGCGTATGGAAACCGACCCAACCTGA
This sequence comes from Stenotrophomonas sp. ISL-67, assembly GCF_018612915.1. Taxonomy (GTDB): domain Bacteria; phylum Pseudomonadota; class Gammaproteobacteria; order Xanthomonadales; family Xanthomonadaceae; genus Stenotrophomonas. Next base: position 21,170 of record NZ_JAGGRL010000013.1, on the reverse strand, counting down.
GTCCGGACTACGCTCCTGACGGGATACTGGCGCTGCTCGACAACGCGCAGCGTATGAGCGCGATGGCTGCGTTGGGGATGGCCTGGATCGGGCTTATTTACCAGCCTGGGCTTACCAGACCAATCTACGACGCCATCAACGAACTAGGGCCCGAAATCGGTCAATGGCGTGGTTAGGAGGTGGGAGGAGCTCAACGCGCAGGCAATGCGCCGGAAGGTGCTGCTGGTCGTCGTGGCGTCACTGTTATGGGGGAGGGCCTGATTTCCGCCTTCGTCATCGGGGCGCTGCTGCGCTCCGGTTAGGCGACGGTGGGCTCAAACCTTCGGATTCCATGGAAGAAGGAACCGACCTTCGCAGTGGGCGTTGTCTGCTTCTCGTCGATAGCGGACACCCAGTGAGGATGGTGCCTGCCTACTGCACCCTAGGCGATTCAGCGCGTTCATCTTTCGAGGATAGCGTTGATGACATTAGGTCAACCAAGGGCGTTGCACCACCGAATTCCCCACAGACTCTGAGGCAGGCCCGAGTGTGCCTGTCTCATTGTTCCTACGATTACTAAGAAGCTTGGGCGATTCAGGCGAGGTGGTCCGGTCGTGAACTGAGGACTGGGTGCTTAGGGCTGAGCCTGCAGGTCTTGTCCAAGGCATAGTGCATCTTCGGGTAAGGCGCCGAACAACTCACCTGGCACCTAATACAAGCGCGCCCTACGGTCAAGCGTCGATATGCCTGGCAAGCCATCAGGGCGTGGAAGGCCGTCCGCGTGTGTGTGACAATCGAAGTCTGCCGGGGCCATCCATGTTTGGCGGCCCAGAAACGCCATAGATCGAGCTCATGACCCAACCTGAAAAGCCTACGGACCTCTTCGCCCACTTGGGCCAACTTGGTGCCCCAGAGCTCCGTCGACTGCTCGTCGAACATCTCACTAAGCGCAAGCTAGGGCTGACCTGGGAGCGCAATGCCATTGAGCACGACGAGGCGCTAAATGCCAACATTGTGCTGCCTCAGCTCGTGCCTGAATTGAGCCACAAGCCGACCAGCGTGGCTGAGAAGTTCGTGCATCGCAACTTGATCATCGAAGGGGACAACTTCGATGCGCTTCGTCTACTTAAGGCGACCCATGCCGGTCGCATCAGAGTGATTTACATCGATCCTCCCTATAACACCGGCAACAGGGACTGGGTCTACAACGATGACTACGTTGGAAAGACTGATCGGTACCGGCACTCTATGTGGCTGGAGTTTCTTTACCAACGTTTAATGCTGGCCCGCGATCTGTTGACACGGGATGGTGTGATTCTGGTATCGATTAATGACGAGAATCGGGCGCGCTTGGAGGTGCTGATGGATGAGGTGTTCCCAGGACGTCGTGTAGGTAGCCTGGTTTGGCGCACTCGAGACACAACGAGTGCCAAGGATCGAAACTTCAGCGATGTCCATGAGCATATTCTCGTCTACGGCAATGAGGGGTTTGCTTTCAACGGAACTGAGAAGACTCAGAAGAAGTACAAAAACCCTGATAAGGATCCGCGTGGCCCTTGGAATGGCGACCCTCTAACCCTTGCTTTCGATCGTTTTGATCGAGCAAACCTGTATTACCCCCTGCACGACCCGAGGCGTGATCGCTGGTACCCATGTGATGAGAACCGGGTCTGGGCTTATGCAACTGAAGATCGGGTCGAAGACACCACTAAGCTCCAATCCGAGACAATGGAGGAGTGGGTGCGACAGGAGAAGATCCTTTTTTCAGAGGATGAAGAAACACGGATTTGGGGCTCAAAGGAGGAATTGCTCGCTTCTATCGATGCTGGCGACGTACCCGTGACCCCGAAAAGAAAGCGACCGCTACTGACTCGGGAGACTCCAGATCTAAACTTCTGGGTTGGGAAGACTGTCGGCTTTGGGCGCCCTCTCTTCAAGAAGCACTGGAGCGACCTGCGCAGCCACACTAATCCCTTGGGGTCATGGATCGCACGTTTGACCGAGATCTATGATGACGAGGACTTCGCAGTGCTCCGATCGCCTCAAGCAGGCGAGGGTACTGAGTTCATTCAGGAGGTGTTCGGATCGAAGGCATTCCAGTACCCAAAACCTCCGACGCTAATCCGAAACCTCCTTGCCCAGACAACCAAGCCTGGGGACATTGTGCTGGATTTCTTTGCGGGGTCCGCTACGACGGGGCAGGCAGTGCTTGAGCTGAATGCTGAAGACGACGGTGAGCGTCGATACATTCTTTGTTCCAGTACTGAGATGACTGCGCGCGAGCCAGACAAAAACGTCTGCCGAGACATCACCGCAGAGCGCATGCGTCGAGTTAGTCGGGGCTTTGCCGGAAAACCTGGTTATACAGTAGATCAAGGGGGTGAGTTCGCCTATTTGCGGCTCAACAAGTTGGCCCCTGCAGACTTGCCATTTGAGGCGAAGGCGGACAATGCGCTGGCGCATCTAAGTATGCGATTGACACACGCAGTTTGGGAGCAACCTGTTGGTGTGGTTCAACACATTGCTAGAGCGGGCGATCACGACATACTTCTCTGCTTGGACGTCAATGCCCAAGTCCTTGAAGAGCTGGTGGCCTGGCCCAAGGTACATGGTGTCCAACGCATTGGTGTGTATTGCGATCGTCCGGTGGCTCTGCAAGAGGCGCTCGAAACACGTGGGGTAGATGCGAACTGCCATAGTCTGGCAGACGCCTTGTTGGGCGGTCAGGCAGAGGGACGTTCATGAACATGGATTTCGTTGTCGCGCAGTCTGACAGCCTCGAGCCCATTGGCTTCCAGAAAGACATCATCAGCAACCTTGCCTCGGCCTTGCTCACTCAACCCTCGCCGCCTGTGTTGCTTCGTTCTCCCACAGGTTCGGGCAAGACTTTCATGCTTGTGCGGGCCCTATCGAAGGTTTCGGCGACACAGGACACTGTCTGGCTGTGGTTCGTACCATATGTGAACTTGGTCCAGCAGACTGAGGACGCCATCTTAGGCAATGCGGATGGACGGCTGTTCCCAGTGATGCTCTCGCGTGGCCGTAACCAGGAGCCCGCGAAGGGCATGGTCTTGCTATCGACTGCTGCTGGCGTCGCCAGTGCCAAAGATCGCAAAACGGGGTATTCCAGCGGAGCAAACGATGACCAAAGGGCACTGAACGAGTTCGTTGAGTTGGCACGCGCTAGAAAGTTGAAGCTAGGACTTGTTGTGGACGAGGCCCATATCGGCCTCAAGACTGGAACTGAGTTCGGGGCTTTTGCGTTGTGGGTCAAGCCGGACTATCTAGTCATGGCCTCGGCCACACCCAAAGATGCCGTGCTAGATCAGTTCTTGAGCCAAGCTGGCAAGGAAGCGCGTACGTCATTCATTGTAAGCCGAGCCCAAGCGGTCGAAGCGCGCTTGAATAAGAAATACATTGAGGCGGTCAGGTACGATCTGCAGCGGACCATCTCTACAGTAGCCGACCTCAAGCGTACGGTCCTACGTCAAGCTTGGAAGAAGCATCTGTGGTTGAAGAAGACCCTTAAGGCCGCGGACATCGAACTGACCCCGCTTCTGTTGGTGCAGGTCGCCAATGGTGATAAGACCGTTGACGAGGCGCGCGAGGATCTGATCCGCCTGTGCCGTGTGCCGATGGGAGCAATTGGCGTTCACTCTGCCGATGAGCCAGACCCCGTGCTGATGGCAGCAATTGCCAACGACCATAGCAAGGAGGTGCTGATCTTTAAGCAGTCAGCGGGTACGGGTTTCGATGCGCCGCGAGCGTTCGTCCTAGCATCTACGAAACTCGTCAACGATGCGGACTTCGCTATGCAGTTCATCGGGCGCGTCATGCGGGTGGCGCCTCAGGTACGGGATGCGTTCCCTAAACCGAAGGAAATCCCGGATGCGTTGGATACGGCGTTCATCTACCTGGCTGATGGCGATGCTCAGACAGGTTTCCAGTCGGCGGTCAACACCGTCGGGGCGGTTAAGAGTCAGCTGGAAGGCCAGACAGAGCAGATGGTGGTCAAGCACACCAAAAGCGGCGCCGTGGTCATTAGCAATAAAACCTCGCCTCAGCTGCCGGCGTTCTATGACTCCGATCCCAGACCCGCCATCCCTATCGATGAGCCCGACGAAGAGGACGCCGAGCGGTTGCCAAGCACAGGGACTACGCAGCCAAGCCTGTTCAGCATAGAGGGTGCCGCGGACACGGGTACGACCATAATGGACGCCGATTGGGTGGTGGAAACCGCGCCAACGTCTGCGGGCGCCCCCGCCAATGAGGAAGAAGTCCTGCAGCGGTTGAAAGAGCAAGGCCTAAAAGCATATCGGCTCAACGTCAGGCTGCGTGCAGCCCCGGCTTTGTTCAAGCAGGAGAGCCGGCCCGCCATGGCCGATATGGCCAGAGTTTCGATGCATGTCGCCATAAGTCTGCCCCTGAGTGAAGACAAGATCGCTTTCGCCGTCCGGGCCGCTTACAACCTGCTACGGGATATTGAGATACATACCGAGCTCACCAAGGATGAAGACAACATCCGTACAGAAGAGGTCACGGTCATTACTGATCGCGCATCTTTGGCAAGAGATGCCGCGGCAAGTTTGAAAAAGATACCGCAGGTTGAAGACGCCGACGTGCGGATCTTTATTGGAGCGCTGGCGGGGCGCTTGCGGGAGGATGTGGCGATTCCGCCAAGTGACGCGAGTGGCTCCGCAGTGGACGATAAACAGCTTGATCGCTTGGCGCGCGATGCCGCGTGTTGGGTCGTGCGTCGTGACGCCCAGCGGATCGGTGAAATGGTGCAAGACGCTATCGCCGAGTTCGCAACCATTGCAGACGCAGCCCCGTTGCCCCAATTCCTGCTGTATCCCTTGAACAGGGCGTTGGAACAGGCTCAGAAGAACCTATATGGCATTATCCCACCCCTAGAAAATTCCATCGCGAATGCCCGTGAGAGCTTGGATATCGAAGGCCAAACGACGATGTTCAAGGATAGGCTGGCCCATGCTAATGGTGTCGTGTCGGTATTCGGGATCGATGGGTCTGCGGGAGTTAATCATGAGGAGCGTGAGTTCATCCAATCTATGGAGCGAGATGATCACGTAGTGTGGTGGCACCGCAACCCATCACGTAAGCCCTGGTCGGTCCGGATAGTGAGGAATGAGCACAGGAACTACTTCTACCCGGACTTCATTGTCTGCCTAGAGTATCCGCAAGGTGTGGATGCCGAGATTCGCATGTTGGAGACTAAGGAAAGTACGAAGGACGCGAGCCGTAAGGCACAAAGGACGCCGAAGATCTATGGGAAGGTTCTATTCGTTACGCGGGAGGACACGCGTCTTCGGATCGTCAACGATGACGGGAGTCTGGGTAATGAATTCGACTGGGTCGATCTAACGCCGGCGTGGAGATGGATGGCGGCCACCAAAGTGAACTGAGTCTGCGGGTGAACTGGAGCGGCAGGCTACGAAGAGGGTGCCTAGTGGCAGTGCCGCCTTGCGGCACCACTTAGCTAAGCCGTCGTATATGGAGTTCTGGCCGATGACCGAGCCCCTCACTCCGCGGCTGGAAGGCCGACGGCGCCGGGTCGGGGCACAGGCGCTTGGGTATCGCCCTCAATCTGGGTTGCAGGCAGAGCTAAGGGGAAAGCTGGGCCAATTAGCTATCATTCGGCCGTCAGACCCACGAGCTTCCTAACAACATTCAAAGGAGCGCCTGACTCTCGGGCAATGAGCCTTGTGAAAGACTTGAGCGTCAGCTGGTCTCGCTTCGAGTGGAAGCGCTTGAGAGCGATAGTGGCATCCCTTAGGTGCCTTTTCGACGCGGCATTTTTCCAAGCCAAGTCTTCGGCTGAGTTCAGACGTCAGACGAGGAAGTTACTCCTGGCTGCGGTGACGCTGTAGTCCCGTGTTCGGCAAAAACTCGGCCGTGGACGCGTAAGTCGGCCCAGCCCCGATCGCCTCCACAAGTTGGTTCTTGAACCATAGTGTTCGGGTCTTCCTGAGGTGGGATGACGGCTTCCGCACTCTGCGTAGATCCGTCTGTTGAGTTGGCCGGATACCGGACGGCCGTACCCAACGATCTGCCGGACCGCCTCGAGCTTGAACTCATCGGTGTACCGCTTCGTGCTCCGGAATTGATCCAATAGTTTGTGTAGGTCATTGATCCAATAGTCTGTGCAACCTGCACGAACTATTCGCTCACGGCTACGAACATTCCCCAAGTTCCCTGAATGCCCGCTTCATTCATGTACCGCTCAGTTCAATATTCAGGGTTGATTGAGGCGCCCAACGGATAATTAACACCTGTCGAACGTCCTTCTCTCCCCTCCCCAAGGGGACGGTCGGCAAAACCAAAAATAAAAAAGGTGTGTTCCCGATGATGAAGACCTCCCTGCTCGCCCTGGGCCTGTGCGCCGCGCTGCCGTTCGCTGCTTCGGCTGCCGAAGGCCTGTCGTACAACTACGTTGAAGGCGGCTATGTGAACACCGATGCCAAGGGTGGCGACGCCGACGGTTGGGCCGCCAAGGGCTCGGTTGCCGTGGCGCCGAACTTCCACATCTTTGGCGATTACAACTCGCAGGAAACCAAGCGCGGCAACGCCGACGTTGACCAGTGGCGCGTGGGCGTCGGCTACAACTACGGCATCGCGCCGACCACCGACCTGGTGGCCCGCGTCGCGTACCAGAAGTTCGATCCGAAGCACGGCCTGGACTTCAACGGCTACGCCACCGAAGTGGGCGTGCGCACCGCGTTCACTCCGATGATTGAAGGCTACGCGCTGGCCGGCTACGAAGATTTCAGCAAGAAGCACGGCATCAACCCGGATGGCGAGTTCTACGGCCGTGTCGGCGCACAGGCCAAGTTCACCCCGAACTGGGGCCTGAGCGGCGAAGTGAAGCTGGCCAAGGGCGGCGACAAGGAATGGTTCGTCGGCCCGCGCTTCACCTGGTAAGCCAGTAGCTGCAAGGTACGTTGTTGGATGGCGTGATCTCTCTCTCCCTCACGCCATGAAGCCCGGCTTAGTAGGCCGGGCTTCACTTATCTGGCTCCACCTCGTCGGGGTGCCACGCAAAAACCCAGCGCAAGCTGGGTTTTTGCGTTTCAGGCGATTGCGTCGCCGGAACGGAAAGCAGCCGACCAACGGTCGGCGCTACCGGCAGGGTGATCGTCCGGGGTGGTGATCGTCGCCAGTCCCAAAAAAAACCCCGGCGAGGCCGGGGTTCTTCCGATCATTTGAACAGCGTGTCCGGGTATTCCGGTTTCTGTTCGCGGGCGAGCAGCGCGCGCAGGCCTTCTTCCGGGGTCTGTTCGCCGTGCAGTACGGCGCGGACCCGGTCCGAGATCGGCAGGTCGATGCCGTGGCGGTGTGCCTGGCGCATGACCTCGTCAGCGGTCTGCACCGATTCCACCACCTGGCCGATGTCGCGCACGGCGTCCTGCAGGCTCTGGCCACGTCCCAGCGCCAAGCCCAGGCGGCGGTTGCGCGAGAGATCGCCGGTGCAGGTGAGCACCAGATCGCCCAGGCCGGCCAGGCCCATCAGCGTTTCCGGCTTGGCCCCGATCGCAGCGGCCAGCCGCAGCATCTCGTTGAGGCCGCGGGTGATCAGGCCGGCACGGGCATTGAGGCCCAGCTGCATGCCATCGGCCACGCCGGTGGCTACGGCCAGCACGTTCTTCATGGCGCCGCCGAGTTCAGCACCAACCATGTCATCGCCGGTGTAGGCGCGGAAGGCCGGGCCGTGCATCGCTTCGGCCACCTGCTGGGCGAAGTCCGCATCGTCGCCGTGCACGGTGATCGCGGTGGGCAGGCCCAGCGTGACCTCCTTGGCGAACGACGGGCCGGTCACCACCGCCAGCGGCACGTCCGCTCCAAGGACCTCGCGCGCCACTTCGTGCAGGAAACGCCCCGAGCCGGGTTCGAAGCCCTTGGTCGCCCACGCCACGCCGGCAGCCGCCGGGCGCAGCGGCGCCAGCGCGCGTACGGTTTCACCGAACGCGTGCGAAGGCACCACCACCAGGATCCACGTCGCGTCCTTGACGGCCGCAGCCAGGTCGGTGGTGGCGCGCAGCGATTCCGGCAACGGAATACCCGGCAGGTAACGGGTGTTCTCGTGGCGCTGGTCGATGGCGTCCACCATCGCCGCATCGCGCCCCCACAGCACGGTCTCGCGACCGTGCCGCGCAAGCAGGCTCGCCAGGGCCGTGCCCCAGGAGCCGGCGCCGAGAACGGCGATCTTGTCTGCGTTGTTGCTCATTGCTGCAGCGCCGATCAGGCGTTGCCGGCCGGCTCGGAATCGGCGAGCGAGGTTTCGCCCTGTTCCTGGCGCTGGCGCAGGGTTTCGGCGTACAGGCCTTCGAAGTTGATCGGCTGCAGGAAGAACGGCGGGAAGCCGCCGGCCTGGATCAGCTCGCTGACCAGCGAACGCACGTACGGGAACAGGATGTTCGGGCACTGGGTGCCCAGCAGGACGTCGATCGACTGCGGGTCCAGGCCCACCAGGCCGAACACGCCAGCCTGCTGCACTTCAGCCACGTAGGCAGTTTTGTCGCCGGCCTTGCAGGTCAGGGTCACGGCCAGCACCACTTCGAAGGCGCTCTCACCCAGGCGCTGCACGCGCTGGTTCAGGTTGAGCTGCAGCTCCGGCTGCACGGCTTCGTTGAACACGGCCGGGGCGTTGGGCGATTCAAAGGAAACGTCCTTGACGTAGATCTTCTCGACGGTGAACGCGGGGCCGGTGGCGGCGTCGGCCGGCGCGATGGCGCCGTTGGTGTTCGCTTCGGACATTTCCTGTTGCTCCAAATATAAGTGCAGTAAATTAGATTGTTACATGCCCTGCGATGGGGGCGTGTGGCGGCGCGCACAAGGCGTGCCGCGCAATCCGGGCAAAATCAGTTGCGGCCCTTGACCAGCGGCAACTCGGCCTGCTGCCAGGCGGGCAGGCCGCCGTCGAGCACATGCACCTGCTCGAATCCGGCCTTCTTCAACGCCTTGGCGGCGGTTTCCGAGGCGGTGCCGGTGCGGCACACCAGCACGACCGGGCTCTGCTTGGCGTTGGCCACCAGCTTGTGCTCCGGCCCGAACTGGGCAGGCTGCACGTTGCGGCTGCCGGCGATATGGCCCTTTTCGAAATCGGTGCCCGCAGACAGGTCGACCACGACCGCGCCGCCGGCATTGATCAGCTGGGTCAGCTCCGCCGGTTTGATCGACTTGTAGCCGCGCAGCAGGCGGCGCACCTCGGTGACGAGGATGGCGACGGTCAGGCCCGCGAAGGCCATCGACAACATCGGATTTCGGCCGGCAAAGGCCAGCAGCTCTTCGTAATTCACTTAGATCACGGGTCGATTAGCGGGCGCCGATTGTCGCACATGCGGGCGAACCGGCGTCCGGCGGGCGATTCAGGGGCTCAGCGCGGCTCCTGCCACAGGTCCGGCAGCCCGTTGGCCTGCAGCCAACGCTTGTCCTCGGCATCCCAGCGCCAGATTTCCTTCACCGTAACCTGGCGTTCGGCCTGGGTATTGAGGTTGATGACACCCACGGAGGCGGTCCGACCGACGCTGCCATCAGGCATGTTCACGTTCTCCAGCGGGCGATAGCTGGAGACCTTCACCTGCTCGTAGCGACGCAGCTCCAGGTCGGTCAACGGGTGTTCCCTGGTGTATTCCGGGTCCAGGTACGGCAGCGCTTCCTCGGTGGTCCCCCAGCGGATGGTGGACGAGTACGCGGTCTGGGTCTTTTCCAGCTCAACGCGCTGCTTGCGGGTCAGCTTCTCCTTGGCGGCCAACGCGGTGACGCTGGTCAGCGCCAGCAAGGTCAGCAGCAGGATCTGGAAGGTACGACGCATGCGAATTCCCCAATCGGCAAGGCGCCCATCCTACCGCCTTGCGAAGGCAACGAAACGTCCGGTCAGTTCAGCTGCCGGCTTGCCGGCCTCGCCGGGCTGGCGGGCCACCACCTCGATACGGGCCTTGCCGCGCTGGGCAAAGGTGGCCAGGAAGGTGTCCCAGTCGGCATCGTCGGCGGCGTGGGCCTGGGCCTGGAGGTCGTCGTAGACCGGGGCCAGGTAGCGCACGTGGCTGTCGGCCACGTAGACATCGGCATCGAAGCCGGCCAGGCGCAGGCGCAGGGTGACCAGTGCCCAGCCGGACAGGGTCAGCGCCGAGGACAGGCTGCCACCGAAGGCATTGCCCTTGTCATTGACGTTGGCGGCCAGCGGCGCGCGCAGGCTCAGCACGCCATCGGCATAGGCATCCAGGCGGATCTGCATGGCCGCCACCGGCGGCATGCGCTCCAGCACCTGCTGCAGCGCGGCCAGGTGCGCGGGGAGGGAATCATGTTCAGACATCAGTACGGCGACGTTGCAACGAAGGCCTCGCATAATGCCCGCAATGAACAGCCACGCACATGTGCCGGATTGGACCCTGGTGTCACTGCGCCCCCGCGGCCAGCACGCACCGCTGCGGCGCGCGGCCGAGCCGTTGGGCGCGCAGGTCATCGGCTTGTCGCCCTGGGCACTGGTGGCCCGGCACGACGCGGCCACCCGTACTGCGCTCGCCCGCGCGCTGGGTGCCGATCGCGTGGTGTTCAGCAGCCCGGCGGCCGTGCATGCGGCCGCCCGACTGCTGCCGCTGGATGGGACGCATGCCGGCCTCTGGCTGGCCGTGGGCGCCGGTACCGCCGCCGCGCTGCGCGGTCATGGGGCTGGCGAGGTGATGGCACCGGCCCGGATGGACAGCGAGGGCCTGCTCGACCTGCCGGCGCTGGCCCAGCTGCAGGAGCTGCGCGCGGCGCTGGTCACTGCACCCGGCGGGCGCGGGATCATCGCCGCCACCCTGCAGGCACGTGGTGCCGCGCTGGAGCGGGTGGATGTCTATCGGCGCAGCACGCTGCGGCTGCCGCCCCGGCAATTGCAGCGGCTGCGCCGCCAGGCCGCGCCGTGGGTGCTGGCTGTGAGCAGTGCCGAGGCGCTGTCCCTGCTGAACGAGCAGCTGCCGGCGGACCTGCTGGCGCGCCTGCGCCAGGCGCATGTGGTGGCGGCCAGCGAGCGGCTGGCGGCGTTGGCCGCAGACGCGGGATATGCGCGGATCACCCTTGCCGCCGGTCCGATGCCGGAGCAGTTGGCGCGGGCTGCACACGCGGCGATCACCACCACCGCATCTTCCTGAACAGGGGTCGTTTGCGGCCTTGCAGGGCCTGCGGGCGGCGAGCGATGCTGTGCACCTGATCGATCGCCAGCTCGTGAATGCACCGGCGCGATCGACAAGGATGCCTGCATGAACGACGTAGTTCCGCCCCCGCCCCACCGACCGCTGCGCTGGATACTGCCGCTTGCCGTGCTTGCGGTGGTGGTCGGCGCTGCCGGCTGGGGCTGGACCCAGTGGCAGGCCCAGCAGGCGCGGGTCGCGCAGCGTGAGGCGGATGCAGATGTGCTGGTGCAGGGCCTGGCCGGCAGCGTGGAAGCGTTGCGCCGCGACCAGCGCTCCACCTCGCAGCGGGTGCAGGATGCGGCCACCACCAACCGGGTGCTGCGCGATGAAATGCTGGGCCTGAGCCAGCGCAACGCGTTGCTGGAGGAGAATCTGGCGCGTCTGGCCGACAGCACCCGCCACAACGCCCAGGCGCTGCAGCTGGAAGAAGCGGAACTGCTGCTCAGCCAGGCCGGCCAGCGCTTGGCATTTGCCGATGACGTGGACGGTGCCAAGCGCCTGTACGCGCTGGCGGCCACCGCGCTGGAAGACGTACAGGGCACCGAATTCCTCAACCTGCGCCAGGCCTTGATGCAGGAGCGCAATGCGGTCGACGCACTGGGTCCGGGCGTCCGCGCCGGCATCCATCAGCGCCTCGGCGCGTTCGCGCGGTCGCTGATGGCCTTGCCCGAACAGGTGGCCCCGGCAGCGACCACGGCCGCCCCGCCGTGGTGGCACCAGGTCCTGGCCCCGTTCGTGACCATCACCCCCACCGCCGTGCAGGGCCCGCTTACCCATACCGAGCGCACTGCCGCGTGGGATTCGCTGCAGCTGGAGCTGACCCTGGCCCGCGCCGCCGTCGAACGCGGCGACCAGGCCGGGTTTGAACAGGCGCTGGACCGGGTGGCGCTGTGGATGCCACGGCTGTGGCCGGATTCACCCGGCCTGCGCGAGCGTCGTGCTGAACTGCAGACGTTGCGCACCCAAGTGCTACGCCCCCCGCTGCCCGAACTGGGCAGCACCCTGCAGCAACTGCGCGCCATGCGCGATGGGAGTTGATACATGAAGCCGATTCAATCCGTGGTGGTGCTGCTGCTGGCGGTGGTGCTGGGCGTGGTGGCCGCGCAATGGCTGGGCACCGAATCGCTGCGCCAGTACGGCGAAGTGATCTACCGCGCCGGCGGCAACGATTACCGCTCCACCGTGCCGCAGGTGGCGCTGATGGTGCTGGTGGGTCTGCTGGTGCTGTGGCTGCTGTGGAGCCTGGCGGCCTCGCCGTTCCGCGCCTGGGGCCGCTACCGCCGCAAGCAGGGCCGCGCGCGCCTGATCGAAGGCCTGCAGGCGCATGAGTACGGCCACTGGCAGCGCGCTGAAAAGCTGCTGGGCACCGCGGCCGACGATGACGAAGTGAGCGGGGTGGCCTATGTCACCGCGGTGCGCAGCGCGCAGGCGCGCGGCGACGAGGCGGCGGTGGACCAGTACCTGCAGCGCCTGTCCACGGCCGATGCCACCGCCTATGCGCTGTTGCAGGCCGAACGGCTGCTGCAGCAGGAGCGCCCGGTGGATGCGATCAACGCACTCGATGCCCCGGGCATCCAGCCGCTGCCGCCGCGTGGCCTGTGGCTGCGTACCGAGGCACTGGCGCGCGCCGACCGCGCGCACGAGGCGTACGGCCAGCTGGGCGCGCTGCGCAAGCAGAAGGTGCTGCCCGATGATGCCGTGTCCGAACTGGAAGTGCGCCTGGCGGCGCAGTCCCTGCTGGAAGCGGCCGATGTGAATGCGCTGGCCGCCCAGTGGGAAGCCACCCCGAAGGCCCTGCGCAGCGACCCCGATGTGGTGTCGGCCTATGCGCTGCGCGCGGTGGCGCTGGATTGGGATGAACCGGCCCTGCTCAACCTGGAGCAGGCGCTGGATACGCGCTGGGATGAATCGCTGGTCACGCTGTATGGGCAGATGCCGGTTGAAAAGCTGGCTACCCGCCACGCCAACCTGCAGCGCTGGCTGGGCCAGCAGCCGTCCAGCCCGGCATTGCTGCTGGCGCTGGGCCGCATCGCCGCGCGCCAGGGCGAGCACGTGCAGGCCGAGGATTACCTGCACCGTGCGATTGCCGCCGGCGCCGGCCCGGCCGCCTGGGAAACCCTCGGCGAAGTATTCACCGCGCGCGGCGAAACCGCGCTGGCCGCGCAGTGCTATGGCAATGCGTTGCGGCAGTCGCGTGGGGAAAGCAGCGTGGGGCTGGTGCGGGATGCAGCAGCGGGGCAGAGCCCCGCTCTACATGCGGTGGTGCCGGAGCGCGCTACGGTGGAAGAGCAGTCGTTGATGACCGACCCGGTGCTGGTGCGCGACGCGCGCGTTGAACCGGTCGACCGCGACGAATTCGGCAACCCGCGGGTACCCTGACCGCGTAGAGCGGGGCCCTGCCCCGCTGCCGGTTCCGGCGCACACAATAAAGGCCGCCCTCGCTTGGGCGGCCTTTTTTTCGCAGCGGGGCAGAGCCCCGCTCTACGGTTTCAGCGTTCCACGATCGCCACGACACCCATGCCACCTGCCGTGCAGATGGACACCAGCGCGCGGCCACCGCCGCGTTCGACCAGCTGCTTGGCGGCCGTGGCAATCACGCGCGCGCCGGTAGCGGCGAACGGGTGGCCGGTGGCCAGCGACGACCCCAGCGGGTTGATCCTGGCCGGGTCGATCCGGCCCAGGGGCGCATCCAGGCCCAGGCGGTTGCGGCAGTAGTCTTCGCTTTCCCACGCGCGCAGCGTGCACAGCACCTGCGCGGCAAAGGCTTCATGGATTTCGTAGATGTCGAAATCCTGCAGGGTCAAACCATTGCGCTTGAGCATTTCCGGCACGGCGATGGTCGGCGCCATCAGCAGCCCTTCGCCATGCACGAAATCAACCGCGGCCACCTGCGAGTCGCGCAGGTAGGCCAGCGGCTCGTGGCCGTGCGCGCGGGCCCATTCCTCGCTGGCCAGCAGCACCGCCGAGGCACCGTCAGTGAGCGGGGTGGAATTGGCGGCGGTCAGCGTGCCGCGGCCGGACACCTTGTCGAAGGCCGGCTTCAGCGTGGCCAGCTTCTCCAGCGAGGTATCGGCGCGCAGGATGTTGTCGCGCTCCACGCCACGGAACGGTGCGATCAGGTCGTTGAAGAAGCCGCGTTCATACGCCGCAGCCAGCTTCTTGTGCGAGGACACCGCCCACTCGTCCTGCGAGTCGCGCGAAATGTTCCACTCCTTGGCCATGTCTTCGCAGTGGTCGCCCATGCTCTTGCCGGTGCGCGGCTCGGCCACGCCGGGGAACTCCGGCTTGAGTTCGGCCAGCTTGAAGCCGCGCAGGATCGTCTTGATCTTGTCGCCGGTGCTCTTGGCCCGGTTGGCCGCCAGCAGGCGCGCGCGCAGCTTCTTGCCATACACGATCGGCACGTCGGAGGTGGTATCCGAACCGCCGCCGATGCCCGATTCGATCTGGCCCAGCGCGATCTTGTTGGCCACCGCGATGATGGTGTCCAGCGAGGTGCCGCAGGCGCGCTGCAGGGTGATGCCGGGCGTGAGCGGGGAAAGGCCCGACGACAGCGTGGCTTCGCGGCCCAGGTTCCAGTCACTGGAATGCTTGATCACCGCGCCCATCGCCACTTCGCCCAGCTGCTGCCCGTGCAGGCCGAACCGTTCCACCAGCGCGCCCAGCGTACGTACCGACATGCCAAGGTTGCCAACATCCGAATAAGCGGTGTTCTGGCGGCAGAACGGAATGCGGACGCCACCGAGAATGGCGACGGGACGAGCGTTGGGCATGGAGATACCTGGCATGGGAGGGGTGTCTGCAACATGGCCTGCACGAAGGAGCAGGCATAATGGGGCCAAGTGTAGCTGCCGCCCTGTGATGGGCCAACTGTGAACCCATGAGCAAACCCGACCCCGGCATGAATGCCCTTGGCGTACTGGCATTGGAACTGGCCGGAGGAGACGCCCCCCGCCACGCGGCCCTGACATCGGCGCAGGCGGGCGAACTGGCCGACCGCGTCGGCCGTGACCTGGCCAAGCTGGTCCCCGGCGTGAGCGGACTCGATTTCGTGTTCGCCGGCGCCCATTTCGACCCGGCCGAGGTCCTGCGCCCCGGCTGGCCGATCCACCGCCGCCTGGAAGAACTGCGGATGCGCGCGCCCGGCCGCAGCGAAGGCCCGCGCCTGCTGGCGTTCGGCGCCGGGGCCGACGGCGAAGTACCGCTGCCGTTCCAGGCCGATGCCAGCCTCACCGGCGGCGGCCTGCGCGTGGTGCCGTTCCTGCTTACCGGCACCGACGTGGCCCAGGCCACGACCGTGGCCGAAGCGCTGGAAGAGATTCTGCTGGCCCAGGGCATGGCCCAGGCCGATACCGCCCTGCTGGCGCAGAACGCGTTCGGCGCACAGATCGAGCACGCCCGGTACTTCACGGTGAACGACCTGGCCGCGATGATGTCGATGCAGTACGACAACCAAGGCCTGGCCGCATTGTGGCCGCTGATCGAAACGGCGCTGATGGCGCCGCAGTCCGGGCAGTGGCTGGACGCCGCGCCGGAGCCGCTGCTTCGATACGCTGACGGCGAAGTACGTATGGCCCTTTTCGATCCGGCTGGCTGGTGCGCTTTCTACAACCACGACACCGGCAACTGCGACCGCCTGCAGGGCATCTACGAGCAGTACCTGATGCGCCAGCGGCAGATGGCAGCCGTGCTGGAAGCGCATGGGCTGCCGGTGTTGTTCGTGCATTGCGAAGCCGGGCAGGACCCGAGGGCGTTGTTGGCGCGGTAAGTGTGGGTCCAGGATGCGGTTTGAACGACAAGGATGCCGAGATGATGCAACTGTTCCATCGAGCGCCCGCAGTGGCGCTGTTGATTGCCTGTGTGGTGCCGCTGCCGGCGATGGCCGCGGCGGACTGCCAGGTAGATCCCCAATCCCAACAGGCGCTACCGCCGATGGCCCGGCCCGCGGGCTACCCCCGCATGCGCCAGCAGGCACACGATGTGAGCCTGCGGGTCAGCGTGGATGCGCAGGGAAACCCCATTGACGTTTCGGTGGACGGGGCGACCAGCCCCGATGCGACGGGGCGTAGCGCCATGCGCTGGCGCTACCGCTGCGAGGGCATTGAGGGAGTCGCCGAGTGGGTGCTTCACCTGCCCACGCAGCACTGCGAGCTCAATCTGACCAGCAAGAACTTCAATCCACCGCGCTACCCACCACAGGCATTCAGGGCCGGAATACAAGGCGAGGTGCTGGTCGGGTTGTACCCGCAGGGTGATGGCCAAGTGGCGCGGCAGGCGATCATTGCCCAGAGCAGTGGATCGGCATTGCTGGATGAGGCGGCACTGACCGCCGCCAGGCGCTGGACCTTCGACTGCGGTACCGGGATGGACGGGTCGGAACCCGGCCAGGAAGTGCCGCTGACCTTCAGCTTGAACTGAGCGGGATATCCCAATGCATGCATCTCGATACGACATACGCCTGGCGCCCACGCGGCCAATGGCCGCGCTGATGGTTGGCCTCGTGCTGTCTGCAGGCGCGTGGGCCGGCGACAGCTGGATCCTCGGCAATGTAGCCGACAGCGAAGCCCTGGAATACCCCACGGTTGCCGCCTTCGTCGAGCAGCTGCCCAAGCGCAGGGATGTGGAGGTGCTGCGTGGGCTGCCGCTCGAACCCGGCATGCTGGCGTACCAGTCCACCAAGGCAGCGGTGGCCGAGGATCCTGCGTATTCCGCCAGGACCTGGCTGATCTTCACCGCGCCGCATCCGATGGCGCCCTCGGTGGCACGCCTGCGTACCTATGTGCCCGAACATGAGCTTCACCGCCGCCTTCAGGCGTGGGCCACGCTGTGCGAAAGCACCGCCGAAGGCTGTGCGCGGATGGATGCGTACCTGAAGCGCGTTGTCGGCAGCCCCGCCAGATAACGGCGATTGCAGCCTGCTGGAACGACAACGCCGGCAATTGCCGGCGTTGTGCGATGGGCGCGTGCCGGTCAACGACCGGCACTACCGATCAGGGTGCGGCTTTGATGACGGCGCAGGCCAGACGTGCACCGGCGTTGCCGGTCGGCTGGGTCTTGTAGTCATCCGCATCGGCATGAACGATCAACCCACGGCCGATGATGTCCGAATCGTTGCCTTCGCCAATATTGACGTTGGTCGACACCGCCCCATCCACCACCGCATTGCCCTGCGCATCGGCCTTGATGTTGGGCATGTCGCCACCGTGGTGCGGGGTGGTGGCCACGTTGCCGTGGTCTTCCTTGCTCGGATTGAAGTGGCCGCCGGCGCTGTCGCCGTTCGGCGCGCTGCAGTCGCCCTTCTCATGGATGTGGAAGCCGTGTTCGCTGTTCGGCTTCAGGCCGCTGACCTGGCCTTTCACGTGGACCTTGCCGTCGACGACGCTGAAGGTCACGTTGCCCTTGACGTCATTGCCCTGGGTCGGCGCGAGATCGGCCACGGCGCCGTGGTTGGCGTGGGCTTCGCTGGTCATCGCCGGCGGCGCTTCGGTGGTGCGCGCGGTTTCGGCGATCGGCGGGGTGGCGGTGGCGGCATCGGCCGGCGCATCGGCCGGCTTGTTGCAGGCGGTCAGGCCGATGGCGGCGATGGCGGCGAACAACGAGGTATGGATCAGACGCATGTGGATCTCCTTGCAGGTAACGAGGGAAAAAACGACGTCGGTGGGCAGCGCGTTCAGCGCGTGACCCGGATGACGCCGCAGGCAATACGGGCACCGGCATTGCCTGCCGGCTGGCTGCGGTAATCGTCGGCGTTGGCATGGACCACCAGCGCGCGGCCGGCGATATCGGTAACAGCGCCACCGCCGAGCGTAACCGCTGGCAGGCGCACATCGACGTTGACCCGGCCCTGCGCATCGGCACGCAGGTTGTCCATGTCGCCAGCGTGATGCGCCCCAGCGCTGTTGCGGCCATGCGGCTGGTTGCCCGGGTTGAAATGCGGCCCCGCGCTGCTGGCGTCAACGGCACTGCAGTCGCCGCGCTCATGCACGTGGAAGGCGGCCGTCTGCAGCGGCTGCAGGCCGCCAATGGTGCCGGTGAGGTGCACGCCACGCGCATCGGGCACCAGTGCCAGGCGACCGCTGACGATGCTGGCCGAGGCCGGCGCCAGGTTGGCTTCGGCCAGTTTGGCGGTGCTCACCACCGGCACGGCAGGCACCGGTGCGGTGCGCTGCTCGGGCGCGGTGCCGCAGGCGGCCAGCACCAGCAGTGGCGGCATCAGCAGGGCGAGTTGGGAACGACGCATCGGAAACTCCTTGTCTGCAAACTAACGTTACGGTCGTCCACGGACCATGAAAGGCACCACCACGCGGTGCCCACGGCCCATGAACAGGGATTCATCCGCCGCGCCGGCGTCCGGCGCCCAGCTTGCGGGTCAGGGTGTTGCGTCCCATGCCCAGCCGCGCGGCGGCTTCGGCGCGGCGGCCGTGGGTGATCTGCAGGGCCGCTTCCAGCAAGGCCTGGTCCACCCGTTCACGGACCTGTGCGTGCAGCCCTTCGGCGCCTTCGGCCAGCCGTTGCCGCGCCCAGGCCGACAACAGGGTTTCCCACTGGCCCGGATCGCCATGCGCGCGCGTGCGCGGCCCCGCCCCGCGATGCAGTGCACTGTCCACATCGGCCACACCGATGGTGTCCGACGCGGCCAGTGCAGCCATGCGCCAGCACACGTTCTCCAGCTCACGCACGTTGCCCGGCCAGTCGTGCTCGCGCAGCGCCTGCAGGGCGGCGGCGGTGAGCCGCTTGGGCGGCGTATCCAGCTTGCGCGCGGCCGCGGCCAGGAAGGTGTCGGCCAACTGCGCGATGTCGTCGCGGCGCTCGCGCAGCGGCGGCAGGCGCAGCCGCACCACGTCCAGCCGGTGCAGCAGATCGGCGCGGAAACGGCCCTGCGCTACCAGCGTTTCCAGATCCTGGTGGGTGGCGGCGATGACACGCACGTCCACCCGGATCAGCTCGCGGCCGCCGACGCGGAAGAACTCGCCTTCGGCCAGCACGCGCAGCAGGCGGGTCTGCAGCGGCAGCGGCATGTCGCCGATTTCGTCCAGGAACAACGTGCCGCCGTTGGCCTGCTCGAAGCGGCCCACGTGGCGGCGCTGCGCCCCGGTGAATGCGCCCGCCTCGTGGCCGAACAATTCGCTTTCCAGCAGTTCGGAGGGAATGGCGGCGGTGTTGAGCGCCACGAACGGGCCCTGCGCACGCGGCGACTCGTGGTGCAGCGCGTGCGCCACCAGCTCCTTGCCGGTGCCGGTTTCGCCATTGATCAACACCGACAGCGGTGCCTGCGCCAAGCGGCCGATGGCGCGGAACAGCGCGCGCATTGCCGGGGTGTCGCCGACCAGTTGCGGGCGCTGGTCGGGCGCGGCTTCTACTACCGGCGTGCTGCGTTCAGCCACGGCGGTATGCGGCTGGGGCAGCACGCGCTGCGCCAGCGCCACCGCGTCGTCCAGGTCGAACGGCTTGGACAGGAACTCCTGGGCACCGCCACGAAACGCGCCGGCGGTGCTGGCCACGTCGGTATAGGCAGACATCACGATCACCGGCAGTTGCGGGTGCACAGACTTGAGCTTGTCCAGCAGCACCAGCCCGTCATCGCCGGGCATGCGTACGTCGGTGAACAGCAGGTCCGGCGGTGGTTGGCTGGACAGCATGTCCAATGCCGCCGCCGCACCATCGAATCCTTCGACCGCGTACCCGGCATCGCGCAGCGCGGTGGACAGCACGAAGCGCACCGCGCGGTCGTCATCCACCACCCAGACGCGCTGGGACGTGGTGGGGATGTCATCCGCCATGCGCGGTCTCCTCGGCAGCGGGGGTGCCCTGCCCGATCGGCAGCTGCACGGTGAATACGGTATGCCCCGGACGCGAGCGGTAGGTGAGCGTGCCCCGGTGTTCGCGCGCCACCTGCTGGGCCAGCGCCAGGCCCAGCCCGGTGCCTTCGGCGCGGCCACTGACCAGCGGCAGGAACAGGTGCTCGGCCAGTGCTTCGGGGACACCGCGGCCGTCGTCGGCAATTTCCAGGCGCAGCGCCAGTGGCTGCAGCTGGTCGCCAATGCGCACGCCATGTTCCACCCGGGTGCGCAGGGTGACGGTACCGGCACCGGCCTGGATCGCATTGCGCACCAGGTTCCACACCGCCTGGGTGAGGCGGTCGGCGTCGCCGTCGAGTTCGGGAATGCTGGGGTCGTAATCGCGCTGCAGCCGCACCGCCCAGCCGCCCTCGCTTTCGGCCAGGCGCAGCACGCGTTCCAGCGAGGCGTGGATGTTGAGCGGGGCATGCGGCGCGGCCGGCGCCGGGGACAGCAGCTGTTCCAGCAGCCCATTCAGGCGTTCGATCTCCGAGCCGATCAGCTCGATCAGTTCGCGCTCTTCCGGGTCGCGCTGGGTGCTGCGCCGGGACAGCAGCTGGGCCGCGCCTTTCAGGCCGGCCAGCGGATTGCGCAGCTCATGGGCCAGACCTTTCAGGGCCGCGCTCAACGCGCTGGGCAGGGCCTGGGTGGGGTCCAGCCCGGGGAACTCGTCCACCGGGTGCGCTTCCAGCAGCCAGCCGTCTTCCTCATGCCGGCTCAACCAGCCCTCGGCAAAGCGCGGAGCCTCGCCCGGCAAGGCCAGCGCCAGCCGATGCAGGCGCAGGGTGTCGCGTTCGCCGCGCGCCAGGAAGTGGGCCAGTGCTTCGCCTTGAACTTCCAGCGAGGCCAGCGGCTGGCCCAGCAGGCGCCGCACGCTTACCCCCAGCCAGCGCGCGAAGGCCGGGTTGCAGCCGGCGACCCGGCCTTCGGCATCGGCCCAGGCGACCGGTGTGCCAAGGACATCAAGGGATGGAGACGGTGGTGCGGGGGTCATTGCACCAATGTAGTGCAAAAAGGCGACGGTTTGGGCTCGAGCCGCGAACCTTTCCCGTGGTCGGAATAGCAAAGTTCGTGCCCATTGGACCAACTATGGCGAATAGCCCATGTACAGACTATTCAGAATGAACGGCTCTCAATGGCGACACTGAATCGCCCAGGGTTCCGT
>NZ_JAGGRL010000012.1 GCF_018612915.1 Stenotrophomonas sp. ISL-67 | reverse complement strand
ACGGAACCCTGGGCGATTCACACCGGCGGACCGAACCATATGCACTTGTCATTGACGCTCCAGTCGGGGAGGCATGGATTAGGAGAGACGTATTCCCCGCGCTCAACCATTGCCAGGAGCGCTTCCAGTTCACCGTCGCTGGGAATCATCGATTCTGCAATGAGCTTCAACAGGGTCATCGTGACCGCGTGATTCAACTCCCCGTCTTCGTTGACGCAGTAGTACCTCCTCCTCAGTTTGCCGTTGGGGTCTCTGTGGAAGTCCGCAATCAGCTTGCTCATTTGCTTGTCTGTCGTTTGTGGATGGGGCACTGACTGGGAATCTTCCAATGCTGTGTACGGCACTTCAACCTGCGGCGCGGTCCAGCTCAGCCATGACCCTGGAGAACAAGGCTCTGTCAACATCTGACGTGGCTGCCTCACGCATCACCGGCCCCAGGTGGAACCGCAGCAAATCAATACTTGATTCGTCATCGGGCAGGAACTTCCTGATCTGCGACACGAACACTTCCGCGGCCATGAATGAAAGGAACACCCTGTAGGGCGTACTCGACGCAAATGGAAGCCTGGCCAAGTAATGTTCGGCGAGGCGAATCTGATCGGATCGCTTCCACGACCTTCTGGGCATCAGCTGAAACGCCGTTCCGTAGTGGGGCGCCCCGGCCGGATAGTTCTCCATCAACCAATCCGCTGCGTCGCGGAATGACATCTCACGGATCGACTTCGAATGTTCAATGATCTCGATATCAACCATGGGATCTCGCGTGGGAAGAGCTAAACCTATTCTCCGAAGTATGGCGTCCACAATCTGGCCTCGACATATGCTTTGGCGGCTGATTCATCATTGAAGAATGCTATCTCGTTTGATTCGAGAGCATTGACCCAAGAATAGGCAGGATCAGCCAGCACTTGCTCTAGTTCTTCCCTGAGACTGCAGTAGAAATTTCTACTTTGCTCAAGGTTCCTCTTTAAGGCCAGATTCGACTCTTCCAAGGTGCCGGACACAGAGGAGTTGAGGTAGCTTGAAAGAACAAATTCAATGTGCTCGTACATCGCCTCTCCGACTTCCAGCGCATACAGGGCGTGGCCTTCAGCGATGCACCTGACACGCAGTACATGCCTGCGGACTTTCTGGAGCTGTGCTCCGCGTCGGGCGCTGGCGTGTCTGGCCCAGCCGATCTGCGGGAGTTGTCACAACGCATCGCGAGCAATTATGGCATGTTATGAGAAGAATCATAATTATGGCTTTGACCATAAAACCCAATCATTAGTACGCTTGCCGACATCCACTACTTCCCTCGCGAAGACCTCGTCCACACCGTCCAGCTGGCGCTTGGCTCCGGGCTTACGCATGCCATCACCATGTTCGCCGCGCGGCGTATGGGCAAGACCCTGTTCGTGAAGAACGACCTCATTCCCGCTGCTGAGGCGTGGGGCTGGCGGGCGTGCTACATCGACCTCTGGGTCAGGCGGGACCATCCGGAAGTGGCTCTGGTGGAGGAGCTGGAAGCCGCCGCGCGGCCCAAGGGCCTCCTGGGCAAGGCGATCAAGCCTGACAAGGTGACCGCCAGGGCGGCTTACGCCGGATCAGGCCTCCACGCCGAGTGGACAGAGAGCGGTGCGCAAGCAGACCTGCAAGGCAGGCTCAGAACTGCAATGCAGAATCTGGCACAGGCCAGCACCAAGCCGGTTCTGCTCATCCTGGATGAGTTCCAGACGCTCGCTGCCGGAGTGCACGAGGATTTCGTCGCCTGCTTCCGCGCTTCGATGCTTGAGCTGCAGCCGAAGTTGAAGCTGTTCTTCACAGGCTCCTCCCGCGACGCGCTCAATGAGATGTTCCGCAAGCGCAAAGCTCCGCTGTTTGACGCGGCACTTTCATTGCCCCTGCCGCAACTAGGCAACGACTTCGTTGCCAACCGCGCCCACATCTTCGCCCAGATGACCGGACGCAAGGTTGACCAGGTGGAGCTGGCCAGCGTCTTCGAGCGCATTGCTCGGGTGCCGCTCTATCTCAACCAGATCATCCTGCACATGGTGGTGGGGATCACGTCGGATCCGTGGGACGGCCTGCGTCGCTGGCAGCACGAGATAGGCGAAACCAGTCTGCGCGAGCAGTGGCCGAGGTTGAAACCGATCGACAGGATCATCCTGCAGCACCTGGCGACCAACCAGCCAGAGAGCCTGTTCAGTACGGACTTCAGCGCCATGGTCACGGCTCGACTCGAGGAGAAGAACGCGTGCGATCCCCAGCGGGTTCAAACCGCCGTCAATCGACTGGTGAAGAACCTGGTACTTGCACCCAAGGGTGAAAAGGGCGAGTACGAGATCGAAGACCGCGCGTTGGCAACGTACCTCGCGAGTGGGCCGATTCCAGCCCGCTGAAGCGTCCAGCGCATATGCCCGAACGTCAACCGCCCAGCCGCTCATCGACAGATTCAAGCAGTCGCTTTCCATGTAGAACTGCGAGCACTGCAATCTGGTCAGCACGAATTTCGTAAATGACTCGATAGCTGTAGAGGAAGCGCTCTCGCAGGCTTGTACGGCCAACCTCCGGCACTACCCTGCCAGCAAAGGGATGGACCTCAATCACATCGCCCAGCTCAAACAGCGCTTCGATGATCCGCCTGGCGTGGCGCGGGGAGTCTCGTGCAATGAACTCTGCGATGGCGTCGATATCTTCGAGCGCCTCGCTCGCCCAGTTCAGCGATCGAGCCATTTAGCCAGCCGCTCGCGCGCCTGTTCTGTAGTGTGGACCCGGCCAGCATCTACATCCGCGCGGCCTCGCTGGATCTTCTCCAACACATAGACGTGGTACTGGATGTCTTCGAGCGTGGAATCGTCCGGCAGTTGATTCAGCAACTGGGCGACTTCCTGCTTGGCAGTCACGGGGGGCGTCATGGCGGTAGCTCCGGATCTGATGGGGGCATTCTAGCCCCCTTGCTCGAGCCAAGCGTTACTTACTACTGACGTACTTCTCCCGCCGCACCTGCGGCGTCGGCAACCCCGCCTCCTTCAGCGCCTCGAAGGTCGCATCCACCATGTCCGGGTTGCCGCACAGGTAGGCGATGTCGGTGGCCGGGTTCGGGGCGAATTCGGCCAGGTGCTGCTGCACGTAGCCGTGGCGGACATCCGGATGCGGGTTCTCGGGCAGCTCGCGGGACAGGCACGGCACGTAGCGGAAGCCCGGGTGGGCGGCGGCGAAGGCATGGAAGTCTTCGCTGTAGAGCAGCTCTTCGGGGGTGCGGGCGCCCTGCAGCAGCACCACCTCCACCCCGCGCCCGGCCATGGCGGTGGCCAGCAGCGGCAGCATGGAGCGGTACGGGGTGACGCCGGTGCCGGTGGCGATGAGCAGGTAGCGGGCGTTGTGGTCGCCCGGCATCAGGCAGAACCGGCCGAACGGGCCGCTGGCGGTCACGTGGCCGCCCAGGTCCAGGCCCTCGAACAGGGCCGTGGCGGCGCCGCCGGGCACGAAACTGACTGCAATATCAACGGCTTCGCCCGGGGCCAGGGCGTGGTCGTGGATCGTGGCCAGGGAGTAGCTGCGCTTGGTGGCGGTGCCGTCGGCGTACTCGAAATGGACCTGGATGAACTGGCCGGGCTGGAAATCCAGCGGTTGGCCGTCATCGCGCAGGAACTGGTAATGGCCAACGGTGGGGGCCAGCATGCGCCGGTCGATCAGCTTGAGGGGGAATTGAACAGGCACGAATTTGGGAAACAGTGTGTAGCCGGGGCAGACCCTCGGGGCCTTCTATAATAGCCGCTCCCCCGCCCCTATCCAGCGCCGTCCCTTGGGCGCGAAGGCAAGAGCTTGGCACCCCAGAACACCACCATGTCCAGTACCGCCCCCGCCCTGCGGGTGCGCGACCTCCGCAAGACCTATGACAACGGCACCCAGGCGCTGAAGGGCGTCTCGCTGGATGTTGCCCCGGGTGACTTCTTCGCGCTGCTGGGCCCCAACGGGGCTGGCAAGTCGACCCTGATCGGCATCATCAGCTCGCTGGTGAACCTCAGCGAGGGCCAGGTCGAGGTGTTCGGCAGCGACCTGGTGCGCAACCGCAGCGCCACCATGCGCCTGATCGGGCTGGTTCCGCAGGAGATCAACTTCAACCTGTTCGAGAAGCCCTTCGACATCCTGGTCAACTACGCCGGCTTCTACGGCGTGGCCCGCCCGGAGGCCGAAAAGATGGCCGAAGAGGAGCTCAAGCGCGCCCACCTGTGGGAAAAGGCGCAGGTGATGAGCCGCACGCTGTCGGGCGGCATGAAGCGCCGGCTGATGATCGCCCGGGCGATGATGACCCGCCCGCGCCTGCTGATCCTGGACGAGCCCACCGCAGGCGTGGATATCGAGATCCGCCGCGACATGTGGCGGGTGCTGAAGGAGATCAACGCGGCCGGCACCACGATCATCCTGACCACCCATTACCTGGAAGAGGCCGAGCACCTGTGCCGCAACCTGGCCATCATCAACCATGGCCAGATCGTTACCCAGGGGCCGATGCGCGAGCTGCTGGCCAAGCTGGACGTGGAAGGCTTCCTGTTCGATATCGACGGTGAGCTGCCTGCGCCGCTGCCGGTGATCGAGGGCACCACCATCACCGCCATCGACGGGCACACGCTGGATGTGGACATGCCGCGCGCGATGGATCTGAACCGGGTGTTCGCGGCGCTGAACGCGTCGGGTATCCGGGTGCGGTCGATGCGGACCAAGAGCAACCGCCTGGAGGAGCTGTTCGTGCGCCTCACCGGCAACCAGGAGAACGCGGCATGAGCAGCACCCCAACCCCGGTTTTGACCGACGGCCAGCGCAACCGGATTGCGCTGATGACGATCGTGCGCCGCGAAGTGGCACGCATCCTGCGCATCTGGGGCCAGACGCTGGTGCCGCCGGCGATCACCATGACCCTGTACTTCCTGATCTTCGGTGGGCTGATCGGCTCGCGCGTGGGCGAGATGGGCGGCTACAGCTACATGCAGTTCATCGTGCCGGGCCTGGTGATGATGAGCGTGATCCAGAACAGCTATGGCAACATCAGTTCGTCGTTCTTCGGGGCGAAGTTCGGGCGGCACGTGGAAGAGCTGCTGGTGAGCCCGATGCCGAACTGGGTGATCCTGTGGGGCTATGTGTCCGGTGCGGTGCTGCGCGGGCTGATGGTGGGCGTGATCGTGCTGATCATCGCGATGTTCTTCACGCCGGTGCGCATTCCGCACCCGCTGGTGACGCTGACCACGGTGCTGCTGGGCGCGACGATCTTCTCGCTGGCCGGTTTCATCAACGCGGTGTACGCCAAGAAGTTCGATGACGTGGCGATCGTGCCGACCTTCATCCTGACCCCGCTGACCTACCTGGGCGGCGTGTTCTATTCGGTGAAGCTGCTGCCGACGTGGGCCGAAGCGGCCACGCACGCCAACCCGATCTTCTACATGGTGAACGCGTTCCGCTACGGCCTGCTGGGCACCAGCGATGTGCCGCTGTGGGTGGCGTATGTACTGATGATCGGGTTTGTGGTGGCGCTGACCGCACTGGCGCTGTGGCTGCTCAAGCGCGGCGTGGGCATGCGCAGCTGACGCGATGCAACCGGTAGCGCCGGCCGTTGGCCGGCCCTCACGATAGACGGAGGAAGGCGATGCGTATTCTGCTACTGGGCGCCGGCGGTACCGGCGGTTACTTCGGCGGACGCCTGGCGCAGGCCGGCGTGGACGTCACCTTCCTGGTCCGCCCTGCCCGCGCGGCGCAGCTGGACAGCGAGGGCTTGGTCATCCGCAGCCCTCTGGGTGATGCAACCTTCCCGGTAGCCCACGTCACCGCCGATGCACTGCCTGCGCTTGCCGCAGAGCACCCCTTCGATCTGGTCATCCTGAGCTGCAAGGCTTACGACCTGGACAGCTCGATCGAGGCGATAGCACCTGCGGTGTCGTCACGCACCACCGTGCTGCCGATCCTCAACGGACTGCGCCATTACGCGGCACTGGACGCGCGCTTCGGGCGCGATGCGGTGCTGGGCGGGCTGTGCTTCATCAGTGCGACCAAGGCCGCCGATGGCGCGGTGCTGCACCTGGCGCCAGCGGCGAAGCTGACCTTTGGCGAGCGGGATACGCCCGGCAGCAGTGCGCGGGTATTGGCGCTGGCGGCGGCGTGCGTGCAGGCCGAAGTAGACCACGTCGCCAGCGATGCCATTGGCCAGGAGCAGTGGATCAAGTACACGTTCCTGACCACGCTGGCGGCAGCCACCTGCCTGATGCGGGCAGATGTGGGCACGATCGTGGCGACCGATGACGGGGCAGCGATAGTGCGCGGGCTGTATGCCGAATGCCTGGCCGTGGCCGAAGCGGCGGGCGAGCCGATCCCGGAAAAGGCACAGGCAGTTGCGCTGGCCGCGACCACGCAGGAAGGCTCGGCGCTGAAGGCGTCGATGCTGCGCGATCTGGAGGCCGGCCAGCAGGTGGAAGCCGAGCAGATCGTGGGCGACATGCTGGTGCGGGCGCGCGCGGCGGGCCAGGCGGCACCGCTGCTGGCGGTGGCGTATGCACATCTGCAGGCTTACCAGCGCAACCGCGCGGGATGAGCGTGGTGGCAGGTGAGCTACCGGCACGCGTGCTGGTGTTGGGACTGGGGTACAGCGGGCGGCATATTGCCACCTTGCTGCAATCGCAGGGCGTGGCGTGCAGTGGAACGGTGCGGGACCTTGAGACGGCACCGGAAGATGGGTTGATTCGTCACCGGTGGGTGGCGGGTGCGCTGGAGGATGGCGCATCGGTTGGCACCGCGCTTGGCCGGGCAGAGCCCGGCGCTACGCTGCTGGAGGCGATTCGTTGCGCGGAGGCGGTGGTGTGTACGGTCCCGCCCGACGATGCGGGCGATCCTGCGCTGCGGCTGCTGGCGGCAGAACTGCGCGGCAGCCCTGCGCTGCGCTGGGTGGGCTATCTTTCCTCAACGGCCGTGTACGCCGACCGCGATGGTGGTTGGATCGACGAGGCGTCGGTAGCCGATGCCGTGGATGACACGGCGCGGCGGCGGTTGCTGGCCGAGGCGCAGTGGCGTGCGCTTGCCCGGGACAAGGGCATTGCATCGGCCGTGTTCCGCCTGCCCGGGATCTATGGGCCTGGGCGCAATGCGCTGGTGCAGCTGGCTGGAGGCCGGGCGCGGCAGGTAGTGCGACCGGGGTTGGTGTTCAACCGGCTGCATGTGGAGGATCTGGCCACGGCGGTGGTGGCGGGGATGCGGGTGTCCGCGCCTGAAGCAATGTATCTGTTGGCCGATGACGAACCGGCGCCGCCGCAGGAGGTGTTGGCGTATGCGGCAGGATTGTGTGGGTTGCCGGTGCCGGAAGCGCAGGCGTGGGATGCGCCGGAGGTTTCACCCGCGTTGCGGCGGTTTTATGCGGGCAGCAAGCGGATCGACAGTAGTGCCGCGCGTGAAACGTTGGGGTGGGCGCCGAGATTCAAGACGTACCGGGAAGGGTTGCAGGACGCCCTGCGGTCGGGTCGGTCGACAGACGACCGCCGATAACCGTGATCGGTGCATTGACGCATTGTCACCTCCGGAGAGGCGCCTTCGTTATCAGGTCATGCCTCAATCGGGGTAATCACCGTTATCGGCGGTCGATTGGGATGCGACCCTACCGAGCTGTCGTCGCGTCGTCCGGGCCGGCGGGACGGCCGGGTCAATCCGCGTGCGGGAGGCGGAAGAACGTGCGCGTCGCTGCCGTCGCGTTCGCTGCGGTCAGTTCGACATCCTCGCCCCTGTCCCGCGCCAGTTCTTCGACGATGTGCTTCAGGAACATCGGTTCGTTGCGACGATCCTTCGGCATCGGCTTCAACGAACGCGGCAGCAGGTACGGTGCATCGGTCTCGATCATCAGCCGCTCGGCCGGAATGTGCTTCACCAGCTCGCGCAGATGCGCGCCACGGCGCTCATCGCACAGCCAACCGGTGATGCCGATATACCAGTCCTGGTCCAGGTAATCGAACAGTTCCTGGCGTTCGCCGGTGAAGCAATGCACCACCGCTGCGCCAATGCGGCCGTCGAAGTTCTTCATCTGTGCCATGAAGTCCGCATGCGCGTCGCGCTGGTGCAGGAACAGCGGCTTGCGCTGGCCATCCGCGGCGCGCACCTCACTGGCCAGTTGCAGCTGGCGCTCGAAGGCGCGGTGCTGGGCCGGGCGCGGGGCGAAATCGCGGAAGTAATCCAGGCCGCACTCGCCCACCGCCACCACTTCGGCATGCGCGTGCAGCGCGCGCATTTCGGCGTCGCACTCGTCGGTGTATTCCACCGCGTGGTGCGGGTGCACGCCGGCGGTGGCGTACAGGAAGCCCGGGTGCTGGCGTGCCAGTTCCAGTGCCATCGGCGAATGCTCGCGGCTGGCACCGGTCAGCACCATCTGCACCACGCCGGCCGCGCGGGCGCGGGCCAGCACGGCATCGCGGTCGCGGTCGAAGGAATCGTGGGTGAGGTTGGCGCCGATATCGATCAGTTGCATGGGGCAGCTACAGGGCAGTTGAGCGCGCCATTGTAACGTGCCGCCTGCGCGGCCCCTGCCCGGCCGGCTCGCCGGCCCCGCCGCCGGCCCGTATCCTTGCCGCATGAGTACACCGCGTTTTCCGATTTCCGAGCTGCTGCCGCAGATCGCCACGCAGCTGGCCACGCACCCGCGCCTGGTGCTGGAGGCGCCGCCGGGCGCGGGCAAGACCACCCAGGTGCCGCTGGCGCTGCTGGACGCGCCGTGGCTGGAAGGCCGGAAGATCATCATGCTGGAACCACGCCGGGTGGCCGCGCGCAGCGCCGCGCAGTTCATGGCCCGGCAGCTGGGCGAGGACGTGGGCGGCACGGTGGGCTACCGCATCCGCTTCGAGAACAAGGTCACCGCGCGTACCCGCGTGGAGGTGGTGACCGAAGGCATCCTCACCCGCATGCTGCAGGACGACCCGATGCTGGAAGGCGTGGGCGCACTGCTGTTCGATGAATTCCACGAGCGCCACTTGGCGGCCGACCTCGGCCTGGCACTGGCGCTGGATGTGCAGGCGCAGCTGCGCGAGGACCTGCGCATCGTGGTGATGTCGGCCACGCTGGATGGCGAGCGGCTGGCGCAGTTCCTGGATGCGCCGCGCCTGAGCAGCGCGGGCCGAAGTTTTCCGGTGGCGGTGAGCCACTTCCCGGCCCGCCGCGATGAAGCGCTGGAAGCGCAGGCGCGGCGCGCGGTGGAACAGGCATTGGCCCAGCACCCTGGAGATGTATTGGTGTTCCTGCCCGGCCAGCGCGAGATCGCGCGCACGCAGGCTGCGCTGGAGCAGGCGCTGCCGGGTGATATCCAGGTGCTGCCGCTGCATGGCGAGCTGCCGGTGGAACAGCAGTCGCGGGTACTGCAGCCGGACCCGCAGGGCCAGCGCCGGGTGGTGCTGGCCACCAACGTGGCGGAATCTTCGGTCACCCTGCCCGGTGTGCGCGTGGTGGTGGATGCGGGGCTGGCACGTGAGCCGCGCTATGACCCCAACAGCGGCTTTTCGCGGCTGGATGTGGTGAACATCGCGCAGGCCTCGGCCGACCAGCGCGCCGGCCGTGCCGGGCGCGTGGCCGACGGCTGGGCCTGGCGGCTATGGCCGCAGTCGCAGCGGCTGGAAGCGCAGCGCCGGCCGGAGATCGCGCAGGTGGAGCTGGCCGCGCTGGCGCTGGAGCTGGCCGCGTGGGGCAGCGAGGACCTGCGCTTCGTGGATGCGCCACCGGTGGGCGCGATGGCCGCCGCGCGCGAGCTGCTGCAGCGGCTGGGCGCACTCAGCGATACCGGCGTGCTCATCGCATTGGGCCGGCGCATGCTCACCTTGGGCACGCACCCGCGGCTGGCGGCGATGCTGCTGGCCGCCGGCAACGCTACCGAACAGGCGCTGGCCTGCGACCTGGCCGCGCTGGTGGAAGCGCGCGATCCGCTGCGCCAGGGCGGCGATGCCTTGGCCGCCCGTTGGCGGGCGCTGGCGGCGTTCCGGCAGGGGCGCGTGCCGCAGGATGCCAATCGCGGTGCGCTCGCGGCCATTGATGCGGCCAGCAAGCAGTGGCGGCGGCGCCTGCGCTGCGATACGGCGCCCCCCTCGTCGGTGGAGGCACACCAGCTGGGCGACCTGCTGGCGCATGCCTTCCCCGACCGGATCGCGGCGCGCCATCCCACCGATCCTTTGCGCTACCTGCTGGCCAATGGGCGCAGCGCGCGGCTGTTCGACCCCAGCGACCTGCGCGGTGAGCCGTGGCTGGTGGCGGTGGAACTGCGCTACGAAGCACGCGATGCGCTGCTGCAGCGTGCCGCGCCGGTGGACGAGAACCGGCTGCGCCGCGATTTCCCGCAGCGCTTCCAGCAGGAAGACGTGGTGCGCTGGGACGCGGACAAGCGGGCGCTGGTGGCGCGCCGCGAGAGCCGCTTCGACCGCATCGTGCTGGACAGCCGCTCGGCCGGGCGGGTCGATCCGGCCCAGGCGGCGCAGGCGCTGACCGAGGCGGTACGCGAGCTGGGGCTGGACGCGCTGCCGTGGACCGAGGGGCTGCGCCAATGGCAGGCACGTGCGCTGGCCCTGCGTTCCTGGATGCCGGAGCTGGAGCTGCCGGATGTGTCCGATGCGGCGCTGATGGAAACGCTCACGACATGGCTGACGCCGGCGTTCAACGGCAAGACGCGCCTGGAGGCGCTGGATGAGTCCACCCTGGGCGAGGCGCTGAAATCGCCGATGCCGTGGGCGCAGCGCCAGCTGGTCGACAAGCATGCGCCGGTGCGCATTGCGGTGCCGTCGGGCATGGAGCGGCCGATCTCGTATGCGGTGGAGGCCGATGGCAGCACGCCGCAGCCGCCGGTGCTGGCGGTGAAGCTGCAGGAGCTGTTCGGGGTGGCCGATACGCCGCGCATTGCCGATGGCCGCGTTCCGCTCACCCTGCACCTGCTCTCGCCCGGTGGGCGCCCGCTGCAGGTCACCCAGGACCTGCGCAACTTCTGGGCGAACACCTATGCCGAAGTAAAGAAAGAAATGAAGGGGCGTTACCCGAGGCACCCGTGGCCGGATGATCCATGGACGGCCAGCGCCACCCACCGGGCCAAGCCGAGAGGGACGTAGAGCCACGCCCTGCGTGGCCGTGGAATGTGTCTGGCACCGCGTTCAGCCACGCAGGGCGTGGCTCTACATCGCTGTTGCAGATTGGTTATGGTGGTGACCACCCCGCGACTGGCGGATAACACGCCCTACACGGCCCCCGCGCGACACTGGATGCCGAACCGAGGCAAAGGACCCCCAATGAACAGACTGACCGTGATTACCGACCGCGCCCTGGAGCGTGCACTGGATCTGGCAAGCAGCGCCGGCGACGGCCTGAAGCACGCCGGCAGCAACCTGCGCTACCTCGGCCCGCAGGCAACCGACTGGATCAAGACCGGTGCAGCGCTCGGCGCGGTGAAGACCGGCAGCAAGGTGGCCGCCAAGGCGGTTCGCCGAAACCCGGCTGCAACCATTGCGGTGGCGGCGGTGGGCGTGGGCCTGTTGGGCTATGCGCTGTACCGCAAGCAGCAGAAGAAGAAGCTGGCCAACAGCAGCGTGGTGAATGGGCAGGCCGAGCGCATCAGCGCGCGCAACCGGCGCAACACCACGGTGGTGGATGAACACAGCGATATTGGTAGCGACGCCTGATCAACCGGGCGCGTGGCAGGACCCGAAAACCGCCGGCACGTCCGGCGGTTTTTCGTTGTAATCAGCGGTAGAGCCACGCCCTGCGTGGCTGCGCACGATGCCGACACCGCGACCAGCCACGCAGGGCGTGGCTCTACGCTTCTACCTGGTGCCATTGGCCGGGTTGCAGGCCGTCCAGGCGGTGCGGGCCCATGGCGACACGTACCAGGCGCAAGGTGGGCAGGCCCACCGCCGCGGTCATGCGCCGTACCTGCCGGTTGCGTCCTTCGCGCAGGGTGATGGCCAGCCACGCATCCGGCACGGTCCTGCGGAAGCGCACCGGTGGGGTGCGCGCCCACAGTTCGGGCGTTTCCAGTCTTTCAACGCGCGCAGGCAGGGTCGGTCCGTCATTCAACTGCACGCCCCTGCGCAACGCCTGCACCTGCGCGTCGCCTGGCGTGCCTTCCACCTGCACCCAATAGGTCTTGTCTTCCTTGTGGCGCGGGTCGGTCAGGCGATGGGCGAGCCTGCCGTCGTCGGTGAGCAGCAACAGGCCTTCGCTGTCGTAGTCCAGCCGCCCTGCCGCGTACACGTCAGGCGGCAAGCCGAAGCCGGCCAGCGTCGCGCGCGGCGGCTGGCTGCTGTCGGTGAACTGGCACAGGACGTTGAAAGGCTTGTTGAAGGCGATGAGCATGGGTGGGGCAGGAGCGGCGGTGCGCCATTGTCCCATTCCATGCATGCCGATGCCCATGTACCGACCAACGGTCGGTACGTACCAACGGTAGCGCCCGCAGAGAACGGCATGAGCCGCCAGGACGCGTTGGTGGGACGGCCGCGTTATTTCACGAAGCGCAGGGTCATGCGGTCGCTTTCCCCGATGGCCTGGTACTTCGCATCATCGGCGGGCTTGTGGCTGTTGCTCGGCGGCAGCGTCCACACCCCGTTCGGGTGATCCTTGGTATCGCGCGGGTTGGCATTGATCTCGCTGCTGCCGGCCAGCTTGAAACCGGCCGCTTCGGCCATGGCGATCACCTGGGCCTGACCCACGTAGCCGCTCTTATCGTCGGCCGGCACGTCGGCCTTGGCGCGGTGTTCCACCACGCCGAGCACACCGCCGGGCTTGAGCACGCTGTAGAAGCCCTTGAACATGCCCTCGGCCTGGTTGGCGCTGCGCCAGTTATGCACGTTGCGGAAGGTCAGCACCACGTCGGCCGAATTGTCAGCGCCGAACGTCGGAGCGTTGGGGTCGTACGGGACCACCTTGGCCTTGTCATACGTGGCCGGGGCGCCATCGAACTTCTTCTTCAGGCCATCGATCTGGCGCTGCTGGTAATCGCGGCCCTTGCCTTCGGCCACGGCCTGGGGGTCGACCACGGCGGCGACGTAGGTGCCCTTGTCGCGCAGCAGCGGGGCAAGGATTTCCGAATACCAGCCGCCGCCGGGGGTGATTTCCACCACGGTCCTGCCCGGCTCCACGCCGAAGAACGACAGCGTCTGCGCCGGATGGCGGTAGGCGTCGCGCTTCACGTTGGCCGGGTCGCGGCCCTTGCCGTCGACGGCGGCCTGCACCGCGGCGGTGATGGCCGGCTGCGCGTTGGGACCGGCCGGCTTGATCGCCATGGCGGGGGCGGTGAGCAGCAGCGTGGAGACGGTGAACAGGCAGGCACAGCTGAGCGAACGGGCTTTCATCGGATCACCTACGGTGGCGGGATGCGGCGAGCCTAGCAGCCGCGATGCCAAAGGTGTTCACAAAACGTTAGTGCAGTGCAGCGAAGCGGAACACTGTTTTGTGGCCGGCGCCGCAGCGGTGTCATGGGCAGGCACTTATGCTGTGACATTGGATTCGACTGGAGGATTGCCCATGACTGCACCGCGCGAGCTCGGCCGTTCCGGCCTGAAAGTGCTTCCCATCGCGTTCGGCGGCAACGTGTTCGGCTGGGGCGCGGACGAGAAGACCTCGTTCGCGTTGCTGGACGCGTTCGTCGATGCCGGCTACAGCCTGGTCGATACCGCCGATGTGTATTCGGCCTGGGTGCCGGGCAACCAGGGCGGTGAGTCGGAAACGATCCTCGGCCGCTGGTTCCAGCGCAGCGGCAAACGCGACAAGGTGGTGCTGGCCACGAAAGTAGCCAAGTGGGCCGAACACCCCGGCCTGTCGGCCGACAACATCACTGCAGCCGTGGAAGATTCCCTGCGGCGCCTGCAGACCGATGTGATCGATCTGTACCAGGCGCATGAGGATGACGAATCCACGCCGCTGGAAACCACGCTGGCCGCGTTCGGGCGGCTGATCGAACAGGGCAAGGTGCGCGCGATTGGTGCGTCCAACTACAGCGCCGAACGCCTGCAGGCGGCGCTCAAGGTGTCGGCGGACTACAAGCTGCCCCGTTACGAAACGCTGCAGCCCGAATACAACCTGTACGACCGTACCGGCTACGAAAGTGGGCTGGAAGCGGTAGCGCGCGAACACGGACTCGGCGTGATCAGCTATTACTCGCTGGCCAGTGGTTTCCTCAGCGGCAAGTACCGCAGTGCGGACGATGCGGCCAAGAGCAGCTCGCGGGGCAGCAGCGTGGTGGCCAAGTACGTCAATCCGCGCGGCCTGCGCATCCTGCAGGCGCTGGATGACGTGGCCGTCACCTACAACGCGACCCCCGCCCAGGTCGCCATTGCCTGGTTGATCGCCCGCCCGGGCATCACCGCGCCGATCGTCAGCGCGACCAGCGTGGAACAGCTGCACGACGTGCTCGCCGCTGCCCAGGTAGGCCTGACCGCCGACGACATCGCGCAGCTGGGAAGCGCCAGCGCCGCCTGACCACCCCTCCGAAATCGACCGCACCAGCAACGGCCACCCCAAGGTGGCCGTTTCCCCATCACCCCACCACTGCCCCATCCTCGGCCACCAGCGCGTGATGCATGCTGACCCCGGCGCGCACGCCCTCCGCACTGGCCAACGTGATGTTGCCCATCAACGTTGCATCACCCGCCGCGTAAACACCGGGCACCGTGGTCTGCTTCTGCGCATCCACCCGAACCAGCACACCGACCGGGCTGTCTTCCAGTTCACAGCCGAGCTGCTCCACCAGCGCCGAACCCATTTCCTGGCGCGCACTGACGAACAGCGCGCGCAGGTCGATGTGGCGTCCATCGGCCAGCAACGCCCCACTCAACTGCGGCCGGTCGCCTTCCAGTGCCACGACTGTTTCAGTTTCGATCTGCACGCCGCGCCGCTGCAGCGTGCCCAGCTGCTCGTCGTCCAGTGCCGAGCCCTGCGTGAAAAAGGTGACCTGGCCCCAGTCGGCGATCAGCCCGGCCATGATTGGCGACATCGGATGCCCCCCCAGCAGCCCGATCGCGCCACCGCCCACTTCATAGCCATGGCAGTACGGGCAGTGCAGCACGCTGTGGCCCCAGCGTTCGGCAAGGCCGGGCAGCTCGGGCAACACATCGCGGATGCCGGTGGCCAGCAGCAGCTTGCGCGCCGCCCACGTATCACCGGCCGCCGTGCTCACCGCGAAACCATCCACTGTCGGCTGCGCGTCGGTGGCGGTGTCGTTGGCCCAGCGCACGCTGGGGTAATCCAGCAGCTGCGCCTTGGCCTGGCGCAGCAGGTCGCTGCCGGAGATGCCATCCAGACCCAGCACGCCATGGGAGTGGCTGGAGAAGCGGTTGCGCGGCAGCCCGCTGTCGATCACCAGCACGCTGCGGCGCGCACGCGCCAGCATCATGGCGGCGGAGAGCCCGGCGAAACTGCCGCCGACGATCATGGCATCAAAGGTCATGCGGAACTCCCTTGCTGTGCTGGGCCAGGTGCTGGGCAAAGGCGTCGCCCAGGGTCGCCAGCGTGGTGGCATGCAGGCGCTGTTCGAGCAGCGCCTGCGCCTGTTGGTAGCTCTCATCCAGCGCGGCATTCACCACCTGCTGCACCGGGCAGCCGCGCCCGGTTTCGCGCGCGCCGGTATGCAGCAGCGCCGGCGAGCCGATGGCGAGATAGACGTCGTGCAGGGTGATGGTGGCCGGGTCGCGCGCCAGCTGGCTACCGCCACCATGGCCGCGAGCGGTGTGGACCAGCCCACCCTTCTGCAACGCGGCGAGCAGGCGGCGGATCACCACCGGGTGGGTCGGCAGGCAGGTAGCGAGTTGTTCGGAGGTGCGCGGTCCGTCCTGGCCGACCAGGTGGGCCATGATGTGGAGCGCGTCGGAGAATTGATTGCTGGATTTCATGTAACACAAATAGTTACATATTTAGCCAGCGGCGGGTAGCGCCGGCCGTTGGCCGGCCCATGCACAGGTTTCAGCGGAGGAACGCCCGCCCGGTCATGGATTCCGCGAGATAGTCGAG
This sequence comes from Stenotrophomonas sp. ISL-67, assembly GCF_018612915.1. Lineage (GTDB taxonomy): Bacteria > Pseudomonadota > Gammaproteobacteria > Xanthomonadales > Xanthomonadaceae > Stenotrophomonas. The sequence continues at coordinate 116,892 of NZ_JAGGRL010000012.1, read as the reverse complement.
GAAGCTGCTGATCCGCGCCGATACGGCGGTGTTGCGGTAGTACACGGCGTGGATGGGCTGGCGCACTTCCACGGTGAGCGCCGGCAGCACCTGCACCAGCGTGCCCGCATCGCGGTCGCGGTGGGTCATGAAGTCGGACAGGCAGACCACGCCCGCCCCCTCCAGCGCCAGCCGGCGCAGGGTTTCGCCGCTGGACACGGCCACCGCCGGGCGGATGTGCAGCAGCGCGTCGGTACGCCCGGGCAGCGGCCAGTGGTTGAGCGAGTCGGGCTCGTTGAAGCCGAGCAGCGCGTGGCCGTCCAGATCCTCCACTGTTTTCGGGGTGCCGTGTTCGGCCAGGTAGGCCGGGCTGGCCAACACCCGCAGCCGGCTGTGCGCGAGCGGGCGCGCGTGCAGGGTGGAATCGGCCAGCGGGCCAATGCGGATGGCGACGTCGGTGCGACGCTCGAGCAGGTCGATGTAGCGCTCGCTGCTGTTGAGCTCCAGCTGCACGTCCGGGTAGCGCGTGCGGAAGCCCGCCACCAGCGGGGCGATCACATGCAACACGAACGGGGTGGCGGCATCCACGCGCAGGCGCCCGGCCGGGCGCTGGCGGCGCGCGGTCATCTGCTCTTCGGCCGCTTCCACCGAGGCCACGATGGCGCGGGCCTGGGCCAGGAACGCATCGCCTTCTTCGGTGAGCTGCAGCCGGCGCGTGGTGCGGGTCAGCAGGGTGGTACCCAGTTTTTCCTCCAGGCGGCCCAAGGCCCGGCTGACCCCGGAAGTGGTCTGGCCCAGTGCTTCGGCGGCGGCGGTGATCGAACCGCTGTCGATCACGGCGATGAACGCCTGCATTTCATCGAGGGTGGTCTTCATGGGCCCATTATTGACCATGAGGCAAGAGTCATTGGCGTGAAGGCCGGTTTTTCAGCAAGAGTCGTGCGCGCAGACTGCGCACCTTCTTCTTCCACCGGTAACCCTCATGTCCCGTGGCATCCCCTTGGCCCTGTTGGCGCTTACGCTGGGTGCGTACGCCATCGGCACCACTGAATTCGTCATCGTCGGGCTGATCCCGACCATCGCCGCCGATCTCGGCGTCTCCCTGCCCTCGGCCGGCCTGCTGGTCTCGCTGTACGCGCTGGGCGTGGCGGTCGGCGCGCCGGTGTTGACCGCACTGACCGGCCGGGTGCCGCGCAAGACCCTGCTGGTGGCCCTGATGGTGCTGTTCACCTTGGGCAACGTGATTGCCTGGATGGCGCCCAGTTATGGCTCGCTGATCGTGGCGCGGGTGTTGACCGGGCTGGCGCACGGCGTGTTCTTCTCGATCGGCTCGATCATTGCCACTTCGGTGGTGCCGAAGGAAAAGGCGGCCAGCGCGATCGCGATCATGTTCACCGGGTTGACCGTGGCACTGGTCACCGGTGTACCGCTGGGCACCTTCATCGGCCAGCACCTGGGCTGGCGTGCCACCTTCCTGGCGGTGGCTGCGCTGGGCGTGATCGCGCTGATCGGCAGCCTGCTGTTCGTGCCGCGCAACCTGCAGCGCAGCGAGCCGGCCACGTTCGGCCAGCAGCTCTCGGTACTTGCGCAGCCCCGACTGCTGCTGGTGTATGCCATCACCGCGCTGGGCTATGGCGGTACGTTCCTGTCCTTTACCTATCTTGCGTCGATCCTGCAGGACGTCACCGGTTTCTCGCCGAACGCGGTGAGCGGGGTGCTGCTGGTGTACGGCGTGTCGGTGGCAATCGGCAACCTGTGGGGTGGCCGCCTGGCCGACCGCCGCGGCCCGATCCCCGCGCTGAAGCTGATCTTCGGGCTGCTGGCGCTGGTGCTGTTCGCGCTGACCTTCACCGCGCACAACACCTGGCTGGTGCTGCTCACGGTGCTGGCGCTGGGCGCGGTGGCGTTCGGCAACGTGCCAGGGTTGCAGGTGTATGTGGTGAAGCAGGCGCAGCGCTTTGCGCCGCAGGCGGCGGATGTGGCCTCTGGCCTGAACATCGCCGCGTTCAACGTGGGCATCGCGATGGGCGCGTCGCTGGGCGGGCTGGTGGTGGACCACCTGGGGCTGATGCATACGCCGTGGCTGGGTGCGCTGGTGGTGCTGGGTGCGCTGGGGCTCACCGTGCTGAGCGGGCGGCTGGATCGGCGCGACGGGGTGGCCGAACGTGCCGAAGGTGCCGTGGCTGTGGCGCATTGAGTCGTGCCACATCCGTTTGATTCGTTTAACCGTGCACGGCGTAGCCTGCACTTCCCCCACTGAAGGAGTTTCCATGAGCATTCCCGCATTCGGTCTTGGCACCTTCCGCCTGAAGGACCAGACCGTCATCGATTCGGTCCGCAACGCATTGGACGTGGGCTACCGCGCCATCGACACCGCACAGATCTACGGCAATGAGGCCGAGGTTGGCCAGGCCATCGCCGAGTCCGGCGTGGCCCGCGAGGACCTGTTCCTGACCACCAAGGTGTGGATCGCCAGCTTCGAGCACGATGCGCTGCTGGACAGCGTGCGCGAAAGCCTGCGCAAGCTGCGCACCGACCACCTCGACCTGACCCTGATCCACTGGCCGTCGCCGGACGATGCGGTGCCGATGGCCGAGTACCTGGGTGCGCTGGCGCAGGCCAAGGCCGAAGGCTTGACCCGACAGATCGGCATTTCCAATTTCACCATCGACCTGACCCGCCAGGCGATTGCGATCCTGGGCGCCGATGCGATTGCGACCAACCAGATCGAGGTACACCCGTACCTGCAGAACCACGCGTTGATTGCATTCCTGCGCGAACAGGGCATCCATGTGACGGCGTACATGAGCCTGGCCTACGGCGAGGTGCTGAAGGACCCGGTGATCCAGGCGATTGCAGCGCGGCATGACGCCACGCCGGCACAGGTGGCACTGGCGTGGGCGTTGCAGCAGGGCTTCGCGGTGATCCCCTCCTCGACCCGGCGCGAGAACCTGGCCAGCAACCTGCTCGCTGCGGACCTGCGCCTGAGCGAGGAGGACATGGCGCAGATCGCCACGTTGGATCGCGGGCAGCGGTTGGCGAATCCCGAAGGGATCGCACCCGCGTGGGATTGATCGGTCGAGGTAACGGCGCTGCGCAATGCAGTGTGGACGCGCGAAATCGGTAGGGTCGGATCCCTATCGACCGCCGACCATGGTAATCGGCGCGACGAACGCATGTCCTCTGCCGAAGCGCGCCTTTCGACGGAGGTCATGCCACAACAGAATGTGGCACCGTTATCGGCAGTCGATTGGGATGCGACCCTACCAACGGTTGCCCCAGTGCGTAAGAGTCGCTCAGGCCAACAACCAATCGCGCATGGCGGCACTTACTTCTTCGGGCTTTTCCATCGGGGCCAGATGCCCGCAATCGGGCATCACGACCAGGGTTGAGCCGGGCACCAGCGCATGCATCTCCTCGCTGATCGCCAGCGGGGTGATGCGGTCGTTGGCACCGCAGACGATCAGGAGTGGATCGCGGTAGCCGTGCAGCACGTCGTGGCCGTCCACGCGGTCCAGCGCGCTCTGGCGCAGGAACACCTCGGCGCCGAGGCGGGCGGTCATGTCGCGCACGCGCTGCACCAGGACGTAGTCGTCCAGCCGCGAGGTGTCGATGTAGCTGCGCATGAGCTTGTCGCCGAAACCGTGGAAGGTGCCGGGCAACCGCACGCTGGAGCGTTGCGACTGGCGTTGGGCGGCACGTTCGGGCGAATCCGCGTGGAAGGAGGTGTCGATCAGCGCCAATCGCAGCACGCGCTCGGGGGCTACGCGCAGGATCTGCTGGGCCACGAACCCGCCCAGCGAGAAGCCCGCCAGCGCAAAACGTTCCGGAGCCTGGGCCAGCACGTCTTCGGCCACCGCCTGCATTGTCTCGCCATGGGTCTGGTCGCCGACGCTGCAGTCGGCGATGTCGGAAAGGGCGGCCACCTGCTCGCGCCACAGTTCGGCGTCGTTGAGCAGGCCAGGCAGCAACAGCAGGGGAATGCGTTCGGTCATGCCGCCATTGTCGGCGATCCCAGCGGCGGTGGCGTGTCGCCTGCGGCCCGGTGTGTTGCAATCGCCCGTTCCGTCGGTACTGTGAAAACAGCGACTTACATGCGCTGCGTGATGCAGTACCCGTGGGTGATGCGCTGCTGACTAGGCTGAAGCGCTTTCAACCACGTGAGCCCTGCATGTACCCCATTTCAGGCACCAACTCCGCCACCGCCGCCGCCGCCCCGCGCTCCCTTGAACCCGCCGCGGTACAGATGCCAGGCGCCAAGGCCGGGACTGCGGACGCCTCCGCAGATGCACCTGCGCCCCGGCCTGCACTGCCGCTGGAGTTCATCGTGCAGAAAGAGCAGGCGTACTTCCGCGCGATCACGCCGGAACTTGAAGTCGCGGTGGCCAAGGCCGGGCTGCAGACCAGCGACAGCCGCGCGGCTGCGCTCGGCAGGCAGCTGATGTACATCACCAACCCCTGTGCGATTGGCGCGCTGTCGCTGTCGCAGTTCCGCCTGCAGCATGTCAGTGCCGATGCGCGGGGCTATGCACTGGTCGCTGCCCTGCCCGCCCCGGGCGAACCGCAGTTCGGGATCGGTTCGCTGGCCTATCAGGTGTTGCTGGGCAATGACTGCGCGCCCAAGGACGACGGCTTGGGCGGCATGCCACTGGCGCACGCCGCCCGCTTCCTGACCCTGGCCACCCAACCCCGGTGAATCGTCGCGCGGCACCCTGCAGACCGCACGGTGCCGCGCGGACGGTAGGATCGGTTCCCGAACGATCGCCTATACCGGTGCGACGTTCTGTAACGCATGACCATGGACGAAGACGCCTCTGCGTTACAGGTCATGCGTTATCGGCTCAATCACCGTGGTCGGCAGTCGTTTGGAAACCGGCTCTACCGAGCGTGTCACCTTCCGGCGGCAGCGCGACGCTGGCGTCCTGCACCGGCAGGGTGACCACCATCACAGTGGGGTCGTCCGGATCCAGCTTGGTCTTGAAGCCCAGGCTCTGGCACATCGCCAGCATGGTGCTGTTCTCGCGCAGTACCTGGCCTTCAACGATGTTCAGGCCCAGCCACTGGGCGTACTCGATCATGATGGTCATCAACCGCCAGCCGATGCCGTGGCCCTTGAGGTCGGAGCGGATCAGGATGCCGTATTCGCCGCGGTCGTAATCCGCATCGGCATGCAGGCGCACCGCGCCGAGCATGTCACCGCTGCGCGGGTCGATCGCCACCAGTGCGATGGAGCGGGCGTAGTCGAGCTGGGTCAACCGGGCAATGAATTCGTGGCTGAAATGCTTCACCGACTGGAAGAAGCGCAGGCGCAGGTCGTCGTCGGTGACCCGGGCAAAGAACGCGCGGAACAGCGCATCGTCCTCCGGCCGCACCGGGCGCACGAACGCGGGCGCGCCGTCAGACAGGGTGATGGTGCGCTCCCACTCCTTGGGATACGGGAACACCGCGAAACGCGGGTGGCCGCGGCCTTTGTGCAGCTTGCGCGAGGGCGCGATGGCCACGCGCGCGTCCAGCGCGGTCACGCCGTCACGGTCGGCCAGCAACGGGTTGATGTCCAGCGTGCGTACTTCGGGAATATCGGCGGCCAACTGGGCCAGCTTCACCAGGATCAGCGCGACGGCGCGTTCGTCGGCGGCCGGGACATCGCGGTAGGCCTTGAGGATGCGCGACACGCGGGTGCGGCCGATCAGCTCGTGGGCCAGCCGCAGGTCCAGCGGCGGCAACGCCAGTGCCTTGTCGTCGATCACTTCCACGGCGGTACCGCCACGGCCGAACACCACCACCGGGCCGAAGGTCGGGTCATCGGCGATGCCGGCGATCAGCTCGCGCGCCTTGGGCCGCACGATCGTGGGCTGCACCAGCACGCCATCGATGCGCGCATTCGGGCGCAGTTCGTGGGCGCGGGCCAGGATCGAGCTGGCGGCGGCCTGCACCGCCTGCAGGCTGCCCAGGTTGAGGCGCACGCCATCGACATCGGACTTGTGCGGAATGTCGGCCGAGAACACTTTCACCGCCACCGTGGCGCCCTGCTCCAGCAGCGGCTGGGCCAGGTCCATGGCTTCATGCGGATCGCGCGCCTGCATGACCGGCGCGGACGGAATGCCGTAGGCCGAGAGCAGCTGGTGGGTGGCGATGGGATCCAGCCACTGCTGGCCGGCGGCGAGTGCGGTATCCACGATGGCGCGCGCGGCGGCGGTATCGACCACGAAATCCTGCGGCAGGCTGGGTGGGGTCTCCATCAGCGCGGCCTGCGCGTCACGGTAGCGCACCAGGTGCTGGAAGCCGCGCACGGCGTCGGCTTCGGTCGGGTAGGTTGGCACGCGGGCGGCGTTGAGGGTGGCGGTGGCGCGGTCGTCGTTGCCCAGCCACACCGCGAACACGGGTTTGTCGCGGTGGTGGCGCGGGCGCAGGCCGAGGGTGCGGGTCAGCGCCTGCGCGGCATCTGCGGACGAGGTGAAGGCGGTGGGCACGTTGACCACCAGTACCGCGTCGTTGCCGGTGTCGGACATCAGTGCATCGATGGCGGCGGCGTAGCGTTCGCCATCGGCGTCGACGATGATGTCGACCGGGTTGCTGCGCGACCAGCCTTCGGGCAGTACCGCATCCAGCGCGGCGATGGTGCCGGGCGAGAGTTCGGCCAGGCTGCCGCGCAGGGCCAGCAACTGGTCCACCGCCAGGCGCCCCACCCCGCCCCCGTTGCTGAGGATGGCCAGCCGGCGGCCCGGGAACGTGCCCAGGCGGCCGAGCGTTTCAGCGGCGGTGAACAGTTCGTCCAGCGCGCTTACCCGCAGCAGGCCGGCGCGGTTGAACGCCGCGCCGTACACCGCATCGGAACTGGCCAGCGCCTGCACGTGGGTGTCGCCATCGGGATCGATGCGGATGTGGCGGCCGGACTTGACCACCACCACCGGTTTGGCGCGCGCGGCGGCGCGGGCAGCGGACATGAACTTGCGCGCGTCGCGGATGTGTTCGACGTAGAGCAGGATGGCGCGGGTGCGGTAATCGGTGGCGAAGTAGTCGAGCAGGTCGCCGAAGTCGACGTCGAGCGCATCGCCGAGTGACACGACGGCGGAAAACCCCACCGAACGCGCCACGCCCCACTCGACCAGCGCCGCGGCAATGGCGCTGGATTCGGAGATCAGGGCGAGGTCGCCCGCCTGTGGGAAGTGCGCGGCGATGCTGGCGTTGAGGCGCGCATGCGGAGCGATCACGCCAAGGCAGTGCGGGCCGAGGATGCGCAGGCCCTTGGGGCGCGCGGCGGCTTCGACCTGTTCGGTGAGCGAACCCGGGCCGTGGCCCAGGTTGGCGGTGAGGATGATGGCGGCGGCCACGCCGCGTTCGGCGGCAGTGGCCACCACCTGCGGCACGATGCTGGCCGGGGCGGTGATGACGATCAGCTCGGGAACCCAATCGAGGTCCTTCAGCCGTTTGACCGTGCTGATGCCGTCGATCTCGCCGTAGCGCGGGTTGATCCAGGCGACCTTGCCGGGAAAGCCGGTGGCGCGCAGGTTGCGCATGACCGCGCGGCCGGCGGAACGTTCGCGCGGACTGCCGCCGACGACGGCCACCGATTGCGGGCGGAACACGGATTGCAGGTGGTAGGTGCTCATGGGGTCGAACAGTCACCGGGACACGTGCTGACACGGTACACGCACGACGGTACCGATGGGAGGACGCCGTGCGTCGCACCGTAGGGTCGGTTCCCAAACGACCGCCGATCGTGGTGATCGGTGCTGGGACGCATGACCCTGCCCGGAGGGACGCCTTCGTTTCAGGTCATGCGTTACTGGGTGTTGCCCTGTTATCGGCGGTCGTTTGGGAACCGACCCTACCCGCCCGGCGTACTGCACGCGGCCGTTACAGCAATGTGCCGCGCAGGATCATCGCCGCGATGCTGAAATAGATCACCAGCCCGGTCACGTCGACCAGGGTGGCCACGAACGGGGCCGAGGCACTGGCCGGATCGAAGCCGAGTCGCTTGAGGATGAAGGGCAGCATCGAACCGGACAGCGAGCCGAAGGTGACGATGCCGACCAGCGCCGCGCCGATGGTGAGCGCCAGCAGCTGCCAGTGTTCGCCGTAATCGTGCAGGCCGAGCAGCTGCCAGGACACGATGCGGATGATCGCCAGCACGCCGAGGATGGCGCCCAGGGTGATGCCGGTGGGCACTTCGCGCAGGGCGACCTTCCACCAGTCGCGCAGGCGCAGTTCGCGCAGGGCCAGGCTGCGGATCAGCAGCGAGGTGGCCTGCGAGCCGGAATTGCCGCCCGAGCTCATGATCAGTGGAATGAACAACGTGAGCACCACGGCGCGGGCCAGTTCCTCCTCGTAATGCTGCATGGCGCTGGCGGTGAGCATTTCGCCCAGGAACAGCACGCTCAACCAACCGGCGCGCTTGCGCAGCATCTCGAAGAAGCCGATCTGCATGTACGGTTTTTCCAACGCCTCCATGCCGCCGAACTTGTGCGCGTCTTCGGTGGATTCTTCGATCAGCGCATCCAGGATGTCATCCACGGTGACGATGCCCAGCACGTGCTGGCGCGCATCGACCACCGGGATCGCCAGCAGGTCATGGCGACGGATGAGCTGGGCCACTTCTTCCTGGTCGAGCATGGCATCGACGGTGACCGGTGGATTGACCTGCGCTACCTCCAGGATCGGCTCGTCGGGTAGGCCGGTGATCAGCCGGCGCATGGTGACCACCTGCTGCAGGGCCTGGCTGCGCGGGTCCAGCACGTAGATGGCGTACACGGTTTCACGGGTGCGCTCGACGTCGCGGATGTGCTGCAGGGTGCGGCCCACGGTCCAGTCCGCGGGGACGCTGACGAATTCGGTGGTCATCAGCGCACCGGCGGTGTGTGCCGGGTAGCTGAGCAGCTGCTGGATGGCCTGGCGCGATTCGGCGCTGAGCAGCGGGATCAGCCGTGCACGTTCGTCCTGGTCCAGCTCATGGACGATGTCGGTGGCACGGTCGTCGGCCATCAGCCCAAGCAGTGCGGCCGCCTTGGCCACCGGCAGGGTGGCGACCAGGTCGCCACTGCGGTTGAGCTCGGGCTGTTCGAGCATTTTCACCGCGCGCGGCAACGGCAACGCGGCCAGGGTGTCGGCAGCGCGCGACAGCTCCAGGGTGTTGAGGTATTCCACCGCGTCGGCGGTGTTGAAGTCCTGCAGGGGTGCGCTCAGGGCGGCGGCATCCGCCACCGGGCGCAGGAGGTCTTTCTGGTTCATGGGGTTCGCCTTGTGGATCGCGATTGCGCGACGCCAATGCTGGCGAACCGTCCCGTGTCAGGCGGTGGCCATCGCTGGCGTCGAGCAAGGTCGACTTCTACTGTCGCTGGACATGGGGTTTGGACTCCGGAGGGGTGTTTGCGCTGCTGGCCGCCCGACCAATGGTCGGGCGCTACCGGACTGCGCCGGCGGAGTCTGGACCCATGGGCAGGCAGGGTCAACCCCCGGCCCGCCCGCGTTCGGGCACGGTTGAAGGTCATTGACGCGCCGGGCCGCATAATGGGCCGCCGGCGACGGGCCGACGCTTCCACACACAGGCTTCCCCATGCAAAGCGGTGCGCTGGAACTGGCCCTGGTGCTGCTGCTGGCCGCAGTGATCGCCGTGCCGGTATTCAAGAAGCTCGGGCTGGGCGCGGTGCTGGGTTACCTGGCCGCCGGCGTGGTGCTGGGCCCGGATGGGCTGGGCTTCGTGCAGGATGCGGACCGGATCCTGGGCGCGGCCGAGATCGGCGTGGTGATGCTGCTGTTCGTGATCGGCCTGGAACTGTCGCCCACGCGGCTGAAGGTGATGCGGCGTTCGGTGTTCGGGGCGGGTACGGCGCAGGTGGCGCTGAGCGCGCTGGTGTTGGGCAGCCTGCTGATGCTGGACCACTTCCAGTGGAAGGCCGCGCTGATCGTGGGCATTGCGCTGGCCTTGTCATCCACCGCCGTAGGCCTGCAGCTGCTGTCCGAGCACAAGGGCATCAGCAGCGATTACGGGCGGCTGGGGTTTGCGATCCTGCTGTTCCAGGACCTGATCGCGATTCCGTTGCTGGCGGCGATTCCGCTGTTGGGGGGCGCCAGGAACGAAACGCTGCACTGGAGCGATGTGGCGCTGGCATTGGGTGCACTGGCGGTGGTGATCCTGTGTGGGCGGCCGGTGCTGCGCTGGCTGTTCAACACCGTGGCGCGCACGCGCAGCCCGGAAGTATTCACCGCGATGGCACTGCTGGTGGTGCTGGGCACGGCGTGGTTCATGCAGAAGGTGGGCCTGAGCCCCAGCCTGGGCGCGTTCCTGGCGGGGGTACTGCTGTCGGACTCGGAATTCCGGCACGAACTTGAATCGCAGATCGAACCGTTCAAGGGCTTGCTGCTCGGCCTGTTCTTCATCGCCGTGGGCATGGGCATCGACCTGGACCGGGTGATCGCCGAGCCGGCTGTCATTGTCATTGGCGTGGCCGTCCTGCTGGTGGTGAAGTTTGGGATGCTGTTCGGCATCGGCAAGCTGGCCAAGCTCAGTACGCGGCACGCGCTGCTGCTCGGCAGCGTGTTGTGGCTGGGCGGCGAGTTCGCGTTCGTGGTGTTCAACGAAGCACAGCGTGCAAACCTGCTGGGCAGCGCCAACCACGACCGGCTCGTGGCGATCGTCGGTGTGTCGATGGCGCTGACGCCGTTGCTGCTGATCGCGTTGCTGCGACTGCTGGGCCGCGAACACGAGCAGACCCATGAACGACCCGCAGCCGACACGATCGACAACGGCGGCACCGAGCCTGCGGTGATGATCGCCGGCATGGGCCGCTTCGGCCAGGTGGTGGCGCGCCTGCTGACCGCACGGAAGATTCCGTTCGTGGCGCTGGAAGCGAACCCGGACACCGTGTCGGACCTGCGCCGGTTCGGCAACAAGCTGTATTACGGCGACCCGACCCGGCCGGAGATCCTGCGCGCGGCCGGCGGCGAAAACGTGCGGGTGTATGTGGTGACGCTGGACGACCCCGACGCGAACCTGCGCGCCACCCGGTTGATCCGGCGCATGTACCCGCAGGCCGTGGTGCTGGTCCGCGCACGCAACCGCCAGCATGCGTGGCGGCTGATGGACATGTCCGCCGAACCGTTCCGCGAGGTGTTCGGCACCAGCCTGGAGCTGAGCGAACGGGTGCTGACCGCATTGGGCATTCCCACCGACACTGCCCGTGCGCACGTGGAGCGTTTCCGCGAACACGATGAAAAATTGCTGCGCGACCAATACCTGGTCTACGACGACGAGGCCGCGGTCATCCAGACTTCACGCGACGCGCGGGCCGACCTGATGCACCTGTTCGAGGCCGATGCCGGCAGCGACGGAAAGGCAGGCACCGAACGTCGCGATTGACCGCGTGACGACCAACGGTCGTCACCTACCGGCGGTAGCGCACGACCGTTGGTCGTGCGCCCCGTGCCGTCGGTATCAACCGTTATCCCGCAGGAACCGCGCCATCGACGACACCCCCGGCACGCGCGGTTCGAATTCCCCGGCCACGTCGATGAAACCGCGCATCACCGCGATCTCGCGCGGGCTGCGGTTGAGCGCATCGCGCACATCCGGGTCGGCGCCGGCGCGCAGCAAACGCTGCACCAGCAACGGCAGGCCGTGCAGGGCGGCCAGGTGCAACGGCCCGAATCCACGCGGATCACGTGCGTCCAGCGAGACTTCCTCGTCCAGCAGCCGCTCCACCGCTGCCAGCACGATCTGCTCATCGCAGGCCGTGCCCGGCTCTGCACGCGCGCCCAGCAACAACAGCAGCGGCGTGACCGAACCGGCCGCGGCCTGATCCGGCTCGGCACCCGCCAACAACAAGGTATCCAGCAGCGCCAGCAGGCGCGACCGATCGCGCGCGCCAAAGCCGTACAATGCCGCACAATGCAGCGGCCCCAACTGCTGCGCATCGCCGGCATGCACGTCGGCACCGGCGGTGAGCAGGCGCGCGGCGATGTCCGGCAAGCCCAGCGCCGAGGCCAGCATCAGTACGGTGACCCCGCCCGGCAGGCGGTATTCAAGTTCCGCACCGGCATCCAGCAGCGCCGAGACGATGTCGATCTGGCGCATGCTCACCGCCGCCGACAGCGGCGTGGCGCCACTGGCGGCAGCGTGCTGCGGGTTGGCGCCACGCGCCAGCAGCAGGTCGACCACGGCCAGGTGACCGCCACCGGCCGCACGCAGCAGCGCGGTGCAGCCTTGCGCATCCACCACGTCCACCGCAAAGCCCAGGTCGTTCAGGCGGCGCACGGCGTCGGCATCGCCGGCCATCGCGGCAGCGGGAAGATCCGCCGCGCGCAGGGCGCGCTGCGGCAACGGCCACACGCGCCAGTCCAGCCAGTCGGCGAGGTCGCGGCGGCCGATCGACAGCGCCACGCCCAGTGGGGTCTGGCCGTCGGCGGCGCGCGCTTCGGGCGAGGCGCCCTGCTGCACCAGCAGCTTCAGGGAGCCTTCGCGGGCCAGCGCGGTGGCCAGGTGCAGCGCGGTCATCCCGTGGCTGTCGCGCGCTTCGCGGTCCACGCCCAGGGTGAGCAGCGCCTGTTGCAGGCGCAGCCAGCCCAGGCGTACGGCCAGCGACAACGGCGGGTCGCCCGCTGGCGAGGCGGCGAAGGGATCGGCACCGCGTTCAAGCAGTTCCAGTGCCATCTGTTCCAGGCCACGCGCGGCCTGGTCGTGCTGGGCGCAGGCACTGAGCAGGCGCGCCAGGCCACCGGCGCCGGCCGGCGACACGCCCCGGCGCAGCAGCACCTGCAGTGCGGGCACCGCATCGATGCCCCGCGCGAGCAGCGCGAACATCGGGGTATCGCCACAGGCATCGAGTACTTCCGGGGCGGCGCCATGCGCCAGCAGCCACTCCACCGCGTGCGGGTCCAGCGCCAGTTCGCCGTCGTGCAGCAGTCCGCCCAGTTCTTCCGGGCTGCACAGGCGGGCAAGCGACGCCATGCCCTCCACGTTGCCGAAGCCCAGCGCTTCGCGCAGCAGGTCCAGCGGCGGGCGGTCCGGCAGTGCCGGGCTGCCCTGCTCCACATCGCCGTCGCCGGCGCTGGCCAGGCCGTCGCTCACCGCGGCGGGCAACGGGTAGCTGCGGTCCAGCAGCGAGACGATCGCCCAGCGGCCGGCGGCGGCGGCGATATCCACCGCGCGACGGCCCTGCGGATCGGGTACGTCGGCGGCAATGCCCAGGTCGAGCAGGCGGCGGACCAGCAACGGCGACACGTTGTCGGCCATGCAGGCCAGCAGCACCGCGTTGCGGCCTTCCACATCGACCGCATGCAGGTCAGGCGTGTGCGGCAGCAGGTGTTCGACCACGCCGGCACGGCCGGCGCGCGCTGCTTCCAGCCACGGCGTGCGCGACAGCGCATCGCGCGATTCGAGGTTGGCGCCCGCCGCCAGCAGCACGTCGATGATGTCCACGTGGCCGGCCAACGCCGCTTCATGCAGGGCGCTGCGGCGCTGGCGATCACGGGCATCGGCCCGCGCCTTGTGCTTGAGCAGCAGCTGCACCCCCGCCGGATCGTCTTCTTCGGTGCCGGCCGCGGCCAGCAGCACGGGCGTGCCATCGGCCGGTTCGGTGCGCGCCCCGCGCTCAAGCAGGAACCGCGCCAGCCGCCAGTTGCCCACCTGGCAGGCCACCGCCAGCGGCGACCAGCCATCCTGGTTCAGCGCATCCACTTCGGCGGCGGCATCGCGCAGCAACGCAGCGACGCCGGGATCGGAACTGCGCGCGGCGTGGTGCAGCGGGGTGTTGCCCTCGCTGTCGACCGCGCGCGAATCGGCGCCGTTGGCCAGCAGGGTCATCACGGCTTCGGGGCGGCCGTGCCAGCTGTCGCGGGTAGCCGCCAACAGCGGGGTCATGCCCTTGTGCGGGGTGTTGACGCCCACGCCACGCGCGATCAGTTCGCGCAGCAGGCGCAGGTCGGGCAGCACGGCGGCCAGCACCACCAGGCTGCGCTGGTCGCGCCAGCCTGGATCGGGCAGGCCCTGCGGGTCGGCACCGGCGGCCAGCAGCTGCAGGGCCCGGTCGACCCGGCCACTGCGCGCGGCTTCGTACAGCGCCGGCAGGCGTTCGTGCTGGGCCAGCCGCTCCAGCGGCTGGGTCGGGTCTTCGTGCTGCGCGGCGGCGGCGAACGGATCGCTGTCCTGGTCGAGCACGCTGCGGTTGCCCAGCGGGTCGGCCGGTGCGATGCGCTGCAGGGCCAGGTGGGCCAGCGGCGAACCGATCAATACCGCCAGCGCGAACGGCCAGCGCATGCCATCCGGTACCAGCCCCGGCCAGGCCGGCAACACCACCAGCGCGCAGATCGCCAACACCAGGGCGGCGACGGTCAGGCCGCGCCACGCGCTGAGGTCGCGTCCGGCCAAGGTGCGCCAGTGGCGGGCGAGGCTGCCATCACTGCGCTCGATGTCGTTCCACAGCGGCCAGGTGCGCCAGACGCCGAGCAGCGCGGCACTGACCGCCACGCTCAGGCCAAGTACGGCGGCCAGGCTGCCGCTGTCGTGCAGGGCGCCGAGCGGCCAGGCCACCAGCAGGGCGAGCAGGGCCGGTCCCAACGACCACAGCGCGAGCAGCGCGGGCAGGTCCTGGCGCCCCAGCTGGGGCAGCGCCGGCACCGCGCGGCTGCGCCGCCACCATGACACGCCGAGCGCGAACGCTGGCTGCGCCAGCCCGGCACCCAGCGCAGCCAGCACGCCGCCCAGCACCACGGCCAGCGACAGCAGGCCGCCCAAGGCGAAGGCGATGGCGGCAGCGCGGGTGCGCGGAATATCAGTCATTGCGGCGCGGCACCTTCACGGGCGCGACCGGCGGCGGTGGCATCTGCAGGTGGAATCCGCGCTCGATGAGATTGGCGCGCACCTGCTCGGCGTCGGCCAGGGCGAGGCGACGGTTGGGGGTCAGGGCGACTTCCAGCACGAATGCGAACGGCGCCAGCGTGGCCTTCAGCGCATCGGGGATGGCATCGAAGGCGTCGCGGGCGGCGAGGTAGACGTAAGTGTCCTGCTTGCGTTGGCTTTTGTAGACGTAGGCTTGCATTGCCCGCGGGGCTTGGCCCTGGGAATAGATACGCTGATTGTGGAGTAAACCAGGCAACTACGAAAGCTGGACAGGCGCCGGGATGTCGGTTGGAGGCGCGCGCGGCAGATTCAGGTTCATCAATGTCGCGATGGTGTTCAGGTAAAGCGGCCACCGTTGATGCGTGGTGACCGCTATGTTCACCGGGTAATGCGTGGGCCGGCCAACGGCCGGCGCTACCCGTGAAATAACGCGTTGCGTTATTTCACTTTTGCGTAGGTGCCCTTCAGGGCGACGCCGGCCAGGATGGCGCCTGCGTAGCATTCATAGTTGGTGGTGCTCTTGAACTCGTTCTTCTTGTAGTAGCTGACGATGTCGACCACGGCATTGGCGCCGCGCGACTTGGCGCCATCCTGCAGGGCCTTCAGCGCCGACAGGGCCACCCAGTTGCAGGCCACGCTATCGCTCTTGTTGGCGGCGTTGGTCTTCTTGTTGGTCACGTCTTCGCCAAGGCGCTGCTGGACGTTGACCTTCTGGCCCGCCAGGAAGAAGCGGACGCTGCCGTCGATGCCGGCATCCTTGGCTTCCTGGGAATGGATCAGGTCGTGCAGCGACTGCTCGACACGGGTATCACGGGCGTGGGCGGTGCTGGCCAGGCTGAGCAGGGCGGCTGCGGCAATCAGGGCAAAACTACGCATTCAACTATCTCCTTGTTGGTGAAGCACAGGGTGCACGGGGAAGCGGTTTTTCCGGGGCTGTCGGGTTGGCGCCAAGGGCAGCCGACTAACCGTCGGCTCTACCGCCGGTTGTTGCGCCGGTCGTGTCGTTTGGCCAGCGGCGGAAGATCAACGAGGTATTGATGCCGCCGAAGGCAAAGTTGTTGCTCATCACGTACTCGGGCTGCATCTGGCGGCCTTCGCCGCGGATGAAGTCGAGCGCGCCGCAGCGCGGGTCCACGTCGTGCAGGTTCAAGGTCGGGGCGAACCAGCCTTCGCGCATCATTTCGATGGTCACCCAGGCTTCGAACGCGCCGCAGGCACCCAGCATGTGGCCGACGTAGCTCTTCAGCGAGCTGATCGGCATGCCCGCGCCGAACACCTGCGCTGTAGCCTGGGTTTCGGCGATGTCGCCGTGTTCGGTGGCGGTGCCGTGCGCGTTGACGTAGCCGATCTGGCCCGGTTCCAGCCCGGCGTCTTCCAGCGCCAGGCGCATGGCCCGGGCCATGGTCTCGGCGGTGGGCTGGGTGACGTGCTGGCCGTCGCTGTTGGTGCCATAGCCGACCACTTCGGCCAGGATGGTGGCACCGCGCGCCTGGGCGTGTTCGAGCTCCTCCAGGATCAGGGTGCCGGCGCCCTCGCCCAGCACCAGGCCATCCCGGTTGGCATCAAACGGGCTGGGCGTGGTCTGCGGCGCATCGTTGCGCACGCTGGTGGCGAACAGGGTGTCGAACACGGCGGCGGCGGTGGCGTCGAGCTGTTCGGCGCCGCCGGTGACCATCACCGTCTGCTTGCCGCTGCGGATGGCTTCGTAACCCGAGCCCACGCCCTGGCTGCCCGAGGTGCAGGCACTGGAGGTGGTATAGACGCGACCCGACAAGCCGAAGAACACGCCGATGTTGACCGGCGAGGTGTGGCTCATCATCTTCAGGTAGGTGGTGGCGCTGATGCCTTCGGTGGTGTGCTCGTGGAGCATGCGGCCGAATTCGGCGGTGGCTTCGTGGCTGCCCGAGGACGAGCCATAGGCCACGCCGGCCAGGCCGCTGCGCAGCACCGGGTGGCCCAGCAGGCCGGCCGCTTCCAGCGCCAGTTCGGTGGCGCGCACCGACATCACCGCGACCTTGCCCATGCTGCGGGTGGTCTTGCGGTTGTAGTTGGAGGGCAGGTCGTAGTCTTCGGCCGGCGCCGCCAGCCGCGTGTTGAGGCCATCGAAGACTTCCCAGCCCGGGATGTAGCGCACCGCGTTCTGCCGTGCATGCAGGCGCGCGCGGATGCTCGGCCAGTCGTGCCCCAGCGGGCTGATGGCCGCTGCACCGGTAACCACGACGCGACGATCGGGTCGGCTCATCAGACCATGCCTCCGTTGACCGAAATCACCTGGCGGGTGATGTACCCGGCCGCTTCAGACAGCAGGAATGAGACCGCATGCGCGACCTCGTCCGGTTGGCCCATGCGCCCGGCGGGAATGAGTTTCAGTGCGTGCTCGAGCACTTCCTCGTTGACCATCTCGGTTTCGATCAGGCCCGGCGCCACGCAGTTGACGGTGATCGCGCGGCTGGCCAGCTCCAGCGCCAGCGCCTTGGTGGCGCCGATGATGCCGGCCTTGGCCGCGCTGTAGTTGGTCTGCCCGCGGTTGCCGACCAGCCCCGATACCGACGACAGGGTGACGATGCGGCCGGGCTTGCGCCGCCGCACCATCGGCATCACCAGCGGGTGCAGCACGTTGTAGAAGCTGTCCAGGTTGGTGTGCACCACGGCATCCCAATCCTCGGCCGGCATGGCCGGGAAGGCGCCATCGCGGGCGATGCCGGCATTGCAGACCACACCGTAATAGGCCCCATGCGCCTCGACATCGGCTTCCAGCGCGGTACGCGCGGCATCGCGGTCGGATACGTCGAACATCAACACCCGGGCCTGCCGACCCAGCGCCTGGATGTCGGCGACCACCGCCTGCGCTTCTTCGATACGGCTGCGGCAATGCACCACCACGTCGAAGCCGTCGCGCGCGATCCGCAGCGCCACGGCGCGGCCGATGCCCCGGCTGGCGCCGGTCACCAGCACCGTCTGATTCCCTGTCATGCCTCTCCACTCTCCAGATAAGCCATCGCATCGCGTGGTTCGAACACCGATACGTTGGCAACCGCCAATTCAACATCGCCTGCCAGGATCCGGCAGGCGAACATGCCCAGCCCATTTTCGCCCATCAGCTCGCACTGTGCCTCCACCCGCAGGCAACTGCCCGGCGTGAAGGCCGGCTGGTGCGCGGTATAGCGGCGCGTGCCCAGCAGGAAACCGATCGACGGCTCGCGCCCTTCGGCGCGCGCGCGGCAACCGGCCCAGGCCGCGATGGCCTGCGCCATGTACTCCACGCCCACCCAGGCCGGCACGCCGTCCGGGGTGGAGAACAGGCCGTGGGGGGGGACATCCACTTCCACCACGATGGATTCGGGCTGCCAGTCGACCACCCGGTCGATCAGGCGCAGGCTGTCACGGTGTGGCAGCACGCTTTCGATGTCGGTGGGCAGTTGCATGCTCATCCCCGCGCCAGCGCCAGCACGGCATTGCTGCCGCCGAAGGCGAACGAGTGGCTTAGCACGTGCTGCAGCGGCCGCGCCGCGCGCGTGCCCGGCGCGACCAGGGCCAACGCCGGCAAGGCCTCGTCGGGCTGACCATCCCACCAGTGGGTGGGCAGGCGCTGGTCGGGGTTGTCGGCCAGGGTCATCCAGCACAGCGCCGCTTCGATTGCACCGGACGCGCCCAGGGTGTGCCCGGTCAGCGGCTTGGTCGAGCTGGCCGGCACCTGCGTACCCAGCACGCTGGCCACCGCCAGGCTTTCCATGGCGTCGTTGTGGCCGGTGGCGGTGCCGTGCAGGTTCACGTAGTCGATCTGGCCGGGCGCCAGCCCGGCGCGGTCCAGCGCCTGCTGCATGGCATCGATGGCGCCGCGCGCCTGCGGGTCCGGCGCGGACATGTGGTGCGCGTCGGACGATTCACCCCAGCCGGACAGCCGCACCGGGCCGGGCTCGCGGGTCATCAGGAACAGCGCCGCGCCCTCGCCGATGTTGATGCCGTTGCGGTACCGCGAGAACGGGTTGCAGCGCGCCGCCGACACCGACTCGAGCGCGCTGAAACCGGCCACGGTGAAGCGGCACAGCGAATCGGCGCCGCCGGCCACCACGGCATCGACCACGCCGGCGCGCAGCAGGCGCGCGGCCGACATCAGCGCCTTGGCGCTGGACGAGCATGCAGTGGAGAGGGTCCAGGCCGGGCCCTCGCTGCCGATCCGCTCGCGCACGAAGCGCGCCGAGGTGCCCATCTCCTGCTGCGCATAATGGAAATCGTCCGGCCAACGGCCCTCGTCAGCCTGCAGGCGCAGCGCGCCTTCGGATTCACCGATACCCGAGGTGCTGGTGCCGATGATCACTGCGACCCGTTCGGCGCCGTACCGCGCGATGGCCGCGTCCACTGCCGGGCGGATCTGCAGCAGGGCGGCTTCCAGCAGCGCGTTGTTGCGCCCGCGCAGCGCCACCGGCAGCGCCGACAGGTCCGGCAGCGGCCCGCTCACTTCGCCCAGCGCCAGGGTGCGGCCGGCGATCATGCGGTCGTTGTCGCGCAGGCCACCGGGCTGGTCGGCGAACAGGCCGTCGCGCACCTGCGCGCGCCCGCTGCCCAATGCGCAGACCACGCCCACTTCATTCAGATATACCGCGGTACTGCTCACTGTCGTGCCGGTCCCATGTCCAACGATTCGATCACCAGTTCATAGCCTTCGGCCAGGTTGCGCAGGCGCAGGCGGCCGCCGTCCAGCGGTTCCAGCACCAGCCACGCCTTGCCGCCCTGCTCCAGGCGGCGGCCACCGTCGGCCTCCACCAGGCGCCAGTCTGCCGGCAGCTTCTCCCGGATGGCATCGGCCGGCCACAACGCGAACTGAAGGTCGTCCAGCACGCGCTCGCCGCGCACCTGCGGCGGCAGCCACGGGGCGCGGGTCTGTTCCAGGGTGTGACCGTCCCAGACCATGCGTACGCCGGTCTGGCCCATGGCCTGCACCGCAAGGCGCACCTGCTCGCCATCGGCTTCGAGCAGCGCATCCAGCTCGCGCTCGTGGCTGCCGAAGCGGAACTGCAGGCGTTGCTGCAGCTGCAGCGGTTCGGCCAGCGCCGACGGTGCCAGCTGCAGGGTCGGCAGCTGCACCCGCGGCGCGGGCATGCGGGTACTGGCGCAGGCGGCCAGCAGCACGCTCAGCAGCAGGGTCGGGATCAGCCGCTGCACAGTTCCTCCAGCACCCGCAGGCGACGGCCGCTGTCATCGGCCACATAAGGGTTGTTGGTGTCCCAGGCATAGCCGGCCAGGATCGAGGAGATCATGCGGCGCACGTCGGGCTGCTGCTGGGGGTGGTAGATGATCTGCTGGAAGCCACCGGCGTACCACGCTTCGACGAAACGGCGGAAGGTCTTCACACCGGCGCGCAGCGGAATGGCGAACTCGTGCTCCCAGTCCACCTGCTCACCCGCATGGCGGCGCGCCAGGCACTCGCTGGCCAGCTGCGCGGACTTGAAGGCGATGGTCACGCCGGAGGAGAACACCGGGTCGAGGAACTCGCCGGCATTGCCGAGCAGTGCGTAGCCTTCGCCCCACAGCGAATTGACGTTGGCCGAATAACCGGTGATGGTGCGCACCGGTAGCACCGCCCATTCGGCGTTCTTCAGCAGGCGGGTCAGGTTCGGATCTTCGCCGACGATGGCCTGCAGCTTTTCCAGGTCGGTGCCTGGGTACTTCTCGAAGAAGCTCGGCTCGGCCACCACGCCCAGCGAGCAGCAGCCGTTGGAGAAGGGAATGGTCCAGTACCACACGTCCACGTGTTCGGGATGGGTGGTGATCAGGATCTTGTTGCGGTCGAAGCCGGCATCGGCCGGAATGCGGTCGCGCACGTGGCAGAAGATCGCGCCGCGCACCGGGAAGTTCGACGGCGATTCCAACTTCAGCAGGCGCGGCAGCAGGCGCGCGAAACCGCTGGCATCGAGGATGAAGCCGGCTTCGATGGTGTACTCGCTGCCGTCCGGGCGGCGTACCTGCACGCGCGCCGGGCTGCCCGGCTCGACCGACAGCACTTCATCGCCAAAGCGCAGGGTGGTGCCCATGCGTTCGGCGCCGCGCGCCAGCACTTCATCGAAGTCGGCGCGCTGCACCTGGTAGGTGGTGCCCCAGCCGGGCGAGAACTTGTCGCGGAAGTCGAACTCGGTGGTGCGCTCGCCGCACACGAAGGCCGCGCCGTTCTTGTACTGGAAACCGGCTTCCACCACGTCCTGCAGCAACCCGGCCGCTTCGATGTATTCCATGCTCTGCGGCAGCAGGCTTTCACCAATGGAGAAGCGCGGGAACTGCTGGCGCTCCAGCATCAGCACCTGGCGGCCCTGCCGGCGCAGCATGGCGGCGGCCACGGACCCGGCGGGGCCGGCACCGATCACCAGGATTTCGGTTGTTTCCAGTGCTGCGTTCATCGATGCATCCTTGATCAGAAAAGGTGGGGGTTCGGCGCGGTCGCTCAGTGCGGTGCGTCGTGCGGTGGCGGGCGGAACAGCGGCGAGATCAACCAGACCAGGCCGATGCCGAACAGCAGGGTGAGACCGAACGCGCGCAGCGCCGGCGTGGCCGACAGGCCAAGCAGGCCGAACGACAGCCAGGTACTGGCCGCGCCCACGCAGACCGCCAGCCAGGCGCTGGCATCGCCACGGTGTTCAATCAGGAAGATGCCGTAGTCGATGCCCATGCCCAACAGCAGCATCAGTGCCAGGATGTTGAACAGCTGCAGCGGCTGCCCGAACAGGCCCAGCAGGCCCAGGGTGAGCGCACCGGCGGCCAGGGTCGGGGCGAACACGCGCCAGGCCTGCGCGCGGTAGCGCCAGTACAGCACCGCGAACACCAGCACGACGCCCACCAGCAGCAGAACGCTCATCAGCTTGCGGTAGTGCTTGAGCAGCGCGGAGAAATCGGCGGTGCGGTCGACCCAGCGCACACCATCGATGCCCTTGGCCTGTGCTTCGAGCAGGGTCAGCGCATCGGCACGGGAGAGATCATCCACCATCACCACCGAGGCCATGCCCTTGCCCACTTCGCCCAGCCACAGGTGGCGGAACGGCATGGCGGCGGGCGATGCAAGGAACGCATCGGCGTGCAGGTCCTGCGCGGCATAGTCCGGGCGCTGCAGGGCTTCGCCCACGGCCTCGCCCACGGCGGCCAGCACCTGCGGTTCGACCCGCGCGGTCAGTGCGGCATCGGCGTGCTGGCGCTGCACCGACGGCAACCACTCGCTGATGGCGCGGTAACCGCCGATCTGCCTGTTGGCCGACAGCGCGCGCAGGCGTTCAATCAGCGCTTCCTCGCGTTCCAGCACCTGTTCGGCGGTGTCGCCCTGCACTAGGTAGAACTGCGCCGGGCTGGGCATGCCCAGCATCTGGCTGATGCGGATCTGCTGGTTGATCAGCGACATCGGTGAGGACTGCAGGCTGCGCAGGTTGTCATCGGCGGTCAGGCGCGCCATGCCCAGCCCCGACACCAGCACCACCACGCCCAGGAACAGGCCCACCGGGCGACGCCCGTGCAGGCGCGGCCAACGCTCCAGGGTGGCGCCCAGCCAGCGCGCGAAGCGGGTGCTGCGGATGTCGCCGCCATCCAGCCACGGGAACCAGAAGATCACGGTCAGGAACGCGGCGGCCAGCCCCACCACCGAGAACAACGCCATCTGGCGCAGGCCGGGGAACGGCGCCAGGCCCAGCGCGAGGTACGCCAGCGCACTGGTCACCAGGGCAAGCCACAGGCCAGGCAGCAGGTGCCGCAGCAGTTTCCAGCGGCGGTCGGCCGGTTCGGCCTGTCGCGAGGCGAACCAGTGGATGCCGTAATCCTCGGCCACGCCAACCAGCGAGGCACCGAACACCAGGGTGAGCACGTGCACCTTGCCGAACACCAGCACCGTCACCGCCAGTGCGACGCCGCAGCCGATCAGCAGCGAGGCGGCCACCAGCAGGATCGGGCGCAGCGAGCGGAACGCCAGCCACACCAGCAGCAGCACCGCCGCCAGCGAGCCCCAGCCGATGGTGTTGATTTCCCGATTGGCCTGCACGGCGGCGGCTTCGGCGTGCAGCGGCACACCGGCGCGCAGCACCTCCAGCCCGGGTGCATGCTTTGCCGCAGCAGCGGCGGCGGCATCGAGCAGCGCCTCGATATGGCGTTCGCCATCGAGCTGGAACGCCGAGCCCAGCGTTTCGTACTGGATGACCGACCAGTGCTTGCCATCAGCCTCGAGCAGGCCGTCGTCGCCCATGCGCAGGCCGGAACCAAGCGCACGTTCCTGCCACCACTGCGGCCACAGCGACAGCGGGTCCTGCCGCCATTCGGTCAGGCGCGGTGCGCCCATCGGGCCGTACAACGCGGCCAATGCGGATTCGGCGAGCGCGTCCGCGGATTCGTCCTGCAGGCGCTGGCGCTGCTGGTCGGTCAGCAGGCGGTTCCGGTACGGCGCGTAGAACGCACGCGCCTGGTCGAACCAGCCTTCGATGGAGCCGCTCTNNGGCAGAGCCCCGCTCTACCGCGTTTGGTGGCGGAGTGATGGTGGCGCGGAAAGCGGCTTCGGCGGCCCTGGTCTGGGCCGCATCGGCGCTGCCCAGCAGCACCACGATCTGCCGCGCATTGGCATCGGCGATGCGCCGGGTCACATCCGACAGCAGGCGGTCGTGCGCGTCCTGCGGCAGCAGCGCCAGGATGTCGGTGTCGATCCGCGACGCCTTCGACCACAGGTGCCACTGCTGCACGCCCAGCCCGACCAGCACCAGCAGCCACGCCACCGCCAGCCAGCGCCAGGCGCGCTGCAGCCGGCCGTTCTCGCGCCAAGCCGAATGCAACATCTCATTCAAACCGGCGGCCCTCGTCGACGCTCAGCTGCGCCGGGGTTTCGCTCAGGGCGGCGAAGTGGATGCGGGTGACATCCTGGTTCGCTTCGGTGATCTGCACCTCGCGCACGTAGCGGTCGCCACTCAGTTCGAGCGCACTGAATACCTTGGCCAGCA
Source organism: Stenotrophomonas sp. ISL-67 (assembly GCF_018612915.1). Taxonomy (GTDB): domain Bacteria; phylum Pseudomonadota; class Gammaproteobacteria; order Xanthomonadales; family Xanthomonadaceae; genus Stenotrophomonas. The sequence goes on along the minus strand of NZ_JAGGRL010000012.1, from coordinate 93,126 downwards.
TCGGCGAGCGCGGGGTGAGGTGCATGCGCCAGCCGTTGTCGGGTAAGGCGTCGACCTTCACCGTGAACTGCGTGGACAGCGCCTGCGCGTCGCCGCTCATCAGCGCGAACATGATCGCGTTGACCGAACGCATCGCCGGCTGCTGGCGGCCATCCAGTTCGACCCGACTGCTGCCGTCGCGCTGGCGGCTGAGGATGCGGTCGCGGGTAACCACCACTTCAGAGGGGAACGGCTTGAGCGTGGTCCAGATCACGCCACGGTCCTGGGCCAGCACGAAGCGGCCCTGCGAGCGCAGCGGGTTCTTGAAACCGGCCACCTGCTTGTCCTGGCTGAACTCGCCGCGCAGCACGTTGACCTTGGCCACGCGCTGCTTGACCAGGTCCACGTCGGCGGCCGGTGCGGCCAGCACCGGGCTGGCCACGGCCAGCAGCATCAACACGCCCAGCGTGCGGAGCAAACGAATCATGGTGCCTGCACTCCCAGCCGTTCCCACAGCACCGACGGGCACAGGTACAGCATTTCGTTGGTGGCCGCGTCGACCGCGACCTGGATGGTGTGGGCGCGGGTGAGCACCTGGCCACTGTCGGCGTCCAGGATCTCGTAGGCGATCTTCAACCGGTTTTCCCACTCGGTGATGGTGGCGCGCACGCGCAGCGCCTGGCCGTACAGCAACGGGCGGATGTACTTCACGCGCGCGTCGACCACCGGCCAGAGGTAGCCGGAATCCCGCATCTGCGGGTAGTCGTAGTCGTAGCGCTGCAGCAGCGCGCAGCGGGCGATCTCGAAATACTTGAAGTAGTTGCCGTGCCACACCACGTGCATGGGATCGCAGTCATGGAAAGTCGGCGACAACGCCACGTCGAAGCTGAGGTCAGGGGCGGTCATACAGGCTCCAGCGCTGGCCACGGATATCGTCGAGCAGGCTGCGCAGCTCGCCGTCCAGCGCGCGGTCTTCCTCGACCAGTGCGATGCGCCCGCACAGGTCCTGGTACATGGCGGCCAGGTCACCGTGCAGGGTGGCATTCATGCCGACCCGCTCGCGCAGGGCCACGCCCTGGCGTGCAGCGATCAGCATGCCGGCCACCACCTGTTCGGTGAGCTCGATCACGCGCAGGCAGTCGCGCGCGGCGATGGTTCCCATGCTGACCTTGTCCTGGTTGTGGCATTCGGTGGAACGCGAGAACACCGAGGCCGGCATGGTCTGCTTGAGCGCTTCGGCGGTCCAGGCCGAGACGCTGATCTGCAGCGCCTTCAGGCCATGGTTGATCGCCGCGCGCTCGCCGGTGGAGGCCGACAGGTTGGCCGGCAGGCCGTGGTTGAAGCGTGCATCCACCACCAGCGCCAGCTGGCGGTCGAGCAGGTCGGCCAGGTTGGCGATGGTGGTCTTCAGCGCATCCATGGCGAAGGCGATGTGGCCGCCGTAGAAATGGCCACCGTGCAGGATGCGTTCGCCATCGGCATCGATCAGCGGGTTGTCGTTGGCGCTGTTGAGTTCGGTTTCGATGAACTGGCGCAGGAATGGCAGCGCGTCCTGGACCACGCCGATCACGTGCGGGGCGCAGCGCAGCGAGTAGCGGTCCTGCAGGCGTTGTTCGTTGCGGGGCGGGCGGTCGCTGTGCAGGTCGTCGCGCAGGCGCGCGGCGATCTGCATCTGGCCCGGATGTGGCTTGGCGGCGAACAGCATTTCATCGAAGTGGTGCGCGTTGCCGTCGCTGGCCAGCACGTTGAACGCGGTCAGGCGGGTGGCGAGCTTTGTCAGGTAATCGGCGCGGTCGTAGGCCAGGCAGGCCAGCGCGGTCATCACCGCGGTGCCGTTCATGATGGCCAGGCCTTCCTTGGGCCGCAGCCGCAGCGGCGCCATGCCGATCTCGGCCAGCACCTCGGCAGCCGGGCGGCGCGCGCCCTGGTACATCACCTCACGCTCGCCACACAGCACCGCGGCCACGTAGGACAGCGGGGTCAGGTCCCCACTGGCGCCAACCGAGCCTTCGGCTGGAATCAGCGGCAGCACGTCGTGGCGCAGCAGCGTGGCCAGGCCCTGCAGCAGCGGATGGCTCACCCCCGACATGCCGCGCACCAGCGAGGCCAGCCGTGCGGTGATCACCGCGCGGGTTTCCTGTTCGTCCAGGAAGCGGCCCAGGCCACAGCCATGATAGGTGAACAGATGGTGCGGCAACTCGGCCACCAGCGCCGGCGGAATGTTCACCGTGCACGAATCGCCGTAGCCGGTGGTCACGCCGTAGATCACCCCGTCCTCGCGCAACAGGCGGTCGAGGAAATCGGCGCCGCGCTGGATGCGCGCGGTGAACGCCGGGTCGTCGCTGACGACGGCTTCGGCCTTGCCCTGCGACAGTGCGACCACGTCTTCGATGGTCAGCGGCGCATCGCCAAAGCGGAGAGTCCGGGCCGGGGTGGAGACTGCATTACGTGCCATGAGATGCCTGATCCCAGAAGGGGAAGAAGTTGAACCAGTCCAAGGGGGCTTCGGTGACCTGGCGTTCCAGCCACCGGGCGAAATGTTCGGCCTGCGCGGTCAGCGCGGCATCGCGCGAGCCACGCGGCAGGGTGATGCGGTCGCTGAAGTGCTCGAAGCGAACGCGGTAACCGCTGGCTTCATGCAGGCAGGCCATGGTGTACACCGGGCATGCCAGTGCCGACGCGAGTACGTAGGCGCCGATCGGGAACTGCGCGGTGTGGCCGAGGAACGGTGCCGGCACGGTGCGCCCACCCCGAAGCGGCACGCGGTCGCCGACGATGGCCACGAAGCCGCCGGCTTCGACGCGGCGCTGCAGCTCCACGGCGGTGGCCGGGCCCATGTCGGTGACCTGCATCAGCTCGACCGAGGCCAGCGGATCCAGCCGCTGCATGAGCCGGTTGAAGCGCTGCGCATGCGCGGTGTGCACCAGCACGGTGATGTGGAAGCCAGGCACCTGCTCGGCCAGCACCTGGCACAGCTCCAGGCAGCCGATGTGCGCGGTAAGGATCAGCCCGCCTTCACGGCGCGCGATTTTTTCCAGCATCAGGTCGCGCTGCAAGTGGATGCGCTCGGGAGGATAGCGCCCCCCCAGGCCAAGCAGCTTGTCCAGCAGCGTATCGGCGAACAGCGCGAAGTGCTTCAGGCTGGTCCAGCGCCCGGGCGTAAAGCCCAGCACCCCCGTATGCGCCTGCAGCCGCTGCAGGTACTGCAGCGAGGCGCGGCGCGCCACGCGATTGCCCAGCCAGTGGCACAGCACCACCGGATACACGCACAGGCGGAACGGCCAGCGCCCGAACCAGCGGTGCACCCAGCACAGGAACAGCACCCCGGCGGCCGAGGTGGTTTCACCCAGGTCGGCCCAGTGCGGGGCGTTGGCCGGTGCCGGCGCGCTCATGCCGCAGCCGCTCCGCTGGCACGGCGCCACAGCAGGCGCGGTGCGCGCCGGAGCATGCCGAAGAACAGCCGGGTATGCATGCGGCTGATGCGTACGTTGTCGCGCCACACATCGAAGTGCGACACGCCATCGCTGGGATAGGTGACCTGGGTGGGCACGCTGATCACCGCCACGTCGCGCCAGAACAGCCGTACCAGGATTTCGCTGTCGAAATCCATGCGCCGGCCGATGGTTTCCTCGCCCACCAGCCGGGTGACGGGGGCGAGCGGATACAGCCGGAAGCCGCACATCGAATCGCGGATCTGCAGCGACAGCGTGTTGATCCAGACCCAGATGTGGGTGGCGTAGCGGCCGTACAGGCGCGCCTTGGGCACGCTGTCGTCATAGGCCGGAATGCCGCAGATCACCGCCGTCGGGTGCTGCGTGGCCAAGGCCACGAAGCGCGGAATGTCGGCAGGATCGTGCTGGCCGTCGGCATCGATCTGCAGCACGTGGGAGTAGCCGCGCCGGTCCGCCTCGGCGAAGCCGGCCAGCATCGCGCCGCCCTTGCCCTGGTTCACCGCCAGGCGCAGCAGCGTGACCTGTGCCGGGTGCGCCTGTACCAGCGCCTGCAGTACCTGCGCGCAGCCCGGGTGCGACCCGTCATCCACCAGCAGGCACGGCAGCCCGCTGGCGCGCACGCCCTGCACCACCGCGCCGATGGCGTGTTCGTGGTCGTAGACCGGAATCACCACCAGCGTGGAAGACGCCGTTACGGACGGCGACTCATGCATCGCCGAACACCACCCGGCCACTGGCATGCACGCCGTGGTCGGATACATAGCGGAAGCTCAGCACCGATTTGAGCGCATCCCAGCCCAGCGTCAACTGCAGCCGGTCGCCCGGCCGTGCCACGTGCTGGAATTTCAGGGCGTCCATCCGCTCGAAGCGTGGCGGCATGGCGAAGGCTTCGCGCGCGTAGTGGATCGCCCAGTCCAGCTGGACCACGCCGGGCAGGATCTTTGCCTGCGGGAAATGGCCGTCGAAGACGATCAGCGCCGGGTCCAGCGGCAGCAGCAGCAGCGCTGCGTCGGCATCGCGCTGCTGCCACTGCGCCGCCGGCAGCAGCGGCCGGAACAGCGCTTCCAGCGAAGCAGCGGTGATCTTGCCCTGTGCGTTGTACGGCAGCTCATCAATGAACCGCCAACGCCGCGGGCGGGTTACCGCGTCATGGCTGTGGGCCAGGTGCGCGCCCAGCCGCTGCGCGTGCTGTCGGCGCTGCGCATCGCTCCACTGCGCCACGCCCCCCCCGTGTGGGACCACCACGGCGGCAAGCTGCTCGCGCGCGCCCGGCAACACCAGCACGCGCACGTCCTGCACCTGCGGGTGTGCGCGCAGCTGCTGTTCCAGCGCGTCGAGCGAGACCCGGCGTTCTTCGATCTTGACGATGCGGTCGGCCCGCCCGAGCAGGCGGAAGCTGCGCCCGGCATCGGCCTCCACGCGGTCCTGGGTCTGCCACCAGGCGTCGTCGGCCAGATGCGGCGAGGACACCGCCAGGCAGCCGTCCTCGATCCGCCAGGACACGCCCGGCAATGGATGCCACTGCGGTTGTTCGGCGCTCCAGCGGCGCCAGGCGATGCCGCCGGTTTCGCTGCTGCCGAACACCTCGGTGGGCGCCACGCCAAGCAGCGCGCGCGCCTGCAGCGCGGCCTCGCTGGGCAGCGGGCCGCCGGAGGAAAACACCGCGCGCAGCCGACCGTTGAGCGACGACCAGTCCAGCTGTTCGGGCAGGCGCTTGAGGTGCGCCGGGGTGGCGACCAGCACCGACGGCTGCTGCGCCAGCGCGCTGACCAGGTCTTCATGGAAGAAACGGCGCGGCTGGATCGCGCGGCCCGACGCCAGCGGCCACAGCACGCGGAACAGCAGGCCATAGATGTGCTGGTGCGAGACGGTGCCGTGCACCTGCGCGCCATCAAGCTGTTCACCGAAGGCGGCCTGCAGTGCATCGACCTCGCGGCTCAGCTGGCGCATGCGCTTGCTGATCGCGCTCGGGGCGCCGGTGCTGCCGGAGGTGAACACCACCAGCTCCAGCACGTCTTCGTCCAGCGTTGCCAGCTCGCCCTGCGGGTCGGCCGCGTCAAGCGGTTGCAGCGGCGCGTAATGCGCCGGCACGTTACCGGCGAAGCCGGCGACGCACGGGCCCAGCCCCTCCAGGGTGGCCGGCAGGTTGTCGCCGCCCAGGAACACCCGCTTGCCGGCATGCCAGGCGCCAAACAGCGCGGCGGCAAAGTCCAGGGTGTCGTCGAAATACAGCGCCCAGTCGCGGCCAGGCGCGGCGGCGAACGCCAGCTGCCAGCGCAGGACCAGGGTGCGGAACTGCGGATGCGGCAGCGCACGGCCATCGGCGTCGAAACCGACGATGCGTTCGGGTTGGGGCAGCTGCACCAACCGGTCCAGCGCGATCCACTCATCCATGCGCATGCGCCGCCTTCACCCGCCGCCGCACCAGCCATTCACCGCCAAACAGGACACCCATCATCACGTACGCCAACAATCCGTTGTAGAGCGCCCAGACCTGGTTGGAGGCCCAGAACGCCGTGAGCAGGGCCAGGCCCCCGTTGAGAACGAAGAAACCGCACCACACCTGGGTGACGCGGCGGGTATAGACCACGGCGAACGGCGGCAGGTCCGGCTCGGTCAACCGCGCCAGCCGTTCCACCGCGCTGGGCGGGAAGCGCAGGCTGGTGGCGAAGATCACCAGCATCACCGCATTCACCAGCGCCGGGTACAGCTTCAACGGCAGGGCCTGGTTGAACGCGGTGGCCAGCAACGCCAGCAGCCCGGCGCCGATCGCTGCGGCCCACCACACCGGCTGGCGGGTGGTCAGCGCGCGCAGCGCGGCCAGGGCGAACAGCAGCAACGCCATCCAGCGCGGCTCGAAGCGGCCCAGCGAGAGGTACACCACCAGCGGGTAGGCCAGCGACAGCACTGCAAACGCCGCGACGCGTACCCGGACCATGGTCGATCTTCAGCGGCGGCCGTCAGGCGGCCGCTTGCCCGGGCAGCAGCCCATGCACCACGTCGACGATGTCCTGCACGGTGCGGACCGCCTTGAAGGCTTCCGGCTGCAGGTTGCGGCCGAGCAACGGCTTGAGCTGCACGATCAGGTCCACGGCATCGATGCTGTCGATGTCCAGGTCGTCGTACAGGCGGGCCTGGGGCGTGATGCGCACCGGTTCGATCTCAAAGCTGTCCTTGAGGATCTTGACGATGCGATCGAAAAGTTCGTTCTTGGTCATGGCAAATCCTGGCACGCCGTTACGACGGCTGACGTGCGGCGACAAACTCGCTCAGTGCACGGACGCTGGAAAAATGGCGGCGGGTTTCTTCCGAATCGGCGGACAGGCTGACACCGTACTTTTTCTGCAGGGCCAAACCAAGTTCAAGCGCGTCGATCGAATCCAGGCCCAGCCCCTCCACGAACAGGGGTGCTGCGGCGTCGATGTCGTCCGGAGTGATGTCTTCCAATGAAAGCGATGAAATGATCAATTCCTTGATCTCGTGCTCAAGTGCCTGCACGGCTTGGTTCTCCAGCGAAGTCAAAGTAGTGGGCAAGGTGATCGGTCACGCGCCGGGCCGCCAAGGCATCCCCCCTGGGCGTGTCGTCGGCCCCCGCCAGGAAGGGGGCGATCGGGAGATCTTCCCCGACTTCCAGCTGAACGTGAAAACGCCGTGATGGCACACGATACCATTTCTGGCCCTTGGTCAGGGTAGGCGGGGTGCAGGTGATCCTGACCGGCGTCATGTCCAGCTGGCCACGGACGGCAATATTGGCGGCCCCGCGCTGCAGCCGCAGCGGCTGGCCCGGCACGGTCCGGGTTCCCTCGGGGAAGATCACCAGGTTGCCCCCGGCGTGGACGGCGGCGATGCAGTCGTCGATCAGCCCGGCCCCGTCGCTATTGGTCACGTAACCGGCCGCGCGGACCGGTCCGCGCATGAACGGGTTGCGGGCGACAGCGTGTTTGACCACGCAGTCGGCATTGGGCAGCTGGGCGATCAGCAGCACCACATCGATCAGCGTGGGATGGTTGGCCAGGATCAGCAGACCGTTGCGCTGCAAGCGTTCCGCGCCCCGGATCTCATAGGTCATGACCCCCAGCCAGCGCATCAGGGCGACGTGGCTGGCGAAACTGAATTGGACCAGCCGGCGCGCCAGGGTGCGCCGCCGGGCTGTATGCCGGACCAGCAAGAGCAACGGAAACAGCAGCCCACCCAGCAGCAGCCCGCCGATCCCGAAGGCGGCAAAGCTCAGACCGGTACCGACCACGCGCCAGGCGTGGTCAAGGCGGGCATGCCAGCGCTCAGCCATGGCGCTGCCAGGACCACTGCTGGCCGTCGGCCTGGAACTGCAGGGCCGGTTCCCCGGACAGCAGGAAGCGCAGCGCCTCCAGGCTGTGCGGCAGCGCGCCGGCCGGGCTGTCCTGCCCGCCCCGGCCCCAGCCCAGCGACAGCCGGGTACCCGGCGCATCGCCGCGGGCGAGCCGCCAGCACCACGCGAAGAAGGGGTCGGGCTCGTCGGCGAACCCGGCGTAGACCGCCGGCAGCGGCGATTCATAGGCGATCACACGCACTTCCGGGGCGCCATCGGCGAGCAGGCCGAAGGCCTCCACGCAGGCGGCCTCCACCGTGCCACGGCCGCCGGCCAGGGCCAGGTAGTTGCCGCGCTGGCCGCGCGCGATCGAGTACAGCGCGGCCACCGCGTTGTGCACCGACAGGCCGAAGCCCGTGGGCGACATCGCGGCGTCCTGGCGCAGGGTGTCCAGCAGTTCCATCGACCGGGCCACGTCGCCATGCCGGGAGGCGAACACCAGCGGCACCTGGCCGGCGTCGTCAGGTTGCTCGCACCAGCAGGCAGCCTGGATCGCCATACGGCCCAGGCGCTCGATGCGCCGGCGCTGCATGGCGGGCACTTCCGGCAACGCGGGCGTGTCGGCGCCGTCAGGCAAGGTTGGTGCCCGTGCCCACGCCTGCCAATCCGATTTCGTGGTCAGTCCCGGTGCCCAGGCCGACCAATCCACAACAGAGAACTCGATCATACGCGCCTGTCTTCGACATCGTCCGGCGTGTTTGGGCACGCCGCGAAAGGAGCGCACGCTATCATGACACCTTCGGCACTGGCAGCTTTCACAATCTGAAATGAGTAGCACGATCCACAGCGTAGCGGCCGCGCAGGTCCTTTCTCCCTCGGCAGACCCCGCGCTGTTCCGTGCGTTTTATGCCCCCGCTGCTGAACGCGACGCCGCCCTGGCCGACCCACGCACCCTGGCGGTGTTCGGGTTCTCGGCCACTGCCGCGCCGTGCGACGACCCGCGCTGGCTGCAGGTGCCGCTGTCCGAACAGGGCCCGGCGCAGATCGAGATCTGGCAGGGCGCCGCCCCGGTACAGCACGGTGCGCGCGAGGGCGTGCACTGGTCGGCCAATGACACGCTGCTGTTCGGCGCGATCGAAATTGACGAGGTCGAGGGCGATATCGAATCCGCTGCGGCAGATGCCTACGCTCGAATGAGTGGTTTTCTGACCAACTGCGGCTTCCCACACCTGTTGCGCACCTGGAATTACCTGGACGCGGTGACCGAAGGCGACGGCGACCAGGAACGCTACCGGCGATTCTGCGTGGGCCGGGTACGCGGCCTGCGCGAGCTGGACGAAGCCGCGCTGCCGGCGGCGACCTGCATCGGGCGTTTCGATGGGGTGCGCCGGCTGCAGGTGTATTGGTTGTCCGCGCGCGAAGCGGGGCTGCCGCTGGAAAACCCGCGCCAGGTCAGCGCCTTCCGCTACCCGCGCCAGTACGGCCCGCAGTCGCCGAGTTTCTCGCGCGCGTTGTTGCCGCCGCTGGCCACCGGGCTGCCGCTGCTGCAGTCGGGCACGGCCGCCATCGTCGGCCATGTCTCGCAGCACACCGGTTCGGTGCAGGAACAGCTGGAAGAGACCTTGACCAACCTGCAGAGCCTGGTGGACGCCGCGCGCCTGCAACGGCCGGCGTTGCCGGCCCGGTTGGGCGCCGGATCACTCTTGAAGGTGTATGTGCGCCGGGCCGGGGACATGCCGGCCATTGCCGCGCGGATGGCGCAGCTGCCGGGCTCACCGGCGTTCGTGGTGCTGCACGCCGAGGTGTGCCGGGCGGAGTTGCTGGTGGAGATCGAAGGCCTGCACGGGTAACGAAAAAGCTGCCGGGCAGAGCCCGGCACTACGCGTGGAGCGGGGCTCTGCCCCGCTGCTAATGGTATCCAACGTCCGCGCGGACCTTGCCGCGGAACACCCGGTACGACCATGCGGTGTAACCCAGGATCACCGGCAGCAGGACCACCAGCCCGACCAGGCTGAAGCCCATCGACGAGGCCGGCGCCGCCGCCTGCCACAAGGTCATGCTGGGCGGCAGCAGGTACGGCCACATGCCCAGCACCAGCCCGATGAAGCCGAGCACGAACAGCGCCAGCGTGAGCAGGAACGGCGGCAGGTCGCGGCGCGGGTGCATGACGCTGCGCCACAAGGCGACCGCCACGCCCAGGGTGAGCAGTGGCACCGGCGACAGCCACCAGAAGTTGCCGTCGCTGAACCAGCGCGCCATCAGGCGCGAATCCAGGAACGGCAGCCAGGCACTGACCAGCCCCATGAACACGATCACCGCGACCACCAGCGGCCGGGTCAGCGCGCGCGCCATGGCCTGTTCGCGGCCTTCGGTCTTCAGGATCAGCCAGGTGCTGCCGAGCAGCGCATAGCCGAACACCACCGCCGCCCCGGTCAGCATCGAGAACGGGCTGAACCAGCCGAACGGCCCGCCCACGTACTGCCCATCCACCACGTGCAGGCCCTGCACCAACGCCCCCAGGATCACGCCCTGGGCAAACGCGGCGAGCAGCGAGCCCAGCCCGAAGGCCACGCTCCACAGCCGCCGCGAGCGGTGCGCCTTGAAGCGGAACTCGAACGCCACCCCACGGAACACCAGCGCCACCACCAGCAGCAGCACCGGCAGGTACAGCGACGACAGCAGCGCGGCATAGGCTTTGGGGAAAGCGGCCATCAGCCCTGCCCCGCCCAGCACCAGCCAGGTTTCGTTGCCATCCCAGATCGGAGCCGCGGTATTCATCATCACATCGAGCTGGTCTTCATCCTCGGCCATCGGCGCCAGGATGCCGATGCCCAGCACGAAGCCATCCAGCACCACGTACATCAGCACGCCAAAGCCGATCACCGCGAACCACGCAACCGGCAGCCAGGTCGTCATCTCCATGTCAGCGCTCCTCCAGCGGTTCGTCGGCAGCGGACAGCGGCCGCGCCGGGGTGTGGCTGCCGTCTTCAATCGGCGGCGGGTGGTCGTGTGGCTTGGGCCCGGTGCGGATGATCTTGACCAGGTACCAGATACCCCAGCCGAACACGAACGCGTAGCCGACGACGTACACGCCCAACGACAGCGCGGTCATCCATGCGCTCTGCGGGCCCACCGCATCGGCGGTGCGCAGCACGCCGTACACCACCCACGGCTGGCGGCCCATTTCGGTGACGAACCAGCCCGAGACCAGCGCGATGAAGCCGCTGGGCAACATCCAGTTCCAGCCGCGCACCAGCCAGCGCGATGCCAGCAACCGGCCGCGCCACCACTGGAACGCCGAGGCCCAGGCCAGCAGCAGCATCAGCGTGCCCAGTCCAACCATGATGCGGAACGCGAAGAAAACCGGCACCACCGGCGGCCGCTCGCTGGCCGGCACCGAGGTGAGCGGATCGAACGTCCCGTCCAGCGAGTGGGTGAGGATCAGGCTGCCCAGGCGCGGAATGGCGATCTCGAAATCGTTGCGCTCTGCCTTTTCGTTGGGCACGGCGAACACCACCAGCGGCACCCCTTCGCCCTCGCCTTCGGCGTGCCAGTGCGCTTCCACCGCGGCGATCTTCATCGGCTGGTGCTTGAGCGTGTTCAGGCCATGCATGTCGCCCACGAAGATCTGTACAGGCACCGTGAGCGCGGCGAAGGCCACCGCCGCCAGCAGCATGGTGCGCCCGGCCTCCACGTGGGTGCCCTTGCGCAGGTACCACGCCCCAACCCCGCCGATCACGAAACAGGTGGTGATGAACGAGCCCAGCGCCATGTGCGCCAGCCGGTACGGGAAGGAGGGGTTGAACACCACCTGCCACCAGTCCTGCGGCACCACGATGCCATCGATGATGGCGTGCCCGGCCGGGGTCTGCAGCCAGCTGTTGGACGACAGGATCCAGAACGTGGACACCAGCGTGCCCAGCGCCACCATGCAGGTGGAGAAGAAATGCAGGCGCGGCGAGACCTTGCCCCAGCCGAACATCATCACGCCCAGGAAGCTGGCTTCCAGGAAGAAGGCGGTAAGCACCTCATAGGTCAGCAGCGGCCCGATCACGCTGCCGGCCACCTGGCTCAGGCGCGGCCAGTTGGTGCCGAACTGGAAGGCCATGACGATGCCGCTGACCACGCCCATGCCGAAGGACACGGCGAAGATTTTCTGCCAGAAGAAGTACAGCTCGCGCCAGATCGGCTTTTTCGTCCGCAGCCATTGGCCCTCGACAAAGGCCAGCCAGCTGGCGGTGCCGATGGTGAAGGCCGGGAACAGCACATGGAAACTGATGACGAACCCGAACTGGATCCGCGACAACAACAACGCGTCCAAGTGACGCCTCCGCACATTCTGGAATCCGCACCAGTCTGGGCCGGTATCCGTGAAAGGCACATGCGACCGGGTGACGCGCTGCATCAATCGGTCGCACCCCATTACCTGTGGCCCCCTCCCGGAACCCGCACGGCTGCTACGCTTGCCGGGTTTTCCTTCACGGTGCTGCCCACAATGCCCAGAATGCTGCCCTTGTCCCTGCTGCTGCTCGCCGCCCTTGGCGGCACGGCCCACGCGGCACCGACGCCGATCACCATCGAACAGGCCATGGCCGACCCGGATTGGATCGGTCCGCCGGTCGAAAGCGCCTGGTGGTCGTGGAACAGCCAGCAGGTGGAGTACCAGCTCAAGCGCACCGGCAGCCCGGTCCGCGATACCTTCCGCCAGCCGGTCAGCGGCGGCACCGCCAGCCAGGTCGCCGATGACCAGCGCGGCAGCCTGGACGTGGAGGCCCCGGTATACGACAGCGCCCGCCAGCGCAGCGTGTTCGTGCGCAACGGTGACGTGTTCCTGCGCGACCTGCGCAGTGGCGCGCTGACCCAGCTCACCCGCAGCTCCGAGAAGGCCAGCGCGGTCAACTTCGCCCGCGACGGCGGGGTGATCTGGCGCACCGGCCAGAACTGGTTCCACTGGACTGCCGCTGCCGGCGCGCAGCAGGTGGCCAGCCTGAAGGCCGAAAAGAACCCGGACGATGCGCCCAAGGCCGACGTGCTGCGCGACCAGCAGCTGCGCACCCTGGCCACGCTGCGCAATGACCGCGCCCAGCGCGATGCGCTGAAGGAACAGGAAGCCAGCTGGCGCCGCGCCGACAACACCCGCGCGCCGGGCCCGGTGTACCTGGGCGCCGAGGTGGAGATCGTCGACAGCGCACTGTCGCCCGACGGCCGCAGCCTGATCGTGGTGACCAAGCCGAAGGGCTTCGATGAAGGCCGCGGCGGCAAGATGCCCAAGTACGTGACCGAATCGGGCTACGAGGAGTTCGAGGACACGCGTACCCGGGTCGGCCGCAACGACCCGGAACCGAACGCGCTGTGGCTGGTCGACGCCGTCACCGGCACGGTCAAGCCGCTGTCGCTGGACAGCCTGCCGGGCATCGGCAGCGACCCGCTGGCCGCGCTGCGCAAGGCCGCCGGCAAGGACGCGCTGAAGGGCAGCCGCCCGGTGCAGGTACTCGGTGGCCCCGGCGCGCCGGGCGTCCGCTGGAGCGCTGACGGCCAGCAGGCCGCGATCCTGCTGCGCGCCAACGACAACAAGGACCGCTGGATCGCCAGCGTGAGCCCGGCCGAAGCCAAGCTGCAGACCCGTCACCGCCTCACCGACGCGGCCTGGATCAACTGGAGCTTCAACGACTTTGGCTGGTCCAACGACAACCGCACGCTGTGGCTGCTGTCCGAAGAATCCGGCTACTCGCATCTGTACACCCAGCAGGGCACGGCCAAGCCGCAGGCGCTGACCGGCGGCAAGTGGGAAACCTCGATGCCGGTGCCCAGCGCCGACGGCCGCGGCTTCTATGTGCTGTGCAACCAGCAGGCGCCCGGCGACTACGAAGTGTGTTCGGTCGACACCGCCTCGAAGCAGGTACGTGAGCTGACCTCGCTCAATGGCGTGGAAGACTTCTCGCTGTCGCCGGACGGCCAGCAACTGCTGGTGCGCTACTCCGGTGCCTACCTGCCGGCGCAGCTGGCGGTGGTGCCCAGCGCCGGTGGCCAGGCCAAGCTGCTGACCGATACCCGCAGCGCCGCCTTCAAGGCCCGCGAATGGATCCAGCCCAAGCTGGTGCAGGTGCCGTCCAGGCACGGCGCGGGCGTGGTCTGGGCCAAGTACTACGCACCGGAGAAGATGGAGCCGGGCAGGAAGTACCCGATCGCCATGTTCGTACACGGCGCCGGCTACCTGCAGAACGTACACCAGCGCTACCCGGCCTATTTCCGCGAGCAGATGTTCCACAACCTGCTGGTCCAGCAGGGCTACATCGTGCTGGACATGGATTACCGCGGCAGCGAAGGCTACGGCCGCGACTGGCGCACCGCGATCTACCGCAACATGGGCCACCCGGAACTGGAAGACTACAAGGACGGCCTGGAGTGGCTGGTGGCCACCCAGCAGGGCGACCGCGACCACGCCGGCATCTACGGCGGCTCCTACGGCGGTTTCATGACCTTCATGGCGCTGTTCCGTTCGCCGGGCACGTTCAAGGCCGGCGCCGCGCTGCGCCCGGTGACGGATTGGCACCAGTACAACCACGGCTACACCGCCAACATCCTCAACACGCCGGACATCGACCCGGAGGCATACCGCATCTCCTCGCCGATCGAGTACGCCGAAGGCCTGCAGGACCACCTGCTGATCGCGCACGGGATGATGGACGACAACGTGTTCTTCCAGGACTCGGTCAACCTCACCCAGAAGCTGATCGAGCTGCACAAGGACAACTGGAGCATCGCGCCCTACCCGCTGGAGCGCCACGGCTACGTGCGCGCCGATTCCTGGCTGGACCAGTACAAGCGCATCCTCAAGCTGTTCGAGGAAAACCTGAAGTGAGCCACGGCGCGGCGACGATACGGATCGTCGCCGCGGTCATCTGCGATGCCGACCGCGTGATCACCTCGGGCTGACCCTACCGCCGCACCTGCCAGGACACCGGATGTCTTCGACCACACCCCCGCTGTTGCCTGTTGCCAATCCGCGCCCGAAGGGCGATGGCACGCCGACCTTCCTGTCCCCGCTGGCCAAATCCGTACTGGTGGTGTGCATCCTGTCGGCCGTGTGCTGGGGCGGTGGCGCGATCTTCGCCGCGCTGCTCACCAACTCCGCATGGCTGAAGGCCCAGCTGCAGGGCGCGGACCTGTCCTGGGTGCCGTCCTCGCTGCGCTGGTTCGGCCGCCATGCGGTCGCGGTGAATGTGGGCATGCTGGTCCTGTCGGTGGTGGGCGCTGCCGCGTGCTGGGGCATCCTCCGGCGCAACCGCTGGGCGTTGTGGACGTTCATCGTGCTGCTGGTGGTCACCGCGCTGCTGAATTTCGTCGGTGCGTGGGTGATCGACGAGGTGTTCCGCCACCTCATCCTGCACCTGCCGGCGAACGTGGATGCGTCCGATGCCGGACAGCTGCGCCGCGACCTGCGCATGCAGCGCGTGCTCTACACCGGCCTGACGGTGCTCACCGCGCTGGCGTTCGCCGCCCTGCACGGCTGGCTGGTGGTACGCGTGCTGCGCCCGGATGTGCGGCGGCTGTTCGCCAAAAACGCACCGTAGAGCGAGGCTCTGCCTCGCTGTGGAGGCCCTGCCTGGCTGCCCTGCGGTAAAGTACCGCCATGAACGAATTCGAGCGCGTACGCAGCTACCTGACCGACCTGCAGGACCGCATCTGCGGCGCGGTCGAGACCGCCGACGGCACGGCGCGTTTCGCCGAAGACCTCTGGCAGCGCCCGGAAGGCGGCGGTGGCCGCACCCGTATCCTGCGCGATGGCGCTGTGTTCGAGCAGGCCGGGATCGGCTTTTCCGACGTGTCCGGCACCCGCCTGCCACCATCCGCCTCGGCCAACCGGCCGGAGCTGGCCGGTGCCTCGTGGCGCGCCACCGGGGTATCGCTGGTGTTCCACCCGCTCAACCCCTACCTGCCCACCACCCACGCCAACGTGCGCTACTTCAGCGCCGAACGCGATGGCGAGCAGGTGGCCGCGTGGTTCGGCGGCGGCTTCGACCTGACCCCGTTCTACCCGTTCGACGCGGATGTGCGGCATTGGCATCAGGTCGCCCACGCCCTGTGCGCGCCCTTCGGCGAGGAACGTTACGCCGCGCACAAGCGCTGGTGCGACGAGTACT
Source organism: Stenotrophomonas sp. ISL-67 (assembly GCF_018612915.1). GTDB lineage: Bacteria > Pseudomonadota > Gammaproteobacteria > Xanthomonadales > Xanthomonadaceae > Stenotrophomonas. The sequence goes on along the minus strand of NZ_JAGGRL010000012.1, from coordinate 77,263 downwards.
TCTTCCTGCGCCATCGCAATGAAACGCGTGGCGTGGGCGGGCTGTTCTTCGACGACCTGCATGGCGACTTCGAACGCGACTTCGCCTACCTGCGCGCGGTCGGCGATGGGTTCCTGGACGCGTACCTGCCGATCGTGGAGCGCCGCAAGGACACCGCCTACGGCGAGCCCGAGCGCGAATTCCAGCTGTACCGCCGGGGCCGCTATGTCGAATTCAACCTCGTCTACGACCGCGGCACCCTGTTCGGCCTGCAGAGCGGCGGACGCAGCGAAAGCATCCTGATGAGCCTGCCGCCGCGCGTGCGCTGGGAATACGGGTTCCAGCCCGAGCCCGGCAGCGCCGAAGCGCGGCTGGGCGATTACCTGGTACCGCGGGAGTGGGTACCGGGGAAGTAAGCGGGCCGGTTTGGATTCGCAGCCACGCAGGGCGTGGCTCTACGTCCGACGGAGCAGCGCGGCGTAGTCGCGTTGCAGCTTCGGCACCTTCTTCACGTAATGCTGGTAATTGCGTTCGGCAACGCAGGTATCGGTGCTTGCGCCGTCATCAAACAAGCCGCTACCGCAGAAGTTGCGCAGTACCTGTCCGCGGGTGTAGCGGTTCACAAATTCTTCCAGCATGGTGTCATAGGCCGCATCCCGCTTGCGCTCGTTGCGTTCGATCCGCTTCAGCAGCATATGCAGCTCACGGGTCTGGACCTGCGGATGTTCGGGCGCTGTGGACGCATACGAGTACGACGGCGATGCACCGGGTTCGTTGGCGACCTGCTGCGGAACGGCGCGGGGGCCCGGCAGTCGCCGCACGGCCGTGCTCTGTCCGGCCACCTCGACGTACGGGGGAGGTGCCGCGTTCTGCCCCAGTACCTGATCATACGTTGGAAGCGTGTCGTCTTCGTGCAGAACGGCGCCCTGTCGCGCCATGTAGATGGCGACCCACGGCCGCGTGGTAGCGACGGGCCGGTGGGTAGCAGTGGGGGCTTCGAGGGGCATGGCAGGCATCTCCGTTGCGTGGGCCACGCGGGCGGCGGGCCCTGATCCGCCCCATTGCAGCAGGGTGGGTGACAATGCGCTTTCAGGTTTCGATCTGTCGCGGCCGTGGGGATCCGCGCGTGGACGCACCGCCTGGGCCGGCCAACGGCCGGCGCTACCGCCCAGGTTGGCTTCAACCGGTAGCGCCGGCCGTTGGCCGGCCCACGCACCGCCTAGGTCGGCGTGCGCGGCACGATGGTGATGTGACCGTTGATTTCCAGCAGCGCCATGGACACTTCGCTGATGTGGGTGCAGCCCTGCTGGCGCATGGCGGCTTCGAGGTCGCCACGGGTGACCAGTTCACGCTTGAGCACGGAGGCCAGTACTTCGCCGTCGCGTGCGATCAGCACCGGCTCGCCTTCCACCAGGGTTTCGATGCGGCGGCTGCGCTGGCTCAACCAGCCCACCGCATAGTTGATCGCGATCAGGGTGGCCGCCAACAGCAGGCCGCCGCCCAACGAGGTGTCCTGGCCCAGCAGCGCGTTCTGTACCGCATTGCCCAGCAGCACGATCAGCAGCACGTCGAAGGGAGTGATCTGGCCCAGCGCCCGCTTGCCCGACAGGCGCACCATGCCCAGCACCACCACGTACACCACCACCGCGCGCAGGATGAACTCCCACCACGGCATGGCCAGGTCAAACAGATCGCTCATGGGAGCGTCCCGGTTGGAGAGGCATGCAGCATGGTGCGAGGGCGCGACGGAGGCAACAGAGACGTGCGGTTGCCAACATGCCGGTAGCGCCGGCCGTTGGCCGGGGCAGGGGGTCCGTGGGCCGGCCAACGGCCGGCGCTACCGGGAGATCACCAACACCGCGAACCAGAGGCGCCGTAACCACGGGCAATTCGGGGGCCCAAAATAAAAAGCCCCGCCGACCAGGGGGAGGTCAGCGGGGCCGGGGAACGGGCGCTTGGGGAGTAGCCCCCGTTCCGAGATCTGCTCCAGGGGATGGGAGAGATCCACAACAGGCATTGCGCCTGTCGAGGTCTATAAAAGCACCTCGAACATTGATAGTTCGTGAAGGACGCCAATTAATCCGGGGGTACCACCGGAAATATTCATCCAAGAGTCAGTTTTTTGGGCCCCACTGAACCAATTCAGCTTATTCAACGTGATTCGGGTCTCAATGCGCCTCATCCCAGTTATCGCCTACGCCGGCATCCACCACCAACGGCACACGCAATTTAGCTGAAGACGACATCAGGTCGACCACCTGCGTGCGCAAGGTTTCCAGAAACTCGCTTTCGGTTTCAAATACCAGTTCATCGTGCACCTGCAGAATCATGCGCGCGCGGCCGCCCTGGCCCTGCAGCCAGTCGTCCACCTTCACCATGGCGCGCTTGATGATGTCCGCGGCCGTGCCCTGCATGGGTGCATTGATGGCCGCCCGCTCGGCACCGGCGCGCAGGCCCTGGTTGCGCGCGTGAATATCGTTCAGATAAAGCCGGCGCCCTTCGATGGTTTCCACATAACCCTGGTCGCGGGCCTGCTGGCGCATGCGTTCCATGAAATCGCGCACGCCCGGGTAACGGCTGAAGTACAGCGCCACGTAATCCTGCGCCTGGCCGCGGTCGATACCCAGGTTGCGGGCCAACCCGAATGCGCTCATGCCGTACATCAGGCCGAAGTTGATCGCCTTGGCGGCGCGGCGCTCGTTCGGGGTGACCTCATCCAGGGCGCGGTTGAACACCTCGGCCGCGGTCGCCCGGTGGACGTCCACGCCCTGCTCGAAGGCGCGCACCAGGCCCGGGTCTTCGGACAGGTGGGCCATGATCCGCAGTTCGATCTGCGAGTAATCGCAGGCCAGCAGTTTGTGCCCCGGCGGCGCCACGAAGGCGCGGCGGATGCGACGGCCGTCTTCGGTGCGGATCGGGATGTTCTGCAGGTTCGGGTCCGACGAGGACAGCCGACCCGTGGCCGCGCCGGACTGGTGGTAGCTGGTATGGACCCGGCCGGTGTCCGGGTTGACCATCTCCGGCAGCTTGTCGGTATAGGTGCTGCGCAGCTTGGCCAGGCCCCGGTACTCCAGGATCACCCGGGGCAGCTCGTGCTGCTCGGCAATCGCCTCCAGCGCTTCTTCATTGGTGCTGGGCTGGCCCTTGGGGGTCTTCACCAGCGCCGGCAGCTTCAGTTCGTCGAACAGCACCGCCTGCAGCTGTTTGGGCGAGTCCAGGCTGAAGGTGCGCCCGGCCAGCGCGGTGGCCTTCTGCTGGGCGGCCAGCATGCGCGCCCCCAGGTCCTGGCTCTGCCGGCGCAGCTCGGCGCTGTCGATGTACACGCCGTTGGCCTCGATCCGGGTCAGCACCGGCACCAGTGGCATCTCGATGCTGCGGTACACGTTGTCCAGCGCGGTCGATTCCAGCAACTGCGGCTGCAGCACACGGTGCAGGCGCAGGGTGATGTCGGCATCTTCGGCGGCATAGCGGCTGGCTTCGTCCAACCCCACCTGCGAGAACGGGATCTGCTTGGCGCCCTTGCCAGCCACGTCCTCGAACTTGATGGTGCTGTAGCCGAGGTAACGCATCGCCAGCGAATCCATGTCGTGCCGGGTAGCGGTGGAATTGAGCACGAAGCTCTCGAGCATGGTGTCGTCGTGATAGCCCTGCACGTCCACACCGTGGCGGCGCAGCACATGCAGGTCGTACTTGCCGTGCTGGCCCAGCTTCTTCTTTTCCGGGTTCTCCAGCACCGGGCGCAGCGCGTCCAGCACCTGCTGGCGCGGCAGCTGGGCCGGGGCGCCGGGATAGTCATGCCCGACCGGGATGTAGGCGGCCTTGCCAGGCTCCACGGCCAGGCTGATGCCGACCAGGTTGGCGCGCATGGCGTCGAGCGCGTCGGTTTCGGTGTCGAAGGCGACCAGCTCGGCGGCTTCGGCGCGGGCCACCCAGGCCTGCAGCTGTTCGGTGGTGAGTACCGTTTCGTACTCGCCGGGCGCCGACAGCGCCGGGTCGGCCGTGGCGGCCGGCTCGCTGGCCGCGCCGCGCGCATAGCCGGCCGCGGTGCCGCGCAGGCTCACCGGGGCGTCGCTGGCGGCCGTTGGGGCCGGCACCGGGCCACCCAGTTCCTTCAGCGCCTGGGTGAAGCCATAGCGCAGATACAGTTCGCCCAGCGTAGGCACGTCCGGGTCACGCAGCGCCAGGCTCTGCGGGCCGGCATCCAGCGCCACGTCGGTGCGGATGGTGACCAGCTCACGGTTGAGCGGCAGGCGTTCCAGTGCCGCGCGCAGGTTCTCGCCGATCTTTCCCTTCATGCCGGGCGCGGCGGCCATCACCCCGTCCAAGTTCTGGTATTCGGCCAGCCATTTGGCGGCGGTCTTGGGGCCGCACTTCTCCACACCGGGCACGTTGTCCACCGTGTCGCCCATCAGCGCCAGCAGGTCGACGATCTGGTCGGCGCGCACGCCGAACTTGTCCATCACTGCCGCATCCGAATCCATGCGGCTGCCGGTCATGGTGTTGACCAGCTCGATGCCCGGGCGGACCAGCTGGGCGAAGTCCTTGTCGCCGGTGGAAATGGTGACCGTCATCCCGTCACGGTGGCCCTGCAGGGCCAGGGTACCGATCACATCGTCGGCTTCCACCCCGGGAACGCGCAGGATGCTCAGGCCAAGCGCTTCGACGATCCGGCACATCGGCTCGACCTGCGGGCGCAGGTCGTCGGGCATCGGCGGGCGGTTGGCCTTGTAGTCGGCGTACAGGTCGTCACGGAAGGTCTTGCCGGGCGCATCGACCACGAAGGCCACGTACTCGGGGCGCTCCTTCAAGGTGGCGCGCAGCATGTTGACCACGCCGAACAAGGCGCCGGTCGGTTCACCGGCAGCGTTGGTCAGCGGCGGAAGCGCGTGGAACGCGCGATACAGGTAACTGGACCCGTCAATCAGGACTAATCGGCTCATGCGACGATTCTACGCGCCCCGCCATGGCCGGTTGCGGCACCGGCGTCACGGGGCATCGGGCATAATCAAGGCCCCCTGACCCGGAACCTTGGCCCATGAAAACTCTGCTGCTGGCTGGCCTGCTCGTGTTGGCTGGTTGTGCGACCACCGGGGGTGCGGGCGTGCCTCCGGTCGATGTGAGGGGGGCCGATGTCGCCAAGCGCGTGATGGGCAATGGCGACACCATCGAAGAGTACCGCGTGGCCGGACAGCTCCGCATGGTCAAGGTCACGCCGTCGCGCGGCGCGCCGTATTACATGTACGAAGGCAGCCCGCAGGGCGGTGTGGACCGGAGCAAGGATGGCGTCTCGCCGGTTTACTGGAAGCTCTACAGCTGGTGAGCAGGCTGCGCGCCTGCCCTGCGCCCACGCTGGAAGGCCGTAGAGCGGGGCTCTGCCCCGCTGGTTGGAAGGCCGTAGAGCGGGGCTCTGCCCCGCTGGCGCGGTGATGCAGCCGGGCAGAGCCCGGCTCTACCGGATGACCAGCACCGGCACCGTACTGCGCGCCAGGACTTCGGCGGTCTGGCTGCCGAGCAGTACCCGGGTCACCCCGCGACGGCCATGCGAGGTCATCACGATCAGATCGCTGTTGCGTTCCACGGCGGTGTCGATGATGCCGTCGGCGGCATAGCGGTCCAGTACGTGCACGGTGGTGGCGCGCACGCCCTGTGCCTCGCAGGCGGCCTTGGCCGGGGCGAGCACCTTCTCTGCAGTCTCTTCGCGGTCGGCCTTGTACTCGGGGCTGTTCATGTAGCCCACGCTCCAACCCATCGCGTCATACATGCCAACCGCCCAGGGCTCTGAAACGGTGACGATATCGATCTCGGCGTTGAGGTCGCGGGCCAGCTCCAGCCCTTTGAGCAGGCCCTTTCCGGACAGCTCGGAGCCATCGGTGGCAATCAGGATCCGCTTGTACATGGCACGCTCCTTGGCGAGGCAGTAAGGACCACCATTGCACACCCGGCGTGGAGACGGTGCCTTGAGCCGGATCAATCGGGCCGGTCGGCCGGGGCACCGAGTACGGCCTGCGTGGCGCTGGTGATCTCCTGCTGGATCCTGACCGCGCGGTCGGAATCGGCCTGCACCCAATCGGCGATCTGCGCCGGATCGAAGCGGGCCAGCAGGGCGCCGCGGCGGCTGAGCAGTTGCCCGGTCAATTCCGCTGCCGTGGGCCAGCTCTGCCCTGCCCCGCCAGGCAGCACCGGCCAATGGCGGTGGATCACAGCGCTGATCGCCGACACCGGCAGCAGCCCCAGCCGGTAGCCCATTTCGGCCAGGGTATCGGCCACGTCAGGGTCAGGGACCACGGGCGGGCGGAACAGGGCGGCGATGCTGTCGGACTGGAAACCATAGGGCCACGCAGTGACATCGTGCAGTGGGCCGGGATCACCGCACATTGCATCGAAATGGCCGACGTTGGCCACATATGCCAAAGGAATCGGGAACAGTGAAGGCGGCCGCTGGGCGATGGCCACCTCACCGCTGTGCGGTTTGGTGAGCATCGCGCCCGTCTGCAAGTCGCGGAACCCGAGCGGCCCGCAGGAACCGAAATCCAGCGACATGCCCACCCGGGCTCCCTCACGGACGGTGTAACCGAAATTCTCCAGCCGGTAGTTGAGATGGTCCCAGTTACCCAGCCAGCGGGAGACGATGAAATGGCGCAGTTGTTCGCAGCGCAATGGCCCGGGCAGCATGCGGTTCATGGTGTCCAGCGCATTGAACCGGCGCTGGTCGTTGGCGGCGTGGTGTTCGGCGTCGTCCCCGCGCAGGGCCCACCATTCGAGCCCGGCATGCTTCAACAGGCGGGCGTTGTCAGATACAGCCTTTGCATGGCCTGCCCGCAATGCCTCGTAGGCACTGCGTAATGAAGGATTGGCCGCGGCGACCAGATCCACGGCCACGCCGCTGACGAGGAAGTCGCCCAGATCCTGGAAGCCCGCCTCGAAGCGGGAGCCCACATGTTCGCCTGGCGCCGGCAGGCCATCAACAGCCGCCACCCGTTCGGTGTCGGGAGCGACCAGCCCGGTGAGCTGGAACAGCTTGCCCAGCGTGACTTCCATGGCGCTGCTGTTGGCGTCGGCCGTTACCTTGACCCGCCAGCGCTCGTGGCCTCGTGTCACGATCACCGCCGGTTGGCTGCCCGGTCCCTGCCAGGGCCTGGCCGGGCAATCGGCCAGGTCGAGCATGTGCCGCGTTTGAGGCGGCGCAGTGTGGAGATGTGACAAGAGCAACGCCGGAAGCGACCTGCGCGGCGCGCGGCCATCATCAGGAATGCCGGGAAGGGACGGAAACGAAGACGTCCGCTGGATCGCGCTGGTGATCAAGGCCGGTGCCGGTGCAGAAGTGCGCACGGACACTAACAGGGTTCCGCTTGCCCACCGATCGGACTGGTTGCAAAGCTAATGTGGGATGGACGAACGCCGCCGCGGCAGGTGCGTTCGGGTCACCACGGTCGCCACCGCCGCAACAGCGGCAGCCGTCAGCCAGAAGCCCCACCCGCCAAGCAGCAGGTCGGTCGCAGCGCCAGGCGGGACGCAGCGCATGCGCAGCAGGTCCAGGCTGCCACCCCCGTCCAGGCAGGCGGCCACGTGCTCGAACAGGGCCAGCACCGGTGCCGCCCAGCCTGCCGACAGCGTCAGCGCGACCAGTGCAGCCATCAGGTACGGGATTCCCTTGTTCATGTGCGCGCTCCCAGCAGACAGCGCCAGACTCTGGGCGCATGCCCAAGGGGCTACAAGGAGCAGGCGACGAACCGTGTGAAATCCGGGATGAGTCGCGTTTCACCGGGAACGAAGCGGACGCGCCGGGGCGGGGATGGCCCCACCCCGCGCCGGACTCAGGCGATCTGGACCACCCGCGCGCCCTGGCACGACGGATAGGTTGCCACCAGCTCGGCGATGCGCTCGCGCAGGGTCTCGAACGAAGCGCCATAGAGATACAGCGCGGTTTCGCTTGGGCCCTGCCACCAGCTGCAGATTTCACCGTGGCCGTCGATGCGCTCCACGATCTGGTCGAACACGTAGTTCGAATCGCACTGCTCGTAGACCTCGTCGGGCAGGTCGGTGCCGTTGAGATACAGGCCCAGGCCTTCGGTGATGCCGAACAGAACGTTGGCCTCGCCTTCGCGCTGGATCAACGAGCCCTTCGGGGCACCGAGCTGTTCGAGCAATTCGATGACCTGGGGAAGCCCAGCGGCGTCGTGCAGCTGGATCTCCAGATCGCCGTATTCCACTTCGCCCTCGTCGGACAGCGCCGTGCCGCCGCCCATGATTTCACCGATGCCGGCGGCTTCAAGCATCGCGTCGAGCGGATCCTCGAACAGCTGCAGGCGGTGCTCGGGCTGCAGGCGGGCGTTGAGCTTGACGTTGATGGAGACGGGGGTGGTGGACATGGGGAGTCTGGGGAAAAGGGGTGGACCATTGTAGAGCCACGCCATGCGTGGCTGAGGTGCCCGTCGACCGCGCAGCCACGCATCGCGTGGCCCTACAGGTGCGGAACCACCTTCTTTTTCAGCAGTTCGACCAGCGCCGGCTCCATGAACGCGTAGTCGTCGGGGATGTCCAGGCAGACCACCCGCTTCCCGTTCAACCACTGCCGGTAGCGGCTGGCGAGCCGCGTGCGGTGCGCCCGCTCCATCACGAAGATCGTGTCGGCCCACTGCAGCAGCTCCGGGCTCACCGGCACATCGGCCTCGGCCAGCACGCCGGCCGAGGCGGTTTCCACGCCCGGCCAGTCGGCGAACACCTGCTCGGCCGTGGGGCTGCGCAGGCGGTTCTGGCTGCAGATGAAAAGCACGTGGCGGGTCATCCGCGACACGCCCGGTCAGATCACGGTGAGGTTGGCGTAGGCCATCACCAGCCACTTGCTGCCCGCTTCGGCGAATTCCACCTGCACGCGCGCGTGCGCGCCGCTGCCTTCGTAGTCGGTGACCATGCCTTCGCCGAAGCGGGCGTGGGTGACCATGGCGCCCAGCTTGAGCGGCGGCGCTTCCAGCGTGGCGTGGCCGGCCGGGCGGCTGGCGCCGAGCGAAGCGCCACGCGAGACCTGCACCTTCGGGCGCACTTCATTGAGCAGCTCGCGCGGAATCTCGCGCAGGAAGCGCGAGGGCACGTTGTAGTTTTCCTGGCCGTGGATGCGGCGCGATTCGGCGTAGCTGAGCACCAGCTTCTGGCGCGCGCGGGTGATGCCCACGTAGGCCAGGCGGCGCTCTTCTTCCAACCGCCCGCTTTCTTCCAGCGAGCGCGCGCTCGGGAACAGGCCGTCTTCCATGCCGGCCAGGAACACCAGCGGGAACTCCAGGCCCTTGGCCGAATGCAGTGTCATCAGCTGCACGCCCTCCTCGCCCGCCTGGGCCTGGCCTTCGCCGGCCTCCAGCGAGGCATAGGACAGGAAGGCCACCAGCTCGCTCATGGTCTCGCCGGTTTCCTCGATGTCGTCTTCGCGCCGGGTGAAGCGCGAGGCCACCGACACCAGTTCGTCCAGGTTGTCCGCGCGCGATTCCGAATCCAGCGCATTGCGGCTTTCCTTGGACCAGTGTTCACGCAGCCCCGAACGGATCAGCACATGGTCGATGCGTTCGGCCAGGGTCATCTCGCCGGCTTCGGCGTGCAGCTGGTTGACCAGGGTAAGGAAGCCGGCCAGCGCATTGCGCGCGCGCGCCGCCAGCTCGTTCCCCTGGGTGGTGAGCATGGTGGCTTCCCACAGCGAGATCGCCTGGGTACGCGCCAGCCGGCGCACTTCGTCCAGGGTACGGTCGCCGATACCGCGGGTGGGCGTGTTGACCGCGCGCTCGAAGGCGGCGTCATCGTTGCGGTTGGTCATCAACCGCAGGTAGGCCAGCGCGTCCTTGATCTCGGCGCGCTCGAAGAAGCGCATGCCGCCGTACACGCGGTAAGGCACCTGCTCGGAGAGCAGTGCTTCTTCGAATGCACGCGATTGGGCGTTGCTGCGGTAGAGCACCGCCGCATCGCCATAGCTGCCGCCGTCGCGCACCCACTGGCGCGTGCGCTCGACCACGTAACGCGCCTCGTCCATTTCGTTGTAGGCCGCGTACAGGTCGATCGGGTCGCCATCGCCACTGTCGGTCCACAGCTCCTTGCCGATCCGGTCCGGGTTGTGCGCGATCACCGCGTTGGCCGCGCCGAGGATGTTGGCGCTGGAGCGGTAGTTCTGCTCCAGGCGCACGGTCTGCGCGCCGGGGAAATCCTTCAGGAAGCGCTGTACGTTCTCGACCTTGGCACCGCGCCAGCCGTAGATGGCCTGGTCATCGTCGCCGACCACGAACACGTGGCCGCTGTCGCCGGCCAGCACGCGCACGAAGGCGTACTGGATGGCGTTGGTGTCCTGGAACTCGTCCACCAGGATTTCGCGGAAACGCGAACGGTAATGGGCCAGCAGCGCCGGGTTGTCGCGCAGCAGCTCGTGCGCGCGCAGCAGCAGCTCGGCGAAGTCGACCAGACCGGCGCGGTCGCAGCGTTCCTGGTAGGCCGCGTACGCCTGGCGCATGGTGTCCAGCCAGGCGTCATTCGGCTCGGGCTGGATGTGCTGCGGGCGGCGGCCTTCGTCCTTCTGCTCGTTGATCCACCAGGCAATCTGCTTGGGCGGGTGCTTGCTGTCGTCGATCTCCAGCTGCTGCACCACCCGCTTGACCAGCCGCAGCTGGTCGTCCGAATCCAGCACCTGGAAGCTGTCGGGCAGCTTGGCTTCCTGGTAGTGCAGGCGCAGCAGGCGATGGGCCAGGCCGTGGAAGGTGCCGATCCACGCGCCACGGCTGCCCTGCGGCAGCTGCACGTCGATGCGGTGGCGCATTTCGCCGGCGGCCTTGTTGGTGAAGGTCACCGCGAAAATGCCGTGGGTGGGCACGCCGCAGACTTCGTTGAGCCAGGCGATGCGGTGGATCAGTACGCGGGTCTTGCCGGAACCGGCACCGGCAAGCACCAGATGGTGGCCGGGCGGGGCGGACACAGCTTCGCGCTGAGCGGGGTTGAGCCCGTCGAGCAGGTGGGAGACATCCATGCGCTCATTTTACCCCGGCCGCCGCCGCACGGGGGCGGGCCGGGGTCACCGCTTCGGGCATTCGCGCAACCGGTTCAGCCGGTAGGTCACGACCGTTGGTCGTGACCCGACGCGGCCACTGCCGCCTGCTGCGCCTGCCCCCGCAACTCCGGAATGGCCAGGCTTTCCCACAACGTCCCGATGCGCAGGCTGCCCACCACCTGCACGCCCGGCTGCGCCTGCCCCTGCGCATCGCGCAGGACGCCGGCATCGTCGCTGTCCAGGCCCAGCCCATGCGGACCGGGGCGCGCATGACCATCGGCCAGCAACTGCTGCAGCAGCGGATTGCGCATGGACAGTGCGCGGGTTTCCACACCGGTGGCGTTGATCACCGCGCCCACGTTCAGCGGGGGCATGCCCCCGTGCGCGCCCTGCGCATGCAGCTGCAGGGTGCTGTCGAGCACCAGCAACGCATCCAGCCGTGCGCGGTGGCGCTGCAGCTGTCCCGACTGCTCCAGCGCCGCCAGCTGCGCATGCACCACGTCAGCAATGCGGTGGCGGTGCACGTCCCAGTAGCGCACCACGTGGCGCAGGAAACGGCGCTGGTCGGCGGCGTCCAGGCTCTTCCACAGCGCCTGGCCCAGTGGACGGATGCGGTCCATCACGCCCTGCCACGGAATGCCCTTTGCCGCCGCATCCCGCACATGGCCGCGCAGCGCGCGCATGCGCGCCCGCAAGGGCATGCCCAGCAGCGGCTGGGGATCGAACTTGGCGATGCCACCGTGCGCGTGTGGCAAGGGCAGCAGCGCATGCCGCGACAGCACATGGATGCGCCCGCGATGGCCGGCATTGGCCAGCGCCACCACGCTGTCGGCCATGCTCAGGCCCGAGCCAATGATGGCCAGGTCGCCGTCGCCGGCCAGCATGCGCACGCCGTCGTAATCCCATGCATCGACCACGCGGCCCGGCGGCAAGGCCTCGGCACCGGGCGCGGGCAACGGACGCATGCTGTTGCCACAGGCCAGTACCACCTGCGGTGCGTGCCACTGCCCGCCATCGGCGAGCACCATGGCGTGCAACGGCACACCCGGCACCAGTGAAACGACCGGCGCGTGCACCACCTGCAGGTGCGCCGGGCTCTGCGCCTCGGCTTCCGCAAGGCGATGCTGCAGGTATTCCGCGTAATGGCGGCGGGGAACGAAGGTCTCGGCCAGTGCGTCGCGCGACAGACCCGGCAACGCATCGCCCTGCAGCAGGTAATCCACGAAATCGCCGGGCTGCTCGGGCAGGCCGCTCATCTTGCCGGCCGGCACGTTGAGCAGGTGCTCGGGCCACGGCGTGGCGTAGGCGATGCCCTGTGCCAGCGTGGAGGCCGATTCGAACAGGACCACCTGCACGGGTGACGTGGCGCTGCGCAGCGCGTTGAGCGCGACCAGCACACCGGCCGCACCGCCGCCGATGATGGCCAGGTCGGCCTGGAACAGGGGTTTGGATGCAGTCATGGCGGCATTGTAGGCCATGCGGTTGCGGCGCTCCGTGCGCTACATCAGCGCATCGGCCAGCCGCGCGATGCCCTCGCGGCTGCGCCGCCACGCGGGCCGCTGCCGCCACGCCTTCAGGTCCAGCTGGCGCGACTGCCGCAGGTAGTCGTCTTCGATCCCGATCAGCTGTCTCACCAGCCCTGGGTCATAGCAGAGCATGCCGATCTCGGCATTGAGCGCGAACGAACGGATGTCCAGGTTGATCGAGCCGACCAGCGCGATGTCCTCGTCCACGGTGAGATGCTTGGCGTGCAGGAAATGCGGTTCATACAGCGCAACGCGCACGCCGGCGCGCAGCAGCTCGTCGTAGTACGCCTCCTGCGCCCATGCCGTGAGGCGCTGGTTGTTGCTGGCCGACAGGATCAGCTGCACCTGCACACCGGACAGCGCGGCGATGCGCAGCGCGCTCAGCGTGGCTTCGTCGGGCACGAAGTACGGGGTGACCAGCACGATACGGCGGCGCGCCAGATGGATCAGCGCGTTGACCGCATCGCGCGCGTTGCTGAAGGGGTACGCCGGGCCGCTGGGCAGCAGTTGGGTCGGCACGTCGTCGGCGCAGACCGGCTCGACCATCATCACCTCCAGGCGCTGGCCGGTTTCCATGTACCAGTCGCTGGCGAACACCGCCTCCAGGTGCGCCACCGTCGGACCGCGCACCCGCGCCACCAGTTCGCGATTGGGGAAGCCCGGCACGAATTCGGCTCTGGCCAGGTTCTGCGAACCGATGTAACCCACCCGGTTGTCGATGACGGCGATCTTGCGATGATTGCGCAGGTCCATGCGCCCGCTACGGCGCCAGCGCAGCCCGCCCGGCAGCATCGCGCGCACGTCCACGCCAAGTGCCTGCAGGCGGTGGCGATAGCGGCGCAGGCCGCGCTTGGCGCCCACCGCGTCCAGCAGCAGGCGGCAGTGCACGCCGCGCGCGGCGGCGCGCTGCAGCGCCTGCACGATGGCGTCGCCGACCGCATCGTCGAACATCAGGTAATACAGCAGGTGCACGCGGTCGCGCGCCTGGTCGATGTCGTCCAGCAGCGACTGCAGCGAGGCGTCGTAATCGGTCAGGAGCTCCACCGTGTTGCCATGCACCGGCATGAAGTCACCCTGGCGTTCGATCAGCGGTACCATCTCGGCGGTGGCGGTATCGGCCACGGGGGTAAAGCGCAGCGGTGGCTGCAGCGCCTGTTCCTCACGGATGACCTGCGAGGCCTCGGCCTGGCGCTGCACGCGCTGGCGCGACAGCCAGGGGTGGCCGAACAGCAGGTACAGCGGCAGCCCAAGCAGCGGCACGAAACCGACCAGCAGCAGCCAGCTGCGGGCGGCGCCAGGCGTGGTGCGGCTGGGAATCCAGAACAGCGCGGCCAGCCGGATCAGCCAGTCCAGCATCAGCAACCATGAACCCAGCAGCCATTCGAACAGCATCGGTTCGCCCGTTTGGGGTGTGCCGGCATTCTGCCACGGGCGGCGTGCACGGCCACGGAAACGAAAAAACCCGCCGTGAGGCGGGTTCTTCGTTGGCATCGAGCAACCCCGTGAGGGATTACTTGATCTTGCCTTCCTTGTACGGGACGTGCTTGCGCACGACCGGATCGTACTTCGAGAATTCCATCTTCCCGGGGGTGTTCTTCTTGTTCTTGTCGGTCGTGTAGAAGTGACCGGTACCGGCGGTCGAAATCATACGGACCTTATCGCGCTTGCCTGCCATGATCGTCTACTCCTCAGACCTTTTCGCCGCGCGCACGCAGCTCAGCCAGAACGGAATCGATGCCGTTCTTGTCGATGGTGCGCAGTGCATGCGCGGAAACACGAAGCTTGACCCAGCGGTTCTCGCTGGCAACCCAGAAGCGGCGCTCGTGCAGGTTGGGCAGGAAACGACGACGGGTCTTGTTGTTGGCGTGCGAGACGTTGTTACCCGTCTGCACTCGCTTGCCGGAAACTTGGCATACGCGGGACATTGCGCACCTCGATGAAAGTATGTGTCAGCCCATAGCCCGGGCGACGGCGGCCTCGACGGTTTCCCGCCACACGTCATGAGAATCAAAGGGTTACGCTGACGAGGGCAGGCCGGATGACGTGTTCCCGGCCGCCAATCCGGACAAATCCAGACACAGCGAGCCGCGCATTATGCACGTCTGGCATTCGCAAGGCAAGGGGTTATCCACAGGTGGAACCTGAACGTTGGCGCTCTTGCCCCTGTACGGAGGAGAGTGCTCGTGACATGATTTTATCAAGCGCTGCTGATCGGGACCCGGAAACGGGATAGTAGCGCTGCGAAGACGGACCCGGTCCGTACTTTCCTCAGCCATTGGCGGGATAGGCGCAAGCCGACGCGCTCCACCCTACCGAGATCGTAGTTCAAAGGCACCCCAGTGATGGGGTGCTTTTTTTTGTTCAGGGTGAGGAAATACCGAGCTTGTTTGCCAGTACCTTCTGCACGCGGAACAACCCCTGCCCACGCGGTAGCACCATGCCGTGCCAGTCGCGGTTGTAGGCGCTGACAACCCAGACCCGCGCGCGATTCTGCCGCTCCCGTCGCGATATCCGCGTCCAGATGATGTCGCCGTGGCCAAGATCGGTGCAGAAGTACTGCTCACGGGGTTCACCCGCTACGATGCGAACATGCCTACGCACCGAGGCGTCGAAAAATGGGCCGCGCATGAAGTCCGCCACCGCGTGGCTGAGCTGATATCGCGACATGCAGAAGTACCGTTCCTCGGCATGATGCGGGAAACGCGCTCCCCTGCCTTTCTGATCGGTGAAGACATGGAAACTGAAACTCACGTCCACATCGACCCGCACGCCATGGACCATCACCTCTACGGAAAATGGATCGAGATGACTGAGGTCATATCGAACCGCGCCTGCGATGAAAGTGCCATACGACAACGTCTACTACCTTGAGCGCAGTTCTGGCCGATGCTCAGGAGACTAGCCGTCGGCCATTGCTGAAAGGTTTGACACGCTTATCAGATCTGAAGATGACGGCGGCGGGATAGACCCGTTCTGCACACCGCATCCGGATACTTCAACTTTTCAATCATCGGATGCGTCCATGCGACTTCTCGCCGTGACCTATGGAACCGAAGGCGATACCCGGCCGTTGGTGATGCTGTGCCACGGGCTGCAGGCGGCCGGGCATGAGGTGATGCTGCTGGCCGAAGGCGGCACCTTGGGCAGCGCGCAGGCGCTGGGGGTTCCGCAGGCGGCGCTGGAGGGCGACATCCATGATGAAGTGGTGGCGCTTGTATCGCGGGGGAACGACATGGCGGCGGCGACGCGGGGCCTGGCGCGGATGGCGCGGCGGCATGTGCCGGCATGGATGCGCCAGGCCGATGCGGCGGCGGCCGGGTGCGATGCCGTGCTGACCGGCGGGCTGGCCGCGTTCGTGGGCATGACGGTGGCCGAACACCACGGCGTGCCGGCCATCGGTGCCGGGATGATTCCGTTGACCCCAACCCGTGCGTTCGCCTCGCCGTTCCTGCCACGTTTGCGCCTGCCTGGCGCGCTCAACCGGCTCACTTACGGGTTGGTCAACCAGGCGGTGTGGCGGACGTTCCGCGCGCCAATCAACGATGCCCGGCGTGCGCTGGGCATGCCCGCGCGACGCTCGCTTTGGCGCGATCTTCCGATGCTGTATGGCATCTCGCCCAGTCTGGTTCCACCCCCTGCGGACTGGCCGGCGAATCATCACATCTGCGGGCAGTGGCGCGCGCCCGATGCGCCCTGGCAACCAACGCCGGAACTGCAGGCGTTCCTCGATGCCGGCCCGCCCCCGGTGTACGTGGGCTTTGGCAGCATGATGGGGTTTGAGCGCGACACCGTGCTGCCCGCGCTGCTGCAGGCGCTGGCACCACGCCGGGTACTGTTGTTCCCCGGCTGGGCAGGCATTCCGGACGCTCCGCTGCCGCCGGACGTGTTTGTCGTCGGCCCTGCTCCGCACGAAGCGCTGTTCCCACGCTGCGCGTTGGTGATCCACCACGGCGGCAGTGGGACCACGCATTCCGCGTGCCGGGCGGGCGTGCCGTCGTTGGTGATGCCGTTCGCGGCAGACCAGTTCTTCTGGGCCGCGCGATTGCAGGAGTTGCAGGTAGCGCCTGCACCGCTATCGCCCAAGCGGCTTGATGCCGGCACCTTGGGCCTCTCGATCGCGTTCGCCGAAGGGCAGGAGGTGCGCGCGCGGGCTGCCGCGCTCGGGCGTGCCATGGCGCGGGAGGACGGTGTCGCAACGGCGGTCAACCTCATCACGACGTTGCGCCGGACCCGGTAGCGCCGGCCGTTGGCCGGCCCTTGAGAAACGTCATCGAGATGCGATGGGCGGGCCACCCGGAACGGGTCATGCATCCCGAGGGCCGGCCAACGGCCGGCGCTACCGGCGTTTGGTTACATCCGGACCCGCGTTCAGTTACGTCCGGACCGGTGTTGTGATCAGGTCCGGCGGGTGTGCAGCCACCGGTACAACACCGGCAGCACCAGCAGGGTGAGCAGCGTGGAGGAGACGATGCCGCCAATCACCACGGTGGCCAGCGGGCGCTGCACTTCCGCGCCGGCGCCGACGTTGAAGGCCATCGGCACGAAGCCGAGCGAGGCCACCAGTGCGGTCATCAATACCGGACGCAGGCGGCCCAGTGCGCCTTCGCGTACGGCCTCGGCCAGCGGCAGGCCGGCGTCACGCAGGCTGCGCATGAAGCTGATCATCACCAGGCCATTGAGCACGGCAACGCCCGATAGCGCGATGAAACCAACACCGGCCGAGATCGACAACGGAATACCGCGCGCGGCCAGCGCCAGCACGCCACCGGTCAGGGCCAGCGGCACGCCGCTGAACACGATCGCCGCGTCCTTGACCGACCCGAACGCCCAGAACAGCAGGGCGAAGATCAGGATCAGGGTGACCGGGACCACGATCGCCAGACGCTGGCTGGCCGAGATCAGCTGCTCGAAGCTGCCGCCATACTCGATCCAGTAGCCGTTGGGTACCTGCACATCGCGGTTGATCGCCTGCTGCAGGTCGCTGACGAAACTGCCCAGGTCGCGATCACGCACATTGGCGGTAACCACGATGCGGCGCTTGCCGTTTTCGCGGTTGATCTGGTTCGGTCCCTCGCTGTTGGCCAGCGTGGCCAGCTCACGCAGCGGTACCGTACGCGCGGTGCCGCTGGTCCAGCCGCCGGCCTGGCTGGATTCATCGGCGTCCCCCGCCAGTGCCGGGGCGAGCGATACCGGCAGGTCGGCCAGTGCGGCCGGGTCCTGGCGCAGCACCTCAGGCAGGCGCACCACGATGTCGAAACGGCGGTCGCCCTCGAACAACTGGCCGGCCACCTGCCCACCCACGGCAGTGGCCACGGTGGACTGCACCTGCCCCGGGTTGAGCCCATAACCAGCAAGCGCGCTGCGGTTGGGGGTGACGGTGAGCAGCGGCAGGCCGCTGGTTTCCTCCACGCGCACATCCGCCGCACCCGGCACGCTGCCGGCCACGCTGGCAATGCGCTTGCCCACCTTCAGCAACGTATCCAGGTCGTCGCCGAACAGCATCACCGCCACGTCGGCCCGCACGCCGGAGATGAGCTCGTTGGTGCGCATCTGGATCGGCTGGGTGAACTCGTAGTTGTTGCCGGGCAGCTGCTCCACCGCCGCTTGCAGTTCTGCGAGCAGCGCCGCGCGCGGCTTGCGCGGGTCGGGCCAGTCGTTGCGCGGCTTCATCATGATGAAGGTGTCGGCCACCGACGGCGGCATCGGGTCGGAGGCAACCTCGGGCGTGCCGATCTTGGAGAATACCTTGCTCACTTCAGGGAACTGCACCAGGCGGTTTTCGATCCCCTTCTGCATCGCGATCGATTGGCTCAGGCTGGTGCCCGGAATGCGCATGGCATGCATGGCCACGTCGCCTTCGTCCAGGTTGGGCACGAACTCGCTGCCCAGCCGGGTGGCAAGCAGGCCGCAGCCGACCACCAGCACCAGCGCGCCACCGACCATCCAGCGCCCACGCCGCAGCGAGAACGCCAGCAGTGGCTCGTAGCGGCAGCGCACCCAGGCCATGAGCCGGTTTTCCCGTTCCTGCACGCGGCCGCCCAGGAACAAGGCGATGGCCGCCGGCACGAAGGTCAACGCCAGCACCATGGCACCGCTCAGGGCCAGCACTACGGTGATGGCCATGGGGTGGAACATTTTTCCTTCCACGCCCGACAACGCGAAGATCGGCAGGTACACCGCGGTGATGATGCCCAGCCCGAACAGGCTGGGGCGGATCACTTCGGCGGTGGCGCTGGCGGTTTCGGCAAAGCGCTCCTGGCGGGTCATGTCACGGCCGAGTGCGTGCTGGCGCTCACCGAAGCGGCGCAGGCAATTCTCGATGATGATCACCGCGCCATCCACGATCAGGCCGAAGTCCAGCGCGCCCAGGCTCATCAGGTTGGCCGAGACACCGCCGCGCGCCATGCCGGTCAGCGTGAACAGCATCGCCAGCGGAATCACCGCCGCCGTGATCAACGCCGCACGGAAGTTGCCCAGCAGCAGGAACAGCACCACGATCACCAGCAGCGCACCTTCGAGCAGGTTTTTGGCCACGGTCTGGATGGTGCGGTCCACCAGGGTAGTGCGGTCGTAACTGGCGGTGACGGTGACGCCGGCAGGCAGGCTGCGCTGGGCCTGTTCCAGCCGCGCTGCCGCGGCCTGGGCGACGTCGCGGCTGTTGGCGCCGATCAGCATGACCACCGTGCCCATCACCACTTCATGGCCGTTCTGGGTGGCTGCGCCACTGCGTAATTCGGGGCCGTCGGCAACATCGGCCACGTCGTGCACGTGGATGGGCACTCCTTCGCGCCGGGCCAGTACGATGTTGCCGATGTCCTCCAGGTTGGCCACCTGGCCGGGAACGCGCACCAGGAACTGCTGGCCGTTGCGTTCGATGTAGCCGGCACCGACATTCTGGTTGTTGCTTTCCACCGCCTGGGCCACGTCTTCCAGGGTGAAGCCCAGCGCGCGCAGTCGCGCCGGATCGGGGGTGATGTGCACCTGCCGCTGGAAGCCACCAATGGTGTTGACCTCGGTTACCCCGGGCACGTTGCGCAGCTGCGGACGGATCACCCAGTCCTGCATCGTGCGCAGGTCGGTGGCGGTGTACGCACTGCCATCGGGCTTGCGCGCCGCAGGATCGGCGTCGACGGTGTACATGAAGATCTCGCCCAGGCCGGTGGAGATCGGCCCCAGCTGCGGGTCCAGCCCCGCCGGGATCTGCGATTTCACCTGCTGGAGGCGTTCGGCCACCTGTTGCCGCGCGAAGTAGATGTCGGTGCCGTCTTCGAACACGACAGTGACCTGCGACAACCCGTAGCGCGACAGCGAGCGCGCCTGTTCCATCCGCGGCAGGCCGGCCATCACCGTTTCCACCGGCCAGGTGATGCGCTGTTCGGCTTCCAGCGGGGAGTAACCCGGTGCGGCGGTGTTGATCTGCACCTGCACGTTGGTGATGTCCGGGGTGGCGTCGATGGGCAGCTTGGTGAAGCTCCACACGCCCACCGCGATCAGCACCAGGGTGAGGCTCATCATCAGCCAGCGATGGGCAATGGAGGCGGCAATGATGCGTTCAAGCATGGCGGTGCGGGGGTGCTCAGTGCTCATGCGCTGCTCCCGCCTTGCCGATATCGGCCTTCACCACGTAACTCTGCTCGGTGACCACGGCTTCGCCGATGGCGAGGCCTTCCAGCACTTCCACCTGCTTCGCGTCGCGTGCGCCAAGGCGAACGGGGCGGGCGGTATAGGTCTCGCCCGTGCGTACGAACACCACGTCCTTGCCTTCCAGCGTCTGCAGCGCGCTCAAGGGCACCACCTGCGCCGCCGGGCGGGTTGCCACTACGATGCGCGCCTTCACGGCGGCACCCGGACGCCACAGGCCGTCGTCGTTGCGCAGCGTGGCGCGGGCCACGGTGCTCTGGCTGGCGGTGGCGGTGCCGGGCAGCACGCGTTCCAGCGTGGTGGCCCGGGTGACCCCGTCGGTCATGCGCGACACCGTGACCGGCACGCCGGCGGTGATGTGCTGGGTGTCGTTGCCGAAGATGTGCAGGTCCACCCACAGCGTGGACAGGTCGCCGATCTCGAACAGGGCTGTGCCCTCGCCCGCCACCGCGCCCACCTGGGCCTGGCGCGCCAACACCACGCCGCTGATCGGTGCGCTGACGGTGTACGTGGTCAGGCTGAGGTTGCTTTCGATGCTGGCCAGTACCTGGCCGGCCTTGATGGTGTCGCCGACGTTGGCACGCAGCGAACGGATCGGCCCGGGGAAACGCGCCATCACCTGGGCGACGCGACCGTCGACCGGGGTCAGCAGGCCCTGCACCTCGTGTTCGTCGGCAATGGTGCCGGCCGCCACCGGGGCGACGCGGATACCGGCTTGTCCGGCCATGGCGGCGGGGATGAGAGTGCTGTCCGGTGCTTCGTCGTGGTCGCCGCCCTCATCGGTATGCCCCGGCTCGCCGTGGCCGGCGTCGGTGTCGGGGGTTGCCGTGGGCGCGTCCCTGGCGCAGCCGGCCAATGCGAGCAGGCACAGCAGGAGTGCGGCGATACGGGCCGCGCG
This sequence comes from Stenotrophomonas sp. ISL-67, assembly GCF_018612915.1. Classification (GTDB taxonomy): domain Bacteria; phylum Pseudomonadota; class Gammaproteobacteria; order Xanthomonadales; family Xanthomonadaceae; genus Stenotrophomonas. The sequence goes on along the minus strand of NZ_JAGGRL010000012.1, from coordinate 56,205 downwards.
GGTGATCGAAAGGTTCATCGGCGGTCCTCCGTGGACGCGGTCGCGGTATCAGGGGTGGCCTCGGCGGCACGGGCCAGCAGGCCCTGCCCGGTCAGGCGTTGCAGTTCGATCAGCGCGCTCTGCGCGGCGATGGCGGCTTCAAGCTGACGTTGCCTCGCTTCAACGCGCATGGCCTGCAGCTGGGCCCATTCCATGTAACTGATGGCCCCGGCGCGCCAGGCTCTCTCGGCGGCATTCTCGGCGCGCTGCAGTTGCGGCAATACATCGCGGGCCATGCGGGTGACCTGCAGCCGCGACGTTTCGTAGCGACCGTGCGCTTCAGCCAGCGTGGTGTACAGCTGCAGCGCGCGCGCTTCGCGTTCCACGCCGTTGAGGAAAAGCTCGGCTTCGGCCGCGCGGATCTCAGGGCCGGCGCGGCGCACACTGCCCAGCGGCAGGCTGAAGCCGCCCACCAGCGCGGTATCCCCGCTGTCGCGGCTGTTGCGCACGCCGGCCTGCCAGCTGATGTCGGGCCGTGCCTGGGTGCGTGCCAGCTGCAGCTGCGCTTCGCGCACGCGGCGTTCGCCAGCCAGCACGGCCAGCTCCGGGGTGCGCTGCAGTTCGTCGGCGAGTACGTCGAAGGGCTGCAGTGCGGGCAGCTGCAGCGGGTCGCCGCTGACAACATCGAAACCAGGTTCGCGCTCGCGCCACAACGCCGACAGCGCAAGCCGCGCGGCGCGGTCTGCCTGCCTGGCGCGATCGCGGTCAACTTCGGCCTGCGCCAACATCGCCTGCGCGGTCATCACTACCGACTCGGGTGACGCGCCCGCCTGCAGCCGCACGCGGGCGGCGGCCACCGCGCGGCGCCGCTGGTCGATGTCGGTTTCGGCAATGGCGAGCTGCGCGCGGGCTTCGGTGATGGCGAGGTAGCGCTGGGCCACGGCGGCCATCAGGTCCAGCCGCGCGGTTTCGCGCTGGGGTGCCAGTGCGTCCAGGTTGGCCTGCGCCAGGACGCGGCGGGCGTCGAGCTTGCCACCGCGCTCGAGCACCCCTGCGAGGGTCACGGTCAGCTCGGCGGCATCGAACCCACGGCTGCCGCCGGTACCCAACGCATTTTCAAGCTCCACGCCGAGGGTCAGCGGCGGGCCGAATGCGGCCGCCTCGCGGCGCGCTTCCCAGACCGGGCGCTGGGCATCAACCAGGCGCAGGTCCGGGTGGAACCGGGCAACGCGGGCGATGGCCTCGTCCAGGGTCAACGGCGTGTTCAAGGTCGAGGCACCCGGAGCGGGCGTGTCGATGAAAGGGGTAACGGGCGCGGTGCCCTGCGCATACGCGCACGGCACCCACGCAATGGCAGCAACGGCTGCCAGACGCATCCACATGGGAATCTCCAGAAAGCGGTTCAGAGGTGAAGCCGCGGCAGGTCGCCGCGTGGCATCACACCGCTATCGGGGGGCGCAGCAGGCTCTCGGGCGGCTGCGCAAGCAGCTGCGCGGTCAGGCCGCCCGGCACCAGGTGCGCCGGGGCGACGGGCAGCGCCCACGCCGACGCCGCCAGCGGCAGCACGCCACCGTGGCCATGGCAATGCCCGCAATGGACCAGGGCGTGCAGCAGGCGCGCGCCCTCGTCTTCGTTGTCGTGGCCACTGTCGGCATCGGTCAGGGCCACCGCCACGTTCGCCGGTTCGGCATGCGATTGCGCATGCGCAAGCCCGGCGAGGTCGGTGTGCGACAGCGCATGCAGATCGCCCAGCGCCGACGCCAGTGCGCCACCGGCCGTGCCGAACAGCACCACCCCCAGCATCAGCAGGCGGAGTGGCAACGACAGGCGGTGGCGCAGGCGGGACATCATCGGCGCAGGGTAGCCGTGGGCGAGTCCGTTACACAATCGCAGCGGTGCCGTGCGTTCATGCGCTGCGCGCTTCGGGCAGGGCGCAGATGGCCTGGCGGATTTCGCGCAGGCGCATCGCTTCGGTGGCGGTGCACGGGTCCGGCGTCTCGGGCCGGGCACGGCCGTCGACGGCGGGTACCTTGAGCAGGTAGTCGCACTGCAGCTGGCCGCCGTCGCGCCGGATATCAGCCTGCACGGTCCGGCCCGGATCGCACCCGGCCTGCGGGCGGCTGCTCCAGCAAGGGCTTGTGTCCTCCACGCGCAGGCTGGGGACGCCGAGGCGCTCGGCAATGCCACTGATGCCATTGAAACTGCCGGCGTGGGCATTGCCGACCAGCGCCACCCAGCGCTGGGGACCGGGTTTGCCGACCTGGTTGCGCTGGTCGTGCTCGATCCTCCGGGTGGCCACGTGGTTCGCCACCTTGATCCGGATCTCCGTCGTGCTCGACGCGCCCGGGCCGACCTCATCCTCGATACCGCGCAGGTGGTAGCTCGTCATCAGGTCAAGCGCCACGACCCGGATGCCGGCATTGAACGCTGCGTCGACCAGGTTGCGGAACGTCGCACCGCTGGCCGCATCGGTCATGTGCCCCTGGTCCTGCCCGGCGAGGAACCGGCCCAGTGCGGGCGAAACCACCCCGGTGCGGTGCAGCTGGTCCAGGTCGGCCTGGTGGATGTCCCCCTGCAGGTGTTGGAGATACAGGGTGTCCACACCGAGGTGGCGCAGCAGCGGCATGTGGCCGATCAGCAGGGACTTTCCGGCGCGGGCTGCATGGACCTCGCCGATCACCAGCCCCTTCCTGCCATCAAGCAGCTGCCGCAGGAGCTGTGCGTGCGTGCGGACCGGGGCCAGCCCCGGCCACGGATCGCGCCCGGCGCTGGATGGCACCGGGGTGCCGAGTGCGGTGTCGGCCAACTGTGCGCGCCGGGCGAAGAAGCTGTCGAGCGCGGCGCGCTCCGGGGCCGGGAACGGCAGGTGGTAATCGGGGTCAAGGACCCTGCGGTGCAGTTGCAGCAGCGCGACGAGGGTCTGGCCCTGATCCGTTGGCAGCGCGAAGCGCTGCAGCGGATCGGGGGGTGTTGGCCGCTGGCAGACAACGCCGTCGAACACGGCGGCGTTGCGCGTCTGCGCGGGCGGGCTGTCGGGAAGATTGCGCAGCGACAGCAGCGCAGGGGTCGCGTTGCGGCGCTGCACGACTGCGGTGGCAGGGGAGGTAGCGCGGTGCATCAGTGCGGACAGGGCATCCAGCATGGTCAGGCTCCTTGTGGGGGGAACGCGCGCCCGTGGGCGCGCCCTGACCAGCCTAATCATGCGCTGCAGCAATGTTGCGATGCGCTAAGCAGTTTTCATCGTCACGCTGAGGGCCATGTGCCGATGCGTGCGCGAGCGCACATCGGCACCGACCAATCACGACATCAGGGCGCGCGGCGCTCTTCGATGTACGCACGGATCTGCGCATCCAGCACCGGCAGCGGCACCGAGCCCTGGCTGAGCACCGCGTCGTGGAAACCCTTGACGTCGAAGCGGTCGCCCAGCGCCTGCTCCGCCTCGCCGCGCAGGCGCACGATGGCGATTTCGCCCAGCTTGTAGCTGAGCGCCTGGCCCGGCCAGGAGATGTAGCGGTCCACTTCGGTGGTCACTTCGTGTTCGCTCAGCGCGGTGTGGTCGCGCAGGTAGGCCAGCGCCTGGTCGCGGGTCCAGCCCTTGTGGTGCACGCCGGTATCGATCACCAGGCGCGCGGCCCGCCACATTTCATAGGTCAGGCGGCCGAAATCCTCATACGGGGTTTCGTAGATGCCCATCTCCACGCCGAGTTTCTCGCTGTACAGGCCCCAGCCTTCGCCGTAGGCGGAAATGTAGGCATTGCGGCGGAACTCGGGCTGTTCGCCCTGTTCTGCGGCCAGCGCGCCCTGCAGGGCGTGGCCGGGGTCGGACTCGTGCAGGGTCAGCGCCGGCAGGTTGTACAGCGGTCGCGCCGGCAGGTTGTAGGTGTTGACCCAGTAGGTGCCCATGCCGCCACGGCCGGCGGTCCAGAACGGGGCGATGTCCGGCGGCACCGGCACGATGGTGAAGCGCGCGCGCGGCAGGGTCATGTACTTGCCGATCACCCCATCCACGCGCTTGGAGATCCACGCGGCGCGGTGCAGCAGCTCGTCGGGGATCTTGGCGTAGAACTGCGGGTCGGTGCGCAGGAAGGCCAGGAAGTCGGCGAAGCTGCCCTTGAACTGCACTTCCTTGATGACGTCGTTCATTTCCTTCTGGATGCGCGCCACTTCCTTCAGGCCGATCTCGTGGATCTGCTGCGGGGTGAGGTCCAGGGTGGTGTATTCGTGGATCTGCTGCTGGTAGTACGCCTTGCCCTCGGGCAGCGCTTCAGCGGCCAGGGTGGTGCGTGCCTGCGGCACGTATTCGCCGACGAAGAAGGTGCGCAGCTTGGCGAACGCCGGTACCACGCTGGCGCTGATGGCCTGGCGGGCCTGGGCCTGCAGCTCGGCCTGCTCGGCGGCCGGAATGGCGGCCGGCAGCTTCTTGAACGGTGCGTACAGCGGCGACTGGGTCGGGTCCTTCAGCTCGGCCACGGTGGCGATGGACACCTCACGGCCATCAAGCACCGCGCGTGGCACGCTGAAACCGCGCTTCAGGCCGGCACGCATGTTCTCGGTCTGCTGGTCGAAGTAGCGCGGCACGTCGTTGAGGCGGGCGATGTAATTGCGATAGTCCTTGGCGGTCTTCATCTCGCGACGCGCCATGAACGAGAGGTTGGACCAGAACGAGGAATCGGAATTGAACGGCATTTCGTAGCCGCGCAGGCGCACGTCGGCAGCCAGATTGAACACCTGGTCGCGGTAGATCGCGTAGTTGACCTGGTTGGTGGCCGACAGCGCCTTGGTATCGAGCGTGTCCAACTGGGCCAGCACGTCGTCCCACACCGCCAGGCGTGCCTGCTGGGCAGCCGCGCCCACGTCGGGCATGCGGGTGGCGTTGGCCGGACTGTCGCTGTCCTCGCTGGCTTCGCCGCCACCGGCCTGGCGCCAGGCCCATTCCTTCTCGTAGATGGCGCGGAACGCGGCGTCGGCCGGCGATTCCGTGGCCAGGCTGGCCGGCGCGGCAGCTGGTACCGAGGGCGGTGCCGCCAGCGCGGGGTGGGCAGGAAGGGCCAGGGCGAGCAGCAACGCGGCAACGAGCGGTGATTTCACGATCAGGGGTTCCCGAGGGACGGCAAACCCCGATCATGGCACCCCGATCCGCGGCGCGCATGGATCAAAGGTCCTACGTGCGGAGCCCGTAGGACGGGGATCGACCGAAGGTCGAGACCCAAGCGCCGAAGGCGCGGGTAGCGCCGACTGTTAGTCGGCTGGTTTTGATCTGGACGTCGTTTTTGCCTTCCGCGAAGAGCAGCCGACTAACAGTCGGCGCTACCAGTCGGGTACGGTTCGGGTACCGGTACCGTCAATGTTCCGCTTTGTCCCTTCGCCAACCCCTGTGCTGGATATCCAGCTTCAGGCTGTAAAGCGCGGTGAACGCCGGGAACAGGTTCTGCAGCACGCCCACCGAATCCTGCTTGGCCGAGAACAGGAAGTAGCTCAGCGTCATCAAGCTGCCCACCACGCTCATGTACCAGAACAGGCGTGGGATCACCGGCTTGCCGGCCCGGCGCGAGGCGACGAACTGCACCAGCCAGCGGCCACCGAACATCAGCGCGCCGGTGTAGCCGATGAGCTTCCAGCCGGTCACGTGCAGGCCGGTCCAGAACAGCCACGTCAGCGGTTGGTCGAGCCAGTGCAGTTCCATCAACGTTCGTCCACGGCGGTGCGCCTGCTGCGGGTGATCAGCCAGGCCACCCCGCGCAGGTCGCGGATGCCCACCAGCGCGCGGCCCAGGTTGTTGTACTTGGACACCCCGGCGGTGCGGTGGCGATGGTTGACCGGCACGCTCACCGTCTTCCATCCGGCCCGCTGCATCAGCGCGGGCAGGTAACGGTGCATGTGGTCGAAGTACGGCAGGTCCAGGAACGCGGCGCGCTCGAACAGCTTGATGCCGCAGCCGGTGTCGGGCGTGTCGTCGCGCAGCATGCGGGCGCGGATCGCATTGGCCCACTTGCTGGCCCAGCGCTTGCTGCCGCTGTCCTGGCGGTTGACACGCCAGCCGGCGAACAGCTTCACCTGCGGCTCGGCGCCTGCGCGGGCGGCCAGCAGCTTCGGAATGTCGGCAGGGTCGTTCTGGCCATCGCCATCGAGCGTGGCGATCCAAGGCGCCCGGGCATGCTTGACCCCATTGCGCACGGCCGTGCTCTGCCCGCTCTGGCTGACGTGATGCAGGACCCGCAGTTCGGGGGTGGCCCGCTTCAGCGACTCCAGCACGGCCAGGGTGTCGTCGCGCGAGTGGTCGTCGATGTAGACGATCTCGAAGTCCAACCGGCCGCGCAGGGCCGCGGTGATCTCCTCGACCAGGGGCTGCACGTTGTCGCGTTCATTGAATACCGGAACGACGACCGACAACTGGGGTTGGCTCATGATCGGGCTCTGCGAAAGGCCAGGAATGTAGAAGACCGCGCATTTTCCGAAATCAAGGTTATCCGAAGATGAACCTGCCGATGTGAGTCAGGCGCGATCTCCGAAATAATCGCGGCACCAGGCCACCACCGGTGGCAGGCCGCGCTCGATTGGCGTAACCGGCTCGTAGCCGAAAGCGTCATTGGCGCGATGGGTATCGGCCATGGTGCGGACCATGTCGCCGGGCTGCATCGGCTTGTAGACCTTCTGCGCCGGGCGTCCGGCGGCGGCCTCGATGACCCCGATGAAGTATTCCAGCTCGATCGGGGTGTGGTTGCCCAGGTTGAAGACACGGTGCGGTACGTCCTCGCCGGACGGATGCGCCAGCGCGCCGAGGATACCGGCCACGATGTCGGAAACATGTGTGAAGTCGCGCTGCATCTTCCCCTCGTTGAACACGTCGATCGGCCGCCCGGCCAGCACCGCGCGCGAGAACAGCAGCGGCGCCATGTCGGGACGGCCCCACGGGCCATACACGGTGAAGAAGCGCAGGCCGGTGGCGTGCAGGCCGTACAGCTGCGCGTAGGTGTAGGCCATCAACTCGTTGGCGGCCTTGGTGGCCGCGTACAGCGAGCGCGGCTTGTCGATGCGCTGGTCTTCGGAGAACGGCGGGGTGGCCGAATCGCCGTAGACCGAGCTGCTGGAAGCGTATACCAGGTGGCGCACGCCGCGATGGCGGCACAGCTCCAGCATGTTGACGAACCCGGTCAGGTTGCTGTCCACGTAGGCGTGCGGGTTTTCCAGCGAGTAGCGCACGCCGGCCTGCGCGGCCAGGTGGATCACGCGGGACGGCTGGACCTCATCGAACAGCGCGGCCAGTCCCTCGCGGTCGGTCAGGTCCAGCACGCGGATGTCGGCCTCGGGGCACAGCGCAGCCACGCGATCGTGCTTGATCTGCGGGTCGTAGTAGTCGTTGTAGTTGTCCAGGCCGACGACCGCGTGGCCTGCATCGAGCAGGGCACGCACGGTGTTGGCGCCAATGAAGCCCGCGGCGCCGGTTACGAGGATGGTCATGGAAACAGGTCCCGGAGGATGCAATGCCCCATTGTGCTACGGCGCGGGTGACATGGCATGCATGCGCCCCGCGCGGACCCCTCGATTACAGGCTCAGCGGCGGTTCCAGCGCCAGTGTTGCCTTGCGTTCCTTGCTGAAATCCCACCATGGGCGCGGCGCCTCGCCCTGCATGAAGCGCACGATCGACAGGAATACATCGATGACGCAGGGGTCGTGCAGGACCCCCGTGCGCATGCACAGCTGCGCATACATGTCATAGGCATCGCGGCCGCGCACGTGCGCGGGAACGCGGATCCCGATCAGTCGCAGATCTTTCTCACAGGCCGGCCCGACATTCGGCAGGTCGGTCAGACGCAACAGATGGTTGCGGTCGACCTTGGTGGGGTTCATTGAATGTGGACTCAGCCTTTGCGTACGCGGAGCTTCTCGAGCACACCGTCCAGCGTGTCAAGGTCGGTGTAATGGATGATCAGCTTGCCCTTGCCACCGCGGCCGTGGTTGATCGCCACGCGGGCGCCCAGCGATTCGGACAGCTCGGTTTCCAGCGAGGCAATATCGGCCTGCGGAGTCGCCGCACTTGGCTTGCGGCGCAGCGAAGCGGGCACCTTGCCGGCGGCAAACTGCTGCGCGCGGTGTTCCACTTCACGCACCGACCAGCCCTGGTCGGCCGCTTCCTGGGCCAGCTTGCTGGCCAGTTCCGGGGCCAGGGTCAGCAGCGCGCGGGCGTGGCCCATTTCCAGCCGGCGGGTTTCCAGCAGCAGGCGGATCGCCACCGGCAGCTCGAGCAGGCGCAGCAGGTTGGACACCGCCGCGCGCGAGCGGCCGACGGCCTGGGCGGCCTCGGCGTGGGTCAACGCGAATTCGCTGATGAGCCGCTGCAGCGCTTCGGCTTCTTCCAGCGGGTTGAGGTCTTCGCGCTGGATGTTCTCGATCAGCGCCATCGCGATGACGGTGCGGTCTTCCAGCTCACGCACCACCACCGGCACTTCATCCAGGCCGGCCAGCTGCGAGGCGCGCCAACGGCGTTCACCGGCCACGATCTCGAAGCTGTCCGGGCCCAGCTGGCGCACCAGGATCGGCTGGATCACGCCCTGTGCCTTGATGGATTCGGCCAGCTCGGCAAGCTTGGTCTCGTCCATGTCCCGGCGCGGCTGGTACTTGCCCGGCTGCAGGTGCTTCACGGGCAGCTTGCGCAGCACTTCACCCGGCAGCGGTTCGACCACCGCAGCGGCCTGCACCTGTGTCACCGCGCCCTTGGGCCCCAGCAGCGCATCGAGGCCACGGCCGAGGCCGCGTTTCTTGCCGGGGGTGGGCTTGGTGCTCATCAGGCGGTCTCCATGGCCTTGCCGGCCGTGTTGCGTTGGTGGTGGCGGCGGATGATCTCGCCGGCCAGGCCGAGGTAGGCGACGCCGCCGCGCGAGGCGCGGTCGTAGCCGACAATGCTCTGGCCGTGGCTGGGCGCCTCGGCCAGGCGCACGTTGCGCGGCACGATGGTGCGGAACACGCGGTCGCCGAAGTGGTTGGTCAGTTCAGCCGACACGGCGTTGGCGAGGTTGTTGCGCACATCGAACATGGTGCGCAGCACGCCTTCGATCTCCAGAGTGGGATTGAGGTTGGCGCGCAGCGCATCGATGGTTTCCACCAGCGCGCTGAGGCCCTCCAGCGCGTAGTACTCGCACTGCATCGGCACGATCACCGAATCGGCGGCGGCCAGGGCGTTGAGGGTCAGCAGCGACAGCGCCGGCGGGCAGTCGATCAGGATGAAGTCGTACTCGTCCTGGATCGGGGTCAGCGCGCGCTTGAGGCGCTGTTCGCGCTCGCCCTGGTCCATCAGCTGGATCTCGGCGGCGGTCAGGTCGATGTTGCCCGGCAGCAGGTCGAAGCCTTCCGGGGTGGTCACCCGGACCTCGGCCGCGGTGCTTTCGCCCAGCAGCAGGTCGCAGGTGGAGGCGGCAACTTCCCGCTTGTCCACGCCGCTGCCCATGGTCGCGTTGCCCTGGGAATCGAGGTCGACCAGCAGCACGCGCTTGGGCGCAGCAGCCAGGGCGGCGGCCAGATTGACGGCAGTGGTGGTCTTGCCGACGCCGCCTTTCTGGTTGGCGATGGCGATGATGCGGGCCATGCGGGTGAGCCTCATCGGCAGGGGGTGGGACTGGGCATTATGCGGGCATGGGGCGTGTCATGTCTCACGGACCGGCCACCACCACCAGATGTCGTTCGCCGGTGAGGCCGGGAACCTGCAGCGGCAGGACCTGTTCGACCTGCCAGCCGGCCGGCAGCCGGGCGATCTCGTCGTGCGGGTAGACACCCTTCATGGCCAGCAGGCGCCCGCCGGGGCGCAGCAGGTGGCCACCCACCTCGATGATGCCGGCCAAAGTATCCATGGCGCGGGCGGTGAGGTGGTCATACGCGCCCGGCTCGGCCAGCGTTTCAGCGCGCGACTCGGCCACGCGGGCATTGCCCAGGCCCAGCTGGCGCACGGCCTCGCGCATGAAGCGGGCCTTCTTGCCGTTGCTCTCCACCAGGGTCACCTGCAGCTGCGGGCGGGCGATGGCCAGCGGAATGCCGGGCAGGCCGGGCCCGGTGCCCAGGTCGGCCAGGGTGCCCTGCTCCAGGTACGGCTGCATCGCCAGCGAATCAAGCAGATGGCGGGTGACCATCTCCAGAGGATCGCGGATGGCGGTGAGGTTGTAGGTGCGGTTCCAGCGGTCGAGCAGCGCCAGGTAGGTCAGCAGGGGCGGCGCCAGGGCAGCATCCAGGCCCATGGCGGCCAGGCCGCGCCAGAGCGCTTCGGCCACGCCGGCCGGGAGGTTGTGTTCGGTCATGTGCCCATTATCGCAGGGTGGCGGCCCGCTGGCTGCCCGGATTCGGCGCGCTTACAGCGCGTGCCAGGCCAACGCGGCACGGAAATCGTCTGCGGCCTGCCATTCGTGCAGGTGCCAGCGCTGGGCCGGGCCGAGTTCGGCATCGGACCAGGCCAGGTGCAGCGCGCCATCGGTGCCAGGGGCCAGCTGCAGGCGATGCAGCCCGAACGAGATGCCCTGCCCCTGCGCCTTGAGGATGGCTTCCTTGGCGCACCATACCCGGAAGAACCAGTGGTTGCGGGCAGCGTCGTCCAGGCCAAGCAGCCAGGCCACTTCGGCCGGGTGGAAGAAGCGCTCGATGATTTCGGCCATGCGCGGGCGCGGGCGCAGCGGCTCCAGGTCCACCCCCAGCCGCACGCCCTCGCCCAGGCCGACCAGCAGCAGGCCGTGGCTGTGGCTCCAGCCGGTGCCGATATGTGCCAGCGGGCCATGCAGCTCGGGGCGGCCGCGCAGGTCGCGCTGCAGCGGCAGGGCCTCCGGGTTGCCACCCAGCTGCTCGGCCAGCAGCACCCGCGCCTGCGGCTCGCCGCGGGTGCCGGGCACGTGCGGCAGGCGCCAGACGGTGACCGGACCGAACCGCCAGGGGCCGTCGAGCGTGGCGGGCAGGCTCATGCGAACACCCCGGCAAGGCCAGTGCACGATGACTTCACGGGGCCTGCCGTCAACTGGGCCCGTCTCATCCGCACACTGGGAGTCAACAACATGGGCATCATCATCTGGTTGATCGTCGGTGGCATCGTGGGCTGGCTTGCCAGCATCATCATGCGTCGCGACGCGCAGCAGGGCATCATCCTGAACATCGTGGTCGGCATCGTGGGTGCGTTGATCGCCGGTTTCGTATTCGGCGGCGGCATCAATGACGCGATCACGATTCGAACGTTCCTCTTCTCGCTGATTGGTGCAGTGATCCTGCTGGCAATAGTGAATCTCTTCACTCGTAAGAGCATTCGATAACCTGACAGGGTAGGTACCCACCGTTGGTGGGTACTCCTTGCCGACAAGGCCCGGCATCGGCCGGGCCTTGCTGGTTTCAACCCAGCTGCACCCACGCTGGCGCGTGGTCGCTGGGGCGGTCCCAGGTACGCGGCTCGCGGTCGATGCCCGAGGCCAGTGCGCGCGCCTTGAGCGCGTCCGAAACCAGGGTCAGGTCGATGCGCAGGCCCAGGTTGCGGCGGAAGCCGGCCGCGCGGTAATCCCACCAGCTGAAAATGCCCTCTTCCTCGCTGTGCAGGCGGAAGGCATCATGCAGGCCCAGCTGCAGCAGCTTGTTGAGCGCACCCCGTTCGGCGGTGGAGGTCAGGATGTGGTTCTCGTTCCAGACCAGCGGGTCGTGCACGTCGCGCGCGTCCGGGGCGATGTTGAAGTCGCCCATCACCACCAGCTCGGGGTGTTTTTCCAGTTCCGAAGCCACCCAGGCATGCACCGCTTCAAGCCAGCGCAGCTTGTAGGCGTACTTGTCGGTGTCCACGTCCTGGCCGTTGACCACGTACAGGTTGATGATGCGCACCCCGTTGACGGTGCCGGCGATCACCCGCTTCTGTTCGTCCTCGAACCCGGGAATGCCGATCTGCACGTCCTGGGCCGGCTCACGCGACAGCAGCGCCACGCCGTTGTAGGTCTTCTGGCCCGCGAACACGCTGCGGTAGCCCAGCCCGGCCAACACCGCGTCGGGGAACTTGTGGTCCTCCATCTTGGTTTCCTGGATACCGACCACGTCCGGCGCGAACGCGGTGAGCCACTGTTCCAGGTGCGGCAGGCGCACGTTGAGCGAATTGACGTTCCAGGAGGCGATTTTCATGGGGGCATTGTAGCGGGTCGGGGGTTGCGTACCGACCAACGGCCGGTGCCTACCGGCCGGCGCTACCGGAGAATCGCCTTCAGCAGACCGGCAATTCTTGAATAGGGCGGCTTGAGCAGGTCGCTGGCCGCCCACCGCGACTGCCACAGGATCGGCAGCTGCTTGCTCATCGCGTCAAAACCCGCACGCCCGTGGTACGCGCCCATGCCGCTGGGGCCCACGCCCCCGAACGGCAAACCGTTGATGGCGAAATGCAGCAGGGTGTCGTTGACGGTGACGCCGCCGGCCACGATCTGGCCAAGCACGCGCTCCACTACCGGCCGCTGTTCGCTGAAGACATACAACGCCAGCGGCCGGTGGCGACCCTGCACCGATTCCAGTGCGGCATCCAGGTCGGGATAGGCGCACACCGGCAGGATCGGGCCGAAGATTTCGTCCTGCATCAGGTCCAGGTCGCCCGGCGGGTCGAGCACGATGGTCGGTACGATCAGCCGTTCCCGGCGCGCGCGCTCCGGGTCTACGCTGGCCAGTTCGATCACGGGCACGCCGCGCTCGCGCGCCTGGGCGAGATAGCCGACCAGGCGCTGGTACTGGCCTTCGTTGATGATCCGGGTGTAATCGTCGGCGTTGCTGAAATCGCCGTAGCGTGTCCGCACCTGGGTCTGCAACTGCTGCACCAGTTCGCGCTGGCGGCGGCCGTCGATCAGCACGTAATCCGGTGCGATGCAGGTCTGCCCGGCGTTGAACCACTTGCCGGTGGCCAGGCGTGCGGCGGCTTTGTCCAGCGGGTAGTCGCTGCACACGATGGCGGGTGATTTGCCGCCCAGTTCCAGGGTAAGCGGGGTCAGGTGCTGCGCGGCGGCGGCCATGACCTTGCGGCCCACGGCGGTGGAGCCAGTGAACACCAGGTGGTCCAGCGGCGAGCCGGCCAGCGCGGACGCCAGCGCCGCATCGCCCTGCACCACCGCCACCCGGTTGGCGGGGAACACCTCGGCCAGCAGGTCGTGCAGGAAGGCGCTGGTGCGCGGGGTGTGTTCGGACGGCTTGAGGATGGCGTGGTTGCCGGCGGCAATGGCGGTGGCCAGCGGGATCAGCGCCAGGTTCACGGGGTAGTTCCAGGGGGAGATCACCCCGACCACGCCCAGGGGCACCGGCCGGGTCTGCGCGCGCGCCGGCCAGAACCGCCAGCCCACCCCGACCCGGCGCGGGCGCGCCCAGCCGCGCAGGTGGCCCAGCAGGTGGTCGATCTCGTTGAGCACGGTCATCCCATCGGCGATGAGCGACTCATGGGTGGAGCGGTGGCCGAAATCGGCGGCGATGGCTTCGGCCATCTGCGGCAGGCGCGCCTTGAGCGCGGCGCGCAGGCGGTGCAGGTCGTCGCGCCGCTGTTCCAGCGACGGGCGGTTGGCCTGCCAAGCGGTCCGTAGGGTACGCAGGATCTCAGAGAGCTGGTTCGGATCGGTATTTGCGTCGCTCATGCCGCGACTATAGCGGCATGCCCGGTGATACCGGCATGGATGTGCAACCGCCGGTAGGGTCGCATCCCGATCGACCGCACGTAACGGTGATCGGCACGGCTGGGGCATGACCGTTGCCGAGGCGGGTTTGATGTTGACGTGCAGAGCGCGATTCCGATCTACGGTCATGCCTTCGTCGCCCGTGGTCATCGTATCGGCGGTCGATTGGGATGCGACCCTACCGGCGCCCCGTCGTTCCGTCGTTCCGGCATTCCGGCATCCGGCATCCGGCATCCGGCATTCCGATTGTTCAAACGGGCGGATCCCGGCGCACCAGACAAAAAGGGCCGTGGCAATGCCACGGCCCTTCCGGTTCACGCCATCACCGGGTTACTTGGTGATGTCCACACCCTTGGTTTCGTGCAGGAACAGGCCGCCAACCACGACCGTCATCAGCGCGATGATGATCGGGTACCACAGGCCGTAGTAGAGGTTGCCGGTGCCGGCCACCAGCGCGAACGAGATCGCCGGCAGGAAGCCACCGAACCAGCCATTGCCGATGTGGTACGGCAGCGACATCGAGGTGTAGCGGATGCGGGTCGGGAACAGCTCGACCAGGTAGGCCGCGATCGGGCCGTAGACCATGGTCACGTACAGCACCAGGAGCCACAGCATGAACACGGTGCCGGCGATGTTGATGCGGGCGTTGTCGGCCTTGGCCGGGTAACCCGCAGTCGTCAGTGCCGTCTTCAGTTCTGCACCGAAGGCATCGCCCTTGGCCTTGAGCTCATCCTTGGTCAGCCCAGCGGCCTCGAACGAGGTCACCTGGGTGCTGCCCACGCTTACCAGGGCCAGCGAACCGGCGGCGGCAGGCTGCACGTCGTACGGCACACCGGCCTTGGTCAGCGCGGCGGTGGCCACGTCGCAGGAGCTGGTGAACTTGCGCAGGCCGACCGGATCGAACTGGAACGAGCAGGTGGCCGGATCGGCAATCACCAGTGCCGGCGAGCTGCTGCGGGCTTCTTCGATGGCCGGGTTGGCGAAGTGGGTCAGGCCCTTGAACACAGGAATGTAGGTCACCGCGGCCAACAGGCAGCCGGCCAGGATGATCTTCTTGCGACCGATGCGGTCCGACAGCCAGCCGAAGAAGATGAAGAACGGCGTACCCAGGGCCAGCGCGCCGGCGATCAGCAGGTAGGACGTAGTGGCATCAACCTTCAGCATGCTGCTCAGGAAGAACAGCGCGTAGAACTGGCCGCCGTACCACACCACGGCCTGGCCGGCCGCGGCGCCGAGCAGCACCAGCAGCATCAGCTTGAGGTTGCCGCCCTTGAGGCTGTCACGGAACGGGGTCTTGGAACCCTTGCCTTCGGCCTTCATCTGCTGGAACAGTGGCGACTCGCTCAACTGCAGGCGGATCCACACCGAAATACCCAGCAGGACGATGGAGACCAGGAACGGAATGCGCCAGCCCCAGGCTTCGAACGCTTCGTTGCCGAGGAAGTAGCGGCAGGCCAGGATGATCAGCAGCGACATGAACAGGCCGAGCGTGGCCGTGCACTGGATGAAGCTGGTGTACAGGCCACGCTTGTCGGCCGGTGCATGTTCGGCTACATACGTCGCCGCGCCACCATATTCACCGCCCATCGCCAGGCCCTGGGCCAGGCGCAGCACGATCAGGATCACCGGAGCGGCGAAGCCGATCGATGCGTAGTTGGGCAGCACGCCGACCAGGAAGGTCGAGATGCCCATGATCAGGATCGTGATCAGGAACGTGTACTTGCGGCCGATGCGGTCGCCGAGGCTACCGAAGAAAGCCGCGCCGAACGGACGCACGAAGAAGCCGGCCGCGAAGGCCAGCAGGGCGAAGATCATGCCCGTGGTTTCATTGACCCCGCTGAAGAACTGCTTGGCGATGATCGCTGCCAGCGAGCCATACAGGAAGAAGTCATACCATTCGAATACGGTGCCAAGGCTGGACGCGAAGATGACCTTCTTGTGGCCTTTGGTAAGTTCCGCTTTTGCAGGTACAGGTGTGGTGGACATAAGACGCTTCCCCTCGGTAGCGCCGACCGTTGGTCGGCGCTCGTCATGTGTCGCCGACCCGTGGGCCGGCATTCGTTTTAATGGTTAAAAACTGTACTTCGTGGTGAATTGCACGCGGTTGATGTCGCCCTTGCGGCCGTCTTCGATCTCGCGTACGCCGTACATGTACTCCGCGCCGATATCGACCTTGGGCATCGGCGTGTAGAAGACGTTGCCGCGGATGCTCTGCACGCTCTTGGTGACCAACGGGCCGAGCACGCTGTCGTTGTCGTAATCGCTGCGTGCGTAGATCAGGTTGGTGCGCAGCTTCGGGGTGAAGGCGTGGCGCCAGCCGACATAGCCGGCCAGCACGCCGGTTGGGTTGAGTTCGTCCTGCGCCACGTCGTAGGCGGTGTCGGCGGTGACGCCGAGACCGACATAACGCGCAATGCCTTCACCACCGCTGACCTGGTAGTGCAGCTGGTCGCTGCCGCCCATCACCCACTTGCCGCCCAGGGTCAGGCCGCCGCCGATCTTGTCTGCGTCGGCGCCGGTGGCCTGGTTGTCGACCTTGAGCTGGCGCACGATACCGCCGACACCGAAGGTGCCCCAATCGCCCTTCCAGCCATACCGCAGGGTCAGGTCCGGCAGCGAGCCGCGGTCGCTGTTGCTGGCCACGTTGGTCCACGCCCCGGTGACCGGGTTGCGGGTACCGGTGAGCGTGGTGGTTTCCGGGTTTTCCAGCGCGACGCTGAAGCCGCCGTTGGTGTAGCGGATCTGCGCCTGGCGGACGAACAGCACGCCGTCGGTGGGACCGACGAAGTCGGCCGCTTCCGGCAGCGAGGCCGCGTCCATGAAGTTCGACCAGGTCTGGCCAGCCATCCAGTTGTTCCAATACATGTACGCATGGCGCAGGGTCACGCCGTAGGTATTGGTGGCAGTCTGGTTGCCCAGCGAGTTGCCGAAGAAGTCCATCTCGAAGAACGCGCCGGACTTGTTGCCGGCATCGCTGACGTTGTCGATGCCCAGGTTGAAGCGTGAGAACTTGGCATGGGCGTTGTAGTCAACGTCCGAACGCTCGCCGCTGCCGCCGGCACCGGCCACCGGCGTCTGGCCCGGCAGGTACAGCGCGCGGCCGGTGGCGTCGTCGGCCAGCTGGCCATCGCCGGTCTGGGTGGCCAGGAAGTCGGCCTTGATGAAGCCGCCGATCTTGACCGTGGTACCCGGCGCGGCGCCCGGGGTGATGGTGGTGACCTGGATCGGCTGCTTGCCGGCAGGCACGGTGGCACCGGCAGGCTGTTGGGCCTGTACCGTCCTCACCGCCGTCACGTCGGTCTGCGCCTGGCTGATCTGGGTCTGTTGCTGCTGGGTGGTGGACAGCAGCAGCTGCACCTGGCGTTCCAGTTCGGCAACGCGCGCTTCCAGCTGCTTCTCCTTGGCGGTTTCGGCAAACGCCATGCCAGGCGCTATCAACGCGACCAACAGGCAGGTCGCCAACGGCTTGCGCATGGTCTTCAACATACGGGTACTCATGTTGCCCTCTCTCCCGGGTGGCAAAGTGATCGCCGCGTGTGGGGTCACGGTCCAGCCGAGCGTGCGGCCGGTTGACGCACCTGGGCTATTGGCAATTGGTCGTATCCGCCCCGCCGGGGCGGATACCTGGACGCCAAAGGCGGACAGCAGATGCCGCAGGCAGCTGAGTAGGTACCGACCGTTGGTCGGTACGCGCCGGTCCGATAGGGTGCAGCCACGCAGGGCGTGGCTCTGCGCTTTACTACGAAGGTCTAAGCAGTTGCATACCGCGCGAGGCGGTGGATGCGGCACACTGGGCAGGAACAATCGCGGGTTATGCTGCGATCGCACAACCCAGTCCTAGTGCAAGTGAGGGTGCCATGGCCGATCTTTACCCCGTCAAGGCGGACGTTGCCGCCAAGGCGCGCATTGACAAGAACACCTACCAGCAGCTCTACCGCGAATCGGTGGACAACCCCGACGCGTTCTGGGGCAAGGCCGCCGAGCGGCTGGACTGGTACAAAAAGCCGTCAACGATCCGCAACGTCAGCTACCAGCTCGACGATTTCCGCATCAAGTGGTTCGAGGATGGCGAGCTCAACGCCAGCGTGAACTGCCTGGACCGCCAGCTTGAACAGCGCGGCGACAAGGTCGCCCTGCTGTTCGAACCGGACAGCCCGGATGCACCGGCCCAGGGCGTGACCTATCGCGAGCTGTATGAGCGCACCTGCCGGCTCGGCAACGCGTTGCGCAACCTGGGCGTCAAGAAGGGCGACCGGGTCACCATCTACCTGCCGATGATCGTCGACGCCGCCGTGGCCATGCTGGCCTGCGCGCGTATCGGTGCGATCCACTCGGTGGTGTTCGGCGGCTTCGCGCCGAACTCGATTGCCGACCGCGTGATCGACTGCGGCAGCAAGCTGATCATCACCGCCGACGAAGGCCTGCGCGGCGGCCGCAGGATTCCGCTGAAGGCCAACGTGGATGCCGCGCTGAAGCTGCCCGGCACCACCACGGTGGAAACCGTGCTGGTGGTGCGCCATACCGGCGGCGCGGTGGACATGCAGGCCCCGCGCGACCGCTGGTTCCACGATGTGGTGGACCCGCAGCCGGCGCAGTGCGAACCGGAACGGATGAACGCGGAAGATCCGCTGTTCATCCTCTACACCTCCGGTTCCACCGGCAAGCCCAAGGGCGTGCTGCACACCACCGGCGGTTACCTGCTGTACGCGGCCTACACCCATGAGGCGGTGTTCGACCTGCGCGAAGAGGACATCTACTGGTGCACCGCCGACGTCGGCTGGGTCACCGGGCACAGCTACATCGTGTACGGGCCGCTGGCCAACGGCGCCACCTCGCTGATGTTCGAAGGCGTGCCGAACTACCCGGACACCTCGCGTTTCTGGCAGGTGATCGACAAGCACCAGGTCAGCATCTTCTACACCGCGCCCACCGCGATCCGCGCGTTGATGCGCGAAGGCGATGCGCCGGTCAAACGCACCTCGCGTGCCTCGCTGCGCCTGCTGGGCAGCGTCGGCGAGCCGATCAATCCGGAAGCCTGGCGCTGGTACTACGACGTGGTCGGCGATGGCCGCTGCCCGATCGTGGATACCTGGTGGCAGACCGAAACCGGCGGCATCCTGATTTCGCCGCTGCCTGGCGCCATCGATCTCAAGCCGGGTTCGGCCACCCTGCCCTTCTTCGGCGTGCAGCCGGCGCTGGTCAATGCCGATGGCGAGATCAAGGACGGTGCCACCGAGGGCAACCTGATCATCCGCGATTCGTGGCCGGGCCAGATGCGCACCGTCTATGGCGACCACCAGCGCTTCATCGACACCTACTTCCGCACCTACCCGGGCAGCTACTTCACCGGCGACGGCTGCCGTCGCGATGAAGACGGCTACTACTGGATCACCGGTCGTGTCGACGACGTGATCAACGTGTCTGGTCACCGCATCGGTACGGCCGAAGTGGAAAGCGCGCTGGTCTCCCACCCGAAGGTGGCCGAGGCGGCCGTGGTCGGCTTCCCGCACGACATCAAGGGCCAGGGCATCTATGCCTACGTGACCCTGGTGGCGGACGAGACGCCCAGCGATGAACTGCAGAAAGAGCTGGTGGCGTGGGTGCGCAAGGAGATCGGTCCGATCGCCTCGCCGGACCACCTGCAGTGGGCGCCAGGCCTGCCGAAGACGCGCTCGGGCAAGATCATGCGCCGCATCCTGCGCAAGATCGCCGAGAACGCGCCCGACCAGCTTGGTGACACCTCGACGCTGGCTGATCCTTCCGTGGTGGCCTCGCTGGTCGAAGAGCGTAAAGTGAAGTAACGCTCTGGACGGCGCAGGAAAGCGCCTCGGGGCCGCCCGCGTTGGAGGGCGCTGGCGGCCACTGGATTCTGTTCCTGCGCGTGAGTGCGATGCCCGATGATTCCTTCCATCCCCCGGATTCCATGACAACCCTGCTGATTGCCGATGACCACCCCCTGTTCCGCGAAGCGCTGCGCGGCGCGGTACAGCGGGTGATGCCGGGCGTGCAGCTGTTTGAAGCCGACAGCGTGGAAGCGCTGTACCAGCTGGCCGACCAGCATGCCGATGCCGACCTGGTCCTGATGGACCTCAACATGCCCGGTGCGCAGGGTTTCAACGCGCTGGTGCATATGCGGGCACTGCACCCGCAGCTCCCTGTCGTGGTGGTGTCCGCGCGCGAAGAGCCCACCGTGATGCGGCGCGCGCTGGATCATGGCGCGTTCGGGTTCATTCCCAAGTCGGCCGACTCGGACACCATCGGCCATGCGCTGGGCACGATCCTCGATGGCGAAACCTGGGCCCCGCCGGAAGCGCACAACGTGCCGCCGACCGGGCGTGAGGAGCGCGAGGTGGGCCAGCGCCTGCGCGAGCTCACCCCGCAGCAGTTCCGGGTGCTGCAGATGCTCGGTGCCGGGCGGCTCAACAAGCAGATCGCGTATGACCTCAATGTGTCCGAGGCGACGATCAAAGCCCATGTGACCGCGATCCTGCGCAAGCTGGGCGTCACCAACCGCACCCAGGCGGTGTTGATGGCCGGCAAGCTGACACTGGATGACGAGCCGTTGGTGTTGCCGCCGGAAGAGGATTGAAGCGGTAACGCCGTAGGCGTTATAGCCGCAGCTATACATTCCAGCATTCCCTGCGCAATTCGCCGGTTTGGGCGGTGAACCGCAATCCCGGTGCTAAGCTTCGCGTCCCCTGCGGCAGCCGGTTTCCCGCTGAGTTCCGATGTCCCCGATTTCGATGTTGCTGATCGGCTTTGCCATGTCCACCGATGCGTTCGCCGCAGCGGTCGGCAAAGGCGCGGCCATGCGCAAGCCCCGCTTCGCCGATGCCCTGCGCGCCGGCCTCATCTTCGGTGTCATCGAAGGCATCACACCGGTCATCGGCTGGCTGCTCGGCCGCGCTGCCTCCTCCTACGTGGAAGCGTTCGACCACTGGATCGCGTTCGTGCTGCTGGGTGCGCTGGGCGTGCACATGATCATCAACGGGGTGCGGCCGGACAAGGAAGCGGCCGATGAAGACCCCGGCCGACATCACGGCTTCTGGCACCTGGCCGTCACCGGTTTCGCCACCAGCATCGATGCGATGGCCGTGGGCGTGGGCCTGGCCTTCCTGGATGTGCATATCGGCGTGATGGCCGCGGTGATCGGGCTGTGCACGCTGGTGATGGTCACCGGCGGCATCATGCTGGGCCGGGTACTGGGCCAGTTGGTCGGCAAGCGTGCCGAGATCATCGGCGGTGTGATCCTGATCATCGTGGGCA
Organism: Stenotrophomonas sp. ISL-67; assembly: GCF_018612915.1. Lineage (GTDB taxonomy): Bacteria > Pseudomonadota > Gammaproteobacteria > Xanthomonadales > Xanthomonadaceae > Stenotrophomonas. Next base: position 35,322 of record NZ_JAGGRL010000012.1, on the reverse strand, counting down.
GTGCGATCCTGTACGAACATCTCAGCGGCGCGGTGGGCTGAATGCTTGCCGGGCAGGGCGCGGCACGCACACTGCCGGCGTCACGTGCGGGGCCGGTGGTAGTCGACGATGTCCACCAGCTCGTGCCCGCCCTGCCCTTTACGGTGCAGCAGCCGCCACGCGTTGCGGCCCGGGCTCTGCCGCCCTTCCCAGTGGATGTCGTTGGCCTGGTAATGCTCGCCGTGGTAGCGGACCGGATGACCACAGGGACGGTTGGCGGCGAGGTCATCCTCGATCCGGTTCAGTTCCCGCCAGGTGCGGCTGTCGGCGGCCAACCCCAGGAGCTTGGCGCGCAGCAGCGGGCCGCGGCAGACCTTGCTGCGGGCCTGGCCGACTGATGCCACCACCTCCGCTGCCGGCGTCGCACTGCCACTGGCCGTGCGTTGCGTGAAGGGTGGCGGTGCCGCGCGCGGTGCGCCGTGCTGGCCGGTCGAACGCCGGTTGGTCACTTCCACCAGCGGGCCGACCTCGAAGGGCGATGGATGCGCACACACCCGCATTTCGCCATGGGATTCATTGGTGGTGAACGACTGCGCACCGTGCAGGGTTTCGTTGGCCAGGTCCACCCGCAGGTACGGGCAGCGCAGCCTGCGCAATACCGTGCCGGCGGTTACGCCCTTCTGGCTTAGCCCGTCTGCAATCGCGCTGCCCTGCTCCGCATGGGCGGCAACCAGATAACAAGCCGTGGCGCTGAGCCTGCTCAACAGGACGATGCCGCGCTCGCCGCAGTGGGTCAGGTAGAAGTGACGGATGACGCCGGCCATGAGCGGATTCGGCGATACCTCGCGACTGTGGCAGTAGGCGTTGAACTGGGTGATCATCCGGCCGAACTCCCGTTCAAGCTGGCCAGCGAGCGATTTCAGCGCGTCCAGGTCATCCACGCTGGTACCCACCTCGTGCAGCCGCTGGCGCACGGCCGGGTAATCGACCAGCGCACGCTCATGTGGCTGCAACTGCGCCATCGCCCTGCCCGGATCCAGGTAGCGCTGCACATTGGTCCAACCAATTGCCAACCAGCCACCGACCAGCGCGTCCGGAACGAGGTTGGTGCAACCGCGGAACGCCAGTGAGACCGCTGCGCCGGCCCCTGCACCCACGCTGCAAGCCAGCGGGACCGCCCATGCGGAATGCAGCGGGGTGGCGAAAATGGAGCGCAACGAGGGAAGGGGCACGGCAGCTCCGCAGCGAAAGAAACGGCTGCGCAGCATAGACATCGCGACGGCGCGGCAGTCGCGCGCCTGTCGGCTTCAACCTTTCAAGGTCAAGTGTGCGGCCAGGTAGGCACGCAACGACGCCGGCTTGATCGGCTTGGTCAGCAGGCGGTAGCCACGCTCGCGCGCCATGCGCTTGAGCTCGTCGCGGCCATCGGCGGTAAGCAGTGCCCCGGGGATGTCGCGCCCAGCGCGCTCGCGCAGCGCCACCAGCGTATCCAACCCATCCAGGCGGTCATGCAGGTGGTAATCCACCAGCATCACATCCGGCTGTGCCTGCACTTCTTCCAGTGCCTGGTCCACGGTGCTGGCGGTGATCACCTGCACCTGCCAGCGGCCCAGCAGCGCGCGCATGCCATCGAGGATTTCCTGGTCGTTGTCCACGCACAGCACGCGCATGCCGGCCAGCGAATCGGTGCGGGTGCTGTGCTCGGGCACGGTCGCCGGCGCATCACTGGGCGGCAGCTCGGGCACCTGCGCACGCGGCAGCAGGATCGAAAACATGCTGCCGCTGCCTACCCGGCTGCGCGCGTTGAGGCGGTGGTCGAGCAGGCGCGAGATGCGCTGGCAGATCGACAAGCCCAGGCCCAGCCCCTGCTCGCCCCAGTCGAATGGCTGCTGGTAGCGATGGAATTCGTTGAAGATCTGCTGCATGTGGTGCTCCGGAATGCCGGGCCCGGTGTCCCACACCTGCAGCTCGACCTCGTCGCAGCGATGGCGCACCGCCAGCACGATGCGGCCCTGGCGGGTGTAACGCAGCGCGTTGGCCAGGAAGTTCTGCAGCACCCGGCGCAGCAGGCGGCGGTCGCTACGCACCCACGCCGGCCGCGCGAACAGGTCCAGGCGCAGGCCGCGTCCAGCGGCTACCGGCGAGTACTGTGCGGCCAGTTCGCGCATCAACAGGCTCACGTCGAAATCGCCGATCACCGGGTGCAGGCCGCCGGCATCCAGCCGCGACACGTCCAGCAGCCCGTCCAGCAGTTCTTCGGCGGCACGCAGCGAGGCGTCCACGCGTTCGGCCAGGTGGCGCTGCTCGTCGTTGTTGTGGTGGCTGTCGCGCAGCGCCGAGGCGAACAGGCGCGCCGCATTCAGTGGCTGCAGCACGTCGTGGCTGATCGCGGCCAGGAAGCGGGTCTTGGACTGCTGCGCCACTTCGGCTTCGTGCGAGCGTTCGGCGACGCGCTGCTCCAGGGTCTCATTGGCCTCCAGCAGCGCGGTTTCCGCGTGCTTGTAATCGGTGATGTCGTTGTAGCTGGTGACGTAGCCACCGCCGGGCAGCGCCTGCCCGCGCATCTCGATCACCCGGCCATCGCTGCGGGTGCGCTCGAAGATGTGCGGTGAACCGGCGCGCATGTAGCCGATGCGGCGGTTGATCTGCACGTCGATGTCACCTTCGCCCAGCTCGCCACGTTCGGCGTTGTAGCGGATCAGGTCGGCGACCGGGCGGCCCACGTACAGCATGCCGTCGGGGTAGCCGAACATCTGCTGGTAGCGGCGGTTCCAGGCGGTCAGGCGCATCTCCGGATCGACCACGCTGACCCCGGCGCTGATGTTTTCCAGCGTGGTGGACAGAATCTCGCGGTTGAAGCGCAGTTCCTGGCCCGCTTCGTCGAGCACCGCCACCACTTCGCCCAGGTCCATGCCCGAACCCCGCAGCAGGCTGGTCAGCAGCAGGCGTGCGGACGCGGCACCGATCGAGGCGGCCAACAGGCGTTCGGTGAACTGCACCCAGGCACGATCGGCGGCGGCCGAAGCCTGCAGCTCGCGGCCCAGCGACTGCGCCTGTTCGAAGAACGAACGCCGCGCATGGCGGTCGCCGACCACGCGCGAGGCCAGCGCCAGCAGGTCGCCCACGTGCACATGGCCCGGCCAGGCACCGGCCACCGACGGGCGCTCCGCATACGGGTCCAGGAAGGGAGCGGCGCGCAGGCGCTCGTCCACGCCCGGGCGCCAGCGCACCGACACCAGCAGCATCGCGCCGGCATTCACCAGCAGCGACCAGAACGTACCGTGGGTGAGCGGGTCCCAGCCAGTCATGCCGAACAGGCGCTGCGGCTGCAGCCAGACGATGCCGAACGGGCCGTCGCTCAGCCACTGGGCATCCATCCAGCCGGCGTGGGTCAGTGCCGGCAGCAGCAGCGTGTAGATCCAGGTGCCGAAGCCGAGCAGGATGCCGGTTTCCACGCCACGACGGCTGGCCCCGCGCCAGTACAGGCCGCCGATCAGGCCCGGCGCGAACTGCGCCACGGCCGCGAACGCCATCAGCCCGTACGACGCCAGCGTGCTGTCGTTGCTGCTGCCACGGTAGTAGCCGTATGCAGCCAGCGCCAGCAGCAGGATCGCCATGCGGCGGATCCACAGCACCCGCGAGGCGACGTCGGCCCCTTCCTGGTGGTCGCCACTGCGGCGCAGCAGCACCGGCATCACCAGGTCATTGCTGACCATGGTGGCCAGCGCGATGGAAGACACGATCACCATGCCGGTGGCGGCCGAGAACCCGCCCACGTAAGCCACCAGTGCCAGGAATTTGCGCCCCTCGGCCAGCGGCAGGGCCAGCACCATGCTGTCGTCGGCGATGCTGCCGCCGGTGCCGAACAGGGTCACGCCGGCGGTGGCGATCGGAATCACCATCGCCGAAATCACGATCAGGTAGCCGCCGAACATCCAGCGCGCGCGGCGCACATCGCGCACGTCACCGCATTCGACCACCGCCACGTGGAACTGGCGCGGCAGGCATACGATGGCGAGGAAACTGAGCAGGGTCTGCGAGATGAAGCCCACCGGCGGCAATCCGGTGAACAGCGTATGCGCACTGCGCACCACGGTTTCGCCGCGGTCGGCCAGCCACAGGTAGGCGAACAGGCCCAGTGCCACCATGGCGATCAGCTTGATCATCGATTCCAGCGCGATGGCCAGCATCATGCCGTGGTGGTGCTCGGTGGCGTCGACCTGGCGGGTGCCGAACAAGGTGGCGAACAGCGCCATCAGCAGCGCCACGTACAGCGCCGGGTCGCTGAACCAGCCGGTCGGGCCGACGCTGCCGGTCAGCACCTGAAGGCTCATCGCCACGGCTTTGTATTGCAGCGCCAGGTAGGGAACGATGCCGATCAGCGCGATCACCGCCACCAGCGCGGCCAGGCGGCGCGAGCGGCCGAAGCGCGAGGAGATGAAGTCGGCGATGGAGACCACGTTCTGGCTGCGCGCGATCAGCGCCAGGCGCTCGATGATGCGCCAGCCGAACAGCAGCAGCAGCAGCGGGCCCAGGTAGATGGGCAGGTAGCCGATGCCATTGCGCACCGCCGTGCCCACCGCGCCGTAGAACGTCCACGACGAGCAGTACACCGCCAGTGCCAGGCTGTAGACCACCGGGCGCAGCCACGGGCGGTTGGGGTACATCGGCCGGCGGTCGCCCCACCAGGCCACGCCGAACAGCAATGCGGCGTAGGCCACCGACACCAGTAGCAGGATCCAGCTGGAGACCACAGGCATGTTTCCGCAAGCGCAACCGGCAGTGTAGCGGTTGGATGAACCCGGTGCGGCAGCCCCCGGCTCGAACCGGGCGCAACCGACAGTGGGGCGTCGTGGTTGCCGCTTGTCGCACGGGCCAAGGCCGGGCAGCGTGAAGGGACCTACCCGCTGCCGAGTCCGCCATGCCCGTTGCCACCGCCGTCCCGGATGCACTGACCCCGATGCTGCGCCATCGCCTGGAAACCTCGCTGCCGCCGCAGCAACGTTCCCTTATCTGCAACGCCCTGAACAACCTGCTGCACTCGGTCAGGAACGTCCCGGCCGTCACCCGGACCCCGCCGCCATCGGATCGGACCAGCGACTGGCCGATGGCCCAGAACTACCTGCGCCTGGTGACGCCGGTGCCGGGGTCACAGGCGGGGCCGTTCAGCGCCGACGAACAGCGCACCGTACACCTGGTGCACTACCTGCACGAAGTGGAAACGGCAACGCCGCTGGAGGTCAGCGCAGACCCGGCCGTGCAGCGACCGGAAAGTCAGATCCATGCCCACCTGCGGCAGGAGCTGCGCCGCGAATTCCAGTTGCTGCCCTGCGAGCTGCCACTGACCTGGCGGGAACTGGCCATCTGCGACATCGCCGCCAAACTGTTGGCGAGCGCCCTCCGGCTGGGGTTCCAGCCCACCGAGGTGCGGGTGGTGGGCGCGCAGGAACTGCCGCCCGAGGCCGGCCGTCACCGGGGCGGACTGAGACTGAACCTGGCGGCGTGGCACGCCGCGGCGCCGCCACCACCTGCACTGGATGCCTCTCCCGATCCCAACGTCTGGGACCCGGACAACCCGCTGGGCAACGGGCTGGATCTGCTGCGCGCGCGCCTGCAGATGGACTGGACCGGCCTGACGCCGCTGCCGCGGCACTGAGCGGCGGCCGGTTTACTCGGCCGGCACGCCCATTTCCTGCAGCAGCTCCGGTGCCGGGTAGACCTTGGCCAGCAGCCAGCGCAGGTAGCGCATGTCCACGTGCACGGCGCGCTTGAAGCGCGGGTCGAACCACCAGCTGGCACTGACCGATTCCCAGTTGCTGTCGAAGTTCAGCCCGATCAGCTCGCCGCGTGCATTGAGCACCGGCGAGCCGGAGTTGCCGCCGGTGGTGTCCAGGTTGGTCAGGAAGTTGACCGTCTGGGTCTTCAGCACCGGGTCGGCGGTGCTGCCGAAATCGCCCTTGGCGATCGCCGCCAGCAGCGGCTTGGGCGCATCGAACGGGAACGCATTGGTGTTCTTTTCCACGATGCCGGCCACGGTGGTGACCGGATCGAAGTGCACCGCGTCGCGTGGCGAGAGTGCTTCGACCTTGCCGTAGCTGATGCGCAGGGTGCGGTTGGCATCCGGGTACACCGCGCGGCCCTGCTTGGCACGCCAGGCAAACAGCGCCTGCATGTAGGCCGGGCGCAGGCGCAGCTGCTCGCCTTCACGGGTCTTGCGCTGGTCTTCCAGGCGCAGTTGCGCGGCCACCAGCGGGCCGGCCAGGTCGATCAGCGGGTCGTGTGCCAGTGCGTTGCCGTCCTTCGCCGCAGCGAAGCGGCTCAGGCGCTCGGCTTCGTCGCCGAGGCGGGTGCCGGTGTACAGCGCGTCCAGCGCCTTGGCCAGCGCCTCCGGGGTGCGCCCGAACGCGGCGTCGAATTCGGGCACGCGCTGTGCGTCGGGCAGCTGCTGGTAGCGGGTCAGCAGGTGGGTCAGCAGCGCCTTTTCGACGTCGGGCGCATAGCGGCGCTGGACCTGCTTGAGCGTGCCTTCGATCAACGCCTGGTCGCGCTGCTGGTAGCCACTCTCGCGCTCGGCATCGGGCTTGGCCGATTCGATGCGCAGGCGTTCCAGCAGCAGCGCCGAACGCAGCAGCTGGCTCTGCCCAGCCACCTGTTCCAGCACGAAATCGCGCTCGCCCATCGCTGCGCCCTGCGACAGCGAACCCAGCAGCGCCTGGATATCCGGCTGCCAGGTCGCATCGGTGGCCTTCAGCATCGCGGCCTCGTCGGTGGCGCGCTGGGTCTTGGCATCGCTGCGCAGCAGCCCTTCCAGCTCACCGGCGGCGCGCTTGCGGTTGTTCTTCAGCGACTGCAGCTGCGCGGCATAGCGGGTACGCGCCTGCGCGTCCTTGGCAGTGGTCGCCTCGATGGTGTCGATCATCTGCTGGAACACCGCCACCCGGCGCGGCAGCACCGCATCGATCTGGCCGGCGAACTCGGCCGCCGTACGGTGCCGGTAGGTGATGCCCGGGTAGCCGGCCAGCATCGCGTAATCGCCGGTCCTGGGGCCATCGGTGGCCATCTTCAGGTGCGCCGGCGGGTGGTAGGGAACGTTGTCCGGGCTGTAGGCGGCCGGCTTGCCATCCTTGCCCACGTAAGCACGCAGCAGGGTGAAATCGCCGGTGTGGCGCGGCCACATGAAGTTGTCGATCTCATCGCCGTAGTTGCCGATCGCGCGCGGCGGCGCGTACACCAGCCGCACATCGCTCAGTTCCAGCTGGCGGATGCGGTAGAAATCGGTCCCGTAGTACATGTCGGCCACGCTGCAGCGCACGTTGCCTTCCTGCTCGCACTCGGCCACCAGCCGCTTGCTGGCCTGGTCCACCGCGTCGAAGTAGGCGCGCCCGGTCTTGCCGCGCGCATCGCGCAGCACCTCATCGGTGACCTTGTCGAAGCCGGTGGTGACCAGCACCCGGAAATCCGGGTTGGAGGGGCGCTCATCGCTGCGGCCCTGCGCGATGAAGCCGCCATCGATCAGGTTGTGCTCGGGCGTGCTGTTGTACTGGATCACGCCCATGGCCACGTGGTGGTTGGTCAGCAGCAGGCCGTCTTCGGATACGAACGAGCCAGTACCACCCCCGGCCCGCACCACGGCGCTCAGCGGCGCGGCGGTCACATTGGCCAGGTCGGCCGGGTTGCCCTTGAAGCCGGCCGCCTTCAGCGGCTTGGCCAGGTCCGGCAGCTGGGTGGGCATCCACATGCCTTCGTCGGCAAGGGCGCCGGCGGCGAGGGTAAGGCCAAGGGCCAGGGCGGCGGTCAGGGGCTTGCGTGCGGGCATGGGTGCATCCGGTACGGCGGAACGAGGGGGCACCTTAGCCACTGGGGCCGCGTGGGGCAACGCCCGATGGTCAGGGGGGGCGGCGGCTTGGTAGCGCCGGGCAGAGCCCGGCTGCTTCGGTAGGGTTGGTTCCCAAACAACCGCCGATCCTGTGCGCGATTGCATTGACGCATGGACCTGTGCAATTTCGCGTGCGGCGGAGGCGTGATGCCGATGATTGCAATGCCTAACCGGGCGCGGTGACTGCATCGGCGGTCGGGATGCGACCCTACCGGGTAGGTTCGTTCTTGAACGACCGCCGATGGCGTCTGCGATTCTTGTAATGCATGGCACAGTGCAATCGCACGTTCGGCGAAGAGGCGATGCCCGTGAGTCAATGACGCGGATGGTTGCGTCGTTTACCAGCGCGGTCGCGTGCGAGCGCGCGTGGATTCCTGCGTGGGCAGATACCACCCTGGGCGACAGGCCACCCTCACCACCGGTTTTACGTTGCGCAGCAGCAGGCAGCCCGGCGCGATGTGCACGCTCAGGCACGTGCCGGTTTCGATGCCTGCGGTGGTCAACCACATGCCGCGCAGGTGCAGGGAGGGGATCAAGAGTTCGCCGGGTTCCGGCTCGCGGTCGTCCTGGCGCAGGGCTCCAACGAGCACGCTGCGTGGCGTGCGCCAGTGGTAGATGACGCGGGACGGGGTGCCAGCGGACGAATCACGTTTGTGGTCATGCATGGTGAGCCTCTCCTGGATGTCTCCCTCGCCGGAATGGCGAGGGAGTCGGGAGGTTGATAGCCGTGCAGCTGGGAACGGTGCGACGTATTTCCGCGAGGGTGTTGTATTTCGTCACCCTCCCGACGTATTACATCCATCTTCTCAACTGCGGAGCTATCAAACTCCTTGGACCCACCATGCGGACTCCGCGACCATAGCGGAATTAGTTTGTTTCTGTTGAATCGCGCGATTCGGAAGACGGCGTCTACCGCTGCGTCGGGTATGACCCGAAACAGACCGCAACGCATTGGGCGCCAAGCGGATGACGAAATGTGATGCGCGCCTCAACGCTGCTCGTTCGACGCGTTGACGGACGATGATGGTGAGCTTCGTCGGTGCCGCTTTCGGCACGCGATGCGCCGGTAGGGTTGGCTCCCAAACAACCGCCGACCTTGTGCGTGATTGCTTTGACGCATGGACCTGTGCAACCGCACGTGCGACGGAGGCGTGATGCCGATGGTTGCAATGCCTTACCCGGCGCGGCGGCTACGTCGGCGGTCGATTGGGATGCGACCCTACCGCTTGGCGGCGGCGGCGTCGGCGGTGGTGCTCTTCCGCGTCCTGCGGCCGCACCACTTGTGCATCCATGCACGTCGTCGGTTGGGATGCGACCCTACCGGTGTCGGATTCTGCGTCGCGTGGACGATGCAGGCGTGATGTCGATCATTGTTGGCAGCCAGGCAGGGCCTGGCTCTACCGGTGTCCGGGCTGGGGCCCGGATCTACTTTTCTCTTCGCCAGTTGACGGAGCCGCGGTTTTCCACCGTGCTGGATTCGATTTCGAGGTCGAAGCCGCGGCTCAGCAGGTACTTCAGCGTCAGTACCGAGCCGCTGCCGACCAGCGAGACGCCGTAACCCACGTACAGCTTGGGCGAGATGAACTTGCCCACGCCGATCACCGAGCCGCCCAGCGCGCGTGACTGGCTCACGCCAGCGTCGTCCAGGCCGAGCCGGGCACCCAGCTGCGAGGCGAGCAGGCCGCTGCCGGCCGACAACGCCGCCGAGGCCGCGTTGACCTGCTGGGTCTGGTCGCTGCTGGCGCCGGTCAGGCTGCGCCCCAACACCAGGAACGCCAGCGCTTCGGACTGCGACATCGACGGGTCCGACCACACATCCACGCGCGGCGACTGCGCGCGCCCGGTCACGTCGATGCCGGCGGTGACATCGCCCACCCGGCGTTCGGCACGGATGTTGATGCGTGGGTCGGACACCGCGTTGAAGTTCCAGTTGAGGTTGCCGCGGGTGATCGTCAGGTCCTGGCCGTAGGCCTTGTAGCGGCCGCTGACTTCCAACGCGCCGTTGGCGGTCATCTCCCGGCCCGGCCGCGACCACACCTGCATCTTGCCGCCCAGACCGCCCTTCAGGCCAAAACCGGCCATGCGCACGTTGTCGCCCAGGCTCACGGTGAGGTCCATGTCCAGCGGCAGGCTCGGGCCTTCCTCCGGGTCGGCCGGGTCCAGCACCACTACGTCTTCCGATACCGAGGTGCCGCGATCCAGGCGCTCCAGGTCCAGGTCGGCTTCGGGTACGTGCACCGTGCCGCGCAGCTGCATGGCGGCCTTGGCCAGGGTGAAGTCGAGGTTGGGGTTGGCGACGATGCGCAGTTCCGGCGTGTTGGACAGCAGCACGTTCTCGCCATGGATATGCAGCTGCAGCGGCTGCGCGTCGCCGAACCACGACAGCCCACCATCGACGAACAACGTGCCCTTGCCCGAGTTGGCCTGTGCGCTGATCTTGGCCGAGCCGTCCGGCTGTGCGGTGAAGCTGCCGCTGCCCTGGTCGAAGGTCAGGCCCAATGCGGGGAACTCACCCTTGAAATTGCTCAGCTTGGCTTCGCCGCCCAACGATGGCGTGCCGCGCGTACCGCGCAGGCTCACATGGCCTTCGATCAAGCCGGTGGGGCGCACGATGTCCGGCGAGAACAGTTCCAGCCAGTACAGCCGCGACATGTTGAGGTACAGCTCGCCGTTGAGCGGCGCATTGGAATCCCAACCGGTCTGCACCTTGGCGTCGACGAAGCCGTTGCCCTGGAAGCCGACACCGAGCTTGGCGTTGATCTGCGCCGGGGTCATTTCCAGCGTGGCCGAGAACTGGTCGTAGCGCACCAGTTCGCCACGCGCGTTGTCGCCGAGGCGGATGCCGCCTTCCAACGAGGCGATTTTGGCGCTGCCTTCCCAGGCGTTGCCGCGCGGACGGATCTGCCCATCCAGGGTGATTTCGCCGCGCAGGTGCAGGCGGCGCCCGGATTGCGGCGGCAGCCAGGGCTGCACCAGTGCCAGCGGCAGCGCGTCGCCGCGTACCAGCAGGCCGTCGCGCGGCCAGTTGGCGCTGGCGCACAGGGCGCCACCGGTTGCCGCACCCAGGCAGGTGTCGGTAAGCGTGAAGCTGCTGCCCTGGATGCCGAACGTAGCCGGTGCGCGCAGTGTCCATGGATCGCCCTTGACCGGCGCTATCCGCAGCGCGGCAAGCTCGCCGCGCCACGCGCTGCCCTGCTGGCGTACCCCACCCTGCAGCGCCACCGCGCCAAGTTCATTCTTCGCCTGCGCATCCAGGCGCAGGTTGGACAGGCTGCCGGTTGCATCCACGTTGAGCGTGTCCAGCAGCATGCCGGCCTGCACCTTGGTGCCCTGCAGCGCCAACGTGCCGTTGTTTCCCTGCCACGGCAGGCGGCCACGGATGCTGAGTGTTTCGGCGCTGTAATCGGCGTAGCGCAGGCCACTGCCGACCAGGTCGGCGGTGATGTCGGGCGCGGTACGTGGCCCGCGCACCTGCACCTGGCCGCGCAGCGTGCCGGTGCTGCCGGGCATCAGGTCGTCCAGCTGCACAGGATCAAGCTGGGCATGTACGTCCAGGCGGTCGCCCACGCTGCCACGCGCGGTCAGGCGGCTGTTGCCCACCGCCAGGCGCACGTGGCCTTCGCCTTGTTGCCCACGCAGTGCGAAGCGGCCCTGCGCATCCACGCGGCGGTCGCGCAGCATGCCGTTGATGCCGGGCACGTCCACGGTGGCTTCGTAGATGCCGGCGGTACCGGCCGGGCTGCCCGCCGGGGGCGGCAGCTGACGGCCCTTGGAGGCCACGGCGCCGGACAGGCGGCCATCCCAACCGGGCACGAAGTAGCCGGGGTCGAACGCAGCCAGCTTCGCGGCCACGTCCCAGTCCAGCTGCGGTGCCCACGCCACCCGGCCCGTCACGTCCAGCGCGCCACCCGGGGTCTTGGCCTGCAGCTGTTTGATCTGTGCAGCGGTGTCGCTGCCGCGCACGTCGAACTGCAGGTCGGCCGATTGCTGCTCACGCTCCACCGAGGCCTTGCCGACCGCTGCCCATGCCTTGAGCGTACCGGCCAGGCCCATGCGCGCTTCCTTCAGCGTCACCGGCACCGGCCTGGCTGCACCCGGTGTGGTGGGGTCGGCTTCGGGCACGAAGGTAAGGTCGTTGGCGACGATGGAGAAGCGCAGGCTGGCGTTCTCGCGGTCACGGAAATCGGCGGTTCCCTGCAGGCGCGCCTGGCCACCGAAGCCCTTCACCACCAGCGGCGACACGGTCAGCACCTGGTCGGCCAGGCCGACGTTGGATGGCGCCAGTTCCACCGCCAGGTCGCCCTGCTGGATCCGGCCCTGCAGGTTGGCCTGCCCGCCCTTGCCGGTGGCCTGGAAATCCAGCGACAACGGCGTGCTGGTGCTGGCATCCATCCCCGGCACCAGCAGCGCCAGGTCCAGTTCCGTGCTGCGCGCACTGGCCTTCCAGACCGGATCGTCGCGGCCTTCGAACACCAGGCTGGCCTGCAGCGGTGCAGGCGCATGTCCGGCCAGCGCGATCTCCATGCGGTCCAGGTCGCCACGGGCGACCAGGCCAAGCCGCGCCGGCGTGCGCCCGCGCGGCGCAGGCAGCACCGCGCCGATGGTGATGTCGGTGGAATAGTTGTTGCGCGGCACGTAGCGGCCGTCCACGCGGAAATCGCCGAGATCGCTGTCCACCTTGAGCTGGCGTGCGCGGAACTCGCCGTTGGCGATCTCCAGGCCGCCGCGCAGCTTGGCGATGTCGATCACCGGTTCCTGCGCCTGGGTGATGCGGAACCCATCGATAATGATGGTGTCGGCCTGGATCGCCAGCGGCATTTCAATCTGCGGCAGCGAGCCGGGCCACGACGGCATCTCGAACGGTTCATCGCTCTTGGCCAGGTTCAGCGTGGCGTTCTTGATCTGCAGCGCATCCAGCCGCAGTTTGCGGCCGAGCAGCGGGCGGATATCCGGATCGAGATACGCGCGCTCGGCGGTGAAATGGATATCGTCGTAGCGGAAATCCAGGTGGTGCAGCACCAGCGGCCCGGCCACCGGGCCGTCCACCCTGCTCCAGGTGAGCGTGGCGCCGGCGGGGAGCCGCGCCACCACCTGCGCCAGCAGTACATCACGCCCCGCCACGGTCTGCAGCAGCCAGTACACCAGCAGCAGCGCCAGCAGTACCAGGCCAAGAATGGTGAACCCGGACCACGCCCAGAAGCGGCGCTTGCGGTAAAAACGCACGCGCGGCGGCGGGGTGTGCGGGGCCGGGGTCGGCGTGCTCACAGGTCCGCTCCCACGCTCAGGTACAGCTGGAACTTCGAATCCGGGTTGTTGAGGCCGTGCGCGATATCCACGCGCACCGGACCGACCGGCGATTTCCAGCGCATGCCCACGCCCACGCCGGTATGCAGGTCAATGGTGTTGTCGAAGGCGCTGCCGGTGTCGACGAACACCGCGCCGCCCCACGGGCCGCCCTTGAAGTAGTGCTCGTACTCGGCCGAGGCGGTCACCAGGTTTTTGGCGCCCAGCGCGAACCTGTCCGGCGGCGGTGTGCGCGGCCCGACCTCACGGAACGCGTAACCGCGGATGCTGCGGTCGCCACCGGCGAAGAAGCGCAGGCTGGGCGGCATCGCCACCAGGTCGCTGGTCCAGGTAGTGCCGCCTTCGCCGCGCAGGATCAGGCGGTCGGCATCGCCGATCGGGATGAACCAGCGCAGCATCATGCTGGCCTGCACGAAGCTGGTATCCGAGCCAGCCCCTTCAATGCCACCACGCAGGGTTGCGCTGCCACTGATGCCGCTGCGCGGCGCCAGGCGGTCGTCGACATTCACGTAGTCGGCCACCAGCTGCGGGTACACCAGCGTGGAGGTGTTGTAGATCGCGTCGGTGAATTCGGTACCCGATGCATAGCGCCAGCGCTCGCGCAGGGCGTTGATCGAGGCGATCGCGGTCCAGTTTTCGTTGATCTCGCCGCTGCGGCTGCCGATCAGCTTGAAGTTGCGCAGGTCGATGTAGTCGGTCTGTTCGTCGTAGGCGCTGGCGGTAAGTCCGTACCAGCCATCCAGCCACTTGAACGCCGGCACCCGGTAGGTGGTGACCAGGCTTTTGCGCTTCTGCGCATAGTCCAGCTGGGTGTTCATCTTGTGGCCGCGGCTGTTGAGGAAGCGCCGCTCCAGGCCGCCGCGCACACCTGCGCCGCTTTCGCTGCCGTAGCTGAGACCCGCCGTGTAGATGCTGCGCTTGGCGCGGGTCAGGGTGACGTCCACCGGTACGTTGCCGTTTTCGTCGGCCTGGTCCGGCAGCGGCTGGATGTCGATCACGCTGAAGTAATCGAGCTTGGTCAGCGATTCACGCAGGCGGTCCAGCTTGCCTTCGTGGAAGTAGCTGCCCTTCTCCCAGTACACCAGTGGATCGAACAGACGCTCCACGAAGTAGTCCTGGTGGAAACGGATGTCACCCATGTTGTAGCGGCGGCCGCTGTCCCAGGTGAGGTCGATGTCGGCCGCATTCTCGGCACGGGTAATTTCCACCCGGCGCTGGGTGAAATCGGCATCGAAGTAGCCGCGCTCGGCCAGGCGCCGGGTGATGGTGACCCGGCTGGCGTCGTAGAGCGTGTGCTCGAAGCGCTGGCCCTTGCGCGGCCGGAAATTTTCCAGGTCTTCCTGCAGGTACTGGTCCAGCTGCGCCGGTCCGGTGATGTCGATGTTCTCGCGCCGCACCACGGTCGGCGGCCCGCGCTCGACATGGATGATCACGTGCAGGTCGTCGCCCTCGCGCGGGCTTTCCACGGTGATCACCGGGTTGTAGAAGCCGAATGGCTCCAGCGCGCGGCGGGTCTGGCGCTCGGCCTGCGACAACAGGTATTCCAGCCGCGACTCGCCCTGGGGCGCGCCGATGGTGTCATACAGCGACAGCGAGACCTCGATGTTCTCGATGATCTCGGCGTCGTCATCCCTGTCCAACCCGGTGATGTCCACCTTCCCGATGGTGCCGCGCGCGTGCGCGGTCGAGGCAATGGCCAGCGACAGGAACAGGAGAGGCAGGAGGTATTTCAATGGCGGCATGGGCACAGGATAGCGGGATCGTGCCAAAAACGAAGCCTGCGAGCGCCTTGCGACAGGCGTCGAACATCACGCGATATTCACACCGGTGGCAGTTGGGCCAGGAATGCCTGCCAGTCCATGGGATCTGACACGGAGATTTCATACGGACCGCCGGCGGCCATCCCGGACTCGATGCTGATGCGGAAGAACACGGGCGCGGCCTGCGCCGGCACGCAGGCATAGTAACAATCGCCACAGCCGTCGTTGTTGTACATCCCAAACACCTGCACATCCTCGCGCAGCGCGAGATTGACCATGTACGGCTCAACGCCCTCCTCGTGGTCGGCCGTGGCCACCCGTCGTTGTATGGGCCCGGCGTCATCGTCGCCTTCAAGGAATCCCTGCTCCAGATACGCCGCCAGGGTTGCCGCGATCCGGGAGCGGAAAGCGTCACGGGCCAGCGGCATGTCGACGCTTCCGAAGTGCAGGAAATCCCCTTCCCGGGTTGCCAGCACCTGCTCGAAGGCCTCCCCCAGGGTGGGGGAGGCTGCGTCGCCCGCAGCCGTCGCGCGCGGCGGAGAGGAAGGACGGCCGGCGCCGTTGATGATCATCGCACCCTCTCGGTGTCCGATCTTGTTCTCACTGCAGTCCTGGTCACCCGAACTGGTCGACAAAGGCCTGCCAGTCGCGCGGCGGCGACACGAATATTTCATATACGCCGGTGTCCCTGCCCGATTCGATGCAGAGAGTGAAGAAACGTAACCGGCCCTGCGCGTCCTCCGGATCGGGCTGGCAGACGAAGTAGCTGTCGGCGCCACCTTGGGTGTTGCGCATGCCGATCACCTGCACACCCGGTTGCAGGGTCAGGTTGATGGCATCCCATGCCACGCCGTCGCGCGAGGTCGCCTGTTCACGCAGCAGCGTTACCGGGGCGGCCTGGTAGCTGTCCTCAGGCAGCCAGCCCTGCGCCAAGTAGCCGCCGGGTCCCATCAGGTCCTCGGTGAGGAGGCGGCGGTCATGGGCCTCAAAGTTCAGGTCAGGATCCCGCAGCGTTGAGAGCATGTGCTCCTGTGCAGCGGAAAGCAGTGACGTTTCTGGCCCGGCAATGCCCACGCGAGGGCGCGGATGAGGGGAGCCGAGTAGGTTCAGCGGGGTACCGGGACCGTTCCGTTCGATCTGCATGTTTTTCTTCCAAGGGTATCGGCACGACGGTGCGGGTGCGGCGATGATCGCCGTTGATGCACTGCCCAAGTGTGAACAGTACGTGTTAGAAGCCTTCATCCTCCACCGACGTCGGCAGCCACAGGCGCGGTACCGGCAGGTCCGAAGCACGTGGCGGATTGCGCAGCAGCTCGGCCTCGGCCGCCTCGCGACGCTGCGGGTTGGCCTTGTCCAGCAACGCGCTGTGGATCCCGGCACGTACCGTGTCGATCTCCTCACCGGCCGCTTCCCATTGCACCCGGGTGCGCTGCAGTTCGCGCTCGACCATCATGCCAACCCGCCATTCGGTACGTTCGGGATTGTCCATGAAGTGGTAGTAGACCCGCGTCTGCAGGTTGGGCAGAACGTCCATCAGATCGGTCAGGCGCCGGTCGCAACTGGTGGCGCAGGGGTGCATATCCGACATCAGCGCCATCTGGCCTGTGAGCCCTCCCTCGGGCGTGTTGACCGGCGCGCGCAATGGCGTGGCCAATGCAGGCGCAGCGGCCGCCATCGCATCAAACCATCTGTCGATCACCTTGCCCTCGCTGCAGGAGCGTATCTCGAACACGCGATAGGCACCCGGGGTGAGCTCGCGCAGGTTCGATGGCAGCGGCTGCGCATCGCCGAGCAGCTTCTGCATCGACTCGGGCAGTGCGCTGTGCGGCATTGCCGCCAGGTCCGCATCGTCTAGATCGGCCAGCCTGACCCAGCCGGGCGTTCCTTCCGCGTCCGTCGGGCCGACCCGTGCACGCAGGTCGTCCTCGGAGAGCTCGACCCGTCCCGAGCTGCGGGCGCGTTCGCTGCTGGTGGTGAGCAGGTCGGCACCCATCGCATAGTCGGCACGGAAGCGATCGTTGGGTGGAATCGGGGTTTCGGTGCGTTGCTTGCCCTTGCCCTTGTAGGTTTTCTCCACCTGGTCGTCGGCCACGAATACGCGTCGGACCGGTGTGTTGCCCAGATACCCTTTGCCTTTCATCCACGCCACCGGCGGCCCGCTGTACGCGCCGCCCTGCAGCGGGAAATCCTGCAGCGGCAGCGGTGCGCCATTGAAGCGCAGGTCCTCCAGCGCGTAGGACACGAAGTTCTTGACCCGGAAATTGCGCTCGTGCATCAGGTCCATTGTCGCCAGCTCGGCAATCCGCGCCAGTTTGGTTTCGGACAGCGTCTGGCCCTGCGCCTGCAGCGCGCGCCTTTCGGCCTTCAACGCTTCGGATTCGAGCTGCAGCGCGTGGATGCCGGCGTATTCCCGCTCGGCGCGCTGATGGAGCTGGTAGAGCTCCGCGTTGACCGCGTCACGGGTGGCAACCTCCTCCGTGGTCAATGACACGGCGGCAGGCGGGTCGCACCCGTCCACGCCGCGCCTGACCCGGACCCCGGGCATCCGCGGCAGCGTACACACGCGCATCAGCGGGGTCTGCTTCATGTGGTCGACCACCGCGCGGCGCAGCCCCTCCGGGGTGGACAGCTGCTGCCGCTCGGCCGCGTTCAACTGCTCGAAGACGCCCTCCTGCCAGCTCTGCACCCGGTTGCCGCTGCCAGCGGAAGCGGGAATGTAGGGCCGGCCATCGGCAGCGAATGCCAATTGGCCGGCAACGCCGTCCTGCGAGGCGCGGCGGAACACCAGCATGGCTGCGTCCGTGGTGGTGTCGGCGGCGATGCTCCAGGCGCGCCCCGGCACGATGTCCTGCAGGTGGCTGCCCAGCTCCTGCACTTCAGACAGCGAGCGGATGCGCCCGCTCACCACCGCTTCGCGCTGCTGTCGCCGCGAGCGGTTGCCGAGCACGTCGGCCACCTTGGCTGCGGTCTGCTGCGGGAACAGCCAGGATTCGGCGTGCTGCTTGAGTTCGCGGTCGCCGTTCACCAGCGCTTCGGCCTCGGCCCGGGTCAGCGCCGGGTAGTGCTTGACCAGGTTGTCTGCCGCTGCCGGCAGGCGGTGCTGCATCGCCGCCCAGCGCTGCCAGCTCTGCAGGCTCTGCGCGGGAACAGCGGCAACGGTGCGCCCCAGTGCATTGCGCACCGCCGCCATCAGCTGCTCGGGGGTGGCGCCGTCGTCCAATCCCAGCCGCTCGATCAGCGCCTGCTCGTCGGCCGCCTCGACCAGCGTTTCCAGGGTTGGCAGCGTGCGCGCATCCTCGGTGAGTACGCGCAGGCCGACCGGCCCGGTGCCGAAGCGCGCCACCCGCGTCCAGTCGCCGACGTCCTCGATGTAGGTTTCCACACTGCGTCCGTTGCCCAGCGCGCGCGTATCGGCCCACGCCCGCAGGATCACCGCTTCGTCGCCGGGCAGGCCCAGCGTCTCGGGCGCATCGCAGATCTGCTGGATCCGCGCCTTCATGGTCAGCTCGCGCACGGTCTGCAGCAGGTCGGTGTCCGGGCGCTGCTTGAGGGTCACGAAGCCGAATACCGCCTCGATTTCGTCCAGCTTCGCCGGCGGCAGCACGCCGGCTTCGGGCACGGCCTTGACCCAGTCTGGCGTGTCCAGGTCCGGCAACGGCGTGGTGCCGCCACGCACCGCCGGCCGCTGGTCCATGCGCCGCCACTGGCCGTGCTGGTAGCGGACCGGTGCACCCGCCGCGCTGGCGTCGCGCGGATCGCGCAGGCGACGGATGCCGTGCGGGTCCAACCAGGTCTCCACGAAGGCGCCGCCGTGCTGCAGGTACTCGCGCCCGTTCTGCAGGTACAGCGTGCCGCCGCCGCGCGCATCACGGGTCAGCATCGGCACCTCGTCCAGCGCCGACCGTGGCACGGCCAGCGCGTCGGTGAGCGCGCCGCTACGGTCGAACCCACGGCCCTGCGCCTTCCACTGCACCAGCGCCTGCGCGGCCTCGGTGGGCGTTCGCAGTGCGCCGCGCCCCAAGCGGAACAGCATCGCCGGGACCGCGCTCACCTGGGCGATGTCCACGGCGTCGAGCAACCCCCCGCCGAACTCAAGGATGGCGCCGTTCACGTTGCCGCGTTCCATCAAATCCAGGCCTTCCTGGATGCTGGCCCACACATGCGCCAGCGAACCTGCCGCGCACAGGGCGGCACCGGCACCGGCGCTGGCCAATGTGCACACTGCACCAACGCTGATCGCGCCGATCACCTTGAGGGTCTCGACCAACTGTTCCCGCGGGCTCACCGTCTTTTCGTCCACATCGCTGATGCGCGCGGCGATCAAGGCGGCGGCGGCGGCCTGCGGGCCGCGCGTGAGCGTAAAGCCGACCGGAATACCGCGGCTGGACGCGGTGTGTTCGAACATCGCCGCCAGGTCGGGGTGGTGCCGGTACTGCGCACGCGCGCGGACGTAGCCTTCCGCTTCGGGTTGACGCAACCAGTCGCCGAACGCGCGCTCATCCAGCACGCGATCACCCTGCGCGGTATCGGGCAGGAACACGTAGCGCCCGCGCGGCGTGCGGATCGCCCACAGCCCGACGATCGCATGGCCCTTGAGCGAGACGCCGTGCAGCGACGATGCCCGTGCACCGTCCGGGTCCAGGCTGGCGTGCGCCGCCGTCAGCGCGGCGTGGGTGGCCGCATCCAGCGCACCGTCCTGCCGCGCCACCTCGATCATCCAGGCGGTGCGCGCCCGGATCTGGTTGCCCAGCACGGCGGCGAAGGCCTGCCCGTCGGTCGTATCAGGCAACGCGTGCAGGTGGGCGAGGTAGGCCTCGGCCAGGCGGTTGCTGTCGGCGAAGGATTCCAGCTCGACGCAGATCGCGCGGCGCAACGCGGGGTCCTGCAACGCCTGACTCACCACGGCGTCCTCGCTCACCTGGTCCTGTGCGTCACGCCGGTAGGCGGTGAGTTTCATCGCGTCGACCGTGTCATCGTCCAGCCACGGCGCCGCGTCCAGCCGCGTGTTCGGCATGCCCGCCGCATCCGGCGAGAAGACCGGCAGGTTGATCGGCATCGCATCGGGGTGCAGCCCATGGCGCTGCCAGCCGCTGGTGGCCCAGTCGGTCAGGTCCATTTCCTGCCCGCCCAGCCGCAGCCGTATCTGGTCCGGATCAATGCTCTCCGGCGCGCCGCGCCAGCCCGCGCGACGCAACGCTTCAGCCATGGCCACGCCAACGGTGGGCTTGGCGTGTTGGCGCAAGGTCTGCAGCGCAGTGTCCTGTTTCTGTTGATACGCCTTTTCGGCAGCAAGGTTGGCGATGCCCAGCGGGCTCCAGCGCAGCAGATTTCGGTCCAGGCGCTCCTGCGCCAGCGCCTGCCCATGCGCCACCAGCGCGTAGGCCCACTGCTGGCGTGCGCCTTCGGCCTGGTCTACCCGGGCGAATTCCAACTGGAAACTCTCGCCGGGATTTCACGCCTGCGGCCCGCGCTGGCCGCTCTGGTAGCGCGCCAACCGCGCTTCCCACGACTGCACCAGGCCGCGCACGGCGGCGCGCTGGGCCGGCAACGCAGCCTGCACGATGTCGCCGGCCAGGGTGTGGTCGATGCCACCGTCGGCGGCGAACGCACCGATGCGGGCACGCTGGGTGTCCAGGAACTGGCGGAACGCACTTTCATCGCCGAATGCCTGGAAACTGGACAGGTCCGAGCGGTACAGCACCACCTGGCCGCTGAGGGCCGGATCGTCGCTGGCACTGCGCAGCACCAGGTAATTGGGCACCTGCACCGTCACCGTGCTGCCGTCACGCAGGCGGTCGACGTAGGTCAACGCGGCGCGCTCAACCGCACCGGTGCCCTGCAGGAAGCCGAGTACGACGTCGGCGCCACGCCGGTACGCGCTGCCACTGCCCAGCACACCGTGCGCCTTGGCCTTGAGCGCATCGATCACCAGCCGCGCCTGCAGCGCGCGGCTCAGCGCCGGACGCACCTGCTCGACCCGCGCGTTGATCGCCGCACGCAGGCGTGGCGCGTCAGTCCCCGTAACAAACCGGTCCAACTGCGCCCACTCCGCCGCCGATACCGGGACGTCATCGCGCAGGAACGAATGCTCCCCATCGCGGGCCTCGCGGGCCAGGCAGAACTGCAGCAGCGGCAGGCGATCGTCCACCTTCACGCCCGCCACCTCCACGGACGGCAGGCGTACCTCGATATCCCGCCACTCGCCGCGCCAGCCCACGTCCTGCAATGCCGAGGTGATCGCGGTATCGGTCGCCGCTTCCACCGCGGCCAGTGCCGGGGTGAGCGCGCGCAGCGCCTGCCACTGGCTCACCAGCAGTTCCTGTTCCGACGCCGGCAGCGTCGCCACCCATGCCCAGCCCGGCTGAGCGGCGATGTCGCGCGCCACTGCGACCGACCACAACCGCATCGACTGCACCTGCTGCATCAGCGCGGGGTCGGCGCGCAGCGCGTCCAGCAGATCGGCAGGGACGTCCTGAACCTGCGTGCCGACGTCGGCGGTGGCTCCGGAGGGTGTCGACGTGGCATCTGGCGCGGCACGTCGCATGCGCGCGCCACGCTGGGTGATCTCCAGTTCCCCCAGCACCCGATCCAGGCCGGTACCCCAGTGACCGTTGGGAAGTTCTGCCACCTGCGTAGCCAGGCGCTCTGCAAGTTCGGCAGGTGTTGCCGCCGCGCTGTCAGGCCAGAAATGGTTTTTCAGCCCCATCGCCAACGCGCCGACGCCCGTCACGGCCAACCCTGCGGCCGCGGCCAACGGTGTCCTGCGCAGACCGGGGAACGCGCGCGTCGCCGCTGTGCCCGTGGCGGCTGCCACTTCCGTGGGAACCAGCGGCGTGGTCGCGGTGACCTCTTTGAGTGCCGAGGCGCCCATCAAGGTCATTTCCACCGCAGGCGGCGCCTGCGGCACGGCCTGGAAACCGCCGCGCACGGTGTGGCCCAGTGCCGCGATGCCGGCGCCCAGCCAGGCGAGCACGCCGCCCCGCTGGCGGCTGGCCGGCGAGGTGGCGGCGTCTGGGGCGGCGTCGAGCAATCCTGCTGGCGGCGCGGCGATGGCGCTGCCCGGCTGCAATGTGCCGGGCGCGGCCGACAGCCCCACATGGTCAATGGCCGGGTTCCAGTCTGGCACCACGTCGCTGCCGCGGTTCACCGCATCCTGGTGCAGGGTGCGCGCCTGTTTTTGCTCGGGCGTCAGCTTGACCTTGGGCGCTGTCAGATCGGCACCCCCGGTCGCCTCGACCGGCTTGAACAGCGCTCCGCCCACCCCGTTCAGCACGGCGAGCTGTTGCCAGTGCCCAGGCAGATCGGCGATGAACTTACCGATACCTTGCAGCTGGCCCGAGGGCTTGGGCAACTGCTGCCGCAGCTGCCACAGCAACGCCGCCACCGCCAACGCCGACAACAGGTGCCCGCCGCCGAGGTTGGGACGCGACTGCGCATCGGCCTGCGCGACGCTCTCATGCAGGGTCCACAGACCGCTGCGAACCGACTCGGGCAGCGACTGCACCAGTGCGTCGAAATCGGCGTGGGTGCGCAGCGTAGGCAGCGCCGCCGCCAACGACGGCAACACAGTCGCCACGCAGCTCCAGGTCCCGGTGAACACGCTGCGCGCCAGCTGTCCTGCGGTCAGGGCGCTGCTGGCCCAGCCCGGCAGTTCGGCCATCAACGTGGTCCACGCGGCCCGGGTCAGCACGCTGTCCAGCGCATGGATGCGCAGGTCGCGGAGCACCGCCACATCGTGTCCGCGTGCGGCCAGCGCCTGTTCCATGCGCAGCGTCACCGTATCGCGCGCCTCGGGCGTGGTGGCGCTGGCCAGGTAATTCTCCAGCGTGCGTACCAGTGCCCGGCTCTCGGGTGCGCCGGTGGCGAGGATCGCCTCGCGTACCGCCGCCTCGCGTGGATTCAGCACCTGCGTCGGTGCGGCTCTACTGCTGGCACGGGGCGCGGGCGCATTGCAGATGCGCTTGGGTGCGATGGCCTGGTCCTGGGCCGCGCTTTCGCCGGCCAGTGCGGTGAAGCGGTTGAAAGTGGGAAAGTCTGCAGCGGCGATCGGCAACTTGGGCATTGGGCGGTACTTCCGTGCGAAGCGGGGGCGGGCCGGCGTGGAAGGCGCGCGGCATGTCATTGCCGCAGGGACGAGCGGCGCGGGATGATCACGCGGCGCCGGGGAATACCGATTGCACGAATTTATCGTTTGCTACGTTTTCAGTTGATGCGCTCAATCAATATTCAGATTGATTGCAGTTTTCGTCGCATTCGAGCAAATGCGCATAAAAAGAAAGCGCCCGAACCAGTCGGGCGCTTTCAAGGGTGAGACGCGATCAGGCTGTTGCCGTCAGCTGGACAGATGCTCGATCGCCGCCACGCTGCCCAGGCGGTCGCCCAGGCGCTTGAGCAGGGCCAGGCGGTTGCCACGTAGCGCCGGATCTTCGGCGTTGACCATCACCGCGTCGAAGAACGCATCCACCTGCGGACGCAGGCGGGCCAGCCGCGCCAGCACGCTGACGTAATCCTTCTGGTGCAGGCTGGCGTTGCTGTCGTCGATGGCCGCTTCCACGGCTCCGGCCAGTTCGCTTTCGGCCGGCTCGGCCAGCAGCGCCGGATCGACCATTCCGGGAATCTCTCCCTCGGCCTTGCGCAGGATGTTGCGGATGCGCTTGTTGGCAGCAGCCAATGCCTCGGCTTCCGGCAGCGCTGCGAACGTGCCGATGGCGTCGATGCGACGGTCGAAGTCGTACAGCGACGCCGGCTTCAGCTCGGCCACTGCATTGAAGTGCGTGGCCGGCACGCCCTTGTCGGCGTAGTAGCCGCGCAGGCGGTCGAGGATGAAGTCGTACAGATCGAGGGAGAGACTGTCTGCATCAACAGGCAAAGATTTCACCTCCATCGACTGCGCCTGGATTCCCGTCGAATCCATCTGCTTCATCTTCTTGACGGTCGCCTCGATGGCGGTTGCTTCACTTTGCTGCCGAATGGACTCAAGCGCTGAGTGCAGCAGCGCGCGCAGGTCCAGGTCGAAGCCCGATTCGATGATCGTCCGGGCCAGGCCCAGCGCATTGCGGCGCAGCGCGAACGGATCCTTGTTGCCGGTCGGCTTCAGCCCGGCGGCAAAACCACCGGCCAGGGTATCCAGGCGCTCGGCAATGGCCAGCACCTTGCCCAAGGCCGACAACGCGATGTCGTCGCCGCCAAAGCGGGGCTGGTAGGCCTCGTCTATAGCCAGCGCGACCTCCGGCGATTCGCCACCGGCCACGGCGTAATGACGGCCGGCAATGCCCTGCAGTTCCGGGAATTCATTGACCATGCGTGACTGCAGGTCGTTCTTGGCCAGCAACGCGGCACGCTTGGCCAGCACCGGGTCGGCACCCACCTGCGGTGCGATCAGGCCAGCCAGCGCCACCACGCGCTGCACCTTGTCGGCCACCGAGCCCAGCTTGGCCTGGTAGGTGACGGACGTCAGGCCGTCGCCCATCGATTCCAGGCCCTGCTTCAGGTCTTCATCAAAGAAGAACTTGGCATCGGCGAAGCGCGGGCGGATCACCCGCTCGTAGCCCTTGGCCACTTCGGCTACGTTCTTCGACTCGATGTTGGCGATGCCGATGAACTTCTCGGTGAGCTTGCCGCTGGTATCGAGCACCGGGAAGAACTTCTGGTTGATTTCCATCGTTTCGATCAGCGCTTCCTGCGGCACCGCCAGGAACTCGCGCTCGAAGCTGCACAGCACCGGGGCGGGCCATTCAACCAGGTTGACCACCTGTTCCAGGTTGTCGGCGGTGATCCGCGCCTGGCCACCGGCCGCAGCGGCTTCGGCATTCACTGCCTCGACGATGCGCGCGCGGCGTGCGTCGGCGTCGACCAGCACGTAAGCGGCCTGCAGCGAGCTCACATAGTCGTGCGGCGAGGACAGCCACACGGTCTTGTCGTGCATGAAGCGATGGCCACGGCTCATGCGGTCGGATTTCAACCCCAGTACGTCAGCTTCGATCACTTCTTTGCCATGCAGCAGCACCAGCCAGTGCACCGGACGCGCGAAGCCGTAGCTGTGGCTGCCCCAGCGCATCGGCTTGGGAATGGGCATGCCGGCCAGCGCTTCGGCCAGCACCTCCGGCAGCAACGCGGCAGTGCGTGCGCCCGGGGTCACCGAACGGTGCACGAAGCGCTCGCCCTTGGCATCGCGGGTGCGCTCGAGCGCGGTCCAGTCGATCCCGGCCTTGGCGGCGAAGCCCTGCAGCGCCTTGGTCGGCTGGCCGTCGGCGTCCAGCGCGATGTTCAGGTACGGGCCCAGCATTTCGCCCTTCTGCTCGGGCTGCTCCACGGCCACGCCGGGCAGCAGCACCGCCAGCCGGCGCGGCGTCGACAGCGGCTTGGCATCGCCACGGTCCACGGCTACGCCACGCTTGGAAAGGCCGTCCACCACGCCATCGAAGAACGCCTGTGCCAAGCCTGGCAGCGCCTTCACCGGCAGTTCTTCGGTACCCAGCTCGATCAGCAGCGGCAGCATCGTGCTCATGCCTGAACCTCCTTGGCAGCCACCGCTTCGAGGCGCTTGGCTTCATACAGTTTCGCCACCGCCTGGGCCAGCGCGCGCACGCGCAGGATGTAGCGCTGGCGCTCGGTCACACTGATCGCGCGGCGCGCATCCAGCAGGTTGAACGAATGGCTGGCCTTGCACACCTGCTCATAGGCCGGCAGCGGCAACCCCACCTCGACCAGTTTCTGCGCTTCCTTCTCGCAGGCGTCGAAGCGATGGAACAGTTCTTCCACGTCGGCATATTCGAAGTTGTAGGTGCTCTGCTCGACTTCGTTCTGCAGGTACACGTCGCCGTAGGTCACCGGCGTGCCGTCCGGGCCGTAGGTCCAGACCAGGTCATACACGTTGTCGCAGTTCTGCAGGTACATGCACAGGCGCTCGAGACCGTAGGTGATCTCGCCCAGCACCGGCCTGCACTCCAGGCCACCCGCCTGCTGGAAGTAAGTGAACTGGGTCACTTCCATGCCGTTGAGCCACACTTCCCACCCCAGGCCCCAGGCACCCAGCGTCGGCGATTCCCAGTTGTCCTCGACAAAGCGCAGATCGTGCACCAGCGGGTCGATGCCCAGTGCCTTCAACGAATCCAGATACAGCTGCTGGATGTTGTCCGGGCTGGGCTTCATCGCCACCTGGTACTGGTAGTAGCGCTGCAGGCGATTGGGGTTCTCGCCGTAGCGGCCGTCGGTGGGGCGGCGCGACGGCTGCACATACGCGGCATTCCAGCTTTCCGGGCCGATCGAGCGCAGGAAGGTGGCCGGATGGAAGGTGCCTGCACCGACCTCCAGGTCCAGCGGCTGGATCAGCACGCAGCCCTGCTGCGCCCAATACTGGTTGAGGGTCTGGATCAGGCCCTGGAAAGTGATCGGAACGTTCTGGGTCGCGGACATGCGGCGGATTCTTGCCTGCAAAGGGGGTGCGCTAGTATAGCGATGGACCGCGCGACGGCAGTCCGGGCACCCCGCCCAGGCCATACCGCCCCGCTCCGAGGATTCTGGCGCCATGGAACACCGCTCTCCGGCTACGCTCGCCCCCGTTCCCGTCCCGGGGCCCTTGCCGCCGGGCCGGCTGGTCTTCGAACAGGTCGCTGCGGCGATGGTTGCCGACGGCCTGGTCGCGGCAGGCGACGTGGACCGCATCCGTTTCAGCGGCCAAGGCGCGCGGAACGCCAGCGAAGTGCACCCGCTGGTGTTGCTGGCCAACCTGAAGCTGGCCGCCGCCAGCGGCGGTGAACTGGGCCTGGAACGGCTGACCCAGTGGCTGGCCGGGCGCACCGGAACCCGCTACCTGCGCATCGACCCCACCCGCGTGGACGTATCGGCGGTGACCGCGCTGGTCTCCCACGCATACGCCCGCCGCCACCGCTTCCTGCCGCTGGCGGTGGACAGCGAGCGCCTGCTGGTGGCCACCAGCGAACCGCTGGCCCAGGAATGGCTGCTCGACCTGCAGCACCTGACCCGCCGCCGGATCGAACTGGCGATGGTCAACCCGCTGGACCTGCACCGCTACACCATGGAGTTCTACGGGGTTACCCGTTCGGTGCGCGGCGCGCGCAGCGGTTCCCGCAGCGAGACCAACGGCACCCTGCCCAGCTTCGAGCAGCTGGTCGAACTGGGTCGCGCCGGCGACGTGAACGCCGACGACCAGCACGTGGTCCACATCGTCGACTGGCTGCTGCAGTACGCCTTCGAACAGCGCGCCTCGGACATCCACCTGGAGCCGCGCCGCGACATGGGGCGCATGCGCTTCCGGATCGACGGGGTGCTGCACAAGGTGTTCGAGGTGCCCCCTGCGGTGATGACCGCCGTGGTCAGCCGCATCAAAGTGCTGGGCCGCATGGACCTGGCCGAACGTCGCCGGCCGCAGGATGGCCGCATCAAGACCCGCTCGCCGGGTGGGCGCGAGGTTGAAATGCGCCTGTCGACCATGCCCACGGCGTTCGGCGAGAAGTGCGTGATGCGCATCTTCGACCCGGACGCGGCGTTCAAGAGCATCGACCAGCTGGGCTTCAGCCCGCAGGAAGCGGCCGGCTGGACCGCGCTGGTGGAGCGCCCGCACGGTATCGTGCTGGTCACCGGCCCCACCGGCTCGGGCAAGACCACCACCCTGTATTCCACCTTGAAGCGGCTGGCCACTCCGGACGTGAACGTGTGCACGGTGGAGGACCCGATCGAAATGATCGCGCCGGAGTTCAACCAGATGCAGGTGCAGACCAACATCGACCTGGACTTCGCCGCCGGTGTGCGCACCCTGCTGCGGCAGGACCCGGACATCATCATGATCGGTGAAATCCGCGACCTGGAAACCGCGCAGATGGCGGTGCAGGCCTCGCTGACCGGCCACCTGGTGCTGTCCACCCTGCACACCAATGACGCGCCCTCGGCGATCACCCGCCTGCTCGACCTGGGCGTGCCGCATTACCTGCTGGCCAGCACCATCAACGGGGTACTGGCCCAGCGCCTGGTCCGTACCCTGTGCCCGCACTGCAAGGTGCCCAAGCCGCTCAGCGCGGCCCAATGGGCGGTGCTGGCTGATGCCGATGAAGCATTACCAGAGTCGCCCACGCCATATGCACCGGCCGGCTGCATCGATTGCCGGCGCACCGGTTACCTGGGCCGGGTGGGCCTGTATGAGTTGCTGCCATTGAGTCCGCGGCTGCGCGGGCGGATCCGCGCGGACATGGATCTGGCCGGTTTCAGCCGGGCCGCCCGTGCTGAAGGAGTACGAACCCTGCGCCGCGCGGGGCTTGAAAAGGTGGCGGCAGGGCTGACTACAATCGAGGAAGTCCTCAGCGTGCTGCCTCCCCCCGATGAACCGCTCGCCCTTCCTGATTCTTGAAACCGGCCAACCGGTCGCCTCGCTGCGCCGGTACGGCCGTTTTCCGCACTGGATCCGGGTCGCGGCCGGGCTGGATGCCGACGAGACGGTGGTGGTGGACGTGGAGCACGGTGGCGCGCTGCCCGACCCCCGCGATTTCGCTGGGGTGATCATCAGCGGCTCGGCCGCCTACGTGACCGACCGCGCCGACTGGAGCGAGCGCAGCGCGCAGTGGCTGCGCGCCGCCGCCCATGACAACCGCCCGGTGTTCGGCATCTGCTACGGCCACCAGCTGCTGGCGCACGCGCTGGGCGGCGAAGTGGCCTACAACCCTGCCGGGCGCGAATCGGGCACGATCGAGTTGGCGTTGGAGCCCTCGGCCGTAGACGACCCGCTGTTCGCCGGGCTGCCGGCACGCTTTCCGGCCCACGCCACCCACCTGCAGACGGTGCTGCGTGCGCCCGAAGGCGCGGCCATCCTGGCCCGCTCGGCGCAGGACAACTGCCATGCCTTCCGCTGGGGCCAGCAGGCCTGGGGCGTGCAGTTCCACCCCGAGTTCGCCACCCACCACATGCGCGGCTACGTGCGGGCCCGTGCCGAATGCATCAGCCGCCACGGCGGTTGCGCGCGCAGCGTGGCGCGCGGCGTCAGTGCGGCCCCGCTGGCCCGCCAGCTGCTGCGCCGGTTCGTCCGCCAGGCACGCAACAACTGACAAACCGCCGGACGGGTCCTTTCCTTCAGGTGGTGCGCAAAAAAAACAGGGATAATCGTTGGGATTCGGGGCGCACGCGCCCTTCCCCCTGTTCCGGAATGGTATGAGCGAAATTCGCAAGCTGCCCGCCTCGGCGGGCGCCCAATGGCTGCTGGACGCGTTCTCCCTGTATCGCCGTGCGCCGCTGCAGCTGGCAGTCCTTGGCGTGATCGGCATGCTGGTCAGTTCGCTGATCCTGGTGCTGGCGCAGGCATTGCCCAGCTGGCTCGGCATCCTGCTCCAGCTGGTTTCCGTGGCGGTAGGCCCGCTGGTGTTCGGTGGCATGCTGGTCGCGGTGAGCGAAGTGGCCCAGGGCCACCGCGCCGCGCCGGCCCACCTGCTGCAGCCGATCCGCGACCGCCGCGTGACTCACCTGCTGGTGCCGCTGGCGATCCAGCTGATCGCGGTGATCGCGCTGGGCACGCTGCTGTACGTGATGATGGGTACCGACGGCCTGAGCGCCTCGGCCGAGATGTTCCGCAGGATGCAGGAGCTGCAGCAGTCCGGCGCGACGCCGAGCAACGAGCAGACCATGGCGCTGATGGCGGGCGTGCCGGTGATGCGCATCCTGCTGTGGCTGGTGATCGCGTTCGGCACGTTCGTGGCGCTGAGCATGGCCATGTTCACCCAGCCGGCGCTGGTGGTGTTCGATCACCAGAGCGGCATGCACGCGCTGCGCATGAGCCTGCAGGGCTGCGTCCGCAACTTCGGCGCGATGGCGGTGTTCATGCTGCTGGGCCTGATCGCGGCGATGTGCATCTACTTCGTGATGATCATCGTGATGCAGCTGGCGCTGATGGCCGGCGGTGCAGGTGCAGCTGCGTTCGTGATGCAGCTGACCAACACCGCGGTGATCATGCCGTTGTACGTCGGCGCGGTATACGCCGCCTGGAACCAGATGTTCGCCCACCGCGGCCGCGTCGCGCCGCCGCCGGTGCCGCCGTCGAACGGGCCTGGGAATATTTTCGCGGCTTGATTGACGGCAACGGCAACGGCAACGGAAGCGTTTTAGGTGATACGGGCTGGGGAGGCCAGCGCCGGTTGGGGCGGTTCCCAAACGACCGCCCTCAGCCCCTCAACGCCCGGTAACGCGTTGAAACAACCGAAACGATGGCGACGGCGCCGCAGGCTACGTGGGCCGACCAACGGTCGGCGCTACCGGCTCGTTTGCTCATCACCCTTCGCAGGTACCAGCCACCGCGAAGCATGAATTCCCAGCTCATAAAGCAGGCACATCGGAATGGCCAGCATCAGCTGCGACACCACGTCCGGCGGGGTCAGCACCGCCGCCAGCACGAAGATGCCCACGATCGCGTAACCGCGGCCGTCCTTGAACTGCTGCGGCGTGATCCAGCCCAGCAGGGTCAGGATCACCATCGCCACCGGCAGCTCGAAACTGCTGCCGAACGCGAAGAAGATCGCCAGCACGAAATCCAGGTACGCATTCGCATCCGGCGTGATCGCAATCACCTCCGGGCGGAACGTGGTCAGGAAGTGGAACACCGCCGGCAGCACCAGGAAGTAGGCGAACGCACAACCGATGTAGAACAGCAGCACCGACGTCACCAGCAGCGGCACTGCCAGCCGCCGCTCGCGCGCATACAGCCCCGGCGCCACGAACGCCCACAGCTGGTACAACAGCCACGGCACCGCCACGAACAGCGCCACGAAGAAGGTCAGCTTCAGCGGCGCGAAGAACGCCCCCGCCGGATTGATCGCGATCATCGACTGCGCGTTCGGCAACTGCGAAATCAACGGCTGCGCCAACCACGTGTAGATCTGCCGCGAAAACGGCATCAGCCCCAGCAGCACCACACCCAGCCCGATCAACGCCCGCATCAGGCGCGCACGCAGCTCGATCAGGTGTTCGATCAGCCCGCTTTCCGGCGTCTCGTTACCGCTCATCGCGGGGCCTCCGGCGTTGTAGGCAGCGGATCGCGCGGCGCTTGTCCATCGATGCCCGGCGGCGCCATCGCATCGCGTGGTTCCTCGGCTACGGGTTCGGGTTCGGGTTCGGGCGCCACCACATGCTGGGCCACGCTCGCCGGCGAACCCGGCGCCGGCCCGGTCATGACCGGCTCATCGGTGCCGGCCGGCGCATCGGCTTCGCGCCGCACCTGTTCGGCTTCGCGCCGCACCTGCTCGGCTTCGCGGCGGACCGCCTCACCACTGGCGCGCAGCTGCGCCTCGGTATCGCGCACCGAATCCTGCGCGTCGCGGAACTGGCGCTTGATCTCGTCGGCGTGCAGTTCGCGTTCCAGCTCCTGCTTCACCGAATCCCACTGGTTGCGCGCACGCCGCACCCACAGGCCCGCGAAGCGGGCTGCCTTGGGCAGACGCTCGGGACCCAGCACGACCAACGCTACTACCGCGATGAGCAGCAGTTCACTGAAACCGATGTCGAACACGCCATGCCGCCCTGATCAGCGCCGGTCGCGGTCGTGCTCGTTCTGCGATGTCGTCGTCGGGTCCTGCGGACGCGACTCATCGCTCAGGTGCGCGGTCGGCTTGTCCTCGTCGCGCATGCCCTTCTTGAATTCCTTGACGGCACTGCCAAGGTCCTTGGCGCCACTGGTCAGCTTCTTGGTGCCGAACACCAGCAGAACGATGACCAGTACCACCACCCAATGCCACAAGCTCATACTGCCCATGATGTGCTGCTCGCATTACCCGGTAACAAGGGGTTGAGCATAGCGCACCGCCGGTAGGACGGCGCGCGTGACGAAAGTCAGTTGCCGTCCAGCGATTCGGTGCGGACTTCACCTTCACCCACCGGCTGGAAGCCCTGCTGCGGTGCCGGCTGCGCCGGAACAGCCTGCAGCGGCGCGGTGGTGGCGCCGGCATTGGCCTGTTCAGCTACCGCCGGTGCGGCCTGCTGGGGTGTCTGCGCTGGTGCTGCCCGGGGTGCTGGCGCGCGCGTACCCGCCGTGCCGCGGTTCTGACGGGCGGCGTAAGTAGCCTCTTCCAGGCGGTCGCGGAACGCGACCACGTCTGTCGACGGCGCCTCGCCCACGCGGCCCTCGAACACCATGCGCGGCGTGGTGTTGCTGCCGTAGGCGTCCAGGTTGGCCGCATCGTCGATCTGCAGCACCGCACCATCCAGCGCCACGCCGGCAAACAGGCCGCGCGCGCGCGACCACGACCAGATCTCGGCCTTCAGCTGGCCATCGGTAGCGGCTGCCGCATTACGCCCGACCGGACCGGCTGCGACGCCGGCGTCGGCGCCCAGGGTGAACTTGCCGTTGACCAGACTGTCCAGGCTGCGGTCGTTGCGGAACACCAGCACCACGTCCGAGGACTGCACGCCGGCCTGGAAGCCGATGCTGCCGCCGGTGAGTTTCATGAACACGGGGTTGGACCAGCTGCCGTCGGCATTCTTCACCGACATCAGGCCATGCCCGCGGCGGCCGCCGATGACCAGGCCGGCCTTGATCGTGTCGGGAATGACGACGATCGCACGGCCTTCGTCCAGCAACTTGTCAGGAATTCCCTGCTCGGGAATGTTCTGGATGTCGTTCAGCACGCGCACCGCATTGCGGGCGCGCTGGTCTTCCTCCGGCCCGGCCATTGCCTGGGTGGACAACAGGCTGGCGGAAATCAGCAGTACAAGGCTCAAGCGGCGCATGGGTGCTCCAGAAAAGGGGAATCGAAAGGCAACCGATTCAAAAACGGCGATATCGATCTACCGGGGGGAAACCGGTAGGTATCGGCCGTGGGTCGATACGCTCTCCCCGAAATTAGTGGGGTTCCAATGAATCCGCAATGAGTACGTGCTCCCCGTCGCGCAGACCTGCGAGAATGGCGCCCATGCTCGACGCACCCGACACCGCCGTGCTGGCGGTCAATCTAGGCACACCCGAGACGCCCACCGCTCCGGCGGTCCGGCGCTACCTGGCCGAATTCCTCAGCGACCCGCGCGTGGTCGCGATCCCGCCGCTGTTGTGGAAGCCCTTGCTGCATGGGCTGATCCTGCCGCTGCGCAGTGGCCGCTCGGCGGCCAAGTACGCCCAGGTGTGGCTGCCTGACGGTTCACCGCTGATGGTCTACACCCGCCGCCTGGCCGACGCCATGCAACAGCTGATGCCCAACCTGCGCATCCGCCACGCCATGCGCTACGGTGCCCCCGCGCTCACTGCCGAGCTGGACCGGCTGGCTGCCGAGGGCATGCGCCGCATCGTGGTGCTGCCGCTGTATCCGCAGTATTCGACCACCACCACCGCTTCCATCGAGGACCAGGTGCGCGGCTGGCAGCCCCGCCACCCGGGCGTCACCGTGACCCTGATCCGCGATTACGCCACCGACCCGGATTGGGTGGCAGCGATCGCCGGCAGCATCCGCCAGTGGTGGGAGCAGCACGGGCGCGGCGAGCAGCTGGTGTTTTCCTTCCACGGCATCCCGCAGCGCCTGGCCGATGCTGGCGACCCCTATCCGCAGCGCTGCGAAGCCAGTGCGCAGGCGATCGCGCATGCACTGGGCCTGGCCGACGGCGAGTGGCAGCTCACCTACCAGTCGCGCTTCGGCCGCGAGAAGTGGCTGCAGCCGTATGCCGAACCGACGCTGTGGGCGATGGCCGGGCGCGGCGTCAAACAGATCGACGTGGTCTGCCCGGGCTTCGCCACCGACTGCCTTGAGACGCTGGAGGAAGTGGCGTTGGGCTTCACCGAAACCGTCGCTGCGCGGGGCGCGCAGATGCGCTACATCCCCTGCCTCAACGCTGATCCCGCGCACGCCATGGCGTTGTCGCGGCTGAGCATCGCGGCGTTGGCATGACGCTCAAACCGTTTGTGCTGCCGGTTGCCGGCACTTCCGTGGCCGGCCTGCGTTCGGCGGCCGCGGAAGGTACGCGCGTGCTGGCCCTGCACGGCTGGCTCGACAACGCCGCCAGCTTCATTCCACTGGCCGCTGCGCTGCCCGGACTGGAGCTGGTCGCCATCGACCTGCCCGGGCACGGCCATAGCGCGCACCTGCCGCCGGGCACGCAGTACAACACGCCCGGCGCGATCTGCCACGTGCTCGAGGTGGCCGATGCGTTGGGCTGGGAGCGCTTCACGCTGCTCGGCCATTCCATGGGCGCCGGCATTGCCAGCCTTGCCGCTGCGGCGGCGCCGGAGCGCGTGGAACGGTTGATTGCCATCGAAGCGCTCGGTGGCCTGCGCGGGCCGGAAGATGAAACCGCACAGCGCCTGCGTGAGCATGTGCGCGCCGTTCGCGCATTGCCATCGAAGAAGCTGCGCGTGTTTTCCGACCTGGCCGCACCGGTGCGTGCGCGCATGATGGCCAACCAGCTCAGCGAGCCGTGTGCGCGGCTGCTGGTCGAACGTGGCGTCATGCCGGTGGAGGGCGGCTACAGCTGGTGCAGCGACCAGCGCCTGATGCTGCCTACCGCGATGCGCCTGAGCGAAGCGCAGATCGACGACCTGTTGGCCGCGATTGAATGCCCCACCCAGGTGATCTACGCAACGCCCGCGCAGTCGTACTATCCCGAACCACTGCGCAGCGAACGCATCAAACTGCTGCGCGATGGGCGCCTCGATGTATTCCCCGGCACCCATCACCTGCACATGGAGCATCCGGCGCTGGTGGCCGACGTCATCACGCGGTTCCTCGCCGGGTAACCGCTGCGACACACGGTCGCACTCAGCTTCCAGCAACGCCAACCGATACCGATGCAGCGGGCCAGCGAAGTGCGCAGCCGGGCGCAACGTTCCGCGGAGGCCGCGCGTGAAATCCGGCAGTTGATCGATGCATCGGTCAGCGAGGTTGCCGATGGCGCTCGGTTGGCACGGGACGCCGGCCACACCATGCGGGAAATCGTCGGCAGTGGCCGGGGTCAGCGGGATCATGGCCAATATCGCCGCGGCGTCGCAGGAGCAGGCCGCCGGCATCGATCAGATCAACCAGACCGTAGTACAGATGGACGAGGCCACCCAGCAAAACGCCGCATTGGTGGAAGAAGCCAGCGCCGCCGCCCGCGAGCTGCAGCAGCAGGCGGCAGACCTTACCGAGGCCGTCGCAGCGTTCCGTTGACGAATGACGGGGATATCAAAGAGGCGCCCTGCGGGGCGCCGTCGCGAGGTCGGTAGGGTTGCATCCCGATCAACCGCCGGGGTGATGATTACCCCATTGGGGCATGATCCCGAACGCAGGCAAAGAAAAAACCCCGCTGCGTGAGCAGCGGGGTTTTTGGGTGTAAACCCTGGCGATGACCTACTCTCGCATGGCTTGAGCCACACTACCATCGGCGCAGCTGCGTTTCACTTCCGAGTTCGGGATGGGATCGGGTGGTTCCACAGCGCTAATTTCACCAGGG
>NZ_JAGGRL010000011.1 GCF_018612915.1 Stenotrophomonas sp. ISL-67 | reverse complement strand
AAAAGCCTGGGCGATTCAATCAGGTCTTCGTGCTTCTGGATGTCAGACCACTTTTTGTTGTCTATCCTGTTGTCACCAAAATCCTTGGCTGCACGCAGCTTGTCGTTGGCAAACTCCAAGATTGTCTGAATTCTTTGCTTGCCGTCAACAACATGATAAGTGGCAGAGCCGGTCTCTGAGATCGATTTATGCAGAAATACTGCGGGGCTGGGATAGTTCCGGAGGATGGTGTCAATGAAGAACTGCTTATCCTTGCGCGTCCATACGCTTCGACGCTGATAAGGCGGCTCCAGATCCAGTCTATCGTTTCGGCTAAGATCGATAAGCCAGGTGATATCTTGATTTGTGGGACGACGAATCATTTGAACATCCTTTTAGGGATACGGGACAAGGCCATTTGGATACGGGGAGTGGCTAGCTCAGAGCTTCTCGAACTATGACACTACTGGCGATGTAACGAAAAGAGGCGACACATGGTCGCCTCTTTCGAGTTTGGGGCGACTCTAAAGATCAAACCCCGACAGGATTAGCCTTCTCAGGATCAATCTTGTACTGCTTGATAGCCCGGGCCACATCCTTCCCGGTCATCTTCCCATCCTTGGCCAGCGCCGCAATCGCGGCATGCGCGATGTAGTACCGGTCCACTTCAAAGAAGCGACGCAGGTTCGCACGGGTATCCGAACGACCAAACCCATCCGTACCCAGCACGGTGAACGTAGCCGGCACGAACGCGCGGATCTGGTCCGCATACGCACGCACGTAGTCGGTAGCGGCAATCACCGGGCCCTGGCGGTCTTCCAGCAGCTCGGTCACGTAGGCCTTGCGCTGGGTGTCTTCCGGGTGCAGGCGGTTCCAACGTTCGGCGTCGAAACCATCACGGCGCAGTTCGTTGTAGCTGGGGCAGCTCCAGATGTCGGCGGTGACGCCGAAGTCCTTCTCCAGCAGTGCGGCCGCTTCAATGGCTTCGCGCAGGATGGTGCCCGAACCCATCAGCTGCACGCGCAGCTCGTTCTTCTTCGGCTTGCCGGCGTC
This sequence comes from Stenotrophomonas sp. ISL-67, assembly GCF_018612915.1. GTDB lineage: Bacteria > Pseudomonadota > Gammaproteobacteria > Xanthomonadales > Xanthomonadaceae > Stenotrophomonas. Next base: position 70,785 of record NZ_JAGGRL010000011.1, on the reverse strand, counting down.
GGTGAGCAGGTACATGCCCTTGACGATGCCTGCGGCCGCACCTTCCGGCATTTCCGGGTGGGTGTAGTTCTCGTTCATCAGAGTGATGTAGTAGTACTCATCAATCTGGTCTTCCATCATGGCCTTGGTGCCGTGCTGCAGGATGACCGTGACTTCGAAACCGAAGGTGGGGTCATAGCTGCGCACGTTCGGAATGCCGCCAGCGGCCAGGTGGCTGTGGCCATCTTCGTGCTGCAGGCCTTCACCATTAAGCGTGGTGCGGCCGGCGGTGCCGCCGAGCAGGAAACCGCGGGTACGCATGTCGGCGGCCTGCCAGGCAATGTCGCCCACGCGCTGGAAGCCGAACATGCTGTAGTAGATGTAGAACGGCAGCATCGGCACGTTGGAGACCGAGTAGCTGGTACCGGCGGCCATCCAGGAGCTGATGGCGCCCGGCTCGCTGATGCCCTGCTGCAGCACCTGGCCGCTCTGGTCTTCGCGGTAGAACATGAGCTGGTCGGCGTCGACCGGCTTGTACTTCTGGCCGAACGGCGCGTAGATGCCGATCTGGCGGAACAGGCCTTCCATGCCGAAGGTACGGGCTTCGTCGGCCACGATCGGCACGATGTGCGGGCCCAGTTCCTTGTCGCGCAGGGTGATGTTCAGGCTCTGCACGAAGGCCATGGTGGTGGAGTAGCTGCGCTCGCCGCTGCTCTTGAGCAGGCGTTCGTAGGTTTCCAGCTTCGGTGCGTTGAAGCTCTTGGTGGCCTTGCGGCGGCGCTGCGGCAGGTAACCGCCCAGTGCGGCGCGGCGCTCCTGCAGGTACTTCACTTCCGGCGAATCCGGGCCCGGGTGGTAGAACGGCACCTGGCCGTCCTTGAGCTGTTCGTCGGTGACCGGAATGTTGAAGCGGTCGCGGAAGTGGCGCACCGCTTCGTCGTCCAGCTTCTTGGTCTGGTGGGTGGGGTTGAGCGCTTCACCGGCGCTGCCCATGCCGTAGCCCTTGACCGTCTTGGCCAGGATCACGGTGGGCATGCCCTTGGTGTTCACGGCCTGGTGGTAGGCGGCGTACACCTTGTGCGGGTCGTGGCCACCACGGTTGAGGCGCCAGATGTCGTCGTCGGAAAGACCGGCCACCATGGCGGCGGTTTCCGGGTACTTGCCGAAGAAATGCTCGCGCGTGTACGCGCCGCCGAAGGCCTTGCAGTTCTGGTATTCGCCGTCGACGGTTTCCATCATCAGCTTGCGCAGCACACCGTTGGTGTCCTTGGCCAGCAGGGCATCCCAGTAACCGCCCCACAGCAGTTTGATGACATTCCAGCCGCCGCCACGGAACACGCCTTCCAGTTCCTGGATGATCTTGCCGTTGCCGCGCACCGGGCCGTCGAGGCGCTGCAGGTTGCAGTTCACCACGAAGATCAGGTTGTCCAGGCCTTCACGGCCGGCCAGCGCGATGGCGCCCAGGGTTTCCGGTTCGTCCGATTCGCCGTCGCCGATGAAGCACCACACTTTGCGGTCGCTCTTCTCGATCAGGCCACGGTTTTCCAGGTAACGCAGGAACTGCGCCTGGTAGATGGCGGCCAGCGGGCCCAGGCCCATGGAGACGGTGGGGGTCTGCCAGTAGTCTGGCATCAGCCACGGGTGCGGGTAGCTGGAAAGGCCGCCGCCGTCGACTTCCATGCGGAACTTGTCCAGCTGCTGCTCGTCGATGCGGCCTTCCAGGAAGGAACGCGCATAGATGCCCGGGGCGCTGTGGCCCTGGATGAAGAGCAGGTCGCCGGGGTGGTTGTCGCTGGGGGCGCGCCAGAAGTGGTTGAAGCCCACGTCATACAGCGTGGCACCGGAGGCGAAGCTGGCGATGTGGCCGCCCAGGTCGCCCGGCTTGCGGTTGGCGCGCACCACGGTGGCCATGGCGTTCCAACGGATGATGGAACGAATGCGCCATTCCAGGTCGGCGTTGCCCGGGCTCTTGGCCTCCAGGGTCGGCGCGATGGTGTTCACGTACTCGGTGGTGGGAGAGAACGGCAGGTAAGCACCCGAACGACGGGTCAGTTCCACCATGCCTTCCAACAGTTGATGCGCGCGCTCAGGGCCCTCGACATCAATAACGGCCTTCAGCGACTCGATCCATTCCTGGGTTTCCACAGGATTCGGGTCGTTGTTCAGCACCTCGTTCAACCAGTTCATTAGCGCTCCCATGACCGCACGCACGCGCGCGACTGTTTTAGATTTCTAGCCGCAAAGTGTAGCGCACCAATGGGTTTGCTTACTTCGCTACGGGTGCGTATGGAGGTGCTGGCGTTGTGTCTTGGGGACAGCGCGCGACACGTTTCGTGGGTTCCACGGGGGATTTGCGGTGCTGTGGGTTAGCCAACGCTGTCATGCGAGCGTGGAACAGTGACTGTTCCATGTGGGAGACGGAGCGTCGCAGGCGCGTAGAGCGGGGCTCTGCCCCGCTGCGTTGGGTTTGGCGCGGAGAGCAGCGGGGCAGAGCCCCGCTCTACGGCGGAGCGTCCCGCGGCGATCTGGCGCGGGCGGTTGGCTGAACGGTGGCGTTGATGCAGACGCGCAGGGGTTCCCTCGGGTTTGTTTTCGATATATCGTTTGCGCACTCCATTCGATATATCGAAATGACCGCTCCGCGTGATCTGGATGGGCCTGCCCGCCCGCTGACCTCCCGGCCGCTCAGCCGCGGCGACCTGCGCCTGCTGGTGCTGTCGCTGCTGGCGGCGCAGCCGCGCCATGGCTATGAGCTGATCCAATGCATCAGCGAAATGTTCGTGCGGGTGTATACGCCCAGCGCGGGCTCGATCTACCCGGTGCTGGCGCAGTTCGAGGCCGCCGGTTGGGTGAGCGCGCTGGAAGAGGCCGGGCGCAAGCGCTACCAGCTCACCGAACTGGGCCAGGCCGAGCTGGCCGCCCAGCGCGAGGAGGTGAATGCGGCGCTGCACCGGGTGCGCCACAGCGCGCGCTCGATCGCCAAGGCCAACCTGCCGCCGGTGGTGCGCGATGCGATGCGCGAGCTGAAGCAGGCGCTGGGCCTGCACCACGCGCGGTGGCAGGACGACAGCGCGGCGGCCGTGGCCCAGGCGCTGCGTGAGGCGGCGGTGCAGATCCGCGCGCAGGGCCGCTGAACCCTTCTTCCCTTACTTCGACCCCGCCCGCGTTACGCCAGCCAGGTCTTTCCCCCTACGCCGCTGCGGCGGCTTTGAAACAGGTACATCGCCATGGCTTTGCATGAAAACAAGTTGGTGCGCCACACCGTGAAGTTCCGCCCGCTGCAGGTGCTGCGCACGGAGGAAATCAGCCCGTGCATGCGCCGGGTGATCGTGGGCGGTGAGGCGCTGGCAGGCTTCGAGTCGCCCTCGCCCGATGACCACGTGAAGCTGTTCTTCCCGAATGCGGAAGGCCAGTTCGTGGTGCCCACCATGACCCCGGAAGGCCCGCGCTACCCGGAAGGCCAGGAGCCCTCCCCCGCCCGCGATTACACGCCGCGGTGGTGGGACCTGGAGGCCAATGAGCTGGCGCTGGACTTCGTGATGCACGGGGATGGCGTGGCCTCACGGTGGGCGGCCAACGCCAAGGCGGGCGATGCGATTGCGGTAGGTGGGCCGCGTGGCTCGCATATCACCGCCGATGACTTCGATACCTATGTGCTGATTGGCGATGAAACCGCGCTGCCGGCCATTGGCCGCTGGCTGGAGATGCTGCCGGAAAGCGCGCGGGCGGATGTGTATATCGAGATTCCGGAGGCGGATGACCGCCAGCTGCTGCCGGACGATGACCGCATTCGGGTGTCGTGGCTGGAGCGCAATGGGTTTGATGCGGCCACCAGCACGCTGCTGGAGGATGTGTTGACCGATTTCGAGGAGCCGGAGGGCGATACGTTCTATTGGATCGCCACCGAATCGCGCCGGGCGCGGATGATGCGCAAGTACGTGGAGGGGCACCTGGGGGTGCCGAAGGAGTGGATCCGCTCGAAGGGGTATTGGAAGGCGCATCCGGAGCACGAAGGAGATTGAGGGCGGTAGCCCCGGCCGTTGACCGGACCACGTACCGCTTGGGCCGGCCAACGGCCGGCGCTACCGGGATCTTGGCCGGTGGGTCACTGCTGCTGGCTTGACCACGTACCGCTTGGGCCGGCCAACGGCCGGCGCTACCGGGGTTTTGGCCGGTGGGTCACTGCTGCTGGATTGGCCACGTACCGCTTGGGCCGGCCAACGGCCGGCGCTACCGGGGTCTTGGCCGGTGGGTCACTGCTGCTGGATTGGCCACGTACCGCTTGGGCCGGCCAACGGCCGGCGCTACCGGGGTCTTGGCCGGTGGGTCACTGCTGCTGGATTGACCGCGTACCGCTTGGGCCGGCCAACGGCCGGCGCTACCGGGGTCTTGGCCGGTGGGTCACTGCTGCTGGATTGACCACTTACCGCCTGGGCCGGCCAACGGCCGGCGCTACCGGCGAATGCCTCGCAATCCCCACCGCCCGGTAGGTCACGACCGTTGGTCGTGACCACCACCATGCGACAATCGCGTTTTGGGCCGGTGCCTTTCGATGCAAGCAGCTTCTCTTTCGGCACTGGCCGACCTGATCGCGCGCCTGGAGCGCGCCGATGCCACGCTGGACGCCACCCTGGCCGCCACCGCCCCGCAGGCCACCGTGCCCATGCGCGAGGCGGTGCTGCCGCTGGCCCGCGCCCAGCTGGCGCTGGTGCAGGCCAACACCGATATCACCCTGGTGGCCGATGAGCTGCGCCGGTACCAGAAGTACGCAGTGCCGGGTAAACCGAGCCTGCAGATCGTGCAGCTGCGCAAGCAGCAGGGCGCGGTGAAGCAGACGGCGCTGATCGCCCGGCAGAATTTCGCCCAGGCCACGCATGCGTTCCTGCGCGAAAGCGGATTGACCGCCCCGGCGCGGCGGTTGCCGACGGATTTTGCAAGTGGTTGGTTGGCGAAGATCGCCGCGGCGTAAGCCTCATTGCACAAACAAAAATCCCGCCTTTCGGCGGGATTTTTTTATGAGCAGCGGGGCAGAGCCCCGCTCTACCGCTTAGGCCGCCGGCTTTTCGCCGGTGGCTTCGGTGGTGATGCGGATGTTCACTTCATCGCTCACGTTCGGGGCGTACGCGCCGACGCCGAAATCGCTGCGCTTGAGGGTGGTGGTGGCGTCGAAGCCGGCGGCCGGAACCTTGGCCATCGGGTGCTCGCCGCCGGCGTTGACGGTCACATCCAGGGTCACCGGCTTGGTGGTGTCCTTGATGGTCAGGTCGCCGGTGACGGTGAGCTTGTTGGTGCCGGCCGCTTCAACCTTGGTGCTCTTGAAGGTGGCAGCCGGGAACTTGGCGGCGTCGAAGAAATCGGCGCTGCGCAGGTGTTCGTCGAACTTGGCGGTGAAGCTGTTGAGGCCGCTCAGCGGCAACTTCACTTCCAGGGTGGACTTGGTCACGTCGGCCGCGTCGTACACCAGGGTGCCTTCAACGTTGCCGAAATGCGCGGTCGGGTGCGAGAAGCCGAAGTGGCTCCACTGGGCCAGCACGTCGGTGTGGCTCGGGTCGAGCGTGTAGGTGCCCGATGCGATCTGGATGGCTTCAGCGGCCGGGGCGGCAGCCGCTGCGTCGGCGGCGGGGGTGGTGGCCGCGGCCGGGGTGGCGTCGGCCGCCGGGGCAGCGGTTTCTTCAGCCGGCTTGGAGCAGGCGGTGATGGCCAGGGTCAGAGCCAGCGGCAGGAGCAGTTTGCGGGTAACGGTCATGGCAGGTCTCTCTCGAATTCACAGGGAAAAGGAAAAGTGATGCAACAACCCGTCCGCACGGACGGGGCAGATGATACCGGCCATCCGGGCCTATACCCTTCGGGCCGTCGCTGCGCGACGTTGAGAACGGCTCCAGGCCGTTCTCTTCGGCGGGAACGCTTATTCGATGCGGGCGGCTTCGTCGAAGGCCAGGCGAGGCAGCCGCGGGAACAGGCCCGAAGAATCACCGTAACCCAGATTGACCAGGAAATTCGACTTGAGGGTGGTGCCCTTGAAGAAGGCTTCGTCCACCTTGGCCGGGTCGAAACCGGACATCGGGCCGGCATCCAGGCCCAGCGCGCGGGCGGCCAGGATCAGGTAGGCGCCCTGCAGGCTGCCGTTGCGGAACGCCGATGCGTGGCGGCCTTCACGCGGGCCTTCGAACCATGCCTTGGCATCGGTATGCGGGAACAGATAGGGCAGCTTTTCGTGGAAGTCTTCGTCGAACGCGATGATGACGGTGACCGGGGCGGCCAGGGTCTTGTCGTGGTTGCCTTCGGACAGCGCCGGGGCGAGCTTGGCCTTGGCTTCGGGCGACTTCACGAACACGAAACGCGCCGGGCTCGAGTTGGCGGCCGTGGGGCCCCACTTCAGCAGTTCGTACAGGGCCTTCAGCTGGCTGTCTTCGACCGGCTTGTCGAGGAAAGCATTCTGGGTGCGGGCGGTACGGAACAACTGGTCAAGCGCAGCATCGTTGAGCACGTTGGACATGAAGCCTCCGGTGGAACACGTTGGATGAAGAAGGAATCCCGCACGCCGTGCGCTACCTTTAGGGGGCACTGCGCGGTCGGCGAAGGCTGGCAGTGTAGAGTGTCGCGACTGTTGCAACACCCAGCCTTACTGAAACGAATTAATGCCATACGTGAAACGATGGAGTCCGCCCTGGACGATCACTGACGGCCGTGCCGGCAATGTGCGGCAGGCAGTGGCCCTGGCCACGGCATTGAAGCTGGGGGTGCATCGCCCGCTGGTGCTGATGCCGCGCGCGCCCTGGAAATGGGTGGCGCCGCGTTGGCTGCCGGGCATGGCCGGGGGTTATGGCGTGGCGTTCACGACCTTGACTGCGCAGCCGCCCGGGCTGGCGGTGGGGTGTGGCCGCCAGGCGGCCGGGGCGCTGCGCGAACTGCGCCGGCGCGGCAGCAAGGTGGTGCAGATTCTCGACCCGCGCCTGAGCACGCGCCATTGGGACCTGCTGGTGGTGCCCGAACACGACCGCCTGCGCGGCAGCAACGTGCTCACCCTGTTGGGCAGCCTGAATCCGGTGGACGACGATTGGCTGATGGTGGGCCGTGCGGCGTTTGCCAGCTTCGGCGACCTGCCCGGCCCGCGCACCGCGCTGCTGGTGGGTGGCCCCACCGCGCACGCGCCGTGGCATGAACCGGACATGGCGAAGGTGTTCCGGCAACTGGCCGGGCAGCTGCGCGCGGAGGGCGGCAGCCTGCTGGCCACCACCTCGCGGCGCACGCCCCCGGCATTGGTGGGCGCGCTGCGCAGTGCGTTCGCCGATGTGCCCGGGGTGATCTGGGGCGATGGCGGCGACGGTGTGAACCCGTATGCGGGGTTGCTGGGCTGGGCCGACCGGGTGGTGGTATCGCCCGATTCGGTGAACCTGCTGTCTGAAGCGTGCGGCACGCGCTTGCCGGTGGCGGTGGCGCTGGCGCACCAGGCGCAGGGCCGGATGGTGCAGTTCCAGCAGGCGTTGCGTGCACGCGGGCGGCTGCAGGAACGCTGGTTGGAGTGGGGTTACCCCGGGCCGATCGAGCCGCTGCGCGAGACCGGGCGGATTGCCTTGCAGGTGCGGGAGGCGTTGGGTATTCCGGGTTGATGGGCGGGCCCATTGGGATTGGGATCGATCAACCGTTGGCTTTGGATCGTCTAAACGTTGGATGAAACATGGGGCGGTGTTTTTGCCCGGCTTCGGATGCTTGGGCCGCGCTGCGCGCGGTGTCCGGCCAACGGCCGGGGCTACGAATTGTTATGGGCCCATTGGGATTGGGATCAATCAACCGTTGGCTTCGGATCGTCTAAACGTTGGATGAAACATGGGGGCGGTGTTTTTGCCCGGCTTCGGATGCTTGGGCCGCGCTGCGCGCGGTGTCCGGCCAACGGCCGGGGCTACGAATTGGTACGGGCCCATTGGGATTGGGATCAATCAACCAAAACCCGGTAGCGCCGACCGTTGGTCGGCACACTGCCTGATGCCGCTATGATGCCGACGCGGCCCCGTACCGCTGGAGACTGGACTGCAATGGATCTGCCCTACCCTCATTTGCCCCCACGCCCGCCCCTGAAGCGCTTTGCGCTGCCTGCACTGTTGTGCGCGGCGTTGTGGCTGCACGCGCCGGCGGCACATGCGCAATCCCAGCAACCCGAATGCCAGCAGCGCCACCCCACCCCGGCTGCGCTGGCATCGATGTTCGATGTGGCGCAGCGCGCCGACGAAACCTTGGAAGCGCTGGACGACGTGGACGTAGTGATCATCGCGCGCGGCGGACAGGACCTCAGCAGATACGGCCTGCGCCACAGCCACTTGGCCTTCGCGGTACGCGAAGGCGATGGCACCTGGCGCACGGTACACCTGCTCAACCACTGCAAGTCGTCCACGTCGGCGCTGTTCCATGAAGGGCTGAGCAACTTCATCGGCGAAACCGGCACGCATACCGATCTGCGCGTAGGCGTGCCTACGCCGGCGGTGCGCGCGACATTGAAGAGCATGCTCACCGCCCCCGGCATCCAGGCCAAGGCACTGCATGAACCCCGCTACAGCGTGGTGGCCTACCCCTTCAGCGACGAATACCAGAATTCCAACCAGTGGGTACTGGAGGTGCTGGCGGCGGCGATCGCGCAATCGCGCGACGGCACGTTGCTGGTGCGCCGCGCACAGGTGCAGCAGTGGTTGAAGGAACAGCAGTACGTACCCAGTTCGCTGCACATCGGGGTGGGCAAGCGGCTGGGGGCGCGGTTCTTTGCGGCCAATGCGGCCACTACCGACCATCCGGCCAGTGAGCGTATTTCCGGCAACTATTCGGTGGTGACGGTGGAATCGGTGTTTGATTTCCTGCAGCAGCGCAAGGTGCTGGCGCAGGAACTGAACGTGGCGCACGTGCCGGTGGTGGGAATGGCGGCACCGAAGCCCTGAGGATTTTTCGCGGTGGCGGCATGCTGCCGGTACCGCCTTTGCAGAAGGAGTTGGCATGAAGCGTTTTTCGATCCTGGCCGCGGCGTTGACGATGGTGCTGGCCAGTTCGCCGGTGGCGGCGCAGGACTCCACCGATAAGTCGGTGAGCTACGGAATGGTCGGTTCAATAGTGAGCGTGGCGGTGATCACCGCGCCGATCTGGCTGACGATCGCAGGCTTCGAGGGCTCGGCCAAGGGTTCGCAGCGGCGTAGCGGGGCCAAGCATGCAGGCGCCGGCACGGCGGGTGCCAAGGCCGGGCCGCTGCCGCCGCTGACGGTGGAGAAGGTGGAGCGCCAGGCCGACGGCGCCTACCAGGTAGCCCTGAAGAACCCCGACGCCCCCACCGACCTGGCCGTGGTGCAGTGGCCGGCCCGCGACGACAGCCCCGCGCAGGCGCTGAAAGCCGGCGATGTACTGGCCTTCACGCCCACCGAGGCTGGCGCCGGTTGGATGGTGGCCGATGCGCAGGGCACGGCGCTCGCGTTCCTGCCCACCACGGACGCAGCGGCGGGCAATGTCAGTGAGCGTTGGTAGGGTTCGCAGCCACGCAGGGCGTGGCTCTACGGGGTGATTTCAGCCACGTAGGCGTGGATGTACGGTTTGCTTTCAGCCACGCAGGGCGTGGCTCTACGCTGGGGCGTTGTGGTTGGTGGTGTCATCAACCTGAGCGGAGGTTATTCGGTTCACGAGGGCGGGGTGGCTGCGGCCGCGCCTTGCGGGGATAATCCGCCGCCATGACCGCGCGCCCTGACATCGTGTTTGCCCCGTTGACCCTGCGCTCGCTGCTGCTGGCGGTGCTGGCCATGGGCGCGGTGGTGCTGGGTTCGAACGTGCTGGTGCAGTACCCGATCAACGATTGGCTGACCTGGGGTGCTTTCAGCTACCCGGTGGCGTTCCTGGTGAGCAACCTGATCAACCGCCGGTTTGGTCCGGCGGCGGCGCGGCGGGTGGCGTGGGCGGGGTTTGCGCTGGCGGTGCTGTTGTCGATCTGGATTGCGACCCCGCGGATTGCGGTGGCGTCGTGCCTGGCGTTCATTGCCGCGCAGCTGCTGGATATCACCGTGTTCGACCGGCTGCGCCGGGGCCATTGGTGGCGCGCGCCGATGGTGGCGACGACGTGCAGTGCGACGTTGGATACGGCGATTTTCTGGAGCATCGCGTTCGCCGGGTCGAGCCTGCCATGGGTGAGCTGGGCGGCAGGCGACCTGGCGGTGAAGCTGGCGATCGGCGTGTTCCTGCTGGCGCCGTTCCGTGCGCTGTTGTGGAAGATGGCGCCGCGGGTGGCGTAAGCGGGGGGGCGGACCGCCTGTTGGCGTGCGGCGGATGGGTGGAAATTCGAACAACCGGGTGGCCGGAATGCCGGTAGGGTTGCACCCTGGTCAACCGCACGCGCATAGCCAACGTTCGGTAATGGCATGACCGGTGGACGGAGAAGGCGTTCGTTTCGGCACAGGTCATGCGCTACCGGGCGTTGTACCGTTATCGGCGTTCGTTTGGGAACCGAACCTACCGGGTCGCGGTCGCATTCCCGGTTGGTCGCGCGCATCGCCCGGCGTAGAGCCACGCCCTGCGTGGCTGGCGCGGTAACCGGTCATTCGGGGTGCGCTGCGTAGAGCATCCACGCAGGGCGTGGATCTACGGGGTTTGGTTGAACGGCAGCTCGGCTGCTTCGCAGGCTGCCGTGATCACGCGCTGGGCTTCTTCCAGCGCGGGCGTCAACACCGCCAGGCGTGGCCGTCTATCCAGCGTGCAGGCCAACCCGACGTCCAACAACGCGGCATGCGCTTCGTGCAACGCCTTGCGGGTGCCGCCCGGCAGCCAGGCGATGCTGGCGAGCTGGTCAATCAGGCTCGGGGTATCGCGCGGCTCCAGTACCTGCGGGTGCGCGCCGGCACTGTCCAGCACGCCGGTCTGCAGCAGGAATTCGAGATCTACGATGCCACCAGCACCCTGCTTCAGATCCCAGCGCGCAGCATCGCTGCGGTCCAGTTCGGTGCGCATGCGGCCGCGCATCTTCACTACATCGGCGTACAGCACCTCGCGCTCGCGCGGGCGTGCCAGCGTGGTCGCACGGATCCGGTCGAAATCCGCGAGCAGGCTGGCGTCGCCGGCAATGCCACGCGCGCGCACCAGCGCCTGGTGTTCCCAGGTCCAGGCGCGTTCGCGCTGGTATTCGGTATAGCTGGCCAGCGAGGACACCAGCGAGCCCTTGCCGCCGTCCGGGCGCAGGCGCACGTCGATGTCGTACAGGCGGCCGGCAGCGGTGACCGCACCCAGCAGCGCCATCACCTTCTGCGCCAGCCGCGCATACCAGCGGCCCGGGTCGAGTGGACGCGCGCCGTTGCTGCTGTCCTGGCCGGCCGGGTGGTCGTGCAGGAACACCAGGTCCAGGTCGGAGCCGAAACCCAGTTCCAGGCCACCCAGGCTGCCGTAGCCGATGATGGCGAACCGCCCACCCGGCACGTCGCCGTGCGCGCGGCGCATGTCCGCATCGGCCATCGCCAAGGCGGTGACCACCACCGCCTGCGCGAGCTGGGCGAGCTGGCGGGTGCTGTCCACCGCGCGCTGACGGCCATCCAGGGTGGCCAGGGCCATGCGGAAGCTCAGCGCAAGGCGGGTTTCATTGAGCAGGCGCAGCGCGGCTTCGGGGTCGTCCACGGCCAGTGCGGCATCGCACTCGGCCTGCATGGCGGCGGCGTCGGGCATCGGGCCGGAGACGCGCACGTCGAGCAGTTCGTCCAGCAACAGCGGGTAGGCGGCAATGCGTTCGGCCAGCAGTGCGCTGCGCGCCAGCACGTCCACCAGCCGGGCCAGTGCGCTGGGTTGTTCGTCGAGCAGCGCCAGGTAGCTGGTGCGGCGCAGGATCGCCTGCAGCAGGCCGAGCACGCGCTTGAGCGCGGCGTCGGGCTGCGGTGAGCGGGTGGCGGCATGCAGCAGTGCGGGCAGCACGCGGTCGAGGCGGGCGCGGGCGTTGTCGCTGAGCGATTTCACGCCCAGCGATTGGGCGAAGTCGCGCAGCGACTGGTCGGCGCCGTTGGGGTCGTGGAAGCCGGCGTTGGCCAGTACCTCGGCATCGCCGCTGTCGGGCAGGCCGCGCCAGTAATTGTCCAGTGCGTCGGGCGCGGCCTGGCCGGCGCGCGGGGCGAGCAGTGCGGCGAATTCGGTGCTGACGCGGTCGCGCTGCCCATCAAGTGCGGCCAGCAGGGCATCCCAGTCGGCATAGCCCAGGCCGCAGGCGATGCGCAGGCGGTCGGTGGGGTCGGTGGGCAGTGCGTGGGTCTGGGCATCGCGCAGCATCTGCAGGCGGTTTTCCAGCCGGCGCAGGAAGCCGTAGGCGTGCAGCAGGTCGTCGCCGTCCTGCGCTGCCATCTGCCCGCAGGCGACCAGGGCGGGCAGCGCGTGCAGCAGGCGGCGCTCGCGCAGGCTGGCTTCGCGGCCACCGCGGATGAGCTGCAGGGCCTGGGACAGGAATTCGATTTCGCGGATACCACCGGGGCCCCGCTTGATGTCGTCGAACATGTCGCGGCGCGAGACTTCGGCGGTGATGGCCGCCTTCATTTCGCGCAGGCCATCGAGTGCGGTGAAATCGAGGTAGCGGCGGTAGACGAAGGGGCGCAGGGTCTGCAGCCACGCTTCGCCGGCGGTGATGTCGCCGGCCACGGCGCGCGCCTTCAGCCACGCGTAGCGTTCCCAATCGCGGCCTTCGCGCTGGAAGTACTGGTCCATGCCGGCGAACGAGAGCGCCACGCGGCCGGCGCTGCCGAACGGGCGCAGGCGCAGGTCCACGCGGTGGCTGAAGCCGTCCACGGTGGTGTCGTCGAGCAGGCGCGCCAGGCGCTGGCCGAGCCGGGCGAAGTATTCCTCGGCGGCAAGCGGGCGCGGGCCGTCGGATTCACCGCCCTGTGGGTAGGCGTAGACCAGGTCCACGTCGGAGCTGAAATTGAGTTCGCCGCCGCCGAGCTTGCCCAGGCCGAACACCACCAGCTGCTGGGCGCTGCCGTCGGCGGCGCGGACGACGCCGTGGCGGGTGGCGAATTCCTGCTCCAGCGCGGCCAGCGCCAGCGCCAGGCACTCCTCGGCCAGGCGGGTGGCGCCGGCCAGGGTGGCGGGCACGTCGTCGAGGCCGTCGAGGTCGCGCCAGATCAGCCGGGTGGAGCAGGCGGTGCGGTAGCGGCGCAGGCGCACGGGCCAGTCGGCCGGCTGCTGCGGGTCCAGTTCCGGCAGCGGGAGTGGCGGGCAGTCGGATTGGGTCAATTGCGACAGGAGTGCAGGCTGCCGGCAGAGGGTGTCGATGGCGAAGTCGCTGGTGATGGCAAGCAGGCGGAGCCTGGCCAGCACCGGTTCCGGCGGCGGCCAGTGGCCTGAGTCGTTCAGGCTGAGCGCAAGGCGGGCGAGCGCGCGGTCGACCAGGGGGATGAGGGCAGCGGGGACGGCATCGGCGGGGATCGGCATGCAGGGATTATGCATGGGGCCGTGGGGGTCGTCGGGCGGTGACCCGTTACGTGGGACACACATGGCGTGTCATCGCCATGCCAGATACCGGTAGAGCCACGCCCTGCGTGGCTGCGCGGCGCCCCGGCAACCGCGGTTCCCGCGAACGGCATCCACGGTATTCAGGCAACAAGCAGGTGCCCCGTGCGGTGCGGCCAAACACGGGCGCGTGTCGACGCGCCAGACCGATCGGCGCCCAAAGACCCGGAGGCGAGACGTAAAAAAGCCCGCTTGCAGCGAACTGCCAGCGGGCTCTGCTCCCTCCCCCACGTCGGGATGCAGGGCGATCTTCTAGGCTCCGCGAACAAGATGCACGCTGCACTGCAAAACAATACCGGTGGGTACAGAAGTCCGTATTTACCTGAATAGCACCTCACACGACCGGTAAACGCCATTCCACCTTGGTCGCAACCGGGAGGGGGTGTCGATGGCGGATAATGAAGATTCCCCACAAAACGTAGTCGTCATGTCCGTTGATCGCATTGCCGACGCGCGCCTGCGCGGTCGCGTTGTATCTGCCGAAGCCGCCGCCGCGCTGATCCAGCCGGGTGAAACGGTGGCCATGAGTGGTTTCACCGGCTCGGGCTACCCCAAGGCGGTGCCGGTGGCGCTGGCCCAGCGCATCGAGGCGTTCCACGCCGACAACCTGCCCTTCCAGATCAGCCTGATGACCGGCGCCTCCACCGCCCCGGAACTGGACGGCGCGCTGGCCAAGGCCGATGGCATCGCCATGCGCATGCCCTTCCAGAGCGACCCGGACGCGCGCAACCGCATCAACGCCGGCCTGCTCGATTACATCGACATCCACCTCAGCCACGTGGCCCAGCATGTGTGGTTCGGGTTCTATGGCGAGATCGATACGGCGGTGATCGAGGTGTCGGCGATCCGCGAAGACGGCTCGTTGGTGCCCTCCACCTCGGTGGGCAACAACAAGACCTGGCTGGACCTGGCCCGGAAGGTGATCGTCGAGGTCAACGAGTGGCAGCCGGCCGGCGTGGACGGCATGCACGACATCTACTACGGCACGGCACTGCCGCCGCACCGCAAGCCGATTCCGCTGGTGCACGGCAATGACCGCATCGGTGAGACCTCGCTGCGCTGCGACCCGGACAAGATCGTGGCGGTGGTGCGCACCAACGGCCCGGACCGCAACAGCCCGTTCAGCCCGATCGATGCGACCAGCGAGCAGATTGCCGCGCACCTGATCGAGTTCCTGAAGCACGAAGTCGCGCGCGGGCGCCTGCCGGCCAACCTGCTGCCGCTGCAGAGCGGCGTGGGCAACATTCCGAATGCGGTGCTGGCCGGCCTGGGCAGGAGCGGCTTCCGCGACCTGAGCGCGTTCACCGAGGTGATCCAGGACGGCATGCTGGACCTGCTGCGCGATGGGGTGCTGAGCTATGCCTCGTGCACCGGGTTCGCGCTGAGCCCGCAGGCCAATGAGACGTTCAAGGAGAACATCGATTTCTACCGCGAGCGCATCATCATGCGTACGCAGGAGATATCCAACCACCCGGAGCTGGTGCGCCGCCTGGGCTGCATCGGCATGAACGGGATGATCGAGGTGGATCTGTACGGCAACGTCAATTCCACGCATGTGATGGGCACGCGGATCATGAACGGCATTGGCGGCTCGGGCGATTTCGCGCGCAATGGCTTCCTGTCGGCGTTCCTGAGCCCATCGACGGCGAAGAACGGCACCATTTCGGCGATCGTGCCGATGGTGAGCCATGTGGACCACACCGAGCACGATGTGTCGGTGATCGTGACCGAGCAGGGTTTGGCCGACCTGCGCGGGTTGCCGCCGCGCAAACGCGCGCGGGTGGTGATTGATAACTGCGCGCACCCGGATTTCCGCGACCAGCTCAACGATTATTTCGAACGCGCCTGCCGCGAGAGTTACGGAAAGCACACCCCGCATCTGATGCCGGAAGCGCTGTCGTGGCACCAGCGATGGTTGGATACGGGCACGATGAAGGGGTGATCGGATACAGCGAAAACGCCGGGATTCCCCGGCGTTTTTGATTTTCGCGTGTGTCGCAAGCCGCATCCGGGACGAGACGCACGAAATGCAGGCACCGGTAGGTTCGGTTCCCAAACGAACGCCGGTAACGGTTCAACGCCCGGTAACGCATGACCTGCGACGGAGCAAACGCCATCCCCGCCAAAGGTCATGCCACAACCGAACGCGGAAAATTCCACGGCAGTGGTTCTCCTCCGCATCCTGCGGCCGCACCACTCGTGCATCCATGCACATCGTCGATTGGGATGCGACCCTACCAAGGCAGATCGCGCCCGCGTCATCGCACCCCTCGGCGCTGACGTTTCCCCGATCACTCGATGATCCGTTACCCGCGCAGGCTGTCCAACGACTCCTGCTGCAAACGCTCGTAAATCACGAACTCGTCTTCCACCTTCAACCCCAACGCCTGCTCGAACGCGTCGCGGTTGGCGTGTGCGGCATACGCCCGCTGCTCTTCGCCGCCCAGGTTGGATTGGAAAATGCCCGCGGCGCTGACCGGCAGGAAATCTTCGTAGACGATCGGGTCGGCGCTGGCCAGGCCAGCGGCGACCAACGCTTCGGCCGGCAGGTCGGCCACGGCGGACGGATCGGCGCGGCCGGATGCGGTGAGCGCGTAACGGTAGTAGCCCAGCCCTTCCCTGCGCAGGGTGTCGTGGTCGTCCGGAAAGCCGGTAAATGCGGCGGCCAGGCGGGTCGGATAGTCCTGCCCGGTGCTGCCGGCACCGCCGGCATCACGCGCCTGCGCCAGCAGCTGGTCATACAGCGCGCGGCCCTTCGGGGTCAGGGCAAGGCCACGCTGTTCGATCTCGCCGAAGCGCGCGGTGTGGGTGCCGGCATCACCGCCCTCGCCGTCGGGGAAGTTCACGGTTTCTTCCAGCGCCTTGAAGCTGGTCTGGCGCAGCAGGATCGGGCAGCGGCGCGGCGGCGGGCCTTCGACCACGGCCTTGGCGTCGATGCCACGGGCGAGCATGCTGGCCTGCGCGGCATCGATATCCAGCGTGCGCGGGGTGAGGTGGTTGATGTGCGGGCCACGGAAGCTGACCACGTCGGCGACCAGCCGGTGCGCGTTGCTCAGCGCATGGTAGGTGGCCAGCGACACGGTGGCATCGCTGTGCCAGCGGAAGGTTTCCAGCGCGGCCAGCACGAAGCGGCGCGCGTCATCCTGGTCCAGCCCGCCTTCGCGTTCGGCCTGTTCGATCAGTGCGAGCGCGTCATCGGTGAAGATGCGGCGGCGTGCGAGGATGCGCGCCGATTCTTCGCGCAGGGCGTCGTCTTCAATCAGTTCCAGCCGCAGCAGCGAGGTGAACACGCGGAACGGGTTGGCGGCCAGCGCGGAGGCGGTGCGCGGGCGGAAGGCGGTGGAATGCACCGGCACGCCGGCCACGGAAAGGTCGTAGTAGCCGATCGGGTGCATGCCCATCACGGCGAACAGGCGGCCCAGGGTGGCCAGTTCTTCGGCGGTGCCGACGCGGATGGCGCCGTGGCGTTCCTGCGCCAGGCGGCCGCGCTCGTCATTGCGCTCGAGCTGCTCGGCCAGCGCCGAGTTGTCGGTGAGCACGGCATCGTTGATTTCGGCCACCAGGTCGACCAGGGTGCCGTACAGCGGCACTTCGGTGCGGTACATGGTGGACATGGCCTGGGCGAACAGGCTGCGGATATCGTCGGGTGAAACGAAACGGTCGGCGCTCATTACGTACTCGGCAACGGATCACGGGGAACAGCAGGTGGATATTGTCGCCGACGCGAACCGGGCACGGCGAGGTGCACAGCAGCATTGAAGCGGGAGGCCAGCGCGGGTTGGATGGCGTTGGGGCGGCTGAGAATGCATCGGGCGGGTAGGGTCGGTTCCCAAACGACCGCCGGTAGCGGGTCAACGATCGGTAACGCATGACCGCGGGCAAAAACAAACGCCGTCCCCGTCGGAAGGTCATGCCATCACCGGACGCGGGCGGTACATCGGCGGTCGATTGGGGATGCGACCCTACCGCCAAGGCGGCAACGCGCCGAGGCTGCGAAGCGGCGTCAGCGGGTGCGGTGGGCTGCCGATTCCGCCGCTGCGCGTTCGCGCTGGGCGCGGTCGCCGAGCTGGCGCTTGAGGGTGGCGTCCAGGGTCACGGGGCGGTCCCAGTGGTCGTGGCTGGCCACGATGGCGTGGCGCACGGCGCGCCAGTGCAGGTTGCCGGGGGTGACCGGCATCGTGGTCACCACCTCGGCCCAGCGCTTGTCTTCGCCTTCCTCTGGCACGAAGCGCGACCACGCCTGTACGGCGTCGCGGCAGGAGCGTTGGGTGGCCTTGGCCCAGAAGCAGGCGAAGTAGATGTCGCCGGCCTGCCAGCCGTGGGTGTAGAACAGCGCGGCGATGTAGTCGCGCGGTACGCTGGCGTAGCGCGCTACCTCGTCGAGGAAACTTTCCGGGTAGCGCTCGGCGTAATGGTTGATGTCCTGCAGCTGGGTATCGACCCAGGCGTCACCGGTGTGGACCTGGTACGCCTGGGATTTTTCCGGCGTCTGCTGCGCGGCGGCCAGCAACGGCAACCACAGCAGCAGTGCAACCAGCAGCAGGCGCAGGCGCTTCACCGGTTCAGCCGCCCGCGGCCTTGGCTTCGATGGCGCGCAGGGCCTGCGGCCAGTCGAAGGCGGTGGCTGCTTCCACCATGCGCGGCTCATCGGCAGCAACGCCATGCTGGGTTTCATGGGCCCAGGTCACTGCGTACGGGGTGTGGATGCCCCAACCGCCCAGGGTGACCACCGGTTCGATATCCGAACGCAATGAGTTGCCGACCATGACGAAACGCTGCATGGGCAGGTCGAACTCTTCAAGCACGCGCGCGTAGGTTTCCGGATCCTTTTCGGAGACGATCTCGATGCGCGGGAACAGGTCGCGCAGGTTGGCGATCTTGATCTTGGCTTCCTGGTGGAACAGGTCGCCCTTGGTGATCAGCACTACCGGGTATTCGCGGGCGATCTCGGCGACCGACTCGCGCACGCCGTCGATCAGTTCGACCGGGTGGCGCAGGGTGTCATGGCCGATGTCGAGGATCAGCTGCAGGTCGCGGGCGGCAATGGAGGTTCCGGTGATCTCGATGGCGGCTTCGAGCATCGAGAGGGTCATGCCCTTGACGCCGTAGCCGAACACACCGAGGTTGCGCTGCTGCACCTCGAGCAGGTGGCGTGCGGTGGCGGTGTCGTGCACGTCGATGTAGCGCGACAGGATGTCGAGGTAATCCTGCTCGGCCTTGCGGTAGTAGTCCTCGCTCTTCCACAGCGTGTCGTCACCGTCAAAACCGACCAGACCGATGGCGCCGGTGGGCGCAGGCAGGGAGGTCATCATCGGGCAAGGATACCAAGCGGAAAAGAAGGAAGGGCGGCCCAAGCCGCCCTTCCGGGCCATCCACCGTTGTCCAGCGGTTTCAGGCTTGCTGCTGGGTTACGGGCTCCGGGTGGGGTCAGCCGGGCACCGTCGGCGAGCCCCGGCTTGGTGCGCGTTTAGCGCGCCGGGGCAGCGCTGCCGCCGGCGGCAGCGCCCTGCTGGGCGGCTACGTAGGCTTTGTATTCGTCCTGGGTGAGCTTGCCGTCCTTGTTGCTGTCGGCCTGGTCGAACACCTGGGCGAGGCCCGCGTTGACCTGGGCCTCGGTCTTGCTGATGGCGCCGTCACCGTCGGTGTCTACGGTGGCCCAGGTCTGGCCGCCACCGCCGCCGGCCTGCGACGAGGCCTGGGCGGCCGCGCCGGTGGCCGCATCTGCCGCCTGGTCCGCCTGTGCCGCCGACTGCTGGGCCTGCGCAGCCTGGGTCTGGGCCTGCGCGGCACTCTGCTGTGCGGTCTGGGCCATCGCCGGAATGGCCAGAACACTGCCGGCGGCGACGATCAGGGCGATCAGGGGCTTGCGGTTGCGAATAGTCATTGGGTGGTCTCCTTGTGGAATGTTGCGCGGCTCGTTGTTTCCGCACGGCCCCACACTGACAGCCCGTTTGTGAATCGACCTTGCCCTGCAACCGGCGTGCGCACGCGGTCTTAACCACACGCGCGCAGCACTCCGTTACCCCTGCGGTTACGCGCAGGTGAGCGATTGGTAAGACGACCATTCAATGCGCCCGGATTTAACCGGATGCGAACGAAAATTCAGGGGGTGCTGGCGCTTTTTTCGCCTGAGCGCGAGCTGAACAAAAGCCAGCCCAGTGCAACACCGCCCAAGGCGCCCGCCACTTCCACCACCACGCGCGAGCCCAGTTCGTTCGGATCGTGGATGGTGGCCAGGAACAACCGCGCGTACAGCGGCGATTCCAGCCGCATCATGCCCATGTAGAACAGATTCCACGCATCGATGCCGGCCGCGCCCACCACGGTGATGACGCAGGCCCAGCCGATGGCGTGCCCGTCCGACCACCCGGCCCAGCGGCACACGCGGTGCCACAGCGCATACACCAGCACGCCCAGCAGCAGGGCGATCAGCCCGGCTTCCAGCGTGCCCAGCAATCCAAAGTGCAGCGACAGGTTCATCGTGATCCGTAGGTTCGGTGAGCGCGCATTGTAGGCGCTCAGCGCACCGGGACGTCGAAGGCGGTGGTGGGGCTGGGCTCGGGGCTGAGGGTGTAGTGCCACCACTCCTGCGGGTAGTTGGCGAAGCCCTGGCGCTGCATGGCCCGCAGCAGCGTCTGCCGGTTCTGGTACTGGGCGGGGGTGATGTCGGGCGCTTCGGTATGCGCGCGCGGGCCGAAGAAGTCGAAGTCGGTGCCCATGTCGACCGTGGTGCACGGGTCGTTGCGGCAATCGAGCAGGCCCAGGTCCACGGTGGCGCCACGGCTGTGGCCGGAGGTTTCGGCGATGTAACCGCCCAGCAGCGCTGGCTTGTCCAGCCCGGGATACTGCACGGCCTTGCGCGATTGCTCCAACGGATCGTTGGCCCACGCCACGAAGGAACGCACCGACTGCGCCGGGCGGTAGCAGTCGAACAGCTGCAGCCCGTAGCCCTGCCCACGCAGGTTTTCTTCCACATGGGCCAGTGCTTTCGCGGCGGGGCGCAGCAGCAGGCACTTGGGCGCTTCATAGCCGGGCACTGGGCGGCCGGTGAAATTGTTGGGCCCGGCGTAGCGCATGTCCAGCGTGATGTCCGGCGAGAGCGTGGTGATGTCCACCAGGCCGGCCTGTTCGGCGGTGCGCACCAGTGCGATGTTCACTGGCTGGGCCGACACCGGCGGTGCGACGGCTGCGAACAACAGGCTAAGGGCAATCGCCGATGCGGCTGAAGTGCAGGTCCTGGTAGTCATAGCTGAAGTCGATATCCGGATCGATCGCGCTCAGGCGGAGCGTCGGCGGGGTGCCCGGCTCCACCTGCAGCCAGGGTTCTGCATCCGCCCCGAGGGTATCCCACTGCACCAGCCAGCGGGAACCGAGCTGCATCACGGTTCCGCGCAGTGCGGGTGACTTGTCCACGCTGAAGCGCAGCGTGCCGTTTTCCGGGCACAGGCGGGCCTGGCCCAGCCAAGGGTCCCGATACAGGCCGGGTACGGCCACGCCCTGCATGGCTGCGGGATGGTCGCCACCGCGTAGAGCCACGCCCTGCGTGGCTGCGGGATGGTCGATGCCGCTCAGCCACGCAGGGCGTGGCTCTACGGGTTTGCGTGCGGTCGTATCGGGGAGGGCGTGGGCGGCGTTGCGGTTGACCTGTTCGGCCTGCAGCTGCTCGGCGTAACCGGCAATGGTCTGCTGTTGCTCCGGTGCGGTGTAGTGCTTGAGCGCGGCCTGCATGAGCACGGTGCGCGCATCCTCGCCTTCGCCGTTGATCAGGATCACCACGCCGGCCTTGCGGTCCGGCAGCAGCGCGAGCGAGGAATACATGCCGGACAAGGTGCCGGTATGGGCGACCTTCCACTGCCCGTCCAGGTCCGACAGGCGCCAGCCATACCCATAGGCGGAGAAGTGCGCGTTGTCCCAGCGACGCTGGCGCTCGCCGAGCGGCATGGGCATGTGCGCGGTCCACAGCGCGCGGCGCTGGGTGTCGCTGAGCCAACCGGGCACGAGCGTGGGATCAAGAAGTACCTGCATCCAGCGCGTCATGTCGCGCAGGCTGCAGCGGATGCCGCCGGCGGCCATCGAGGTCAGGTCCGGGGCGATGGCGGTGTCGGCGTTGATGACCACGTTGCGTCCGTCGCGCGGTGCGTGCGGCTGGGCGACATTGCCCACCTCCGCGACCGACCACGTCCCTGCCTGGCAGCGGGTCATGCCGAGCGGAACGAACACGTCCTCGCGCAGCAGCTGGTCATACGGCTTGCCGCCGGCGGCCGCAGCCACTTCGCCGGCCACCACATACATCAGGTTGTCGTAGGCATAACCGCTGCGGAAGCTGGTGACGGGTTTGAGATGGGCCAGCCCGGCAATGATGTCGGCACGGCTGAAAGTATTGGGTTCAGGCCAGAGCATCAGGTCGCCCGCGCCCAGGCCTAGCCCGCTGTTGTGGATGAGCAGGTCGCGCACCTGCATGTGCCCGGTCACCCACGGGTCGTACATGCGGAACTGCGGCAGGTACCGGGTAACGGGGTCATCCCAGGCGAGCAGGCCACGGTCAACCAGCCGCGCCAGTACCGCGGCGGTCATCGCCTTGCTGTTGGAGGCGATCTTGAACAGCGTATCGGCGTCGATCGGCTCGCCACTGCCCACGCGGCGTTCGCCGGCCGTGTGCGTGTAGACCACCTGGCCGTCGTCCACCACGGCCATGGCCAGACCCGGCAGCGTGTAGTGCTGCCGGGTCTGGTCGAACATCGCCTGGAAGCCGGGGTCGGCGGCAGCGGCGGTAGCCGATGCCACCAGCCCTGCCGCCGCCCCACACAGAACCCACCGCTTCAAGGCGCGCATGCCCTCAATAGTTCCACGTCACCGTGAGCTGTGCATAGCGCGGCGACTGGAACCCGGTGCCATAGCCATACAGCGGGTTCGGCGTGCCGATGCTGTCCTGCGGCTCGTAGTCCTGGTCCACCGACACGATGCGCTGCTGGTTGAGCACGTTGTACACGGCCAGCTTCAGGCTCAGGTCCAGCGGCACCGGCACCTTGTAGGCAATGCTCATGTCCAGGTCGTAGGTCCACGGGGTGCGGCCATCGCCGGCACGCGGCGAATGCATAAAAACGCGTTCGGACGGCACGCTGGACTGGCAGTTGGACACGCACACGAAGTAGCTGCGGAAGTCGGTGGCGTCATACGGGTTGCCGGCGCCGAAACGGGTGATCGGGCTGCCGGACTGGATGCCCAGCGTGGCGGCCACGGTCAGGTTTTCGGTGAGCGCGTAGCTGCCGCGGAACTTGAACTGGTGGCGGCGGTCGTTGGCCAGGTAGCCGTAACCGCGGTAGTTCACCCACGGGTTGTCGAAGTTCTCGGTACGGCCCGAATCGGCGAAGTCGGTATCGGAATTGACCGGGCCTTCGGCGTTGCCCTTGCCGTAGGCCAGGGTGTAGGACGCGTTGAAGCCCCACTTGCCATCCCACGCACGGTCGACCTGCAGCTCCAGCGCCTTGTAATCGCGCTTGGGCTTGACCCAGCCGCGCTGGCCCACGTAGTTGCCGTCGTCGTCGTACAGCGCCCAGCCTTCGCGCGAGGTATCGATATTGATCCAGGCATCGTTGCTGCCGTCGCAGTCGCTGTCGCCCCACACGGTGTTGGTGCGGCCGGGATTGCCCATGATCCACACGCCATCGAAAGCACCGCACTGGCCGGTGGCGGTGATGTTCATGTCGTCGATGGCGTTGTTGAGGCGGCGATAGGTGACGCTGGCGCCGACCGACCACGATTCGCTGAGCATGTGCTGGAAGCCCAGGATCGCTTCATCCTGGTATACCGGGTCCATGTCGCGGTTCACTTCGGCGCGCAGGTCCGGCACGCTGCCATCGCCCTGCGAGTTGTCCACCGGGCCGATCTGGCCGCCCAGCACCGGGAGGTTGTTCTCGGCACCGGAGTAACCGAGGAATTCGTACCAGGTGCGCTCATCCAGGAAGCCGCCGGCCTGCTTGATGTTGATGACGTTGGCCACCGGCAGGAAGTAGCGGCCCAGGTTGCCGAACACCTTGGTGGTGCCGTCGCCACGGACGTCCCAGGAGAAGCCCAGGCGCGGGGCGAACATGTTGTCGATCTTGATGTAGCTGTCGCCGTCGCCGCCCTTGTTGTCGAAGCCTTCCACGCGCGCACCGATGTTCAACAGCAGGTTGGGCGTGACCTGCCAGTTGTCTTCGATGTAGTACGCCGAGTTGATGGTCTCGAAAGAGCCGGACACCTCATTGCGGCGGGAACGTGCGACCAGGCCACTGGCCGGCACGACGTCGTAGTTGAGCGTACTTCCCGGGGTGCGGTAGTAGATGTCGTAACGCAGTCCGCCCGGGCCGGGGTAGGCGCGTTCGTAATCGGAGGTGTTCTCTTCGCGGTCCAGGCCGAATCGCAGCAGGTGGTCGCCGATGGACCATTCGAAATCGGCACGGGCCGCCTTGCGGGTATCCAGCGCCGATTCCACCTGCGAGCTGCTGGTGCAGCTGCGGTCGCCCTGGAGGTCGGGCGGTACGCCCTGGCTGGCGGTACGGTTGTCGAATACGCGGTTGCAGTTCTGGTCCATCAAGCTGCTCTGCGAGCGGTTGCGCTTGTTCTCGCCGTACATGAGCTTCATGGTCAGGTCGTTGTTGACCTGCCAGCTGTAGGTACCGGACCAGTTCTTGCCGCCTACCGTGTTGTAGATCTGGTTGGTGCGGTCGCCGACGATATCGCCGGTGGCGTAGTCGTACTTGTAGACGTCGGTGATGGTGTCGCTCTTGTCGGAGAAGCCGAACAGCGACAGCATCTGGTTGTCGGTGATCTGCCAATCCAGCTTGCCGCCCCAGAACGGGTCATCGGCCTTGCCGCGGTTGAATACGGTGCCGGCGTCGTTGGTGGACCAGGGCTGGTAATCGCGGGCTTCGTACATGCCGAAGAAGAACAGCTTGTCCTGCACCAGCGCGCCGGAGGCGAACACGTTCAGGGCGCTGCGCGAATAATCATCCTGGCTGGCGGTGATGTAGCGGCTGCCGTCGCTGTCGTAGCGGTCACGCGCCTGCGACTGCCAGGCACGCGGTTCGACCACCAGCTGCGCGCCGGTCTGGAATTCGTTGGTGCCCGAGCGGGTCACGGCGTTGATGACGCCGCCGGTGCTGCGGCCGAATTCCACCGAATAGCCACCGGTCTTGACCTGGAATTCCTGGTAGAAGCCGAACGGCACCGACGAGAAGCCAACCCGGTTGTAGAAGTCGGTGACGTTCAGGCCGTTCACGTACACGGTGTTTTCCGCGACCGACGAGCCACCGAAGGAGATGCCCTGCCCGCCCAACGAGCCCTTGCCCTTCACCGCGCCCGGGGCCAGCAAAGCCACGGCGGTGATGTCGCGGTCCACCGGCAGCCGCAGCAACTCTTCACGGGTGATGTTGGTGGCCGATTCGGTCGAGCGCACATCGACCATGTTCACCACCTGCGGCGCACGCACCTGCACCGTGCCCAGGGTGCTCACGCCACTGACCGGCACGTTCACCGTGGTGGCATTGCCCAGGGTCACGTTGACCTGGCCCACGCGCGCCGGCGCACCGCCGGCCACGGATACTTCCAGGTCATAGGTGCCCACCGGCAGCAGGGGAATGCGGTAGCTGCCGTTGGCATCGGCGCGCACCGAGCGCACGAAGCCGGTGGCGGGGTTGCGCACCGTAACCGTGGCGCCTTCCAGTTGCTGGCCCGGTTCGCTCAGCAACCTGCCGGCCACCGAGCCATCCTGCGCCATCGCCGCCGGTGCCACGACACCCAGGCAGGCCCCCAACGCGACGCATAGCGCCGCCCGCTTCAAACTGTTCGCTTTCATTCCCTGCTCTCTCCTTCAAGGGTGAAATGGTGATACCGCCGATTACCGCGCCGACTCCACAGGCACAACGTGCGATTGGAAGTCGTACTTCCATTGATCGAAGTACAGGTTGCCGCCGGACCATTCGACTTCGCCGCGCTGCGAATCCACGGTGTCCGAGCGCGGATGGCGTTTGGCCGGCTGGAACGATTGCTGGAAGTCGTCGTTGAAGGCGATGCGATAGGCATCGAGCCCGCCGAAGTAGAAATCGCGCAATGCCGGCTCCGGGCTGTCCAGGCGGCCGGTGGTGACATCCATCGGCACCCAGCCATACGGGGCCAGGTACAGCGCGCCCCAGTCGTGCAGGTTGTTGTAGCCCACGGCGTCATCGGAATAGACCATGCCCGACTGCCAGCGCGCGGGAATGCCGTTCAGGCGCAGCAGTGCGATCAGCAGCAGCGTCTGCTGACCGCAGTCGGCGTGGCCGGCGTGCAGGGCGTAGTCGCTGATGTTGGAGATGGTGGAATATTCGCGGGCGCCGGCCCACGGGATCTGGTCGACCGCGTCGAACAGCTTCTGCGCGATGCGGTAGGGGTTGGTTTCGCTGCCGACCACGCGCTGCGAGAACGCGCGCAGCGCCGGGGTGAACACCACGTGCGGCGGCTGTTCGGCCAGGTAGGGCTGCAGCGCGGCGTCGGCAGGGGTGGGCAGCACCTTGGCCGGATCGACCTGGATATGGCGCGCGTAGACGGTGACCGCGTAGCGGATCTCGAAACGGGTGGGCGTGCCGGCCACGGCCTTCTGCTGCAGGTGGACCGTGCGCTGCTGGGCTGCTTCGGGCGCGATCACGGCGCCGGTTTTCGGGCCGATCCAGGTAATGTTTTCCTGCTGGCCGGGAATGGAACGCGGGTACGGAATCCACGCCTGCAGCAGTTCACCGGCGGGCACGGCGTCGGGCTTGACCGTGATCGACTGGGTGACTTCCACCCGGCGCGGCACCAGGCTGGTGGCGCCGCTGGTCTTGGCCGCTGCAATCACTTCGTGGTGGTGCGGTGCGAGGTTCTCATACGGGCCATCCACCGGCGGCGGCACGTTGGGTGCACGCCGTGCCCTGGCCTCGGCACTGACCCGGAACAGGTTGGAGGGCGCGCGCTTGAAGTAGCGCCGCTCACCGTCGATGTCGAGGTGTTCGACCAGGCCGGCAGCATCCCAGCGGGCGAATTCGTCATCGCGCAGGTCCGGGATCTGCTTGCGCACGAGGACCTTGGCGGCGGCTTCATCGAGGGTGAAATCCAGCCGCATGCGGCGCATGCGTTCGCGCTGATAGGCATAGGCGGCGCGTGTTTCGTCGCTGAGCGCGGGATCGTTGAGTGCCGTGGCGATGCGGGCATCTGCCGCAGCGAACTGGCCTTGGTCGATCTGCGCGATCACCGCGTCCTGGGCCAGCACTGGCGCCTGCGCCGAGGCCATGCCCAGCAGCAGGCACGCCGTCGCGGCGCGCCGGGCGAAGATCGAAGCAGAACGCGGTTTGCGTGCGGGCAGATCCACGGCGACACTTCCCAAGGTGCAGGTGGTAATCGCTGTGTAACACGGGCCTGACAGGTGGTCAATAATTTATTCTTGCTTTCGACGGAAAAAGGAATAAATATTCCTGACGCTTTCGAGGAGGGTGACCGCTCCATGATCCAGGCTTCCCCCCGCCGCCCCGCGCGGCCTGCGTGGCCGGCGCGCGCCTTGCTGGCGGCGCTGCTGGTACTGCCCGGCAGCGCGACATGGGCCCAAGCGCCCTTTGCGCCGCCGGCTGCATTCGGTGGCGTCATCGGGTTGCGCGAGGCCTACCTCGACCCTGCGTTCTGGGCGGCCCGGTTGCCCGATGCCGACCGCGTGATCCTGGACAGCGCTGGCATTGCCGCGCAGAACGCGCGCATGCGCGCCGAAGACGCCTCGATCCATGACCTGCGCGCACTTCCCGCCCAGCTCACGCGTGCACGGGTGTTGGCCGACATCCAGGCGCTGTCGCGCTGGCCGCAGAAGCCGCTGTTCGGCGAAGACGAACAGCCGATTCCGGGCAGCGCGCGTACCGCCATCGAGGCGAACCTGGCCCTGGCGGCGATTCCCGCCGAGCGCCCGCTGCAGTACGGGCTGGTCACCCACCGCGCGGCGCTGCGTGCGTTCCCGACCGCGCTGCGGGTGTTCACTTCGCAGGGCGACACCGATATCGACCGCTTCCAGGAATCGGCGCTGTTCCCCGGCGACGCGGTGGCGGTGCTGCATGAAAGCGCGGACGGACAGTGGCTGTTCGTCACCAGCGAGCGTTACTCCGCCTGGATCGAAAAGCGCTTCGTGGGCGTGGGCGATGCGGCGACGGTACTTGGCTACGGCCAGCACGGGCCGTTTCGGGTGATTACCGGTGCCACCGCCTTCACCGCGTTTACCCCGGAAGAACCGCGTGTTTCCCGCCTGCAGCTGGAGATGGGCGTGCGCGTGCCGGTGCTGGCCGACTGGCCGCTCAACCAGACCGTGAACGGCCAGCAGGCGCATGCCGCGCACGTGGTGCAACTGCCGGTGCGCAACGCCGATGGCAGCCTGGCACTGGTGCCGGCGCTGCTGCCGCGTTCGCAGGACACCGCCAGCGACTACCTTCCGCTGACCCCGCGCAACCTGCTCAGCCAGAGCTTCAAGTTCCTGGGCGAGCGCTACGGCTGGGGCCACTCCTACGACACCCGCGACTGCAGCGGCTTCGTGTCCGAGATCTACCGCAGCTTCGGCGTGCTGATGCCGCGCAACACCAGCGCGCAGGCAATCAGCCCGGCGCTGGACCGCATCGCCTTCAGCGAAAAGGACGGCAAGGCCAAGCGCAACGCGGCCGTGCAGCAGCTGCAGGTGGGCGACCTGGTCTACATCCCCGGCCACGTGATGGTCACCATCGGCCAGCTCGACGGGCAGGCGTGGATGATCCACGACACCTCGGGCGGCAGCTGGTTCGGCCCCGACGGCAGGCGCGTGCAGGCGCACCTCAACGGCGTTTCGGTGACCCCGCTGCAACCGATGATGGCCAGCGACACCGTGAGCTACATCGACCGCATCACCAACATCCAGCGCATCCGGCCCCAGACCCCTTGATGAAAATCACCGACATTGAACTTGGCATGCTGCGCGTGCCGCTGAAAACGCCGTTCAAGACCGCACTGCGCACCGTGGATACGGTGGAAGACGTGGTGGTGCTGGTCCGCACCGACACCGGCCACACCGGGTACGGCGAGGCGCCGGCCACGGCGGTGATCACCGGCGATACCCACGGCTCGATCATCGAGGCGATCAACACCTTCATCAAGCCGCGCCTGGTCGGCCAGGACGTGGCCGAGCTCAACCGCAACTGCGCGCTGATCCAGTCGTCGATGGAACGCAACACCAGCGCCAAGGCGGCGGTGGAAATCGCGGTGTATGACCTGTGGGCGCAGCTGCACAAGGCGCCGCTATACCAGATGCTGGGCGGTGGCGACCCGGTGATCACCACCGACATCACCATCAGCGTGGATTACATCGACAAGATGGTGGCCGATTCACTGTCGGCGATCGACCGCGGCTTCGAGTCGCTGAAGATCAAGGTCGGCAAGGACATCGGGCTGGATATCGAGCGGGTGAAGGCGATCCACGCCGCCGTGCAGGGCCGCGCCCTGCTGCGGCTGGATGCCAACCAGGGCTGGACCGCCAAGCAGGCGGTGCACGCCATGCACACGCTGGAAGAGGCCGGGGTGGTGCTGGAACTGCTGGAGCAGCCGGTGAAAGCGGCCGACATCAGCGGGCTGAAATACGTTACCGACCGGGTCAACACGCCGGTGATGGCCGATGAGAGCGTATTCAACCCGGGCCAGGTGTTCGACCTGATCCAGCAGCGCGCGGCCGACATCATCAACATCAAGCTGATGAAGACCGGCGGGCTGTCCAACGCGATCCGGATTGCCGACATCGCCGCCATCTACGGGGTACCGTGCATGATCGGCTGCATGATCGAATCCAGCATCAGCGTGGCGGCCGCCGTGCACCTGGCGGTGGCCAAGAGCGAGGTGATCACCAAGGTGGACCTGGACGGCCCCTCGCTGGGGCAGTTCAATCCGGTCACCGGCGGGGTACATTTCAACGAGTCGGAGATCACCATCAGCGATGCGCCGGGGCTGGGCATCACCGAAGTGCGGGGATTGGAGATGCTGAATCCGCCAAGATGGTGATGAACATCGTAGAGCCACGCCCTGCGTGGCTGCCACGCGATGCCCGGATCCACCCCAGCCACGCAGGGCGTGGCTCTACAAGCCTCAGGAACCCATGCCGCCCCTGGTGAAAATCCGCTCCGAGCGTGACCACATGTCGGCAATCGAACGCCGCATCGCCGATTTCATCCTGGACAACGCCCACCTGCTGCGCGATTACTCGTCGCAGCAGCTGGCCAGCGCGCTGGGGATCAGCCAGTCCAGCGTGGTCAAGTTCAGCCAGAAGCTGGGCTTCAAGGGCTACCCGGACCTGAAGTATTCCATTGGCCAGGCCGTGGCCCGGGCCGGCAACGACCCCGCCGCCGCCCCTGCGGCCGCTGCACCGGCCAATGATTACGACCAGCTGGCCGAGCGCCTGCGCCTGAGCCGCACCGCCGCCGACGAGGAAACCCGGCTGGCCAACCCGCAGGCCGACGTGGAAGCGATCGTGCAGCTGATCGACGGCGCGCCCAAGCTGTTCGTGTACGGGCTGGGCGACGATGGCCTGTACGCGCGCGAATTCGCGATGCGGCTGTCGCTGCTGGGCATGCTCACGGTGCACCACGCCGACCCGATCCTGATGATGGCGAACCTGTCGGCGGCGCGGCCGGGCGATGTGCTGCTGGTGTTTTCCGAATTCGGCAAGCTGCCGCAGCTGTTCCAGCTTTCGCGCCAGTTCCAGGACGTGGGCGGCAAGGTGGTGTCGATCACCCGGCACAGCGCCAACCCGCTGCGCGCGCATGCCGATGCTGCGCTGGTGGTATGCGCGCACGACCCGGCGCCGCACGTGGCACAACTGTTGTACCGTTCTGCCTTGCAGTCGCTGCTGGACTTCGTGTTCGTGCTGCTCTGCCACGCCAACCCGGACCGCCACCGCCAGCTCGGGGTGAACCTGGAACGGATCGAACACCTGATCGACACCTGATTGCCGGAGTCTGCCCGATGCTGTCGTTGCTGCGTTCCGCCGTTGCCGCCGTGCTGGTTGCCAGCGCCCTGCCCGCTGCCGCACTGGGTCCGCCGGTTGCGCCGGTGCAGGACACCCGCCAGATGATCGTGGTCACCACCGATGGCTGGGACGCTACCGCGGGGTCGCTGCAGGCATACACCTATGCCGACGCCAAGGGGTGGCAGCCGCATGGCGCGGCGTTTGCGGTGGCCGTGGGCCGCAACGGCAGCGCGTGGGGCGTGGGCCTGCGGCCGCGGCCGACCGATGAAGGCGCGCAGCAGCCGGGTGACCCGATCAAGCAGGAAGGCGACGGGCGCAGCCCGGCCGGCATGTTCTTCCTCGGTACCGCGTTCGGCTATGCCGGCAAGGGCAATACCGCGCTGCCCTATCAGCCGATGCTGGCCAGCTCCTACTGCATGGACGTGCCGGATTCGACGTACTACAACCGCATCGTCGATGCCGAGGTGGTGGGTGTGGAGGCGGTGGAAGGCTCCACCGAGCCGATGCGGCTGGACC
This sequence comes from Stenotrophomonas sp. ISL-67, assembly GCF_018612915.1. Lineage (GTDB taxonomy): Bacteria > Pseudomonadota > Gammaproteobacteria > Xanthomonadales > Xanthomonadaceae > Stenotrophomonas. Next base: position 39,788 of record NZ_JAGGRL010000011.1, on the reverse strand, counting down.
TGCACAACAAAGGCGACATTCGCTATCGCGAGGGCTTCGTGATCGAGCACAACCCCGGCGGCGAAGCGGGCAAGGGCAGCTGCATCTTCGCCCACCTGTGGCGCACGCCGGGCGAGCCCACCGCCGGCTGCACGGCGATGCAGCCCGAACACATGCGCGCCCTGCTGTCGTGGCTGGACCCGGCGCAGAAGCCGATCTTCGTGCTGCTGCCGCGCGCGCAATACCAGCGCCTGCAAGGTGCATGGGCACTGCCTGCGCTGCCCGCGCGGATCGAGGCCGCGCGATGAGCAGCGCGCCCGAGCCGCAGCTGGAACGCGCGGTCAGCCGCTGGCAGATTGTCGGGTTGTCGATCAACGACGTGGTCGGCAGTGGCATCTACCTGCTGCCGGCGGCCACCGTACTGCTGCTGGGCCCGTTCAGCCTGTGGGGCGTGGTGGCGGCGGGCATCGTGGTGGCGCTGCTGGTGCTGTGCTACGCGCAGGCCGCCAGCTACTTCGATGAACCGGGCGGCAGCTACCTATATGCACGCGAGGCGTTCGGGCGCTTCGCCGGCTTCGAGATCGGCTGGATGATCTGGCTGACCCGGATCAGTTCGGCGGCGGCGCTGAGCAATGCGCTGGCCGATGCGGTGGCGCGGTTCTGGCCGTGGGCCGGGCACGACGTGGGCCGGGTGTTGGTGATCGTGGCTTCGCTGGGCTTCCTTACCGCGGTGAACGTGGCCGGGGTGCGGTCGGCGGCGCGTACCGGGATCGTGCTGGTGATCGGCAAGATGCTGCCGCTGCTGCTGTTCGTGGCGATCGGTGCATTCTACGTGGATACCGACCTGGCCTTCTCCGGCACCCGCCCGGACCCGCATGACCTGCAGCGCATGGGCGAAGCGGCGCTCCTGCTGCTGTATGCGTATGCCGGCTTCGAGAACATCCCGGCCGCGGCCGGTGAGTACCGCAACCCGCGCCGCGATATTCCGTTCGCGCTGATCACCATGATCATCACGGTGACGGTGATCTACGGCGCGGTGCAGTTCATCGCGCAGGGCACGCTGCCGGGCCTGGCCGATTCGGCCACGCCGCTGGCCGATGCGGCCGCCGGGTTCGGGGGCGAGGCGCTGGCGCTGATCCTCACGGTGGGTGCGACGATCTCCATCCTGGGTACCAACAGCAACACCATGATGATGGGCCCGCGCTTCCTGTTCGCGCTGGCGCGCGATGGGTACGGGCCGAAGCTGCTGGCGCAGGTGCATCCACGCTTCCGCACCCCGGCCGCGGCGATCATCACGCAGGGCTTGATCGCGCTGCTGCTGGCGCTGTCCGGCTCGTTCGTGCAGCTGGCGCTGCTGTCGATGACCACGCGCCTGTTCGCCTATATCGGCACGGCGGCGGCAGTGATCGTGCTGGCGCGCCGTTTCCGCGACCGGCCCGGTGCACTGAAGCTGCCGGGTGGCCCGCTGATTCCGATCCTGGCGCTGGTGCTGTGCCTGGCGTTGTTTGCCAGTGCCAGCTGGCAGAACATCGCGGCGGCGTTGATTGCGTTCGCGGTGGGCGGGGTGATTTACCTGTTGCCCCGCAAGGGCGAGGGTTGATGGGGGGCATCCCCCTTGATCCAACATTCACCCCACGCGCCCGTGGGGTTAACCGGGACACCGGTACGGTGAAGTCTCACCCCACCGGAGCCCCACATGAGCCCTGATTACCAGATTCCCGGCCGGGTGCCGGAAGACGCCGTGCCGCGCGAAGCGGTATCGGATTACTGGCGCGAGCGTTTCAGCGCCGAGCCGTACTACGACAGCGAGCAGCAGTTTGAGGACTACGAACCGGCCTATTACCTCGGTTACAGCTCGCGCCACACGCGGACCCGCGCAGACGAGGTCATCGAGGCCTACGAGCAGGTGGAAGCCGAACTGGAATCGCGCTGGGCGCGTGAACAGGCCACCAGCAAGCTGACCTGGGCCCAGGCCCGCAACGCAGTGCGTCGCGGCTGGGACGAGTCCACCACCCTCAACCAGGCCCACCTGGACAAAGGCGTACCGCGCGGTACCTGAGTACGGCGCGGCAAGGGTGACGTATGGTCCACGCCCCGCTGATGGCCATGGTGTACAACAGCGGCTGGCCATTCGCGTCCCCGTCCGGAGATTTCCCATGACCCGCCGCCTGCTGCTCAGCCTTGCCCTCGCCGCCACCCCGGCCCTGTTCACCACCGCCTGCGTGGCCGCCGATACGCCCAGCGCAGCATCCGCGCCCGCGCTGGAGAAAGCGCAATGGCCGTTCACCGCGACTGAGTTCGCAACGTTCGACCAGCCCTGGGCGATGAGCTTCCTGCCGGATGGCAGCCTGCTGGTCACCGAGAAACAGGGCACGCTGAAGCACTTCAATGTGGCCACCCGCAAGAGCGCGGAGATCACGGGCGTGCCGAAGGTGGCCTACGGCGGCCAGGGCGGCTTCGGCGACGTGCTGCCGCACCCGCAGTTCGCCACGAATCAGTTCGTGTACCTGAGCTACGCCGAAGAAGGTGAGGACGACACCCGCGGCGCTGCGGTGGGTCGCGCCCGGCTGGTGCTGGCCGCCGATGGCAGTGGCACGCTGGAAGACTTCAAGGTGATCTGGCGCCAGACCCCGAAGGTGGAAGGCAAGGGTCACTACGGCCACCGCCTGGCGTTCGGGCCGGACGGCAAGCTGTGGATCACCTCCAGCGAACGCCAGAAGTTCGACCCGGCGCAGGACATGTCCGGCAACCTGGGCAAGATCATCCGCCTCAACGACGACGGCAGCGTGCCGGCCGACAACCCGTTCGCCTCGCAGGGTGGCGTGGCCACGCAGGTGTGGTCGCTGGGCCACCGCAACGCGCTGGGCATCGCCTTTGATGCGCGCGGCAAGCTGTGGGTGCACGAGATGGGCCCGGCCGGTGGCGATGAGCTGAACCTGATCAAGCGCGGCGCCAACTACGGCTACCCGATCGTGTCCAACGGCAACCATTACGACGGCCGCGACATCCCGGACCACAGCACGCGCCCGGAATTCGAGGCACCGAAGGTAACCTGGACCCCGGTGATCTCGCCGGCCGGTTTCATCATCTACAGCGGCACACTGTTCCCGGAGTGGACCGGCAGCGGCTTCATCGGCGGCCTGTCCTCCACTTCGCTGGTACGGGTGGCGTTCGACGGCGACAACGCGCGTGAAGCCGAGCGGTTCCGGATGGGCGAGCGCATCCGCGAAGTGGAACAGGGCCCCGATGGCGCGATCTGGCTGCTGGAAGATGGCAGCAACGGCAAGCTGTTGAAGCTCACCCCGAAGGGGTGATGGAGATTGCGCCGGGCAATGCCCGGCGCCTTCTGGACGGCCGTGTCGCGCGGGGACGAACGCCGGTAGGGGCGGTTCCCAAACGACGATGTGCATGGATGCACGCGTGGTGCGGCCGCAGGATGCGGAGGAGCACCACTGCCGTTACGTCATCAACATCCGGTAACGCATGACCTTCAACGAAGGTACGCGTCATTGCCCGATATTGTTGACCTTCACGTCGGTCTTCGTGCATTCCTTGTCCAGGCACGTGCCGTTGATCCACACCTCGCCCTGGCCCAGCATCACGCCCTGCCCGTTGACGAACAACGTGTCGAACTTCTGCCCGGCAATCAGCCTGGCCAGCGTCGGGGTCACGATCTTGTCGTAGTCGCGCTGGAAGGCGGCGGCATCGGCCAGGTTCTGGTCCTTGCCACCGATGGTGACCCGGACGGGGTAGCGCATGAGGCCGGCCACGGCAGCGCGATCACCTGCGGCTACGCCACGCTGCAGTTGGTTGAACACGCTTTCGTACGGCGCGGCATCACCGAGCAGCTTGGTGATGCGTTCGCGTGCGCCGCCTTCGGTTCCGCTCGACGCGTCAGCGGGCGCGGCCGCCGAGTCCGTCCCCGCCACCGGCGGTGCCGTGTCCGGCGTGGGCGCGCTGCCGGGTTCCACCACATCCGGAGACAAGCCCGCCTGCGGCGCATCTTCAGCGGCAGTGGGCGTGGTGGCCGGTGGCGATGTCGATGGCGCCGCCGCCTCATTGGCCGGCGGCGTGGGCTGGCTGCAGGCAGCGAGCATCAACGTGGGAAGCAGGATCGTGATCAGGCGCATGCGCAGCTCCTTGAAGGTACCAAGCCCCACCCTACCCGAAGCCCTGTCACCCCCCGATGACGGGTAGTGCCAGGCCCTGCCTGGCAACCGCGCGGTGACAGCTCGCAGGATCGCCGGGCAGAGCCCGGCGCTACGTCACTCAGCCAGCAGCTCGAACACCACCGGCTCACCACTCGCCGACGACGCGCACACCCAGAGATCGAACTGGCCCGGCTCGGCACGGAACACGCCGTCACGGCCGGTGAAGCCGAGCGCGTGGCGATCCAGGGTGAAGCGCACGTCAGTGCTCTCGCCCGGCTGCAGCGCCACTTTGCGGAAGTCCTTCAGCTCACGCACCGGCCGCACGCGGCTGGCCACGCGGTCGTGGATGTACAGCTGCACCACTTCCTCACCCGCCACCGCACCGGTGTTGGTCAGCGTGGTGGTGATCTCCAGCGTGTCGTCCCATCCCAGCTGCGCATTACCCAGCTGCGGCACGCCGTACTTGAACGTGGTGTAGCCCAGGCCATGCCCGAACGGGTACAGCGCGGCGTTCGGAATTTCGCGCCAGCGTGCCTTGAACTCCGACATGGTCGGCAGTTCCGGGCGACCGGTGCGCGGGTGGTTGTAGAAGAACGGCTGCTGGCCGGACACCTGCGGGAAGCTCACCGGCAGGCGCCCGGAGGGGTTGTAGTCGCCGAACAGCACATCGGCCACGGCCGGGCCGGTCTGCGTGCCCAGGTACCAGGTGATGGCCACGGCCTGCGCATTGCGCACCGCGCCCTGCAGTGCCAGCGCACGACCGTTGCGCAGCAGCACCACCAGCGGCTTGCCGGTCATCGCCACGGCTTCGGCCAGCGCCTGCTGCGCCGCCGGCAGGGTGATTTCCACCCGCGACTGCGCTTCACCGCTGTAACGCTGCGGTTCGCCCAGCGCCAGCACCACTACATCCGCGCGCAGCGCAGCGGCCACGGCCTGTTCGATGCCATCCTGCACGGCCGCTTCCAGCTCGCAGCCGGGTACGATCTCAAGCAGGCTCTCATCGCTGATCGCTGCGCGCACGCCGGCTTCCAGGGTGACATAGCGCGCCTTGTCGCCGAACAGCGTCCAGCACCCTTCGATGTTGTCGCGGTCCTGCACGAACGGGCCGATCAGGGCGATCTTCTGCCCGGCCTTGCGCAGCGGCAGCACGTTGCCTTCGTTCTTGAGCAGCACGATGGAACGGCGCGCGGCATCGCGCGAGAGTTCGTCGTGCGCGGCGATGTGCGAGGTATCGGCTTCGCGCGCCGGGTCCAGCGAACGGTACGGGTCGTCGAACAGACCGATCGCTTCCTTCAGGTTGAGGATGCGGCGCACCGATTCATCCAGCGTGCTCATCGGCACCTCGCCGCTGTCGATCAGGCCCGGCAGGTGTTCGGCGTAGAAGCCGCTCTGCATGCTCAGGTCCAGGCCGGCGGTGAACGCCTTGGCGGTGGCGTCGCGGTCATCGGCCGCATAGCCGTGCGCCACCAGCTCCATGTCGGCGGTGTAATCGGAGATCACCACGCCGGGGAAGTTCCACTCACCGCGCAGGATGTCGGTGAGCAGTTCGGCATTGGCGCTGGCGGGCACGCCGTTGATGTCGTTGAAGGACGACATGACGGTGATCGCGCCGGCTTCGAAGGCGGCCTTGAACGGCGGCAGGTGCACGTCGCGCAGGGTCTGCGGCGAGATGTCCACCATGTTGTATTCCATGCCGGCCATCACCGCGCCGTAGGCGGCGAAGTGCTTGGGCGTGGCCAGCAGCGCGTCGGCCGCGCGCAGGTCCGGGCCCTGGAAACCGCGCACGCGGGCGGCGGCGAACGCACAGCCCAGCACCACGTCTTCGCCGGCGCCTTCGGCGCCACGGCCCCAGCGCTGGTCGCGGGCGATGTCCACGGCCGGGGCATAGGTCCAGTGCAGGCCGGCAGCAGTGGCCTCGACCGCAGTGGCGCGCGCGGTGCGCTGGGCCAGGTCCGGTTCGAAGCTGGCCGCTTCACCGAGCGGAATCGGGAACACGGTGCGCATGCCATGGATGACATCGGCGGCCAGGATCACCGGAATGCCCAGGCGGCTTTCTTCCAGCGCCACCTGCTGGATGCGGCGGCCGGCTTCGACGCCTACGCCGTTGAACAGCGAGCCCACCTTGCCCTCGCGCACCTGCTGCAGCACCTGGTCGGCATTGCTGACATTGGCTTCGGGGTTCACGTCCGGCGCGAACGGCCGGACCATGTCCGCGAACACACCCAGCTGGCCGACTTTTTCTTCGACGGTCATCTGGGCAATGAGGGTTTCGATGCGATCGGAGGCCACCGGCTATCCTTATGAAAACGTTTACAAGGCCGGGATTCTAGCGTTCCCGGCGCCACCAAAGCAAAGCGGGGGGCACAGGAGCTTACTCTGCGGCGGCCCGCTGCTGCTGTGCCGCCATCAGCATGGCATCGCTGGAGGCCTGGAACACACGCAGCCCGAACGCCGGCAGGATCGCCAGCAGGTGGTCGAACACATCCGACTGGATGCCTTCGTAGCCGGCCCAGGCGGTGGTGCGGGTGAAACAGTACACCTCCAGCGGCAGGCCTTCGGTGGTGGGCTGCAGCTGCCGTACCAGCAATGTCATATCCGTATGGATGCCGGGGTGTTGGCGCAGGTAGCGCTCCACGTACGCGCGGAAGGTGCCCAGGTTGGTGACCCGGCGCGCATTGACCGCCGCCACGCCCTGGGCCTGCAGCTGCGTGTTCCACTGGGTGAGCTCGGCCTGCTTTTCACGCAGGTAGTCGCCCAGCACCGCGAACTGTTCCAGCCGCTGCAGCGCCTGCGCGTCCACGAAGCCCACGCTGTGCTGGTCCAGGTACAGCGCGCGTTTGATCCGGCGCCCACCGGCTTCCTGCATGCCGCGCCAGTTCTTGAAGGATTCGGTGACCAGCTTCTTGGTCGGGATGGTGGTGATGGTCTTGTCCCAGTTCTGCACGGTGATGGTGTGCAGGGCGATGTCGATCACATCGCCGTCGGCGTTCTGGCTGGGCATTTCGATCCAGTCGCCCAGCCGCACGCGGCCATCGCCGCTGATCTGCACGCTGGCCACCAGCGACAGGATGGTGTCCTGGAAGATCAGCATCAGCACGGCGGTGGCGGCGCCCAGGCCGGTGACCAGCGGGCCCACCTTCAAACCCAGCAGTTCAGAAACGATGACCAGCCCCGCCGCCACGAAGACCACGATCTTCACGACCTGCAGGTAGCCCTTGATCGGCTTGTTGCGTGAATCCGGACGGCGTTCGTACAGCTCGTTGGCCGCATCCAGCGCGTGCGAGATGGCCAGCGCGACCGTCAGTGCCGCCCAGGCCGTACAGGCACCAATGATGAACTTCACCAGTTCCGGCGGCAGGTCCGGCACGATCCGGATGCCGGCGCCGATGACCATGCTGGGCACCACGTTGGCCAGCCGCGAGATCACCCGCAGGTTGCTGGCGCCCTCGCTGCCGCCGTTGCCCGGCAGGCGGCGCACCAGCCGGCGCAGGCCGCGCAGCAGGATGCGCTTGGTGACGAAGTTGGCCAGCCAGGCGGCAAGGGCCAGGGCGCAGAGCACGATGGTCGTGTAGGCCCAGGGCCAGGGTTCGAGGGTGTTTTGCAGGTTTTCGAGCAGCTGTACTGCGATTACGGCGTCTACCATCGTGTGTCGGTTTCTCTTGAGAGTGCGAGGGCCGACTAACAGTCGGCGCTACCCGGCGCTACCCGGCGTGCGGGGACGTGTGGCGGTGCTTCAGCCGGCGCTTCTTTCGATGATGACGCCGACTGCCTTGGCGCCACGGACCGCGCCGGGCTTGCTGAGCTTCAGGCGCAGCCACTGCACGTTGAATTCGCGCAGCACGATTTCGGCGATGCGTTCGGCCAGGGTTTCGACCAGGCCGAAATCGGACTCGCGCACGAACTGCTCGATCCGCTTGCTCACGGCCTTGTAGTTCAGGGTGTCGGCGATGTCGTCGCTGGCCGCCGGCTTACGGTTGTCAAAGCCCATTTCCAGGTCGAAGCGCAGGGTCTGGCGGATCCGCCGTTCCCAGTCGTAGATCCCGATCAGGGCATCGATCTCCAGCCCTTCGATGAATACCTTGTCCATAGGAGTGCCACGTTAAAGATGGCGTCCATGGTAACGGGGCAGGCCCGAACGTGCCTCGAACCGGCGGCGCGGAATCACGAATATCGGCCAGAAACGACAAAGGGCCCCTTGCGGGGCCCTTTGCTTGAATCTTGTCCCCGGGGGGAGATAGGGTACCGATCCGCGAGTCCCGGTGGCGCGTGAAATCAAGGTATCAGTGTGGGCGGTGATAGCAACTGGCACTGTCCTGTTTCGGGAGAGGGCTAACAGTTCAGTCCACTCGAGCCTTCACTTCGTAGCCGAATACGTCAGCCGCCAAACCCACAAAGCCGATTCGGGTGCCGTAGAGCACCACCGCAACAAGCGCAATGACCGCAACGGCCAATAGATTGGCCAGCAGACTTTCCCCAACCGCACGGAAGAGCGGCTTCGCTTTCTGTAGTTGTTGAGTCAGTTCCTGCTGGTACTGGCGCCCAAGATCCTCGGCGGCACCCTGCAGCAACTCTCCGGAAAGGACCTGAAGTGCCTGCTCTGCCTCTGAGCGGTAGGCGTCGATGCGGAGACCGAGATTCGAGCTGACAATGAAGGCCCATACCTCCTCCTCAGTCGGCTCCCGCCTTTTTTCAGCGCGAACGGCCTGGATGAAGCTCAACTTATCCCGCTTGTACAGTGCATACGCGACATGCCCCACCATATCGCCCTCATCCTTCACCAACGTGCCGTAGGTGAGATGCGGCCCGCTCACGATTACCGCCGCTTCAATGAGTTGAAGGCAACACGACCCGCCTGGTTGATCTGCTCCGAAGTCAACTGGAGCGAGATGACGCTACCCGGTGCACTGCCGATGAAGCTCCCCGTGGCGCGAACACCGGACATGAGGCGCGTGTTGGCGTCCCTTACAGCGCCGATGGTGACGACTTTCTTGAGATCGATTTTGAACATGGTCACTCCTCGTTCCCGACAGCATGAAGCGCGAGGCGGGCCAAATCTGCTGCATCCATCTCAGTATCAATGAAATCGATGGAACTGCAGTGCGCTACACCGCCGGCAGCGTCGCCATGTCCCAGCGCGGGGTGACCTGCACCTGTGGCGGATTGTGCTGGCCCGCTTCCAGCCGCAGTGCGCCGGCGAAGGCGATCATGGCGCCGTTGTCGGTGCACAGCGACGGGCGCGGGAAGCAGGCGCGGCCGCCACGGCGCTCTGCCATCTGCTGCAGCCGGGCCCGCAGGCGCTTGTTGGCGCCCACGCCGCCGGCCACCACGATCACGTCGGTGCCGGCCGCATCCAGCGCGCGCTCGCACTTGATCGCGAGCGTTTCGACCACGGCATCTTCAAAGCCACGTGCGATGTCGGCGCGGGTCTGCTCGCTCTGGTCGCTGTCGCGCCAGGCCAGCAGGACCTGGGTCTTGAGGCCGGAGAAGCTGAAATCCAGCCCGGGCCGGTCGGTCATCGGGCGGGTGAACTTGAACCTGCCCGGGGTGCCCTGTTCGGCCAATGCAGCCAGCTGCGGGCCACCCGGGTACGGCAGGCCCATCAGCTTGGCAGTCTTGTCGAAGGCTTCGCCGGCGGCATCGTCCAGGGTCTCGCCAAGCAGGCGGTACTGGCCGATACGATCCACCGCCACCAGCTGGGTGTGCCCGCCTGACACCAGCAGGGCCACGAACGGCGCCTCCGGCGGGTCGTCTTCCATCAACGGGGCCAGCAGGTGACCTTCCATATGGTGGACACCCACCGCCGGCACGTCCAGCGCCCAGGCCAGCGAACGGGCCACGCCAGCCCCCACCAGCAGGGCGCCGACCAGCCCCGGGCCGGCCGTGTAGGCCACCCCGTCGATGTCGTTCACGCCCAGCCCGGCCTCGGCCAGCGTCTGGCGGATCAGTGGCAGCAGTTTGCGCACATGGTCGCGGCTGGCCAGTTCAGGCACCACCCCGCCGTATTCGGCGTGAAGGGCGATCTGGCTGTATACGGCATGGGCGCGCAGGGCGTCCGGGCCGACCACGGCGGTGTCATACACCGCCACGCCGGTCTCATCGCAGGAAGATTCGATACCAAGGACTCGCATAACCGGTATTATGGACCTCTTGAGGCCTTGGCAGACGTACCGCCAGCGCGCCCTTCACTACCCCAGGCCAGGAACTTTGCCGGGGTGGGTTGCAAGTTCTTTTGTCGCCGCTATAATGTGCGGCTCTCACCGGGCGTGACCCGGTTCTACTGTGTCCCGGAGATTCCATGCCCAGCGTTAAAGTCCGCGAGAACGAGCCCTTCGAGTTTGCGCTCCGTCGCTTCAAGCGCACCTGCGAAAAGGCCGGCGTGCTGGCCGAAACCCGCAAGCGCGAGTTCTACGAAAAGCCGACCCAGGAGCGCAAGCGTAAGGCTGCTGCTGCTGTGAAGCGTCAGCTGCGCCGCTCGTCGCGCGACGTCACCAAGCGTCAGCGCCTGTACTGATCGGACGCAACTTCGATGCGGCAGGCATGTCCTGTCGCGGCGGAGCCGAAGCCGGAACGCGCGAGCGTTACCGGCTTTTTGCGTTTCCATCGATCCAGTTCCTGCCCCACCCTTTCACCGAACGAGGTGTTCCATGAGCCTGAAGCTGCAGCTCACCGACGACATGAAGGCCGCCATGAAGGCGGGCGAAAAGCACAAGCTGGGCGTGATACGCCTGATCAACGCCGCCATCAAGCAGCGTGAAGTGGACGAGCGCATCGAGCTGGATGACGCCGCCGTGATCGCCGTGCTGGACAAGATGGTCAAGCAGCGCAAGGACTCGGTCAGCCAGTTCGAAGCGGCCAACCGTGAGGACCTGGCGCAGATCGAGCGCGACGAGCTGGCGGTGATCGACACCTACCTGCCCGCCAAGATGGGCGAAGCCGAGATCCAGGCCGCCATCCAGGCCGCGATTGCAGAGACCGGCGCGGCCAGCGCAGCCGACATGGGCAAGCTGATGGGCGCGCTGAAGCCGAAGCTGGCAGGTCAGGCCGACATGGGCCTGGTCTCCAAGCTGGTCAAGGCGCACTTCGCCGGCTGATATTGATGCGGGCAGCGACCCCACGGTTGCTGCCCGCGTTTCACCCGGTCTTCGAACCGGGCCTGCTAGAAATCCAGGCATGTCTTCCCTGCCGCCTTCTCCCGCGCCCGAGTCCGTGCACGATCCTTCCCACGTTCCGCCCCGCCTGCGCAAGTACGTGGACCGGCTTGAACGCAGCTTCCCGGTTGCCGTGGGCAAACGCTTCGTCGATGTGGACGTGCTGAGCCAGGCCGCGTCGGTGTCTTTCTATGCGCTGCTGTCGATGGCCCCGCTGCTGGTGCTGCTGCTGTGGCTCACCGCCTCGCTGTACCCGCCCGCGCAGCAGGCGCTGATCGGCCAGATCAACGACGTGGCCGGCAGCAGTGCGGCCAGCGTGGCCGACACCGTGCTCAAGAACGCTGACAGCCAACCCTCCATGGGTTCGCTGGCCGGGATATGGAGCACGCTGCTGCTGTTCATCGGCGCCACGGCCGTGTTCGCCCAGCTGCAGAACGCGCTCAACCTGATCTTCAACACCAGCGGCGAGCGCCTGGACGGCATCGTGGCCTGGCTGCGCAAGCGCGTGTTCTCCTTCGGCGTGGTGCTGGCACTGGGCTTCCTGCTGATCCTGTCGATGACCGCCACCACCATGCTGCAGGTGGCCTTCGCGCAGCTGCCCTCGGTATTGCCGGCGATCGGTTACCTGACCAGCCTGCTGCTGTATACGGTGGGCTTTGCCTTCCTTTACCACTACCTGCCGGACCGCCGCGTGGCCTGGCGCCAAGCCTTCATCGGCGGGGTAATCACCTCGGCGCTGTTCGCACTGGGCCGCTACGCGATCGGGCTGTACATCGCCACGGTGGCGCCGGGCAGCGCCTATGGTTCGATGGGCGCGCTGGTGATCTCGCTGGTGTGGATCTACTACGCCACGGTGGTGTTCTTCGTGGGCGCACTGATGACGGCGGTGATCGATGAGCGCCTGCGGGCGCGCTTCCACCTGGCCGAGGCCGGCATCGTGCCGCCGAAACCGGGCGAAGGCACCGCCAGCTAGTAGACTAGCGGGGTCCCCCGCTTCCGTGCGTGGCCGTTGCCGGCCGTGCCCCTTGCCTGCTGCCCATGGCCCGTATCCCCGACGCATTCATCGACGACCTGCTGGCCCGCTCCGACATCGTCGAAGTGGTGGGCAGCCGCGTGCCGTTGACGCGCCAGGGCAAGGAATATTCGGCACGTTGCCCGTTCCATGACGAGCGCTCGGCCTCGTTCACGGTGTCGCCCACCAAGCAGTTCTACCACTGCTTCGGCTGCGGCGCGCACGGCACCGCGATCAGCTTCCTGATGAACTACGACCGCCTGGAGTTCCTCGACGCGGTCGATGAGCTGGCCAAGCGCGTGGGCATGGAAGTACCGCGCGATACGCAGCCGCGCACCGCCCAGCAGCAGGACGACAGCCGCGAGCTGTACGCCGCGCTGGATGCGGCCACGCGCTTCTTCCAGAAGTCGCTGGAAGGCAGCGACACCGCCCGTGCCTACCTGGACCAGCGTGGCGTGGATGAAGAGAACCGCACGCGCTTTGCGATCGGTTACGCGCCCGATGGCTACAGCGCGCTGAAGGATGCGCTGGGCAAGGACGAGCGGCGCATGAAGCTGCTCGACCGCGCCGGCCTGTTTTCCAAGAACGACCGCGGCCATGTCTACGACAAATTCCGCGACCGGGTGATGTTCCCGATCTTCGACCGGCGCGGGCGCGTGATCGCCTATGGCGGCCGGGTCATGGCGGCACCTGCTGACGGCCGGGACGCCGGCCCCAAATACCTCAATTCGCCGGAAACCGCGCTGTTCCACAAGGGCCGCGAACTGTACGGCCTGTGGCAGGTGCGCCAGGCCAACCAGAAGATCGAACGGCTGATCGTGGTCGAGGGCTACATGGACGTGGTCTCGCTGTTCCAGTTCGGGGTCACCCAGGCGGTGGCCACGCTGGGCACCGCGACCACGCCCGACCACGCCGAGCTGCTGTTCCGCAACGCGCCGGATGTGTTCTTCTGCTTCGACGGCGACGCCGCCGGCCGCCGCGCCGGCTGGCGTGCGCTGGAATCGGTGCTGCCGCGCATGAAGGACGGCCGCCAGGCGTTCTTCCTGTTTCTGCCCGATGGCGAAGACCCGGACACCATCGTGCGCAAGGAAGGCAAGGACGGTTTCGACGAGCGCCTGAAGCAGGCCACGCCGTTGTCGCAGTTCTTCTTCGACGAGCTCACCCGCGAAGTGAACATGGCCACGCTGGATGGCAAGGCGCGGTTGGCCGAGCGCGCGCGGCCGATGCTGGCGCAGATTCCCGATGGCGCCTTCGGTGACCTGATGAAGCAGCAGCTGGCCACGCTGACCGGGCTCGGGGCCAAGCCGTCCGCAACGCCGGTGTCGCGCCCGCCTGCACGTGCGGTGGCACCCGCGCCGCGGCGCAGCCTGGTGCGCGCGGCGATTGCGATCCTGCTGCAGCAGCCGTCGCTGGCGATGACGCTGGAAGGTCACCACTTCAGCGGCCTGCGCCTGCCTGGCGTGGAACTGCTGATCGAACTGCTGACCCTGGTGGAACAGCGCCCGGACATCAGCACCGGCGCGCTGCTGGAGCATTTCGACGGCCGCGAAGAGCAGGAGTCGCTGCACAAACTGGCCGCGCAGACGCTGCCCGGCGATGAGGCGATGTGGAACCAGGAATTGCACGATGCGGTGGCGCAGCTGGAAAAACAGCTGTTGCTGCAACGTCTTGAGGAGCTTCAGGCAAAGCAGCGGCAACAGGGCCTGGACGATACTGACAAGTACGAACTGCGCGAGCTGTTGAAGGCCCGCGCCACGCTGCGTTGACGGATCGAGGAGGAAGGTGACGTGATGCGACGATGGAACCGCCCCGCCTTCTTCAGTGCCTGCGTGATGTGCCTGGTGTTGCTGGCTGCGGAGAGCAGCGGGGCAGAGCCCCGCTCTACCTCGGTGGGTGCCGGCGTAGAGCGGGGCTCTGCCCCGCTGGCCGAAGCCAAGGTTCCCACCGCCTTCAAACACCCCACCAAAACCCTCTACACCGCCGGCCAACCCACCGCAGCCCAGTTGCACCAGTCCGCAGCCGCCGGCATCACCACCGTTATCGACCTGCGCCAACCCGGCGAAGCCCGCGGCTTCGACGAAACCGCCACCACCACCGCCCTCGGCCTGCACTACGTTCGCATCCCCGTGGCCGGCGCCGCAGGCCTTACCCCCGCCAACGTGCAGGCGCTGCAGACCGCACTGACCCAGGCCAACGGCCCGGTGCTTCTGCACTGCGCCTCCGGCAACCGCGTCGGCGCACTGCTGGCGCTGATGAAAGCGCAACAGGGCGCATCGGTCGGCGACGCCCTGCAGTTTGGCCGCGAGGCCGGCATGACCTCGCTGGAAGCACAGACCCGCGCCCTGCTCGAGCAGGACACCGCGCGTTGATCCTGCTGCCGCGTCACCCCCTTTCTCCCTGCTCTACAGGAGCCTGCCCACCATGACCCGCTGGTGGTCGCGCCTGCGACCGGACAACTTCACCCTCGCCCTGCTCGGTACTGTAGTGCTGGCTTCGTTCCTGCCGATGCGCGGCCCCGCCGCGATGGTGCTCGACGACGTCACCGACGTGGCCATTGCCGCGCTGTTCTTCCTGCACGGTGCGCGCCTGCCGCGTGAATCGATCATGGGCGGGCTGCTGCACTGGCGCCTGCACCTGACCATCCTGGCCTGTACCTTCGTGCTGTTCCCGCTGTTCGGGCTGGCGTTCAAGCCGCTGGATGGATGGCTGCTCACCCCCGAGCTGTACATCGGCGTGCTGTTCCTGTGCGCGTTGCCCTCCACGGTGCAGTCATCGATCGCGTTCACCTCGCTGGCGCGCGGCAACGTGCCGGCTGCTGTGGTCAGCGCATCGTTGTCGAGCATCCTCGGCGTGTTCCTGACCCCGTTGCTGCTTGCCCTGCTGGCCGGCACCGCCGGCGGCATGCACAACCCCGGCCAGGCGATCCTGGGCATCATGCTGCAGCTATTGGTGCCGTTCGTGGCCGGCCATTTGCTGCGGCCGTGGATTGCGCGCTGGGTGCAACGGCAGCGTGCGCTGCTGCGCTACACCGACCAGGGCACGATCCTGCTGGTGGTGTATTCGGCGTTCGGCGAAGCGGTGAACGAAGGGTTGTGGAGCAAGACGCCCCTGCTCTCGTTGCTTGCCGTGGCAGTGGTCGCAGCGGTACTGCTGGGCATCGCCATGCCGCTGATCAACCTGCTGGCACGGCGGTTGGGCTTCAACCGCGAAGACCGCATCACCATCCTGTTCTGCGGCTCGAAGAAGAGCCTGGCCACCGGCGTGCCGATGGCGAAGATTCTGTTCGCCGGCGGCAGCCTGGGCGCGATCGTGCTGCCGATCATGATCTACCACCAGATCCAGCTGATTGTCTGCGCGGTGGTGGCGCAGCGGTATGCGCGCGATCCAGTCGAGCCACCGACGGGGTAACCGCGGACCGGGAACCCGCGGTAGGGTCGCTCGATAGACGACCGCCGATACCGGTGATCGGCCGATGGTGGGCGTGATGCCGAACGACATCGGCCGTTCGACGCACCTTCGGCAAAGGTCATGCCGACATCGTGCTGATCGATATTATCGGAGGTCGTCTGTCGAGCGACCCTACCGGAGGACAGTACGTGGAAGAGTTGAGCCGTTATCGCCGTCGTATCAATCTTTCACAGCAGCGGCGATCTGTTGCAACACGTTGGCTTTTTGCTCCACGTCGCCTTCCCCGATAGCGATCAGCGAGTAGGCCTTGTTTTCCCCTGCCCATTCCAACGTTGCGCGGCTGCGCCCAAGATCATCCGAGACTTGTTCCAGCGATCTGTGCTCGGATCGGATTCAGCGAGGACGGCCAACATCGAGTCTGCACGTCGCAATCAGTGATGTTCGGTCGACGGCGAGGATGGTTCAGGCGTTACCAGCGTTTCCGGTATTCCTCTGGCACAGTCCATGCCACCCACGCATTGCTGAGCGGCCCGCCGGTGATCGCCGATGGTGGGCGCGGTTGCAAACGGGGCCGGCGTTTCCTAACGTCACCTCCGGCATGGTTCATGCCCCACCGCGCAGATCGTCTTTACGTGCGGTCGTTTGGGAAGCGACCCTACCAGGGCACTGCACACCTGGGAATCGTCAGCGTCACGGGTCGGTCAGCGTGCCCACGCTCAACTCCGGCAGATACACCCACACGTCGTAGGACCGATCCGCATCCGTTTCGACGAGCGGATCACGTGCCGGCCGCTCAATCAGCTCGACCGCGCGGCAAGGCTTCATGCAGCCCCAGGACTGGCCACGCAGCGCTTCCACGCGCACGCTGTACAGCGGCAGGTCCAGCAGGTGCGCGGCCATGGTGCGTTGCTGCATCTCCGGCGGCGCATCCGCCGGGGGGCTGCGCATCGCGTGCACGTTGCCGGCCAGCACCAGCATGCGCGCCGCGTTGGGCAGTGCGTTGAACTGCTGGCGCAGGTGCGTGGCCATCGCCGCATCGCGTTCCTCGCTGCTGTCGGTCGAGCCGGTTTCCACGTCGTAGCCAGCCACACCCACATCACGCCCCTGCATCCGCAGCGTGCGCAGGGTTTCGATCAACGCCAGCATGTCACGGCTGCGCCGCCCATCGTGCTGGTCGTTGTCCACCTTCCAGAAGGGCGAGCTGCGCAGTGCCTCGCGCGCCGCGGCGTCGCCGTCGGAGCGCAGGTACCGGGCCAGCGCCACATTCTCGCTCATCGGCAGTTCCAAGCCCAGGCGCACCGGCGCGTGGTCGCGGCTGTAGCGTTCCATCAGGTCGGCCACCAACAGGGGCGTTTCGGCGGTCCCGTGGTATTCGCCCAGCACCACCATGCGGTGGTCGGCCGCCAAGGTCATGATCTGCGTGGCCGTGCCATCCACGCGCGTTGTGGTGGCGGCAAAGGCGGTTCCGCACATCATCGAAGCTGCGACCACGGCCATCCAGGTCCATCGTTTCATGCCGTCACGTCCTGTTGGGGTCATGAATGCAATGGCGACGCGATTCCCGGATTCAAGGCGGGGCGCACGCAATGGCCATATTCCACCCAGGACCCGTTCGTAGCGCCGGGCTCTGCCCGGCTGCCTTTCGATCACAGGAACGGCAGCATCCAATGGTCCACCATCAGGAACGCGAACAACGCCATCAGGTAGACGATCGAGTAGCCGAACATCTTCATCGAGAACAGCTCGTCCGGCGGGTTGAGCATGCGCCAGGCGTACCAGAGGAACACGGCGTTGAGCACCACCGCGCCGCCCAGGTAGAACAGGCCGCTCATGCCCACCACGGTGGGCAGGATGCTGACGATGGCCAATACGATGGAATAGACCAGGATCGACTTGCGGGTGTACACCACGCCGTGGGTGACCGGCAGCATCGGGATCTTGGCCTTGGCGTAGTCCTCGCGGCGGAAGATCGCCAGTGCCCAGAAATGCGGCGGGGTCCAGATGAAGATGATGAGCACCAGCAGCGAGGCATACGCCCAGTCCCACGGACCCTGCATGCCGGTGATCGCGGCCCAGCCCAGCAGCGGCGGCGTGGCGCCGGCAAGGCCGCCGATGACGATGTTCTGCGAGGTCGCGCGCTTGAGGTACACGGTGTAGATCACCGCGTAGCCAATCAGCGACGCGAAGGTCAGCACGGCGGTGATGACGTTGACCCACAGCACCAGGATGGTCATCGACAGCACGATCAGCGCGCCGGCAAACACCAGCACCTGCCACGGCTTCACCTTGCCCACCACCAGCGGCCGCCACGAGGTGCGCGCCATCTGCGCGTCGATCTGCGCGTCCAGCAGCTGGTTGATGGCCGCTGCGGCCGATGCTGCCAGCCAGATGCCAAGGAAGCCCAGCGCGCCGCGCACGGCCTGCTCGGCCGTGGGCAACGCGGGGATGGCCAGGAACATGCCCACCAGCGCGGTGAACACGATCAGCGCCACCACCTTCGGTTTGGTCAGATCCCAGTACTGACGATAGTTGTTGGCCATGGGATCAGCCCACATTCCCGACGGTAGCGCCGACCGTTGGTCGGCTGCCTTCCGCATCCGGCGCCCGCAGCCGCGCCAGCAGCGTAACCAGCACGAACAACAGCGCCACCGCCCCACCGCTGTGCGCCACCGCCACTTCCAGCGGCACCGCCAGCTTCACGTTGAGGACGCCCAGGGTGATCTGCAGGAGCACCAGCAGGCCGAGCGCGCTGGCCCAGCCGCGCATGCTTGGCAGCCGGTACAGGCGCACCGCCAGCCACAGCAGGTACACCGCCACCACCACCGCGAACAGGCGGTGCGCCATCTGGATCGCAATGCGCGAGGCGCCATCCAGCACGCCCCCTTCGTAATCCACGCCGATGCCACGCCACAACGTGAAGCCTTCCTTGAAGTCGTGCGGCGGCCACCACTGGCTCACGCAGCGCGGGAAATTATCCAGCGAAGCACTGCCGCCGCCGCAGGCCAGCGCCGCATAGTTGGCGCTGACCCAGCCGCCGAGCGCGATCTGCAGCACCAGCACCGCCACGCCAATGCGCAGCAGCCATTTCAGCTTCGGTGCCTCGACCAGGGTGATCGGCATGTGCGTGGCGCGCCATGCCATCCACACCAGCAGGCCGAACATCAGCATGCCGCCGAGCAGGTGGCCCATCACCACGAGGGGCTTGAGCAGCAGGGTAACCGTCCACATGCCCAGCAGCGCCTGGAAGATCACCACCGCCAGGGTCAGCAGCGCAGCGCGCGCCAGGTCGATGTTGTTCCAGCGCAGCGCGGCGATCAGCAGGATCACCTCGCCGGTGATGGCCAGGACGCTCGCCGACACGTGATGCCCCAGCATGTACAGCGGTATGCCGGTAGCCACCAGCACGCACGCGGTGACCACCGCCGTGGTACCCCAGTTGCGCCGACGCACGGCCAGCAGCGCCAGGGTGAGGATTTCAATGCCCAGCGCACCCGCCAGGAAACGGTGCACCTGCTCGCGCCACGCCTTGTGGGTTTCCAGCGGACGGATCTTGGCCGCTTCGTGGCCGATCACCTCCTGCGCATGCTGCGGCCAGGTCACGCGGCCATAGCAGGTCGGCCAGTCCGGGCAGCTCAGGCCGGCATCGGACAGGCGCACGAACGAACCGAACATGATCGTGCTGGCCGTCATGATCAGGGCGAACCACGCCAGACGGTGGAAATTGCGATGCAGCGCCGGGCGCGCGGTGGGGTTCATCAAACGGAACTCACTTCAGTTTCAACAGCGTGGCCATGTCCTTGCGCAGACCGGCCAATTCGAATCCCGGCGCATACCGCATGATCACGAACCCGTTCGGGTCGATGACATACACAGGCGTGCCGGCGGCGTCATCCACGGCGGGCAGCACGGCACGCAGGTTTGGCTGGGGGGCCAGCACGCGCAGGGCGGGGTTGCCCTGGACCTCGGCCGGCGGCGTACCCAGCCACAGGATCTCGACATTATCGGCCCTATGGCCGAACAGCTGCCACACCTTGTCCAATCCCTGCGACAAAGTGACGCACTCGGCCGCGCAGCCCGGCGCGGGCGCCACGAGGATGCGCCACACGTGCGCATCGGGGTTCCACGGGTAAGGTTCGCCATTGGCCAGGGTGGGCGGCAGCGCGCGCGCATCCACCGCGGGGGTGAACACCTCACCGGTATTGCGGTGGGCGGCCGGCTGCCAGCCGGCGAAGCGCAGCACGCCGGCCAGCGCCATCGCGCCGAAGAACAGGCCTAACAGCGCGACCAGGGTCCAGCGACCACGGTTGCGGGCCTTGAGCTGTTCCGGGGTGATGGCATTCATGTGCGGGATTTTCTCACGGTTGGATGGGGTGTGCCGGCGGTGCGGACGGTATTGGGCTGCCTGGGCCGGCCAACGGCCGACGCTACCGGGGAGAGCGTCGCCGGGAGCGCCATTCAAGGATCAGTGCGACGATCAGGACAGTCAGCGCCAGGGCGAACCATTGCACGGCGTAACCGAGATGGCGGCTGGGCGGCATCGTGTTGGGCAACAGGTCCAGGTCGCGGGCATAGCCGCCTGGCAGCGCGGGATCCAGGCGCAGGACCGCGCTGCGCAGGCTGCGCGGTGGCAGGCTCAGCGTGGCGGCTACCTCGCCGGGCGGCATGCGGTTGGCCAGCCAGACGCCGGGCTGCGGTGCCGGCGCCAGCGCCAGGCCCAGCGCGATGCCGGTTGCCGGGGGCGGCGCCAGCAGGCCGGCAATGCGCGCGGCCCCGTCACGCGGGGTGATCGTGGGCAGCGTGCGGTCGGCCGGCATCGGCAGCCAGCCCAGGTCCACCAGTACCACCGCCCCCCCGTCGCTGCGGAACGGCTGGTACACCTTGATGCCGGCGCGGCCTTCGCGGGTCTGGTTGTCCAGCAGCAGCGTGCCCGGCAGGAAGCTGCCGTGATCCTCCACCCAGCGCAGTTGCGGCGGCGCGGCCTGCGCATCGGCCAGGCCCAGGGTCTGCGCGCGGGCCGGCAGCTGTTGGTCCAGAAGGGCCTGCTTTTCATGCATGCGTTGCAGTTGCCAGCGGCCCAGCTGGCAGAACCCGATGATCACCACGACCGCCGCCGCCCAGCCGATCAGGCGCGTGTGCTTGCGCATCATGACAACGCCGGCAAAACGCGGTCAGATAGGCGTATCCGCCCTGTCCTGGAGCCGCGCATGAATGATTCGTTGAAGACCTTGCTGGTAATCGCGTTTCTGATCGTCATCGTCTGGAATCTGGGCGCCGGGCTGTACTACCTGCTGGTCGACCGCGGCCAGACCAAGCGCACCGTCAATGCGCTCACCCGCCGCATCGCGGTGTCGGTGGCGCTGATCGCGCTGGTGGCCATCGGCATCTACAGCGGCTGGATAAAGCCGCATGGCATTGGCGGCTGACGCCTGGCGCTACAGCACGTAGACGAACAGGAACAGCATCAACCACACCACGTCGACGAAGTGCCAGTACCACGCGGCCGCTTCGAAACCGAAGTGGTTGTCGCGGGTGAAATGCCCTTTCGCCGAACGCAGCCACATCACCGCCAGCATGATCGTACCCAGCAGCACGTGGGCACCGTGGAAGCCGGTGAGCATGAAGAACGTGGACCCGTAGATGCCCGAGCCCAGGGTGAGGTTGAGTTCCTTGTAGGCGTGGATGTATTCCTCGGCCTGCAGCACCAGGAAGAACACGCCCAGCGCCACGGTCAGCCCCAGCCACACCAGCAGCTGGCGGCGGTGGCCGGCCTTGAGCGCGTGGTGGGCGATGGTGAGGGTGACACCGGAGGTAAGCAGGATCAGGGTGTTGATCAGCGGCAGGCCCCAGGCCGGAATGGTCTGGAAGTGGCCGCCAATGGCGCCGGGGCCGTTGGTGGGCCACGCGGCGGAATAGCCATCCCAGAGCAGTTCGTTGGTCATCACCCCGTCGCCCTCGCCGCCCAGCCACGGCAGGCCCAGGTTGCGGGTGTAGAACAGCGCGCCGAAGAAGGCACCGAAGAACATCACCTCGGAAAAAATGAACCACACCATGCCCATCCGGAACGAGCCGTCGACCTGGTGGTTGTAGTGGCCGGCCTGCGATTCGCGCACCACGTCGCTGAACCACCAGAACAGGGTCAGCACCAGCATGGCGATGCCGGCGTAGAAGGTCCACTTGCCCCAGCCGGCATCATTGAGCCAGCTGGCCACGCCCACCATGGTCACCATCATCGCGATGGAGCCGATGAAGGGCCACTTGCTGTGCGTGGGTACGAAATACACGTTGGCATCGGGGCTGTGCTGGGTGGCCATGATCGGTATCCGGGTACGTATCAGGGTGCCGAGCGCGCGGTGGCCGGCGGGGTCGCCGTGACCAGCTGCGCCGACAGCGCATCGTTCTTGTAGAACGTGTAGGACAGGGTGATGGTCTTGATGTTGGCCGGCAGGTCCGGGTCGACGATGAAACGCACCGGCATGTCGCGTTTCTCACCGGCCACCAGGGTCTGCGCGGTGAAGCAGAAGCATTCGGTCTTGCTGAAGTAGCCCGAGGCCTTGGCCGGGGCCACCGACGGCACCGCGCTGCCGACCAGCGCGCGGTCGCTATCGTTGCGCGCGTAGTACAGCGCTTCGTTGAGCTCGCCGGGCACCACGTCCATGGTCAGCTGTTCGGGATGGAAGGCCCACGGCAGCTTGGAGTTCACGCCGCCATCGAACTGCACCCGCACGGTGCGCTTGGCCGCGCCGGGGGCACCGACCGCCGCTGCGCCGGGGCCGCGTTCCAGCCGCACGCCGAACACTTTCTCGCAGGCGATGCGGTACAGCGGCACCAGCGAGAAGGTGAGCACGAACACCGCCACCGCCACCGCGATCAGGCGCGGCAGCCCGGCATGCGGTGCGGGGCGGGGGTCGTTCATCGGCCCAGCACCCCGCTCAGGATGAAGCCGACGTAGACCAGAATGGCCACCGCGCCCACCCACAGCGCGGTGCGCCGCGCGCGCTGGCGGCGAAGGGCAAGATCCTGCTGGTGGACGTCATGCATGGCAGACCTCAGTGGGTGATGTCGTCATGGGCCAGATCGCCCGGGCGGATGGTCGGCGGCACGGTAAAGGTATGCGCCGGTGCGGGTGACGGAATCGTCCATTCCAGCCCGCGCGCGCCTTCCCAGGAGCGGTCAGCGGCCTTTTCGCCGTTGCGCAGCGAGGCGATCAGGATCGCGGCCATCATGAACGGGGTCACGAACATGCCGAACGCGCCAATGGAGCTGATCAGGTTCCAATCGGCGAACGCCACGCTGTAATCGGGAATGCGGCGTGGCATGCCGGCCAGGCCCAGGAAGTGCTGCGGGAAGAACAGCAGGTTCACGAACACGATGGACCACCAGAAGTGCACCTTGGCCCAGAACTCGCTGTACATGCGCCCGGTCCACTTCGGCCACCAGTAGTACACCGCTCCGATCAGCGCGAACACCGCGCCGGTGACCAGCACGTAGTGGAAGTGCGCCACCACGAAGTAGGTGTCGTGGTACTGGAAGTCGGCCACCACGATCGCCAGCATCAGGCCGGAGAAGCCACCGATGGTGAACAGGATCACGAAGGCCACCGCCCACAGCATGGGCGCCTCAAAGGTGAGCGAACCGCGCCACATGGTGCTCACCCAGTTGAACACCTTTACCCCGGTGGGGATGGAGATCAGCATGGTGGCGAACATGAAGTAGATTTCGCCACCCAGCGGCATGCCCACGGTGAACATGTGGTGGGCCCAGACGATGAAGGACAGGAAGGCGATCGCAGCGATCGCGTAGACCATGGCCTGGTAACCGAACAGCGGCTTGCGGCTGAAGGTGGGGATGATCTCGCTGACCACGCCGAACGCCGGCAGGATCATGATGTACACCTCCGGGTGGCCGAAGAACCAGAAGATGTGCTGGAACATCACCGGGTCGCCACCGCCGGCGGCGTTGAAGAAGCTGGTGCCGAAGAACTTGTCGGTGAGCAGCATGGTCACCGCACCGGCCAGCACCGGCATCACCGCGATCAGCAGGAACGCGGTAATGAGCCAGGACCAGCAGAAGATCGGCATCTTCAGCAGGTCGATGCCCGGCGCGCGCATGTTGAGCACGGTGGCGATGATGTTGATGGCGCCCATGATTGAGCTGATGCCGGCCACGTGGATGGCAAACACGGTGAACGCCACGTTGTAGCCGCCCTGCAGCGACAGCGGCGGGTACAGGGTCCAGCCGCCTGCCGGCGCCCCGCCGGGCAGCAGGAAGGTGAGCAGCAGCAGGCTGAAGGCCACCGGCAGCAGCCAGAACGACCAGTTGTTCATGCGCGGCAGCGCCATGTCCGGCGCGCCGACCTGCAGCGGGATCATCCAGTTGGCCAGGCCGACGAACGCCGGCATGACGCCACCGAAGATCATGACCAGCGCATGCACGGTGGTGAGCTGGTTGAACATTTCCGGCTTGACGAACTGCAGGCCGGGTTGCATCAGCTCGGCCCGGATGATCACGCTCATCGCCGCGCCGATAATGAACATGATGAAGCTGAAGAGCAGGTAGAGCGTGCCGATGTCCTTGTGGTTGGTCGAGAAGAACCAACGTTCGAAGAACGACTGCTGATGCCCGTGATGCCCGTCGTGATCAACTGCGGAATGCGCCATCGCCACTACACCTCGTTGGTTCTGGTATCAGCGCGCACCGTGCGGCGCGCGCGGTTCGGTTCTCAGGCGTTTTCAGGCGCCGGTGCAGGTGCAGGTGCGGCTTCAGGTGCGGGCGCCGCCGGGGCCGAAGGGGCAGGCGTGGCTTCCGGCGCGGCGGGTGCCGGTGCAGGGTCCGGCGCCTTGGGCCGCTTTTCGGCCAGCCACTTCTGGAAATCTTCCCTGGACACCGCCTCCACCACGATGGGCATGAAGCCGTGGTCCTTGCCGCACAGCTCGGCGCACTGGCCGCGGTACACGCCGACCTTTTCGATGTTGGTCCAGGCTTCGTTGACGAAACCGGGAATGGCATCCTGCTTCCAGCCCAGCGCCGGCACCCACCAGGCGTGGATCACGTCATCGGAGGTGATGACGAACCGCACCTTGGTGTCGACCGGCAACACCAGGCGGTTGTCCACGTCGAGCAGATAGTGCGGGTGGCTGTCGCGGTCGGGCACCTTGCCGCTCTGCCGCATGCGGTCCGATTCGCGGTCGAGGCGACTGGTGAACGTGACCTCTTCACCCAGGTATTCGTACTTCCACATCCACTGGTAACCGGTGACCTTGACGGTCATTTCGGCATCGCGGGTGTCGTAGAACTTGATCAGGTTGGCCGTGGCCGGCCACGCCATCACCACCAGGATGATCACCGGAATCACGGTCCAGACGATCTCGGCCCGGGTGTTGTGGCTGAAGGTGGCGGCAACCGCGCCTTTGGATTTCCGGAACTTGAAGATGGCATAGAACATCGCGCCGAATACCAGCACGCCGATGACCGTACACACCCACAGCGAGAACATGTTGGATTCCCAGGCCAGCCGCGAGCTCTGGGTGACCCCCTTGCCCATGTTCAGCTGCCACGGAACCGGGTCGGCCGATTGGGCCCACGCCAGTAGCGGCGCCATCAGCGCTGCCCCACATCCCACTGCCTTTGCGAACTGCGTGCCCCACTTTCTGCGTTGCTTCATTGCCTAGACCCTTAGCGTCGTCGGTTGCAGCCATCGCTGGCCACTAGCAAGCCTTCTGGTTCTCTCTTCCCGCCGACGATCAGCCCCCACCCCATGGGGGTATGCACTGAACACCGGCGGTCGACCGGGTGCGGGTTCATCTCCGCACACACCGTTCATTCGAGCGTCCGTGGGGGACGCGTTTTCCTGCCGCGGGAAACGTCTCGATGGTAGCCCTGATGTCGCGCGAGCGGCAAGGGTCCATTCACAGTTTTGGGAATGGTGCAATACAGCATAAGCGCCGGCGGCCGATTTGACGAAATCAGCACAGTTTTTAACGACACCACTGGATCCGCTGAATCCCCCTGTATGAAAGGCTATGAACGTGATCTGCGGCGCAGGGCCGATTGCTTTCATGGATGAAAAAACGATTAAAATGGTCAAGTTTTCCACGAGCCAACCGGCATGACCGCACCTTCCGCGCTTCCCCCTGCCCCGGCCCCGTCCGGTGCCTCCCGTCCGCCGCTGCTGTCCTCCGAGCTGCCGGTTGTTCCCAATGCGTTCCGCCAGGCGATCACCGATGCCTGGATGAAGGACGAGGCCAGCCACGTGCGCGAGCTGCTGGCGCAGGCACGGCTGCCCGCCGATGAGCAGGCGCAGGTGCAGGCCACCGCCGCGGACCTGGTCAAGCGCGTGCGCGTGCGTGCCAAGGACCAGGGCGCGATCGAAGCCTTCATGCGCCAGTACGACCTGGGCAGCGAGGAAGGCGTGCTGTTGATGTGCGTGGCCGAAGCGCTGCTGCGCATTCCGGACCAGGACACCGCCGACAAGCTGATCCGCGACAAGCTCGGCGAAGCCGACTGGAAAAAGCATCTGGGCGGCAGCGATTCGGTGCTGGTCAACGCCTCCACCTGGGGCCTGATGCTCACCGGCCGCATCGTGCAGATCAACGACGCCACCCGCGCCGATGTGCCGGGCGCGTTCGCGCGCCTGATGGGCCGCGTGGGCGAGCCGGTGATCCGCCTGGCCGTGCGCCAGGCGATGAAGATCATGGGCCACCAGTTCGTCATGGGCCGCACCATCGACGAAGCGCTGTCGCGCTCGCACAAGGGCGACAACGCCAGCTACCGCTATTCGTTCGACATGCTCGGCGAAGGCGCGCTGACCATGAAGGACGCCAAGCGTTACCTGGAAGACTACCGCCGCGCGATCCACTCCATCGGTGGCGACCACAAGGCCCGCGGCGGCCGCCCGGACGGCGACGTCAATTCGGCCCCGGGCATCTCGATCAAGCTGTCGGCGCTGTACCCGCGCTACGAACACGCCAAGCGCGCGCGCGTGATGGCCGACCTGGTGCCGGGCGTGCTGGAGCTGGCGCAGCTGGCCAGGTCGTACGGTATCGGCTGCACGGTGGATGCGGAGGAAACCGACCGCCTGGAACTCTCGCTGGACATCATCGAAGCGGTGGTGAGCGATGCCTCGCTGGCCGGCTGGGAAGGCTTCGGCGTGGTGGTGCAGGCGTACCAGAAGCGCACCCCGTACACGATCGATTACCTGGCCGACCTGGCCCGCCGCATCGGCCGCCGCCTGCAGGTGCGCCTGGTCAAGGGCGCGTACTGGGATGCGGAAATCAAGCGTGCCCAGATCGACGGCCTACCGGCCTACCCGGTGTTCACCCGCAAGCAGAACACCGACGTCTCCTACCTGGCCTGCACCAAGCGGCTGTTCTCGCACGCAGACGCGTTGTACCCGATGTTCGCCACGCACAACGCGCATACCATCGCCGCAGTGAAGGCCATCGCCAAGGGCGGCGAGTACGAGCACCAGAAGCTGCATGGCATGGGCGATGACCTGTATGCCGAAGTGGTGCCGGCCAACCGCTTGAACGTGCCGTGCCGGGTGTACGCGCCGGTGGGTTCGCACGAAGACCTGCTGCCGTACCTGGTGCGCCGCCTGCTGGAAAACGGCGCCAACTCCAGCTTCGTCAACCGCATCACCGACGACGCCGTAGCCATCGACGACCTGATCCGCGATCCGGTCGACGCCGTGGCCTCGTTCGACTCCGGCACGCCCTCCAACATCGCGCACCCCAAAATCCCGCTGCCGGTTGACCTGCTGCGCAGCCAGAACCACGACAGGAAGAACTCCATGGGCGTCAATCTCGCCAACGACAACGATCTGCGCGCCCTGGCCGAGCAGCTCAACGCGGCCATCAAGCCCTGGCAGGCCGCCCCGCTGGTACCGGGTGCGCAGCCCACCGGCGCGCTGTTGAACGTGGTCAACCCGGCCGATACGCGGCAGGTGGTGGGCCAGTGGCAGCCCGCCGACAGCGCCACCGTGGAAAAGGCGCTGGCCAATGCCGTGGCCGCGCAGCCGCAGTGGAACCGCACCCCGGCCGCCAGCCGCGCGGCGATCCTGGAACACGCCGCCGACCAGCTGGAAGCGCGCATGCCCGAGTTCATGGCGCTGTGCGTGAAGGAAGCCGGCAAGAGCCTGCCCGACGGCATCGCCGAAGTGCGCGAAGCCGTGGACTTCCTGCGTTATTACGCCAAGCAGGCGCGCGAACAGTTCGGCCATGCCGAAAAGCTGCCCAGCCCCACCGGTGAATCCAACGAACTGCAGCTGCATGGCCGCGGCGTGTTCGTGTGCATCAGCCCGTGGAACTTCCCGCTGGCGATCTTCCTGGGCCAGGTGGCCGCCGCACTCGCCGCCGGTAACAGCGTCATCGCCAAGCCGGCCGAGCAGACCAACCTGATCGGCTACTACGCGGTGAAGCTGCTGCTGGGGGCCGGCGTGCCCGAAGGCGTGGTGCAGTTCCTGCCCGGCGACGGCGCCACCGTCGGCGCGGCGCTCACCGCCGACCCGCGCGTGGCCGGCGTGGCCTTCACCGGTTCGACCGACACCGCGCGTGCGATCAACCGTGCGATGGCCGCACGTGACGCTGCCATCGGCGTGCTGATCGCCGAAACCGGCGGCCAGAATGCCTTCATCGCCGACTCCTCGGCGCTGCCGGAACAGCTGGTGAAGGATGCGATCGGCTCGGCCTTCACCTCCGCTGGCCAGCGCTGCTCGGCCGCGCGCGTGCTGTTCGTGCAGGACGACATCGCCGACAAGGTGATGACGATGCTGGCCGGTGCGATGGCCGAACTGAAGGTCGGCGACCCGGGCCTGTTGTCGACCGACGTCGGCCCGGTGATCGATGCCGATGCGCTGCAGATCCTGCAGGAACATGCGGTGCGCATGGAGAAGGAAGCGCGCCTGATCGCCGCGGCCGAGCTCAGCGAAGCAGCCGCGCACGGCACCTTCTTCGCGCCGCGTGCGTATGAGCTGAAGAACCTGGACCAGCTGCACAGGGAAATCTTCGGACCGGTGCTGCACGTGATCCGCTGGAAGGGCGACCAGCTCGATGCGGTGATCGACCAGATCAACGCCACCGGCTACGGCCTCACCCTGGGCGTGCATTCGCGCATCGATGAAACCGTGGACCGTATTTCGTCGCGGGTGAACGTGGGCAACGTGTACGTCAACCGCAACCAGATCGGTGCGGTAGTGGGCGTGCAGCCCTTCGGCGGCCAGGGCCTGTCGGGTACCGGCCCGAAGGCCGGTGGCCCGCACTACCTGCTGCGTTTTGCCACCGAAAAAACCGTCACCGTGAACACCACGGCGGCCGGTGGCAATGCCTCGCTGCTGACCCTGGGCGACTGATTTCGTCAGGATTCCGACAGCGGGGCAGAGCCCCGCTCTACGAACAAGAAACCCCGCAAATGCGGGGTTTCTTGCGGGTGATGCCGGCGCCGTCAGTCGGCGTGGATCGCCTCGATCTCATCGCGCATCAGCAGTTCTTCGCCCATGTAGCGCTCGAACTTGATGCGGCCAAAGCCGGGTGCGTACCAGGCCTCCATGCGGTTGTCTTCGAAGGTGGCCCTCAGGTGGCAGGTGTCCGCGAAGGTACGCGGGTTGCCATCGACGGTGGCCTCGACATTCTCGAAGCCGACGAAGGTGTAGTGGTTGAAGCCGTCGTAGTCGACGTCGGTGACGGTCTCTTCGACATGGTGGGTGCGGGTGCCTTTGCCGTTGAGCTGGAACTGCTCGCCGGGCGTCGCGCGTTGCGGGAAGGTGGGTGCCGGATCGAAGGCGTCGGTCATCACCGGTGCGGAAGCGTCGCCGCCCCAGGCGGAAATGCCATAACGCTCCTCGCCCAACAGCATGCGGCCGCTGGCATCGAAGAAGCTGGCGCGACCTATGCCGCCGCCGGCGCTGGAGACCTTCAGCGCGGGTGCGCCGTTGAACGGGGCCTTTTCGATGGTCAGCGTTTCGTCGGCGGTCGACCAGGACACGCCCGGAGTGAGGGTGAAGCACGCGGCGAAGTCGGTGGCGAAGGCCGGCGCGGCCAGGGCAGACAGGCCCAGGGCCAACGTGGAACGGAGCAGAACGGATGACATATGGTGTCCTTGTCGTCGAATCATGGTGCGGTCCCTGCACCGCGCGCGGACGATGCCGACGCGCGTGGGGCCCGGGATTGTACGTGGCTGTGGCATGATCCAGCCATGCGCCCGAATGTCCTGCCCCTGTTACTGGCGATGCTCCTGTCCACCGCTCCTGTCGCTGCCGCAGCGGCGAGCGACCGCGTGCTGGTGTTCACGCACACCGCCACGTTCCGCCACGATTCGATTCCCACCGCCGTGAGCACGCTGCGCCTGTTGGCGGAGCGGGAGCGGTTGACCGTAGACCAGAGCGAAAACCCGGCGGATTTCAATGACGCCAACCTGGCCCGTTACCGGGTGGTGGTATTCGCCAACACTACCGGCGATGTGCTCGACGCGGCGCAGCAGCAGGCGATGGAAACCTTCATCCGTGCGGGCGGCGGTTTCATGGGCGTGCATTCGGCGGCCGACACCGAGTACGAGTGGCCGTGGTATGGGCAGTTGGTCGGTGCGTATTTCAAGAACCACCCCGAAGGCCTGCAGTTCAGCCGGGTGCAGCCCGAGCGCGACGGCAAGGCACAGGGCAATGCGTGGCCGGTGCGCGATGAGCTCTACAACTACCGGAGCAACCCGCGTGGCACGGTGCAGGTGGTGGCCACCGTCGACGAGCGGATGTACCAGGGTGGCACGATGGGTGCGGACCACCCCATTGCGTGGTGCCGCGCCTACGACGGCGGGCGCAGCTGGTACACCGGGCTGGGGCATGACAAAGGGCTGTACCGCAACCGCGATTTCCTGGCCCACCTGCGGCAGGGACTGCTGTACGCGGCGGGCCGTTCGCCGACGTGCTGAGAGGCAATACCGAATGATCGGTGGCTTTGCGCTGGTGGGGTCGCATCCCGATCGACTGCACGTATGGGTGATCAGCGCGGATCAACACGGTCGGCGGTCGATCGGGATGCGACCCTACCGACGCCGATCACCGCTACGTGCAGTACTTCTTCCCCAAACGCAGAAGGCCCCGCTTGCGCGGGGCCTTCTGGTGTTACGCGGCGCGAACGCCGTGGATCAGAACTTGTAGTTGAACGAGGCCGCCAGCACGTCGCCGCGGACCTTGTACTTGCCGTTCAGCGAGTTGCCCTGGTTGTTGGTGGTGGCCGGAACGTTGAGGTTCGGGTCGCTGGTGAACAGGTGGGTGTAACCGAAGTTGTATTCGGTGTTCGCCGACGGGGTCCAGCCCACGCCCAGCGACAGCCACTTGCGGCTGGTGTCCGGCACGCGGACGTCGCGGTGGGCGTCGGTGGTCGGAGTCTGGTCGTACGCCACGCCGCCACGCAGGGTGACGGTGTCGCTCAGCTTGAAGTCGGTACCGAGCGAAACGAAGGTCGTGTCGCGGTAGCCGAATTCCAGCACCGAGTCCGGCTGCGCCGAGGCGTAGTTGATGGTGACCTGGTCGAATGCGGTCGACCAGGCAGTACGGGTGACGTCACCCATCACGGTCCAACGGTCGTTGACGTTGTGGGTCACGCTCAGGGTGGCCGACGCCGGCAGGGTCAGGGTGGCCTTGCCCGAGGTACTCACGAAGCGACCCGGCTGGGCAACCGCCAGCACGGCAGCAGCGTTGGACGGCACGTCGAAGGTGGCGTCGCCGCCGGTGATCTTGTGCTCGACCTTGGAACGGTAGCTGATACCGATGTGGGTGTTCTCATCGGGGCTGAACAGACCGCCGATGGTCCAGCCCACGGCGTTGTTGTCGCCTTCGACGGTCAGCTTGCCATCGGCGCTGCCCGGGGCGAAGCCCGGTACGCGGGACTGGGCCAGCGCGGTGCCGAAGTCGATGTTGTTGCTCAGTTCGATGGTCAGGTGCTCAACGAACACCGACGCGCCGAACGACACGTACGGGTTGACGTCGTACGAGGCGGCAAAGCCGAGGTCAATGGCCTTCAGGTCGGTCTTCAGGCCGCTGTAGCGACCCACCCAACCGTTGTCGTAATCGGTCTTGAAGCCGAACGGGGCGGTCAGCGACACACCGAAGTGGGCCTTTTCGCCGATCGGCATGTGGAAGTACGCGGCCGGAACCGGGGCAATCATGCCGGCGTCGCCGCCGTCACCGCCGGTCTGCGGCTGGCCGGTCGGCTTGCGGCCGCTGCCTTCGTATTCGGCCTTGAAGCTGATGGCGCTCAGGTCGCCCTGGATCTGCATGCCTTCCAGCTGGCGCATGCCGGCCGGGTTGACGGCGATGATCGAGGCGTCGCCCTGGGCGCTGCCCGAACCGGCGAAGGCGCGGCCGAGGCCCTTGGCGCTGTTTTCCTTCAGCTGGAAGGCGGCGGCGTTGACGTGGCCAACGGCCAGGACACCGGCGATGCCGACGGCCAGGGCGGTGACGCGGGCGAGGGTGGAAGCGGTATGCATCGTTTGTTCTCTCCGGAAATGCGTGTGGTTTGGCAACGCGCGCCTGCGCCGTCCCCCGCCCCGAAAGGCCTGGAACAACGCGCCGGATCCCCTCCCGACATACGACGCCGTATGCGAGTATACCCAGACCAGTTAATGAAACAATAACGCGGTCGTCCTTTCCGGCTATTCAGGCTGAACGCGTCGCCGCCCCCTTCAGGAGCGTTGCCGCGCTAGGCTAGCGCCACCCATGTTCGTCTCCCTCCCCTCCCGCAAGAAGTCCGCCGTCCGCTGGGCGACGCCCTTGCTGTTCGCGACGCTTTGGGCCGCATTCCTGTGGTCGATCTCGCGCCCGGGCGATGCCCGGCGCAGCCTGTGGTTGGACTGGGGTGCATTGTCCACCGGGCTGACCCGGCCGCTGGACTGGTGGGCCACCTTCCAGGACGGCAGCGTGCTTCGGTTGTTCACCGCCCTGTTCCTGCACGCGGACTGGTCGCACCTGCTGGGCAACCTGGTGTTCCTGCTGATCTTCGGGCTGCCCGCCGAACGGGTGCTGGGGCCGTGGCGGCTGATCCTGCTGTTCCTGGTGGGCGGGGCGATCTCGAACCTGACCGCGATCTACACGATGGGCAGCCCGGACCAGATCATCATCGGGGCCAGTGGCGCGGTGTCGGCCTTGATCGGGGCCTATCTGGCCCTGTTCCCCGGCGCGCGGCTGGGCGTGGTGATCCCACTTGGGCTGTTCCTGGAATTCGTGCGGGCACCGGCCTACCTGCTGATCGGGGTGTGGGCCGGGCTGCAGGTAGTGTTTGCCTATATCGGCCCGAGCTTCGGCATGGTGGCCTGGTGGGCGCACATCGCCGGGTTCGCGTTCGGGTTGGCGTATGGGGTCTATGTACGCGCAGCGATTGCCAGGCGGTTGCGGAAGCGGCACGGGTTTTGATGCACGGCGCATTCGCGCCGCTGCACGACCAACGGTCGTGCGCTACCTCATGGGTTCGGTTCGGGTTTGGCACCGGGTTCCGCTTCGGGTTTGGCGACCGTTTTTGATTCCGGCTTCTGCGTGG
This sequence comes from Stenotrophomonas sp. ISL-67, assembly GCF_018612915.1. Classification (GTDB taxonomy): domain Bacteria; phylum Pseudomonadota; class Gammaproteobacteria; order Xanthomonadales; family Xanthomonadaceae; genus Stenotrophomonas. Next base: position 6,568 of record NZ_JAGGRL010000011.1, on the reverse strand, counting down.
GCCGGCCAACGGCCGGCGCTACCGGCTTGGCGGTTGCCTTCTGCTTTGCTGCTACCGAACCCGGCTGCTTCAGTTCGGCCAGCGCTTCATTGATCGGGCCGTCGCCGGGCAGCACGTCGCCGGGCTGGTAGCCGTCACCGCCTTCTTCATCGCCACGCAGGTGGCCCGGCAGGGTTGCTTCGCTGTAATCGGACAGGCTGGCCGGCAGGTCGTCGTCTTCGCCGGCCTTCTTTTCGGGGAACAGCACCACGTCCGGCACGATGCCGGTGGCCTGGATCGACTTGCCACTCGGGGTGTAATAGCGCGCGGTGGTGAGCTTGACCGAATCGCCGTTGTCCAGCGGCAGCACGGTCTGCACCGAGCCCTTGCCGAAGGTGCGACTGCCGATCACGCGCGCGCGGCCGTTGTCGCGCAGCGCGCCAGCCAGCACTTCCGAGGCACTGGCCGAACCGGCATCGGTCAACACCACCACTGGCGCGCCCTGGAGCAGGTCGCCGGGGGTCGCGTCGAAGCGCGCATCGCTGATCGCGATGCGGCCACGGGTGCTGACGATGTTGCCCTTGTCGAGCAGGTCATCGGCGACCTGTACCGCCGCCGTGAGCAGGCCACCCGGATTGCTGCGCAGGTCCAGTACCAGGCCCTTGAGCGTGCCACCGGCCTGCTGCTGCAACTGGGCGACATGCTTCTGGAAATCGGCGCCGGTATCGGCCTGGAACGTGCTCAGGCGCACGTAGCCATAGCCGGGTTCCAGCATGCGGCTGCGCACGCTGGTGACGCGGATGGTTTCGCGGGTGATCGGCACATCGAACGGCTTGAGCTTGCCCTCGCGCACGATGGTGAGGATCACCTTGCTGCCGGCCTTGCCGCGCAGCGGTTCGGTGGCTTCGATGGCGCTGATCGGCTTGCCGTCGATGGCGATGATCAGGTCGCCGGCCAGGATGCCGGCCTTGGCCGCCGGGGTGTCGTCGATCGGCGAGATGACTTTGAGGCTGCTGTTGTCCGGCTGCTGCTGCAGCTCCACGCCAATGCCTTCATAGGCGCCTTCGGCCTGTTCGTCGAAGGCTTCGGCATCTTCTTTGTCGAAGTAGGTGCTGTGCGGGTCCAGGTCCAGCAGCAGGCCGCGGATGGCCGACTGCATCAGCTTCTTGTCGTCCACCGGCTCCACGTAGGCCGCACGCACTGCGTTGTAGACGGCCACGTAGCGGCGGATTTCCTCCAGCGGCACACGCGAGGTCACTGCCTCTTCGGTAGAAGCCGCATCGCCGCTGCGTTCCGGAACCTGGGCGGTCTGCTGCGCCCATGACAGCGCCGGCACCAGGGCCAGCAGCAGGGTGGCGGAACGGGCTACGCGCATGAAGCACTCCAGGTTGAGCGGGGGACGGGACGACACGCACCAGGGATGCGTGGCCCGATTATGCGCGAAGGCACGGTAAATTCCCGTTGAACGAGCGGGCCCTGCAACCGCCGCCACCGCCCGTTGCCAGCCCACTGGTAGAGCCACGCCCTGCGTGGCTGCCGTTGACCTACCGCCGCTGCAACCACGAAGTAGGATCCACCGGCTGCCCGTTACGCCGCAATTCAAAGTACAGCGCGGTAACCCCCTGCCCACCCGAGTTGCCGACCTTGGCCACGGCCTCCCCTTTCTTCACCGTGCCACCGGCATCCCGCAACAGGGTGTCGTTGTGCGCGTAGAGGCTCATGTAGCCATTGCCATGGTCAACGATCAGGATCATGCCGTAGCCGGTCATCCAGTCGGAGAACACCACTGTGCCATCGGCGACGGCGGTGACCGTGCTCCCCGCAGGCGCGCTGATCAGTACGCCACTGCTGGTGCGCCCGTCCGGCAGCTTGCCGCCATAGCGCGCCAGCAGGTTGCCCGACAGCGGCCAGCCCAGGCCGCCCACCTTCGGGGCCGGCGCCGAGGCCACCGCCGGCGGGGTCTTGCCCGGGCGCGGCGGCGGCTTGGTGCCACTGGCCACGGCAGCACGCTCGGCCTTTTCGGCGGCGGCCTTTTCGGCCGCCGCGCGGCGCGCGGCGGCACGGCGTTCGGCTTCTGCGCGGGCGGCGGCGGCGCGCAGGTTGGCCAGCAGCGTTTCCAGCGCCTTGGCGTCCTGGCCAAGCGCCTTCTCGCGTTCGCTGCGGTCTTTGTAGCGTTCGTCCAGGCTGGCTACCGTGGCGGCGCGGGTGCGCCGATCAACGGCCAGGCTGGCCGCCTGTTGCTTCTGCTGCTGGCGGGTACCTTCCAGCGCCTGTCGGCGTTCTTCGATCTGCGCTTCCACCGTTTCCAGTTCGGTCAGGTCGGCGGTCAGCGCGCCGATGCGCCGTGCGCGTTCTCGCTGCAGATAGCGGTGGTAGGCCAGGGTGCGGTTGGCATCGGCCACCCGGTCCTGCGACAGCAGCAACTTCAATGGCGCGTTGTTGCCGATCCGGTAGGCGGCGCGCAGCAGCGAGGCCAGTTCCTGGCGCTGCACGTTCAATCCGGCCTGCAGTTCGTTCCGGCGCTGCTGCAGTTCCTGCAGGGCGCGGGTCTCGCGCTGCAGGGCGGTTTCGGTCTGGGCCAACACGCGGCCGGTGCGGGCAACTTTTTCGTCGGCGTCGCGCAGCTGGCGCGATGCCTGCCCGCGCTGGCCTTCCAGGGTGCGCCGCTCCCGGGCCACGCCCTTGAGTTCGGTGCGCAGCTTCTGCAGCTTGCGCTCGGCTTCCTTGGGGTTCTGGGCAGCCAGCGGTGCAGCGCCGACCATGGCCAGGACAAGTGCCAGTGCCGACAGCGCCACCGGCCAACGCGACCCACGGCCGTGCCCAGCGGTCGGATTGTTATTCCGGCGTGAGGAAAAGACGTTGTGGCGCAAGGGCTTTCCAGTGACTTCAGGCAGATGCGGATCGCAGCGCTGCATGGTGACATTCCTAACGGCGGCCTGCCAGCCGCATACCGGACGATGCACCCATGAAACGCTTCCCGCTTCCGCTGCTGTTGGCCCTGATGATCCCCAGTGGATCCGCCTGGGCCGTTGACGACATCAGCAAGGTCAATGGCAGCATCACTGCAGAAACCGGCCAGGCCTATGGCGACCTGGAAACGGTGAACGGCAACATCAAGGTGGGCGCAGGCGCGACCACCCACAGCATCGAGACCGTCAATGGCAGTATCGCCGTGGACGAAGGCGCCCGCACCGGCAGTGTCTCTACCGTCAACGGCAGGATCGTGATCGGCCCGCGGGTGATCGCAGGCGGCAACCTGGAAACGGTGAATGGCAGCATCTTCACCGATCGCGGCAGCCAGATCGAAGGCAGTATTGAAACCGTCAACGGTGGCATCGGCCTGGTCGAGACGCGCCTGCGCAACAGCATCACCACCGTCAACGGCGACATCACCGTCGGGGTCGGCTCGCAGGTTGAAGGCGGCATCCACGTCGAGAAACCCAGCTTCAGCATCTCGCTCAGCGCGCCGCGCCCACCTCGGGTGATCATCGGGCCGAGGGCCTCGGTCGCCGGCGAGCTGCGGTTCGAACGCGAGGTGGTGCTGTACGTGCACCGCACGGCGAGCATCGGCCCCGTCACCGGCGCCGAACCGGTGCCCTTCGACACCGACACCGCGCCCACCCATTGATACGCTTTCACCCGGTGCCCGCGCACCAGCCCTTTGTCTCCAGGAATCGATGATGTCCCGCAAACTTCTGTTGTGCCTGGCCGCCACCGCTGCGCTGACCGCGTGCAAGGGCGAGACCACCGCTCCGGCCGCCGCGCCGGCTGCTGATACCGCTCCGGCCGCCGCCGGCCACGCCTTCTCGGCCGGGATCAACGCCGGCGACTTCGGCGAACTGGTCAAGACCCTCTCCTCGGACGCGTTTGAAGGCCGCGCGCCGGGCAGCACCGGCGAAGACCGCACGGTGGAATACATCCGCGACCAGATGCAACGCATCGGGCTGCAGCCGGGCAACGGCGACAGCTGGTTCCAGGAGGTGGCAATGACCGAAACCACCGCCGACGAATCCACCGTCCTCACGCTGGACCAGGCGGGCAAGCAGCGTGACCTGACGTTCGGCACCGACATGGTGATCGGCACCCGCAGCGGCCAGCCGGAGGTGAAGATCGATGGCAGTGAGCTGGTCTTCGTCGGCTATGGCGTGGATGCGCCGGAACAGAAGTGGAACGACTACGCCGACCAGGACTGGAAGGGCAAGACGGTCGTGATGTTCGTCAACGACCCCGGCTTCCACGTCAATGACGAGAAGCTGTTCGACGGCAAGCGCATGACCTACTACGGCCGCTGGACCTACAAGTTCGAGGAAGCCGCGCGCAAGGGCGCTGCTGCGGCGTTGATCGTGCACGACACGGCCGGTGCTTCGTACGGCTGGGACGTGGTCAAGAACTCGTGGGCCGGCCCGCAGTACGACCTGCCCGCCAAGGGCGATCCGGAACCCCGCCTGCCCGCGCAGGGCTGGCTGAGCGCCGATGCGGCGCGCCAGTTGTTCGCCGATGCCGGGCTGGACCTGGACCAGGCCTACAAGGATGCCAACAAGCGCGGCTTCAAGCCGGTGCCGCTGAAGGCGAAGATCTCGCTGGACCTGAAGAGCACCATTGCCGAGAAGAAGTCGCGCAACGTGGTCGGCGTGCTGCCGGGTACCAAGCATGCCGACGAGGCCGTGCTGTACATGGCGCACTGGGACCACCTGGGCAAGCACGAAGGTGAGCAGGGCGACAACATCTACAACGGTGCGGTCGACAATGCGACCGGCGTGGCCGGCATCCTGGAAATCGCCGATGCGATGGCCCACGAACAGCCCGCGCCGGAGCGTTCGGTGGTGTTCCTGGCGGTGACGCTGGAAGAGTCCGGCCTGCTGGGTTCGAAGTACTACGTGAACCACCCGACCTTCCCGCTGGACAAGATCGCCGGCGTGATCAACATCGATGCGATGTCGGTGGCCGGCAAGGCCAAGGACCTGACCGTGACCGGTTTCGGCAGCTCGCAGCTGGAGGACATCCTCAAGCCGCTGGCCGCGGAGAAGGGTCGCACGCTGCACGGTGAAACCTCGGTGCAGAGCGGCTTCTACTTCCGCTCGGATCACTTCAACTTCGCCAAGGCGGGCGTGCCGGCACTGTATGCCGACGGTGGCGAAGACCTGCTGGATGGTGGCGTGGAAGCGGGCCGCAAGGCGGCGGAAGCGTACGGCCGCGACCGTTACCACGGCCCGAAGGACGAGTACGACGCCAGCACCTGGAAGCTGGACGGCACCGTGGAAGACCTGGAGCTGTTGCACGGCGTCGGCAAGGCGATCGCGGTGGGTGGCCAGTGGCCGAACTGGTACGAAGGCAACCCGTTCAAGGCGGCCCGCGACGAGATGATGCAGGGCAAGGCGGAGGCGGCGGCGCCTACGGCGAAGTAAGCCGTTTCCGTCGTTGACGTTGAGAGAGAGCGGCGCCCTTGGGGGCGCCGTTTTCGTTTGGGGAGTCTCATTCGGCCTGATCGGTCTGTGCAGGCTGTTCTGTCTCTGTCGGCCAGCGGGTCCAGCAATAGGGGTAGTCGCCGACTCTTGTAGCCAGCCCCGCCCGGACTGGGTTCTCCATCAGGTAGTTGGCCTGCGTGAGCAGGGATTCGTCCGAGCGTATGCAGTGGTCATAGAAGCCGCGCTGCCACAGGGATCCCTGCGAGTTCCGATGCAGGTTGAGCGCACGTGAGGAGCGGGATTTGAAGGCCTGCATGCAGCGACTGATGTTTCCGTTGCCCAGTTGCATCAGCCAGTGGATGTGATCGGGCATGACCACCCAGGCAAGCGTGCGAGAACGATGTTCCCGGTCGGAGCAGCGAAGCGCCTCGACCACACATTCGACGATGGCGTCATCGACAAAGAGGGATTCGCGGCCGGCTACGACGGTGGTGAGCATGTAGTACGCCCCCGGGAGGGAGCGGCGGCCGATGAGGAGACGTGGACTGGACATGACCCCAGAGTGGCGTTTGCCCACGGCCGGTTGTATCCGGAATGTCTCAATCAGGCTGTCAGACGAAGCCGGTAGGGTTGCATTCCGATCAACCGCCGGGGTGGTGATTACCCCATTGGGGCATGACCACGAACGCAGGCAAAGAAAAAACCCCGCTGCGTGAGCAGCGGGGTTTTGGGGTGTAAACCCTGGCGATGACCTACTCTCGCATGGCTTGAGCCACACTACCATCGGCGCAGCTGCGTTTCACTTCCGAGTTCGGGATGGGATCGGGTGGTTCCACAGCGCTGATTTCACCAGGGAGACGGTTGGAGCAGCGCGGTGCGCCAGCTCGGCATTTGTCTCCGTGCCACACGACCAGCAGTCGTGTGCTATCGGGTGCAGGCTACCGAAAACCGGAGGCTTGCAAAAAAAGGAAAACCCCACTGCGCAAGCAGCGGGGTTTTCGGGGTGTAAACCCTGGCGATGACCTACTCTCGCATGGCTTGAGCCACACTACCATCGGCGCAGCTGCGTTTCACTTCCGAGTTCGGGATGGGATCGGGTGGTTCCACAGCGCTAATTTCACCAGGGAGACGGTTGGAGCGTCGCGATGTACGTGATTTTCCCTTGGGGAAAAAGCACGGCCATA
>NZ_JAGGRL010000010.1 GCF_018612915.1 Stenotrophomonas sp. ISL-67 | reverse complement strand
CCCACCAACCCACCCCCGCCAGCCCCAGCCAGGCGGCGCATCAGACCCGACGCTTTGGCTTTGGCTACGACCATTAAAGTCGCCCGGATCCAGGCCGATAGTGACCGTGACGCCCCGGTTTTCCGACCGCCACGCCCGACCCAGGATTCCCTCCATGAACGACAGCAACCCCAACGCCGCCAGCAGCGGTGGCGAATACCTCAGCTTCACCCTCGGCGCCGAGCACTACGGCGTGGACATCCTCAAGGTCCAGGAAATCCGCGGCTATGACTCGGTCACCCGCGTTCCCGATGCCCCCGACTACATCAAGGGCGTGATCAACCTGCGCGGCACCATCGTTCCGGTGATCGACCTGCGCCTCAAACTGCGCCTGGACGAAGCACGCTACGACGCCTTCACCGTCATGATCGTCCTCAACGTCGACAACCGCGTCGTCGGCATCGTCGTTGACAGCGTCTCCGACGTGATCCCGCTCAACGCCGACCAGATCCGCCCCACCCCCGAGTTCGGTGCCGCCGTCGATACCCGCTTCATCTCCGGCATCGGCACCCAGGACGACCGCATGCTGATCCTGCTCGACATCGAAACCCTGCTCGACAGCGCCGACATGGGCCAGCCGGCCGTTGTCGAAGACGCCGCCGCCTGATCGGCCCGCCACGGCAGACCGGATCGACTTTCATTCAACAAAGCCCTTCAGTTCTGTCGCAACTGGCCGATAGCTGGATTCAGGAACCGGACGCGCGGCACTGCTTCGCCCCGGACCACTTGTCCATATCCCCCGGAGAATCTCCCGATGAAGTCCCTGCTTGCCTTGATTTCCATTGCCGCGCTCGCCTCGTCCGCCTCGTCCGCCTTCGCCCAGTCGGCTGAAATGATCCCGCCGGAGCTGGCCCCGCGCGCCGTTGGCAAGGATGGCATGGTCTGCGGCAAGGTCGAAAAGGCCCGCTACGCCGAAGGCTCCGAAGGCCAGCCGACCTTCCTGTACATGGGCGGCGCCTTCCCGCGCCACACCTTCTCGGCCCGCATCGCCGGCGAGAACCGCGGCAAGTTCAACTTCCCGCTGGAAACCCTGGAAGGCAAGACCGTGTGCGTGATCGGCAAGATCGCCCGCGATGCCTCGCGCGCTGAAATCGAAGTCAGCTCGCCGGCTGGCCTGAAGCTGGCCAACATCAAGTAAATCGCCCCACGCCCCGCCACGCCGGCACAGGCCGGCGTGGCCGCTGCAACCGGGCGCCACGCCCGGGCGCGTCTGCCACCGGAGAGTGCACCACCATGCAATGGATCAACAACCTCAAACTGATGCCGAAGTTGATGCTGACTTTCGGTGTAATCCTGCTGGTGATGCTGCTGCAGGGCGTGGTCGCCTATCGCGGCCTGCACTCCCTCAACAACGTGACCACCGAACTGGCCGGCAACCGGATGGAAAGCATCCGCATGGCCGGCGAAATGCGTGGCATGCTCGGTGAATACCGAAACGCCGCCTACCAGGGCCTGATCCGCGCCAGCGACGACGTCAAGGCCGACGCCAAGACCCGCGCCGCCGACTTGCGCGGCAATATCGACGCCTCGATCAAGAAGTACCCCTCGCTGATCGATGGCCCGCAGCAGAAGAAGCTGTTCGACGCTTTCGCCAAGGACTGGAACGACTCGCTCGCCTCCTACGATGCCGTCGCCGAAATGCTGGAGCTGGACCTGCCGGACGATGCCATCGATACCTTCGTTGGCGAAACCCGTGCCAAGCACGGCAAGGCCTCGGCCGCGCTCGAAACGCTGATCGCCGAAGACAACCGCCTTGCCCGCGCCTCGCGCGAAGAGGCTGAATCCACCTATGCCACCTCGGCTACCCTGACCATCATCGCCCTGCTCGGCGGCGCCGCGCTCGGCCTGGTACTGGTCTACCTGTTCGCCCGCTCGCTGGTCGGCAGCGTCCGTGGCGCCGTGTCGGTGGCCAACGAAGTGGCCGGCGGCAAGCTGGACGGGCATATCGACGTCACCCGCAAGGATGAAGTCGGCGACCTCATGCAGGCCATGCAGCGCATGCAGCGCGACCTGCGCGACCGCACCGAAACCGAACAGGCCGTGGCCCGCGAAAACCTGCGCATCCGTACCGCGCTGGATTACAGCTCCACCGGCGTATACCTCACCGACAACCACCTCAACATCGTCTACGCCAACCGCGCACTGGAGCAGACCCTGTCCCAGTACCAGGACGAGCTGCGCAAGAGCCTGCCGGACTTCGACGCCACCACCTCGCTGGTCGGTCGCCCGTTGACCGTGCTGGAGCATCACGGCGAGATGGACACCCACCTGCTGGCCAACCTCAAGCAGCACGGCGTGGCACGCCGCGCCATGCAGTTCGGCGATGCCCAGTTCGCCCAGGTCGTGTCCACGATCCGCAATGAAGACGGCGAGAGCGTCGGCCACGTGGTCGAATGGCGTGACCGCACGCCGGAAGCGCTGGTCGAAGCCGAAGTCGCCCGCGTCATCGCCCAGGCTGCCGCCGGCGACCTGTCCGGCCGCATCACCGCCGAAGGCAAGGACGGCTTCTTCCTGCAGCTGGCCCAGCAGATCAACGGCCTGCTCGACGCCAATGCGTCCAGCATCGAGCAGATCTCCGGCCTGCTCACCGCCCTGTCGCAGGGCGACCTGACCGTGCGCATGCACGGCGAGTTCGACGGCGTGTTCGCCACCATGCGCGACGACGCCAACGCCACCGCCGAACAGCTCAGCGGCATCGTTACCCGCATCAAGCAGTCCAGCCAGGCCATCAGCTCGGCCGCCAGCGAAATCGCCACCGGCAACAGCGACCTGTCACGCCGCACCGAACAGCAGGCCGCCAACCTGGAAGAAACCGCCGCCTCGATGGAGGAACTGACCTCCACCGTGCGCCAGAACGCCGAACATGCCCGCCAGGCCAACCAGCTTGCCATCGGCGCGCACACGGTCGCCTCGCAGGGCGGTGACGTGGTCGGCCAGGTGGTTACCACCATGAGCGCGATCCAGACCTCGTCCAAGAAGATCGCCGAGATCATCTCGGTCATCGACGGCATCGCGTTCCAGACCAACATCCTGGCGCTGAACGCCGCCGTGGAAGCGGCGCGTGCCGGCGAACAGGGCCGCGGCTTCGCCGTGGTCGCCTCTGAAGTGCGCACCCTGGCCCAACGTTCGGCCGGTGCGGCCAAGGAGATCAAGGGCCTGATCGACGACTCCGTCGGCAAGGTCAACGACGGCTCGGCACTGGTGCACAAGGCCGGCGCCACCATGGGCGAGATCGTCGCCTCGGTGCAGCGCGTGACCGACATCATGGCCGAGATTTCCGCGGCTTCGCAGGAACAGTCGGCCGGCATCGAACAGGTCAACCAGACCGTGGTGCAGATGGACGAAACCACCCAGCAGAATGCCGCGCTGGTGGAAGAAGCCACCGCCGCTGCGCGCTCGATGGAAGAACAGGCCGGCCACCTCAGCGATGCCGTGTCGATCTTCCGCCTGGACGAGCAGGAAATGATTCCCGCCGCGCCGGTCATCGCGCCGGCACCGCGTGCGGTGACCCGCCCAGTAGCCGCACCGGCACCGGCGCGCAAGCCGGCCAGCCGTGCGGTTGCAGCCGAGCTTGCCGACGGTGACTGGCAGGAGTTCTAAGCCGGCTGCACGCCCGCGTGCAGGGCAACGAAACAGGCCCCGGTGCTTCGGCATCGGGGCCTTTCTGCATCCAGAGCTGAATGCACTCAGCTCATGCTGCTCAATGCGCAGCACCTGCGGCCGATAACAGCATTGCCGCCACGTGTTCGTCGACGGCACGCCCCCGCTAGAAAAGACCCCACTACATGAATCTTTCCAGTCGCTTCTCCAACCTCTCCGTCCGGGGCAAGCTGAACCTGCTTACCGTTCTGATCGCCATCGGCGTCATCGCCCTGGCCATCATTGCCGCGCGCATCCAGTACCTGGACCTGGCCGAGACCCGCAAGGACGCCCTGAAGACCCAGGTCGAACTGACCTACGGCATCCTCGACCACTACAAGCGACTGGCCGATAGCGGCGAGCTCACCGAAGACGCGGCCAAGGCGACAGCACTGCAGGCGCTGCACAGCATGCGCGCCGATGGCGAGAGCGCGTACTACAACGTGCTGGCCACCGATTACACCCTGCTCATGCACCCGTTCGCGCCCGACCGGGTGGGCAAGGTGCAGAAGGACTACCTGTCCAAGGACGGCGTGCCGCTGTACCTGCAGCAGGTGGACATGGCCAAGACCGGTGGCGGGTACACGTACTACTCCACCACCAAGCCGGGCGCCGGCGAGACCCTGATCGAGAAGGCCACCTACGCCAGCATGTATGCGCCGTGGCAGTGGGTGGTGACCAGCGGCGTGTACATGGACGACGTGCAATCGGACGCGCTGGCCTTCACCGGCATCATGGCGGCGTCCGGTGGCGCGCTGGTGCTGGTGGTGCTGGCCCTGAGCTGGCTGATCGGCAACCGCATCACCGGTCCGCTGCGCCAGGCCACCGCCGTGGCCGACAGCATCGCGCGCGGCAAGCTCGATACCCGCATCGGCGCACAGGCCCAGGACGAACCGGGCCGCCTGCTCGAAAGCATGGGCCGCATGCAGCAGCAGTTGCACGCGGTGATCGGCGCCCAACGCGAGATGGCCAGCCAGCACGATGCCGGCCAGACCCGCTTCCGCATGGACGAATCGGCCTTCCCGGGCGAGTACGGCCTGATGGTGCACGAAACCAACTCCCTGGTCGGTGCGCACGTGCAGACCATGCAGGACGTGCTGGCCGTGGTGCAGCGCTATGCCGTGGGCGACCTGAGCGCCGACATCGCCCGCTACCCGGGCGACAAGGCCACCATCAGCACGACCGTGGACACGGTCAAGCAGAACCTCGCCAGCATCAACGCCGAGATCAAGCGCCTGGGCGCTGCGGCGGCTGCGGGCGATTTCACCCAGCGCGGCGATGCAACCCGCTTCGATCACGATTTCGGCCAGATGATCGCCAGCCTCAACGCGATGATGCAGGTCAGCGACGACAACCTGGGCAAGCTCTCGCAGCTGCTCTCGGCCATTGCCGAAGGCGACCTCACCGCGCGCATGCACGGCGACTACCAAGGTGTGTTCGCCACCATGCGCGACGATGCCAACGCCACCGTCTCCCAGCTGACCCAGATCGTCGGCCAGATCCAGGAAGCCGCCGGCAACATCAACCTGGCCGCCGGCGAAATCGCCACCGGCAACAGCGACCTGTCGCGCCGTACCGAGCAGCAGGCCGCCAACCTGGAAGAAACCGCCGCTTCGATGGAGGAACTCACCTCCACCGTGCGCCAGAATGCCGAGCACGCCCGCCAGGCCAACCAGCTGGCGATCGGCGCGCACAGCGTGGCCTCGCAGGGCGGTGAAGTGGTCGGCCAGGTGGTCACTACCATGAGCACCATCGAAGCCAGCTCCAAGCGCATCGCCGAGATCATCTCGGTCATCGACGGCATCGCGTTCCAGACCAACATCCTGGCGCTGAACGCCGCCGTGGAAGCCGCGCGTGCCGGTGAACAGGGCCGCGGTTTCGCCGTGGTCGCCTCCGAAGTGCGTACCCTGGCCCAGCGCTCGGCGGCTGCCGCCAAGGAGATCAAGGGCCTGATCGATGATTCGGTGGCCAGTGTGGCCGATGGCTCGGCGCTGGTGCACAAGGCCGGCACCACCATGGGCGAAATCGTTGCCTCGGTGCAGCGCGTGACCGACATCATGGCCGAGATTTCGGCGGCCTCGCAGGAACAGTCGGCCGGCATCGAACAGGTCAACCAGACCGTGGTGCAGATGGACGAAACCACCCAGCAGAACGCTGCGCTGGTGGAAGAAGCCACCGCCGCCGCCCGCGCCATGGAAGAGCAGGCCACCCAGCTGTCCGACGCGGTGTCGATCTTCCGCCTGGACAACCAGGTCGCGGCTGCCGTCAGTGCCGTCACCGCCCGCATCGTCAGCCCGGCGCCGGTACGCAGTGTGAAGCCGGCAGGAATTCCCAGGTAGAGCGGGGCGCGCCCCGGCAGCAGCGACAAACCGAATGGATGAACGCGTCGCCACGCGCCATTGCAATGAATGAACGACGCGCAACCGGGCCACGCTCGGCTTACCCCCTTGATGGACGCCACCCGTGACCACGCCTACCGCACCTGCCTCCGCCGCATCTACGACCGGCCGCGAATTCGAGTTCGCCGACCGCGACTTCCGCCGGATCTGCGACCTGATCTACCAGCGGGTCGGCATCTCGCTGGCGCCGGCCAAGCGTGACATGGTGTACGGCCGGCTCTCGCGCCGGCTGCGCACGCTCGGCCTGCGCAGCTTCCAGGAGTACCTGGACCAGCTGGAAAGCCGGGGCGGCGATGAATGGCAGGCGTTCACCAACGCACTGACCACCAACCTCACCGCGTTCTTCCGCGAACCGCATCACTTCGAGAAGCTCGACACCGAACTGCGCGCGCGTGCCGGCCACGGCACCCTGCACCTGTGGTCGTGCGCCGCCTCCACCGGCGAAGAGCCGTACTCCATGGCGATCACCGCCTGCGAGGCGTTCGGCACGCTGAAGCCGCCAGTGCGCATCCTCGCCACCGATGTCGACACCCAGGTGCTGGCCACCGCCAGCCGTGGCGTGTACGCCATCGACCGCGTGTCGGGCCTGGATCCGGCGATCAAGAGGCGCTATTTCCAGCGCGGCAGCGGCCCCAACGAAGGCCAGTGCCGCGTGCACCCTGCGCTGCGCGAGCTGATCGACTTCCGCCCGCTCAACCTGCTGGCGCCCCGTTACGACGTCGGTGGCCCGTTCGACGCCCTGTTCTGCCGCAACGTCATGATCTATTTCGACAAGCCCACCCAGCGCGGCATCCTGTCGCGGCTGATCCAGCACATGGACGACGATGGCCTGCTGTACACCGGCCACTCGGAGAACTACCTGCACGCGGCCGACCTGATCCAGCCGTGTGGGCGCACCCTGTACAAGCGCGCGCCCGGGGCCCCGGCATGAGCCACGCTGCGCGCCCCGACGATGTGATGCGCTATTTCGACAGCCGCTTCAAGGTAACCGCGGCCAAGCTGCTGCCGACCCAGTACCTGGTCGTCGACGACAACACCGTGCTGACCACCACCTTGGGCTCGTGCGTGGCCGCATGCCTGCGCGACCCGGTGCTGAAGATCGGCGGCATGAACCACTTCCTGCTGCCCGAAGGCAACGTCGGCGATGGTGCGCCGGCACGTTACGGCAGCTACGCCATGGAACTTCTGATCAACGATCTGCTCAAGCGCGGCGCACACCGCAAGCGCCTGGAAGCCAAGGTGTTCGGCGGTGCCAACGTGCTGAAGGGCTTCACCAGCAACCCGGTGGGCACCCGCAACGCCGAGTTCGTGCGTCACTACCTGCAGGCCGAGCATATTCCGGTACTGGCCGAGGACCTGTGCGGCATCCACCCGCGCAAGGTGTGGTTCTTCGCCGACACCGGCCGCGTGGTGGTGCAGCGCCTGCCGCATGCCCACGAAGCCGAAGTGGCCGCCACCGAATCGGCCGTGCGTGCGCGCCTGTCCAAGGCCCCGGTCACCGGTGGCGTGGAGCTGTTCGAATGATCAACGGTTCCCCCTGCCGGGTCCTGATCGTCGACGACTCGGCGGTGGTGCGGCAGATGCTCAGCGAGATCCTCGCCAGCGATCCGGGCATCGAGGTGGTGGGCACCGCTGCCGACCCCCTGCTGGCACGCGAGAAGATCAAGCGCCTGGCCCCGGACGTGATCACCCTGGACGTGGAAATGCCGCGCATGGATGGCCTGGCGTTCCTGGAGAACCTGATGCGCCTGCATCCGCTGCCGGTGGTGATGATCTCCTCGCTGACCGAGCGCGGCGCCGACACCACCCTGCAGGCGCTGGCGCTGGGCGCGGTCGACTTCATCTCCAAGCCCAAGTTCAACGTAGCGCGTGGCCTGCAGGGCTACGCCGAAGAGATCATCGGCAAGGTCAAGATGGCGGCGCGCTCACGCGTGCGCACCCTGGCCCGCCCGGTCACCCCACGCATTACCCTGGATACCGTGGCGCCCACGCCCGCGCGCAAGATCCAGTTCCGCACCACCGACCGCCTCATCGCCATCGGCGCTTCTGCCGGCGGTACCGAAGCGCTGCGCGTGGTGCTCGAAGGCTTGCCCGCCGATGCCCCGGCGGTGGTGCTGACCCAGCACCTGCCCGCCACGTTCAGCACTGCCTTCGCCGAACGCCTGGACCGCCATTCGGCGATGTCGGTACGCGAAGCCAGCGATGGCGAAGCGGTGCTGCCCGGCCACGCCTACCTGCCGCCCGGCGGAAAGCACCTGCGGGTGATCCGTGACGGCGCGCGCTGGCGCTGCCGGGTGGATGATGGCCCGGCAGTGAACCGGCACAAGCCGGCCGTGGATGTTCTGTTCCGCTCCGTGGCCGAAAGCGCCGGCGCCAACGCCATCGGCGCGATCCTCACCGGCATGGGCGACGACGGCGCGCGTGGCCTGCTCGAACTGAGGAACGTCGGCGCGCCGACCCTGGTCCAGGACGAAGCCACCAGCGTGGTCTGGGGCATGCCCGGCGCCGCATTCAAGCTGGGTGCTACCGACGAACAGGTACCGCTGGAACGGATCGCCGAACGCCTGATGGCGCTGGCCCGGGGGGCCTGACGCCGGGTAGGGTCGGTTCCTGAACGACTGCCGATACGATTGATCGGCACGGTAACGCATGAACCCCGAACGCGGAAACGCTCTTCGCCGAATGTCATGCCTCAATGCACCACCTACCACCCCGGCGGTCGATTGGGATGCGACCCTACCAACAGGTTCGCCAACGTTGCTCCATCACGTCCAGTACAACCGCATCGGGTTGTCCACCAGCAGCTTGCGCTGCAGCTCGGCCGTCACGGCAATCCGTGGAATGAAATCCACCAGCGTGCCGTCGTCGGGCATGTGCGATTTCAGGTTCGGGTGCGGCCAATCGGTGCCCCACAGCACCCGGTCCGGGAACTGCTCCATCAGGTGCCGTGCGAACGGGACCACATCGTCATACGTCGGCGGCCCGGACTGCGACAGCCGCTCCGGGCAGCTCACCTTGCTCCACACGTTCGGGTGTTCGCGCATCAAGCGCACGAAGCGCTGGAATTCCGGGCCGTCCACCGCCTGGGTCACGTCCGGCCGGCCCATGTGGTCCACCACCACCGTGGTCGGCAGCGAGGTGAAGAAATCCCAGCGCTCGGCCAGGTCGGCCGCCTCGAAATACACCACCACGTGCCAGCCCAGCGGTGCGATCCGTTCGATGATTGCGTTGTAGTACGCATTCGGCTTCGGGTCCACCAGCCGCTTCACGAAATTGAAGCGCACCCCGCGCACACCCGCCTCATGCAGCTCGCGTAGTTCGTCATCGGTGACCGTATCGCGCACCGTGGCCACGCCACGCGCACGACCCTCGGCACTGCGCAGCGCATCGACCAGCGCCCGGTTGTCGGCACCATGGCAGGTGGCCTGCACGATCACGTTGCGTTCGAAGCCCAGCTGGTCGCGCAGCGCGAACAGCTGCGCCTTGCCTGCATCGCAGGGTGTGTACTTGCGCTCGGGCGCGTACGGAAACTCGTCACCGGGCCCAAATACATGGCAATGCGCATCCACCGCCCCTGGTGGCGGTACGAACGCCGGCTGGCTCGGGTCGGGGCAGAAATCCAGCCAATCGGCATCTTTCACGAAATCCGCCATTACAGCCCCCTCGCCTTCAGCTGGGCGTCCAGTCGTGGGTAGACCCGGCGCGCGTTGCCCTCCAGGACCTTCGCGCGGTCGGCGGCCGACAACCCCAGCGCCTCCACGTAGCGCAGGGTGTCGTCGAAGTACTGCCCGGTCTCCGGGTCGATGCCACGCACCGCGCCCACCATTTCCGAACCAAACAGGATGTTGTCGATGTCGATCACCTTGAACAGCAGGTCGATACCGGGTTGATGGTAAACGCAGGTATCGAAGAACACATTCTTCATCACGTGCTCGTTCAGCGACGGCTTGCCCAGCATGTCGGCCAGGCCGCGGAAGCGGCCCCAGTGGTACGGCACCGCGCCGCCGCCGTGCGGAATGATGAAACGCAGGTCCGGGAAGTCACGGAACAGGTCGCCCTGCAGGAACTGCATGAACGCGGTGGTGTCGGCGTTGAGGTAATGCGCCCCGGTGGCGTGGAAATTGGCATTGCAGCTGCCCGACACATGCACCATGGCCGGCACGTCCAGCTCCACCATCTTCTCGAAGAACGGGTACCAGGCGCGGTCGGTCAGCGGCAGCCCGGTCCAGTGCCCGCCCGAGGGATCCGGATTGAGATTGCAGCCCACGAACCCCAGTTCGTTGACGCAGCGCTCCAGCTCGGCGATCGAGTTCGCGATGGGCACTCCGGGCGACTGCGGCAGCTGGCAGACGCCGATGAAGGTGTCCGGGTACAGCCCGACCACGCGCGCGATCAGGTCATTGCAGCGGCGGGTCCATTCGGCGCTGACCGCCTCATTGCCCACGTGGTGCGCCATGGTGCTGGCCCGTGGCGAAAAGATGGTCATATCCGCGCCGCGCTCGCGCAGCAGCCGCAACTGGTTGCCTTCCACGCTCTGGCGCAGTTCGTCGTCGCTGATGTCCGGGTAGACCGGCTTCGGCAGCGACGGGTCGTTGAAGTGCGCCACCTGCGCCTTGCGGAAGGCATCGTGGCTGGCGGGAGCGGTCGTGTAGTGACCGTGGCAATCGATGATCATGCAGGGGCCTCGTGGGGGAGGAGTTACCAGCCGAACAGCTGGGCGAAGTGGACGTCCACGCGCAGCCCGACGATCAGTGCATCGGGAATGTCGGTGGTACGGGTGGGTGCGTAGATCGGATCCGGATTGATCACATACTGCAGGTTGGGCATCAGCCGGATGCCCCTGTGCACGGCCCAGCCGTAGCTGAGCTCGGCGATGATCTCGTCGGCATTGGGCGCACCACTGCCGCCGTTGCGGGCGCGCCGGTCGCGCAGGAAGGCGATCTGCTCGTCGCTGAAATGCGTGTTGGAGACAAACATTGCCAGGGTGTCCTGGTCGCGCCCGGCGAAGGTGCCGGTCTTGACGAACCCTGCAGCGAGGAACTGGTCGACGGGCGCCTCGTTGCCGGTGTTGATATACGCACGGGCGAACAGGGCCAGGTTGCGCTTGCCCTCACCGCGCCACACGGTCTGGTCGGCCATCGCGTACCAGCCCATGCGCGCGCCGTCCTGCATCGCAGTGGGCCTGCCGGTGAGCGCGGCCGAGTTGCCGTTGGCATCGAAGTAGGAGCTCTTGCCGCCATCGCTGTTGCGGTACATGCCCACACGGTAGGTACGCGGCAGTCGGTCATTGGCGAAGGTGGTCTGGTAGCCGGCCTCATAGGCCGTGATGGTGCCGGTGCCTTCGCCGACCGAGAAATCCAGCCCGTTCTTGCCGGCCTTGTTCAGCTCGTTGTTGTAATCGAACGCCCCGCCCTGCACATACCAGCGATCGTTCACGTCGTAGCGCAGGATCCCGGCCCAGGACGAGTTCGGGTACGCGGTGATACCCAGGTCGGTGATCGCACCATAGGGCGTGAGGCACATCGCGTTGCTCATGAACACGCAGTTGAGTGCCGAATTGTTGAAATAGCTGTTCACCGGCGCGCGGCCGGCGGTGATGCTCAACCCGTTGTCGAACCGGTGGCGCACGGTGAGTCGGGTCAGGCGACCGCCAGCCACTGGCCGCCAGGTCTGCTGCGCGCTGATCGAATTGCCGATCTTCTCGCGCGCCAGGTTGCGCCCGGCGAACCAGGCCCACTGCGCGTCGACGTCGGTGTTGTGCACTCCGAACAGCGCGTCCAGGTCGAACTTCGACTGCGCCATGATCCAGTAGGATCCCTCGGTGCCCTGCTCCACTCCGCCAACCGGGTTGGAGGCCACGTTGCCGACGAAATCCAGGGTCAGATCGACGCCCTTGGGCAGGGTGCCTTCGGCGGCGGCAGGAGCGGCCAGGGCGGCGCTCAGCAGCAGCGCCAGTGTGGAGCGTTGGATGATGGACATGATGTCTCCCTCCCCGGCGCCGTGGGCACCGGGTTCAATGCATGGTCAATGGGCGCCGCAGCTCGCCTGCGGCGCGTCGGTCAGGCTTCGCGGACGCCGAGGTGGCGCAGGCGGGTGCGGCGGGTGCCGATCTGCTCGGCCATCACCTTTTCATCCAGCTTGCCTTCCCACTTGGCGATCACCAGCACCGCGATCGCGTTGCCGACCAGGTTCACGAAGGTCAGGCCCTCGGCCAGGATGCGGTGGATGCCCAGGATCAGCGCGATGCTGGCCACCGGGATGGTGCCGGTGGTACCCAGCGTGGCCGCCAGCACCACGAACGCGGCCCCGGCCACGCCCGCAGCGCCTTTGGAGGTCAGCAGCAGCACCGCGATCAGGCCCAGCTGGTGCCACACGGTCAGCTCGGTATTGGTCGCCTGGGCCAGGAACAGCGCCACCGTGGTCAGGTACAGGCAGGTGCCATCCAGGTTGAATGAGTAGCCGGCCGGAACCACGAAACCGACCACGCCTTCTTCGCAACCCAGCTTCTTCATCTTCTCGATCAGGCGCGGCAACACCGTTTCGGTGGAGGTGGTGGCGGCCACGATCACGATTTCATCGCGCAGGTAGGCCAGCAACCGCCACAGGCTGGCACCGGTCCACCAGCACACCGCGCCGAGCACGAATACCGTGAACGCCGCGCAGACCACGAAGAACTCGATGATCAGCTCGCCCAGCGACAGCAGCGAGCCCGCGCCGAACTGGCCGACGGTGAAGGCGATCGCCCCGAACGCACCGATCGGGGCGAAGTACATGACAAAGCCGATGATCTTGAACAGCGCCGCCGAGGTGCCTTCGATGACCTTCATCACCGGCGCGCCGCGCTCACCGATGGAGGCCAGTGCCACGCCGAACAGCACCGCCACGAACAGCACCTGCAGCACATGCGCTTCAGTGAACGCACTGACCAGCGTGTTGGGGATGATCGCCATGATGTAGGACACGATCGACTGGTCGTGCGCGGTATGCACATAGCCCTGGATGCTGGCCATGTCGATGGTGGCCGGGTCGATGTTCATGCCGGCGCCGGGCTGCCACAGGTCCACCGCGACCAACCCGACGATGAGCGCCAGGATGGTGATCACCTCGAAGTAGATCAACGACTTGAGCGCAAGCCGGCCCACGCTGCGCATGTCGCGCATGCCGGCGATGCCGTGCACCACCGTCACGAAGATGATCGGCCCGATCATCATGCGGATCAGCTTGATGAAGGCATCGCCGAACGGCTTCATCGCCGAACCCCAGTCCGGCTGCAGCCACCCCAGCACGACGCCGATGATGGTGCCGGCCAACACCTGGAACCACAATTGGCCAAAGACGCCGAAGCGGCCCTGCCGCTTCTCGACAACAGTCATAACAACCCTCCCAGGTCACAAGAATAGAGACGTCGCGCGTATTCAGTCGAACAGCACGCCGTCGAACAGCTTTCGGGCGGTACGCAGGATGGCCGCAGCGGCCACCTGCCCCTGCGCATCCCGCTCCAGCACACAGCCGGTGCTGCCGCTGGGGTGTTCGATGTCCAGCTGCAGTCGCCTGCCGTCGGGCACCACCGCCAGTGCGCTGGCCGGTGAATCAGGCAGCAGGCACGCCGTTGCCACGGTGACCGCGCCGAGCACCCCGATCGAGGCGTGGCAGCGGTGCGGAATGAACGAACGCACGCAGATCGCGCCACCGTCGCGCGGCGCCGCCACCAGCATCATCTTCGGCACCGACTGCGCGGTGACATCGCCGAGGTTCATCCGCGGGCCGGCCTGCAGGCGGATCGCCTCCAGGCGTGCCTTCAGCGCGTCATCGGCATCCAGCGTGGCGCGGTCTTCGTAGCCACTCACGCCCATATCGCGGGCGCGCAGCACCACGCACGGCATGCCGTTGTCGATCAGGGTGACGTCCACCCCGTCGATCACATCGCGCGCGTTGCCCGTAGGCAGCAGCGCGCCGCAGCTCGAACCGGCAATGTCGGCAAAGGTCAGCGGAATCGGCGCGGCCGTGCCCGGCACGCCGTCGATCCTGGCCGTGCCGTCGTAACGCACCTGGCCGCCGGGGGTCAGTATGTTGGCGGTGGCCACCGTGCCGGTGTTCACCATGAAGATGCGCACGTCGGTGCTCTCCCCGGTGGATTGCACCAGCCCACGCTCGATGGCGAACGGGCCGACCCCGGCCAGCAGATTGCCGCAGTTCTGCGCATCGCTCACCACGGCCTGGTCGACGAACACCTGCAGAAACAGGTAGTCCACGTCGGCGTCGACGCGGTTGCTGCGCGATACCACCGCGACTTTGGAGGTCAGCGGATCGGCACCGCCCATGCCGTCGATCTGGCGCGGGTCTGGCGAGCCGTAGGCGCGCAGCAGGAATGCATCGCGCGCGGCCGCGTCGGCAGGCAGGTCGGTGGCCAGGAAATATCCGCCTTTGGACGTGCCACCGCGCATCCACATCGCGGGCACGCCCTTACTCATAGCGCAGGCCCCTGGCCGCGAGGCGTTCGCGCATCGCGTAGATATCCAGGCCCAACTCGCCCTTGGCCAGCCGTTCGCGCTTCTCGGCCTCGCGCGCCTCGCGCGCCTGCGATTCGGCGGCCACGCGTGCGGCATCGGCACGCGGCACGATGCAGATGCCGTCATCGTCGGCGATCACCACGTCGCCGGGGTGTACCAGCGCACCGCCGCAGACCACCGGTACGTTCACCGAGCCCAGCGTCTCCTTGACGGTGCCCTGTGCGTGGATCGCCCGGCTCCAGACCGGAAAGCCCATCGCGGTCAGGTCGCGCACATCGCGCACGCCGGCATCGATCACCAGCCCGCGGCAGCCGCGCACCTGCGCCGAGGTGGCCAGCAGGTCGCCGAAATAACCGTCGGTGCAGTCGCTGGTCGGTGCCACCACCAGCACGTCGCCCTCGCGCAACTGCTCGATGGCCACATGCATCATCCAGTTGTCGCCGGGCGGCACCGAGACGGTGATGGCGCTGCCTGCAATGCGCGCGCCACTGTAGATCGGGCGCAGGCGCGGGTGCAGCAGGCCGCTGCGTCCCTGGGCCTCGTGCGCGGTGGCAACGCCGGCCTGGGCCAGGGTTTGGATCGCACCGGCAACGGCACGTTCGACGTGGGTGACGACGCGGGACATCCATCCATCCTTCAATGACGATGATGCAGTCTTGTCCGCGAACGCCGACCCCCTCAAGATCGATTTCCGTAACACCCATTGAGTTTGGTTATAGTTGATGCATGAACCGGTCCTTCGAACTGAACCTGAAGCATCTGCATGCACTGGTCGCGGTGCACCACCACGGCGGCATCAGCGCCGCCGCACCGCATGTGAATCTGTCCCAGCCAGCGTTGACCCAGGCCATTGCCCGGCTGGAGAGCCAACTGGATGCGCCGCTGTTCGACCGCCAACCCGGCGGCATGGCGCCCACTGAAGCGACTGAACTGCTGGTGCCGCGCATCGAGCGCGCACTGGGGTACATCGCCGATGGTGTGCGGGTGGCACGGCGTGCACAGCGCTTGCCCGCATTGCACGCAGTGGAGCGGCGGGTCACTTTGGGGCAACTGCGCGCCTTGGTGGCGGTGGACGACGCCGGCAGTTTCACCCTGGCCGCCACCCGCGCCGGCATCTCGCAGCCGGCGATCTACCGCGCCGTGCACGAGCTGGGCACCGCGATTGGAACCCCGCTCACCGAACGCCACGGCAAGACCGTGCAGACCACCCCGGCCGCCACGCGCATGCTGCGGCTGGTGCGCCTGGCCCTGTCCGAACTGGCGGCAGGCCTGGACGAAGTGGCCCTGCTGCGCTCCGAACAGGGCGGCAAGGTCACGCTCGGCGTGATGCCGCTGGCGCGCGCGATCCTGCTGCCGCAGGTGCTGGCTCGCTTCGCCCGTGCGCATCCAGGTGCATCCGTCAACGTGATTGAAGGGCCCTACGCAGAACTACTGGGCGATCTGCGCGCAGGCAGCCTGGACCTGTTGATCGGTGCGATGCGCGATACCTTGCCCGTTCGCGATGTCGCGCAGGAAGGCCTGTTCGATGATGACCCGGTGATCGTCGCGCGCAGCGGGCACCCGCTGGCCGGCAGCGACCCGCTCGACTTCGACCGGCTTCTGGCGTTCCCGTGGGTAATCGCCGCCACCGGCGCCCCGGTACGGGCACGCTGGGAGCGCATGTTCCGCCAGCATGGCCACGAACCTCCTCGCCTGCGTATCGAATGCGGCTCGGTGCTGATCACCCGCGGCCTGCTGCTGGAAGACGACTGGCTCACCCTGATGTCACGCGACCAGTTCTTGATTGAACGCCGCGCCGGACTTCTATGCGAAATCGGCAGCGCCGGCGACGAACTGCGTCGCCGCATTGGCCTGACCACCCGCGCAGACTGGCACCCGACCCGCCTGCAGCAGGCGTTCGTGGAAACCTTTCGCGCGGTGTGCGCAGAACGCAGCAACGACGCCGACAACGCATGGCCGTTCCGATACCCAGCGCGTGGATGACGTCGGAAACTGGCACCTGGATCGCGTGGCGGCGGTAGGGGCGGTTCCCAAACGACTGCCGATAACGGCTCGACGCCCGGTAACGCATGACCCGAAACGAAAAACGGCTCTCCGTTCCGGCGCCATGCACACCGGACAGGCGGCTTCGGACGCATGTCAGCGTCGGTGATGTCATCCGCGCCGCATTGCCGTGGCTTCGGATGCTTGCGCCGCGCTTCGCGCGGTCGCCGACCAACGGTCGGCGCTACGAATTGTTGGCGAACGCGATAAGACACGGATACATCACCAACGGGTGAGCAAACAAAAACCCCCGGTTTTCACCGGGGGTTTTGTTCAAACGTCCACCGACCAACGGTCGGTGGCTACCGTTGCCGGGCAGCGCCCGGCATCACTCAGGCAGCGACCGTGTTGGCCACGTCCTGGTAGTCCTCGATCTGGTCGAAGTTCATGTAACGGTAGATCTCCTTGCTGCTGGCATCCAGCACGCCGATGTCGGCCATGTACTCTTCCCTGGTCGGGATGCGACCCAGACGCGAGCAGATCGCGGCCAGTTCGGCCGAACCCAGGTACACGTTTGAGTTGCGGCCCAGCCGATTCGGGAAGTTGCGGGTCGAGGTCGAGAACACCGTTGCGCCCTCGCGCACCTGTGCCTGGTTGCCCATGCACAGCGAGCAGCCCGGCATTTCCATGCGCGCACCAGCGGTGCCGAAGGTGCCGTAGTGGCCTTCCTTGGTCAGCTCCGAGGCATCCATCTTGGTCGGCGGGGCCACCCACAGCTTGGTCGGGATGTCGCGCTTGCCTTCCAGCAGCTTCGCCGCCGCACGGAAGTGACCGATGTTGGTCATGCACGAACCGATGAAGACTTCATCGATGGCCGCACCGGCCACGTCCGACAGCGTCTTGACGTCGTCCGGATCGTTCGGGCAGGCCACGATCGGCTCGTGGATGTCGGCCAGGTCGATCTCGATGACGGCGGCGTACTCGGCGTCGGCATCCGGCTGCAGCAGCTCCGGGTTGGCCAGCCAGGCTTCCATCTTCTCAATGCGGCGCGCCAGCGAACGCGCGTCCTGGTAACCCTCGGCGATCATCCACTTCAGCAGCGTGATGTTGCTGGTGAGGTACTCGATGATCGGCTCCTTGTTCAGGTGCACCGAGCAACCGGCCGCCGAACGTTCGGCCGAGGCATCGGACAGTTCGAATGCCTGCTCGACCTTCAGGTCCGGCAGACCTTCGATTTCCAGGATGCGGCCGGAGAAGATGTTCTTCTTGCCGGCCTTGGCCACGGTCAGCAGGCCCGACTTGATCGCATACAGCGGGATCGCGTTGACCAGGTCACGCAGGGTCACGCCCGGCTGCATCTGGCCCTTGAAGCGGACCAACACCGATTCGGGCATGTCCAGCGGCATCACGCCGGTGGCAGCGGCGAAGGCGACCAGGCCCGAACCGGCCGGGAACGAAATACCCACCGGGAAACGGGTGTGCGAATCGCCGCCGGTGCCCACGGTGTCGGGCAGCAACATGCGGTTGAGCCAGCTGTGGATCACGCCGTCGCCCGGGCGCAGCGAGACGCCGCCACGGGTGGAGATGAATTCCGGCAGCGTGTGGTGGGTCTTGACGTCCACCGGCTTCGGGTACGCGGCAGTGTGGCAGAACGACTGCATCACCAGGTCGGCCGAGAAGCCCAGGCACGCCAGGTCCTTCAACTCGTCGCGGGTCATCGGGCCAGTGGTGTCCTGCGAGCCCACCGAGGTCATCTTCGGTTCGCAGTAGGTGCCCGGACGCATGCCCTGGCCTTCCGGCAGGCCACAGGCGCGGCCGACCATCTTCTGCGCCAGCGAGAAGCCCTTGCCGGTGTCCGGCGGGTCCATCGGCAGGCGGAACAGGTCGGTCGGGGCCAGGCCCAGCGCTTCGCGCGCCTTGGCGGTCAGGCCACGGCCGATGATCAGCGGAATGCGGCCACCGGCGCGCACTTCGTCGAACAGCACGTCGGACTTCACCTGGAACTCGGCGATGACCTGGCCATCCTTCAGGGCCTTGCCGTCATAGGGACGCAGTTCGACCACGTCGCCCATGTTCATCTGCGACACGTCCAGCTCGATCGGCAGCGCGCCGGCGTCTTCCATGGTGTTGTAGAAGATCGGGGCAATCTTCGAACCCAGGCACACGCCACCGAAACGCTTGTTCGGAATGAACGGAATGTCTTCGCCGGTGAACCACAGCACCGAGTTGGTGGCCGACTTGCGGCTCGAACCGGTACCGACCACGTCGCCCACGTAGGCCACCAGGTGGCCCTTGTCCTTCAACGACTCGATGAACTTGACCGGGCCACGCTTGCCGTCTTCTTCCGGCTCGATGCCATCGCGCTTGTTCTTCAGCATCGCCAGCGCGTGCAGCGGGATGTCCGGGCGGGTGGTGGCGTCCGGGGCCGGCGACAGGTCGTCGGTGTTGGTTTCGCCGGTCACCTTGAGCACGGTGATGGTCAGGCTCTGCGGCACTTCCGGTCGGCTGGTGAACCACTCGGCATCGGCCCAGCTCTGCAGCACGCCCTGGGCGTTCGCATTGCCGGCCTTGGCCTTTTCCTGCACATCGTGGAAGGCATCGAAGACCAGCAGGGTGTTCTTCAGCGCAGTGGCGGCGATCGCACCGACGGCGGCATCGTCCAGCAGCTGGACCAGCGGTGCGACGTTGTAGCCGCCCAGCATGGTGCCCAGCAGCTCGGTGGCGCGCTCGCGCGGGATCAGCGCGTTGGTTTCGCTGCCGAAGGCGATGGCGGCCAGGTACGAGGCCTTGACCTTGGCCGCGTCATCGACGCCGGCGGGAACGCGGAGGGTGAGCAGGTCGAGCAGAAACCCGGCCTCGCCGGCCGGCGGGTTCTTCAGCAGTTCAATGACGTCGGCCGTCTGCTGGGCGCTCAGCGGCAGCGGCGGGATGCCAAGCGCGGCGCGCTCGGCTACGTGGTGGCGGTAGGCTTCCAACATGACAACTCCCGGGAAATTCTTTGAATAAACTTCGGTTGAATACGGCGGTTGAGTAACGGGCTCAGGCGTTCGGCACGATCAGCTTCAGGCCCTTGAAGTAGTCGCGGTAAAATTTGTCGTTCCAGGTGATCAGGCCGTCGCACTGCAGCAGGGCATGCGCGCCGACCATGAAATCATCGATGCCGCGCTTGCCGGTACCGCGCTGGCGGTGGCGGCGGTGCATCTCGCCGGCGCGCAAGGCTGACTTGGCTTCCAGCGGGCTGAAATGGATACCCATTTCTTCCAGCGCTTCCTGCACCTCGGCTCCGCCGCGCAGCGCGGTGCAGATCTCGGCCAGCACCACCCCGCAGATGACCACGCGGCCGCCGACCAGGCTCTGGCGCAGGCAGGCTTCCACGGCATCGGCCTGCGGGCCGTTGCTTAGCAGTTCGATCAGGACCGGGGAATCGACGGCGATCATGCGGCGATCATTCCTCGTCGCGCACGGCGCGCACGGCTGCCTCGGCCGAATCGAAGCCGTCCAGCGCGAACTTGCCACGGGCACGCGAAATGGCATCGTCCACGCTCTTGCGCAGGATGATGCGGCTGCCCTCGAGCTCCACCTTCAACTGGGTGCCCTTGGTCAGGCCAAGCGCATCGCGGACCGCCTTGGGCAAGGTGATCTGTCCGCGTTCTGCAACGGTGGCTTCCATTGGTAGGCCCTCCAAAGTATGCACAAATTATACATACTTCCCCGGACATACTTCCACTGCAGCGTTGTTCAGCCAGCCAAGGCCCATACCGCGCAAAGGATCCGCCTTATCGATGACATCGGCGATACATATTTGTATGTAGCCTGAGAACCCTGCCACCGACCGCGTCCGGCTGAATGGTTCATACTCAGTCCGACTGCCGGGCCGTCGGCGCACCGGCAACCGCAAGCAGGCCCGAACGGGCCACTGCAAGCCATCCGCAAGAGGAGTCACCCCGCATGAGCGATTCGTTCTCCACCCGCAGCCAGCTGGACGTCGGCGGCACCACCTACGACTACTTCAGCCTGCCCAAGCTCGGACAGCAGTTCGACATTTCCCACCTGCCCTACTCGATGAAGATCCTGCTGGAGAACCTGCTCCGGCACGAGGACGGCGGTGTCACCGTCGGCAAGGATCACATCGAAGCGGTGGCGCGCTGGGATCCCAAGGCCGAGCCGGACATCGAAATCGCCTTCATGCCCGCACGCGTGGTCCTGCAGGACTTCACCGGCGTGCCGTGCGTGGTCGACCTGGCCGCAATGCGCGATGCCGTGGTCAAGCTCGGCGGTCGCCCCGAGCAGATCAACCCGCAGATCCCCTCCGAACTGGTCATCGACCATTCGGTGCAGGTCGATGTGTTCGGCACGCCCGATGCGCTGGACCTCAACGGCAAGATCGAATTCCAGCGCAACCAGGAACGCTACGGCTTCCTGCGCTGGGGCCAGAAGGCGTTCGACAACTTCAAGGTGGTGCCGCCCAATACCGGCATCGTCCACCAGGTGAACCTGGAAAACCTGGCGCGCGTGGTGATGACCGCGGACAAGGATGGCAGGACCATCGCCTACCCCGACACCGTGTTCGGCACCGACAGCCATACCACCATGATCAACGGTATCGGCGTGCTGGGCTGGGGCGTGGGCGGCATCGAGGCCGAGGCGGCCATGCTGGGCCAGCCCTCGTCGATGCTGATCCCGCAGGTAGTCGGCTTCAAGCTCACCGGGCGCCTGCCCGAAGGTGCCACCGCCACCGACCTGGTGCTCACCGTCACCCAGATGCTGCGCAAGCACGGGGTGGTCGGCAAGTTCGTCGAGTTCTTCGGCGAAGGCCTGCAGCACCTGCCCCTGGCCGACCGCGCCACCATCGGCAACATGGCGCCCGAGTACGGCGCGACCTGCGGCATTTTCCCCGTCGACAACGAATCGCTGAACTACCTTCGCCTGTCCGGCCGCAGCGAGGCACAGATCGCGCTAGTGGAAGCCTATGCCAAGGCGCAGGGTCTGTGGCACGACGCGCAGACCGCGCACGCCAGCTACAGCGCAACCCTGGAACTGGACATGGGCGAGGTCAAGCCCTCGCTGGCCGGCCCCAAGCGCCCGCAGGACCGCGTGCTGCTGCAGGACGTCAAGCAGAATTACCGCGACAACCTGGGCGGGCTGACCACCAACCGCGACAAGCGCAACGAAGAGGTGTCCAAGTTCGTCAATGAAGGCGGCGGCGCGGCGGTCGGCAACGAGCAGCTGGCCAAGGGCTACGCCGATGTCGAGCTGGGTGGCACCCGCTTCCGGCTCAAGGACGGTGCGGTGGTCATCGCCGCCATCACCTCCTGCACCAACACCTCCAACCCGGCGGTGATGATCGGCGCCGGCCTGCTGGCCCGCAACGCGGCCGCCAAGGGGCTGGACCGCAAGCCGTGGGTGAAGACCTCGCTCGGCCCAGGCTCGCGCGTGGTCACCGACTATCTTGAGAAGGCTGGCGTGCTCACCGAGCTGGAAAAGGTGGGTTTCTATGTGGTCGGCTACGGTTGCACCACCTGCATCGGCAATTCCGGCCCACTGCCCACCGAAGTCAGCGCCGGCATCGCCAGCGGCGACCTGGTGGTCACCTCGGTGCTCTCAGGCAACCGCAACTTCGAGGGCCGCGTGCACCCCGAAGTGAAGATGAACTACCTGGCCAGCCCGCCGCTGGTGGTGGCCTATGCAATCGCTGGTACCACCGACATCGACCTGACCACCGAGCCGCTCGGCACCGGCAACGATGGCCAGCCGGTGTACCTGCGCGACATCTGGCCGAGCAACAAGGAAATCGGCGACGTCATCGCCGCCACCATCGGCCCGGAGATGTTCAAGCAGAACTATGCGGACGTGTTCAAGGGCGACACCCGCTGGAATACCATCCAGTCGCCCGACGGCGACCTGTACGACTGGGACGGCAGCTCGACCTACATCAAGAACCCGCCGTACTTCGAGGGCATGACCATGCAGGTCGGCCACATCGAGGACGTGCATGGTGCACGGGTGATGGGCCTGTTCGGCGATTCGATCACCACCGACCACATCTCCCCGGCCGGCAACATCAAGAAGGATTCACCGGCAGGCCGCTTCCTGCAGGAACGCGGCGTGCAGCCGGCCGACTTCAACAGCTACGGCAGCCGCCGCGGCAATGACGATGTGATGGTGCGCGGCACCTTCGCCAACATCCGCATCAAGAACCTGATGTTCGGGGGCGAGGAAGGCGGCAACACCCTGTACTTCCCCAAGGCAGGCGGCGCGCCGCAGAAGCTGGCCATCTACGATGCGGCCATGCTGTACAAGGCCGAGGGCGTGCCGCTGGTGGTGTTCGCCGGCAAGGAGTACGGCACCGGCTCCTCGCGCGACTGGGCCGCCAAGGGCACCAACCTGCTGGGCGTGAAGGCGGTGATCGCCGAGAGCTTCGAGCGCATCCACCGCTCCAACCTGGTCGGCATGGGCGTGCTGCCGCTGCAGTTCCAGGCCGGCGAGAATGCCCAGAGCCTGGGCCTGGACGGCTCGGAAACGGTCGATATCACCGGCCTGGCCGATGGCGCCAGCAAGACCGCCACCGTCACCGCCTCCAAGGCCGACGGCACCGCCAGGACGTTCCAGGCCCACGTGATGCTGCTGACCCCCAAGGAAGTGGAGTACTTCAAGCACGGCGGCCTGCTCCAGTACGTGCTGCGCCAACTGGCAGCGAGGTAGCGCCGGCCTCTGGCCGGCTCCCGGGTCCCCCCGCGCTTCGTAGAGCCGGCCTCTGGCCGGCTCCTTACGGACCCCGCACCGTTCTAC
Organism: Stenotrophomonas sp. ISL-67; assembly: GCF_018612915.1. Taxonomy (GTDB): domain Bacteria; phylum Pseudomonadota; class Gammaproteobacteria; order Xanthomonadales; family Xanthomonadaceae; genus Stenotrophomonas. Next base: position 139,193 of record NZ_JAGGRL010000010.1, on the reverse strand, counting down.
ACGTCGCCTGCACGCGATATTCACGGGCTCTTCGCGTTTTCCATTCGGACCGGTATGCTGCCGGGGACCGAAACGACGGATACTCTCCGTCAGCATCACACCATCAACGTTTCCTGGAGGGGGAATAATGAGTCTGGAACGTCCCTGGCTGCAGAGCTATCCGAACGGCGTACCCGCCGAAATCGACGTCAACGAGTTCCATTCGGTATCGGCCGTATTCGACACGTCGGTGGCCAGGTTCCGTGACCGCCCCGCCTACTCCAGCTTCGGCAAGGTGCTCACCTACGGTGAAACCGATGCCCTGGTCGAACAGTTCGCCGCCTACCTGCTGGGCGAACTGCAGCTCAAGAAGGGCGACCGCGTCGCCCTGATGATGCCCAACTGCCTGCAGTACCCGGTGGCCACCTTCGGTGTGCTGCGCGCCGGCCTGACCGTGGTCAACGTCAACCCGCTGTACACCGCCCGCGAGCTCAAGCACCAGCTGGTCGATTCCGGCGCGTCGGTACTCGTGGTCGTGGACAACTTCGGCGACACCGTGCAGCAGGTCATCGCCGACACCCCGATCAAGCAGGTCATCACCACCGGCCTGGGCGACATGCTCGGCCTGAAGGGCGTGGTGGTGAACTTCGTGCTGAAGTACATCAAGAAGATGGTGCCCAACTACACCCTGCGCGGTGCCATCCGCTTCAACCAGGCGCTGAAGCTGGGCAGCGGCCACACCCTGCCGAAGGTGGAGCTGGACCACGACGACGTGGCCTTCCTGCAATACACCGGCGGCACCACCGGCGTGGCCAAGGGCGCCATGCTGACCAACCGCAACCTGGTCGCCAACATGCAGCAGGCCTCGGCGTGGATCTCCGCGTCGGGGATTGAAATGGGCAAGGAGTGGATCATCACCGCCCTGCCGCTGTACCACATCTTCGCATTGACGGCGAACGGCCTGGTCTTCATGAAATTCGGTGGCTGCAACCACCTGATCACCAACCCGCGCGACATGAAGGGCTTCGTCAAGGAGCTCAAGGCGACCCGCTTCACCGCCATCACCGGCGTCAACACGCTGTTCAACGGCCTGCTCAACACCCCCGGCTTCGACGAGGTGGATTTCTCCTCGCTGAAGGTCACCCTGGGGGGCGGCATGGCGGTGCAGCGTGCCGTGGCCGAGCGCTGGAAGAAAACCACCGGCGTTACCCTGGTCGAAGCCTACGGCCTGACCGAGACTTCGCCGGCAGCCTGCATCAACCCGCTCACCCTGGCCGAGTACAACGGCGCGATCGGCCTGCCGATTCCGTCCACCGACGCCTGCGTGAAGGACGACAATGGCGTCACCCTGCCCGCTGGCGACGTCGGCGAACTGTGCATCCGCGGCCCGCAGGTGATGAAGGGCTACTGGCAGCGCCCGGAAGACACCGCCGCGGCGATCGACGCGGAGGGCTGGCTGCATACCGGCGACATGGCGCGCATGGACGAGCACGGCTTCTTCTACATCGTGGACCGCAAGAAGGACATGATCCTGGTGTCCGGCTTCAACGTGTACCCGAACGAAGTCGAAGACGTCATCGCGATGATGCCCGGCGTGCTGGAAGTGGCCGCCGTGGGCGTACCGGATGAAAAATCCGGCGAAGTGGTCAAAGTGGTGATCGTCAAGAAGGACCCGAACCTGACCGCCGAGATGGTCAAGGAACACGCCCGCGCCAACCTGACCGGCTACAAGCACCCGAAAATCGTCGAATTCCGCAAGGAACTGCCGAAGACCAACGTCGGCAAGATTCTGCGCCGCGAACTGCGCGACGCACCGGCGGCGTAACGGCCAGCCACATGCAACACCGGAACGCCCGCGAGGTCAGACTCGCGGGCGTTCTGCTTTCTGCCTCCTGCGTGGACGGTATAATGAGGGCATGCCAGCGATGTTCCCCGCGGGCACGGCCGCCTCACTTGTCGGTGGCGTCCTGACCCCTGCAGGAGCACGTGACATGAACCCAACTGCTTCCCCCTCGCCAACGGTCGCAGACTTCCTGTCGGTCGACACACCGTCTGAGCTGAGAATGCTGGGACACTTCAACGTGCTTAAAGCGTCACTGAGCGCGGCACTCGGACTGACAGTTGCGACGCGCAGCTGGGATGCTCTTTACGCGTTGGTCAGCGATATCCAAACGACAATCAAGAGCGATCCGTCGATTCGCTCCACTGCCCCTTACCCGGCCTCAGAAGCGGTAAGAAGCAAGCTGTCCACCGTTCTGATGAGCGCGACGTCAGTCAAAGGACCACTCGTCAATTACGACGCCGCACTCGCCCATGCCGTTATCCAGCTCGTCGCCGCCGCCCGTGACCCTGCCGCCAGGTTTCAAGCCAGCCGCACACGCAACTTTCAGCACAGCTCCCGACTTGAGGGCATAGACATGCGAAAGGCGAAGCCGGCGGAATCCCTGCAGACTGTCCTCAACAGGTATCGAAAGCGCTGAGATGGACCGGTACGACGATGCAGGCGTCCGGTACTGCCTTGGCAACTCTGGCGCCCTGAAGAATAAGCTGGGCATTACCCAGCTCGACGACGTGGAAGCTGCAGAGCGCGACATAACTGCCCTCACCCATCGAATCGTCGAGTATTTACCGCCGCCGTACAGCCTGCAGTCCCTCCAGGCCGTTCATCGGACGCTGTTCGCAGACCTTTATGACTGGGCCGGCGAACTACGAAACGTCGATATTTCCAAGGGAAGCACGCGCTTCTGTACCCATGGCCGAATCGAAGCCGAGGCACGACGTTGCTTTGATGCCATGGCGCGAGACCGCTGGCTGCAAGGCCTGGATCCTGACGCCATGTGTGGAAAGCTGGCTGAGCATTATTGCGAGCCCAACATGATCCACCCGTTCCGCGAGGGAAACGGGCGCGTTCAACGCATTCTGTTCGAGCAGCTGGCGCTCAGTGCGGGTCATGCGCTGGACTGGTCGGACATCGACCCGGGTGAATGGATCGAGGCAAACCTTGGTGGCGTACGACTCGACTACCGGGCCATGCAAGCGATATTCGAGCGCATCATCGCGCGGTGATGTGGGGCGCCCGGGACAATTCCGCCGGGCCGGCAGATTCGTCGAATTCCTAGGTTGATCCGTCGCCATCACCCTTGGCCGCGCAGCGCGGTGTGAACCGCTGGATACGCTTGCGGCGTAAGGATGAACGAGATTTTGGCTTGGGTTTCGGGCCCCAATGGGCAAGGTCTACAACGTTTGCATTCCGGCCCGGGTTGGCGGTGTAGGATCGCGGCGTGTGGACCCGTCCGGCCTGCCGCCCACCGTCCTCCCTGCAGGCCAACCCGCCGAGGCAATCACCATGCAATCCATCGAAAAGCTTCCGTATTCCCGCGGCTACACGACCATCCGCACCGAATCGACTCCCGACGACGCCGCCCATTGGCTCTTCATGCACGCCGATGCCGCCACCGGCATCCGCCCCTGTTGCCGCAAGGACATGCTGGATGAAATGTGGAGCGTGATGAGCAGGATCACGCTGTCGCCGGCCGAGCGCAACAGTGGCCGGCTGCGCCACTTCGTGCTGGCCTCCGACGCCACCGCCTACAACCTGGGTGGCGACCTGACGCTGTTCGCCCAGCTGATCCGCGAAGGCAACCGCGACCGCCTGCTCGCCTATGCCCAGCGCTGCGTGGAAGGCGTGCACCACCTGCACACCGGCTTCGGTGGGGATGTGCGTTCGATCGCGCTGATCCAGGGCGACGCACTCGGTGGCGGCCTGGAAATGGCGCTGGCCTGCCACACCATCATTGCCGAGGAAGGCTGCGGCATGGGCCTGCCCGAGGTGCTGTTCGGGCTGTTCCCGGGCATGGGGGCGTACTCGTTCCTGTGCCGCCGCGTGGCCCCACAACTGGCCGAGAAGATCATCCTCGAAGGCCGCGTCTACTCCTCCGAAGAGATGTATGCCATGGGCGTGGTCGACGTACTGGTGCCCAAGGGCCACGGCGTCAAGGCCACCGAAGAGCTGATCCACCAGCAGCAGCGCACCCCGCGCAGCTACCTGGCCATGAACGCCGCGCGCAACCTGGCCCAGGCGGTGGGCTACGACGAGCTGCTGGAAATCACCAGGATCTGGGTGGATTCGGCGCTGGCCCTGGAGGACAAGTCGCTGCGCACCATGGACCGGCTGATCAAGGCGCAGACCCGTCGTGCGCAGTTCGATGCGGCGTAACTGCGCCAGCGCCGGCCAGGGGGAAACGGGGCGGCATCAACGCATGTCGATGCCGCCGTCGTCGCTGGATGAGGCGCCGGGATGCCTGCGTTCTTCCAGCGCCTGCCTGCCTTCCTTCACCGCCGTGCGGATCAGCTTCATCCGCTCGCGCCATTCGCTCTTGAGCTGCCAGTCGGCCATGTGCATCACCTCACCGGCCCGGTAAGCCACCCGCACCAGCCCCAGGTTGCTGGCCACGCCCTTGATGGCGTGCGCCTGCTCGCGCAGGTGCACCCAGTCGCTGCGTTCGCCGGCTTCCATTGCCACGCCCACGCACTGCGTGGCGTCGGCCAGGCACTGGCGGATGAACTCCTGTTCGAAACCCTCCCCCATCCCCAGCGCGGCCAGCTCATCGAGCACGCCGGTGTCGAGCACGCCCACCGCAACCGGTGGCGGCTGGACCACGGCAGTACGCAGCTTCAGGCCATCGTTGGCGGCGATCTCGGCCAGCGTGTCGAGCAGCTTCACCGGCACCACCGGCTTGCCGAAGAACGTGTGCGCACCGGCCTGGGTACACTGCTGGATCGATTCGGGGGTGACATCGGCGCTGAGCACCAGCACCGGCGTGCGTGGGGCGCCACCGGCCTGCAGCACGCGCAGCTCCCTTAGCATGTCCAGCCCGCTCATGCCCGGCATGTGCAGGTCGACGATGGCCACGTCGTAGTCGCTCTCGGCCATCGCATCGAGCACGGCTTCGCCGCCATTGACGCACACCACCTTGTGCCCGGCCTTCTGCAGCAGCCGCTGCAGCACCAGCCGGTTGGCCTGGTGGTCGTCGGCGACCAGCACCTTCATGCTGCGCACCCGCGCGCGATGGCGCAGGAACGGGTCGGCAAAGGCGATCACGTTGTCCGCGACACCCGGCGCGCGCTCGCCCAGCACGGCCGGGGTGAACTCCCCGGCGACTACGGGCGGCAGCGCGAACGGCAGCTCGAACCAGAAGCAGCTGCCCTGCGGCGGGTTCTCGGCATAGCCGATCTGGCCGCCCATGGCTTCCACCAGCCCGCGCGAAATCGAGGTACCCAGACCACTGCCTTCGTGGCGGCGGCCCAGGCTGACGTCGGCCTGCTCGAAGGCCTGGAACAGGCGCGGCTGCATGTCGGCAACGACGCCGATACCGCTGTCGAGGATGTCGAAGCGCAGCCGGACCTGGCCCTGGCCCTCCTCGCGCAGCTGCGAAACGCGTATCTCCACCTTGCCGTGCTCGGTGAACTTGACCGCATTGCCGGCCAGGTTCAGCAGGATCTGGCGCAGGTGGCCGAGGTCACCCCGCAGCAGTCTGGGAACCCCTGCAGCGACCTTGACCTGGTAGTCCAGCCGCTTGAGCTTCGCCTGCGGCATCAGGATCAGGCCGATCGACTGGATCACGTCATCCAGTGCGAAGTCTTCGGCCACCACCCGCAGCTTGCCCGCTTCGATGGCCGAGATGTCCAGCACCTCCTCCACCAGCGCGAGCAGGCTGCGTGAAGAAGCCTGGATGGTGTTGACGCACTCGCGCTGCTCTTCGTCCAGCGTGGTGGTGGCCAGCACTTCGGTCATGCCCGAGAGCCCGTTCAACGGGGTGCGGAATTCATGGCTCATGTTGGCCAGGAAGCGGCTCTTGGCCTCGCTGGCGCGGCGTGCCTCGTCCATGGCGCGGGTCAACTGCCGCAGCAGCGTGGCGAAGTACAGCGGCACCGCCGCCAGGCCCAGCCACAGGCCGAAGCCCAGCCGCGCATTGGCCTGCCAGTAACCGGTGGCCAGCACCGTCACCCCGAAGCTGACCAGCGCCATGCCCACGGCGGTGTACAGGTATTTGTTGCCGTAGCGCATGCCGTTGCCGACCGTCACCCACATCACCACGATGTAGACCCAGGCAAGCGGCTCACCCATCTGCACCATGCCGGCAGCGATCAGCCCGTAATCGGCCAGCATGCCGGCCACCCGGCGCGGGTCCGAACGGCCCGGGCGCGCCAGCAGCCACGCAAACAGCAGCACCGACAGGGTAAGACCGGTCAGCACGATGCCCAGCACCACCTGGTACTGATGATGCGGCAGGTCGTTGCGCACGCCCGGCATCATCACGTAGCCCAGGATCAACACGATCAGGACGATGCGGACGATCGCCTGGCCATGCTCGCTGTCGGGGCGGTTGCCCAGCCGGTGCTTGAGCAGCGCAAGGCCGGGGAGCGCGCCGAGCCGCTGTTTCACCACCTGGAACAGACCGGCCATGTCACATCCCAGGGCGGGAGGACGCAGTGGAATGCTGCGCGCAGATATCGTCGAGCTGTACGCGGCCGCGCAGCAGCGCGTCCACGCAGCGCGGGTCGAACAGGCGTCCGCGTTGTGCGTACAGGTAGGCCAAGGTGGCTTCCATCGTCCATGCTTCCTTGTATGGGCGCGGCGAGATCAGGGCATCGAAGACATCGGCGACGGCCACGATCCGCGCTTCCAGCGGGATGGCTTCACCGACCAGACCGTCGGGGTACCCACTGCCGTCATAACGTTCGTGGTGGCGCAGCGCGATCAATGCGCCCACCTGGATGAAACGGTTCTGGCTGCCACTGAGCAGTTCGTAACCAATACGCGGGTGCCGGCGCATGATCGCCAGCTCCTCGTCGTTGAGTTTGCCCTGCTTGAGCAGCACGGAATCGGGAATGGCGATCTTGCCCATGTCGTGCAGGGGCGCGGCCATCTCGATCAGTTTCACTTCTTCTTCGGGCAGCCCGAGCTGCTCGGCGATCAGCCCGGCCACGTGCGCCATGCGCTCGAGGTAGGCACTGGTGCCGGCATCACGGAACTCGATCGCGCGTGCCAGCCGCGACAGCGTCTCGCGCTCGCGCTCTTCGACCTCGTGCATGCTGGCCAGCAGCCGCTGTTCCAGCGACAACGCGCGTTGCTTCACATTTTCGGACTGTTGGCGCAGCTGCAGCAGGTTGTAGCAGCGGGCGCGCAGTTCACGCGGGCGGATCGGCTTGACCAGGAAGTCGATCACCCCGGCTTCCAGCGCGGCCTGGCGGATCGGCTCGTCGCCCACCACCGTGATCAGGATCACCGGAATGTCGCGGTGCTTGGGCAGGCGGCGGAAGCGGCGGGCGAACTCCAACCCGTCCATTTCCGGCATGCGGTAATCCAGCAGAAGCAGGTCCACCCCGTGCGATTCGCACCAGGCCAGGGCGGTGAGTGGGTCGCCGAAATCATGCACGCTCAGTTCGGGCGCGATGTCCTCGATGACATGCCGCAGCATCGTGCGCGCGGACGTCTGATCGTCAACGATGACAATATTCAAGGCTGCTTCCGTCGACTTCCTGGACCACACTGGAACATGCTCCAGTAAGGATACTCCGCTGCTCTGCATACCGGCACCTTGCATGGGACCACCTCCGGTCACGATTCCCCAGTTCATGATCGTGGTCACAGTGTGATGCGCCTGTCACGCATGCTCCGTCCCATCCTCATGCTCCGTGGCCAGCGCGCATTGCGCCACCCAGGGCCACGGGCAAACCATACGCGTCCGGCCACCGCAGCGGAAGCCCGCCGCAACGGCCTCGGGGGGCATCCGGACCTGCGTCTCAGTTTTCGGGACGCATGTAGGGGAACAGCAGCACATCACGGATCGAGCTGCTGCCGGTGAGCAGCATCACCAGACGGTCGATGCCGATGCCCAGGCCGCCGGTCGGCGCCATACCGTACTCCAGCGCACGGATATAGTCGGCATCGTAGTGCATGGCCTCGTCGTCCCCACCTTCCTTGGCCGTGACCTGGGCCTGGAAGCGTGCCGCCTGGTCTTCGGGGTCGTTCAGCTCGGAGAAGCCGTTGGCCAGCTCCTTGCCGTTGATGAACAGCTCGAAGCGGTCGGTGTAGCCCGGCTGGTCGTCATTGGCCCGGGCCAGCGGCGAGACCTCGACCGGGTGGTCGGTGATGAAGGTCGGCTGCACCAGGGTGTGCTCGACGGTGGCTTCGAAGATCTCCAGCAGCAGCTTGCCCCAGCCGTAGGACGGCTTGACCCGGATCTTCAGGCGCTCGCAATGGCGCAGCAGCGCCTCGCGGTCGGTGCAGTCGGCCAGGCTGATGTCCGGGTTGTGGTGACGCACCGCCTCGTCCATGCGCCAGCGGCGGAACGCCGGGGCCAGGTCGATGGTGGCGCCGTCCCACTCCAGGGTGGTGGTGCCCAGCACCTTGCTGGCCACGTCACGGATCACGCCTTCGGTCAGGTCCATCACTTCGTTGTACGTGGCGTAGGCCTCGTACAGCTCCATCATGGTGAATTCCGGGTTGTGCCGGGTGCTGACGCCTTCATTGCGGAAGTTGCGGTTGATCTCGTACACGCGCTCCAGGCCACCCACGACCAGGCGCTTGAGGTACAGCTCCGGGGCCACCCGCAGGTACAGGTCCAGGTCCAGCGCGTTATGGTGGGTGGTGAACGGCTTGGCCGTGGCGCCGCCGGGGATGTAATGCATCATCGGCGTTTCGACTTCCAGGAAGTCGCGGTTGTCCAGCCAGGCGCGCATGGCACGGATGATCCGCGAGCGCTTGATGAACACCTCGCGCGACTCCGGGGTCACGATCAGGTCAACATAGCGCTGGCGGTAACGCTGCTCCACGTCCGCCAGGCCGTGCCACTTGTCCGGCAGCGGGCGCAGCGACTTGGTCAGCAGGCGGATGCTGCTGGCCTTGACCGACAGCTCGCCGGTCCTGGTCCGGGTCAGCCCGCCTTCGACGGCGATGATGTCGCCCACGTCCCAGCCTTTGAAGGCGGTGTAGGCATCGCCCAGCGTGCTGCCCTGCAGGAACAGCTGGATACGGCCGGATTCGTCCTGGATCTGGGCGAAGCTGGCCTTGCCCATCACCCGCTTGGCCATCAGCCGGCCAGCCATCCTGACCTGGCGGTCGGTGGCTTCCAGCGCCTCGGCGGTCCACTGTTCGGCGTCGGCGAATTCGCCCTGCAGGGTGCCGGCAAAATCCTCACGACGGAAATCGTTCGGGTAGGCGATGCCCTGCCCACGCAGCGCGGTCAGTTTCGCGCGGCGCTCGGCGATGAGGCTGTTCTCGTCGACGGGGGGCTGCGGCGCGGGGATCTGATCGTTCATGGCGTGGGTCTATGTCTGGGGAATATGGACGGGGAATACGAAACCCGGGGCGTGCCGGGGGTGGAGCGGATCGGACCGCGCGCGGCGGCCCGGCCGTCAGGCGTCGAGACGTTTGGAACCGACTTCCAGGCCCGACTTCAGGCTGGCCTCGACGAACTCGTCGAGGTCGCCGTCGAGCACCTTCTGCGTGTCAGAGCGTTCGATACCGGTGCGCAGGTCCTTGATACGGCTCTGGTCGAGCACGTAGTTGCGGATCTGGCTGCCCCAGCCGATGTCGGACTTGGTGGCTTCCACAGCATCGCGTTCGGCGTTGCGCTTCTGGATTTCCAGCTCATACAGCTTGGCGGCCAGCATCTTCATCGCGTTGTCGCGGTTCTGGTGCTGGCTGCGGCCGGTCTGGCAGGCCACGACCGTATTGGTCGGGATGTGCGTGATGCGCACCGCCGATTCGGTCTTGTTGACGTGCTGGCCACCGGCGCCGGACGAACGGTACACGTCGGTACGCAGGTCGGCCGGGTTGATGTCGATTTCAATGTTGTTATCGACTTCCGGCGACACGAACACCGAGGTGAAGCTGGTATGGCGGCGGTTGTCCGAATCGAACGGCGATTTGCGCACCAGGCGGTGCACGCCGGTTTCGGTCTTCAGCCAGCCATAGGCGTAATCGCCTTCCACGCGCAGCGTGGCCGACTTGATGCCGGCAACGTCGCCACCGGACACTTCCATCAGCTCGGTCTTCCAGCCGCGCGATTCGCACCAGCGCAGGTACATGCGCAGCAGGATTTCGGCCCAGTCCTGTGCTTCGGTACCACCGGCGCCGGCCTGGATGTCGACGAACGCCGGGGCGTTGTCCATCTTGCCCGAGAACATGCGCTGGAATTCCAACTGCTCGACGTGCTTCTGGTACTTGTCCAGGTCGGCGACCACGGCCAGGGCGGTATCTTCGTCCTGTTCGCTTTCAGCCAGTTCCAGCAGCTCGCCGGATTCGGCCAGCCCATCGAGGATGGTGGCGATGCCGCCCACCGTCTTTTCCAGGCTGGAACGCTCGCGGCCCAGGGCCTGGGCGTACTCGGCGTTGTTCCAGATATCGGGGTTTTCCAGTTCCCGGGTTACTTCTTCCAGACGCTCTTTCTTGGCGTCGTAGTCAAAGATACCCCCTGAGCGAGAGCACGCGATCGGTGAGATCGGTGATTCGCTGGCGCACGGGATTGAGCTCGATCATATCGGCGGTCATGAAGGCTTGGGACAAGACCGGAATTGTAACGCAGGGACGCCTGTTCATGTTTGGGGGCCGGCGGCCCGACGGCCCCCACTGCGGCATGGCCTGCTGCGGGCCGGCCAACGGCCGGCGCTACCCGCTCGCGCTGTGCATCGCGGTATGTCGTCCACGTCCGGCGGCGTGTCGCCGCCGGGTTATGCCCCCGGTAGCGCCGGCCGTTGGCCGGCCTCCAGGGTCTTTCATCGCACCTCGAATTCGCCCCCCCCTACCTCCTTCCGGCATCCATCCGGATCGTCCTGCGCACGTAACGGTTCGTAGAGCCACGCGCTGCGTGGCTACCGCGCGCAGCGCGGCACAAGCATCCGAAGCCGCATAAACGTGGCGCTCGTTATGGACCCGGCGTTTGGACCCAACCGAAGACATGCAGCAGGGTTCATGACCTCTACACGTCGGCGCAGTGCTCGATGATCAGCTGGATCGCACCGCCGCCCCGGTAATCGTCGCTGACCAGCCGGTAGGCGATATGCACGGTGTTGGCCGGGGCGTTGCCACGCCAGCCGCTGAAGTGGATGGCGTTGATCGGCTCGGCCCGGCCGGGCACGCGCAGGCTCAGCTTGAGGTGTTTCTCTTTCAGCACCTGCCAGCGCGCCACCTGGAACTGGCCATCGAACAGCGGCTCCGGGAAGCCCTGCCCCCACGGGCCGGCCAGGCGCAGCGCTTCGGCATGCGGGAAGTCCAGCTCGGCCGGGGCGAGCTCGCCATCACTCATCAGCAGTTGCTGCAGCGCGGCCGGATCCATGCTCGCTTCAACCACGGACACGAACGCCCGCTGGAATTCCTGAAACCGCGCATACGGCAGGCTCAGGCCGGCCGCCATCGCGTGGCCACCGAACTTGTCGATCAGGCCCGGGTGGGCCGCATTGACCAGCGCCAACGCATCACGGATGTGGAAGCCGGCGATGGAGCGCGCCGAGCCGCGCAGTGAATCGCTGCCGGGCGCGGAAGGCGCAAACGCAATGACCGGCCGGTGCAGCCGATCCTTCATCTTTGAAGCGACCAGGCCTACCACGCCCGGATGCCATTCCGCGTCGAACAGGCAGGCCGCGATCGGGCGCTCGCCTTCGGCCGTCAACACCGCGCGGGATACCGCCCGTTCGGCGTCATCGGTCATCAGCTGCTGCACGGCACGCCGTTCGGCGTTGATCTGCTCCAGCGCCTGCGCGATCTCGCGCGCCTGGCTTCGGTCTTCGGTGAGCAGCAGTTGGATGCCCAGCGCCATGTCTTCCAGCCGGCCGGCTGCGTTCAGGCGGGGGCCGAGGGCGAAGCCGATATCGGTTGCGCTCAGGCGCGCCGGGTCGCGACCACTGGCTTCGATCAGGGCCTGCAGACCAACGCAGCCCTGCCCCGCACGCAGCCTCCGCAGGCCGGCAGAGACCAGTGCCCGGTTGTTGGCATCCAGTGCGACAAGATCGGCCACGGTGCCGACCGCGACCAGGTCCAGCAATGTCAGCAGGTCTGGCTCCGCACCTGCGACAAAGGCGCCCTGCCCGCGCAGGTGCCGCCGCAGCGCCATCAATACATAGAAGATCACCCCGACCCCGGCCAGCGCCTTGCTCGGGAACGCATCGCCGTTGATGTTGGGGTCCACGATGGCATCGGCTGGGGGCAGCCGTTCGCCCGGCAGGTGGTGATCGGTGACCAGCACCTTCCAGCCCAGCGCCTTGGCCGCGGTCACGCCGGCATGGCAGGCAATGCCGTGGTCGACCGTGACCAGCAGCCCCGGCTGCAGCGGTGCCAGTTCGGCCACCAGCGACGGCGACAGGCCGTAGCCGTGCAGCATGCGGTTCGGCACGGCATGCACCACGTCGCGCGCGCCGAGCAGGCGCAGGCCGCGCACGCCGACCGCACAGGCGGTAGCGCCATCGCAGTCGAAATCGCCCACCACCAGGATGCGCTCATCGGCGGCAATGGCGGCCGCCAGCAGGTCCACGGCCGCCTGCATGCTGCCCATCAGCTCCGGGGGATGCAGCTGCGCCAGCTTCGGCTGCGCCTGCGCCGCATCGGTGACGCCGCGCGCGGCGTACAGACGCTGAAGCAGCGGCAGCATGTCGGCGGGCCAATCGCCGAGGGCAGCCGCAGGACGGCGTTGAATCTGGAGGGAGTCAGCAGAGGTCAAGGCGGGCTCGGTAAACAGCGCGAACGCCGGTGGCCACCATGATACGCGCCATCAATCCCTCAGCCCTCGTGCAATTGCACCGGCTTCTTCCAGAACCGCCAGCGCTGGGCCTTGTCCAGCTCGAACCGCGCGCCATCTTCGAAATCCAGCACCAGCCGGCGCAGTTCGCCGCGCTGCAACGCCGACAGCAACGGCCGGATCGCATCGTTGCCCAGCTGCTCCAGCGAGCGCAGCTGGCGCAGATCCACCAAGGCATCCACCTGCTGGTCGCCATCGGCCTGCACGCCGGCGGCCTTGGCCAAGGCCTGCAGCAGCGCATCACGGCTGCGCACCTGCGCATGCGCGGTACGCACTGCCCCGGGCAGCTCACCACCGCCCCAGAACCACAATGAATTGATCGCCCGCTTGCCGGCCGCCAGGCGCTGCACGTTCCACGGATGCTGGTGCAGCACCACCTGCGCCTCGGTCAGCAACGCACGCCAACGGCGCCCGGCATCCCCTTCTGGCAGGTGTGCGAACAGGTCGTCGCCGAGTGCGTCATCGGGCGCGGCGAATGCCGGCAACGTGGTCCCGGGTGGCAGGCGCAGATACCAGCGCGATGGGGTCGGCGCGTCCAGCGTGAATCCATAGCCTGCAAAGAGAGGCTGCAATGCAGGCAGCAATGCCGCCACGTCGTCGGCGTCAAGCCGCAGCGTGTCGCCATGACCCATCATCCGCGCGCCGTGCATGTCCGGCACCACATTGGCCGGATCGGCACGCAGCCACACGCCATCGTGGGCGTCACCGACATCCAGCTGCCGGGTCAGCGCCGCCACCGGCCAATCGGCCGGCTGCAGTTGGAAATGCCGCTGCAGCTGGGCGCGTTCGCCAGCATCAACGCGACTTCGCTCGGCACGGCCGAGCGCCTTGGCCACGTCATCCGGCAGCGCCGCCGCCGGGAAGCGGCTGCGCGCCGGCAGCAACAGGGTTGCCGTGGCCATGGTCAGGTCAGTCCAGGTACTGGACGCTGACGATTTCGTACTCGCGCTGCCCTGCCGGGGCGTCGATCACGATGCTGTCGCCCTCGTTCTTGCCGATCATGGCACGCGCCACCGGGGAGGAAATCGCGATCAGGCCAAGTTTGATGTCGGCCTCCAGGTCGCCCACGATCTGGTAGCGCTTCTCTTCCTCGCTTTCCACATCGGCCAGTTCGACGGTGGCGCCGAACACCACCTTGCTGCCGGCGTTGAGCTTGGTGATGTCGATGATCTCGGCATGCGACAGTTCGCCTTCCAGCTGCTTGATGCGGCCTTCGATGAAGCCCTGCTCTTCGCGCGCGGCGTGGTACTCGGCGTTCTCCTTGAGATCGCCGTGCTCACGCGCCTCGGCGATCGCCGCGATGACCTTGGGGCGCTTGACCGACTTCAGGTGGTCCAGCTCTTCGCGCAGACGCTGCGCGCCCTTCAGGGTGATCGGTGCTCTCATGCGTTCAACTCCTTGTGCAGCTCCTGCAGCGACCAGACGGGGCCGGTGCCGCGGAATTCCAGTGATTGCACCAGCGCCTTGGCGCCGGCAATGGTGGTCGAATAGGTGACGCGGTGCTGCAGCGCTTCGCGACGGATCGAGAACGAATCGTTGATCGCCGCACGACCTTCAGTCGTGTTGACGATATACACGATCTCGCCGTTCTTGATCGAATCGACGATGTGCGGGCGGCCTTCGACGACCTTGTTGACGATCTCGCATTGCATGCCGTGCTGCTGCAGCCACGCGGCAGTGCCACGCGTGGCCACCAGGCTGTAGCCACGTTCCAGCAGCGCCTGGGCGACCGGCAGCACGCGCTTCTTGTCCGGGTCGCGGACCGACACGAATGCCTTGCCCAGCGGCGGCGCCTTGATGCCGCCGGCTTCCTGTGCACGCGCGAAGGCGGCACTGAAGCTGCGGCCCACGCCCATCACCTCGCCGGTGGAGCGCATTTCCGGCCCGAGGATCGGGTCGACGCCCTGGAACTTGGCGAACGGGAAGATCGCTTCCTTCACCGAGTAGTAATCCGGCACGATTTCCTTGGTCGCGCCCTGTTCGGCCAGGGTCTTGCCGGCCATGCAGCGCGCGGCGATCTTGGCCAGCGCCATGCCGGTGGCCTTGGACACGAACGGCACGGTGCGCGAGGCACGCGGGTTCACTTCCAGCAGGTATACGATGTCTTCGCCGTTCTCGCCCGCCTGGATCGCGAACTGGGTGTTCATCAGGCCGACCACGTTCAGGGCCTTGGCCAGTTCCACCACCTGGCGGCGCAGCTCGGCCTGGGTTTCAGCCGACAGCGAATACGGCGGCAGCGAGCAGGACGAATCGCCCGAATGCACGCCGGCTTCCTCGATGTGCTCCATCACGCCGCCGATCAGCACGTTGCCGTCCTTGTCGGCAATGATGTCCACGTCCACTTCCACCGCGTTGTCGAGGAAGCGGTCCAGCAACACCGGAGAATCGTTGGAGACCTTGACCGCGTCACGCACGTAGCGCGCCAGGTCGGACTCGCCGTAGACGATTTCCATCGCGCGGCCGCCCAGCACGTAGCTCGGGCGCACCACCAGCGGGTAGCCGATCTCACGGGCCAGCAGCAGCGCTTCCTGGTCGTTGCGGGCGATCCGGTTCGGCGGCTGCTTCAGGCCCAGCTTGTCCACCAGCTGCTGGAAGCGCTCGCGGTCTTCGGCCAGGTCGATGGAGTCCGGCGAGGTGCCGATCACCGGCACGCCATTGGCTTCCAGCGCGCGCGCCAGCTTCAGCGGGGTCTGCCCGCCGTACTGCACGATCACGCCCTTGGGCTGTTCGAGCTCGACGATTTCCAGCACGTCTTCCAGCGTCAGCGGCTCGAAGTACAGGCGGTCGGAGGTGTCGTAGTCGGTCGAGACGGTTTCCGGGTTGCAGTTGACCATGATGGTTTCGAAGCCATCCTCGCGCAGCGCCAGCGCGGCGTGCACGCAGCAGTAGTCGAACTCGATGCCCTGGCCGATGCGGTTCGGACCGCCGCCCAGGATCATGATCTTGTCGCGGTTGCTGGGCGCCGCTTCGCATTCGTCCTCGTAGGTCGAATACAGGTAGGCGGTGCTGGTGGAGAACTCGGCGGCGCAGGAGTCCACGCGCTTGTACACCGGGCGCACCTTGTGCGCACGGCGCAGCGCGCGCACGGCTGCTTCGTTGGTGCCGGTCAGCTCGGCCAGGCGCGCATCGGAGAAGCCGGCGCGCTTGAGCTTGCGCAGGCGCGCGGCGTCGAGCGCGTCGATGCCTTCAGCGGCCAGCTGGGTTTCGGCCTGGATGATCTCTTCGATCTGGTCCAGGAACCACGGGTCGATGTGCGACAGCGCGAACACCTCTTCCACGCTGAAGCCGGCGCGGAACGCGTCGCCCACGAAGAACAGGCGCTCCGGGCCCGGGGCCTTGAGTTCGCGCTTCAGGGTGGTGATGTCGTCTTCGCTGGCCAGGTCCAGGCCGGTCGGGTCGAGGCCGATCTTGCCGGTTTCCAGGCCACGCAGCGCCTTCTGCAGCGATTCCTGGAAGGTGCGGCCCATCGCCATCACCTCGCCCACCGACTTCATCTGGGTGGTCAGGCGCGCGTCGGCGGCCGGGAACTTCTCGAAGGCGAAGCGCGGGATCTTGGTGACGACGTAGTCGATCGACGGTTCGAACGAGGCCGGGGTCAGGCCGCCGGTGATTTCGTTCTTCAACTCGTCCAGGGTGTACCCCACCGCCAGCTTGGCAGCGACCTTGGCGATCGGGAAGCCAGTGGCCTTGGAGGCCAGCGCCGAGGAACGCGACACGCGCGGGTTCATTTCGATCACGACCACGCGGCCGGTGGTCGGGCTGATGCCGAACTGCACGTTCGAGCCACCGGTATCCACGCCGATCTTGCGTAGCACGGCGATGGAGGCATCGCGCAGGCGCTGGTATTCCTTGTCGGTCA
Source organism: Stenotrophomonas sp. ISL-67 (assembly GCF_018612915.1). Lineage (GTDB taxonomy): Bacteria > Pseudomonadota > Gammaproteobacteria > Xanthomonadales > Xanthomonadaceae > Stenotrophomonas. The sequence continues at coordinate 122,558 of NZ_JAGGRL010000010.1, read as the reverse complement.
GGGTCTGGGCCGGGGCCACGGTGATCGAGTCACCGGTGTGCACACCCATCGGGTCCAGGTTCTCGATCGAGCAAACGATGATGCAGTTGTCGGCGGTGTCGCGCACCACCTCCATTTCGAATTCCTTCCAGCCCAGCACCGATTCTTCCACCAGCACTTCGGTGGTCGGCGACAGCTCCAGGCCGCGGGTCACGATATCGACCAGCTCTTCGCGGTTGTAGGCGATGCCGCCACCGCTGCCGCCCAGGGTGAAGCTGGGGCGGATGATGGTCGGGTAGCCGACGCGGGTCTGGATCTCGATCGCTTCCTCGACGGTGTGCGCGACCGCGGCGGACGGGCAGTCCAATCCGATCTCACTCATCGCCACGCGGAACAGCTCGCGGTCTTCGGCCATGCGGATCGCATCGCGCTTGGCGCCGATCAGTTCAACGTTGTACTTCTCCAGCACGCCGTGGTCGGCCAGGTCCAGCGCGCAGTTCAGCGCGGTCTGGCCACCCATGGTCGGCAGCAGGGCGTCGGGCTTTTCCTTGGCGATGATCTTTTCGACCGTCTGCCAGTTGATCGGCTCGATGTAGACGGCGTCGGCCATCTCCGGGTCGGTCATGATCGTGGCCGGATTGCTGTTGACCAGCACCACGCGGTACCCCTCGTCACGCAGGGCCTTGCAGGCCTGGGCGCCGGAGTAATCGAACTCGCAGGCCTGGCCGATGACGATCGGGCCGGCACCGATGATGAGGATGGTCTTTAGGTCAGTGCGCTTGGGCATTGTCTTCTCTAAGTCAGTACAGCGTGTCGGGGTGTCGCAGCGCCGCGCCGAAGGCAGCGGCGCCTCGAATCAGGCCTTGGCCTGCGCCATCAGGGCAATGAAGCGGTCGAACAGCGGGCTGACATCGTGCGGGCCCGGCGATGCTTCCGGGTGGCCCTGGAAAGAAAACGCCGGCACGTCGGTGCGGGCGATGCCCTGGTTGGTGCCGTCGAACAGCGAACGGTGGGTCACCCGCAGGGTTGCCGGCAGCGTGGCTTCGTCTACCGCAAAGCCGTGGTTCTGCGAGGTGATCATCACCCGGCCGTCGTCCAGGTCCTGCACCGGGTGGTTGGCACCGTGGTGGCCGTGGCCCATCTTGACCGTCCTGGCACCGGAGGCCAGCGCCAGCAGCTGGTGGCCCAGGCAGATGCCGAACACCGGCACCTTCTTGCCCAGGAACACCTTGATCGCCTCGATGGCGTAGTCGCAGGGTTCCGGGTCGCCCGGGCCGTTGGACAGGAACACGCCGTCCGGGTTCATCGCCAGCACTTCGGCGGCCGGGGTCTGGGCCGGTACCACTGTGATGTCGCAGCCGCGCTCGGCCAGCATACGCAGGATGTTGAGCTTGGCGCCGAAGTCATAGGCCACCACCTTGTACTGCGGGGCGGCGCTGGCGAATGTATTGGAATCCAGGTCGAGCTGGCCCTCGTTCCAGCGGTAGGCCTTCTCGGTGCTGGTCACCTTGGCCAGATCCATGCCCTTCAGGCCGGGGAACTTGCGTGCCGCTTCCAGCGCGATGTCCACGTTGATGTCGTCGCCGGCCATCAGCGCGCCGTTCTGGGCGCCGCGCTCGCGCAGGATGCGGGTCAGCTTGCGGGTGTCGATGCCGGAAATGGCGATCACCCCGCGCTGCAGCAGCCAGTCCTGCAGCGAGACCTGGCTGCGCCAGTTGCTGGGACGGCGCGGCACGTCGCGCACGATCAGACCGGCCGACCACACCTTGCGGGCTTCGTCGTCCTGGTCGGTCATGCCGGTATTGCCGATATGCGGGTAGGTCAGCGTGACCATCTGCCGGGCGTAGGAGGGATCAGTCAGCACTTCCTGGTAACCGGTCATGGCGGTGTTGAACACCACCTCACCGACGGACAGGCCGGGCGCGCCTACGGATTCGCCCTCGAATACGGTGCCGTCTTCGAGGACGAGGATTGCGGCTTGGGTCACGGGAATCTCACTTTGGCTACCGAGGGGTCACCGAAGTCACGCCACGCTTCACGGAAAAGCGGTTGCAAAAAAGCGCGGACTGCGGTGCGGGACCGGTCCGGCTGTCGTGATTCGGCGAGCGGGAATTGTAATGGGAAGGTCACCCGGACGCCAGTGGTTGTGCGTATTCAGCGTTGGGCGGTACAGGTCCGCGAGGACACGCGTAGAGACACGCCATGCGTGTCCCACGTACCCCATGCCTCGTTCAGCTACCCGAACCTGCCAGCAGATCCCGAACCCGATAGCTTCCTGCCACGCGCCCATTCAGCTGAACGGCGGCGAACAGGGCGCCGCGGGCGAAGATGTCGCGGCTGGTGGCACGGTGGGTGAGTTCGATGCGTTCGCCCAGGCCGGTGAACTGGACCAGGTGCTCGCCCACGATGTCGCCGGCGCGCAGGCTGGCGTAGTGCGGCTGCGCCCCGCCCTTCTGGGCGGCGGCACCCAGGGTCAGGGCGGTGCCGGACGGCGCGTCCTGCTTGTGCACATGGTGGGATTCGACGATGTCGCAGTCCCAGCCAGCCAGGGCGGCAGCGGCGCGTTCGACCAGCTCGTCCAGCACGGCCACGCCCAGGCTGAAGTTGGACGCCCACACCAATGGAATGCGAGTAGCCGCCTGGATCAGCGCCTGGCGCTGGGTTTCGCTGATCCCGGTGGTGCCGGATACCAGCCCTGTCCCGCGCTCGACGCACAGGGCCAGGATGGGATCGAAGCCTTCGGGCAGGCTGAAGTCGATGGCGACATCGAACTGCGGTGCGCCGTGGAGTTCACTGGCGGCGAAATGCGGCACGCCCTCGACCACGCGCTGGGCGGGCGAACGACGGGTAACGGCCGCAACGACCTGCAGATCGTCGCGCTCGGCGGCCAGGCGCAGCAGAGCCTGGCCCATGCGACCGGACGCGCCGTGGATGAGCAAACGAAGGGGGGGAGTAGTCATGTTTGAAGGCTAATGGAAAGCCTGTAGAAACGGTAGCGCCGGCCGTTGGCCGGCCCACGCGATCCCAGGGCCGGCCAACGGCCCGCGCTATCGGTGCTGTTTCGGTGGCGTGGGCCCGCAACTGTCGCAACCACCACACGCGCCCCCGCCGCCATTGACCGGCGGCGCGATCCTCCGCCCCAGTGCCTGCACCCATCCGGCCCGCGCCGGCTTCACCAGCCCCAGTGCAATCGCCCCGCGCGCCTTGCGCAAGGTGCCCGGGAACTGCTTCTTCAGCACCACCCACGCACTGGCCAGCACGATCAGCGCGACCACGATGTACTGCAGCAGCAGGCCGGTGCTCATCAGCCACCGCCCAGGGCCACGGTCACCTGGTAGGTGACCAGCGCCGCGATGTAGGCGGCCGCGAACAGGTAGAAGGTGGCAAAGCCAACCTGCTTCCACGAATTGGTTTCGCGTTTGATGGTGGCCAGGGTCGAGATGCACATGGGCGCGTAGATGAACCACACCAGCAGCGACAGCCCGGTGGCCAGCGACCAGCCGTGGGCCACCACCGGGGTCAGGGCCTGGATCGCGGCGTCATCGTCGGCGGCGGACAGGGCGTAGATGGTGGCCAACGAGGATACGGCCACTTCGCGGGCGCCCATGCCCGGGATCAGCGCGATGCAGATCTGCCAGTTGAAGCCCAGCGGCGCGAAGAACACCGCCATCGCGTGGCCGATCTGGCCGGCAAAGCTGTAATCGATGGCCGGGTTGGTCGCGTTCTCCGGCGCGCCGGGGAACGACAGCAGTACCCACAGCAGGATGGTCAGCGAGAGGATGATGCCGCCCACCCGCTTGAGGAAGATCATGCCGCGCTCGTACAGGCCCACGGCCAGGTCGCGCGGGTGCGGAATGCGGTAGGACGGCAGTTCCAGCATCAGCGGATGTTCGCTCTTGTCGCGGCGCCACTTCTTCATCACCCACGACATCGCCAGCGCACTGAAGATGCCGGCGACATACAGAGCGAACAGCACCAGGCCCTGCTGGCTGACGAAGCCCCACAGGGTCTTCTGCGGGATGAACGCACCGATCAGCAATGCGTACACCGGCAGGCGTGCCGAGCAGGTCATCAGCGGCGCCACCAGGATGGTGGCCAGGCGGTCGCGCGGGTCCTGGATGCTGCGGGTGGCCATGATGCCCGGCACCGCGCAGGCAAAGCTGGACAGCAGCGGGATGAACGAACGCCCGGACAGGCCGGCCGAGGCCATCATCCGGTCGAGCAGGAACGCCGCGCGCGGCAGGTAGCCCGATTCCTCAAGCGCCAGGATGAAGGCGAACAGGATCAGGATCTGCGGCAGGAACACCACCACGCCACCAACGCCGGCGATGATGCCGTCGGTGAGCAGGCTGGTCAGCGGGCCTTCGGGCAGCCCTGCGGCAACGACCTCGCCCAACCAGCCGAAGCCGGCTTCGATGCCGTCCATCATCGGCGTGGCCCAGGCAAACACCGCCTGGAAGATCAGGAACATCACCACCACCAGGGTCAGCAGCCCGAACACCGGGTGCAGCAGCCAGCGGTCCAAAGCGTCGTCGATCCCGGCGGTGCGGGTGGGCATGCTCACCGACGCAGCGAGAATGCCGCGCACCTGGGCGTGGTAATCCACCTCGCCGGCCGGGGCAGCCACCGGTGCATCCAGGTGCGGCACCATCGCATCCAGGCGCTCGACCAGTGCGTGTGCACCGTTGCGGCGCACCGCCACCGTTTCCACCACGGGCACGCCCAGCGCCTGCTCCAGCGCGCGCACGTCGATTTCGATGCCACGGCGCTCGGCCGCATCGACCATGTTCAACGCCACGATCATCGGTTTGCCCAGCTCGCGCAGCTCCAGCGCGAAGCGCAGGTGCAGCCGCAGGTTGGTGGCATCGATCACGCACAGCAGCACGTCGGGTGCGGCTTCGCCCGGGTAGAAGCCCCGGCACAGGTCGCGGGTGATCGCCTCATCCAGGCTGGCCGGCTGCAGGCTGTAAGCGCCGGGCAGGTCGAGCACGGCGAACTCGCGCCCCGACGGCGCCCGCAGGCGGCCTTCCTTGCGCTCCACGGTGACGCCGGTGTAGTTGGCGACCTTCTGGCGGCTGCCGGTGAGCTGGTTGAACAGCGCGGTCTTGCCGCTGTTCGGGTTGCCGACCAGGGCAACGCGCAGGGTGGCGGCCGCGCTCATGCGCCTGCCCCGGCTGCAACAGCGGTGATCTCGATGCGGGCCGCTTCGGTACGGCGCAATGCGAAACGGGTGAACCCGACCTGCACCAGCAGCGGCTCGCCGCCGACCGGACCATGGGCTACCAGACGCACATCTTCGCCCTTCACGAACCCCAGTTCCTGGAGGCGGCGGGCGATGGCGTCGTTTGCATGAAGTTCGCGCACCGATTCCACCAGGGCGGAGGCGTGCAGCGGCAGATCGGACAACGTCACAGGTCGCCTTCTCGTCGATAAGAATGGTTATCAATTCTAGCATCGCCGCGCCGCGTCATGGTCCGGGCCCCATGGGCCGCTATGATCCATACATGTATGGAGCAGGCGCAGGCCCCCGATGAGTGACGCTTTACGAATTGAACGCAGCGCGGCCGTGCTGACCCTGTGGCTGAACCGCCCCACCCTGCATAACGCCTTCGATGCCGCGCTGATCGCCCAGCTCACCGCCGCGCTGGATGCGGCCGGGCGCGACGAACAGGTGCGCGCGGTGGTGTTGGCAGCCACCGGGGCCTCGTTCTCGGCCGGTGCCGACATGCAGTGGATGCGCGGCATGGCCGCCGCCAACGAGGAAGACAACCGCCAGGACTCGCTGGCGCTGGCCCGGCTGATGCGGACGCTGGATGAACTGCCCAAGCCGACCATCGCCCGGGTGCATGGCGCGGCGTTCGGCGGTGGGGTCGGCCTGGTCGCCTGCTGCGATATCGCCATTGCCAGCACCACCGCCCGCTTCGGCCTGACCGAGAGCCGGCTGGGCCTGCTGCCGGCGGTGATTTCCCCCTATGTGATCGATGCGATCGGCCCCCGCCAGGCCCGGCGCTGGTTTGCCACCGGTGAGCATTTCGACGCCGACACGGCCCTGCGGATCGGCCTGATCCACCAGCTGATCGAACCTGAACGGATCGACGAAGCGGTCCAGCGCCAGCTGGGCCTGCTCGACAAGGCCGGCCCGATTGCCTCGTCCTCGGCCAAGGAGCTGGTACGGCGGGTGACGGTCGGCCGCGACCGCGACGCGCTGGACCACGACAATGCCGCGCTGATCGCCCGGCTTCGTGTGTCGGAAGAAGGCCAGGAGGGGCTGGGTGCCTTCCTGGATAAACGCGCGCCACATTGGGTTACCCAGGAGTGATCCCCCTGCCGGCCCCCGGTCGGTAGCTGCCGTGTCGGACCCCACCCCGGCCAATGGCCGTTTTGCCGACCATCCCGCGTATCTCCCTGTCGTGGCCCGCCAGGGAATTGCACCGCTACTTTCAGCCAGGACGTTCCGTGATCGCATGTGAGTACCACCCGCTTCCCGCCCGCCCGGAGACCCGTCATGGATGACTTCGTCCGCATCGTCGAGGTCGGTCCGCGCGACGGACTGCAGAACGAAGCCCGGCCGGTGGCCACCGCCGACAAGATCGAGCTGATCCGCCAGCTGTCGCTGACCGGCCTGCGCACCATCGAAGCCACCAGCTTCGTCAGCCCACGCTGGGTGCCGCAGTTGGCCGATGCCGCCGAGGTCTACGCCGGCATCGAACGCCGGCCCGGTATCGATTACCCGGTGCTGGTGCCCAATGAACAGGGCTACGACCGTGCCCGCGCGGTGGGCGTGGAGGAAGTGGCGGTGTTCACCGCCGCGTCGGAAACCTTCAACCGCACCAACACCAATGCCGGCATCGATGAATCGCTGGCCCGCTTCGCGCCGATCCTGGCGCGTGCCGCCCTCGATGGGGTCAAGGTGCGCGGCTATGTGTCCACCGTGCTCGGCTGCCCCTACCAGGGCGAGGTCGCGGTCAGCGAGGTGGTGCGCGTGGCGCGTGCGCTGCACGACATGGGCTGTTACGAAATCTCGCTGGGCGACACCATCGGCGTGGGCACCCCGCGCAAGGCCCGCGCCATGCTGCGCGCGGTGGCCAGTGAAGTGCCGATGGCCGCCCTGGCCGTGCACTTCCACGATACCTACGGCCAGGCGCTGGCCAACATCGATGCGTGCCTGGAAGAAGGGGTGCGCGTGGTCGATTCGGCGGTGTCCGGTGCCGGTGGCTGCCCGTATGCCAAGGGTGCCAGCGGCAACGTGGCCAGCGAGGACGTGGTCTACCTGCTGCACGGCATCGGCATGCGCACCGGCATCGACCTGCCTGCCCTGGCCGCGACCGGCCGCTGGCTGGCCGCACGGCTTGGTCGCGAAACCGGCAGCAAGGCCGGCAAGGCCCTGGCGGCGACATGAACCACCGCCGCCCGCGCAAGGATGCTGCGGTCGGCGATCACCTCGCCGCGCACGTGCATGCGCTGGCCGCCCTGGAACAGGCCCTGGCGCAACCGCCCGGCGAGGACGTGCACGTCCTGCTGCGCGACGTGCAGCAGGCCCTGCAGGAGGCGATGGATGAGCGACAGCTGGCATTGCGCCGCTACGCTGCGCTGTTCGACGCGGTACCCGACCCGGTCAGCATCCTCAGTGAATCGGGGGTCGTGCTGGACCTCAACGAGGCCGGCGTGCGCGCCTACGGACGGACCCGCGCGGACATCATCGGGCAGCCGATCGAGCTGCTGAACCCGGACCTGCCCAGCGACCACCTTGATCCGGTCTGGGAAGCGCTGCGGCGCGGCGAGACCTATGTCATCGAAGTCACCAACATGCGCGGTGACGGCAGCCGCTTTCCGGTGGAGGTGCACTCGGCCGGATTTGAACACCAGGGCGAGCACTGCATCGTGGCGGTGGCGCGCGACCTGAGCAGCCGCTGGCAGGCCGAGTCGCGCTATCGCCTGCTGATGGAATCCATCGACAAGGGCGTGATCCTGTTCGACCGCGATCTGCAGGTGGTATCGGCCAATCCGGCCGCACACCGGATACTGGGCTCGCCGGGCAACGGCGGCAGCGTGCAGGCCCTGCTGGCACCGGAAGACTGGATCAGCGTGGACGAACACGGCCACCTGTTGACCCGCGAGCAGTGGCCGGCCAGCGAAGCGCTGCTGCGCGGCCGCATCATCCGCAGCACCATCGTCGGCCTGTACCACCGTCCGCGCGGACGCATGATCTGGATCTCCACCACCAACGTGCCGGTCTACAGCAATGGCCGCGACTGCCCCGACCACGTGTTCGCGCTGTTCAGCGACATCACCGAACTCAAGCGCAACAACGCCCTGTTCGACCGGGCGCAGTCGCTTGCCCATATTGGTGGATGGGAGTGGGACCGCGGCCTGCGGCGCCTGTACCTGACCGACGAAGCCGCGCGCATTCTCGGCCAGGCGCTGCCATTGCAGGACATGACGCAGCTGATGGAGAGCCTGCGCCTGGACGACCGCGCCCAACTGCAGCAGGCGCTGCAGGACGTGATTGACCGCCAGGTGCCGTTCGAGCTGGAGCTGCAGGGCCAGCGCAGCGACGGCCATTCGTTCTGGGTGCGCATGATCGGCGAGGCCGAGGCCGGCGACGTCAACGCCGCGCGCATTGCCGGCACCGTGCAGGACATCACCTCGCGCAAGCAGGCCGAAGAATCCCTGCGCATCCAGGCGCGCACCGACCCCCTCACCGGGATCATGAACCGCGATGCGGTGCTGACCGACCTGGCCACGCGCATGGGCAACCCCACCCACTGCCGGGTCGCCGTGCTGTACATCGACCTGGACCGGTTCAAGACGGTCAACGACCTGCTCGGCCACAACGCCGGCGACGAGCTGCTGATCGACGCCACCCGGCGCATTTCAACCGCGATCGGCACCGAAGGGCTGGTCGCCCGCTTCGGCGGCGACGAATTCCTGGTGGTGTGCGATACCCGCGACCAGCCCGACCAGCCAGAACGCCTGGCCGAAGCCATCACCCGCGCGTTCTCCACCCCCTTCCGGTTCGGCAGCGACGAGTTCGCGGTCACCACCAGCATCGGCATCGCCCGCGCGCCGCAGGACGGGCTGCGCCCACAGCAGCTGATCCAGAACGCGGACCTCGCCATGTACGACTGCAAGCGGCGCACCCGCAACGGCTGGCAGGTGTTTTCGCCGGAACTGGCGCAGCGCCAGCACGACCGCCTGCAGATCGAAAGCCGCCTGCACCGCGCACTGGACGACGACGAGTTCCATCTGGTCTACCAGCCGCAGGTCAATCTGCACACCGGCCAGATGGTGGCGGCCGAGGCCCTGATCCGGTGGCGCAACGCGCAACTGGGCGAACTGCGCCCGGACGTCTTCATCAGTCACGCCGAAAGCACCGGCGACATCGTCCGCATTGGGCTGTGGGTGCTCAATGAGGCCTGCCGCCAGGTACGCCAATGGCAGGACGCCGGGCTCGGCATCGTCCGGGTGGCGGTCAACGTGTCCTACCGCCAGCTTGTCGGCGAGGACCTGGCCCGCAACGTGCGCCAGGCATTGGACCAGTACGGCCTGCCGGGCAGCGCGCTGGAACTGGAATTCACCGAGCGGGTGCTGATCGAGGACGCGCCGGACACCCTGCACACCTTCGCCCGGCTGCGCGAGATGGGGGTCGTGCTGACCATCGACGACTTCGGCGAAGGCTACAGCGCGCTCAACTACCTACGTCGGTTGCCAATTCATGGGCTCAAGCTCAGCCAGCTGTTCGTCGAAGGCGTGCCGGGCGACCGCTCCGACGTGGCGGTGTGCGAGGCGGTCTGCGGCATCGCCCGCAGCCTGGGCCTGGGCCTGGTCGCCGAAGGCATCGAATCGGAGGTGCAGCGCCAGTTCCTGCACGACATGGGCGTTACCGTGGGCCAGGGCTTCCTGTTTGCGCCGGGCCTGACCCCGGACGAGTTCGCCCGCCGCCTGCCGCCGCGCCGCTGAGCGCCTGCACGCGCTGCACAACGGCGAATGGCCCGGCATCCGCTAGAATCGGCGGCTCTTGAACCCGCGGGATCGTGCAATGCAGCTGTCTTCCGTCCGCGCCGTCGTCACCGGCGGTGTTTCCGGCCTGGGCCTTTCGGTAGCCCAGCACCTGGTCGCCCATGGCGCCAAGGTAGCCCTGTTCGACCTCAATGATGACAAGGGCGCCGCTGCCGTGGCCGAGCTCGGCCCGGCCAACGCCCGCTATTTCAGCACCAATGTCAGCGACGAAGCCGCGGTGTCCGCGCAGATCGACGCCGCGCACGATTTCCTGGGCGGCCTGAATGCCGTGGTCAGCTGCGCCGGCATCCTCGGCGCCGGCCGCGTGCTGGGCAAAGAGGCACCGATGCCGCTGGCCACCTTCCAGAACACGGTGATGGTCAACCTGGTCGGCAGCTTCAACGTGGCCAAGGCCGCCGCCAACCGCATGCAGCACAACACGGCCGGCGACGATGGCGAGCGCGGCGTGATCATCAACACCGCCAGCGTGGCGGCCTATGAAGGCCAGATCGGCCAGGCCGCGTATGCCGCCTCCAAGGGCGGCGTGGTCGGCATGACCCTGCCGATGGCGCGCGAACTGTCGCGCTTCGGCATCCGCGTGATGACCATCGCCCCGGGCATCTTCTGGACCCCGATGGTCGATGGCATGCCGCCGGCCGTGCAGGAATCGCTGGCCGCCTCGATCCCGTTCCCGCCGCGGCTGGGCAAGCCGGACGATTTCGCCGGCCTGGTCGGCCACATCCTGACCAACACCTACCTCAACGGCGAAACCATCCGCCTTGACGGTGCGGTGCGCCTGGCGCCCAAGTAAGCAAGCAACCCTACCTCCCACGAACCGACCTTCATTCCATGAAAGCCAACGACATCAAGAAGGGCAACGTCGTCGAACACAACGGCGGCGTCTACCAGATCCGCGACATCGAACGCAGCTCGCCGCAGGGCCGCGGCGGCAATGTGCGCTTCCGCTTCATCATGTACAGCGTGCCGGGCGGCAACAAGCTGGACGCCAGCTTCGACGCCGACGACAACCTGCCTGAAGTCGAACTGCTGCGCCGCCAATCGACTTACTCATACAAGGATGGCGACGCCTTCGTCTTCCTCGATGATGAGGATTACACGCCGTACACCCTGGATGCCGATGTCATCGGCGATGACGCTGGTTACATCACCGACGGCCTGACCGGCATCTACGTGCAGGTGATCGATGAAACCCCGGTCGCCGTGCAGATGCCGAGCAGCGTGGTGCTGGAAGTGGTCGAAACCCCACCGGAACTCAAGGGCGGCACCGCCACCAAGCGCCCGAAGCCGGCCAAGCTCAGCACCGGCATCGAAATCATGGTGCCCGAGTACATCGCCAACGGCGAGCGCGTGCTGGTCAACACCGCAACCGGCGAATTCGCCGGCCGCGCGGACTGACCGCTGACACCGGATCGTAGAGCCACGCCGCGCCGGATGACCGCTGGGCGCCGTTGCGATGAGCGCGTCGCCACGGTCTGGCCGCAATGGAACGGGGCAGTGCTTGCTGCGTGGCTGCGTGGCTGCGTCCGGTGGAAGCAGATCACGCCATCAAGGGCGCTCGGCCAAGGCCGGCGCCCCGGCGAAATCACCACAGCCGTGGTACTGGCGCGCGCCCACCGTGAGCATCACGGTGGCGCCAAAGCCCTGCCCGCTCATGTCGTCGTGACACACCGTGCGCTGGAAGCTGAGCTTGATGTCGGTACCATCGGCGGCCTTGCCCGACCAGCCATCCTTGCCCTGGGTGGGCGACACCACCTCGAACTTCTGCTCGCCGTACCCGGTCTCCACGCGCAGCACCGGGTTTTCCCCGGCACTGACCTGCGCCAGCCAGCCCGGCTCATTGCCGGTAGCGCGGAACGCGGGCGCTGCATCCGCAGTGACTGCGGCGGCGGCAACCTCGCCCTCCTTGCCCGAGCCCGTGCAGCTGCGGTCAGGCTCGCCCTGGAGTGTCAGGATGCCTTCGGTGGTGCCCTTGGTCCAGAACACGTTGCCCTGGCCGTCGCTGAACTTCGCGCCGGAGGCGGCGGTGTCCGACGCCATCACGAAGGTGCGCCCGCCCACCACCACCGTGGCCGAATCCTGTCCGCGGTAGGTTGCCTGCACGGCCAGATCACCGCACTGGAAGGCGTACACGCGTTCATCGGAGGTCGGTGCTGCCGTCGGCGGCGGCGTTTCGTTGCCGGCCGCGACGGTGTCAGGGCCCGCACTGTCGGCCTGCTGCGCCGGCTGGCATGCCGCCAGGCCGGTGGCGATGGCCAGGCTGAGAATGAAGGGAGATGCGCGCATGTTCGACTCCTTGCCGATGTTCTGATTCAACCGGAGATCCTAGCCCTGCCGGTGTGACCGGGGGTGAAATGCGGTCGCTGCCGCGTCTGGAAAATACGCCCCCCGCGTAGGGACACGCCATGCGTGTCTGCTCTCCGCCCGGCACCGCGCAGACACGCGGCAAGCACTGTCCCGTTCCATTGCGGCCAGACCGTGGCGCGTGGCGACGCGCTCATCGCAACGGCGCCCAGCGGTCATCCGGCGCGGCGTGTCCCTACACCCCTTCGCGCGCCAGCTGACGCATTCGGCTCCCCAGCCGGGCCAGCGTGTCATCAATCGTGACCAGCTCCCGCTGCTGCGCCGCCGGCAACCGCGCACGCATCTGCGCCTGCAACGCCGCCCACGCCGGCACCCCACGTGCGCTGATCTGCTGGGCCGCCTCGGCCGCCACGACACGCTCCTGCAGCGTCGGCAACCCATACCCGTCACCGCCCACCAACCCAGCCGGATTGGCCAGCTGCCCGGCATCGTCCAGCAACGCCAGCAATGCCGCATGCGCCGCATCACCGCCCGCAGCCGAACCGCCCAACGCCCGCTTCAACCCATCGCGCGCCCGCAACTCTTCCCGGTACCGCGCCGCCTGCTCCAACAGCAACAGCGCCGATGTCGCACGCAACCCGCCTCGCTCCGCCCAGGCCGCGCGCTGCGCCGCAGGCAACGCCAACCACCCGGTCACCTGCGTGGTTGGCAGCGCCAGCTCCGCGCGTGCCACATCAAACAGCTGCTGGTAATGCGCCTGCGCCGACGGGAAGTAGTAGCCCAACCGCATTGCCTCGCGTCGATCCTCCAGCACCGCGCCATCGGCACGGCCCTGCCGCTCCAGCCGGCGCAGCAATCCACCGGGGCTCAGCCGGTTCAGCCCGGGATCGGCCCAGCGCGGCACGCCTTCCTGCAGCAGCTTGCCGGTTTCCACCGCGCAGTTGTTGCTGACAAAGCGATACCGCCCGTCATAGCTCCAATGCACCTGGCCCACACGCTCCAGCAGGCTGGCGATGTCGGTTTGATCAAGCGCCAACGGCACCGACTGCAGCCCGCGCAGCTCCAGTTGCGTGTATTCGTTGATCACCTGGTTGAGCGGCAGCACGAACAACCGCGACGGGTACGCCCCTGTAAGCCCACGCCAGCTGGAAATCTGCACATCGCCGACAAACGCACGAAACGACAACACCCGGTGCTCGGCCAGATCCAGCCGGCAATCCGGACCGCGCGGCCTGCCGGGCGCGCAGATCACCAGCCGCAACATGCTGTGGCCCCAGCGGCTCATCAGCTGGTCGTTGCCCTCGGCCAGCAGGTAGTCCACTGCGTACACCCGCTGCGGATCCAACGCCAGCAATGACGCTTCGCCCGGCACATCGCCGGCCTGCACCAGCGCCACGCGCGGATCGCACGCTGCCTGCTGCGGACCCGGGCCGATGCGGTCGGCGAACCACGCCGCCAGCGCCGGGCGACGGCAGGCGTAATCGGCATCGAGCAGGTAGTGCTCGGCATTCACCGCCAGGTACTCGGCCGGGCTGTGGCGCTCGTACGGATCGGGGCTGCGTTCGGTGAACGCGTTCGCCCCCCGGCCCCACCGCCAGGGGTGCTGCTGCCAACCGGCCAGGTCACGCCAGCGGGCGCTGTACGACCAGCGGCCGGCGGCGGCGCGGTCCAGCACGTGGGTCAATTCATGGATCAGCGCCGCCTGCACCGCGCGTGGCAGCGGTTGACCGGGCTGCATCTGGTCCAGCAGGCTGCGCCGCAGGGTGATCGCGCTCTTCCGGGTGCGGCCATGCACCGTATCGGGAAGCTGGTCCGACCACGAGATCGTGACCGGAGCGACGAACCGCGCCTGCCATGACCCAGGCAGCAGCGCAGGCGCCTGCTGCAGCACGAGGTTGGCTTTCGCTCGCTGGCCTGGATCAAGCCCGTCTGCCTGCAACTGAAGCTGCAGGGCGGCATGGGCGGTCGGGACGGCCAGCAACGCCGCCAGGACCGCCGCGCATCGGCGCAGGGCCCGGCGGCGGAGTTGCATCAGCGGGCCAGGAGGGCCTGGGCCAGCTGCATGTCGCTGGCGTCGCGCTGGGCGGCGCCGGTTTCGCGCAGGTGCAGCAGTGCCGCTTCCAGACGTGCGCCACGGATGGCGCCGTCGGTGGCCACGAACGCAGCCGCGTCTTCGCGCGCGTCGACCACCACCTTGTCGTCGTCCGAGCTGGACGAACCGGCCGACGACGCGCCGGAAGCGGAACCGGCCGAGGAACCCGCGAAGCTGGAGGCGAAGGCCGACAGCGGCAGGGCGAGCACGGCAAGGAGCAGGATCGAACGCATCATGAGGGTGTCATTCACGGCAGGAAAAGACAGAGCGTATCGGCTACGTGAAATTCTGTCGCGTGCTACAGATCAAACACCTTGCCGGGATTCAGCAGCCCTTGGGGATCAAACGCACGTTTGACCGCCCTCATCAGCGCGATTTCCTCCGGGCCGCGGGTGCTGTCCAGGTAGCCCTTCTTGACCAGGCCGATGCCATGTTCGGCGGAAATGCTGCCATCGAAGTCCTTCAGCACCTGCGCCAGCAGCTTGGTCACGTGCTCGCACTGCTGCAGGAACCGTGCATCGTCGGTGGCATCGGGCTTGAGCACGTTGATGTGCAGGTTGCCGTCGCCGATGTGCCCGAACCAGACCACGTCGAAATGCGGGTAGGCCTCGCCGATCAGCGCCTGGGTGCGCGCCATGAACGCCGGCATGGCCGAGATCCGCACCGACACATCGTTCTTGTAGGGCTTGTAGCGGGCCACGGCCTCGGTGATGCCCTCGCGCAGGCGCCACAGCTGCGCGGCCTGCGCATCGCTCTGGCTGACCACGCCGTCGCTGACCCAGCCCTGCTCCATGCATGCCTCGAACGCCGCCATGGCCGCCGCTTCCTGGACCTCGTCGCCGGCGGCGAACTCGGTCACCACATAGAACGGATGGACCTCATCGAACGGCGCCTGTGCGCCATGGGCCAGCACGTGTTCCAGCGCCCGGTCGGTGAAGAATTCGAAGGCCTGCAGCTGCATGCGCTCGCGAAATGCAGCGAACACCTGCATCAACACCTCGAACGAGGGCAGCGCCAGCAGCATCACGTTGCTGGCGGGCGGCGGGTCGGTGAGCTTGAGCGTGGCTTCCACGATCACGCCGAGCGTGCCCTCGGAGGCGATCAGCAGCTGGCGGAAGTCGTAGCCGCTGGAATTCTTGATCAGCCCCCTGTTCAGCTCCAGCAGCTCGCCACTGGCGGTGACCACCTTCAGGCCGGCAATCCACTCGCGGGTGTTGCCGTAGCGGATCACCCGGATCCCGCCGGCATTGGTGGCGATGTTGCCGCCGATCGAGCAGGAGCCGCGTGCGGCGAAGTCGACCGGATAGATCAACCCGTGCTCGAGCGCTGCGTTGTGGACCGCTTCCAGCGCCATGCCGGCCTGCACGGTGAGCGTGCGGTCCACCGCATCGAAGGCCAGCGGCTTGTTCATCCGCTCCATGCTGAGCACCAGCTCGCCGTTGGCCGCGACCGCACCGCCGCTCAGACCGGTGCGGCCACCGGACGGCACCACGGCCACGTTCTGGGCGCTGGCCCAGCGCAGGATGGCCTGCACCTGCTCCACGCTGGCCGGCAGCGCGATGGCCAGCGGCGCCGGGGTCCAGCGCCGGGTCCAGTCGCGCCCGTAATGTTCCAGCTCGGCCGGCTCGGTGGTGAGCCGCAGCCCGGGGCAGTCCTGCAACAGCGAATCAAGGCGTGGATCGGTCATGTGAACAAGGGAGCCAGGACAATCCAAAAGGGTAACGCACGCAGGGAACGGTGTCGCCGTTCCCACCGTCGCTTGCCGACGGCCCGAAGGGTGCCCGCCTCGGCGGGCATACTGTTGGTCGTGCGACCCCGCCACGAATTGGTCGCATCTGAAACCGTCAAACCATCACATGGCGCACCGCACCATCCCTGCCCTGATCTGGCATAGTGGACAGCTCCCGTCCAACCTGCTGCCGCTTGCCCATGTCGCCGAAGAAGACCTCATTCCCGAAGCAGGATATCCGCGTGCTGTTGCTGGAGGGGGTGAGCCAGACGGCCATCGACGTGTTCAGTGCCGCCGGCTATTCGCAGATCGAACTGCACAGCAAGGCCCTGCCCGAAGACGAGCTCAAGGCACGCATCGCCGAAGCGCACATCGTGGGCATCCGCTCGCGCACCCAGCTCAGCGCCGAGGTGCTGGCCAACGCCAAGCGCCTGATGGCGGTGGGCTGTTTCTGCATCGGCACCAACCAGGTCGACCTGGACGCGGCCGAGCTGGCCGGCATTCCGGTGTTCAACGCGCCCTACTCCAACACCCGCAGCGTGGCCGAGCTGGTGATCGCCGAAGCGATCATGCTCACCCGCGGCATCCCGCAGAAGAATGCCGAATGCCACCGCGGCGGCTGGTCCAAGTCGGCCGCCGGCAGCCATGAAGTGCGCGGCAAGACCCTGGGCATCATCGGCTATGGCCACATCGGCACACAGGTCGGCGTGATGGCCGAAGCGATGGGCATGCAGGTGATTTTCCACGACATCGAAACCAAGCTATCGCTGGGCAACGCCCGCGCTGCGATCGACCTGGACGACCTGCTCGCCCGCGCCGATATCGTGACCGTGCACGTGCCCGAAACCCCGGCCACCCAATGGCTGATCGGCGCACCGCAGCTGGCCCGCATGCGCCCGGGCGCACACCTGATCAATGCTGCACGTGGCACCGTGGTCGACATCGACGCGCTGGATGCGGCGCTGCGCTCGGGGCACATTGGCGGCGCGGCGCTGGACGTGTTCCCGGTCGAACCGAAGGGCAATGGCGATGCGTTCGTGTCGCCGCTGACCGCGCACGACAACGTGATCCTGACCCCGCACGTGGGTGGCAGCACGTTGGAAGCGCAGGACAACATCGGCGTGGAAGTGGCGGCGAAGCTGGTGCGCTACAGCGACAACGGCAGCACCCTTTCGGCGGTCAACTTCCCGGAAGTGACGTTGCCCGAGCATGCCGACAGCCTGCGCCTGCTGCACATCCACCAGAACGTGCCGGGCGTGCTGTCCAAGGTCAACGAGATCTTCTCGCGCCACAACGTCAATATCGACGGCCAGTTCCTGCGCACCGACCCGAAGGTGGGCTACGTGGTGATCGACATCACCGCCAGCGAGGAACAGGCCGCGACGGTGCGCGAGGAGCTGGCGGCGATTCCGGGCACGTTGCGGACGCGCGTTCTCTACTGAGTCTGCAGCCCGCACGCTGGTAGGGTCGCATCCCAATCGACTGCCGATATCGATGATCAGCGCGATGGCGGCATGACTCCGGAACGAAACGCGCTTTTCCCTCAAACGGTCATGCCCCACCGAACGTTGCAACATGGTCGGCGGTGGAACGCTCTTCCGCATCCTGCGGTCGCACCACTTGTGCATCCATGCACGGCGTCGATCGGGATGCGACCCTACCAGGGTGGCATCCCCGTTGACCGTTTTACCGCGCCCGCTTCGGCACATGGTCCTGATATCGGTACGGCACGGGCACCGGTGTCTCATCCAACGTCAGCGTGATCCGCTTCGGCTCCACCTGCACCACCACACGGCCGCCTACGGGCAGTTCAAACCGGTCCAGCCACAGGCCGCGCAGCATCAGGCACGGAATGCGCCCACCGCCGGGTAGCGGATGACCACCAGGATGCTTGAACGACCCGATCCGCAGGTGCTCCGGCGCACGCAGGCCAATGCCGGTTTGCGGTTGTTCGTTTGAGGGTAAGTCCGAAATCGAGCGACGCATTTGCCACCTCCGAGGAAGTCTCCCTCGCCGGAATGGCGAGGGAGTCGGGAGGCTGAAACCGTGCGAAACGTCGGCATGGCGTATTCCCGCGAAGGTGTTGTATTCCACCACCCTCCCGACAAAGAACTTCCACATTGCGTCTGTTTCACGGAGATTTCAGGCTCCTGAGCAAACCATGCGCGAGATCGAGTGCGATGGGAAATTGCTTGTTCCGAAGGATATTCGAGTTTCAGTAGGCAGTACCTACCGCATGTCGCAATCGGTGCAGTTGCACGCGCGTCTTTCCGATCATGGTCATGCCACAACCGGACGTTGGCACACGGCCGGCAGTCGATTGGGATGCGACCCTACCGCGAGTTACCTCGCGGCGGTTGATTTCGTGCGGCAGCCATCGGTAGGGTCGCATCCCTATCGACCGCCGATAACAATGATCGGCGCGACGAAGGCATGACCTCCGAACGAAACGCGTTTTTCCGCCAACGGTCATGCCGAACGCGTGCGATGGCCCACCGGTAGGGTCGCATCCCTATCGACCGCCGATAACGATGATCGGCGCGACGAAGGCATGATCTCCGAACGAAACGCGTTTTTCCCGCCAACGGTCATGCCGAACGCGTGCGATGGCCCACCGGTAGGGTCGCATCCCTATCGACCGCCGATAACGGTGATCGGCGCGACGAAGGCATGACCCCAGATCGAAGGCGCCTGACTCAGCGCGCCAGCCAGCGCTTGGCCATGCGCGGCAACGACTCATCCCCGTCCGGCGTCTCGATCGCGGCATTGGCCACATCGGTCACCTCGCGCCACGCCAGCGCCAGCGACTCCTCACTGACTGCGAACGCCTCGCTGCCCACCGCCCGCACCACGTACCGGGCGTCGTAATGCCAATGCCCCGGCACGTCATGGCGCTCCGGTATCCAGTGCTTGTCAATATCGAACAGGACCGCCCCGTCCTCCAGCACCAGCCCGGTCAGACCAGACTCTTCCTCGGCTTCGGTCAGCGCGACCCGGGCCAGGTCGCGCTCGCCATCGGCATGCCCGCCCAGCTGCAGCCAGCGGTTCAACTTCCGGTGGTGGGTCAGCAGCACGCGGGCGCCGTCGGCGCTTACCAGCCAGGCGCTGCCCGTGAAATGGCCGGCCAGCCGGCTGCGCAGGAATGGATTTTCCCGCTCGTCGAGCAATGTGCCGAATTCGTCAGCCAGACCAGCGTGTTCGGGGTGGCGCCGTGCGTAATCGGCCAGCTGCGCGCGCAGCGCGGCGTCAAGTCCTACAACGGATTCAGGGATTTGTGACATGGCGGCAGGGGGAGAGGACGGATTTTGCCGATTATCGCCCGGCATGTTGCATTTGCGCTTGTGCGCGGGCTTCGGCTTTGGCTAAGGTACAGCGGGCCGTCGCGTTGGGGCGGCCGACAATAAACGCAAGGGCGTGCGGCGATCTACCGCACGCCCGTCATTGCCGCAGCGGGGCAGAGCCCCGCTCTACCGTCCTTTTTTGGGAAGCACTGCATGTTGAAGTCTCTGTTGAGGGTCAAACCGGTCGAGCCGGCCGGGCACGTCGATGCCGGCGAACCGATTGAAGGCAGCCTGGATGGCGAAGCCTCGCTGAAACGGACCCTCACGGCGAAACATCTCATCATGCTGGGTATTGGCGCCGTGATCGGCGCGGGCATCTTCGTGCTGACCGGCCAGGCGGCCGCCAACCATGCGGGCCCCGCCATCATGCTGTCCTTCGTGATCGCCGGGTTTGCCTGCGCCCTTGCCGGCCTGTGCTACGCCGAATTCGCGGCAATGATGCCGGTCTCCGGCAGCGCCTACTCCTATTCCTATGCCACCCTGGGCGAAGGCATGGCCTGGTTCATCGGCTGGTGCCTGGTGCTGGAGTACCTGTTCGCCTCGGCCTCGGTCGCGGTGGGTTGGTCGGCGTACCTCATAAGCTTCATCACCACCACGCTGCACATGCCGTTCCCGGATGCGCTGAGCGCGGCGCCGATCAGCTGGACCGGGCATGAGTTCATCTCCTCGGGCAAGCTGTTCAACCTGCCGGCGGTACTGATCGTGGCAGCGGTGTCGGGCCTGTTGTACGTGGGCGTGACCCAGTCGGCGTTCGTCAACGCGATCATCGTGGCGATCAAGGTCACCGTGATCTGCCTGTTCATCGGCTTTGGCGCGCAGCACATCGACATGGCCAACTGGACCCCGTTCATTCCGGAAAACACCGGCGTCCCCGGCGAATTCGGCTGGAGCGGCGTGTTCCGTGCGGCCACCATCGTGTTCTTCGCCTACATCGGCTTCGATGCGGTTTCCACCGCCGCCGGTGAAACCAAGGACCCGCAGCGCAACATGCCGATCGGCCTGCTGGGCTCGCTGGCGGTGTGCACAATCGTCTACATTATTGTGTGCGCGGTACTGACCGGCATGATGCCGTACAACCTGCTGGGCACCGACAAGCCGGTAGCCACTGCCCTGGAGCCGTACGCGAGCCTGTCCTGGCTGAAGACCGCCGTCGAAATCGGCGCCATCGCCGGCCTGTCCTCGGTGGTGCTGGTAATGATGATGGGCCAGACCCGCATCGCCTACACCATCTCGCGCGATGGCCTGCTGCCCAAGTTGTTCGGCAAGGTCCACAAGCGCTTCCGCACCCCGTACTGGGCCACCATCGTGGTGGGCGTGCTGGCCGCCGCGCTGGCCGGCCTGATGCCGCTGAACGTGCTGGGCGAGCTGGTCTCGATGGGCACCCTGCTGGCCTTCGCCACGGTCTGCATCGGCGTGCTGGTACTGCGCTATACGCGCCCGGAACTGACCCGTCCGTTCCGCGTGCCGCTGGTGTGGGTGATCTGCCCGCTCGGCGCGCTGTCGTGCCTGTTCCTGTTCTGGCAGGCGTTCGTGGTGCATTGGCACCTGTTCGTGGGCTGGACCGTGCTGGGCCTGCTGATCTACTTCGGCTACGGCATCCGCCACAGCAAGCTCAACAAGGCTTCGTGATCCCATGCTGAAACAACTGTGGGCCACCAAGCACCCGCACGCCGCCCATCAGGACGCCAACGGACTGAGCCTGAAGCGCACCCTGGGTCCCTGGGGCCTGACCGCACTGGGTATCGGCGCGGTGATCGGCGGCGGCATCTTCGTCATCACCGGCCAGGCCGCCGCCAACCATGCGGGCCCGGCGATCATGCTGAGCTTCGTGCTGGCGGCGATCTGCTGCGCGTTCTGCGCCATGGCGTATGCGGAGTTCGCCTCGATGGTGCCGGTTTCCGGCAGCGCCTATACCTATACCTATGCAACCTTCGGCGAGCTGGCGGCCTGGTTCATCGGCTGGATGCTGGTGCTGGAATACGGCGTATCTGCCTCGGCGGTGGCGGTCAGCTGGACCGGCTACTTCCTGAGCCTGCTCAGTCATTTCGACATCTACCTGCCAACGGCGCTGGTGAGTGCCCCGCTGGATGCGCAGCTGCGTCCTACCGGCGCCATCGCGAACCTGCCGGCGGCGATCCTGGTGCTGCTGCTGACCTGGCTGTGCTATGTGGGCATCAGCAAGTCGTCGGCCATGAACATGGCGATGGTGGTCCTGAAAACCGGCCTGATCGTGCTGGTGATCGTGGTTGGCTGGAAGTACGTGGATCCGGCCAACTGGACCCCGTTCATTCCGGCCAACGAAGGCCCGGGCAGGTTCGGCTTCGAAGGCGTGCTGCGCGGTGCGGCAATGGTGTTCTTCGCCTACATCGGCTTCGAGGCGGTGTCGGTGGCGGCACAGGAATCGCACCGGCCGCAGCGCGACATGCCGATCGGCATGTTGCTGTCGCTGGTGATCTGCACGGTGCTGTACATCGCCATGGCCGCAGTGATGACCGGGCTGGTGCCGTACACGATGCTGGGCACCGACGAGCCGGTGGTGACCGCTGTGGCGGCCCATCCAACCCTGGGCTGGTTGCGGGTGGTGGTGGAGATCGGCGCGTTGATCGGGCTGTCATCGGTGGTGCTGGTGATGGTGATCGCGCAGCCGCGCATCTTCATGATCATGGCCAACGACGGCCTGCTGCCGAAGGTGTTCACCACGATCCACCCGAAGTACCGCACGCCGCACATCAACACGGTGATCACCGGCATCGGCATCGCGCTGCTGGCGGCGCTGTTCCCGCTGGACGTGCTGGGCGAGCTGACTTCGATGGGCACGCTGATCGCGTTCGCAGCGGTCTGCGCGGGCGTACTGATCCTGCGCCGCACCCAGCCGGACCTGCCCCGCCCGTTCCGCATCCCGGCCGCCTGGCTGATCTGCAGCCTGGGCGTGTTGAGCTGCCTGGCCCTGTTGTCGGCCATGACGATGCACAACTGGATGCTGATGGGCATCTGGACGGTGATCGGCTTCGCGATCTACTTCGGCTACAGCTTCCGCCACAGCCGCCTGCGGGGCTGACGGCGAGCCGGGCCGGGTCCGACCCGGCCCGGCGCCCGGGAACCTGCTTTTAACGCGCAACGCCGTTAAAATGCCAGCCATGAACAACACCCCCTACGACACGGCCCGGCTCAGTGAACTGGCCCAGGTGCTGATCGACAACATCCGCGAACTGGCCCAGGCCGGGTGGACGCCGGCGACCAGCAGCAACTTCTCGCACCGGCTGGATGACCAGCATGCGGCGATCACCGTGTCCGGCAAGGACAAGGGCCGCTTGATCGAAGACGACATCATGGTGGTCGACTTCGACGGCAAGGCCGTCGGCCGCCCCCTGCGCCCGTCCGCCGAAACGCTGTTGCATACCCAGCTGTATCGCCGCTTCCCGGAAATCGGCTGCGTGCTGCACACACATTCGCCGGTGCAGACCATTGCCTCGCGCCTGTATGCCGCCAATGGCCATATCCGGCTGGAGGGCTATGAGCTGCTCAAGGCCTTCCACGGTAACAGCACCCACGAGACCGCCGTGGACGTGCCGGTGTTCGCCAACACCCAGGACATGGACGAGCTGGCCGCCAAGGTCGAGGCCAAGCTGGACGAAGGCTGCATGTGGGGCTACCTGATCGACGGGCACGGCCTGTACGCCTGGGGCCGGGACATGGCCGAGGCACGCCGCCACCTGGAGGCGTTCGAGTTCCTGCTGCATTGCGAGCTGGAGCTGCGCAAGCTGCGCGGTCCATAACGCCGGCGCTACCGGTCTCTCCCCCGGGAAACTGTTTTCCGCGCAGGCGTATCGGGTTGCCGGGCAGAGCCCCTGGTTGCCGGGCAGAGCCCCTGGTTGCCGGGCAGAGCCCGGTACTACACACTGTCACTCCCTCCGCCGTTCAAGCTGCCGCCATGAGCCGACTGCGTATTTACGACCATGACCATCCTGACGCCCCGCTGCTGGATTCCCAGGACGGCAGCGTCATTGCCGCCGAGCTGCAGAAGATCGGCGTGACCTTCGAACGCTGGCAGGCGGCCCATGAGGTCGCCCCGGGCGCCAGCCAGGACGAGGTGTTCGCCGCCTACCGCAGCGACATCGACCGCCTGGTGGCCCAGCACGGCTTCAAGAGCGTGGACGTGGCCTCGATCGCCCCGGACAACCCGAACCGCGCCGAACTGCGGAAGAAGTTCCTGGACGAGCACTTCCACAAGGAAGACGAGGTGCGCTTCTTCGTCGCCGGCTCGGGCCTGTTCACCCTGCACGTGGACGACAAGGTCTACGAGATCGAGTGCGTGAAGGACGACCTGATCGCCGTGCCCGATGGCACCACGCATTGGTTCGACATGGGCGATGAACCCAGCTTCGTGGCGATCCGCTTCTTCACCGAACCGGATGGCTGGGTCGGGCACTTCACCGGCACCGACATCGCACAGAAATTCCCCCGCTACATTCCAACCAAGGCGTCCTGATCCATGCCCCACCCCACCGTCATCCTCACCGACATCGAAGGCACCACCAGCAGCATTTCGTTCGTCAAGAACGTGCTGTTTCCGTATGCGCGCAAGGCGCTGCCAGCCTTCGTGGCCGCGCACGGCCAGCAGCCGGACGTGCGTCGTTGGCTGGATGCGGTGGCAGTGGAGATCGGCGGTGCCTGCCAGGACAGCCTGATCGTGGAGACCCTGCAGGGCTGGATCGACCAGGATCGCAAGCACACCGCGCTGAAGGCGCTGCAGGGCATGATCTGGGAAGCCGGCTACCGCAATGGCAACTACAAGGCGCACTTCTACCCGGAAGTGGCGGCCGTGCTCAACGGCTGGCATGCCGAAGGCAAGCCACTGTACGTGTACTCGTCCGGTTCGGTGCCGTCGCAGAAGCTGTTCTTCGGTTTCAGCGAGGCCGGCGACCTGACCGGATTGGTGTCGGGCTGGTTCGATACCCAAATCGGTGGCAAGCGCGAGGCGGAGAGCTACCGCAACATCGTCAAGGCCATTGGCGTGCCCGCCGGCGAGATCCTGTTCCTGTCCGATGTGGTCGAGGAGCTGGATGCGGCGCGTGAGGCGGGTCTGCAGACGCGGTTGCTTGACCGGTTGGACGACTATCCGCTACCGCGTACCGGCGCCGCCGCCAACGGACACGATCGCGTCGAGAGTTTCCAGCAGATCACGCTGTAAACCAGAACCGCGCAGCGGCCGCTGCCGGTAGTGTCGGTTCCCAAACGACGCCGTGCATGGATGCACAAGTGGTGCGGCCGCAGGACGCGGAGGAGCATCCACTGCCGGTAACGATGATCGGTGCTGGGACGCATGACCTCAAACGGAGAAGCATCTCCGACGGAGGTCATGCGTTAAAGAAGTCACGACCGCTATTGGCAGTCGTTTGGGAACCGACCCTACCCCACCCGATTCAACCAATGGGTTACCGACCCGCTATCGCGTCCGCTACGGACCGGATCCGCAGCGCCTTGCGCAGCGTTTCGGGATCGGCATCTGCCTTCACCTTGATCCGCACCGGTTCGCCCGGCGCCAGGTCGATGGCATTGTCGTCCAGAACCGCATCCAGCCCGTCGAAGTCGATCCACACCCCGCGCGCCAGTTGCGCTGCGCGGAGTTCCAGCACGGTGTCGTCGCCATCCTGCACCCAGCGGCTGTCGATCTTCACCTCCGGCAGCTGCATGTCCTTGGCCGCGGCGAAATAGACGACCTGCCGCGACAGCACGCGCTTCCCGTCCAGCAATTCCACCACCGCGACCGTCCGCGTCGGGTCGGCCTTGTCCAGCAGCTGCGCATCGGTGAAACGCCCGACCTCCAACGCCGACAGCGCCGGCACGGTCACCGCATGCTGTTGCTTCGAGATCTGGCGGCCATCCACATCCATCACCCGCAACCGCCACTGCGCCTTCAGCGGCTGCTGCAGGTCATTCAGCAGGCTGACGCGGGTAACACCCTCGTCACGCAACGCCGCTACCGCGTGGTCGGCAAAGAACCGCTTCGCATGGAAATGCAGCGCCTTCCAGCGCCCGGCATGATCGATGCTCGACCACGACGCCCCCGGCCACACATCGTTGAGCTGCCAGTACAACGAGCCCATCGTGTACGGCCGCGAGGCGCGATGGTGCAGCGCGGCCAGTTCGATACCTTCGGCCTGCATCACCTGGCTCAGGTAGACGAAGTCCGGGAAGTCACGCGGCGTGCCGAACTCGCGTTCGATGTACTGCAGCAGCCGCTGGTTGCCCTCGCCGGCCATGAACTTCTGGTGCGCGCGCACGGTGTCGCTGTCGACGCGCATCTGATCCGCCGGAATGATGCCCTCCAGCGTACGCAGCGCCGGCCAGGCCTGCAGGCCATACTCGGACATGAAGCGCGGGGTCTCGCGCAGGTAGGCCTGCACCGGCAGCGCCGGATTGCCCCACACCTGCCAGTAGTGCTTGTCGCCGCGGGTGGAATCGTTGGCCACCGTATCCAGGTCGTTGCTGGGCGAGCTCGACCAGTACGGCACGCCGAGCCCCGCTTCAGCCACCACCTGGCGCAGGTCGTGGCCGAACAGGTCCACATAGCCCTGCCAGACGCGTTCGGCAAAGGCGGGATCAGCTGCCTTCAGGTCGCGGCCGTGGCCCCAGTCCTTCCAGGCGGTTTCTTCTTCGTTGTTGCCACACCACAGCACCACGCTGGGGTGCCGGCGCAGGCGGCGCACGTTGCCGCGCGCTTCGGCCACCACGTTGGCGCGGAAGGCCGGATCGTAGCCGGGCTGCATGCCGCCGCCGAACATGAAATCCTGCCAGACCAGCAGGCCCAGCTCGTCGGCGATGTCGAAGAAGGCATCGTCCTCGTAGTAGCCGCCGCCCCAGTTGCGCAGCATGTTCATGTTGGCGTCGCGGGCGGCGGTCAGCTCGCGACGGATCCGCGCCGGATCGACGCGGGCCGGGAACATGTCGAAGGGAATCACGTTGGCGCCCTTGGCGAAGATCGGCACGCCGTTGATGACGAAGGCAAAGCCCTGTCCGCCCTTTGCGTCGTTCTCCCGGCGCAGCTCGACGGTACGCAGCCCAGTGCGGATGCTGCGCTCTGCCGCCTCCGGCGTATCGGCATCGATGCGCGCCCGCACGGTATAGCGGGCCTGCTCACCGTGGCCGACCGGCCACCAGCGCCGGGGCTGCGCCAACTGCACCGGTACCAACACCACCTGCACGCCGGCGCGCAGCGTGGCCGGTTGTTCCACCGTGGCCGCGACACGACCGTCTGGGTCGAGCATCTCGACCTGCACCCGCGCCTGCCGCGCGGCCGCCGCTTCCACCTCGACGGTTACCTGCAGCACGGCGCGCTGTGCGTCCAGCGCCGTGGTCTGCACCGCCACATCGGTGATGCGCTGCGCATTCCAGCTCTCCAGCCGCACAGGGCGCCAGATTCCGGCGTTGACATAGCGCGGACCCCAGTCCCAACCAAAGTGGTAACCGGGTTTGCGCACGAAGTTGCCGACCATCGCATCGCGCGGCTCATCGCCGTACGGCGACGGGTAATTGCCGGCAATCTTGTGCGGCATGGCCTGCACGCCGGGCAACAGTGTGCTGATCGGCGAACGGAACACCACGCGCAGCTCATTGCCGCTGGCGCGCAGCTGCCCCTGCACGGCCGCCCGCCAGGTGCGGTGGCTGTTGTCGGCACGCAACAACGGCCGGCCGTTGAGCATGACTTCGGCGAACGTGTCCAGACCGTCGAACACCAATTCGGCGTGGCTGCGCGCCAGCGTGGCGGCATCCACATCGAACCGCGCCTGATACTCCCAATCGGCCAGGCCGATCCATTGCAGCCCGGCTTCGGGTGCACCCGCATACGGGTCCGGTATCAGCTTCGCTGCCAGCAGGTCGGTGTGCACCGCGCCGGGAACCGAGGCCGGTCGCCACTGCGCTGCATCGGGATGGGCTTTCAGCTGTGCGGTGCCTGGCAGCAGCCGGAACGACCATTGCGCCTGCAGCGGCGCCGCAACGCTGGGAAGCGCATGCAGCGCAAGCAGAAGAACCAGTCCAACGCCCCATGCCCACTGCTTCATGCACCACCCCACTGCTGCAGACAACACGCCGTAGCGCCGGGCTCTGCCCGGCGAACCCCATTGCTCTCAACGCACCACGTTGAGCACTTCGTAACACGCGCCCATGGTGTGGTAATCGGTCTTGCCGGCCGGGCTCTTCTCGTTGCTGTACTTGCGGTTGTCCGCATCCAGGATGCGGTACCACGCGCCGTACTGGTGGTCGATCATGTGTTGCCATGCATACGCCCACAGACGGTCGTACCAGTCCCAGTACACCGCATCACCGGTGCGGGCGGCCAGCAGCGCGGCGGTGGCCAGCGATTCGGCCTGTACCCAGAAGTACTTGTCGTCGTCGCACACGCTGCCATCCGGCGCGAAGCCGTAGTACAGCCCGCCGCGTTCCGCGTCCCAGCTGCGCTCGATTGCAACGTCGAACAGGTGGCGCGCGGTCGGCACCAGCCAATCGGCCTGCACGTGGCGGTCCAGGATCAGCAGCAGCTTGGCCCACTCGGTCTGGTGGCCGGGCTGGAAGCCCCACGGGCGGAACAGGTGCTTGGGGTTGTCGCGGTTGTAGTTCCAGTCGATCTGCCAGTTCGGATCGTAGTGCTCCCACACCAGGCCCTCGCCCTGCGCAGCCTGGCGGCGGGTCATGTGGTCGGCCAGCAGCAGGGCACGGTCGCGGTAGCGGGCTTCGCCACTGGCGTCGTAGGCAGCCAGCATCGCTTCGCACATGTGCATGTTGGCGTTCTGGCCGCGATAGTCACTGAAGTTCCAGTCCGCGTCCGCTTCGTCCTTGTACAGGCCGAATGCCGGTTCCCAGAAGCGGCTTTCCAGCAGTGCCCAGGTTTCATCCATCCAGGCACGTGCCTCGCCGATGCCCGCCTTCAATGCGCAGCTGTAGGCCAACAGCACGAAAGCCACGCCGTAGCAGTGGTTGGTGGCATCTTCGACCACGCCGTCGCGCAGGGTCCAGGCGTAGCCGCCGGAAACCGGGTTGCGGTGCACCTCACGCAGGTAGCGGATGCCATGCTCGACCGCCTTCAGGTCTTCCGGCTTGCCGAACTCGCGGTAGGCCATCGCGTGGTTGAACACGAAACGGGTGCTGCTTACCAGGTGGCGGTGGCTGGCGTCGTAGACCGTGCCATCGTCCAGGTAGTAGTGGAAGAAGCCACCGTTGGGATCGATCTCGTGCGGCTGGTAGAACGCCATGCTCTGCGCGATATGCGCGCGCAGGAATGCCGGCGAACGGAAATCGGGCTGTGCGGGAATGTTGGTGGTCATGCGGCGGTTTCCTGTTGTTGCTGCAGCAGGTGCTGGACATCGGCCAGGCTCGGCATCGCGGCGAACGCACCTTTGCGGGTCACGGCCAGCGCGCCGACGGCGGCACCGAATCGAATGGCGCCCTGCAGGCCCACGGGATCACGGCAGAAGTCGACGAACGCCGGGCCATCGGCGCCGCGCTCACCGAGCGCGAACAGCAGGCCACCGACGAATGCGTCACCCGCTGCCGTGGTATCCACGGTGGGCACCTGGAAGCCGGTGACCACGCCGCTGCCATGGCGGGTGTGCCAACGCATCGGGGCGGCACCGTCGGTGACCACTACGGCCTGCGCCTGCGCGGCCAGCAGGCGCTGGATGACCACGGCATTGCCGTCGGCGCCGAGCGGCGCGGCCAGGTAGTCCAGTTCCTCGCGCGAGAGCTTGACCAGGTCGGCCAGCACCAGCGCTTCCCACAACTGCGTGGTCGGGTCGACATCGGCCGGCCACAGCGCCGGGCGCAGGTTGAGGTCCAGGCTGACCATCGCCCCGGCGGCGCGGGCGCGCTGCATGCCTTCCAGCGTGGCCTGGGCGATGGCGCGTTCGGTCAGGCTGTTGGAGCACACATGGAAGCTGCGGGTGCCCTCGAAACAGGCCGGGCTGAAGTGCCCGGCGCGGAACAGCAGGTCGGCGGCCGGCGGCCGGTAGAAGCTGAAGCTGCGCTCGCCATGCGCGTCGAGCGCGACGAACGCCAGCGCGGTCTTGGCCGCGTCGGTACGCACGATGCAGTCGGTCGCGACGCCCGCACTGGCCAGGCTGTCGGCAAGGAAGTCGCCGAACATGTCCTGGCCGAGCATGCCGGCGAAATGCGTGTCCGCACCCAGCCGCGCGGCGGCCACGGCAACGTTGGCGGGGGCACCACCGGCGTACTGCAGGAACGCGCGCGGCGTGTCCGGCGTGGCCGGCGGCTGGGCAAGTAGATCGATCAAAATTTCGCCGAAACAAACAATCTTGGTCATGACGCGCTCAGCCCCCCTGGCTGAAACCGGCGCGCGGGCGCGAGCCCCACACGCCGTAGAAGAGGATGTAGCCGTAGCAGAGCAACGGCAGGATGAAAGACAGGTGCAGCCCGATCCGGTCGGCCAGCAGGCCCTGCAGGAACGGAACAATCGCGCCGCCCACGATCGCCATGATCAGCAGGCTGGAGGCCTTGCTGGTCAGCGCGCCCAGGCGTTCGATGCTGAGCGCGAAGATGGTCGGGAACATGATCGAGTTGAACAGGCCGATGGCCACCACCGAGTACACGGCCACCTGCCCTTCGCTGCTCATCGTCACCGCCAGCAGCACCGCGTTGGCCGCAGCGAACAGGGTAAGCAGGATGCGCGGGGAGAAGCGGGTCATGATCGCCGAGCCGGCGAAGCGGCCGATCATCGCCATGGTCCAGTAGGCCGATACGTAACCGGTAGCCTGCTGCTCGGTCAGCCCACCGATGTTGGGCATGGAAAGGTAGTTGACCAGGAAGCTGCCGATCGACACTTCCGCGCCGACGTAGAAGAAGATGCCCAGCACCCCGAACGTCACATGGCGGTGGCGCAGCGCATCCATCAGGGTGTGCTTGACCGGGTCGGCCTGTTCGGTGGTCTCATTCAGCGCCGGCAGCCGGAACAGGTAGACGAACACCGCCAGCAGCGCCAGCGCGATCGCCAGGCCTACGTACGGTCCCTGCACCGCCTGCGCTTCCTGGGTGCGGTAGGCCAGCTGTTCGGCCGCGCCCAAGGCGGACAGTTCATCGGCGCTCTTGACCGTGTTGCCCAGGATCAGCAGGCCGCCGAAGATCGGCGCGATCGCCGTGCCCAGCGAGTTCAGTGCCTGCGCCAGGGTCAACCGGCTCGACGCGGTCTGTTCCGGGCCCAGCAGTGCCACGTACGGGTTGGCCGCCACCTGCAGCACGGTGATGCCCGTGGCCAGCACGAACAGTGCGCCAAGGAAGGCTTCATACACGCGCAGCTCGGCGGCCGGCCAGAAGCCCAGTGCGCCCACCGCAGCGATGGCAAGCCCGGCCACGATGCCCTTCTTGTAGCCCAGGTGCGCCACCAACCGACCGGCCGGCAGCGACATCAGGAAGTACGCACCGAAGAAGGTGAACTGCACCAGCATCGCCTTGGCATAGTTCAGTTCGAACACGGCCTTCAGGTGCGGGATCAGGATGTCGTTGAGGCAGGTCAGGAAGCCCCACATGAAGAAGATCGTGGTGGCCACCGCCAACGCCATGCGCGTGTTGACCACGGGTGCGGTGGACGATGATGTGGGCAGGCGATGCGTTGGAGAAATGGGCATGCGTAACGCGCCTCATTGCGCGGGCAGGTGAAGGGGAAGCGCGATCAGCCGACGGCGGGGCCGCTGCTGTCACGGATGCGGAGCTGCACCGGCGCCACGGTACGGCGCGGTGCGGCGGTGGGATCGTCCAGCCGCTGCAGCAGCAGTTCGGCCGCCTGGCGGCCGCGCTCGCGCGGGTTGACGGTCAAGGTGGTCAGCGGTGGCAGCGCCACCGCGGCTTCGGAAATGTCATCGAACCCGGTGACCGCAAAATCGCGGCCCGGCTGCACGCCGCGCGAGGCCAGGCCCAGCATCAGGCCCAGGGCCACGGTGTCGTTGTAGCAGACCGCGGCAGTGGGCACTTCGCCGGTGAACAGCTCGCCCGAACGCGCTGCGGCCTCAAGCCGATTGGGCGCCGATTCGATCAGCCAGTCCGGCTGCACCGGCAGCCCGGCTTCGGCCAACGCCTGCGCATAGCCGGTACGGCGCTGGTGGCAGGAGCTGGACTCGGCATGGCCGCCGAAGAAAGCGATGCGGCGATGGCCCTGCTCGATCAGGTGGCGGGTGGCCAGGTAAGCGCCCTGCTGGTTGTCCAGGGTGAGGAAATCCCAGTCGCCGCCCTTGAGCTCACGGTTGAACAGCAGCACGTTGGCATTGAAGCCCACGGCCTGGCGCACCTCGGTGGCATCGCTGCCTTCGGCCGGCGACAGGATCACGCCGGCCGGGGTGTGTTCCATCAGCGTGGTCAGCACCGCCTGCTGCCGCACCGGTGATTCGCCGGTGCTGCCCAGCAGTGTCACGTAGCCCTTGGCGCCCAACGCCTCATCCACGCCCGAGGCGAACTCGGCGAAGAACGGGTTGGACAGGTCGTTGATCACCAGCGCCACGCTGGTCGAGGTCCGCCGGCGCAGGTTGGCTGCGCCACGGTTGTAGACATACCGCTGCCGGCGCAGTTCGGCCTCCACGCGCGCGCGGGTGTCGACATTGACCAGCGGGCTGCCCCGCAGCACCAACGACACCGTTGCCCGCGACACACCGATCGCATCGGCGATGTCGGTCACGGTGACCGCACGTGCGGCGCCGGCACGGGGCGTGCTGGCGCGGGTTCCCTTGGCAGCGGAGGTGTCCTTTTTCATCGTGGCGTCGGCGTCCTTATGGTCCTGCAAGCCTAAACGATCACATCGGTCAACGGATCGCGGCCTGCGGGCTCATTCCAGCGCGGCCCCCGGGGTGGCGCAGTACGACACCGGCAGCGCATCGACCTGGGTACCCCAGCCGGCTTCCGGCGCTTTGTCGCCCAGGGTGTAGGCGATGGTGCCGCCCTGCTGCAGGCGGCTCCAGTCCAGCCAGACCGGGGCATGCGCCTGGCCATCCACCTGCACGCCCTGCACATACTGCAGCCTGCGGCCGTCGGCGCCCGGCGCCTGCAGGCGCAGCGTGCGGCCCTGGCCGAGGTCGACCTCGACCTTGGCAAAGCGCGGGGTGTGCAGCAGGAACTGGCCACTGCCCGGCACCGCCGGGTACAGGCCCAGCGCGCTGAACAGGTACCACGCCGACATCGTGCCCAGGTCATCGTTGCCGGTGACGCCATTGGGCGCGTTGGTGAACAGCTGCTGCGCGGCGCGCACCACGGTGGCGGTTTTCCACGGCTGGCCGATCAGCGTGTACATCCACGGGGCGTGCAGGTCCGGCTCGTTGTTGGGGTTGTAGCGGTACTGGTTGTAGTAGCTGTACGGCCCCACCACCCATTCCTTGCGCGCGGCCTGCAGCGGCGACTGCAGCAGTGCGTCGTAGGCGAAGAACGCATCCAGGCGCTTGCCGGCGTTCTCGCGGCCGTGCATGGCCTGGACCAGGCCGGGGATGTCCTGCTGGGCCAGCCACTGGTACTGCCACGCGGTGCCCTCGTGGAAACCATGGTGCGAGCGCGGGCTGTAATGCCCATCGGCCGGCAGGTACCACTTGCCATCGTCCATGCGCGGACGCGGGAAGCCGCTCATGCCGGTTTCCTCGTCACGCACGCCCGGGTCCCACACCTTCTGCCAGTTGCGGCCGCGTTGGCGCAGCACGCCTGCATCGTCGGCATGGCCGAGGCCGTCGGCCATCTGTGCCAGCGCGCAGTCGGCCAGTGCGTATTCCAGCGTGGCCGAGCCACCGTGGTGCGGATCGACATCCATGCCCTTGGACGGGAAGGCGCGGTCGTAGGCGACGTAGCCGTTCTCCACATACCCCGGGTTGCCCGAGCGGCCGGCATGCCGCGAGTTCATCGGCGGCAGTTCGAACGCATTGCGGCGCAGCGCGGTGTAGGCCTCGCCTTCGCGCCCGGCCAGCGCGCCGAAGCGCCACAGGTCAACCATGAAGGGCGTGACCGGGTCGCCGGTCATGATGTTGGTCTCGAAGTTCGCGTAACCCCAGCGCGGCAGCCAGCCGCCCTGTTCGTTGATGGCCAGCAGGCTGCGGCCGATATCCTTCGTCACCTGCGGCCGGGTCAGCGCCAGCCACTGGTTCTGCGCACGGTAGGTATCCCACAGCGAGAAGTACTCGTAGTAGGTCCAGCCGTCGGCGTGGTGGATGTTGTCGTCGTAGCCCCGGTAGCGCCCGTCGGCGTCGCTGCCGGTCAGTGGCTGCAGCAACGCGTGGTACAGCGCGGTGTAGAGCACGGTGCGGTCGTCGGCGTGCTTGCTGTCCACGCGCACGGTCGACAGTTCCCTGCGCCACTGCTGCTGCGACAGGCCGCGCATGCGCTCGAACCCGAGCAGGCGGCCGTCCTGCATGCCGTCGCTGCGCAGGTTGGCACGCGCGCCCTCTGCATCCACGTGGGAGATCGCGCTGACCGCGGTCACTGCCCGCCCCTTGGACAGGTCGAAGCTCAACCAGGCACCGCTGGGCTTGAGTTCGCCTTCCATGCCGTGGCGGGCCCCGGGCAGGCCGCCGCCTTCGCCCCAGGTGCCGAACGCCTTGAACGGGCGGTCGAACTCGATGCGGAACCAGGTGGTGTACTGGTGGCCGCCGCAGAAGCTCTTGGTGACCAGCTTGCCTTCGACCACGCGGTCGCCGACCACGTCGATAACGCTGCCGATCACCGAATGGCGCTCGTTGGCCTGGCCGACGTTGACCAGCACGTGGCCGGTGCCGGCCTCGGACGGGAAGGTGTAACGCTCGGCTGCGGCGCGGGTGCGGGCGGTGGCTTCGGCATCGATGCCGCCGTAACTGGTCAGGCGCACCTTGTAGTAGCCGGCCTGGCCGACTTCGCCTTCATGGGTGTAACCGGAGGCGTAGGCCTTCTGGTCGAAGCTCTTGGCGCTGTCGGTATCGAAATCACCGCCCGGCCCGATCGTGCCGGTCACCGGCAGCACCGAGACCTGGCCGCCCTGCTCCCAGCAACCGGCGCCGGACAGGAAGGAATGGCCGAAACCGCGGATCTTCGGGTCGTCATAGCGCCAGCCGGCGTAGTGCTCGCCGATCGGGCTGACCTGGATCAGCCCGAACGGGGCCGAGGCGCCCGGGAACGTATTGCCGTCATCCTTGCTGCCGATGAAGGTGTTGACCTCCCGCTCGAGCGCGGCCGGAGCGGCCTGCAGCATCGGGGTGAAGGCCAGCACGGCCAGGCAGGCCAGGCCCGCCAAGGGGCGGCGCAGGGGCGGTAAGGCAAGGCGGGACGGCAATCGGCGCATGCAGTGGGTCCTTAGGTTTGGATCGCTCCAAAGTCACGATGGCGTGAATTTAGATCGATTTAAGTAAACCATGGACAATTTGCGGGATGCATTCTGCGGCGCAACATAACGACCCTCCACCACCAGCCATAGACACATCTACCCCCTCCCCGTCCATATTGCGGAGCAGCATGCTTCCCTGGGCTGGCCGTGTTAAAAATTCGCCGCCAACGGTTTAGATCGATCCAACTCCAAACCGTCACACCAGCGGCCAGGGCGAGTTCGGGACCCGTGAAACCCCGGCCCGATTCGGCCTTCGAATTTAGATCGATACAACGTGTCAGCCAAACGATTCAATCCAAGGGAGAGAGTGGAATGAACCAGATGTCCCGCATGCACGGCCGCGACGCGTTGTCGGCCGCCATCACCTTCGCATTGGCCGCCGCCGCTTTCGTGCCGGCGACCGTATTTGCCCAGCAGGCCGCAACCCCGTCCGAGACCCCTTCGGCGACCACGCTCGACAGCGTGCAGGTCACCGGCTACCGCTACGCGATCGAAAAGAGTCTGCAGCAGAAGCGCGACGCCAACGCCGTGGTCGAAGTGATCACCGCCGAAGACGTGGGCAAGTTCCCCGACAAGAACGTGGCCGATTCGCTGCAGCGCGTGCCGGGCGTGGTCATCACCCGCGACGGCGGCGAAGGCAAGAGCGTCAGCGTGCGTGGCCTGGATCCGGACCTGACCCTGACCCTGTTGAACGGCAACTACATTGCCACGTCGGAAACCAACAACGAGGCCAGCCGCTCCTTCAATTACACCCTGCTGCCCTCGAACATGCTGTCCAGCGCCGAGCTGTTCAAGTCGCCGGAAGCGCGCATCGACGAAGGCGGCATCGGCGGCACGGTGATCCTGCATACGCGTCGTCCGCTGGAGATGGAATCCAATTCCGGCTACGTGACCCTGGAAGGCACCTCCTCGGACACCAGCCATGACGTCGATCCGCAGGCGTCGGCGCTCTACTCCTGGCACAGCAAAGACGAGCGCTTCGGCGTGCTGGTCGGCGTGACACAGCAGAAGCGCACCAGCCGCACCATGGAAGCCACCACCGAGAATTTCCAGTGGTACGGCACTGATACCACCGCCCACGATGTCAACGGCAACCCGATGAACCAGGGTGGCGTCAACTACTGGTGGGGCAACTCCGGCTTCAACGACCAGAACGGGCGCAATTACACCGACTTCTTCATGCCCACCTCGGTGAACTTCGCGGTCAAGGAAGAAGAGCGCGAGCGCAAGGGTGGCCAGTTCACCTTCCAGTTCAAGCCGACCGACAACGTCACCTTGACCGCGAACTACTTCCGCTTCGAGCTGGAGGGTGATTACACCCAGAACATGCTGAAGATTCCGGAATGGAACATGGCGCGCTACAACCAGGATGGCAACTGGGCCGGCGGTCGCCTGCTCAATGGCCTGACCATGGACCCGAGCGGCAGCATCGTCACCGGGGCGCAGTTCGAGAAGATTCCGGGCAAGACGTACTACTGCAGCGAAGACGAGGCCGCAGCGGCTGGCCTGCCGCCGGGTGGCTGGGGTCCGGACGACTGCACCATCCCCACCCCGCAGCTGACCGGCGACTACAGTCGTGAAAAGGCGCTGTCGCAGACCGCCGACCTGAGCATCGACTGGGACATCAGCCCGCTGTGGAAAGCCTCGTTCAGCGGCGGCCGCACCTGGTCTGAAGGTGGCCCGACGATGAAATTCCGCATGTCGGCCAAGCCGCGCCGCCGCGTCGATGGCGTGTGGCAGGCCGGCAACCAGTATTCGGCGTGGGACCTGACCGGCACGCCGTCGGCCACGTTCTCGCCCGACCTGCAGCAGCAGCTGATGAATGGCGTCGCGGAAGTGGACACCGGCTCGACCGATTCGTCCTGGATGCAGACCGAGGTCAAGCAGAATCACTTCCAGGCCGACTTCACCAAGCTGTTCGAGACCGGCGTGCTGGATTCGTTCCAGTTCGGCGCCAAGTACAGCGATGGCAAGGTCCACCGTAATACCGGCAACACCTACTGGGTCTGCCCGGGCACCGACCCGGCCGACTATGACAACAACCGCTACCAGGCGGGCTGCGACAACACGGCGGGTATCGCGCAGCCGGGCTTCTTCCTGTCCAATCCGATCAGCGGCATCCGCGGCGGTTTCGACGCCAATGTGTTCCCGGGCATCGATTACCCGGCCTACATCAACTACCTCAACGATCGCTACGGTGGTTCCCACAACCGCACCGAAGAGGACTTCGTCTACAACGTCAACGAAAAGGTATACGCCGGCTACTTCCAGGCCAACTTCCGTACCGAGCGCCTGCGCGGCAACGTGGGCATGCGCGTGGTGCGTACCGAGCAGTTCGCGCAATCCAGCGATGCGATCGAACGCTTCAACGACTACTTCCTGGACAACGCATCCGGCGCGCCGATGTCGTGCAGCGACCCGGCGGCGGCGGCCTTCCCGACCTTTGGTTGCGAAAGCGGCTTCGTCCGCCTGCCTGACAGCCTGGCGCGCGAGAAGTCGTTCGAGCTGATCGGCACGGACAGGACCTACACCGATTTCCTGCCGAGCTTCAACATCGCCTGGGACATCACCGACAACCTGGTGCTGCGTGGCGCGGCATCCAAGGTCATTGCCCGCCCGAGCTACACCAGCATCGCCGCACCGGGTGCGCTGAGCTACTTCAGCGCCGAGTACGTCAATGACCGTCGTGTCGCCGGTGGTGCGCCGCAGGAAGGCTGGCAGGGTCACGGCAGCAACAAGGACCTGGAGCCGTTCAAGGCCACCCAGTTCGACGTGGGCCTGGAGTGGTACTTCACGCCGGGCGCTGTCGCGGGCATCGGCCTGTTCCGCAAGAACGTCGACAACTTCACGGTGCCGGTGGTGCGTGACGTGCAGATGGTGATCGGCGGTGAGTCGGTCACGGTGCAGGATTACGAGACCCAGGCCAACGGCCGCGATGGTGTGTCGCAGGGCGTGGAGCTGTACGGTCAGTACACCTTCGACATGGGCTTTGGCGTGCAGGCCAACTACACCTACAACGACACCAACCTGGCATCGATCGTGCTCGACGGTGAAAGCATCGGTTCGTCGCCGCTGGTCGGCAGCGCCAAGAACCAGGCCAACGTGACGGTGTTCTACGAGAACGAGAAGTTCCTGGCGCGTGCCTCCTACAACCGTCGTGGTGAAGTGGTTGGCGGTCTGAACGGCGGCATGACCGAGTACACCGAGCCGTATGCACAGCTCGACCTCAACGTGGCCTACAACTTCACCGACGCGCTGACCTTTACCGCCTCGGTGTTGAACGCCACCAAGGAGGAACAGCGCATCCACCTCGGCAGCGACACCGATGCCCGCCTGATCTCCAGCCTGTACTCCGGCCGCCAGCTGTACTTCGGCGCGACCTACAAGTTCTAAGCCACCACCCTACCCCGCCTTCGGGCGGGGAAACGCTCCTCCACGGCAACCGCGCTATTACAGGCGGTTGCCGTTTTTTTTGTTTTTGGAATCAGGGTCAGGGCCGAAGCAAAAGCCGTCATTTTCCCGATCACGCACGCAGGGCCGGCGGGTGCGGGGGTACGGAACACGCCGTGAACCCATCCATGGGGGCTCGTAGAAAACATCCATGTTTTCTACGGTCCCGTACCCCCGCACCCGCCGACCCTCTGACGGTTTGTTGGGGGCCATAGAAGATGCAACAGCAACAGCGTGTGTTGATGCGTAGAGCCACGCCCTGCGTGGCTGCATTGCCCAACCGCACACGGAATCCGTCGGGGAGGCAGGCGGGCAGCCCCTGTAGGGACTGTCAAAAACATGGATGTTTTTGCCAAGCCCCCATGGATGGGTTTACGGCGTGTCCCGTAAGGGGTTGCCCGACTGCCTCCCAACTCGTAGTACTGGAAACGCTGCCGTTGCGGTTGCGGTTGCGGTTGCTTTAGAAGCCAAATCCATCCAACGCAGCACGCAACCCAGCCACGGTCTCAGCGTCCGTCTGCGTCCAGTCGTTGTCGAGACCACGCAGGTCTGCATTGCGATAATGCATCCCCGAGGTGCGAACCGCCTTGGCCGACGCATGCAGTTCACGGCACCCGGTGGTTGTCGCGATGCTGGCGATGTTGCCCGGGCCGATACCCGCGCCGGCCATCACGGACAGGCGATCACCTGCCTTCGCGACCAGCTTGGCCAGCATGTCACTGCCCGCTTCCGCGCTGGCCTGACCGCCGGAACTCAGCACGCGCTGGCAGCCCAGCGCGATCACCTGCTCCAGGGCGGCCGCCAGGTCGCGCGCGGCGTCGAAGGCGCGATGGAAGGTCACCCCGAGCGGGCCGGCGGCGGCGATCAGTTCGCGGCACAGCGCGGTGTCGATGCCGCCCTCCGCATCCAGTGCCCCGATCACCACGCCGTCGCAGCCCAGCTGGCGGCACTGCGCGATATCCCGCAGCATGATCTCCGTCTCCAGCGCGTCGTAATGGAAATCGCCAGGGCGTGGCCGGATCAGCACGAAGAGGGGAATCCGCAACTGCTCGCGCGCTACGGCGATGCTTCCGTGCGAAGGGGTGGTGCCGCCTTCGCCGAGGTTGTCGAACAACTCGATGCGGTCCGCGCCGCCCTGCTGGGCCGCCAGGGCAGAGGCAACCGAGTTCGAGGCTATCTCGAGGGTACGACGCGACATGCTCAGGTCTGCTCGCTGGTATAGACCGAGGCCGAATCGCGCAGGTCATCCTGGCGGTCCTTGTCGCACACCGCATAGACGAAGCCGCGATGCAGCGCATACGCGCCCACCTCGCCGTGGCGGTCCATCGCCAGGAAACAGACCTGCAGCGTCCTGCTGGCTTCGGGGCGCTTGCGCACCACCCGCGCGATGGCTTCACGGCAGGCCTCCGCCGGGGAACGGCCCTGGCGCATCAGTTCCACCACCAGGAAGGAGGCCGCGTTGCGGATCATCTCCTCGCCGACGCCCGATGCCGTGGCCGCGCCGACCTCGTTGTCCACGTAAAGACCGGCGCCGATGATGGGGCTGTCGCCCACCCGGCCATGCAGCTTCCAAGCCATGCCGCTGGTGGTGCAGGCACCGGCCAGCTGCCCCTGCGCATCCATGGCGAGGATGCCCAGCGTGTCGTGATTGCTGCTGTCGCCCGGGCGCGTACGCCGCTCTGCATTGATCTCCGGCGTGTACTGCGCCGTCTTCAACCACTCGCGCCACGCCTTCTCGGCCGCCGGCGTCAGCAGTTTTTCGCGTTTGAACCCCTGCTTCAGGGCGAACTGCCGGGCGCCCTCGCCCACCAGCATCACGTGCGGGGTCTGCTCCATCACTTTGCGGGCGACCGATACCGGGTGCAGGATGTCGCTCAGCGCCGCAACTGAACCGCAGCGCCCGTCACCGGCCATGATGCTCGCATCCAGGCTCAGCACGCCGTCGCGATCCGGGTTGCCGCAGCGCCCTACGGTCGGATTGCACAACTCGCTCTCCGCCCAGCGTGCTCCGGTTTCCACCGCGTCCAGCGCGCTGCCGCCGGCCGACAACACGTTCCAGGCGGCCTGGTTGGCACCCACGCCGAAATCCCATGTGGACACCACCCGCGCGCGTCCGTCGGCC
This sequence comes from Stenotrophomonas sp. ISL-67, assembly GCF_018612915.1. GTDB lineage: Bacteria > Pseudomonadota > Gammaproteobacteria > Xanthomonadales > Xanthomonadaceae > Stenotrophomonas. Next base: position 82,196 of record NZ_JAGGRL010000010.1, on the reverse strand, counting down.
TTGGCCTGCCCGCGCGGAAACGCCATGACACCTGCGGCCAGCGCACCGGCCTGGAGGAATTGCCTGCGATCAGTCACTCGTTGTTCTCCCAGAATACTTACGCGGCCGCGCAGCGATGTTCGGCATGCCAAACGGCTGCACCCACCACGCCCAGCTCGCCGTGTTCCACCCGCCACACCGGCACCTGCTCCAGGACCCTGCGCATCACGCCCTTGGCGAGGAAACGCGTGCGGAAATGCCCGTCATCGAGGAAGCGCGCCACGTGGCTGGAGATGCCGCCCGCCAGGTACACCGAGCGCGCCCCGAAGGTCACCGCAAGATCGCCTGCCAGGCTGCCCAGCCAGCCGCAGAACACCTCAAGCGCTTCCACTGCAAGTGCATCCTCGCCCGCGTGCGCCGCAGCGATCAATGCTTCCGGCGTTGGCCACTGCGGGGTTTCGCCGCGGATCGTGCACAGTGCCGGGTAGAGATTCATCAGGCCGCTGCCGGACAGGATGCGCTCATTGTCCACGTGCTCCCAGCGCGCCAGCATCTGCTGCAGCACCTGCAGTTCCAGCGCAGTGCCGGCGCCGAGCGCCGCGTGCCCTGCCTCGCTGGCCAGCACCGCGCGTGCACCGGCCTCGAAGCGCAACGCACCGCCCAGGCCAGTGCCCGGCCCCAGCACCAATGCCGGCCAGCGGCCGCCATCGGCCGGTTCGCCGTTCAAGGCGACCAGTGTGTCCTGCGCCACGTGCGGAATCGCGTAGGCAACGGCTTCGAAATCGTTGATCAGATCGAGCGTGGCCAACCCGGCGTCACGCCGGGTCGCTGCTACCGAGACCGACCATGGCAGGTTGGTGTTGACCAGATGGTCGCCCTCGAGCAACCCCGCGATGGCCACCACGGCAGTGGCGGGCGCGAGATGCTGCGACGCACGGAACGCCGCCAGGATGGCGGCCAGGCTGGCGAAATCGGCGCATGCGTAACGGCGCAGGTTGCGGATGCGGGGCGCTTGGCCGACGACCACGTCTGCCAGTGCCAGGCGTGCATAGGTGCCGCCGACGTCGGCGACGATCAGGGTGTCGCCTTGGGAACCCGGGCGTGGCAGCAGCGCGCTCGACACTTCAGGGTGAACCGGATGGGCGTCCGGAAACGGTATCGCAACGCTCACTCGCAGGCCTTGGGTGGATTCGATTTCATTGCCGGGATTTTCGGTGATCGTGCTGGCTTTGCAAAGCCGTTGATGCCGTACTTGGGCGTACTGGCGCTGGGGCCAGCACCGCCTGGTTGCCAGGCAGGGCCTGGCACTACGGCTTTGCTGCCTGGAGGCGGTAGGTGGTGCTGGCGGTGGCGGTGGGGCCATCGGCGTGGACGGCGCGTACTTCTACCTTGTGGGGGCCGGCGGCCAGATCGGTGGGCAGCGCGCCGCGCCAGAGGTGCGGTGAGGGGGTGGCTTCGGGCGAGCGGTCGAAGCCGCGCAGGCGTTCTGCAGTGTCATCAGCGACGTTTTCGACCAGCAGGCGCGGGTCGGGCTGCTCCACCCGCTTCATGCCCTGCCATGCACCGTCGTCAACGCGGTACTCCACCCGCGTATCTTCCTGGCCCATGAACACGTTGGCGTAGACGCCCCATGCCGGGTAGGCGCCCTTGCGCAGCACCTTCGGTGCGTGCAGCGCGATCTGATAGTCATCCGGCGCGCGCGCCACGTAGTAGCGCAGGCCGTAGTCGCCGCCGGCCTTCACCGACAGCACCGCGTAGCCATTCGGCGTGCCATCGCTCATGGTGGCATCGGGAATGCCGCTGCTGTCCTTCACCCCGGACCAGAACGCGCCACAGGCCGCGCCCACGTTGTACTCATGCAGCGGCTGGCTGCCCTGCCAGCCTTCGGCCGCACCGTGGTAGTAGTGCTGCTGCGTGTGGCTGTGGCCACTGAGCACCAGCACGTGCGGAAAATCCTTGAGCAGTGCGAACAGGCGCGTGCGATCGGCGTGGCGGAAGGTCTCGCGGCCCGGCGCGGCATCGAACAGGGGAATGTGCATGCCCAGCACCAGCAGGCGGTCACGCGGCAGGCCCTTCAGGTAGTTCGCCAGGAAGGTGAACTGGTCCGGGCGCAGGCCGCCCACGTACTTCGGCTTCGCAGTCGGATCGTAGACGACATCATCGAGGAACACGAAGCTGGCGCCGCCCTCTTCCACCGCATAGGTGTCCGGGCCATAGACCGCGCGCCAGCTGTCCAGCGAATGGCGGTCATCACCGGCATCCATGTCCAGGTCGTGGTTGCCCGGCACATGGAACCACGGCACCTGCAGCTGTGCGGTGGCCTTGTTGATCTGGGGATACAGGGACAGATCGTCGTTGACGATGTCGCCCAGCGTGGTGCCCAGCCGCGCCGGATGCTTGCCGATGATCGGCTCGACGATGGCACGCTGGTAGTAGTCCACGTCCTGGCGGCTGGCGGTCTGCGAATCGGTGAAAACCAGCATCTCGAAGCCGGCCCGCGCCGTGTCGGCGTCCTCGACCGGCTCCAGCGCGAAATCCCAATTGCGGGTGTTGCTGCCGGTGGCGGCGATGCCGTCGTACTTCAGCCGTGGCGACCCCTGCGGCGCGTAATGCCGCCAATAGCCGGGCATGCCGTTCTCCGCTGCGGGGAAGCGGAACTCGTCGGGCTTGATCACGAATACCGTCTGGCCCTCGCGGACCGGCAGGCTGTAGCTGCCGTCGGCTGCGGTACGCACGATCTGTTCGCCGTTGGAAACCTGCACCCCCGCCAGGGCCGGGTCGGTTGGGCCGCGCCCGGGTTTCCCGTCGCGCTCCTGGTAGACCTTGCCGGTCACGGTGGCCTCGCTGGACCAGGCAGGTGCGGACATCAACAGCAGGCAGGCCAGCCAGGCAGCAGTGCGGGTCATCGAGGCGTTCCGTTGAAGGTGGGCGATTGTAAAGCCACACATGATCGCCTGCGGCCCGTTTCAACGACGTTAAATGGCGGGCCGCCTGCTCACCCGGCGTGGCGGGCCGCCAGCACGGCGACCGCATCCTGCAGCGACAGCCCGCGGGCGCGCAGCAGCACGGTCAGGTGGAACAGCAGGTCGGCCGATTCGCCAAGCAGTGCACCCTCGTCCTGGACCACGCCGGCCAGCGCGGTTTCCACGCCTTCCTCGCCCACCTTCTGCGCGATCCGGCGCAGGCCCTGTTCGAACAGGCCGGTGGTGTAGCTGTTGGCCGGACGCTGCTGCTCGCGTTCGCGCACCAGCGCGTCGAGACGGCCAAGGAAACTGCCTGGCGCCTGGGCAAAGCAGCTCTCGCTGCCGGTGTGGCAGGTGGGCCCAGCCGGGCGCGCGCTCACCAGAAGGGTGTCGCGGTCGCAGTCCACGCGCACGGCCACCACCGCCAGCACGTTGCCGGATGACTCGCCCTTGGTCCACAGGCGCTGCTTGCTGCGGCTGTAAAAGGTCATGTGCCCGGTCTCCAGGGTCAAGGCCAGCGATTCGGCATTGGCATAACCCAGCATCAGCACCGCCAGCGTATCGGCATCCTGCACCACCACCGGCAGCAGCCCATCGCCCTTGGCCCAGTCCAGCTGTTCCAGCGCCTCGCGCGACGGCAATACTTCAATAGACATCTCGTACCTCGATCTGCTGCGCGCGCAGGAACTGCTTGAGCGCGGGAATGGCAATGGCGCCACTGTGGAACACGCTGGCGGCCAGCGCACCGTCGACATCGGCCTGGTCGAACACATCGGCGAAGTGCTGCATGTCGCCGGCACCGCCGGAGGCGATCAGCGGCACGCTGCACAACGCCCGCGCCTGGCGCAGCTGGGCCACGTCGTAGCCGCGGCGCACGCCGTCGCTGTCCATGCAGTTGAGCACGATCTCGCCAGCGCCACGGCGCTGGGCTTCCGCCAGCCAGTCCAGCGTGCGCATCGGTACTGCCTGGGTCTTGTCGGGGTCACCGCTGAAGCGGCGCACGCGCCACTCGCCATCGGGCTCGCGCACCGAATCGATGCCGACCACCACGCACTGCACACCGAAGGCATCGGCCAGCTCCTCGATCAGCGCTGGGCGGCCCAATGCGGGCGAATTGATGGAGATCTTGTCCGCGCCGGCATACAGTACCCGGCGCGCGGTCTCCACGTCGCTGATGCCGCCCGCCACGCAGAACGGAATGTCGATCAGGCGCGCGATGCGTTCGATCCACCCCACATCCACGGCACGCCCTTCCGGGCTGGCGCCGATGTCGTAGAACACCAGCTCGTCGGCGCCCTGGTCGCGGTAGCGCAGCGCGAGCTCGGCGATGTCGCCCATGTCCACGTGATCGCGGAAGCGCACGCCCTTGACCACGCGACCGTCGCGCACGTCCAGGCAGGGAATCAACCGGCGACTCAGCATGCCAGCGCCTCCTGCAGGGTCATGCGCCCTTCCAGCAGCGCCTTGCCGAGGATCGCGCCACCACACCCGGCGGCCTTCGCTTCGGCCACGTCAGCGGCGCTGCGAACGCCGCCCGACGCCTGCACCGCCACACCGGGCAGCAGCGCGGACAGGTGCCGATACAGGTCGATGTTGGGGCCGGACAGCATGCCGTCGCGGGCGATGTCGGTGCACAGCAGGTGGCGCATGCCGGCCTGCGCGTAACGCTGCGCCAGCACGTCCAACGTCACGTCGGCGGTTTCGGTCCAGCCATGCACCGGCAGCAGCCAGCGGCCGTCGTCGGCCTGGCGCGCGTCGAGTGCGATGGTGAGGCGATCGGCGCCAAATTCCTGCAGCCAGCCGATCACGGTCTCCGGTTCGCGTACCGACACCGAGCCCACCACCACGCGCGCCGCGCCGGCATCCAGCAGCCGCGCCACGTCGTCACGGCGACGGATGCCGCCCCCGGTCTGCACGTTCAGGCCGCTTTCGCTGGCGATGGCGGAGAGCAGCGGGGCGAGGGTGTAGCCGCCGGCGCGCGCGGCGTCCAGGTCGACCAGGTGCATCCAGCTCGCGCCCGCTGCAGCGAACGCGTTCGCGCGCGGCAGCGGATCGTCGCCGTAGGTGGTCTGCTGGGCGTAATCGCCCTGCAGCAGGCGCACCACGCGCCCCTCACGGATGTCCAACGCGGGATAGACGGTGAAACTCATGCGGGTTCGTTCTCGAGGAAGTTGCGCAGGATCCGCGCGCCGGTGGCAGCGGAACGCTCGGGGTGGAACTGCGCGCCGCTGTGGCGACCGCGCTGCACCACCGCCGCGAACAGGCCGCCGTGGTCGCAGGCGGCCACGGTGTGTTCGTTCAAAGGGGCCGCATAGCTGTGCACGAAGTAGGCGCTGGCGCGGTCGGCCACGCCATCCATCAACGCCGCCTGGCGCAGCGGCAGCAGCCGGTTCCAGCCCATGTGCGGCACGCGGATGCCGGTGGCCGGGTGCAGGTGGCGGACCACACCGGGCAGCAGGCCCAGGCATTCCACGTTGCCCTCTTCGGAGTGTTCGAACAGCAACTGCATGCCCAGGCAGATACCCAGCAGCGGCACCTGCAGCTCACGCAGGGGCTGCACCAGGTCCTGCGCATGCAGACGTGCCATGCCGTGCGGTGCAGCGCCCACGCCGGGCAGGATCACCCGCGATGCACCGCGCAGGCCTGCGGCATCGCGCACCAGCTGCACGCGCGCACCCAGCCGTTCCAGTGCATAGCGCACCGAGCCAAGATTGGCACCGCCGGCATCGATGAGGGCAACGTCGGTCACAGTGCCCCCTTGGTGCTGGGCAGCGCGGTGCCCTGGCGCGGCAGTGCCTGGCGCAGTGCGCGGGCCAGTGCCTTGAAACACGCTTCGACCTTGTGGTGGTCGTTGTCGCCGCGCACGCTCAGGTGCAGGTTCAGGCCCGAGGCATCGCACAGCGAACGGAAGAAGTGCGGCACCAGCTCGGTGGGCATGTCCCCCACCCGCTCGCGCTTGAACTCGCCTTCGAACACGAAGTACGGGCGGCCGCTGAAGTCCAGCGCGGCACTGGCCAGGGTCTCGTCCATCGGCAGGGAGAAGCCATAGCGGCCGATGCCGCGCTTGTCGCCCAGTGCTTCGCGCAGGGCCTGGCCCAGGGCCAGCCCGGTGTCTTCGATGGTGTGGTGCTCGTCGATATGCAGGTCGCCTTCAGCCTGCACGCTCAGCGCGAAGCCGCCGTGCTTGCCGATCTGCTCCAGCATGTGGTCGAAGAACGGTAGACCGGTGTGGGTCTGCGGTTCGGCGGTGCGGTCCAGGTCGACCTCGACCCGGATGCGGGTCTCCTTGGTGTTGCGCTGTACGGTGGCGCGGCGTGGGGCATCGGCCAGCTCATGCGCGATGCCGTTCCAGTCCCACTCGCCGCCAAACTGTTCGGTGCGCAGCTGGAAACCACGGATGTTCATGTTCTGCGCGAACTGGATGTCGGTCGGGCGGTCGCCGACCATGCCCGAGCGTGCCCAGTCGATGCTGCGGTCCTGCAGGTACGGCAGCATCATGCCGATGCCCGGCTTGCGCGTGGGCGCGTTGTCGTGCGGCCAGGTGCCGTCGATGAGCACGTCACGGAACACGATGCCCTGGCTGGCAAAGATCTGCAGCATCAGGTTGTTGGGGCCATCGAAGGCGGCCTGCGGGTAGCCCTCGCTGCCCAGACCGTCCTGGTTGCTGACGATCACGAACTGGTAGCCGGCATCGCGCAGCTTCAGCATCGCCGGGATCACATCGCGCACGAAGCGGATCTTCTCGTACGCGTCGATCTGGAAATCGGCAGGTTCTTCGATCAGGGTGCCGTCGCGGTCGACGAACAGGATGGGGGTCATGCGGCGGCCCTCCGGGCGCTGAGTGCCTGCAGCACGCGGTCGTTCTGCTCCGGGCTGCCAAGGGTGATGCGCAGCGCATCGTGCAGTTGCGGGGCGGCGCGCTGGTCGCGCACCACCACGCCAGCGGCCAGCAGCGCGTCGAACGCAGCCTGGGCATCGCTGAAACGGACCAGCAGGTAGTTGCCCTGCGAGGGATACACGCGCGCCACCCCAGGTGCCTGTTGCAGCGCATCTGCCAGACGGGCACGTTCGCGCTTGATCTGATCCACGCGCGCGGCGGTGATCTCGAGCGCGGCTGCGTCCAACGCGGCCAGCGCCAGTGCCGCGCACGGGGCCGGCACCGGATACGGGGCCTGGCAACGGCGCAGCACCTGGATCAACGCCGGGGCGGCGATCAGGCTGCCGATACGCGCTGCAGCCAGCGCGTGCGCCTTGGACAAGGTACGCAGCACTGCCACGTTGTCATGGTCCGCCAGCAAGGTGGTGGCCGAAGGCTGTTCAGCGTACTCGCCGTATGCCTCATCCACCACTACCAGCGCCCTGCCCCGCAGCGCCCGCGCGACGCGTTCGATATCGGCCAGCGCGATCGTGCTGCCAGCCGGGTTCGACGGCGTGCACAGGAACACCAGCTTGGCGTTGCCGGCCAGGGCGGTGGCGATGATGGCGTCGATATCCGCCTCCAGCGCATCGCCAGCGTCACGCAGTGGCACCTCCAGCAGTGGCGCGTTCTGCAGCCGCGCGCACACCGCATACATGCCGAACACCGGCGGGGTGACCAGCACGGCATCCCTGCCCGGCTCGCACAATGCGCGGACCAACAGATCGATGGCTTCATCGCTGCCGCGGCCGATCAGCAACTGCTCGGCCCTGCAGCCATACAGCGCCGCCAGCCGCGCACGCAGCGCTTCGGGCTGCGGTTCGGGATAGCGGCGGGCAGTTCCCTGCGCGTCGACAGGGTTGGCCCAGGCCGCTTCATTGGCGTTGAGCCACACATCCCCCACCAGCGCGCTGCTGCGCGCCGAGGAGTAGCCGGCAAACGCGCGCAGGTCGCTGCGGACCAGATCGAGCACGGTGGCAGCGGTCATGCGGCCGACTCCATGCGCAGCGCCACGGCATTCTCGTGCGCATCCAGCCCTTCGGCACGCGCCAGTACACGGGCGCAGTCGCCGATGGCGGCGATGCCCTGCGCGGTCGCGGACTGCACGCTGATCATGTTCTGGAAGCTGGCCACGCTCACCCCGCTGTACGCGCGCGCGGCACCGGCGGTGGGCAGCACGTGGTTGGTGCCGCTGCAGTAATCGCCCAATGCTTCGGGGGTGTAATCGCCAAGGAACACCGAACCGGCCGCTTCCACCTGCGCCAGCCAGTCGCGCGGTTCGCGCAGCGCCAGGATCAGGTGCTCGGGCGCATAGCGGTTGCTGATCTGGAAGGCCTGCACCAGCGAATCAACCAGGACCAGGCGGGAAGACTGCAGCGCCTGCGCGGCGATGTCGGCACGCGAGAGCTGGGCCAGCTGCACCTGCACCTGCGCTTCCACCCGGGACAGCATGTCGGCATCATCGGTCAGCAGCAGCACCTGCGAATCGGGGCCGTGTTCGGCCTGCGAGAGCAGATCGGCGGCGACGAAGGCGGGATTGGCACCGGCATCGGCAATCACCAGCACTTCGGAAGGGCCGGCGGGCATGTCGATGGCGGCGGCGCCATCCTGGGCGACCTGCTGCTTGGCTTCGGTCACGTAGCTGTTGCCCGGCCCGTACAGCTTGTCGCAGGCAGGCACGCTGAGCGTGCCATAGGCCATCGCCGCAATGGCCTGCGCACCGCCCAGCTTGAAGACGCGGTGCACGCCGGTGAGGCGCGCGGCCACCAGCACCGCCGGATCGGCGCTGCCATCGCGGCGCGGCGGCGTGCACAGCACCACTTCACGGCACCCGGCCAGCTGCGCCGGTACGCCCAGCATCAACGCGGTGGACGGTAGCGGCGCACTGCCCGCCGGCACGTAAAGGCCGACCCGCCCAATCGGGCGCAGCATGCGTTCGCAGCGCACGCCCGGCGCGGTCTCCACCGCATAGCCCTGGCTCATGCCGGCCTTGTGGAACAGACGGATGCGTTCGGCAGCCTCGGTCATCGCCTGGCGCAGCGCTGTGGGCACCGCGCGCTCGGCGGCGGCGAATTCTTCGTCGTTCACTTCGAACGAGGTAGGCGCCACGCCATCGAAGCGCAGGCTGATCTCGCGCAATGCGGCATCGCCATCATCACGCACCGCCGCGATCAACGCGGCCACCAATTCACGGGTACGCGCGGCCACCGCCTGCACCGGGCGCTGCAGCGCCTCGGCCTGGGCGGTGTCGCTCAACTGGGACCATTGCAGACGATTCATGCCAGCGACCGCTCCACGCTCAACACCATCAATCCCTGGGCGCCCGCGCGCTCCAGCTCCTCAAGCCGCTGCCAGGTCAACGCACCGTGGCACATGGTCTGCAAACGCAGGTGGCCGCCATCATCGGGCAGCTGCACCAGCGGGTCCGCGTCGGGCAGCAGGCGGGCCAGCTCGGACACGCGGTCCAGCTCTGCGCGGAACATCAGCAGCTTGCTGTCCTGCACCTTCACCACGCCGTCAAGGCGGCGCAGCAGCATCGCCATCAGGCAGGCGCGGGCATCGTCGGGGGTCTTCACCGGGCCGGCCAGCACCGCTTCGCTTTCCAGCAGCGTTTCCACCGGCTTGAGCTGGTTGGCTGCCAGGGTGGCACCGCTGGACACCAGGTCGCAGATCAGGTCGGCGGTGCCAAGACGGGGGGCGATTTCCACCGAACCGGACAGTTCCACCACCTGCGCGTCCACGCCACGCTCGGCCAGCCAGTTGGCCAGGATGGCCGGGTAGCTGGTGGCGATGCGCTTGCCGGCCAGCTGCTGCACGCCCTGCCAGTCCCATTCCTCGGGCACGGCCAACATCAACCGACACTGGCCGAAGTTCAGGCCGCGCAGCGCCTGGTAGGCATCCGGCAGGCCGATCCGGCGGCGCGCAGCGCCCTGCTCGTCCAGCTCGTTGCGGCCGACGATGCCGAAATCGCACACGCCATCGGCGATCAAACCGGGGATGTCATCATCGCGCACCAGCAGCAGGTCCACCGGCAGCGATTCGCCGTAGCAGAACAGCTTGTCGCGGCTCTGCCGCCAGCTCAGCCCGCAGGCGGTAAGCAGGCTGCGCGCGGGTTCGGCCAGGCGCCCGTTCTTCTGGATGGCAATACGCAGCCGGTCACGGGCCGGGGCGGTCTGGGTTGCACTCATGGGGGAGGTCTCTACTCGGATTCAGGGGGTGCAGGCGTGGCGGTCGCGGCAATGGCGGCGGCATAGCCGCCGTGGCCATGGTCCAGCGAGCGCGCCACGCGCCCGGTGGTGGTCACGCTGACACCGGTCAATTCGTGGATTTCGCGATACGGCACGCCCTGCTTGAGCAGCGGCACCACCTTCCAGCGGTCCGACAGTGCCTCCAGCTCGGCCGGGGTACACAGGTCGCGCAGGAACGCGGTGACCTGCTCGGCGCTGGACAGGCCGGCAAAGGCGCCAGCCAGGCTGCCCAGGTCGGCCTGGGGGTCTTTCTCACGGGGGACAGGGCGAATTTTCATCGTATCAATGTAATAGCGTGCTATTACATTAGCGCACAAGTGAGGCCATGCCAAGCCGTCGCGATCCGGGAGAGCCGGGCTCGGCCGCGCTGCTGTTGGATTTAGGCGAACAGCCCTTGGGTCTAGCGATCCCTGGTTTGGGTCGCCCGGTGCCGGTTTGCGGGGTCGCCGTAAACCCATCCATGGGGGCTAAGCGGTCGCCATCCATGGCGCCGATTCCCCCGCAAACCGACCCCGGGCGATCCTCTGACAGATGGCCGGTGGCCAAGACAAACGCGGTAGAGCCGGGCACTGCCCGGCCGCTCTTCCAGCCGCATCGCGACAACGTACGGGGGCGGCCGTCGGGTAGCCCCCGGAGAGACGCTAGAAAACATGGATGTTTTCTAGCAGCCCCCATGGACGGGTTCACGGCGTGCCTCGGAGCGGGGCTACCCGGCGGCCGCCCCTGCACGTAGCAATCAGACGCGGGCTGTTCGCCGTTGACGTTGAGGTATCACAAACGACCACCCGTTCCCAAGGCCGGCCAGCGGCCGGCGCTACCGGTCTTGCGACACGGAAACGACAACGGCACCCGAAGGTGCCGTTGTCGAGTGACTCAACAGGCCCTACCCCTTACGCCATGGCGCGGGCCTGCTCCAGCTCTACCTGCAGGGCGCTGGCCAGCTCATCGCGGGCGACTTCGAACTGCTGCTCGCGCAGCAGGTCCTTCACCGCCACCACGCCACGCGCCAGCTCGTCCTCACCGGCCAGCACCACGAAACGGATGCCTGCCTTGGCCGCGTACTGGAACTGCTTGCCGATCTTCTTCGGCTCCATCTGCACTTCCGCATTGATGCCACCCACGCGCAGGCGACGGGCGATATCCAGCGAATCTGCCAGGCCGCTGTCGTCCATCAACGCCACCAGTGCATGCACGCTGCTGTCGTCGATGCCGGCGATCAGCCCGGCTTCGCGCAGCTGCCAGAACAGGCGCGTGAGGCCGATGGAGATGCCCACGCCCGGCAGCTTGGACTTGCTGTAGTGGCTGGCCAGGTCTTCGTAACGGCCGCCCGAACAGATAGAACCGATCTGCGGGTGGTCGGTCAGCGTGGTCTCGTACACCGTGCCGGTGTAGTAATCCAGGCCGCGTGCAATCGAGAAGTTCAGGCAGTACGCCGTTTCCGGCACGCCCAGCGCCTTGACCAGCTGCAGCACCTCGCGCAGCTCAGCCACACCCAACTTCAGCGTCTCGCTGGCGCCGCCATCGGTAACCAGTGCATCCAGCTGGGCCAGCGCATCGGCATGGTTGCTCGAGCGCACCGCCACGAACGCCAGGATCCGGTCCACCTGCTCGGCCGGAATCGCGAAGCCTTCACCGGTCAACGTCTCGCGCACGTAATCCGGGCCGCGCTTGTCGAGCTTGTCGACTTCGCGCAGCACCGCCATCTGGCGCTCGCCGTCGGCCACGCCCAGGCTTTCGAAGAAGCCGCGCATCAGCTTGCGGTTGTTCAACTGCACCGAGAAATCACCGATGCGCAGCTCGGCGAACACCGCGTGGATGACCGCCAGCACTTCGGCGTCATAACGGGTGCTCAGGCTGTCCTTGCCGATCACGTCGATATCGCACTGGTAGAACTCGCGGAAACGGCCACGCTGGGCGCGCTCGCCACGGTACACGCGCTGCATCTGGTAACGACGGAACGGGAAGGTCAGGTCGTGCTCGTGCTCGGCTACGTAACGCGCCAGCGGCACGGTCAGGTCGAAACGCAGGGCCAGCTCCGGCAGGCCCTTGTCGCCGGCCTCGGCGGCATTGGCCAGCGCGCCGGTGGACTGCACGAAATATACCTGGCGCTCGGTCTCGCCACCGGACTTGGTCAGCAGCACATCCGACAGCTCGAACACCGGGGTTTCCACCGGCAGGAACCCGAACCGCTCGTAATTGCGGCGGATGACGTCCAGCATGCGCTGGAACGCGATCTGCTCGCGCGGCAGCAATTCCATGATGCCGGGCGGCGTACGGGGCTTGATCACTTGCGGGACTCCTGCGGGGGAACGTGGGAAGAGCGAGCTGCATATTCTAGCCGCAGCCAGGCCGCGCGGCCGCCATCGACCCTCTCGAACCGGGTCAACCGGGTCAACCGGCGCATGACGTATCATAGGCAGGCCCCCGTTTCCTGGTTTGACATGACCCGGCCCCACTCCGGAACCGCCGTTGCCGCTGTAGACGATCCCGCACCGGGCTACCCGCCGCTGCGCGACTGCCTGCACTGCTCGGTACGGCACCTGGCCGTGTGTTCGGCACTGTCGCCCGACGAAGTCCAGGCGCTGGAACGGGTCACGGTGTCGCAGCCGCTGCTGCTGGGGGCCACCCTGGCCCGCGCCGGCGAGGCGCGCCAACATGTCTATACCTTGACCTCGGGCGCCTTGCGGCTGGTCCGCACCCTGGCCGACGGACGCCGCCAGATCAGCGGGTTCGTGCTGCCCGGCGATTATCTCGGCCTGACCGGCAGCGACCACCACCGCCATGACATCGAGGCCATCGCCGACAGCCGCGTCTGCCGCGTGGGTCTGGCCCCGATGAAGGACCTGCGCGCGCGCTACCCGCACCTGGAGCGCAAGCTGCTGCAGCGCGCCTGCCAGGCGCTGGACGAGGCGACCGATGCCGCGCTGGCGCTGGGCCGCCTGCAGCCGGCCGAGAAGCTGGCCGATTTCCTGCTGCGGCTGGCCGCGCGCGAAGCGCGGCTGGGCGGCAATGGCCTGCGGGTGACCCTGCCGATGGGGCGCAGCGACATCGCCGACCACCTTGGCCTGACCATGGAAACGGTGAGCCGTACGTTCACCAAGCTGCGGCAACAGGGCCTGGTCGCCCTGCCCCATCTGAATACTGTTGAGATTCTGGACGAGGCTGGGTTGCAGGTGCTCTGCGGGGGCTGAGGGGCGGCTTCGGTTGTTTTTAACCCCGGTCGGGCATGAGCCAACGGAAATGATCCGGTTTCGGAGGCTTGTGCCGCGCGTTGCGCGGTGGTCGACCATGGGTCGACCCTACGAATTTCTACGTCCCGGGTTGGGATCTTGATACATCAGGAAAGCAGGAATTCGCGCAGCGCCGCGTAATGCGGCGGGCACGGTTCGGCATGTGGGGGGCGTTCCAGCAGCGCCGCCAGTGCTGGCGGCACCTCGATGGGGCGGCCGATCAGCGGTTCCACCACCGATTCGAATTTGGCCGGGTGCGCGGTGGCGGCCACCGCCCAATCGCCCTGCACGCCTTCAGCGCGCAGCTGTTCGAGTAGTTTCGCTGCGGTGGCGGTGTGCGGGCAGAACACCTCGCCTGCGGCGGCGTGGCGTCGCGCGATCAGTTCCCGGATCACCGCATCCTCCACTGCTTCGACGCGGAACGACGTGCGCAGCGCATCGTCGTCCTCCGAATACAGCCAGCGCAGCCGCTCGAAATTACTGGGCGCACCCACGTCCATCGCGTTGGCCAGTGTCGCCACGCTGTGCTGCGGCCGGTACGCACCGCCGTGGAAGAAGCGCGGCAGCACGTCATTGGCATTGGTGGCCAAGGCGACCTGCCCCAGTGGCAGGCCCATCGCACGCGCGAGCACCGCTGCCATCGCGTTGCCCAGGTTGCCGGTGGGCACCACCAGGTTCAGTACCTCACCCGTCGCCTCATGATGGGTCAGCGCAGCATCGGCGTAATAGCTCATCTGCGGCAGCCAGCGCCCCAGGCTGATGCTGTTGGCCGAACTCAACGGCACCTGCGCCTGCAACTCGCGGTCGCCCAGCGCCTGCTTCACCATCGCCTGGCAGTCATCGAACGAACCGGCCACGCGCAGCGCATGGATGTTGTCGCCAAAGCATCCCAGCTGGTGCGCCTGGCGCGGCGACACGCGACCATCCGGATACAGCACCACCACGCGGATGCCAGGCTGGCGATGGAAGGCCGCGGCGACGGCCGCGCCGGTATCGCCCGAGGTGGCCACCACGATCGTCAACGGCCGGGCACGATCACGCGGGAGCCGGGCGAGACTGGCGGCCAGGAAGCGCGCCCCGAAATCCTTGAACGCTGCGGTGGGCCCATGGAACAGCTCAAGCACGTGGTCGCCGGGGGTGGCGAGCGCACGCAGCGGCGCGGGGAAGTTGAACGCTTCCTCGCACAATGCGGCCAGGTGCGGGGCGAGCGCGTCGCCGGCGACGAACGGTGCAAGCACCGCTTCGGCGTTGCGCGCCAGGGTGCCCTGCGCCTGCCAGCGCCGCAGCTGCGGTCGCTGCTGCGGAACATACAGCCCGCCATCGGGGGCCAGGCCGGCGGCGATGGCGGCACTGAGGGTTGCAGCCGGTGCGGCATGGCGGGTCGAAACGAAATGCATGGCAGATCCTGGCAGAAGAGAAGAAACCGCGCTCACAGCAGCTGCGCCCCCGGCGCGTTCAACAGTGATACCCAGCCCTGGCTGTCGAAGCCCGCCTCGGCAAAGGCTGCCTGCACGGCGCGCTGTGCGGCCTGTGCCGCCGCCTGGCTGTCAAACCACGCGAACACGCTGGGACCGGCCCCGGAGATGCTGGCGCCCAGTGCACCTGCGGCCAGCGCGGCGTCGCGGGCGGCGGCGAACCCCTCGATGAGGCCGGCACGGCGCGGTTCCACCAGCACGTCGCGCAGGCCGGCGCGCACCAGCCCGGCATCACTGCGGAAGCAGCCGCTCAGCACCAGCGCCAGATTCGCGCTTTGCGTGACGAATTCCGGCAGGGTGTAGCTGCCCTGCAGCGCCGCGCGTGCGCGGCGCGTTTCCAGCACCGCGTCCGGATGCACCAGCAGGCTGTACCAGCCCGCCGGCACCGGGATGCTCACCAGCCGATCCATCGTGCTGAGCACCAGTCCGCCCAGCAGCATCGGCCCCAGGTTGTCGCCGTGCCGGCCGCCACTGGCGACGGCTTCACCGGTCAACGCGAACGGATACAGCGCCTCGCGCGGCAGGGGCGTGTCCAGCAGCGCATTGGCCGCCACCAGCGCGGCCACGCACGAGGCCGCCGAACCGCCCATGCCCGAGCCCAGTGCGATGCCCTTGTCGATTTCCAGTTCGAACCCGAACGGCAACGCCAGCACGTCGATCATCGCCAGCAACGCGGCGCCTGCGGTGTTCTCGGCGGCCGCCAGCGGCAGGTCGACGACGGTGCCGCGGATGGCGATGATCCGCACACCCGGCGCCTCGGTGCGGCGCACGGTCACGGTATCACCGACGCCCGCAATGACATGGCCAAGAATGTCGAATCCCACCGCGACATTGCCCACCGATGCCGGTGAAAACGCACGCGCTTCCCGTACTTCGCCCGCCATGCTCACAGACGCGCTCCTTCGCCGGCAGCCACCCGCAGGACATCGGCGAACACGCCCGCGGCAGTCACTTCCGGACCCGCCCCCGGACCCTGCACCACCAGCGGGTTGTCGCAATAGCGGCGCGTGGTGAACTGCACCACGTTGTCGGTCAGGCGCAGGTTGGCGAACGCATGATCGGCCGGCAGCTCCACCAGGCCGACCTGCGCCGCATCAGCGGACAACCGCGCCACGTAACGCAGCACTGCGCCCCGCGCCCGGGCCTGCTGCAGCCGTTCGGCAAACTCGCCATCGACCGATGCCAGCCCGCCCATGAAGTCGTCCACGCTGGCCTGGCGCAGTGCCTCGGGCACCAGGCTTTCCACGCTGACCTGTTCCAGGCTGAGCTCGCGGCCGGCTTCGCGCGCCAGGATGACCAGTTTGCGCGCGACATCCACGCCGGAAAGATCGTCGCGTGGGTCCGGTTCGGTGTAGCCCATGCCGCGCGCCTGGGCGACCAGCTCGGAGAACGGCACCTGGCCGTCGTACGTGTTGAACAGCCAGGCCAGCGTGCCGGAGAAGATGCCATCGACGGCCAGCACTTCATCGCCGGTATCGACCAGGTCGCGCAGCGTGGTGATCACCGGCAGTCCTGCACCCACGGTCGCCTCGTAGCGGAACCGCGCGCCGGTGGCGGCCGCCGCCTCGCGGATGGCGTGGTAGCGCGGCAGCGGGCCGGCACCGGCCTGCTTGTTGGGCGTGACTACGTGGATGCCGGCCTGCAGCCAGCCGGCATAGCGGTCGGCCACCTCGGCGCTGCCGCTGCAATCGATGATCAATGCATGCGGAAGATGCGCCGACAGAAGGTGCTCGGTGAACTGCTCCAGGTCGGTCGCCTGCGCCTGCCCGGCAAGTGCAGCGCGCCAGTCGCCCTGCACGCCTCGTGCATCCAGATGCATGCGGTTGCGCGAGGCCACCGCGCGCACCCGCAGGTCCACGTTGGCCCGCGTCAGCAGCGTCGGCTGCGCGGCCAGCAACTGGTCCAGCAGCGCAGCGCCGACATTGCCCGGGCCGATCACACCCACCGAGAAGGTCTGCGGCGACAGCCAGAACCCGGCGTGCGCCGCACGCAGGGCCTTGGTTGCGTGACGGCTGTCCACCGCCACCGAGATGTTGCGTTCGGAAGAGCCCTGCGCGATGGCCAGGATGTTGACCTGCGCGCGCCCCAGTGATTCGAACAGGCGAGCGGCCACGCCCGGTTGGCCAGCCATGCCATCACCCACCGCCGCCAGTACGCTGACGTTGTCGGTGAGCTGCACGCGCTGCACCTGGCCCAGGCCGAGTTCGTGCGCGAACGCCTGCAGCAGGGCATCGCGCGCACGTTGCGCTTCGGCCTGGCGCACCACGCAGCAGATCGAATGTTCCGACGACCCCTGCGAGATCATCACGACCGACACGTGCGCGTTGCGCAGCGCGGCGAACACGCGCTCTGCGGTGCCCGGTACGCCGATCAGGCCGGTGCCCTCCAGGTTGAGCAGCGCCAGTTCCGCGCTCAGGGTCAGGCCCTTGATCGGGCCGGACGCGGTGCGTTCGGCGGTGATCCGGGTACCGGGGTGATCGGGGTGGAAGGTGTTGCGGATGATGATCGGCAGGCCGCGTTCGATGGCCGGCGACATCGTCTGCGGGTGCACCACTTTGGCACCGAAATACGCCAGTTCGCAGGCTTCGTCGTAGCTGAGCGCTTCCAGCTGCACGGCTTCTGGCACCACCCGCGGATCGGCCGAGAGCACCCCGTCCACGTCGGTCCAGATGTGCAGTTCGTCGGCGTTGAACAGCGCTGCGAAAATCGCACCGGAATAGTCGCTGCCGTTGCGTCCCAGCGTGGTCACCCGGTCGCGGCGATCGCGCGCGACGAATCCGGTGGCCACCACGCGCGCAGCCGCATGCGCTTCCCGCCACACCGCCAGGCGCTGCGCGCTCTGCACCCAGTCCACGTCCACGCCCAGCTCGCCACGGTCCACCACCAACACCTCGCGCGCATCCAGGACCGCACAGTCTTCGCCGATGCTGCGCAGGTAGAGGCCCAGCAGCTGCGCGGAATACACCTCCCCCAGCCCCTGCACGCGGTCGAGCACCTCACCCGGCAGTTCGCCGATCACCGCCAAGGCACCCAGGACTTCAGCCAGGTGATCGAAACGCGCATCCAGCCATTCCAGCGTATCGCCCGCGTGCTCGCCCAACAGGGCCACCGCAGCACCGCGATGGCGCGCGCGCAGCGCGTGCCAGTCGTCGCGCCACTGCGGGGCGTTGTCGGCAGCGGCACCGGCCACGGCGATCAGCGCGTCGGTCACGCCCTTCATGGCTGACACCACCGTGACCTGCACCGCCTCGTCGCGGGCCAGCAGCAACTGGGCCACATGGCGGTAGCGGTCAGCGTCGGCCACGGAAGTGCCGCCGAACTTGTGCACGACCGTCGAGGTTGCCGCACGCAGCGGCGAGGAGGATGCAGGCGATGCGGCGGCATCGGGTGAAGCGGCGACAGAAGACATGCTGACCTCGATTCGAGGCCCCGCGTCATTCAGGCTGAAGGAGATCCCCCGCAACCTGATCTGGTGCGGGGCCGTTGTTTTCGGAAATTACGCGAAGACGACGGGCCGCACCAGGCGAGTGGTGACGGTAGTAATGGTGGTGGTACCGCGGGCCCGGGCAACGCTGCACATGCCGCCGATGAGGGCGGTGGTGAGCAACGGGGCGGTGGCGGCGGCAAGGACCATGAACCAAGAAAACTACGCCGGCATGCTGCTTGTCAAGTGTTGCAGCGCAAAAACCCGAACGCAGCAATCGGCAGGCATCGTCGGCAAACAAGTTGCGAATGTGACCATCCTCGCCATGCAACGCAATCAGCCCGCGTGCTCGGCCACCGCCCTCGGGGGGCGGTGCGCATGCGCGCACAACAGCACGCCGGACACCAGGCAGACGATCGCCAGCGATTCCATCAGGGTCGGCCAGCGGCGCTGCCAGCCGAATCCGTACAGCAATGCGAACAGTGTCTCGAACACGATCATCTGCCCGGTCAGGGTCAGCGGCAGGTTGCGGCTGGCCCGGTTCCAGCAGGCGTTACCGAGCACCGATGCCACCACCGCCACGCCCGCACTGATGACCCAGAACCACATCCAGTCGACCACGGCATGCGAGGGGCCGGAGACCACGAACGCGCTGGGCACCAGCAGCAGCGCCAGCGCACCGGTAGCCACGCCGGTCAGCAGCGACCAATCGTGCCCGGAAAGGTCCGGCCGCCGCGCCAGCCAGCGGCTGTTGCCGATCGAGTACAGCGCCCACGAGAACAGCGCACCGAACGCGCACAGCAGGCCCAGCAGCCGTTGATTGGCCGAGCCCTGCGCATGCTCGGACTGCAGCGCCTCATGCCCGACCAGCGCTACCCCGAGCAGGCAGAGGGCCAACGCCGGCGCGAGCTGGCGCAGCGGCACCGCGCCTTCTTCGCGCACGCCGGCCACCGTCACCACGACCGGAATCAGCCCGACGATCAGCGACGCCGCCGCGCCGCCCGCCCACTGCACCGCGTGGGCCAGCAGCACGAAATACACCAGGTTGCCGGCCAGGCTGAGCCACAGCAGCCCCCGCCATTCGGCCATGCCGATCCGCTCGCGCAGTTCGCGCCAGCGCGGCGCCAGCAGCACCACGGCGATGAGCCCATAGACCAGGTAGCGCCCGGCCGACAGCTGCACGGCGCTGAAACGGCTCAGCACGGCCGGAGCCAGGAACACCACGCCCCACAGCGCCCCGGCGGCGACGCCATTGGCGATACCCACGCCCATCGAACGATTCATCAGCGACTACATGCCCGGCAATGGAAACACGGCGCAGTGTAGGCGCGACCTGCGGGCTGAGTCCGAAGGCATGGCGGAACAAGGCGTGCAGGCCACTTCCATGGGTGGTGGTCCACGTCCGATGAGTGTCCATAGCGTCGAAGGTTGAAGGCAGGTGAAGGCATCGTGAGAGAGATCGTGGTCTGTGTTTGAAGTCTGCGCGCGGTTGCGGAAAGCTGCAACGCGTCACGGCAGAGGCCCGTTACCCGGGTGGTATAACGGGTGCGTTGCCTTGAGACGTACCGTCGCGCCGTACAGGGAATACCCGATGCCGTTTCTTACACTCAGCCAGGCCCCCCACCTGTTGCCCGTTATTGCCGGCTGGTACTTCGACACCTGGGGCTGCCACATGCCGGGCGCGACGCTGGAAGACGAACAACAGCGGTTGGAGGTGTTCCTGCACGACAACGAGCTGCCCGTGCTGTTGATGGCCATGCACAACGATCAGCCCATTGCCGCCGCACAACTGAAATTCCATGAACGCACCGAACGTCCGGAACGGCTGCACTGGCTGGGTGGCGTGTACGTGTGCCCCGCGCACCGCGGCAAGGAGCTGGCCAGCGGGCTGATCGCGGCGTTGATGGAGATCGCGCAGGGCCATGGCGCGCGCGAAGTGTTCCTTCAAACCGAACGTGACGATGGCGGCCTGTATGCCCAGCTCGGCTGGGAGCCGCTGGAGCGGCGAAAGCATCGCACCGGGGTGCAGGTGCGCATCATGCGCCGCGTGCTGCCGCTCCGGAAATGAACGCTGCAGGCGACCTCAGCGGAAACGCACCGGCTGCGGTGCCGGGCGATCCGCCAGCGACCCCATGGTGAAGGTGTAGCCGGCTTCTTCAAGCAACTTGCGCATGCGCAGTTCGGCCCGCTTGGGATACGCGAGCGAGGTAGGTGCATGCAGTGCATAGGCGATCGAGCGCCCGGCCTGGGTATCGCGGGTGACCGATGACTGGTTCGTCTCGCACGCGTTGGACCACAGCTCCTTCAGAACCACAGGTCCGATGGACTGGTTGTTGCCAAGACGAAGCGTGAGCCAACGCATGTGTTCCATGAGCAATCCCAACGATATCTGTGATCGAGTATGCACCATATCCCGGACACCCGTACGCAGGGGTCCGGAATCGCGCGGCCCCCTGATACGCAAACGCCCCGGGCGGAGCCGGGGCGCTTGCTGCGAGGTGCAGGCGGGTGAAACCGCCGCAGCCGCTTAGTGCTTCATGGCGTGTTTGCGAGCGCGCATGACCTGGTGGGTTTCTTCCACGACGGGCAGCAGGCGGGTGACCTCCTGGCGCGCGACCGGCGGCGTGTCACTGTCATTGGCCGCATCCCTGAAGGCCTTCAGCAGGCGATCTTCGGATTCTTCCAGTTCGGCAACGTAACCGTACTGGGTGTCGCCCAGGGTGGCGCGGACCTTGCCGTAGAACTGCTGCATGGAGCCCACCACGGTACCGTGTTCGGGCGGCTTTGCGCCGGTGGCGGCCACAGTGCTGCTCAGCGACGTGACGATCTGCGACTTGACGCCGGCGATGCGGGTGAACAGCGCGGACAGCTCGGCATCTTTCACCTGCTTGGCCGCTTCGGTGTAGAAGTCCTGGCCATCACGGGCGATCTCGATGAGGTCGTTGAGGGTGTGCGCGGTCTTGGATTCGGTGCTCACTGATTTCTACTCCTGAAGAGAATTCGTGTTGACCCGTGTCGGGGTGAATCCACTTTTCCGCATTCGCAATGAAGTCGACGTGACCTTTGGACGACGATAAACAGCAGCGTTAAGGCACGTGTGCAGGATGGCAACGCGGCGTCTTCGCATCGTGTCTGCGCGCCCAACGATCTCGTCACGCCATTCAGCGTGATCAGCAAAAAAAAGCGCCGCACATCATGCGCGGCGCGACTGGCAGTCATCGTTCTCTGCCAGGAACCGGCGCTTCCAACGGTGGCTCGGCCGGCGGGGGATCGCCTTCGGGAGGCGCCTCACTCGGCGGCTCGGTTACCGGCGGCTCGTGCAAGGGCGGCGCTTCCACCGGCGGTTCGGGTGCGGGCACCTGCATTGCAGGCTGCCACGGAGTTTCCAGGCGGCTGTCCAGGGTCAACATATGCAGATCCATCAGGATGGTCGGCGCAAGCTGACATTCTTTCCGTCAATGCACGGCGACAGAAGTGTGCAGGTGGTGTCTGGCGCGCTCTGATGATGGTGACCCCGGCCCGATTCGAACGGGCGACCTTCCCCTTAGGAGGGGGACGCTCTATCCAGCTGAGCTACGGGGCCGTGTGCGGATCAGGCGCGTTGCCTGCCCGCTGGCTGCCGGCACATTGCGTGCTGGCAGCAGTAAAGGATACCCACATTCAGCGACAGGACCAAGGCCAATGGCGCCGCGCGGGTACCGCCGGCTCAGCGGATGTCGAGCTCCGCAAAGCCCTTGACCAGTTCATCCACGGCCTTGATCTGGGCCAGGAACGGTTCCAGCGCGCTCAACGGCAGGGCGCTGGGGCCGTCGCAGCGGGCATGGTCCGGGTCGCGGTGCGCTTCCAGGAACAGGCCGGCCAGGCCCAGCGCCATGCCCGAACGGGCCAGTTCGGCCACCTGGCGGCGGCGGCCACCAGAAGCTTCGCTGCCGGCATCGCGGCGCTGCAGGCTGTGGGTGACGTCGAAAATCGCCGGCAGGCCGCCAGTGGATTCGATCATTTCGCGGAAACCCAGCATGTCCACGACCAGGTTGTCGTAGCCGAACTGCGACCCGCGTTCGCACAGGATGATGTTCTCGTTGCCCGCTTCGCGGATCTTGGACACGATGTGCTTGATCTGCGTGGGGCTGAGGAACTGCGGCTTCTTGATGTTCACGGCACGGCCGGTCTGGGCGATGGCCACCACCAGGTCGGTCTGGCGGGCCAGGAACGCCGGAATCTGCAGCACATCGACCACTTCGGCCACCGGGGCGGCCTGGGCCACTTCATGCACATCGGTGATGACCGGAATGCCGAACTGGCGCTTCACTTCCTCGAAGATCCGCAACCCTTCGTCCAGGCCTACACCGCGATAGGAGTGGATCGAAGAGCGGTTGGCCTTGTCGAACGAGGCCTTGAACACATAGGGGATGCCCAGCTTGGCCGTGACCTTGGTGAAGTGTGCGGCCGCGTGCAGGGTCGAGTCGAGGTCCTCGAGCACATTCAGGCCGCCAAACAGCACGAACGGGAGACGGTTCCCGACGACCACGCCTTCTGCAACGGTAACGTTCATTCAGATTCCTGGGGGCGAACAATGACGCCCATTCTAGCGGGTTGGCGGGGAATGCCACCCGACCAACGGTCGGGCGCTACCAGGGGTAGCCGCCGACCGTTGGTCGGTACCGGCGGACCGTGACGGGTTAGAATCACGGGTCTGCATGCCGCACCCCACCCTGCCAGCGGCTGCGCCCTTTTTGATCCGCAACAGGAGTTTGCATGTCCTCTGACCTGCTCAAGGCGCTCGGCCTCGACGCGACCAACGCTGGCACCTACCTCGGCAACGGCGAGTGGTCCAAGGCCACCGATGCCGGCGTGATCACCCCGGTCAACCCGACCACCGGTGAAGCCATCGCCCAGGTGTACGCCACCACCGACGCCGACTACGAAACCATCGTGGCCCGTGCCCAGGAAGCCTTCAAGGTATGGCGCACGACCCCGGCCCCGCGCCGTGGCGAAGCCGTGCGTCTGTGCGGCGAAGCACTGCGCGCCCACAAGGATGCGCTGGGTTCGCTGGTTGCACTGGAAATGGGCAAGAGCAAGCCGGAAGGCGACGGCGAAGTGCAGGAGATGATCGACATCGCCGACTTCGCCGTGGGCCAGAGCCGCATGCTGTACGGCTACACCATGCACTCCGAGCGCCCTGGCCACCGCATGTACGAGCAGTACCAGCCGCTCGGCCTGGTCGGCATCATCAGTGCGTTCAACTTCCCGGTCGCGGTGTGGGCGTGGAACTCGTTCCTGGCCGCGATCTGCGGTGACGTGTGCCTGTGGAAGCCGTCCAACAAGACCCCGCTGACCGCGATCGCCTCGATGAAGATCTGCAACGACGCGCTGCGTGGCGCCGGCTTCCCGGACATCTTCTTCCTGATCAACGACGCTGGCACCGCGCTGTCGGAAAAGATGGTGGCCGACAAGCGCGTGCCGCTGATCAGCTTCACCGGTTCGACCCAGGTGGGCCGCACGGTCGCTGAAAAGGTCGCACACCGGCTTGGCCGCTGCCTGCTGGAACTGGGCGGCAACAACGCGATCATCCTCGACGAAACCGCCGACCAGAAGCTGGCCATCCCCGGCATCGTGTTCGGCGCAGTCGGCACCGCCGGCCAGCGCTGCACCACCACCCGCCGCCTGATCGTGCACGAATCGGTCTACGACACCGTGCTGGCCACGCTGATCAAGGCGTACAAGCAGGTCGAAGGCAAGATCGGCGACCCGACCGACCCGGCCAACCTGATGGGCCCGCTCAACAGTGATGGCGCCGTGCAGCAGTTCCTGGCCTCCATCGAGAAGGCCAAGGCCAGCGGCGGCACCGTGGAAACCGGCGGCACCCGCATCGACCGCGCCGGCAACTTCGTGCTGCCGGCCATCGTGACCGGGCTGAAGAACAGCGATGAAGTGGTACAGCACGAAACCTTCGCACCGATCCTGTACGTGATGAAGTACAGCACGCTGGATGAAGCCATCGACATGCAGAACGGCGTGCCGCAGGGCCTGTCCTCGTCGATCTTCACCCAGAACCTGAAGGTGGCCGAACGCTTCCTGTCGGCCGCCGGTTCGGACTGCGGCATCGCCAACGTCAACATCGGCACGTCCGGTGCGGAGATCGGTGGCGCGTTCGGTGGTGAGAAGGACACCGGCGGTGGTCGTGAGTCCGGTTCGGACGCATGGAAGGTCTACATGCGCCGCCAGACCAACACCATCAACTACTCCGATTCGCTGCCGCTGGCCCAGGGCATCAAGTTCGACCTGTGATGGTCGAACGCCCCCGCCTGGATTACACCGGCCGCCGCGTGCTGGTGGCCGGTGGCAGCAAGGGCATCGGCCGGGCGATGGCGCTCGCCTTCGCTGCGGCTGGCGCCCAGGTTTCGGTGTGTGCCCGCGGCGAAGCGGGCCTGGCCGCACTGCGCGATGATGCCGCTGCACAAGGGCTGTCGCTGCACACCGAGGTCGCCGACCTTTCGCGCGTCGACGATATCGAACGCTGGCTGGGCAGTGCTGCCGACGCGTTCGGCGGCATCGATGTGCTGATCAACAACGCAACCGGCTACGGTATGACCGATGACGAAGCCGGTTGGGAAGCAAGCCTCGGCGTGGACCTGATGGCGGCGGTGCGCGCCTCGCGCCTTGCCCTGCCCTGGCTGAAGCAGTCGGCCGACGCCTGCATCCTCAACCTGGCCTCGATCGCGGCCCAGCAACCGCGTCCCGGCGCAGCCCCCTACGGCGCGGCCAAGGCGGCGCTGATGCACTACACCACCTCCCAGGCACTGGCGCTGGCCCCCGACCGGATCCGGGTGAACGCCATCGCCCCCGGCTCGATCGAGTTCGAGGATGGGCTGTGGGCGCGTCGGCGCGAGCAGGACCCCGCGCTGTACCACGGCACGCTGGCCAGGATTCCGTTCGGCCGCTTCGGGCAGCCGCAGGAAGTCGCCGATGCCGCCCTGTTCCTGTGCTCGCCGATGGCGCGCTGGATCACCGGCCACACCTTGAATGTCGATGGCGGCCAGGTGCTGATGGGATAAACCCCCGGCTGGCCCTATCATTCCCTTGTCCCCCCACCTCCCAGGAATCGCATGAGCGTCCCGCCGCGTCAAACCAGCGCCATGGCATTGATCAGCCTGATCGCCGGCATCCTCGGCTGGACCGCCCTTCCCTTCCTGGGCAGCGTGGTGGCGATCATCACCGGGCACATGGCCCGCGCCGAGATCCGCCGCCGCCCACTGGAACTGGAAGGCGACGGCCTGGCCTTGGCGGGCCTGATCATGGGCTGGGTAGTGGTGATCGGCAGCCTGCTTGCGCTGCTGGCCATCGTGCTGTTCTTCGGCGGGTTGGCCTGGTTCGTTTCCCTGCAATCGTGAGGTGCCCATGAGCGGATCGGACGCAACCGAACGTTTCAGCAACCGGGTGGCGGACTACGTTCGTTACCGGCCCGACTACCCGCCGGCGCTGCTGGGTTGGGTGCATGGCCAGATGGGCGTGCCGACCGAAACCCTGGTCGCCGACATCGGCGCCGGCACCGGCATTTCCACCCGGCTGTTCCTGGCCAGCGGCCACCCGGTGATCGCGGTGGAACCCAACGCGCCAATGCGCGAGGCGGCCGGGAAACTGTTGGGCAAGGAATACCTGCGCCTGAAACTGGTGGATGGCACCGCTGAAGCCACCACCCTGGCCGACGACAGCGTCGGCCTGGTTGCCGCGGCGCAGGCCTTCCACTGGTTCGACACCGACGCGGTGCGCACCGAATGGAAGCGCATTCTGCGCCCGGGCGGCCTGGCGCTGGTGTTCTGGAACTCGCGCCTGCTCGACGCCTCGCCGTTCCTGGTCGGCTATGAGCAGCTGCTGCTGGAGTTCGGCACCGATTACACCCAGGTCGCCGAGCGCTACCAGGACGACGAGGCCATGCGCGCGTGGTTCGGCCCGGGCCTGCGCGGCATCGCGCAGTTCCCCAACGCGCAGTACATGGACGCCGATGGCCTGCGCGGCCGCCTGTTGTCGTCTTCGTATGCACCACCACCGGGCCACCCGTGCCACGCGCCGATGCTGGAAGCGCTGCAGCAGCTGTTCGATGCACACGCGGTCGATGGCAGAATTGCGTTTGAATACCAAACCCGTGCCTTCGTCGGCACGCTGGACTGACTGGACGCCATGTACTCGCTTGCCCGACCCTTCCTGTTCTCGCTGGACGCCGAACGCGCCCATGGCCTGGGCCTGAGTGCGCTTGAGCTCGCCTACCGTACCGGCACCACGCCGCTGGTGGCACGCCGCCCTGCCCCGCTGCCGACCACCGTGTTCGGGCTGAGCTTCCCCAACCCGGTCGGCCTGGCCGCGGGCCTGGACAAGAACGGCGAGCATATCGACGCGCTGTTCGCGCTGGGTTTCGGTTTCGTCGAGATCGGCACCATCACCCCGCGACCGCAGGAAGGCAACCCGAAGCCGCGCCTGTTCCGGCTGCCCGACCACCAGGCGATCATCAACCGCATGGGCTTCAACAACCTGGGCGTGGATGCGCTGGTGCGCAACGTCGAGCGTTCCCGACGCCGCGGTGGACTGCTGGGCATCAACATCGGCAAGAACAAGGACACCCCCAACGAGCAGGCGTTCGACGACTACCAGCACTGTTTGCAGAAGGTGTACCCACTGGCCGATTACATCACCGTCAACATCTCTTCGCCCAACACCGCTGGCCTGCGCGAACTGCAGGAAGAAACCGCACTGCGCCAGCTGGTATCCCAGCTTCGCGAAAGCCAGGAAGCGCTCGCCGCCCAGCATGGCAAGCGGATTCCGATGCTGGTCAAGGTCGCCCCGGACCTGAGCGACCGCGACATCGACGCCGCCGCGCGCGTGCTGGGAGAACTGAAGGTGGACGGGGTGATCGCCACCAACACGACCATCGACCGCAGCGCGGTCGCTGCCGACCGGCACGCCAGCGAAGCCGGCGGCCTGTCCGGCGCGCCGCTGCTGGGCCAGTCCACCCTGGTGCTGCGCCGCCTGCGCGCGCGCCTCCCCGAATCCATGCCGCTGATCGGCGTCGGTGGCATCCAGTCCGGTGCCGATGCCGTTGCCAAGATGGCAGCCGGCGCTGCCCTGGTGCAGTGCTACAGCGGCCTGATCTTCCGCGGCCCGGCCCTGGTGCACTACTGCGTCGAGGCGATCCGCCGGCGCCGGGAAGCACCGAGCCGTGGCGCGGTGGCCCCCCTATGAGTACTGCAATGCCTGCCTGGTCACTGACCGAAAATGCCTCGCTGAAGGCCCTCAACACGTTCCATGTCGACGCCGTCGCAGCACAGCTGCTGGAACTGCACGACACCACCCTGCTACCCGACGTGCTGGCCCTGCCCCAGGTCGCCGGCCACCCGCTGCTGGTGCTGGGCAGCGGCAGCAACGTGCTCATCGCCGATGACGTACCCGGCACCGTGCTGGTGTTCGCCAACCGCAACATCGAGGTACTGGAACACCGCGCCGACCACACCGTGGTGCGTGCCGGCGCGGGCGTGGACTGGCACGGCCTGGTGATGTGGTCGCTGCAGAACGGCCTGTCGGGGCTGGAGAACCTGGCACTGATTCCCGGCACGGCCGGCGCGGCACCGATCCAGAACATCGGCGCCTACGGCGTGCAGGTGGATGAGTTCATCCAGGCGGTGGAAGCCTGGGACCGCCAGAACGGCGAATGGGTGCGGCTGGACGCCGAAACCTGTGCCTTCAGCTACCGCGACAGCGTCTTCAAGCGCGATGCGGACCGCTACCTGATCAGCGCGATCGAACTGCGCCTGCCGCTGCTGCATGACCTTCGCCTGGGCTATGCGGGCATTGCCGAGGAAATGCAGGCGATGGGCGTGGAGCTGCCGGTGGCCGCCGACGTGGCCAATGCGGTGATCGCGATCCGCCGGCGCAAGCTGCCCGACCCGGATGTGCTGGGCAATGCCGGCAGCTTCTTCAAGAATCCGGTGCTGCCACTGGAACAGGTGGAGGTGCTGCTGCAGCACTTCCCCGGCCTGCCGGTGTACCCGGCCGAACAGGACGACCGGCGCAAGCTCTCGGCGGCGTGGATGATCGAAGCCTGTGGCTGGAAGGGATTCCGTGAAGGCGATGCCGGTGTCGCGCCACAACACGCACTGGTACTGGTCAACCATGGCGACGCCACGGGCGCCGAACTGCTCGCACTGGCGCGGCGCATCTCCGCATCGGTGCTGGAGACATTCGGCGTTCCCATCGAGCCGGAGCCGCGCCTGATCGGCGCACAGTGGTGACCCTTCAGCTCGCCCTTCCAGCGCCGACACCGATGCGTGCGGCGCTGCTGATGCTTGGCAGCACCCTGGCCTTCGGCTTGATGGCCGTGGCGATCCGCTATGCCACCCGCTACGTGCCCACCCAGGAAGTGGCCTTCTTCCGCAACGCGTTCGGCCTGCTGGCCCTGCTGCCGTTCCTGTTGCGCCCGGGCAGCTCGCCGTTCCGCACGCAACAGCTGCCCCGCTACTTCGTGCGCAGCCTGATCGGGCTGGCCTCGATGCTCTGTGCGTTCTGGGCCATCGGCCACCTGCCGATGTCGCAGGCGATCTCGCTTTCGTATTCCACGCCCTTGTTCGTCACCATCGCCGCGGTGCTGTTCCTCGGTGAAACCGTGCGGGTGCGCCGCTGGGCGGCGGTGGTCTGTGGCTTCATCGGCGTGCTGATCATCGTACGACCGGGCGCTGCGACGTTCAGCCCAGGCGCGCTTGTGGCCGTGCTGGCTGCGCTCCTCAGCTCGCTGGTGGCGATCCAGATCAAGCAGCTGACCCGCGTGGACGGGGCCGACACGGTCGTGTTCTACACCTACGTGTTCTGGGTGCCGCTGTCGCTGGTGCCCGCCCTGTTCGGCTGGGCCTGGCCCAGCGGCGTGGCGTGGGTCTGGTTGGCCGCTACCGGCGTGCTTGGCACGCTGGGCCAACTGCTGTGGACGCGTGCGCTGCGCCTGGGCGAAGTGTCGGCGTTGACCCCGATCAGCTTCATGCAGCTGCCGCTGGTCAGCCTGTTGGGCTGGCTGCTGTTCGATGAAGCGCTGGACCGCTGGACCGTCACCGGGGCGGGCATCATTCTTGCCGCCAATGCCTACATCGCCCACCGCGAAGCGGTGCTGGTGCGGCGCGCGGCGTCGAAAGCCGCCACGGCCGGCGCAAAGCCTGGCGAGTAAGCGTCACGACTGTCCACTTGCTGCGGAATTACCAGGTTTACTGGCCAGTTCTGGCGTCTTCGCGGCTGCGTCATGCGGCGGCCCTCCAACTGCGGGCCGCCGCGTCGACCACGTTGCCCGGCGCGAACTGTTCCTCCATGTAGCGCAATGCCTGCCGCCGCTGGCTGGGTGGACGCGATGCCGCGCCCGGCTCAAGCAGCAGGTCGTGGAACTCCTGCAGGTCGTGCAGGATCCGCCAGTGCCGGTAATACGCCAGCCGGACCGGGTCGAGCGCAACCGCACCGTACCCTTCATGGAACCGCGGCGGATCATCGCGCCCCCAGCGACCGCCGACGCCGGCACCGACGAACATCAGGTCGCGCTCGCGTGGCGCCAGCACCATGTCGTCCCAGTCGATCAGGTGCAGCCCCCCATCGGCGCGCAGCAGCAGGTTGCCCGCGTGCGGGTCACCATGGCATAAGCCCCGCGACCAGCGCTGCCCGGCCAACCGCTCACGCAGGGCGACGCAGTGCTGCCAGACCTCGGTAATCGGCGCTTGTCGCTGCCGCCACACCCGGCGGTACGCCTCGGCCAGGGCGTCGGCAACCGGCCAACGATCATCGCCGCGCCGCAGCCACGCCCCGACCCGTTCCACCGCCGTGTCGTCATCGAATCCGGGCTGCGCAAGACCCGACGCCAGGCCGGGCGGCAACGTCGTGTCGTGCACGCGACGCAACACCTGGCCCAGTCGGTACCACTGCACCTGTGACAGCGCCACTTCGAAACCCGACTCGCCTTCCACATAGGCAAACAGCGTCCACTGCAGGCCTTCGGCATGGGTGGCCGGGGCGCCATCCAGGGTGGGCTGCGGGGCCACCACCTCGTCCAACCCGAGCGAGCAGCGCAGGTACTGGACGACTTCCCACACCGCATCAGCCACGGCATAGCGGCGGCACTTCAACCACCAGCGCGTGCCATCGTCAGAGCTCACCTGGTACACCGTGGCGCCCGCGTCGGCACCCGCCGGGCGCTGCATCACGTGGCTGACGTGCACGCCATAAGCCTGGGCCAGCACTGCGCCAATCTGCGAAGAAGACAATTCCTGTGGATGCAGCATCACTCCGCCGTGGCGCACGAACATCGCACCACTATCTCAGAATCAAGTCCGCACACACAGGGAAACGCGTCACGAAGAGATGCAATGGATCAGATCGCTGCAGCCTGCACCGCAGGCTTCGGCCCGGAAAGCCTCAGCCCCTCCTTGGCGACATTCACCTCGAGCGCGACCCGGGCAACCTCCACCAGCCCCGCCGTGAGCGCATATCCGCCGCGTGCCTGCAGCCACGCCAGCACATCGGCCAGATGCCAGATCGAGGTGCTGCCATCATGTACGGGCAGCGGGAACGTATCGGGGTAGGCCAGCATCAGCTTGCGCATGTTCTGCCGCGATACGCCGACCAGCGCGGCAACGTCGGTGAGGCCGACCAGATCGGGTGTCAC
The DNA here is from genome assembly GCF_018612915.1 of Stenotrophomonas sp. ISL-67. Classification (GTDB taxonomy): domain Bacteria; phylum Pseudomonadota; class Gammaproteobacteria; order Xanthomonadales; family Xanthomonadaceae; genus Stenotrophomonas. The sequence goes on along the minus strand of NZ_JAGGRL010000010.1, from coordinate 51,282 downwards.
CTCGATCAGCGTCGCGCTGGGCACAGCCCGGCGAACATCTTCCAGCGCGCTGCGCACTGCAGCGTCGGCACTGTCCGCTTCACGCGTGAACTCCAGTGCGATGCGGCCCGGCAACCCGGCTCCGATCAGGGCGTCATCGCAGCCATGCTCCCCCAGCTGCTCCACCAGCGCCTGCAGGTCGCCGTTGGCGTCTGCCAACTGGTACTTCAGGGTAAACATGTACTCCATGATCCGGCTCCTGGGGAAATGATCAACTGCGCTTCGCGCAGTTGTCTACGACGCGGCGCAATGCATCCGCATGGTTGCCTGGATTCTTCGGCGTGCTCCAGATGCTGGAGATGCAGAATTCACCACACCGGCAGTCCCGGTCGTTGAAGGGGCAATAGATTCGCCCCCACGCATGGCTTCCTCCAACCGCTACCCGCCATCCCATTGCTTCAGCGTGTGCGATGGCGGCTTCAACCTCTCGTTTGGGGTGCTTCGGTCTGACCATCAGGCGGCTCCAGTGTGGCGCCGTGAACCCGGGTTGTCAAGTGACAACCCGCACATGTGTTCGGTATCGCCCGATCCTGCTGCCCTGATCCACTCGCTTCCACCGTCGCGTGAAGGATTTGTGAGGCCGGACACCCTTCATCGCGCTTCCATATTGCGTCGCGTCATGTAACCGATTACATCCCCTGTTAGCGTTGACCCGGCCTCATCGGCGAGGCATATCAATCGAGGAACTCGTTGATGGGTTTGTATGTTGATCGGCGCGTGGTGCAGCTTCTCCTGCTGGGATGGGTTGTCGGTTTCTCCTGTTCCGCCCAGGACCTGCCCGACCGTAGTCAATGGCGGGCCAGCAGTTCCTCCCAGCAGGTCCCCGCCATGGCGGTGAGCCACCTGATCGACGGCGATCCGAAGACCGTCACCGGCGGTGCGTTCAGCCCGGGCCACTGGTTCCAGGTCGATCTGGGCAAGCCCAGCGCGCTCAGCGGCACCCGCCTCACCTGGGACGTCTCGAACCCGGAGGGCTACACCCTGCAGACCTCGCTGGATGGCAGGCAATGGCAGACCGCCTACACCATGCGCGATTCGATCGGCGGCATCGAAACCCTCTACTTCGCGCCCCGCCAGGCCCGCTACCTGCGGCTGGCCAGTCCCGAGCGCACCTCGGACTGGGGCGTGTCCATCTTTGAACTCGAGCCACTGGACCAACGCGCAACGGCCCGCATTTCCGGGCTGGATGCGACACAAGCAGCGGCGCTGTGGCAAGGCGGCAGCGCGGTTGCCATCCCTTCCGACAAGGACGGCCGCCATGTGCTGGACATCGCCCTGCCAATGGCCGTTGCCACCACCGGATTGGCCGTCGACTGGGCTGGCGCGCACGACAGCGCCCGCCTGCAGGTACGGGACGCCCGAGGAAGCTGGAGCGATCTCGCACAGGACCCCCAGGCCGGCAGCCGACAGCAGAGCTGGCTGGCGGGCACCGCGCCGGTGACCGCCCACGCCCTGCGCCTGCAGGTGGAAGGCGACGCACCGAAGATCGCGCGCCTGCGCCTGCTCGGCCCGGCGGCGGTAATGACGCCGATGAAGCGCTACCAGACCGTTGCAAGCGGCGCGCAGCGCGCGTTGTTCCCGGCCTCGCTGCACCTGCAGCAGACCTACTGGACCGCAGTGGGTGTGCACGGGGGGCTGCAGAAATCGATCTTCGACGAGTACGGCAATATCGAGGCGTTCAAGGGCGCACCGCTGGTACAGCCGATCTGGCGCAGCGCGGATGGCAGCGCCGCCGGTGCCGCGGACCACCCGGTGCAGCACGCCCTGCGCGACGGGTGGAAGCCGATGCCCTCGGTCACGTGGCAGCCGCAGCCGGGCCTGGAATTGACGAGCGAAGCCTTCGCCGCAGAGCTGGGCGGCCAGCCGGTCACGTTGGTGCGTCATCGCCTGCGCAACGTGGGCACCACCCCAATTGCCGGCAGCCTGGCGCTGGTGACGCGCCCGATGCAGATGAACCCGCCGTGGCAGAACGGTGGGCTCTCGCCGATCCACAAGGTGGCCGTCGAGAGCTCGACGGTGCGGGTCAACGGTCGCTCGCTGCTGCACTCGCTGACGCCGGTGGGTGCTTCGGGCGTGGCACCCTTCGGCACCGATGGCAGCACCGAGATCACCGCAGCAGTGGCAAGCGGCGAACTACCCACCCCGCAGCAGGCCGATGATCCCGATGGCTTGGCTGCCGCAGCGCTCTCTTACCGCGTCCAGCTCGCGCCCGGCGCCACCCGCTCGGTCGTGGTTGCCTTCCCGCTGGGCACCGCTGCCGCCAACAGCGACGGCGCACTACCGGAGCCGCCACCGATCGCGTTCGGCATCAAAGAGCGCGATCCGGATACCGTCTTCGACGCCCTGGCCACCCGCGTATCCGACGACTGGCAGAAGCGGCTGGGCCAGGTCGGGCTGCGCCTGCCCGACCCCTCGCTGGTGGACATGCTGCGCGCCCAGGCGGCGTACATGCTGATCAACCAGACCGGCCCGGCCATGCAACCGGGACCGCGCAACTACAACCGTTCGTTCATCCGCGATGGCATGGCCACCTCGGCAGTGCTGCTGCGCATGGGGGAATCGCGCATCGCGCGCGACTACCTGGCCTGGTACACCGCGCACGGCGTGCATGCCAACGGCCTGGTCTCGCCGATCCTCAACAACGACGGCAGCGTCAACACGGGGTTCGGCTCGGACATCGAGTACGACAGCCAGGGCCAGTATGTTGCGCTGGTGGCCGATGTCGCGCGGCTGGACGGCGGCCCGGAATCGGTGCGCGCCTACCTGCCGAAGGTGAAGGCCGCCCTGCAGTTCCTGCAGGAGCTGCGCGAACGCACGCTGGTGCCCGGCTACATGGCCAGCCAGCCGGCGCCGGAACGGTTTGCCGGCATCCTGGCGCCGTCGATCAGCCACGAAGGCTATCCCTCGCCTACCCACAGTTACTGGGACGACTACTGGGGCCTGAAGGGCTGGCATGACGGTGCGTGGCTGGCCGAATCACTGGGTGATCACGAAACCGCGGCGTGGGCGCGCGGGCAGTACCGCGCGCTGCATGACGCGTTGGCGGCGTCGATCCTCGCCACCATGGCGTGGAAGGGCATCGACTTCATTCCCTCTTCCGCTGATCTCGGCGATGGCGATCCCACCGGCGTTTCCATCGCGCTGGATCCCACCGGCGCGCAGGACGTGCTGCCCGAGCAGGCACTTCGCACCACCTTCGCGCGTTACCTGGAGGACGTGCGCAAGCGCAACCAACCGGATGCGCTGTACGCCTATACGCCGTATGAAATCCGCAATGTGCTCAGCTACGTGCACCTGGACCAGCCCGAGGCCGCCGATGAGCTGCTGCAGGGCCTGCTGCGCGACCGCCGGCCGTTGGAGTGGCAGGTATTGGCCGAAGTGGTGCATTCACGGCTGCGCTTCCCGCGCTACCTGGGCGACATGCCGCATACGTGGATCGGTGCCGAGTACGGGCGCACGTTGTTCGGCATGCTGATGCGCGAGGACGATGATGCGCTGTCCCTGCTGCCGGGCACGCCGCCGTCGTGGCTGGCCGGTGACGGGCTGGCGGTGGAACGGTTGCCGACGGCGTTCGGGACGCTGCAGATGGAAGCGGTACAGCGTGGCGACACCCTGATGGTGACGTTGGGCAAGGGACTGCGCAAGGACGCTGCGGTTCGGGTGTGGTGGCCTTCGCGCACCCGGCCCAGCCAGGTGCGTGTGGATGGGCGTGTCATGCGGGATTTTGATGAGAAGGGGGTGCTGGTCAACACCCCGTTCCGGATGCTTGAGGCGGTCTGGTGACCGCGCTTGATGCCGGATTTCAGCCACGCAGGGCGTGGCTCTACGGGGCGGGTAGGCCTGGGGGGTTGGTTTCCGAGCGCGCTACTGCTTCTTCGCCTACGTTCCAGCGCTTCAGTGCCTGGGCGTAGGTGCCGGAGTCTATCTGGGTGTTGAGGGCCTGGGTGATGGCGGTAGCCAGGCCGCTGCCCTTGCGCGTGGTCACCGAAATGGCCGCCGCGTTGGGCCAGCCACCCGGGAACAGGCCGATCCGCCGCACCTTGCCATCGCGCGCCGAGTACGCGCCGGTGGCGTTGGGCTCGAACGATACGTCGGCGCGCCCGGTGATCACGGCCAACCGGCCCACCACCGCGTCGTCGAAGTACTGGTATTCCACCGGTTTCAGGCCGGCGGCGATGTTCTGCTTGTCCCACTGGCGCAGGATCTGGTCCTGGTTGGTGCTGGCCCCCAGCACCACCTTCAACCCTGCCACGTCGGCCGGCCGCTCGATTTTCTGCAGAGGGCCGTCAGTGCGGGTGTAGATGCCCAGCAGGTCGAAACGGTAGCTGGAGAAGTCGAATTTCTGCTTGCGCTCTTCGGTGACGGTCACGTTGGACAGCACTGCGTCGTACTTGCCCGACGCCAGTCCCAGTGGCCAATCGGCCCAGGCCACCGGCACCAGCACCAGCTTCAACCCCAGCCCATCGGCGATGAGCTTGGCGATATCCGGCTCGACGCCGATGATCTTCTTACTGTCGGCACCATAGTCGGCGAGGGGCAGCTGCCCGGGGTGCGTGGCCACCGTCAGCGCGCCCGGGGTGACGAACGCGTAGCCCGCCGGAATCAATGCCTGCGCCGTGGGATCAGGCGTACCCACCAGTGCGGCCACGTCGGCCTGGCGGGACGCGGCCACTGCAACCGGTTCGGGAGCGGCGGTTACGCGCGAATAGACGATGGCACCGATACCGGCAATCAATGCAGTGGCGACGACAACGGTGCGGACGGGAAGACGGCGGGTGCGCGGGCTGCTCATGGGGATTCCTGGAAGGAGGCGGTCATAGCGTCTTGGCAAGGAACGCTGCGGTGCGCTGCTCGCGCGGGCGGTCGAACACCTGCGCTGGCGGCCCCTGCTCGATTACCCGTCCCTGGTCCATCATCACCACGTGGTCGGCCACCCGCCGCGCGAAGCCCAGCTCATGGGTGACGATGACCAGCGTGGTGCCCGACTGCGACAGTTCTTCGATCACGCCGAGCACTTCAGACACCAGTTCCGGGTCCAGCGCCGACGTCGGCTCGTCGAACAGCAGCACCTTCGGCTGCAGCGCCAACGCCCGTGCGATGGCCACACGCTGCTGCTGTCCGCCGGAGAGCTGGCGTGGGAAGGCATTCGCCTTCTCCGACAACCCTACGCGTTCCAGCAGGTCATGTGCCTGTTGTTCGGCCTGCGCACGCGATACCCCACGCACGGCGATCGGTGCTTCGATGATGTTCTCCAGCACGGTCAGGTGCGGGAACAGGTTGAATGCCTGGAACACCATGCCCACCTCCGCACGACGGCGGCGGATCTCGGCTTCGGGCAGTTCGTAGAGAGTGTCGCCCTCGCGGCGATAGCCCACCAGCAGCCCGGCCACGGTGATGTAGCCGCCGTCAGCACGCTCCAGGTGGTTGATCAGCCGCAGCAGGGTGGACTTGCCGGCGCCCGACGGACCGACCAGCACGGTGACGCTGCCGGCCTTCAGTTCCAGCCGCACATCATCCAGCACGGTGGTATCGCCAAAGTGTTTGCTCACACCCTGCAGCGATACTGCCGCGCCCTGCCCCGCCACCACCGGGCGTGCACGCTCCGGCCTCGGGGCGACGCGTGGCGCAGCACCCGGCATACTGCGCGGTCGTGACACCACCGGCGAAACATTGCGGTCACGTTGCAGCTGGCCACGCGCGAAGCGGCGCTCGATCCGGTGCTGGGCCAGCGACAGCGCGGTCAGGATCACCAGGTACCACACCGTGGCCACCATCAGCAGCGGCACCACTTCCAGGTTGCGCCGGTAGATCACCTGCACGGTGTAGAACAGTTCCGGCAGGGCCAGCACATAGACCACCGAGGTGCTCTTGGCCAGTCCGATCACATCGTTGAACGCAGCCGGCAGGATCGAGCGCATTGCCTGCGGCAGGATGATGCGGCGGATCTGGCGGCCACGCGGCAGGCCCAGGGCAGCGGCCGCTTCGTACTGGCCATGATCCACCGACAGGATGCCGCCACGGATGACTTCCGCCGAGAACGCGGCCTGGTTCAGGGTCAATCCCAGCACCGCCGCGGTGAACACGCCGATCAGCTGCGTAGTGGGATAGGAAAACAAGGTGATGGCGGTGAACGGCACATCCAGCGCAATGGTGCTGTAGAGGTAGCCCAGGTTGTTGAGCAGCAGCAACAGCACCAGCAGCGGGATCGAGCGGAACAGCCACACATACCCCCATGACACCGCCGCCAGCAGCGGCGATCCCGATACCCGTGCCAACGCCAGCAACGTGCCGAGTGCGAAACCAAACGCGGTGCCCAACGCGGTCAGCCACAGGGTTCTTGCCAGGCCCTCCAGCACCGGCCGCGCAAAGAACCACTCGGCAAACGTGCCCCAGCCCCAGCGCGGGTTGCCCAGCACCGACTGCACCGCCAGCAGGATCAGCGCCAGTGCCAGCAGCGTGCCGAACAGCTGCAATGGGTGCCGCGCCGGCACGATGCGCAGGGGCGCCGGTGCGGCCGCAGCCAAACCGCCGAAGGCGGACGAAGGCGCGCTCAAGCGTGTACTCCGTGCACTGCAGCGGGTACGACCTGGCTGGATGCGTGCGCTGCCGCCAGGTGCTTTTCGAACGGCAGGTGGGCCACGGTTTCCGGATCGGCCTGGAGATCGAACAACGCGGTGTAACCGTGGCTCAGGTACAGCCCGACCGCTTCGGGCTGGCGGAAGCCGGTGGTCAGGTATACGCGCCGGTAGCCCTGGCGCAGCGCTTGGTCTTCCAGCTCCTGCAGCACCCTGCGGGCGATGCCCTGGCGGCGCAGGCCGGGCAGCGTCCAGATCCGCTTGAACTCCGCGGTGTCCGGGTCACGATGCGGCATGAACGCGCCGCCGGACACTGCATGCCCATCGCGCAGCAGCAGGACGAATGCGCCAACGGGCGCAGCGAATGCCACGGCGGGATAGCGCTGCAGCTCTTCGCGGGCCGTGCCGCCGATGCGACCCTGCACATCGGCGTAACGGTGCTCGTACTCCTGCTCCAACCCGTCGAACAGGGGTTGGGCCAGCGGGTCGTTCACCGAGGTGTACAGGAAGCGCTCGCTCATGTCGTGGACTCCACCAGATAGTGTTCGGCCAACCGTGCCCACAAGCTCGCCGCCGGGGCGATCGCTGCGTCATTGAACACATAGCGCGGGCTGTGCAGCGGCGCGCTGTCGCCGTTGCCGACGAACACGAAACTGCCCGGGCGCGCCTGCAGCAGGAAGGCGAAATCCTCGCTCGCGGTGCGCGGCGCGAAGGATTCCTGCACGTGTCCGGGTCCGAATGCGGCACGCGCCACCTCGCGGACCAGCGCGGTCTGTTCGGGGTGGTTGATGACGCTGGGGAAGCCGCGCGGGAACGAAATCTCCGCGCGCGCACCCAACGCGGCAGCCGTGTGCTCGGCGATGTCGATCACCCGCCGGCGCAGCGTGTCGCGTACCTCGGGCAGGTACGCACGCACGGTAAGCGTCAACTCCACCACGTCGGGAATCACGTTGGCAGCCTTGCCGCCGTGGATCGAGCCCACCGTGACCACGCCCATCTGGCGCGGATCCACGTTGCGCGACACCACGCTCTGCAGCGCGGTGACGATATGCGCCGCCGCCAGGATCGGGTCCACCGCGTGCTGCGGCTCGGCGCCGTGCCCCCCGTTGCCCACCACGCGCAGCTGCGCCCAGTCCACCGATGCCATTGCCGGCCCATCGACGAAACCGAAGTGACCGGCGGGCACGCCCGGCCAGTTGTGCAGGCCATAGATCGCATCGACCGGGAAACGCTCGAACAAGCCGTCGGCGATCATCTTCGACGCACCCGAGCCGGTCTCCTCCGCAGGCTGGAACACCAGCTGCACGGTGCCATCGAAGCGGCCATGGTGTGCCAGATAATGCGCCGCCGCCAGCAGGATCGCGGTGTGCCCGTCATGGCCGCAGGCGTGCATCAAGCCGTCGCGCTGGCTGGCATAGGCGAGGCCGGAGTCTTCGTGGATGGGCAGCGCGTCGATGTCCGCGCGCAGGCCAAGGCGCCGGGTGCCCTGCCCTCGCTGCAGCGTGCCAACCACACCGGTGCCACCAATACCGATGGTGACCTGGAAACCCCACTGCTGCAGCAGCTCGGCCACCCGCGCACTGGTGCGATGCTCCTCGAAGGCCAGCTCGGGGTGCTGGTGCAGGTCGTGGCGGATGGCGATGGCGTCGTCGATGCGTGCGGCGATCTGCGGCAGGATGCCCGCCATGGTCGCAGGCAGATCCAGGGGTGGGCGGTGCAGGACGGTCATGGCATCGCCCTCAACCGGCCTTGCGAGCGGGCACGGCGTCGGCCGCGTAGCGGCTGGCCTTGCGCGGCAGGCCCAGGTGATCGCGCAGCGTGCCCCCGTCCAGCGTGCCGCGGTGATAGCCCCGCGCTTCGAGGATGGGCAACACCTGCCCGACGAAATCGTCCAGGCCTTCGCGCTGCACGGAGAAGCCAAGGATGAAGCCGTCACTGGCACCGGCCTCGAACCAGCGGATCAGCTCGTCGGCCACGTGCTCGGCGGTACCGATGAAGTTTGGCCGTGGGCTGACCGCCTGCAGCGCCACCTGGCGCAGGGTGAGGCCCTGCTCGCGGGCGTCCTGCTTGATCTTGTCGGTGGTGGAACGGAACGAATTGCTGCCGATATCGCCCAGCGCCGGGAACGGCGCATCCGGTTCGTACTGGGTGAAATCGTGGTGGTCGAAGAAACGGCCCAGGTACGCCAGCGCGTCATCGAGCGTGGCCAATGCCGCAATGGCCTGGTACTTCGCTTCCGCGTCTTCGGCGGTGCGACCCACGATCGGGCCGATGCCAGGGAATATCTTCACATCCGCCGCGCTGCGGCCGTGGGCGATCGCGGCATTCTTCACCTTCTGGGTAAACGCGCGGGTTTCCTCCAGCGACGGTGCGTGGGTGAACACCGCATCGGCGTACTTGCCGGCCAGCGCAATGCCATCGTCGGATGCACCGGCCTGGAAGATCACCGGTTGGCCCTGCGGCGAGCGCTGGATGTTGAGCGGCCCTTCGACCTGGAAGAATTTCCCCTTGTGGTCGAGGCGGCGGAACTTCTCCGGTGCGAAGAACGTGCCGCTGTCGCGGTCGCGCACGAAGGCGTCGTCGTCCCACGAATCCCACAGCCCCTGGACTACCTCCAGGTACTCATCGGCAATCTGGTAGCGCAGCGCGTGCTCGGGGTGCGCGCGGCCATAGTTGCGCCCGGACCCCTCCAGCGGCGAGGTCACCACGTTCCAGCCGGCGCGCCCGCCGCTGATCAGGTCCAGCGAGGCGAACTGGCGTGCCACCGTGAACGGATCGCTGTAGGACGTGGAGAGCGTGCCAGCCAGGCCGATCTTCGACGTTGCCGTGGCCAGCGCCGACAGCAGCGTGATCGGCTCGAAGCGGTTGAGGAAGTGCGGAATGGATTTCTCGTTGATGTACAGCCCATCGGCAACGAAGCCGAACGCGATGCCGTGGTTTTCGGCGGTACGCGCCACGTCGATGTAGTACGCGAGGTTGACGCTGGCATCGGCCACGTTGGACGGATGCTTCCAGGCATGCATGTGGCTGCCGGGGCCCTGCAGCATGATGCCGAAGGGAATGGGGCGCGGGGTCCTGCTCATGGCGATGCTCCTGCGGGTCAGGCCACCGCCGCGCGGGGCGCGGGCGACAGCAGTTCAAGTGAAGTGAGGCGTGCATCGACATCCGCCACCGGCGCGTCGAGGATGAACTCGCCGACGCCGAAGCGCTGGTGCAGCTCGTCCAGTGCACGGCGTACCTGGTGGCCATCGCCAGACAGCACGCTGGGATGGGTTTCCTCGATGCGGTAGTCCGCCACGCCCACCTGGCGGGCGTACTCGGCAGCGGCCTCGGCGCTGGGCAGGTTCACCGTCTGCCCCGGGCCCAGGTGCAGTTTGTAGATGCGCAGTGCACCCAGCTGCGCGGCAGCGGCGTCGGCACTGCGCGCGGCGAAGGCCACCGTGGCCAGCAGCGGCGCCTGCGATGACACCTCGCGGTACGCACTGAACGCCGTCTCGATGCTGCGCGGGTCGCCATCGAAATGCGCTGCGTAGACGAAGCCCCAGCCCAGTTCACCCGCGAGCCGCGCGCTCTGCGCGCTGGCCCCGAGCAGGAACCGCGCCGGCCCGGTCTGCGGCAGTGGCCGCGCCTGCGCATTGGCATGCGGATGATCGGCTGCCAGGGTTCCGGAGAGGAAACCTTCCAGGTCCTGCAGCTGCTGCTCGAACGGGCCCGCTGGCGGGCGTCCCGCGGCCAGTGCGGCCGTGGACGCGGGAAGCCCGCCCGGTGCCTTGCCCACGCCCAGATCCACCCGCCCCGGTGCCAGGCTGGCCAGCAGGTTGAACGTTTCGGCCACTTTGTAGGGTGCGTAATGGCGCAACATCACCCCCCCGGTTCCGACCCGGATCCGGCGCGTCTGCGCCAATACCCACGCTGCCAGCACTTCCGGCGCCGGGCTGGCCAGCTGCGGCGCAGCGTGGTGCTCGGCGAACCAGTAGCGGTGGTAGCCCAGGTGTTCGGCATGCAGCGCCAGCCGCAGGCTGTCGCGCAGCGCCTGCTCGGCGGTACCGCCTTCGCGTACCGGGCTCTTGTCGAGCACGCTGATCAGATAGCTCATCGCATCGTCCTCGCTCAGGGATGGGCCACGGGAATGCCGAGCAAACCGTTCAACGCCGCCAGGATGGGTTCGGCCCCGGACACCACCTGTCGCGCTTCGTGCGTACCCGTCGCATGCGCCGAGCGCACGCCCTGCGGCAGCACCAGCTTGGGCAGCGACTGGTCGTGCTCGCCGATCTCGGCGATCACCTCGCGACGCGGCCGGGCGAACCCGATCCGGCGCACATCCAGCTGCGTATCCAGTCCGTCGATGCTCGACAGCGCCCCCTCCAGCAGCAGGCTGTGCCGGCAGAAGAATCGCTGCCCGGGCAGCTGGCCGTCTTCGAATTCACGATCCAGCAGGAACAGGATCGGCTTGTGGATGGGCTGTGCAGACACGAAACGCTCCTCGATCTGGCCGGCACCAAGGTGCCGTTGGACTATCGATGCTAGAGAAGGACCGGCGCGGAACTGCGCCGTAATTCGACAATCGGCGGTCGGATCCGGCCACGCAAATGCGCGTTGGCCATGACCAGACTGCCGGTGGTTATGGCGTTGCCTAGGCGATCCGCCGCAGCACCACCGGGGGTGCTGCCTGCAGGTGGCTGGCGGCGCGTTCTGCGGCCAGCTCGATGCGCGCCTGCAGCGCGACGCTGCGGATCTCCGCCTCGTCGAAATCGGCGGGCGTGGCATACACCCCGATCGGCAGCGTGTGCGCCTGCAGGAAGCTGAACAACGGCCGCAGTTGGTGGTCGATGACCAGCGCATGGCGTTCGCTGCCGCCGGTGGCAGCCAGCAGCACGGGCGTGTCCACCAGCGCGTCCAGCCCGATGAAATCCACCAGGTGTTTGAATAGGCCTGGATAGGAGCCGCGATACACCGGTGTGGCCGCAATCAGCAGGTCGGCCGCTTCAATCCGGGCCAAGGCCTGTTCGATGCGCGGCTCCACTTCGTCGCGCGCCAGGGCCTGGCCCAGCGAACGCGCCATCGGGGCCAGTTCGATCAGCTGCACGTCCATGTGCAACCGAAGCCGAAGCTGGTCAAGCAGGTGGCGCACCAGCAGCACGGTGCGCGAGGTGGCCGAGCTGGTCGGCGAACCGACCAGAGCAACGACATTCAAGGCGGTGGACATGCAGCTCTCCCTCAGAAGCGGTAGTGGACGCGGCCGTACCAGAACGCGCCGATGGTGCTCAGCACATCGCCGGTGTCCCAGGTGGTTTCGATGCTGGCCACGTCGGTGGCGCTGCGCGCGTGCTCGGGCACCTTGCGGGTGCGCTCGTCGAACAGGTTGTTGATGCCCAGCGTCGCGCTCCAGCCCGAACCCAGCTCGACGCCGCCGGACAGGTTGGTGACCAGCACCGGCGGCTGCCGGTACTCCACCCCGTTGTTGAGCCGCTTGATCGGGCCGTACCAGGTGAAGTCGAGGTTGGAGCGCCAGCGGCCCTGCTGCCAGCCGAGCCCGGCCACCTGCGTATAGGACGGCGTGCGGAAACGCAGCGCGTACTCGCTCGATTTCGTCAGCAGGTTGATGTTGGGCAGGCCCTGCAGCACCACCGGGATGTCACGCACCTTCTGGATGGTGGTGCGTCCGACGTTGGCGGCATAGCTCCAGCGCAGCGTGCCCCACGCTGTCTCCTGGTTCGCTTCCAGGGTCAGCTCCACCCCGCGCGTACGGGTATTGCCCACGTTGGTGAAGTAGCTGGCATAGAACGCATCGCCCGGCAGGATGCTGATACCGGCGCTGGCCAACAGGGTATCAATCGTAGTGACCTGCGCCGGCGTCAGCACCGTGCCACTGTTGTCGGTGATGCGGTTGGGGTCCTGCGCGTTGTAGCCGATCTGGCTGGACTGGCCGAGCTGACCACGGATGTCGATCTGGTACGCATCCAACGCCAAATGGAAGGCCGTGCTGGGATCCCAGGTGACACCGAGGCTGTAGTTGTTGGCCTTTTCCGGCTGCAAGGGCGTTGCGCCGAGCGCAATGGCCGCCGGTGAAGAGACCTGCGCCACCAGCGTGGTGCCGCACGGGCAGCTGCCGGTAGCCTGGTAGTACTGCGCGCCCAGGCTGGGGGCATGGAAACCGTTGCTGACCGTGGCGCGCACGCCGAAGGCATCGGTGAAATCAAAGCGCGTGGTCAGGCGTCCGGTGGACACGCTGCCGAAGTCGGAGTGGTCTTCCCAGCGGGCCGCCGCGTCCAGGTACCAGCGCGAGGTGACGTTGGTGGCCGCCCCGGCGTACACCGCCTTGCTGTTGCGCGTGGCCTCCACAGCGTCGGCGGTGGAATAGCCGACGAAGGCAGCGGCGCCGAAACCGGTGTAGGACTCCCACTGCCCTGCCCCGCGTTCGTACTTCTCATGCTGGTACTCGGCACCGGCGCTGACCTGCAGCGGCGATGCGAAGGCGGCCACGTCGAAACCCCGGCGCAGGTCCAGGTTGGCGATGCGCTGCTGGTAATCCAGCCGGCCCACGTAAAAGTCCGTGGGTGCACCGGGATAGATCAACGAGAAGTTGGCCGAATCGCGGGTGTAGGTGCGCACCGTGCTGCGGTTGGCGGTGAGGCTGGTGTCGTACTCCCACCCTGCCAGGCTGCCTTTCACCCCGGCGCTGCCGGTGGTCTGCTTTTCCTTGGTCTGCAGGATCGGCAGGAAGCCATCCGGCCATACGTTCAACACGGTGGGTGCCTTGTAGGTGCCGAAGATCGTCGCCGGCAGGCGGAAGTTCTGGATCGCCTGCGCGGTGCGGTCGCTGGCCGTGGCGGTGGCGTAGAACTGCGCGTTCTCACCCAGGCCGTGCCCGACGTTGGCGGCCAACGCCTTGAGCGTGTATGACGGCGAACTCAGGATCGTGTTGGCTTCCGGGTTGCGGGTGGCCTCGGCCGGGTTCTCGGTGGTGTTGGGCGGCAGCCGGTTGTTGGGAAGCAGCGCCACCGGATTGCCGTCGGCATCGATCGCCGGGTAGCTCAGGTAGTCATCGATATACCGACGCGGCCGGATGGCGTGGTGCTGGCGGGTGTACTCACCGGACAGGTTCACGAAACCATCCGCGCCCCACGGCAGGCCGACGTTGGCGCGCACGCTGGTGCGGGTGCCATCGCCGTCGATGCTCTGCCCGCTCTCCACCGAGACATCACCGCCCTGCGCCTGCGACTTGAGGATGACGTTGATCACCCCGGTGATCGCATCCGAGCCATACAGGGCCGAAGCACCATCGCGCAGCACTTCGATATGGTCCACGGCCGCCACCGGGATCAGCGCAAGGTCGGTCCAGGCATGGCCCGGGAAGCCGCCACCGTTGGCGCCGCTGACGTAGGCGCTGGCATTGCGACGCTTGCCGTTGACCAGCACCAGCGTGTAGCCCGGCGACAGGTTGCGCAGCTGGTACCCACGAATCAGGCTTTCCTGGTCGCTCTGGTAACCGCCGATCTGGCTCAGCGACGGCAGGCTGCGCTGCAGCGCTTCGAGCAGGTTGGCCTGCCCGGTCGCGACCAGGTCTTCCCCCGACACCACGTCGATCGGCGTGGAACTGTTCTTGACCGTGCGGTTGCTGGCGCGCGAGCCGGTCACCACTACCGCATCAAGCGTGGACGCAGCGGCCACCGACGACGTGGCCAATGCCTCGGGCGGGGTATCGGGACCGGCGGCGATTGCCGGCGCGGCCAGGACGAAGGCGATCATCACGGAAAGCGGACGCAGCAGCATGTCGGGACCTGATCGAGGACAGGCCCCCATTCAACAAACAGCGCTCACCCCGCAACAGCCGCCCACACGCCATCCACCCGCAACATCGCGCCACCCACATGACCACAAGGAATAACCACGTAGCGACACGCCATGCGTGTCCCACGTAGACCCGGATAGCATCAGGTCATGCCACACCCCCACCCGCCCCCCACCATCGCCATCGTCGCCGCCCACGGCCAAGGCCTGTTCGAATTCGGCTGCGCAGCAGGCCTGTTCGCCCCCATCCGCCCCGAACTCGACGTCCCCTGGTACACCACCCAGCTCTGCGCCGCCGAACCCGGCGCGCTGCGCATGCTCGGCAGCACCCAGGTGCAGCTCCCACACGGACTGGAAGCGCTCGACCATGCGGACACCATCATCGTCCCGGGCTGGCGCGACCCCGGCGAACGCCCACCACAACCCCTGCTCGACGCACTCCTCCGCGCACACAGACGTGGCGCGCGCATCGCCTCGATCTGCTCCGGCGCGTTCGTGCTCGCATGGGCCGGCCTGCTCGACGGCCGCAGCGCAACCACGCATTGGCGCCTGACCGAAACACTCGCACGCGACTTCCCCGCCATCACCGTGCGCGAGGATGTGCTTTACGTCGACACCGGCAGCATCATCACCTCGGCAGGCTCGGCAACCGGCATGGACATGATGCTGCACCTGGTGCGCAAGGATTACGGCGCGCACGTGGCCAACCTGGTAGCAGAACGTCTTGTGTTGGCGCCCTGGCGCGACGCCGAACGCAGCCAGCGCGTGGTGCGCTCGATACCCAACGGCGAGCCCACGCGGCTGGCCCGCCTGATGGAATGGATGCGCCGCAACCTGCGCGAAGACCACTCGCTGCGCAGCCTGTCCGGGCAGGCCGCACTGAGCCAGCGCACGCTGCAGCGCCAGTTCCTCGAAGCCACCGGCCTGTCACCGATCGACTGGCTGATCCGCGAGCGCGTGGCCTTCGCGCGCGAACTGCTGGAAACCACCGACCGCCCGTTGCACTGGGTGGCCGAACAGGCAGGTTTCGGCTCGCAGGAATCGTTCCGCCGGCATTTCCGTGGGCAGACCGAGCTCAGCCCCACGACCTACCGCGAGCAACACCGTGGCAGCACCAATGCCTATGCGTTGACCGGCTGCTGACGACGTCAGTGCTGCAGGCGCTTGTTGCGCGCATGGATCATCCAGCTCTGCGCAGCGATACCGATGAGGAACACGACGAAGCAGCCCAGCAGGGTCTGCAGCACCACCGGCGCCATCGGCGCAGCGGCCAGCGGATGCGAGACCGGCAACCGGGTCAGCGATTCGTTGACGGCAGGCACCAGCCCGAGCAGGAAACTGAAGGACAGCGCGAAGGCGGACAGGTACGGCCGCAGTCGGCCAAGGAAGCCCAGCTTGTTCACCAGCACGCCACCGAACGCCACCAGCAGCACAATGATGCCGAAGGCATGGCCGGGATTGAGGCCGCCAGTGCTGGAGACGGTAAACGAGGTCGCCACCGCCAGGACCAGGCCCAGCAGATAGAGCTTGCCGGAGGTAGTGGCGGGATCGATCTTCCGGTGCCGCACGAATCCGTACAGACCGGCCAGTACGGGGATGAGGCTGATGGCGGTGTGCAGTACACCGAGTGTCGAGAGCGGATGTGGCATGGCGGCGAATCCTTGATTGAACCTACTAGTAGGTAGTCGATTGGGGCATGAAAAAGCCCGCGCAAAGCGGGCTTACGGAAAACGAATCAACGTGGTGCGACCACCCGGGCAACCGACAGCTGCGCCAGCGCTACGAAGGTCTGCGCATCACCAAAACCTCGAGCCGCCAACATGGCCCCGTGCACGGAGGCCATGAAAGCCCTGGCTTCATCCGCGGGAACGCCCTGTAACCGGAACTGCCCTTGGACGACGCCCTTCTCCAACGTGGCGGTCAACCAGCCACTGAGATCCTCGAAGTGCCCACGAACCTCTTCCGCAATTTCCGGTGGGATCATCGGCGACTCTGCCGCCAGCATGGCGCAGATGCAGAACGACGCAGTGCCACCGGTGATGCAGGTGGACCAGTAGTCGACGTAGGCATTGAGCTCGCTAAGCGGATCACCCAGCTGCCGGTCCAGCATGGCCAGGCCCTCGCGCGCTTCCGCGCGGTACAGTGCCACTACCGTCCGCACCAGTTCGGCCTTGCTCGGGAAATGGTGATGGATGCTGGCCTTGCTGATGCCGACCCGGGCCGAGATATCGGCATAGCTGAAGCCGTTGTAGCCGCCCACTTCAAGCAGGGTGCGGGCGTGGGCGACGATTTCGGCGGCTTTGGGGGAGAGTTCGAATGTCATGGAGTCATCCTACTAGTAGGTAGATTGCCTGTCAAACCCCATAAGCGTCGTATCGACCAACGGCCGGCACCTACCAGCACTTTACGATGCCCCCTGTCCATGACCACCCACACATCATCGTCCTGATCGGGCTCCTGCCGCAGATGATCTACAGGCGCTGGCGTCGCTGGAACTGATCAATGACGGGCGATGCCATCGGTCTGCGCCAGCTTATCCAACCGGCTACGAACGACAATGTCGCCACAACCAGTGGCGGCACCGCGTGCGCATACTCGCCGTGGAACACGACGGTCACGAAGGCGGCAACCATGACAGTGCCGCCCAGCGCCGCGCCAGGCAGCCGACTGCGCGTCCGGAAAAGCAGAACCGCAGCCGTGAGTTCCAGCGATCCGGTCACGAAGTGGAACCAGTGCGGATACCCCCATTTCAGGTACTCCTCGCCGATGGATCCCGGCGCGAAGATGTTGCTGAGTGAGCCAACGACGAAGAAGGCGGCAAGCGCGAGGGGAAGGGCCTGGCCCCAGGACATACTGGGCATGTGTACTACCTTGGATGGTGGCTGTGCTGCCGGTGGAATGCGACGTTCGGAACAGACTCGAACGCCGCATCGATGGCGGATGAGCGGGCCTATGCTGCAGCGGCTTACCGGGCCGCCGCAAAAACATCGCGCGCAGAGGTTGCGCCCGGGACGTGCTCCGTACCCATTTGCCCGAGATCCATCCCTCCGGCATTTACAGCCTCATACATGGTTTCGGCCGGGCCAGACTGGCCCTTCGGAATGCCGAACTGCTCGAAGGCCTCCTGCCATCCGGCTCGCGGGACAGCAACCGCTTCAACGTGGCGTTTCATTACTTCACCCAATTGCGCAGCGACCTCATCTGCACTCACCATCGAGCCGAGTTCGATGGCGCGATGTCCTGACCACACGGGCCCGCTCAGAAGCCTTGCGATCTCGGCACCGATGTCATGGGTCGCAACCATGGTCGATTTGCGGCTTGTCGGGTCGTTGAAGACAGGCAGCTTGCCGCCTTGGGCGACATGCAAGCCGTAAAGGAAGTTTTCAAAGAAGCCACCTGCCCGCACATAGGCGATCGGCAATGGCAGGTCGCGAAAGCCCTGCTCCAGGAGCGACAACGCGGTGATCAACCCCATCCCGCTGGGTCTCTCCGCGCCCATCGACGAAAGCGCGACGACCCGCGGCACCGGGGCTCTGGTGAGCGCCTGGATATAGTTCGCGATGACGCCCCTGGCTTCCCTGAAATCCGGCGAGGGGGCCCAGATGGGAGGCAGCATGACAAACGCGCCAGCGACGCCATTGAGCGCCCGCTCGATGGAGGCGGCATCATTCCAGTCACCATCAACCAGTTCGACGCCCTGTTCCATCCAACGGACCGCCTTCGCGCGGTCGCGAACCAGCGCACGCACCCTCCTGCCCTGCGCCAGCAGATGGGTTGCCGCTGCACCCCCCACTTTTCCCGTAATTCCCATGACCAGATACACGTGCGTTCTCCTTCATCAGTTCGATGAACCACGGTACGCCGTGCGCTATTATTCGAATACTGGGTACATTCGGAACGGGCCGTACAGATGAACTTAACAATCACCAGGACCCACCTGGATGGGCTGGTCATGTTTTTGACCGTGGCGGAACGCCGCGGCTTCCGTGCGGCGGCACGGCAGCTCGGAATCACGCCATCTGCGGTCAGCCAGGCGATACGCAGCCTGGAGGAACGGATAGGCGCGCCCCTGTTCTCCCGTACGACCCGAAGCGTCAGGCTGACCGAGGCCGGTGAACGCCTGCTCGCCCATGCACGTCCGGCTGTCGATATGCTCTCGGCAGGACTGGATGCGGCGAGTGGCCTGGGTGGCGAGATCACCGGCCGGCTGCGCATCAATGCCCCCAGGCCGATTCTGCCGCTGCTGGTGAATCGCCTGCTGCCGGACTTTTTCGACGCATACCCGAACGTTGAACTCGACCTGGTGGGCGAGGATCGCCCCATCGACATCGTCGAAGAAGGTTTCGATGCGGGGATACGCCTGGGAAATTTCGTGCAGATCGACATGGTCGCGGTATGGTTGACGCCGCCGGAACGCTTCGTTGTCGTTGGCGCCCCTGCACTATTCCGGGAACATGGCCGACCATCGACACCTTCCGACCTGCAGAATTTCCGTTGCATCCTGCTCCGTCAGTCCGTGCGGGCGCTCGACCATTGGCAATTCGTCGTTGATGGCAAGCGCATCACGGTGGGGGTCAAGGGACCTCTTGTGATCAACGACATTGAAACCTGCATCCGCTCGGCGTTGAAAGGTGTCGGGCTGTTTCAGCTGCCGCATTCGCTCGTGATGTCGCATCTTGAACGTGGGGACCTGCAGGCCGTTCTCGAACCCTATTGCGAAGAAGTTCCTGGTCTTTCCCTTTACTATCCAAGCCGAAGTCAGGCGCTGCCAAAACTTCGCGCATTCGTCGATTTTGCCACCCAACGGATGCGCAGGGCCTTCAAACCAGACGATTACCTGCCGACGCCAGCGGAACGATGACGGGGGCATGGGGCGGAACTCCGTCCTCCTTGCAGAGGGGTCAGTCTGAGAGCGTGGTCGCCCACCGCGGCGGGCCCGGTGGGCAGGACGCGCCCTTGACCTATCGAGCAACCTGAACGGCCGGATTCGGGCCAGCAAAGCTGAACGGATGGCTACGTTTGATTGGATTTGGCTTCAAAGTTAGTTTTTCACGCTATTTTTTAAGCGTATTTTAATCACGCGCTTTTTATCGATTGGATTTCGCCTCGAACTTCAAGCATGCAACGAAATAGCAAGCACAATCTAATCAAGCGAGTTCAGACCCAACTACCGCGCGGGGCGCCCTTCACCGCACTCAACCTGTTCCTGCATGACATGCCACGCCTGTCGGTGGACAGTAGTCGTAGCCATGCCACGACTTCTACAACTTTCCAAAACGCAAGTTAATTTTATTTTTAGTGTCTCAAGTCGTAGTCTTATTACGACACTGACAACATATTCAAATACTGGTCACGTGGGAAGAACCTCGCGGGAATACCGCTACATCGTTTCCTGAACCGCTCTCAGGACGTCGCCAACGCTCTGATCTTCAGGTTTTGAGCAGATCCGACAGGCAATCGGCGAACGCCGGCTGGTTATTGCTCATTGGCGTGGAGATGGCTTCATCACCGGTGACGACGGCCATGGTCATGCCGGTCATGTTGCTCAGGCCGTTCGAGTTGCGCAGCACCTGCAGGGCCAAGTGCAAGGGAAGCCGTCGGCGCTGCGTCGCAAAGGGTGGATACCGCCGTGCACGAACGAATTCATGGCGTTCCAGGACACGTCCTTGAAATGGGCCAGCATCTGGTGGGCCGCCGCCGGCACGCCTTGCCCGGCGCGCTTGCCGATCTGTTCGATCATCTCATTCGCACTGGGGAGGTTCTTGGCAGCCTGTTCGGCTTCCAGCGTCAAGAGCGCGATAAGCCATCCAGCAGACGATCCAGGGCCTGTCCATACTGTTCTTGCAGGATCTGGCTTTGCATCTTTGCGCCTCGAACCGAGGCAAGGGCGAGGCCGCTGCCATGGGCGTGGTCCACCAGAACGTCGCGCCACAGGATGGGCTCGGCCGTGATCCCGGCCAGCAATGTGGTCAGGCGGTCAGTGATCTGGCGGGTCACCCCGGCCAAGGCTTCCGGCGTTGCAAAGAGCGCCAGCGTCAGCTGCGGATGACGGCCGACGGCCTGGTGGTAGCGGGTGAGCAACCCCCGGATTTCCGCCCGGTGGTCCGCCAGCTCGCCGGGTCCTTTCAGGGCCTCGGCATAGACCCGATCCGACAGCGCCCGCAGCAACCCGGCCTGGTCGGCCACATGGTTGTAAAGGCTCATCGGCGTGACGCCCAGCCGGGTGGCCAGGGCGCGCATCGTCAAGCCTTGCCCTCCGCTTTCATCCAGCAGGGTCAGTGCAGTGGTCAGAATGTCGTCTCGCGCCACGCCCTGCCCTTGGGCCGGGCGCCCACGCGGTCGGGTCATGGGGCGAGTCGATAGGTGGATTGCACCAACCCCGAGGGGAAGCTGCGGCTGGCTACCAACTTCAGTTCCACGTCGTGGGGCAGCGCGCCGAACAGCGGCCTGCCCGCCCCGAGCAGCACGGGCACGGTGGTAATCACCATGTCGGCCACCAGCCCATCGCGCAGGAAGGACTGCACCACCTTCCCGCCATCGACGTACACCTTGCGCACATTCTGCGCCGCCAGGTTTTCCATCGCGTCCTTGGGCGCGCGGCTGGAGAACCAGACCTTGCCCTTCAGCGCCTCGGGCACGGGCGCATCGGCCAGCTGCCGGGACAGCACCAGTACGGGCAGGTCGTAGGGCCAGGGGCCGAGGGTCAGCGCCTTCTCGTAGCTCCCCCGGCCCATCACGATCGTGTCCTTGTCGGCGATGAAGGCTGCGTAGCCGTGATCTTCACTCGGATCATCGCGCTGCAACAACCAGTCGATGTCGCCGTCTTCCCGGGCAATGAAGCCATCCATGCTGGTGGCGATGAAAACGTGAGCTGTGATCATGGGAGCCCCTTTATAAATATACACCGTATATTAAAAGGGGATGGCGACTGAGCACAAGGGCTGACCAATGTCATTCAATGCGAGCATTGTTCCCATGCATCTCAACCGAAGCCGCGGCTGGCGATAGTCCCCGAAGGACCTGATTTCACTCCCACTCAATCGTCGCCGGCGGTTTCCCGGAGATGTCATACACCACCCGCGAAACCCCGCGCAGCTCATTGATGATCCGGTTGCTCACCGTGCCCAGGAAGTCATACGGCAAATGCGCCCAGTGCGCGGTCATGAAGTCGATGGTTTCCACCGCGCGCAGCGCGATCACCCACTCATACGCACGGGCATCACCGACCACGCCCACCGACTTCACCGGCAGGAACACCGCGAAGGCCTGGCTGGTCTTGTCGTACAGATCGGCCTTGCGCAGTTCGTCGATGAAGATCGCGTCGGCCTTGGCCAGCAGCTCGGCATATTCGCGCTTCACTTCGCCAAGGATGCGCACGCCCAGGCCCGGACCCGGGAACGGGTGGCGGTAGACCATGCTGCGCGGCAGGCCGAGTTCGACGCCGAGGCGGCGCACTTCGTCCTTGAACAGCTCGCGCAGCGGTTCGACCAGGCCCAGCTTCATGTGCTCGGGCAGCCCGCCGACGTTGTGGTGGCTCTTGATCACGTGGGCCTTGCCCGTCTTGCTGCCGGCCGACTCGATCACGTCGGGGTAGATGGTGCCCTGCGCCAGCCACTTGGCGTTGCTCAGCTTGTTGGACTCTTCGTCGAAGATGTCCACGAACAGGTTGCCGATGATCTTGCGCTTGGCTTCCGGGTCGGCCACGCCTTCGAGCTTGCCGAAGTAGCGGTCCGCAGCATTCACGCGGATCACCTTGACGCCCATGTGCTCGGCGAACATCGCCATCACCTGGTCGCCTTCCTGCCAGCGCAGCAGGCCGGTGTCGACGAACACGCAGGTCAGCTTGTCGCCGATCGCCTTGTGCAGCAGTGCGGCAACCACCGACGAATCCACGCCGCCGGACAGGCCCAGGATCACTTCGTCATCGCCGACCAGTTCGCGCACGCGGGCGATCTGGTCGTCGATGATATTGGCTGCGGTCCACAGGGTCTGGCAGCCACACACGTCGACCACGAAGCGGCGCAGCAGCGCCTGGCCCTGCAGGGTGTGGGTCACTTCCGGGTGGAACTGCACGCCATACCAGCGCTTTTCCTCGTTGGCCATGGCGGCCACGGGAATACGGTCGGTGGTGGCGGTGATGGTGAAGCCCGGGGGTGCCACGGACACGTGGTCACCGTGGCTCATCCACACGTTCAACTTCGGCTCGCCGCCATGGTCGCTCAGGCCCTTGAACAGCGCGTCGGGGTGGACCACGTTGACTTCAGCGTGGCCGAATTCGCGCTGGTCGGCCGCCTCGGTGGCGCCGCCCAGCTGTGCGGCCAGGGTCTGCATGCCGTAGCAGATGCCGAAAATCGGCAGGCCGCTGTCGAACACTTCCTGCGGCGCGGCGGGCGCGCCCGGCAGCGTGGTCGATTCGGGGCCACCGGACAGGATGATGCCCTTGGCGCCGAACGCAGCAATCTCGGCCGGGTCGTGGTCCCACGCCCAGATTTCGCAGTACACGCCGATCTCGCGGATGCGGCGGGCGATCAGCTGGGTGTACTGCGCGCCGAAATCGAGGATGAGGATCTTGTCGTTATGGATGTTGGTCATGGCGCCCGGAAATGCAGGTTGAAAACGGAGAAACGGAATTCAGAACGGAGGGCAGATAGAGAAAGAGGAACGGGAATCAGCTTCCTCGTTCCTCTCTGCTCACCGGCGCATCAGGCGCGGTAGTTCGGTGGCTCTTTGGTGATCTGCACGTCGTGGACGTGGCTCTCACGCTGGCCGGCGCCGCTGATCTTGACGAACTTCGGCTTGCTGCGCATGTCCTCGACCGTGCCGCAGCCCACGTAGCCCATGGTGGCGCGCAGGCCGCCCATCAGCTGGTGGATGATGCCGCCAACCGGGCCGCGATACGGCACGCGGCCTTCGATGCCTTCGGGAACCAGCTTGTCGGCGCTGGAGGCGTCCTGGAAGTAGCGGTCCTTGGACCCCTTCTCCATCGCCGCCAGCGACCCCATGCCGCGGTAACTCTTGTACGAACGGCCCTGGAACAGCTCGGTTTCACCGGGCGATTCCTCGGTACCGGCCAGCAGGCCGCCGATCATGATGGTGGAGGCACCGGCGGCCAGCGCCTTGCCGATGTCACCGGAGTAGCGGATGCCACCGTCGGCGATCAGCGGGATGCGATCCTGCAGCGCTTCGGCCACCAGGTCGATCGCCGTGATCTGCGGCACGCCGACACCGGCGACCACGCGGGTGGTGCAGATCGAGCCCGGGCCGATGCCGACCTTGACCGCGTCCGCGCCGCTGTCCAGCAGCGCCAGCGCAGCTTCGCCGGTGCAGATGTTGCCACCCACGACCTGCACCTGCGGGAAGTGCTTCTTGACCCAGCTGACGCGGTCCAGCACGCCCTGCGAATGGCCGTGCGCGGTGTCCACCACCAGCACGTCCACGCCGGCAGCGACCAGCGCTTCGACGCGGCGATCGGTATCGCCGCCG
This sequence comes from Stenotrophomonas sp. ISL-67, assembly GCF_018612915.1. Taxonomy (GTDB): domain Bacteria; phylum Pseudomonadota; class Gammaproteobacteria; order Xanthomonadales; family Xanthomonadaceae; genus Stenotrophomonas. The sequence goes on along the minus strand of NZ_JAGGRL010000010.1, from coordinate 27,394 downwards.
ACCCCCACCGCGGCACCCACCAGCAGGCGCGTGGCGATATCCTTGGCGGCGTTGGGGTAATCGGTGTTCTTCTGGATGTCCTTGACGGTGATCAGGCCACGCAGGGCGAAATCATCGTTGACCACCAGGATCTTTTCGATGCGGTTGCGATGCAGCAGTTGCAGCACCTCCGCGGACGCGGCGCCTTCCTTGACCGTGATCAGGCGATCCTTCTTGGTCATGATGTGGCGGACCGGATCGTCCAGCTCGGTTTCAAAGCGCATGTCGCGGTGGGTCACGATGCCGACCAGCTGGCCGCCATCGACCACCGGCACGCCGGAGATGTTGCGCGCCTGGGTCAGCGCCAGCACGTCGCGGATGGTGGTTTCCGGACCGACCGTGATCGGGTCGCGGATGACACCGGCCTCGAATTTCTTGACCTTGGCCACTTCGGCGGCCTGTTGGTCCACGCTCAGGTTCTTGTGGATGATGCCCATGCCACCCAGCTGTGCCATGGCGATGGCCAGGCGTGCTTCGGTGACGGTATCCATGGCAGCCGAGAGGATCGGAAGCTTCAGCCGCAGGTCGCGCGTCAGGCGCGTTTCCAGGGTGACATCCTTGGGCAGGATGATGGAATGGGCGGGGACGAGCGAGACGTCGTCGTAAGTCAGTGCTTCAGCCTGGATGCGCAGCATCGGCATACCCGAGATGTGGGGAAGCGCGACATTTTACCCTGATTTCCCCCCGATGGGCAGGGGGAGGATGCGACGCTGTGTCGCGTTCGACGTAGCCGTTCATGGTGCCATGCGCCGGTAGCGCCGGCCGTTGGCCGGCCCAAGGGGTGCTGCCGACGCCATGAGGGCCGGCCAACGGCCGGCGCTACCGATCAGTAGGTGACGACCGTTGGTCGTCACGGCGTTCCGGCGTCAGGCCCCTTCTGCAGCCTCGATGGTGTTCTGCATCAGCGTGGCCACGGTCATCGGCCCTACCCCACCCGGCACCGGGGTGATCCAGCTGGCCCGTTCGGCCGCCGCCTCGAAGCCCACGTCGCCGACCAGGCGCCCGTCGTCCAGGCGGTTGATGCCCACGTCGATCACCACCGCACCCGGCTTGACCCACTCGCCCGGCACGATGCCCGGGCGGCCCACCGCCACCACCAGGATGTCGGCATTGCGCACCGACTGCTCCAGCACCTCCTTGGGGGTGAACTTGTGGCAGCTGGTCACGGTGCAGCCGGCGATCAGCAGCTCCAGGCCCATCGGCCGGCCAACGTGGTTGCTCACCCCCACGATGGTGGCGTTGCGGCCACGCACCGGCTGGTCGGTGTGGCCCAGCAGCGTGGTGATGCCGCGCGGCGTGCACGGGCGCAGGCCGAATTCACGCAGGGCCAGGTGGCCCACGTTTTCCGGATGGAAGCCGTCCACGTCCTTGCGCGGGTCGATCCGGTGGATCAGACGGCTGGCATCGGGAATGCCCGGCAACGGCAGCTGCACCAGGATGCCGTGGATCTTCGGATCGGCATTGAGCTGGTCGATCAGGGTCAGCAGTTGGGCTTCGCTGGTGCCGGCCGGCAGGTCGTAATCGAACGCCTCGATTCCGACCTTCTCGGCAGCGCGGCGCTTGTTGCGCACATACACGGTCGAGGCCGGATCGCCACCCACCAGCACCACGGCCAGGCCCGGCCGGCTGCCGCCGGCGGCCAGGCGGGCGTCTACGCGCACCTTCAGGCTGTCCAGCAGGTCTTCGGCGATGCGGCGTCCGTCCAGGAGGCGGGCGGAATGGGGGGCGGCGGAGTCGGTCATCGAATGTGCGGCGTGGGGCGGCGGGGAACGTATTGTCCCCGATTAACGCGGTGCGTTACACCGGTAGCGCCGGCCGTTGGCCGGCCCAGGCGGTAATGAGGGCCGGCCAACGGCCGGCGCTACCGTCATTCTTCCTCGGGAACCTGGTCGGCGTTAAGGGTTCTGGCCTTGCGCTTGGGTGCGGTGAACGGCGTCGGCGTGGGCACGCCCGGCAGCGCGGTACCAAACACCATGTGCGCCCCCGCGCGCAGATCACCACCGGCCATTTCCAGCTCGAACCGTTCGGCGTCGCGCTGGCGGATCTGTTCGGCGATGTCGCGCGCGTCATCCTCCTCTGCACCGAGTTCAACCAACGCCGCCTGGCCGAACAGCAGCGCCGACTCGAAGGTTTCGCGGATCTGGAAATCCACACCGGCGTGGATCAGCCGCAGGGAATGTTCGCGATCGAACGAACGCACCAGCAGCTTGGCCTGCGGGAACTCATGCGCGATCAGTTCGACGATGCGGTCGGCATCCTGCGCGTTGTTCACGCACACCGCGATCGCGCGCGCCGTCGCGGCACCAGACGCGTGCAGCACGTCCAGCCGGGTGCCGTCGCCGTAATAGATCTTGAAGCCGAAGCGCTCCGCGTTGTGGATCATGTCCACGTCGTTGTCGATGATGGTCACGTCCACGTCGCGGGCCAGCAGCGACTGGCTGGCAACCTGGCCGAAGCGGCCGAAGCCGATCATCAGCACGCTGCCGGACATGCCCTCGGCGGTGTCCACGCCTTCCAGCGAGACCTCGCGCGCTGGCATCAGCTTGTCGTGCAGCAGCACGAACAGCGGGGTCAGCGCCATCGACAGCACCACGATGGCAGTCAGGTTGGCGTTGACCTCGATACCGATCACCCCGGTGGTGGCGGCAGCCGAGAACAGCACGAAGGCGAATTCGCCACCCTGCGCCATGACCACGCCACGATCCAGCGCCTGGTGGTGATCGCTGCCCAGGATACGCGCCACCGCGTAAATGCACACCGCCTTGGCCAGCATGAGTGCCAGCACGCCGGACACGATCAGCGGCCAGTTGTTGGCGACCACCGTCAGGTCCAGCGCCATGCCCACGCTGAGGAAGAACAGCCCCAGCAGGATGCCGCGGAACGGTTCGATGTCGGCTTCAATCTGGTGGCGGAAGGTGGATTCGCTGAGCAGCACGCCGGCCAGGAACGCACCCATCGCCATCGACAACCCACCCAGCTGCATCAACAGCGCCGCGCCCAGCACGACCAGCAATGCGGCGGCGGTCATTACCTCGCGCGCCTTGGCGGCGGCCAGGATGCGGAACAGCGGGTTGAGCAGGAAACGGCCCACCAGCACCAGCCCGATGATCGCCCCGGCAGCGATGGCCACGCTGATCCAGCGCGAACCGGTCCCGGCGTCGGCCTGCACCGGTGCCATGAAGGCCACGACCGCCAGCAGCGGCACGATCAGCAGGTCCTCGAACAACAGGATCGACACGATCTTCTGCCCCGACGGCAGCGCGATGTCACCGCGCTCGGCGAGCAGCTGCATCACCACCGCCGTGGAGGTCAGCACGAAACCGGCCGCACCGATGAAGGCCACGGGCAACGGGAAACCGAACAACATGCACACACCGGTGAGCACCGCACCGCAGACCGCGATCTGCAGCGTGCCCAGCCCGAAAATTTCCTTGCGCAGGCTCCACAGGTGCGAAGGCCGCATTTCCAGTCCGATCACGAACAGGAACATCACCACGCCGAGCTCGGCGGTGTGCAGGATCGCCTGCGGATCAGAGAACCAGCCGAACCCGAACGGACCAATCGCCAGGCCGGCGGCGAAGTAACCCAGCACCGAGCCCAACCCCAGCCGGCGGAACAAGGGCACCATCACCACTGCCGCACCCAGCAGGGCGACCACTTTCACCAGCTCACTGGCACCTGCTTCCACCGCCATGCGGTTCGTTCCTTGCAACTCCGATCAGCCATCACGATAGGACATGTTGACGCAGGGACATAGCACGCAGGTGCGCATGATCGTGCCACGCATGGAACGACTGGCGAAAAAACAGGCGCGGTGTCCCATCACCGGTAGAGCCGGGCTCTGCCCGGCTGCCTTGCACGTCAACCGCCGCGGCAGAACGCCGCGTAATCGATGTAACCCGGAAACGCGCGCCCCGGCGCACATAGCGGGCAGCCGGGGTCCGGCGCCAGCCGGATCTCGCGGAACCGCATGGCCAGCGCGTCGAAGGTCAGCAGCCGCCCAACCAGCGGCTCACCGATCCCGAGCAGCAGCTTGAGCACTTCCGTAGCCTGCAGCAGGCCGACCATGCCCGGCAGCACGCCGAGCACACCGGCCTCGGCGCAGCTGGGGGCGAACTCCGGCGGCGGCGGTTCGGGAAACAGGCAGCGGTAGCAGGGCGCCTGCCCACGATGACGGCCGGCATCGAACACCGATACCTGCCCGGTGAAGCGCTCCACCGCGCCATACACCAGTGGAATGCCGTGCTTGATACACGCATCGTTGAGCAGGTAGCGCAGCGGGAAGTTGTCCGATCCGTCCAGCACCACGTTCACGTCGTCGAGCAGCGCATCGATGTTGTCCGAGGTCACCCGCGCCTGCACCGCTTCGATGTCCAGGCGCGGATTGAGCGCCAGCAGCCGTTCGCGTGCCGAGCCCACCTTGGGCTGGCCGATGCTGGCCTCGGTATGCAGGATCTGCCGCTGCAGGTTGCTGCGATCCACCACGTCGTCATCGGCGATGCGCAGGTGCCCTACCCCGGCAGCTGCAAGGTAGAAGGCCGCCGGCGAGCCGAGGCCACCGGCGCCGAGCAGGAGCACGCGGGCGCCAAGCAGCGCATGCTGGCCGGCAACGCCCACCTGGGGCAGCAGCAGGTGGCGTGAATAACGCTCGTTGAAATCACGCTCGTCGTCGCTCTGCAGCGGCTGCACGAACGGCAGCCCGGCAGCGCGCCAGGCGGTGGTGCCGCCGTGGACGGAGGCGATGTTGGTGTAGCCGAGATGGAGCAGCGCCTGCGCGGCTTCCATGGAACGTTTGCCGCTCTGGCAGATCAGGATGAGTTCGCGGTCGTGCGCCGGGAGGTGGGCAGACGGATGTGCCTGGAGCTCCCCTTTCGCGATGCCCAGTGCGCCCTCGGCGATGCCGGTGGCGCGCTCGTGCGGTTCGCGCACGTCGATCAGCAGGGCGCCGCGCCCATGCAGGGCGCGGGCGTGTTCCGGGGATATCTCGCGAATGTCCATCGGCCCATTATCACCGGTGATATGAGGGCGCGGGCGTCAGCGACCCTTTACGTGCTTGATCAGGCGCTTTTTCTTTGCAATCTGGCGTTCGCTGAGCACGTTCTTCTTGCCTTCGTACGGGTTGGCACCCTCGCGGAAGATGAACTGCACCGGCGTGCCGATCAGCTTGAAGCGCTTACGGAAGAAGTTTTCCAGGTAGCGCTTGTACGACTCCGGCAACTCTTTCAGGCGGGTGCCGTGCACGATGAAGGTGGGCGGATTGGAACCACCCGGGTGCACGTAACGCAGCTTGGACACGTGACCACGGATCGCCGGCGGCGGGTTGGTCTCGTAGGCGATTTCCAGCGCCTTGTTGACTTCGCTGGTGCTGAACTCGTGCGTGGCCGAGGCATGTGCCTGGTGGATCGCACGGAACAGCTCACGCAGGCCCGAACCATGCTTGGCCGAGATGCGCACGGTTTCCGCCCACGGCACGAAGCCCAGCTTGCGCGACACCAGTGCTTCGGCCTGCTCGCGCTGGTAGTCGGTCAGGCCGTCCCACTTGTTGATCGCCACCACCAGCGCACGCCCGGCATCGAGCACGGCGCCCAGCACGGTGGCGTCCTGGTCGGTCACGCCTTCGCTGGCGTCGAGCATCAGCACCGCCACCTGGCACTGCTCGATGGCCTGCAGGGTCTTGATGACGCTGAACTTCTCGACCACCTCTTCGACCCGCCCCCTGCGGCGCAGGCCGGCGGTGTCGATCAGGCGGTACTCACGGCCGTCGCGCTCCAGGTCCACGGCGATCGAGTCGCGGGTGGTCCCGGGTACTTCCGAGGCGATCATCCGCTCTTCGCCGAGAATGCGGTTGACCAGGGTCGACTTGCCCACGTTGGGGCGGCCGACGAAGGCAATGCGCATCCGGTTCGGATCGTTGTCCATCTCTTCGCCGCTGCCCTCTTCGGGCAGCCGCTGGATCACTTCTTCAAGCAGGTCGTCCAGGCCCTGGCGGTGGGCAGCCGACACCGTCAGCATTTCGCTGAACCCGTAGCGGGCGAACTCGGCGCGCACGGTGTCTTCGTTGGTGCCGTCGATCTTGTTGATCAACAGCAGGGTCGGCCGCGACAGCTTGCGCAGCCACGCCAGGATCTCGTCATCCAGCGCGGAGGTGCCGTCACGGGCATCCACCACGAACAGGATCAGATCGGCTTCGCCAGCGGCAGCACGCGCCTGGTCGGCGGTCGCGCCGGCCAGGCCTTCGTCATCCTCCGAGATACCGCCCGTGTCGACGACGAGGAAATGGTTGTCCTCGTCAAGACGGCAAACACCATAGTTGCGGTCCCGGGTGACGCCAGGCTGGTCGTGGACCAGCGCGTCACGGGTACGGGTCAGCGCATTGAAAATGGTGGACTTGCCGACATTCGGCCGTCCAACCAGGGCGACCAAGGGCAGCATCGCGGTAACTCCTTATTGTGCCAACCGGAATGCGGTCAGCTTTCCATCAACGTTCTGCACCAGCAGAATCCCATCGGCGACCACCGGCTGCGCCAGCAGGGCATCGCCGCCACTCTTGGCGCGCGCGGCCAGTTCACCATTATCCGTCCGCAACCAGTGCAGATAACCCTTGTAGTCACCGACCACAACGTAGTCGCCGTGGATCACCGGCCCGGTCAGCGAGCGCCGGGCCAGGCCGGTCTGCGACCACATGGCACTGCCGCTGGCCTTGTCCAGGCCGAACACGCCGCCCTTGTTGTCGGTGACGATCACATTGCCCGAGGTCAGGGCCACGCCACCGGCGCCACCATGGTCACGGGCCCACAGCGGACGGCCGGTCGGGCCTTCGATCGCCATGGTCTGGTTCTTGAAGCTGCTCACGAACAGGGTGTTGCCTTCCAGCACCGGGGCACCGTCCACGTCGGACATGCGCTCCAGCTCGGTGCGGCCTTCGCCGTTGGCAACCATCTGGTCCCACACGGTGCGGCCATCCTGCATCGCCAGCGCGGAGACGCTGCCGTCATCGTTGCCGATGAACAGCACGCCCGGGCCGGTCACCACCGGCGCGTTGCCGCGCACGGTCAGCATCGGCAGTTCACGCGGGTTGAACCACTTCTGGGTGCCGTTGCCGGCATCGAAGGCGGTCACCCGGCCGTCGTTGCTGCGCACGAACACGACGCCCTGGGCCACGGCCGGCGCTGCGATGACTTCGCCCGTCACCTTGGCGCGCCACTTCTCGCTGCCGTCGTTGGCGTCCAGCGCGATCACCTGGCCATCCAGGGTTCCGATCACGACCAGGCCTTCGCCCACGCCTGGGCCACCGGACAGGCGCAGCTTGGGCTGCTTCTTCACCTTGGCCGGCTCGTAGGTCCAGACCGTCTTGCCAGTCTGCAGGTCCAGCGCCTGCACGCCACCGGTGATCGCCGCCGCGTACACGCGGCCGTCAGCCACGACCGGGCCCTGGCGCACGCCGATGCGCTTCTCGCCCTTGCCCAGGTTGCTGCTCCAGATCCGGTCGACCTTCACGGTCGGCTCGAACTTGACCAGTTCGGCCGGTTCCAGCGCCTTCTTGGCCTCCGCGTCCTTGCCGGCGAACCAGCCCTTGACGGTGGTGCAACCGGACAACGCCACGCCCATCAGAACCAGGGTGGCAACGCGCTTGATCATGACCATCTGCTTCATTACACCGACTCCGCAGGCTCGGTGACGGTGCCACCGGCATCCATCACTTTGGTTTCCAGCACGCGCCGCTGGGGCGCTGCCACGTCCAGCGTCTTGAGCGCCTTCTCATACTGCCCGCGGGCTTCGTCACGCTTGCCCAGTGCCATCAAGGCATCGCCGTGGATTTCCACGCTCGCACTATCGGTGGCACTGCCCAGCAGCGCGATGGCTTCATCGTGCTTGCCGGTGGCGATCAACAGGCGCGCGATGCGCTGGTCGATCGCAGTCTTGTATTCCGGGTCGGCCTTGATGGCACGAAGGGTGGCCAGGGCCTCCTCGTTCTTGCCAGCATCCACCTGGGCCTTGGCCAGCTGAAGGGCCGCCAGGTCGCCGTAGATCTGGACCTTGCCGCCTTCCAGGCCCTTCACGCCCTTGGCCGCTTCGTCCAGCTTCTTGTCCTGCAGCTGCTTGAGCACCAGCTGGTACTCGCCGTTGGCACCGGCCAGGTGGCTGCCCTGCTCTTTCTGCCACCACTGCCAACCGGCGATGCCGCCGATGGCAATCGCCACGCCGGCGATGATGCTGACACCATTCGTCCGCAGCCAGCTGCGGACGCGTTCACTTTGTTCGTGCTCGTCGAGCAGGTCGTCGATCGCCATGCGTACTCTCGCCCCTGCCCGTCAGGAGGGACTGTTTGAATTGGATTGTCGAAATGATTCGGTAAACGCGGCTCAGTGTGAAACCGGAGCCACGGAGCCGTCAGAGGATACCGTAAAGCGTGCCACGTTGGCTCGCTGGTAAGGCGAAAGGTCGACGATAGTGCCGGCCTGCTGAACCTCGACCGCCGACGCATTCCCCAGCACCATGCGGGCTACCTGGCCCGGGCTGAAGGTGCGGGTTTCGCCCGACTTGATCAGGGCTTTTTCGACCGTGCTGCCATCGGGTGCGGCAATGTCCACCCAGCTGTCGCCCCTGAACTGCAGGCTGAGCGCGCCCGCCGGAGCGGCGGCGGCGGCACTGGGCCGGGGAACCGGGGTGAGTGACGCCAGGTAAGGCGCAGACGGCGCCGACGGGGCCACGCCGGGGGCCGCCTCCGACGCAGCCTGGGCGGCAGGTGCCGCGGTTCCTGCCACCGGTACGGCGGCGGGAATGACATCCAGCGACGCGGTGCTGGGGGTGGTCGACGCACTGTCGAAATGGCCGCGGGTGGCGAACCACACCGGCACGGCCAGCACCGCGGTGATGCCTACATACAGGGCACGTCGCCCCAGGCTTTCGGCGATACGCCGGGCCCGCGGGGTATGGGTGTGACTGACCAGCTGCGGTGGCACGACAGGGCCGATGCGGGCCTGGTCAAGCACATCGCCCAGATCGACCTTGAGCAGGCGCGCATAGCTTTTCAGCTGACCGCGGACGAACACCGGCGCGCCGAGGCGATCCCACTGCTCGGCTTCCAGTGACTTCACCACCTGGACCGGCATGCGCAGCTGCTGCCCGACCGCATCGAGCGTCAATCCTGCCGCTTCCCGCGCCTGCCGGAGACGGGTTCCACAGCCGGCCGCAGTCTCAAAAGCGTTCACAGTCTGGTCATCAATCACAATGCTTCAACCCCGGGAATTAGGAGCCGCATCCTGCGGAAATTCGTCGCGAATTCGCTGCAGATAACGACCGGATGCCACTGTGTCGCCAAGCTGCGCCTCGATTTGAGAGGCAAGTTGTAACACGGAACGTGTGGCCGGTGCAGCCGCAAGACGCCGTTGCACGAAGGCCCGCGCCTCGAAATGGCGGCCTTGGGCATACTCGTTGCGTGCCATGGACTCCAGCGCATAGGGATTGACCGGGTCCAGCGCCAGGGCCCTGCGCAGGTCACGCTCGGCACGCTCGGGCTGGCCCGCATCAAGCGCACAGCCGCCGGCGTTGGCCAGGGCAGCCGCCGGCGTGCGGTAGCCAGGCGTTGCAATGGCCCGGTCAAAGAGCGGCAGCGCCTCGCCGGCGCGGCCATGACCACATAACCACGCACCATAATTATTGAGTACTTCGCCACTGCCCGGCGCCAGTTCGGCCGCCTTCTGGAACAGCGGCCCCGCCTGGGCGTCGTCGCCACGCCGGTTGGCCAGCGCGGCCAGCATCACATAGGCATCGGGCCGGCCCGCATCGAGCTTGAGTGCGCCCTTGGCCCGCTTCTCGGAAACATCCAGGGCCCCGGCCCGGAACGCCTCGGCCGACAACGTCATCAGGTCCTGGTAGCTGACCCGGCGACGGGTGTCGGCGTTGTCGCGCGCCACATACTCGGGCGCGATGCCGAGAGGCGCGGTTGGGGGCTTGACGCCTTTGTTGCCACACCCGGCTACTGCCAGCGCGACGAAAAGAACGGCTGGCAATCGGCGGTCAGGCAGCGGCATCCCGGTTTTTCCCCTCCTGGAGTGTCTTGTTGAACTCGGCCTGGCGGCGGGTACGATCCATCACCTGGCCCTTGAGCTGGCCACAGGCGGCATCGATATCGTCGCCACGGGTGCGCCGCACCATGGTCAGCACCTGCGAATCGAGCAGGATCTTCTGGAAGGCGCGGATCTCCGTGTCACCGGACCGCTCGTAACGGGTACCCGGGAACGGATTGAACGGAATCAGGTTGACCTTGCCCGAATGCGATGCCTGCACCGCATTGTCGAACTGGCGCATCAGCCGCGCCAGCTGGCGGGCGTGCTCGGGCTGGTCATTGATGCCCTTCATCAGGGTGTACTCGAACGTCACCGATTCACGGCGCTTGTTGGCACGCAGGTAGCGCGCGCACGACGCCATCAGTTCGACGATCGGGTACTTCCTGTTGAGCGGCACCAGGGTCTCGCGCAGCGCATCGTTGGGTGCATGCAGCGACACCGCCAGCGACACATCGCTTTCCGCGGACAGGCGGTCGATCTGCGGCACCAGGCCGGAGGTTGACAGGGTCACGCGCTTGTTGGCCAGGCCGTAGCCCAGGTCATCGCGCATCACGCTCATCGCGCGCACGACGTTGTCGAAATTCATCAACGGCTCGCCCATGCCCATCATCACCACGTTGGTGAGACGACGCTGCTTGTGCGGGATGTTGCCCAGGTGGCGCGCCGCGACCCACACCTGGCCGATGATCTCGGCGGTGGAGAGGTTGCGGTTGAAGCCCTGGGTGGCCGTGGAGCAGAACGTGCAGTTCAGCGCGCAGCCCACCTGCGACGACACGCACAGCGTGCCGCGGTTCTTGTCCGGGATGTACACCGCTTCGATCGCGTTCTTGCCGTCGGTGCCCATGGCCAGCAGCCATTTGTGGGTACCGTCGGCGGAGGGCTTGTCGAACACGATGTTGGGAACACGGACCTCGGCATGCTGCTTGAGCTTGGCGCGCAACGCCTTGCCCAGGTCGGTCATTTCATCGAAATCGGTGACGTAGTGGTGGTGGATCCACTTCATCACCTGGTGGGCACGGTAGCGCGCTTCGCCGAGTGTCCCGGCGAAGAAGCGCTCCAATCCCTCGCGATCGAGGTCGAGCAGGTTCTGCTTGGCCACCGGCGCGCCCTGATCGAGCACGACGGGGATGGCGGTGGGCTGTACGACCTCGTTCACGGCATTACTCTCAGCGCGAGACCACGTCGGTCGCGGCGAAGAAGTACGCGATTTCAATCGCGGCATTCTCGACCGAGTCCGAGCCGTGGGCGGCATTGGCATCGATGGAATCGGCGAAGTCGGCGCGGATGGTGCCCGGCGCAGCGTCCTTCGGATTGGTGGCGCCCAGCAGGTCGCGGTGGGCCAGCACGGCGTTGGCGCCTTCCAGCGCCTGGATCATCACCGGGCCGGAGATCATGAACTCGACCAGCGCGTTGAAGAACGGACGTTCCTTGTGCACGGCGTAGAAGCCTTCGGCTTCGCGGCGCGACAGCTGCTTGTACTTGGCAGCCACGACCTTCAGGCCAGCCTTCTCGAAGCGGGCGTAGATTTCACCGATGACGTTCTTGGCGACGGCGTCCGGCTTGATGATGGAAAGGGTGCGCTCCAGCGCCATGGGAATTCTCCGTTGGGCGGGCCACTGATCAGCCCGAGAGTAACATGAAAAAAACCCGCGTCGAAACGCGGGCTTAGCCTATATACGTGGCGGTGATTCTACAGCCTCCCCCAAATCTACGGTAGTGCCACGCCCTGCGTGGCAGGCCGAATCTGGACGAAGGAGGCTGCGTGGCAGGCCCAATCCGGACGAAGGAGGCTGCGTGGCAGGCCAAATCCGGACGAAGGGCGGCGGCGCGGCAGGCCGAACCCGGACGAAACCAGGCGCCGCGTTCAGACAAGGTCGACTGCCACGCAGGGCGTGGCACCACGTGAACCGCTCCCCACTTCTGCTGCGGCGCAGCATGCCTCCCGCCTCAGCCAGGTCTAATATCAAACAATCGTTTGATTGAACCCTGCCCCGCCCATGGCCAAACCTGCTCACTTTTCCACCAAGGACCGCATTCTCGGCGCTGCCGAGGAGCTGTTCGCCCTGCACGGGTTCGCCGGTACCTCGCTGCGCCAGGTGACCAGCCAGGCCGACGTGAACATCGCCGCGGTGAACTACCACTTCGGCTCCAAGGAGAACCTGGTCAACGAGGTCTTCCGCCGGCGCATGGACGAAATGACCGCTGCCCGCCTGTCGCAGCTGGAGACCGCGCGGTGCGAACATCCGGGGCAGCTGCGCCCGGTGCTGGCCGCCTTCGTCGAGCCGGCGCTGGCCATGGCCCAGGATCGCCAGACCGGGGGCGCCTTCGTGCGGGTCATCGCGCGCGCGTATGCGGAAAAGAACGACAACCTGCGCACGTTCCTCTCCGATCACTACGGCCACGTCCTGCGCGAGTTCGGCAAGGCAATCGCCGCCAGCGTGCCCGGCCTGAGCAAGGAAGAGCTGTATTGGCGGCTGGACTTCCTGGCCGGCGCGCTCACCTACGCGATGGCCGATTTCGGCCTGATCAAGCGACCCGCCGGTGTCACCGAAGCGGCGCATCGTGCCCATGCGGCCCACGAACTCATCCATTTCGCCGAAGCCGGTTTCCGCGCCAGCGCGGCGGCCACCCCTGCGGCGACGCCCCTTTCCACCCCGTAGAGCCGGGCTCTGCCCGGCTGCTTCCAACCAACAAAGGCTTATCGACATGTCCAATTCCCTGCTAGTCCGCCGCGCCGCCGTTCTGGGTGCCGGCGTCATGGGTGCCCAGATCGCAGCCCACCTGACCAATGCCGGCGTCGACACCGTGCTGTTCGACCTTCCCGCCAAGGAAGGTCCGGCCGACGGCATCGTGCTCAAGGCCATCGCCCACCTTGGCAAGCTCAGCCCTGCCCCGCTCGCCAGCAAGTCGTACGCCGAGGCGATCACCCCGGCCAACTACGAGACCGGGCTCGAGCAGTTGAAGGACTGCGACCTGATCATCGAAGCCATCGCCGAACGGATGGACTGGAAACAGGACCTGTACAAAAAGATCGCGCCGTTCGTGGCCGACCACGCCGTGCTGGCCTCCAACACCTCCGGCCTGGGCATCAACAAGCTCGCCGACGTGCTGCCCGAACAGCTGCGGCACCGTTTCTGCGGCGTGCACTTCTTCAATCCGCCGCGTTACATGCACCTGGCCGAGCTGATCCCGGCCACCACCACCGACGCCGCCGTGCTGGAAGGCCTGGAAAGTTTCCTGGTCACCACCCTGGGCAAGGGCGTGGTGTACGCCAAGGACACCCCGAACTTCATCGGCAACCGCATCGGCGTGTTCTCGATCCTGTCCACCATCCATCACACCCAGCAGTTCGGCCTGGGCTTCGATGAGGTCGATGGCCTGACCGGCCCGCTGGTCGGGCGCCCGAAGTCGGCGACCTACCGCACCTCCGACGTGGTCGGCCTGGACACCATGGCCCACGTCATCAAGACCATGGGCGATACCCTTCCCAACGACCCGTGGCATCAGTATTTCGCGTCGCCGAAGTGGCTGGACGCGCTGATCGCCAAGGGCGCGCTGGGCCAGAAGACCGGCGCCGGCATCTTCCGCAAGGTCGGCAAGGACATCGTGGTGCTGGATCTGGAGAAGCAGGACTACCGCGCAGCTGATCGCACCGCTGCCCCGGAAGTGGTCGAGATCCTGAAGATCAAGAACCCGGCCGAGAAGTTCGCCAGGCTGCGCGAAAGCCAGCATCCGCAGGCGCAGTTCCTGTGGGCGACCTTCCGCGACCTGTTCCACTACAGCGCCTACCACCTGGCCGACATTGCCGAGACCGCGCGCGACGTGGACCTGGCCATCCGCTGGGGCTACGGCTGGTCGCTGGGCCCGTTCGAAACCTGGCAGGCCGCCGGCTGGAAGCAGGTCGCGCAGTGGATCGCCGATGACATCGTCGCCGGCAAGAGCATGAGCAACGCCCCGCTGCCGGACTGGGTGTTCGACGGCCGCGACGGCGTGCACGCCGCCGAAGGCAGCTACAGCCCGACCCGCAACGCCAAGCTGCCGCGTTCGGCGCTGCCGGTCTACCAGCGCCAGCGCTTCCCGGATCCGCTACTGGGCGAGACCTTCAGCCCCGGCGAAACCGTGTTCGAAAACGACGGCGTGCGCATGTGGCACGACGGCGACGGTATCGCCGTGGTCAGCTTCAAGACCAAGATGAACACCGTGTCCGACCACGTGCTCAATGGCCTGCAGGAAGCGATCAAGCGCGCCGAGAAGGACTACAAGGGCCTGGTGATCTGGCAGCAGAAGGAACCCTTCTCCGCCGGTGCCGACCTGGCCGGCGCGCTCGGCCTGCTGCAGGCCGGCAAGGTCGATCAGTTCGAGGAAATGGTCCACAACTTCCAGCGCACCAGCCAGGCGATCAAGTATTCGCTGGTGCCGGTGGTGACCGCCGTGCGCGGCCTCGCCCTGGGGGGAGGCTGCGAGTTCCAGATGCACAGCGCCAAGAGCGTGGCCGCACTGGAAAGCTACATCGGCCTGGTGGAAGCCGGCGTCGGCCTGCTGCCGGCCGGTGGTGGCCTGAAGGAACTGGCGGTGCGCGCCTCCCAGGCCGCCGGCCCGGGCGGTGACGTGTTCGCCGAGCTGAAGAAGACCTTTGAAACCGTGGCCATGGCCAAGGTCTCGACCTCGGCGGTCAACGCCAAGGAACTGGGCCTGATGCGCGCCACCGACAAGGTGGTGTTCAACAGCTTCGAAGCGCTGCACATCGCCAAGGCCGAAGTGCAGGCACTGGCCGAAGGCGGCTACCGTCCGCCGATGCCGGCCCGCCGCATCCAGGTGGCCGGTGACGTCGGTATCGCCACCTTCAAGATGATGCTGGTGAACATGCTCGAGGGCCGCTTCATCAGCCCGTACGACTACGAGATCGCCGTGCGCATCGCCACCGTGCTGTGTGGTGGCGAAGTGGACCGCGGCACGCTGGTGGACGAAGAGTGGCTGCTGACCCTGGAGCGCAAGCACTTCGTCGAGCTGGCCCAGCAGGAAAAGACCCAGGCCCGCATCGCGCACATGCTCAAGACCGGCAAGCCGCTGCGCAACTGAACCCAAAGGAATCACCACAATGACCAAGCAGATCCAGGACGCCTACATCGTCGCCGCCACCCGTACCCCGGTAGGCAAGGCGCCCAAGGGCGTGTTCCGCAATACCCGTCCCGACGACATGCTGGCCCACGTGCTCAAGTCCGTGGTCGCGCAGGCACCGGGCATCGACGTCAACCGCATCGATGACGCCATCATCGGCTGCGCCATGCCCGAAGCCGAGCAGGGCATGAACGTGGCGCGCATCGGCGTGCTGCTGGCCGGCCTGCCGGACACCATCGCCGCCCAGACCGTCAACCGCTTCTGCTCCTCCGGCCTGCAGGCCGTGGCGATGGCGGCCGACCAGATCCGCCTCGGCAACGCCGACCTGATGCTGGCCGGCGGCACCGAATCGATGTCGATGGTGCCGATGATGGGCAACAAGATCGCGATGGCACCGAGCGTGTTCGACAACGACCACGTGGCCATCGCCTACGGCATGGGCATCACCGCCGAGAAGGTTGCCGAGGAATGGAAGGTCTCGCGCGAGGAGCAGGATGCGTTCGCCCTGGCCTCGCACCAGAAGGCCATCGCCGCGATCCAGAACGGCGAGTTCAAGGATGAGATCAGCCCGTATGACGTGCGTACCCGCCAGCCGGACCTGGCCGACGGCCGCCGCATCATCACCCGCGACCGCATCGTCGACACCGACGAAGGCCCGCGCCTGGACTCGTCGGCCGAAGGCCTGGCCAAGCTGCGCCCGGTGTTCCGCAACGGCCAGTTCGGCGGCACGGTCACGGCTGGCAACTCGTCGCAGATGAGCGACGGTGCCGGTGCGGTGCTGCTGGCATCGGAGCAGGCGGTCAAGGACTACGGCCTGAAGCCGCTGGCCCGCTTCGTCAGCTTCTCGGTCGCCGGCGTGCGCCCCGAAGTGATGGGCATCGGCCCGATCGCTGCGATCCCGAAGGCGCTCAAGCAGGCCGGCCTGACCCAGGACCAGCTGGACTGGATCGAGCTCAATGAAGCCTTCGCCGCGCAGTCGCTGGCGGTGATCCGCGATTGCGGCCTGGACCCGTCCAAGGTCAACCCGCTGGGCGGCGCCATCGCCCTGGGCCACCCGCTGGGCGCCACCGGCGCGATCCGTACCGCCACCCTGCTGCACGGCCTGCGCCGTCGCCAGCAGAAGTACGGCATGGTCACCATGTGCATCGGCACCGGCATGGGCGCTGCGGGCATCTTCGAATCGCTGTGACGCGGCGATGGGGAGTCGGCCTTGACCGATTCCCCTGGTAGCCCCGGCCGTTGGCCGGCAACATTGGAGAAAAAGGCGGCACTGCCGCCTTTTTTTGCCTTTACCGTGAGGGCCGGCCAACGGCCGGCGCTACCAAAAAAGGCGGCCCTTCGGGCCGCCCTCTTTCATCGCCGGATTGATCGCACAGCGATCAATCCTCCGCCAGCATCTGCGCCAGCTTCTCGCGCGCCGGCTTGCCCAGCTTGTGGCTTTCCAGTGCGAAGCGGATGGTGGCTTCGACCAGGCCAAGATGCGTACCGCAGTCGAACCGCGTGCCTTCGAAACGGAACGCATCCACTTCTTCGGTCTTCAGCAGCTCGGCGATCGCGTCGGTCAGCTGGATCTCGCCGCCCGCACCCGTGCCGGTGGCTTCAAGCAGGTCGAAGATCTTCGGGCTGAGCACGTAACGACCGACCACGGCCAGATCACTCGGCGCGTCCTCCGGCTTCGGCTTTTCCACGATCTGCGAAATGCGGCCCTTGCTGCCATCGAACGCTTCGGTAGCGACAATGCCGTAGCTGGCAGTACTCTCGTGCGGCACGTCTTCGACCGCGATGACGCTGGCGCCGGTGGCTTCGTTCAGATCTGCCATCTGCTTCAGCGCGCCGTCGCCACGGTTCCAGATCAGGTCATCCGGCAACAGCACGGCGAACGGTTCGTCGCCCACCACGGCCTTGGCACACAGCACTGCGTGGCCCAGCCCCAAGGCCTCGGTCTGGGTGACGAAGACCGCACGTACGCCTTCGGGCAGCACGTGGCGGACCAGCTCGAGCAGCTCGGTCTTGCCGGCCCGCTCCAGCTTCTGTTCCAGCTCGTAGGCTTTGTCGAAGTAATCGGCTACCGCGTGCTTGTAGCGGTTGGTGATGAAGATCAGGGTGTCGCACCCCGCTTCGATCGCCTCATCGACAGCGTACTGGATCAACGGCCGGTCGATGATCGGCAGCATTTCCTTGGGAACCGTCTTGGTTGCGGGAAGGAACCGGGTGCCCAGTCCCGCCACCGGGAAAACCGCCTTGCGAATACGCTTGTTCGTCACAGCCTGTTGGCCTCTCGTGCCGGAAAGGGAAGCACCTTAGCCGACTCGACGTGAGATTCCTGTTGCAACGGCGCAAATTCCGGCATGGTCGCGAACAGGATGCTGTTGATGGCGTCGGTATCGTAGTTGGCGATCGCCTCGCGCAGGCGCGGCACGTTGCCCAGCACCTGGTCGCGGGCGAAGGTGCGTACACCGGCTTCGAGGATCTTGGGATGCGCGGTCGGGCGGTAGTCCTCGTCCGAATAGAACAGGGTCTCATGCAGCTTTTCGCCCGGACGAAGACCGGTGTAGATGATCGCGATGTCCTTGTACGGCTGCTTGCCCGCCAGGCGGATCATCTGCTCGGCCAGCACCCGGATCGGCACCGGCTCGCCCATGTCGAGCGTATAGATCGCCCCATGCGACGCCGACGCCGCCGCCTGCAGGATCAACTGGCAGGCTTCGGGAATCGTCATGAAGTAACGGGTCACTTCCGGGTCGGTGACCGTGACCGGGCCGCCCTTGAGGATCTGCTCGCGGAACACCGGAACCACGCTGCCTGCCGAGGCCAGCACGTTGCCGAAACGCACGGTGACAAAGCGGGTATGGCTGGTCTTCTGGTCCAGGCTCTGGCAGATCATCTCGGCGTAGCGCTTGCTGGCGCCCAGCGCATTGACCGGGTCGACCGCCTTGTCGGTGGAGATGAACACAAAATGCTCGATACGCGCTTCCACGCAGGCGCGCGCCACCGTTTCGGTGGACAGGATGTTGTTGCGGACCGCTTCGCGCAACTGGCGTTCCAGCACCGGCACCTGCTTGTAGGCGGCCGCATGGAATACCGCGTCGACCTGCGACAGCGACAAGGCGTGGCGGATCACCGCCGGGTCTCCGCAGTCGCCCAGCACCGCCTCCACGACCAGGTCCGGGAAACTGCGCTTGAGTTCGGCCTCGATGGTGAGCAGCAGCAGCTCGCTCATCTCCAGCAGCACGACCCGCCCTGCTCCGTGGCGCGCGCACTGGCGGCACAGTTCCGAGCCGATCGAGCCACCGGCGCCGGTCACCAGCACGGTGCGCCCACCCAGCCAGCCGCGGATCAGCGACCAGTCCGGCAGAATCGGCTTGCGTCCCAGCAGGTCCTCGATCGCCACTTCCTTCAGCTCACCGGGCAGTGAGTGGCCCAGCATCACGTCGTTGAGTTTTGGCACCATCCGGAATGGCACGCCGGTGCTTTCGCAGATCGCCACCACCCGCTGCATGCCAGCGGCGTCCAGCGACGGGATGGCAATCACCAGCAGCTTGGCCGCCGTTTCGCGTACCACCGAGGCGGCATCGTCCAGCGTGCCCAGGATGGGCAGGCCCTGCAGCTTTGCACCCTGCAGGTGCGGGGCATCGTCGAGCAGGCCCACCGGCTCGAAATCCCCCGAACGGCGCAGGTCGCGGACCAGCGCTTCAGCCGCCTGCCCGGCGCCCAGGATCAATACCCGCCGCGCGGTCGCATCCGACTGCAGCGCCTGGTAGTCCTTCCATGCCCGGTACAGCAGGCGCGGCGCGCCCAGCAGCGCCGACAGCGCAAAGGGATAGATCACCAGCACCGACATCGGTACGCCATTGAAGCGCTTGTAGGCCAGCACGACCACGATGGCCAGCAGGCCGATGAAACTGGATTTGAAGATGTGCAGCAGGTCGGCCACGCTGGCAAAACGCCACAGGCCGCGGTACAGGCCCACGCGCCAGAACACCACGGCCTGGATGACAAGCACCAGGGTGGTGTCGATGTTCCACAGGGGCAACGCAGGCGCGTCGGCCAGCATTGAATAGCGACCCGCATGCAGGAGTTGCCAGCAGGCCCAGACCATGAACAGGTCGTGGACTACGATGGCGGCACGGGGAAGCAGACTCGTAAAGCGGTCCTGCCAAGGCGTCATAAAGCAAGCAATCCTTCTATTAGCGCATTCCCTTGCGCAGGAGCAGCCAAAGACCTGACGCGGACAACAGCCACGTTACGGCCACGGCAACCTCCCACCTCGGCTGCAAATACGAGCAAGCATTAAACACTGTAATACTGAACAAACCGAAAACAAAGTACAAGCCCGTTACTGAAGTGTGCGTTGCGCCACGTTTGACCGCACGCTGGTAAAGATGCTGGGTGTGGGGTTCCATCCATCTTTGCCCTGACAGCATGCGCGAAAGCAGTGTGAAGCCAGCGTCCACGAGGAAGGCGGCCAGGGGCACCAGCAGCAGCAGCCAGGAGACATCGGTGGCCACGCTGGCCAGGCACACCAGGGCTGCCACGGCATACCCGAGCGCCCCGCTGCCCACGTCCCCCATGAAGATCCGTGCACGCGGAAAATTGAACGGCAGGAAGCCCAGGCAGGCCAGCGCCAGGACAATGCCAGCCAAGGCAAGCGGACCCGGCAGGACAAGGGCAAATGCGACGCCGGCCAGGATGGCCTGGCTGGTCGCAATGCCGTTGATCCCATCCATGAAGTTCCAGATGTTGATCAGGGATGTCGTAAACAGCAGCGCCAGCAGGGCCTGCCACGGGTTTCCCGTGGCCTGCAGCACCAGGCCCGCCAGCAGGGTCGCGGCCACCAGGTGGACCATGAGCCGGCGCACGGCCGGCAGCGGGCGGTGATCGTCCCACCAGCCGATCCCGGCCACCAGCCCCAGCCCGAGGGCCGTCACCAGCAGCGGCACGCGGGCGCCCGGCCAGGCGATGGCAGCCACGCCCAGGCCCAGCAGCAGGGTCACGACAATGGCGATGCCCCCGCCACGCGGGGTAGCCACGGCGTGGCTGCGGCGCTCCCCCGGCTGGTCGAACAGCTTGCGCCGCAGCGCGTAATGGCGGGCGCACCAGGTGAGCGCCGCCGCAACTGCCAGCACCGCCGGCAGTCCAATCCACCACGCCGCCGGCATGGCTCAGAGCACCGCGTAGTTCAGCAGCGGCTTGACCGTTCCCCACTCCTTGCAGCTGGGGCATTGCCAGTGGTGGGTGCGTGCACCGAAGCCGCAGCGCGTGCAGCGGTAGGCCGGATTGCGCACCAGCAACTGGTCGGTGATGTGCTTGAGGTCATGCAGGGTGGCGGTGGAATCGGCACCCTCGGCCAAGGTCAGATCGATCAGCGCCGACTCGCCACGAACCGACGGACGATCCTTCAGCTGGCGGCCCAGGTAGGCGCGCGCCGGCGCCACGCCCTCCTGCTCTTCCATCAGCTGGGTCAGGGCCAACACCGGAGCGATGCCGCGATAGTGCTCGGTCATTTCCGACAGGAACGCGCGCGCGCCGCCCAGATCCCCGACCTTGCGGTAGTTCTGCATCAACGGCTGCAGCACCTCGGGCAGGTACTCGGGGTCGTTGCGCGCTGCACGCTCGAACGCGCGCACGGCCGCTTCGGCATTGCCGGCATCGGTTTCCAGGCGTCCTTCGATGATGCCGGCACGTACCGACATCGCATCGGACTGGTAAGCACGGGCAATGGCCGCGCGCGCTTCATCAATCTTGCCGGCGCCACGGAAGCGCTCGGCCAGTTCGCATTCGAACTGCCCGACCAGCTTGCCCATCGGCTCACCGGTGACGTCTTCGTAACGGGTGGCGTTGTCGATCGCCTTTTCCCAGTCGCGTTCGGCCTGGTAGATGCCGATCAGGTGCTTGAGCGCCTGCGGGGCGCGCTGGTCGATCTGGGCCAGTTCGGTAAAGACGGTTTCAGCACGGTCGAGCAGGCCGGACTTCATGTAGTCCTCGCCCAGCGCCAGCAGGGCCTGCACGCGCTGCGCGTCGCTCAGGTCGGTACGATTGACCAGCCCCTGGTGCAGCCGGATGGCGCGGTCAACCTCACCACGGCGCCGGAACAGGTGGCCCAGCGCGACCTGGGTCTCGAAGGTTTCCTTGTCGAGCTCGGCGATGTGCAGGAACAGTTCGATGGCTTTGTCGGGCTGCTCGTTGAGCAGGTAGTTCAAGCCACGAAAATAGGTGCTGGAGAGGTGGCTGACCTGGTTGTCGCCGTGGCGCTGGCCACCGCGCCGGCCGATCACCCAGCCGGACACTGCTGCCAGCGGCAGGAACAGGAAAAACCAGAACCACTCGGATACAAATTCCATCGGCGCTCAACGTCCGTCGAAAGTAGAAGAAGGTGCCACGGGGGCGTCGGCCGGAGCCGCTTTCTGCGCCTTGCGCAGTCGGGAATACAACGGAATCACCAGGCCCACCAGGACCAGGCCGGCACCGAGGATCGCACCGGTCAACAGGGCCACGGTAATGGCCAGGCCGGTACTGGAATGGATGGCAGTGAACCCCAGGTTGAGGGTCATGTCCTGCGAATTGAGGGCACCGATGACAAGCCCGGCCACCAGGACGGCGAGCAGGATCAGCAGGCGTGCGACGTTCATGCGGTAGCTCCCTTTCCCTTGGAGGTAAAGAGTAGCGGACTAACAGTCCGCTCTACTAGGCCGGATCGCTTTCCAGCGGTACCACGGCGCTCACGCGCTCACGGAGCTCCTTGCCCGGCTTGAAGTGCGGGACATGCTTGCCCGGCAATGCGACCGATTCCCCGGTCTTGGGGTTGCGCCCCAGCCTTGGCGGCCGGTAGTGCAACGAAAAACTGCCAAACCCGCGGATCTCGATGCGATCCCCGCCGGCCAGCGCCCCGCCCATCATTTCCAGCAACGACTTCACCGCCAGATCGACATCGTCCGACTTGAGATGCGCCTGCCGGCGCGCCAGGATTTCGATCAACTCGGATTTGGTCATTGCGGACTCGCGTCGAGGGTCTCAAACCCTGAAACGGCCCGGACTAATGTCCGGGCCGCCCAGGAAACTACGGCTGCGGGCTAAGGCCGATTACTCGGACTTGTTGCCGTTCAGCTGGGCACGCAGCAGCGCGCCGAGCTGGGTGGTGCCGCTGGACGCCGAAGAAGACTGGTATTCCTCCAGCACTTCGCGCATTTCGGCGTCGTCCTTGGCCTTGATCGACAGCTGCAGGGTACGACCCTTGCGATCCATGCCCACGAACTTCGCTTCAACCTTGTCGCCGACCTTCAGGAACTGGGTCGCGTCGTCGACGCGCTCGTTGGCAACGTCACGAGCCGAAACGTAACCTTCGATGCCGTCAGCCAGTTCGATGGTAGCGCCCTTGGCGTCCACTTCCTTGACCACGCCTTCGACCTTCGAACCCTTCGGGTTGGCAGCCATGTACTGACCGAACGGATCCTGCTCCAGCTGCTTGACGCCCAGGCTGATGCGCTCGCGCTCCGGATCGACGGCCAGGACAACAGCGTCCAGGTTGTCGCCCTTCTTGAAGTTGCGGACCACGTCTTCGCCGGTGGTGTTCCAGCTGATGTCGGACAGGTGCACCAGGCCGTCGATACCGCCGTCCAGGCCGATGAAGATGCCGAAGTCGGTGATCGACTTGATCTGGCCCGACACCTTGTCGCCCTTCTTGTGGATGGCAGCGAAGGTTTCCCACGGATTGGCGGCAACCTGCTTCATGCCCAGCGAGATGCGGCGACGCTCCTCGTCGACGTCCAGGACCATGACTTCAACTTCGTCACCGACCTGCACAACCTTGGACGGGTTGACGTTCTTGTTGGTCCAATCCATCTCGGACACGTGCACCAGGCCTTCGACGCCCGGCTCGATCTCGACGAACGCGCCGTAATCGGTGACGTTGGAGACCTTGCCGAACACGCGGCTGTTGGCCGGGTAACGACGGGCGATGTTGTCCCACGGATCCTCGCCCAGCTGCTTCAGGCCGAGCGAAACGCGGTTGCGCTCGCGGTCGAACTTCAGCACGCGCACGTCCAGCTCGTCGCCGACGTTCACGACTTCGGACGGATGGCGCACGCGCTTCCAGGCCATGTCGGTGATGTGCAGCAGGCCGTCGATGCCGCCCAGGTCCACGAACGCGCCGTAATCGGTCAGGTTCTTGACAACACCCTTCAGGATCGCGCCTTCCTGCAGCTTGTCCATCAGCTGCTCGCGCTCTTCCGAGTGCTCGCTTTCGACGACAGCGCGGCGCGAGACCACGACGTTGTTACGCTTGCGGTCCAGCTTGATGAGCTTGAATTCCAGCTCCTTGCCTTCCAGGTAGGCCGGGTCGCGCACCGGGCGCACATCCACCAGCGAACCGGGCAGGAACGCGCGGACATCCTTGATGTCCACGGTGAAACCACCCTTGACCTTGCCGCTGATGCGACCGGTGATGGTTTCGTTCTTCTCCAACGCTTCTTCCAGCTCGTCCCACACCATCGCGCGCTTGGCCTTCTCGCGCGACAGGACGGTTTCACCGAAGCCGTTCTCGATCGAGTCGAGGGCGACCTTGACGACATCACCTTCGGCGACGTCGATCTCGCCAGCGTCGTTACGGAACTGTTCGATCGGCACGATGCCTTCGGACTTCAGGCCGGCGTTGATCACCACGACGTCGCCGCGGACCTCAACGACAACACCGCTGACGATGGCGCCGGGCTTCAGCTTGGCCAGGTTGTTCTGACTGGCTTCAAACAGTTCGGCAAATGATTCGGTCATTAGATTTACTCTGTTGGACACATGGGCATTGGTCCCCGCGAGGGTTCCGTTTACTGCCCGCCTGTTGGTCGACCCCGGAAACGCAGGTCGTGTGTTAAGTAGGAAAACCGCCACGCATCATTGCGGGACGGAGCTTGTGTTGCCTTGTGGTGGTGCGACTGCCGCCGATGGAACTGACGACCCTCCTTACAACGGATCAGGCACCCGAAACCGGAAGCAGATCCAGTACCTTGGCAACGACTTGGTCGATGCCGATACCACTGGTGTCGATGACGACGGCATCGTCTGCCGGCTTCAGGGGCGCCACTGTGCGCTGTGCATCACGGGCGTCGCGGGCCATGATCTCGCGCAGGAGGTCCTCAAAGTTAACAGAAACCCCCTTGTCTTTCAACTGGTTATGCCGACGTTCGGCGCGCTCTTCGGCACTGGCCGTCAGGAAGACCTTGAAGGGGGCGTCGGGGAAGATCACGGTTCCCATGTCGCGGCCGTCGGCCACCAGCCCCGGGAGAACCCTGAATGCGCGCTGGCGCTCCTTCAGGGCAGCGCGGACCTCCGGGATGGCGGCAATGGCCGAGGCCAGCGCACCGGTGGTTTCCAGCCGCAGCTCGTCGGTGGCGTCCGTCTCATTGACGATGACACGGAGGCTGCCGTCATCGGCCTCGACGAAGCGGACGTGGGTGTCGAAGGTGCAGCGGACCAGCGCTGAGGCGTCGGAGGTGTCGATATCGGCCCAGCTGGCAGCCACGCCCACGGCGCGGTACAGGGCGCCCGAATCCAGGTAATGCCAGCCCAGCCGGCGTGCGACAATGCGGCTGACGGTCCCCTTGCCGGCCCCGGACGGGCCGTCGATGGTGAGCACGGGAGATGGCGGGTTCATGGGTTTCCCTGTGGATTTGACCCCCCATTCTAGCCCCTGCCCGCCCCCTTCCAAGACCTTTTGGGTGCAACCACTTGAAAGGATGGAAGAAAGCCCGGTAGAATGGCGGGCTTGAACGGGCGTCACCTGCCGATTGTCATCTGCATATCGCGGCCGCGCTCCAACCGAATCCACGTTTCCGCCGAGGTATGCAATGAAAGTCCTGTCTTCCCTGAAGTCGGCCAAGTCCCGTCACCGCGACTGCAAGGTCGTTCGTCGCCGCGGCAAGATCTTCGTGATCTGCAAGTCGAACCCGCGTTTCAAGGCTCGCCAGCGCTGAGCCTTCAGGGCATCACGGCCACGGGTCGCGACCTGCCTGAATAAAAAGCCGCCTCCGGGCGGTTTTTTATTGCCAATTTTGTTGTAATCGCTGGGTGCGCGGCGACCGTAGGTCGCGGCTGCCTTGCCGGATTCGCCGGTAGATCACGACCGTTGGTCGTGACTCCATTCTTGATAACTGGGGAGTAGATCGAGATGAAGCGTTACCTGACCACACTGCCGTTGCTTGCCCTGCTGGCCTGCGCCAGCGCCCATGCCGACACCCTGCTGATCGACCGCACCAAGGAACAGGTCGCGCCGATGGTGCCGGTACGCGGCCAGACCACCAGCCAGGTGCTCAGCACCTTCGGCGAGCCGAGCGAGAAGCTGGAGCCGCGCGGCGGCCAGAAGCGCCAGTGGCCAACCATCAACCGCTGGGTCTACCCGATGTTCACCGTCTACTTCGAGAAGCAGAAGGTGATCGATGTGGTGGCCAACCAGGCCGACGCCAACGAAGTCGGCCCGAAGCCGCCCATCCGCTGATCCACCACCACGCCCGCCGCCCGGCGGGCCATCGCACCGAGACCATGAACGACACGCTCCGCTTTCCGGCCGAATGGGAATCCCAGTCGGCCATCCTGATCGCCTGGCCCCACGCCGACACCGACTGGGCCGACCGCCTGGGTGACGTCGAGGACACCTACATCGCGCTGGTCGCGGCCATCACCCGCTTCCAGCCGGTGGTGATCATCGTGGCCGACGACGACCTGGAGGCATACGCCGACGCGCGCCTGCGCTCGAACCGGATCGACACGGACCGCGTGCGTTTCGTCACCGCGCCCTATGACGACACCTGGCTGCGCGATTCGGGTCCGATCACGCTGCGCCGCGCTGACGGCGGCTTCCGCCTGCTGGACTTCCGCTTCACCGGTTGGGGTGGCAAGTTCGAGGCGAGCCTGGACGACCAGCTGGTAGGCGTACTGCACGCAGCCGGCCTGTTCGCCGACGCGGAACTGAAGAGTATTCCGTTCGCGCTGGAAGGCGGTGCCATCGAGACCGACGGCGCCGGCACCCTGCTCACCACCTGGCAGTGCCTGCACGAACGCCACCCGGACCGCGACCGTGCTTCGCTCAGCGCGGACATGGCGAGCTGGCTGGCCCAGGATCGGGTGCTGTGGCTGGACCACGGCTATCTGGAAGGCGACGACACCGACGCACACATCGACACCTTGGCGCGCTTTGCGTCGGTGGACAGCATCGTCTACCAGGCCTGCGATGACAGCGCCGATTCGCACTACGCCGAGCTGCAGGCGATGGGCAGCGAACTGGCGGCGCTGCGCACTGCCGACGGCCAGCCGTACCGGCTGTTCCCGTTGCCGTGGGCGCGTCCCGTGATCGACAACGGTCGCCGCCTCGCCGCGTCGTACGCCAATTACCTGATCCTCAACGGCGCGGTACTGATGCCGGCCTACGGCGACGTGGCCGACGATACCGCGCGCGACGTGCTGGCCCAGGCCTATCCGAACCACGAGATCGTGCAGGTCCCCTGCCGCTCGCTGATCTGGCAGAACGGCAGCCTGCATTGCATCACCATGCAGTTGCCTGCAGGCGTTCTGGCGTAGCGCCGGGCTCTGCCCGGCTGCTCCGGCTGCCGAGGTTGCACTCATCTGCTTGGAGCCGGGCTTTGCCCGGCTTCATGCATTTTGGCGAACAGCCTTTGGCTGATGCGATCTCTGGCTTAGGCGGGTCGGGACGGGTTCGTGGGGGACGCCGTGAATCCGTCCATGGAGGCTTGTAGAAAACATCCATGTTTTCTACACCCCCACGAACCCGCCCCGACCCACCTTTTGACAGTGTGTCGTTACCACGGGAAACGCGGCTCACGGCCGTTGGCCGTCGAATGGTCTCAATCAGGGTCATGCATAACCGGACGTTGATCCATTCACGGCGGTTCTCTGGGAACCAGCCCGACCGGCGTCGCGGCGCCCGACTGTTGCCGACCAACGGTCGGCATTCTGCGTTTCCCGTGGCCATCGGCCAACTGTCGGAGGGTCGGCGGGGGTGGGTTTGCGGGACTGTAGAAAACATGGATGTTTTCTACAAGCCTCCATGGATGGATTCACGGCGTGTCCCGCAAACCCACCCCCGCCGACCCAGCTCGGGGCATGCATCAGCCACAGGCTGTTCGCCAAAATGCATGAAGCCGGGCACCGCCCGGCGCCTGGCG
>NZ_JAGGRL010000009.1 GCF_018612915.1 Stenotrophomonas sp. ISL-67 | reverse complement strand
TGGGTGGTGGGTGGTGGGTGGCGGGCGGCGGGGCGCAGGGGTGGGGCGCCTGGTGTCACGCTGGTGGAACGCTGGGGACCTATGGTGGGGGCCAATCACGCTTCGGCGGCCTCTGCCGGTGGGCACGCTGGCTTAACCACGGGCAACCCCCACTGGGCCACAATGCAACGGCGTGACTTGCCGTGTATCATTCGCGCCCATCTTTCCATCCGAATCAAAGGATATTACGCCTGATGTCCAGCTACCTGTTCACCTCCGAATCGGTCTCCGAAGGCCATCCGGACAAGATTGCCGACCAGATCTCCGATGCGGTGCTGGACGCGATCCTTGCCCAGGACCAGCGTGCCCGCGTGGCCTGCGAAACCATGGTCAAGACCGGCGTGGCGATCGTGGCCGGTGAAATCACCACCTCCGCCTGGATCGACCTGGAAGCGGTGACCCGCAAGGTGATCCTGGACATCGGCTATGACAGCTCCGACGTCGGCTTCGACGGCGCCACCTGTGGCGTGCTGAACCTGATCGGCAAGCAGTCGCCGCACATCGCCCAGGGCGTGGACCGCAAGAAGCCCGAAGAAATGGGCGCTGGCGACCAGGGCCTGATGTTCGGCTATGCCACCAACGAAACCGACAGCTACATGCCGGCCGCGATCCACCTGTCGCACCGCCTGGTCGAGCAGCAGGCCAAGATCCGCAAGAAGAAGAACTCGCCGCTGTCGTGGCTGCGCCCGGATGCCAAGAGCCAGGTCACCCTGCGCTATGAAAACGGCGCCGTGGCTGCCATCGACGCCGTAGTGCTGTCGACCCAGCACGCCCCGGGGATCAAGCAGAAGGACCTGATCGAGGCCGTCCGCGAAGAGATCATCAAGCCGGTGCTGCCGGCCAAGTGGCTGCACAAGGGCACCAAGTTCCACATCAACCCCACCGGCAAGTTCGAGATTGGCGGCCCGGTGGGCGACTGCGGCCTGACCGGCCGCAAGATCATCGTCGACACCTACGGCGGCTGGGCCCGTCACGGTGGTGGCGCGTTCTCGGGCAAGGATCCGTCCAAGGTCGACCGTTCGGCGGCTTACGCGGCCCGTTACGTGGCCAAGAACGTCGTGGCCGCCGGCCTGGCTGACCGTTGCGAAGTGCAGGTCTCCTACGCCATCGGCGTGGCCGAGCCGACCTCGATTTCGGTCACCACCTTCGGCACCGGCAAGATCAGCGACGACAAGATCGAAAAGCTGATCCGCAAGCATTTCGACCTGCGCCCGTACGGCATCATCAAGATGCTGGACCTGATCCACCCGATGTACCAGCAGACGGCGGCCTACGGTCACTTCGGCCGCAAGCCGAAGGACTTCAGCTACCTCAACGCTGCCGGTGACACGGTGAACGCAACGGCCTTCTCCTGGGAGAAGACCGACCGCGCCGCCGCCCTGCGCGCGGATGCCAAGCTTAAATAAGACACGGCGTAGCGCCGGGCTCTGCCCGGCGGTTTGTCGAGAACGGCCCGCGCAAGCGGGCCGTTCTCGTTTGGGGCGCTACAATCCCACCATGCCTACCGACATCAAATCCCACCAGCTGACCATGACCGTGCTGATGTCGCCGGAGATGGCCAACTTCTCCGGCAAGGTCCATGGCGGCGCGGTGCTGCGCCTGCTCGACCAGGTCGCCTATGCCTGCGCCAGCCGCTACGCCGGCCGTTACGTGGTCACCCTGTCGGTGGACCAGGTGACCTTCCGCGAACCGATCGCGGTGGGTGAGCTGGTCACCTTCCTGGCCTCGGTGAACTACACCGGCACCTCGTCGATGGAAGTCGGGGTGAAAGTGGTGGCCGAGGACATCCTCAAGCGCAGCGTGCGGCACGCCAACAGCTGCTTCTTCACCATGGTGGCCGTTGATGACGACGGCAAGCCGACCCCGGTGCCGCCGCTGCAGCTGGAATCGAGCGACCAGCGCCGCCGCCAGGCGGCCGCGCTGCTGCGTCGGCAGTTGCGGGCGGAGATGGAACAGCGCCAGCGCGAGCTGTTGGCGTCCAATCCACCGTCTTCGGACGGATCCTGAAACCCCGGTAGCGCCGAAGAGAACGGCAGGAGCCGTTCTCAACGTCGCGCAGCGACGGCCCGAAGGGTGCCCGCCAGGACGGCGGACATAACGTTGGCCGGCCCTCATGACCTCCGGATGCACCGCCTGGGCCGGCCAACGGCCGGCGCTACCGGGTGGCCATGGATCAGCCCGTGTTCTGTACGCCTTGTGATACGCCGTTGACGCAGGCTACGAGCGCGCGCAGCACCTCGTCATCCTCGCCACCGCTTTTGCGCCAGCGACGCAGCAGGTCCACCTGCAGCACGCTGATCGGATCGATGTAGGGATTGCGCAGGCGGATCGACAGCGCCAGGCGCTGGTCGTGCTGCAGCAGTTCGTTCTGCCCGGTGATGTCCAGGATCAGCTTGCCGGTCAACGCCAGCTCGCGCTGGATCTGCGGGAAGAAGCTGGCATGCAGCGGGCCGGCAAGCTGCGAGAACTGCTCGGCGATGGTGATGTCGCCCTTGGACAGCACCATCGCGATGTCGTCCAGGAACGTACTGAAGAACGGCCAGTCGCGTGCCATCTCCTGCAGCGCGGCCTGGTGGCCGGCATCGATGGCCGCCTGCAGCCCGCTGCCCACGCCGTACCAGCCCGGGATCACCGCACGCGCCTGGCTCCAGGCGAACACCCAGGGAATCGCGCGCAGGTTGCCCAGCGCCGCGTCCTGGCCCAGCCGCCGTGACGGTCGCGACCCCAACGTCATCCGTTCGATCACATCGATCGGGGTGGCCTGGCGGAAGTACTGCATGAAATCGCGCTGGCCGACGAACGCCCGGTAGGCCTCGGCGCTTTTCTCCGCGACCCGATCCATCACCGGCCGCCACTGCGCCTCACGCGGCTCCGGCGCACGCGGCCGCAGGCTGGAGCGCAGCACCGCGCCGGTGGACTGCTCCAGCGAGCGCAACGCCAGCGCGCGGATGCCGTATTTGCGATGGATCACCTCGCCCTGTTCGGTCACGCGCAGGCGACCGTCGATGCTGCCGCGCGGCGAGGCGTCCACCGCGTCGGTGGTCTTGCCACCGCCGCGGCTGATCGAACCGCCGCGGCCATGGAAGAAGGTCAGCCGTATGCCGCTCTCGGCCGCTACCTCCAGCAGCTCCACCTGGGCGCGCTGCAGGCCCCAGCGCGAGGCGGCGATGCCACCATCCTTGCCGCTGTCGGAGTAGCCCAGCATCACCATCTGCACGTCATCGCGCGCGGCCAGGTGCGCGCGGTAGACCGGGTCGGCCAGCAGGTCGCGCAGGGTGTCGGTGCCGCGGCGCAGGTCGTCCACGGTTTCAAACAGCGGGGCGATGTCCAGCGGCACCGTACCGGTTTCATCCACCAGCCCGCCACGCCGCGCCAGCGCCAGTACCGCAAGCACGTCGCTGCGGTCATGCGCCATGGAAATGATGTAGCTGCCCAAGGCATCGGCGCCATGCCGGCGGCGGGCATCGGCCAGCGCGGCGAACACCGCGTCGAGGCGCTGCCCGCCTTCTTCCGTGCTGGCAGGCAGTGCCTGCCGACCGCTGGCAAAGGGCGCCAGGCGGTCCGCACGCGCAATCGCATCGGCCGCGTGCCAGGCCGCTTGCCCATCCAGCACGCTGGCCAGGGCGCGCCCGTGCACGCTCGATTCCTGGCGCACGTCCAACCGCGCCAGATGGAAGCCAAACGTGCGCACCCGCCACAGCAGGCGGCGCACCGCGAAGCCACCGGCGTGGTCGCCCTTGTTGGCATGCAGGCTGTCGAGGATCAACGTGATGTCGTCCTCCAGTTCCCGGGGTGAAGCGTATGCGCCCGCCGCGTCCTCCAGGGTGGCCTGCACGCGTGCGCGCATGCGGTCGTTGAGCAGGCGGTACGGCATGTCGGCATGGCGCGGGCGCGAGACCACCTGCGGCAACAGCTGCTGGTAGTGCGCCACCCGTGCCTGCAGCGCAGCGCTGACCGCGATGCGTTCGGTCGATTGGCTGAGCAGGCTGGCCAGCTGCAGCAGGTCCTTCTGGTAGCGGCCCAGCACCGCCTGGCGCTGTGCATCGAGCGTGTTGCGGATGGTGCCGGCATCCACGTTCGGGTTGCCGTCCATGTCCCCGCCCACCCAGGTGCCAAAACGCAGCAGGCGCGGCAGCGGCACGCTCTCGCCGTAGGTATCGAGCAGCGCCTGCTGCAGCGATTCGTACAACACCGGGATCACCCGGTACAGCACCTGCACCAGGTAGAAGCCGACGTGTTCGCGCTCGTCATCCACGCTAGGGCGCACCGGCGAGGAATCGGTGGTCTGCCAGGACGCGGTGAGCGCCATGCGGAAGCGCGCCGCATCCGCGGCGGCCTCGCCCGGGGTGCGCAGGCCGTCGAGGTTGTCGACCAGGCTGGCGACCATCAGTTGTTCTTTTTCCAGCAGCGCGCGGCGCACCGCTTCGGTGGGGTGCGCGGTGAACACCGGTTCGATGTCGATCCGCGGCAGCCAGCTGGCGAGTTCGTCAAGGGTTACGCCCTGCGCCTTGAGCTGCTGCAGCGCGTCCTGCAGGCCATCGGGCTGCGGCGCGGCGGTGCCGGCACGCTGGTAATCGCGGCGGCGGCGGATACGGTGCACCCGCTCGGCGATGTTGACCACCTGGAAGTAGGTGCTGAACGCACGCACCATCGCTTCGGCACGGTCGGGCGGCAGCCCGGTCAGCGCGTCGTTGAGATCGGACAGGGGCGCATCGCTTTCACGGCGCGCGATGGCGCGCGTGCGCACCTGTTCCACATCATCGAAGAACTGCGTGGATACCTGCTCGGCAAGCAGGTCGCCGACCAGCGCGCCCAGTCGGCGCACATCGTCACGCAGGGGAATGTCGGGGGTGGCAAACACGATGCTGCTGCGGTACTCGTTCATCTGCGACGCACTGGCCTCGGGAACGGAATCGCATCAAGCCTACCCCAGAATGCGCGGCAATCCCTGCCGCGCAAATGGTTTCAATTGCATGTGTTGTCCGGTTATCCGCCAGCCACGCAGGGCGTGGCTCTACGCACCGGGCGTCACCCCCACGCACATCACTTCGTCTGTTTCCCCGGCCCGATCGTCTGTTCCAGCCAACGCTCGCTCTCGGCCAGCATGGTCATCAACGACTCGCGCGCACGGTAGTGGTGCGACTCGTTGGGCAGCATCACCAGCCGCGCCGTACCGCCCAGCCCCTTCACCGCAGCGAACATCCGCTCGCTCTGCATCGGGAAGGTGCCGGAGTTGTTGTCGTCCTCGCCGTGGATGAAAAGGATCGGATCCTTGATCCTGTCCGCGAAGTTGAACGGCGACATTTTCAGGTACACGTCCTGCGCCTGCCAGAAGTTGCGTTCTTCGGCCTGGAACCCGAACGGGGTGAGCGTGCGGTTGTAGGCGCCGCTGCGCGCGATGCCGGCCTTGAACAGGCGCGTATGCGCAAGCAGGTTGGCGGTCATGAACGCACCATACGAGTGCCCGCCGATGGCGATGTGCTCGCGGTCGGTGACGCCACGCCGCACCACTTCATCCACTGCCGCTTCGGCGTTGGCCACCAGCTGCGGCAGGTAGGTATCGTTGGGCTCCTTGTCGCCTTCGCCGATGATCGGCATCGACGGGCTCACCAGCACCGCATAGCCCTTGGCCAGGAAGGCCTGTGGCCCCCAATAGCTGATCGCGTTGAAACGGTACGGCGAATCGGTCACCTGGCTGGCGGCCGCAGCGGTCTTGAACTCACCCGGGTAGGCCCACATCAGCATCGGCAGCGGGCCATCCTTCTTCGCGTTGTAACCCGGCGGCAGCATCAGCGTGGCGGTCAGGTCGACGCCGTCGTTGCGCTTGTAGCGGATCTGTTCCTTGCTCACCCCGCGCAGCTGCGGCAGCGGATGCTCGAAGCGGGTCAGCGCGCGCGGCGCAGCCGTGGCATCGGCCAGCGACTGCACGAAGTAGTTGGCCGGCGTATCGGGCGATTCGCGGGTCAGCAGCACCGAGGTGCCTTCCTGGTCGAGCAGCGCCTGCGGCAGCGAATAGGTCGGCGCCTGCGAATGGAACAGGCGGGTGGCGGTGCGGCTGTCCAGGTCGAAGCGGTCCACGAACGGACGGTCGCCTTCCGGCGAAGCGCCCTGGCCGAGCAGGAAGATGCTGCGCCCATCGGCGCTGATCTGCAGGCGCGAACGACCGTTCACGTCGTGCACCAGCGCCGGCCGGCCCGGGTCGTTGTAGCGGTCCTGCGCGGAGCGTTCGGAGAGCAGTTGCGGCACCTGGTCGAGCTGGTCCGGCGCGATCCGCCACTGCTTGACCACGCGCGACTTCCACCACGACTCGTTGAGCAGCGCCAGGTCGCCGCGGCCCCACTGGATGCCGGCATAGCGGCTGCCCAGCTGGGCCAGCGTGACCGGCGGCGCCTCGAACGGCGCCGCCTGCATCAGCACGGCATCGCGCACCTTGGACTCGCGGGCCGGGTCGCCACCGTCCTGGGCTTCGGCCCAGACCAGCGTAGCCGGCGCATCGGCGCGCCAGCTCACCGAGCGCACGCCGGTCGGCACCGCGTCATTGCCGGTCGGCAGGCCTTCCACCAGCGGCAGGGTGGCCACGGTGTGCTGCAGCCGTCCATCGGCGGCGGACAGCACTTCGATGCGGCGCGGGAAATCGTCGGCCGGCACCAGATACGAATACGGACGCTGCACGCGCTGGGCCAGCACATGCTGTCCATCCGGCGACACACCCAGGTCCAGGTAGATACCGGGCGTGGACAGCGGGGCGGTCACCCCGTTGAGCGCGACCCGGGCCGGCTGTGCGCTGGCGTAATGATCGAACAGGCGCGCGTCGGCTTCGTTGCCCAGCAGGTCCTGGTAGGTGCGGATCGCACGCACGCCGGCGTCGGGCTGGGTCTGCTGGATCGCCGGTCCGGTCGGAATGCCGCCGGCGGCGGGCGCTGCGCCCTGGCCCTTGACCTGCTGGGTGACCACCAGCCCGCGGCTGTCGGGCAGCCAGTCGTAGCCGCTGCCGAAGACGGTGTTGAGGTCGGCCAGCAGGCGGCGCGCACTGCCGCTGGCCACGTCGATGATCCACAGCTCATTGGCAGCGCTGGCCGCATGCACCTGGTTGAAGGCCAGGTACTGCTGGTCCGGCGACCAGGCCAGCGAGGCGACCGACAACGGCTGCGGCAGGCCCGTGATCTGGCGCTCCTTGCCGTCAGCGATGTTCATCAACCACAGCTTGTCGGCAAACGTGAACGTACTGGCCGAATACGTAGCCGGGTTGATCCGCACACCCGCCAGTTTCAGCTCGGGCTGGGCCACGTCGTTGATCGACGGAAGTGGCGGGGTCTGCAGCAGGGCGGCAAGGTCGCGGCGCGGCGACAGGCTCAAGGTGGGCGGGCGCGGCGCATTGGCTACCGCCTGCAACGCAGGCGACGGCAGTTGGTAACCCTGCCCGGCCGGGGCCGCAGCGGCCGACGGCGCCTTCCTGGCGGTTGCGGGCGTTGCCGCCAGCGCCAGCGGCGCCACCGCCAACAGGGCCATGCCCACGATCAGCCGGCGGCTCCAGCGCGCGCGGCGCGTACGGTCATTGCCTGTCATCTTCCCACCCCATGCTGTGCAAACCTTGGACCTTAACAGCGGCGCGCGGTTTACCCCCCTGCCGTTGGTTGGGGCGGGCACCGATTCATGCCCGGCGCGTGCGCCGGGATATAATGGGCATCCCCTCCACCGAGGGGCGCTGCGACCGCTGCCGGACCCGATCCGCACGGCCAGGCTCGGTGGCAGGGCTGGTTCCAACGGCGCCCGGCGAAGACGAGCCATTCGTCCATTACCGGAGCTTCTGCATGAACGCTGTTGCCAAGACCTTCTCCACCGAAGGTGATTACAAGATTGCCGATATCACGCTGGCCGACTGGGGCCGCAAGGAACTGGATATCGCCGAGCACGAAATGCCGGGCCTGATGTCGATCCGTCGCAAGCACGCCGCCACCCTGCCGCTGAAGGGCGTGCGCGTGACCGGTTCGCTGCACATGACCATCCAGACCGCCGTGCTGATCGAAACGCTGAAGGACATCGGCGCCGACGTGCGCTGGGCCTCGTGCAACATCTTCTCCACCCAGGACCACGCTGCTGCCGCGATCGCCGCGTCGGGCACCCCGGTGTTCGCCTGGAAGGGTGAGAGCCTGGAGGAATACTGGGACTGCACGCTCGACGCGCTGACCTTCACCCTGCCCGACGGCACCCTGACCGGCCCGGAACTGGTGGTCGATGACGGCGGCGACGTCACCCTGCTGATCCACAAGGGCTACGAGCTCGAGAACGGCAGCACCTGGGTCGATGAAAAGGCCGCCTCGCACGAAGAACAGGTCATCAAGAACCTGCTCAAGCGCGTGGCCAGGGAGCGCCCGGGTTACTGGGGCCGCGTGGTCAAGGACTGGAAGGGCGTTTCGGAAGAAACCACCACCGGCGTGCACCGCCTGTACCAGCTGGCCCAGGCCGGCACGCTGCTGATCCCGGCGATCAACGTCAACGACTCGGTCACCAAGAGCAAGTTCGACAACCTGTACGGCTGCCGCGAATCGCTGGCCGACGGCCTCAAGCGCGCGATGGACGTGATGCTGGCCGGCAAGGTCGCCGTGGTCTGCGGTTACGGTGACGTGGGCAAGGGCTGCGCCGCTTCGCTGCGTGCCTACGGCGCGCGCGTGGTGGTGACCGAGATCGATCCGATCTGCGCCCTGCAGGCGGCGATGGAAGGCTTCGAGGTCAATACCCTCGAATCCACCCTGGGCCGTGCGGACCTGTACGTCACCACCACCGGTAACAAGGACATCATCCGCATCGAGCACCTGAGCGCGATGAAGGACCAGGCCATCGTCTGCAACATCGGCCACTTCGACAACGAGATCCAGGTCGATGCGCTGGTTGGCTTCCCGGGCGTGCAGCACGTCAACATCAAGCCGCAGGTGGACAAGTACGTGTTCCCGAACGGCAACGCGATCTTCCTGCTGGCCGAAGGCCGCCTGGTCAACCTGGGCTGCGCCACCGGCCACCCGAGCTTCGTGATGTCCAACTCGTTCGCCAACCAGACCCTCGCGCAGATCGACCTGTGGGCGAACAAGGACAGCTACGAAAAGAAGGTATACCTGCTGCCGAAGAAGCTGGACGAGGAAGTGGCGCGCCTGCACCTGGAAAAGATCGGCGTGAAGCTGACCACGCTGACCACCGAACAGGCCGACTACATCGGCGTGCCGGTGGACGGTCCGTTCAAGCCGGAGCATTACCGCTACTGAGTCATCGGGAAGCCGGCCAACGGCCGGCGCTACCGGGTCATGGACGGGCGCCTTCGGGCGCCCGTTTTCGTTTCCGGCGGCTTTTCACCCGGTTATTACCGGGGTCTGGTAGTGTCCGGCCCGTGCCTGGGGCACCGGGTCGGGGGACACCGAGACACCACCCAACCACTGTCCGGAGAAGCACTCATGAATGCAAAGATCATGGCAGCGGTACTGCTGTGCTGCATTGCCGGTATCGCCCAGGCGGAAACCACCGCGACGAACACCTACCGCTGCGCCGTCCACGAACCCAGCGGCGAGGTACTGAGGGGTCCAGCCGAAGGCTATTACATTGTCCAGGCCAAGACCGAAGATGAGGCCGACGAGGTCGCCAGGAAGGAGGCCGCCAAGACGCATGGAGCCGACAAGGTAGACTCCGTTTCCTGCGGGCCCGCACCGAAGAAGTAGCACGGGTTTCCCGGTGCTGGCGGCCGCAACGCCGCCAGCACTGGAGGTTGTCCGCGCAGGCGGCCGGCACTCACGCTAAGGTAAGGCGACGCCCTCCCGCCCGCGCACCCATGACACCTGCCATCAACCTGCTCAGGAAGCTGAGCATCGCCCACCAGGTGCTGGGTTACCACCACGATGCCAACGCGCGCTCGTATGGTGGAGAGGCCGCGCAGCAGCTCGGACTCGATCCGGCCCAGGTGTTCAAGACGCTGCTGGCCAGCACCGAGAAGCACGAACTGTTGGTAGCGATCGTGCCGGTCAGTGGCACGCTGGACCTGAAGGCGCTGGCCGACGTAGCCGGCTGCCGGAAGTGCGAGATGGCCGAGGTGGACGTCGCGCAGCGCGCGACCGGTTACCTGGTGGGTGGGATCAGTCCGCTGGGGCAGAAGAAGAAGCACCGTACGTTCATTGATGCCAGCGCGCAGGCGTTGCTGGCGATGCATGTCAGCGCGGGAAAGCGCGGCTTGGAGGTGGCGCTGGCACCGGGGGACCTGCTGGCGTTGGCAGATGGCCATTACGCCGCGATAGCACGGCCGTAGAGCCACGCCCTGCGTGGCTGCGCGCGGTGAAAGGTCAAGCGCAGCCACGCAGGGCGTGGCTCTACGATTCCATGGGGTTACGGTCGCCAGTTTGCGTGGCTTTCCCAATACGCCACGGCGCGCTGATAGGCCTCGCGGTCCAAGGGAACGCCCGACCCCCCCTCCTCCACGCCCAGCGCATTGCGCATCATGGTGATCGGGGCCATCGGCACCTCCTCCGGTTCGGCAGTGTAGATGCAGCCCACGATGCCCCAGTCGGCGTCGATCGGCGAGCCTTCCTTTGCCAGCTGTTCGGCGCTGTACAGGATCACCACCAGGTAGTTCGCGCGCGGCGACTGCACGCCTTCAAACCAGCGCACCAGCACCGGCAGTTCCTCGCGGTTGCGTGCCTCGTAGGCGCTGCGCAGCTGGTGGCGGTTGGCGTCGGTGACCGGCACCGTCAGGCAGCGCGTGGACGTCCAGTTTTCATATACGAACAGCTTGCAGAACGGCGCGTAGCCCTCCAGCACCTTGAACGGTGCGTGCGCATTGAGATGCGCCTGGAACTGCTCTGCGCTGCAGTCCTGGATGGTGTTGCCGCGCGGCACGCGCGGGAACAGGCGGGGACGGGCGAAATCTGTGAGCACAATGGACATGGCGGGCACGGCAGGAAACAGGTGCACAGGGTAACCGCTGCACCCATGCCGGCGGCGGCGGACGCGCCCTCACTGGATAATCGCGCGCAGCGCCGCATCCAGGGTCGCATACCGGAACCGGTAGCCTTCCTGCAGCGCGCGTGCAGGCACTACGTTCTGGCCGGTCAACAACAGGCCCGCCATCTCGCCGAAGGCCAGCTTCAATGCGAATGCCGGCGTTCTCACCCACGCCGGTCGGCCCAGCACATCGGCCAGGGTGCGGGCGAACGCCGCATTGGTCACCGCCGCCGGGGCGGTTCCGTTGCAGGCACCGCGGACATCCGCATCGGCCAACAGCCACAGGATCATGCCCACCAGGTCGTCGCGGTGGATCCAGCTCATCCATTGCGTGCCATTGCCCATCGGCCCACCCGCGCCCATCCGGAACGGCGGCAGCATCCGCGCCAACGCACCGCCATGGCGGTCGAGCACGATGCCGGTGCGCAGCAGGCAAGTGCGCACGCGGAGATCTTCCGCTTTCAGCGCCTCCGCTTCCCACTGCCGGCACAGCGTGGCGGCGAAGTCATGTCCGGGCGAGGCCGATTCGTCGAGCGGGGTGCCGTCGCGCGGCCCGTAGTAGCCGATGGCCGACCCCGATACCAGCACCTGCGGGCGGATCGGCAACCCGCGCATCCAGGCCAGCAGCGCCTGGGTGGTGCCGATCCGCGAATCCAGCATGGCCTGCTTGCGCGCCGGGTTCCAGCGCCCCTCGACCAGGGGTTCGCCGGCCAGGTTCACCACGGCGTGGACCGGACCGACATCGCCGAGGGCACCGACCTGCTGGACGCCTGGCTGGCCCGGTCTACCGGGGCTGCGGGTCAGCACCGTGACCCGATGGCCGGCCTGCAGCAGCCGCTGGCACAGGCGTTGGCCGATGAAGCCGGTGCCCCCGGTGATCAGGATGTCCATGCGCGCGCTCCGTGGGGAGCTCCACTTTACCCGCCCCGGTGTAAACGGCGCGCGCCATGTCTTTTACATTCATCGCGATGAAGCGATATGATTGACCCACACCCGCTGCCGCTGCCACCCATGACTGCCCTCAGCTTCGAGTTCTACCCACCCAAGACCGACGACCAGCGCGCCCAGCTCGACCGTACCGCGGGCAAGCTCAAGGCCTTCGCGCCGCAATACGTGTCCTGCACCTTCGGTGCCGGCGGGTCGACCCTGAGCTACACCTCCGAAACGGTGCGTCACCTCAAGCAGCACCACGGCTTCGACGCGGCGCCGCACCTGTCCTGCGTGGGCGGCAGCCGCGAGGAAATCCGCGAACTGCTCAAGCTGTACCGGGCGATCGGCTGCCGGCGCATCGTGGCGCTGCGCGGCGACCTGCCCTCGGGCATGGGCCACCCCGGCGACCTTCGCTATGCGTCCGAACTGATCGCCTTCATCCGCGCCGAGCACGGCGACGCCTTCCACATCGAAGTTGGCGCCTACCCGGAAACGCATCCGCAATCAGACGACGCGCTGCGCGACCTGAAGTACTTCAAGGCCAAGATCGACGCCGGTGCCGATGCGGCCATCACCCAGTACTTCTTCAATGCCGACGCCTATTTCCACTTCGTCGATGCGGTGCGCAAGCTGGGGGTGCAGGTACCTATCGTGCCGGGGATCATGCCGATCTCCAACTTCAGCCAGCTGCGCCGCTTCTCCGAACAATGCGGCGCCGAGATCCCGCGCTGGATCGGCAAACGCATGCAGGCCTATGGCGATGACGCCGATTCGGTGCGCGCTTTTGGTGCCGAAGTGGTCGCCCAACTGTGCGAACGGCTGGTCGCCGGCGGCGCGCCCGGCCTGCATTTCTACACCCTCAACCTGGCCAAGCCCACCACCCAGGTATTGAAGCTGCTGGGCCGCTGAACATCACCCACGCAATCGCTTGCAGATAATGCGCAGGCCGCTACCCTGCTGCGATGAGACCGGTCGTTCCGTTGCTGCTGTCGCTGTGCGTGCTGTGCTGGGCCCCGTGGGCGCACGCACAGGCGCAGCGCGTGAACCGTTGTACCAACGCGCAGGGCGAAACGGTGTTTACCGACCGCAGCTGCGATGCACTGGGCGCTACGGCGCGGATGCCACCCCGCGGTGACTCGGTGGGCAACACCGGCATCTACCGCGCCGGGTGCGCGCGCCGGCTGAGCGAGCTGACCGGGCAGATCCGCGATGCGGTCAGCCTGCAGGACGTCAACCGGCTGTCGTCGATCTACCTGTGGGGCAACGTCTCCGATGCCACTGCCAACCAGATCATCGGGCGGCTGGAATCGGTGGTGCAACGGCCGTTGATCGATATCGCGCCGGTATACCCGGAAGTGCCGGTGGCGCCTGCACCGTTGCCGGTGGATCCGAATGCGACGCTGGCCGAAGCGGTGGAGGCAACGGCGCCGCCGGCCGGCAAGCCGCGCCCGATCGGATTGCGGCTGGAACAGACGCTGGGCAGCAGCGCTACGCCGGCGCGGACCCTGTTTGGGCTGCGGCGGCAGTATGGGTGTTTCTGGATCACGCTGTAGGCCACAGGGCGCGGATCGAGGCGATGCCTTGGGCGCCATGGCGACGGGCCTGCACGATGTCATCGGCGCCCAGGCCGCCCAGCGCGTAGATCGGCAGCGAGACCTGCGCGCGCAGGGCGTCGAAGGCCTCCCAGCCGAGCGGCGCGGCACCGGGGTGGCTGGCGGTGGCCTGGACCGGGCCCAGCACCGCGAAGTCGCAGCCGAGCCGTTGCGCGGCCTGCAACTGAGCCAGGTCGTGGCAGGACGCAGCCACCAGCTGGCCGGCCGGCAGCGGCCGCGTTTCCAGCTGCAGTAGCTGCTCACCGCCCAGATGAACGCCAACGCCGAGCCGGCGGGC
This sequence comes from Stenotrophomonas sp. ISL-67, assembly GCF_018612915.1. GTDB lineage: Bacteria > Pseudomonadota > Gammaproteobacteria > Xanthomonadales > Xanthomonadaceae > Stenotrophomonas. The sequence goes on along the minus strand of NZ_JAGGRL010000009.1, from coordinate 252,022 downwards.
CAGTTCAATATCGCGGTTGAGCAGCCACTGCACGCCGCTGCGGTGCCGGGCCACGGCCTGTTCGGCCAAGGCAATGCGGGCCGCGCTGGTCGGGGTGCGCAGCTGCACGCGGCGCACGCCGGCGTCCAGCGCACGCGCCAGCCGCGCGTACCAGTCCTGGTGCGCGGCGTCCTCGTCGGTGTCCGGCTCGGGGGTGATCAGGTAACGGTCCGGGTGGCGCAGCGCCGCCACCACGGGCAGGTCGGCCGGCGGCATCGAGTAGCGCGACAGCTTGTCAGGCGCCACCCAGGTGATGGCCTGGCCTTCGCGGCCGCGCGGTGAGCCCTTCCAGCTGCGGATATGCCGCACCTCCAGGCGCAGGTGCTTGTCCGGGTATTCCTGGGGCACGTCCATGATCCAGTCGCCGATCTCGGCCTCGATGCCCAGCTCCTCGCGCAGTTCGCGTACCAGTGCCTGTTCGGAGGTTTCGCCGTCCTCGCGCTTGCCGCCGGGGAATTCCCACAGGCCCGCCATGTCGCGGTTCTCGGTGCGGCGGTTGAGCAGGATGCGGCCACGGGCGTCGGTGATGACGCCGGCCACGACATGGATCGATCGTTTGGGGGATGGCATGGGGGCAGGATGCCGAATGGATGTGGGGGAGCGCAATCCCTCGCCCGGGCGAGCCAATGACGCCATACGGCCATATGCGCCAAACAGGCAGAAACACAACCAGGAGGTCGCTTTGAACACCCACCTTGGTACTGCATCAAATTAGAAAGGCGATAGCCATCGCAGATCACGATAAATACCCGGAAATCAACCAACTCTGAAAATGCGGCCAACCAATTGCATGCACTGCCCGCCGTCGATACCTTCCCCGCACCGACGCGCGCAGAAAACACACCTTTGATGCCGTCATGCACTGAACAGGAGGCGGAAAGTGCTGTTGAACTGGTGGAGGAACGGACTTCACGTACGGCTGGGCATGCGCATCTATCTAGATGGGCTGCTGATTGCCGTTTTATATGCACTGGCCTACTGGGGTGCGCGACAGATATCGGTTGATCAGTTCTACCTGGGTGCCGGCGTCCGTGTTACCGCACTGCTACTGTGCCCACCCAGGCTCTGGCCTTATCTCTTTCTCGGGGAGTACGCATCCCTGGCACACATTCGCTACCCGTTGATTGAGACATACGGCTTGGCCTGGGCCATCATCGGCTCTGCCTTTGTTATGCCGACAGTAGCGATAATCGTTCGGCTTCATAGAAGCATGCTGACAGGGACTTCGAGTGCATGGTTGCTCTCCTTGGCTGCAGCGGCCGCCATAGCTGCTGTCCTGCTCAGCGTTGCCGCAGCAGAGCTGCTATGGCCTGTGTCTCCCAGCATTCCGCCATCGACAAGAATAGTACGCCAGACCCTTGGAGACTTTCTCGGCATTCTGACCATTGCGCCCTTGGCCCTGCTGTGGATGCGGCGAAGCGCTCACACCGAATGGAGTCACCGCTTTCCTGTTCCGACAATTGCCTGTCTGTCACTGATCCTTGTTCTCGGAATCTGCTCCATACAGGTTTCTTCGAAGCACCTTGCAGCTACGTCCACGCTACACCTGTTGATGGTCCTTCCAGCCATCATGTTGACGCACCTGCACGGCTGGCGGGGGGCAGCCGTCAGTCTGCCGCTGCTGAGTGCATCAATCGGCTTCTCGATAGCCAGTACCGGCCTTCCCTATTCGTTCGACCCTGTCATGTACAAGACACAACAGTTCTTCGCCGTGATAGCCATTTCATTGGTTGCACTTGGCTCCGCCATCAGCCACTACTTTGAACGCTATAAAAGGCGCGACTACGAGCGAAGGCAGGCCGTAGCCATGGCTAGAACGTCGAACCTGTCTGGGGAAACACATCTTCGTCAGCGCGCCATGGACATCAACCGAATCGGCGATGGCATCGATATCTATCTTAGTGAAACGGCCGACTGGCTGAAGCGGCAGGGCCACCATGACATCGCGAACAACCTTATCCGTACGGCAAGCCTGTACTCACGCAAGTTCCGCGAGCAGACCAGCATGGTCTACCCGACAGCGCTGGAACATGTGGGGCTGTACCTGGCGCTGCAGGCAGGTGGAATCAGCGAAGCCTGGTCCAACACTGGATGCGTCGCCCAACCACGACTGATCGGCGATCCGTGCCGCCTGACGGTCCCGCTATAGCTCGCCACGTACCGCACGCTCACCGAGGCGATGTCCCTACTGCTGCAGAACGAGTCCGGGCAGATGCGCGTCAATGCTCGTTGCGGCCGCGTGGGAGATCGCGAAGGCATCCTGGTAGTGGTTGCAGTGCTGGACCCGCATCATCGGCTGTCGGAGACAACCCGTGCACTGGCAATCGCCCGACTTTCAGGCCGTCCCTTGGCCTACGGCGGCACCGTACAATGCCGCCGCAATCGCATCCGCATGTTGTTCGTGGATGCGCCTGCCGCTCAACGCACCGCGCCGGGAACCTCAACCGACTTCACCGAGCTCTCGCCCGTTCGATAGCGCACAAGCGAGAACCCCGAGGTTCAACCCCATGCTACTAATAACGCGCGCTTGGATTCCCTGCTGCTCGCGCTCATCTGGAATAGCTGGTCCAACTGCTGAGCCTGACCGCGTTGCTGCTGTTCCTGGCTCACCACGTCGAATGCATCTACTCTTCCACCGGGGTCTATGCGGCCTGCGCGGCAGGCATGGCACCGAGCTGGACAGATAGAAAGAACCCCGCTTTCGCGGGGTTCTTTCTTTATCAGCTCAACTGCCCGTGGCAGTGCTTGTACTTCTTGCCGCTGCCGCAGGGGCACGGGTCGTTGCGGCCCACCTTGGGTTCTTCGCGGGTGACCTGGGTCACGCCGTTGCGCTGGGCTTCCACCTCCGCCGCTTCCTCGTCGGCGCCGTAGCCACCGGCGGTCTGGTGCTGGAACTGCGACTGCAGCAGGCGCGCTTCGGCCTGCTGGCGTTCGGCCAGCTCCAGCGCCGCCACTTCTTCTTCGCTGCGGATCCGCACGCGCGCCAGCAGGGTCACCACTTCGCGCTTCACGTTCTCCAGCATTTCCGAGAACAGCTCGAAGGCTTCCTTCTTGTATTCCTGCTTGGGCTGCTTCTGCGCGTACCCGCGCAGGTAGATGCCCTGGCGCAGGTAATCCATGCGGGCCAGGTGCTCCTTCCAGCTCTGGTCCAGCACGGTGAGCATGACGTGCTTTTCCAGCGCGCGCATGGTCTCTTCGCCGACGCCGGTTTCCTTCTGCTCGAAGTGCTCGTCCACGCGGGCCTGCACCTTGTTGGCGATGGCTTCGGCGTCGAGCTCTTCGTGGTCCTTGAGCAGGCCGCTGACATCCATCTGCACGCCCAGGTCGGAGGCCAGCGTGGCTTCCAGGCCCGGCAGGTCCCACTGTTCGTCGATCGAGTTCGGCGGCACGAAGCGGGCGACGATGTCGTAGATCACATCGCCACGGATGCCGTCGACGTTCTCCTTCACCGACTCGGCGTCCAGCAGCTCGTCGCGCTGGGCGTAGATGACCTTGCGCTGGTCGTTGTTGACGTCGTCGAAGTCCAGCAGGTTCTTGCGGATGTCGAAGTTGTGCGCTTCCACCTTGCGCTGCGCCTTTTCGATCTGGCGGCTGACCAGGCGGTCTTCGATGACGTCGTCTTCCTTCATGCCCATCATGCGCATCGCCTTCTGGACCCAGTCCGAGGCGAAGATGCGCATCAGGTTGTCTTCGAGCGACAGGTAGAAGCGGGACGAGCCCGGGTCGCCCTGGCGGCCGGAACGGCCACGCAGCTGGTTGTCGATACGGCGCGATTCGTGGCGTTCGGTGCCCACGATGTGCAGGCCGCCGGCGGCCTTGACCTGGTCGTGGCGGACCTGCCAGTCGGCCTTGACCTGGGCGCGCTGCTCGGCGCTGGCATCTTCGCCCAGCTCGTGCAGCTCCGCTTCGTGCGAACCGCCCAGCACGATATCGGTACCACGGCCGGCCATGTTGGTGGCGATGGTCACCGCGCCGGGCATGCCGGCGTTGGCGATGATGGTCGCTTCGCGGTCATGCTGCTTGGCGTTGAGCACTTCGTGGTGAACGCCGGCCTTGCGCAGGTGCTCGGACAGCATTTCCGAGGTTTCGATCGAGGTGGTGCCGACCAGCACGGGCTGGCCGCGCGTGTTGCACTCCTGGATGTCGGCCAGTACCGCATTGAACTTGCCGTTGCGGTTGAGGAACACCTGGTCCGGCGAGTCCTTGCGGATGGTCGGGCGGTTGGTCGGGATCACCACCACTTCCAGGCCGTAGATGCTCTGGAACTCGTAGGCTTCGGTGTCGGCCGTACCGGTCATGCCGGACAGCTTCTTGTACATGCGGAACAGGTTCTGGAAGGTGATGCTAGCCAGGGTCTGGTTCTCGCGCTGGACCGGCACGCCTTCCTTCGCTTCCACCGCCTGGTGCAGGCCATCGGACCAGCGGCGGCCGGCCAGGGTACGGCCGGTGAATTCGTCCACGATCACCACTTCGCCATCGCGCACGATGTAATCGACATCGCGCTGGTAGATGGCATGCGCGCGCAGGGCGGCATTGAGGTGGTGGACCACGGTGAGGTTCTGCGCCGCGTACAGGCCTTCGGTTTCGGCGCTGAGGATGCCGGCCTCGACCAGCAGCTGCTCGGCGTGCTCCATGCCCGCTTCGGACAGGTGCACCTGCTTGCCCTTCTCATCGACCCAGAAATCGCCCTCGCCTTCTTCGGCTTCCTGGCGGATCAGGCTGGGCACCACGCGGTTGACGCGGATGTACAGCTCCGGGGAATCGTCGGCCGGGCCGGAGATGATCAGCGGGGTACGCGCTTCGTCGATCAGGATCGAGTCGACTTCGTCGACGATGGCGTAGTGCAGGCCACGCTGGTAACGGTCGGCCCGCGACAGCGCCATGTTGTCGCGCAGGTAGTCGAAACCGAATTCGTTGTTGGTGCCGTAGGTGATGTCGCTGGCGTAGGCCTCGCGCTTGTCGCTGTGCGGCATGCCCGGGTAGACCACGCCGACGCTCATGCCCAGCCAGTTGTACAGCTTGCCCATCTGCGCCGAGTCGCGGCGGGCCAGGTAGTCGTTCACGGTGACCACGTGGACACCGTTGCCTTCCAGCGCGTTCAGGTACACCGGCAGCGTGGCCACCAGGGTCTTGCCTTCACCGGTGCGCATTTCGGCGATCTTGCCCAGGTGCAGGACCATGCCGCCGATCAGCTGGACATCGTAGTGGCGCATGCCGAGCACGCGGCGGCTGGCTTCACGACAGACCGCGAAGGCTTCCGGAAGCACCTTGTCCAGGGCTTCACCGTCAGCGATGCGCTGCTTGAACTCCGGGGTCTTGGCCTTGAGCTGCTCGTCGGAGAGCTTTTCGATGTCCGGCTCCAGCGCATTGATCTTGGCGACGATGCGGTTGAGCTGGCGCAGCTGGCGTTCGTTACGACTGCCAAAGACGCGGGTAAGCAGGCTGTTGATCATTGAAGGAACCGGTTGGAATGAGACGCCCCAACGGCGACGCTCCCTCGGGAGCCGCCCGCCGCAAACGAAACAGGGCGCATCGCGCCCTGTCTATGGCAACACCCATTGTAGCTTGGGACGAGGGCGCTTGGTTTCAAGCGCCTTCGATCCGCCAGATGGCGCCCTCAGCCGCGGGAAACCCGCCCGACCGGGGTGTTGCCGCCATCGCCCAGGAACTTGCGCGGGTTGACCACCTGGCCGCGTTCCCAGACCTCGAAGTGCACGTGGGCACCGGTGGAACGGCCCGTGGAACCGGCCTTGGCCACTTCCTGGCCCGCCCGCACCAGGTCACCCGGCTTCACCACCAGGCGTGAATTGTGCGCATAGCGGGTCACGTAGCCGTTACCATGGTCCACGTCGACCACGTTGCCGTAGCCGCCCTTCACACCGGCGAAGCTGACCACACCGTCGGCCACGGACATGACCGGGTCGCCGACCCGGGCGTGGAAGTCCATGCCCTTGTGGTTGCCGCGACCGCGACCGAACGGGTCGTTGCGGCCACCGAAGTTGGAGGTGATGTAGGTGTTGCGGATCGGCATGCGACCCGGTACCGCGTTCTGCTGCAGCTGGTGGTCGAACAGCAGCGATTCCATCACCGACAGCTGGCGGCCTGAAGCAGCGAATCGCTGCTCCAGCGCCTGTAAGTCGGCATTGACCGCGCTGACCGGGATGTCCTGGGTCGGCCCGGGCTCGCCTTCACCGAGGCCGGGGGTCTCGTTGAAGTCGAATTCGCCGTCTTCCAGCTTGCCCATCTGGGTCAGGCGTTCGCCCAGCGCGTTGAGACGGGTCGCCTGCGCCTGCAGCTCGCCCATGCGGGCAGCCAGGGCGTTGACCTGGGTCTGGGCGTCCTTGCGGGCCTGCGCCAGGTCGCGTTCCTGCTGTGCGACCTTGGCGTGGAGCCGGGAATCGTTGAACATGCTGCCACCCAGACCGGCACCGAAGCCGATCAGGCAGCCCAGCCCGAGTACGCTGCCCAGCAGGGCGCGGGGCCTGTCCTCGAAGTAGAAACGCAAACGCGCCAGCGGCGTCTTGGCCTGTCCTTCACGCGTTTTGATTACGATCTTTTTGAATGCCATCAGTGAGTTTTCATGTCTGAGCCGAAATCCAGTGCCCGTCCTGCGTCAACGCCGAAGCCGGCGTTGGATGCAGTCATGAGTGACAAAACTGGCAATCCGCTGCGTCGTGCCCTGTGGCTCGATGCGCTGGACCGTCAGTTGCGCCCCCATTTGCCGCCCACCCTGGCCACCCGTTGCCGGCTGGCGAATGTGAACGGCGAACACCTCGTTTTTCTCGTCGAATCCCCTGTCTGGCACGCCAAAGTGCGGCTTGCCGAGGCTCAGTTGATCGACGCGGCCCGGTCCATCGGGCTGAAGGTCACCAAGGTGACCGTCAAAACTGCGGCTGCCGCTCCCCCACGCTCCCCAGCGATCGACAACAGGAATGGCCCCCACGCAGTTTCAGCCGCCACGCACAAAGGGCTACGCGACGCGTTGGCTTGTCTAAAGGATGTGGATTCCTCCACGTCCTGAAGGCATCGGGGCATCCCGCCCCTTCCCCGCCGTCGTCACGATCACGTGAATCGAGTGGGGAGCCGGCGGCCATCGTAGCCGTGCTTGGCCATCCAGTCGTTAGTCTTTTATTAAAAAGACGTTAAATTCAGTTCGGAACCGGATCGGGTTCACAAATCCGTGACGCAGTGCGTACACCGTTCACTGACATCAACGTCACAAAAATTTAACTTCAAAAACGAAAAACGGCGCCAAAGGCGCCGAATTCCCACTACCAATCAATTACTTACCGCGTAGCGACACGCCATGCGTGTCCCGCGGTGTCAACGAGCCTCACGCGTACGCCGGCACCCCATACACCACCGGACCGGCTTCAGCAGGCGCTTCGTAGCTCACCCACTCCCACGCGGTGGCGTCGGCCAGCAGGGCGCGGACCAGCTTGTTATTAAGGGCGTGGCCCGACTTGAAGCCCTCGTATGCGCCCAGCACCTGGCCGCCGGCCAGGTACAGATCGCCGATTGCGTCGAGGATCTTGTGGCGCACGAACTCGTCGGCGTAACGCAGGCCGTCGTCGTTGAGCACGCGGAATTCGTCGAGCACGATGGCGTTGTCCATCGAACCGCCCAAGCCCAGGTTGCGCTCGCGCATGTACTCCAGGTCGCGCATGAACCCGAAGGTGCGCGCGCGGGAGATTTCCTTGGTGTAGGCGGCCGTGGAGAAGTCGATCTCGGCGCGCGACTGCTTGGCCGGGATCATCGGGTGGTCGAACTGGATGGTGAAACCGAGCTTGTAGCCTTCATAGGGCTCGAAGCGGGCGACCTTGTCGCCTTCGGTGACTTCCACGGTCTTGAGAATGCGGATGAAGCGCTTGGGCGCGTCCTGTTCGGCGATGCCCGCCGACTGCAGCAGGAACACGAACGGGCCCGAGGAACCGTCCATGATCGGCAGCTCGGCCGAGGACAGCTCCACGATGATGTTGTCCACACCCAGGCCGGCCAGGGCCGACATCAGGTGTTCGACGGTCTGGATCTTGGCGTCGTTGCAGGTCAGCCCGGTGCACAGGGTCACTTCGGTGACCAGATCGGCACGCGCGGGCACTTCCACCACCGGGTCCAGGTCCACGCGGCGGAACACGATGCCATGGTTGACCGGTGCCGGGCGCAGGGTCATGTAGACCTTGTCACCGCTGTGCAGGCCAACGCCGGTGGCGCGGATCGTGTTCTTGAGGGTGCGTTGCGGAATCATGGGGGCCCGACCGGGAAAGCGCGCAGTCAGCGCGACAGTGACAAACAAGAATAACACGCACTACCACCGCTCCTTTCTGAACCGGAGGCGGCAGACTGCCGGGCCTATCCTGGCCCGGCAGCAAGGGACATGGAGGCGCAGACCGGGGAGGACAAGGCCCCGGCAGGCGATCCTCAGTCCGCCTGGCGGCGCAGGAACGCCGGGATGTCCAGGTAATCGTTGGGCAGTTCGGCCGCAGCCGGACCCGAGGCCGACGGTGCGGACGGGGCCACGGTGTCGGCGCTCGGACGACGCAGGCCCAGGCCCATGCCACCCACGGCCTTGGACACGGCATCGCCGCCGTTGTCGAAATCGCCGAATTCCGGCTGGCCGGTGGTGGCGTTGCGGACCAGCTTGATCGGCGCGCGTTCGCCCGGGCGCTGGCCCTTGGCGGCCGCGACACGGTTCAGGCCGGTGGCGACCACGGTCACGCGGACCTCGTCCTGCATGTCCGGATCCAGCACGGTACCGACCACCACGGTGGCGTCCTCGGAGGCGAAGCCATCGATGGTGCGGCCGATCTCGTCGAACTCGGCCATGGTGAAGTCGGCGCCGGCGGTGATGTTGACCAGGATGCCGTTTGCACCGGCCAGGTTCACATCGTCCAGCAGCGGGTTCTGGATGGCGGCTTCGGCGGCGGCCTGGGCACGGTCATCACCGCGGGCGGTGCCGGTACCCATCATCGCCAGGCCCATTTCGGACATGACGGTGCGCACGTCGGCGAAGTCGACGTTGATCAGGCCCGGGCGCACGATCAGGTCGGCGATGCCCTGCACGGCGCCCTGGAGGACGTCGTTGGCGGCACGGAAGGCCTGGATCATGGTGGCGTTGCGGCCCAGCACGGTGATCAGCTTTTCGTTCGGGATGGTGATCAGCGAATCGCAGTGCTGGCTCAGTTCCTCGATGCCCTTCAGCGCGACCTGCATGCGGCGGCGGCCTTCGAACGGGAACGGCTTGGTGACCACGGCGACGGTCAGGATGCCCATCTCCTTGGCCAGCTGTGCCACCACCGGCGCAGCGCCGGTACCGGTGCCACCGCCCATGCCGGCGGTGATGAACACCATGTCCGCACCCTGCAGCGCGTCCATGATGCGCTCGCGGTCTTCCAGCGCGGCCTGGCGGCCCACTTCCGGGTTCGCGCCTGCGCCCAGGCCCTTGGTGACGTTGGTACCCAGCTGCAGCTGCAGCTTGGCACCGCAATTCTTGATGGCCTGCGAATCGGTGTTGGCCGTGATGAATTCCACGCCGTCCACGCTGGTGCTGACCATGTGCGCCACGGCGTTGCCGCCGCCGCCGCCCACGCCGATCACCTTGATCACCGCATTGGGTGCCATCTTCTCAATCAGTTCGAAATGCGCCATGTCCGTGTCCTCGTTGTATCCGCTTGTGGGTGGCATGGGCGTGTTGGCGTCCTGCCTTCGCGCTGCATGCCGCCGTTGCGGCTGTGTGGGTTGTGTGTTGCGTTGTGTTGCTGGTGTTGCTGGTGTTGCTGGTGCTGCAGCGAGGCAGGGCCTCGCTCTACCTTGGGGGCGTCAGAACTCGCCCCGGAACCAGGTTTTCAATTTGTTGAACATGCTGCCTGCGCGCCCGGTGGGCAGCGACGGGCGGCGCGGGTGTTCGATCTGGCTGCCCATCAGCAGCAGGCCCACGCCGGTGGCGTGCACCGGGTTGCCGACCACTTCGCCCAACCCGGTGACGTGCTGCGGAATGCCCACGCGGACCGGCATCTGCAGCATTTCCTCGGCCAGTTCGACCACGCCTTCCATCTTCGAGGCGCCGCCGGTGAGCACCATGCCGGCACGCACCAGTTCCTCGAAGCCGGAACGGCGCAGTTCGGCCTGCACCATCTCGAAGATTTCCTCGTAACGGCCCTGCACCGCCTGCGCCAGCGCGTGGCGCGGCATCCGGCGCGGCGGCCGGTCGCCGACGCTGGGCACCTGGATGCTTTCCTCGGCGGTGGCCAGCTGGGCCAGGGCGCACGCATAGCGCACCTTGATCTGCTCTGCTTCCGGGGTCGGCGTGCGCAGCATGTGCGCGATGTCGTTGGTGACGTGGTCGCCGGCGATCGGCAGCGAAGCGGTGTGGCAGATCGCGCCCTGCACGAACACGGCCAGGTCGGTGGTACCGGCGCCCATGTCGACCAGCACCACGCCCAGCTCACGCTCGTCGGCGGTCAGCACCGCCACGCTGGAGGCCAGCGAAGACAGCACCAGGTCATCCACCTGCAGGCCACAGCGCTGCACGCACTTGCTGATGTTGGCCGCGGCCGACTGCGCGCACACCACCAGGTGCGCGTGCACCTCCAGGCGCACGCCGGTCATGCCGACCGGGTTGCGGATGCCTTCCTGCGAATCGTCCAGCACGTACTCGCGCGGGATGGCGTGCAGGATCTTCTGGTCGGCCGGGATCGCCACCGCCTTGGCCGCGTCGAGCACCCGGTCGAGGTCGCCCCAGGTCACCTCGCCGTCGCGGATCGGCACGATCCCCGGCGAGTTCTTGCACTGCACGTGGTTGCCGGAAATGGAGGCATACACCGAGCGGATCTCGCAGCCGGCCATCAGCTCGGCCTCTTCGACCGCGCGCTGGATCGACTGCACGGTCGATTCGATGTCCACCACGACGCCGCGCTTGAGTCCGCGCGACTCATGCGAGCCGATGCCGATCACCTCGATGGGGTTTCCCGGCGAATACTCGCCGACCAGCGCCACCACCTTGGAGGTGCCGATATCCAGCCCGACGATCAGCGATTTGTCACCCTTGCGATTCATGTCCTGTCCTGCGTCCTGTGCGCCACGTTGGCCGGCGCTGCCGCGGCCGGGGTACCCCAGCTCAGCGTGAAACCATTGGTATATCGGAGGTCGGCGCGTTCGATCGGCGCCTGCTGGTTGGCCAGCTGCGGCAGCACGCGCACGAAGCGCTGCAGGCGCGAGCGTGCGTCATCGCGGCCGACCACCACTTCGGTGCCGTTGCTCAACTGCAGCGACCAGCTGCCACGCGCGTCCATGCGGACCCGGGTGACATCCACCCCGGCCGGTGCGAACAGCGCGCGCGCATCGTTGTACAGCGCCACCACTTCCCCGGTCTGGGTGTCCGGACCTTCCAGGTCCGGCAGCGCCAGGTCCTGCAGCTTCTGCGGGGTGGCGAACAGCTTGCCCTGCTCGGACAGCAACCGGTCCTTGCCCCAGCGCGCGAAGGGTTGGTGCTCGACCAGGGTGATTTCCAGCACGTCCGGCCACTGCTTGCGCACCTGCGCGCTTTCCACCCACGGCAGCTTTTCGATGGCGTCCTGGGCATCCTGCAGCTTCACCGCGAAGAAGCCGGACTGCGCATACGGCAGCACCACCTGCTGCAGCTGCTCGGCCGGCACCCGCTTGAACTCACCGTGCACGCGCAGCTTGGCCAACGGCCAGCGTTCGGCACCGACCCAGCCGTTGAGCACCGCCACCACGGGCAGCGCTACCAGCGACAGGGCCAGCAACCAGACGAAGATGCGCAGCACGGCGTTCATGCGTGGGGGTGCTCCAGGGTCTGTTCCAGCACCCGCCAGACCAGTTCTTCAAAGCCGATGCCCGCCTGGCCGGCCGCCTTGGGCACCAGCGAATGGCTGGTCATGCCCGGTGCGGTGTTCACTTCCAGCAGGTAGAACGCGCCGCTGTTGCGGTCGCGCATCACGTCCACCCGGCCCCAGCCACGGCAGCCGGCGGCACGGAACGCGGCCAGCGCAATGCGGCGGATCTCCGCTTCGTCGTCGCCTTCAAGGCCCGGGCACAGGTACTGGGTGTCCTCGGCGATGTACTTGGCGTTGTAGTCGTACCACTGGCCCTTGGGCACGATGCGGATCGACGGCAGCGCCTGGTCGCCCAGGATGCCCACAGTCAGTTCGTCGCCGACCACCATCTGCTCCATCAGCAGCTGGCCGTCGTAGCGCGCCGCCAGTGCGACCGCCTCATCCAGGCCGGCCTCGTCGGTGACCCGGCTGATGCCGACACTGGAGCCTTCGTTGGCCGGCTTGACCACCACCGGCAGGCCCAGCTCGGCCGCCAGCGCATGCACAGTGGTGCTGTCCACCTTCCTGTACTGCGGGGTGGGCAGGCCCAGCGACAGCCACACCTGCTTGGTGCGGATCTTGTCCATGCCCAGCGCCGAACCGAGTACGTCCGAGCCGGTGTACGGCACGCCGAAGGCTTCCATCAGCCCCTGCACGATGCCGTCCTCACCGCCACCGTTGTGGCCGTGCAGGATGTTGAAGACGCGGTCGAAACGCTTTTCCACCAGCGCCAGGGCCAGGGCCGGGATGCCGTCCACGGCGGTCGCGTTGACGCCACGCGCGCGCAGTGCCTCGATCACGTTGCGGCCGGAATCCAGCGACACCTCGCGTTCGCTGGAGGTACCGCCCAGCAGCACGGCAACGCGGCCGAACACGGCCGGGTCAGTGGTGCGCAGCGGCGGGAAGGTCAGCGTGCTCATGCCGCAGGCACCTCGCTGAAGCCATCGGTGGCCACCAGATGGGCGACGTGGCCGATGTCGCCCGCGCCCATCATCAGCAGCAGGTCGCCGTCCTGCAGTACATCGGGCAGCACGTGCTGCAGCTCCGACGCCTGGCCGACCACGACCGGTTCGCTGCGGCCACGCGCGCGGATGGCGCGGGCCAGCGAACGCGAATCGGCACCGGGAATAGGCGCTTCACCGGCCGGGTAGACCTCGCTCAGCACCAGCGCGTCTACTTCGGACAGCACCGCGGCGAACGCGTCGAACTGGTCGCGGGTTCGGCTGTAGCGGTGCGGCTGGAAGGCCACCACCAGGCGCTGCGACGGCCAGCCGCCGCGGGCGGCGGCGAACACGGCGGCCAGTTCGCGCGGGTGGTGGCCGTAGTCGTCGATCACGCGCACTTTGGCACCGGTGCGGGTGGTGACGATGCCCAGGTCGTTGAAGCGGCGGCCGATGCCGGCAAAGCTTTCCAGCGCACGGGCGATGGCATCCGGGGCCACGCCCAGCTGCCAGCCCACCGCAGCGGCGGCCAACGCATTGAGCACGTTGTGCGCACCCGGCAGGGCCAGGGTCACCGGGTAGCTGCTGCCTTCGGGCAGGCGCAGGGTGAAGCGCATGCGCGGGCCGTCCTGGACCACGTCTTCGGCGCGCACGTCCGCATGGCTGCTCATGCCATAGCTCATGACATGGCGCGGCGTCTGCGCGGCCAGCGCGGCCACTTCGGGGTCGTCGATGCACAGCACCGCCAGCCCATAGAACGGCAGGCGCTGCAGGAATTCGGCGAAGGCAGCCTGCACGCGGGAGAAATCGTTGCCGTAGTTCTCCAGGTGGTCCGCGTCGATGTTGGTGATGACCGACACCAGCGGGTTCAGGCGCAGGAAGCTTCCATCGCTTTCATCGGCTTCGGCCACCAGCCACTGGCCGCTGCCCAGCTTGGCATTGGCGCCGGCGGCGAGCAGCTGGCCACCGATCACGAAGGTCGGGTCCAGCCCGCCTTCGCTCAGCACCGCCGCGGTCAGGCTGGTGGTGGTGGTCTTGCCATGGGTGCCGGCGACGGCGATGCCGCGACGGAACCGCATCAACTCGGCCAGCATGGCCGCCCGCGGCATGATCGGAATGCGCTGGCTGCGCGCTTCCATCAGCTCCGGGTTGTCGTCGCGGATCGCGCTGGAGACCACCACGCAGTCGGTGCCGAGCACGTTGGCAGCCGAATGGCCGCGCATCACGCGTGCGCCCAGCCCGGCCAGGCGGCGGGTGGCGGCGTTGTCGGCGTTGTCCGAGCCGGACACTTCATAGCCCAGGGTCAGCATCACTTCGGCGATGCCGCTCATGCCGGTGCCACCGATGCCGACGAAGTGCACGCGCGGGAAGGCGCGCACCAGGTCATGGGTGTCGTGCAGGCGGCGGATCATGCGCGGCCTCGCGTAACGGTGTTCATTTGGATTCCTCGAGAATGATGTCGGCGATGCGCTCGGCGGCATCGACCTTGGCCAGGGCACGCGCGGCGGTTGCCATCTGCATGCGGCGGGCGGAATGTTCGGACAGATCGCGCAGTACGTCCTGCAATCGAGCGGCCAGCGTTTCGTCCTGCTTCAGCAACACCGCCGCGCCACGCTCGACCAGGTATTCCGCATTGCGGGTCTGGTGGTCATCGACGGCGGCGGCGAACGGCACCAGCACGCTGCCCACGCCAACCGCGCACAGCTCGGCCAGGGTGGAGGCACCGGAGCGGCACACCACCAGGTCGGCCCAGCTGAAGGCGTCGGCCATGTCGGCGATGAAGGGCTCGACGCGCGCGCTGACACCGGCGTCCTGGTAGGCCTGCAGCGCTTCGGCGTGCAGCTTTTCGCCGCTCTGGTGGCGCACGTCGACCGCAAGGCTGCCGGCCAGTGCGGCCAGTGCCTGCGGCACGGCGTTGTTGAGCGCGCGGGCGCCCTGGCTGCCGCCGAGCACCAGCACCCGCAGCGGGCCCGCGCGGCCGGCCAGCCGCTGTTCCGGTACGGCAATCGCGGCAATCTCGGCGCGCACCGGGTTGCCCACGGCTTCTTCGCGCTGGGCGAAGCTGCCCGGGAAACCGGTCAGCACGCGGCGCGCGAAACGCGACAGCACGCGGTTGGTCAGGCCCGGCGCGCGGTTCTGTTCGTGCACCAGCAACGGCAGGCCATGCAGGCGTGCGGCCAGGCCGCCGGGACCGGAGGCGAAGCCGCCGAAGGCGATCACCGCACGCGGCTGGCGGTCGCGGATCAGGAAACCGGCCGCGCGCACCGCGCGCAGCAGGCGGCCGGGCGCGGTCAGCAGCGCCAGCTTGCCCTTGCCACGCAGGCCACTGATGGCCAGCGTGTCGATGTGGATGTCGTGCTGCGGCACCAACCGGGTTTCCATGCCCCCGATGCTGCCCAGCCACGTCACCGGAACGCCGCGTTGGCGCAGCACCTTGGCCACGGCCAGGCCGGGGAAGATGTGGCCGCCGGTGCCGCCGGCCATGATCATCACCGGACGCGGGGATTGCGGGTCGCTCATCCCATCCTCCCCAGGGTCGGTTCGATCCGCTGCTGCATGCGGCTGGTGCCGCGCGGCGCGCTGTCGCGCTGCGCGGATGCACGCGAGGTGCTGTCCTGCATGGCGGCGGCCACGGCGCTCGCACTGGCAGGCGCATCGACCGGCGCCGCCTCGTCCAGCTCGGCCGCGCCCATGCGCACGGCCTGGCGGCGCTCGGCGCGGTCCAGTTCGTAGGACACGCGCAGCAGCAGGCCCATCGCCACGCAGGTCATCAGGACGCTCGAACCGCCGGACGAAATCAGCGGCAGGGTCAGGCCCTTGGTCGGCAGGATGCCCAGGTTCACGCCAATCGAGACGAAGCTCTGCATGCTCACCCACAGGCCGATGCCGAAGGCGATGTAGCCGGAGAAGTGGCGCTTCATCTCCACGCAGCGCATGCCGATCCAGAACGCACGACCGGCCAGCAGCGCATACAGCGCCACGATCAGGCAGGTACCAATGAACCCCAGCTCTTCGGCGGTGACCGAGAAGATGAAGTCCGTATGCGCTTCAGGCAGGTAGTACAGCTTCTGTACCGAGTTGCCCAGGCCCACCCCGGTCCACTCGCCGCGACCCACCGCCATCAGCGCGTTGGACAGCTGGTAGCCGTCGCCCTGCTGGTCGGCCCACGGATCCCAGAAGGAGGTGATGCGGCGCATGCGGTACGGTTCGATGATCGCCAGCGCGCTCATCGCCACCAGGCCGAACACGATCGGCATCGACATGCGCGGCAGGTTCACCCCACCCAGCACCAGCATGCCGGCGGTGATCGCCAGCAGCAGGGTCGAGGAGCCGAAGTCGGGCTGCAGCAACAGCAGCACCACCAGCGCGCCGGCCACGCCCAGCGGCTTGAGCATGGCCGGCCAGGTCGCGTTGACCTCGTCGCGGAAACGCACCAGGTAGCTGGACAGCCAGACGATGTAGAGCACCTTGACCGCTTCGACGGTCTGGAACTTGGAGAAGCCCAGGTTGATCCAGCGCCGGGCACCGTTGACGCTGCTGCCCAGGCCGGGAATGAACACCACCACCAGCAGCGCGAAGCAGCCCAGCAGCAGCACCTGGTTGTACTGCTCGATGCTCTTGAGCTCGGTGCGCATGGCCAGCCCCGCCAGCACGATGCCCACCGCCAGGAACACCAGGTGGCGGTTGAGGTAGTAGAACGGGCTGCTCATCAGTGCGATCGAGCTCGACGCGACCATCACCACGCCCAGCCCGGTGAGCGCGATGATCGCGCCCAGCAGCCACTTGTCGAAGTGGCCTCCGATGGCTTCAAGGCGGGTTGCCTGGCGCGACAAGTCGTTCATCAGCGGACCTTCAACGTGGCCAGGCCGATCAGGACCAGCACCACCGAGATGATCCAGAAGCGCACGATCACGCGCGGCTCCGGCCAACCCTTGAGCTCGAAGTGGTGGTGGATCGGCGCCATGCGGAACACGCGCTTGCCGGTCAGCTTGAACGAGGCGACCTGGATCATCACCGACAGCGTCTCGATCACGAACACACCGCCCATGATCACCAGCACCAGTTCCTGGCGGGTGATCACCGCGATCGTACCCAGCACCGCACCCAGCGCCAACGCGCCGATATCGCCCATGAACACCATGGCCGGATAGGTGTTGAACCACAGGAAGCCAAGACCGGCACCGGCGATGGCCGCGCAGATGATCACCAGCTCACCCGCACCGGGGATCTGCGGGATCTGCAGGTAGTTGGAGAACACCACGTTGCCCGACGCGTAAGCGAACACGCCCAGCGCGCAGGCGACCAGCACGGTCGGCATGATCGCAAGACCGTCCAGGCCGTCGGTCAGGTTGACCGCGTTGGAGAAGCCGACGATCCAGAAGTAGGCAATCGCCACGAAACTGATCCCGGCCAGCGGCAGCGCCACGGACTTGAACATCGGGATGTAGAAGGTCAGCGCCGCCGGCACATCGGCGGTGTAGAACAGGAACAGACCCGCCGCCAGGCCGAAGATCGACTGCAGCAGGTACTTCCAGCGCGACTTCAGGCCGTTCGGGTCACGGCGCACGATCTTGATCCAGTCGTCGTACCAGCCGATCGCGCCGAAGCACAGCATCACCGCCAGCACCACCCACACGTAGCGGTTGCGCAGGTCGGCCCACAGCAGCACCGACAGGGTGATGGTGAGCAGGATCAGCGAGCCGCCCATGGTCGGCGTACCGGCCTTGGAGAAGTGGGTTTGCGGACCATCCTTGCGGATCGGCTGGCCGCCCTTGAACTGGGCCAGCTTGCGGATCATCGCCGGGCCCAGCCACAACGACAGGAACAGCGCGGTAAGCGCGGCCAGGATGCCGCGCAGAGTCAGATAGCCGAACAGCCCGAACAGGCTCTCCAACTGCTGCAACCATCGGGCCAGTTCAAGCAACATGGGGGGTTTCCTCTCCTCGCGCCAACAGCGCTTTTACAATCTTGTCCATGGCGCTGCCGCGCGAGCCCTTGACCAGGCAGCGCACGCCAGCATGCAGTTCGTCGGCCAGCGCGGCGGCCAGTGCCTCGTGGCTCTGGAAATGGCGGCCGCCGTCACCGAACGCGTGCGATGCCGCCGCGCTCAGCGTGCCCAGCGTGTACAGACGCGTCAGGCCAGCCTCGCGCGCGCGGCGCCCGGCCTGCGCGTGCAGCGCTTCGCCATCGGGGCCGAGCTCGCGCATGTCGCCCAGCACCAGCCAGGCCTCGTCCTTCGTCGCGGCGAGCGCGTCGATGGCGGCCGCCAGCGAGCCGGGGTTGGCGTTGTAGCTGTCATCGATCAACACGGCGCCGTTGGGCAGCCGGTGCGCGATCTGGCGGCCGGGCACGGGCTCGGCGCGGGCCAGGCCCGCGGAAATCGAGGCCAGGCCGATGCCTGCCGCCAGCGCCAGTGACGCGGCGGCCAGGGCGTTGCTGATGTTGTGCCGGCCCGGCAGCGCAAGTGCGATCTCCACGTTGCCGACCGGGCTGGCCAGCAGGAACCGGCTGCCCCCGGCCGTGGCGCGGATGGCCTGCGCGGTCACGTCGGCGCTGTGGTCCAGGGCATAGCGCAGCACGCGGCTGCGCGGCGGCTGGCCGACGATGTGCTGTTCGAACCAGATGCCGAAGGCGTCGTCGGCGTTGATCACCGCCACGCCATCGGCCGGCAGCGCCGCGTAGATGGCACCCTTGGTGCTGGCCACGCCCTGCAGGCTGCCCATCCGCTCCAGGTGCGCGGGCGCGATGTTGTTGACCAGGGCGTACTGCGGGCGCGCGATGTCGGTGAGGTAGGCGATGTCACCCGGCTTGCCGGCGCCCATCTCGTAGATGGCGAAGTCGGCATCCTCCGGCGCCTCGATCACCGCCAACGGCAGGCCGATCTCGTTGTTGCGGTTGCCCGGGTTGGCGTACACGACAGAATGCTGTTCGCGCGCAACCTGTTCTAGGATCGCCAGCAGCAGGCTCTTGACGCTGGTTTTGCCGTTGCTTCCGGTGATGGCGAACACCTGGGCGGCGCGGTCGCGCTGCATGCCGGCGGCAATGCGGCCGAGCGCGTGCCCGCTGTCGCCGACCACCACCTGCGGCACCGCCACGTCGAGCCGGCGCTCGACCAGCATCGCGCTGGCGCCACGGGCCACCGCGTCAGCGACGAAGTCATGGCCGTCGAAGCGCTCGCCACGCAGCGCCACGTACAGGCTGCCCGGGGCCAGGGTGCGGGTGTCGTTGCTGATGGCGTCGATGGCGGTGTCATCGCCATGGATGTCACCCCCGGCCCAGTGGGCGATCAGGGAGAGCGGCGTGCGCTTCACAGGATGGCCTCCTTGGCGCTGAGCGCCGCGGCGGCCACCAGGGTGTCGTCGAAATCGTGCTTGACCCCGCGCACTTCCTGGTAGGGTTCGTGGCCCTTGCCGGCCAGCAGCACGATGTCGCCCGGGCCGGCCAGCTTCACCGCCAGACCGATGGCGCGCGCACGGTTGCGCTGCACGGTGACGGCATCAGGTGCGGCGAATCCGGCCAGGATATCGGCCACGATCGCATCGCCGTCTTCGCCGCGCGGGTTGTCGTCGGTGACGATCACCTGCTGGGCCAGGCGCTCGGCGATGGCCGCCATCTGCGGGCGCTTGCCGGCGTCGCGCTCACCGCCGCAGCCGAACACACAGAACAGCCTGCCCTGCAGGTGGCCCTGCAGGCTTTGCAGGGCCTGTTCCAGCGCATCGGGGGTATGCGCGTAATCGACCACCACGGTCGGCAGGCCGCGCTCGCCACCGAGGCGGTTCATGCGCCCGGCAATCGGCTGCAGCTGCGCGATCAACGCGGCGATCGCATCCGGGGCATGGCCGAGCGCATGCAGCACGCCGGCCACGGCCAGCAGGTTGTCGACGTTGAACCGGCCCAGCAGCGGCGACTGCACCGGGTGGCGCGCAACGCCGACCACCAGGTCGAAGGCGATGCCACGGCCGTCGAGCTTGAGCGAATCGGCACGCAGGGTGGCCTGTTGCGCGCCGCGCGAGCTGACCCCGATCCGGGCGATGCCGGCATCGACGGTACGCAGCAGTTCGCTGCCGAAGCTGTCGTCCAGGTTGACCACCGCGGCCTTCAGCCCGGCGCGGTGGAACAGCCTGGCCTTGGCCGCGCCGTACTGGGCCATGTCGCCGTGGTAGTCGAGATGGTCGCGGGTGAGGTTGGTGAACACCGCCACGTCGTAGTGCACGGCATCCACGCGGCCCTGGTCGAGCGCGTGCGAGCTGACTTCCATGGCCACCGCGTGGGCACCCTGGTCGCGCAACTGCGCCAGCACTTCATGCATCTGCAGCACCAGCGGCGTGGTGAAGCCGGTCGGCACCACATCGCCGTACAGACCCACGCCCAGCGTGCCGATGCTGCCGCTGGTGGTGCCCGACAGATGCCAGGCCTGGGCCAGCAACTGCACGGTGGAGGTCTTGCCGTTGGTGCCGGTCACCCCGACCATGGTCATCGCGCGCGAGGGATGGCCGTGGAACTGGTCGGCCATGCTGCCCATGCGCGTGCGCAGGCCCGGCACGGCGATGGCATCGGCCGGGGCCGGCAGTTCCGCCGGGGCCGGCGGCTCGAACAGGATCGCGGCGGCGCCCGCGGCGCGGGCCTGGTCCACGAAACCCAGCCCATGCGCGCCGAAGCCGGCAATCGCCACGAAGGCATTGCCGGGGCGCACGGCGCGGCTGTCCAGCACCAGGCCGGTGATGGACGGGTCGTGGCTCAGCACCACATCGGGAAGCAACTGCGAAAGCAACATCATCTGGCTCATTGCGTGCCTCCCTGCGCGGGCGGCAACGTGGCGTGCGCGCTGGGCAGCGCGGCATCGAATTCGGCGGCGGCATCGGGCGCGGCAACCGTCTCGGCCGGTGGCGGGGTCGGCAGCGAGGACGCGGCGTGCCCCATCTTTCCGGACTGCTGGGCGGCCAGCCAGGAATCGATGTCGTCCGGCGGCACGTCCATCAGGCGCAGCGCGCCTTCCATGACGTTGTGGAACACCGGCGCCGATACCAGGCCGCCGTAGTACTTGCCGCCCTGCGGGTCGTTGATCACGATCACCGTGGCAAAGCGCGGGTTGCTGGCCGGCACCACGCCGGCGAACAGCGCGTTGTAATGGCCGCGCTCATAGCCGCCGGGGCCGGCCTTGCGTGCGGTACCGGTCTTGCCGGCCACGTGGTAGCCCAGCACCGCCGCCTGCTTGGCGCCGCCCTGGGTAACCACCGTTTCCATCATCGCCACCACTTCCCGGGCGACCTTCTCGTCGATGATCTGCTTGCCTTCGTTGCGCTGGCCCTTGACGAAGGTCGGCGCGATCAGCTTGCCGCCGTTGCCCAGCGCCGAGTAGGCCGTGGCGATCTGCAGCGGGGTGACATTCAGGCCATAGCCGTACGACAGGGTGGTCTTGGACGAGCCACTCCAGCGCGCCGGGCGCGGGAACACGCCTGCCGATTCGCCGGGGAAACCGCTGTGCGGGGCCACGCCGTAGCCGAAGCTGTGGACGTGGTCGTAGAAGACCTGGTCGGGCATCTTGGCCGCGATCTTGGCCGCGCCGATGTTCGAGCTGCGGGTGATCACGCCGGTGACGGTGAGCACGCCGTTGTTCCGCGGCACATCCTTGATGGTGTAGCGGCCGATCGCCATGTAACCCGGGTTGGTATCGACCGTGGTGTCCTTGGTGACCACGCCGGACTGCAGCGCCGAGGCGATGGTCAGCGGCTTCATGGTCGAACCCGGCTCGACCAGGTCGGTCACGGCGCGGTTGCGGCGGGTATCCGGTGCAGCCCCGCCCACCGCATTGGGGTTGTAGGTCGGCAGGTTGACCATGGCCAGCACTTCGCCGGTGGCCACGTCCATGATCACCATCGAGCCGCCCGCCGCCTTGTTCTCGATCAGCGCGTTGCGCAGCTCCTTGAAGGCGAGGAACTGGATGCGGCGGTCGATGCTCAGGGTCAGGTCCTTGCCCGGCTCGGCGGCGCGCAGCAGGTCGCTTTCGACCGTCTCGCCCTTGCGGTTGCGGATCACCCGCTTGGCGCCGGCCTTGCCACGCAGCCACTCGTCGAAGGCCAGCTCGAGCCCTTCCTGGCCGCGGTCGTCGATGTTGGTGAAGCCCAGCACGTGCGCCATCGCTTCACCCTGCGGGTAGAAACGGCGGAACTCGCGCTGCGAGGCGACGCCCGGGATCTTCAGCGCCACCACTTTCTCGGCATCGTCGGGATTGATCCGGCGGCGCAGGTACATGAATTCCTTGTCCGCCTTCTGGCTCAGCTTCGAGGTCAACTCATCCAGCGGCATGCCCAGTGCGGTGGCCAGTTCCGGAATACGGTCCGGCGAGCGCATCAGTTCCTGCGGGTTGACCCAGATCGAGGCGACCGGGGTGGACACCGCCACCGGTTCGCCGTTGCGGTCGGTGATCATGCCGCGCGAGGTGTTGATCGGCAGCTCGCGCAGATAGCGGGCTTCGCCCTGGCGCTGGTAGAAATCGCTGTTGATGATCTGCACGTAGGCGGCGCGGCCCACCAGCGACACCGAGCACAGGCCCAGCGCCAGACCGACCCACTGCAGGCGCTGGCGCAGGTTGAAGGCGTTGCGGGTGCGGTTGCGGCCGGTCTTGTTCATGGCCGCACCACTACGACATCGGCCGCTTCGGGGAACTTCATGCCCAGTCGCTCGCGCGCCACGCGGTCGACGCGGGTGGCTTCGGCCAGGGTCGCCTGCTCCAGCTGCAGGCGTCCGAATTCAATGTTCAGTTCGTCGCGGGCGCGCTCCACGCGCGACAGCTCGACGAAGGTCTGCCGGTGGCGGTGGCGCATGAACACCACACCGATCGCCGAGGCGATGGTGCAGGCCAGCAGCACGACCAGCAGCAGGCGGCTCATCACGCCACCCCGCGCTTTTCAGCCACGCGCAGCACGGCGCTGCGCGAGCGCGGGTTGACCGCCAGCTCATCGTCCTCGGCCTTGATGGCGCCGCCGACCAGGTCCAGCGTCGGCACGAACGCCGCCAGTTCGGGCAGCCGGCGATTGGTCGGCGGGGCCTTGGCGTGGCGGTTCATGAACTGCTTGACGATGCGGTCTTCCAGCGAATGGAAGCTGATCACCGCCAACCGGCCGCCAGGCTTGAGCCGCGCCATCGCCGCGTCCAGGCCGGCTTCAAGGTCGGCCAGCTCGCGGTTGATGTGGATGCGGATGGCCTGGAAGCTGCGCGTGGCCGGGTGGATCTTGTCTTTGCCGCGCGGCATCACCGAGGCGATCAGGTCGGCCAGTTCGGCGGTACGGGTAAACGGCTGCTTGTCGCGGCGCGCGATGATCGCCTTGGCGATGCGCCGGCCCTGGCGCTCTTCACCATAGGTCCACAGCACGTCCATCAACTCGCGCTCTTCCACGCGGTTGAGCCACTGCGCCGCGCTTTCCCCGCTGTCCGGGTCCATGCGCATGTCCAGCGGGCCGTCCTTGCCGAAGCTGAAACCGCGCTCGGCCACGTCCAGCTGCGGCGAGGACACGCCAAGGTCGAACAGCACCCCGTCCAGGCCGCCGGCGGTTTCGCTCCAGTGCAGCAGGTCGGCGAAGCTACCACGGAAGATCGAGACGCGCGGGTCCGGCGCGAAATCACGCTCGGCTACCGCGATTGCCTCCGGATCCTTGTCCATGACCAGCAGCCGGCCTCCAGCACCGAGTTGCTCGAGCACGCCGCGGGCGTGACCGCCACGACCAAACGTGCCATCGAGATACGTTCCGTTTTCGATCACCCTCAGGCCGTCCAGGACCTGCGTGTACAGCACCGGCAGGTGGCCCGCCGGCGACTGCGACACCGGAAGGTGACCGGCCTGCGCGCCTCCGCGCACCCGGGCACCCCGGGTCACAACTTCAGGTCGAGCAACCCATCGCCCAGATCCCCGTCAGACAACGTCTGCTGGATCAATGCGCGATGAGCCTGCTCGCTCCACAATTCGAATTTGTCGCCCATGCCGAGCAACACCGCCTTCTTTTCAATGCCAACAGCGCCGCGGTGGCTTGCCGGAATACTGATGCGGCCGTTGCCATCCAGCTCCAGATGCGCGGCCGAACCGACCAGCTTCTGTTGCAGCAGGCGCACGACGCGCTGTGTGTTGGGTTTGGCCATGACGTCGTCGCGGACCCGCTCCCACTCCGCCTCGGCGTACAGCCACAGGCAGCCGGACTCGAAGGGGTTGTAGGTCAGGACCAGGCGGTTGTTGCTCACGCGCGCGACCAGGTCGCGATGCGCGGTGGGAACCGCCATGCGTCCTTTATCGTCAACTGTGATGGCCGTCTCGCCTTGAAACACGACGCGTGCACCTTTCCTTCGCCCGGTGAAACATTGAACCACGAAAAACCACAAAAAACCCGGTTTCTCCTCTGTTGCCCACCTTAGCAGTGCCGATTGGGTTGTCAACAGTTTTGCGAAGCGGAAATCGCCTTGGACATCAAGGGCTTGCGGCAATGTTTAGAGACTTGTTCAAGGCTTATCCACAAGTTGCTGTTTCGTCTCATTTTTTGAGATTGGGCCGAAGTTCAGGCCCGTGGAGGCCGCGTGAAACATCGGCGCGCATTCATCAGCCTTCACGTCGTCAGCGGCGCACCGCTGCGCAAACCCGGCACAATGCGCGGCATGTGCCTGCTCGCCCTGGCCTGGAAGGTCCACCCCCGCTGGCAGTTGCTGATGGCCGGCAACCGCGATGAATTCCATGAGCGCCCGACGGCCGGGCTGGCCGCATGGCCAGCCCCGGACCTGGGCGTGCTGGCCGGCCGCGACCTGCGTTCGGGCGGCACGTGGGCCGGCGTGGGCCCCGATGGGCGAATGGCGGTAGTGACCAACGTGCGCGACCCGCTGGCCCGGCAAACCGGTCCGTCGCGCGGCGCATTGGTGGCCGGCTACCTGCGCGGCACGACCCCGGCCGCCGAATTCACCAACCAGCTGGCCGCCAACGCGCCCGCCTTCGCCCCGTTCAACCTGCTGCTCGCCGACCGCGACAGCTGCCAGTTCCTCGGCAACCACCCCCTGCTGCGCCAGGCGCTGGCACCGGGCATCCACGGCATGTCCAACGGCCCGCTGGACGCGCCGTGGCCGAAGACGCTGGCATTGAACGGGGCCCTGCAGGCCTGGGTGGACGCCGGCCGCGAGGACCTCGCGCCGCTGTGGGCGGCACTGGCCGACGAAACCCGCGCCGACGACGCCCGCCTGCCCGACACCGGCATCGGCCTGGAACGCGAGCGTTGGCTGTCGCCCGCCTTCATCCGCAGCGCGGAGTACGGCACCCGGGCCAGTACCGTGATCGCATTGGACGCCCAGGGCCAGGGCTTCATCTGCGAACGCCGGTTCGCCCCCTCAGGCGCCTGCAGCGGGGAAACCACGCTGACGGTCGGCACGCCCGGGCCGCTGCCCAACCCCGCTGCACGGTGAATGGAAGGGCACGCGGCGGTGCGCCGCGCGGATCGATCCGGGCCCCGGATCGCTCTTGTCTGGCACCGGCGCAGTCCGCGCCTTCCCGTTGAGAGTTCCGATGAATCGACGCATCACCCTGTTCCTCGCCACCCACGTGCTGACCCTGGCAGCGGGCTTCGGTAGCGGCGTATACCTGCTGCCGATCCTCACCGCACCCGACGGCCCCAGCGCTGCCAGCGTCGCCGAGGCAATGGCCAACAGCAGCCACGACGCCCGCTTCCGCCGCGACCTCAAGGGCAGCGACGCGGTGCACTGGGCCGACGGCAAGGTGAGCGTGAGCCACGACCGGATCGCCTTCGACAGCCGCATGGCCCCCGGCCCGGATTACAAGGTGTACCTGTCGCGCGAGTTCGTCGACACCCGCAGCGATTTCCTGCGCATCAAGCAGGACGCCACCCTGATTGGCGACGTGAAGACCTTCAACCGCTTCCTGCTCGATGTGCCCGACAACGTCGACATCGACGACTACACCACCGTCGTGGTCTGGTGCGAAGCCTTCAGCCAGTTCATCTCAGCCGCCCAATACCGGATGGGCCCGGGCCACTGAACAAAACGGGCAGGTGACGACCGCTGGTCGTCACCTACCAAAAAAACAAGGCAGAGTCGGCCGATAAGCCGGGTTTTGTCGTGGACAGTCATTCTTCTAGGCGCCACGTCACCGTGGCGCTCAAGCAACCTACCCGGTCCCGACGCGGGCCGCGCCATGAGGACCCTATTTGGTCTTGCTCCAGGTGGGGTTTGCCGTGCCGGTCTGTTGCCAGACTCGCGGTGCGCTCTTACCGCACCATTTCACCCTTACCGGCTCCCCGAAGGGAACGTAGGCGGTATCTTTCTGTTGCACTTTCCGTCGGCTCGCGCCGCCCAGGCGTTACCTGGCACCTTGCCCTGCGGAGCCCGGACTTTCCTCGGCATTCCCGAAGGAATGACGCGACTGCCTGGCCGACTCTGCCATGCGTAGTCTATCACCGTAACGGCACCTTCCCCTTGGTTGATTGATCGCAATCTCAATGAGCCCGTACGAATTCGTAGTGCCGGCCGTTGGCCGGCTGCTTTTCGACCCGGGGTCATGAACGCCTGGAACGCGATTTCGATTTGGGTTAAACCCCGGATGTCCGTCGTGGGCGATCAATCAAGGTCTTCGGACACTTGGGCCGCGCTGCGCGCGGTTTCCGGCCAACGGCCGGGGCTACGGATTGTTACGTCGCGTCCGAAGATCGGGATCAATCAACCAATAGCCCAGGAATATGTACGAATCCATTGGCAATGACGTTTACGAGCCGTACAACGCTTTTCGGGGGGCGCCGGTGAGTTCCGCAGCCAGTTTGGCTGCGGTGGAAGGCGGCAGGTGCTCGCTGAGCTTGGCGTACAGGCGGCGGCCCTGTGCCAGCTGTGCCGCTTCGTCGTTGGCCGCGCCCTGCACCATCACCACGAATTCGCCCTTGCGCTGGTTGTCGTCCGCTTCGACCCGCTGCAGCAGGCTGGCCAGGTCGCCATCGAGCACGGTCTCGAACAGTTTGGTCAGTTCGCGCGCCAGTACCGCGGGCCGCGTTGCGCCGAATGCGGCAACCATGTCCGCGAGCGACTCCGCGATGCGGTGTGAGGATTCGTAGAACACCAGCGTGCGGGTTTCCCCCGCGAGCGCCTGCAGGCGCTCGCGGCGGCCGGAACCCTTGGCCGGCAGGAATCCCTCGAAGGTGAAGCGGTCGCTGGGCAGGCCGGCCACGCTCAGCGCAGCGATGGCCGCGCACGCACCGGGCACCGGGCTGACCCGGATGCCCGCCTCGCGCGCGGCGCGGACCAGCCGGTAGCCGGGGTCGCTGACCAGCGGCGTGCCCGCATCACTGACCAGCGCCAGCGATTCGCCCGCCTGCAGCCGCGCCACGATGCGCTGGGCCAGCGCCTCTTCATTGTGGTCATGCAGCGCCACCAGCGGCTGCTGGATACCGAAGTGGGCCAGCAACTGGCCGCTGCGGCGGGTGTCCTCGGCGCAGATCGCGGCCACCGAACGCAGCACCTCCTGCGCCCGCGGCGTCAGGTCGGACAGGTTGCCGATCGGGGTGGCAACGACATACAGCGTGGGGACAGCACTCATCGCAACGGCACTCACAGGTCAAGGGTAGAATCCTAACGTGTACGAGCCACCCTCGAATGGACCTGATCATGAACAAGCCCGCCGCACGCATCTCCGCCCTGTCGTTGTCGCTGCTGCTGCTTGCCGGCTGCGCCACGACCAGCCTGACCAGCGCCCCGGGTTCGCCGGCGCAGAGCCAGGCGCTGGCGCTGATCGACCAGGGCAAGCCGCGTGATGCAGCCGTGCAGCTCGAAGCGCTGGCCAACACCCTGCGCGGCAACGCCCGCAGCGCCGCGCTGGCCGATGCGGCCTTCGCCTGGCACGAGGCCGGCGACAACGCCCGCGCCCGCAGCCTGCTGGCCCAGGTCACCGCGCGCCAGCTCAGCGGCGCCAGCCTGCAGCGCTTCCACCTGACCAGCGCCGAGCTGGCCCTGGCCGACAAGCAGCCGGCACAGGCGCTGGCGTTCCTGAAGGAATCCTCCGATACCGTGGCACCGCCGTTGCGCACGCGTTGGCAGCTGGCCCGCGCCGATGCACTGCAGGCCACCGGCGATGCGATCGGCGCGGCGACCGAGCGCGCCCGCGCCCACGCATCGCTGAGCGGCCAGGCCCGCGCCGAGAACCAGCAGGCCATCGCCGGCCTGCTCGGCACCCTCGATGACGCCACCCTGCGCGCACGCGCCGCCGCGCTGCCGGCCAACGAGCCGCTGTACAACTTCGCCGGCCGCGCCCTGATCGCGCGTGGCCTGCCGCTGCCGCGCCCGTTCGATCGCGATGGCGCGGCCCAGTTCGATACCAGCAAACGGCCGCCGGCGATGAGCGACGGCTACCGCCCGCCGGTGAAAATGGCCGTGCTGCTGCCGCTCAGCGGCCGCCTGGCCACCGCTGCCCAGCCGGTGCGCGATGGCCTGCTCAGCGGCTACTACGGCGAGAGCCGGCAGCGCCCCGACATCCAGTTCATCGATACCGCCGGCACTGCGGCCGGTGCCATGGCCGCATACGACAAGGCGGTCGGTGCCGGCGTGGACTTCATCGTCGGCCCGCTTGGCCGCGATGAAGTGGACGCCGTGTTCGGCCGCAGCGAACTGCCGGTGCCGGTGCTGGCGCTGAACCGCGGCAAGAGCAGCCCGCCGGCCGGCAGCGCCGGTTTCTCGCTGGCGCCGGAAGACGACGGCATCATCGCCGCCGAATACCTGCGCAGCCGCGAACGCAGCAAGGTGCTGGTGATCCATAGCAATGACGACAATGGCCGCCGTACGGCGGCCGCCTTCCGCGAGCGCTTCACCCAGCGCGGCGGCCAGGTGCTGGCCACCGTGGGCGTGAGCGAGGTCGTTGGCGATATCGGCGCACAGGTGCGTGCGGCCGGCGCGGTGGACGGCGTGCTGCTGGCGGTGAAGGCACCGCAGGCGCGCGCACTGGCCCCGCAGCTGGCACTGGCCGGCGCCGGCGGTGCCAGCCGCGTGGGCACCTCGCAGCTGACCCTGGGCACCGGCACGCCGGAGGAAGACATGGCGCTGGACGGCATCGTCTACCCGAACGAAGCCTGGAACGTGCGTGGCGTGGCCGGCCTGCCATCGGCCGCCACCGCCGGGCAGCTGCTGCCAACCGCGCGCGGTGCGGCCGGCCGCCTGTTCGCCTTCGGTTTCGACGCGTGGAAGATCAGCGCCTACCTGGACAAGGTCGCCACTGAAGGCGGGCTGGCCGGTGCTACCGGCACCCTGTTCCTGGACAGCAACGGCAACGTGCTGCGGGTACCGGCCTGGTCGACCTTCAGCGGTGGCCGGCCGATGCCGGTGAGCAACAACTGAGGCCATGCCCACCGGGCGGGCCCAGCGCGGGGCGGCGGTGGAAACCGCCGCGCTCGCACACCTGCGTGGCACCGGGCTGCGCCCGATCGCCCGCAACGTGCGCTACAAAGGCGGTGAGCTGGATCTGGTGATGCGTGATGGCGACACCACGGTGTTCGTGGAAGTGCGCTACCGCGCCACCGCCGACTTCGGCGGCGGTGCGGCCTCGGTCGATCTGCGCAAGCGACGCAAGCTGGTGTTGGCCGCGCAGCTGTTTCTGCAGTCGCACCCGACCCTGGCGCAGGGACCCTGCCGCTTCGATGTGGTCGACGCCAGTGGCGACCCGCCCCGGTTGAACTGGCTGCGTGATGCGTTCCGGTTGGAGGATTGTTGATGGTTTCGATCGAGGTTCCCGAAGGCCGGCCAACGGCCGGCGCTACCGGGTTCGCGGCTGCGATGCAGGGGCTGCTGGGGTCCGACGGATGGCGGACGGATGCGCCGACGCTGGAGGCGCACGCACGCGACAACTCCTGGCGTCACGCGCTGCCACTGGGCGTGGCCCTCCCGCGTGATCGCGAGCAGGTGGTGCAGATCGTGCGCGCCTGCCGGACGCACCGCGTGCCGGTCGTGGCACGCGGCGCCGGCACCGGCACCACCGGTGCGGCGGTGCCGGTCAACGGCAGCATCGTGCTCTCGTTCGCCCGCATGAATCGCATTCTCGACATCCAGGCGGGCAACCGCTGCGCGGTGGTGGAACCGGGCGTACTCAACGGCGACCTGCAGCAGGCGCTGGTCGCACATGGCCTGTTCTGGGCACCGGATCCGTCCAGTGCCGATATCTGCAGCATCGGCGGCAACCTGGCCTGCAATGCCGGCGGCCCACGCGCGGTGAAATACGGGACCAGCCGCGACAATGTGCTGGGACTGGTCGCAGTGACCGGCGCAGGCGACCTCATCCAGTGCGGCGGTGCCTATACCAAGGACGCCACCGGCTACGACCTGACCCACCTGCTGGTGGGCAGCGAGGGCACGCTCGCGCTGATCGTGGAAGCGACCTTGAAGCTGACCCCGCTGCCGGTCACCCAGGCCGGCCTGCGCGTGCTGTACCGCGACGCCGATGCCGCGGCAGCCGCGGTGTCGCGCCTGATGGCGCAGCCGGTAGTGCCCACCCGCCTGGAGTTCATGGACGCGCGCAGCCTGGAACTGCTGCGCCGCAATGGCGCCGACGTACCGGAGGCCGGCGCGATGCTGCTGGTCGAAGCCGATGGCGATCACGACACCCTGCCCTACCTGCTGCAGGCGCTGGCCACTGCGGCCGAAGGCGACGGCATGCTGGCGCTGGATGTGGCGATGGAAGGCAGCGCGCGCGAGAAGCTGTGGGCCGCGCGCAAGGCGCTGTCGCCGGCGCTGCGCAGCATCGCCCCGGGCAAGATCAACGAAGACGTGGTGGTGCCGGTGTCGCGCATCCCCGACCTGGTGGCCGGGGTGCAGGCATTGGCGCAGCAGTACACGCTGACCATTGTCACCTTCGGCCACGCCGGCAACGGCAACCTGCACGTCAACATCCTCTACCACCCCGACGATGCGGACGAAAACGCACGTGCGCACGCCGCACTGCCGAAGATCTTCGAACTGACGCTTGCGTTGGGTGGCACGCTGTCGGGCGAGCATGGCATCGGCCTGGCCAAACGCGACTTCATGGCGCAGGCATTCACACCCACCACGCTGGCGGCGATGCGGGCGATCAAGCACGCGCTGGATCCAGACGGCATCCTCAACCCGGGCAAGGTATTGCCACCGGTGTAACCGGCGTCGCTTCCGGCACGTAACCGCGAAAAGTGCGGCGTACCTCACGCTGGTGTTGTGATGCTTTGCAACTCTTTGCATGGGCCGCGCCCACGTCGCTGCGCATTCTTGTCGCCCCTTGGACACCCGGGCCACGCCCGGCCCACGGTCGTGCACGCGGCCTGGACCGTGCTGCATTACGCACCTGCCTGCATGCCAACGCCGTGGTGATGGTCGGGGTGTCCTCTGCCCTCCGACACAAGAAGCCAGACGATGACGCCACGCCGCAGTACCGCGCCCACCTCCCTTTCGATGCGCCCGCTGGCGTGCAGTGTGATGCTCGCGCTGCTGGCATTGCCGGTGGGGGGCCTCGCTGCGCGCGAGCTCGATGGCGAAGACCAGGAAATCGTGGTGGGCCCCGACGATGGCGCCGAGTCGTGGACCCTGCGCAATGGCGCGCGGCTGGTGGTCCATCTGGGTCAGGCGCGCTCGATCACGGCCGAGAGCGGATCGCAGGTCACCCTGTCGGGCGCAAGGGTCACCCGTGACGCCAACTATGGCCTCACCGCGCTGCTGCGCGGCGGCGCGACGCTGGACGCCGCCGGCACCACCTTCCTGGGCGGCGGGCTGTGGCTCAACGGCGCGTCATCGGTTCACCTCACCAACAGCAGCATCCTGATGGACAACCTCGGCGCGGACTTCAGAGGCGCCGGCATCGGCGTGAGCCTGCTGCCCTGGGACTACTCGGACCACGGCCCCATGCATGCGGTGCTGGATTCCACCCTGGTCCGGGTCCGGGATGTGGAAGACGCCACCGACAATGACTCCGGACTTGGCGTGCGGCTTGACCACGGCACGGTCGAGCTCATCAACGGTTCCCACATCGAGGCGGCGAACGTGGGCGTGTTGTTCTTCGGGGTCGTCGGCAGGGATGGCGTCAGCAGGCTGCGGGTGGACAATTCCACGATCCGCGCCGGCCGGGGTGCGGCAATCCATGTCGATGCGCTGGCCAACGACGTTTCTGACCGCATCTACGACATCGAGATTGCCAACGGTGCCCAGCTGTTCGGCGGCGATGGCAACCTGCTGCGGGTGGAAGGCCAACCGCATGCCGGGCGGCGCTGGATCACCCTCTCCATAGACGATGCGCAGCTTGCCGGCGACATCACCGTGGATGCGCCGGGTAGCAACATCCGCGTGGATGTCGCCCTGCGCAACAATGCGCGGATCGACGGCAGATTCCTCGATGTAAGCTCGGCCACGCTCGGCACGGGCAGCCTGTGGCGGATGACCGGCGACAGCAACGTGGGGCGCCTGCAACTCGATGCAGATGGCACCGTGGTGCTGGGCGACGGGTCCACCTTCAACACGCTCAGTGTGGACGACTTCGTCGGCCACGGCGGCACGCTGCGGTTCAACACCGCACTGGGCGACGACACCTCGGGCACGGACACGCTGGTCATCACCGGCGATGCCAACGGCCAGGCCGGGGTACGCGTGCTCAATGCCGGCGGCGCCGGTGCGCAGACCGACCAGGGCATCGAACTGATCAGCGTCGGCGGCGACTCCAACGCCCGCTTCGATCTGATCGGCCGCGCGGTCGGCGGGCAGTACGAATACTTCCTGGTCAAGGGCAGCGATGGCGGCTGGTACCTGTGCTCGGAAGTGATGGCGATTCCGGAGCCGTGCCAGGTCGACCCCAGCCTGCCCGAATGCCAGCCGATCGATCCGGAGGAACCGATTGGTCCGGAGGACCCGATCGATCCAATCGATCCAATCGATCCGGTGGAGCCGATTGATCCGGGCGACCCGGTGAATCCCATGCCGGTGCTGCGTCCGGAGACCGGCGCCTACCTGGCCAACCAGTTCGCCCTCCACCATCTGCTTCGCCACAGCGGGCATGACCGTGCCGGCAAGCGGACGGCCGCCAGCGACGGCGTGCATGCCTGGGCCAACGTGGACTCCACCCACAGCCGCCTGCGTGCGGCAGCAGACCAGCTTGCACTCAACGTGGAACGTTCACGTCTGCAGATCGGTGCCGACATCGGCGTATTCGATGCCGACCGTGGTCGCCTCGGCGTGATTCTCACCGCCGCACAGTCGGAGGCGACCTCGCGCTCGGCGATCACCGGTTACAGCGCGCGTGGCAAGGTCCAGGGCGGTGCGGTGGGCGCGTACGGCAGCTGGAGCAATGACGCGCTTTATCTGGATGCCTCGGTGCAGCGCGGCCAGTTCCGCAACCGCGTCGAAGGCGATGGCCTGGATACGGAGCGATACGACGCCGAACTGTGGCAGTCGTCGTTGGAAGCCGGCTATCGCTTCGACATCGGTCAGCTGGGTGGCATGGGCATGAATCTGCAGCCGGAGCTGCAACTGATCCATACCGATGCCGCCACCGATCAGCACCGCGAGAGCAACGGCACGGTAGTGCGCAGCCTCGGCGACAACGGGCTGTCCAGCCGGCTTGGCCTGCGCCTGCAGGGCCAGCCGCGCAGCGGCGGCGCAACGGCGGTGAGCCCCTACCTGGCGGCGAACTGGTACCGCGACGGTGCGCTGCAAGGCATGGCGTTCGACGACGAGGTCATTGAGGCCAGCACGCCGCGCAGCCGGTATGCACTCGATGCTGGTGTGCGCATCAACTGGCGCTCGCAGCTGTCGACATCAGTCGCGATCAATCACACCCGCGGCGACAGTGGCTACCGCGAAACCAGCATGCAGCTGGGCATGGCCTACCTCTGGTAGGCCGCCCCCCCCGACTCCCTCTCCCCTCCCCCAGGATCAAGACAACGATGAAGAACTCCTGTGGCGCACGCCGCCGCTTTCCCGCATTGCGCCCGCTTTCCTGCACCCTGCTGTTGACCATGGCCAGCCTGGGTGCCGCCCAACTGTCCGCCCGCGAGCTCAACGGCGAAGCGCACGAAGTCATGTACGGCGATGCCAAGGAATGGTGGCAGCTGACCAATGGCGCGGACCTTCTCGTCAATGGGGGCAGCACGTACAGCATCAGCGCACAGGGCGGCAGCCTGGTCACGCTCATGAATGCACAGGTCGAACGCGAGCATTCCAACCCCGAAGCCATCGAGCTGCGTGGCAGCTCCACGCTGCTGTCCAGCGGCTCCCGAATCGAGCACGGCGGCATCCGGTCGTGGGACAGTTCCTCTGTCTATCTTCACTACAGCCAACTCACCATTGGTGAGGATTCCCCCGAGTCGGTCCCAACGGTGGGCATCATGATGATCGACAGCACGACCGACGCCCGGGTGACGCTGGATGCCTCGACCATCCGCGTCGCGGACAAGCAGAACCATGCGCATTACGCCACCGGAATCGGCATTCGCCACGGCGCGGGCGTGGTGCAGTTGCTGAACGGTTCGCACATCGATGCGGGCAACGTCGGTGTGATGCTTCCCGACACCCGCGGCGACGCCCGTTTGATCGTCGACGATTCGACGATCCTTTCCCGCCGCGGCGCGGCGATCGAAGTCCTTGATGCGAATCACACCTATGACGTGCGCATTGCCAACGACGCCCGCCTCACCGGTGGCGACGGCCACCTTCTGCGCGTCCACAATTCTGCCGAAGCTGCAACTGCCGGCCAACCGGATGTCAACGTGGTGGTCGACAACGCCCGCCTCCAGGGCAACATCACGCTGGATGACAGCGCCGCCGGCGGGCGTATCGACCTGCTGCTGCAGAACAATGCGCGCATCGATGGCCGCTTCTCCAACGTGACCTCGGTGGGGATCGGCACCGGCAGCTCCTGGATGCTGACCGG
The DNA here is from genome assembly GCF_018612915.1 of Stenotrophomonas sp. ISL-67. Lineage (GTDB taxonomy): Bacteria > Pseudomonadota > Gammaproteobacteria > Xanthomonadales > Xanthomonadaceae > Stenotrophomonas. The sequence goes on along the minus strand of NZ_JAGGRL010000009.1, from coordinate 217,319 downwards.
CGACAGCAACGTGGGCCGCCTGCAGCTTGATGATGCCGGCACCGTGGCATTGGGCGATGGGTCCACGTTCAATACGCTCACCGTGGATGACTTCGTCGGCAACGGCGGCACGTTGCAGTTCAACACCGTGCTGGGTAACGACGCGTCGGCCACCGACAGGCTGGTGATCACCGGCAATGCCAACGGCCAGGCGGGCGTGCAGGTGCTCAATGCCGGCGGCGCCGGGGCGAAGACCGACCAGGGCATCGCGCTGATCGACATCGGCGGCGAGTCCCATGCACAGTTCGACCTGATCGGCCGGGCCGTGGGCGGCCAGTACGAGTATTTTCTGGTCAAGGGCCTGGACGGCAGTTGGTACCTGCGTTCGGAGGGCGGGCCGACCCCGGATCCGTGCGAGGTGGATCCCAGCCTGCCCCAGTGCGAGCCGATTGATCCTGTTGATCCTGTTGATCCTGTTGATCCTGTTGACCCTGTTGACCCTGTTGACCCTGTCGATCCGGACAGTCCGAACGATCCAGACCATCCGAACGACCCCAGCGATCCCGGCGATCCGGTGGACCCCGCAGACCCGGTTCCGGTGCTGCGCCCGGAGGTGGGGGCCTACCTGGCCAACCAGTTAGCGCTCACCCACCTGCTGCGCCACACCTGGCGCGAGCGCAACGGTGACCAGGCGGCGGCCAGCGACGGCGCGCATGCCTGGGCCACGGTGGACGCCACCCATAGCCGCCTGCGTGCGGTTGAAGACCAGCTCGCGCTCAAGGTGGAGCGTTCGCGCCTGCAGATCGGCGCCGACATCGGCGTATTCGATGCCGACCGTGGCCGCCTCGGCGTGATGTTCACCGCCGCGCAGTCGCACGCGATCTCGCGCTCGTCCCTCACCGGTTACCTGGCGCGCGGCACGGTCGAGGGCGGCGCGGCCGGCGTGTATGGCAGCTGGAGCAATGAAGCGCTTTACCTGGATGCCTCGGTGCAGCGTGGTCAGTTCCGCAACCGCGTGGAAGGCGATGGTCTGGCTACCGAACGTTACGGTGCGGACCTGTGGCAATCCTCGCTGGAAGCCGGCTACCGCATGGACATCGGCCGCGTCGGCACGATGGCGCTGAGCCTGCAGCCGGCGCTGCAGCTGGTCCATACCCATGCCTCCATCGACCCGCATCGCGAGTCCAACGGCACGGTGGTACGCAGCCTGGGCGAAGGCGGCCTGTCGGGCCGGCTGGGGGTGCGCATCGGAGGCGAGTCCACGGGCGACAGCGGCGCGGCGGTGCGCCCGTACGTGGCGGTGGACTGGTATCGCGATGACGTCAGTAGCGGCATTGCCTTCGATGAGGAAGCGCTGCGGGCCAGCACCCCGCGCAACCGCTATGCGCTCGGTGCCGGTGCCAGGGTCGCATTCGGCGCGGGCTTCTCGGCCTGGAGTGGCCTGGGCCTGACGCGCGGCGACAGCGGTTACCGCGAAACCAGCGCGCAGCTGGGGGTCTCCTACGCCTGGTAGGTCGTGCGGCATGCGCCACAGAAGCAGACGCCGGGCAGTGCCCGTGATGCCGTTCACTAAAACGAACGGCGTGCAATCGGTGGCGTTTCCATTTTTCCGTGCTGGGGCGGCCGGCGGGCAGCCCCACTCCGGGACACGCCGTGAACCCGTCCTTGGGGGCTGCTAGAAAACATCCATGTTTTCTAGCGTCCCTCCGGGGGCTACCCGCCGGCCGCCCCCGATGGTTGGTCGTGTGCGGTGAGGAGAGCAGCGACGCAGGGCGTCGCTCTACGGGGTCATGGGTACATCTGACTCTGCATTGACGCTTTCCAAGAGCACCGCCATTCCTAAGGCGGGTCGGGGCGGGTTTTCGGGGGTATGAGCGGCATGGGTAGGGCGTATACCCCCAACCCCGGTCTAGCCGTGTGCGCAGGACAGCGCCGCATACCCAGCGGCATCGACGCCTGCGTTCATTGGTCAGGGTTGCGGAGTATCGGGTCGCGCCGTTCCCGCTCTCGCGTTATGGCACGGGTGAAAGGGTGGCGTAGTCGATTGAGGTTTCGGGCACTTGGCGCTGCGCGTCTGGTGCATCCCTGAACACCATGCAGATGCGATTGCGCCGGCACTGAACGGTACCGCCGTAGACCAGCGTGCGTCCGGCAAGGCGGCCAACCGCCAGAGCACGGGTTGCGTCGGACAACCGGTGCTGCGGGTCGAGCACCGACACCACCACGAGGATGCCCTGGCGGTTTCCGAAGCGCCCACACCGCGCGTTGACGCGGAGCAGCCCGGGCTCATGCTGCAGCAGCAGGGAAACCGCTTCGGTCAGCGTGCGATAGGCGGCCAGCTGCAACGCCACTGTCAGGCGGCACGGATCGCCAATCAGACGGGGCTGTGCCACGCGCTCGGTGTTCGACCATGCCTCGCTGATTCCGCCCACCTGCAATGCCAGGTACAGGCCGACATGTTCCAGCGCCGTGGGGTAGACCATGCTGGCCTGCTCGCGGAACTTGCGCGAGTACAGGCCTGCGGTGCGGATCAGGTTGCTGGCGATGTCGTGGTGGCCCTGCCGCTGCAGCCAGTCGGCGGTTTCGCTGAGATAGGTATCGATGCCATCGCCGATCCGGTTGATGTCCAGGGCGCGTTGCCGAAGGTCCATCTCGCCTGTCTTATGCGACGTCCTGGCCATGGAAACGACCTGCTTGCTGTCGCGGTCGCGGGTTTTGTAGCGGAGGTGGTAATGGCTGATGGTGGAACCCAGTGCAAGCAACGCGGCACCTGCCACAGCCAGAATCTGCTGTGCGGTGAATGTTGCAGCGTCGAACGACCAAGGCAAACCGCTGGTGGGCATGGTCAGACCAACCACCAGGTTCAGCATGGGTACGGCGACGGCGGCACCCCGCCAGCCATGAAGACAGGTAAGCGCGACGGCCGGAATGGCCATCAGCTGCAATGTCAGCTGCAAGCTGGTCTCGAATGCCGCATATCCTGGAAGAACCTGTGTAGAGCCGATGCCGAGCATGAGCATCAGTGATAGGCAAGCGATAGTCGGCGCAAGGAATGCGGTGCCCCGTTCGGTACTGGTAGCTCGCCGAATCCACAACAGAGCCAGCGGAACGACTGTCAGAATGCCGATGAAGTTTCCAACGATTTGATGCGCCGCTATCGTTGGAAGTGGAACGCTGAAAGCCATCGGCCAAAACAGCTGAGCAGTGCCAATGTTGATCAATGCGGTGGCTATGGCGATCGTTGTGGCCAACGAGAGCAGCCATGCACCTGGAGATATGGAAACCACATCCCGGTGAAGCCGGACGATCAATGCGACAGCCGGCATCAGAAGGACGGAACTGACGATTGCCCACGCCAGGCCATACTTGTCGATCAGCGGATACCGTACCTGTGCAAGGTGGGCATAGTCTCCAAGGATCAGGTAAGGCCAGAGCCTGGGCGGGCACAGTAGCAATGCGGCAACACGAAGCCCTGTGAGCAGGTTGAACTGATCAACCGATATCTGTCGCGCAGCCAAGCAAGCCAATGCGTACAGGGCTGCAATCAGCAGTCCATCGGGATAGATGCGCATCCCCAGCTTCACCTGAAGCCCATTCTTCCACCAGTTCAACAGCACTTTCCGCCTCCTGTTCAGTGCACAACGGCATCAACGGTGTGATGTCGCCGCGCATCGGTGCGGGGAAGGTATCTGCGGCAGGAGTCGCACGCAATTGGATGGATGCAGTTTCAGAGTTGATTGAATTTCCGATCCAGGCCCGGAAATGAGACAGCTATCACCATGCTGATCTGATGTAGTGCCAAAGATGGTATTAAGAACGACTTTACATGTCGCTTTTCTTCATGATTGACGCATCGAGTCACTTGGCGTCAATGGCTCACCGTGATGCGGAGACCGGAACAAGCGCTGCTCAGCGGAAGTGCTGGTAACCGCCCGTACCGGGGTCGTCGCCCGCACAGGCAACGCCCTGGCCCGCGATGATGGTGCCGATGCGGGTCAGCGGCAGGTGCAGCCGGACCGCCAGTGCCGCCAGCGCATCGCGCTGTGCAGGGGCAGCGGTGAAGCACAGCTCGTAGTCGTCGCCGCCGCGCAGGGCGCACTGGCGTGCGTCGTCGTCCGCAACCACATGACGCAGGGCATCGGACAACGGCAGCGCGGCCGCATCGAGCTGCGCGCCGACGCCGCTGCGCGCGCAGACATGGCCCAGGTCGGCAAGCAGCCCGTCAGAGACGTCCACCGCCGCATGCGCCAGCCCGACCAGCGCGCGCCCCAGGGCCACGCGCGGGGTCGGCCGTGCCAGTCGTTGCCGCAGCACCTCACGGTGGAGATCAGCGCAGGGCTGGCGCACGTCCAGCGTGCCGTCCTGCCAGGCGCGCAGGCCACCGGCGGCATCGCCCAGCGTGCCGCTGATCCAGATGTCGTCGCCCACCTGCGCCGCATCGCGCCGCAACGCGGTGCCGGTCGGCACCTGCCCCATCGCGGTCACCGACAGCGACAGCGGGCCACGGGTGGTATCGCCGCCGATCAGCACGATGTCGTGTTGGTCGGCCAGCGCGAAGAAGCCGTCGGCGAACGCATCGATCCAGTCCGGATCAGCATCGGGCAATGACAGCGCCAGCGTGCACCAGGCCGGTTGCGCGCCCATCGACGCCAGGTCGGACAGGTTCACCGCCAGGGTTTTCCAGCCGATGTCGTAGGGCGCCGTTTCAGCCGGGAAATGCACGCCACTGTTGAGCGTGTCAGCGGTGACCACCAGCTGTTCGCCGGCGCGCGGCTGCAGCAGCGCGGCATCATCGCCAATGCCGAGCACCACATCGGCACGCGTGCGGGTGCGCGTGCGGATGCGGTCGATCAAGGCGAATTCAGCGAGGGACATGGGTGTTCCCCGGCCGGGGTCAGTTCCCGCTTTCGACCTTGCGCCATTCGACCGCCGCGCGGTCCAGCACACCGTTGACATAGGTGTGGCCGTGTTCGGAACCAAAACGCTTGGTCGATTCGATCGCCTCGTTGATCACCACGCGGTACGGCACGTCCATGCGGTAGCGCAGCTCGTAGGCGGCCACGCGCAGCGCGGCGCGTTCGATGGCATCCACTTCGTCGATGCTGCGGTCCACGAATGGCAGCAGCGCCTCGTCCAGGTCCTTGCGATGGTCGAGCACGCCGTGAACCAGCGCCTCGAAGTAGGCAAGGTCGGCGATTTCGCGGGCCTGTTCGTGGGCGAACTGGGCGATGAGCTGCTGTGCGTTGCCGCCGGAGATCTGCCAGGCGTAGATCGCCTGCAGGGCACGACGGCGCGCGCGCGAGCGCAGCACCGGGTCGATGCCATCGCGGCGGACCGGCTTGCCGGAGGGCTTGCCCGGGTTTGACTTGTTCACGGCAACTGCTCCAGAAGATTGACCATTTCCAACGCCGTCAGTGCGGCTTCCTCACCCTTGTTGCCGTGGCTGCCGCCGGCACGGGCCTCGGCATCCTCGGCGCGTTCGACCGCCAGCACGCCATTGAGCACGGGCACGCCGAAATCCAGCTGCACGCGCATCAGGCCTTCGGCGCAGCGATCGGCCACGTGCTCGTAGTGGCGGGTGTCGCCACGGATCACACAACCCAGGGCGATGATCGCGGCATGTTCGTGCGCTGCCGCCAGGCGCGCGGCGACCAGCGGCAGTTCCCACGCGCCGGGCACCCGGATCACATCGATGGCTGCTTCCTGGATCCCGTTGCCGGCAAGGCTCTGGCGCGCGCCGGCCACCAGCACGTCGGTGATGCGCGCGTTCCAGCGGCTGGCAAGGATGGCGAAACGGGCCGCTTCGGGGGTGCGAAGGTCGCCTTCGTAGTGGCTCATGGTCGGCAGGTTATTCAATAAAGAGGGACATTCTACCGTAGAGCCAGGCCCTGCCTGGGGTTCGCGTCATCGCATGCGCGCTGCCGCCCCACGGTTGGCTTCGCAAACCGTGGGCCCCTCTTACCAGCACCCATGCCCCCGCCGCTTCGCGGCCGCCCCCTGACTCAGGGGGCTTCCGTCCACCAGCATTCGGGGCACCGCGATCAGGGGGTCACGGTTTCCACGACTTCCAGGCCGTAACCGGCCAGGCCGATCTGGCGGCGCGGGGTGCCCAGCACGCGCAGCTGGCCCAGGCCCAGGTCGGACAGGATCTGGGCCCCGGCACCATTACGGCGCCACTGGCTCACATCCTTGTCCTTGCCCGGGGTGACCGGCTGCGGCTGTTGGCGCAGGCGGGCCAGCAGGCTGTTGCTGTCGCGCGGGGCCGACAACACCACCATCACGCCGCGCCCGGCCGCCGCGATGGCGCGCAGGGCGTCGGTGGAGGCCACGCCGAAATCGTCGCGGCGCCAATGCAGCAGGTCGGCCAGCGGGTTCTCCACCTGCACCCGGACCAGGGTCGGCTGGGTATCCGGGGTACCGCGGACCAGGGCGAAATGCAGGTCGTGGGCGATGCGGTCGCGGTAGGTCACCAGCTTGAACGGGCCGAACTCGGTGTCGATCTCGCGCTCATCGACGCGCTCGACGGTCTTCTCGGTGGCCAGACGGTAGGCGATCAGGTCGGCGATGGAGCCGATCTTCAGGCCATGTTCGCGGGCGAACACCTCCAGCTCCGGGCGGCGCGCCATGCTGCCGTCGGGGTTGAGGATTTCCACCAGCACGCCGGCCGGTTCCAGCCCGGCCAGCATGGCCAGGTCCACGCCCGCTTCGGTGTGCCCGGCGCGGGTCAGCACGCCGCCCGGCTGGGCGATCAGCGGGAAGATGTGGCCGGGCTGGTGCAGGTCGGCCGGCTTGGCATCGGGCTTCACCGCCGTGCGGATGGTATGCGCGCGGTCGTAGGCCGAGATGCCGGTAGTGACGCCTTCGGCGGCTTCGATGCTGACGGTGAAATTGGTCTGGAACTGGGCGGTATTGGCCTGCACCATCGGCGCCAGGCCCAGGTCGGCGGCACGCTCGCGGGTCAGCGGCAGGCACACCAGGCCACGGCCGTGGGTGACCATGAAGTTGATGTCCGACGGCTTGACCAGCTCGGCGGCCATGATCAGGTCGCCTTCGTTCTCGCGGTCTTCGTCATCGACGATGACCACCATGCGGCCCAGGCGGATGTCCTCGAGGATCTCGGGGATGGGGGCGAAATTCATGCGGATGCTCCCTGCGCAATGGCGTCGTGACCGGGTAGCTGCCGACCGTTGGTCGGCAGGCCGACAAGGCGCTCCACGTAACGGGCAACCAGATCGATTTCAAGATTGACCGCACTGCCCACGGCAGTGGCGGCGAAGGCGGTGTTGGCCACGGTGTGCGGGATCAGCGCGACCTCGAAGCCGGCATCGTCCACCTCGTTGACGGTCAGGCTGACCCCGTCCACGCAGATCGAGCCCTTCCTGGCGATGTAGCGCAGCAGGCCGGCCGGTGCGGCGAAGCGCCAACGCTGGGCGCGCGCGTCCTCGTGGATGGACAGCACCTGGCCCAGGCCATCGACATGGCCGCTGACCAGGTGGCCGCCGAGGCGGTCGGTGGGGCGCATGGCGCGTTCCAGGTTGATCACCGCGCCCTGGGCCAGCTGGCCCAGCGTGGTCAGTCCTAGGGTTTCGGTCGAGGCATCCGCCTGGAAGGAGCTGCCGTCAAAGGCGATGACGGTCAGGCACACGCCGTTGATGGCGATGCTTTCGCCCATCTGCACGTGCTCGAACGGCAGGCTGCCGACATGGAAGGTGAAGCGGACATCGCCGCCCAGGGGATCGCGAGCGGCCAGGTGGCCGACGCCTTCGATGATTCCAGTAAACACTAACGTTCTCCGCGAAAAGTGAGCGAAAAACGCCGCAAGGCAAACAGGCGGGCGCAGGGCCGGCAGGCCCTGTAGCACCGTCTTCTTTCATCCGGACTATACCGTCGGCTCCGGCATTTGACCGGATCTGCTGACCTTCCGGCGTAACCGGAAGCGCTCGCGGGCTCGTGCTTGCGCACCTACCGCCGGTGGGGAATCGCACCCCGCCCTGAAGACGTTTGTATACCGGCGAACCGGCGCGGGCATTGTAACAGCGCTGGCTGAGCGCTCGCTTTCTGTAAACAATTTGTTAACATGCGCCCGCGCGGCGATGATCGCCGCCCTGCCGCCCATGACGGGCAGGCTGAAATGGACCTCACTTTTTTCCCAAGGAATCTCCATGCGCAAGATGCTCGTCCTGGCCGCCGCCCTGCTGGCCGCCGCTCCGATGGCCGCTTCTGCTGCCGACGCCATGAGCTACACCTACGTTGAAGGCGGCTGGATGCAGCAGCAGATCAACAACCCGGGCAGCAACCCGAAGCTGGACGGCGGCTACCTCCGCGGTTCGTTCGCGATTGCCGAGCAGGTGTATGTGTTTGGCGGCTACAGCACCACCTCCAAGACGTACCGCCTGGAAGACGACATCGGCGAATTCCGCCTGAAGAACACCCTGGAACAGCCGGAACTGGGCATCGGCTACCACATGCCGTTCACCGACCGCCTGGACTTCACCGCCGACCTCGCCTGGACCCGCATCAACAACGAAGTGGAGTTCAACGACGGCGTGACCCGCGACTCCGTGGAAGTGCACACCAATGCCGGCCGCGGCTCGCTGGGCCTGCGTGGCAAGCCCTCGCGCGCCACCGAAGCCTGGCTGAAGGCCGGCTACATCGACGGCAGCGACATGGACGGCGTGTGGATCGGCACCCTGGGCGGCCAGATCAAGTTCAACCGCAACTGGGGCGTGGTCGGTGAAGTGCAGTACTACGACGACGTGACCCAGTACACCGTGGGCGTGCGCGCCAGCTTCTGAGTTTCCGATCGGGCAGCGCCAACCCGCGCCATGATCGACGGGCCCCGCAAGGGGCCCGTTTTTTATTGCCTATCGATTCGCGCGTGTCGATTGATTCTGCGTCCGGCAGCGCAACCTGGATGTGACCTGCGGCCGGGAACAGGGGCCGGGCCCTGCGTATCGTTCACATGTAACCATACGCAGATAACGTATACTCATGCATGCAGTGTTTGTGGAACTGGCGGGATTCGCCCGTAACCGGGCAGCGCACCTGGATGACGCGGGCTTTCGTGAGCTGCAGCAGTGGCTGACGCGCGAACCGGAGCGCGGCGATCTGATCGTGGGCACGGGTGGGCTGCGGAAGGTTCGATTTGCTGATGAAGGTCGCCAGCGTGGCAAGCGCGGGGGCCTGCGGCTGATCTACTACTGGTGGCCCGATGGTGCGCAGTTCTGGTTGTTCACGGTGTACGGCAAAGGCATCCAGGACGACCTGGATCCGGCACAACGGCAGCTTCTTTCAAGGCTGCTGGATCAGGAGCGGAAGGCGAGGAGCCCAAGATGAAACGAGACATTTTCGCAGAGCTGGTCGAGGGGATGGAGGAACTCGCCCATGCGCGGGGGGGCAAGGTCACCCTGCGGACACATGCGGTAAAACTGGCTGCGCTGCCCCCACTGGCTGCAAACGAGCTGATCGCCATTCGCGAGAAGCTCAACATGTCGAGATCGATCTTCGCGATGTACCTGCGGACCAACGCACGCACCCTTGAGAACTGGGAGCAAGGGCGTGCGCGACCCAATGCGCAGGCGGCGACGCTGATCCGGCTTGTCCAGGCTTATCCGCAGACCGTGCAGCATCTCGCAGCCCTCGGTGCGGCGGCAGCGTAACGCTGCACCAAGACTTAGTGGGGCCGCAGCAGCAAGCGCAGGTCGTCGCCTACCTGACGCTGGTCCACCAGCCGCAGCCGACGCTGCTGTTCCATGGCGTGGATGCCCAGCCCGCCCAGCAGCGGCCGGCCGTGCTCGCCGAGCAGGGTCGGCGCCTGGTAGAGCAGCAGTTCATCCACCCAGTCGCCGGCCAGCAGCGCGCCGCATAGGGTGGCGCCTGCTTCCGTGTGCACTTCGTTGATGCCGCGCTCCGCCAGCAGGGTCAACACTGCTCCCAGATCGAGCCGGCCATTCTGGCTGGGCACGCTCGCGAACTCGGCATCGGCCGCATCGGGAGGGCTCACGGCGGCGTCGTGCAGGTAGAGCGTGGGTGCCCCACCCTCGCGAACCCGGGCGCATTCCAGTGAGCGCAGGCGCGAATCCAGTACCACGCGCAGCGGCGCCATCACTTCGGTGTCAGGCAGACGTACGGTCAATTGCGGGTCGTCGGCCAGCACGGTGTCGGCGCCGGTCAGGATCGCGCCGGCACGGGCGCGCCAGTGCTGCACATCCTCACGTGCCGCGGCGCCGGTAATCCACTTCGAGGTGCCGTCGGCCATGGCCGTGCGGCCGTCCAGGCTGGCTGCCAGCTTGACCCGCAGCCACGGACGTCCACGTTCAACGCGCGACAGGAAGCCGTGATTGAGTTCGCGCGCCTGGGTCGCCATGAGCCCTTCGACGACTTCGATAGCGGCCTCGCGCAGCAGGGTGAAGCCGCCGCCATCGACCTTGGGGAACGGGTCGCGCATGGCCGCCACCACCCGTGCAACGCCGGCCTCGATCAGCGCCAGCGCGCACGGTGGCGTGCGCCCGTGATGGGCGCAGGGTTCCAGTGTCACGTAGGCGGTGGCTCCGCGCGCCTCTTCGCCGGCCTGGCGCAGCGCGAATACTTCGGCGTGCGGGCCGCCGGTGCGCTGGTGCCAGCCCTCGCCGACGACGCGGTCGCCATGCGCGATCACGCAGCCTACCATCGGGTTGGGCCGGGCGGTGAACCTGCCGCGTTCGGCCAGGCGCAGCGCACGGGCCATGTGCAGGTGATCGAGCGTGGAGAAGGTCATGGCGGCCATGGTAACGCCCGGCAGCCGGTGCGACGTAGAGCGGGCCTCTGGCCCGCTGCAAAGAAAGGGTAGAGCGGGGCTCTGCCCCGCTGCCCAGAAATGCAGCGGGGCCGACCTAAGCAGCGGGGCAGAGCCAAGCAGCGGGGCAGAGCCCCGCTCTACCCTTTCTTTTTTTTGGTCAGGGCGATCACATCGCCCAGCAGCTGCAGCTGCTCGGTACTGGACGGCAGCTCGCGCTCGAGCTTCTCGATCTCCTCGCGGAAATCGGCCACGTCCTCGAAGCTTCGGTACACCGACGCGAACCGCACGTAGGCCACGTGATCGAGCTTGCGCAGCTCGTTCATCACGAACTCGCCGACCTTGATCGAGGGGATTTCGCGTTCGCCGCACATGCGCAGCTGCTGCATCACCGCGCGCACCGCCAGCTCGATCTTGTCCTCGGGCACCGGGCGCTTCTGCAGCGCACGGTCGAAGCCAACCCGCAGCTTGCGGGCATCGAACTGCTCGCGGCTGCCATCGCTCTTGACGATCGCGGGCAGCTTCAACTCGATGGTTTCCAGGGTGCTGAAGCGCTCGCTGCAGGCCTCGCACTCACGCCGACGGCGGATCGTCGCGCCGTCTTCGGAGACGCGCGAGTCGATCACCCGGGTATCGGCATGCTGGCAGAACGGACAGTACATGGAACGCCTTGCATCAGAGAAACGTCATGCCGTGGTCACGGCAGCGTCGCAACGGTACCTGAGAAGGCCCCGACGTACAAATCGGGATGTGGTTCGTGTTTCCAGGCAGCGGCGCAGGGCGCCGCTGCCTGGAAAGGCATCACCCGTAGACCGGGTACTTGCGACACTGCGCGCTGACCGCGTCGCGCACGCGGGCGATGACCGCCTCGTCGGCCGGGGCGTCGAGCACGTCGGCGATCCAGGTGGCCAGTTCCACGCAGTCCGCTTCCAGGTAGCCGCGGGTGGTCACCGCCGGGGTACCCAGGCGCAGGCCCGAGGTCACGAACGGCGAGCGCGGGTCGTTGGGCACCGCGTTCTTGTTGACGGTGATGTGCGCCTTGCCCAGCGCGGCTTCCGCATCCTTGCCGGACACATCCTTGCCGATCATGTCCACCAGCATCAGGTGATTCAGGGTGCCGCCGGAGACGATCTTGTAGCCACGGGCGATCAGCGTGGTGGCCATCGCCTGGGCGTTCTTGACCACCTGCTGCTGGTAGGCCTTGAAGCCCGGCTCCAGCGCTTCCTTGAACGCCACGGCCTTGGCCGCGATGACGTGCATCAGCGGACCGCCCTGGATGCCCGGGAACACGATGGACTGCAGCTTCTTCTCGATCTCTTCGCCGGCGCCCTTGGCGATGATGATGCCGCCGCGCGGGCCGCGCAGGGTCTTGTGGGTGGTCGAGGTGACCACGTGCGCATGCGGCAGCGGGCTGGGGTACACGCCGGCGGCGACCAGGCCGGCGACGTGGGCCATGTCCACGAACAGGTAGGCACCGACCTTGTCGGCGATGGCGCGGAAGCGCGCCCAGTCCACCACCTGCGAATAGGCCGAGAAACCGGCCACGACCATCTTCGGCTTGTGCTCCAGGGCCAGGCGCTCGACTTCGTCATAGTCGATCAGGCCCTGCTCGTTCACCCCGTACTGGACGGCGTTGAACAGCTTGCCCGAGGCATTGACCTTGGCACCGTGGGTCAGGTGGCCGCCATGGGCCAGGCTCATGCCCAGGAGGGTGTCGCCCGGCTTGAGCAGCGCGAAGTACACCGCCTGGTTGGCCTGCGAACCGCTGTGCGGCTGCACGTTGGCGTAGTCCGCATCGAACAGCTGCTTGAGGCGGTCGATCGCCAGCTGCTCGGCGATATCCACGTATTCGCAGCCACCGTAGTAGCGCTTGCCCGGATAGCCTTCGGCGTACTTGTTGGTGAGCTGGCTGCCCTGGGCCTCCATCACGGCCGGGCTGGTGTAGTTCTCGCTGGCGATCAGCTCGACGTGGTCTTCCTGGCGCTGGGTTTCGGCGGCGATGGCCTTGGCCAGTTCGGGATCGTAGGTTTCGATGCGGACGTCACGCGGGAACATCGCTTACTCCAGGCAGAAGGGGGAAACAGCGGGCCCCTGATTGTAAGGCGGAACCCACCCCGGAACGAACAAGCGCGCCCGGGGGCGCGCTTGTTCGTTCCGGGTCCAGGGCAGCCACGCAGGGCGTGGCTCTACCTGGGGCGCGGATTACCGGTTGTTGATCACGTAGTCGGCGATGATCCCGGTGGCGATGGCCACCATCAGCAGGTTGCCGCGGTCATCGCGGATCCAGTGGTGGCCATGCGGCGGGCGGCGCACGGAGTAACGGCTGTAGTCGTTGACCACGTACACCGGCCCCCGGTAGTACTCGTTGTAGCGGTGGCCGCGGGCCCAGCCGTAGCCCCGGCCGGGGCCCGGGCGGTAGACCACGCGCGGCGGCGGCGCCGGGCGGTAGTAACCGCGGTTGTCATGGTAGCGGCGGTCGTGACGGGCTTCACGGCGGCGGTCGTCGTGGCGGTCATGGCGATCGTCGTGATGACGGTCATGGCCGCGGCCGCGATGGTCGTCGGCGAAGGCCGGGGCGATGCTGCCCAGCGCGAGCAGCGAGGCCACGATTCCGACCACAATTCGATTCATGTGCATGATTGGCCTCGCTTGGTGGAGTGATGGCTCCATCATGCTGATGGCATCTGAACGGCTTCCGGCTGGAAACGGTTTCCAATCCAGCGGCTTTGACGACCCATTCAGGCAGCGGCAAGCCCCGCCCCATGGGCCGGCCGGCGGCGGTCAGCGCTTCCGGCTATAATTGCCGCCATCCCTTTTCATCTGTGCTTGTTCCTGACGGAACGGGCGCAGGGTTGCGCCTTCGGAGAGCTCATGTCCTCGCAATACATCTACACCATGAACCGCGTCAGCAAGGTGGTTCCGCCCAAGCGGCAGATCATCAAGGACATCTCGCTGTCGTTCTTCCCGGGTGCCAAGATCGGCCTGCTGGGCCTGAACGGCTCGGGCAAGTCGACGGTGCTGAAGATCATGGCCGGCGTGGACACCGACTTCGAGGGCGAAGCCCGCCCCCAGGCCGGGATCAAGGTCGGTTACCTGGCCCAGGAACCGGAGCTGGACCCGACCAAGACCGTGCGTGAATCGGTCGAGGAAGGCGTGGGCGAAGTGCTGCAGGCCCAGGCCGCGCTCGACGCGGTGTACCTGGCCTATGCCGAGGAAGGCGCCGATTTCGACAAGCTGGCCAAGGAACAGGAGCGCCTGGAGGCGATCCTTGCCGCCGGCGACGCGCACACGCTGGAAAACCAGCTGGACGTGGCCGCCGACGCGCTGCGCCTGCCGCCGTGGGATGCCGTGGTTGGCACCCTGTCCGGTGGTGAGAAGCGCCGCGTGGCGCTGTGCCGCCTGCTGCTGCAGAAGCCGGACATGCTGCTGCTCGACGAACCAACCAACCACCTCGACGCCGAATCGGTCGAGTGGCTGGAACAGTTCCTGGCGCGCTACACCGGCACCGTGGTGGCCGTCACCCATGACCGCTACTTCCTGGACAACGCCGCCGAGTGGATCCTGGAACTGGACCGCGGCCGCGGCATTCCGTGGAAGGGCAATTACACCGACTGGCTGACCCAGAAGGATGATCGCCTGCGCCAGGAAGACAACCAGGAAAAGTCCCGCCAGAAGGCGATCCAGAAGGAACTGGAGTGGTCGCGCCAGAACGCCAAGGGCGGCCGCACCAAGGGCAAGGCCCGTCTGGCCCGCCTGGAAGAGCTGCAGTCGGTTGATTACCAGAAGCGCAACGAGACCAACGAAATCTTCATCCCGCCGGGCGAGCGCCTGGGCAACGCAGTGATGGAATTCAAGAACGTCTCCAAGAAGTTCGGCGACCGCCTGCTGTTCGACGACCTGAACTTCCTGGTCCCGGGCGGCGCGATCGTGGGCATCATCGGCCCGAACGGCGCGGGCAAGTCGACCCTGTTCAAGATGATCACCGGCCAGGAAAAGCCGGACACCGGCGAGATCGTGGTCGGCCCGACCGTGAAGCTGTCCTACGTGGACCAGAGCCGCGACGCGCTGGAAGGCAACCACAACGTCTTCCAGGAAATCGCGGGCGGCCTGGACATCCTCAACATCAATGGCATCGAGATCCAGTCGCGCGCCTACATCGGCCGCTTCAACTTCAAGGGCCAGGACCAGCAGAAGCTGGTCGGTTCGCTGTCCGGTGGTGAGCGTGGTCGCCTGCACATGGCCAAGACCCTGCTGCAGGGTGGCAACGTGCTGCTGCTCGACGAACCGTCCAACGATCTGGACATCGAAACCCTGCGTGCGCTGGAAGATGCGCTGCTGGAGTTCCCGGGCAACACGTTCGTCATTTCGCATGACCGCTGGTTCCTGGATCGCATCGCGACCCACATCCTGGCGTTCGAAGGCGATTCGCACGTGGAGTTCTTCCAGGGCAACTACCGCGAATACGAAGAGGACAAGCGCCGCCGCATGGGCGACGACGCCGCCCCGAAGCGCCTGCGCTTCAAGGCGCTGAAATAATAAGGAAAAACGGCCGCGCTCTGCGCGGCCGTTTTGCATTCTGGTAGGCCACGACCGTTGGTCGTGACACAAGGTCAACGGCGGCGTTTCCATTGCTGTGTGCAGGGAGGCCGACGGGCAGCCCCTTACGGG
The DNA here is from genome assembly GCF_018612915.1 of Stenotrophomonas sp. ISL-67. GTDB lineage: Bacteria > Pseudomonadota > Gammaproteobacteria > Xanthomonadales > Xanthomonadaceae > Stenotrophomonas. Next base: position 201,898 of record NZ_JAGGRL010000009.1, on the reverse strand, counting down.
ACACGCCGTAAACCCATCCTTGGGGGCTTGGCAAAAACATCCATGTTTTTGACAGTCCCTACAGGGGCTGCCCGCCGGCCTCCCTCGACAGATCGCGTGTGCGGTTGGGAACGGCAGCCACGCAGGGCGTGGCTCTACGCGGCATCCCCCCCGCATGGAAATGATCGAAACGGCATCTGATCTTCCATGGCCACCGACCTTCTTCGGGAGGGCCGGCGGGTGCGGGGGTACGGGACCGTAGAAAACATGGATGTTTTCTACGAGCCCCCATGGATGGGTTCACGGCGTGTCCCGTACCCCCGTACCCGTCGGCCCTCAGCAAGTGATGCACCAGACGAAGGCTCTTGCTTTCGCCATAACCGACCAACACCCATGGACCCCCGCCATGAAGCTGCTTGAAAACCTGTTCCAGCTCGAACAACACGGCACCACCGTGCGCACCGAGATGCTGGCCGGGCTGACCACGTTCCTGACGATGTCGTACATCGTCTTCGTCAATCCGGACATTCTGTCCACCACCGGCATGGACCCGGGGGCCGTGTTCGTGGCCACCTGCCTGGCCGCCGCGCTGGGTTCGCTGGTGATGGCGTTTGCCGCCAACTTCCCGGTCGGCATGGCCCCCGGCATGGGCTTGAATGCCTTCTTTGCCTTCACCGTAGTGGGCGCCGCCGGCCTGCCCTGGCAGCAGGCACTGGCCGCCGTGTTCATTTCCGGCCTGGTGTTCCTCGCACTCTCGCTCACCGGCGTGCGTGCCTGGCTGGTGGCCGGCATTCCCGCCTCGCTGCGCGCCTCCATCGTTGCCGGCATCGGCCTGTTCCTGGCCATCATCGCCCTGCAGAAATCCGGCGTCATCATCGCCAACGCCGACACCCTGGTCGCACTCGGCCCGCTCAACACCGCCCCACCGCTGCTGGCGCTGGCCGGCTTCCTGCTGATTGCCATCCTTGAAGCGCGCCGCGTCAAAGGCGCCATCCTGATCGGCATCCTCGCCGTTACCGGCGCCGCCTGGCTGCTCGGCAACGTCCAGTACCACGGCGTGGTCTCACTGCCTCCCAGCCTGGCCCCCACCTTCCTGCAGCTCGACCTGCCCGGCCTGCTCCACCACGACGGTGGCGCACCGCTCGCCGTGCTCCTGCAGGTCGTGCTGGTGTTCGTGCTGGTCGAAGTCTTCGATGCCACCGGCACCCTGTATGGCGTGGTGGGCCGCGCTGGCCTGCTCAAGCTGCCCGGCGCCCAGAAGCGCTTTGGCCGCGCCCTGCTGGCCGACAGCACCGCGATTGTTGCGGGCTCCCTGCTCGGCACCAGCAGCACCACCGCGTTTGCCGAAAGCGCCTCCGGCGTGCAGGCCGGTGGTCGCACTGGACTGACCGCGCTGGTGGTGGCTGCATTGTTCCTGGCCGCGCTGCTGTTCTCGCCGCTGGCCGGCATGGTGCCCGGCTATGCCACCGCACCGGCGCTGCTGTTCGTGGCCGGGCTGATGCTGCGCGAGCTGGTGGATGTGGAGTGGAACGACCTGACCGAATCGGTGCCTGCTGCCCTGTGCGCGCTGGCGATGCCGTTCACCTACTCGATTGCGAATGGCTTGGCATTCGGGTTCATTGCCTATGCCGTGTTGAAGGCCGGTACCGGGCGATGGCGGGAAGTGCACCCGGCGGTGTGGTTGGTGGCGGCGTTGTTCGTTGCCCGGTATGCGTTGGAATAAGGCGCGGCGTCGGTCAGGGTCATGCGTTACCGTGTCGATCGGCAAGGTCGGCGGTTGTTTGGGAACCAACCCTACCCGGGTAGGTAACGACCGTTGGTCGTTACGCTATTCCGGCGGCAGCTCGAATACCTGGCGCAGGTAGGCCAGGTAGCCCGGGTCGTCGCACATGCTCTTGCCCGGCGAATCGCTGAGCTTGGCCACCGGCTGGCCGTTGCAGCGGACCATCTTGATCACGATGTTGAGCGGCGTCGGGCCCAGGTCGTTGGTCAGGTGCGTGCCGACACCGAACGCGACCTGGCAGCGCCCACGGAAGTAGTCGAACAGGCGCATCACCTTCTCGATGTTGAGCCCGTCGCTGAACACCAGCACCTTGCTGCGCGGGTCCACGCGGCGCTCCTTGAAGTGCGCCAGCATGCGGTCGCCCCAGCTGAAGGGGTCGCCCGAATCATGCCGCACGCCATCGAACAGCTTGCAGAAATACATGTCGAAATCGCGCAGGAACGCCTCCAGCCCCACCACGTCGGACAGCGCGATGCCCAGGTCGCCGCGATACTCGCGTGCCCACGACTCCAACGCCGCCACCTGCGAATCGCGCAGGCGCGGGCCGAGCGCCTGGAATGCCTGCAGGTACTCGTGGGCCATCGTGCCGTGCGGGGTCATGCCGTACAGCCGCGCGAAATGCACGTTGCTGGTACCCACGAACTGGTCGCCCAGTGCGTCGCGCATCATCGGCAGCATGCGGGCGTGCCAGTCGCGCGAGTAGCGGCGGCGGCTGCCGTAATCGGCGATGCGGCACAGCTCGAAGCCCGGCGTGTCGCGCAGCAGCGCCGTCTTGGCCTGCAGGCGGCGCTCGCCTTCGGCGAAATCCGGCGTGCTCGTATTGCGGAACCAGACCTCGTTGATGATCGCCAGCAGCGGCACTTCGAACAGGATGGTGTGCAGCCACGGCCCGGTGATGTCCAGCGCGATCTCGCCCGGCACCGTCTGCGACGGGCGCAGGTCGATGTACTTGCGGTCCAGGTGGAACAGGCCCAGGAAGTCGGCGAAGTCCGGCTTTACGAAACGCAGCCCGCGCATGTAATCCAGCTCTTCGGTGCTGAAGCGCAGCTGGCACAGGTGGTCGATTTCGGCGTTGATCTGCTCGATGAAGCCCGCCAGGTCGATGCCCGGCGTTCGGCACTTGAACCGGTACTGGACCTGCGCGCCGGGGTGCTGGTGCAGCACCGCCTGCATCATGGTGAATTTGTACAGGTCGGTGTCGAGCAGGGACTGGATGATCATCCCCGGATTATGCGCCCCCCAGCATGTACCGACCAACGCGGCGCGCGTCTGATTGCAAGGCATGCATGAAGTGAAGAGCCCCCTTGGTGTTCAAGGGGGCGCGCCGCAGGCGCGGGGATGAGGAAGCTGGTGTGGTGGGGCCCGCGGTTTGCGCAGCGAACCGTGGGGTGAATACGCGAATGCGGATTCACGACCGCAGCAACCGCGGGATCTGGGCCGCCGCGTGCGCCCAGATCGCGCCCCACACCGCGGCCTGCACCAGCAGGTTGCGCCGGGGCGCCTCGAACCGGCGGAAGTAACGCCACAGGCCACGGTGCTTGTGCCATTCCACGAAGAACGGCCGCGAACGGCTCGACACGCCGCGTACGTGCACCACCTGCAGGTCGTTGGCGATCGCCACCACCGCGCCGGCTTCGCGTGCGCGGCGGCACAGGTCCAGGTCTTCGGCATGCAGGCGGTAGCCGGCATCCCAGCCGCCGATGCGGTCGAACAGCGCACGCGGCATCAGCAGCAGCGCGCCCGACAGCGCCGGCACCGTCTGCAGCGCCTGCGACGGATCGGCCGGGATGGCCAGGCGTGCGCCCTGCCCCGGGTGGCGCAGCATGGCGCCAAAATCGGGATCGCGGCGGCGCACCGCCGCATCGGGCTGGCCCTGTTCGTCCACCTGCTCCACGCCCAGCACGCAGTCACCCAAGGCCTGGCCGCGTGCGCGCAGCTGGGCCAGGGTGTCGGCCGCGACCATCAAGTCGGGGTTGATGAAGGCCAGCCAAGGTGCCTGGCTGTCGGCCACGCCCTGGTTGTTGGCGGCGGCGAAGCCGGGGTTGTCGGGGTTGGCGATGAAGCGTACGCGCAGGTCGGCACTGGCGTGGCGCTGCACGATGTCCAGCGTGCCATCGTCGGAATCGTTGTCGACCACGCGGATCTCGGCGACCTCGTCGGCCGCGCGCAGCCGCGCCAGGCAGTCGTCCAGCGTGCTGGCGCTCTGGTAGCTGACGATGATGACGGCAATGCAGGGATTCAAGCAGGCGGCTCCGGAGCAGCGGCGGCGGGCGATCCGAACAGATCGCCCTGGGACCGGGGCATTATCGCCTGCTGATGCAGGCGCTGCAGGTCCTGGCGGACCTGCAGCAGCGGGTCGCTCATCAGGAACCCGGCCAGCCGCGGCTGCCATGTCGGCCAGCGCGTGCCCAGTGCCTCCAGGTCACCGTCGTGCGCCAGCGCCTCACCGCCGCGCGCGACATACGCGTTGGCGCACAGGGCGTTGCGCCAGCCCAGGCCGGCCATGCGCAGGCTCAGGTCAATCAACGCGGCGTTCCAGGAGCCGTAGCTGTGCATGTCCAGGCCGCCAGCCTTGCGTCGCGCGTTGGCACGCAGCAGCACCGCGTGAGTCACCGCCGAAGGCAGTTCAGGGTCCAGCGTAGGCAGCGCGGCGCACGCCTGGGCCATCGCGGACAGATCGTCCGGCACCGGGTTGATCTCGCCCAGCCGCGGCCAGGCCGCCGTTTCACCGGCGTTGCACCATGGCGTGGCCGAACCGATCGACGCATCCCGCGCGAAGCAGGCATCAAGCTGCTGCAGCCAACCGGGTGCGGGCACGGCATCGGGCGCCAGCACCAACACGTCGCCGCCGTCGCACGCGCGCAGCATTTCATCCAGGTGGGCCACTTCGCCAATCGCGCGCGCACGTCGGGTGTATTCGGCCCGCAGCGGTGTATGTGCCAGCCAGTGTTCGATCACCGCCTGTGCACGTGGCCCCGCCTGGCCGTCATCGGCCAGCCATACCGGCGTCTGCGCCGGGGTGCCTGCATCCAGTGCGGCCAGGCAGCGGTCCAGGGCGCTGTCATCGACCCCGATCGGCAGCAACACGATCGTTCCCATCCGTCCCCCTGAGTGCGGCGTCGTGACCGCAGCGTAGCAGGACTCAGCGCCTGGGGCGGGACGGGAACGGTTCCATGGCGCGGAAGCGATTGCTGTATTCGTCGGTCAGGTTCCGCGACTCCTGCGCGTTGCGCACGATGGTCGGGGTCAGCAGCACGATCACTTCCGAGCGGTCGGTGTTCTGGGTCTTCCTGCCGAACAGCGCGCCGATCACCGGGATCCGGCTCAGGCCCGGCACGCCGTTGGCGCCGTTCTCGTCCGAATTGGTGATCAGGCCGGCCAGCATGATGGTGTCGCCGCTCTGCACCGCCGCTTCGGTGGAAATCTTGCGGGTGTTGATCGGCGGGTTGCAGGTGGTGCGGGTGGGATCGCAGCCGGAAGGGATCGCGCCGGCCGAGCTGACTTCCTGCACGATGTCCAGGAAGACCACGCCGTCACGGGTGATGCGCGGGCGCACTTTGAGGATCACGCCGGTGTCCAGGTACTGCACCTGGCTGTAGGTGTTGTCACCGCCCACGCCGGTGTTGACCGACACCGAGTTGATCGGGATCTGGGTACCAACGTTGAGGGTGGCCTCGGCGTTGTTGCGCACGAAGATCGAGGGGGTCTGCAGCAGGCGCAGGTTGCTCACCTTGTCCAGCGCGGTCACCACCGCCGCCGCGTTCTTGCCCAGGAACGTCCAGCCGAGCCCGCCGTCGCCGACCCTGCCGGAAATGCTGCCCCAGATCGAACGACCCAATGCACTGGGCAGGTCGATGCCGCTTTCGGTCTTGCCGGTCTGCACCGCCTGTTCAAAGAACCAGTTCACGCCATAGGCGAGGTCGCCGGTCAGCGCCACTTCGGCCACCTGCGCTTCGATGTGCACCTGCATCGGCATCACGTCGAGCTTTTCGATGACTTCGCGGATCGAACGCCAGGCCTGCGGGGTGGAGCGCACCAGCAGCGTGTTGGTTTCCTCCACTGCCGACACGCCAACCGAATCGCCCTGGATTTCCAGGTTGAAGCTGGCGTTGCCGGGCTGGCGCTGCGGCAGGTTCATGGTGCCGTCGCCCATGCCGCCGGTGCGATTGGTGCCACTGTTGCCGGTACTGTTGAAGCTGTCGCCGCTGGTGCCGTCGCGACTACCCAGCTCCTGCACGTTCGCGCCCGGTGCCAGCGAGCCGCCACGGCTGCCGCGGCTGTTTTCGCTGGCGAACGCTTCGGCCAGGCGCTCGGCCAGGTCCTTGGCTTTGACATAGCGCAGTTCGTAGGAGAACAGCCGCGCGCTCCCGCCGGCGGTATCGATGCGTTCCAGCCACTGTTGGATCTGGTCGAGGTAGCGTGCCTGCGGGGTGATGACCAGCACCGCGTTGGCGTTCTCCAGCGGCAGGAAACGGAACATGCCGGCGCTGGGGGTCTTGCTCTCTTCGCCGAACACTTTCTCCAGGTCCGCCGCGACCTGCTCGGCCTTGCCGGTCTGGATGGGGAACACGCCCACGGACATGCCCGACAGCCAGTCGACGTCGAAGATCTCGACCGTGCGCAGGTAGTTCTCCAGTTCGCTGCGGGTGCCGCCGAGGGTGATGACGTTGCGCCCGCTGTCGACGTTGACGATCGCGTTCGGCCGCGCATACGGCTCCAGCACCTTCTTCATCTCGGTGGCGGAGATGTACTGCAGCGGGATGACGCGCACTTCGAAACCGCGCGCGTTGGCCGGCGGCGCGGTGCTCGGCGCGACGGTGCCGGCCAAGGCCTGGTCGGCGGCGACGATGTTGTAGCGGCCGCCGCTGTAGACCATGCGCGCGTTGTTCCAGCCCAACACCATCTCCAGCAGGTTCAGCGCCTGCGCCGAGGACACCGGCTTGGGCGTGGCCAGGGTCACGGTGCCCTGCACGCCCGGCGCGATCACGTAGTTCTGGCCGAGCATGTCGCCCAGGATCGCCTTGACCACCGCGTGCACCGATTCGCCTTCGAAATTGAAGGTGGCCGTACCGGTGCTGGCCTGCGACAACGCCGGCGACGGCGCCGCGGCGGCGCTGCGGTTGATCATGGTGCCGCTGCCGCGACGGATCACCGCCTGTGGCGCGCCGTCGGTGCCCAGCGGCTGCGCCTCCACGCCGTCGTGCGAGCCGTCGCCGGCCACGACCTGGTGCTTGCCATCGAGGACTGCATCGCGGCGCACTTCGGGACCGGGCACGGAGGCGCAGCCTGCAAGCAGGGCCACGGCGAACGACAGGGAGAAAAGACGCAATGTCATGCTTTCACTCTATTTGGTTTGGCCGGAGCCGCCCGCGGGCGGCTGCTGCGACTGTTGCTGTTGCTGCAGTTGCTGGCGACGTGCCTGGATGCGGGCGCGGATGGCCTGCATCTGTTCTTCGCTGGGGCCCTGCGTGGCCGGCTTCTGCGCCGCCGCGGCAGCGGCGGCGACCGCATTCGCGGCTGCTTCGGCGCCGGCCTGCGCGGCCGGAGGTACCGCGCCGGTGACGTTCGTTGTCGGCCCCCGCCCGGCGTTCTGCCCGGGCGGTGGCGGGGGTGGGCGCACGCCATTTCCCTGGGCCGCGCCGGCCGCCGTGCCCAGCACGGTGGGCGGTTCCCCTCCCTGCCCGCTGAAGGTCACCAGTTCCAGCGTCTGCGTGCCACTGGGGCCGGTCACGGTGGCACTGCGCGGTTCCAGCGCGAGCAACTGCCAGCCGTTCACCGCATCGCCGTTGAGGCGCAGGCGCAGCGACTGCTTCTGGTCGGTGGTGAGGATGGCCATGCCGAATTCGGCGGTGAGCAGCACACCGGTCAGCGTGACGGCGCTGGCGCTGCTGCCCGGTTCACTGCCGCCCAGCAGGTAGGGGCGCGGCTTGCGGTCTTCGGCGAACAGGGGGCGCGCACCGATGGCGGCGTACGCTTCGGCCGAGGCGATGCGCTCCGGCGCGGCCGGGGCCAACGTGGGCAGCGGCGGTGGGGCGCGGTCGCCGGCACCGGCCGGGGCGATGCGCCCACCGGCGCCGAACAGCATGGCGATCCAGATCGCGGCGGCCCAGGCGGCCACGCCGCCCAACCACCAGCTGCGCAGGGGCGCGAGTTCAATCTTCAATGGCAGCCCCCTCATCCTGTCCGGTCGTTTCCGGGTCGCTCGGCGCGGCCATGGCCGAAGGCACCGGTTCCAGCCCCGCCGGCGCCGCGTCAGGCACCGGCGCGGCAGGCGCTGCGGCGGCCGCGTCACCGCCTGCGCCCGGCTTGAGGTAGCCGACCAGTTCGAACGACACATCCAGCCCGGTGCCGGTCTCGTTGGGCGATGCCTGGAAACGCTGCGCCAGCAGGTTGAGGTTGCCCACGAACAGGCGCGGGCTGCCGGTTTCCAATGTATGCAGCACCGCTGCCATTTCCGGCACGCCGCAGCGCAGGCGTACCTGCAGTGCCACGCGCGGGAACTGCGCATCGCGCGCGGTGTCGGTCAGCGGCGAGCGGTTGCTGATGGTGCAGCTGCGGTTGCCCGGGCTGGCGGACGCCACCGCATCCTGCAGCCGGCTCGACAACGCGGCCGCGGCCGATTCGGCGGTGGGCTCGCGCAGGAAGCCGGGGCGCCCGTCCAAGGCGGCCTGCACCTGCTGCAGCCGCTGCTGCACCTGGGCACGCTGCTGCAGCTGGGCCTGCACGCGCTGCTCGCGTTCCTGCAGTTCGGCAATGCCCTGGTTGATGTCCAGCAACGGCCGGGTGAACCACGGGTGGACCAGCACCAGGTAGGCCAGCGCGACCACCGCCAGCAGCAACGCCAGCGCCAACCAGCGGTCACGGCGTGTTGGCGGCATTGCCATCGGCAACCTCCGTGGCGGTCGTGGCAGCGGCAGCTGCGCCCGGCAAGGGCTGCAGTTCGGCGGTGAGCGTGAAGCGGTCGCGGCCGGCGGCGCCGCCATCGGCCTGCAGGACGCCGGTCAGGTTGACCTTGCGCCACAGCGGCGAATCCTGCAGCAGCGACACCAGCTGCGACGCCTCGCGGCTGAGCCCGATCAGCTGCAGCGTGTTGCCTTCCACCGACAGTTTTTCAAGATAGGTGCCATCGGGCAGCAGCCGGGTCAGTTCGTTCCACAGCTCCACGGTGCTGGCGTGCGCGGTGCGTTTGCCCTCCAGGAACGCCGCGCCGTCGACCAGCTCCTGCAGTTGCTGGCGTTGCGCCGCCACGCGGCGTGCGTCGTGTGCGGCGGCATCGACCTGCCCGCGCAGGCGATCGGCGGCAGCCTGGCGGTTGTCCAGCAACTGGGTGCCGGCCAAGGCCAGCAGCACCACGGTGGCGATGGCGAGCAGCAGGTTCCAGCGCCGCATCGGGTCGTGGGTGACGCGGCGCTGGGTCGGCGGCAGCAGGTTCACGCCCAGCGGCTGCCCATTGCCATCGTCGGCATCCACGCCGGCCAGCTGCTGCGCCCAGCCGCCGGCCTGCTGCGACCACTGCTCCAGCGCCTGGCGTGGAATGACCACCAGCTCCACCTGCAGCTGGCCGTCGGGCAGCGTGTCCAGTTCGCGCACGTCGTAATGGACCTGGCTGGCCTCGAACGGGGTCTGCCGGTCGATCTCGAAGCCGACCACAGCGCGCAGGCGTGGTGCGGCGGCGGCCGGCAGGCGCAGCGGGCGGCGCAGCACGGCGGTGGCCGGCAGCACCCAATGCCGCGGCAGCGCGCGCAGGCGCGCCTCCAGCACCCGGTCCAGATCGGCCGGCGTGGTCGGCCACGGCAGTTCGGCCACGGCCTGCAGCTGGGTGGCGGTATCGCGGCGCAGCACCAGCTGTTCGGCATGCCGCGACAGCAGCAGGCGTGAGCGCGACCAGCCCATGGCCCATTGCCAGCGCAGCGGCAGCCAGGCCAGCAGCGAACGCCGCCACCAGCGCAGGCCATTGCCCACGCCGGGTGCGAAGCGTCCCCGTGCCTGCACCAGACTGTCCCGCCATGCCGTCATCGTGCTGCCATTCCCTGTTCCCAGCGAAGTACTGTGTAAGTCGTTCCCGGCGTGCCCGCCGCGCCCATGCGCACCACGGCGCGCAACACTGAAACCCGGCCGCGCTCATCCAGGGCGCGGCTCTCGATACTATAGGTGCCGCTGCCACTGGCAAGCGCGCCGGTCACGTTTTCATCGCCGGCCGCTTCGGCCCGCTCGCGTTCGGCCAGCAGGCGCTCGGCATCCAGCCCGAGCGCTTCCAGTACCGGCCCGGACGCGAACCGCGGATCCGGACGCGACTGCCGACTGTACAGGGTCAGCATCGGTTCCATCCGTTCATACAGTGCCGCGTCCATGCCCAGCACCCGCTGCAGTTCGCCCAGCGTCTCGAAGCGCCCGTTGCGCGCGCCATACGGCAGGCCGGCCGCCTGGTAGTCGGCGGTTTCCGCCCCACCGCCGGGCTGCTTGAGGCTGTCGGGATCGCGCCAGTCGGCGATGGCCCCCGCCACCTGCGGGGCGCGCCCGGGCTCCACGTCCAGCGCACGCAGGAACGCGGTCAACAGGGCGGTGTCGGCCAGGTTGAGGTTGATCTTGCCGTTCTCGTCGGTGATCCGCAGGTCGACCTGGCGGCCATCGAAGGTCCAGCGATAGCGGCGGCCGTCGGCCTGCCACGGCGGTTGCAGCGCCGAAGGGCGCAACCGGAACAATGCGTACTCCAGTCCGGCACGGGCATGTTCCTGGCCGATCGCGTCGTCACCGATCACCCGCTGCTGCAGGTGTTCGATGCGTGCACTGAGTGCGAACGCACCCACCACGGCAGTGAGCAGTGCGATCAACCACAGCACCAGCACCAGCGCCGCACCACGCGCACGCCTCATGAGCGAGCCCCGCGCGCCTGCGACAACGCAGCCACCATCGGCGGCCATGCCGGCCCCTGCTGCGGCACGATGCGGATCTCGACCAGCAGCGGCAGCCGCCGGGTGTCGTCCCAGCGTGTCTCCCAGTCCCCGAGCTTGCCGCTGCGCGGATCGATGCCACGGTATCGGAACGCGACCTCGCGCAGCGCGTCGGCCAGCAGCTCCGGCGCGCGCGGCGGCGCCTCGTCGATGCGCTCGCCGTTCTGCACCAGGGTCAGTGCAACCTCCAGCCGCAGCTCCGTGCCACTGCGGTTGACCTGCAGCTCATGCACGTAGGAACCGCCACGGCCGAGGTAACCGGGCAGTTCGGACACGAACAGCATGCGCTGCGGCTCGCCCTGGAAATACAGCGGTTCGCGGGTGGGATCGGGCGGCTCGGCCGCGGTGGGCAGCGCCATGCTCAGGCGCCTGCGCAGGAACCCTTCCACCGCACGCATGCGCTCATTCTGCGCGGCCACGCGTTCGCCGCGCTGGGCGATGTTCATCGCCGAACGCACGGTGGCGAAAGCCAGTGCCAGCCCACCGACCAGCAGCACGGTCGCCAGCAGGACTTCGATCAGGGTGAAACCGCGTGCAGCGCGCCGGCTCATCGCGCCGCCTCGGGCGTATTCGGCAGCAGCCGCAGCGAGCGCCATTGCAGGCGTTCGCCGTTACCCTCGCCCCAGCGCACCTGCAGGGTCACCTGTGCCAGGGTCGGGCCGCCGGTGGGGGTGTCGGCAGCCTGCGGCAGCGCGCTGGTGCGCGCATCCACGTACGGTTCCACCTGCAGGTCCCAGCGGTAGCGGCCGTCCTCCCATTCGCCCTGCGAACGCCCTTCCTGCAGCGGCGCCTCGATGCCGCTCGCGGCGAGCAGCGACTGCGCGTGCAGCACCGCACGCGTGCGCAGGTCGGCGTGGTGCACCTGGCGGGCGGCACCGGAAAGGCTGCCCAGCAACAGGGTCAACGCCAGTGCCAGCAGCGCGAAGGCCACGATCACTTCCAGCAGCGAATAGCCACGCTGGTGCTTCATCGTGCCCCCCGCACCGGACCGGAGCGCACTTCACCGGTGATCCAGCTCACGTCGATGCGCCACCGTGCATCGCGCACGCCCAGTTCGATGGTGCCGCCGCTGGAGCCGCCGTCGGGATGGAACGCGATGCCGCCCTTGCCGCTGGCCACGCCGGCGACCTGGCCGGCACCCCGGAAGTGGACCTCCAGCGCGGCGGGCAGGCTGCCGTGGCGGCCGTTGGCCGCTTCCCAGGTACGCGCCTCGGGATCGATCAGGAAACGCTGGCGTTCACCGGTGGCGATGGCCTGGGTGCGGGTGTAGCGCAGCTGGCTGGCCACTTCCTTGCCGGCATTGCGCAGGCGCACGCCGTCGATGCCGCCGTTCATGGCGGTGGCGGTGATCACCCCGATGATCGCGATCAGGGCGACCACCAGCAGCATTTCCAGCAGCGAAACGCCGCGCACGGCGTACCGTCGCGACAGGGTGCGAGGGCGGCGGGTGCGGCGCGGCGCGGCGGAGGGACGCAAGCGCGCTTACTCGTACTTGATGTCCGCGTCGTAGCTGTTGCCGCCAACCTTGCCATCCTTGCCCAGGCTGATCAGGTCGAACGGCTGGCCTTCGCCCGGCGCGCGGTATTCCAGTGCGTTGCCCCACGGATCGTTCAGCTCGCTCGACTTGGCGTACGGGCCCAGCCAGCCATTGCTGCCGCCGGGCTGGGTGACCAGGTCGTCCAGCCTGGCCGGCAGCTTGCCGGTATCGAGCTGGTAGTTTTCGATCTTGCCGGCCATGGTCTGCACCTGCGACTTGGCGATGTTGGCCTTGCCGCGATCGGCACCGCCGAGCACGCGGCTGCCGACCAGGGTGAGCACCGCGCCGATCAGCACGATGACGATGATGATTTCCAGCAGGCTCATGCCCGACTGGTTGCGCGGCGAAGACAGGCGGACCGCTTTACGACGGTGGATCATGGAAGCTCCTTGCAGCATGTCGGGACGAAGTGCGCCACGGCGGTCAGCCGATGGCATTGGTGAGGTCGTACAGCGGCACCAGCACGGCAACGATGACCAGGCCGACCACCGAGGCCAGCACCAGGGTGATCACCGGCACCAGCGCCGACAGCAGGCGGTCGATGGCGCGTGCGGTTTCCTGTTCGAAGGTATCGGCGGTCTTGAGCAGCATGACATCCAGCGCGCCGGATTCTTCGCCGACCTGGATCATCTGCAGCGCAAGGCGCGGGAAGCGCTTGCCCTTGCTCAGCGAGGCGGACAGGCCATTGCCGTTCTTGACCTCGTCGCTGGCCGCGTCCACATCGGCGGCCAGCGCCCGGTTGCCCAGCACGTTGCGCGCGATGCCCAGGCCGGCCAACAGCGGTACGCCGTTGCGCAGCAGCGTGCCCAGCGTGCGTGCCAATCGTGCGGTTTCCAGCTTGGCCACCAGCCCGCCGATACCCTTGCGCTGCAGCAGCCAGCCATCGAGTGCCAACCGCGCCGCTGGCTGGCGCAGCCTGCGTTCGATCACCAGCAGCGCCAGTGCCGGCACCACGATCATCGCCAGCCAGCCTTCGCGCACCAGCAGGCCCGCGCTGAGCACCCACTGGGTGAACCACGGCAGCGCCACATCGAGGCTTTCATACATCTGTGCGAACTGCGGCACCACGTAGCCGAGCAGGAACAGCAGCGCTCCGCCGACCACCGCCAGCAGGATGGCCGGGTAGATCAGCGCGTTGATCACCCGGCCCTTCAATTCCTGGCTGCGCTCCAGGTAATCGGCCAGCCGCTGCAGCGTATCGTGCAGGCTGCCACCGGCCTCGCCGGCACGCACCATGTTGATGTACAGCCGCGAGAACAGCCCGTGCTGGCGTTCCAGCGCGGTGGACAGCGCGGCCCCGCCACGCACCACATCGCGGATGTCGGTGATCACCCGCCGGCTGCGTTCGTCTTCGGGCAGCTCCAGCAGGATGGTCAGCGCGCGGTCCAGCGGCTGCCCGGCGCCGAGCAGGGTGGCCAGCTGCTGGGTGAACTGCACCAGCGCGCCGCCGTCGAACGGCTTGCGCCGCAGCAGCGCGGCCCAGGAGGTACCGCCAGCACCACCCTCGCCGGCCAGGCGCGCTTCCATCGGCAGGTGCCCCTGGTCCTGCAGTTTCGCGGCCACATCGGCTTCGCTGGCAGCCTCCATCTGGCCGTCGAACAGCTCGCCGTGCGCATTGAGGGCCTTGTAGCGGTACTGCGGCATGCTCAGCTTTCCTCGGTCACGCGCAGCACTTCTTCGAGCGTGGTGTGGCCCATCAGCGCCTTGGCCAGGCCATCTTCATACATGGTGCGCATGCCGGCGGCGCGGGCGATCTGCTCCACCTCGCCCATGCCGGCGCGGCGCATCACCGCGCGCCGCAGCTCGTCGTTCATCACCAGGAATTCCATGATGGTGGTGCGCCCCAGGTAGCCGGTCGGGGCGATCGCCGAGGGCTGCGCGCGGTACAGGAAGATCTCGCCTTCCGGCTGCAGGCGGCGCAGCCCGAACTTCTCGATCTCCTCCGGCGAGGCCGGGTAGCGCAGCGCATGCTGCGGCTCCAGCCGGCGCACGAGGCGCTGGGCCAGGATGCCGTTGATGGTGGAGGTGAGCAGGTAGTCTTCCACGCCCATGTCGAGCAGGCGGGTGATGCCACCGGCGGCGTTGTTGGTATGCAGCGTGGACAGCACCAGGTGGCCGGTCAGCGCGGACTGGATCGCGATGCGCGCGGTTTCCAGGTCGCGCATTTCGCCGATCATGATGATGTCCGGATCCTGGCGCACGATGCTGCGCAGCGCATTGGCGAAATCCAGCCCGATCTGCGGCTTGGCCTGGATCTGGTTGATGCCTTCGATCTGGTATTCGACCGGGTCCTCGACGGTGATGATCTTTACATCGGCGGTGTTGAGCTGGCTCAGCGCGGTGTACAGCGTGGTGGTCTTGCCCGAACCGGTGGGGCCGGTGACCAGCAGGATGCCGTGCGGCTGCTCCAGCACCCTGCGGAACTGCGGCAGGAACGCATCGGTGAAGCCGAGCCGGTGGAAATCGAACACCACCGTGTCGCGATCGAGCAGGCGCATCACCACGCTCTCGCCGTGCGCGGTGGGCACGGTGCTCACGCGCAGGTCCAGTTCCTTGCCCTGCACCCGCAGCATGATGCGGCCATCCTGCGGCAGCCGGCGCTCGGCGATGTTCAGCCGCGCCATGATCTTGATGCGGCTGATCACCGCTGCGGTGAGGTTGGCCGGCGGGCTCTCGCCGTCGATCAGCACGCCATCGACGCGGTAGCGCACCTTCAGCCGGTTCTCGAACGGTTCGATGTGGATGTCCGAGGCGCGCAGTTCCACCGCACGCTGGATCACCAGGTTCACCAGGCGGATCACCGGGGCTTCGGAGGCCAGGTCGCGCAGGTGTTCGATATCGTCGACCACGCTGCCTTCGCCATCGGCGGTTTCGATGATCGCGCCCATCGCGCTGCGACCCTGGCCGAACCAGCGTTCGATGACGTCATCGATCTCCGAGCGCAGGCCGACGTGCAGGCGTACCGGCACCGCCATCGCCAACTGCACCGCATCGGCCGTGTACGGCTCCTGCGGGTCGCTCAGCCACAGGTCGAGCACGCCGTCGTGCAGCGCCAGTGGGCAGGCATGGAACTGTTTGAGGAAGCGCAGCGACAGCGGCAGCGCGTCGATCAGGGATTCGGGGGGCGCTTCGGGCACGCCCTTGCCCTCCAGCAGCGGCAGCGCCAGCACCTCGGCACAGGCCTGCGCGTGGTCACGTTCGGACACCAGGCCCAGCCGCACCAGCAGCGGCAGCAGGCTGCCACCGGCTTCGCGCTGCAGCGGCCGCGCGCGGGTCAGGTCGGCGTCCTTCAGCCGCCCGTTGCGCAGCAACAGCGCCACGATGCGGCTTTCCGCATCCATGGCTGACTCTTCAGCAAGATCGTGGGTTACCGCATTCACGAAAGCTCTCCTGGCGACCCGCAGACTTTAGCAGCTCGCCGTGATGCCACATGCGGTGGTGGCCTTGGAAAACGGGAGCCCGTCACATGACGGGCTCCCGCAGGTACTGCCGGACCGTTACTGGACGGCCTGGATGCTCACGCCACTGAAGGCCGATTCACCCACCAGGTTGATGTAGTAGGTGCCCGCCACCGGCGCGGTGAAGCGCACGGTTTCACTGTTGCCCGGACGCGAGGACTTGGCATCGAAGTCCGTCGCGGTCGGCGCGTCGCCCGCGCTGACGTACAGCGAGACATTGCCACTGCCGCCGTAGGTGAGGAAGCTCAGCGTCTTGCCCGCCGCTGCTTCGAAGCTGTACAGCGTTTCGCTGCCACCGGCGCCGGTCAGACCGCTGACAGCCACGCGGTTGGTGAGCGGCGTCGCATCCGGCGCGCAGTCTTCCGTGCACGGCTCGGCCAGCGCTTCATCCAGTGCCCCTTTGGCGTCGACGATGCCGCTGCCGATCGGGGTGGAGGTCGGAATGGTCACCGGGAACGCACGGGCACTCTGCTTGAGCAGGGTTTCCACCTGCGCCGGGGTCAGCGGGTCCTTGCCGGCCGAGGCCAGCGCGCCCTGCACCAGTGCAGCCACGGCGGCCACGTGCGGCGAGGCCATCGAGGTACCGCCCATGCCCATGTAGGTGTAGGCACCGGAGGTCGGTGTGGTCAGGCCGTCGTAGCCGGCCTGCCAGACGTAGCCGCCGGGATTGCCATCCACGCCGCCACCGCCGCCCGGACCGGACAGGTCGACCGCCGTGCCGAAGTTGGAGTAGGAGGCGATGCCGCCGGTGATGCGGGTGGCGCCCACGGCGATCACGTTGGCGCAGCTGGCCGGACGGTAGCCGGAGGCGTTGGAGGCCTGGTTGCCGGCCGCCACCACCACCGTGGTGCCGCGCGACACCGCGCCGTTGATCGCATCCTGGTAGGCCGGATCGCAGGCGCCGCCGCCGCCCAGGCTCATGTTGATCACTTCAGCCGGGTTCGGGTTGGCCGGAATGCCGGCAACGGTGCCGCCAGAGGCCCAGGTGATCGCGTCGGCGATATCGGACAGGTAGCCGCCGCACTTGCCGAGTACGCGTACCGGCAGCACCTTGGCCTTGTAGGCAAGGCCGGCCATGCCGATGGTGTTGTTGGTGGCCTCGGCGACCGTGCCCGACACGTGGGTGCCGTGCCAGGAGCTGTCTTCGGCCAGCGAACCGGCGTAGCACTCGTTGTCGTTTTCGACCCAGTCGCCGTAGTCCAGTGCACCCGGCACGCGCTCATCGGTGGGACGACGCGAGGTCTCGGCGTCGCTGATGAAGTCATAGCCTTCCAGCAGGGTGCCAGCGGCGAAATCCGGGTGCTGCGGCAGGATGCCGGTGTCGAGCACCGCCACCACCACGCCCTCGCCCTGGGCCACGTCCCATGCAGCAGGTGCGTTCACGCCACCGGTGGGACTGTGCAGGTGCCACTGGTACTGCGTGTAGTACTGGTCGTCCGGCACCAGCTGCGGGGTTTCCTTCGCACGCACGTCGGCGCGCTGCAGCTTGACGTCCACCGCGGCGTACTGGACCGACGGATCGGCCTGGATTTCCTTCAGCACTTTCTGCAGGTCGGCCTGGCTGAGCTTGCCCTGCAGGCGGATCACGTCGGCACCGGTGCCGAGCCGGCGCAGGTGCTGCGGGCTGGCGGCGGCAGCGCGCGAGGCGGTGGCGCCCAGGCTGGCCCGCGACACCGCCGAGGTCACCGCAGCCAGCTTGGCCGAGCGGTCGGAGGCAGCCGCGCTGCCGGGGGCGTACTTGACGATGATGCGTTCGGAACCCTGTTGGGCGGTGCTGGCCTGCTTCGCCGGTTCCTTGACCGGCAACCCGGCGGCATAGGCGCTGGCGCCCACGGACAGCGACAGCACGGCGGCTGCCAGCACATTGATGCGAAGGTTCTGCTTTGTGGTCACGGTGTAATCCTCTTCAAGGTCATGGATCAAACGACTGTTCAGGCCAACACTCCATGCGGAAACCCCGGCCGGCCCTGGCCAGGGTTCCCGTGACCCGCCCCCTCAGGCCTTGCATTGCTTACCAACCGAAGCCGGCACCGACGCCGACCGAGCTGTCATCGCTGCTGAACGCACCGCCGACAGTGACCGTGGCGCGCTCGCTGAGGGCGCGCTGGTAGCCCAGCGACAACGCCGACTCGCCGCTCTGGAAGCCGACGCCGACGCCGACGCGGTTCTGCGTGCGGATGCCCGCGGCACTGGTGGCCATGTTGAGCATGGCCGCGTTCATCGCCCCCTGGCGGTCGATGCGACGATCCTGGTGACGCAGGCGTTCGTCGATCTCGCCCTTGTAGATGTCGAAGCTGTCGGCCATCGCGTTGTAGCGCTGGTCGGTGTAGCTGTTGGCGGTGGCGATGCCACCGTCCAGCTGGCCCTTGTTGACCGCGTCGGTGGCGGCACTGCCGGCCGCCACGTTGGTGACCTGGCGTTCGGCACCCACCGCACCCACCGAAACCGTATCGGCGCGGTCGGCAACCGAGCCCTGGCCCAGCGCGACCGAGTTGGCGGCCGTGGCGCTGGCCCCCTGCCCGATCGCGGTGGCCGACGCCCCGCTGGCCACGGCACCGTCGCCCATCGCCACCGAGGTGACCGGTGCCACCGCCGCGACAGGCTGCGGGGCACCGACACTGGCAGCCGTCGGCGTGCCCTGCACGACCGGCGCATCGGCACTGGCTACGCGGGCCGTGTCGGTGCTGGCCGCGGTGGTCGCAGCCGTATCGGCGGCGTCGGGTGCGGCGGCCACGCTGGCGGTGGACACCGACGCGGTACGCGCGCGTGCCGCGCTGTTGCTGCCACCTGCCACACGCTGGTCGAGGTCGCTGACCTTGGCATCCAGCGCGCCGAGCGCATCGCCCACGTTGTTGTACGTGCTGCCCTGGATCACATAGTTCGGCGCGACGAACACCCCCTGCATGCCGACGCTGGCGCCGCCGCCGAGGAAGCTGGCGGTGTCGGTCAACGCCTGGAACAACTGGCCGCCGTTGACGGCCTGGCGGCTGCCGCTGGCGATTGAACCGGTGGCGACGTTGTCCAGCGTGGTGCCGTCCAGTCCGGACAGGGTGATCTTGTCGCGGGTGCTGTCGTCGTAGCTCAGCGCATTGGCGGTCACGTTCTCGACCGAGCCGATACGGTCGTCGATGTCACCAACCCGGGTTTCCACGGCGCCCACGCGCTGGTTGGTGGTGTTGAGCTGGCCACCGGTGACCGCGTCGGTGCTGTTGGCGGCGATGCGACCGGCCGCGACATTGACGATGCGGCGGGTAGCCGGCGAATCGGTGCCGTTGCCGCCGCCGACCGAGACCACGTTGGCTTCCACCGCACGCGAGCCCGCGCCCAGTGCCACCGAATTGGCCCCGGACGCGCCGGCGCTGGACCCGATGGCGATGCCGTTGGCGCCGTTGCTGACGAAGGCGCCGTTGCCGACGGCCACGCCGTTGGTGGCGTTGGTCGAGGCCAAGCGGCCGAGCACCGTGCTGTTGTCACCGCGTGCGGAAGCATCGGCGCCCACGGCGGTCGCACCTGTCGCCGAGGCGGTCGCAGCGGTGCCCAGCGCACTGCTGCGGTTGCCGCTGGCGGTTGCGCCGGAACCGGCTGCCAGTGCGTCGCTGCCGCTGGCGGTGGCCAGGCCGCTGCCGCTGGCCTGGAAGCGCTGGCCCACCGCATCGGCGGTCGCGACCACACTGTCCAGCTGCGCCTTGTTGACCGCGTCGGTGGCATTCACGGCCGCACCGACGTTGGTGATGCGGCGCGTGGCAGGACCGGTGGTGCCATTGCCGCCACCGACCGAGACCACGTCGGCCTCGGTCGCGCGCGAGCCTGCGCCCAGCGCCACGCTGCCGGTGCCGCTGGCCCAGGCGCTCTTGCCCAGTGCGGTGGCGTTGATGCCGCTGTAGGCGTAGCTGTCCTGGCCGATCGCGGTGGAGCCGGCCGAGGTGGCCCACGCCAGCTGACCCACGGCGGTGGTCTGTGCGGCCGTGGCCCAGGCACTGGCGCCGCCGGCGAAGCTGTTGGCGCCGCTGGCCTGCGCGCTGTTGCCGATGGCAATGCCATACGCGCCCGAGGCGGTGCTGCCCCAACCGAAGGCAGAGGCGTAATCGCCACTGGCCTCTGCGCCGTAGCCGAGTGCGGTGGTGCGCACGCCGCTGGCGGCACTGAACGCACCCACGGCGGTGCTGTAATCGCTGCCGGCTTCGGCGCTGTAGCCGAACGCCGACGACTGCAGCCCGGCCGAGGTCGCACCGGCACCGCTGGCAGTGCTGAATACACCGGTGGCCTGTGCACCGGCACCCAGCGCGGTGGCACCGGTACCGCTGGCGCTGGTGGCCTTGTCGAGCAGCACGTTGCCGTTGACATCTTCGTAGTACAGCGAACCACCGATGGCGGTGGCCGAATCAGCCGTGGCCGACGCGTTGTAACCCGACGCCGAGGCGTAGCGGCCCGACGCCAGCGAACCGCTGCCGTAGGCCGACGCGCCGGTGCCGAAGGCGTTGGAGGCTTCGCCCGCCGCAGTGGCGTAGGCGCCATCGACGTAGCTGCCCACGTCATCGCCGTTGCCGCTGCCGGAGGCCTTGAAGTAGCGGTTGGTTTCCTCGGCGGTATCGGCGACCGCACTGAGCTGGTCAAGGTTGACCGCGTCGGTGCCTTCAGTACCCGCTGCCACGTTGGTGACCTGCCGCTGCGAGGTGGCGGTACCGACCGAGACGCTGTTGTCGCGGTCCGCGCTGGAACCCGCACCCAGGGCGACGCTGTTCACGCCGGTGGCCGTGGCGCTTTCGCCCAACGCGGTGGCGCTGGCCGCATCGGCCCACGAATTCCAGCCGATCGCCGTGGTGTAATCATCGGTTGCCCAGGCGCCGGCGCCGAACGCGGAGGCGCCGGTACCCGAGGCGCGCGCCGGAATGAAGCCGAAGAAGGTGCTGCCGCCGACGGCGACGCTTTCATCGCCGGTGGCTTCACTGAACTCACCCACGGCCACTGCGCTGGCACCGGAGGCGGTCGCCGCTGCGCCGACGGCGGTCGCGTAAGCATTGGAAGCCACCGCGCCGTAACCCAGCGCCGAAGACAACTCGCCGGTTGCTTCGCTGTACCCACCGAATGCCGACGCCCCTGCTTCGGAGGCGGTGGAGCGGAAGCCGCTCGCGGTGGCCTGCTGGCCCGACGCAATGGCTTCGCTGCCGTTGGCGGTGCTGTATGCACCGGAGGCCTGTGCACCGGCACCGGTGGCGCTGGCGCCGATCTCGCTGGCTGCGGCGCCCGTGCCGACCGCCACACTGTTTTCGCCGGTGGCCTGGGCCTCGCTGCCCAGCGCCGCCGCCCCTTCGCCGGCAGCCAGCGCGTTGAAGCCGATGGCGGTGGCGTTGTTGGCCAGTGCGTTGGCACCACTGCCGAGCGCGCTGGCACCATCGCCGATCGCGTTGGACGCCTCACCGGCCGCCAGTGCGTTGTCGCCTTCCACGTACGCGCCGGCATCGCTGTCATCGCTGCCGCTGGCCTGGAAGTACCTGCTGGTGGTTTCAGCCACCGCGGCCACTTCCTTCAGCTGTGCCACGTTCACCGCGTCGGTGTTTTCGGTACCGGCACCCACGTTGGTGATCTGGCGGTCAATGGCGTCGTGCACCACGCCCGCCGCATCGGTCCAGGCTTCCGCCGCGCCGACCGACACCGTGTTGGCACGGTTGGCCAGCGTGCCGGCACCGAGCGCGACACTGTTTTCGGCATCCTTGGTGGTCCAGGTGTTGCTGCCCACCACGGTGGCGTTCAGCGCCTGCGCGTAGCTGTTGTAGCCGACCACGGTGGCGCCGTCTTCGGTGGCCCATGCCTCACTGCCGATGGCCGTGGTCTGGATGCCCTGGCTGGCGCTGTTGGCATCCGCGCCGGCCAACGCGTTGAAGCCTACCGCCACGCCGTTCTGCGCGGTGGCGGCATTGTTGCCCAGCGCCACGCCGTACTCGCCGGCATTGGCCTGCACGCCGAACGCGGCACCGGCTACGTTGGCGCGGGTGCCCTGGCCGACCGCGGTGGCCACTTCGTCCGCGTAGCTGTAGGTACCCAGTGCGGTGCCGAAGAACCCTGCCGTGGCACCCGCACCGAAGGCACTGGCGGCCCAGCCATCGGCCGTGGCGAAGTTGCCGATGGCCGTGGTTTCGCGACCCAGCGCCCAGGCGCCGTAGCCTACGGCGGTAGAGGCAAGGCCACTGGCCTCGGATCCCGCACCCACCGCGACGGCACCCAGGCCCTGCGACAGCGCGCCGCCGCCGATGGCGACCGACGCGTTGCCACTGGCCGCGCTGAGATCGCCCACCGCGATGGCGCCTGCGCCGGTGCTGGCCGCATTGCTGCCCACGGCCACCGCGTTGTCGGCCGTGGCCGTGGCGTTGAAGCCAACCGCCGTCGCCTCGTTGGCGACCACCGTGCTGCCGGCACCCAGCGCCGTGGCGCCGTTGCCGATCGCATTGCTGGCTTCACCGGCCGCCAGCGCATCATCGCCATCGACGAACGCGCCGGCGTCGCTGGCATCGCTGCCGCTGGCCTGGAAGTACTTGCTGGTGGTGGCGGCCGTATCGGCCACCGCGTTGAGCTGGTCCACGTTCACCGCATCGGTGCCTTCGGTACCAGCGGCGACGTTGGTGACCTGGCGCTCGCTGCCGGCACTACCAACCGACACGCTGTCGTCGCGGTCGGCAATCGAGTCCGCACCCAGCGCTACGCTGTTGATGCCTTCGGACGTAGCGGCGTTCCCCAGTGCGGTGCTGTTCAACCCCGGCGACCACGCCCCTCCGCCGACGGCGGTGGAGTAGTTGCCGGAGGCTTCGGTCGGCAGCAGGCCGAACAGGGCGCCACCGATGGCAACGCTGTTCGTGCCGCTGGCCAGGCTGCCCTGGCCGGTGGCGGTGCTGTAGGCGCCGGAGGCTTCGGCGTCACCGCCGAGCGCGACGCTGTTGGAGCCTGTGGCCTGGGCGAAGCTGCCCAGCGCGGTGGCGTTGAACGCGGTGGCGGCCGCATAGCCACCGATCGCAGTGGTGTAACCGGCGGTGGCTTCCGAGGCGAAACCGTAGCCGGCCGACAGGGTACCGCTGACCACGCTCTCGGCGCCGACCGCCGTCGCGCCCGAGCCGCTGGCGGTGCTGTAGTAGCCCAGCGACACCGATTCTTCACCGGCCGCTTCGGACAGCGCACCACCGGCCAGGCTGCCCGCGCCCGACGCGATGCTGGCTGCGCCGGTCGCGGTGCTCTGCTCGCCCGAGGCCAGGCTTTCGGCACCGCTGGCGGTGGCGTACTCGGCGGTGGCCTGCGCATTGGCACCTGCCGCCGTGGCGTTGCCCGCGCTGGCCAGCGCGTTGAGGCCGACCGCGGTTGCGCCATCGGCCAGGGCGAACGCACCGCTGCCCACTGCCGAGGCACCCGTACCGCTGGCGAAGCTGCTTGAACCCACCGCCGTGGCGTAGTCGCCATCGGTGGCGGCATTCGAACCCGCCGCCACGCTTTCTTCGCCGCCCGCCACGGCCACGCCGTCACCGGTTGCCTGGAACGTGTCCGTGGCTGCGGTCAGCTGATCGACATTCACCGCATCGGTGCCTTCGGTACCGGCGGCGACCTGGGTGATCTGGCGCTGCTGGTCGTCATTGCCGACCGACACGGTGTAAGCCCGGTCGGCGCGCGCGCCGGCGCCCAGCGCCACTGCATTGGCGGCACTGGCGTTGCTGCCCGCACCGATGCCGATCGCACTCTCGCCGCCGGCGACCACATTGGTGCCGATGGCGATGGTGTTGATGCTGTCGGCCAGTGCCTGATACCCCACGGCCACGCTGTTGTCGCCGTAGCCGAATGCACCGCGACCGAGCGCGGTGGCACTGCTGCCGCGCGCCCAGCTGTTGTAACCGATGGAGGTGGCTCCTGCACCGTCGGCCCAGGCCGCGTAACCCACCGCAGTGGCGTTGGCCTCGGTGGCCCAGGCGCTGGCACCGAAGGCGGTAGCGCTCTCGGCGGTGGCCCACGCATACGCACCGGTCGCCGTGCTTTCCACGCCGCTGGCGAACGCGTTGTCGCCCTGTGCCATGCTGTAGTCGCCGGTGGCGCGCGACTTGTAGCCCTGCGCCAGGCTGTTGTCGCCGGTAGCCTGTGCGCCGCTGCCGAAAGCGTTGCTCTGCGCGCCGGTAGCTTGTGCACCGACACCGACCGCGACGGCGTCCGCTGCGGCCGTAGTACCCACCGTCACCGCATTGCCGTCGCTGTCCACGATCGGCTGGTTGTACTGGTCGTACGCTTGGCCAAGACCGCCGATGGCGACGCCGCCAGTGCCGGTGGCGGCCACATTGCGACCGACCGCCACGCTGTCATCGCCAAGCGCGGATGCGCCATTGCCCACCGCCGTGGCACCGGCGCCGAACGCATTGCTGGCTTCGCCGGCGGCCAGCGCGCCGTCGCCGTCGGCGAAGGCACCCACATCGCTGTCCTGCGAAGGATTGGCCTTGAAACGCTTGGCGGTTTCATCGGCCGTTGCGGCCACGCCGTCGAGCTGGGCCTTGTTCACCGCATCGGTGTCTTCGGTACCGGCGGCGACGTGGGTGACCTGGCGTTCGTTGCCGACATCGCCGACCGAGACCGTGTTGTCGCGCACGGCCGTGGAGTTGGCCCCCAGCGCCACGCTGTTGGCGCCACGTGCAGTGCTGTAGAAGCCAACTGCCGTGCTCAGCTCGCCGCTGGCCCAGCTTTCCGCGCCGAGCGCGGAAGCGCCCTCGCCCGGTGCATACGCGAAGTAGCCTACGGCGGTGGCTTCGGTGCCGGAGGCTTCGCTGAGCGTGCCGTTGGCCACGGCGTAGTCGCCACTGGCGATCGCGCCGGCGCCTACTGCGGTGGCGGCTTCACCGCTGGCCTGGGTATCGACGAAGAAGCCCAGCCCGGGAATCAGGTCGACCGGACCGCCGATGGCGGTGCTGCTGGTACCGCTGGCCGCGCTCTGCGTGCCGACCGCGGTGGCGTAATCGCCTGTTGCATTGGCCACCGCGCCGAACGCCGACGACTGCGCACCGGCTGCATACGCGCCGACGCCATAGGAGGACGCCGCGAAGCCCGCCGCTTCCGCACTGGCGCCGACTGCGGTACCGCCCACGCCGGCGCTGGTGGCACCGGTATCGACCGGTACCCCGCCATTGGTGATCAGCGGGTTGCCGTCTTCGTCCACGGCTGCACCGCCAACCGCGACGCTGCCCGGGCCGCTGGCCTGCGCGTTGGTGCCGAACGCGGCGCTGTTCTGGCCGCTGGCCAAGGCGTTGTAGCCGACCGCCGTGGCATTCTGCGCCACCGACGTTGCACCACTGCCGAGCGCGGTGGCGCCGTTGCCGAGCGCGTTGCTGGCTTCGCCAATCGCCGTGGCGTTGTCGCCATCGGCAAACGCACCGGCGTCGCTGTCAGCGCCGCCGGTGGCCTGGAAGTACTTTGCCGTGGTCGAGGCCACGTCCCCCACTTCATCCAGCTGGGTCTTGTTCACCGCGTCGTTGGCTTCGGTGCCGGCGGCAACATGGGTGATCTGCCGTTGCAGGCCGTTGTTGTTGCCGACCGAGACGGTGTCCACGCGATCTGCGTAGGAGCCGGCGCCCAGCGCCACGCTGCCGACCGCAACCGCTGCGGAGTTGGAACCGAGTGCCGCACTGAAATCGGCCACGGCAGTGCTGAAGGCACCCACCGCAATGGACGCTTCACCGCCGCTGCCAGCGCCACGGCCGAGCGAGGTGCTGCCCGCGCCGATGGCCAGCGCGCCGCCGCCAATGGCAGTGGCACCGTCCGCACTGGCCTCTGCCAGACCCCCAATCGCGGTCGCGGCGCCGTTCTCGCTGGCGGCGAATGCGGACGCACCAAGTGCGACATCGCCCAGGCCGAACGCCATGGCGTTCTGACCGACCGCGACGGTGGCGTCACCGATGGCCAGGCTGCCCTGGCCGAATGCGCTGCCACCCAGGCCTGCCGCAACCGCATCGCTGCCGACCGCCGTGGTGGCATTGGCCAGCGCCTGGCTGTTGTGGCCGAGTGCAGTAGCGCCATCACCGTCGGCGGTGGCATCGGCACCGGCCGCAAGCGCGCCGTCACCGTCGATGCTGGCCGCATCGCTGTCGTTGCCTTCACCATCGGCCTTGAAATAGCGGGTCGCGCCTGCAGCGGTGGCAGCGACCGTATCCAGCTGGGCCTTGTTCACCGCGTCGGTAGCGGCAGTGCCAGCAGCAACGTTGGTGACCTGGCGCTCCTTGCCGGCATCGCCGACCGAGACCGTGTTGGCGCGCGCGGCCCGCGAGCCGGCGCCAAGCGCCACGCTGTTGGCCGCCGAGGCGGTGCTGTTGCTGCCGATGGCCACCGCGTTCGCGCCCGATGCGGTCGCGTTGCCGTCCACCACGCAGCTGTCAATCACACTGCTGTTGAGCACCACGCAGTTGGCGTTGCCGCCCACTTCCACCGACTGCGCATGCGCGTGGGATATCGCTCCCGCCATGCCCAACCCCAACGTCAACGCAATGGCGGCCGACAATGTCGATGCGCTGCGCGCGCCAGCGGATCGTCGCTGATCGATGACCACGCCCGGGGTCTGGCTGCTGGCCAATTCGGAGGCAACGACCATCTGCCCCAGTGCTTTGTTCCAGACCTTGCGATAAATCCGATTCATCGATGCGACTCCTGGTTGGCTGGTTTTGGGCAAAGCGACGCCAACGCCAGGCCGCGTGGCCCAACGTCCCCTGGGGGCGTTTTCCGCTTGATTTACTGCGTAGTGCGGGATGGCGCGCTATCGGCGCGATCAACGAACAGAGAACTCGCCATCCTTGCGGTTACTTCCGAACTGAACACTTCCCAACTGAGAACTCAGTGTTAACGCAGGGTTTTCATAACGTCAAGACTTTGACAGTAGAAATTGTTCTAACGCGAGAAGCGTCACACATTCGGCCATTCATGCGGTCAATTTGTTAGATGCATGTGAGCATCTTTCATCACGCGTGAAACGCGACGTAACTCATTGCCACGTATTGAATCGCGCGTTCTGGACACCTGCATTTTTCACGTGACTTTCACCGACGGGGGATGCGTGAGCCGCATTTCCATACGCCTGCGTCGCGAAAAGCGCGCGCGTGCGCGATGGCGCGCTGCGACATCGGCAACGTGTGATGTGAAGACGGAATTGCGCGAACGCGGCGGTGTTGTGCGGGCCGGCCAACCGCCGGCGCTACCGCTTCGGGAAGTGTGCGGAGGCGGCACGCCTGGCGTGCCGCCGTGCAGGGCGATGCCTTAGTTGCACCACACCCGTGCGTTGCGGAACATGTGCAGCCACGGCGAGTCGCCGTTCCAGTCCGCCGGGCGCCAGCTCAGGTTCACTGCGCGCGGGGTGCGCTCCGGGTGCGGCATCATGATGGTCACGCGGCCATCGGTGGTGGTCAGGCCGGTGATGCCGTCGGGCGAGCCGTTCGGGTTGAGCGGGTACTGGGTGGCCACGTTGCCGTCGCCATCGACATAACGCAACGACACCCGGGCCGCGGCCTGGTCCACTGCGCTGGCGAACACCGCCTGGCCTTCCCCGTGCGCCACCGCCACCGGCAGGCGCGAACCGGCCATGCCACGCAGCAGGATGGAGGGCGACTCCACGATCTCCAGCAACGCGGTGCGGGCTTCGAACTGCTCGCTGCGGTTGCGGCGGAACTGCGGCCAGTGTTCGGCACCGGGGATGATGTCCTTGAGCTGGCTCATCATCTGGCAGCCGTTGCACACGCCCAGCGCGAAGCTGTCCTGGCGCGCGAAGAACGCGGCGAACGCATCGCGCAGCGCGCTGCGCTCCAGCACCGACGTCGCCCAGCCGCGACCGGCACCGAGCACGTCGCCGTAGCTGAAGCCACCGCAGGCAGCCAGGCCGGTGAAATCGGCCAGGTCCACGCGGCCGGCGATCAGGTCGCTCATGTGCACGTCCACCGAGGTGAAGCCGGCGCGTTCGAAGATGTTCGCCATCTCGATCTGGCCGTTGACGCCCTGCTCGCGCAGCACCGCCACGCGCGGGCGCGCGCCGGTGTTGATGAACGGCATCGCCACGTCTTCGTTGAGGTCGAAGCTGAGCTTCGGCTTCAGGCCCGGCGCGGTGAAGCTGCGCGCGATGGCGCGCTCCTGGTCGGCGTTCTCGGGGTTGTCGCGCAGCTTCTGCATCGCATGGGTGACAGACCACCAGGCATCGAACAGCGCTTCCCAGCGCCACTCGACCAGGCTCTCGCCCTGCAACGACACCCGCACCACCGGTGCGGTGGTCGGGCGGGCGATGCGCTGGGCGCACTCGGTCAGCGCGTGGCGCTCGACCAGGTCGGCGAACGCCGCGCGGTCTTCGCGGGCAATCTGCACCACCGCACCCAGCTCTTCGTTGAACAGGCTGCGGAACGGGTCATCGCCCCAGGCATCCAGGGTGATGTCCAGGCCCTGGCGCGAGGCGAACGCCATTTCGCACAGCGCGGCGAACGCGCCGCCGTCGCTGCGGTCGTGGTAGGCCAGCAGCAGGCCGGCCTGGCGCGCGTCGCGGATCAGGTCGAAGAACCCACGCAGGCGCTGCGGGTCGTCCAGGTCGGGCACGGCACCGGCGAACGCCGGCAGCGCGCTGTGGTCGGCATGCACCTGGGCCAGGATCGACCCGCCCAGCCGCTGCTTGCCGGCGCCCAGGCCGATCAGCCACAGCTCGCTGTCGGTTTCGCGGTCCAGTAGCGGGGTCAGCTGGGTGGACGCATCGGCCACCGGCGCGAACGCGGTGATCACCAGCGACACCGGCGACACCGACTTGTGCGCCGCGCCGGCGTCGTGCCATTGCGCCTGCATGGACAGCGAGTCCTTGCCGACCGGAATGCTCAGGTCCAGCTGCGGGCACAGCTCCATGCCCACCGCGCGCACCGCGTCGTACAGCAGCGCGTCTTCGCCGTTGTGGCCGGCCGCGGCCATCCAGTTCGCCGAGAGCTTGACCGTTTCCAGCGCATCCACCGGGGCCGCGCACAGGTTGGTGATCGCTTCGCCCACCGCCATGCGCGCCGAGGCAGCGGCATCGAGCAGGGCCAGCGGCGTGCGCTCGCCGATCGACATCGCTTCTCCGGCCAGCGTATCGAAGCCGGCCAAGGTGATGGCGACGTCGGCCAGCGGCAGCTGCCACGGACCAATCATCTGCTCGCGTGCGGTCAGCCCGCCCACGCTGCGGTCGCCGATGGTAACCAGGAAGTTCTTGGACGCCACCGACGGGTGCGCGAGCACGCGCAGGCCGGCATCGTGCAGGTCCAGGCCACCGGTCTTCAGCGCCGGCCAGCGCGGGGCCGCCGGGTGTGCGGTGTCGCGGTGCATCTTCGGCGGCTTGCCAAACAGCACGTCCATCGGCAGGTCGATCGGGGCATCGGCAGGAATATTGCCCACCGTTGCACCGTAGGCGACAACAAGATGTTCCTCGGCCGTGGCCACGCCCACCGCGGCGAACGGGCAGCGCTCGCGCGCGCACAGCGCGGCGAACTCGGCCAGGCGCTCCTGCGGGACGCCGAGCACGTAACGCTCCTGCGATTCGTTGCACCACAGCTGCATCGGCGACAGCGACGGGTCATCGGTGGGCACCTTGCCCAGGTCGATCACCCCGCCCACGCCCGAGTCGTGCAGCAGTTCCGGAATCGCGTTGGACAGGCCACCGGCGCCGACGTCATGGAACCAGCGGATCGGGTTGTCCAGGCCCAGCGCGACGCAGCGGTCGATCACTTCCTGGCACCGGCGCTCCATTTCCGGGTTGTCGCGCTGCACGCTGGCGAAATCCAGGTCCTCGGCGCTTTCGCCCGAGGCCACCGAGCTGGCCGCACCGCCGCCCAGGCCGATCAGCATGGCCGGGCCGCCGAGCACGATCACCGCATCGCCCGGCTGCAGCTTCAGCTTCTCGACCTGGACCTGGTCGATCGCGCCGAGGCCACCGGCCAGCATGATCGGCTTGTCGTAGGCGCGGGTCAGGCCTTCGCCTTCGGGCAGCTCGAAGCTGCGGAAGTAGCCGAGCAGGTTGGGGCGGCCAAATTCGTTGTTGAAGGCGGCGCCGCCGAGCGGGCCCTCCAGCATGATGTCCAGCGCCGGGGCCATGCGCGGGTTCAGCGCGCGCGGCGCTTCCCACGGCTGCGGCAGGGTCGGGATGCGCAGGTGCGAGACCGAGAAACCGGTCAGGCCCGCCTTGGGCTTGCCGCCGCGGCCGGTGGCGCCCTCATCGCGGATCTCGCCGCCGGCACCGGTGGAGGCGCCCGGGAACGGCGCGATGGCGGTCGGGTGGTTGTGGGTTTCCACCTTGATGCAGAACGCCGAATCAACCACGGCCTCGCTGCGGTATTCGCCCGTGGCTGGATCGGGGCGATAACGCGCCGCCGGGAACCCCGCCACCACTGCCGCGTTGTCGCTGTACGCGCTGAGCGTGTGCTGCGGGGTCTGCTGGTGGGTGTTCTTGATCATGCGGAACAGCGAGTGGGCCTGGTCGGCGCCATCGATGGTCCAGCTGGCATTGAAGATCTTGTGCCGGCAGTGCTCCGAATTGGCCTGCGCGAACATCATCAGTTCCACGTCCGACGGCTTGCGGCCCAGTTCGCCGAAGCGCTGGCGCAGGTAGTCGATCTCGTCCTGGGCCATGGCCAGGCCAAGGCGGCGATTGGCCGCTTCCAGATCTTCCAGCGCCACCCGCTCCAGCTCGCCACGGGCCGGCGCGGTGAACAGCGCCTGGGCCTGGGCGGCATCGTCGAGCACGGACTGGGTCATCGGGTCGTGCAGCGCGCGAACCACCGCCTCGCGGGCAGCAGCATCGGCCGGCCAGCCGGCCAGGTCGATGCGCAGGCCACGTTCCACGCGGCGGATCGGCTGCCCGGCACCACGCACCAGTTCGGTGGCCTTGCTCGACCACGGCGACAGCGTGCCCAGGCGCGGCACCACGAAGCGGGAGGTTGCCCCTGCTTCCTGCGGCGCCAGCGCGGGCTGGGCCTCCAGGATCCGGCTCAGGATCGCCGGGTCCGGGGCTGCATCGCCCTCGGTCTGGATGAAGTAGACGTGCCAGGCACCGGTAATGCACAGGTCGGCGGCCAGGGACTGCAGGCGGGATTCAAGACGTTCGCGGCGGAACGGCGAAAGGGCGGATGCGCCCTCGAGGACCATCATGTCCGGGGAACCGTGGTTGGAGACGGGGCCCACTATTGTACCGGTCCGTGCCGGCCGGTGGTCGCTCCCGGGGTCGGTTCCGGCCTGCCCGCCGCCGGTCCGGACGAAAGCACCGGCACCCCGAACCTTGCGCTGGCGCACGGATTGCCCCCGCAAACCATGACAACGTTGCCACCACCCACCCGGCACATCGCCTGGCGGGACCCGTGTCCGCCCCCTCTGCTGTTGCCGGCCTCTCTCACCGGCCCCGGACCTGCTGCAACGCTGGCCGACACCCTGCCGCCCAGCGCCCACCACCTGATCGGAGTACGACCATGGCTGACCCGATTGCGCGCAGTAAGGTGACATCGTTATCCCCCCGTTCCCCGGCCCGGCACCGCCGATGGCTGCTGGCCCTGGCGCTGGCCTCGGCCACCCTCGTCCCGAGCCTGGCCCAGGCGGCCAGCTGTACCGGCGTGGCCGAGTGGAACCCGTCCGTGATCTACCTGGCCGGCAACACCCTGCAGAAAGGTGGCGTGCTGTACCGCGCCAACCAGGACATCTGGAACGCCCCGCCCGACCACCCGGCCGGCGCGCAGTACTACACCAACCTGGGCGCGTGCGACAGCGGCGGCAGCAACCAGCCACCCAGCGTCAGCCTGACCTCGCCGGCCAACGGCGCCACGTTCAGCGCCGGCAGCAGCATCACCGTCAGCGCCAATGCCAGCGACGCCGATGGCAGCGTCAGCAAGGTCGAGTTCTTCCGTGGCGGCACGTCGCTTGGCATCGATACCAGCACGCCCTACAGCGTCACCTGGGCCAATGCCGCGGCAGGTACCCACACCTTCAAGGCGGTCGCCACCGACAACAACAACGCGGTGACCTCGTCGGCCACGGTCAGCGTGACAGTGAATGCGGCGAGCAACGACACCACCGCGCCCAGCGTGCCGGGCGGCTTGTCGTCGCCGTCTAAAACCGCCACCACGGTCAACCTGGCCTGGAGCGCGGCCAGCGACAACAGCGGCGGCAGCGGCGTGGCCGGCTACGACGTATACCGCAACGGCAACCTGGTCGGTTCGCCCAGCGCCACCCAGTTCACCGACGGCGGGCTCACCGCCAGTACCGCTTACACCTACGCGGTGCGCGCCCGCGACAACGCCGGCAATGCCTCCGCACGCAGCGCCACCATCAGCGTGACCACCAGCGCCGGCAGCGGCAATGGCGGCAACAAGCGGGTGATCGGCTACTTCACCCAGTGGGGCATCTACGGCCGCAACTACCGGGTCAGGAACATCGACACCAGCGGTTCGGCCAGCAAGCTGACCCACATCAACTACGCCTTCGGCAACGTGCGCAACAACCGCTGCGAAGTGGGCATCACCCAGCCGTCCGACTCGAACACCGGCGCCGGCGGCGACGCGTTCGCCGATTACACCAAGGCGTTCCAGACCGGTGAAAGCGTCAGCGGCAGCGCCGATACCTGGGACCAACCGTTGCGCGGCAACTGGAACCAGCTCAAGCAGCTCAAGGCCAAGCACCCGAACGTGAAGGTGTTGATCTCGCTGGGTGGCTGGACCTGGTCGCGCGGCTTCTCCAGCGCGGCGCAGCCGGCCAACCGCCAGGCCTTCGTGGCCTCGTGCATCGACGCCTACATCAAGGGCAACCTGCCGGTGACCGATGGTGCGGGTGGCGTGGGCGCGGCAGCGGGCGTGTTCGACGGTATCGACATCGACTGGGAATACCCGGTGGCCTGCGGCATCGCCTGCGGCAACCCGGCCGACAATGCCAACTTCACCGCGTTGATGGCCGAGTTCCGCCGCCAGCTCGATGCGGTGCGTCCGGGCCTGTTGCTGACCGTCGCCGTGGGTGCGGGCATCGACAAGATACGTGTGACCGACCCGGGTACGTACCACCAGTACCTGGATTACATCAACGTGATGACGTACGACTTCCACGGTGCGTTCGACCCCATCACCGGGCACCATTCGGCGCTGTTCGACTCACCGGCCGATCCGTCCACCGGTGACGTGAAGCTCTACAACAGCAATGACGCGATGGAAGCCTTCATCGCCCGTGGCGTGCCGGCCAGCAAGCTCAACCTGGGCATCGGCTTCTACGGTCGCGGCTGGACCAACGTGCCCAACGTGAACAACGGGCTGTACCAGAGCGGCACCGCCGCAGCGGGTACGTATGAGGCGGGCATTGAAGACTGGAAGGTGCTGAAGAACCTCAACCACCCGGTCTTCACCGACGCCAACGCACGCGCCACCTGGAGCTACAACGGCACCACGTTCTGGAGCTTCGACACGCCGGCACTGGTGACCGAGAAGATGGGCTACGTGAAGACCCAGGGCCTGGGCGGTGCGTTCTTCTGGGAGTTCAGCGGCGATGATGCCCAGGGCACGCTGGTGAACAGCATCAGTACCGGGTTGAAGTAAGGGGGATCGTGCCCGGGGCCCTCCCACCCCGGGCACGATATTTTCGCTCGCGTGACGCGATCAGCGGCTGGTGAGCGGAATCTGCAAGCTGCATTTTTTGCATCACGCAGAATGATGCACCCGCTGTATGCCGCTGCCTGGGAGCACCGCCGATGTATCGCACCGACGCCACCGCACCCGCCCAGAGGGCCCAGACACGGCCCGTGCCGCCGCCGGTGCCCCCGCGTCCGTCGTCCAGCACCTGGGCGCCGATCCGCAACCTGAGCGCGGTAAACAACGCGCCCGCCATGCTGTCGCCCCCGCGCCCGGCTGACGACGACCGGAGCGACAGCGACAGCGAATTCGAGAGCGGGTACACCCCTGAACAGATGGCTGCCTTCGATGCCCGCTTCGCGGAAGAAGAACTGCAGAACATCAATGCACCGCAACCGGTGGCGCTGCCGGTTGGTCAAGGACAGGGAACTTCCGACTGAAATAGACGCACATGAAGCCTCAGGCGCGCGCTTGAGCATTTTCTGAAAGCCATACAGAGCCGCCCTCCAATAATGGCGATTCTTCCTTTACGGCGCATCCCATTCCATGCGGACCCCAACCGCCCTGCTGCGCATCGGCGCCGCGCTCGGTAGCCAGAGCGCGAAACAAACGCTCAAGGATCGACGCGCCACCAAGACGGCGTTCATTACCAATATCAACAACATCAACAAGGAATGGAAAGCGGAGCGCCAGCGCCAGGGGTTCCACGACCCGCTGTACACGCAGCTGCCCAAGACGTCGCCCGATGTGGCTTCACGCATGCGCACGGCGACCGAACATCGCTCCAGCGAAGGGCTCGCGCAGACCCGGGCACGCCTGTGCATCCCCGCGTCGATAGCCAACTCACGCGACCCGGGCGCCGCGACGCCGACCGGGGCCGTACCCGGGGAAAGCCTGCTGCCCTCCAACCGTAGCTGGCTGCACCATGGTGCTGGTGGCCCGGGGGCGAGCGCAGCCCACTTCATCGCGTGCGGATCGAGTGCAGCCGCCGCCGCGCAGCCCGACCTGAACGCCGCTACCCGCAAGCTTGCCCCGGATTCGCCGACGCTGCCGTTCAAGACGAGCGAGCTGCACCCCAACGCGGTGATGCAGCTCAAGGTGGTCCACGGTCCGTTTGACCGGATGAGCCACCTCAATCTCCAGGCGGCTGCATTGATCAATGCGGAGAAGGACATCGCAAGCATGTTCGGCGAGCTGGATCCACCCGAAACGGAATCAACACGACCCGCCGCGTTGCCCCAGGGGATCAACGGCCGTCTGGTGGAATCCGGTGAAAACGCCCCGCTTAAGTTCACCATTCCCCGGCCGCAGCTTGGGCCGAAAGTCCCCGCTGCGGACCATGAACGTGAGGGCGCCAAAGCGGAGCTGCCGGTCGGATTTACCCTTCCCAGGCCCCAGCTCGGCCCCACGATTCCCCCTGTCGACTATGGAAGTGATGCCGAAAGCGTCTACAGCGGCTACGACAGTGATGGCAGCAGTGACACGGCTTCCATTGCCTCGCTCAGCGACCGCGATTCTGCCGACGAGTGGGAGGACGTCATCCCTGAGGAGATGGCTGCCGCAAAGGAAAGGTTCATGCAGGAGGATCAGGAGATAGCGCAGTTCGAGGCTCAGTTTGTGCGCTCGAACCACGTTTCACTGGAAACGACGCCGGAAGCCCCACCGGCGCCTGACGAGGGTTACGCCGCGCCCGGTCACTCGGTCGACTTGAACGTAGCCAACCTGCTTAAAGAAATCCGGGAAGAAGGGACCCGACGGCAAGGTATCACTGTCGAAGTCACGGACAGGTCCGACAGGGATTATCCCACCCTCGCAGAGTCGATTCTCCGCGACAGTTTGACCTCGCTGAAAAAGATCCATTCGTTCGAGGCGTCTTCCGACGAAGAGGATTCCGGGAAGGGCAGCGGCAATGCGTCCGATCTGGAACGCGACTGGAGTTGATGGCACAGGTGACATCGCGGGGGCCGGCCAACGGCCGGCGCTACCGCGGAACCGACACGAGTGGGTGAACCCCATTACAGCGCCCCGGATCATTCGATCCGGGGCGTTTGTGCATCAGCGCGCCTGGCGCTCCAGCGCCTTGACCAGCTGCGCCGGCGGCACATAGCCGCCCAGCTGGGTGCCATCGGCGGCGAACACCGCCGGGGTGCCGCTCACGCCCACCTGCTGGCCGAGGTTGTACTGCATGGCCACCGGGCTGGTGCAGTTCTTCGGGGCAACCGGCTGGCCCTGCTTGGCATGGGTGAGCGCCTGGCGGCGATCGGCCGCACACCAGACCGAGATCATGTCGGTGAAGTCCTGGCTACCCGGGCCCATGCGCGGGAAGGCCAGGTATTCCACGGTGATCCCGAGCTTGTTCAGTTCCGGAATGTCCTGGTGCATCTTGCGGCAGTAGCCGCATTCGATGTCGGTGAACACCGTCAGGGTGTGCTTGGGGTTGGAGGCGGCGAACACGATCCGCTCGCCACGTGGCACCTTGTCCAGCAGCGCCTTGCGGTGGGCCAGCAGGCCGGCACTGCTGGCCGGCGCGCGGTTCTGGATGTCGTAGGGCTGCGACTGCATCAGGTAGCGGCCGTCGTCGGAGACGTACAGTACCTGCCCGCCTACCAGCACCTCCCGGAAACCGGGGAACGGGGCGGCGCCGATGTAGTCCGGCTTGAACTTCGGGTCCAGCCCGGCCAGCGCGCTGCGCACGGTCTGGTCGGCATTCGCATTGCCCTTGGCGGCGGGGGCGGCAGCGTTGCTGCCCGGCTTGGCAGCCGGCGTGGCACCGGGGGAGGCCGGTTGGGCGCAGGCGGTCAGGCTGAGCGCACCGAACAGGGCCACGGTAAGAACTCGACGCATCGGTACATCCACGGGAGAGAGTGGGCGGATTCTCGCACAGACGCCCGGGTGAAGCCTGTGAGGCCGAGGGATTTCTGAAAGTCGCCGCCGCCCCGTGCGGGGATGATTCCATCCCCCGAATCGATTCCCGGCCGCATGCGCATTCCTTCCCCACTGCTCTGGTTCAAAGCACAAATTGGCAGCACGGCAGCCAAGGTGGAGTTGAGTGTCCGCTCCCCCAGCAACGGCCGCTTCGACACGGCCCTCATCGCGATCCAGAACCGGGAGGCGCGTTTGACCCAGGCCTGGCGACGGGACCAGGTGTCCGAAACGCAGCTGGTCGACCGCAGCCGCTACCTGACCGACCTGCGCCAGAAGCTTTACCAGAATCCTTCGCCCATGGCGCATAGCCAGTCCATGCAGGACATGCTGACCCGCATCTGCAACCCCTCGCAGGCGGCCGGACCACGCAGCTTCTCGGGATCCTTGGAATCGCTGGCGTCACGCACGTCGGTAAGCTCCCGGACCTCGGTGGCGTCCAGCGAACAGTTCCAGGGCCGCGCCCTGGCAGCGCTGGCCGATGCAGTGTGGAGCGGCCAGTTGAACTCGCTCAAGGAGCTGCGCACGGAAGTGCTGGCAACTGCCGATCTGATCGCCGACGCCGATCCCACCCGGCGGCAGTCCGAGGTGGTTGCCGAGGTCTTCGACGGGCTGCAGGCGCGTGCGCCTGTCGGTTCGGGCCTGGCAGGTCCGGAGTGGAGCGTGGTGCGCTACCTGCGGCGGGAAATGCTGACCAACAGCGACGGTCCCGGCGGGCGTGTCGCGACCGACCGGCTGGTCGTGGACGCGGACAACGCCGACCGCTTCGCGTCGTGGCTTGCACAACCGTTGCCCGCCGGCCCAGCCCCGCCGAAGCCGCCGCGGCTGGGCCAGCCCCGCGCGATAAGCCTGGCGCGCGATTGGCGACCGGGTGAATCCAGCGCATGAGGGGTCGACCCTACCCGCGCGGGTGGTGTTTGGCGTGCAGCTTCTGCAGGTGTTCGCGCGCCACCAGCGTGTAGATCTGGGTGGTGGACAGCGAACTGTGGCCGAGCAGCATCTGCAGCGCGCGCAGGTCGGCGCCGCGGTTGAGCAGGTGGGTGGCGAAACTGTGGCGCAGGCCGTGCGGACTGATCCGTACCGGATCGATCCCGGCCAGTACCGCGTACTTCTTCACCAGCGCCCAGAACTGCTGGCGGCTCAGCGGGTGCAGTGACGGGGCCAGGAACAGCGGCACCGCGCCGTCGCGCGACGCAGGCACCGCGCGCGTACCGGCCAGCTGCGGCCGTGCTTCGCGCAGGTACCGTTCCAGCCAGTGCTGGGATTCTTCCCCCAGCGGCACCAGCCGCTCCTTGCTGCCCTTGCCGGTGACCCGCAGCACGCCCTGGCGCAGGTTCACCGCGTTGGCCGGCAGTTCCACCAGTTCGCTCACGCGCAGCCCGGCGGCGTACATCAGCTCCAGCATGGCGCGGTCGCGCAGGCCCAGCGGCTGGGCCACGTCCGGGGCGGCCAGCAGCGCATCGATCTGGCTTTCGGCCAGCGCCTTGGGCAGCAGACGCGGCAACCGCGGCGGATCCAGCAGCGCGCTGGGGTCTTCGCTGCGCTGTCCGCGGCGCAGCGCATCGGCGAAGAACGCGCGCAGCGCCGACAGCAGCCGTGCGTTGCTGCGCGGCGACCAACCGTGGCGGGCGCGCCAGGCCAGGTAGTCAAACAGTCCGGCCCGGTCGATTCCGGCCAGCCCTTCCCCGGCCCCGTCGCGCCAGCGCGCCAGTCCTTCCAGGTCGCGCCGGTAGCTGTCCAGGCTGGCCCGGGCCAGGCCCTGCTCGGCCCAGATGGCATCGAGGAAGCGCTGGATCAGCGCGTTGTCGGCATCACGCAACTCGGGCAGGTGCTGCACCAGCTGGCGGCGTGCGGCGGGGGTGGTGGCGTCAGGCATGCGCACAGGATACAGGCGGGCCGGCGGCGACCATCCAAACCGGAAGCGGGCGAAGGTATGCTCGGCGCATGAGCACACCCACCGCCGTGGCAACCGACACCGCCCGCCCTGCATCGCTGCTGTTGTGGCGGCTGCTGGCACTGCTCTACGACTTCTTCCCGGCGCTGGCGCTGTGGATGCTGGTCGGCGCGCTGTTTACCGCAGGCTATGCGTTCGGCCACGCCAAGCGCGACAACATCCCTCCGTTCAGTGCGCTGCAGTGGGTGCTGTGGGTGTGCTGCTGGGGGGTCACCGGTGTGTACGCCGTCGAAAGCTGGCGGCGCGGCGGCCAGACGTTGGGCATGCGCCCGTGGCGGTTGCAGGTGGTGGGTGCCGATGGCACCTCGCCCACGAGACGCCAGCTGTGGCTGCGTTACGCGGTGGGCACGCTGTCCCTGTTGCTGGGTGGCCTGGGGCTGTGGTGGGCGCTGCTGGACCGCCAACGCCTCACCTGGCACGACCGCGCAAGCGGCACCCGGATGGCGAGGTTGCCGAAGCGATAGGAACGCGGCGGACACCGCCTGGGCCGGCCAACGGCCGGCGCTACCGTCGGGTTGACCCGTTACCGGGTCAACCCGATTTACGTCGGAACAACATCCCCGACACCACCAGCATCACGATTGGTGGCAGCGCGTAGGCGATGCGGTAATCGAACTTCAACGCACCGGCCATGCGCCCGAAGAACAGCTGCAGCAGCCAGAAGCCCAGCGCGAACAGGATGCCCAGGAACAGGCGCTTGCCCATGCCGCCGCTGCGCAGCGAACCGAACGCGAAGGGCACAGCGGCCAGGCACAGCGCCAGTACGTTGAGCGGGTAGAACCAGCGGCTCCAGTAGATGTCTTCGTAAGCGCGCGCGTCCAGCCCATTGCGCTTGCGGTACTCGATGCTGGTGCGCAGGTCGCGCGCGGCCAGATTGCGCGGCTTGGAGAACCCGGCCGCCAGGGCGCCCGCATCCAGCTGCGACTCCCACTTCTCGGTCTCGGCCGTGGTACGCGTAGCCGAACGTTCGCCAAAGGTGTCCCGGCGCACCTTGTTGAGTGTCCATCCGTCCGCGCCATGCTCGACCGTGGCCGCGTGGGTCAACGAGGCGACCCTTCCGTCGGCCGCGATCCGGTACAGACGCACGTCGTTCAACACCAGCCGCGTGCCACCGCCGGGCAGCAGCTGCTCGTCGCCGCTCATCGCACTGAGGAAGGTGTCGCCTTCGCGCACCCAGACGCCGGAATAACGCGACGATGCCACGCTCTGGCCCGACTTCGCGCTGGTCTTGATGTTGTCCGCGCGCTCCTGCGCCCACGGCGCCAGGGTCTCACCGCTCAGCACCATCACCGCCGTCATCAATGACAGCGCGATCGCCACCGAGGCGCTGAGCCGCTTGCGCGACAGCCCCAGCGCACGCAGCGCCGTCAGCTCCGAGGTGGCGGCGAGCTGGCCCAGCCCCATCAGCGCGCCGATCACGGCGGCGGTCGGGAAGAACGTATAGGCACGGCGGGGCACGGTATAGAGCACCCAGGCCGCCGCATGGCCGAGCGTGTAGCCGCCCTTGCCCACGTCATTGAACTCGCCGGAGAACGCCATCACCACGTCCAGGCCCACCAGCACGGCCCAGGTCAACAGCACGGTGCCGAACACCGCACGGCCCAGGTACAGGTCAAACCGCATCGGAAGCAGCTTCATGCGGTCCTCCGCGGGCGCGACAGCTTGCCGTCACGCAGGTACATCCATATCGCCAGTGCCAGCAGCGGCAGGCTCAGCCACCACAGGCCCACGGTCCCGGACAGTGTGCCGTCGGCAATCCAGCGGGTACCGATGAACATCAGGTTCATGCCGACCATGTAGGCGAGGAAGGCCAGCATCATGCGCCCATAGCGCTGCTGGCGCGGCGAACTGCGGGCCAGCGGCAGGGTCATCAGCGCGAACGCCAGGGCGATCAACGGCGGGGTGATGCGCGAATGCAGCTGCGCCTGCGCCTCCGGCCGCTCGTCGCCGAACAGCTGGGTGGTCGGCAGCAGCTCGGGGTCGTCATTGTCGCGGGTGTCCGCACCGTCGGGCAGGGCCACATCGTTGCGGGCGAAGGTCATCAGGCGATAGTCAAGCGCACCGTTGGCCGGCCCCTCGATCTGGTGGCCGTCTTCCAGCTGCAGGTAACGCTGGCGGTCGCCTTCGAAGAACATCTTGCCGCGCGCGGCCGAGACCACTTCGATCCGCTCGCCGCGGCTGCGTTGCAGGAAGACCCGGCCCAGGCCGGTGCCATCGGCGGTCACCGAGGACAGGTAGACCACGCCGCCGTTGGGCAGCATGGTGAACTTGCCCGATTCCAGCCCGGCCATGACCAGGCTGCGGTTGGCCTCGGCGATCAGCCGTTCACTGGTGCGGTCGGCCCAGGGGCCCAGCCACAGCGAGCACATCGCCACCAGCCCCACCACCGGCAGCACCAGCATCAGCACCGGCCGCAGCAGCCGCTTGGGGCCCACACCAATCGC
The DNA here is from genome assembly GCF_018612915.1 of Stenotrophomonas sp. ISL-67. Classification (GTDB taxonomy): domain Bacteria; phylum Pseudomonadota; class Gammaproteobacteria; order Xanthomonadales; family Xanthomonadaceae; genus Stenotrophomonas. Next base: position 161,279 of record NZ_JAGGRL010000009.1, on the reverse strand, counting down.
GGTCAGCACCGCCATTTCCGAGTCCCGGTACAGCCGGGCCGTGGCCAGCAGCAGGCCCAGCATCAGTGCCAGCGGCAGGATCAGCGGCATGTAGACGATGAACTGCAGGCCCAGCTGGGAGAACAGCAGGCGGGCAGGCAGGCGGCCATCGGCAATGTTGCCGAGGATGTCCACCAGCACGCCGCCCACGCTCACCACCAGCAATACGATCAGGGTGGCCAGAAAACTCTGGACGAAATCACGCAGGAGATAGCGATCGAGCTTCGACATGGGGCGGTGGTTTAAACTCTCGGATTCGTTCGCGTGGTTGCCCAGTCTACTGACGGGACGTAAACAGCTCGCGATTGTACGTATTTGCCAACGGAATCTGATCAATGGCCCTGGAATTCACCCTGAACCACGCTGCCCCGGCCTCTGCCGAGGTCGACTGCGTCATCATCGGCGCCTACGCCGACCAGACCCTGAGCCCGGCGGCACAGGCCCTGGACGCCGCTTCGGGCGGCCGTTTGACCGCCCTGGTCGCCCGCGGCGATGTCAGCGGCAAGACCGGCGCCACCACCCTGCTGCATGACGTGCCCGGCGTGAACGCCCCGCGCGTGCTGGTGGTCGGGCTGGGCGAGCCGGCCAAGTTCGGCGTGCCGCAGTACCTCAAGGCGGTAGGCGATGCCAGCCGGGCGCTGAAGAGCGGGGTCATCCGCCACGCGCTGTTCACCCTGGCCGAGATCGAGGTCAAGGGCCGCGACGGCGCCTGGAACATCCGCCAGGCGGTGATCGCCGCCGACCACGCCAGCTACCGCTACACCGCCACCCTGGGCACGAAGAAGCCCGAGGCCGCGGGCCTGGCCACCCTGGCCATCGCCGGCACCGACGCACAGGCCCTGCTCCAGGGCCAGGCCATCGCCGCCGGCGTGCAGCACGCGCGCGAGCTGGGCAACCTGCCGCCGAACCTGTGCACCCCGGCCTACCTGGCCGACTCCTCGGTGGCCTTCGCCCAGGCCCATGCCGGTGCCGAAGCGGAGATCCTGGACGAGGCGCAGATGGAAGCGCTCGGCATGGGCTCGCTGCTGGCCGTGGCCCGTGGCTCGGCCAACCGCCCGCGCCTGGTGGTGCTGAAGTGGAACAACGGCGGCGACGCCAAGCCGTACGTGCTGGTCGGCAAGGGCATCACCTTCGATACCGGCGGCGTGAACCTGAAGACCCAGGGCGGCATCGAAGAGATGAAGTACGACATGTGCGGTGGCGCCAACGTCATCGGCACCTTCGTCGCGGCGGTCACCGCCAAGCTGCCGCTGAACCTGGTGGTGGTGGTCCCGGCGGTGGAAAACGCCATCGACGGCAATGCCTACCGCCCGTCCGACGTGATCACCTCGATGTCGGGCAAGACCATCGAAGTGGGCAACACCGACGCCGAAGGCCGCCTGATCCTGTGCGACGCGCTGACCTACGCGCAGCGTTTCGAACCGACCGCGCTGGTCGACGTGGCGACCCTGACCGGGGCCTGCCTGGTCGCGCTGGGCCACCAGACCGCCGGCCTGATGACCAAGCACGACGACCTGGCCAACGAACTGCTGGCCGCCGGCGAGCACGTGTTCGACCGCGCCTGGCGCCTGCCGCTGTGGGACGAGTACCAGCCGATGCTGGATTCCAGCTTCGCCGACGTCTACAACATCGGCGGCCGCTGGGCCGGTGCGATCACCGCGGGCTGCTTCCTGTCGCGCTTCACCGAAGGCCAGCGCTGGGCGCACCTGGACATCGCCGGCGTGGCCAGCGACGAAGGCAAGCGCGGCATGGCCACCGGCCGCCCGGTCGGCCTGCTGACCCAGTGGCTGCTGGACCAGGTCGGCCGCGCCCATGTCCCGAGCTGATTTCTACCTGATCGCCAAGCCCCGCTTCCTGACCGAGCCGCTGCGCCTGGTCTGTGAGCTGGCCCGCAAGGCCAACGACGCCGGGTTGTTCACCCTGGTGCTGGCGCGCGACCAGGCCCAGGCCGAGGAACTGGACGAGCTGTTGTGGTCGTTCGACGACGATGCCTACATTCCGCACCAGATCGCCGGTGAAGATGCGGACGAGGAAGAGGCGCTGGTGCTGATCGCCGTGCCGGGCACCGATGCGCCATCGCGCCCGCTGGTGATCAACCTGCGCGACGACCCCTATCTGGGCGCCTGCGACCGCGTGCTGGAAGTGGTGCCGGCCGACCCGGAAGCCCGCGAACCGCTGCGCGAGCGCTGGCGCCAGTACAAGGCGCTGGATTTCGACCTGAACAAGTACGACATGTAAGCCCGTGCCGGCGCCCTTGATCGGGCTCGCCGGCGCCCTGATCCTTTACTGATTGCCTCCTGGTTGCCCCCGCATGACCCAACTTGCCTCCAGCTACGACCCCAAGACCTTCGAAACGGAGTTGTACGACTCCTGGGAGAAGGCCGGGCACTTCAAGCCGTCCGGCAAGGGCGAGCCGTACACCATCCTGCTGCCGCCGCCGAACGTGACCGGCACGCTGCACATGGGCCATGCCTTCCAGCAGACCCTGATGGATGCGCTGGTGCGCTACCACCGCATGCGCGGCTACGACACGTTGTGGCAGGTGGGTACCGACCACGCCGGCATCGCGACCGAAATGGTGGTATCGCGCAACCTGGCGCTGGCCGGCAACGGCGAAAGCCGCGATTCGCTGGGCCGCGACGGTTTCATCGAGAAGGTGTGGGAGTGGAAGGCGCAGTCGGGCGACATCATCGAACGCCAGATGCGCCGCATGGGTACCTCGGCCGACTGGTCGCGCAGCACCTTCACCATGGACCCGCAGCCGTCCGAAGCGGTGGTCGAGGCGTTCCTGCGCTGGCATGAGCAGGGCCTGATCTACCGTGGCCAGCGCCTGGTCAACTGGGACCCGGTGCTGAAGACCGCCATTTCCGACCTGGAAGTGGAAAGCGTGGAAGAAGAAGGCTTCCTGTGGTCGATCGCCTATGCGCTGGAAGATGGCGCCAGTTATGAGCATGTCGAGCACGACGTCGACGGCAACGAGACCCTGCGCGAGACGCGCCCGTACCTGGTCGTGGCCACCACCCGCCCGGAAACCCTGCTGGGCGATACGGCCGTGATGGTGCACCCGGAAGACGAGCGCTACGCGCACCTGATCGGCCGCAGTGTGACCCTGCCGCTGACCGGGCGCAGCGTGCCGGTGATCGCCGATGAGTACGTCGACCGCGCGTTCGGCACCGGCGTGGTCAAGGTCACCCCGGCGCACGATTTCAACGATTACCAGGTGGGCCTGCGCCACGACCTGCCGATGATCAACCTGTTCACCCCGGTGGCGGCGATCAACGACAACGCCCCGGAAAAATACCGTGGGCTGGACCGTTATGAAGCGCGCAAGGTGGTGCTGGCCGAGCTGGAAGAACTGGGCATCCTGGTCGAAACCAAGGCGCACACGCTGCAGGTGCCGCGCGGCGACCGAACCGGCCAGGTGATCGAGCCGTACCTGACCGACCAGTGGTTCGTGAAGATGGACGTGCTGGCCAAGCGCGGCCTGGAGCTGGTCGAGAACGGCTCGATCCAGTTCGTCCCAGCCAACTGGATCAATACCTACCGCCACTGGATGGAAAACATCCAGGACTGGTGCATCAGCCGCCAGCTGTGGTGGGGCCACCGCATTCCGGCCTGGTTCGACGCCGCCGGCACCTGCTACGTCGGTCGCGACGAGGCCGATGTCCGTGCGCGGAACAACCTGGGCGCGGACATTGCCCTGCGCCAGGACAGCGACGTGCTGGAAACCTGGTTCTCCTCGCAGTTGTGGCCGTTCTCCACACTGGGCTGGCCGAACGAACAGGCCATGGCCGAGCGCGGGTTCGAGCGTTACCTGCCGTCGGCGGTGCTGGTCACCGGCTTCGACATCATCTTCTTCTGGGTGGCCCGCATGATCATGGCCACCGACAGCTTCACCGGGAAGATTCCGTTCAAGGACGTGTACATGACCGGCCTGATCCGCGATGCGCAGGGCCAGAAGATGTCCAAGTCCAAGGGCAACGTGCTCGACCCGCTGGACATCATCGACGGCATTTCCATCGACGACCTGGTCGCCAAGCGCACCACCGGGCTGATGAAGCCCAAGGACGCGCCGAAGATCGAAAAGGCCACCCGCAAGGACTTCCCCGAGGGCATCATCGCCCACGGTGCCGACGCGCTGCGCTTCACCATCGCCGCACTGGCCACCCACGGCCGCGACATCAAGTTCGACATGAGCCGCGCCGAGGGCTACAAGAACTTCTGCAACAAGCTGTGGAACGCCAGCCGCTTCACCCTGATGAACACCGAAGGTAGCGTGTTCACCGGCGCGCCGCAGCCGCGTACCGATGCCGAACGCTGGATCCTGGCGCAGCTGGCGGCGGTGTCGGCCGAGGCGCAGACGCACTACGCCAACTACCGCTTCGACCTGCTGGCGCAGTGCCTGTACGAATTCGCCTGGAACGCGTTCTGCGACTGGTTCCTGGAGCTGACCAAGCCGGCGCTCAACGGCGACAACGCCGACGACGCCACCAGCACCCGCCACACCCTGCTGTACGTGCTGGAAGCGCTGCTGCGCCTGCTGCACCCGCTCACCCCGTTCGTGACCGAACAGCTGTGGCGCCAGGTCGCGCCGCGCCTGGGCCTGGAAGTGGACACCATTTCGCTGCGGCCCTACCCGACCGCCGACGAATTCGCCGGTGATTACACGCGCGCCGAAGCGGATGTGGAATGGCTGAAGTCGATGGTCAGCGCGCTGCGCCGCGTGCGCAGCGAACTGAACGTGCCGCCGGCCAGGCAGATCGCCCTGCTGCTGCAGGGTGGCAATGAAGAAGATCGCAACCGGGTGGCCGGCTTCACCTCGTCGCTGTCGTTCCTGCTCAAGCTGGAGCGCATCGAGTGGCTGGCGGCAGATGCGGAAACCCCGCCGGCCGCCACCGCGATCGTGGGCGACCTGAAGCTGCTGGTGCCGCTGGAAGGCCTGGTCGACCTGGGTGCCGAACGCGCGCGCCTGGACAAGGAGATCGCACGCGTCGAATCGGAGAAGGAGAAGAGCGCGGTCAAACTCTCAAAATTCACCGACAAGGTGCCGGCCGCGGTGATCGAGCAGGAGCGCGTGCGCCTGGTCGAATGGACCGCGCAGCTGGAAGGGTTGGTCGCGCAGCGCGCGAAGCTGTAACGGGGTTGAGCGTGGCGACCAGCGGTCGCCACCTACCGGGCGGGGCTGCTCGCCGGTAGAGTCGGTTCCCAAACGACTGCCGATCGCGGTGATCGGCCCTTTGACGCATGGACGTTGATCGGAATAACCGCCGTTGCCGTTCGAGGTCATGCCCCAATGCATCAACAACAGTCATCGGCGGTGGTGCTCCTCCGCATCCTGCGGCCGCACCACTCGTGCATCCATGCACATCGTCGATCGGGATGCGACCCTACCGGCGGGATGTCATTTGCCGGAGTGGTATCGGCATGACGCCGTCGCCTTCGCGCACTGGGTCATTACAGCGGCGGCATCGTCTGGATGTCTTCGTCAACCAATTCCATCGCCATCACCAGCGCGTCCTCGCGCCCATCACGGGCCGGGTAATAGCGCGGGCGGCGGCCGATCTCGTTGAAGCCTTCACTGTGGTACAACGCCACCGCCGGCGTGTTGGACGGGCGCACTTCCAGGAACACCCGCTGCGCCCCGTGCTCACGCGCCAACTTCACCAGCGCGCGAAACAGCAGCCGGCCCAGGCCCCGGGTCTGACACGCTGGATCCACGCAGACATTGAGCACATGCGCCTCATCGGCGGCGATGCTCAATACGCCATAGCCAACCAGCACACCATCATCTTCCAGCGCCAGCGCCGGGTAACCCGCACGCAGGCAATCGACGAAGATGCCGCGCGTCCACGGGAACGGATACCCGCGCAGTTCGATCTCCATCACCGCATCCAGGTCGCTTTCGCGCAGCGCGCGCAGCGACATCGGGCGCGGCGAGCTGACCGCGCTCACCCGCGGCCCCGCTTGCGCAGTGCCCTCAACTGCGGCCACAACGCACGCTTGGCGGCGGCATTGCCGCGCAGTTCGTCCAGTTTCCAGGCGGCCATCAAGGCCTGTGTCTCAGGATCGTTCGGGTTGCAGCCGGACGCGCGCAGCAGGGCGATCTGCAGCGGCGGCGGCATGCGGACCGCCGGGCGGCGGGAGCCGGCACGGGTGGGCGCAGGCGCGGCAGTATCTTCGGCCGTGGGGGCGTTGCGGCGCGACGGCGCGGACGGTCGTAGAGTCGGGCTCTGCCCGGCTTCCCGTAGCGCCGGGCTATGCCCGGCCAAGCCCCCATCCAGCCGGTCAGCGTCGGCACCCGGCCGGGCAGAGCCCGGCGCTACGGGTATCGCGCCCAGTTCGACCACCGCCTGCGGCGCCGCTTCCACGCTGCCATCCACGAACACCGTGTACCCCATCGCCTGCAGCCAGGACTGCTGCGCCGGGGTCCACAGTGGCGGGGCGGCCGGGGTGCTCACGCGCCGGGCTCGGCCGTCTTGCGGGTGCGCTGCCACAGCCAGCTGACCGGCCCGGACAGCGCATAGATCACGCCGACCGCAAACAGCACGCGCGGCAGGTCGATGACCATGATCGCAATGGCGATCGGCACCAGCGCCAACGCCAGGAACGGCACCCGATCGGCACGCGGGCCTTTCTCACCGCTGCCCTTGAAGCTCCAGAAGCGGATCCGGCTGACCATCAGCAGCGCCGCCACCAGGGTCACGCCCAGTGCCGCGTAGCGCAGTTCGTTGCCGTCCCAGCCCAGCGCGCCATCGGCGAACGCCCACACAAAGGACATCATCAGTCCGGCCGCAGCCGGGCTGGCCAGGCCGATGAACCAACGCTTGTCGACCACGCTGACCTGGGTATTGAAGCGGGCCAGGCGCAGCGCGGCGCACGCGGCATACAGGAACGCCACTGCCCAGCCGACCCGGCCAAGGAGGGGGTCGTCGAACTTCAGCCACGACAGCGACCAGTGGTACATCACCAGCGCCGGGGCCATGCCGAAGCTGACCAGGTCGGCCAGCGAGTCGTACTGCACGCCGAATTCGCTGCTGGTGCCGGTCAGGCGCGCCACCCGGCCATCCAGCCCGTCCATGACCCCAGCCACGAACACGGCAATGGCGGCATTGACGAAATCGCCGTTGGCCGCCGCGATGATCGCGTAGAACCCGGCAAACAGGCCCGCGGTGGTGAACAGGTTGGGCAGCAGGTAGATGCTGCGTGAGCGGGGCGGGGGTTTCATCTGGTCCATACCGGCCAGTTTAGTGGCTGCGGCGCGGTTTTGGGGGGAGGCTTGCCAGCGCGGGGCGGGAATGCTGCAATCGAGCTTCTGTCCCCGCTGCCTGGAGTTGCCATGCGTGCCCTGCCCCTCGTGTGCTGCCTGCTGCTGCTCGCCAGCGCATCGGCCAGTGCCGGAACCGTCTACAAGTGGAAGGACGCCAACGGCGTGACCCAGTATTCGGAAAAGCCCCCTACCGGCCAGCAGGCCGAACAGCGCCAGATCCAGAACCGCGATCCCGCCGGCGGCAGCGCGGTTGCCAAGGCCGCGCCGGTCGAATCGGCCGACTGCACCACCGCCCGCAACAACCTGGCCCTGCTCAACGGCAAGGGCGCAGTGCTGCAGGACACCGATGGCGATGGCAAGCCCGATTCCCCGCTGGATGACGCCCAGCGCCAGAGCCAGAAAGGCCTGGCTGAAGCCGGCATCACGGCGTATTGCACGCCCAAGGCCTGAAGGTCACACGACCAACGGTCGTGTGCTACCCGCCTACATTCTGCCAGCCGGGGCTGGCAGAATGTAGGCTTTCCGCCGTTCAGCGAAGCCGACGATGCGCCTCTCCCAGTTCCACCTGCATACCACCAAGGAAACCCCCAGCGACGCCGAGCTCACCAGCCACCGGCTGATGCTGCGCGCGGGCATGATCCGCAAGCTGGCCTCGGGTCTGTACACCTGGTCGCCGCTGGGCCTGCGCGTGCTGCGCAAGGTCGAGCGCATCGTGCGCGAGGAAATGGAGCGCGCCGGCGCGGTGGAATTCCAGGTGCCGACCATCCAGCCCAAGGAACTGTGGGAAGCCACCGGGCGCTGGGAAAAGTTCGGCCCGCAGCTGCTGAAGATCAAGGACCGCAAGGAGCAGGTGTTCTGCTACAGCCCCACCGCTGAAGAGGCCGCCGCCGATTTCGCGCGCCAGGAGCTGTCCAGCTACAAGCAGCTGCCGGTGAACTTCTTCCAGATCCAGACCAAGTTCCGCGACGAGATCCGCCCGCGCTTCGGCGTGATGCGCGCGCGCGAGTTCCTGATGAAGGATGCGTATTCCTTCCACCTGGACGATGCGTGCCTGGTGCGTGAGTACGAAAACATGAAGGCTGCCTACGCCCGCGTGTTCACCCGCCTGGGCCTGGACTTCCGCATGGTGCAGGCCGATTCCGGCGCCATCGGCGGTGATGCCTCGCAGGAATTCCACGTCATCGCCGAATCCGGCGAAGATGCGCTGGTGTTCTCCACCGGCTCGGATTACGCGGCCAACATGGAAGCGGCCGTCGCCGCCGCCCCGGGCCCGCGCCCGGCCGCCAGCGAAGCGCTGCGCAAGGTCGACACCCCCACCCAGAAGACCTGCGAGGCGGTGGCCGCCCTGCTCGGCCTGGGCCTGGAGCGCACCGTCAAGTCGATCGCGATCATGAGCGAAGCCGGCTTCGTGCTGGCGCTGGTGCGTGGCGACCATGACGTCAACGAGATCAAGCTGGGCAAGGTGGATGGCCTGCAGGGTTACCGCATGGCCGGCGAAGCGGAAATCGCCGCGCACCTGGGCAGCGAACCGGGCTTCCTTGGCCCGCTCAACCCGGACAGGCCGATCCGCATCGTGGCCGATCGCGATGTGGCCGCGATGGCTGATTTCGTCATCGGCGCCAACGAGGTCGGTTTCCATTTGGCCGGCGTCAACTGGGGCCGCGACCTGCCCGAACCCGAAGTGGCTGATATCCGCAACGCCAAGGAAGGCGATCGCGCCGCCGATGGTGGCGAGCTGCGCGTCGCACGGGGTATCGAAGTGGGCCACGTGTTCCAGCTGGGTCGCCAGTACGCGCAGGCATTGAATGCCACCGTCCTGGACGAGAACGGCAAGGCCGCGGTGATGGCGATGGGCTGCTACGGCATCGGCATTTCGCGCATCGTGGCTGCGGCAATCGAACAGAACCACGACGATGCCGGCATCCTCTGGCCCGACGCGATGGCGCCGTGGCAGGTGGTGGTGTGCGTGATCAATCCCAAGCAGGACGAGGGCGTGGCGCTTGCCGCCGCCGAACTGCTGGCCCAGCTGCAGGCGGCCGGCCTGGATGCCGCGCTGGACGACCGTGGGCTGCGCCCGGGTTCGATGTTCGCCGACATGGAACTGATCGGCGTGCCGCACCGGGTGGTGGTCTCCGAACGTGGCCTGGCCGCCGGAACCTTCGAATACCGCGCGCGCAGCGCCGGCGAGGCCGAAAGCCTTGACCGCGAAGCGCTGCTGGCCAGGCTGACGAAGTAATGACGGTGCCGGGTGAAACAACCCGGCATTTTATGGTCCCGTTTCCATTGATTATTCCTTTCAGCTGTGCATTGGCGAAATGAGAATGTATGCTGTTGGGAATGCCTTTTTAGATTCCGGAGCAGTTGATGAGTATTGACCTGAGTGGTTTGTCCGCCAAAGAGCTGGGCGCCCTGATCAAGAACGCCAAGAAGCAGCAGACCATCGTCGCCAAGCGCCCGGCCATCACCAAGGTCCGCGCGCAGCTGACCAAGCTGGCCAAGGCGAGCGGATACACCCTGGAAGAAGTGGCGGGCGTTGCGGCCCCCACCCGCAGCCGCGCCACCAAGGCGGCACCAGCCAAGGCCGCGCGCAAGCTCGGCAAGGTGGCTCCGAAGTACCGCAACCCGGCCAACCCCAAGGAAACCTGGACCGGCCGCGGCAAGCAGCCGCGCTGGCTGGCCGCCTACACCACCAAGGGCAAGAAGCTGGAAGATTTCCTGATCAAGAAATAAGCGGGCGCTGTTGCGCACCGAATGAAACGCCGGCCCGGATGGCCGGCGTTTTTTTTGGAACGGTAGCGCCGACCGTTGGTCGGCCCAGGCGGTGTTGGATGCGCGCGTCATGCACGACGCATCGATATCGATTATTTCAATGCGTTACCGGGTGTTGATAGGGGTTTGCCGAACGTCGCGTCAACTCACAGATTCTTCCGCGCGGGCACCAGCAGGTTGCCAAACAGCAACCCCGCCACCAGCGCCATTACCACGTTCAGCACGGTCATCAGCACGATCTGGCCGGCGCTCACGTCCTGCTGCTGCACCAGGGTGAGCACGCCGCGCAGGCTGGTGCTGCCGGGCACCAGCATGATGATGCCGGGCAGGCGGATGATCGCCCCCGGGCGCTGCACGAGGCGGCCGAACAGGTTGCCCGCCGCGGTCATCACCATGGCTGACATGAAGATGCCTGCCGGCAATCCCCACGCCTGGCCGGCGAACTTGGAAATTGCATAGCCGGCCACGGACGCCGCCACCACCCACGGGTAATCCCGGCGGCTGGCCTTGAACAGCATCGCGAACGCGAACGCGGCCACCAGCAGCGCGCTCCATTCCACCCAGTCGGCCTGCGGGCGCGATGCGCGCACCAGCGGATCCAGGCCAAGGATGCCCGACAGCGTCACCGCGATCACCGCGCCGACCGTCAGTTTGAGGATGGTGGTGATGGCACCGGCGAAACGTGCCGTGCCCGACACCCAGTGCTGGCTGGCCAGCTCGTTGACCGCGTTGGTCAGCGACATGCCGGGCAGCATCACCACCAGCGAGGCGATGATTACCGTATTGAGGTTGAGCGCGCCCACGAACGAAGCGACCAGCGCCGCCACCGTGCCGGCCAGCAACGCGGCCAACGCTTCGCTGGCTTCGCGGCTGGCCGGGCGCCGGTCGGTGACCAGGGTCATCAGCCCGATCAGCAGCCCGATCACCCCGGCCGTGGCGATGTCCAGCCACGGCAGTTTCCACAGCCCGGCCACGCCGGCCGCGCCCAGGCTGTAGGACAGGATCATGCGGACCTTGCCGCGCCGGCCCGGGTCCTTGTCCAGTTGCCGCAGTGCGGTATGGCCCTGCGCGATGCTCATCGTGCCGTTGGCGACCGCTTCGGTGATCTGGTCGGCGATGCTGAGTTTGTGCAGGTCGTTTTCGCCCGGCGCCAGCCGGATCACGCGCGTGATGTCCGACGAACCGATGGCCTTGGTCGGGTCGCTGAAGCTCAGGATCAGCCCGGTCGGGTTCGACCATGGCTCGCAGTCCAGGTCCAGCCGCTGCGACAGCGCGACCACCGCCGCCTCCAGCCGCTGGGCCGTGGTGCCGTAACTGTGCAGCCGTCCGGCGATCTCGGACACGAAGGCCACCCGCTGTGCGTAGGTGGCTGGAGGGGTGGCAATGGCGGGTGCGTCGGCAGACATGCGTCGTAGTATTACCCGAAGCCCGCCCGGGCTGAACAACGAAGTCGTGGCGCGCACACACTTGGCCTCCACGCAGACAGGTTATGCTGCGTGGAGGACGCCCCATGACGCCAGACCAAGCCCCCAAACTCGAACAGGATCCACAGGACCCCGGAATCATCCGGTTGTCCGGCCAATGGACCTTGCGCACCGCGCTGGACGCGGCCGAAGCGCTGCGTGCGGCACCGGAACACGTCACCGGCATCGATGCCAGCGGCATCACCCAGCTCGATTCGGCCGGCGTGCTGCAGGTGCTGCGGGTGGCCCATCGCGCCGACCTGGCCGAGGATGCGCTGACCTTCCGCGACGACCACCGCGCACTGGTGTGCACCATTGAAGAGGTGGCCGACGACCGCCCCAAGGCCAAGCGCGACTTCGGCGTGCTGGCCGCGTTGGAGCGCCTGGGCGTCAGCGTGCACGCCACCGGCCACAACATCGTGGCGCTGGCCAGCTTCCTGGGCGAGAACCTGGTCAAGGGCGGCCGCCTGCTGCGCGAGCCACGCCGTTTCCGACTGACCGCGACCGTGCACCACATGGAGCAGGTCGGGCTGGATGCGGTGCCGCTGGTGGCGCTGCTGTCCTACCTGGTCGGTGCGGTGATCGCCTTCCTGGGTTCGACGATCCTGCGCGACTTCGGCGCCGAGATCTACGTGGTGGAACTGGTCAGCATCGCCTTCCTGCGCGAATTCGCCGTGCTGCTCACCGCGATCGTGCTGGCCGGCCGCACCGCCAGCGCGTTCACCGCGCAGATCGGCTCGATGAAAGCGCGCGAGGAAATCGATGCCATCCAGACCCTGGGCCTGGACCCGGTTGATCTGCTGGTGCTGCCACGCCTGATCGCCCTGCTCATCACCCTGCCGCTGCTGACCTTCGTGGCGATGATCGCCGGCCTGGCCGGTGGCGTCACCGTAGGTGCGTTCGACCTGGATATTCCGCCGCAGATGTACCTGGCGCGCCTGCACGACACCATTGAAGTGCGGCACATGCTGGTGGGCCTGTCCAAGGCGCCGATCTTTGCCGCCGTGATCGGCCTGATCGGCTGCCTGGAAGGGCTGAAGGTGGAAGGCACCGCGCAGTCGGTGGGCGAGCGCACCACCTCCAGCGTGGTGCAGACCATCTCGCTGGTGATCATCATCGACGCGTTCGCCGCGTTGTGGTTCATGCACATGGATTGGTGATGACGACCGCAACCGCCCCTGCCGAGGACACCCGCACCGCCCTGGCCGACGAGGCCGGGCTGGCGATCCGCGTGCGCGGGCTGGCCAACCGCTTCGGCAGCCAGACCGTGCACGACGACCTGGACCTGGACGTACGCCGCGGCGAGATCCTCGGCGTGGTCGGCGGCTCGGGTACCGGCAAGTCGGTATTGATGCGCAGCATCCTTGGCCTGCGCACACCCGATGCCGGCCAGATCGAGGTGCTGGGCGTGGATGCACGCTCGGAAAACCGCGCCGACCGCCTGCACATCGAACGCAATACCGGCGTGCTGTTCCAGGACGGTGCGCTGTTCTCCTCGATGACCGTCGGCGAGAACGTGCAGGTACCGCTGAAGGAACACCACGGCGAACTGCCCGAGCGCTGGCATTACGAACTGGCCCTGCTCAAGGTGAAGCTGGCTGGCCTGCCGGCCGATGCGATCAACAAGCTGCCCTCGCAGCTGTCCGGCGGCATGCGCAAGCGCGCCGGCCTGGCCCGCGCGTTGGCGCTGGATCCGCCGCTGCTGTTCCTGGACGAGCCCACCGCCGGCCTGGATCCAATTGGCGCGGCCGCCTTCGACCGCCTGATCAAGACACTGCAGGAAGCGCTGGGCCTGACCGTCATGCTGATCACCCATGACCTGGACACGCTGTATGCGATCTGCGACCGGGTGGCGGTACTGGCCGACCACAAGGTGATCGCCAATGCCCCGCTGCACGAGATCGAACAACTGGAGCACCCGTGGATCCAGGAGTATTTCCACGGACCGCGTGCGCGTGCCGCACGCGCCGCCAAGCAGAAGAGCGAGTAAGCCATGGAAACCAAAGCCAATTACGTATTGATCGGCGCCTTCACCCTGATCGTGGGGCTGGCCATGCTGGCCTTCGGGCTGTGGGCGGCCAAGTACTCCTCCGACCGCACCTGGACCGAATACCGCGTGGTGTTCCGCGAGGCCGTCACCGGCCTGTCGGTGGGCAGCCCGGTGCAGTACAACGGCATCGCGGTCGGCTCGATCACCGAACTCAACCTGGTGCCGGACGACCCGCGCCAGGTGGTCGCGCGGATCCGCCTGAACTCCAACACCCCCGTCAAGACCGATACGCGCGCCAAGCTGGCCATCACCAGCCTGACCGGCCCATCGATCATCCAGCTCAGCGGTGGCACCCCGCAGGCGCAGGCGCTGACGGCAGTGAACAAGGACCCGGCACCGATCATCCCGACCACGCCCTCGGCGCTGCAGAACATCACCGACGTGGCCAACCGGATTGTTGAACGCATGGACCAGGTGCTCAGCGACCGCAACGTGGCCAGCATCAACGCCACCCTGGCCAACCTGGAAACCATCAGCACCGGTCTGGCCGACCGCGACCAGGGCACCCAGGCGCTGCTGCTCAGCGCACGCGACGCCGCGCGCAGCCTGGACGTGACCCTCAAGACCACCAACGGCACCATCCAGCGCCTGGACACCAACCTGGTGCAGCAGTTGCCGCCGATCCTGGACAAGCTGGAAACCACCCTGACCAAGTTGGATTCGGCTGCCGGCAGTGCCGATTCGATCCTGGGTGAGAACCGCGCGGCCATCAACAGCTTCGCCAACGATGGCCTGGCCCAGCTCGGCCCGACCCTGACCGAGCTGCGCGGACTGATCCGCGACCTGCGCCGGGTCAGCGACCGCCTGGACAACAACCCGGCCCGCTATCTGCTCGGCCGCGACGCGCCGAAGGAGTTCGAACCCAAATGAGCCGCTTCCCTCTCCTGCCCGCTTCCCTGCCCCGCCTGCTGCTGCCGGCCGGCCTGATGGTCGCGCTCGGCGCGTGTTCGCTGCTGGGCAGCAATGAACGCAGCGCGGTCACCATCTATTCGCCGGTGGTACGCATCCAGCCGGATCCGTCGTGGCCGAAGGTCGACTGGCAGCTGGTGCTGGTCAAGCCGACCGCCGCCCGCGTGGTCGACAGCCCGCGCATCAACGTGCGCCCCACCCCCGGCGAGCTGCAGGTGTACAAGGGCGTGAGCTGGGCGCAGCCGGCCACCGACATGGTCGACGATGCGCTGGTGCGCGCCTTCGAGGATTCCGGCCGCATTGCCGGCGTGGCCCGCGCCACCACCGGCATCCGCGCCGACTACAAGCTGGCACTTGATCTGCGCCGTTTTGAATCCGATTACCGCGGCCAGCCCACGCCCACCGCCTTCATCGAGATCAACGCCAAGTTGATCCACGTGATCGACCAGCGCGTGGTGGCCGACCGTACGTTCCGCCAGGAACAGCCGGTGGGCAGCGCTGCCACCGGCGATGTGGCCCAAGCATTCGAGAAGGGCCTGCAGGCGGTGACCACCGAGCTGGTGGGCTGGACGTTGACTACCGGGCAGGCGGACCGCCAGGCGGCCCCCGGCCGGTAACGGCGATCCATCCGTAGAGCCACGCCGCGCCCCCTCACCGGCGGGCGCCATTTCGACGAGCGCGTCGCCACGCGCCCGGATCTCGCCGCAACGGAATGGGACACGCTTATGTGGGCGTGGCTGAACGGGTCCGACACCGCGCAGCCACGCCCACAAAAGCCTGTCGCATCGCGATGCGGGTGGCTTCTGGCGCGTGGCGACGCGTTCGCCACAATGGCGCCCATAGGTCATTGGGCGCGGCGTGGCTCTACGCCCGGTCCCCTATCCAGCGGAAGGTCAGGTTGATGCGTTCGGCGAGCGGCCGGGCGCTCTTGGGCAGCGCGTGCTGGTAGAAGGACTGTGTGCGCCCGCCCATCAGCAGCAGGTCGCCGTGGCCCAGCGTCACTTCGGCCTTGCGCGCATGGTCGTCGCGACGGCGCAGCAGGAAGCGGCGCGCGGCGCCCAGGCTGAGTGAGGCGATCATCGGGGTTGGTCCCAGTTCGGGTTCGTTGTCGCTGTGCCAGCCCATGCCGTCGTCGTTGTCGCGGTAGCAGTTGAGCAGCACGCTGTTGAACGGCTGGCCGCAGAACCTGCCCAGTGCGTCGCGCAGCGGGACCAAGGCCGGGTGCCAGGCATGCGGCACGAAGTCGGTGCCGGAATAACGGTAGCGCGCGGCGGGGTCGCCCATCCAGCAGCTCAGGCGGGGTGAATCGACCGAACGGCCGAACATGCGGATCTTGTGGACTTCCCACGGCACGTCCTGGCGCAGCGAGCGCTGCAGCGTGTCCGCATCGGCGACGGCAAGCCAGTTGCGGTGCCAGTGCACCTGGGCGTCGGGAAGATGGAGGTCCATGGCGGAACGCTAGCATGGCGGTGAATCACCCGCATGCGCCCGTCGGGCGCCTTCCCCGCCCATGTTCATGCCATCACCGGATGCGGACGGTGCAATGGCGGTCGATTGGGATGCGACCCTACCGCGCGGTGAATCACCCGCATGCGCCCGTCGGGTGCCTTCCCCGCCGATGTTCATGCCATCACCGGATGCGGACGGTGCAACGGCGGTCGATTGGGATGCGACCCTACCGGCGTAGTCGGTCGGCATGCGCGGGGAATGCAACATTGGCGGCGTGGCGGCAGCCCTGTCGCTATGCCGGGCGCGCCTGACCCGCCTACAATCTCCCTTCCCCCCCAGCATGATCAGCGGCATGCCCGGTTCCTGCGCTCGCCGACTGGACCACGCCGCCTACAGGCAGAGAACCCTCAATGAGAAGTCACGACAGCAGCAAGCGCATCCTGGTCACCGGTGGTGCGGGGTTCCTCGGCTCGCACCTGATCGAGCGCCTGCTCGAGCAGGGCCACGAAGTGGTCTGCGCGGACAACCTGTTCACCGGCACCAAACGCAACATCGCGCACCTGCTGGGAAACCCGCACTTCGAGTTCCTGCGCCATGACGTGACCTTCCCGTTGTACATCGAGGTGGACGAGATCTGGAACCTGGCCTGCCCGGCCTCGCCGGTGCACTACAGCCACGACCCGGTGCAGACCACCAAGACCTCGGTGCATGGGGCCATCAACCTGCTGGGACTGGCCAAGAGGCTCAACTGCCGCATCTTCCAGGCCTCCACCAGCGAGGTTTACGGCGACCCGAGCGTGCACCCGCAGCGCGAGGAATACTGGGGCAACGTGAACCCGATTGGCCCGCGCTCCTGCTACGACGAGGGCAAGCGCTGCGCGGAAACGCTGTTCTTCGATTACCACCGCCAGCACGGGCTGGACATCAAGGTGGCGCGCATTTTCAACACGTATGGCCCGCGCATGCACCCCAACGATGGGCGCGTGGTGTCCAATTTCATCGTGCAGGCGCTGCGTGGCGAAGACATCACCATTTATGGCGAGGGCCAGCAGACGCGGTCGTTCTGCTATGTGGACGATCTGATCGAGGGGTTCATCCGGCTGATGGCCACCGACAAGGATTTCACCGGGCCGTGCAACCTCGGCAACCCGGCCGAGATGACCATCCGCGAGTTGGCTGAGACGGTGATTGCCTTGACCAATTCAAGCGCGAAGCTGGTATTCAAGCCGCTGCCGCAGGATGACCCGATGCAGCGCCAGCCGGATATCTCATTGGCCAAGAGCAGGCTGGGCGGGTGGGAGCCGCAGGTGAAGCTGGAAGAGGGATTGGTGCGGACGATTGCGTATTTTGATGGGTTGTTGAGCGGCTGAGAGCGCGCTCCGTTTTGGGTCATGCGTTCCCGGGCGATGCACCGATACGTGCAGTCGTTTGGGAACCGACACTACCGTGTCTGCCGTTGCGCCAGGACCCGATTACTCACCGGCACTGGTAGGTGACGTCCTGGCGGCTGTGGCGGAACGGGTCGGTGAGGTCGTCGGAATACCTGCCCAGCAGCAGCCGCTGCCTGGGCAGGAAATGCTGGCGGTAGAAGCGGCTCATCGAGGCCATCCGCCTGCCCTTGTCGGTCAACAGCACACAGCCATGCTCGATGCGGACGGTGCCCGAACTTTCCTGCTCGGTCAGGCGCACGTCCACCAGTCGGTGTTCGACCATGTATTCCTTCGTGAACACATCCTGGAAGGCGTCCTGGCGGATGCCACCACCCCGCTGGTCGAGCTTTTCCAGGATGTAGAACGACAGCGAACGGTCGATCACGGTCGGCACCGAGATCGCGAAGGCGTAGCCGCCCAGCAGCCATACCAGCACCAGCAGCACCTTTTCCGTCGGGGTGAAGCGGCGCAGCGCGGGCACCAGCAGCAACAGGCTGGTGACTGCGGCGGCCAGCAGCGCATCGCCGATTGCCGCGTAGAACACCACATCCACGTTGAAGAAACGGACGTGCAGGAAATGGATGCCCAGCAACAGCACCACGTAGAAGGCGGTAAGCAGCAGTGCGTTGCGTAGGGTTTTCATGGTTTGAACACCAGCAGGCGATTGCCCAGGAACGAGAGGATGAACTGGATGATGCTGATCAGTACGAAGCCCACGCGATAGTCGAACTTCAACACGTCCGACCAGAGCGCCATCAGCCCGCCGTTCAACAGCGCGATGGCCGCGTACAGCAGCACGAATCGCCACAGCTGGCCACTGGCGCGCGCCTGGGTAGCGGCGAACACGAAGAGACGATTGCCCAGGAAGGACGCCACGATGGCGACCGCCGCCGCCAGCAGGTTGGCCACGCCTTTGGAGGGCACATGCACCACCTCCACCAGCAGGGTCAGCACCGCAAAGTGCACGCCGGTCGCCACCAGTCCATTGATGACGTAGCGCAGCAGCTGGCGGATATCAGCGTTGCGCGGCATCGGCGGATACTTCGGTGACACCGGCCAGGTACTCGCGGTAGGCACCCGGCTTCTGGATGGTGCCACGGACGATGCCACTGAGCATCAGCGTCATCAGGGTAAGCGTGCCGGTCTGCAGGAAGACCAGGAACAGCACGCCCAGCGCCATGGAAAACCAGCCCGGGGTGGCGTAGCCGGCCAGCTTGAGCAGGGTGGCTACCACCGCCAGCAGGATCGAGGCCGAGGAAACCAGTACGCACATCAGGCCCACCCGTACCAGCACATCCTCGGCAAACACCATCAGCGCGCGGAAACCGTGCAGCGTGAGCCCAACGAAATTCATCTTGCTCTGGCCGGCGTAGCGCGGGCCGCGGTCGATCGGGCACACCGCCAGGCGCAGCTTGCTGGCGATCAGTCCCGCTGCCACGTGGGTCCACACTTCATGCATGGCATTGAGGCGGTGCAGCGCACTGACCTTGATCGCCATGAAGTTGCCGAAGCTGATGGTGCGCCCGGTGAGCAGCTGGAAGATGAATTTGTAGACCACATAGAAGGTGCGGAAGCGCAGGGTTTCCACCCGGCTCCGGCGCCGCGCCACCGCCACGTCGACATTCTCGTCGCGGGCTGCGTCCAGCAGTTCGGCAATGGTTTCCGGCAGGTCCTCGCCGTCGGAGTCCATCACGATGACCCGCTGCGCGTCGGGCAGGTTCTCTTCGACATAGCCGAGGCCCACGGCGATGGCCTTCTGATGACCGACATTGCGGCGCAGCTTCAACACTACGCCGCTGACTCCCGAGCCAGACAGTTGGAACGGCTGTACCGGTTCCCTGATCGAGCCATCATCCACGGCCACCACAAACACGCGGTCGCCATACAGGCGCGCCAGTTCGCTGAACAACCGGGTCGAGGCCACGTGGTCCTCGTAGACCGGCGTCACCACCACGAACGATTCGTTGGTCTCAAGCATTCTGCTCTCCTGCAGCTCTGCGCGGGGTAGTCTGTCTCCACTGATCCAGCACCATCAGCACCGCGTACATCAACAGCAACTGCACCGGCAGCGCCACGCGGCGGGCACTGGTGGCCAGATGCCAGACCAGGTCGTGCGGGGTGCTCAGGTACACCGCAAACAACACGCCGAAGTAGGCCACGGCGACCATCAGCCCGGCCCGGGCGGCGGGCGTGCGCCAGGTGCGGGTCCACAGTACCAGCAGCAGCACCAGCGGCACCCAGACGGCGCCGCGCAGAAGGGCTTTCAGGATAAGCACGGTCGGTGCCAGGTCGGGCAAGCGCACCAGCAGCTGCCCCTTCAGATCGCTTTCGGCCAGGTCGTTGCCCAGGTCGGCGCCGGCCACGGCCAGCTTCCATGCCAGCAGCGGCAGCATCGACACGGCGAACGCGATCAACAGTCCCCACGGCATGCGCCGGTCGCGCAGCACGCAGGTTGCCACGGCGACGACGGCCACCAGGATGGCCAACACGGCGCCTTCGTTCTTGATCAGGGTCAGCACCGCCGAAAGCGCCGCATACGCAGCCAGCTGGAACCAGGCCACACCGCTGACCTGCGTGCGCGGCTGGACCGCCATGGCGAGTGTGGCGACGGCATAGACCGCCAGGAACCCGTCCATGTACCCATCAACCAGATACCGCCCGCCCACCTCCAGCACCGCCACCGCGAACAGCCCGGCCACCCACCACGTGCGCAGGCTACGCGCGATCAGCAGCAGTGCCGGCAACAGCAGCAGCGTGGCCGCGGCCTTGGGGAAGATCTCGTTCCAATGGCCAACCAGCTTGGCGGCCGTGGCCGACCAGAGCGGCATCAACGAGGGGTAGTCGTTGTGGCTGTAGACGGCGTAGTCGTCCAGCTGGCTGTACAGCGAGCCTTCCAGGTAGATCCGTTTGGCATGGAAAAGCCAGATCGAGCGCGGATCCCATTCGTCGGTGGGGCTACCCAGGGCAAGGACCAGCAGCACGGCAACGATGCCGATCATCCAGGCCGTGCGGCCGTCGCGCAGCGCCAACAACGACCAGACCGCACAGCCCAGCACCGCGATGAAGGCAAGCTGCGTGGGCAGCCCTATCCAGCCAAAGGCGGCGAAGGCATAGCAGGCCAGCACGCCGGCCAGCATGCCCAGCGCGGCGCGTGCGCCTGTATCAGTGGCAGTCAACGAGAACAATGCGCTCACTCCTTGCAATTTCGGTGCAGGTTGGCTGCTGCGGTCCCGGGGTGCGCCAGAGCATCAAGCCCTTGTCGGCCCAATGCACGCGGCGAGGGTACAGCCCGTCCCAAAGGCGTTCGCGCACCAGTGGGTCTTCCCACAGGCCCGGTGCCAGCGCGATCGGCGCGCCGCTTTGCTCGTGGCGGAGAAGCTCGCGGGCTTCGACCACCTCGGGGGGTACCGACTCGGCCCAGCCGGCGTCGGCAACAAAGGCCTGGCGCAGCAGGGCGCCGTCGAAATGGACATCCTTGGCGATGCCGCGCAGCCCCACCAGCAACGCCGCCCCGATCAGCAGACCGACCAGCCAGCGTTGCACAACGGAGGGGTTTCCCTTCCCGGGTTTGATCACGGCAGCATTCCAGGTTCAGCCAAGCCGGAAATTCTAGCATTGCGCCTCGAACGCCCCGCTGGCGCGAGGCCGGGTAGGGTCGGTCCCCAGACGACGCCGTGCATGGATGCACAAGTGGCGCGATCGCAGGATGCGAAGGAGCGCCCCGCACGTATCCCCCCAACGCCCGGTAACGCATGGAGGCCTGATCGAAATCACGCCCTCACCGCGCGATACAGAAAAATTGGTGCCAGAGCCGCCATCTGGAATTCCGCCGCGGCCACCTGAAAATCCCGCCCAGGACCGTCAACTGCCAACTTCATTCCACTTCCCAATATCCTTACCGCACAAGGCTTTCTGGCGCTTTCTAGGCTCGTGACGTCACACCCATTGATGGCGTCAAATGGAATGCGAACATCAACAGGAAAAATCTACTGGAGGTATCGTCGTGTGGTTCGCATGGTGTGCCCGAGAGTTTGAAAGCTCCGCTACTGCATATCGGTCCTCCTATGTCGGGAGGGCGACGGAATAAAAAACCCCATGAGGGAAATACGTCGCACCGTCTGCAGTAGCACGGCTTTCAACCTCCCGACTCCCCTCGCCATCCCGGCGAGGGATACATCTTGGAGAGCCACCATGCATTCCCATGAAAACGAAACGCCAGTCACTGCTGCGCCCCGCCCCGGCCTCGGTTGGCACAAGCCAAAGCGCATACTGGTCGGATCGCTGATCCATCAGCACCAGCAGCCGCAGCCCGGCGATCCGATCATCCCGTGCATCAAACTGCGCGGCATGTGGATGTCCGAGGCCGGCATCGCGCCTGGTACCCGGCTGACCGTGGAAATGTATGACGGCGCCATCCTGCTGCGTGCTGCGGAGCCGGCGGTGTCGGTACAGTTTCGGCCGGTCAGGCGCAGGCACTGGCGGGCGTAATCCGGGCGGTGATGGGTTCAGCGACGCACGCCCTCGCCCTGCATTGCCGCTGCACCGGCGAACGCCCAGAATGACGGCCATTCCCGTTGTGCTGGAGTCCCCATGCCCGTTGCCGCGTTCACCCTGACCTGGGTCTGCCGTTCATGACCGCCCTGAAGGCCAGGCTGCGCGCTGCGGTCTACCTGGTGCTGCGCACCGGCTTCCGGGCGCTGCCCCTGTCAGAAGGGCAGCGCGACCGCCTGCGCGGCCGCTTTCTGGACCGGCATTCGGACTGGGTACCGCCACCGCCGCGCGGGCGGCTTGATGCGTCGGGTGGCGACTGCGCCCGCCGGCCGCTGGTCCGCGCCGATGAGCCTGCCATCGGCCACGTGCCGTACCGGGCCGAGGCCTTGCCTGCAACACTGCCGGCCACGCTGGTGGCGTTCTACCTGCCGCAGTTCCATCCGATCGAACAGAACGATACGTGGTGGGGCAAGGGCTTCACCGAATGGCGCAATGTCACCCGCGCTCTGCCCCAGTTCGAAGGCCACGTGCAGCCACGGCTGCCGGCCGACCTGGGCTTCTACGACCTGCGCAGCCCGCAGGTGATGCGCGACCAGGCCGCCCTGGCCCTCGAGTACGGCATTGGCGCGTTCTGCTTCTACTACTACTGGTTCAGCGGCACCACGCTGCTGGAGACGCCGCTGCGCCAATGGCTGGCCGACGACAGCATCGAGATGCCGTTCTGCCTGTGCTGGGCCAACGAGAACTGGGCACGGCGCTGGGACGGGCGCGGCGATGACATCCTGATCGGCCAGCAGCACAGCGCCGGGGACGATATCGCCTTCATCACGCACGTGGCCGACTACCTGCGCGACCGCCGCGCGTTGAAGGTAGATGGCAAGCCAATGCTGCTGGTGTACCGCCCGCACCTGCTGCCCGACGCACGGGCCACCGCACAGCGCTGGCGCCAGTGGTGCCGGGATCACGACATCGGCGAGATCCACCTGGCGTACGTGCAGGGCTTCGAGCGCCCAGACCCGCGCGATATCGATTTCGATGCGGCCGTCGAATTCCCGCCGAACATGAGCAACCCACGCTCGCTGACCGCCGACCAGTTCCTGATCAACCCGGAGTTCCACGGCGACGTGCGCGACTGGCGCGAGCTGGCCAGCGAAATCGCCGCGCGCCCGCTGCCCGACTACCCGATGTACCCCGGGGTCAATCCCGGCTGGGACAACGAGGCGCGGCGCTCCGGGCGCGGCCGCGTGTACCTGCACGCGTCACCGCGCGGCTACCGCGACTGGCTTTCGACCACGATCCACCAGCGCCTGGCGCCGATTCCGCCGAGCCACCGCCTGGTGTTCATCAACGCCTGGAACGAGTGGGCCGAAGGCGCAGTGCTGGAGCCGGACCTGCGGCTGGGCCATGCGTACCTGGATGCCACCCGACAGGCACTGCACGCACCCGCTGCTGCGCGCACCGCAACGCGCCCCTGCGTGGTGATCCACGCGTGGTACCTGGAAGAGCTCGGTGAGCTGCTGGCGCAGTTGAAGCAGAGTGCCCTTGATTGCCGCCTCATCATCAGCACCGCCCATGAGCACCTCGACCGGGTGCAGACGTTGCTGCAGGCCTCCGGCCTGGCCGGTGAGGTGATGGCCTTCGCCAACCATGGCCGCGACGTCCTGCCGTTCCTGCACGTGGCCAACCGGCTGCTGGAGGAAGGCGAGGACGTGGTGCTCAAGCTGCACACCAAGCGCTCCACCCACATGCAGCAGGGCGCACAATGGCGCCAGGAACTGCTGCTGCAGCTGCTCGACGATGGCCACGGCGCGCAGGCAGTGGCGCGTTTCGCGCAGGACCGCGAGCTGGGCCTGCTGGCCCCGGCCGGCCACCTGTTGTCGGTGCGCGACTACGTGGGCGCCAATGACGCCGCGCTGCAGCGGCTGCAGGTGCGGCTTGGCCTGCACACCGACATCCGCGCGGCGAAGTTCAGCGCCGGCAGCATGTTCT
The DNA here is from genome assembly GCF_018612915.1 of Stenotrophomonas sp. ISL-67. GTDB lineage: Bacteria > Pseudomonadota > Gammaproteobacteria > Xanthomonadales > Xanthomonadaceae > Stenotrophomonas. The sequence goes on along the minus strand of NZ_JAGGRL010000009.1, from coordinate 137,423 downwards.
GGGTGCGACTGGCGGCCCTGCGGCCGTTGCTGGATGCCCACCTGCCACCCAGCGCGTTCGACGCCGAACACGGCCAGGTCGACGGGACGCTGGCACACGCGCTGGAGCGTGCGCTGGGTGCGGTGTGCGTGGATGCCGGGTATACCGTGGCCACGATCGGCGCGACGACGGAGGGGGCGGGCTATGCCTACGCCAGACGCGGCTGACCCGCACGCCGGCACAGCGTGCGGACCCCCGCGCTGCCGGCTCAGCTGAAGCTGACGCCGGTCTTTTCCTTCAACTCGTCGGTACTCACGCCCGGCGCGGCCTCGACCAGGGCCAAGCCTGCATCGGTGACATCGAATACCGCCAGGTCGGTAATGATCCGGTCGACCACGCCCACGCCGGTCAGTGGCAGGGTGCACTCGGGCAGGATCTTGTGCTCGCCGTTCTTGGCGGTGTGTTCCATCAGCACCACCACGCGCTGCACGCCGGCCACCAGGTCCATGGCGCCGCCCATGCCCTTGACCATCTTGCCCGGCACCATCCAGTTGGCCAGGTCGCCCTTGTCGGTGACCTGCATCGCGCCGAGGATGGCCAGGTTGACGTGGCCGCCGCGGATCATCGCGAAGCTGTCGTGGCTGCCGAAGTAGCTGGCGCCGGCCCGTGCAGTGACGGTCTGCTTGCCGGCATTGATCAGGTCCGCATCCACCTCGGCGTCGGTCGGGAACGGGCCGATGCCGAGCAGGCCGTTCTCGGACTGCAGCCACACATCCACGCCGTCCGGAATGTAGTTGGCCACCAGGGTCGGCAGGCCGATGCCCAGGTTCACGTACGCACCATCGGTCAGCTCGCGGGCGGCGCGCTGCGCCATTTCATCGCGGGTCCATGCCATGTCAGTTGTCCTCCGCACGCACGGTGCGCTGTTCGATGCGTTTTTCGGGGGTGGGATTGTGCACGATGCGGTGCACGTAGATGCCCGGCAGGTGCACGTGGTCCGGATCGATGCTGCCCACTGGCACCACCTCTTCCACTTCCACCACGCACAGCCTGCCGGCCATCGCGCAGGCCGGGTTGAAGTTGCGCGCGGTCTTGCGGAACACCAGGTTGCCCGCCTCGTCGGCCTTCCATGCCTTGACCAGCGCCACGTCGGCGCGCAGCGCGGTTTCCATCACGTAGTGCTTGCCATCAAATTCGCGGGTTTCCTTGCCCTCGGCCACCACCGTGCCGAAGCCGGTAGCGGTGAAGAAGGCCGGAATGCCGGCACCGCCGGCACGCAGGCGCTCGGCCAGGGTGCCCTGCGGGTTGAACTCCAGCTCCAGCTCGCCGGCCAGGTACTGGCGCTCGAATTCCTTGTTTTCGCCCACGTAGGACGAAATCATCTTGCTGATCTGCCGCGTTTCCAGCAGCTGGCCCAGGCCGAAACCGTCCACACCGGCATTGTTGGAAATCACCGTCAGGCCTTTCACCCCGGTGTCACGCAGCGCCGCGATCAGCGCTTCGGGAATGCCGCACAGGCCGAAGCCGCCGACCGCCAGGGTCTGGCCATCGGCCACCGCGCCCTGCAGGGCTTCTGCTGCGGAAGCAAAGCGCTTGCTGCGCTTGCCGTTGGAAGTGGGTTGCTGCATTGCGGTCTGGCCCTGCACGGTATGGATGGGGCCATTCTAGCCGGTCACCCTCGATAGCCCGGGATGCGACGCAGCATGGCCGCCACCCGGTGCCGGAACCGGTGCCCGTATCGTCCTAGAATGTCCATCTCCATTCATACCGGTGCAGCGCGCGACGCTGCATGTCGCAACCCAAGGCGGGCCATGGCAGCACCTTTCAACGAAGATGACCTGTTCCGCTGGTTCGACGCCTGGACCCTGGAAAAGAGCGAGCGTTGCCTGTCAGGGGTGCGCAATGTGGAACTGCAGGACGCGGTGCTGACAGCCGATGTGAAGGGTTCCGTCAAGCAGCCCTATCAGGTCTGGATCGACCTGCGCGCCAGCACCCGTACCGCGCGCAGCCGCCTGAAGGGCGATTGCACCTGCCCGGTAGACGACATCTGCAAGCATATGGCCGCCGTACTGCTGGCGGTGCTGCTGGCACCTGACGAAATGCCAGACGCTGCACTTGCCGCCACCGACCTCACCCTTCCGCCACGCCCGCAGCTGCTCGCGGAATTGTCGCGCTGGCAGGCCGGTCGCGTCACCCCAGCCCCTCGGCACCCTCGCGGTATCGCCTTCACACTGTCGACGAGCCACTTCCGGCCCTTCATCGTCGTCCATCGAACCCGGCAGGCCGCCAACGGCGCGGTGACCTTCGACAAACTGCTGGACATCACCCCGGACGTGCTGCTGGAACCGGCTGGCCACCTGACCCAGATCGATATCGCGATCCTTACCCAGTTGTGGCTGCTCCAGCAGAACCAGCTGAAGACCGCGCAGATCGATGTCGCCGCCCTGCTGGCCCTGGTCGTCTCCAGCGGCCATGGCTGGGTGTCCGGTCCCTCTCTCCACGAACGGGTGGCCGCGCGCGCGGGTCCGCTGCGCCGCGGGGAGCTGGCGTGGACGCCCACCGACCATCACGGCACGCTGCTGCCCGCGCCCACCCTGCAGTTGGAGGGAGGTGCCGAGGGAATGGTGCTCGGAACGTCAGCGTGCTACCTGGACCCGGTGACCGGTGAGGTCGGCCCCTTGGCGCTGGACGTGTCGGCCCAGGATGCAGACGCCTTCCTCAGCCTGCCACCACTGCTGCCGAACGAAGAAGCCGTGGTCGCCCAGATGCTGCAGCAGATCGATTCAGCACTGCCACGACCTGGCAGCGCCGAGGCCCTGCCCACCCTGCGCATCGCCTCGATGTCCCCGGTCCTGCGCCTGCACAGCCTGGAGTATCGTCCGGCCTGGCTGCGCCGCCGCGATCCTTCGCAATGGACTGACATGGCCACGGTCGCCTTCGAATACGACGACCACGTTCGCGTCCTGGGAGATCCCTCGTTGTTTGCCCATGATGCAGATGGCCAGCTTTGCCTGCTTCCGCGCGACCTGGCCGAAGAGGCGCGACGCGAGACCGAACTCGGGACGGTAAAACTGCACCGCGAACGCCAGCCACGTGCGACGCTGGAAGGTGCCGGGCCATCGTTCGAACTGCGCAGCTTCGACTGGACGCGTTTCATGCTCGAAGACGCGCCGCGCCTGGAGGCGCTGGGCTGGAAGATCGAGCCCGACGATGATTTCCGCCATCGCATCACCCTGGTGGAGGACATCCACCTGGATATCCTCCCTGACCCCAGCCAGGAAGGCTGGTTCGACCTGGCGCTGGACGTCCAGGTCGATGACCGTAACGTGCCGTTGGCACCGCTGCTTCAGCAGATGCTGCAGACCGACCCGCGCTGGATGCGGGGGCAGCTCGATGCCATCGATGACGACGAACGCATCCTGTTGTCGGCGGCCGACAACACCCGCCTGGTACTTCGTGCCGGGCGCCTGAAGCCGGTGATCGCGCTGCTGGCCGACCTGTTCGGATCGCGCGATGCATCGCTGCGGGTTTCTGCCCGCGACCGGGGCCGCCTGCGTGCCCTGCAGGACACTGCGCGGTTGCAGTTCAAGGACCGCAAGGACACCCGCGCGCTGGTGCAACGGTTGTTGGACGGTCCGGCCATGGCAGCAGTAAGTGCGCCGCTCGGACTGGCGGCCACCCTGCGCCCCTACCAGCAGGAAGGCCTGGCGTGGCTGCAGTATCTGCGGCAACAGGACCTGAGTGGCGTACTGGCCGACGACATGGGCCTGGGCAAGACCCTGCAGACCCTGGCCCACGTGCTGCTGGAAAAGGAAAGCGGCCGGCTGGACCGGCCAGCGCTGGTGGTGCTGCCGACCTCGCTGCTGAACAACTGGCAGACTGAAGCCGCCCGCTTCACCCCCGGCCTGCGCGTGCTGACGCTGCATGGCACCGGACGCGAGGCGTTGTTCGAACAGATCGCCGGGCACGACCTGGTGTTGACCACCTACCCGTTGCTGTGGCGCGACGAAGATGCGCTGCAGGCGCACCGCTACCACCTGCTGATACTGGACGAAGCGCAGCAGGTGAAGAATCCAAAATCACGCGCTGCCGCCACCTTGCGCATGTTGCAGGCACGCCATCGCCTGTGCCTGACCGGCACGCCACTGGAGAACCACCTGGGCGAGCTGTGGACGCACTTCGATTTCCTGCTGCCCGGCCTGCTCGGCAGCGAAAAACAGTTCAACCAGCACTGGCGCCACCCCATCGAGCGCGGCACCGACCGCCAACGCGCGCAGCTGCTGGCACAGCGCCTGCGGCCGTTCATGTTGCGCCGGCGCAAGGACCAGGTGGCGACCGAGCTGCCAGCCAAGACGCTCATCACCCGCACGGTTGCCCTGGAAGGCGGGCAGCGCGACCTTTACGAAACGGTGCGCGCCGCCATGGAAAAAAAGGTACGCGATGCCATTGCCAGCAACGGCCTGGCCAAGAGCCACATCGTGGTCCTCGACGCCCTGCTGAAACTGCGCCAGGTATGCTGCGACCCGCGCCTGCTGCCCGGCGACAAAGGAGCACGCAGCGCAGGCTCGGCCAAGTTGGAACTGCTGCGCGACATGCTGCCGGAGCTGGTCGAGGAAGGCCGCCGCATCCTGCTGTTCTCGCAGTTCACCAGCATGCTGGCACTGATCGGGAAGACCTTGGACGAGCTCGGGCTCGCCTATGTCGAACTGACCGGCAGTACCAAGGATCGTGCCACGCCGGTGCAGGCCTTCATGCAGGGCCAGGTTCCCGTTTTCCTGATCAGCCTGAAAGCCGGCGGCGTCGGCCTCAACCTGACGGCGGCAGACACCGTGATCCACTTCGACCCCTGGTGGAACCCGGCGGCGGAAAACCAAGCCACCGATCGCGCCCACCGCATCGGCCAGCAGCAACCCGTGTTCGTCTACAAGCTCATTGCCGCCGGCAGCATCGAGGAGCGCATTGCCGAGTTGCAGCAACGCAAGGCGGCGCTGGCCGAATCGATCCTCGAGGGCGGCGCTGGCACCGGGCCACGCTTCAACGACGCCGACTTGGATGCCCTGCTCGCGCCACTGCCGGGCGTGGTGCCCAGGAAAACCGGGGGCAGGCGTTCTGGCGGAAGCGGCTGAGGCCCGTTCGGTCACGCGGTGTTGGGGCCTGAAAACGATTCCCATACATGACAGCAGCTAAACTTGCCTACTGACTCAGGATAGGACTCACGATGACCCTCCCCGCATTCAAGGCATACGACATCCGCGGCCGCGTGCCGGACGAGCTGAACGAAGACCTGGCGCGCCGGATCGGCGTGGCGCTGGCTGCCCAGCTGGAGCCGGGCACGGTGGTGGTGGGTCATGACGTGCGCCTGACCAGCCCCGGCCTGCAGGATGCGCTGGCCGCCGGCCTGCGCGGTGCCGGTCGTGAGGTGCTGGACATCGGCCTGTGCGGCACGGAGGAAGTGTATTTCCAGGTCGACCACCTTAATGCCGCTGGCGGAGTCATGGTCACGGCCAGCCACAACCCGATGGACTACAACGGCATGAAGCTGGTCAAGCAGCAGGCCCGGCCGATCAGCTCGGACACCGGCCTGTTCGCGATTTCCGACGCGGTCGAGGCCGACACTGCACCTGCCGTGGCGCCCAAGGCGGGCATCCAGTCGCACACCGACAAGGGCGCCTATATCGAGCACCTGCTCAGCTACGTGGACCGCGCCGCGCTCAAGCCGCTGAAGCTGGTGGTCAACGCGGGCAATGGCGGCGCCGGCACCATCGTCGACCTGCTGGCCCCGCACCTGCCGTTCGAGTTCATCCGCATCGCGCATGAGCCCGATGGCAGCTTCCCCAACGGCATTCCCAACCCGCTGCTGCCGGAAAACCGCGCGCTGACCGCACAGGCCGTGCGCGACCATGGCGCGGACTTCGGCATTGCCTGGGACGGCGATTTCGACCGTTGCTTCTTCTTCGACCATTCCGGCCGCTTCATCGAAGGCTATTACCTGGTCGGCCTGCTCGCCCAGGCGATCCTGGCCCGCCAGCCCGGCGGCAAGATCGTGCACGACCCGCGCCTGCTCTGGAACACCATCGAGATGGTGGAAGAGGCCGGCGGCGAAGCGGTGCTGTGCAAGAGCGGGCACGCCTTCATCAAGGAAAAGATGCGCAGCGAAAATGCCGTGTATGGCGGCGAAATGAGCGCGCACCATTATTTCCGCGAGTTCGCCTATGCCGACTCGGGCATGATTCCGTGGTTGCTGATCGCCGCACTGGTGTCCGAATCGGGCCGTTCGCTGGCCGACCTGGTGGAAGCGCGCATGCAGAAATTCCCGTGCAGTGGCGAGATCAACTTCAAGGTGACCGATGCCAAGGCCGCCGTTGCCCGCGTGATGGAGCACTACGCCGCGCAATCGCCGGTGCTGGACCATACCGACGGGATCAGCGCTGATTTTGGCCAGTGGCGCTTCAACCTGCGCAGCTCCAATACCGAGCCGCTGTTGCGCCTGAACGTGGAAGCACGTGGCGACGCAGCACTGCTTCAGCAGCGCACCGACGAGATTTCCCAGTTGCTCAAGGCATCCTGAGGCCCAGCCCGATGAACGACATTCTTCCAGTGATCCTGTCTGGCGGCTCCGGCACGCGGCTGTGGCCGCTGTCGCGCGAGGCCTACCCCAAGCAGTTCCTGGCACTGGCCGGCGAGCAGACCATGCTGCAGGCCACCTGGCAGCGCGTGGCCCCCATCGCCGGGCGTGCGCCGCTGGTGGTGGCCAACGAGGAACATCGTTTCGTCGCCGCCGAACAGCTGCAGCAGCTCGACGTGCAGCCGCAGGCCATCCTGCTGGAACCGGTCGGGCGCAACACCGCGCCGGCCATCGCGGTGGCGGCACTCGAGGCCACGCTGGACGATGGCGACCCGCTGCTGCTGGTGTTGCCGTCGGACCATGTGATCGCGGATGAGGCGGCCTTCCGTGCCGCCGTGATCCGTGCACTGCCTGCCGCCCGCGACGGCAAGCTGGTCACCTTCGGCATCGTGCCCACGGGACCGGAAACCGGCTACGGCTACATCAAGGCGTCTTCCGGCGATGCCGTGCGCGCGGTGGACCGGTTTGTCGAAAAGCCCGATGCCGACACCGCGCTGCAGTACGTGCAGTCCGGCGGGTATTTCTGGAACAGCGGCATGTTCCTGTTCAAGGCCTCGCGTTACCTGGCCGAACTGGAACGCTTCCAGCCGGCCATGCTGGCCGCAAGCCGCAACGCCTGGCAGCTGGCGCGGCGGGACACCGACTTCACCCGCTTGGACAAGGACGCCTTCGCGGCGGTGCCGGCCGATTCCATCGACTACGCAGTGATGGAAAAGACCGCCGATGCCGTGGTAGTGCCGCTGGATGCAGGCTGGAATGACGTGGGTTCGTGGACCGCGCTGCGCGATGTGTCGGCGCAGGACGCCGATGGCAACGCCCATCATGGCGACGTCATCGCCATCGACTGCCGCAACACCTACGCTTATGGTGAGCGCCTGATCGCACTGGTCGGGTTGGATGACGTGATCGTGGTGGAGACCGATGATGCGGTGATGGTGGGCCGCAGCGATCGCATGCAGGAGATCAAGCAGGTGGTGGCGCGGCTCAAGGCCGACGCACGTCCTGAAGCCACCTGGCACCGCAAGGTGTACCGCCCCTGGGGCGCCTACGATTCCATCGACAACGGCGAGCGGTTCCAGGTCAAACGGATCACGGTCAAGCCCGGCGGCACGCTGAGCCTGCAGATGCACCACCACCGCGCCGAGCACTGGGTGGTGGTCAGCGGCACGGCCGAAGTCACCCGCGGTGACGAGGTGATCCTGCTGGGCGAGAACCAGAGCACCTACATCCCGCTGGGCGTGACCCACCGGCTGCGCAACCCGGGCAAGCTGCCACTGGAGCTGATCGAAGTGCAGTCGGGCAGTTACCTCGGCGAAGATGACATCGTGCGCTTCGAAGATACGTACGGCCGCAGCTGAGCCGCTGGCGCACGCCCAACAAAAAACCCGGCGATGCCGGGTTTCTTTCTTGTGCGTAGAGCCACGCCCTGCGTGGCTGCTCACATCTCAGCAATCACACGCTTCAACCCGTCCTGCCAGCTGGGCAGCGCGATGCCGAAATCCGACTGGATCCTGGCCACGTCCAGGTGCGAATAGGCAGGCCGCTTGGCCGGGGTGGGATACTCGGCGGTGGTGATCGCCTCGACCGTTGGTGCGCGCGCCAGTTTTCCTGCGGCCACCGCCTCGGCAAAAATGGCTTCGGCAAATCCATGCCAGCTGGTTTCGCCCTCTGCCGTGAGGTGCCATGTACCGGAAAGCGCGCCCGGGTGCTGCAACGCCTGCGCGGTTACGTCGGCAATCAGCGCGGCCGGCGTCGGCGTTCCCACCTGGTCGGCGACCACGCGCAGCACATCACGTTCAGCACCCACACGAAGCATGGTGCGCAGGAAGTTGGCGCTGTGCGAGGCGTACACCCACGCGGTGCGGAAGATCAGGTGGCGGCCGCCGGCCGCCCGCACGGCGTCCTCACCGGCCAGCTTGCTTTCGCCATACACGCCCAGCGGTGCGGTGGCATCGTCCTCGCGATACGGACGGCGGCCCTGCCCATCGAACACATAGTCGGTGGAGTAATGCACCAACGGCACGCCTGCCGCCGCACACCAGCGCGCAATCACGCCCGGCGCCTCGGCATTGGCACGCCAGGCGGCATCACGCTCGCCTTCGGCGCGGTCCACGGCCGTGTAGGCGGCAGCGTTCACCACCACCGCCGGTTGGATGCGTTCGAGCACCGCAGTCAATGCGTCGGGCGCGTTGAAATCGGCAACCTCGCACGGGCTTCCATCTGCCAGCAGGCCACTGCGGGTGGTCGCCACCACGGGCCCCAGCGGTGCCAGCGCGCGCAGCAGCTCCTGGCCCAGCTGACCGTTGCCGCCAAACACCAGCACCGTCATGCGGTGAAGACCGGCAGGCGCTCTTCGGCGATGTCTTTCAGGAACGGCGCGGCTTCGTCCTTGGCCGACAGGGTCGGGCCGCTGATCGGCCAGTCCACCGCGATGTCGGCGTCGTTCCAGCGCACACCGGCATCGAAGTCCTTCAGGTAGACCTCGGTGCACAGGTAGCTGAACACCGCACGCTCGGACAGCACGGCGAAACCGTGTGCGAACCCTTCCGGGATCCAGAACTGTTTCTTGTTTTCGGCGCTCAGCACCACCGCTTCCCACTGGCCGAACGTCGGCGAACCGCGGCGGATATCCACGGCCACGTCATAGACCTCGCCTTCCAGCACGCTGACCAGCTTGCCCTGCGGGCGCGGCCACTGGTAATGCAGGCCACGCAGCACGCCCTTGGCGGAGGTGGAGACGTTGCTCTGCACGAACTTCGTCGGCAGGCCGTGCTGGCCGAACCGCTCTGCGTTCCAGGTTTCGAAGAAGAAGCCACGCTCGTCGCCGAATACCGCCGGCTCGATCACCACGCAACCGGGCAACTTGGTTTCAATCACTTTCACGGAACAACTCCACGCACGGCCATCGCATGCAGGTACTGGCCATAACCATTCTTGATGAGAGGGGCAGCAAGCGCTTCCAGCTGCTCGGCAGTGATCCAACCCTGCCCGAACGCAATCTCCTCGGGGCAGCAGACCTGCAGGCCCTGGCGGGTCTGGATGGTCTCGATGAAGTTGGAGGCCTCCAGCAACGACTGGTGCGTGCCGGTATCGAGCCACGCGTAGCCACGACCCAGCGCTTCCAGGTGCAGGTTGCCCTCGCGCAGGTAGCGCTGGTTCAGATCGGTGATTTCCAGCTCGCCACGCGGCGAAGGCTTCAGCTCAGCGGCGTGGTGGCTGGCATTGCCGTCGTAGAAGTACAGGCCGGTGACCGCATAGTTCGAGCGCGGATTGGCCGGCTTCTCCACCAGGTCGATCACCTTGCCGGCCTTGTCGAATTCGGCCACGCCATAGCGCTCAGGGTCGTTCACCCAGTAGCCGAACACGGTTGCGCCGGTTTCGCGCTGGTCGGCATTGCGCAGCACTTCGCGCAGACCGTGACCGTGGAAAATGTTGTCACCCAGCACCAGGCAACTGGGCTTGCCGCCGACGAAATCCTTGCCGATCAGGTACGCCTGCGCCAGCCCATCGGGGCTCGGCTGTACGGCGTATTCGATGTTCATGCCCCACTGCGAACCGTCACCCAGCAGGGTCTGGAACAGTGCCTGCTCGTGCGGCGTATTGATGATCAGCACGTCGCGGATTCCCGCCAGCATCAACACGCTGAGGGGGTAGTAGATCATCGGTTTGTCGTACACCGGCAGCAGCTGCTTGCTGACGCCCTTGGTGATCGGATAGAGGCGCGTGCCGGAGCCGCCCGCCAGGATGATGCCTTTGCGTTGCGTCATATATGGATCCTTTAGGCCGTGGTGCCGATGCGCTGCAGGCGGTAGCTGCCATCCAGCACGCCATTGACCCACTCCTGGTTGTCCAGGTACCAGTCGACGGTGAAGCCGATGCCCTGCTCGAAGGTGTACTTCGGCTCCCAGCCCAGCTGATCCTTCAGCTTGCTCGCATCGATCGCATAGCGGCGGTCATGCCCGGGACGGTCCGCCACGTAGGTGATCTGGCTGCTGCGCGGCTGACCGTCCTCGCGCGGACGGCGTGCATCCAGCAGCGCGCAGATGGCGTGCACCACTTCGATGTTTTCCTTTTCCGAGTTGCCACCCACGTTGTAGGTCTCGCCGACCTGGCCCTTGGCCAGCACGGTACGGATGGCCTCGCAGTGGTCGGACACGAACAGCCAATCGCGTACCTGCTTTCCGTCGCCATAGACCGGCAGCGGTTCGCCGGCCAGCGCCTTGGCGATCACCAGCGGGATGAGCTTCTCCGGGAAGTGGTACGGGCCGTAATTGTTGGAGCAGTTGGTGGTCAGCACCGGCAACCCGTAGGTGTGGTGGAATGCGCGCACCAGGTGGTCCGAAGCAGCCTTGGACGCCGAGTAGGGCGAGTTGGGCGCATACGGGGTGGTTTCGCTGAACTTCCCGGTTTCACCCAGGGTGCCGTACACCTCATCGGTGGACACGTGCAGGAAGCGGAACGCCGCGCCCTGCTCGGCCGGCAGTGCCTTCCAGTAGTCACGAACGGCTTCGAGCAGCCCCAGGGTGCCGACCACGTTGGTCTGGATGAAGGCACCGGGACCATCAATGGAGCGGTCCACGTGGCTTTCGGCGGCGAAGTTCAACACCGCGTCGGGCCGGTGCTCGGCCAACAGGCGGGCCACGAGGTCACGGTCGCCGATATCACCCTGGACGAACACATGGTCCGGGTTGCCCTCAAGGGGGGCCAGGGTTTTCAGATTGCCCGCATAGGTAAGGACGTCCAGATTGACGACGCGTACGCCTTTGGCGACAGCTTCGAGGACAAAATTACCGCCAATGAATCCGGCTCCGCCGGTTACAAGCCATGTGGGCACTTCCCGTTCTCCAGTTCGGTTTCTTCTTAAGGGCACCAGTACGGCACCCGATTGAGCGTTACAGCATACATGCAGCTGTGTTTCAGACTGTCTTCAACCCGTTCATACGGCCGGGTGTAAGCGTCGCGATACTGCAGCGCAGCATTTCCATACGCATTCGCATGGTAGCGCGGGGACAGTTAGAATCACCGTCCCACCCCCGAACCGGTTGCTTCCCAGGCGCCGGACGTTCCCCGTTATTGAAGGATCCCGCACCAGATGAAAATCCTCGTCGCGTACAAGCGCGTGGTGGACTACAACGTCCGCATTCAGGTCAAGCCGGACGGTTCCGGCGTGGTCACCGACGGCGTCAAGCTGTCCCCCAATCCGTTCGATGAAATCGCGCTGGAAGAAGCCCTGCGCCTGCGCGACAAGGGCATCGCCACCGAGGTGATCGTCGCCACCATCGCCCCGGCCGACGCCCAGGCGCACCTGCGCAACGGCCTGGCCATGGGCGCCAACCGCGCCATCCACGTGGTCACCGACCAGGCCATCCAGCCGCTGACCGCCGCGCGCACCCTGCTCAAGCTGGTCGAGAAGGAACAGCCGGACCTGGTGATCCTGGGCAAGCAGGCCATCGACGACGATGCCAACCAGACCGGCCAGATGCTGGCCACGCTGTGGGGCCGCCCGCAGGCGACCTTCGCCAGCAAGCTGGAGATCTCCGACGGCAAGGCCACGGTGACGCGTGAAGTCGACGCCGGCCTGGAAACGCTGGAAGTGGACCTGCCGGCCGTGGTCACCACCGACCTGCGCCTGAACGAGCCGCGCTTCATCAAGCTGCCCGACATCATGAAGGCCAAGGCCAAGCCGCTGGAGAGCCTGCAGTTGGCCGATCTCGGCGTCGATGCCGCCGATACCTTCAAGACCACCCAGTACGCCGCGCCGTCCAAGCGCAGCAAGGGCGTGATGGTCAAGGACGCGGCCGAACTGGTTGCCGCACTCAAGCAGAAGGGGTTGCTGTAATGACCAAGATCCTCGTTGTCGCCGAACACCATGACGGCAAGCTCAACGCCGCTACCGCCAAGACCGTCAGCGCCGCCGCTGCGATCAGCGGCGCCAGCATCGATGTGCTGGTGCTGGCTGCCGATCCAGCCACCGTCGCCGCCCAAGCGGCCGGCCTGGCAGGCGTGGCCAAGGTACTGACCGTGGCCAACCCGGCCAATGCGCAGGCGCTGGCCCAGGTACTGGCCCCGCAGATCGCGCAACTGGCCAAGGGCTACACCCACGTGTTCGGCCCCTCGACCACCTTCGGCAAGGACCTGATGCCGTGCGTGGCCGCGCTGTTGGGCGTCAACCAGGTGTCCGACCTGATGACCGTTGAAGGCAGCCACAGCTTCAAGCGCCCGATCTACGCCGGCAACGCGATCATCACCGTGGACCTGCCGGCCGACCAGATCGTGGTGGCCACCGTGCGTGCGGCGTCCTGGCCGGAAGCGGCCACCGGCGGCAGCGCCGCAGTGGAAGCGGCCAGCGTGGACGCGGCCCTGCCGACCCACACCCGCTTCATCGGCTTGGCCGCCGGTGCCACCGACCGCCCCGACCTGCAGAGCGCCAAGCGCGTGGTCTCCGGCGGCCGTGGCGTGGGCTCGGAAGAGAACTTCAAGGTGATCTTCCAGCTGGCCGACAAGCTCGGTGCAGCCGTGGGCGCCTCGCGTGCTGCGGTGGACGCCGGCTACGTGCCCAGCGACCTGCAGGTGGGCCAGACCGGCAAGATCATTGCGCCGGAACTGTACGTGGCGGTGGGCATCAGCGGTGCGATCCAGCACCTGACCGGGATCAAGGACGCCGGCACCATCGTGGCGATCAACAAGGACCCGGATTCGCCGATCTTTGAGATTGCCGACATCGGGCTGGTGGGCGATCTGTTCACGCTGTTGCCGGAGCTGGAAGCGGCGCTTTGATATCCATCGTTGGGATGCCAGGGTGCCGTTGCGGCACCCTGGCATTACCGGAGCCGACATGAAACTGAGGGTGCTGCGGTTTCTGATTTCCGGCGGGTCAGCGGCTGCCGTTGAGTATTCCGCGTTTGCCGTTCTGCAACTTGTCCTGGGTAGCGACTGGCTTCTGCTCAATCAATCCTCAAGCTTCGGCTGTGGCTTCGTTGTCAGCTTCCTGATGAACCGTCACTGGGTATTTCGCAGCAGCGGACCTATGGGAGGCGAGCTCGCCAAGTACGGATTCGTCGCAGCGATCAATCTATGTGCGAGCAACCTGGCCATTTTCCTGTTGGCAGGACCGGCCGGGTTCCATCCACTGGCCGCAAAGTTCGTGACCATGGGGATGGTCGCAGCCTGGAATTATTTGATCTTCTCGCGGCTGGTGTTCAAGTCTGCCGATTAGCAGATCGTCTTTACAAGCCGACGAATCTCTCCCATTACCAATGGTATATGTCAACTTCGTGACAGATGCACTATCATCACGCGCCGACCGCACAGGGCGGATCGGACTCCAGCGCAACGACCCAACTGAACCATGGAGATGTTGGAGGAACGGCTGGACTCCTCCCGGTTGCTGATGACAAAAAAAAACCTGGCTTCAAATGCTTTTCTGCCCGGATGGGGTACTTCGGTAGCGGCACTACTGACCCTGGCAGTCATTATCCGGATGCGGCAGTTCTATTCGGTTCCGGACTTGGCCTGGTTCTCCGCAACCTGCATCCTGGAGCTGGCGCTGCTGGAAATGATGACGCGATTGGCCCTGCGCCCTCGTCGCGCATGGATGAGGGCCATTGCACTTGTCCCAATGGCCGCCGCCGGCTGCATTTATATCGGGCAGCTGTATTCCATCTGGATATCTGGCGGCATGATCCCGCCCATCGCATTCGCGAACAATGAAGTCACCGGCCTCATCTCGTTCAACGGCATTTACCTGCTGATCGGGCTGTTTCTTCTTGCCGCTTTCCTGAACGCGGTACTGCGCAGGACTGGGGACGATAACTGGTCCGCACGCCCTCTGTTGTTGGCCATTGTCATCACCGGCGGGGTTTACGCGGCAGCCATCCACTCGCAGCCACTGGCGCGCGGCATTGTCGTGGCCCGTGGCGAAGCACCGGTTTCGTCCTTCCTTCGCGCGGTGGCCACCTATGCGGGGATGAACGCCCACGCCCAGTTGAGTGCGGCAGAGATGATCGAGGCACGCAAGAGCTTCTCCCGCCGCACCACATACCACAGCGAGTTCCCCGAAAATCTCAAGAAAGGCCTGCCTGAACATCCCAATGTCATCGTCATTTTTACCGAGGGCATGTCGGCACGCTGGATGGGTACTTACGGCGGGGTGCACCCGGGGCTGACTCCAAACCTTGATGCGCTCGCGGCCAAGTCGCTTGTCTTCTCCAACTACTACAACCACACCGCAGCCACCTTCCGCGGCCTTCGCGGACAGCTGACCTCTGGCCACCAGGAGATTGATGGATTCAACAAGCAAGGTACCGGCATCGGCCAACGCGATGTCTCGCATGACATCACCGCCATATCGCGGATCAGCGTAGCCGACATTCTGCGTACGCAGGGCTACCAAAGCATGTTCTTCCTGTCCCAACAGGAATATATCAACAAGATGATTGACACCCTGGGTTTTGACCGCACCCTGGGACGCGATTACCTGTACGACCATCACATCCGCACGGCCCCCGGAAAACAACCCAAATACCTTACCGACGAGCAGTTGTTTGACGCCATGCTTTCCGAGCTGGAAGGCCTGCCCGGCAACAAGCGTTTTTTTGCGGCAGCATACAACTTCCAGACCCACGCATTTCTTGATGGCGAGGCAAAGTACGCCGGCGCCGACAACCCGATGTTGAACCGCTTCCATACTTACGACCGCGACATAGGGAAATTCCTGCAACGGTTCATGGCCAGCCCCTTGCATGAAAACACGGTACTGGTATTCACCACTGACCACTCCACGTACCCCAGTCCAGATGTGGTGAAGGCGGATGGCCGGATGAAGGGTTACTTCGTGGATACCATTCCCCTGCTGGTGTACTGGAAGGGAATAGAACACAGCGTGATTGATGTGGGCGGGAAAAATTCGCTGGACCTTGCACCCACCATCCTGAGCCTGCTGGACGTGCGCAAATCGCGCAATCTTTTCCTTGGCTGCACCTTGTTCGAATCGTGCTCGCTGGATCGGATCTCGAACATCGGCGGAGAGTACATCCTGACCGACGGGAACGACTCGTATTCCGAGAGTCTCGTTCCGGCCGCGCAGAAGGACTATTACGACGAAGGCAAGCGCATCATCGAACGTTACAAGTCGATGGATCTCATCATCGATAGTCGCTAGAACGGGACCGGGCGGCCCGTCAGGGGAATCTGCGATCCGCGGTAGCGCAAACCGCTCCCGCGGATCGGATGTCGTTAGACTTTCGGTACCAGCCAACGCTGATCAGAGCGGATTTCCACCGAATGTCCCCGATCCAAGAGGCCACCTCCCCAACGCGTGACGCGCCTGCACCACGGTGGAAATCCGCCGTCATTCTGCTGGTTACCTGTGGGCTGTACGTTGCGCTGCTTCTCTACATCGACAGGGGCAATGGCATCTTCATGCGGCTGGCAGAGCTCGGTCGCCCGCTGGCGGTGTGCTCCGCGTTGGTCCTTCTCAGCTTCGGACTGCGCTATCAACGCTGGCGCATGGCGCTTAAAGCCCAGGGGTTCGCTGCGATACGATGGGCGCCTGGTCTGTGCGCTTACCTGGCTGGCTTTTCGTTCACTGTTTCACCTGGAAAGGCCGGCGAACTGCTGCGCATTCGTTACTTCGGCAGAATGGCGGTCCCTCCGACGGTGGTGCTTACCACGTTTATCTACGAGCGGGGCCTGGATCTGGTCGTGCTGACCCTGCTCGGGCTCGGCGCAGCCTGGCTGGTACCCGCCTTTGTTCCCCTTGCCTTCGCAGTGCTGGGCTTTCTGGTGCTGTTGTTCCTGGCCGGCCGGTGGCCCCCGCTCAATGCCACGCTGTATACCATCGCCTCGCGACTCCCCGGTAGCCGCGTGAGACGACTGGCTCACTTTCTGCTGGATGGGGTCAGCCAGGCGGGCCCCCTCCTTCGTCCCAGGGTAGTGATTCCCGGCGCAGCGATAGGGACGCTCGCCTGGCTCTTCACCGCTGCCGCTTTTGCATATCTGTGCCATGCAATTGGCATCCCGCTGGCGTGGAGCCATGCTCTGGGCATCTACCCGCTGGCAATGCTGGCAGGCGCGGCATCCCTCGTACCCGGGGGCGTAGGTACGACCGAGGCCGCCATCGTGCTGATGCTGGGGGCGCTGGGGGCGCCAGTGGAGGTTTCATTGGCCGTTGCCGTGGGCATACGCCTGGTGACCCTTTGGCTCGCCATTGCCGTCGGAATGGTGGCCATGGCGGGCCTTGAGGTCTTCGGAACTAGAGGCAACGAGTACTAGCGTCACGTTGCTCCTGCCATACTGACGGGCAAGGATTTTCCCTTGCCCACCGTACGAGCGCCTTGGCGCCGCAGGAGATCCAAGTCTTGAGCCCTGATTCCCGTGCCCTCTGCGTGGATCTCGACGGTACGTTGCTGCGTAGCGACATCCTCTACGAGTCCTTGCTGTCGCTGCTGGCCCGCAACCCGTTCTATCTGTTCGTGATCCCGTTCTGGCTGCTGGGCGGCAAGGCTGCAGTCAAGCGGCAGCTTGCCTCCCGCGTTCAACTCCCGGCGGAGACCCTGCCGTATGACGATCGGGTACTGGATCTTCTGCGCACAACCCGGCAACGCCCCCGTGTGCTGTGCACGGCCTCGGACCACCTCCTGGTCCAGCCAATCGCCGACCACCTGGGCCTGTTCGAGGAGGTCATCGCCAGCGATGGGCACACCAACCTGTCCGGCCGAAACAAGGGCAAGGCGCTGGCTGAACGCTTCGGCGAACGCGGTTTCGACTACGTGGGCAACGGCCGGGTCGACCTGCAGGTCTGGGCCCGCGCCGGAGGGGCGGTCGTGGTCAACAACGGAGAGCGGCTGGCCCGCGATGCCGCCCGGGAGACCGAGGTCCTGGCGCACCTGCCCTCGCAGAATGGCGGGGTGATGACCTGGTTCAAGGCCCTGCGCATCTACCAGTGGCTGAAGAACCTGCTGGTGCTGGTACCGTTGCTTACCGCGCACCGGTTCCTGGATCCGGCAGCATTGATGGACGCCGGCATCGCCTTCCTGGCATTCGGCCTCTGCGCATCGGGCGTCTACCTGCTCAATGACCTCCTGGACCTGACCCCGGATCGCATGCACCCGCGCAAACGCAAGCGCCCCTTCGCCGCGGGCACCCTGCCGTTGCTGCATGGCTTGCTGGCAGCCCCGCTGATTGCCTTGGCCGGCTTCGCGCTCGCCTTGGCGTGCAGCCTGGAGTTTGCCGCTGTGCTGCTCTGCTACTACGTCATGACTCTGAGCTACTCCCTTCAGCTCAAGCGCATCGTCATGATCGACGTGGTGCTTCTGGCAGCCTTGTATACGGTGCGCATCATTGGCGGCACGGTGGCCATAGGGTCGCAACTTTCATTCTGGCTTCTGGCATTTTCCATGTTCGTGTTCCTTAGCCTGGCCATGCTCAAACGCTACACCGAGCTGGCCTCGGCCCTGGCCAACGGCAAGGAGCTGGCGCTGGGCCGTGGCTATTCGGTGGCAGACCTGCCGCTGGTGCAGTCGCTGGGTGCGGCCGCTGGCTATATCGGCGTGCTGGTGTTCGCGCTGTACATCAACAGTCCCGAGAGCTTTGAGCTATACCGCCATCCGAAGGTGCTGTGGTTGCTGTGTCCGATGCTGCTGTACTGGACCAGTCGGATGTGGATCGTTGCCCACCGCGGCAACATGCACGATGACCCAATCGTCTTTGCCGCCACCGACCGTGGCAGCCAAGTGGTGATCGCGCTGTGCATACTGATCGTGCTGGCCGCGATATGACCCTTGGCAGCGGCCAATGCTGGGGCCGCTACCCACGGGTAGCCCAACGCCTGCTACCGGTCAGCGACCGGGCCGCCGCGCTACCTGTGACCGAAGAATCCCTGCTGCCGCACGGCAACGGTCGCAGTTATGGCGACAGCTGCCTCAACCCGGGCGGCGCCCTGCTGATGAGCCGTGCGCTCGACCGATTCATCGCGTTCGACCCGGCCACCGGCGTGGTCCGCTGCGAGGCGGGGGTGACCCTGGCCGAGATCATCGACATCGCCCTGCCGCAGGGCTGGTTCCTACCGGTAACGCCCGGCACCCGTTACGCCACCGTAGGCGGTGCAATCGCCAATGACGTGCACGGCAAGAACCACCACCGTGCCGGCAGCTTCGGTCACCACGTGCGCTGCTTCGAACTGCTGCGCAGCGATGGCTTGCGCGTGTCACTGGATGAAACCGATGCCAGCGGGTTGTTCAGCGCGACCATCGGCGGGCTTGGCCTGACTGGCCTGGTGACCTGGGCCGAACTGCAACTGCGGCGCGTGCCCGGTCCGTGGATCGAGACCGAGTCGATCCGCTTCGACTCGCTGGACGTGTTCTTTGCGCTGTCACGTGAATCGGCGGCCGACTTTGAATACACCGTGGCATGGATCGACTGCCTGGCGAGTGGCAAGCAACTCGGGCGGGGACATTTCCTGCGTGGCGACCACGCGCGTGGCAATCCGCGAGCGGCCACGCCGAGCGCGATGCCCCGCCGCAGCATTCCATTCGTGCCGCCGGTGTCGATGGTCAACGGCCTCACCCTGCGCCCGTTCAACACCCTGTACTACTGGCGGCAGCAGGCGCGCAGCAAGCGCCACGTCGCGCACTACCAAAGCTACTTCTATCCGCTGGACGGCATCAATGACTGGAACCGGATGTACGGCCCGGCCGGTTTCCTCCAGCACCAGTGCGTGCTGCCGCCCAGCACGGCGCGCGATGCCACGGCGGCGCTGCTCCAGGAAATTTCCCGGAGCGGTCGCGGCTCGTTCCTCGCCGTCCTGAAGGAATTCGGCAAAGCACCGGCCCGGGGTATGCTGTCCTTCCCGCGGCCCGGCACCACGCTGGCACTGGACTTTCCCAATACCGGACCTGACGTGTTCAGGATGCTTGAGCGCCTGGACAGCATCGTGAGCGAGGCGGGTGGCGCGGTGTATCCGGCCAAGGATGCGCGGATGTCGGCCGCCCTGTTCCGCCAGGGGTTCCCCGCCTGGGAAACCTTCAGTTCCCATATCGACCCCCGTTTTTCATCCGGCTTCTGGCGCCGGGTCATGGAGTAAGCATGCAGAAGATTCTCATCATCGGCGCCACCTCCGCCATCGCCGAATCGGTGGCGCGGCTGTACGCGACACGTTCGGCGGCAGTGTTCCTTGTAGCGCGTAACCCGGCACGGCTGGAGGCCATCGCCGCCGACCTGCGCGTGCGCGGCGCGCCGCAGGTCGGCACCTACGCGCTGGACGTGAATGACATCGCCGCCCATGCCGGCATGCTCGATGCAGCATGGGCAGCGAATACCGGCATCGACACCGTGCTGATTGCCCACGGCACCTTGCCCGACCAGGCCGCCTGTGACGCTTCGGTGGACGTGGCGCTGCGCGAATTCGTCACCAACGGCACCTCCACCATTGCGCTGTGCACCGCGCTGGCCCAGCGCCTGGCACCCGGCAGCAATCTGGCAGTGATTTCCTCGGTGGCCGGCGACCGTGGCCGCGCCAGCAACTACCTGTATGGCAGCGCCAAAGCCGCGGTCACCGCATTCCTGAGCGGCCAGGGCCAGCGCCTGCGCAAGCAGGGAATCAACGTACTGAACATCAAGCCCGGGTTCGTGGATACTCCCATGACCCAGGCTTTCAAAAAGGGCGCTCTGTGGGCGTCAGCAGACAGGGTCGCACAGGGTATCGTGCGCGCCTCCGACCGCCGTCGTGCGGTGGTTTACCTGCCCGGCTTCTGGTGGGCGATCATGATGGTCATCAAGAACATTCCAGAGTTCGTTTTCCGCCGTATCTCCCTTTGAATCTCATTAGAAAAAGGACCGTCTGCGATGCCTGATATCGACCACGATCTTGACGTTCTTTATCAAAACCGTTTTCCGAAAGAAGAACTCGCAAACAAGAACCGCATCTGGCGCGTCTTGTGTACTCAGTACTTCAACCGTTTTGTCGGCGCCAGTGACGCCGTCGTGGACATTGGCGCGGGCTACTGCGAGTTCATCAACAACATCCCTGCCGGCCGGAAGATAGCAGTGGATTTGAATCCCGACGTTCGCAGGTTCGCTGCAGGCGGCATCGAGATCATTAACGAATCGTGCACGGCAGTCAGCTCCATTGCGAGCAGCAGCGTCGATGCCGTATTCATGAGCAACTTCCTGGAACACCTGCCGAGCAAAGACCTGGTGCTGCAGACACTGCGCGAAACTGCCCGCATGCTCAAGCCTGGCGGCCGCGCAATCATCCTGCAACCGAACATCCGCTTTCTGTATGACGAGTACTGGGACTACTTCGACCACCATACGGCGCTGAGTGATCGGAGCCTGGTGGAAGGTGTGCTGATGGCAGGCCTGGAGCCGCGCGTAGTCATTCCCCGCTTCCTGCCCTACACCACCAAGAGCCGCTTGCCGCAGGCGCCGTGGCTGGTTTCCCTTTACCTCCGTATCCCGCTGGCGTGGCACATCCTGGGCAAGCAGGCCCTGGTTGTCGCCTACAAGCCAGGCTGATCCTTCCATACAGGTACCCGAGTTCGTCCATGGCACAGAAGAATGACAAGATCGTCCTGACGGGCGCCGCGGGCTTGGTGGGGCAGAACCTCATCGTCGAGATGAAGCAGCAGGGTTACACCCAGCTCGTGGCCATCGACAAGCACGAGCACAATCTGAAGATCCTGCGCAAGCTGCACCCGGACGTGAAGACGATCCTCGCCGATCTCGCTGAACCGGGCGAATGGACCCGTGCCTTCGAAGACGCGCGCCTGGTAGTACAGCTGCATGCGCAGATCACGGGCAAGACCAGCGACCTGTTCGTGCGCAACAACATCACCGCCACCGAACGCGTGCTGGCGGCATGCAGGGCCGCCAACGTACCTTACATGGTGCATATCAGTTCATCGGTCGTGAACTCCATGGCCAAGGACGATTACACCAGTACCAAACGAGATCAGGAAGCGATGGTGGTCGCCAGCGGCCAGCCCCATTGCGTCCTTCGGCCCACGCTGATGTTCGGCTGGTTCGACCCGAAGCACCTGGGCTGGCTGTCGCGCTTCATGGCGCGCACTCCCGTGTTCCCGATTCCCGGTGATGGCCGCTTCATGCGGCAGCCGCTGTACGAACGCGACTTTTGCCGCTGTATCGCCAAGTGCATTGAGACCGAGCCTGATGGCCAGGTATTCGACATCGTCGGTGACACCCGGGTGGACTACGTAGACATCATTCGCACCATCAAGCGGGTCAAGAACTTGAGGACGCTGATCATCCACATCCCCATCGGCTTCTTCGCCTTCCTGCTCCGCACATATTCGCTTTTCAGCAACAAGCCGCCATTCACAGCCGATCAACTGAAGGCGCTCAGCGCAGGCGATGACTTCAAGGGCGTCGATACCGAGACCGTCTTCGGCGTTCGCCAGACCCCGTTCGAAGCGGCGATCCGCGAAAGCTACACCGATCCAAGCTACAGCCACATCGTGCTCCAGCGCTGACCCAACTCAGATTCGGAAGAAAAGAGAATGAGTAATTTTGCCATCATCGGCAGCGGCCCCATGGGCCTCATGGCAGCTCTGGAGCTGCTCAGGAAGGGCCACCAGGTCGACATATACGAACGCGATGATCGCATTGGCGGGATGTCGGCGGACTTCGATTTCGACGGCTTGCGCATCGAGCGGTACTACCACTTCATCTGCAAGACCGACTACCCGTTGTTCAAACTTCTCGATGAGATGCAGCTGTCCGATCGCCTGCACTGGACGGACACGAAGATGGGCTACTACTACCAGGGCAAGCTGCACAAGTGGGGAACGCCCTTCGCGCTGCTCGGCTTCCCGCACCTGGGCCTGGTCGACAAGGTCCGCTATGCCCTGCACGTAATGCACACCAAGGGAATCAAAGACTGGGCCGCGCTGGACAGGGTGAACGCGCGCGAGTGGATCACTCGCTGGATCGGGCCAAAGGCCTACAAGGTGATGTGGGAAAAGGCCTTTGCGTTGAAGTTCTTTGAGTACCAGAACGATTTGTCGGCGTCGTGGATCGGCACCCGAATCAAGCGCGTTGCGCTTTCGCGGCGCAACATCTTCAATGAAAGCATGGGCTACCTGGAAGGTGGATCGGCCGTGTTGCTGGAGCGCATGGCTGAAGAGGTTCGCCGCTTGGGTGGCAACCTCCACCTCGGACAGCCGATCGACGAGATTACCTCGGCGTCGGGAAAAGTTACCGGGATCCGCACCCCGACCTCGCATACGCCGTATGACGTGGTGGTATCCACTGCACCGATCCAGTACGTGCCGGGGCTGGTACCGGGGCTGCCGCCGGCATTCTCCAGGCAGGTAGCCGCAATCGAGAATATTCCAGTTGCGTGCGTCATCCTCAAACTCACGCATCCGGTCAGCGAGAATTTCTGGATGAACATAAGCGACGACCGCATTGCCATTCCAGGCCTCATCGAGTACAGCAACCTCAATCCAGGCAAGGGCGCGGGTGAGCACATCGTGTACGCGCCTTATTACATGCCCAAGACGCATCCGAAGTGGCAATGGACCAACCAGCAGCTCATTGACGAGGTAATCAGCTACTTGCCCATGATCAACCCAGCCTTCAAGCCGGAATGGATCCGTGCGAGTCATTGCCACCGCTATGAGTACGCACAGACGATCTGCCCGCCTGGATTCCAGGAAATGCTCCCGCCGATGACGACCCAGCTTTCCGGTTTCTATATGGCTGATACTGCCTATTACTACCCGGAAGACCGCTCAATCAATGAGAGTATTGCCGTCGGCGTGCGCCTCGCTGAAACGGCGAGTACGCAGGCACCCTGATCCATCTTGCAAGGACATCACCTTCCGTGCGAGCAGACAAGAGTCTTCGTGCACTGTCGGGGCGTAGATCCGCATTGGCGCCCCTCTCCAAGGCACCAAGTCATCGCCTCTCGGGTCGCAGATTGTGGAGACACTCCCAGGATACCTGCCGAGATGGTCCAAGCCGGATTTTGCTCACTACAGCGTGCATGACAACACACTCACCCAATGGGGCCTGTCACCTCCTATAGGCACGCCCCTCCTGATTGGACCTTTCGAGACTTCCCTTACGCCAATGATCGAACGACGCTTCATGCTGTTTGTCGCTGCCAGCGGCCTTGCCGCGCTGGCGAATTTCTGCTCTCGTATTCTGTTCAGCCACGTGATGGCCTACGTGTACGCGATTGTGCTTGCTTACATGGTGGGCATGGCCACTGCATTCCTTCTTAATCGCACCTATGTGTTCAAGGATGCTGGCAAGCCGCTTGGCCACCAGCTGTCCTGGTTTGTCGCCGTCAATATGCTTGCGCTGCTTCAAACACTATTGATAAGCCTTGCATTTACCCACTACGTTTTTCCATGGTTTGGCATGTTGTTCCACCCTGAGGCGATCGCGCATGCATTGGGCATCGCCGCGCCTGCGGTAGTGAGCTACTTTGGCCACAAGCACCTGACCTTCAGAATTACAAAGGAGCCCCATCCATGATGTCCAGCCCACTTCCTAGTCGCCGCAAGGGCGCGATAGGTTTTATCAAGGACAATCCGCTCGCCAGCACAGGATTCGCGCTTGCAGCGATATACGCGATGTTTGGAATCATCGCTGGCGCACACGCGCATAGTCCAGTGCCATTCTGGGACATGTGGGATGGCGCACTCGGCTTCTACATGCACCAGCAGACGGACCCATCGGCTTGGTGGGCGCAGCACAACGAGCATCGCATCGTTCTGGGGCGGATCCTGTTCTTCACCGATCTTCGTTTCTTCGGCGGCAGTGCGGTGTTTCTCGTTGCCGTCAACTACATCCTTGCGGCGGCGACCTTTGGTCTGCTGGCTTGGTGCGCTTGCCGTATCGCCCCCCGAACGCCGCCTGCCCTGAAGATTACGGCCGCCGTCATTCTAAGCTTGTCCTTTCTTTGGACCCAGGAGAATAATCTGACCTGGGGCTTCCAGAGTCAGTTCTTCCTGGCTCAATTGCTGCCGTTGGGCAGCCTCCTGCTACTCTGGCGATCCAGTGGCTCCCGGTCTCATCGCACAGTCTGGTTCGCCGCCTCTCTTGCCATGGCCACCGTCGCTTCCGGGAGCATGGCGAACGGCGTATTGGCAGGCTGGTTGGTGCTGGCAGGGTGTGTGATTGGCCGTCAAGGTTGGAAGCGTGTGTTGATCGCACTGCTTGTTGCCATTGCAATCAGCGCAGTGTACTTCCACGGGTATGTTTCGCCGGGTAGCCACGGCTCGCTCACCGAAACGCTCAAGAATGCCCCTCGCGGCGTAATGTGGTACCTGTTTGCATACCTGGGGAGCCCCTTCGCGCATCTGGTGCCAGGCTCCGCACCGAACGTGGTCCTTGCCGTGGCGTGTGGCGCCGCCATCGCGCTGTCGGCGACCCTTTTGACGATTTCCACGCTTCTCCGACGACACGTCACCGTCGATCTGGAGCTGGTGCTTGCACTGTTCCTTGGCTACCTGGGCGTGTCAGCATTCGCGATCGCAGGAAGCCGATTGGTATTTGGCTTGGATAGCGCCGTCGCAAGCAGGTACACGACTCCCGCGCTACTGGCTCTCTCATGCGTGCTCATTCTGGGCGTGGCGGAGCTGTGCAAACGATACGCGTGGGCGCGGGGGAAGTGGGCGGGCATGCTGTTGCTCATTCCGCTTGCTTTTCTCCCCTTGCAATTTGGCGCGATGAAACACAACCCGCTGGTGGACTTTGAAAGGGTTACGGCTGCCATGGCGCTGGAGGTGGGAGCACGTGATGATGAACAGATCCTCTGGACTTATCCCGACAGCGCACGCGTGCTGGAGATTGCAAGTGCATCATCCGACCTCGACTTGTCCGTGTTTGCGCGGCCCTGGCTGCAAGGTGCGCGAGAGAGCATCGGCAAGCCCTACGGACCGACGCCAAGCACTGGCTGCGGAGTCGTGCCGCCAGTTCGGACTGGCCTTCCCAACTCCAACGGGTGGTCGCGGCTCCAGGGAGGCCTTGTGGACAAGTATCTTGGCGAAGGTCTCGGCCCGCTGTTTCTACTCGATGCCGAAGGCACCGTGATCGGCCGCGGCATCCTTGCTGAACCCGAAAGGCAGGAGGGCGGCGAGATGTATGGCTCGCCATTCAAGCTTTATGCGCCGGACTCCCGCTTGATAGCGGGCGAAATGAAGGTTGTTGTCCCCGGCATCTGCAGCGGCGCGTTCAACTACAAATAGAGATCCTGGCGTGCAACGCGTTCCTGCCGGTATCCAGGAACGCGTTGCACGGTATCAGCGACGGAGCCGGGCCAGCGAATCGTGCACAGGCCTGACCGGCTGATTGGAGATGTCGTAACTCAGGAATGCGAGAAGGAACTGCAATCCACTAACGATGGCGATGGAGGGGAGCACGACGGTGCCGATCGGCGCGGACACCCCCGCACTTGCCGCGAGGATCCAGTTCCAACCGCCGTACGCGATACCACCGGAAAGAAGAATCAACGCTGCGACAAGCTCGAACGATGCGATGGTGAGGTCACGCAGGTAGTAGCGATAGCCTATTCGCTTGAGAAAATTGCGAGCATGCTTGAGGGCAAACTCGCCAAAGATCTGGCGTACTTTCAGGTTGCTTACTTCGTCGCCATACAACGCATCCATCGGCACATCCACTACGACGGCCTGCATGGCATTCAGGCGGAACAACACATCCGTTTCGAAGAAGTAGCGTGTACTGATGGCATTCATCGGCAGGCGATCTGCAACGGCAGCATGGATGGCCGTATAGCCATTTGTCGGGTCAAACAAGCGCCAGTAGCCGGTTGACGCCTTGGCCAGGAAGGAGAGGCCCAGGTTTCCTGCTCGACGCAACAGCGGCATGCGCGCGATGTGGGAAAGATCCCAGAACCGGTTTCCCTTCGTGTAATCGGCGTCCCCATTGAGAATGGGCGCCACAAACATCGGCAGCAACGCAGGGTCCATCTGCCCGTCACCATCAATCTTGACGATGACCGACATGCCGTCCAGTACAGCTTGACGATACCCGGCCATGGTGGCCCCGCCAACACCCTGGTTGACGGCGTTGTACAGGACACGCACCCGCGGATCGGTGCTGTTCGCCTCGATGAACCGCCCGGACTGCTCCGGACAGGCATCATCCACACAGTAGATGGCATCGACCTCCGGGCCGATAGCCGCGAGCACGCCGAGGATGTGGCGGGTCACTTTATAGCTTGGAACCACCACCGCGATCCGGTGCGACGTAACCTGATGGCCACGTGTGTCTACTGCGCCCATCTCTGTATTCTCCAAATGCATTCCGGCGATCGTCTCAAGGGTGCAGCTGATAGAACACCAGGCCGTCCGGCCCAGTGGCCACTGCCTCGCCGACCGCACCCAGCTGGCGGTACCCGGTAAGGCAGTATTGTCCATCAAGAACCCGTGCGTCGCTCTGCCCTTCCCATCGATGCGCGAGCAGATGGGTGACGCCCGCCCGGCGAAGGAAGGCGCGCGTCTCCTCGGGCTGCCAGCGGCAGAACAGATCCCGCAGATCTTTGGCCTGGTATCCGTAGCCAGAACCGATCCGAACATTGAACAGATAGTCGCGCTGCGCGAATGGCAGGTAAGGCGTGACGTACATGGATGGTAGTACCCAGTCCTCGCGCCCGTTGAGCACGATCGCGTAAGCGGGAGCCAGCACCACCGCATCTTCGGGAAGTTGGCGCTCAGCCGCCTGGAATGCGCGTACCCCCTCTTCGCTGATGGGGAAGGTCCAGCCCTGATCGGCTGGCGTGACACCCTTGATGTCCTGGCGAACAAACCCAATCACAACGCCCAGGACCGACACGCCGAGCACTGTCAATGCAGCCCACTGCAGCCATCGCCGCCGATGCCACTCGGGACGGAGACACGCCAACAGGGAGTCGATCGCCAACAGCAGGACCGATAGCGCCAGGGCCACCTGGAGGAACATAGCGTACATGCTCAGCAACCCGACATAACGCCCGGTATAGGTGCTGAGAAGGCTCGCCTCCAGCGTTTCATGGCCCAGCGAAAGCTGAACGATGTTGGACATCCGAAGCGCCGCCGCTACGCCAATCACCAGACCCAGCTGCACGGCGAGCAGCATTCCAAATCGGCGTTCCTGACGAACCGAGGCCGGGGCGACAGTGAGCATCCCGACGCAGACCACGAACGAGACTGCTACGGCTGCACGCATGAAGGGAAGCAGCCATTGCCCCATCACCTGCAGCGATTTCGGCAGGTACTGGAAGCCAACCCCTGGCTGCGGGCCGTACCACAACTCCCACCACAGGACGACCTTCATGCGCTCCCATGTGGGGCCGGCGTGTGGCATCACTTCCGAGGGAGCAAGCAGATTCAACCCGAGCGAGTGTTCAACGACATGGCGCACGGAAGGCAGCGCTTCGGCAAGCAGGTGCAGGTAGTACGGATCGCAAAGGAGCACCACGATTCCGAGCACGCCGCCCAGGCATAGCCCGAGCAGTGGGAGTACTACCTTGCCGCGGATTCCCGGTGCACGCCACCAGAGCATCGACACTGCGATCAGCCAGGCGGGAACCGTGAAGCTGGTGAAGCTGATGGCCAGCGAGGGATTCAGCTTTGCCGCCAGCGCGCCCGCAAACGCGAGCCCCAGCCAGGCCAGGACCCACGGACGACGCGCGGCCGCCGGCTCCAACCAGGCATGCATGGCCAGCCATACGGGCAGGAGCAACGTGGAGAAAGCGGCCAGTCGACCGGTGCTGTTGAGGTCCTCGACGGGATACAGGAACGTGGTGCCCCGAACGATCATGTAGCCCAGAGCCACTACCAGCAGTGCTGCCCAGGCCTGTTGCAGGATCGGCGCCAGCTGACGCCGCTCAAGCCACAGCAGCACCAGCTCCATGAATGCGAACACAGCCAGGGTCGCCTGCAGCACTGGCTGGATCTTCACGAATGGGCCGATGTGCGCACCGAACCCGGGCCAGGCCCATAGGGCGGCGAGCGTGTGCAGCATCTTTGGATACTTTTCCAGCCAATCCGTTTGGCCAGCGCTCAGCTTGGGATAGCCTGCATTGAACAGATCCAGGGTAAACGCAATGTGCTGGTGCGTGTCCAGGCCGAGCGCGCCGGCAGTGAACGAATAGTGGGTTGCTGCCTTCGCGAGCGCCACGAATGCCAGTACGAACAGCGCCAGCCATGCGGCCCCGGGGCCCGGCGAGCTGCGCAGCCAGCGGCAGACTCGCCGCCGCTGCCACACCACGCTGGACAGCACTACGCCGAGAATCAGTATCGACAGCGCATGGGGCAATCCTGCCAGGTGCGTCCACGTCCAAGTTATCGGCGTTGCGCACAGCCACACCACAAAAAGGACGAACTGCCCCAACAACGCACGTCCAAACAACGCCGGCGACGCCAGCATTACCTCCAAGCGCCACCATCGAGCGCACAGATCGCCCAGCCAGACCATGCCGGTGAAGGACACCGCGAGCAGAAGCAGGAATTGCGCTTGGGCTGCACTCTGCAGGAACGGCAGGCACAGCATGACTGCCACGATTGGCACGATGAACCGGCGCAGCAGTACACCGGCCGGGTGCAGGACAGGGACAGTAATCACTCACTCGCTTCCGTTTGCGTTACGCGGTAAGGCGCAGGGCTTCCATTACATCGTTGGCGACACGATCAAACATCCCTGGCAGCAGCAAGGGATGAGAGTCCCCCGCCAGTGCACCAGGAGCCATCCCTTCTTTCTCGCTGGCGTCCACCTGAGCAATGAGCGCCGCGCATATTGCCTCGGGCGTCATCGCATCCAGCGACACCACGTTGCGCGTGGTCTGCTCGAGGTTTTTATTGCCGTACTGGTTGGTGATTACCCGCATGCCGAATGCCGCCATTTCCAGCGGTGGATAGCTGGGATGCGGCGAAACCATGAGCGACAGACCGATTGACGAGGTCGAGAGGAGTTCGGCATATGCATCGATGCCCAGCTTGCCCAAGGCCTTGAGCGCAAACGGCCCCAGGTCCAGGTCTTCGCGAAGCTCACCCGGAGCAGCGACTTGCCACTGTGCAGCACGAGGGTCCTTCCATCCCCACATGCGCAACCCTTCGCAGATCAACTCGAATGCGTTTCGCGGCGTACCGGGTCGCGCGTAGACCACGATGCGGCGGTTGCGAGGCTGCGGACGGGCCCGTGCGGCCTGCAACGCCTGGCGCAACCCGTCGTGCAGGACCGGCTCGAACACGGACCGGCGCTCATAGCACATGCCATTCTGCTCGAAGAAATCGGCAAGCAGCCCAGTATTGAATACTCCGATATCACGATTGCAGCGATAGGTGCTGAGTGCAAGCGCGTACTGACTGGACCACGCGTAGAACCCGGGCTCGAAATCCTGTACCAGATACACCAACGGCCGGTCGATTCCTGCGTTCTCGCCCTGCCACTGCGACAGGCGTTGGGCTGCATACGCCGTCCACCAGGCGGTGGCGACCCAGATGTCCTCGCCGGCCACCGGCAATGTCCGCTGGTAACGGTCGTTGAACGGAACGATCTGCCGCAACGCAGTCGATGCCTCGCTGGCAGGCACCAGGACGTGGTCGGCGAAGCGGGAAAGCGCCTCCTCATCGGGCGCACTGTCCACCAGGATGATCCGCGAGGCCGGGAAATGCCGGCAGAGCTCACGGTAGATGAGCACCGCTGTATGGATGCCGCCGAAGTAGTGCTGCTTGTTGATCGACGGGAGCACAAGGTTCAGTCGCTTGCCAATCCACGGGTCGTGCCGGGGCGGACAAGGCGTTATTTCCCCTACGTGCGTGCTGGGCTTGGCCTCGCCCGGCGCGCTGGCATCAAGTCGCGCGGACATTCGACGGAGCAGGTGACCAATGCGACTCACTGGACTTCCTCGCGCAGCCTGGGCGACGACGCCATGTAGTTCAGGTTGGGGCTGAAGAACGGATCGCCCTCCTCCCGGTACGGCGAATAGGCCTGCGCGGAGCGCACGAAATCACTCTCTGGGATCGCGCGGGGGTCACGGGTCTTGGACTCGTGGTGGATCATGACCGAACGAGCAACGTACACCGTGGCGAGGTCGCGCGCGTACGCACGCAGGCATAGCTCAACGTCACTTCCGCAGACGATGAACGACTCGTCGAACCCGCCCAGCGCTTCAAAGGTTTCGCGTGCGACCACCATGCATGCTCCGGTAACGGCAAGCACCTGGCGCTGGAGAACCGGGGAAACAAACAGATTCTGGTTGTGGACCGGCGCCTCGCCCTTGAATACGTGGTCGGCCCAGCCTCCCATGCCCAGGACGACACCAGCGTGCTGGATGGTCCGGTCACCGTAAAGCAACAGGGGCCCGCATACGCCAACGTCGGGGCGAAGTGCATTCTCAGCCAACCGCTGCAACCACTCTCCATCGATGATTTCAGTATCATTGTTGAGGAACACCAGCACTTCGCCGCGCGCCTCCCGCGCCGCCAGATTGTTGAGCGCCGACCAGTTGAACGGTACGTCAGCCGCGATCACCCGGAAGCTGTCACGCCGGGACATCCCCTCGAGCCATGCCAACGTAGCTGGCTCGGTGGAACCGTTGTCCACCACGATGATCTCGAAGTCGCGATACTGTGTTTTGGCGTACAGCGACTCGACGCAGGTGCGCAGCAGATCCAGCCCATCGCGGGTAGGAATGATGATGCTCGCCAGTGGTCCGCGGTCCGCGTACGGATAGCGGACGTCGTAACAGAACAGGTTCGCGCCGTCGTCCACCCGCGCGCCCGCATGGCGCTTGACCACGTGGTCCTGCAGAGCGCGCCTGCCTGCGTCGTGAGCGTACGGCTTCGAATCGGCATTGGCTGCAGTGGAGCCTGCATGTGCGCGCCAGTGGTACAGAACGCGAGGAACATGCGCCACGGTCGCGCCAGCGGCAACACACCGCAGCACCAGATCATAATCCTGCGAGCCATCACACCCACTGCGCAGGCCGCCTGCCTGACGAACCAGTTGGGCCTCGAAACTTGTGAGATGCCCCAGGTACATCTGCGACAGGAACAGGTCCAGGTTCCAATCCGGCTTGAAGTACGGATGCCGCAGATTACCGTCATCGCCCAGTACATCATGGTCCGTGTAGACAATCCCGGCACCGGTCTGAATGTGTGAAGCCACGACAGCGGCAAGCGCATCCGGTTCCAGCAGGTCATCGTGGTCCAGGAACGTGATCCACCGTCCCTGGGCCAATGACACGGCTGCATTGGTGGTGGCCGCAATTCCCTGGCGTACGCTTGACCGCGACACCTTCAGATTGGGCAGGCGCGCGGAAAGCTCGCCCAGGATCCGCGCAACGTGAGCTTGATCCGATGCATCGTCATGCACGCACAGCTCCCAGTGGGAGTAAGTCTGTGCTTCAACGCTGGCAATGGCCTCCCGCAGGAACACTTCGGGCGTGTTGCAAACCGGCATCACGATGCTGATCAGACCCGCATCGGCCGGAACCGGTACGAGGGATTGCGTGCTCCGCCAGCGGGCGTACTCGTCCGGCTCAACCTGCGGAAGCGCTTGCGGCGCGGTTGAATAGGCCATGATTTTCCGGACCAGATGGCGAGGGCCCTTGGCAGCGGCTCGCCTGACCGCTGACAGGATGGCTTCCGCCGTGACACCCTGCTCCTGGGCACGTCGCACGCTCCTGTACACCGCGTTGAGCAGGCTTCGTACTTTAGTCAGCATTGGACATCTCCCTAGGGGTTCGGTTTCTTCTTTTCATTTCGAAGAGCCGCATCACAACACCCATGCAACAGCGGCGCCGGCACTGAGCCCCGCCAGCGCGATCACAACCATGGCCGATTTCCATTTTCTACGGGACCGCGCGTACGCCGCGGCGGCCTCGGCATTCGTACGTTCCAGCGCCTCACGCTCTTGCCGGTGCAGGGCGGCATCCGCCTCGCGTTCGCTTGTCAACCGTCGGGAGGTAACTTCTTCACGAGAAAGCAATTCGGCTTCGCGAGCGTCCCATGACTGCTGGAGAGCCTGCCATTCTTCTTGCCGTGCGTCCCATTGCTGCTGGCTGGCCTGCCATTCGCCCTGAAGCGCGTGGACCTCGGCTTCGCGTGCGAAAAACGCCTTGTCTGTTTCATCCTTCGCCGCTTGGAGCGTCTGTGCGAAAGCCGCCGTAGCGCCCCATTCCTGCTTGGCGACAGCGAGATCAGCTGCATACGCCTCCAGCAGGCGCGCCGTGGACGCCCACTCACGTTCCGAGCTATCGGTTCGCAGCGCGAGGGATCGCAGGCTGTGGGCCAACCCGGACAACAGCGCGGTCGCCTCTTCGTCCGGTTGCGCCTGGAAGGGAGGATTGGCCCGAAGTTTTGCGACATCTTCCTCGCGGCGCAGCCCCACGTAGTACTCCCGGTAAGGCTGATCGCTCTGATCGCCGGCGAAGACACGACTGTTGTACAGGCGATCGGCGGCGGCGACGAGCGGCTCCAACTCAGGGAACTTGACCTTGATGAAATGTGCACCCATCAGGCTGGACCACATGTCCGAATTGCCCTGGCCAAAGCGCACGACCTGCAGGCCTGCGGCTTCGAAGGTAGCAACAACCTCTTCTGTGTTGACCAGGCCGAGCTCTTTGTGCTCCTGCAACCACGCGTAGTCGTCGCCGAAGAGTTCCTGCCAGCGCCCGTTGGCGTCGAGTTCCGCCGCGTGCACCCATGGACGGTCGGGCGGGAACCCGACGATCACGACGCGGCCTGCGACGCGCGCCATCTCGGCGATGGCCTGTCGGCGAAGATGCGCGGGAATGTGTTCAATCACATCCAGCGAGACGATGGAGTCAAAGCTCTGGTCGGCGAACGGGAGCGCTGTAGCATCAGCCACGACGAAGTCCTGTTCGTCCCCCTCTGCGTGCAGGTCGGTGTACAGCAACGATGCACTGGGCAGGAATTGCCCCAGGAGACGCTGGCGGTTGGCGCCAACTTCCAGCACGCTTGGATTGGGAAGCTCGAGCGCATTCAGCAGGTGCGCCGCTGCTGCGTATCGCTGGTAGTGGTCGAACGGAATATCAAGCAGCGTCTGGGTCATGAACCTTCCACTCGTGGGGAATGTAGACAACGCCTTCGCTGAAGTAAGGGGCCGCTACGGTGAAGGCGCTGGCTTCGGACAGGTAATCCAGGCACACCAGGCCTTTGTCGGTGAACAGACCCACGTCGACGCGGTAGGTGCCGGTCAACAGGGTCATCTTCGGAATGTGGTACGTCACCCTGTGCGACCCGCGCGACATTGGAATCTGTACGCGCTCAAGGTACGTATTGGGCCCGAAGATGTGCAATCCATCCATCCCCTTGATGGCCACACCCAACAGCAGGCCGTGGATGGTTTCGTCCACCACGTTGTAACTGATGTCGACGCTCAAGGGCTCGAAGGGCGCGAGCATGTCAGTGCTCAGTGCCACTGTCTCCAGGTGCGCAGGCACGGCGCCGGACGGCGGCGATACACTGCAGACTGCTGTGGCGGATTCGGCGGCTTGCTCCTTGCCCAGCTCATAATCGCGGAAACGGTCTGCCACAAAGCTTGCCTCGCCATGCAGCTTTACCTTGCCGCCTTCCAGCCACAACGCTGTCTGGCAGAAGCGCTTGACCTGCTCCAACGAGTGGGAAACGAAGAGAATCGTGGCCCCCCGAGCGCGGATCTGTTCGATCCGGGCGAGGCACTTCATCTGGAATCGGATATCGCCGACCGACAGCGCCTCGTCGATGATCAGCACATCCGGCTCTGTATGGATAGCAACCGAGAACGCGAGCCGCACGTACATGCCGCTGGAATATGTTTTCACCGGACGATCAAAGAAGTCGCCAATGTCTGCGAATGCAATGATCGCATCCAGCTTCTCATCAACTTCCTTGCGCGCAAGCCCCAGCAGTGAGGCGCTCAGGTACACATTGTCGCGACCAGAGAAGTCCGGATTGAAGCCAGCCCCCAGCTCAAGCAACGCCGCGAAGCGCCCATGGATGGCGACCGAGCCGGACGTCGGGCGCACGGTTCCGCAAAGGATCTGCAGCAACGTGGACTTTCCGGCGCCATTGCGGCCGATGATGCCAACCGTTTCACCACGCGGTACGACCAGATTGACGCCGTCCAACGCCCGGAACGTACGACTGGCACGGTCGCCAGAAGGCTTGAGCAACGAGAGCAGGCGATCCTGTGGACTCGCATAGACAGGATAGTCTTTCGTTACATCGACCACTTCAATTGCAGCGTGGAGATGCCCGGACGTGCCATCGGGTAGCGAATTGTTCATAGGACGTCCGAGAAGCCGCGCGACAAGCGGCGGAAGAGCGCATAGGAGAGCAGCGCGGCAATCACCGACAGCGTGAAGTGCGGCAACAGTGCCGTCAGGTCGGGAGGCGAGTTCTGTATCGTCACCAGCCTCAGCTGCTCGATGGGTGTTACGAGGGGATTGAGATGAATGATCCCCTTCACTGCTTCCGGCATTGCCTTGGCCGGGAAGAAAATCGGGCTGAGGAACAGCAACATGCTGCTGAGGATGCCAACGAACTGGCTGATATCACGCAGGTACACGCCCAACGCGGACAGAGACCATGCGATGGCCAGCAGCATCGGGGTCATTTCAAGAATGATGAACGGGGCTGTCATCGCCCAGACAGACGGCAGCCCTGATTGCCAGACCTGCGCTACCAGCAGTATTGCCAGGCCGATACCCGCAGTCGTCAGCGCCGCTGCCACCTTGACGATCGAAAGCATCGGCAAGGGGAACACGACTTTCTTTACGAAGTTGGGCTGGCCAGCAATGATGTTCGGCGCCGTGATCAGCGTTTCGGACAGCAGGCTGAAGGGCACCAGGCCGGCAAACAACATCAAAGCGAAGTCGGCGGTGGAATCCGCGCCCGCCCAGCGAGCTTTGAACACGCCACTGAACACGAGGGTGTACACGGAAAGCATCAGCAACGGCTGCAGTACCAGCCACAGCACCCCGAGGGTTGTGGTTCGGTAGCGTGTAGCCAGTTCGCGCCCCAACAGCTGGCGGAAAAGGAACATGAGATTGGCGTGCTTCTGCATTGATCAGCGGTTCCCGGAGGCCAGCGCCCGCTCCAGATCCACCTGCAGATCCCCCAACTCCTCCACCCCCACGCTCAGCCTTACCAGCGCATCACTGATGCCCAACTGCTCACGCCGCGCCACCGGAATGGACGCATGCGTCATCACCGCCGGATGGTTCACCAGGCTTTCCACCCCCCCCAGCGATTCGGCCAGGGTAAACAGCTCGGTCTTCTCGCAGAACCGCTTCGCCGCCTCGAACCCGCCCTTGAGCACGATCGAGACGATGCCGCCGTAGCCGTTCATCTGGCGCGTGGCCAGTTCATGCTGCGGATGCGAGACCAGGCCCGGGTAGATCACCTTTTCCACCGCCGGGTGCGTTTCCAGCCACTGGGCCAGGGCCAGCGCATTGGCGCAGTGCGCCTTCATGCGCAGCGGCAGGGTCTTCAGGCCACGCAGGGCCAGGAAGCTGTCGAACGGACCCTGCACGCCCCCGATGGAGTTCTGCAGGAAGGCCATCTGCTCGGCAAGTTCGGCGTTGTCGCCCACCACCACCATGCCGCCGACCATGTCCGAGTGGCCGTTGAGGTACTTGGTGGCCGAGTGCAGGACCAGGTCCGCGCCCAGCTCCAGCGGGCGCTGCAGCATCGGCGAGGCGAAGGTGTTGTCCACCACCACGATCAGGCCATGGCGCTTGGCGATGGCGGCGACTGCGGCGATGTCCACGATCTTGAGCATCGGGTTGGTCGGGGTTTCGATCCAGACCATCTTCGTCTGCGGGGTGATCGCCGCTTCGAAGGCAGCCAGGTCGGTCAGGTCGACGAAGCCGAACTGCAGCC
Source organism: Stenotrophomonas sp. ISL-67 (assembly GCF_018612915.1). Taxonomy (GTDB): domain Bacteria; phylum Pseudomonadota; class Gammaproteobacteria; order Xanthomonadales; family Xanthomonadaceae; genus Stenotrophomonas. The sequence continues at coordinate 100,961 of NZ_JAGGRL010000009.1, read as the reverse complement.
CGGCGGTGCGCTTGCGCACGCGCTCGAACAGGCGGAACGTGCCGCCGTAGATGTCGTCCATCGCCACCACGTGGCTGCCGGCATCCAGCAGCTCCATCACCGTGGCGGTGGCGGCCATGCCCGAGGCGAAGGCGTAGCCACGGCTGCCACCCTCCAGCGAGGCCACGCAACGCTCATAGGCGAAGCGGGTCGGGTTGTGGGTGCGCGAGTACTCGAAGCCCTGGTGCTCGCCGGGGCTCGACTGGGCGTAGGTGGAAGTGGCGTAGATCGGCGGCATCACCGCGCCGGTGCTCGGGTCGGGCGACTGCCCACCATGGATGGCCAGCGTGGCCAGCGCGAGCTGGCGCTTGGAGTGCCCGGAGGCTGCAGGATCGGACATGGGATTCCCAGCGATTGAGAGCCCCAAACGGGGCCCGCTTTAAATGGAGCGGAAGTCTATCAGCGCAGGCTTAATCAGCCGTTGACGCGGATAAACGCAGGTTGAGTGCCGAACGTCGGCCATCGCGCGCTTATTGCACGCGACGACGCAGGTAATTCAGCAGGTCGATCCGGGTAATCAGGCCGAGGAAGCTGCCGCCGTCCATGATGATGGCGACCTGGCCGCGGTCGAACACCGGCAGCAGGGCCTCGATCGGTGACTTCACGTCCAGCCGGTCCAGCTTGCTGACCATGGCGGTGGCGACCTTGTCGCGGAAGCGCGTTTCGTCGCCGTAGACGTGCAGCAGCACGTCGCTTTCGTCGACGATGCCGACCAGCTGGTCGCCATCCATCACGGGCAGCTGCGACACGTCGTACAGCTTCATGCGCTGGTAGGCGGTGGTCAGCAGGTCGTTCGGGCCGATCACCACGGTGTCGCGCTGGCCATACGGGCGCAGGATCAGGTCGCGCAGGTCACCGGTCTGCGGGCGCTCCAGGAAGCCGTTGTCCAGCATCCAGTAGTCGTTGTACATCTTGGAGAGGTACTTGTTGCCGGTGTCGGGAACCAGCACCAGCACCTTCTTCGGGGTGGTCTGCTCACGGCAGTACTTCAGCGCGGCGGCCAGCAGGGTACCGGTGGACGAGCCCCCCAGGATGCCTTCCTTGCCCAGCAGCTCGCGCGCGGTGTGGAAGCTTTCGGCGTCGGTGATCGCGTAGGCCTTGGTGACCCGGCTGAAATCGGCGATCGAGGGCAGGAAGTCCTCGCCGATGCCTTCCACCAGCCAGCTGCCCGACTTGTCGTTGAGCACGCCGTCGTTGATGTACTCGGCCAGGATCGAACCGACCGGGTCGGCCAGCACCAGTTCGGTCTTCGGCGACAGGGTGGCGAAGGCGCGCGACAGGCCGGTCATGGTGCCGGAGCTGCCGCAGCCGAACACGATGGCGTCCAGGTCGCCGTCCATCTGCTCCAGGATCTCCGGGCCGGTGCCAAATTCGTGGGCGGCCGGGTTGTCCGGGTTGCCGAACTGGTTGATGAAGTACGCGCCTGGGGTTTCCTCGGCCACGCGCTGGGCCATGTCCTGGTAGTACTCGGGGTGGCCCTTGGCTACGTCCGAGCGGGTCAGGCGCACTTCGGCGCCCATCGCCTTGAGGTTGAAGATCTTCTCGCGGCTCATCTTGTCCGGAACCACCAGGATGAGCTTGTAGCCCTTCTGCTGGGCGACCAGGGCCAGGCCCAGGCCGGTGTTGCCGGCGGTGCCCTCCACCAGTGTCGCACCCGGCTTGAGATCGCCGCGCTTTTCAGCAGCCTCGATCATCGACAGGCCAATGCGGTCCTTGATGGACCCTCCGGGATTGGCGCTTTCGAGCTTCAGGTACAGCTCGCAGACACCGGTGTCCAGGCGCTGGGCCTTGACGATCGGGGTCTTGCCAATGAGGTCGAGTACGGAGGAATGGATTGCCATCGGGTCACATCGATTCGCGCCGCAGGGCGGCCGGACCCCCGATTATCCGACAGATGGTAGAGACACGCCATGCGTGTGGGGACAGCCCGGAAAGAGCGACGCGGACGGCGCCCGTCGACGAGGAGACGGACGCCGCCCGCGGCGTTGGGTGGCAGGTGCCGACCGTGGGGCCGGCACGCAGGGACGTTAATTCAGGGGGGAGGAGTACATCCGTTCCAGCTTCTGCTTTGCCAGCAGCTTCTCACGCTTCATCTGGCCCAGAGTTCCACCATCTATCGGAAGTACGCCCAGCTCGGCATCCATACACTTCTTGTTCAACTTCTGGTGCCGTTCGTAAAGCGCCTTGAATTCCGGATCACGCTGGCGGCGTGCGTCGATTTCACTCTGGGGCTGACCTTCAAACATGATGAACCTCCTATCGCGTTTACAGCACAAACAAGAACGCCCCGGCTGGTAAGGCACGGGGCGTTGCTTCGGGAGGAGCGCCGGCATCCACCGCCATCGCAGCCGAACCCAGGCACACAGCCGGGGTTGCCCGGCCTGCAGACTGCTCTGGTTCGTGCCCTCGATGCATCGGCCCGGCCCTCCAATCGTCCGGGTCGCGGAAGGCCACCCGGACAATTGACCCTACGCCTGCCAAGGAGCCGGTTCAAGGGGTTCGTTTGAAATCGCTGGCGCGCTCCAGTGGAGGTTCAGCCTGAACGCGCAGTCCAACGAAAATTAAACAAAAACATGGGGTTGCGTCATTCTGACGCAGCCACGACCAACGGTCGTGACCTACCGGCAAATCCCCACGATTGGACCTTGGTCATCACGCTGTTCACGGCGCGATGATGACCTCGGCCGAACGTGCCTTGGTCGCTGCCGCCTTCTTGCCGCTGACCTGCAGGCGGCTGGCGCTGACGCCGGCCCCCACCAGGGCATCGCGCAGGGCGTCGGCACGCTGCTGCCCTACCCCGGCGGCGGCGTCGTAGGCCTCGATCCGGACCCGGCCCTTCTTGCCGATGTTCAGGTACTCGGCGAGCGCCTTGGCCTGGCCTTTGGCACCGGCCGAGAGCGCACCCGTGCCACTGGCGAAGGCATCGCCGGCAAAGGTGAACACCTCGCCGCGGCTGTTGAACTTCGAGCCCGGCAGCGTGTTGCCCGAGACCAATTCGGCCTCTTCGCGGGCCAGCTTGGCGGCGTTCTGCTGGGCCGCGCTCAGCCGCGCGGTCTGCTTGCCGGCCACGCTGGTCAGGGCGGTTTCGGCGTCCTGGCGGGCCAGCGCTTCGGTTTCGGCGGCCAGGCGCAGGCGGTCGGACTCTTCGGCCTGGATCTGCGCCTGCACGCGCAGCCGCTCGCTTTCCTGGCGGGCACGCTGGGCATCGCGGCGGCTGGCTTCGATCAGCAGGTCGCTGCGGGTGCGCTCGAGCTGGGTCACTTCGCGCTTGGCCAGGGCGGCGCGCACGCTGGTTTCGGCAATCTCCACCCGGCGGTCGGCCAGGTAGCGGGCCTGGTCGAGGTCACGGCGCTTGGCATCGGCCAAGGCGGCAATGGCCTGCTGGGCCTGCAGGCGTTCATAGGCGGCCAGCTCGCTGGCGTCCGGGTTGGCCTGGATCGCGATCAGGCGTTGGGTGAGCTGGGCCACGGCCGGGTCTTCGGCGGCGAAGGCCTGCGCGGACAAGGCCAGGCCGACGGCGAGCAACAGGGGCGACAGGCGCAGGGCGGTCTTCATCGGCGGTCCTCCCCGGCGGCAAGCTGGCGTTCGAGCTGGGTCACCTCGTTGCGGCGCAGCTGCAGCTGGGCGGTGGCGGTGGCCTCCTCGCTGCGGGCGCGGGCCAGGTCGGCGTCGGCGGTGGCCCGTACGGCCAGGGCCGGGGCGTTCTTGCGCTCGCGGCGGTCGCCGGCGGCGCGCTGGGCCTGTTCCAGGCCCTGGCGGGCCACGGCGATCAGGTCCGGAGCGTACTGGTCGGCGTCGGCCTGGGTGGCCTTGTCCACGGCCTGGCGGGCCTGCATGAGCTCCAGCGCGCCGTCCTGGGCCAGGGCCGGCCCGGCCAGTGCGAATGCGCACGCCATCACGCAACTGCTCAAAACTACATACGGGGTACGCCGCATTTGTGCGAAGCTAGGATTCATTGGGGGTGCCGTTCGCCTGAAGAAGGTGCGCGGCCATTGTCGGAAGCCTGCGGCGTGCTTGCAATGGCATGTCGCCGATTGTTGGGGAAACATTTCGCATGGATATCGGCTATTTCCTGAAGCTGATGACCGAAAAGAACGCTTCGGACATGTTCTTGACCACCGGAGCCCCGGTGTACATCAAGATCGAAGGCAAGCTGTACCCGCTGGGCAACACCGGGCTGCCGCCCGGGATGGTCAAGAAAATCGCCTATTCGCTGATGGACGAAGGCCAGGTGCCCCAGTTCGAGCGCGATCTTGAGCTCAACATGGCCATCGCCCTGCCCGACGCGGGGCGCTTCCGCATCAACGTGTTCAAGCAGCGCGGCGAGGTCGGCATGGTGATCCGTGCCATCCGCAGCAAGATTCCCAGCATCGAAGAGCTCAACCTGCCCCAGGTCCTGAAGGACGTCATCATGACCCCGCGCGGGCTGGTGCTGGTGGTCGGCTCGACCGGTTCGGGCAAGTCGACCTCGCTGGCCTCGATGATCGACCACCGCAACAGCACCACGACCGGGCACATCCTCACCATCGAGGACCCGATCGAGTACCTGCACAAGCACAAGATGTCGATCGTCAACCAGCGCGAGGTCGGGCTGGATACCCACGCCTTCCACAATGCGCTGAAGAACGCGATGCGTGAAGCGCCGGACGTGATCCTGATCGGCGAAATCCTGGATTCGGAAACGATGGAGGCGGCCATCGCCTTCGCCGAAACCGGTCACCTGTGCCTGGCCACGCTGCACTCCAACAACGCCGACCAGACCATCGAGCGCATCCTCAACTTCTTCCCCGAGAGCGCGCACCGCAACGTGCTGATGAACCTCTCGCTGAACCTGCGCGCGGTGATTTCCCAGCGGCTGGTGAAGGGCCAGGACGGGCGCCGCCTGCCGGCCACCGAGGTGTTGATCAACACGCCGATGATCCGCGACCTGCTGCGCCGCGGCCAGGTGCACGAGATCAAGGCCGCGATGGAGGGTTCGCTGGAAGAAGGCATGGAAAGCTTCGACCAGTGCCTGTTCCGGATGGCCAAGAACGGCATCATCGAGCAGGAGGAGGCGCTGCGTGCAGCCGATTCGCGTGACGGCCTGGCGTTGAAGTTCCGCCTGTCCGAAGGCGGCGCCGAGCACGACCCGTACGCGGATTATTCGCAGCAGGGCGCACCGGCGGCGATCACGCACGGGTTTTGACGGCAGCTTCGATGGGGTTGGCCGGTGTCCGGCCAGTCCCAGCCGACAGGGACCGCCTGGGCCGGCCAACGGCCGGCGCTACCGGGACTGTCCGGAGCACGGTGGATGGATACGGATCCCAATGGGCCCATGGTTGATTGATCCCGATCCCAATGGGCCCGTAACAATTCGTAGCCCCGAAGAGAACGGCAGGAGCCGTTCTCAACGTCGCGAAGCGACGGCCCGAAGGGTGCCCGCCAGGACGGCGGGCATAACGTTGGCCGGACACCGCGCGCAGCGCGGCACAAGCGTCCGAACGCGGTACGGTTACCGCTTGCGGCCAACCACCCGACGTTTAACGGTACCGAAGCCGCCCGTCACGCCACCCAATCCACCTGGTTTTCCGGCCGTGCCGCCTCGAACGCCGGCAGGGCCGCACAGGCCTCTTCAATCCGTACCAGGGTCGGGTACGGCGCCAGGTCCACGTGGAAGCGCCGCGCGTTGAACAGCTGCGGCACCAGGCAGCAGTCGGCCAGGGTCGGGCTGTCGCCGTGGCAGAAGCGCCCGGTGTCCACCGATTCGACCAGCAACCGCTCCATGGCGTCGAAGCCGACCCGCATCCAGTGACAGATCCAGTCGTCGCGCTCGGCCTGCGGCACGTTCCAGGTGTCATCGAAGAACTGCAGCACCCGCAGGTTGTTCAGCGGGTGGATGTCGCACGCCACCAGCTGCGCCAGGGCGCGCACCCGGGCGCGGCCGGCGGCGTCGTCGGGTAACAGCGGCGGTTCCAGGAACACCTCGTCGAGGTATTCCAGGATCGCCATCGACTGGTGCAGTACCCGCTCGCCATGCACCAGGGTAGGCACCAGCTCCTGCGGGTTGAGCGCGGCGTAACCGGCGCTGTGCTGCTGGCCGCCGTCGCGGACCAGGTGCACCGGGGTAATGGTGTGCTCCAGCCCCTTCAGGTTCAGGCCGATGCGCACGCGGTAAGCCGCGCTGGAGCGCCAGTAGCTGAACAGTTCGATGCGGTCGGCCGAGGTGTTCAGGGCCGTGTCGCCTGTTCGATGCGCTGTTCGATGGCGCCGAAGATGCTCTCGCCAGCGGCGTCGAACATTTCAATGCGGACCACGTCGCCGAACGACATGAACGGCGTGCTCGGCTTGCCGTCGCGCAGGGTTTCCACGGTGCGCTGCTCGGCAAAGCACGAGGCGCCCCTGCTGGTGTCTTCGTTGGCGATGGTGCCCGAGCCGACGATGGCACCGGCGCCGAGCGGGCGGGTTTTGGCCGCATGCGCGACCAGCTGGGCGAAATTGAACTGCATGTCCACGCCGGCTTCAGGCGCACCGAACCAGGCGCCGTTGACATGGGTGACCAGCGGCAGGTGCACCTTGCTGTCCTGCCAGGCGTCGCCCAGTTCGTCGGGGGTGACGAACACCGGCGACAGCGCCGAGCGCGGCTTGGACTGCAGGAAGCCGAAGCCCTTGGCCAGCTCGCCCGGAATGAGGTTGCGCAACGAGACGTCATTGACCAGGCCGACCAGCTGGATATGGCCCGCAGCCTGTTCCGGGGTGACCGCCATCGGCACGTCATCGGTGATTACCACCAGCTCGGCTTCCAGGTCGATGCCGTACTCCTCGCTGATCACCTTGACCGCATCGCGCGGGCCATGGAAACCGGCGCTGGTGGCCTGGTACATCAGGGGGTCGGTGTAGAAGCTTTCCGGCACTTCGGCGCCACGGGCGCGGCGCACGCGTTCGACGTGCGGCAGGTAAGCGCTGCCATCGACAAATTCATAGGCGCGCGGCAACGGCGCGGCCAATGCCTGCAGGTCGATGTCGAATACACCGTCGGCGCTGCCATCGTTGAGCGACTCGTACAGCGCATTCAGGCGCGGCGCCAGGTGGCTCCAGTCTTCCAGCGCCTGCTGCAGGGTGGCGGCGATCCCGGTGGCGCGCACGCCATGACGCAGGTCGCGCGACACCACGATCAGGGTGCCGTCGCGGCCGCCTTCCTTCAAAGAACCAAGCTTCATTGGGTGGGTATCCGGGATCGTAGAAAAATAGGTTTCGAGTGTAACCAAATACGCGCGGGTGCCAAGGGCAGTGCGTCAAACGACGATAAACCATCCCGCGTGATCGCGCGGGGCGTGGGGCCGACGGCCGGTGGTCCGGGTCCGGGTCCGGGTGTGGGTGCAGGTCCGGGCCGAGGCCGGGTAGTGTCGGTCGACAGACGACTGCCGATAACGGTGATCGGCAGGGAGACGCATCGTCCTTCGGTGGGAAACGACGTTTTCGTTCGAAGTCCATGCGTTACCGGGGTGCCATACCGGGTCGGGTTCCCAACCTGAACGGGGCATTTGTTATGGCTGTCGCAGTTCCGCTACAATGCCGGGGTCTGCAGCGGCCGTCCGTTTCCCTTCGGGATCGCCGGCGACCGGGATTACCGTCCCTCGCCCGCCCCCACTCCGACGCCATTCGTCATGCATTCCAGTCTGCGCACCGCGTGGGCTGCACCCAATTCTCGCAGCGCGGTTCACGGGAACGCTCCGAGTCAAGCCGATCACATCGATCTGCCTTGCGTCCGGCCATTCGGCCTGGCGTTACTTCGTCTTTGGAGCTTCCACCCGATGTCTTTTGAAAACCTGGGCCTGGCCCCGTTCCTGCTGCGCGCGTTGTCCGAGCAGGGCTATGAAAACCCGACCCCGATCCAGGAGCAGGCGATCCCGCTGGCCCTGGAAGGTCGCGACCTGCTGGCCGGCGCGCAGACCGGTACCGGCAAGACCGCCGCGTTCGGCCTGCCGCTGCTGCAGCACCTGGGCACCAACCCGCAGGCCGTGAACGGCCCGCGCAAGCCGCGTGCGCTGGTGCTGGCCCCGACCCGCGAGCTGGCCACCCAGGTGCATGACAGCCTGCGCGGCTACAGCAAGTACCTGCGCATTCCCAGCGCCTGCATCTACGGCGGCGTCGGCATGGGCAACCAGTTCGACGTGCTGCGCCGTGGCGTGGACCTGCTGGTGGCCTGCCCGGGCCGCCTGATCGACCATCTGGAGCGTAAAAGCGTCGACCTGTCGGGCATCGAGATCCTGGTGCTGGACGAAGCCGACCGCATGCTCGACATGGGGTTCCTGCCGTCGATCAAGAAGATCCTGGCCAAGCTGCCGCGCCAGAACCGCCAGACCCTGCTGTTCTCGGCGACCTTCGAAGAGAGCATCAAGCAGCTGGCACTGGAATTCATGCGCGATCCGGCGCAGATCCAGGTGACCCCGAAGAACACCGTCGCCGAATCCATCACGCACTGCGTGCACCCGGTTGACGGCCCGCGCAAGCGTGACCTGCTGCTGCACCTGCTGGCCCAGGACAGCCGCGAACAGACCCTGGTGTTCGGCCGTACCAAGCACGGCTGCGACAAGCTGGCCACGTTCCTGGAGAAGTCCGGTATCAAGACCGCGGCGATCCACGGCAACAAGAGCCAGGGCCAGCGCCTGCGCGCGCTCGGCGACTTCAAGGCCGGCCGCGTGACCGTGCTGGTGGCCACCGATATCGCCGCGCGCGGTATCGACATCAACGAACTGCCGAAGGTCATCAACTACGACCTGCCGATGGTGCCGGAAGATTACGTGCATCGTATTGGCCGCACCGGCCGCAACGGCTCCACCGGCCAGGCGATCTCGCTGGTCGCCCAGGACGAAGCCAAGCTGCTGCGCCAGATCGTGCGCCTGCTGGACAAGGACATGGACATCCGCGACGTACCGGGCTTCGAGCCGCAGACCCCGATCCGCTGGGGCAACAGCGCGCCGGGCAAGGCTGAAGTGCCGGGTGGCGATCGTGCCCCGCGCAGGAACTCGCACGCGCGTCGTCCGCACGGCGACGCCCCGCGCCACGCCCACGCCGGTGCCAAGACCGGTGGCGGCCAGCGTGACGGCGCCGCGCGCGGCGCAGGCCGTGGCGCCGGCAACGGTGCCCCGCGCGGCGGTGCGCCGCAGGGCCAGCGTCGTGGCGGTGGTGGCGGTGGTGGCCGTGGCCAGGGCGGCGGTGGTCGACCCAGCTGATCCGTTCGCACGGATAACGGGTAGCGCCGGCCGTTGGCCGGCCCCGATATCGCCTGGGCCGGCCAACGGCCGGCGCTACCGGGAATGCAGAAAGGGCGACGCATTGCGTCGCCCTTTTCATTGGGCCGCGACCGCGTAGCGACACGCCATGCGTGTCCCACGTAACGTTCGGGCCGTGCGATGGACACGCATGGCGTGTCGCTACCCGCGCTGCTTGGTCGGGTTGAGCAGGTTGCCGAAGAACACCGCGTTCAACAGCAACCGCTCGGTGCCGTGCCAGTACTTGCGGTGCGCCGGGTCGTCGGCGAACAGCACCACGTTACCCTGCCCCTGCGGCGATACCAGCAGCCAGGCGGCGCCGGCCACGCGGCTGCGGTTGGTTTCGGACAGGTAGCCGTTCACCCGCGGTGTTTCGTCGATGCGCACCACGGTGGAGAACGCATTGCGGCTGAGCTTGAAGCTGATCCCGTTTTCCTTGTTGATCGCCAGCGCGGTGCGCGGTACGCCGAACGCGAGCGGGTGGCTGGTATCCACATCCGCACTGAGGATGTTGCCGCTGACCCGTTCAATGGCAGCAATGTCGCGCTGGTCGCCGAATGCACGGCGATCGGTGGCCGGCGCTTTCTCTTCCTCGCCCAACACCTCATCGCTCAACTTCTGCCCGATCGCCCATTTCGCCGCGCTGCCATAGGTCACCAGCGAACCGCCGGCGTTGACCCAGTGCTTGAGCGCGGCCACCGCGGTGGCATCCACGTTCGCGTAGGTGCCACCGGCCAGTACAATCGTGGTGTAGCGGTCCAGGTTGACCTTGCCCAGCTGCGCCGGGTCCAGCTTGCTGGCCGGCAGCTGCACCTGCTGGTCGAGCAGGAACCACGCCGAACCGATTTCGGTGGCGCTCACGCCCTCGCCCATCACCAGCGCCACCGCCGGCCTGCGCAGCGATTTGACGCTGTCGCTGCCCAGGTCGATGCCGCTGCGGCTCTGCCCGCTGGCCAGCGCATGCACCTGCACACCGCTGCTGCGTGCAACCTCATCGACCGCGGCCAGCAGCGCCTCACCGGCCAATGTCTGCCCGGCGACCGGAATCACCACGCTGCCGCGCGCGAACGCCTGCTCACCCGACGCCGTGGTGGCCGTGAACGGCTGGAACGCGGCGCGCGTCAGCACGCCCTTGGCCTGCAGCGCGTACAGCGCGCGGCTGGCGTTATAATCGCGCCAGTCGAACACATAGGCGTAGCCGGCCTGGCCACCGCTCACCCCGCCACGCGTGGCCGGCAACGCGGTAATGCGCTCACCACCGGCAACCCGGCTGCGGCTGCCGGCGAACGCCAGCCCGTAGGCCGGTGCGATCGCATAGGACGTGCTGCCGTAGAACACGTCACCCTTGATCGGTGGGGTGTCGGCGAAGATCGAATGGACCAGGCGGAACTGCGGCTGCGCGGTGGGCACCACGTAGGCACTGCCCGGCTCGAAGCGCTGGCCGTCCACGGTGACCGCTGCGCCCAGCCCCTGCACGGTGATCTGGTGCTGCAGCAGCAGGTCGAGCAGGCGCCGGGTCAGGCCCGGGTCCTTGGCATCGCCGAACACGAAGGCCTTCACCGGCTGCTGGTTGGCCTGCTTCAGCGCGGACTGGAAGAATTCCTTCTGCAGCTTCAGCAGCCCGTCGCGTTCGGTCACCGCACCGCGCACGGTGCCCAGGCCGGTGGCGACCTGGTTGCGGATGGTGAACGGGAAGGTCAGCAGGCCGTTCACCGATTCCTGCACGCGGCCGCGCGAGCTGGCCTGCTCCACGGTAACGCCGACTGCGCCGTGGAAGTCCGGGTAGGTCGAGCCGTACACCGGCGAGAAGTTGTCGAAGTTCTCACCGGTGTAGTACAGCGAGCCCAGCGCATCCAGCGATTGGGCGTGGTACGTGGCCAGGGTCTTGTTCCATTCGTACGACGACGCCGGCAACAGCGGGCTGTGCATGCTCGCCGGTGAGGGTTCGAAGTAATAGGTGCTGTCCTTGCCCATTTCGTGGAAGTCGATCTGGACGTTCGGGTACCACTGGTGGAAGTACGCGATCTTCGGCCGCGTATCCTGCTGGGTCAGCGCCAGCCAGTCGCGGTTGAGGTCGGTGAAGTAGTGGTTGGTGCGCCCCTGCGGGAACGGCTCCACGTGCTCCTTGTCGGCCGGATCGGCCGATGCCGGCGACGATGCATAGGCGTTGTGCCAGCTTGCCGCGCGGTCACGCCCATCCGGGTTCTGCGCCGGGTCGAACAGCACGATGGCATTCTGCAGCCACTGCGCGGTGTCGGCACTGCGGTTGGCCACCAGGTAATACGCGGTGAGCAGCGCGGCTTCACCGCTGGAGGTTTCGTTGCCGTGCACGCTGTAGCCCAGCCACACCACCACCGGGCTGTTGCCGGCGGCCGACAGCGGCTGCGCCGGGTCGGCCAGGGTCACGTGCTGGCGGCGCAGGGTCTCCAGTTGCTGCTGGTTCTGCGCCGAGGTCACCGTGGCGATCAGCAGCGGACGGCCCTCGTAGCTGCTGCCGATCTGCTCGACCTTGATCTTGTCCGAGTGCCTGGCCAGCTCGTTGAAGTAGGCCACCAGCTGGTCGTGCCGGGTGTAGCGGCTGCCGATCTCGTAGCCCAGGAACTGCTGCGGGGTGGGAATGGCCGGATCGAAATCACCGCCCTGCGGGAAGAAATAGGCGCTCTGCGCGAACGCCGGCGCGGCCAACAGCCACAGCGCCCCCACCACCCAGGTGATGGGACGCGACAAACCACGGAACAAGGACACAGCAAACCCCTTTTAGAAGCGGTAATCGAAGCCGACGGTGAAATAGCGGCCGCGCAGGTCGTACTGGCTGAAGTCGTACGGCGCACGGATACCCGGGAACGAGGCGTCGTACGGCGGTTCCTCGTCAGCCAGGTTCTGGACCTTCGCGTACAGGGTCAGCTTCTCCAGGCCGGTGTAGGCCAGGTACAGATCGAACTGGCTGTATGAATCCACCCGGTCCTGCACGGCCGTGGCCGCCGCACTGGCCTTCTGGTCGTACCCACTGGTGTAGTACCAGGTCAGCGCGGTGCGGAAGTCGGCGTAGGACCAGTCCAGCGTGGTGGTGGCCTTGTTCTTGGGCAGGGTAGCGCCCAGGTTGCTGCCGGCGTAGTCCACCAGCGGGCCACCGACCACGGTGGGGCGGCTGTAATCGCGCACGTGGGTGAACGCGGTGGAGAGCGAGAAGTCGCCCGCCGCTTCGGTCGGGAAGCGCTGGCGCAGTTCCACGTCGAAGCCGGAGGTCTTGAGCTCGCTCAGGTTCTGGTAGCGGTTGAACACCGCCAGCAGCTTGCCGCGCTCATCGCGGGTGACGGCGCCGGGTACATCGTTGGTGACCAGGGTCTGGGTGTTGTTGGTGCCGACCAGGTTCTCCAGTTCAATGCGGTAGTAGTCCACGCTCAGGCTGGTGTTGGACCACGGCGACAACACCAGGCCCAGGTTGTAGCTCCTGGTGCGCTCGGGCTTCAGGTCGCTGTTGCCGACGGTGAAGAAGGTCGGGTTCTGGCGCGAGCCCGGCACGTCCGGGTCACGCGGATCGATCACGCTGCCGTAGGCGATGCTGGTGCTGTTGGAGTTCTCCGACAGCGACGGCGCGCGGAAGCCCTTCGACGCGGCGGCACGCACCAGCAGGATGTCGAACGGCTGCCAGCGCAGGCTCAGCTTGGGCGAGAAGGCGTCGCCGAAATCGCTGTAGTGGTCGGCGCGCGCGGCAGCCTGCAGCTCCAGGCGCTCGGCCAGCGGCACGTTCACTTCGGCGTAGGCGGCGGTGACCTTGCGCTCACCATGCACTTCGGCGATGGCCGGGCGGATCTGCAGGCCCGCGTCGATCTGCCACGGGTTTTCCGAATCCAGTTTCTCGCGGCGCCATTCCAGCCCCGCCGCGAAGCCGATCGGGCCGGCCCAGGTGCTGCCCAGGCCACCGGAGATCTTGGCGTCCACGCCCTGCAGCACGGACTCGGCCGGGCGCAGCGTGCTCAGGTTGATGCTGTCGATCACCGACTGCGGGGTGGCCGACGGATCAAGCAGGTTGTAGCTGCCGGTGGCCAGCGCATCGGCCAGGGTCCAGCGGTTGGCGAAGCCGCCGGAAACGGTCTCGCGCTCGCTGCTGCGTGCGCCGAACGCACCTACTTCCCAATCCCAGTCCTGCAGGCTGCCGCGCAGGCCGACCACGCCGCGGTAGGCGGTGGAACGGTTGGTCTTGATGGTTGGGCCCAGGTTGAAGAAGGTGTACTCGATCGGGATCGCACGGCCGTACGGATTGAACGGGCTGCTCGCCGGCAGGTTGGACGACACCGGCTCTGCGAGTCCGGTATCGGCGTTGAGCGCGAAGCGGCCACTTTCCAGGGTGAAGAACGGGCTGCTGCCGAACCACGACACGCCCTTGATTTCGCTGTAGATCACTTCGCCGAAGGCTTCAACGTTGTCGTTCACCTTGAAGGTGCCGTTGACGTAGGCCTGGTAGCGCTTGGTCGAGGGAATCAGCGTGGTGTACGGCGCCAGGTTGTAGCCGCAGGTGTCACCGGCCAGGCCGTCGATCGGCGCGCTGGGCACCCGCGTGGTGTTTTCCGGGCACTGCCCGTTGGCGTCGAGCATGGGCACCGAGGCGCCGTTGACCAGGAAGCGCGCGCCCTTGGCCGACCAACCGTTCCAGCGGCCACCGGGCTTGTCGGTGTAGATGCCGGACTTGGTGAGGTCGCGCTGGTCCTGGTCCAGGCGCTCGCGGTTGTAGCCTTCCAGGCTGACCAGGATGTTGTAGCCATCGGCCTCCAGGTCGCCGATGCCGCCGATGAACTTCAGGTTCTGCTCGTCCAGGCCACCCTGGTCGGCGGTGCCAACGCTGCCGCCGAGCTCGGCGCCCTGGAAGTTCTGCCGGGTGATGATGTTGACCACGCCGGCCACGGCGTCGGAGCCGTACACGGCCGAGGCGCCGTCCTTTAGCACCTCGATGCGCTCAACGGCGACCATCGGCAACGCGTTGAGGTTGACGAAGGTGTCGGACAGGCCACCGGCCGGGAAGCCGTAGTTGGCCAGGCGGCGGCCATTGAGCAGCACCAGCGTGTTCTTCTGCGACAGGCCGCGCAGGCCGATGCCGGCCGAACCCGAGGCCCAGCCGTTGTTGGTGGTCTCGTTGTTGGCGTTGCCGGTGTTGGCCGAAATCGAGCGCAGCAGGTCGGCGACGGTGGCCTTGCCGGTCGCTTCGATCTCCTGGCGGCCGATCACCTGCACCGGGTTGGCGGTCTCGGTATCGGTGCGCTTGATGTTGGAGCCGGTGACGCGCACTGCCGCAAGGGTGGTGCTGTCGCTGCTGGCGGAGGCGTCGGGGCTGGCATCGGGGCCAGCGGCGGCGTCGAGGGCAAACGCGGACAAAGGCGTAGCCAGAGCGGCGGAAAGTGCCGCCACAAGAAGGGTGTGCTTGGGCATGAACTCAATGGGGGTGGTGGACGACAAGTTCCGCAGTAGCCCATGCCAAGGGCTTAACGAGCCAATAACATCGCTTCATGCGGATATAACGAAAAGTAACATCTCTTCATCCGGATGAATATGTTTTTGGTTGCAACCATTCCAGCCGGCAGGCCAATGCGCTGCGGCACAGGCCTTACAATGCGTGCATGGAAATCTTCAAAGTCTTTACCCTCGAAGCGGCCCACCACCTGCCCAACGTGCCGGCGGGCCACAAGTGCGCGCGCCTGCACGGCCACTCGTTCCGGGTGGAACTGAAGGTCGAGGGCGAGCCGGGCGAACACACCGGCTGGATCATGGATTTCGGCGACGTCAAAGCGGCCTTCCAGCCGATCTATGACCGTTTGGACCATCATTACCTCAACGACATCCCGGGGCTGGAAAACCCAACCAGCGAGCGCCTGGCGATCTGGATCTGGAACGAGCTCAAGCCCACCCTGCCGGCGCTGAGCGAGGTCACGGTGCACGAGACCTGCACCTCCGGCTGCCGCTACCGGGGATAAGGGTTTAGACGCCAACCGGTTGTTCCTGAACGGGTTTCAATGAATCCGGACCGTTTCGGACATTTATTGTTGCAATGCACCAGTATCGGCGTATGCTGCATTGCATCAAACGGAATTTGCGTGGGTCCCTCCCCCCACGCAATCCCAAGACCCGACAGAACCCTCCCTCTGTCGGGTCTTTTTTTTGGGTTTGATTGATCCGGATCCCAATGGGCCCATTGGGATTGGGGTCAATCAACCATGGGCCCATTGGAATCTGGATCAATCAACCAGCGCATTCGGATGCATGGGTCGCGGTGGTTACCGCGCCAGCGGGCGCACCACCTGCACCAAGGTCATCAATGTCTTGCCCGGCTCTTCCCACGGCACCATGTGCGCCGAATGTTCGAACCACACGCCCTGCTTGAAGGGGGCCTGCACGTGGTTCAACCAGCGTTCGGTCGGCGCGGTGGGCGTGGTGTAGTCATGGCGACCCATGAACATCACCACCGGGATCGGGAAGCGGGTGATCGGGTTGAAATCCACCTTCAGCATCTGCGGCAGCAACGGCCCCAGTGACAGCACGCTGCCCTTGTCGATGTTGCAGCGGTCCACATCCGTGTAGTCCGGCGACAGCTTGGCGGCGCCGAAGTAGTACTTCGAGTCATCGCGGTACGCCGTCAGCCCACCGTAGTACTGCGGCCACGTGCGCGCGGTGATGATCCGTTCGCGCGTGATCGGCGTGGTGCCCGGGTACGGTGCGATGGCCTCCAGCTCGGCCACCGCCTTGGCATTGCCATGCGCCCTGGCCTGCGCCAACCCGTAATCGAAGCTGATCTTCTCGTTTTCCACCTGGTTGATGATCTGGCCAATCCCCACGTACGCGTGAAACAGGTCCGGCCGCTTCAGCGCCGCCTGCATCGCCACGATCGTGCCCCAGCTGTGCGCCACCAGGATCACCTTGCGCTGGCCCAGGTGCGTGCGCAGGTGCTCGGCCACCTCGATCGCGTCATCCACGTAGCGCTCGACGGTCAGTGTGGGTGCGATGACCTCCGGCGGCGCCTCTGCGTAGGTCTTGCCTGCACCGCGCTGGTCCCAGTCCACCACCGTGAAGTATTCCTCCAGCGGTCGCTGGAACTGCCACAGGCTGGGCGTCACCGGACTGGCCGGGCCACCGTGCACGAACAGGATCACCGGATTGGCGCGGTCCTCTCCGCGGATGGTCAGCCACTGTCGCACGCCACCAATGGGCGTGGCGTACTGTTCCTGGATGCCGTTCGGCGTGGTGATCCGTTGCAGGTCGCGGACTACCGCCCGCGCCGGTTCAAGCGCCGCAGTATCCGGGCATCCGTCGGCGGCTGCGACACTGCCTGCCATGCCCAGCGCGAGCACAAGCACAAACGACATCAGGCCATACCGGCGGCGGGAATCCTGTGCGATGGCCATGCGCTCACTCCGGGGGGTGTCGATTGCATTGCATCCTGCCCGCGACCGCATCTCCAGTGCCGGTTGTCGCCGTGACGTTGGGCAGGGGCGCGTCACACCATCCGTGCCGCCGGCAGCGAGAACACGAACAATGCGCCCTCGCGACTGTCCAGCAGCTGGATCTCGCGCTGGTGCAGCTGCAGGATGCGATGCACGATCAGCAGCCCCAGCCCGCCGCTGTCCGGCCGCTGGCTGCCAAAGGCCGGTGGCGTGTGGAACAGGTCCTCGCGCCGCGCTGCGGGAATGCCGGGGCCGGTGTCGGCCACGCTGACCTGCACCTCGCCCTGCGCGGCCTGCAGCGTCACGGTGATCCGCCCGCCTTCGGGCGTGTGCCGGATCGCGTTGTCCAGCAGGTTGGTCAGCACCCGCTCGATCAATGCCAGGTCTGCATCCACCACCGGCAAACCGGGCGGAATGTCCGCCGCCAGCGTCTGCCGGCGCGCCTGCGCGGGCAGCTCGAATTTCTGGAACACGTCCTGCACCAGGTCCGGCAGCGAGAACGCCTGGCGGTCCAGTACCACCCCGCCGTGCTCCAGCCGCGCCAACTCGAACAGCGCCTGGGCAAGCCTGCCCACCTTGTGGCTCTGCGACAGCGCGATGCCCAGGTAGCGCTGGCGTTCTTCGGCGCTGAGGGTGGCGTCCTTCAACGCCAGTGTTTCCAGGTAGCCATGCAGTGACGACAACGGCGTGCGCAGGTCATGCGAGATGTTGGCCACCAGCTCGCGCCGCTGCAGGTCCTGCTGGCGCAGCTGCTGCCACTGTTCGCCCAGGCGCTGGCCCATGTGCCCGAAGCTGTGCTGCAGGATGGCAAGTTCGTCGCGCTCGCCGCTGCGCAGCGGCGTGGGCGGCAACGCCTGTGCCGGCGCAGCTGCATCCACGTCGAAGGACTGCACGCGCCGGGTCAGCTGGCGCAGCGGCCGGGTTACCCAGCGGAACGCCACCGCACCGGCCAGCAGGCCGATGCCGGCCACGATCGCCAGCGACCAGAGCGTGGTGCGCAGGGTGGCGTTGGCGGCGATGTTGGCGGCCAGCGCCTCGCGCTGCTCCCCCACCAGCACCACGTAGATGTAGCCGGCCTGGCGCCCCTGCACGAACAGCGGGGCGGCGTTGAACACTTTGCGCCCAGTGCTGCTGCGGGGGTCGTCGCCAAGGATCGGCAGCGGATCGTCGCGCAGCAGTGCCTGCACCGGCGCCAGGTCCACGCGGTCGCGCTTCAGGTGGCCGGTGGGTGCGTCATGGCCAAGGATGCGGCCTTGGTCATCCAGCAGGTACACCTCCACGCTGGGGTTGACCGCCATCAGCTTGCCGAACAGCGCGCGCACTTCGCCGGTGCGCATGCCGCCGCCATCCATCAGCTCGCCACTGCGCGCGATGTGCTCGGCCAGCCCGCGCGACAAGCGCTGCACGGTTTCCTGCTCATGCAGGCGGGTGCTGCGCATCTGGATCGCCATCAACGCACCGCAGCACACCAGCAGCAGCGCGAAGAACGCCACCGACAACCGTTGTGACAATGACAGCCGGATCATGCCGGCGCGCCCTCGTTGCCATCGACCAGCTTGTAGCCGCGGCCCCACACCGTCTGGATGCGCTGCGGCGAGGCCGGGTCGCGCTCGATCTTGTTGCGCAGCCGGTTGATGTGGGTGTTCACCGTGTGCTCGTAGCCATCATGCTGGTAGCCCCAGACCTGGTTGAGCAGGTCCATGCGCGAATACACCTGGCCCGGGTGGCGGGCGAAGAAGTACAGCAGGTCGAATTCGCGCGGGGTCAGTTCCAGCGCGCGGCCTTCCACCTGCGCGGTGCGTGCCACCGGGTCGATGCGCAGCCCGGCCACGGCCAGCTCGCCGGCATCGATGCGCGCGTTCTGCGCCATGGCTTCCACCCGGCGCAGCAACGCCTTCACCCGCGCCACCAGCTCCAGCATCGAGAACGGTTTGGCCAGGTAGTCGTCCGCGCCCAGTTCCAGGCCCAGGATGCGGTGCACTTCGCTGGCGCGCGCGCTGGTGATGATGATCGGGGTATAGCGCGCCATGCCACGCGCGCGCCGGCAGATTTCCAGGCCGTCCACGCCGGGCAGCATCAGGTCCAGCACCAGCGCGCTCCACGGCTGCGCTTCCAGCAGCGCCAGCCCCTCGTCGCCGGTCGCCGCGTGGGTGACCTCATAGCCCTCGTCGCGCAGGTGCATGCGCAACAGGTTGGCGATGTGGACGTCATCTTCGACGATCAGGACGCGTTTGGCACTGCTCATTGGCACGGTGACGGGCAGCAGGAAGGTGAACGCATTGTGGCCAGATCCGGACCTGAATGTGTCACGGAAAATTTAACCCTGCGTGAGGATTCGTTGATCGGCCCGGGCGCAGCATGGCCACATCGTTTCCAGACCGGGAGATCGCCATGCGTTGTACCCGTCGCAGACTGCTCGGCATGGGCGCCATCGGCGCTGCGGCCGGCCTGTTCGGCCTGACCGCGTGCAGTGGTCCGGCGCCCGCTGCGCCCGCCCCCACCCGCCGCTTCGAGGTGATGCGCACCGATGCACAGTGGCGCGAGCAGCTCAGTCCGGCGCAATACGCCGTGCTGCGCCGGCAGAGCACCGAGCGCCCCTTCAGCAGCCCGCTCAACAAGGAACACCGGCGCGGCACCTTCACCTGTGCCGGCTGCGCGCTGCCGTTGTTCTCATCGTCCACCAAGTTCGACAGCGGCACCGGCTGGCCGAGTTTCTGGGCGCCGCTGCACGACGCGGTGGCCGAGGACCGCGATACCACGTTGGGCATGTTGCGGGTGGAAGCGCACTGCCGGCGCTGCGGTGGGCACCTGGGCCACGTGTTCGATGACGGGCCACGGCCTACCGGCTTGCGGTATTGCATGAATGGTGTGGCGATGCAGTTCGTTGCGGCGTGACAAGCGGCCGGGCAGAGCCCGGCGCTACCGGGCGCTGCCCGGGAACCAAAGCACCACGCGTAGCGCCGGGCTCTGCCCGGCAGCCCAAGCACCCGTAATCCATCACCGAAAAGGATTCCCATGTTCCTGCTAGTCCTGGCCTACCTCGGCGGCGTACTCACCATCCTCAGCCCGTGCATCCTGCCGGTGCTGCCGTTCGTGTTCGCCCGTTCCGACCGCCCCTTCCTGCGCAGTGGCCTGCCGCTGCTGATCGGCATGGCGTTGATGTTCGCCGTGGTGGCCAGCCTGGCCGCAGTGGGCAGCCAATGGGTGGCGCAGGCCAACCAGATCGGCCGCTGGATCGCGCTGGTGGTGATGGCGCTGTTCGCGCTGGCCCTGCTCTGGCCCGCCCTGGCCGACCGCCTGCTGTCGCCCTTCCAGCGCCTGGGCGCGCGGCTCAGTGCTTCGGCTGACGCAGCCACCGACGCCGGGCGCGGCGGCGTGGGCACCTCGCTGCTGATCGGCGTGGCCACCGGCCTGCTGTGGGCGCCGTGCGCCGGCCCGATCCTCGGCCTGATCCTCACCGGGGCTGCGCTGCAGGGCGCCAGCGTGGGCACCAGCGGGTTGCTGTTGGCGTATGCACTGGGCGCGGCGACGTCGCTGGCGCTGGCGATCTGGATCGGCGGGCGGGTGTTCACCGCGCTCAAGCAGCGCCTCGGCGCAGGCGAGTGGATCCGCCGGGCGCTGGGCGTGGCCGCGCTGCTGGCGGTGGTGGCCATTGCGATGGGTTGGGATACCGGCGTGCTCACCCGGCTGTCGTCGGTCAGCACCGCACGGCTGGAACAGGGCCTGCTTGATGCCCTGCCCGGCCAGGCCCCCGAAGCGGGTCCGGCGATGATGATGCGCGCCGCCGACGCCCCGGCCGGTACCGAGCTGCCGGTGGAAGGCACGCTGCCCCCGCTGGACGGCGCCACCGGCTGGCTCAACAGCCCGCCGCTGACCGCCGAAGGCCTGCGCGGCAAGGTGGTCCTGGTCGATTTCTGGACCTACTCCTGCATCAACTGCCTGCGCGCCCTGCCCTACGTGCGTGAGTGGGAACAACGCTACCGCGACCAGGGCCTGGTGGTGATCGGCGTGCATGCGCCGGAGTTCGCCTTCGAACGCAACCTGGGCAACGTGCAGCATGCGGTGAAGGAGCTGAAGATCGACTACCCGGTGGCGATCGACAACGACTTCGCGATCTGGCGTGGCTTCAACAACCGCTACTGGCCCGCGCACTACTTCATCGACGCCCAGGGGCGCATCCGCGCGCACCACTTCGGTGAAGGCAACTACGCGCAGTCCGAGCAGATCATCCGCCAGCTGCTGCGCGAAGCGGGCGCCACCCTGCCTGACGCGCCGCAGGCCATGGCGATGGCCGCCAGCG
The DNA here is from genome assembly GCF_018612915.1 of Stenotrophomonas sp. ISL-67. GTDB lineage: Bacteria > Pseudomonadota > Gammaproteobacteria > Xanthomonadales > Xanthomonadaceae > Stenotrophomonas. Next base: position 79,941 of record NZ_JAGGRL010000009.1, on the reverse strand, counting down.
CGCCGCGCGACGGGGTGGAGCTGCAGGCCGACATGTCCAACCTCAAATCGCCGGAGACCTACCTCGGTTATTCACGCGCGGAGAATTTCGCCTCGCCGGACGGGCAGCACCGCGATGTGTCCGCCGATTACACGCTGCCGCCTGCGTTCGCGTTGAACCAGTGGGCGCTGGCCGGGCGCTGGACGGTGGGCGACGAAGACGCGCGGCTGCAGCGCGCCGGTGGCCGCATCGCGTTCCGCTTCCATGCCCGCGACCTGCACCTGGTGCTGGCACCGGGCGAAGACGGCAGGCCGGTGCGTTTCCGGGTGTGGGTCGATGGCCGGGCGCCCGGCGCATCCGCCGGTGGTGATGTCGGCGCCGATGGCAGCGGCACGGTCGGCGAGCACCGCCTGTACCAGCTGATCCGCCAGTCCGGCGATGTCGGCGAGCGCACCTTCGAGATCGAGTTCCTCGACCCGGGCGTGCACGCCTATGCCTTCACCTTTGGTTGAACCAGGAGACACCCATGCGAGTTTCCCTCGACAAACTGGTGGCCGGCGGCATTGCCGCCGCCATCGCCGCGCTGACGATCAGCGCCGTGGTCAGCCTGGACCGCCCGGCACATGCGGCGCCGGCCGAAGCGGTGGTCGCGGTGCCCGCGGCAACCGGCGCGGCCGACCTGAAGCTGCCGGGCAAGCGCGCGCAGGTGGTGTTCGCCGGTGGCTGCTTCTGGGGCGTGCAGGGTGTGTTCCAGCACATCAAGGGCGTGGACAACGCGGTGTCGGGTTACATCGGCGGCCGCCCAGCCGATGCCAACTATGCGCGCGTGAGTGGCGGCGGCACCGGCCATGCCGAAGCCGTGCAGGTCACCTACGACCCCAGCCAGGTGAGCTACGGCCAGCTGATGCAGGTGTTCTTCTCGGTGGCGCACGATCCGACCCAGCTCAACCGCCAGGGTCCGGACCGGGGCACGCAGTACCGCTCGGCGGTGTATGCCGACGATGCCGCGCAGCGTGATGCCACCCGCGCCTACATCGCGCAGCTGCAGCAGGCGCGTGCCTATGCCGCGCCGGTGGTGACCACGGTCGACGGCGGCAAGCCGTTCGTTGCGGCCGAGGGGTACCACCAGAACTACCTGACGCTGCATCCGGAGTCGTTGTACATCCGCATCAACGACCAGCCCAAGGTGGCGGCACTGCAGCGGATGTATCCGCAGCTGTATCGGGAGAAGCCGAGGTTGGTGTCGACGTTGTCGGCGCGCAGCTGACGCTCAGCCCAGCAGATGCCTGGCCAGCCCTGCCGGATCGGCACCCGGTGCATACGGCAGCCGGCCCCAGAACGGCAGCGGCAGGCGCGCGCGCAGCAGCGCCACGTTGTCGTCGATGCGTTGCATCTGCGGGTCTACCTCATTGGCGATCCAGCCGATGCAGGTCGCACCGCTGGCGGCGATCGCCTGTGCGGTCAGCCGCGCATGGTTGAGGCAGCCCAACCGCAGGCCGACCACCATCACCACCGGCAGCCGCAGCGCCTGCACCAGGTGCGCCTGGTCCAGCGTGGTCGACAGCGGCGCCAGCCAGCCGCCCACGCCCTCCACCACCACGGTGTCGGCCTGCGCACGCAGGCGTGCGAAGGCCGTCTCGATCGGCGCCAGCGACAGCGTCACCCCGGCTGCAGCGGCGGCCAGCTCCGGGGCCAGCGGCAGCGGCAGCGCATAGGGATTGAGGTCGGCATAGGCCGGGGCCGGGTCGCTGGCCGCCAGCAAGGCGGTGGCGTCTTCGTTGCGCAGGCCGTCGGCGGTCCGCTCGCAGCCGCTGGCCACCGGCTTCATGCCCACCGCACGCTGCCCGCGCTGGCGCAGGGCGTGCAGCAGGACGCAGCTGCTGAAGGTCTTGCCGATACCGGTATCGGTGCCGGTGACGTAGAAGGCGGCAGGGGAGGCAGGGGACGACATGGCCGGTCCGATGAACAGGGGGGCCCATTATCAGCGTTCCGCCGCCGGTGGGTCCGGCCAACGGCCGCGCTTGATAGACTGCGGCCATGTTCGATACTTCCACGCTCACCGGCAGCAAGCCGGAACAGTATGGCCAGCTGCTGGCCCAGGCCCGCGCGCTGGTGCACGGTGAACGCGACCGCATCGCCAATGCGGCCAACCTGTCGGCGCTGGTCTACCACGCGCTGCCGCAGCTGAACTGGGCGGGTTTCTACTTCTTCGACGGCACCGAACTGGTGGTCGGCCCGTTCCAGGGCCTGCCGGCCTGCGTGCGCATTCCCCTGCACAAGGGTGTGTGCGGGGCGGCCGCCTCGCAGCGGGTCACCCAGCGCATCGAGGATGTGGACGCGTTCCCGGGCCACATCGCCTGCGATTCGGCCTCGCGCTCGGAACTGGTGGTGCCGCTGGTCAAGGGCGACACCCTGATCGGCGTACTCGATCTGGACAGCCCGGTGCTGGCCCGCTTCGATGCCGACGACCAGGCCGGGCTGGAAGCCATTGCCGCGGTGTTCGTCGAGGCGCTGGAATGAGCGCCAAGCTGCGCAACATCGGCCCCAAGAGCGCCGCCTGGCTGCGCCAGGTCGGGTTGCGCACTGCCGAAGACCTGGCCGCCGCCGGTTCAGTGGGCGCGTTCGTGAAGGTACGCCGCGCCGGCTTCAAACCCAGCCTCAACCTGCTCTATTCGCTCGAAGGCGCGCTGCAGGACTGCCACTGGCAGGAACTGCCCGAAGCGCGCCGCGCGCAGCTGGTGGCCGAATACGACTCGATCATCGCCGACAACCCGCTAAAGAAAGCGCCGCCGGCGTCGGGCCCGGTGTATGACCGGACCGTGGCCAACGATGACGACGGCGAAAACCCGCCGTTCGATACCGAAGACGACCAGGCGTAGAGCCACGCCGCCTGCCGGGCTTTGCTCTACACTGCGCGCACTTTCAGGTGACCTGCGGCGCAAGCCGGCAGGTTGAAACGGGAAGCCGGTGACGCACCAGGTCCTGCCTGTTGCCATTCCGGCGCTGCCCCCGCAACGGTAAGCGTGGAAGCCAGGCAATACGCCACTGTGCGCAAGCATGGGAAGGCGCCTGGCGCGATGGTCCGCCATCGGCCCGCGAGCCCGGAGACCGGCCTGGAAGACGACTGGTTGCGATGCGGCGGGCATGGCGGCGGCAAGCGGCGCCGTGCGCCCGCCCACCGTCCCATGCTGCCGTTGACCACCGCCCCTTCCCCAGCCGCGCGGGCGTGTGCGGTGTTTGGAGTCAACGATGAAGCTGCAGAACCGTGTTCTTTCCCTCGCCGTGCTGTCGGCGCTGCCCCTGCTGGCCGCCGCACAGGATGAGGCCACCGCGCTGGACCAGGTGCTGGTCACCGCCACCCGTACCCCGATCGCCCTGCAGGACAGCATTTCGCCGGCGCAGGTGATCGACCGCGCCGAGATCGAGCGCAGCCAGGCACCCTCGCTGCAGGATCTGCTGCGTGGCCGCGCCGGCATCAACCTCAACAACAGCGGCGGGCTGGGCAAGCAGAGCTCGCTGTTCCTGCGTGGCACCAACTCGGCCCACACCCTGGTGCTGGTCGATGGCGTGCGCATCAATACCGGCGACCTGGCCCTGGCCATGCTGCAGGACCTGCCGCTGGCGCAGATCGAGCGCGTGGAGATCGTGCGCGGCCCGCAGTCCAGCCTGTACGGCGCCGACGCGATCGGCGGCGTGATCCAGATCTTCACCCGCCGCAATGCCGGCGACTTCGCCCCGCACCTGCAGCTGGGCGGCGGCAGCAACGGCCTGCGTGAAGCCAGCGGCGGCTTCGGCGGCACCGGCGCGCATGGCTGGTTCGGCACCGACATCGCCTACCAGCACACCGACGGCATCAATTCCTGCCGTGGCGATGCAGCCACCTTCGCCGGCTGCGGTGCTGACGAGCCCGATCGCGACGGCTACCGCAACCTGTCGATGAGCCTGCGCGGCGGCTACACGCTGACCGACACGTTGAGCGTGGAAGGCACCGCGCTGCGTGCCGAAGGCGAAAACCACTACGACGGCTACTACAACTATTCGGAAACGCTGCAGCATGTGCTGGGCGGCAAGGTCCGCTACACACCGAGCGAACGCTTCACCCTGACCGCCAACGTCGGCCGCGCCGACAACGAGTCGGATAACTACAACGACGGCACCTGGCTGGGCGCAGCGCAGACCCATCGCGACAGCGCCTCGCTGCAGGCCGACGTGGGCCTGGCCGACGGCCAGCTGCTCAGTGCCGGCGTGGACTGGAGCCAGGACAACCTGGATGGCAGCAGCGCCGGCTATGTGGTCGACAGCCGCGACAACACCGGCGTGTTCGTGCAGTACCAGGGCCGCTTCGGCGCGCACCACCTGCAGGCCAGCGTGCGCAACGACGACAACGAACAGTTCGGCAACCACACCACCGGCAGCCTCGGCTGGGGCATGGACCTGGGCGGCGGCTTCCGCCTCAACGCCAGCTACGGCACCGCGTTCAAGGCACCGACCTTCAGCGACCTGTACGACCCGTGGAGTGGCGTGCCGGGGCTGGATCCGGAAGAATCCAGGAGCGCCAACCTCGGCATCGCCCAGCAGGGCGATGGCTGGCGCTGGGGCCTGGATGTGTATGAAACCCGCATCGACGACCTGATCACCTACGACGCCACCACGTTCACGATGACGCAGGTGGAAAAGGCGCGCATCCGCGGTGCCGAGCTGACCGGCTCGATCACGCTGGCCGGTGTCGACGTCAGCGCGCAGCTCAGCCACACCGACCCGCGCAACCGCACCGACGGCAGCGCCCAGTTCGACAACTGGCTCGCCCGTCGCGCGCAGGACACCGCGCGGCTGGATGTTGATCGCAGCTTCGGCGGCTTCCGCGCCGGTGTCACCGCGTTCGGTGCGGGCAAGCGGTACGACAATGCCGACAACAGCGTGCGCCTAGCCGGGTACGGCACCGTGGACCTGCGCCTGGAATATGCGATCAGCCGCGACTGGTCGGTGCTTGGCCGGGTCAGCAACGTGTTCGACCGCGAGTATGAAACGGTGGCCTGGTACAACCAGCCGGGCCGTGAGTACCGCCTGAGCGTGCGTTACCAGCCAAAATAAGGTGAGGAGCGCACCACCAACGGTGGCGTGCTACCCCGTACACGGTAGGTGCCGACCGTTGGTCGGCACTCCCCTCCGGTCGCGCTACAACCCAGGCAACGCCCGCAGGTCATCAACCACCGCCACCGCGTCCACCGACTCCAGGTCCAACCCACGCGGGTATCCATAGCGCACCAGCGCCACCGGCATGCCCGCATCCACCGCAGCGCGATAGTCGGTAATCGAGTCACCCACCATCAACGCCGCAGCCGGCGCGACCTTGAAGGCTCCGGCGATGTGCCTCAGCGGTATGCCGCTGGGCTTGCGATCAGGCAGCGAATCGCCGCCGAGCACCATCGCGAAGAAATCCTGCACGCCCAGGTGCGCCAACAACGGCGCGACCAAGGCCGATGGCTTGTTGGTGCAGATCGCCATCGCCACATCGCGTTCGCGCAGCGTTTCCAGCGCAGGCACCACCCCGTCGAACAACCGTGGGCTGCGCAGCAGGCAGTCCTCGTAGTGCCGCATGAAGCCCGGCATGACCCGATCCAGGTGGATGTCGCTGTGTGCAGCGGTGAAGGCCTGTTCCACCAGCCGACGCACACCGTCACCGATCCAGGTAAGCACCGTGGCTTCAGGCACGCGCGGCAGCTGCCAGTCCTGCAGCGTACGGTTGAGCGCTTCGGCGATATCGTCCGCGCTGTCGACCAGCGTGCCGTCCAGATCGAAAATCACCAGCGGATAGGGATAGGACAAAGGGGGGATTCGCTTTCACACCATGGGGAAGGTGATTGTAGAGCCACGCCCTGCGTGGCGGCGTGGTGCCAGCGAAGACCAACCACGCAGGGCGTGGCTCTACGGCCCTGTGCATCTCAGATACGTGCACCGAATTCGGGACTGGCGAACAGCGACGCCTCATTATGTCCAGCGCCTCCGCCGCCGCGGTCAGGCCGCCACGCTCGGCCACCTCCACGAACACACGCATGGCGGCAAGACGGTCCATTTGATCAACCCGCGCAACAAACTGGGCCGTCATACGCGGTTTTTCGTCCGCTTTCAGGCGCATATGCTGGTCGTCCTCCCTCAACGGACCCTGCCCCATGAAAATCGCTCTCGTCGGTGCCACCGGCAACATCGGCCGTGAAATCACCCGCCAGGCCCTCGCCCGCGGCCACCAGGTCACCGCGGTCGTGCGCCGCGAAACCGACCTTCCCGCCGAACTCGACGGCGCCCAGCTGGCCGTTGCAGCCCTCGACGACACCGACGCCCTGGCCGCCGTGATCGCCGGCCACGACGTACTGGCCAGTGCCTTCGGTCCCCGCCCCGGCGACGACCCCGCCACCGTCACCACCGTCACCGCCGACCTGGTCAAGGCCGCCCGCCAGGCCGGCGTACCCCGCTTCCTGATGGTCGGTGGCGCCGGCACCCTGGAAGTCGCCCCCGGCGTGCAGCTGGTGGATACCGAAGGCTTCCCGGACGCGTACAAGCCGGTGGCCCTGGCTGCGCGCCAGGCGTTCAACCTGCTGCAGAAGGTGGATGACCTGGATTGGACGTTCTATTCGCCGGCCGCCGAGATTGGCCCGGGGCCGCAGAAGGGCGGTTTCCGCACCCAGGCAAGGCAGTTCCTGGTGGGCGCCGATGGGCACAGCCGGATCAGTTATGCGGATTACGCGGATGCATTCGTGAGCGAGATCGAGAAGCCGCAGTTCGTGCGGCAGATTGCGACCGTGGCGTATTGATCCGGAGCGGTGATGCGCGGCGTGAGTGATTCTCATGCCCCACCGCGCCTTGCATTGCCATCGGCGGTCGATTGGGATGCGACCCTACCGTGGTGATCCCACCAACCGTGGGTCGCCGGTTTCCGTGTCCCAATGCCCCGCGTTCAAGTGCCGCCCGCAGTCGGTTGCGATGCGCAGTTGCCAGCCGCTGTTTCGTTGGGTGCCGACCAAATGTCGGCGGGTCGGCGTGGGTGGGTTGGCGGGACTGTAGAAAACATGGATGTTTTCTACAAGCCCCCATGGACGGGTTTACGGCGCGTCCCGCCAACCCACCCGCGCCGGCCCGCTACCCGGAGCAGTGAAACGTTGTTGTTGTCGTTGATGTTGTTGTTGTTGTTGCTGTTGCTCGATCAACCAACATCGTGCCCGTCGAACAACCCCATCTGGCTCACCGGTTCGCGTTCGCGGAACCCGCCCAATCCCACCCCCACCAGCCGATAGCGCGTCTCCGCCGGCAGGTCCACGCGGGCGCGCAATGCAAGCGCGATATCGCGTAGCTCCTCCAGCGTTTCCGGCGGCGCTTCCGGCGTGAAACTGCGCGTGATGATCCGGAACTGCGACGTCTTCAACTTCAACACCACCGTATGCCCGACCCGATCGGTCTTGCGCGTCGCATTCCACGTCTTGCCCGCCAGCTCCAGGATCGCCGGCTCCAGCGCCTCCAGCGGCAGGTCCTCCGCAAACGTGTCTTCCGACGAAATCGACTGCACCGGCTGGTCCGGCTCCACCGGCCGCTCATCGATACCGCGCGCCCGCCGATACAGGCTTGCACCGAAACTGCCAAAGCGGCTCTCCAGCATCTCCAGCGGCAACGCGCGCAGATCGCCCACCGTCACTATCCCCAACGCCGCCAACTTGCCCTCCATCACCTTGCCCACGCCCGGCACCCGCTTCACCGGCAGCGGCGTAAGGAACTGATCAATGCGATGCGGCGGCACCACGAACTGACCATCCGGCTTGCGCCAATCCGAGGCAATCTTGGCCAGGAACTTGTTCGGCGCGATCCCCGCCGACGCCGTCAGCTGCGTTTCCTCGCGGATCTGCGCGCGGATCAGCGCCGCGATCTCGGTCGCCACCGTCATCCCGCCCTTGTGCACCGTCACGTCCAGGTATGCCTCGTCCAGCGACAGCGGCTCCACCAGGTCGGTATGCCGCAGGAAGATGTCCCGCACCTGGCGTGACACCGCCTTGTAACGGACGAAATCCGGCGGTACGAACACCGCATCCGGGCACAGCCGTTCGGCGCGTATTGCCGGCATCGCCGAACGGATCCCGAACACCCGGGCCTCGTACGACGCCGCGCACACCACCGAACGCGCCCCCTTCCACGCCACCACCACCGGCAGCCCGCGCAGCGACGGATTGTCGCGCTGCTCCACCGACGCGTAGAACGCGTCCATGTCGACGTGGATGATCTTGCGTTGTGCGGACACGGCGGTGGCTCAAGGGCTCAAGCGGCAGAAACAGATGAACAAGATTACAGCCACACGCATGAGTATGGTCTTTTCATAACAACGACATGCGTTTTTCAAGCTGAAAACACTACGCCTGCGTACGGTTAAAACGTTTGATTGAATGCAAATTACTCTGCACTCTTGGGTGCTTTCAACGGCAACAAACCGCCGCCTCCGGGCCGGCGACACCCGATGTCACCTTCTTCAGGATTGCGTTTTCCATGACTCGTCTCAACGCGTTCTCGCGCGAACAGCTGCTGGCCAGTGCCCGTGGCGAACTGTTCGGGCCGGGCAGCGGTCGCCTGCCCAACGATCCGATGCTGATGTTCGATCGCATCACCGACATCCGCGATGACGGCGGTCCACACGGCAAAGGCTACGTGCGCGCGGAACTGGATATCCGCCCCGACCTGTGGTTCTTCGGCTGCCATTTCATCGGCGACCCGGTGATGCCCGGCTGCCTGGGCCTGGATGCGATGTGGCAGCTCACCGGCTTCTACCTCACCTGGCTGGGCGCGCCGGGCCGTGGCCGCGCCCTGGGCTGCGGCGAAGTGAAGTTCACCGGCCAGGTGCTCCCAGAGGCCAAGCGTGTGACCTACGAAATCGACATCACCCGCGTCATCAACCGCAAGCTGGTCATGGCGCAGTCCGATGCCCGCATGCTGGTCGACGGCCGCGAAATCTATACCGCCAAAGACCTCCGCGTAGGTCTGTTCACTTCCACCGAGAACTTCTGATGCGTCGCGTCGTCATTACCGGAATGGGCATCACCTCGTGCCTGGGCAACGATCTGGACACGGTGTCCACCGCACTGCGTGAAGGCCGTGCCGGCATCCGCAATCTTCCCGACCACGCCGAAGCTGGCCTGCGCAGCCATGTCGGCGGCAACGTCGAGCTGGACCTGGATGCGCAGATCGACCGCAAGCTCAAGCGTTTCATGAGCGATGCCTCGGCCTATGCCTACATCGCCATGCGCGACGCCATCGCCGACGCCGGCCTGGACGAGGCGCAGGTGGTCAACCCGCGTACCGGCCTGATCGCCGGTTCCGGTGGCGGCTCCAGCCAGTGGCAGGTGGAATCGGCCGACATCCTGCGCGCGCGTGGCGTGCGCAAGGTCGGCCCGTACATGGTGCCGCGTACGATGTGCTCCACCGTGTCGGCCTGCCTGGCCACCGCGTTCCAGATCAAGGGCCTGAGCTACTCGCTGTCGGCCGCGTGCGCCACCTCGGCACACTGCATCGGTGCGGCCGCCGACCTGATCCGCCACGGCGCACAGGACGTGATGTTCGCCGGCGGCGGTGAAGACCTGCACTGGTCGATGAGCGTGATGTTCGACGCGATGGGCGCGCTGTCGACCCGTTTCAACGACACCCCCGCCACCGCATCGCGCCCGTACGACAAGGACCGCGACGGCTTCGTCATCGCCGGTGGCGGCGGCATGCTGGTGCTGGAAGATTACGACCACGCCGTGGCACGCGGTGCGCGCATCCATGCCGAACTGGTGGGCTACGGCGTCACCTCCGACGGTGCCGACATGGTCGCCCCGTCCGGTGAAGGCGCGGTGCGCTGCATGAACATGGCCATGCAGAACATCAGCGGCCCGATCGACTACCTCAACACGCATGGCACCTCGACCCCGCTGGGCGATGTCACCGAGCTGAAGGCGGTGCGCGAAGTATTCGGCGAATCGATTCCGCCGCTGTCCTCGACCAAAGCCCTCTCCGGCCATTCGCTGGGTGCGGCCAGCGTGCACGAAGCGATCTACTGCCTGCTGATGATGCGCGACGGCTTCATCGCCGGCTCGGCCAACATCGGCGAGCTGGACCCGGCGGTGGAAGGCTTCCCGATCGTGCGCGAAAGCCACGACAAGCAGTTGAACACGGTGATGTCCAACAGCTTTGGCTTCGGCGGCACCAACGCAGCGCTGGTGTTCGCGCGGGTCTGATCGCCCTTGGTGCAGGAATGAAGAAACCCGGCCCTGCGCCGGGTTTCTTCATGGGGTGGAATCGGTGCCGGACGCCCCGGTCGATGTCGGGGCATGCCTGCCGTGTAGGGTCGGTTCCCAAACGACCGCCGATATGGTCACCACGGGCGGCGAACGCATGACCGTTGAACGGAGAGCCGCCTTCGTTTCCGGGGCCATGCCCAAATGAACCCCGCACCGTTATCGGCAGTGGAATGCTCTTCCGCATCCTGCGGTCGCACCACTTGTGCATCCATGCACGGCGTCGATCGGGATGCGACCCTACCGGCGGGCTTCGCCTGTTGGTATTACCGTGGCAACAGCGGCAACAACAGCGCGTGCGCGTCGGTGAGCGAATCCACGATGCGGTGGCCCAGCGCGCGCAGCGCTTCGTCCGGGTGCACCAGGTCGGGGACCTGGATCGCGGTCATGCCCGCCCCCACCGCAGCACGGATGCCGGCCGGGGAGTCTTCCAGCGCCAGGCAGCGCGCCGGGGCCTTGCCCAGCTTCTGCGCCGCCAGCAGATAGATGTCCGGCGCGGGCTTCGGGTTGGCGACGTCGCTGCTGGTCACCACGTGATCGAAGTACGGCAGCAGCCCGGACGAGGCAAGCTTCCGCGAGGCGCGCGGCTGCCGGGTCGAGGTCGCCACCGCGCGCGGAACGCCATGCGCCTGCAGAAGCTGCAGTAGTTCCACGATGCCCGGCCGCAGCGGCAAGCCCTGCTGGGTGCGCGCTTCGTACAGGTCGTGGCAGCGCGCGTACAGCAGCGTGACCTGTTCGGCGCTGACGTGGCGCAGCAGCAGCTGTTCGCAGTCGCGGTCGCCCAGCCCCACCAGGCCCAGCCAGAAATCATCGGCGAACGGCAACTGCAGTTCCTGCGCGGCCTGCGACCAGCAGGCGATGGAGACCCGCTCGCTGTCGATCATCAGGCCATCCATGTCGAAGATGACCGCTTCAGGCAGGAACGGCAGCGCGGCAATCGCGGTCATGGCGCGGCGGTCAGGTGCCCGGTGAACAGCGTATCCAGATCTGCCGCATCCAGCATGCGCCACTCGCCTTCGGGAAGCTCGCCCAGCGACAACCCACCAATACGGCTGCGGTGCAGCGCCTGCACGTGGTTGCCCACCGCGGCGAACATGCGCCGGGCCTGGTGGTAACGGCCTTCATGCAGCACCAGTTCGGCCTCGCGCGGCGAACGCACCTGCAGTTCGGCCGGCAGCAGCGGCGTGTCGTCCGCTTCCAGCATCAGCGTGCCGCTGGCGAAGCGTGCCACCTCGTCACCACGCAGGTCTTCGGCCACGGTGACCTGGTAGGCCTTGTCCAGCCGCGACTTGGGCGACACGATCCGGTGCAGCAGCGCGCCGTCGTCGGTCATCAGCAGCAGGCCGCTGGTATCGCGGTCCAGCCGGCCCACCGACGACAGCAGCGGCGAACGCTCGCGGAAGCGCGGCGGCAGCAGGTCGTAAATCAGCCGTCCCTTGTCCTTGGTCGAACAGGTGTAGTCACGCGGCTTGTGCAGCATCAGGGTCAGGCCCTGCGGCGGATCCAGCGGCTCGCCTTCCACCCGGATCGCCGCGTGCGCCACCTGGTCGTCGGCATACAGCACCTCGCCGTCGGCGTCGGTGACCAGGCCCTCGCGGAACATCCCCTGCACCTGCTTGCGGCTGCCATAGCCCAGGTTGGCCAACAGCTTGACCAGCTTCATGGGCGACCTCCGCGGCCCCACTTCGGCTCGGTGCTCCTGGGCGCCCGGGCCGGCGTGGCGCTCCTGCTGGCCTTGGTCGCCTCGATCAGCTTGAAGCCGTCGCGCTCGGCGGCCACGCGCACCTGGCCGAAGCTTTCATTGAGGATCTGCTCGTACGGCAGGTGGCGGTTGGCCACCAGCCACATCCGCCCGCCCGGGCGCAGCGCCTGCGCGGCCACGGCGATGAAGCGTTGGCCGATGTCGGGGCGGTCGGCGCGCGACGGGGTGTGGAACGGCGGATTGGTGACGATGAAGTCGTACTGGCCCTCGATGCCGGCCGTGACGTCCTGCCAGTGGAAGCCCAGCTGGGCCGGCTTGCCCAGTGCCTCCAGGTTCACCCGCGCCAGCGCCAGCGCGCGGCCTTCGGCCTCGAACAGGTCCAACCCGGTCACCTGCGTGCAGCGCTGCAGCACTTCGCTGGACAGGTAGCCGAAGCCCGCGCCCAGGTCCGCGCCACGCCCGGCCAGGTCGGCCGGCAGCTGTTCCACCAGCAGCGCCGAAGCGGGGTCGATGCGGTCCCAGGCGAAGATGCCCGGGCGGCTCTGGAAGCGCCCACCGAGGATCGCGCGCGGCGCGTCCAGCGCGGCCCAGCGCTTGGCCAGCGCGGCGTCGTGCTGGCCCTCCAGCGGCGCGGTCCAGTACACCCGGCAGTGGTTCTTGGTCATCTTGCCGCCCAGCCCGGCCAGCTGCTGCAGGTCGCCCTCGCCGGAGCGCGCGCCTTCGTTGTTGTGCTGGCAGGCCACCACGATGCCACCCGGGGCGGTCAGCGCCAGGGCGCGGGCGAACAGCGCGCGGGCTTCTTCACGCTGGCGCGGCGGCAGGACCAGCACCACCGCGTAGCGGGTAGCGTCGTCGGCCAGCTGCTGCTCATCGCGCACCGTCCAACCGCTGGCTTCCAGCGCGTCGGCGAACGGGCGGAAGCTCTGCTCGCACACCAGCTGGCCGGGCTGGGCGCGCTCGCGCAGCGGCCAGCCATCGCGGGCGCGCAGGAACAGCACCGGCCCGGTCGGCCAGGCCAGCGCGCCGCCGAACGGCAGGAACAGGGTTTCCAGGGGGGCGTCGTGCTGGGCAGCCATGGGGGCACATCTTGAAAAGAGACCGCCATTCTACCGTTTCGGCCGTTCGCCCCCCTCCGGCGGCCGATTTGCGTTTATTCAACGCTGCCTTGATGCGATCGCAACATGCACTCGGTCAGGGTGAGGGTTCATTCGCAACGGAGGTAGCTCATGCGCGCATTGTTCGTCGGTGGCAAGGTCGACAACAGCGAAATGGATCTTGAGGGCGCACAGCCGCCGGTGCACTACCCCGAGGACACCGGTGGTGGACATTCCAGGTACCGGTTGCATCAGATCGGCAAGCAGGCCAATGGGGACATCGCCTATGCCGTTTACGGCGCGCCGGACATGGCCGATGACGAAGTCGCCCGGATCGCGGATGAGCGTGCCTACGCGCGCCGCTTCGAGGCGGAGCCGGAACTTTTCGTGCATTGAGGGGCGCGGTGCCGGGCCGCGCCCGGCACTGCACCGAAGGTCATTCGTGCGGGGGCAGCTCGCGCACTGCGCTGATCTGGTCCAGCCACAGCACGTGCTGCTGGGCCGGGGCATCCAGGTCGTCCAGGCGCAACTGGCCATTGCTGCCTTCGTTTTCTTTCGCATCCCGGTACTGCTGCACGGTGGGCTGGACCGCCACGGTGCCAAGCAGGCGGCTGCCGTCTTTCAGGGTGATCTCGACCTGGATCTGGCCTTTGAGCTGGGGCAGCAGGGCTTCGAGCGCGGCAATGTCGGCGGGGTGCGTAAGGATGTTGGGGGCGATGCGGGACATGCAGGTCTCCTGGAACGGTGATCCGTTACGTCAGCCACGCAGGGCGTGGCTCTACGACAAGCGGCGCGTAGTGCCACGCCCTGCGTGGCAAAACAGGTACAAGCCGCGGCAATGCACGCCCTGCGTGGCAATGGTCAATTCCGCGCGGCGAGCACGCTGCGTACCGCCGACACCAGCTGCGCGACCGAGTAGGGCTTGGCAACGTGTTCCTGGAAGCCCGACGCCAGCGCGCGCTTGCGGTCGTCGGCGCGCGCCAGCGCCGTGACCGCCACCACCGGCAACGCGTGTTCGTCCAAGCCGAACTCGCCGCGCAGCGTGCTCACCAGGCCATAGCCATCCATGCCCGGCATGCCGATGTCGGTGAGCAGCACATCCACCGCCTCATGGCCGCCGGCATCCAGCAGCGCCAGCGCTTCGCCGGCCGACGCCGCCGCCGTGACCTGCGCGCCCTGCTCTTCCAGCAGCCGGCGCAGGTATTCCAGCACGTCGGGCTGGTCCTCCACCGCCATCAGGCGCAGGCCCTTGAGCGGGAACGGTTCGATCAGCTGTTCGCGGATCGGGCCGCTGAACACTTCGCGCAGCGGCCGTCCATCGGCCTGCGGCTGGTAGCGCGGCAGCTGCACGGTAAACTGCGCGCCCTGGCCATGCCCTTCGCTGTTGGCACTGACCGTGCCACCGTGCAGTTCCACCAGTTGCTGCACGATCGCCAGGCCCAGGCCCAGGCCGCCATGGCGGCGCGTGGTGGTGCCATCGGCCTGGCGGAAGCGCCCGAACAGATGGCGCAGGAACTCCGGGGCGATGCCGTCGCCTGAATCGGCCACGGTCACCGTCCAGTGCGCACCGTCGGTGGCCAGGGTGACCATGACCGAGCCAGCGGCGGGGGTGAACTTGATGGCGTTGCTGAGCAGGTTCCACAGCACCTGCTGCAGGCGGGTGGCATCGCCCAGCACCAGCGCCGGTTCGTCGGGCATGACCAGCAGGGTGTCCAGCGCCTTGCCTTCGGCCACCAGCTCCTGGGCACGCATGGCCTCGGTGAGCTGGGCGCGCAGGTCCAGCACTTCCACTTCCAGCTGCACCTTGCCCAGCAGCATGCTGCTCAGGTCCAGCATGTCCGAGATCAGCCGCTTCTGCGCCATGGCGCTGTTGGCGATCACGCCCAGACCCTTGAACATCGGGCTGGTGTCGTCCACGCGCTGCAGCAGCAGCTCGCTCCAGCCCAGGATGGTGGTCAGCGGCGTGCGCAGCTCGTGCGACAGCGTGGCCAGGAATTCGTCCTTCAGCCGCGCCATGCTTTCAGCGGCGTTGCGCGCGGCGCGCTCGGACTGCAGCAGCTCTTCGCGCGCCATCTCGATTTCGCGGCGCTCGGTGACATCGCTGCTGCTGCCGGCCAGGCCGATGAAGCGGCCCATGCGCGAGAAGCGCGGCTGGGCATTCATTTCCAGCCAGCGCCACTGTCCGTCGGAACGCAATCCACGCACCAGCACCTGCATCGAGCGCTGTGCCTTCAAGGCGGCCTGCAGCTCGTAATCGAACACCGACACATCGTCAGGGTGGACCACGCCGCGCCAGACATCTTCCGGCACGCGCTGCTCGTCGCCCCCAAAGAATTCGGTGAACGCACTGTTGACGAAGCGCGCATGCCCGCGTTCGTCCAGCACCCAGACCGGCATGGGCAGGCCATCGGCCAGCGCACTGAAGCGCGCCTCGCTCTCGGCCAGTTCCACTTCGATCTGCTTGCGGTTGGTGATGTCGAAGAACAGCACCGCCACCCGCCGTTCGTGCGGCTGGCCTACCCGCATCGCTTCCACCGCATACCAGCGGCCCAGCGCGCGGGCTTCCAGCTCGAACTGTTGCGACCGCCCGGTCAACGCGATCTGGCCGTAGACCCGGTACCACTCCTGCTCGTGGGCCGGTTGCAGCTCGCTCATCAACCGCCCGGAGGCCTGCTCCATGCCCGTGTTGCGCTCGAAGGCGTCGTTGACTTCCAGGAACCGGTAATCCACGCCGACGCCATTTTCGACCATCACTTCGATGATGCAGAAGCCCGCGCTGAGACCTTCCAGCACGCTGCGGTGCAGGGAAGGGTCCGAGGCCGGGGCCGCATACGGGGCGCGTTCCAGGGTGGAGGCAGGCAGGCTGGGCAAGGGCGTCAAGAGGGGCAACTGGCGGAGCGGAGGAATACAGCATCTTCCAGACCGCGTATTCGTAGCGTCAAGCAGGTTGACCTGATTTGACGTAAGTGAATTCGCCCCCATTCGCGATCATGCGCATCGCGGCTGGCAATTGTTCCGGCCCGGGATCAGGATCACACTGCGGATGATCCACTTTCCGCAACCCCGACCGAGGCAACGCCATGAACCGCAAACCCTTGTTGGCTGGTGCTCTCAGCTGTCTGATGCTGCTGGTTGCCGGCTGCGCATCCGCCGGCCCGCGCACGGTCACCGCCCCCGACGCACCGCGCGCCCTCACCGGCGACAGCCCCGTGCAGGTCAGCTGGACCGACCCGGCCCAGTTCACTGAAATCCGCACCAACTCCAACCGGTTCGAGGCCCAAAGCGGCAACTGGGTGTACCAGTTGGCCGATTCGCTGCGTAAAAGCGCCGTCAAACGCCTGTCGCCGGGCCAGACGCTGGAGGTGCAGATCACCGACATCAAGCGCGCCGGGGATTTCGAGCCGCAGCATGGCCCGCGTACCAACGACATCCGGATCATGCGCGACCTTTATCCGCCGCGGATGACGCTGAACTTCACCCTGCGCGACGCCCATGGCGGCGTGGTCCAGCAGGGTACCGACGTGAAGCTGATCGACATGAACTACCTGCACAACGGCGGCCTGCGCAGCGACAGCGATCCGCTGCGTTACGAGAAGCGGATGCTGGACAACTGGCTGCGCAACCTGCTGCCCACTACCCGCCGCTGACCACCCGCGCCACGCGCTTGACCGCACACGGCAGCTGGTAGGCGCTCACGTTGCACAGTGGGGCCAGTACATCCAGGCGCGGGGCCTCGCCCCATAGCGTCACGGTGCTGCCCACCCCGGCCTGCGGCAGGTCGGTCAGGTCCACGGTAAGCATGTCCATGGAAACCCGGCCGATCAGGTGGCCGGGCTGGCCATCGATCTGCACCGGGGTGCCGTTCGGCGCGAACTGCGGGTAGCCGTCGGCATAGCCCAACGCCACCACACCCACGCGGGTGGGACGTTCGGCCACGAAGCGGGCGCCATAGCCGACCGGTTCACCGGCGGCGATCTCGCGGGTGGCGAAGATCTTCGACTGCATGGTCATCACCGGGCGCAGGCGCTCGGTGAACGCATTGTGCTTCTGCAGCGGGTTGGCCCCGTACAGCATCAAGCCTGGGCGCACCCAGTCGCTGCGCACATCGGGCCAGCCCAGCAGGGCCGGTGAATTGCACAGGCTGGTTTCGCCCGCCAGGCCGTCGATGGTGGCCGCGAACAGGGCGGCCTGTTCGTGCGTGCGCGGGCTGTCCAGTTCGTCGGCGCGGGCCATGTGGCTCATCAGCACCATCGGCGCCACCTGCGGCAGGGCCGACAGGCGCGCATGCGCGGCGCGGAATTCTGCCGGGGCCAGGCCCAGGCGGTGCATGCCGCTGTCCAGCTTCAGCCAGATATGCAGCGTGGCGCCGGTCTGGAAGGCCTCCACCGCCTCCACCTGCCAGGGCGCGGCCACCGCGAACCACAGGTTGTGCTGGACGATCAGCGGCAGCTCATCGGCATCGAAAAAACCCTCCAGCAGCAGGATCGGCGAGGCGATGCCGGCCGCGCGCAGCTCCAGCGCTTCTTCGATGCAGGCCACGCCGAACGCATCGGCTTCGCCATCCAGCGCGCGCGCGCAGGCCACCGCGCCGTGGCCGTAGGCATCGGCCTTTACCGCGGCCAGGGTCTTGCGACCGCCGCCCAGTTCACGGGCCAGGCGGAAGTTGGAGCGCAACGCGTCCAGGTCGATCAACGCGCGGGCTGGGCGCATGTTTTGGGTTCACTGTGTTGGACGGAAGCGGCGCGGTGGCCGCCATAACGGAAGATATCCAGGCCTTCGGTGCTGATCTGCGGCTGGCGCGCGCTCATCAGGTCGGCCAGGTAGCGGCCCGAGCCGCAGGCCATGGTCCACCCCAGCGTGCCGTGGCCGGTATTGAGGAACAGGTTGCGGTATGGGGTGGCGCCGATCACCGGCGTGCCATCCGGCGTGGCCGGGCGCAGCCCGGTCCAGAACTCGGCACGCGACAGGTCGCCGCCGTCCGGGTACAGGTCGCCCACCACCTTTTCCAGGGTGGCGCGGCGGCGCGGCGACAACGACAGGTCGAACCCGCCCACTTCGGCCATGCCACCCACGCGGATGCGGTCGTCGAAGCGGGTTACTGCCACCTTGTAGCTCTCGTCCAGGATGGTCGAGGTCGGCGCCATCGCCACGTTGGTGATCGGCAGGGTCAGCGAGTACCCCTTCAGCGGGTACACCGGCAGGCGCATGCCCAGGGGTGCCACCAGCGACGGCGAATAGCTGCCCAGCGCGACCACGTAGCGGTCTGCGGTTTCAACCTTGCCGTCGATGCGCACGCCGGTGATGCGGTCGCCGTCGGTTTCCAGCCCGGCGATATCCTGGTCGAAGCGGAACTCCACCCCGGCATCCATGGCCATCTGCGCCAGGCGGCGGGTGAACAGCTGGCAATCGCCGGTCTGGTCGCGCGGCAGCCACAGCGCGCCCACCAGCGTGTCGGCCACGCTGGCCAGCGCCGGTTCGTGGGCGATGATGCCGTCGCGGTCCAGCACTTCATAGGGCACGCCGTACTGCGCCAGCACTTCGATGTCCTGTGCCGATGCATCCAGCTGCTGCTGGGTGCGGAACAGCTGGGTGGTGCCCAGGTCGCGGCCTTCGAACTCGATGCCGGTCTGCACGCGCAGCTCGTTGAGGCAGTCGCGGCTGTATTCGGACATGCGCACCATGCGCGCCTTGTTGATGGCGTAGCGTTCGTGCGTGCAGTTGCGCAGCATCTGCGCCAGCCAGCGGTACTGGTTCACGTCCAGGCCGGGGCGGATCGCCAGCGGCGCGTGTTCCGAGAACAGCCACTTCATCGCCTTGAGCGGCACGCCCGGGGCAGCCCACGGCGAGGTATAGCCGAACGACAGCTGGCCGGCGTTGGCAAAGCTGGTTTCCAGCGCCGGGCCGGGCTGGCGGTCGACCACCGTGACTTCAAACCCGGCCTGCCGCAGGTACCAGGCACTGGTCGTGCCGATTACCCCACTGCCAAGGACTAGAACGCGCATGAGACCTCTCCAACCCGATCATTCCCTGCACTGGAGCGTGCCGGGACCATAATTGAGGAAGTATATTCCGGCCAAACCAATCAAATTTGCTGTTTTTGGCTCATCATGCAGGATATTGTCGCGCCAACGCCCCCGAGAAGCTGACACCATGGCTGCACGTCCCCGCGAGCTGGACAAGATCGACCGCAAGATCCTGCGCATCCTGCAGGACGAGGGGCGCATTTCCTTCACCGAACTGGGCGAGCGCGTGGGGCTGTCCACCACCCCGTGCACCGAGCGGGTGCGCCGGCTGGAACGCGATGGCGCCATTACCGGCTACTACGCCCGGCTCGACCCGCAGTACCTCAAGGCCAGCCTGCTGGTGTTCGTGGAAATCAGCCTGGCCTACAAATCCGGCGACATCTTCGAAGAGTTCCGCCGCGCGGCACTGAAGCTGCCGAACGTACTGGAATGCCACCTGGTGTCGGGGGATTTCGACTACCTGCTCAAGGCGCGCATCAGCGAAATGGCGTCCTACCGCAAGCTGCTCGGCAGCACCCTGCTGACCCTGCCGCACGTGCGCGAATCCAAGAGCTACATCGTGATGGAAGAGGTCAAGGAAACGCTGACCCTGCCGATTCCGGATTGACCCGCTCCCGATCGAGCCACCCGAACGCAAAGGGCGGCGCGCCTGCGCGCACCGCCCGTGTAGTTGCCGACCAGCGCATCAACGCTGCTGTTTCTGGTCCTGGTGGCGCTGGTCCTGCTGTTTGCCACCTTTCTGGTTCTGCTGATCCCATTGCTGCTGGTTCTGCTGGCCGGATTTCTGGTTCTGCTGGCCCTGCTGTTCCTGCGGCATCTTGCCGGGATTGCCCTTTTGCTGATTAGCCATGACTGCACCTTCTGAGCTTGGGGATGCGCGTTGTTGCGGCGCACGTAAAGACTCGGCCGGAAGCAGTTAATCGCGGGCGAAATTGCAGTGAGCTGCGGCGTTGACACGGATGACTGCGGGTAGTGGTTGTGAAACGTTCATGCATCAGGGCTTGATGCGTTGCCCATCGCCACTCGGCACGGCGTCGTAATAGCGACCCGTGCGCGTATCGAGCACGCGGTTCGGCCCTACCTGCTTCATGCCCGGAATGATCCGGCCATGGCGGTCGTAGACCTTCGGTGGCGCGGTGGTGGCCGGCGGCGCAGGCGGCACCACCTGCGCCGGGCCTTGGCTCTGGATCGGGTGGGTACGCAGCTGCTGCGTGGTCTGCGCTGGCGTTGTCACCGGCGCCATGCGGTTGTCTGCAGGGGCGGGACGCACCGGGGTGGAAGGTGGCGCCTGGATCGGCGCGGGGCGGGTCGCAGGCCGGGTGTCGGTGGGGCTGCGTGGCGCGGCGATCTGCGCTTCCGCGCCCAGCGGCACCAGCACCAGCAGCGACAGGGCAAGCCAGGAGAGGCGGTTCATGGCAGCGGACTCACGGCGGGAAACATGCGTTCACCCTGCGCCCGCAAGCGTGTCAGCACCATGAACGCCCACAGCGCTTGCCCCCGGCGGTGGCCGCCCCCATTTTCCTGCCATCCCCACGAGGACTGCCCATGACCGCTTTCGATCTCTCCCCGCCCAGCGACGCCCAGCGCGACGCCCTGGTTGCCGGGCTCAGCGCGGACGAGCGCCGCGTACTGCTCCAGCACGGCACCGAAGCGCCATTCTGTGGCGTGTTCCTGGACAACAAGCAGGACGGCGTCTATGGCTGCCGCCTGTGCGGCCTGCCGCTGTTCCGCTCCAGCACCAAATTCGACTCGGGCACCGGCTGGCCGAGCTTCTTCGCCCCGTTCGAGCCGGCCCATGTGCGTGAAATCCGTGATGCCAGTCATGGCATGGTGCGAACTGAAATCGTTTGCGCCCGCTGTGACAGTCATCTTGGTCACGTCTTCCCGGACGGCCCGGCGCCCACCTTCGAGCGGCACTGCCTGAATTCGGTCTCGCTGCAGTTCACCCCGAACGGCGAACCGTATCCGGACCCGCTGCAACGCGGAGGCGCCGAGGCTCAGCCGGCGGGTTGAGCCCGCGAACGCGTACCCACCGTTGGTGGGTACGAGAAGCCGGTAGGTACCCACCGTTGGTGGGTACGCTTCGCTGGCCAAAACTGTGACATCGAACAGGCGCTGCCCTTCAGAACCCCCGCGCCAGGCCGACATGGAGGTATCCCCCACGCCGCGTCCGCCCCATGCTCATCATTGTTGGCTTCCTGATCGTCATCCTCAGCGTGTTCGGCGGCTATGTCGGCGCGCACGGCAAGCTGGCAGCCCTGTGGCAGCCCTATGAGCTGGTCATCATCGGGGGGGCGGCGCTGGGTGCGTTCCTGGTCGGCACCCCGGTCAAGACCGTCAAGCAGACCCTGCAGGCCACCGTGGACGTGTTCAAGGGCCCGCGTTACAAGCAGCAGGACTATATCGATGTCCTGAGCCTGCTCTACGAACTGCTCAACAAGGCCCGCCGCGAAGGCTTCATGGCGCTGGAAGACCATGTCGAACGCCCGGCCGACAGCGCCATTTTCGCCAACTACCCCAAGGTGCAGGCCGACCAGCATCTGGTGGACTTCATCACCGATTGCCTGCGCCTGATGATCGGCAGCAACATCGAGCCGCACGAGCTGGAACCGCTGCTGGAAATGGAGCTGGAAAAGCACCACGCCGAGGCCATGCAGCCGTCGGCCGCGCTCAACAAGGTCTCCGACGGCCTGCCCGGCTTTGGCATCGTGGCCGCGGTGCTCGGCATCGTGATCACCATGGGGTCGATCGGCGGCGAAATCACCGAAGTAGGCACGCACGTGGCCGGCGCGCTGGTGGGTACCTTCCTGGGCATCCTGCTGGCCTATGGCTTCGTCGGCCCGCTGGCGGCGGCGGTGGAAGCGCGCGCCGAACAGGACAGCCGCATCTACGAATCGGTCAAGACCGCCCTGTTGGCGTGCCTGCGCGGCTACAACCCGAAGATCGCGCTGGAATTCGCCCGCAAGACCCTGCCGTCCAATGTGCGCCCGGGATTCAGCGAATTCGAACAGCACCTCAAGACGGTCAAGTAAGGCACCACCATGGCCGAGAACAAACCCACCGTCATCGTCCGCCGGGTCAGGAAGGGCCGCCATGCGACCCATCACGGTGGCGCCTGGAAGGTGGCCTATGCCGACTTCGTGACCGCCATGATGGCGTTCTTCCTGGTGCTGTGGCTGATGGCGGCCACCACCAAGCCCGAACGCGCGTCCATTTCCGAGTACTTCCGCAACCCCAGCCCGTTGACCGGCCAGAGCCCCACGCCCGCTCCGGGCATGGCCGGACCGGGCGGTGCCAGTACCTCGATGATCAAGCTGGGCGGTGCCACCGATATCTCGCGTGGCAACAGCAACGACCCGTTCCAGAACCACCAGGCCGAGCGCCCGGTGCCGCAGGAAGAGGAGCGAGAGCGCGAGAAGAAGCAGTTGGAAGCGCTCAAGCAGGAACTGGAAGAAGCGATCAGCCGGAGCCAGGCGCTGGAACCGTTCAAGGACCAGTTGCTGCTGGACCTGACCCCGGAAGGCCTGCGCATCCAGATCGTGGACAAGCAGAACCGCCCGATGTTCGACATGGGCAGCGCGGCGCTGAAGACCTACACGCGCGACATCCTTCGCGAGCTCTCGCAGTTCATCAACCACGTGCCGAACCGGATCAGCATCACCGGCCACACCGATACCACCGCCTACAACGCCACCCACGGCTACAGCAACTGGGAGCTCAGCGCGGACCGCGCCAACGCGGCCCGGCGTGCGCTGCTCGATGGCGGCATGGCCGATGAAAAGGTCACCCGCGTGGTCGGCCTGTCGTCCTCGGTGCTGTTCGACAAGACCCAGCCGGACAACCCGATCAACCGCCGCATCAGCATCGTGGTGATGACCAAGGCTGCCGAAGCCGCCGCGCTGGCAGGTTCAGGCCAGGAGGTGGCGCTCTCGCCGGCCGTCACCGATCCGGACGTGCGGGCTCAGATAGCGCCTGCGGTCGGCCCGCCGGTGCCCGTGCTGGCCCCGGCGGCCCCGGTGGAGGCATCCGCAGGTCCCTGACGCCGACAGGGTGCGCATTGGAAAGCACCGCGTGATCCGGCCAACGGCCGGGGCTACCCCTGGCATTCTCCCGAACGAAGCCCGTACCCAGGCCCAAGCGGCGCATCCGGTGGAGAGCCCCCGGTGTACGGGGGCGGCCGCGAAGCGGCGGGGGTGGGGAGGCACGATAAGAGGGGCTCGCGATCCGCGCAGCGGATCGTGGGGCGGCAGCGCGCATGCGATGACGCGTACCCGCCGGCCGTTGGCCGGCCCAGGCGGTGCGTCCGACGCCAGGGCTTACAATGTGCCTTTCCGTTCAACGAAAGATCCCCCGAATGTCCAAGCAGTCCAAAGCCAAGCGCGACAAGCGCAGGAAGCTCCAGCCCAAGCGCCCGATCAACCGCCTCAACGCCCAGCAGCCGGTCCAGAACCACGCCGTGCTGACCAACGAAGAAGGCCAGGTGGTCGCCGCCATCGGCCTGCAGGGCACCGAATGGCTGCTGGCCATCGGGGGCCAGACCATGGGCAACGCCGACAACCCGGTGCCGATGCTGGCCATGCTCAAGCACCTCGCCAACGTGCAGGAAAAGGAAGGCCGCAAGGTCACCCTGGAATACTCGACCCAGTTGCAGCAGCTGATTGACGATCTGGCCGCTGACGAAGGCAAGACCGCCGACGAGTACCTGGGCCAGCTGGTCTCCGAGTTCGAAGGCGTGGAAGGCGAAGACGGCGATGACGCTGAAAACGCCGCCGAAGACGCCCCGGCCGACGAACCGGCTGCCGGCGACGCCGACGCCACCCCGGCCGCCAGCGACGACAAGCCGCAGGCCTGAGCCACGGCCACCCGGTGACGGTCTATATCGACGATGCGGTACACCCCTGGCGCGGCGAGCGCTGGGCGCATCTGATGGCCGACACCCTGCCCGAGCTGCACGCCATGGCGGCGCAGCTCGGGATTCCGCGCCGGGCCTTCCAGAACCGCCGCAGCGGCGCCCACTACGACGTGCCTGCACCGTTGCGGCTGCAAGCGATCGCGCTGGGTGCGAAGGCGATTTCGCGGCACACCGACCGCGCGCTGGTGAAAGCGGTAATTGCGAATGCGAGAACGCAATACAGCGGGTAGCGCCGGCCGTTGGCCGGCCCAGGCGGTCTTCCCGAAGATCATGAGGGCCGGCCAACGGCCGGCGCTACCGGTGCGAACGGGGCCGAGCCGGGTTAAAACGGATCCGACCCCGGCCGCACTTCCACGCCCAGCAGCGAACACAGCGCCAGCATGGCGTCATCATCGCGCTGCAGCGCCATCCAGCCGGCCAGGCCGCCGTTGCCGGTGTCCACGCTCCACAGCGAGTAATTGTGCTCGCGCAGGCGGTCGTAGGCGGTGCCCATCAACCTTGGCGCGTCCATGTCGGCAGCGAAGTCCTCGTCGTCGAGGTCGCCGCCCCAGTCCAGCTGCAGGTTCCAGCGCGCGGACAGCTCGTTCACCGCAGAGACCAGCGAATCGGTATCGCCACGGTCCACTTCAAAGCCGGACTGCCAGGCAATGGCGGTCATCAGCGGCGGCAGCCAGTCGGCTTCCTCGTCGATCTCCTCGCCGTTCTCCAGCAGCGCCTCGCGCCAGCGGTTGAACTGCTGCAGGCCCAGTTCCTCGTCGCCCGGGTTGATCAGCACGAACAGGTTCCAGATCCGGGCCTCGAAGTCGTCTTCGTCGAAATCGCGTTCTTCTTCTTCGAAGTCGAAATAATCGCTGTTGTCGGGCATGGCCGGTATTCCTGGAGACAGGCAGGCATTCTGCCACGGGGGCCACACGGTTTATCCTGTGCGCCTGAAGACGGCCGTGGTGGCCGTCAGCATCCCGTGACCATGAGCGATACCCCTCCCGACCACCTGGCGATCAATCCGGCCAGCCCCTTCCATGATGCCGCTGCGCTGGAGCGCGGCGTGGGCATCCGTTTCAACGATGTCGAGCGCGACAACGTCGAGGAATACTCGGTCAGCGAAGGCTGGATCCGGGTGCAGGCCGGCAAGGCCCGCGACCGTCGCGGCAACCCGATGACCATCAAGGTCAAGGGCACCGTGGTGGCGTATTACCTGGATCAGAAGCCGGAATAATCGGTCAACCGACCAACGGTCGGTTGCTACCCGGGATTGACGGCTGCGCCGTCAATCCCTTTGCCGGGTTTCCAGCAGGTCCAGGTTGCGGATCAGCTTGCGCGAGATCTCATCGGAGATCCGCCCGCGCCGCGTCAGCCGGAACAATTCCTCGCGCTCGGCGGTCAAGCCGGCGCTGCGCAGCTGGCGGTAGCCCTGCTCCATGCGCTGCACTTTGTCCGGGTCTGCATCAGGGCCCTGCTCCTTCTCCAGGTTGCGCTGGTACAGCAGGCTCACCCGTGCCGCCGCGTCGTTGTACAACTGCACGTTCTCGGTGCTCTGGTGATCCACCAGCTCCTGCCGCTTGCGTTCCACCCCGGCCAGCGCGGCCTTGGCGGCCATGCGCCGGGCCAGGTCTTCTTCCTTGCGCTCGCCCGAATCGGCCGGCAGCTCCAGGCCCTTGAGCAGGCGTGGCAACGCCACGCTGGCGCCCACCAGCGACACCAGGATCACCGCGGCCGCCAGGAAGATCACCAGGTCGCGCGCGGGGAACGCACTGCCGTCCGGCAGGAACAACGGCAGGGTCAGCACGCCGGCCAGGGTGATCGCACCGCGCACGCCTGCCAGCGAGGTGGCCACCACGATCCGCCACGAGGTGCCCTGGCGCTCTTCGCCGCGATGCTTGGCCCGCAGCAGGCTCCAGCGCAGCGACAACCACACCCAGCCCAGCCGCAGCAGCACCAACGCCAGGTTGATCACCACCACGTACACCAGCAGCCACCAGGCATTGTGGTGCCCGCTTTCGCCCATGGTGGCGATGGCCCGCTCCACGATCCCCGGCAACTGTTCGCCCAGCAGCACGAACATGATGCCGTTGAAGGAGAACTGCAGCATGTTCCACACCGCCGTGCGCTGCACGCGCATGCTGCCCGAGACCCGGCCGGTGAGCTCGACGTAGCTCATGGTGATGCCGGCCGCAACGGCGGCCAGGATGCCCGAGGCATTGGCTTCTTCGGCCAGCAGGTAGGCGGCGAAGGGAATCAGCAGGTTGACCAGCAACGCGGCGCCCGGCTCTTCGCCGAAGCGCCGCCACAGCCACCGCTGGAACGTGGACACACCCAGGGTGACCGCCACGCCGATCGCCAGACCGGCCAGCGCCACCCACAGGAAGGTCAGCGAGGCGTTGGCCAGCGAGAACGTACCGGTCATCACCGCTGCCACCGCGAAGCGGAAGCAGACCAGGCCGGAGGCATCGTTCAACAGCGATTCGCCTTCCAGGATGTGCAGCAGGCGCTTGGGAATCGGCGCGCGCGAGGCGATCGAACTCACCGCCACCGGGTCGGTCGGCGAAATGATCGCCGCCAGCGCGAAGGCCACGGCCAGCGGCATCACGGGAATCATCCAGTGGATCAGCAGGCCGGCGCCGATCACGGTGATCACCACCAGCCCGAACGCCAGTTCGAGGATCACGCCCTTGTCGCGGAACAGGCCCTGCTTGGGAATGCGCCAGCCGTCCAGGAACAGCAGCGGCGGCAGGAACAGCAGGAAGAACATCTCCGGTTCCAGCGCGTGGCCGCGGTTGAATACGCCCGCAATCACCGCACCCAGGCCGATCTGCACCAGCGGCAGCGGCAGCGACAACGGCAGTACGCGGACCAGGTAGCCGCTGGCGACTACCGCCACCAGCATCGCCAGGACGACTTCAATCGTATGCATGCATTTTCCAGAGAGCCTGGAAAAAAATTACCACACCCACCCCGAACCGCGCCCTATTGCAGCGCCCTCATGCCGCCTCGCCGTCGAAGCGGTAGATATCCATCGCCAGCATGCCCGCATCGATACCGGCATCGATGCGCTGTGCGCCCAGCACGTCGCCGCCGGCCGCGCCGAGTGCGAAATGCAACGGCTGGAAGTGCTCGTCGGTGGGGTGCGCGCGTTCGGCATGCGGTGCCTGGCGGCGGTAATCGAGCAATGCGGCGCTGTCATTGGCCTGCAGGCGCTGCTCCACCCATTCGATGAAGGGGCGCACGTAGGGGGCTTCGCCGCCGCTCTGGTACTCGCGGAAGTCGTGCAGGTTATGGGTGATGCTGCCCGAGCCGACCAGCAGCACGCCCTGCTCGCGCAGCGGCGCCAGCGCACGACCCAGCGCGAACTGGTGGGCCGGCCCCTGCAGCGGCTGCAGCGCCAGCGGTACCACCGGAATGTCGGCCTGCGGGTAGAGCAGGCGCAGCGGCACCCACGCGCCGTGGTCGAGGCCACGGGTGGGGTCCACGGCGGTGGGCAGCCAGGCCGCGGCCAGCCGGTGCGCCACCTCCTCGGCCAGCGCCGGATCGCCCGGTGCCGGGTACTGCAGGTCGAACAGCGCCTGCGGAAAGCCACCGAAGTCGTGGATGGTCGGCGGCTGCGGGTGCGCGCCCACCACCGGCTGGCGGGTCAGCCAGTGCGCCGAGGCCATCACGATCGCGCGCGGGCGCGGCAGCTGCGCGGCCAGCTCGGCCAGGCGCACGCCCACCAAGCCGGGTTCAAGCGCGGTCATGGGGGAACCGTGGGAGATGTAGAGCGACGGAAGGCGGGTCATGGGGGAGCTCCGGGCGTGGAGGAAGTGATGTGCTGCCCTGTCAGCGTATTGACTCCAACCATGATGGTAAACATCCAAAATACGGTTGTTCGTTCCAAAAACGGAACGCCGTAGCACCAGGCTCTGCCCGGCTGCCTTTCCGCGAACGGTGACGCCAGCGGGGCAGAGCCCCGCTCTACGCCATTGTGGTTTCCAGGTGCCCTATCACCGCCACCAGCGGCGCCGGCCGGCCCAGCAGGAAGCCCTGCACCTGGTCGCAGCCGTGCGCGGCCAGCCACTCGTGCTGGCCCGGGGTTTCCACGCCTTCGGCGATCACCGTCAGGCCCATGCTGTGGCCCAGCGACAGCAGCGCCCGGCAGATCGAGGCGTTGCGCGGGTTGGTTTCCACATCGGCCACGAAGCTGCGGTCGATCTTCAGGATGTCCAGCGGCAGGTGCTGCAGGTAGGACATGTTCGAATAGCCCGTGCCGAAATCATCCAGCGAAATGCAGATGCCCTGCTCATGCATGCGCTGCATGGTCTGCTTGGCCTGGCCCGGTTTGCGCATCAGGCTGCTCTCGGTCAGCTCCACGTGCAGCGCTCCGCGCGCCAGCCCGAACTCCTGGCTGGCACGGCTGAATTCAGCCACCAGGTCGCTGTTGAAGAACTGCACGGCCGACACGTTCACCGCAATCGGCAGGTCCCACCCCGCATCCACCAGCTGCCGCTGTGCACGCGCCGCTTCGCGGATCACCCAGCGGCCCAGCGCCAGGATCAACCCGGTGTCTTCGCACAGCTGGATGAACTCGCCCGGCGGAATGAAGCTGCCATCGGCCTGCGGCCAGCGCAGCAACGCTTCCAGGGCGGCCGGGCTGCCATCGCTGGCATGGCGGATCGGCTGGAAATACAGCGCGAACTCAGCATCGATCGCACTGTGGATGCGCCCGGCCAGGCGCAGCCGGTCGGCCAGCCGCGAGCTCACCGCGCTGTCGAACCAGGCGATCACGCTGCCCTCGTCGCGCGCGGCATGTGCGGCCTGCGCGGCCATGCCGATCACCTGCTCGGCACGCACCACATCGCCGTCGAACTTCACGGCCACGCCAATGCGCGGTTCGAACTGGTGCAGCCAGTCCTGGCCGCGCACCGGTTCGGACACCGTCTGCACCAGCGTATCCAGCGCGGTCTGGCGCTCGTGGTCATCGCGGATGGCGAAGATGAAATCCTCGGCCGGCTGGAACGCCAGCAACCCATAGCGCACGCCCAGCCCGCCCAGCCGCTTGGCCATGGCCTGCAGCACCACGTCGCCCACTTCGCGGCCCAGCGTATCGGCCACCAGTTGCAGCCCGCGGAACTGCACGTAGGCGATGGTGTAGCTGCCGCCTTCCTCATCCAGCTGCGCGGCCAACGCACGCGTGTTGAGCAGCCCGGTCGCGGGGTTGTGGGTGGCGTGGTAGGCCAGGTCGCGCTCATAGGCCATGCGGTCGCTGATGTCTTCGGCCAGCACCAGGCAGGCCTCGTGCCCATCGAAATCCAGCCGCGCCAGGTGCGCGCGCACTTCGAACACGGTGCCGTCCTTGCGCCGGTGCAGGCGCACCGCGGCGTCCTGCAGGCCGCCGCTGGCCGCGTTGGCGATCGCACCGCGGACTTCCTCCCAGCCTTCGCGCGGGCGGATGTCCAGGATGCTCATCGCCAGGAATTCCTCACGGCTGTAGCCGTACTGGCGGATCGCCGCTTCGTTCACTTCCAGGAAGCGCAGCGTGTCCGGGTCGAACACCCAGAACGGCGCCGGGTTGCGGTCGAACAGCAGGCGGAACTGGCGCTCGGCCTGCTGCGCGCGCGCCAGTGCCTGGACCCGTTCGCTGACATCGGTGAGCGCACCGATCATGCGCCGCTCGCGGTCGCTGCCACCGACCTGCTGGCCACGCGCGGATACCCAGCGCATGGTGCCGCCCGGCAGCACGATCCGGAACATTTCATCCAGCACGCCATTGCCGGCGAAGGCATGGTCGAACGCCGCCTGCAGCCGCTGCGCATCCTCGCGGTGCACACGGTTGAAGAAGGCCGCCACCGGCAGGAAATCCAGGTGGATGCCGAAGATCTCCCGCGCCAGCGGCGACCAGCGCAGCACGGACGCGTCCTCATCCACCGTCCAGGTGCAGATCTTGCCGACCTGGTGGGCCATGCGCAGTTCGGCATGGCCGGTGCGCAGTTCCTCGCTCATCGCATCCTGGCGGCGGGTAGCGCGGCGCAGGCTGGTGTACACCAGCGCGAACGCGCCCCAATACAGCAGGAACAACCCGACCGAGGCCTGCACATACGGCCACCATGGCGCCAGCACATCCTGCCGCCCCAGCCCCGCATACACCGCCAGCGGGTACTCGGCGAGCGTGGTCAGCGTGGAGATGCGTTCCACCCTGTCGATCGGGCTGTACTCGATACCCAGCGGGGTCACCGCTTCGCGGCCCACCAGGTTGCGCTGCTGCAGCGCGAAGCGCTGCCCGGTCAGCCCTTCATTGTCCGGGCTGCGCGCCAGCACATGGCCGGTGACATCGCTGATGGAGACCACGCCGTGGTAGCCGGTATCCAGCCCGCTGATGACGGCCTGCAGTTCGCTGGTATGCAGCCGGCTGAGCAGCCAGCGGTCCTCACCCATGGGCAGCGCCAGTGGCAGCACCCAGCGGCGCATGCCCATGTCCTGCGGCGGGCCCAGGTAGAGCTGGCTGTCCTGGCCGCGATGCGGCTCCATCACCCACAGCGGCAGGGTCAGGTCGCCGCTGCCGCTGGTCAGGGCGCGGCCGAACGGGTCCACTACCACGATGCTTTCCAGCTCGGCATGCCGCTGCAGCACCCCGTCGATGGCTTCGTCCAGCAGGTCCGGCGCCTGCGCCGGCACGCGCTCGAACAGCTGTGCACCGTCGGTGGCGATGCCGCGCATGGCGCGTTCCAGGTTGCGCAGTTCCAATCGCAACAGGCGCTGCGAACCGGTGGCCAGCGCGGTGCTCTGCCGCTGGGCGGCCTCCTGCCGGCGTTGGTAGTCGTTCACCAGCATGGCCACCAGGCCCATGCCCAGCAGCAGGCCCAGGCCGAAACCCAGCCACACGATCGTCCGCAGCGGCCGCGCCATGGGCTGGCTCAGCGCGGGCATCACGACCCTGTACCCCGGTGACGGCCTGACTTCATGCAAACGCTTCCTGGTTTCCCCAAACCTGAGCGGCCGAGGTCGCAATTTCTTGACGTCCTTCCTGCCCGTTCCCCACAGGCAAGGCCGTGGCCCAGCGCCTTGACCCCAGCATGCACGAGCCTGCCGGGCGCGGGAAGGGGGGCGCCTCCCTGAACCTGAAGCCACCATTTGATGAACGCGTCGCCACGCGCCCGGGCAATAAACAACCGATGATCGGAACCTGTCTGGGATAGTCGCCGGCGGCATCCCGCAAGGTCACCCGCGCATTAGACTTGGCGTTTCCCCGTTGCCTGAGAAGTCCATGTCCAAGCTGCGCCGCCCTACCCTGATGCTTGCCATTGCCGCCAGCCTGTCGCTGGGCCTGGCCGCCTGCGACCGCGATGCGGCCGCGCCGACCGCCGCCCCGGCGGCCGATACCGCCGCCACGCCGCCTGCCGCGCCCACGCCGCAGCTGGGCAGCTTCGGCTTCGATGCCGCCGGCATGGACCGCAGCGTCGCCGCCGGCGATGACTTCTTCGGCTTCGCCAACGGCAGCTGGGTCAAGAACACCGAAATCCCGGCAGACCGCTCCAGCCACGGCAGCTTCAACGTCATTGCCGAGAAGACCCTGGCCGACACCCGCGCCATCCTCGAAGGTGCCGCCGCCGATACCCAGGCCACCGGCGAAGCCAGGCAGGTCGGCGACTACTACGCCGCCTTCATGGACAAAGCCGGAATCGAATCGCGCGGCATGGCCGCGGTCAAGCCCGAACTGGATGCCATCGCTGGCATCAGCGACAAGGCCGCGCTGGCCACCGCCCTGGGCGGCACCCTGCGCGCCGACGTGGACCTGCTCAACGCCACCAACTTCTACACCGACCGCCTGTTCGGCACCTGGGTCTCGGTGGACCTGCTGCAGCCGGACCGCAACGCGCCGTACCTGGTGCAGGGCGGGCTGGGCCTGCCCGACCGCGACTTCTACCTGCAGGGCGGACGCATGGCCGAACTGCGCAAGCAGTACCAGGCATACATCGCGCAGGTGCTGCAGCTGGCCGGTGTGGCCGACCCGGCGGCCAAGGCGCAGCGCATCCTGGCGCTGGAAACCCGCATCGCGCAGGCGCACGCCACCCAGGAAGAAACCAACGACGTGGCCAAGGGTGCCAACGCGTGGAAGCAGGCCGACCTGAGCGCCAAGGCGCCGGGCATGGACTGGGCCGCGTTCCTGGCCGCCGCCGGGCTGGACAAGCAGGATGACTTCATCGTGTGGCAGCCCAAGGCCGTGGCCGGCATCTCGCGCCTGGTCGCCACCGAACCGCTGGATGTGTGGAAGGACTACCTGGCCTTCCATGCGCTGGACCGCGCCGCGCCGTACCTGCCCAAGGCGATCGCCGATGCGCGCTTCGCTTTCCACGGCACCACCCTCAACGGCACCCCGCAGCAGAGCGAGCGCTGGAAGCGTGCGGTGGATCAGAGCAACAGCGCGGTGGGCGAAGCGATCGGCAAGCTGTACGTGGAAAAGCACTTCGACCCGGCCACCAAGGCGCGCGCCGACGAGATGGCCAAAAACATCATCGCCGCCTTCGCCAAGCGCATCGACGCGCTGGAATGGATGTCGCCGGAAACCAAGGCGCACGCCAAGGCCAAGGTCGAAGGCCTCACCGTGGGCATGGGCTACCCGGACAAGTGGCGCGATTACAGCGGCCTGGAGGTGAAGCGCGATGATGCGTTGGGCAACGCCGAACGCGCCAGCCTGTTCGAGTACCGCCGCAACCTGGCCAAGCTGGGCCAGCCGGTGGACCACAGCGAATGGGCGATGCTGCCGCAGACCATCAACGCGATGAACGTGCCGCTGGAAAACCGCCTGGTGTTCCCGGCGGCGATCCTGCAACCGCCGTTCTTCGACGGCGCCGCCGACGATGCGGTGAACTATGGCGCGATCGGCGCGGTGATCGGCCACGAAATCAGCCACGGCTTCGACAACGCCGGTGCGCTGTTCGATGAAACCGGCAAGCTGCACAACTGGTGGACGGCCGAAGACCTGAAGAAGTTCAACGCCGCTGGCGATGCGCTGGCCGCGCAGTTCAGCAGCTACCAGCCGTTCCCGGGCGTGTCGGTCAACGGCCGCTTGACCCTGGGCGAGAACATCGCCGACGTGGCCGGCCTGGCCACCGCCTACGATGCCTACCAGCTGTCGCTGCAGGGCAAGCCGGGGCAGACCCTGGAAGGCTTCACGCCGGACCAGCGCTTCTTCCTGGGCTTTGCCCAGGCCTGGCGCAGCAAGGCACGCGAGCAGGCACTGCGCAATTCGCTGCTCACCAACGTGCATGCCCCCGGCCAGTTCCGCACGCTCACCGTGCGCAACCTGGACGCGTGGTATCCCGCGTTCGAGGTGAAGGAAGGCCAGAAGCTGTACCTGGCCCCCGAAAAGCGGGTCAAGGTGTGGTGAGAAAAACGGGCGCGAAAGCGCCCGTTTTTTTACCAATGGGCGAGCGTGCCTGCCGGCACGCCTACGCGTGCGCACGCGCGTGCCGCTACGCCGTCCTGCAGCGCGCGGCGGAACAGGGGCGACATGCCTTGCAGCAACCGTGCGGAGGCGCGCGCCTGGGTGCGCTGCAGCGGCGTGCGCTCGAGCATCGCCGTTGCCCACTCGGGCAGCAGTGCCGCACCGGCACCGAGGAACAACTCGCGCGAGATCCCCGCCATCGGCACCGGCAGCCGAATGCTCGACAACACCGCCAGCACTTCACGTGAGCGCGCGTCGAAACGCAGCACCGTTTGCTGCCGCGCGAAATACGCCGCCACCTCCGCTTCCGATGCGGGCACGTCGGTAGCACCCAACGCTTCTGCCACGCGCCGGTACTCATCGTAGTAACGGTCGGCGATTACCTCCGGCACCTCACGGCAGTACCGCCGGTAGCCCTGCAGGAATCCAAACGCCTCGGTCACGTGCACCCAGGTCAGCAGCGCCGGATCGTCGGCCGAATACGCCCGCCCGTCCGGGGTGTGCCCGCGCACTTGCGCGTGGATGCGCTTCACCTTCGACACCAGCGCTTCGACTTCGCCTGCCGGCCCATAGCTGGTGCACGCCACGAACGCCGTAGTCCGGCGCAGCCGCCCCACCAGGTCATCGCGGAAGTTGGAATGGTCGTACACCCCGGCCAGCGCCAGCGGATGCAGGGTCTGCAGCATCAGCGCGCACAGCCCGCCGGCCAGCATCCCGGGAAACTCGGCGTGTACCCGCCAGGTCACGCTGTCCGGCCCGAACCAGCCCGGGTCGCCCAGCGGGTGGTCGTAGTCGATGCCGCTTTGCCCACGCGGGAAGGCCCCCAGCACCCAGCGCCGGATCGGCACGGTGGCAGGGCGGGTGAGGCGGTGCAGCAGTGACGACATCAGGGACTTCCAGGGGGTCGGGAGGACCGCGATCCTGCGCGGTTGTGTCAATTCTGCGTGATCTGCGACCCCCCGGCCACGTCCGTTGCCAGGCCTGCCTCCGAATTGTGCGGTTGCAGCAAAATCCGGGCCGGTTTTCGCTTTCTCCAGCGGATTCACATGATGCGCCGCGCAAAAATTCGCACGGTTCCCGCATTCAGCTATCCCCCCTGCGGCGTTTTGTCGCACTGCCCATTGCCAAGCGCAACCAAAGTGCTAGAACTGAACGCGCCTCACCGTCCGTCCAATGCGCCGCTGCACGTTCCGAAGGAGCCCGTGATGATCGCTTTGTTCAAAGGTTTAGGTTTACTGCTCCAGGACAACGAGCTCTACGGCAGCCCGTTCGACAAGCAGGTCGCGCATTGGCGCAACAAGAGTGAGCAGCAGATCCGCGAGGAAGTGGCCACCCTGGCCAGGGCCAAGGGCCAGTGGCTCATGGCCTCCATCGTCGGCTGGCAGGCGGCCTCGCTGCTGGTCCTCGGGCTGATCGCCAACTACCTGTGGAAGGACGACTTCCATATCACCTT
The DNA here is from genome assembly GCF_018612915.1 of Stenotrophomonas sp. ISL-67. Taxonomy (GTDB): domain Bacteria; phylum Pseudomonadota; class Gammaproteobacteria; order Xanthomonadales; family Xanthomonadaceae; genus Stenotrophomonas. The sequence goes on along the minus strand of NZ_JAGGRL010000009.1, from coordinate 45,056 downwards.
CACCCGCGTGGTGATCGTGTTCGGTTCGTGGGTCTCGATCCTGTTCGTGATCTGGTTCATGGCCAACATGTTCGACCACACTGCCGGTTTCGAGCGCTGGATGAAGGCGTTCAACAGCCGCGCGCGGATCACCTCCGATGCCGACACCGTGGAATGCGTGGCCGAAGCGCTGGACATGGCCCAGCTCTACCCGGAAGTGCTCGACTACAAGCAGGCCGTCACCGCCAGGCGCGAACTGCGCCACGAAGACATCCGCATCATGCGCGAGATCGGCCGCATGAAGCAGCATTCGGAACTGGTGGGGCAGCTGAACCATGTGGGTGAGTCCGGCAGCGGGCACAACCTGCACCTGCAGCCTGCGTTCTGACACGTAGTGCCGGGCTCTGCCCGGTTGCACGCGCACCGTCACCGACCGGATCACATCCCCCGGAACAGGCTCATGAACGGTTGGCTCACGTTGAGCACTTCGGGCCGCTGCTTCAACCGCAGCTGGCCACGGCCGGTGTCATCACGGCTCACCGCCGCCACCGCTTTCATGTTGACGATGGTGGAACGGTGCACCTGGCGGAAGCGCTGCGGGTCCAGCACTTCCAGCAGTTCGCGCAGCGGCGTGCGCAGCAGGCTTTCGCCGGTCTCGGTCACCACCGTGGTGTACTTGCTGTCGGCGCGGAAGTAGACCACGTCTTCCAGCATGATCAGCTGCGTATCGCGGCCATTGCTGGCGGTGATCCACGCCAGCGGCGGTGCGTTCGAGTGCGCTCCCGGCTGCTGGCCCAAGCGCTGCAGCAGCTGCTCCAGCATCGCGTTGTCCGGTCGGCCCATCTGCATGCGCGCCAGGATCCGATCGCGCGTGGCCAGCAGGCGCTCGTCGCTGACCGGCTTGAGCAGGTAATCCATCGCGCCCTGTTCGAAGGCATCGATCGCGTACTGATCGTAGGCGGTCACGAACACCACCTGCGTGCGCGGGCTGATCTCCGGCAGCGCACGCGCCACCTCGATGCCGCTGATGCCCGGCATGCGGATGTCGAGCAGGGCCAGGTCCGGTTTCAGTTCGGCCAACCGCTCCAGCGCGCTGGCGCCGTCTTCGCATTCGGCCACCAGCCGCAACTCTGGCCACAACCGCTGCAGCTGGGCCACCAGCGACTGGCGCAGCAGGTCTTCGTCTTCGGCAATGAGGGCATCAAGCTGCATGGATCGCCTCGCGTGCGTCGCGCGGCAGGGTGATCGTTGCCGCCACGCCGCAGGGGAAGTTGGACACGATGGCCACGCCGGCGCGTTCACCGCAGGTCAGGCGCAGGCGCTCGCGCAGGTTCTTCAGGCCAATCCCGGTACCGCTGCTGCCTTGGCCGAAGCCCAGGCCATCATCGGCTACGGTCAGGGTGACGTGGTCTTCAAAGGCACGCGCGATGATCCACACCGTGCCGCCACCGGGCTTGGGTTCCAGCCCGTGCTTGATCGCGTTCTCGACCAGGGTCTGCAGCGCCATCGATGGCAGCGGCAGTGTCTCCAGCGCCGGCGGCACGTCCACCTGCAGCGCCAGCCGCGCGCCCATGCGGATCTTGAGGATTTCCAGGTAGGCCCTGGTGCGCTCCAGCTCCACCCCCAGCGTCGACATCGACTCGTCCACGCTTGGCAGCGAGCTGCGCAGGTACTGGATCAGGTGCCCCAGCATCTGGTCGGCGCGCGGCGGGTCGGTGCGGGTCAGCACCTGCGCGTTGGCCAGCGTGTTGTACAGGAAGTGCGGTTCCACCTGCGCGTGCAGCAGGTTCAAGCGGGCCACCGACAGTTCCTTCTCGGTGGCGGTCTGTTCGGCGGCGGCCTGCTCGTCGCGGCGCTGCTCGGCCACGCGGCGGGTGATGGCGCGGCTGACCGCTTCGGCGTTCTCAAAGTTGCTGCCTTCATCCACCGCCAGCAGGTCGGCCCATATCCCTGCATCGGGCTCGAACACCAGGGTCACGCTGCTGGTGCCCTGCCCCGGGCTGACCGTGGCCAGCACGCTGTTGCGCTTGATCGCCAGCCGCGCCGGCAGGTTCCAGCGCGACGGCGGGCGGCCGTTGTAGGGGTCCACGCGGCGCACATACGCGCGCACCTGCAGGCTGCCGGCGGCACTTTCGATATCTTCCACGCGCGGCAGTTCCTTGATCGCCTGTTCGACCAGGCTGAAGGCCGCGCCGGCGTCCATCGGCAGCTCGATCTGGCGGCGCTGGCGGCTGGACAGGGTGGCCGCATCCAGGTGCCCGGCCACGATCGAGACCCGGCGCAGGTGGGTGATGCAGCTGCCCAGCGCGGTGATCATCAGGAACAGCGCCAACAGCCCGAACACCCAGCCGGGGCCTTCGTCCATGCCGTGGAAGAATCCACTCCACACGAACCCGGCCACGACGATCGCCGCGGCCCAGGCCACCAGAATACGGAGAATCAGGGAGAGGCTGGCGAACACGGCGGTATCTTCACGATGGGATGGTGTGAGGATAGCCCTGCCCGGCATGGGCACAAGCGCCATGCGATGGAAGCCGGGAATGCAGGGATGAAACGGCGCCGGCGGGCATCGGGGCCCAGGTACCGTGTGGACACGCATGGCGTGTCTCTACGCAACATCCCGACCCAAATTGGTCGTTCGACCCCAACATCGCCCGACCCAGGATCGTAGTGACACGCCATGCGTGTCAAAGCCATGCCGAACGGGGCCGCAGACACGCCATGCGTGGCTGCCCTTCGTTCCGGCGACGATATCCCGAAATCGCGCTGCTCTCCGGTCGGGTTCATCGACGCTGGGCGAAGAGCCGCCGACTAACAGTCGGCGCTACCCGTTCCGCGCTGGAGCCATCGCGGCGTCCGGGTCCCCGCCGACGATGTCGGCGGGGTCGCTTCGATCACTTCCGATCGGCAGCCGATGCATCCCGGGTTGCGCGGAACTGCGAATCATCGCTCCAGTTCGGCCAGCTGCGGGCATTGGCCAGCTGGTTGCCCAGCGTGTACAACACCTCCAGGTCGCGCGCGGCGCCGGCGAACTTCCAGTCCGGCTGCCACTCGTCGCCCTGCTGGTGGTAGCGCTTGGCGGTGTAGTCGTCCGAGGCCGCCTTGCCTGCGGCCACGCCACCGTCCACCCAGTCCTGGCCGGCCGAGTAGGACACCGCCGGCACGCCACGCTTGGCGAACGGGAAGTGATCGGAACGGAAGAACAGGCCGGCTTCCGGCTTCGGGTCCGGGGTGTAGCGGATATCCCAGCCCTTGGCCACGTCCTTCAGCTGGTCCAGCAGCTCCAGCTTGGCCGAGCCGTAGATGCCGAAATCACGCGATGGGCCGAACGGCGCCATGCCATCCATGTTGATCACCGCCACGGTCTTGGCCAGCGGGTACAGCGGGTGGCTGGCGTAGTACTCCGACCCCAGCAGGCCCTTTTCTTCGGCGGTCACGGCCAGGAACAGCACCGAACGCTCCGGGCGCTTGCCCTTGGCGAAACCACGGGCCAGTTCCACCAGCGAGGCGGTGCCGCTGGCGTTGTCCAGCGCGCCGTTGAAGATGGTGTCGCCGGTCGCGTCCGGCTTGCCCACCCCGATGTGGTCCCAGTGCGCGCTGTACACCACGGTTTCATCCGGGTGCCGGCTGCCTTCCAGGCGCGCGGCCACGTTGTGCGAGGTGATCACCTCGGTCTTCACCGCGTACTTGGCCGACAGGGTTTCGCCCTTCAGTTCCACCGGCTTGAAATCGCGGCGCTGGGCCTGCTTTTTGAGCGCCTCGAAATCCTGCCCGGCGCGCTTGAACAGATCCACCGCCAGGTCGCGCTGGATCCAGCCTTCCAGCAGCGGGTGCGCTTCGGCCGGGTTGTCGCGGACCACGTCGAACATGGTGTTGGTGTTGGAACCAGCCACCGTGGCCCAACCATACGAGGCCGGTGCGGTTTCGTGCACGATCAGCACGCCCAGCGCCCCCTGGCGGGCAGCCTCTTCGTACTTGTAGGTCCAGCGGCCGTAGTAGGTCATACCCTTGCCGTCGAAGTCGCCTTCGCCGGTTTCGAAGTCCGGGTCGTTGATCAGCACGACCGCGATCTTGCCCTTCAGGTCGACGTCCTTGAAGTCGTTCCAGTTGCGCTCAGGCGCATTCACGCCGTAGCCCAGGAACACCAGCGGGGCGTTCTGGATGTCGACCTCGGACGCGCCGTTCATGGCTGCACGCACCGCGATCTCCTGGCCCTGGCTGAGCGGCTGCGGCTTGCCCTGGCTGGACAGCGCCAGGCTCGGCGTGCCGACGATATCGCCCTTGAGCAGCGGCACGGCCTGGGTCCACAGGCGCTTGCCATCCTTCAGGTCGCCGCCCGGCTGCAGGCCGGCGGCCGCAAACTGCTTGCTGAGGAAGGCGATGGTCTTCTCTTCGCCGGCCGTGGCCGGCGAACGGCCCTCATAGGCGTCCGAGGCCAGTTCCTTGACGTCGGCTGAGATCCGCGCGCCATCGAATTTGGGCGTCGCCGCCATCAGGGCGCTGGACACCGACAGGGCCAGCACGCTCAGTACCACTCGCTTCATCATTCTCTCCGCTGTTGGGACAACCCCACCATCAACGGATCATAACCGTCCCGCGCGCGCCACAGACAATGAGGGCCGGCCAACGGCCGGCGGGTACACGCCAACGCATGCGCGCTGTCGCCCCACAATTCGCGTTGCGAATTGTGGGCCCCTCTTATGATGCTTCCACCCCCCCGCCGCTTCGCGGCCGCCCCCGAACTCCGGGGGCTCTTCACCCGACATACCGCCTGGGCCGGCCAACGGCCGGCGCTACCGATGGTGATCTGCTCTTACCAGTTCGGATCTTCCGCGGGCGCGGCGGGCTTTGCCGCAGCCGCACGCGCCGACTTTGGCTTCGCACTGCCACCACCGTTCGACGCGGTTGCGGTCGCAGCCGCCGGCTTCACCGCCCCAGCCAATTGACGCAGCTCGATCGAGCCCGGCTTGAACGTCGCCCCACCCACGTCTGCGCCACCTTCGATGGTGCCGTAGGAGGTTTGCGCGGCCACGCGGTCCACCCGGATCGTGCAGCACGGGGTTTCATTGCGGCCCAGCGAACGCCCGGTCTGCGGGTCCTTCAGTTCCTCGCCGAGCATCACCGCCTGCCAGCGCTGGCCGGCCTTGAGCGATTCGCCGCCCTGGCTCAGCACCACCTGGTCGCCGGTCATGGCCACCACCGACACCGGGAAAATCCCGGTGATGATCGCCGTTCCAATCTGCCCGGACAGCGAATCCATCATCGCCGCCGCCATGCCCTTGCCATCCACCACGCGCGGCAGGGTGCTCGGGCCGGTCGACGCCAGCTGGTGGTCGAAACTGTCGGACATCACCACCTCACCGGTGGTCGCGTTGATCAGGCGCAGGGTGATGCGCCCCCCGCCCGAATACGAGGTCACCTGGCGGTCGGACATGCGCAGGTTGCGTACGCTGCGCGGGTACTCGAAGCGTTCGATGGTCGGAATCAGGATCAGGGCGGTGGCCAGCTGCTGGCCCAGCCGCGCGGTGTCCTGCAGGCGCACGTTGCCGCTGTTGATGTGGTCGATCTCGGCCTGCATCTCTTCACCGAATTCACGGTCCAGCACGATGAAGCGCTTGGTCTGGGTCAGCGTGTCGTTCAGGCGCGCGCGGATGGCCGCGGCTACGTCGTCGCTGGCCACGCGGCCATCGCCCACGGCATAAGTGCCGCTGCGCACATGTGGCAGGGCCACCACGATCTTCGGCCGGCCCTGCTCGTCCGGAGCGCGGTACTGGGCGATGTTGGCGCGCACGCGCACCTTCCAATAGCTGCGCATCGTGCGCCTGCTGACATCGGACTCGAACGACTGCGCGCCACGCTGGGCGTCCACGCTGGCCTGTTCCTTGTAGCTTTCCTTGATGCTCGCCGAGGCCGAACCCACGCCGTCGGAGGCTTCCGCCTGCGCCTGCACCGAGCCACTGGCCGAGGCAGACGCGGAATAACTATAGCCGGCGTCGCTGGCGCGCACGCGGGCAATCACTTCTTCATCCAGCTGGCTGACTTCTTCCTGCGAGAGGATCTCGTAGCCCAGCACCGCCCCTTGCGAAGCGACAATCATCTGCTGGGCGAACGCGTCGGCGCGGATATCGCCGACGTGTTCCCCATCCACGTCCACATGCAGGCCTGCACGCAGGCTCTGCATCTGGCTGGCAACACGCACGCCATTGACCTGGGCCACCGCCGACTGCAGCGCGGCCAGCACCGCCAGCTCCGGCGTGCTGCCGATGCCATCGGCTTCGCGCGCCACCTGGGTGGTGCCGCCGAAATCCGGGGCGCCGCGCAGCGGCTTTTCAGCCGGTGCTTCCAGCTTGGATTCGGCCTTCGGTGCCGTGGTCTCCACCGGTGCCTCCTGCTTGCCGCAGGCGGCAAGCAGGGTAGCGGTGAGGGCCAGGCTCAACAGTCGGTATGAGGTCTGCATGCGTGGCGTTCCTTTCTCTTACAGGCTGTCGAGCATCGACTCGGCGTTGCCCGGCACCTTGATCTTGGCGGCGCGGGCGAAGGTCAGCGCGGCCTTCGACGAGGAGTACAGGCGCTTCAGGTAGCCCGGCGATTCCTTGGCAACCCATGCACCGGCAGCCAGCTTGCGGCCCACGGTGACCAGCTGGGTGCCGCTCAGGCTCTTCATGCCGCTGGCGAAGTTACTGGCTTCACCGCTCAGCTTCTGGCCTTCGGCGGCCGAAGCGACCAGGGCCACCAGGCCGGTGGTGTAGTGCTGCTTGGACTCGGCGCTCAGCTCCGGCTGGGCAGCCACGCGCTCATCGATCGCCGCCTGGGCCGCTTCGCTGACCGACACCGACTTCTTAATCTGGTCCACGTTGACCGAACCGGACGACAGCGCCTGGCGCTCGGCTTCCAGCAGCTGCACCTGCTCGGCCAGGCCGAAGGCCTTGGCGAAGGAGGTCTGCGCATCGATCGAGTGCGACTGCGAGGACACGAAACGACGCACCAGCGCTTCCTGCGCGGCTTCGTCCGGGGCGCCGGCCGAGGCGGCCGAGGCGCTGTTGCCGCCGCCGGCCAGGTCCTTCAGCTTGCCGAACTGCGCGTGTGCCGGCGCGGCGAAGGTGGTGGCGATGGCCAGTGCGATGAGGGTCTTGCGGATCATGGTGTGTTCCTGAAGAGAAATGATGGGATTCGGTGGCTGCCGACCCTTGGTCGGCAGGCATCAGGTGCGCTGATTCTCAGCGCACCGCTTTGACGTTCAATTCGTTGATCATCTGCTGCGCACCCTTTTCAGAGGCGATCTGCAGGGCATTGGTGCGGGCCACGGTTTCGTTCGGGCCGGTGCCGGAGAACTGCACCGGCCCCACCGAAGACACGGTCTTCGGGAAGCGGCCGCTCACGTCCAGCACCTTGCCGGTGACGGTCACGAACACGCGGGTGTTGCCGCTGACCGGGTCGCGGTCGCGCATGCCCACGTCCAGCGTGCCCACGGCCAGGTACGGAATGTTGGCCGCCTTGATGCCGTTGGCGGTGTCGCGCAGGGTGGCCGGCGACAGGTCATTGCCCGTGCTGAAGTCCTTGCGGATGCGCTCGATGCTCAGCAGGCCACGGCTTTCGCCTTCCACGTATTCCGCTTCCACCACTTCATAGCCGGCCGCGCTGAACGCACCGGTCATGGCGGTGTTGATCTCGTTGGCGTTGGCCACCTTCCAGCTGACGTTGTCACTGCGCGCGGTGGTGCTGCCACCGGAGGTGACCGATACCGACGCATTCTGGTTGATGCTGCCGCTGGTGCTCACCGCATTGCCACGGAAGCTGTCGCCTTCGCGGGTCTTCTCGTCATAGCTCTGGCTGGCATCGACGCGGCGGTATTCCTTGTCCTGGAACGACTGCACGGTGTCCTGCGAGCGCGCCATGAACAGGAAGGTCAGCAGCGAGCGTTCATTGCCGCGCGCCCCGGCGGTGGCCGAACCCGCATCCAGCTTGGTCTGCAGCAGGGTGGTGTTGATCTCGGCGCGGACGCTGACCGTATAGGTCTTGGCCTTCTTGTCTTCGGTGTCCGACAGCGGCACCGCCGACAGCACGTAGCGGTCGATCTCGCCAATGAACTCGGCGCGGCGGTCTTCGAACAGGCGCAGCTTGGCCGCACCGGATTCGGCGATGTACGCCTCCAGTGCATTGACCTTGGCCTTGTTCAGGGCCTGGGCGCGGGTGTCGGCACTCAGGCGCAGGCCATAGCTGGCCGAACCGGTACCACGGGAACTGGCGGTCTGCGCCGACACCGGCGCGGCAACCATCAGTGCAATGAGAATCAGCAGTACGGCACGAATCAACGGCATGAGGTGATCAACTCCTGGAGGGCTTGGGTCTGTTGCTGCAGCGGCTTGCCGCCGGGCTTCTGTTCGTTCAGCCATGCTTTCGAATCCGCGCGCCTGGCGGCCGCGCCGGCGAAGGCGTCAAGGCCGGCCAGCGTGGTTTCGTAGCTGGCTGACCATTGGTCCACGTGCCACTGGGTCGCCGGCACCACCTTGGTGGCGCCCTTGCGCAGCGGCTGGTCGAAGAACACCTTGCCCGAGAATGGCTCCACCACCGTGGCCTGGAAGAACGCGCCGAACAGCATCGTCTTCATCGCCGGGGTTTCGTTGATCACGCCGTTCTTCAGCGCATCCAGGCGCAGCTTCACCACGTAATCCGGCTCGGGAATCTTCAGCTGGTACACCTTGCCGTCGGCAAAGCGTGCGGCCATCGCACCGCCAATTGCCTGGCCGCTGGCCGGCGGCAGCAGGCCGATACCGGTATTGGACGACAGGGTCTTGGACAGCTCGTGGGCCAGCGTGGCGCGCAGCATTTTTTCGTCCACCGCATCGGGCAGCTTGGCGCGCACCGCATCGGACAGGGTCACCTCGCCCACCTGCAGGCGGCGCGTCGACGCGGCCGGCAGCTGCGCCTTGGCCAGCGTGTCGGCCAGCACCTGCGGCAGGCCGGTGGCGGCATTGCCGTAGAGCAGGTCGGCGACGATGGCGTCGATGTCGTCCTCGTCCGGCAGGTACTCCATCACGTCGATGCGCTGCAGCGTGATCGGGTAGGACGCCACGACCTGGCGCTCGCGGAAGTCGAAGAACAGCGCCTGCAGCGCCACTTCCACCAGCACCTTGTACTGGCCGCCGATCGGTTCGATGGAAACCAGCTCGCGGTCCAGCGCGGTGGCCAGCACCGTGGCACTGGTGGTGCCATCGAGCATCGCCAGCGGCTGGTCGATCAGCTCCAGCGTGGCCGGCGGCTTGGCCTTCAGCCGCGCCCACAGCGCCTGGTTGAGCGGGGCCAGCCCGCGCGCCTTCAGCACCGTGGCCGCACGCGGGGTGCTGGCCTCTACGGCACTCTGCTCGGCGGTGTAGGCAAAGCCGGCCCAATAGGCCTGCTGCGATTTGTCGGCAGCCTGCGCGGCGCTGGCGAAGGTGGCAGTGCCCACCACCACGACCAACCCACACAGCAGCAGCCACGCGCTGCGCGCGCGCGTACGCTTCTTCCCTGAAAACATCGTCCCGCGTCCTTATCGGCTGGACCTGGGCAGGTGCCCGGTCACTTTTGTGAGTGCGCCACCATAGTGCCTGTTCAGGTTTCGGGCAAGGGGAAAATTGTGTCAGCGCGGTTGCGGCCCCGCGGCCCGCGCCTGCAGCAATGCCCGTTCGCGCGCGTTGGGAGTAAGCCGCGCAGCGCGCGCAAAAGCATCGGCCGCTTCTGCATGCCGGTCCATCTGCGACAAAAGGTCACCCTGCACCGCCGCCAGCGGCGCGTAATCCTGCAACCGGGGATCGCCGGCCAGCTGCTCCACCAATGGCCACGCCGCTGCCGCGCCTTCCGCGCGCGACACCGCTACCGCCCGGTTGAGCTCCACCACCGGCGAGGGCTGCACCTGCGCCAGCCGCGCATACAGCGTGGCCATCCGTGCCCAGTCGGTGTCGTCGGCATGGCGCACACGGGCATGGCACTCGGCAATGGCCGCCTGCAGCACGTAGCCATCGTCTGCCCCGCCCAGTGCCACTGCGTGCTGCAGCGCCGCCTGGCCGCGCGCTACCTGCAGGTGATCCCAGCGGGTCCGGTCCTGCTCGGGCAGCAGGATCGGGTTGCCCTGCGCATCCACCCGCGCCGCTGCGCGCGACGCCTGCAGTTCCATCAGCGCCAGCAGCCCGTGCACCTGCGGCCAGGCCGGCAACCGCTGCTGCAGCACCCTGCCCAGCCGCAGCGCTTCCTCGCACAACGCCGGGCGCATCCAGTCATCGCCACTGCTGGCGGCATAGCCTTCGTTGAAAATCAGGTACACCACCGCCAGCACCGAACCCAATCGTTCGGGCAGGGCCGCCTGGCGCGGCACTTCGAAGGGCACCTGCCTGGCGGCCAGGGTGCGTTTGGCGCGCACGATGCGCTGGGCGATGGTGGGCTCGGGTTGCAGGAACGCGCGGGCGATCTCATCGGTGGTCAGCCCGCCCAGCAGGCGCAGGGTCAATGCAACCCGCGCATCGGCCGACAGCACCGGGTGGCAGGCCACGAACATCAGCCGCAGCAGGTCATCGCCGATATCGTCCTGCAGTGCGTCGCTGTCGTCGGGAAGCGGCAAGGGCTGCGGTTCCAGCTCGCTGCCCCATTGCGCGTGCTGGCCGGCCACGCGCTGGTGCTGGCGCAGCACGTCGATGGCGCGATTGCGTGCAGTGGTCATCAACCACGCTCCCGGATTGTCCGGAACGCCCTGCGTGGGCCAGCGCTCCAGCGCGGCCAGCCAGGTGTCCTGGGCCAGTTCTTCGGCACGCCCGATATCGCCGCCCAGCATCCGCGCCAGGCGTGCAATCAAGGCCGGCGATTCCATCCGCCAGAGGGTATCCAGTCGTTGTGTCAGCGCGGCATCCATGCCGCGAATCAGAGCATTCCCCTCCGCGCCGCACAAGCTGCGGCGCGGTAGTGGGCATCAGCCGGGTTCGCCGTCCATATGCGCCACTTCCCAGAGGTGGCCGTCCAGGTCCTCGAAGCTGCGCTGGTACATGAAGCCGTAATCGCGCGCCGGCGTTGGCTCGCGGCCGTCGGCCTTCAGCACCTTCTCAAGGGTGGCGTCCACGGCGGCTCGGCTGGGCGAGGACAGCGCAAGGATCACCTGCGCCTGCCTGCGTGCATCGCTGATCGGCCTGTCGATGAAGGTGGCGAAGAACGGCTCGCTCAGCAACATCAGCATGATCGTGTCGCTGATGTTGAAGGACGCCGCCTTCTCATCGGTGTACGTCAGGTTGGGGGTAAACCCAAGCGCGCTGAAGAACGCCTTGCTCTTCTCCAGGTCACGGACGGGCAGGTTCACGAAGATCATCTGGGGTGCATCGGACATGATGGGTTCCTTGGGCTCAGTAGGGTTTCATGCAGTTGACCATCCACGGCTTGCCGTAGCGATCCTCAAGCATGCCCCAGCGCTTGGCCCAGAAGGTTTCGCCGATCGGGAAGGTCACCTTGCCGCCTTCGGACAGCGCCTTGAACACGCGCTCGGCTTCGTCCTCGGTCTCCACGTCGATGTTGATCGTGGTGCTGCCGTGGCCCGGGGAAGGCGGACCATCGGCCGCCATCAGGATCGCGCTGCCCACTTCCAGCTGGCTGTGCGCGATCAGGTTCGGATCGGCCGGGCCGGGGTTGTCGCCGCAGCCGTCCATGTTGTCACTGGGCGGCATGTCGCTGTACTTCATTTCCGAGGTGACCTTGCCACCCAGGACCTGGGCATAGAAGGCCATCGCTTCGTGGGTCTGACCGCTGAAGCTCAGGAAGGGAATCAATTTCATGGGAATCTCCAGAACACGGTTTGGGGGGTCAGTCGGCCTGGCCGATCTGTTCGCGCAGACGCTGTTCCTGCGCACGTAATTCCGGGGTGAAGGCCGCGCCGAAATCCTCCTCGGTGTAGAACGGGCGTATCTCCACCACGTTGCCCGCCGAGAACGGCGCGCGCGTGAGCCACTCGGTGGCCTCATCCACCGTGCGCACCTGCCACAGCCAGAACCCGGCCACCAGCTCGCGGGTTTCGGCGAACGGCCCGTCGATCACCTGCGGTGCAGCGCCGGTGTAGGCCACTCTGCGCCCGTGGCTGGTTGGCCTCAGGCCGTCACCGGCCAGCATGATGCCGGCCTTGACCAGCTCTTCGTTGAAGGCCCCCATCGCCCGGATCTCCGCCTCGGTGGGCAGCACCCCGGCCTCGGTATCCTCGGTGGCTTTCACGATCACCATGACTTTCATCGGCTTGTCCTCGTTGTCGGCCCGGTTGGCGGGCCCTTCACTGGTTACGACGCCCCAGTGCAATGGAAATCGACACGTCTGCCAAAAAATGTTTCGATGCCGCCCGAAGGTGACGGCCACGGCCCTGAACGGGCACGCGGCGCTGCACTGCAACAGGCCGGCAGCGCAGGCTGGGGCATCATGGGTGTCCCCTGCCCAGCATTGGTCCGGCCATGCAATTCCTGCTGCTGATCCATATCGACGAAGCCCTGATCCAGGACGTGCCCCCAGAGGAGTACGACGCCATGATGCGCGGCTGCATCCAGCACGCCGACAAACTGAAGGCCGACGGCACCCTGGTCCTTGCCCAGCAGCTGGAGCCCGTTGCCCAGGCCCGGACGCTGCGCACGCGCCAATCGCAGGCCCGCATCACCGACGGCCCGTTCGCCGAAACCCGCGAACTGCTCGCCGGTTTCAACCTCATCAACGCACGCGACCCCGACGACGCCATGCGCATCGCCCAGGCGTTTCCGTGGTCCCGCTACGGCAGCATCGAAGTCCGTCCGGTAGCCGACTTCGAGGCAGAGCGCCGCCGCGTCGGCGCCTGACCCCTCACGGCAACACCATGACCTTCAACTCGCGCGCCCCTACCGCCTCATTCCCGCTGTAATCGCGCGCACTCCCGCGAATGATGTAGTCCCCCGCAGGCAACGCATCCGGCTGCCAGCGCCCGGTCTCCACCAGCCCATCGCGCACGGTATTGGTCACCAGGTAGCGGAAGCGTGTCACCGCGCTGCCGTGCACGGTAATTCCACTCTCCGGTGCATACGCCACCACCGTGGCGCTGTCTTCGCGCGGCATGCGGTTGAACACGATGTTGAAGCGCGGCTGCTCGTACCCGGCCAGCGGCGTGCCGTTCGCATCCAGGATCTGATACCCCACCTGGTAGGCGCCCAGGCGACGGCGCGGCAGGTTGTTGTCCACCTGGTCCCACGCCTCCACCACGATCTGCACGCCGGGCCCCTGGCGCGGCACCGGCACCCGTCCGTCCGGCCCTGCCTTGATCGGCTGGTCCAGATCATCCAGCAGTGCCATGTCGGTAATGCGCGGTGCGAAGCTGTCGGCATACCCCACGAACCCCAACGCCACCGCATTGCGCTGGAAGCCCCCGGCACCCACGCTCAGGTGCACGTGCGCCATGCGGTTGATGCTGCCCAGCGGCTCACCGGCCTTGAAGCGGGTGCCGCGCCGAACCCGCACCCGCTCCAGCTTGCCGTCCAGGTCCCGCAACTGCGGCCAGCGCGCGTCGAACGCTCGGTCGCGCGCATCGCGGCCCACCTTCATGTGGATGTAGCGCAGCCGATCCAATGAGAGCCCTTCGGCCTGCCCACCCACCGACCAGCTCGGGAACGGACTGCTGACCTTGCCATCAACAATGGCCAGCACCGTCTGCCCGACATCGCCGCGGATATCGAAGCCATCGTGCAGGTGGTGCCGGCTCTCGCCACTGAAGTTGCCGCGCACCTCGCCCAGCGTGCCCACCACCTCGTGCCAGCCCAGCTGCGGCGCCAACGGCCAGCGCCCGCCGGTGTCGGGCAGCGCAGCGTCGGCGGACGGCCCGACCAGCGCCGGCGCCGGCGTGGCCCCGGCAGCCAGCGCGCGCAGGCGATGTACCCGGTACGACGCGGCATCGGACAGGTACAGCCCGCCCTCTGCATCCAGCGCCAGCCCGCCCGGCCGCGAGAAGCGCGGCTGCGCTGCCGTGCCAGTGAGGTCCAGCACATGGCCACGCGCCGACAGCTGCACCACCTTGCCGTCGAAATCAGTCACGTACACGACGTCATCGTGGGTCACCGCCAGCGCCAGCGGCCCGTTGAGCAGGCTGCCCCGGCCCAGCAGCGTATCCAGCGTGCCATTCGGTGCCAGGCGTCGAATCGCGCTGTTGAGCAGGTCGGCGATCAGCAGGTTCCCGTGCGAATCCAGCGCCACTGCCACGGGCGTATCCAGCCGTGCGCCCACGCCCGCACCGTCCACGTTGCCGGGCGCGTCGCCGCCAGCCAGCGTGCGCACCTGGCCGTCGGGCTCGATCACGCGGATGCGGTCGTTCCAGGTATCGGCCACGAACACGCGGCCACCGGCATCCACCGCCACGCCCATCGGCCCATCGAAGCGCGCCTGCGCTGCCGGGCCGTCCGCGAAACCTGCGCTGCCATCACCGGCAATCGTGCTGACCACACCATCGGTACCGATCCGGCGGATCACATGGTTGCCGGTGTCGGCCACGAACACATTGCCGGCCGCATCCAGCGCAATGGCCGAGGGCGTGTTGAACTGTGCCTGCAGCGCCGGACCATCGCGCCAACCCTCGCCCTGCCCGGCCAGCGTGTCCACGCGCCCATCGGGATACACCCGGCGGATCCGGTTGTTATCGCCAGCATCGGCGACATACAGCACGCCGTGCGTATCCAGCGCGATGCCGTACGGATCCGCAAACTGCGCCTGCGCCGCCGCGCCGTCGCGCAGCCCGCCCACGCCATCGCCGGCCAGCAGGCTGGTCTGCGGGGTCCAACCCAGCACCGTGGCCAAAGGGCCCGGCGGCGGTGCCGGTGCGGCCGGTTCGCGAACGAAGGTCCAGGCCAGTGCCGCTGCCACCGCCATGCCTGCCAGCGCCACCATTGTCCATCGTCCGCGCGTCATCGCTGTCCTTGCCTGCTGCCAGTTCGGGACACGACCTTAGCCGCTCGGCGCGTGCCTGCAAACCCCGCGCGCGCGCCGACTTGTGTGGATGGCGCATACCGGTTTCAATCGGGGCCTACGCCAAGGAAGGATGCACCCCATGACCTGTCGCACCGGCACCACCCTCGCCCTGCTGTTGTCACTGTGCGTAGCGCCTGTTGCAACGGCGGCCACTGCAGGCAGCGGCGCCACCGTGGACGCCAGCAGCGCGGCACCCACCGCGAACACCGCGTATCTCGTCGAGTTCGGCGCCGCCCTGCAGCAGGCCGACCGTGGCGACAGCCTGGGAGCGTCCATCATCATTGATCGCCTGCTGGCCGATCCACGCCTGGCGAATATCGACGTCGAAAACCGCAGCCATGTCTGGGCCTCTGCCGCGATGGTGGCCGGTGCGCAGAAACAGGGTGCGGTAGTGCTTCAACGCCTGCAACAGGCGCTGGCGGTCAACCCGCGAAATGCCTATGCACGGCTGCGGCTGGCCTGGTCCCAGATGGTCGAACAGCAGCCCGAAGCGGCCGCTGACAGCGTCGTGCGCGCCATTGCCGACAGCGATGGCGCGCCGGACATGTCCCCCCAAATGGTCTGGCAGCTGGACACGCAGTTGAAGCACCAGCCGGCCAAGCGCCTGGCCGTGCTGCAGGGCCTGTTCGATTCGGAGTGGAAGATCGAAGGCATCGAACCTGCCGAGCTGTGGGTGGTGCTGGCCACCCTGCAGGCCGAAGCCGGCCAGGGCGACAAAGTGGCCGCCACGCTGGAACGCATCGATGCCCCCATCCCCCTGGTGCGGCTGCGTGCCGACAAGCGCTTCGATCCTTACCTGCGCCGCGACGACCCGCGCCATGACCCGGTGGCGGCCGCGCGCCGCCATATCGATCAGCTGCGCGTGGACGCCATGCTGGCGCCAGGCTTGAACGAAACCGCCGTGGAATTGAGCAGCGCGCTCATGGTCGCCGGCGAACTGCAGGACGTGGTCGGCATGACCGAGACACTGGCCGTGGCCGCCACCGAGGCCACCGTGGCACCGCCCGGCAAGGGCCGCTACGTTGCCTGGATGCTCGACATCCGCAGCCGCGCATTGCGCCGGCTCGGCAAGCCCGACGACGCGCTGGCTGCCCAGCTGCTGGCCCTGCGCATGACTGACCCACAAGGAGATACGGTCAGCCAGAACCTCAACCTGGCCAGCTTGTACGTAGCGCTGGACCTCCCGCTGAAGGCGCGGGAGATCATGCAGAGCGTGGGCGACGACATGAGCGCCTACGGCGCGAGCACGCAGGCGCTGATCGAGCTCCGCGCTGCCCTGCAGCTCAAGGATGCCGCGGCTGCACAGCGTGCGCGTGAGCGGCTGCTGGCCAACCGTGCGCTCGCGCCGGACCACTATCGCGAGAGCCTGTTGGTTGACCACCGCATGGATGAGGCCGCCGCAAGCCTGCTCGAGCAGCTGGCCGATCCGATGGAGCGCGGCACCGCCCTGTTCGACCTGCAGGGCGTGCTCCGTGCACCGGTGCTGCCCGCTGATGCGGAACTGCATGCAAGCTGGGAGGAACTCAAGCAGCGCGCCGATGTGCAGGCCGCCGTGAACCGCGTGGGTCGCATCGACACCTACCCGCTGTTCGCCAACTGAGCCTCTCCACTTCCGCCTACCGCGCCGGCGTCTCGGCCTTGAACCCCATCGCCTCGCGGTAGCGCATGTACAGCGCGCCCACCTTTTCCACGTAGGCCAGCGTTTCGGCATACGGCGGCACGCCCTTGTAGCGGGTCACCGCGCCGATGCCGGCGTTGTAGGCGGCCGCCGCCAGCGTGCGGTCGCCCTTGTAGCGCGCCAGCAGCGCTTTCAGGTAACGCGCCCCGCCGTTGATCGACTGCTCGGCCGACAACGGGTCGGACACGCCCAGTTCGGTGGCGGTATCGGGCATCAACTGCATCACCCCCTGCGCGCCCTTGGGCGACACCGCACCGGCGTCGAAACCGCTTTCGGCATGGGCAATCGCACGCAGCCAGGCATCGTCCACCCCGGTCGCGCGTGCGGCCGCCTTGAACTGCTTCGCATGCCGGTTGAGCTGCGGTGGGCCGACCTTGCCCAGCCCTTCGTGCGCCGGTTCACCCGGCGGCGTGGCCACGGTGAACTTCAGGAACACCCGCGACCCGGGCAGGTTGCGGGTGGAATACACCCGCTGCCCGTCCTGTTCGCGCTCGTACAACGTGCCGCTGAACACCCCCATGTTGCCCCACAGGTTGGGGGCCTGCACCGCGTTGTCGTCGATCTGCCGCGCCTTGCACGTCGAGCCCGGCTCCGGCGCGGTCGCCAGGCTGACCGTGTTGTTCTGCACGCAGCGGTAGACCGTGCGCGCGCCCGCCGTACCGGGCAGCAGCAGCGGCAGCAGGGCCAGCGCGGCAGGCAACAGGGGCTTCATGGCTCCGGGGCCGCCAAGAGCGATCAGATCGGGGGGGTGGCGCGATCATCCGGCCGGCGGTGCGAACTGCAGGTGAATCCGGCCCCGGGGCTGTTGGAGCGCAGCAGGCGGTTGGACAGACGGCTTCACCTTGCCAATGCGACCTGATACCGACACTGGGGAAATACCGACAGGAATCTACGTGAAGCCCTGTTCCAAACGTCCGTTCCAGATGGTCATATAGGGCTCATTCCACGCCCAGCCGGGCAGAGAGGTCCGCTTGAAGCGCGCCAGCACCATCGCCGCCATTGCGCTTGCCGCGCTGCTTGGGGCCATCCTGCCTGTGGCCGCGCTGGTCTACATCAGCTGGAGCCGCGCCCAAGTGGCCGAAACCGACCGTCTCGAGCGCACCGCCGAACGCACCCTGCAGCGCGCCCACCGTGCCTACGAGGCCGGCCTGCTGGCCCTGCGCAAGCTCAACCAGTCCCAGCTGCCCGGTTGTTCACCCGAACATGTGAAGCTGATGCGCAGCCTGGCGCTGGCCACCATCTCGGCCGAACAGGTCGGCTATTTCGAGGAAGGCCGGCTGCGCTGCACTTCCTGGGGCAAGGTCGAGGACCTGGTGCCCGAGCCTACCCCGGACCACATCACCGCCGACGGTGCCTCCATCACCCTCGGCGTGCGGCCCTTGGCGGGCGATGGCGCGTCGCTGCTGTCGCTGCAGATGGGGCGCCATGACATCCTGGTGGACCCTTCCCGGTTCGTGGACGTCATCGCCGACCCCAACGTGCGGTTGGCGGTGGCAACGCCCGATGGCCGGCTGATCGCCCAGCAGCCCATGGCCGACCCGGAACTGCTGCAGCGCCTGTTGCGCGAACCGCACAACGGGCACACCCCGCGCACGCTGTTCGCCAGCGCGCAGGACCAGGAATGGCTGGCCATCGCCATCGCCCCGCGCGTCAGGCTGGCGGCCGCCTTCCAGCAGCAGTTCTGGCAGCTGGTGCCGCTGGCCGCGGTCGGCGCGATATTGGCCACCGTCGCCGGCATCTGGCTCTCACGCCGTCGCGTGTCGCTGCGCAACGAACTTTCCAGCGCGGTGCGCCGCCGCGAATTCCGCATGGATTACCAGCCCATCATCGAACTGGACACCGGCATCTGCGTAGGTGCCGAGGCACTGGTGCGCTGGTCACGCGCCGACGGCACCCAGGTGCGGCCGGATCTGTTCATACCCGTGGCCGAAGAAACCGGCCTGATCGAAGCACTCACCGACCACGTCATGGACCTGGTGATCAGCGACATGCGCGAGCTGCTCATCCACGACCGCAGCGCGCATATCGCCATCAACCTGTCCGCCGGCGATGTCAGCAGCGGCCGTGCCCTGAAGGTGCTGTCGGGGAAGCTGGTCGGCAGCGGCATCCATCCGCAGCAGATCTGGCTGGAAGCCACCGAGCGTGGCTTCCTCGATATCCAGGGGGCGCGCACCTCGCTTGCCGCCGCGCGGCGTGCCGGGCACTGCGTGGCCATTGATGATTTCGGCGTCGGCTATTCCAGCCTGCAGTACCTGCAGCAGCTGCCGCTGGATGCGTTGAAGATCGACAAATCGTTCATCGACTCCATCGGCACCCACAGCGCCACCAGCCCGGTCACCTCGCACATCATCGACATGGCCAAGACCCTGGGCTTGTTTACCGTGGCCGAGGGCATCGAAACCTCGGCGCAGCTGGCTTACCTGCAGTCGCGGCAGGTGGAATTCGGGCAGGGCTGGCTGTTCTCGCGGCCGCTGCCGGGGCCGGAGTTCATCACCTTCCATGAGCAGCGGCGAACGCAGTACGGCATGGCGCCGGAGGATATGCGTAATCCCAACGGGATCACGGAGTAGAGGGGGTTCATCGGCCGGTTGGAATGCAGCCCTATAATGGATGCGCGGCATCCAGCCGCCCCCGTAATGAGGTGTGCCTGCATGCGCCAGTAATGCCGCCGTCGTTTGACGGCCAGTCTCCTTCCCGCCCTGTTCGCAGGGGGAGTCCTTGGCATTCCTGGAGGTCGCATGACCGCATTCGCCCTCACGCTCGACCGCGTGACATTCACCCTGCCCGATGGCCGGGTGCTCTTCCCTGAGCTTTCCGCTTCGTTCGATACCACCCCCACCGGCCTGGTTGGTAGCAACGGCGTGGGCAAGAGCATGCTCGGCCGCCTGTTGGCCGGCCAACTGCTGCCCAGCAGCGGCCATATCCAGCGGCAGGGCCACGTCCACCTGCTGGCCCAGCACAGCGGCGTGGTGCCCGGCCGCATTGCCGACCTGGCGGGCGTCGCCCCGGTGCTGGATGCGCTGGACCGGATCGAAGCCGGCAGCGTGGACCCTCACGACTTCGCCCTGATCGGCGAGCGCTGGACCCTGCGTGAGCAACTGCAGGCGCAGTGGCGGCAGCTCGGCCTGCCCGATTTGGATCCCGCAGCGCCGGCTTCCCTGCTCAGCGGCGGCCAGGCCATGCAGGTGGCGCTGGCCGGCGCCCTGCTGTCCGACGCCGACGCGCTGGTGCTGGACGAGCCCAGCAACCACCTCGACAGCGCGCATCGAACGCGGCTGATCGATGCGCTGGCGCAATGGCGTGGCGGGCTGATCGTCATCAGCCATGACCGCGCCCTGCTGCGGGAGATGCAGCGCATTGTCGAGCTCACGCCCACGGGGTTGCGCAGTTACGGCGGCAATTACGATCTGTATGCCGAGCAGAAGCAGGCCGAGCGGGCCAATGCCGAAGCCGAGCTGGCCCTGCGCAAGCGCGAGCGGCGGCATGAACAAGCAGCACTGCGCGAACAGCACGAGCGGCAGGAACACCGCCAATCACGCGCGCAGCGCGATGCCCGCAACGCCAACCAGGCGCCTATCCTGCTCGGCGGCATGAAGAACCGCGCAGAGAACAGCGCCGGTCGGCTGCAGGCGCAGCAGCTTGAACGGCGCGCAGAGGCCGACAGCCGGGTGCGCGAGGCGGCGGCGGGCGTCGACGACGTCACCCGGATTGCGATGCTCGGGCCATGCCTGGCCACGCCCGGCCCGCAACAGGTAGCCACGCTTGCCGACGTGCAGCTGCCGTGGGTGGAGGCGCCCTGGCAGGACATCACCCTGCACCTCCAGCGCGGCGACCGCATCGGCGTGCGTGGCCGCAACGGCAGTGGCAAGTCCACCCTGCTGCGGGTGCTGGCCGGTGAAGTGCAGGCACTCAAGGGCGAGGTCAAGCGCGCGGCCACCACCGCCCTGCTCGACCAGACGCTGTCCTCGCTACCCGCGGAGGACTCCGCATTGCAGCTGTTGCAGCGCGCGAACCCACAAGCCAGCGATGCCACGCTGCGCACCCAGTTGGCCCTGCTCGGCCTGGATGCCGAGCGCAGTCTGCGCCCACTGGCTACCTTGAGTGGTGGCGAACGGGTCAAGGCCGCGTTGGCGGCCGTGCTCTACGCGGAAGCACCCCCACAACTGCTGCTGCTCGACGAACCCGGCAACCACCTGGACCTGGCCTCGCTTGCCGCCTTGTTGCAGATGCTCAACCAGTATCGCGGCAGCGTGGTGATCGTCTCGCACGACCAGGCGCTGCTGGATGCAGTGCAGCTGACCCATCTGCTGGATGCCACCGCGAAGGGCTGGGAGTTGCAGCGGCTGTGATTGCGTGGGGCCGCTGCTACGTGGGACACGCATGGCGTGTCCCACGTAGCACCTGACCGGCAAGCGAGCGTTGATTGGGGTGAGAACTGCAGTCAGGACGACGAAAGATTGGAAGCGGACTTGAATGTTACTATATAACACCACCCGTTCCAGACCCCTCCCCCATGAAGACCTCCAACGCCCTGCTCGACGCCGGCGCCATCGCCCTTTCCAGCCTGTGCCTGCTGCACTGTCTGGCCTTGCCGCTGCTCGCTGCCGCCCTGCCGCTGATGGGGGTATGGGCCGAAGCGGAGTGGGTGCACATCGTGTTCGTGGCCATCGCCGCCCCGACTACCGGCTTCGCGCTTTGGCGCGCCCATCGCCAGCAGCCGCTGCCGGCCTTCGCCGGCATGACGGCAGCGGTAGGCCTCCTGCTGCTGTTGGCAGGTGCCGCCGGTTGGCCAAGCCACGACGCCGAAACCCCCATGACGGTAGCCGGCAGCCTGCTCCTGGCCAGCACCCACATCTGGAACGCCTGGCGCCGCCATCGTCATTGAGATTGGGTGCGCCGCCGCCCTACACCGTAGATCCACGCCCTGCGTGGATGGTGTTTCAGGTGCACGCGCGCCGGACGCAGGGCAGCCAGGCATACATCCCTGTCCAGTGCCTATGCGGTTACACCCGGACGCGTGGCGACGCGTTGATCGAAACGGCGCCTGTTGGTCATCTGGCGCGGCCTGGCTCTACTGGCCGTAGGCGCGTAGCAGCTTCACCAGCACCTGGGCTTCGGCGGCCCGTTCGGCCGGATCTTCCGGCGATACCACGTGCGCCTGCAGGTGGTCGTCCAGCAGCGCCATCAGCAGGGCATGCGCGGCACCGCGCACCGCCGAGGCCTGCATCAGTACGTCGGTGCAGTCGGCATCGTCGGACTGCAGCGAGGTTTCCAGGGCAGACACCTGCCCGGCCATGCGCCGGACCCGGGCCAGAAGGGCCTTACGTTGTTGTTGAACATGCGCCATGGGGTCAAAGCATATACCCTATGGGGGTATATTCCAATCATAGCCCCGCCCCATGAGCCTTACTGCCACCGCAGACGCCCGCCGCCACAGCCATCGTTTCGACGACGGCAACCCGCTGGCCGAACGCCGCACCCGCCAGGCTCTCTACCTCACCACCGTGATGATGGTGGTCGAGATCTTCGGGGGCTGGTGGTTCAACTCCATGGCCGTGCTGGCCGACGGCTGGCACATGAGCTCGCATGCGCTCGCCCTGGGCATGGCGGCGTTCGCCTACGCATGTGCGCGGCGCTACGCGCACGATGGCCGCTTCGCCTTCGGCACCTGGAAGATCGAGATCCTCGGTGGCTACACCAGCGCCATCGCGCTGCTGGGCGTGGCGCTGTTGATGGCCGTGCAATCCACGGAACGCCTGTTCTCGCCCAGCAGCATCCACTACAACCAGGCCATCGCCATTGCGGTGGTCGGGTTGGTGGTCAACCTGATCTGCGCGTGGTGGCTGCATGACAGTGACGGACATGGTCATGGTCATGGTCATGGTCATGGTCATGGTCATGGTCATGGTCATGGTCATAGGCACAACCACGAGCACCACCATCATGACCATGGGCACGGGCGACACGAACACGGCGCAGGCCACCACGCGCATGGCCAGGATCTCAATCTGCGCTCGGCCTATCTGCATGTCATCGCCGACGCTGCCACCTCGGTGCTGGCCATCGTGGCGTTGATCGGCGGCAAGCTTTGGGGTGCGGCATGGCTCGACCCGCTGATGGGGTTGGTGGGCGCGGTACTGGTAACGGTCTGGGCGATCGGCCTGCTGCGCGACACCGGTCGCATCCTTCTGGATGCGCAGATGGATGCCCCGGTAGTGGCTGAAGTGCGCGAAGTGATCGAGGAAGGCCCGTGGGCGGCGAAGCTGTCCGATCTGCATGTCTGGCAGGTCGGCCGCGGCAAGTACGCGGTGGTGGCCAGCGTGGTGACCGAAGGCGACCTGTCAGCGGATGTGTTCCGTGATGCACTGGCCGTGCATCAGGAATTGGTGCACGTCACTGTGGAAGTGAATCAAGCGCACACAGGGTAGATCCAGCCCTGCGTGGATGGTGTTTCAGGTGCGCGTGCGCCGGACGTAGGCAGCCAGGCAAACGCCATCCCCCTGTCCAATGCGGTCAGCCCCGGGCGCGTGGCGACGCCTTGATCCAAACGGCGCCCATTGGTCACGCGGCGCGGCCTGGCTCTACGGGTTTGCGCCCCTTCAAAGGCGCAGCATCATCCCCACCAGGAACAACCCCAACGGCAGCGCGGTGATGATGGCGCCGGCAATGCCCACCCACGGCCAGCGTTCGCGGCGTACGCGTGAGCCAATGGTCAGCAGCAGCCCCAGCACTGACGAGGCCAGTACGCCCACCGCCACCCCGGCGCTTCCGACCAGCAGCCGCCCCGTCTCGGGTGATGCCTGCGCCACTGCATAAGCCGCCGCCAGGATCGCTGGCGACACAAGCCAACTGGCGGCGCCAAGCAGCGGCCAGCGCTGGCCGGCGGCGGCGGAATCTACACGGGTATGCAGCGGCTGGGAAGTAGGTTGCGACATGTACATGCTCCGTAGGTCTCCCCAACCGTACACCCAACGCAGCGCGTACACACCGCCTGCGCAGGCCAAGGCTCACGATGTGCCCCAAGACCTGTCCCTGGGGGGATCCGCCATGCGCACACTGCCATTCCTGCTTCTGCTACCCAGCCTGTTGCTGCTCTCAGCCTGCCGCGACCGCGACAACGCCGCTGGGGTGTTCTCCTCCGATCCGCTGCTGGGTTGCTTCGCCACCCACCCGCGCAAGCCGGCCGAGTTCCGCATCGAGCAACAGCAGGGCCAGTACTTCGTCTCCTTCAACCGCGACGAGCAATGGCAGCGCGACACCACGCCGCTGCAGCTCTCCTCGCGCGCCGATATCGCCCGTTTCTTCAACGATGATGCCGACCAGATCGACAAGGCCCTGGTGCGCCCCACGGGCGGCTTCGGCATCTTCCACTTCAATCCCGGCGCCACCCTCAAGGGGAAGGACAAGGACAGCGACTACATGGCGCTGGTCCTTATCGGTGCCGGCCCGGTGTTTCAGGTCACCTGTCCCTGAGCGCCACACCCAGGGCACAGCCCTGCGGCGAACCGCGGATATGCAGCTGCCGCCGGGGCTTCCTCGTCGGTGCGGATCCCCGCCGCACCAAACCCCGGTGTGGGCACTGCAGGTAGCGGCGGACCTGCCGCCGCGCTCCCTCTCCCCTGTACGGACGGCCCGCGCACGCAGTGGAGCTTGCCTGCACCGGCACGACCGCCCATTGCCACGTACGGCCCCGCTGCACCGCCCCCCCCGTCAGCAGCGCCCGGCGGCGCCCACGTGGTTCACCAGCCGCCTGCCGCAGCGACCTGCGCACAGGTCGCGCCAGCCATCCGATTCGCCTCCCCATCATCCAGCGCACGCCGCGCGGCGCGGCCCGCCCGTACTTCAGCATGGCCCACCCTCCCTGACGCAGCGGCGGTGGATGGAGCTGTAGGGCCATTCGGAGGCCTCACGCACCAACCCGTGCTGTACCGGGTAGTCGTGCACGTAGGCGATGTGGCGCTGCACATCGTTGGCATCCACCAAGCGGTGCTCGCGGAAATCGTCATGCCACAGCGGCCGCACGCAGCGGTCCCGGCGCACCATCGCGCGCGGTGGATGGCCAGGCAGCTGGCGGTCGAACACCGCCTGTATCTGCCGCCAACGCCGGTCGCCGTCCTCGTCGCCAATCGGCAGCGTCCACACGCCATGCAGATGGTCAGGCAGTACCACGATCGCGTTGATCCGGAACGGGCGAACCTGCTGCGCTATCCGGAAGGCCAGCCGCAGCACCTGCGTGTGCTCCACCAGCAGGCGGCTGCGGCGGTCGCGAAGATGCGCGCTGAAGAAGTACGCGCTTCCGGGTTGCCAGGAGGGGTTGTCGGTGACCATGCGCGCAGTGTGCAAATCTGCGCGGATGCGAACGATCAGCTCAGTGCGTGCAGCTGCGTCGGGGTGACACCCGACAGAACGTCAGGTTTGAGTACCTTCAAGGCGCAGCGCGCGCGTCACCGTGTTCCCGCATACATTCCAGCTCAGCCACGTCAGCCACGTTCGTCGCCAGACGCCTGTCGGTGTCCTCAGCCAACCGCTGGGCGGCCTGCGAGGTGGTCGGCAGCAGCCGGCGCAGCGCGTCACTGACGGGCAACGACCAGCTGTACGGGCCGGCATCCCGGGTGCCTGGCGGGGGCAGGTCGCCCAGCGTCCACGGCAGCATGAACAGCCGCTGCGAACGCGACGAGATCACCCGGTCCGGCGCGTTGCGGAAGGAGATCACCACGCGCATCACGGGGTAGTCGTCGGTCCAGAACGTTTTCTGGTAATACGCGTCCAACTGTGTGCGCAGGGCAGCGCCACTCAGATGGGCAAACATGCGGTTGCGGATGTCTTCTTTGCTGCAGCCGGGCACGTCATCGCGTGCGACGATCACTGCGTTCTCCATCATCCGCGCCGGTGGCACCCGGCGTGCCACTACCTGCACCGCCCGCTCGCGCGGCCACGGTGGTGCCGACAATGCCCACACCAGTTCGCCTACCCGCTGTGCCGGCACTGTGGCCCGCGTGGTTTCCACGCCATCCGCCGTTTCCGCCATCGAGGTGCGGGTAAACGCGCGTTGGCCTCCGCTGCGCTGCAGCCGGTGCACCTCGTCTGCATGGCTCCAGCCGCTGTACTGGTACTGGATCTCCACCGAGCGCACGTTGTCTATCGCGGCCGGTGGCGGCCCGCTGCCAGGCACGGCACACGCCCCCAGCAGCACGGCGGGCATGCACCCCAGGAAGCGCAGAACGACGCGGTGGAAGATGGACATGCTGTCATTCTAGACCCGTCCACAGGCGACGCGCTGCACAGTATTGGATGTTTCCATCGTCCGATTTCCAGAGCTGCGATGCAGTGCACGGTGATCGTCGGATCGACTCGACCAGAGTGGCCCCACCTTGGCCCACCGCGCAGCCCCCCATGTTCTCAGTGCTTCTAGTCCTGCTTGCCACTACTCCTTCCGAGCCGTTCCCACCCGGCTACCACGACT
The DNA here is from genome assembly GCF_018612915.1 of Stenotrophomonas sp. ISL-67. GTDB lineage: Bacteria > Pseudomonadota > Gammaproteobacteria > Xanthomonadales > Xanthomonadaceae > Stenotrophomonas. The sequence continues at coordinate 18,963 of NZ_JAGGRL010000009.1, read as the reverse complement.
GCCCCGGTTTCTCCGACGACGGCACCCACGTCATCATCCGTACCGCCCTGTGGGACGACTTCAACGGCGGCAAGGCAGCCGTGGAGCAGGTCCTCATCCCCAACGAAGACGGCTCATTCACCTACCAGTACGCGCGCCAGTCCCGCGCCACCCGGATGTACCACGCCACTTACTGCTGGTTCCACCAGATGTACCCGCCAGATGGCGACTCGACCACCAGCGGTCCGGGCACCTACGGCGGCTGGAGCTGCAGCCGCAGCACGGAACATCCACCGGAGCCCCCTGCGTGAACCAGCCCAGCGCCCATCTCGGTTACGATGCCCACCCCTTCCTGCCCGTCGGCCGGCTGCCCTGCAGCGCGGTCTGCCCTGATCCCGTGCCCCATTACACCGGCCCCCTGCTCACCCGCCCCCTTGCCGAAGCCCTGGTCCGCGCCCGCGACAGCGGTGCCACCGAATGGACCGGCTCGCTCGACCTGGCGCGCTCCACCGGCACCGCCACGTTGGGCGCGGAGAGCTGGCAGTGGAAGGGCGAAACCTACCCCTACCCGGGCAAGACCAAGGACCGCACCCTGTACTACTGGGATGGCGAGGAGTTCCTGGCGGTATCCCGGTTCGGCACAGCGCTGATCAAATTGGTGCCCACCGAGTGGGACGCGCCCACCTTCGAGATCGACGGCATCAAGATGCTGCCCAGCGCGCAGGTGTCGCCCTACGAGGATGCGCGCCGCAAGGTGGCGCTGGTGGCCCCGGCCGGCAAGACCGTGCTCGATACCTGCGGCGGGCTGGGCTACTTCGCCGCCTGCTGCCTGGAAGCCGGCGTTGCCCGCATCCAGTCGTTCGAAAAGAATCCCGATGTGCTGTGGCTGCGCACCCTCAACCCGTGGTCGCCCGATCCTGACGCGCCGAGCAGCGGCGGCCGGCTCTCGCTCACCCGTGGCGATGTTTCGCAGGCGATTGAAACGCTGGAGAGCAGTTCAGTGGACGCCATCCTGCACGACCCGCCGCGCTTCGGCATTGCCGGTGAACTGTATTCGCAGGTGTTCTACGACCAACTGTCCCGCGTCATCCGCAAGGGCGGGCGCATGTTCCATTACACCGGCGCGCCCAACAAGCTCACCAGCGGCCGTGACGTGCCGCGTGAAGTGGCCAAGCGCTTGGAGAAGGCTGGCTTCAAGGCCGAGCTGGCGTTGGATGGGGTTTTGGCGGTCAAGCACTGACACGCGCCAACCGCCCGCCCAGATGAACTCGCCATCCGGAATGGCCGCGTGCGTTCGCCAATTACTAATTAACTAGTTGACACGTGGATCCGACCGGGAGCAGGATGGAGGTCATCAACTAATAAAGCAGTAGACGCCGACCATGGCCCGCCCACCTTCCCCCACGCTCACCGATTCCGAGCGCCGCATCCTCGAAGTGCTGTGGAAGAAGAAGGAAGCGTCCGTGCGCGAGGTGGCCGATGAGCTGTCAAAGAAAAAGCCAGTGGCCTACACCACCGTGCTCACCATGTTCAAAGTGCTGGGCAAGAAGGGCCTCGTGCACCATCGCACCGAGGGCCGTGCCTTCATCTACAGCGCCGCCATCAGCCGCAGCGAAGCGCGCAGGCAGGCGCTGGAGAACCTGCTCAGATCGTTCTTCAACGATTCGCCCAGCGTGCTTGCCCAGCACCTGATCGAAGAACACGACATGGACGTCGACGAACTGCAGGCGCTGCAGAAGCGCGTGGACGACGCCGCCAAACCGGGGAAGCCGAAATGACCGTGCACTGGACCCAAGCCCTCGCCACCTTCGCCCTGCAGCACCTCTGGCACAGCGCCCTGCTGTTCGCCCTGGTTACCCTGGTGGTCACCCGCAGCCGCCTGAGCGCCGAAGCCCGCTCCTGGCTCCTCTGCGCCGCCTTCGCAATAGCGGCGATCTCGCCGCTGCTGGTGCTGCTGCCTCCGGCACGTTCGGCGCCTGCGGCGACCGTTGCGGCTGATATGGTCGATGCGTCTGCGGTAGCGCCGACCGTTGGTCGGCCGATGGAAACCAAACCGCATTCGGCCCCCTCTACCACGTCGGCCCTCCTGAACGCAGCCGCCCTGCTCTGGCTCCTCGGCACCACCTACGCCCTGCTGCAACTACTGCGCGGCATCGCCTCCACCACCACCCTGCACCGCACCTCCCGCCGCGCCCCCCACCTCAACGCTCTGCTCGGCCGCGACCTCCCCTACAACACCACCGTTGCCCTCTCCGACACCGCCTCGGGCCCCATGGTCGTAGGCCTGTTCTCCCCCCGCATCCTCATTCCAACCCACCTCGCCGGCACCCTGGCTCCTACCGCCCTGCGCGACCTGCTCCTTCACGAAGCCGCCCACATCCGCCGCAACGACCTGTGGGTAGCTGCCGCGCAGCGCGCGTTGCTCGCCGTGTACTGGTGGAACCCGTTCCTGCACCTGCTCGGCAAGCGCCTGGACCTGGCCCGCGAAATCGCCTGTGACACCCGCGCCGCCGCGCAGGGTGGCAGCGGCCGCACCTACGCCGATTCCCTGCTCAACGGCATCAACAGCCTGCTCACCACCAAGCGCGGCAACGCGCCGCTCGCCGTGGCCATGTCCGGCAGCCGCAGCGGCCTGTCCCAGCGCATCGACAACCTGCTGCGCCTGGATACCGCCCACACCGCCTGGGCCACCCGCCTCCTGTGGAGCGCGCTCTGCGTGTTCGCCCTCGCCGCGCACATCAGCGTCACCGTAGCCGCCACCCCACGTCTCGGCACCGCCCCGGTGCGGATCATGGATGACGAACCCGAACGCGACGTGTCACCGCAGGCCACCCGCCTGATCAACGCCGCAGCGGAAGGTGATGTCGCCCAGGTGCAGCAGTTGATCAACGCAGGCGTATCCGTCGACACCAACATACGCGGCGATGGCACGGCCCTGATCAGCGCCGCACGCAACGGCCAGCTCGGCACCGTCGATGCCCTGATCGCGCTTGGCGCCCAACCCGACCTGCAGGCCATTGGCGACGGCAACCCGCTAATCGCCGCTGCCCGCCGAGGCCACCTGCCGGTGGTGGAACGCCTCGTCGCCGCCGGTGCAGACGTCAACCGCATCGTGCCCTTCGATGAAACCCCGCTGATCAACGCCGCCCGCTCCGGCGACGTCAACACCGTGGCCTTCCTCATCGACCACGGCGCCGACGTCAACCTGGGCGTAGCGGCCGATGCCGGCCAGTGGCGCTCCCCGTTCAACCAGGCACACAACCCGCGCGTACGCGATTACCTCGTGCAGCGCGGCGCCATCAACACCCGCCGCTAAGCCGCGCCCACCCGCGACACCCATCCGGAGGCCGTCCACGGTCAGCCACGGCCCGCTGTTGTCCGCAATTCCCCGCTGCCAGCGGCGTGCACCCGCACGCCTCCGCTTCGCGCTGCCCAACCCCGAAGAGGCCCCGCATGGATTACGCCCCCACCTCCCACGCCACTGCCGTTCCCCCGCGCAACCGCGCACCCTCGCCGCTGCTGGGTCGCACCCTGTGCACCGCGATGGCGCTGCTGTTCGCCGCACCGGCCTTCGCCGCCGATCGCAAGGACCCTGCGATCGAGGCCGTACTCAACAACGGCCTGCGCCCCACGGTACTGCAACCCAACGCCGCACTACCGCACTGGTCGCTGCAGGCACGCATGGCCCAACACCACGTACCCGGCGTGGCCATCGCCGTGCTGCGTGATGGCAAGCTGGTGCACAGCACCGGCTACGGCACCCGCGAAACCGGCACCACTCGCGCGGTCAATTCGGACACCCTGTTCTCGGTAGGCTCGGTAAGCAAAGTCGTCACCGCCGCCACCACATTGCGGTTGGCCGCCGACGGCAAGCTCGCCCTCGACCAGGACATCGCCGCCTATCTGCGCAGCTGGAAGGTACCCGCCACCGAAGCGGTGCCCGCCCCGCAGCTCACTCTGCGCATGTTGATGTCGCACACCAGCGGGCTCGGCGTGCATGGCTTCGCCGACTACCTGCCCAGCGAACCGCTGCCCACCCTGCTGCAGACTCTCGATGGCATCGCCCCGGCCAAGAACAAACCCGTGCGCCTTGTCCACGCTCCTGGCAAGCGCGGCGACTACTCCGGTGGCGGCGTGATGGTCGAGCAGCTGGTTCTGGAGGACGTCACCGGTCAGCCGCTCGACGCCATCGCCCGCGCGCAGGTGTTCGCGCCACTGGGCATGCAGCGCAGCCGCTACAGCGACCCGCAGCCGGGCACCGACAACATTGCCAAGGCCCACGATAGCGACGGCGCACTCACCGCCTTGCCGCGTGGCTGGCAGTCGTTCCCCGAACAGGGCGCTTCCGGCCTGTGGACCAGCACCAATGACCTGGCCGCGTTCGTGGCCGCGCTCACCGCAAGTTATCGCGGCGAGGGCAGCTTCCTGCCGCGCGAGATCATCGTCGACATGATGACCGAGGTCTCGCCCAGCTGGCACGGCCTCGGCCCGCGCCTGGACGGTGCCGGGCAGACCCGCATCTTCCACCACGGCGGTTCCAACGACAGCTACCGCGCCTGGATCGAAGGCTACCTGGAGACCGGCGATGGGCTTGTCATCCTCACCAACGGCGAGAACGGCGCCGAGCTGGTGGCCGAGATCCGCAACGCGCTCAGCGATGCCATCGGGCGCGGCGTGAACCCCGCAGTGCACACCGTGGCGTTGGATCTGCGCGATGCCCGCTACGCCGACTATGCGGGCGTGTTCGAGCGCGACGACGCCATCCCCATGGACCAGCGCCGCGCCCTTGCCGACTTCTTCGACATCCCCGCGCTGCAGGTCAAGGTGACCAACGGCGAAGTACGGGTGGGCGTGGCCGGCATCCCGCGCGACGGCCAGGTGCTGCCGCTCAGCCCGAACCGGTTCGTGTCACCGGATATCGATGGCCTGCAGATCGACTTTCATCGGGACGCACATGGACAGGTGAATGCGCTGAGCGTGGTGCATGGTGAAGGGCGGGCGCGGTACGTGCGGAAGCGGACGTAAGGGGCGGGCAATCACCCCATTCGCCGAACGGCAGCCTCACGTTCCTGCGATTGCGCCTGTTCGGCCTGGGCCGCCAGCTGCTGGGTCTGCTGGTTGGCACTGGCGAGCTGTTCGCCACGTTCCAGCGATGCTTCAACCGGGGCCTGCGCCGCAATCGCGGTAGGCATGGATGCACGCAGATGCCCGGGATCGTCGCGCTCACCCTGCACGACGAAGATGTTTTCCGCCGCCGCAGAGTGCGAGGTGCGCTCACTGAGCATTACGTGGTCCACGCGCGATAGGCCATTCTCTTTGGCGAGCACATACAGGCTTGCGCTGACGCGCTCACTGGCTGGGTCGAAGGTTCGGCCATTGGCGGCGTCCAGTTCCGCCACCTTGTCGCGGATCTGGGAGAGCATGGGATCGCCCCTGACGCCTTCGTAGGAATCATTCTCGGAGATCAGTCGCTGCAGCAGCGACCGCTTCGGCAGGTCATTGTTGATTTCGGTGTTCAGCTTACTGCCCGGAACGGGATCCGGAATGCTCTCGATTTCACGCTTGTTATCGAGCGGTTTGACCGCCCCCTCGAAACCCTGGTCCTGCCCTGACTTTGTTTGACGGTGAAGGCCTACGTGATTGAGTGCGCCCCAGGTAAAATCGATGCAGCTGTTGGATAGCCCGCCGTACTCCATGCTGAAACCATGCTTGGACGGGTCCTTACCGTACTCAACGATACGATCGAACTGTTCCTTGCTGATCTCCATCGTCCGGGCGTAATAAGGATTCTCGTAATCTCGGCTGTCGCGGTTGGTGATCGCACCAGGACCGCTGGTCGCGCCATGCTTGATCGGTGCGAAGCCACAACTGCGTGACCACTCGCCGTGCTCAACCGACAGATACATGTGGCCTGCAGCCGATGTTCCTCCTCCGGCCAGTGGCGTCCCGGGGGCGGCAACGTATACGGTAACGGTATAAGGTGCGTCCTTGCTCATGGGTCACTTCGCCTTCTTGAAGTAGGCAACAAGCAGTTCAGCGGTCTCCTCGCGGAACTCCGGGTGATCGCCTGTCAACTCAATGGTGAGGCGGTAGTGCCCAGGCTGGATATTCTCTGCATACGCGAACTGAAGCACGTCATAGTAAAGAGCTGCATCAACAAGGCCCGCCCCCTGCAGCAGTGAGGGGTCAACACCCGACATGGTCAAGCCAGGTACCGCTCCGTCAGGGGCGACCTGAATGCTGTCACGGAGATTCGGGGCATCCCTGGTCAGGGGCACCGTCTTGATTGCACCCTCCTCAATGCGAATCAGATTCACCCGGGCAGCGAGCCCTGCTTCCACCAGCCGCATGGATAATGCTGTCCCGGACTCCGCATCCGGCCTGACCAACCGCATGCCCAGCATCACGCCAGACGAGGCATTGGGCCCGGGAGGTGGAAGTTCGAACTCCACGTTCACCACCTCGCCTGCCTTGTCCAAGGCAATGGGCCGGGTAAGCGGAACTTCAGTGCGCATCGTAGCGCTCTCCTTGTTGACCTCCATGCTGGGCTTGGCGGTATCGGCCTCTCGCCCGCACGCGACAAGGCCGGCAATCGCAAACAGCGCTGGCGCGCTCAACAGCATCAATCTGGTTGCCCGAAGCATCTTGGTCATATCTGTTCCTGATACGGCTGATCCAGCCTTCGTAGTCTGGGGCACGCGACTAGTCCGGAAAATAGGAAAAGCCCTACTCACAGCTTGATTCGCGTCACAGTTCAGCCCGCCCGTTCACCCCGCCTCCGCCTGCTCCCGGTTCTTCTTCTTGTACGCACTCCCCCAATCCCGCATCGCCAACAACACCGGCACCAGCGTCTGCCCCAGTTCCGAAAGGCGGTATTCCACCTTCGGCGGCACCTCTGGGTACACATGCCGCACCACCACGCCGTCGGCCTCCAGCTCCCGGAGCTGGCTGGTCAACATCGATTGGGTGGCGTTGGGAATCAGCCGGGTCAGTTCCATGAAACGCTTGGTGCCGGACACCAGATAGAACAGGATCACCGGCTTCCACGTGCCGCCCATGACCGACAGCGTGGCCTCCACGCTGCAACCGGTTTTGCCATATACGCGCCGCGCCATTACTGGATACTCCTGAAAACCGTAGTACCTATGGAAAAGCATGGTTCTTGTGACAACCACGGCACGACCATAGCATGCAGGTCATATCCCCCGAGGTAATGCACGCCCATGAAATTCAATGCCCTGCTGGCCAGCAAAGACGATGGCCAGGTATCCACCAAGCTGGTGAGCTTTGACGAAGCGGACCTGCACGACGGCGATGTGCTGGTGCAGGTGGACTACTCCACGCTGAACTACAAAGACTCGCTGGCGATGACCGGCGCTGCGCCCATCATCAGCAGCTTCCCGATGATTCCCGGCATCGACCTGGCCGGCACCGTGGTGGAATCCACCCATGCCGGCTTCAACAAAGGCGACCGAGTGGTGCTCAACGGCTACGGCCTGAGCCAGTCCCACCACGGCGGCCTTGCCCAGCGTGCGCGCGTTCCGGGCGAGTGGCTGGTGAAGCTGCCCGACAGCATCAGCACCAAGGACGCCATGGCCATCGGCACCGCCGGTTACACCGCCATGCTGTGCGTGCTGGCGCTGGAACACGGCGGGGTGAAGCCCGAGCACGGCGACATTCTGGTAACCGGCGCCAACGGCGGCGTGGGCTCGATTGCGCTGGCCATCCTTTCCAAGCTGGGCTACCGCACGGTGGCCTCCACCGGCCGCCCCCAGCACGCGCAATACCTGAAGGACCTGGGCGCCGACGAACTCATCGACCGCGCAACGCTGGCCGAACCGCGCACGCGCCCGCTGGATGCCGAGCGCTGGGCCGGCGTGGTGGATGTGGCCGGCAGCCACACCCTGGCCAATGCGCTGGCGCAGACGAAGTACCGCGGCGTGGTGGCGGCGGCCGGGCTGGCGCAGGGGACCGACCTGACCACCTCGGTGCTGCCCTTCATCCTGCGCAACGTGACCTTGGCCGGTATTGACTCGGTGCAGGCGCCGCATGAGGTGCGTGCTGAGGCGTGGAAGCGGCTGGCGACCGATCTGGATCTGGGCAAGCTGGCCAGCACAGTTGAAGTGATTGGGCTGGAGAAGGTGCTGGAGGTGTTCCCGGCGTTCCTGGAAGGCAAGGTGCGCGGGCGGTTGGTTGTGGATGTGAACGCCTGAGCATTACGCCGCAGCGTAAGGCGAATGGGCAGTGCAGCGACGTGGTCGCACGGCCACGCCTGCCCGTTTGCTTCTGGCACGCATCGCATTCGACGTGGGTCATGCCCCATCGGGCGTTGCATTGTTATCGGCGGTCGATCGGGATGCGACCCTACCCTGTCGCCCGGCGGCATTGCCCCGGGCGCCCCGCGCCTCGCGCCTCGCGCCTCGCACCTCGTGTCGGGCACGGCGGGTGTCTGGTATCAGGCGCCGCACACCCGTGCCTTGTACCGGGCACAATGCCCTGCATGGGTAGGGTCGTACCCCAGTCGACTGCACGTAACCGTGCAACAACCGATTACGGCATGACCTGCAACGAAGGCGCTGCAATCCAGCCAACCACGCCGGCGTTCCTGGCCACAGCGCGTGCGCCATAACAACCCGTCCGCAACGTACCCGCGGCCAATTGCGTTAGCTTTCATCCGGACCGCGCTCCCCGGGGTCGTAACATGAAATTTTCGCCGTAACGCAGCGCGTGTTACGGCGAAAAATCATGTTACGACTTGGGACACCTGAGCCCGTCAGCCCTTACAGCGCAATCCGCGCCACAGATTCCTCACTACCCTTCTCGTCCTTGTCCCCATTCTTGATGGTCACGTACAGGACGTTCTTCTTCGCATCCAGCGCCAGGCTGTTCGGGTGGGTCGGCACGTCATAGGTGCCCACCTGCTTGTAGCTCTCGCTGTCGTACGCGGTAACCGTACCGGCCTCGCGGTTGGTCACGTACAGCCGCTTGCGCGGCGCATCCAGCAGCAACCCCAGCGGGCCGGCGTCGGTGGCGATGCTGGCCAGTTCCTTGCCGGTGGTAGGGTCCAGCACCAGCACGCGCTGGCCCGGGTGCTTGGAGACGAAGCCCGGAATGCTGCTGCCCTGGTACTTGCGGATCATCTCCAGGCCCTGGTCGGTCACGAACAGGCGCTTGCCGCTCGGGTCCAGCACCAGGTTCATCGGCTGCTCGGCGCTGATGTTGAAGCGCTGCTCCACCTTGCCGCTGTCGGTGCCCACGGTGACCACTTCACCCAGCAGGTTGGAGGTGAGCACGCGCTTGTTGGCCGCATCCAGGGTCAGGCCCGGTGCCTTGGCGTTGCCCAGGCCCGGAATGGTGTTGATCAGCTTCAGCGACTGGGTATCCACCACGAACAGCACGCTGCCTTCGCCGGAGTGACCGGTGACGTACAGGCGGTTGTTCGGGGAATCCACCACCAGTTCGCGCAGGTCGTGGGTGTAGCCGGCCTTGCCGTCCTTGCCCACCTTCTTTTCCATCAGCTGCACGATCCCCACCGCCTTGTTGCTGGCGGTGTCGACCACGGTCACCGAGATGTCCACGGTATTGCCCACGTACAGGCGGTTGTGGGCGTCGTCGAGCACCACGCCGAAGGCTTTGCGCTCCAGCGGAATATTGGCTTCCACCGCCAGCGAATCCGGGTTCAGGCGCAGCACCTGGGCCGGGCCGGCGGCATCGCCGAAGCCGCCGGAAGAGGCCACGAACAGCGCGTTCTGGGTGGGGCTGAAGGCCAGCTCGTACAAGCCCTGCGCAACGGGCGAGCGCTGCACGGAGGAAGCGGCGGCAGTGGTGCCGGTCTTTTCAGCGGCGAAGGCGGACGGAGCGCCAAGGGTCAGGCTGACGGCCAGCGCCAGGGCGGCCGAACGGAACAGGGAACGAGGGTGCATGCGAGCGTCCTTGTGAGAGGCAGAGGAAGGATCCTGGCTCGCGTGGCCGCTGGGAGGAGCGGCCAACCACACGGTCGAATGACGTGGGAAGGCTGGCTGGCGTGGATATCTTAGCAGGGGTGGCGACGGGGCATCGCTCGCGCCTATGGATATCCACGGAGCGATAGGTTTCTCGCCCATCTGCGGAAGCGGCCACCCTCCGTCCCAAGCTATGAGACGCCCCTGCGCGATCCTGCGATCCGCTTCGGAGGATCAACATGAACAAGATCGACCTTGATTGGCTGGAAGAGTTCGACCAGGCCATGCTGGGCCTGTATGCCATCAACCACAGCGACGCCGGGATGGATGAGCAGCTGCTGGTGAGCTACTACGACCTGGAGCCGCGTGAGGCGGCGCTGGCGTTTGGCAATGACTACGACCTGGACCGGATGAATCCGCTGTGGCCACCGATGGGGCTGGCACTGAATAGCTGAGCTCAGTGAAAAGACCCGTTGTCAGTACCCCATGCTCGCCGCTGCGACCTGCATCTCCTGCTGCACGCGCTGGTCTTCGTCCTGCTGCTGCGTTGCCAGTTGCGCGGCGCGCTGTTCCTGCTCGAACGCTGCAACATCAAACTGCTCAAGCGACTCCTCGAACGGGGTTTTCACTGCCTGCGCCGTTGGCATGCCAGCGCGCTTGTGACCGGGGTTGTCCAGCTCGCCCTGAACCACGAAGACGTTCTGGCCGCCGGGTTGGCTTTCCGTGGGTTGGCTGAGCACCACGTGGTCCACACTGTCCAGGCCGTTGCGCTTGGCCAGCACCATCAGGCTGCCGGTGAGGCGCTCGCTGGCTTGGTCGTAGCTGCGGCCGTGGGCCTCGTCCAGCTTCGCTACTCCCTCGCGGATCTGTTGGTAGAGGGCGTGGTCGGGGTGCTCGGGGTTGAGGGGTGTCCAAGGGTCCTGCTCAGCGGGCTGCGCCATCCGCTCCATGGCAGGCTCTGGTTCTGGCGCAGCCTGATTCGCGGTGACGTCGTTCGCGGGTTCTTTCACCGGAACGGCGTCCAGCTCAGCTACCATCATCTGCTCAGCCACCTCTACCGGTGGTGACTCTGCAACAGGCTCGTTGAGCGAAACTTCATCCAGGGGTGGGTGCTGTATTGAGGCTTCATCATCCATGCCCGGTCGCTCAGACGTCTCGGCCTGCACCGCGACTTCAGCAGGCTGAGTAGCATCCACACGCATGACAGCCTCCGGCACCCCTTCGGGGGTTACCTGCTGCTCTACCTTCGCTTCTGATGCAGCGACGGTCACAGCGAGGTCAGGGAATTCCACCGGTGGCCGTACGACAGGTTCGGCCTCAGGCCCTGGCTGCATCGATGTCGCGGCGATGTTGGGTGGAGGGGGCCCCGAGTACGCTTGCGACTCGGCCAAGGACACTTCGTGGCGAGTCTCCTCTTCCGCAGCAGTACGAGCGAAAGCCTCTTGGGCACGCTGCTCCTCGACGTGCTCGCGTGTATCCTGCTCGGCCCCCTGACGTGCCTGGGGCTCTTGCTGGGCCGTGGACTGCTCTTCCATCGCATTGCGCTCAACGGAAGCCGTAATCGCTGCCGCTACCAACTGAGGGGCTGGCTGCGCGGCAGATGGCTGAGCGGTGTCTCGCTCATTCGCAACCAACTCCGGCACATGCACCTCATCAACCCGGGTGCCATCTGCCCGCATCGCCGCCAGCGCAGCCAACCGCTCGGCCTCCTTCGTGGAGGTGCCCTGCCGGTTGGCCTCCCGCAGCGCCTGCTGATGGGCGTCCCACGCCTCGGGCGACAGTGCCTCAATGCGCAGTTCCGGGGCGTTCTGGATCGGCGCCTCGTCCGCCACACCGGCCTGCAGCGCAGCCGTATGCACCTGTGACGCCTGAATCCTCGCAACGTCCTCCATCGTGGTGGTCGCCGTGAGAACCATACGGTTGCCGCCCGCATCACCGAACGCGGCAATGGCGCTTTCAGCGCTCGGCGCGTGGGTGCGCGGGTCTGGAATCAGTTCAAGGACCAGGTCACCCTGCCTTCCATTATCTGCAAGACCCTGCTCTACCGCCGCCGCCGTGGCTACCAACTGCGCTTCGCTGCGCTCGATACCGTGCCGTGCGTAAAGTGCTTCCACCTGCCCGCGCACGCCTTCCGGCGCCAGTTGCACGGTGGCCTTGATCTGCTCGGCCATGGTGCCCAGACCGGCCACGCCAGCCTGCTGGCTCTGCCACGTGACATCCAGCTCATCGCTGAGGTTGCCATTGGCCGCGCGGTTGAAGGCCCATTCGTTACTGACCCACTTACCATCCTCCTGGCGGGTATACCTGTGGCCATTGCTTGCCTGCAGGGTGTCTGATTTGCTCTGTGCGTCCTGGATGGCGGCGGGAACTGAAGGATTGTTCGCATCGCCAAAGTCGCTCCAGCGCCCTTCCGCATGCGCCACCATGTAGCGCGCCGCAACGGCAGCTGGCGTGTTGGTAGCGTTCTGGGCGATTACCACCTGCGACTGTGCATCAAGGGTTTGGGCCTGCTCCGCTGAAACGGGTTCGTACCGCGTGGTGGGTGCACGCCCATCCTGCATCTGCCCGACCTGCAGCTCCCATTGGCGGGAGATGGGGTCACGTACGAATGCCCTTCCGGTTTCAAACGGCGCCGGCGGGGTTCCCTGCTCCGCCCGGGCACTCAGGCGATACGGGTCTTGAGGTGGAGGAAGATGGGCCAAGCCCAGCTCATACGACGCCCTGGCTGCCTGCCAGTTCAACTGCCGCTCCAGCGTACCGGTCGCCACGTAATCGGCGCGGAAGGTGACATCTTCACCCTGCGCGGTCTGCACTGGCCGCACTTCCACGCCTGTGCCCAGCTCAGCGGACTGCACCTGCTGCTGGTGCGCGGCACGTAGCCATCGCCCCTCCTCATCAGTGGGGCTTCGGGTCCAGGTGCGGCCCATGGGGTCCACCTAGACGTAGATGGCTTTCATGTCCTTCTGGTTTGCCCACTCCTCGCCGAGGTGGGCGCCCAGAACACCGCCGCCTACGCCAATGACCAGCGCACCCGGTCCGGTCCATGAGCCGGTAGTAAGACCAACACTGGCGCCAGCGACAAAGCCGCCCAACGCGCCGCCTACATTACGTCCGACGAAGTGGGCTGCGGTTGAATCGGCGCCCGCTGCATTGCCCTGGGACCTCAGCTCCACCCATTTGTGGCCGGAGGTTGCGAAGTCCTGCGCCAGCAGCGCCACGCCGGCAACACCGGCAACCTTCATGCCCGGGCTCATGCCGGCATGCGGAGCGGGAGGGGCGCGCTCGGCAGCAGCCTCGGCAACGGTGGCGGCTGAACCGGGTGGGCCTCGCGCTGCGCCGGGCTGCTGCGACCCATGCGACGTGCCCTCGGGCACATCGACGTACGTGCGCGGCGCCGTTGCCAGGCTGGAGCCAGTGGCTACCCACTGCGTCCGCGTGGCCGTCATCTCAGCAAAGCTCAGGGTCTTGAACTCCTCCACCGGGCGGTTGAACAGCACTTGGGCTACCGCGTCGTAGCCTTCGATCGGCCTCAACTGCAGACGCACCTCGGCAACGGTCACCGCGTGGCCGCTATTGGTGGCGGCCTCACGCGCGAGGGCGATCTCCAGCGATTGGTACTCGGCAGCCGACTTGCTTACGAAGGCAAGCGGATCTGGGCCAAAAGAGCTTACCGGGTAACCGTTGATCCTGGCGTTCGGATGTTCAAGTGCAATGGTGAGCTCGAAGTTGCTGAAGCCTCGGTTGGGCGGAGCGTTCTCGACCATTGCAAGCAACGGCTTGCCAGTGGCGATGGCATTTTCGAAGTACCGTGGGCTGCCAGCATTCCACATCATGTCCTGGAGCGCAGCTTTGTACCTCCCGCCTTTTGGCTCGGTTCCCTGAGTATCCATGAAGCGCTCCAATCCGCGCTCCATGGTATGAAACTCTGGGTGCTTGGCGGGGTCGGTCCGCAACTCCTCGATGAAAGCGCCCCAAGGCGTTTCGCCAATGATGCCCGCCCTCGAATCAACGTCTCTTACATAGTTGGCTGCGTTGTCAAAATTTGACACTCCGGCATGATCAGTCCCCGAGAAGGCAACATAGTCTTTGCCAGCGCTAAGTATGGGAGGATGATCCCTCAACTTGGCAGCGACGTAATCCGCGTAGCTCGTTGCAGCGTCCGGTCCCGAACCAGGGGACGTCAGATATCCGACCACTTCGTCCACCTGCTGCGCTGACAAGGGCGAACGGTCGGCTGTGTTGCTGGCTGCTGCAAGTGTGGTGCGAGCAAAATCGTCAAAGATGAAATTTGCCACGGCGGGTCACCTCAGCCGATCCGAGCTGGTACACGCGCTTCGGCCAAGACGATACCGCTTTCAACTGAATCCGAATCAACGGGGATTGGAGTTATCCCACATCGAGCAAGCGCTTCATACGTGGTGACGGCGACGTAGCGGATACTGTACTTGGAGCTACCCTCATCCATGTTCGCCATTATCAGTCCTTGTGCAAGTCCCTGCAGGAATGTGAAATCCCCATCTGTGTTACCTATGGATTCTTTGAAACTAAGCGCGGACTTCAGAACCCAGTCACGACTTAGGTCAAGCGTGAACTTCCGCTCAGGCATGCCACTGCGGCCCTGAATTTCATCGCTTCCAAAGAGTCCCAACCCGTCAACACGCTCGCCATGAACATGGAAGAGGTATTGGTACTCAGTGTAGGTTGGATCCTCGGGCGGACTCGCCGGAAGCACTCTCGGCGCCGTAATGACGATTCCATTTCCTTCATCGACCGCAGAGCCGGGGCGTGGTTCAAAATTCAAGGGCATGGTTGGTCCTTCAGTCAATGACAGCCCAAAGCCGGTCACAAAGAACAATCATAAGCGTATCACCACATGAAGGATGCGCCGCGCCACCCGCGTGGGACAGACTTTGAGACAAGCATCTCAGATTGCCATGGCTCTCTCTGCAGGGCTATCAGGAAAGTCCTAGTCGCATAGGCAACGTGACCAATGAACCTCTACTTCAGGCCCATTCCTATTCCGCGGCCCCCACATTCCCTATAGTTGACCCCAACCACTGCAATGGAATGGCCCATGCGCGTAACGTCATCCGGCCGGTGCCTGACAGTTGCACTCGCTGTCGCCCTGAGCGTCAGTGCCTGTGCCAAGGCCCCACCCACGGAAAATGGACACAAGGAAACTGCCATGTCTGAAGACGCCAGCCAAAGCCGCACGGTTGATGGATACACCTACACCACCGCGCCGGTGCAAGCCCAGCTGGGCCCGCACCGCTACGCGTTCCCGGCCAACCTCTACGATGACCAGATTGGCCCATCGGTAGGCGGCGGCATTGCGTTGAGCTTCATCTGGCCCGGACTGAAGGCGGCCGCTCCCGGTGACCGTCCCACGCGCAGCATGGAAGACCACTACCGCACGGTCACCGCGTCAATCGACTACCTCGATGCGGTCTCGGCATCAGAGCTGCTGCCCCGGCTGAGCGACACCGAAGCCACCACCGAAGCAGGCTCGATCAACCGCAACGACCCGCGCCGGCGACTGGACCTCCGCAAGGCGGGTGCGGAGCAGTTCGGCCTCACGCCGTACGCCATCGACGAGGGGCGCATGGCGCTGTTCGGCAAGGAATACCAGAAGCAGTTTGGCGAGCCCGTTACCCGTAACCCACGCAAAGAAGACGAGTGGTACATCGCCCGCGCCGCCGATGGGCAGCTGGCCACCTTCATCAAGTGCGATCAGCCTGAGGGTGGGAACGAGGGCCTGGCGATACAGGGCGACACACTGGTGCCCGATGAGTCAGTCAAGGTTTCAAGCTGCACCCACTACTTCGTGGACCTCACCGACAATCTGGGCGTGACCCTGTTTTATCCACGCGTGCTGCTGAAGGACTGGAAGGGCATGGAAGAAGCTACCCGCGCGGCACTGGCCAAATACAAGGTCCAGTAACCCAGGAATGTTCAGGAGGAACAACGCATGAGCGGCTTGAATCAGAAGGACATCGAAATCCTGCGGCAGTACGCCTCCAAGGGGAACCGGGAGCTGTACTGGAACTACCTGGCACAGAAGGAAGGCTCTGACGGCTACGGCCTGCTGGCACTGGGCGTGGTGCGCAATGACAACCTGCCCGGCCAGGTTGCCAACGCCTATGCCCAGCTCGAGGCTAGCGACCAGCATGACCGCAACCCCAGGCTGCAGAACCGCACACTGACAGAGCGCCAGTGGGAACACTTCGGCCAAACCCTACTCGACCGCG
The DNA here is from genome assembly GCF_018612915.1 of Stenotrophomonas sp. ISL-67. Lineage (GTDB taxonomy): Bacteria > Pseudomonadota > Gammaproteobacteria > Xanthomonadales > Xanthomonadaceae > Stenotrophomonas. The sequence continues at coordinate 2,795 of NZ_JAGGRL010000009.1, read as the reverse complement.
ACCTCGAGCGCCGCGAGTACTGGATGGGTGCACGCAGGCCAGACCTGGCACTCAACCTGCCCGGCCGCGACGTACAGGTTGCCCATGACAAAGCCTTCGTCCAGCACGGTTTGGACCCGAACTGCTGGACCCCGCGCATCCTGCTGGAGGCCACCCGGAAGAACCTCAGCGAAGACGCCGCCGAGAACGTCTGGAAGGAAATGCTCAACAACGATTACCGTGGCACCGCGCGGGCATGGAACACCGCTGGCCACGCCTACGACGCCATGCCGTGGGGCCAGGCCACCGCCTACGTGGCCAAGCTGGGCGTGTATGAGCTGAGCATGGCCGATCAGTCGCTGCCCAGCAGCAACCCCAACATCATTGGTATACGCAGCTCGTACCACGCGTATGATCCGAAAGCCGGCACCTGGTCGCACCACACCGAAAGCGGCTTCCCCATGCAGGAACGCAACCCACGCGTGCTGGAACGGCTGAATGACACCCGCGACGTTCGCCAGGAGCGCGAAGAGAAGGCAACCCACTTCCACCCCGACGACCCGTACCGCCAGCGCATCGAAACCCCGAAAGTGGTGCTCAACGACCCGCCCGGGCAGGACCAGAACACCCGCTTGGCGGCACTACGTCCCGGCGATGCGCATTACCCGCTCTACCAGCAGATACGCGAACACGTTGCCGCGCTGGACGCCAAACATGGGCGCAGCTTCGACGACACCAGCGAACGGCTGACAGCCAGCCTCACCGCGCTGGCCGTGGAGAACAAGCTGGAGCGGGCTGACCACGTGGTACTGAGCCAAGCCACCGCAGAGGGTGCGGCCGGTCGCAACGTGTTTGTGGTGCAGGGCAACCTGCATGACCCGGCACAGCAGCGTGCCGCGATGGCCACTGAACTAGCGGTGCAGGCGCCGGTGGAGCAATCGCTGCAGCGGCTGGATGAAGCAGGCCAGGAACGGCAGGCCTTGGCCATGCAGACCGAGCAGCGCACGCAGCAGAACCAGCAGGAGCTTGAAGCCCGCGGTATGCGGATGGGCTAGCTGACGACCTATCACCAGAGCGGATGTGACTTCCATCCTGGGCCGGCCCCTATTGCAACGATTCGGTGGTCAACGTTGAGGTGCTGCTCCAGAAGCGTCGTAACCCGGTCCCGCCAGTTCAGGTCGTTAGCCGTGGTGTAGCGAAGAAGATACCTCAGGACCAGCAGCGTATAGAAGCAGCGGGAAGTCGAGTATGGAGTCTGCTCCTCGGACCAGGAATTTCCATGTGGGCGAAGAGGCTTCACACCTAACTCGCGATTCCAGAGCCTCCCGTGATGGGCGGCGACGTTGCGCAGAACTGACGCGAAATGCAGCCAATTCCTCAGTACCGGGCTTCTGAGCCCGAAGTCTTTCGCAATCACCTTCTGGTGAGCAGGATGCATCGCAGAGTAAAACTTGGATAGCGTCCCAACGGACATCACTTCGCTGGCCATCCAGATCGGCACCATCGGAAACGGCGGATCGGTGTACTTGTCGCGGTAATGGATGAGGAACGCCTCCCTCGAGCGCTCCACCTCGCCTCGCACCTTTGCGATCCATTCCCGATGCCAGTCGGGACCAAAGGAGAAATTTCCCGCCAGGTGATGACCAAAGGGTCCGTAGACGTTGGAGAAGTTGTGCGTGATGGAGGTTCGGACTGCGACTTCGATGTGTCCAACAGCCTCAAGCGCCAGCTCACGTAGGCAGCGATCAAACTCGTACACTACCAAGGCTTCGTCAATACTGGCCCCTGCAATGTAGTGGTCGCTCTGATGCAACCGCTGCGGATACAGATAGCCCATCAGCCGGTAGTAGCCCACCCTCTGAAGGTAGAGCAAGGCCATTGCGCGATCGGGTACGGCCAGACCGCGCCCTTCCAACTGCAGCAGCTGCGCATCGAAGGAAAGAGGAGGCTTGAGGTACTTAGTCATCCTGACTTGAACCCTCGAGCAAAAAAAAACCCGCCAATTTGAGCGTGTCGCGTGCGACAGAGGCGTGGCGGGTGTGTTGGGCGAATTTTATCCACTGCCTGTGTCCTGCGCAACTGCCGATACGGTGAAAACTGAACGGAATCTTAGATCCACGAACATGGTTCAGAAAGGGGCAAACGCGCCTATGCCACGAAGGGGTGTGACTGTCTGGAATGGTGCGGCTCGGATACTCCGGTGGCTGGCCAAGCGAGCCGGTTGCCATCCCGGCTCGCTTCCCCAGCAGCCACGCTCTCAGCGCCTGGAGTTGTGTCGCCCTGCCGCTTCTTTCACATCGCTTTCTAACGGGAAGGAATCCCCCCAGACGTTGAGATCAATGTCCCAGGGGTTCTGATCCATGGCCACGCAGTTATGGATCAACGCCCGAAGCCGGTGCGTCGGCGACTGGCTCATGCGCCACGAGGAGAGCTGAAAGGCGCGGCGAATGCCGGGGTCGACCTTCACCCGTATGTAGACCTGCTTTTTCATCGGATCACATCCTCGGGCGTGAACGACCCCGTGTCGGACTTGACCTCGCCGTGGTAGATCGTGCGCTCCACGAACCTGGGCACCCGTGGGTCTTCCACCGCCGGAGTGCCCAGCAGCTTGATGGTGATGACACCAGCGCAGGCTTCGATCTGCAGCTTGCGGCCCACGTTGAAGCCCATCTGCCGCAGCCAGCGGCCGCGGATCTTGAGGTACGGAACCTTCAGCTCCTCCTGGAAGTGCGGGGGCGGCGAGCAAGGCGCGGGGGTTGCGCTGCGGGCCGGCTGTGGCCGGGGAGCGGGCCGGCGTTGAATCGCCCAGGGTTCCG